>CP128386.1:0-24646 GCA_030345135.1 Chitinophagaceae bacterium DXS
CAGTGTTGTAAACACAAACATCTTCCATGATTCCGTAACACAAGTGATGAATAATAATATTGTGAAAGTGATCAGGGATAGTACAACCTATTGGTATGAAAATAATATAAAGTTGCAGGATAGTATTTTCCTCACAGTGAAGGCTAAAGGTGATTCTCTGTCCAGTGACAAGTTCATTGACGTGATGAGTAAAGACGGAACCAAGCATGTAGGCGACAGCAGCTTGCTGAAATATGCAAGGTTGCAACTAAACATGAAGCTAGTGGCAGATAGTGTTGTAAACACCAACATCTTCCGCGATTCCGTGACGCAAGTAATGAATAACAATATTGTGAAAGTGATCAGGGATAGTACTACGTATTGGTATGAGAACAATACAAAGTTGCAGGATAGCATCATTCAGACTGTACAAGCAAATGGAGTAACTATTAATAACACAACTCCGAATGTGTTAAATGTTACGGGCGCGAAGCAGGCGTTAACAGCGACCAGTATCGGTATCCAGGCTGGGATTGCAAACACCGTCATGGTGACAGATGCAACGGGTAAGGTAAACTGGGTAGATCCGCTAAATATACCAATGAGCGATTGGAAGTTGGATGGTAATACAAATGGTGCTATCAAAACGCTTGGCACAAAGGATGGGTTTGATTTACCATTCATTACAAACGGTATTGAAAGAGCAAGACTTACAAGTGCTGCTGCATCTGATACAGCAAACTTCCAGCTTGGATCAAGTGCGGGCTTCACCCGGCTGTGGTTCCATAAAACTGCTACAGCCAACCCGTGGCCATCACACATTAAACTTTATGATGGTGGCAGCAACAACAGCGTTTATGGGTTTGGTGTATCAGCAGACCAGCTTAACTACTTCTCCGGTTTTGGTGCTCATGTATTCCATACAGGTGCAACAAGCAGCCTTGTTGAGCGCATGCGTATAACGCCGACGGGTAATGTTGGAATCGGAACTGCGAGCCCCACTGCGATGCTGCATATAATAGGAAATGCAAGAATAGAAAGCATTCCAAAAGGCGCGGCGACAGACAGTCTTGTGACAGCGGACGCTGCCGGAAATATTCGAAAAGTAGACAAATCTTCAATTAACGCGACAATGAATATTGTTAGAAAAACTTCCGATTATACCCTGGATGCTGCTTCTGATAATGTAGTTCTTGTTGATGCTTCTTCAGCAGCCACTATTAAAATAACTGTACCGGATGGGGTTGCGACAGGAAGAGTATTTACAATAAAACGTGTAGATAACTCAGCCAACACTGTAACGATCGGCTTTGCCGGTTCAGGTGCGACGGTGGATGAAACAGACACCTCCATCTCCGTTGGTAACAAGGTTACCTATCAAATCATTACAGAAGGCAACAATAAATGGCAGACAATATCCAGATTTTAACGGCCATGAAATACGGCGCGGGTAACTGGCCTGCGCCAATTTCAGCAAATCCAAGTATATGAAAATGTGTTTTAAATTACTAATGCTGGCGCTGGGGTGCATGTTAAGTGCAAAAAATTATGCACAAGCCGGCATAACAGGCAACTCGCCCGACAAGTCGGCGATACTGGATATCAATGCACCAGATAAGGGCTTATTGATATCTTTCGTCAACCTGTCATCAACAACCGATGTAAGCGGAATTGCCGGACAAAATCCTGCCCGCGGCCTTTTGGTTTACAATAATTCGATTTCTGAAATTCCCGGGCCAAACGCTGTCATGCCAGGGTATTATTTTTGGGAGGGAGGTAAATGGAACAAGCTCGCAACATTTGGAGATATGAATAATACTGCCTGGAGTGTAAACGGAAATGCGGGAACCAGCCCCTCTACAAATTATGTAGGAACCGCAGATAATAACGACCTCCGGATAAAAACCAATAACATTGAGCAAATGCGGATCCAGGCTGATGGCAAAGTTGGTATTGGAGTGATGACCCCGGGCTTCTTGCTGGAAACAAGCAGCGATACAAAATTCGGAGGCAACCTGTTTCTCAATAAGGCGGTTAATGCACCTTTGGATAATGTATCTCCGTTGGTGCGTGACAATAACACCGGACAGGTATATACAATATCTTCTTCTTCCGGAAACACAAAGCCATTTAGCTATGTAAAATATTCAATTACGGTTAATCGTGACTGGCTGAGTAATTTTAATACCAACATTTCGATAAATGATTATACGGTAGTGGTTGTGGGGTATGCATTGAATGAACCTGATATGTACGGGATGGGAATGACATACAGCGGCACATTTTCCTCTCAACAGGTGTATGCTTTCCAGAGCGGATCAACCTGGCGTCTATATGCTGATTATACCATGGGTGACACCTGGCCTTATACACCCGCGGTTCATGGTACGTGGGATATCTACTGTCTTGTAATTAATAACTCAATGCTTACATCCCTGCAGGATCAGTCATTCGATCTCGGAGGAAGCGATGTCGGACAGGCCACTGCAGCTCCTGACGGGCTTTAATTTCAAACATTTAATACATGATTTTGTATGAAAAGACTGTTGAAAATGATATTGCTAATATTGGGCTTGAATAGTAATACGCTCCATGCTCAGGTGGGCATGATGACAAACTCGCCAAGCAAATCAGCTGCGCTGGATCTTAGTAAATCAAACAAAGGGTTATTAATTCCAAAGATAAGCCTGCAAAATACCAGTGATGTAAGCGCCATCAATGGGAACAACCCTGCATCCTTTCTTTTGGTTTATAATACGAATGAAACCATTACAGGAGCAGGGGCCGCAGGAGTTGGCTTTTATTATTGGGAGAGTGGCCTTTGGAAAAAACTGATCACGTATTCCAATGTGAATGATAGTACATGGCATCTGCAAGGGAACACTGGCACGAATACGCAAAACTTTCTGGGCGCGAGTAATGGAAGCGATCTTGTCGTAAAGACAAACAATACAGAGAAATTTCGGATCGCATCAGATGGGAAGGTAGGAATAGGCACGGGCACTCCTCAATATAACCTTGAAGTGACCGGTGATACAAGAATTACAAGCGACTTTTATTTGGGAACAACAGCCCGTGCGCCACAGTCTGGTACGGCTCAGCTGGTCCGTGATAACGTTACCGGTCAGGTGTTTACAGTTGCCGCGTCTTCGGGCAGTTCTAAAGCTTATAACTATGTAAAATATACGGTGAGGAACGTTAAGCAGGATTTGCTTTCAGATTTTGATACAAAAATATCATCCACCGATTATACTGTGATGATTGTCGGATCTTCTTTTGCTGCTAGCCAGGGCATGAAGATGCTGCCATCTTATAATGGCACATTTGCTTATCAGTCATTATATGCACAGTCGTCTGGCGGTACCTGGCATTTGAAGGCAGATTATGTTGGCGGTACAACTTTTGACAACAGCAATGGAAATTGGGACATCTATTGTCTCGTGATTAATAATGCGCTTGTTGTTGATTTGCCTGACCAGGTATTGGATATGCAGGGAAATACCACAGGTAGCTTCACATCAGCTCCAGGTGGGTTATAATTTTTACCGATTAATGTGAATTGATCATGATAAAAAGTATTTTTTTTCGGCTTTTATTAATCTTCAATATTGGCTTTCTGGCCAGTAATACTACGAATGCGCAGGTTGGGCTTATCGCAAACAATCCCGATAAATCTGCCGCTTTGGATTTGAGCAATGCGAACAAAGGATTTCTTCTTCCACGTGTGTCATTAATAAACACATCAAGCCGAACCCCGATAGTAAATAATTCTCCGGCACAAACGCTGGCTGTATTTAATATCAATAGTGGAATACAAGGTATCGGCGCTTCAGGAACGGGCGTTTATTATTGGGATGGCATCCTTTGGAAAAAATTAATAAGCTATTATGATGGAAGGGATTCAGCCTGGAACATCAACGGCAATCCTAATATTGATTCACGTAAACATTTTTTGGGAACTACAGACAATGCAGATCTAATTATAAAAACGAATGGCGCAGAACGATTTCGTGTTACTGTAGGAGGAAAAATTGGTATCGGTACAGCGAGTCCCCAGTCCATGCTGCATGTTAATGGCGATACAAAAGTCGGAGGGAATTTGTTTTTAGATTCAGCAAGCATTGTACCGCCGGCAGGAGTTTCCAGCCTCGTTAGAGACAATACAACAGGGCAGGTTTACACCGTCGTGTCATCAACAGGTAACAGCAAACCCGTAACCTATGTAAAGTTCAGACTAACAAATGTAAACGAAGATAGCATGGTAGTCAATTGTGATACGAAAATACCTACGGGGCAATATACGTTAATGGTTGTGGGGTCGTCCTTCTCAAGTCCCGATCCCGCTGATGGAATGAAAATGATAACAGGATACACAGGAACCTTCGCCCCGCAGGTTGTATATGCATTTATGCAAAATAACACCTGGAGGTTGGCCGCTGATTACAAAGGAGGTAAAACGTTTTCCAATTCCAGGGGCACATGGGATATTTATTGTATGATTGTCAATAACACGATCATTAAACAGCTGAGCAACCAGATATATGATACGGGTGGTTATTCTTCTGGCACTGGTACAATGCCAGGTGGGCTGTAATTACCAACGCCTAAAGTTGCTCTACTGCATTACAGAAGGTGCATGATGCTGTTTTAATTCACCTCTGCTTTGGATGTAAAGTCAGATTGGAATTTGCAGCGCTTGTACGCTATCTGTTCCAGTCCCGAAGCAGCATATTGAGTTTTGGCTGATTTACCAATCGTTTATTAATCCTGTTCAGTGTGGTGTCCGAAATAAACCAGTTCATGGCATAAGGTGGTTCTTTGTCGTATCTTAAATGGAGTGGATCTTTTTGCCATTCTTCCCTGTCTTCATACAGGGAGATTAAATGATAATCAGCCTTGTTAGCTGAATAGGTATTGATGTCGCTAATAAAATGCTTTAACCTTTCATCATTTACTGTTGTTTGCATGTCGTACGCACCGGCAATGGTGAGTAGCGGGGAAAACAGATCGTTCTTGATGGGTGCCACAGGTTTAATGTTGGAAGAATCTGCATCGATCGGGCTATTCACAATATGCAGTATTTTAAAATGCAGACGTTTCACCTGTTTATATAGTGTGCCGTTTTTTAGGCTGTCATCTTTCGCAATATTGATGATACCGCGAATGGTTTCCTGTACAACGCCTGCACCCGAATTGTCAAAGTATCCGCCATCTACAAAATAATTGTCACCTATTCTTCCTGCCGGACTCAAATAAGGAAACCTGGCGCCTAATATAGCTCCTGAAGCCAGGCTAATATCTTCATTGTTGTTGAGAAGCGAAAGCACATTTATACGTCCGTTAAAATAAGTGGAATCAATATTGAGATTGGTCACTACTCCCGGATTACCATCCTGCATGCGCGTAGTATTTACAAACAGTACAGGCATTAAAAACTTTCCATTGCTCAATGCGGCGAATTCTGAAAGCGTATCAAAAAAGGGAACATTATAAAAAGATGGATCCATTGCACGTGAAGATTTTTCAAATGATTCTTCAAGGGCAGCTCCTCTGTCGCTGGTAGAACTGGTATGAAAAATATACTTGAAGAAATCCGGCCCAAGCATGCGGGCGAAGGTGTAAGTAAAATAATCCTGTTTCAAAAAATCTTTAGCGCTTAACTCATAGGACTTACCCTTTTCTACCTGCTTGTTCCTTAGTAAAGAAAAGAACGTAGCTACGCCAACTCCGCCTCCTGAGGTGCCGGAGAGACAGAATACGTGATCAGAAAATTTGACGGCTCTGCCCGTTGAATCTGTAAGTCTGACAATGGAAGCATCCTCTAATTTTCCCAATACCGCTGCCGTCCAGTAACCAGATCGTGAAGCGCCACCATTAGCCATAACAAAATATACATCAAACTCTCCCGCGCTGGTATCAGATAATGGTACCTTTTCGTTCAGCCATTGCTGCAGGTATTCGCGTAAATGAGGCCGGTTCTTGTAGTCGTTGCCAACAGACTTTAGTTCGATCGTTCTAATATTATGCGTTTCTTTCATTCCCAGGAAAAAAGCCAACAATAATATAATGATATGAAAGCTTATGCCGTATTTAACAGAAAAAGCGGTGACGATGTTTCCGAATAGCAACAAAACACCAAAGGCAAGTATGATAAAGGGAAACGGACCGATCTTTCTGGAAAATCCTAAGTTGTAGATGCAGGCGATATAAAGAATAATCCCGATGATGCCAATCCAAAGAAACCATTTGAAGTAACCTGTTTCAACGCGTGGAATACAAAAGAAATCCATTATTTTTTCAAGTCTTGTTCGCGCTGATTTGGGCTCTTGCTTTGTCTCGATTCTAACCGCAACGATTTTCTTTTCTATTTGATCGCGACGAAGATTGATGTACAGGTTAAAAACAATATGAAGAATGAGCAATAGACCAAGTAAACTAAGAATAGCTATCTTTTCAGTAAAGGCTGCAAGAACAAGCAATATCAAAAAAATAACGAGTGCTGCCCAAAACAAGGTTCTGAAATTTTTCTTTCGGGATGAGTCTTGCAGCATCAAAATTTTCACCAGCCAACGGTTAATAAAATAGAGCAGGAAAATAAGTAACAGTAAAAGCACGAATGCTTCCCGGGAGCTAATAGCGTAGTTGAGTATGGGGAGTTGAAGCACACACAACTCCAGTACTACAAAGCAGGCGTTGCCGGTAAGTCTCGGAAAGTAATCAAGAAAATTCTTTCTAATGTCGAAAAAGTCATTCCCTTCGTCAAATTTTTGCTCAGCCACTTCGTCGGTCATGTTGCATGCTTTCTCAAGAATGTCCTTCTCTTTTTTCTTCTTGATATAAGCAATGATGCGTGATGAATACCAGGTGATGTATACCCAGAATCCTATGGCAATAAAGAAAATAAAGCGAGAATAATTTAATGAGAAGATGGTGCTTGATTTATTCTCCGTAAAAGCCACAACAATATCTTTTCCCTGTCCTGCAAGCCAGAAGCAATAGATGGCGAACAGAATAAACAACAATGCAGGGAAAAACAGCCACGACGCCTTTAGCAATCCTGAGAAATACCTCAATATTTGCATCACCGTGTCTATTGAAAAGAAATGTTTTGGAAAAAGAGAAATGACAAGCGGAATGACACCCATTGCAAGCAGTATCCATTTTATGCGCGTAAGCCACCGCATGTCAGAAACGGCGCCACTTGTTGTTACATATTTATATATAGTATGATCCTGGTAAGCATCCAACGCGGTGCCGGCAAGAATAAACAGTATGCCGACCCGCAACCACTGTCTCAGCCATTTTTTTTGAGCGGTCGTGCTTCTGAAATAGAGACAAAGACATAGATAAATGCAGTAAAAAATCATCAGCACGTAATCCAGCTTCACGATATTTTTTACCGCGGTAGTTTTCCGTTCGCTTTCGCGCCAGCTATTCATTATTTGGGTAGAGACTTCAGGCGTACCGCGGTTGAATGCCAGGTAATCCATTTTGTTGTCGCCGCCCGAAGCAATCATGTTTTGCCCATCAATCAAAACCAAAATAACGATTACGGCAGTTAAGACAATCATTGAGACGGGGAGCGAAATTTTCATGGATGCAAGTTTGAGTAGATAAAGCGTTTGTTGATTACTTGGTATGATGCAACTTGTCTGTAAGTAATATCCAAAAAAAAGCGGAGAAATGCAATACGCTCTTAAATGGGGTTTGGCAAGAATAGGTCGCCACTAAAAGTAAAAGCCACCAGTGCTTGTTTGTTGCTCATGAAATCATCTTAACTAAGTAACATGTTGTCTTTTCAAATCGATGTTTTATTTGTTCCGGGTTGGCATGGATTGTTGTATTATTTTTATATTGGTTAATACACCTGTTGGTCTTGCGGTAAAGTGAAGATTGTTAAAATAGAAACTGGCACATCTATAACTATTTCACGTAAATTAATAAACCATATTCATGCATAAGCTTGTCATAGTAATCACAATGCTCTTCTTTGTATCAAAAGCTGACGCACAGTTCAGTGTTAATTTTCAGCCGGACAAAGAACCAACAACGGCTATTCAGTATTTCAAACCAACCGGTAATCTATTTGTGGGCGACTGTATTCCCTTTTATCATGAAGGAACTTATTACTTGTACTGGCTGCTGGACTCTGGCCACCATTCGGCTTTAGGAGGTTTAGGTGGGCATCAGTGGACGTTGAGCACATCCAGGGATTTGAAAACCTGGAAGCATTACCCTGTGGTATTAGGGATTGATGAAGCCTGGGAGAAATCCATCTGTACAGGTTCCGTTGTATATTATAACAAGAAGTTTTACGCGTTTTATGCTACAAGATTGATTGATGCGTCCGGAAAAGTGAATGAGCAACTGAGTTACGCAATTAGCGATGATGGCATTCATTTCAAAAAGCAGCAGCCGAATCCGTTCTACACTTCGGCGCCGGGTTACAGTAAAAGAAATTTTCGCGATCCGAAAGTGACTGTTGATGCACAGGGAAAATTTCATTTGTTTGTGTCTTCATCTACTGAAAAATCTTTGCTGAGAGGGAATGGCGCGCTCGTACATCTTACTTCAACAGATCTTAAGAACTGGGCTGTGGAGTCGCCGCTTATTTTTGGTCAGCGCGATGTGCCTGAATGTCCTGACTATTTTGAATGGCATGGGTGGTACTATCTTATTTACGGTCGTGGAGGGAACACTTTTTATCTGAAATCCAAACAACCGTACGGGCCCTGGGAATATCCGCGCTACCAGGCGTTGGATGAAGATTGGGTGAACGTGGCAAAGACTGCTCAGTTTAACAATGACCGCAGAATAGTGGCAGGATGGATCCCGAGTAAAAAAGACAGTAAAGATGATGGGTATGAAATTTTTGGCGGAAATATTGTTTTACGGGAGTTGAAGCAGGAAAAAGACGGAACGTTGTATACATCTTTCCCAACGGAAACGATGCCTGTCTCAGGTTCTTTGGTTCCGATAAGCGCGGTAATGGATAGCCTGGTAAAAAAGAATGCGCAGGATAATTTTACCATTCAGTCCTACGGCGGCCAAAGTGCGGTAATTTTGGAAAACATACCTGTTAATTCAAGCATCAGTTTTGACGTAGAGCCGGAAGGAAATATTGAAGAATACGGTGTTTATTTGCACGCCAGTCCTGGAAGTTCAGACGGATATAAATTAGCGTTCTCGCCCGATAATCTCACGGCGAGCCTGGCCGGATCTACCATCAAAGCTGTTGATGGGTTAAATAAAAAAATCACTGTACAGGTAATTATGAAAGGGGATATAATTGATGTTTGTATTAACGGAAAAAGATGTATTGTAAACAGGTTATACGAACAGAAAGGTAGTTCGCTGGCATTGTTCGCCAAGCACGGTAAAGTAACGTTCAGTTCTATAAAGATTGCTCCGCTTCAATAAATTAAATGGTTGATGTATGCTTTTAGGATTTGATATAGGTGGTACAAAATGCGCTGTAATTGTTGGCAGGGAGATACATGGTGGCGAAATGACCATTGTTGATAAATTGGTGCTCAAGACTGATAAGCCTGCATTTGAAATGATCACTCTTTTGTTTCAGCAGGCCGAGGAAATATTAGCGGCAAACAAGCTTTCAATGGATGATATCGATGGTATTGGTATCAGCTGCGGAGGTCCGTTAAGCAGCAAGAAAGGCCTCATACTGTCCCCTCCCAATTTGCCTGGATGGGACAGTATACCTATTGTAAGACTAGCCGAAGAGAAATTTGGTAAACCTGTTTTGTTGCAGAATGATGCCAATGCAGGTGCCGTCGCAGAATGGAAATATGGTGCAGGACGAGGCTATTCCAATCTTATCTTTCTCACGTTTGGAACAGGCATGGGGGCCGGGCTTATTTTAAATGGCGCATTGTATTCCGGAACAACTGACCTTGCGGGTGAAGTTGGGCATCTCCGTTTGTCTGACATGGGGCCTGTAGGTTTTGGCAAAGCAGGTTCTTTTGAAGGCTGGTGCAGTGGTGGTGGAATCGCGCAACTCGCACAAATAAAAGTGCGTCAGAAATTACAAATGGGAGAGAAGGTATCTTTTTGTGACTCGCTGGATGATCTTCCCTCATTAACCGCAAAAATAGTAGCAGAAGCAGCCGCTGCTGGTGACGATACTGCGATTGAGATTTATAATACTTGTGGTACTTACCTGGGCAAGGGTTTGGCATTGCTGATTGACATACTCAATCCTGAGTTGATCATTCTTGGAAGCATTTACGGTCGTGCAGGATCTCTTCTGGAAGAATCTATGCAGGCTGAGCTGCAAAAGGAATCCATTCTTGCTTCTTATAAAGCCTGTACAATTGTTCCTTCAAAGCTTGCTGAAAATATTGGCGACATAGCAGCGCTGTCATTGGCAGCTCAGGCATACGCTGTTAAGAAGTCGGATGTGATGGTGCGAGGTTAAAGGAAATGCTGCGTGGTTTTTATTTTAATACACCGTCGTGCATCGGTTGATATCTTATTAACCATAGACTTCTATACAACTAGTGAATAGTCAATGGTCAATGGTGAAGGTCCGATCTGGCTAAGTAAATGTATTGTCGTTTAAGTGTTATTATTATCCTGTGCAAAAGATCTTATTTGCTCTTATATTTCTTAAATGGTTTAAAAACCTTCGCTTCGGTCAGTCTTAAGCTTTAGGCTTTGTGCTTTAAGCTTTATAAGTTGTTTACAAAGAAACGTTGGCGCGGACGACACCTTACTTACATCACGGATGCGTCTCACATTTGCACACTGACGTTTGTGTCCGCGCAAACTTTTTCGGCAAGGTTCGTGTCTCACGAACCTTTTCTTTGTTTAAAAAATCAACACATAGTATCAATGTTCGTGGGACACGAACCTTGGCGTTGCGTTATTATTGAATCATCTCCAGCGCATTTTTGCGATCGACAGTATTGTATAATTTTTCGGGAATTTCAGATAATGTAGAATGATGCAGTTGAGATCCCAGTCCGTAGAACTTTTGAAAACTCATGATCAGTGGCCGCCATTTATCCGGATCAATATGATCGGGCTTATCATCATCAACAATCGATTCATCAAGATGCACTTGTAAGATCTTCAGTTCAAAGCAAATAATATTGCCGTATTGCAGAGGCTCGTCTTTGCTTAGAAAGTGTTTAGCGACAACCCCGGCTTCAAGATGTACCGGACATTCCAGAATGCGCGGCGCATTTACTGTAGAAGACGGCAATGACGTAAAACCAGCAGCACCAAATTTATCCGGTTCATATTGATAGCCCTTGGCTTTTTTGCTGGCTGGAACAGGAGACGATCCTGTTTTCAACGCCAGTCGATTGACTTTATCTACTTCATTTTCCGAAGGAAGATTAATCACACATTCCTTTGTCCTTAGAAGATTTTCGGTTGTTTTAGAAGAGGCCGCAATGCCGATCATGCATCGCCATCCAAGCCAGAAAACAGATGATATTGGTGCGATATTGAATGATTCATCTTCGTTTACTGTTGTAATTAATATAACCGGCGTTCCAAAATATAAGATGGAAGGAAAGCTGACATTGTGCATAGCGTGATGTTTTTCTAACGCAAAAATGAATGATAAAAACACCCCTGAAAACCCGATTCTTGCTGATTTGAAGTCATTAAAAAACATGAGTCGTAGAGCGCCAGAGGCGATAGCGTAAGGCAGCGAAGCTTAGAAGCTTCGCAGAGCGTGATTTTCAATCCTTGCTATATAATGCCACTCCTTCGGAGTTTGTTGCATTGGTTACTAAATGCTATAATAATTCCAACCCTTCGGGTTTTGCGGCGTCTACGTTCAAAATTTCAGGTTTAGTACATAACAGTGAAGTATCCTCCAATCCCCTAATCATTCAAATCCAGGTCCCGACAAAAATCCCAATCAAAAAGCCAACAAGCATTTCGCTCATTGGCTTCATTTATTTCCCAATCAAATAATCCAATCAAATAAATCCTGGATCGGTCAGACTATAGTTTGTGTTTGGTAAGAAAGCTTTCAATCCCCTTAATCCTGCAAATCCTGGTCGCATTTCGCATTGGCTTCAGCTATTTTTATATAAAATCCTCTAATCCTTTAATCTGCAAAATCCAGGTCCAGACAAAATCCAGATCCTGGTCTAGGCAATCTCCTTCAAGGTTTCTCTTGTCGCATCAATCGTCTTATCCAAATCCCCGTGGGAAAGCGCATTGTTCAGGAACCAACTTTCAAATGCAGAAGGAGGAAGATAAATGCCACGCTTTAACATGCCGTGAAAGTATTTTTTAAACAGCTCGTTGTTTGCTGAAGCTGCACTGGCAAAATCAGTAACCGGATGATCACTAAAATGGATACTGATCATCGATCCAAGGTGATTGATGACATAAGGAATACCCGAAGCGGCAAGCACTTTGTCAAGACCTTCTTTCAAATAAGCTGTCTTCTCATCGAGCTCGGTCAATAAGGAAGGATTTTCTTTCAAGGCAGATAATAAAGTATATCCTGCAATCATGGCGATCGGATTGCCACTTAAGGTTCCTGCCTGGTAAACATTGCCAAGCGGTGCAACAACTTCCATAATATGACGTTTGCCTCCGAATGCTCCTACAGGCATTCCTGCGCCGATCACTTTGCCATAAGTAACAAGATCCGCATTTACACCAAGCTTTTCCTGGGCACCGCCAGGAGCAAGACGAAAACCATTCATCACTTCATCAAAGATCAACAACATGCCTTCACGGTCGCAGATGTTTCTGAGACCTTCCATAAATCCCGGAGCGGGTAATATACATCCCATATTGCCGGCAACCGGCTCGGTGATAATTGCGGCAATTTCTCCTTTATGTTCTGCAACCAGTTTTTCAACAGCTTCAAGATCATTGTAAGCACAAGTAAGTGTATCTGCACTGACTCCACCGGTTACGCCGGGAACAGTCTGAATATTGAAAGTAGCAACACCACTTCCGGCTTTTACAAGAAAACTGTCTGCATGACCATGATAGCAACCTTCAAATTTGATGAATTTGTTTCTTCCGGTATAGCCACGTGCAACGCGAATGGCACTCATACAAGCCTCGGTTCCGCTGCTCACCATGCGGATAAGATCCACGTTAGGGGCCATGCTTTTAATGAGCTCGGCCATCTTTATCTCCAGTTCAGTGGGAGCTCCATATGACGTAGAGTATTCGGCATATTCCTGTATCGCTTTTACTACAGGCTCGTATGCATGACCAAGGATCATTGGTCCCCATGATGCGATATAATCGATGAATTGATTGCCATCTTCATCATACAGGTAAGCTCCTTTTGCTTTCCTGATAAATAAAGGCGTTCCTCCTACACTTTTAAATGCTCTGACGGGAGAATTTACTCCACCCGGAATTGACTGCTGTGCTCTTTCAAATAGTTCTTGACTGCGTGAATACATTAGGTTGTAAGTTATAAGTTGTACGTTATACGTTGTACGTTGGCGTTTGTGCGTGGTAAATTATACATTATCTGTCAGTGCCTGTGAGTTATAAGTTGTGAGTTTTATTCTTCGCTTCGATAAACGTATCACGTAAAACTTACAACGTACAACTCCTACTCGTCTCCTTCAAATATGCTGAATGCTTTTGTTTTCTTTGTTGCTTTAAACTCAATGATGCGATAGTCGGCCATCTTGTTCTGGTAGAATGGATCTTGTGCAATGATCGCTTCAATATCTTTTCGGGTTGGCGCAAGAGCCATAATGATGCCACCATCACGCGGTTCTTTTCTGCCTGATGCGATAAAGTTTCCGGACTGATAATACTTATCCAGGAAAGCCATATGCGGAGCTAATGCCGCATCTATTTCTGCTGCCGGAACCTTGTAGGTTAATTCGATTATAAACATAGCATTGAGTTTTTTAGGTCGGTAAATTTTTGAGCCACGAAGGCGCTAAGACGCAAAGGAACACAAAGTTTTAAGTTAAAAGTCAAAAGTGAAAAGTAAAAAAAACAAAATTGAAACACAAAGACGCGGAGAACACGAAGCCGCACTAAGATTTATTTTTAGTTGCATTTCTTTGTGCCGCTTTGTGTTCTCCGTGTCTTCGTGGTTCAATCTATTTATTTAGCAGCTTCGCTGCATCTTTCGCGAAATAGGTTGCAATAAGATCAGCGCCAGCTCTTTTGAATGCAGTAAGTGTTTCAATAATTGCCTTATCTTCATCAAGCCAGCCCATTTTGGCTGCGGCCTTGATCATTGAATATTCACCGCTAATGTTGTAGGCGCTTACCGGAACATTAACTGCATTCTTCACTTCACGTATTACATCCAGATAAGGAAGGCCTGGTTTTACCATTACAATATCAGCACCCTCTTCAATATCCATCAATGTTTCTTTAATCGCTTCCAGCCTGTTCGCATAATTCATCTGGTAGGTTTTCTTATCGCCAAAACCCGGAGCACTATCCAGCGCATCTCTGAACGGGCCATAAAAGCAGGAGGCATATTTTGCGCTATAAGCCATGATACCTGTTTTTGTAAATCCACTTTCTTCTAATCCTTCTCTTATGGCGCCGATACGTCCGTCCATCATGTCGCTCGGTGCTACCAGGTCTGCACCTGCATGCGCATGGCTCACGCTCATTTTTACCAGTGCATCGACTGTTTCATCATTTACAATTTCACCGTCTTTCACAATACCGTCATGACCATAAATGGAATATGGATCAAGCGCCACGTCGGTCATAACCACCATTTCAGGAATGGCATCCTTAATCGCTTTAATGCTGCGCTGCATCAAGCCGTTTGCGTTCCATGCTTCCTGGCCGGTATTGTCTTTCCACTCATCCTTACATTTGATAAACAATAACACGCTTTTTATACCCAGGCTCCATAGTTCTTTTACTTCCAGCAACGTCAGGTCCAGACTTCTTCTGTAATATCCCGGCATAGAGGCGATTTCAGTTGAAATATTCTCTCCCTCATCAATAAACAAAGGCACTATAAAATCGTTGGGCGTTAATGTTGTTTCAGCTACCAGGCTTCTAATGCTTGGTCCCACTCTCAATATCCTGTTACGTCTTTGTAGAAACATGTTGTTATCTTTTAATTTGATTGAATCTCTGATCTCTGATCTTTCGATCTCTGATTTCGTCAATTTTGATCAGTTTCATTGAATGCTATGAGTTCAATATCTTTTTATCAGTTGCACGAACCGTAGAACTTTAATTTAGCTCACCGATTGTTTTTATTCATCTTTGCGGTTTTATCTGACGCTGCAAAGATCGCCGTTAGTTCATTTGCTTCTTTGATCAAATCATGCAGTAACGCAATATTTAACAAGTTTGTATCGCGAATCACCGAAAGCCAGTAATGTGATTCGTCGGCCTCTTCAAGCACAATTTCAATCTTATATACAAAGTCGGCGGCTGACTTTGCTCTTTTAGAAGCTCGATAATTTGCACCTACAGAACCTGCGGATCTGATAACCTGCTTTGCAAGTTCGTAAGCGGCAATATTTTTTGGCAGCATTGCGCAAAGGTTAATTACGTCAATGTGAAATTGTCTGGTTCTTTTTTCTAAATCAATTCTTATCAAGGTAGGGTTGTTTTGAAAGTAAGCGTTAATTTATTACTTTCTTATTGAAAATCTTTAGTAGTTGTCATTCGATCTGCTTCTGCAAAATTTCAACTGTTGAATTTTTCGGTGACTGATAATAATCATCGTTTAAATCAGCGATCAAAAAATCAGAGATCGGCGATCTAAATCCACTCAACGGGCTGCAAACACACTTTCAACAATCTTTCCTCTTCACTTCCTGCTTCAGGTTGATAATTGTATTCAAAACGCACTGTTGGTGGAAGGCTCATCAAAATACTTTCGATACGTCCGTTCGTCCTCAGGCCAAATAAAGTACCCCGGTCATGGACAAGATTGAATTCGGTGTATCTTCCTCTTCTTATTTCCTGCCAGTGTTTGTGCTCCGGCGTGTAAGTGGTTTGTTTTCTTTTGTCTGCTACCGGAATATATGAGTCGATAAAAGTATAGCCAAGTGCATGCGCCAGATCCATCCAGAATTGAACGGGCTTTTCTTCGGTTGCCCTGCGATGATCGTAGAAGATGCCGCCAATACCTCTACGCTCATTATTTCTGTGTTTGTTCACGAAATAATTGTCGCAGTCTTTTTTGAATAATTCATATAAGGAAGTATCGAATTTATCGCAGGCATCTTTGTGCAGCTGATGAAAATGTTTGGCATCTTCATCAAATAAATAGTACGGTGTAAGGTCCGTTCCGCCGCCAAACCAGCGGTCGATCACTTCGCCGTGCCCGTCATATAATTCAAACATGCGGTAGTTGCAATGAACTGTTGGCACAAATGGATTCATTGGATGAAGAACAAGACTTAATCCACATGCGAACCATTTAGCTCCGTTCATTTTCAAATGGACACGCATTGGCTCGGTAACATCACCAAAAACCACCGAAGTATTCACGCCTCCTTTTTCAAAAACATTTCCGTTGGAAATAACCCTTGTTTTGCCACCGCCGCCTTCCGGGCGCTCCCATTCATCCTGGATAAATGTTGCTTTGCCATCGCATTTTTCAACTGCTGCACATATGTCATCCTGTAGCTGGTGAATAAACGCGATCCATTGTTCTTTGATGCTCATGAAATATTCTTTGAATAGTATATGGTGATTATTTTTTCAGAAATTCTATCAGCGGTTTAATAAACCGGTCAAATGCCTCCACGTGAGGAATGTGTCCCACGTCATCCAACTCCACCAATTCGGAACCTTTTATTTTTTGTTGTGTTGCTTTGCCAAGTGCAGGATAGTTGCCCATCGTCTTCTTAATATCGTCACTCACAAGGTTTTTGCCAAGCGCTGTTTTATCCAGTTGGCCGATGATCAATAATGCAGGCGCTTTTATGTTTTCGAATTCATAGCAAACAGGTTGTGTGAAGATCATGTCATATGTGAGCGCAGAATTCCACGCGATACGATTGTATTCAGGACTAAGTGTCCATCCCGCCTGCAGGTTCAGCCACTTATCATAATCATCCTTCCATGTTCCGTGATAATAACTTTCCTGCTGGTATTTTTTCATAGAAGCATAGTCCTGCTTCAACTCATTTTTATACCATATGTCTACTGACTGATAAGGTACTTTCAATTTCCAATCTTCAAGGCCGATGGGATCTTCAAGTATAAACTTCTCCACTCTTTCCGGAAACATTAAAGTAAAACGGGTTGCGACCATTCCGCCCATGGAGTGTCCAAGTACAGATACCTTTTGGACGCCAAGCGAGTCAAGTATTGCTTTTGTGTTTTGGGCAAGGAGCTGAAATGTATATTGAATATGTGAAGGCTTGGAAGACTTTCCAAATCCTATCTGATCTGGAATAATTACCCGGAACCCATTCTCAGAAAGTGTTTTAGCCGTCTGCGACCAATACGCCCCGTTGAAATTTTTTCCATGAAGGAGCATAACGGTATGGCCATTGCTGTTGGTTGGCTTAACGTCCATGTAAGCCATTTTCAGTGATTCGCCCTGTATATTAAGAGAGATATATTGTACGGGATAATCATAGGCGTAGTTTTCCAGGCATAATCCAAGCGGAACAACCTTTTCCTGCGCAAATGCAGCTGTTGCAAATGCGGCAAAGACAAGAAGACAAAGCACTGTTTTTTTCATACCGTTTGTTTTTCATTCTTCATACAGTCATCTGCATGAACGGTGTTTTGTCGCAGTTATTCTTGGACGGATATTTCACCGGTGCAATTACTATCCGGCAGTATGTCTGAACTCTTTCACTGTATCAACGAACGCTCTTGCATGATCAACAGGTACGTTTGGTAGAATGCCATGGCCAAGGTTTGCAATATGTTTTCCGGGGCCAAATGTCTCCAGCATGGAAGTAACCTGTTTTTTGATCTCAGGAATTGGCGACAACAATCTTGCCGGATCAAAATTTCCCTGTAAGGTAACATTGTTGCCTGCAAATTCTCTTGCGAGTTGAGGTTTAATACACCAGTCAATTCCCAGACCATGCGCACCCGTGGCAGTCATGCTATCCAGTGAATGCCATGCACCTTTTGCGAAGATGATAGTAGGAACTTCGTCTTTCAGAGCCGCTACTATTTGACGTATATACTGAAGTGATAGTAATTCAAAATCTGAAGGACTCAGAAGGCCGCCCCAGCTATCAAAGATCTGCACTACGTCTGCACCCGCTTTTACCTGGGCTTTCAGATAGGCAATAGTAGTATCAGTGATCATTTGTAACAGGCTGTGTGCCAGTTCCGGGTTCATGTAACAAAATGCCTTTGCTTCATCAAAGGTCTTGGAGCCTTTGCCCTGCACCATATAACATAATAATGTCCACGGCGCGCCTGCAAAACCAATTAAAGGGACGCGACCGTTTAATTCCTGCTTAATCAATTTAATGGCATCGAAAACATATCCGAGAGATTCTTCCACATCCGGTACACGAACGCGGTTAAGGTCAGCTGTTGTCTTTATCGGATCGGGTAAAAGCGGTCCTTTACTTTCAATCAACTGTACTTCAAGCCCCATAGCCTGAGGCACAACAAGTATATCTGAAAATAAAATGGCAGCATCAACACCAACTATATCAACAGGCTGAATGGTGATTTCTGCAGCAAGCTCAGGGGTCTGGCATCTTTCAAAAAAGCCGTATTTCTCTCTTAGCACCATATACTCCGGTAAATATCGTCCTGCCTGTCTCATCATCCATACCGGTGTTCTTTCAGTTGCTTCTCCTCTCAGTGTTCTTAATAACAGATCATTTTTTAAAATAGCCATAGTGAGTTATACGTTGTAAGTTATACGTTGTACGTTTTAAGCTTAAAGCCTAGAGCCCAAAGCTTAAAACTATTTGATGTTTATTCTACCTTTTTTTTGCCTTATGCCTCACACCTCATACCGCACACCTCACACCTGATACCTGACACCTTTCCCCTCCCGCCTCACACCTCATGGCCATCCCATTCATACGCCAGCACTTTATCCACCAGGCTTTCCTGTCCGGGCCATTCGCTGGTAACTACTTTGTTGTTGCAGTAGGACTGAATGGTTGCTGATGTTGTTCTTCCTATAGAGAAGAGCACAACATCTGTGCGGATGGTGTTTATCGAAAAAAAACTATGAACAGCAGTAGGACTGAAAAACAGGATGCCATCATAATCTTCCTGCACTTCATGCGGTGTTTGTAAAGTACTGTATGCAATCACCTCATGAACGGTTATGTTACTGCTTCCCAGTGTTTCTGGCAAATCATCCAGTCTTTGATCGCCGCAGAAGAAAGTCACTTCTTTAATATCCCCTTGTTCAATAATCTTCTTCGCGAGTAAGGATGCACTTTTGGCAGAGGTTACAATGATCTCTTTTCCAAAATGCTTTACCACGGCATCTTTTGTTGCTCCGCCAAGACAATGTATTTTCCAGTTATGCTTTTCAGGTAAAAAAGCTGCAACGCTTTCAACTGCATTATTACTTGTAAAGATTACCTGTAGTCTTTGTTGCGCAAGTTGATCAACCTGTTGAATAAATTCAGGTGAATCAATTTTTTTTATTTCAATAAAAGGCAATACATCTATTGTAACATGATGTACTGCTGCTTTGCTGATAAGTTGTGGGTCGAGTGCACGGGTGCACAGTGTTTTTCTATCTGGTTGCATTTCTAATAGCTTCTACAATATTCAGACCGCCCTTCTGCAATACCTCTTTTCCCATACTAATGCCGGTATTTGCCGCATCTTCAAGTGGGCACTGGGTCTCTGCTGTTATGAAATCTTTACCATCAAGCGAATGGATGCTGCCTTTAAAATGCAGTGTTCCATTTACTACCTCAGCCAAAGCACTGATCGGGGTTGAACAGCCACCCATTAGTGTGCTTAAGAAATCTCTTTCTGTTTTAGCACACAACGCAGTAATGCTGTCATTCAGCAGTGCACATTTTTCTCTGGCATCAGTGTCATCTTCGCGACAAACAACCATAATAGCCCCCTGAGCAGGTGCAGGAAGCATCCAGTCCAGCTCAATTGCATTAGCAGGTCTTTCGTCAATGCGTTCAAGGCCGGCCGCTGCAAATATGGCACCTTTCCAGTTACTGTCGGCTACTTTTTTTAACCGGGTAATAACGTTGCCTCTTAAATTTTCAATGGAATGGTTGGGGTAACGGTGCAGCCATTGCGCTTTTCTTCTTATGCTGCTTGTTGCGATTGTTGCAATGCTTTGTTCATCGTTGAGAAAATCAATATCCGTTTTGTATACAAAAAGATCTTTATGCGAAGCTCTTTTAAGAACAGCTGCCTGTGTTATTCCCTGCGCCAATTGCGTTGGAACATCTTTCATGGAATGAACCGCGATGTCAATTCTGTTGCTGAGCAGAACGGAATCAAGCGCTTTTGTAAAAACACCCTGAACTCCCATCGCGTATAACGGAGTAACGAGGTCTATATCGCCGTCACTTTTTATCGGTACAATTTCAGTGGATATGCCCGCTTTTTCCAATTCATCTTTAACCAGGTTGGCCTGCCACATAGCTAAGCGGCTATCCCTGGTTCCTATTCTCAAAATTCTGTTCATTTTTTACTGTGAGAGTTTTGTGGCGCAGCGATTAACACGGAAATGAAAATAACGCAGTTGCCTTAATGTTCTTAATTAACACTTACTGCTATATAATCATTTATTGCTTCAATATAATAGCATCCGGGCTGATGCTGCTGGCGCATTTTTACCGCCATAGTGGTAATTACCTTCTGTATTGCGTCTGCGTCCGGATTGGCGCATTTGCTGTTACCATTGCTGGTATGAACGGATAAAAACATTGAACATTGTTGCATATCCTGCAGCTTTTGTTTTACGGCTTTAAGTGCCGGAACATTTCTGCGCATAATGTACCACTCTTCAAATTCTGCAATGTGCTCTTTTATGATAGCTTTTGCTGCAGGCACTTCGGCCATGCGCATTTGTAACGTAGCATCATTTATCCTGGAAAGATCGTCCACATTAACCAATGTAACATGTGACAAATCTTTAGCCTTGGGATCAATATTATTAGGAATAGAAAGATCGATCAAAATTTTTGGAGCGCTTTTCTCCAGGTCAGCCTTCATAATTACCGGTTGTTCAGCATTGGTTGCGACTATAACAACATCGGCTTCGTCAACCAGTTTTTTTGATTCAGCAAAAGAACCATGCTGCAAACCAAGTTCACCTGCGAGCTCCGCAGCTTTGTCTTCAGTTCTGTTGAGTAAAGTTATGTTGGTTGTTTCCAGGTAGTCTACCAGGTTTTTGCAAGTGTTGCGTCCTATTTTACCGGTGCCGAGCAGAACGATTTTTTTATTTTTTGCATCGGTGAGGTTCTCGCACAAAAACTGAACCGCAGCAAAAGAAACAGAAACAGTTCCTCCGCTTAGCTGTGTTTGAGATTTAATTGCTTTGGAAGATTGCAAAACAACATTCAGCAAGCGTTCCATGAACGTGCCGATAAAATTGTGTTGTTTGGCTATTTTGGATGCCAGCTTAAGCTGACCAACAATTTCATAGTCGCCTAAAATCTGGGAATCAATACCGGCGGCAACGTTAAACAAATGTTCAATCGCTTCCCAGCCTTGTTTTATGTAGGCGAATTCTTTGAATTTTTCAGAAGATCCGATTGTCTCAGAGCATAAAAGATCAACCAGTTCGCGGTGGGAATGTGCAACGCCATAAATCTCTGTGCGATTGCAGGTACTTAAAATGAACATTTCCTGTATGCCGGAAGTTCTTGCTTTATTTAAAAGTGAAATATATTGATCGTTGTTAACGGCAAATTGTCCACGTATGCAAGTGTCAGTCTTCTTGTAGTTGATTCCGGCTATATAAAACTGCGTAATATTCATTCTTCCTGGTCGTCAAATATTGATAACGCAAAAGTACTTCTATACGTTGCCTAAAAAACATGATCAGCCGTCGTTATCTGTCATTTCTCTGTCATGTTTTGATGATAATGTGCTTAAACCCGCGTCAGTATTGCGATTCTTCACAATGAAACGCATAAAAAATACAATTGATTTTTCATTTGAAATACTACATTATACGGTCAGTCCAACAAAATTTATCCGCTATCAGGATCTCCAAAAACTGCTTCAACACAAAAAACGTACAACGTAAAACTTATAACGTATCACTTACTTTTGCTTCTCAAACGCGTAAGCATGGCAAAAAAGGCAATTGTACTAATGAATCTTGGCTCGCCGGACTCCACTTCAGTAAAGGATGTGAAAAAATATCTGACGGAGTTTTTGATGGATGAACGAGTGATCGATAAGCCCTGGCTTGCGCGCACGCTGCTGGTAAGAGGGATTATCGTACCATTTCGCGCTCCTAAATCAGCCAAAGCTTACGAGAGTATTTGGTGGAAAGAGGGATCGCCGCTGATAGTGCTGACTAAACAATTACAGGAGGCGGTTCAAAAAGAAATGGAAGAACCTGTTGAAATTGCCATGCGTTACGGAAATCCTTCGCCGAAGTACTGTTACGATAAATTGGTTCGGGAAAATCCCGATCTGGAAGAAGTGGTGTTGTTTCCCTTATATCCTCATTATGCCATGAGTAGCTATGAAACCGCTGTGGAGTATATGAAGGAAATTCATGAAAAGTATAAATATAATTTCAGGATTTCTGTAACTCCTCCCTACTACAGGGACGCAGAATACATATATTCTCTTGCGGAAAGCATTCGCCCTTTTACTGAAAAAAGTTTTGATAAATTGTTGTTCAGCTATCACGGTGTTCCTGAACGCCATATCCTGAAAGGCGACATAACGGGGCAGCATTGCCTTAAGGTGAATGATTGCTGCCATGTAACATCTGCTGCGCACGACCAATGCTATCGTCATCAGACCTTCATTACTACAGAACTTGTAACGGAGAAATTACAGTTGCCCAAAGAAAAAGTCGAGCAGAGTTTCCAGTCAAGATTGGGCCGCGATCCGTGGCTCACGCCTTACACTGCAAAGCGCCTGGAGGAACTGCCGGCAGAAGGAGTGAAGAAACTGCTGGTTGTTTGTCCCGCTTTCGTCAGCGATTGCCTCGAAACGCTCGAAGAAATCGCGGAAGAAGGTAAACACATCTTCCTTCACGCAGGCGGCGAGGAGTTTACGATGATACCGTGCTTGAATGTGCACCCGCTTTGGATTAGGAGCATTGTGAAGTTGATTGGGGATTAAGATTGAGGTTGTCTGGATCTGGATTTGTGGGATTAGGGGATGAATGGATTTCTAAATATTGGAGAACTTGTATAATAACAATTATTAATGAAGATTGGATTGATTGGAGAAGATAGGAATAAGTAGATTTGAGGTTTATATTTTAAACCCTAAATCAGATGAAAGAACAAATCAATGATGATCTGACATACAGAGTAATTGGATGTGCAATGAAAGTGCATAGCATATTAGGCAATGGCTTTCAGGAAGTAATTTATCAAAGGGCACTTGCTATTGAATTGAAGAACGCATGTGTCGGTTTTGAAAGAGAAGTTGAAATCGATATTTATTATTGCGGAGAATTAATCGGATGTAGAAGGGTAGATTTTTTAATAGAAGGTGAAGTATTGGTTGAATTAAAAGCAATTTCGACGTTGGACGATAGCCATCTCGCACAAGGACTCAATTACCTTGTGGCATATAAACTGGATAAAGGACTTTTGTTGAATTTTGGTTCACGAAGCCTTGAAGTAAAACGTTTACGCCATCCTCAAAATGGAATCAAACACGCTAATCAATAAAATAGCGAACAAAAAATATAGTAATGCATATCAAAATTAATCCAATCATCCACTAATCCCATAAATCCAGATCCAGACAAAAAATCAAAATCTCAATCCCAATCATATGTACAACTACTTAAAAGCCCTCCACATCATCTTCGTCGTAACCTGGTTTGCAGGAATGTTTTACATGCCGCGGTTTTTTATTTATGCGACGGAAGCTGCGGAAAAGGATGAAGTGGAAAAAAATATTCTTCGTGAGCAGTTTAAAGTGATGATGAAGCGGTTGTGGTTGGGGATCACCTGGCCTTCGGCTATTCTTACATTAATCTTTGGGCCAGTGGTGATGGCCGTAGGCAATTGGGATAAAACGCTTTTTACAGAAGGAGGAAGATGGTTGCTGATCAAGTTGATTTTGGTGGTATTGTTATATGTATATCATTTCTCACTTCATCGCATTTACAAAGAAGAAATGAATGGTATATTTAAATATACTTCTCAGCAGCTGCGTATCTGGAATGAAGTAGCTACAATTCTATTGGTTGCAATAGTTTTCCTGGCAGTTGTGAAAACGAGTCTGAGCATGATATGGGGATTGTTGGGACTTATACTGTTCATTATAATTTTAATGAGCGCGATAAAAATTTATAAGATTTTGAGGGAAGGGAAAAAGAAGTAGGATTAGGGATCGCTGAAGTCTATATAAGTCAAAATTCAAAAGTTAAAAATCAAAAAAGCGAGTTGAAATAAGGTACAAGCTAATAGCTCATAGCTGACAGCTTAAAAGGATTGCGTTAACAACCGATTTTCTTTAATTGACAGCCGATAGCTTGAAAAGAGTGAGGTAAATAATCAATTTGTTACAATTGACAGAAACGGTTGGAAATAAGTTATGGGTACCGTGCTTCGCATCAGTTATAGAC
>CP128386.1:24746-103115 GCA_030345135.1 Chitinophagaceae bacterium DXS
ATAACATCTCTTTAGACAGTACAAGCTGATAGCTCATAGCTGACAGCCGATAGCTAAGGAGTGAGGTAGGTAATCAATTTGTTACAATTGACAGAAACGGTTGGAAATAAGTTATGGGTACCGTGCTTCGCATCAGTTATAGACATAACATCTCTTTAGACAGTACAAGCTGATAGCTCATAGCTGACAGCCGATAGCTAAGGAGTGAGGTAGGTAATCAATTTGTTACAATTGACAGAAACGATTGGAAATTAGTTATAGGCACTGCACTTCACATCAGTTATAGACATAACATCTCTTTTGACAGTACAAGCTGATAGCTGATAGCTCATAGCTGAAAGCTTTAAACTGCTTTACTAAACAACATTCTTTGTTCGGCTGCCGCTTCGCTGCGCAACAGGTGCAGATCAAAAGCCTTACACACATTTCTGATGAAATGACGGCCGGTGTAGGTTAGCTCAAGTCTCTTTTCACTCCAATGAATAAGGCCGTTTTTTTCAAGTTCATCTAATTCTCTAAGCGTGTAAGGTTGAAAAAGGGACAAGTGCTCAGGGCGGAAATAAGTCCCTCCCTGGCAGGATATATCAAGGATATATTTCCGCATGATCAGATCCTCCTCGTTAAGGAAGTAGCCTTTTGTTACAGCTAATTCATTTTTCTCAATGCTGGCGTAATAATCGTGAATTGTTTTATGGTTTTGTGCGAATGCAACACCTGCGTCGCTAATGCTTGAAACACCGAGACCAAGTAGCATTGATGTGCGCTGAGTTGTGTATCCCATAAAATTCCGGTGCAGCCAGCCTTCTTTCCATGCTTTATACAGATCATCACCAGGCAAGGCAAAATGGTCCATGCCTATATCGGTGTAGCCATTGGCCGTAAACAACTCTTTTCCCGCAAGGTATAATTGCATTTTAAGAGATGCGTCGGGAAGATCGCTTTCATCAAACAAACGTTGAGCTTTGCTGGTCCAGGGTACATGTGCATAGCTGTAAAGCGCAATGCGGTCCGGCTTCAATTGAATACTCTGCAGGATTGTTTGTTGAATACTTTCTAAAGTCTGTAAAGGCAGGCCGTAAATAAGGTCAAAGTTGACTGATTTGTATCCTATTTCCCTGGCATTTTTTACCGCGCGTTCAACATTTTCGTACGGTTGAATGCGGTTGATCACTTCTTGCACTCTTTCGTTGTGATCCTGTACACCATAACTAACTCTTCTAAAGCCGATATCATAAAGGGTTTGGAGATGCTCTCTCGTCGTGTTGTTCGGATGTCCTTCGAAACTAAATTCATGCTCAGCGTGAACTACGCAATCTGAGAGGATAGTTGAAAGAAGTGTCTGCAGATTTTCAGGGGAGAAAAATGTTGGGGTCCCTCCGCCAAGATGCAGTTCCCTGATAACCGGTGCTTTAGTTACTAACGCCCGATATAACCGCCACTCTTTAATGATGGCATTCATGTAATCATTCTCCACAGAGTGGTTGGTGGTTATTTTTTTATTGCAACCACAGTAAGTGCATAGCGACTCGCAAAATGGAAGATGAATATAAAGACTGATCCCGTCCGCTGCACTTGCTTGTTCCATTTGTGTTTTGCAAACGTCTTTCCATCTATTCACGTCTATATTGCCTTGCCAGAAAGGAACAGTAGGATAGCTGGTGTAGCGTGGTGTTGGAACGTTGTATTGTTGCGGTAATTCGAGCGAGATCATGGTTTGCAAAATATGTCGCAAAGGTATCCGGGGCAATTACGACAGAACATGACCAAAATCATATCGACCGTTGAAAATTGTCATGATACTATCATTTATTGGATATTAAGAACATTACGCAGGCATGATCAAACGAATATTTATTTGTCAGATTCCTGCTCTTCTTCATCCATTTCCAATAATAAATTAGTTATTAAAGCCGTCCACCCGGTTTGGTGAGAGGCGCCCAGCCCCTGACCAGTGTCGCCGTGGAAAAATTCGTAAAACAGGTGATGTTCTTTGAAGTGTTGTTCTCGCCATTGTGGCTGATGACTTGCATGGTACTGAAATCGCCCCTCATCATTTCTTTCAAAAATTTTCAACAGCCTTTTGGTAAGCTCGTTGGCAATTTGCTTTAGTGTCAGCCTGTTTCCGGATTTAGCCGGAAATTCATATGTATAGCTATCACCATAATACTGATAATACTTGCGAAGGGCATTAATAATCAGATAATTTAAAGGCAGCCAGATAGGGCCGCGCCAATTGGAATTTCCTCCAAACATAGAACTGGAACTCTCACCAGGTTCATACTGTATTCTATATTCGCTGCCAAGGTATCCAAATACAAATGGATTGTCTTTGTAGTGTCTTGACAACGAACGGATTCCATAATCTGATAAAAACTCAGCCTCATCCAGGAGTCTTTTCAATAAATGTTCAAGCCTGTCACCAATCATTATTGCGAATAAATAATTCCCGTCTTTGTTTTTGTTTTCGATATCTGAAATAATTCGTGTTAAATCAGGCCGGGTAAGCCTGATTACCTGAAGTCTTGTATTAAACTCCCGCAACTGTTCAAACACACTGCAATGCATAATTTCAACTGCGAGTAACGGAATAACGCCAACGAGGGAGCGGACTCTTAAGCGCTGACTTGTTCCATTTTCAAACTGAATAGCATCATAATAAAACCCATCCTGTTCATCCCAAAGAGAAATGTCCTTTTTGCCTATGTGATGCATGGCCCATCCAATATTGAGAAAGTGACGGAAGAATTTAGCGGCAGATTCTTCGTAAGCCTTATTATGCTGAGCCAGTTCAAGCGAAATACGCAACATATTGATGGCATACATTGCCATCCAGCTGGTAGCGTCTGCCTGTTGAAGTTTTTTTATGCCGGCCGGCATATGGTTTCTGTCGAACACACCGATGTTATCGAGGCCTAGAAAACCACCCTCAAAAATATCTGTACCGTTTGCATCTTTTTGATTGACCCACCAGGTAAAATTCATCAGCAATTTCTGAAAAGCCCTTTCGAGGAAGTCCCAATCCGAAATGCCTGTTTTTTTCTTATCCGTTTCATAAACATACCATACGCTCCATGCATGCACAGGCGGATTAACGTCACTAAAATTCCATTCATAAGCCGGAATTTGTCCGTTTGGATGCATGTAATACTCTCTTAGTACTAAAGACAATTGTTGTTTTGCAAAAGAAGGGTCCACATGAATAAAAGTCGCTGCGTGAAAGGCCAGGTCCCAGGCTGCAAACCAGGGGTATTCCCACTTGTCAGGCATGGAAATAATATTTCTGCAGGTAAGGTGCTGCCAATCATAATTGCGTTTATAATTTCGAAAAGGCGCTGCTTCACTTGGTTCTCCAAACAGCCATTTGAATACGTCGAGATAATAGAATTGCTTTGTCCATAACAAGCCACTCACCGTAGTGCGAAGCAAAGAGCGGTTTTTTTCTGATATTCTTTTTGGTGTAAGGCGTGCGTAATATTGGTCGGTTTCAGCAATGCGTTGCGCAAAGATCTCGTCAAAGTCCGCCCATGGCTCATCCATCGCTGTTTTGGTCAGTCTTACACTGAAGGATTTTGACGCTCCCGGATTAATCTTCTCTTTTATCCAGATTGCCGCCTTGGTCCCTTCCTTTTTGGGGTTCACTGTATTCTCTTTGTTTACGATGTAATTGTTGATCCCGTCTTTAACAAAAGGAGAATCATTGGGCGTATTATACATCCTTCGATTGTTGGTTTCATTATCACAAAACAATTGTTCTCCTCCCTGGTGGTAAAAGAAAAAATTGCCATTTCGGCTGGAGCTGCTTTGAAGGCAATTGCTTGATATGGATATAATGTTCGGCTTACTGAAGCGGGAATTATGTTTCCAAAAATTACGAAACCAAAAATGAGGAATTACATGGATGAATGCCGGTTCCTTCCCCCGGTTATACACTGTTACCTTTATCAATATATCGTTTATACCTCCTTTGGCGTATTCGATGTAGCAATCAAAATAGCGGTTATCCTTAAACAAATCCGTGTCAAGTAGTTCATATTCCGGTTTAAGGCGATCCGTCCTGTTTTGCTGCAGCAATTCCATGTAGGGAAATGCCTCCTGTGGATATTTATATAAAAACTTGCAGTATGAATGTGTAGGAGAAGAATCAAGATGGAAATAGAGCTCCTTAACATCTTCGCCATGATTACCTTCTCCATTGGTCAGGCCAAAAAGCCGCTCTTTCAGAATGGGGTCTTTTCCGTTCCAGAACGCCGGCGCGACACAAAGTACCTGGTCGCTATCGCAGAAACCACCGATCGCCTCTTCTCCCCAACGATAGGCATAACTTCTTGCAAGGTCATGATTGACATAGTGCCAGGCATCGCCGTGCGGGCTATAGTCTTCCCGGACAGTACCCCATTGCCGGTCTGAAATATATGGCCCCCATTTTTTCCAGTTTTTACTGCTTAACGGATCAGAAAGGCGTTCATTCTCCATAGAGTCTTCTATTGCGTACTTAAATTACGTAATATGTTATATCATTTGGTTTCAGTAAAAAATGTAATCGAATTTTAAGGAGGCTAAATAAATTATTTTATTTTTAATGTTATTTATTGGCTTTAAAATTGAATAGTTAAACGCTCTGTTTTTTATTGTTTTACAATATGTTAGGGAGTATTTTATTTTATTATGTATTCAATGGCTTCATTTCACGTGCTTTGCTTCAACTTAATTATAAGCGATTTATTCATTCAGGTATTGCTTATTTCCATTTTGCTTATAAGTCCGTTTTCAAACTGATAAACATGCTTCACAAAGCCATCGGACAGCAGATTTCCGTCAAGATCTTTTACAACCTGATGAACATGCACTTCCACAAGGTTAGGGCCTGTCTCTTTATAAGATGTTGGTTTAACAGTGGGATTAATCGCTTTCCATTGTCTTAGCCAGTATGCTTTTACCGCATCTTTCCCTTCAACATAACCGCCTTCCCAGCCGTTGGGCCAATGCACATTTTCTGCCATCAATTGCAATACAGCGTCCGCATCGCGGTTGTTAAATGCATCATATGCTTGTTCGAGTATGTGTTGATATGTAACAGGCATTTGCAAATATTTTTGTTTGAGTTTTCAGCATCCTTGTTTTGTCAGTCGATAATAGTTCACCATCTTTTAAAAAACAAACCCCTACGCAGGGCAGGGGTTTGTAGAAAAAGAATTTGAAGGCTTATAAGTTCTCTAACTCTATATTTTTCCATTTAACTTTTATTCCGCCGCCATCATGAATTTGCAGTGCAATAAAACCATTTCCCTGTCCGATCTTTTCGTCTTTTAACGTGATCATCTGATGGCCGTTGAGCCATGTAGTTACTTCATCACCATTCACTTTTATCTTGTAAGTGTTCCATTCGCCTTGCTTCAGGTATTTTTCGTCTTCTGCTTTTGGCTGAATTAACCATCCGCGGCCATAAGACTCATAAATGCCACCTGTATGATGGTTTAGCGGAGCCACTTCCGCCTGCCATCCGCTGATCTTTACGCCTTCGGGAATGCGTGACCTGAAAAATACACCGCTGTTTCCATCAGCCTCTTGCTTAAACTGCAGCGTTAAAACAAAGTTCTTGTAATCTTTATTGGTGGAAAGGTATCCGTATTGTTTATCAGGACCGCTTTCGCAAATAAGTTCACCATTGTCAACGTACCATTTTTCCGTTCCATGAATTGTCCAGCCTGTGAGATCTTTTCCGTTGAATAACTTTTCTTTTTTCTGTGCATTAGCAGCTGTAAGCACGCTGATAAGCGTTAATAAGGTAAGCAAATGTTTCATGTCGATAGTTTTTAAAAAGCTTTCAGCTATCAGCTGTCAGCTTTGAGGTCTCTGTAATAAATAGGTTGAAAGTTAATGTAATTCTCATTTCAAATCTCAAATTTCAAATCGCCTCCTCTATACTTTGCAGGATTATCTCACACGCTTTTATCAATTCATCCTCCGTTATAATGAGCGGCGGGCCGACACGCATGCATTCCGGCGCAAATAAGAACCAGTCGGTGATCAACCCGTTTTGAATACAACGATGTATGATTTTTTGATTGATTTCAAAGCTCCCAAACTCTACCGCTGCCCAAAGGCCTGCAGTGCGAAGTTGTTTGATGGCCTTGTGTTGCAGCTGTTGTTGGATGATGGTTTCTTTCTTTTTTACGTCGCTGATGAACTTTCCATCCAGTAATACTTCCAACGCAGCCTTTCCCGCAGCACATGAAACAGGGTGCCCGCCGAATGTAGTAATATGTCCCAGCACCGGACTGGAAGTTAAAGTTTGCATCAGGTCCCAACTACTTATAAATGCACCAAGTGGCATTCCGCCACCAAGCGCTTTGCCCAGTAATAGAATGTCTGGGATCACTTCATATTGCCCGAAAGCCCAAAGGCTGCCTGTGCGGCCAAATCCTGCCTGTATTTCATCAAATACCAGCAACACATTGTGATCCGTACATTTTTTCCTGATCTGTTGAATCCATTCTTTAGCGGGCGCGTTTAAACCGCTTTCAGCCTGCACTGTTTCCATAATAACACATGCTGTCGTATCGTCTATAAGGTCAATTGCTGCATCGCTGCCATAATCCACGTGGTAAATATCCGGCAATAAGGGCCTGAAGGCATTTCTAAAGTATTCATCTCCCATTATACTAAGAGCTCCCTGGGTACTTCCATGATAGCTTTTGTTGAAGGCAATTATTTTAGAATGTCCTGTAGCGCGTTTGGCTAATTTCATGGCACCTTCAGTTGCTTCGGCGCCGCTATTGGTAAAATAAACGCAATTCAGGGATTCGGGTAAAAGGTCAGCCAGCATTCGTGCATATTGTACCTGTGGGTTTTCAATAAACTCGCCATACACAATCAGGTGCATGTATTCAGCCGCTTGTTGCTGGACAGCTTTTACAACATCCGGATGGCCATGGCCAATATTACAAACACTAAAACCGGATATGAGATCTATATACGGTTTGCCATTTATGTCGTACTGGTAAATGCCGCGGGCTTTCACAATTTCCAGTCCTATAGGAGCCGGAGATGTTTGTGCCACATGATCAAGAAAAAGTTGCCTGTTCGAAATATGACTCATGCTTATTGCTTGAAAGTTGCAAATATCGCAGATTATTTTCTGTACCGGGGTTTGTGTTAATCAGAAACAAGTAACTTGGGCAAGCTTAAAGCTCACAGCCTGAAGCCCGAAGCGGAGGTATAAGGAGTGAGGTATAAGGCGTAAGGTATTTGGGACAGGCGTTACTGTAAGGTGCAACACTTCGATAGGGGAGTAAGATATGCATACAGTCCTCAAACCTTACACCTTAAGCCTTACACCTCAGAGCTCTATATCACCTAACCTGAATTTGAGTCGAGCCTGTTGCTCCAGACGTCTACTCTCAGTTTTAGGCTCTAGGCTTTGAGCTTTCAGCTTGTATTCATAAATCTTCTTAATTTGAAATTATGGCAGTGATTTTACCGGTTTTAGGAAAGGAACCAAAGTTTGGAGAAAAATGTTTTGTTGCGCCTAACGCTACAATTGTCGGTGATGTGGTAATGGGACGAGAGTGTAGCGTGTGGTTTAATGCAGTTGTCCGCGGAGATGTGAATTACATAAAGATTGGTGATAAGGTAAATATCCAGGACGGAGCAGTCATTCATTGCACATTTGAAAAAAATCCGACAGAGATTGGCAATAATGTGTCTATTGGACATAATGCACTGGTGCACGGATGCAAAATATACGACAACGTTCTGATCGGGATGGGTGCGATTGTAATGGACCGTTGTGAAATTCATAGTAATTCAATTATTGCAGCCGGTGCGGTTGTTTTGGAGGGAACGGTTGTAGAGAGTGGAAGCATTTATGCCGGAGTGCCTGCCAAAAAAGTAAAAGAGATACCCAAAGAAACTACTCACAGCGAAATAGAACGTATTGCGAATAATTACGTAAAATATTTTTCGTGGTTTTCTGATTTTAATGCAGCGAAATAATTTTTCCCGTTGTCTTTAACCAAAAAGATAGATACTGTACCCCGCAATCTCAACTAACTGCTTAATTTAATAAAATGATTAGACCCTTGACAGTATCTGTCTTTTTTCTTGGCCTTATGTTTGCTTTTACATCTTGCAAAGTGCGAAAAGGGTGTCCCAGTAACGGGGCAAATGTGGGAGCAGAAAGGATTTTAAGCGGCGACCCCCAGGCTGTCAAAAGTGTTAAAGGTGGAAAAAAATATAAAATGAACAAATTCTAAATTCGTTACTTTTTAAAAATCTGCCTTTTATTTAAGCCATCCAATTCCAATTGTAAAATACTAATTGCTTGCTGATAAAAATGTTGCACAATCATTCGATGAGTGCAATTGATGAAGTATTGTAAATGATATAAAAACGAAGGAGGATTAAATGAAAGTAAAAGTTACCGTAATTAAAGACGCAGCAGAAAGTTCCATAATTAACGAAAATGCAAGCTTGCAGCAATTTTACTCACTTACTAATGAATTAAGTAAGAACCGCCACGTTCGGTTTACAGGAAAAACTGATGAGGCTGATAATATTGTGTGGAGTTTTAAATATCGCGGAAGAAACCTTAACCTGCAATATAGCATTTACAATGGCTTATCCCTTGAGCCTGAAGATGTTAAAGATGCCAGAACCGCTTATGAACTGGTTGATAAAATCAAAAGCAAATCAGCAGTTTAATAATTCTTTGTATCGATCGATTCAAGTATATTATAATAACTGATATACCTGTCTTCGGTTATTCTTCCTTCGGCAACCGCCTGTTTAACGGCGCAACCCGGCTCATTAATGTGTAAACAATTATTAAATTGACAACTGGTTATCAATTTTTGCATTTCAGGGAAATAGTGAGAAAGTTCCTGGCGGGAAATATCCACCAGGCCGAATTCTCTTATGCCGGGCGTGTCAATGATCTGGCCACCGCCCGGCAAATCAAACATTTCCGCAAATGTTGTTGTATGCATTCCTTTTCCGCTCCATCCGCTAACTTCTTTCGTCCGTAATTCAAGGCCGGGAAAAATTGCGTTAATAAATGTTGATTTTCCTACTCCGCTATGTCCGCTTAGTAATGTTACTTTATCCTGCAGCAATGTGATCAGTTCGTCAATTCCACGGTTTTCTGTCATGCTAACCAGCAGTATTTTATAGCCGATATCTGTGTACATCGCGTGCAATTTCTCATATTGTTCAAGCTCTTTTTTCCTGTAGATATCAGCTTTGTTAAATACAATTACGGCGGGTACATGAAAGGATTCCGCAGAAATAAGAAATCGGTCTATAAACCCCTGCGAGGTTTTCGGTTCTTTCAAAGTAGCGAATAAAAGTGTCTGATCGAGATTTGATGCTACAATGTGATGCTGGTTCTTGTTGTGGGGAGATACCCTCGCTATATAATTCTTACGGTCATAAATTTGTGTAATGATGACCGTTTTTTCAATTTCGTTCTCATGTTCAATCTCTACTTCGTCGCCCACTGCGATCGGGTTAGTGGATGTAATACCCTCTATCTTAAATATGCCTTTTATGCGGGCATTGTAAACAGTGCCGTCTTCGGTTTTGGTGATATACCAGCTTCCTGTTGATTTATAAACCAGTGCTCTCATTCAATTGTAATGCTCAGGCTTTGGGCTCAGGCCTTTAAGCTTTCGGCTTTTAAGGAAATTTTCTAAATACAGTATAACGTAAAGTTATTTCAATAAGCAGGAAGAACAATGCTGCCGCAAGCCATGGTAAATATTTCTCTGTGTACCTGTTATGGGTCGAGATCTCTACCCTGGACTTTTCCAATTGATTAATGCTGTTGTAAATTAACTGAAGTGCGGCCTTGTCTGTGGCATGAAAATATTCGCCGCCCGTTTGCTGGGCAAGGTCCTTTAACAGCTTCTCATTAAATTCCAGCTTCTTGGTTTGCTGAACCGGTCCAAAAGGTGTGTTGGTTACTTCCTGTATTTCCTTTTCGGAACCCACACCGATCGTATATACTTTTATCTTGAAAAGTCTGGCCATGTCCCGGGCAATATCGGGTGGAATGGTTCCTCCAAAATCAACACCATCTGTTAACAGCACAATTACTTTTGATTTTGCTTTGCTTGACCTTAAACGGTCAACACTAGTCGCAAGCCCTGAGCCGATTGCCGTGCCTTCATCCTGCAAATAGCCGCTTTGTATATTTCTTATTTGTGTAAGTACTGCATTGTGATCAGTTGTTATGGGGCACAATGTAAAACTTTGATTGCTGAATATGACTACGCCAATTTTATCGCCGGGTCTTTGTTGAACAAACTGCGTGGCTACATCTTTCGACGCTTCCAGGCGATTCGGCTCAAAGTCGCGCTCCGTCATACTTCCGCTGATGTCAAAACAAAGCACCATGTCAATTCCTTCACCTTCTGTCAATTCCTCGGTAAATTTCTGCTGTGGCCTGGCCAGTGCGATAATGAGACAGATGAGTGACAGGCATCTTAACACAAACGGAAAATGCCGGAAAGTAAGTTTCAGGTTATTGGTGTTTCCGATAAAATGCGTTGTGGTAATGAGCATAGCGGCTTTACCCTTGTCGCCTCTGCGCAGGTATTCAAGTATAAGTATCGGGATGAGTAATAGCAATCCGAGCACCCATACATAAGCAAACTGAATATGTTTAAACCACTCTGTCAGCATTTACTTTCCTTTGGTTGTTATATATGAAATCTATTGTTTTTCTAACGATGCCAATCGCATTTGCTTCATCCTTCGGCGGTAAATATTTTGCAAATTTTACCGCAGATATTAACCTGGCCAGCTGAAAGAATTCTGTTCTTAGGCCAGTATCGGAAATCAGGTCCCTGGTGTGCATCATTACCTCATCCGTTGTGCTCTGCATCGTGTGGATATTTAGTTCGGCATCCAGGTACGTGCGATATATTTTGTCCAGCTGCAAGTAAAAGATATTGACTGGGTAATTGCTTTTTTCCAGTTCTTTCAGGGCTTCAATTGCCTGTTGATAGTTGGTGACCGGATCTTTTGGTTTTATTGCAACGGCCTTCGATTTTTTCTTTCTGAAAAGGAACCACCATAGGAGAAAAATTAGCAACAAGCCTCCTGCAATCAGCAAAATGATCAGCCATATATTGCTACGCGCCTGTACTTCCAGTATGTCTTTAATAGGGTGGTAATCTTTTAAAGAAGATACATCCACCGGTAAAACTTCCAGTATAACAGGGGCGCTATGTAAAATTACCGGTTTGCCTGTCGGTTTATCTGCAAATGTGACACTGATGTCTGGCAGTTGCCATTTTCCTGAATCAAAGGAGGTGATGGTTATTTTCTGAACGTAAGTATTCAGACCGGAGATCATAGTCGAGTCGGTCTCTTCTCTTTTTACTACTTCAACATGATTACCGGTGTCAGGAAGATTGGCCCATGTAACAAGTGTGGCGGATAAGGGATTGATGTCTTCAGCCTTAATGGTTAAAGTAACCTGTTCGCCTAACAGAATTTTATCTCTGTCCAGGGAAGCGGAAAGTTTTTGGGCGGTTAAATTTTTTGAAGCCGAAAGACAAAGTAGTAATGCCAGCCCATAAATAACAGCCTTCAACTTATGATAATCTGATCGTGGTCCTTTCGTGTGCTTCATGCCCTTCTGATGAAAAATTCCTGTAAAGCTTTAACATAATCCTGGCCAGTGGCAACCTGTATCAGATCTGCGCCGGCTGATCTGAATGTAGTTTTTGCATCGTCCAGTATTTTATGAAATTGCTGGTTGTATAAATGCCGGGTATAAGTATCATTGGTATTCAGCCATTTTGTTTTGCCGGTCTCTGCGTCTTTTACCTGGATAAGTCCAACCTGAGGAAGCTCCTGATCACGCTTGTCATAGACCTGCACACCAATTACGTCATGCCGTTTTGCCGCCACCCGTAAGATCTCCCTATAACCTGCATCGGCAAAATCACTCAGAATAAAAACAATGCTTTTATGCCTGGAAGTATTATTCAGAAACTGCAGGGCTTTGACAATATCTGTCTGTGCGGAGTGAGGTTTAAAAGAGAGTAACTCCCTAACCATATACAGCACATGATCGCGACCTTTTTTGGCAGGAATGTATTTTTCAACTTTTTCGCTGAAAAAGATCAACCCGGCCTTATCGTTATTGCTGATAGCAGAGAATGCAAGCACTGCGCAAATCTCAGTTATCAGGTCTTTTTTTGTTTGACGGAATGTTCCAAACAAACTACTTGCGCTCATGTCTACCAGCAGATAAACACTCAGTTCACGTTCTTCTTCAAAAAGTTTGCTGTAAGTATGCCCCATGCGGGCAGAAACATTCCATTCAATAAATCTCACATCATCGCCAGCCTGGTATTCTCTTACTTCCTTAAAAGCCATGCCGCGCCCTTTAAAAGCAGTATGATACTCACCGGTAAAGAGGTGGTTGGTGAGTCGCTTGCTTTTAATTTCCAGTTCGCGAACCTTTTTTAATATGTCGGATGATTGCAACATGAATAAGTTATAAGTTGTACGTTTTAAGTTTTACGTTATAAGTTATACGTTGTACGTTGAATACAGCAGTATGTTGCAAATTGTAAGTTTTTAATACAAATAAAGGAACTGTTTTTCCTTCTCCGCAAGAAACGTACAACGTATAACTTACAACGTACAACTCCTAAGGAACATTAACGCTTGCCAGAATATTGTCGATGATCTGTTCGCTGGTAACATTTTCAGCTTCTGCTTCATATGTAAGTCCAATGCGATGGCGCATTACATCTTTACAAATTGCTTTTACATCATCAGGAATAACGAACCCACGTTTTTCCATAAATGCATGGGCTTTGGCTGCAAGTGCAAGGTTGATGCTCGCACGTGGAGAACCGCCATAACTGATCATGCTTTTTATTTTACCCAGGCCATAGTTATCCGGAAAACGTGTGGCAAAAACCAGGTCAACGATATATTGCTCAATCTTTTCGTCCATGTAAACCTGCCTCGTCAATTCGCGTCCTTTGGTAATTTCTTTTACACTTACAACGGGTTTTACCTCGGGTAACGTCAGATCCTGCACCTGCTGCCTGATGATCATTTGTTCTTCTTTTTTATCCGGATACCCAACAATAACCTTCAGCATAAACCGGTCAACCTGCGCTTCAGGCAGGGGATAGGTTCCTTCCTGCTCCAGCGGGTTTTGTGTGGCAAGAACCAAAAACGGATCATCCAGTTTAAAAGTGTCTTCACCTATTGTTACCTGTCTCTCCTGCATTGCCTCAAGCAAAGCACTCTGCACTTTTGCCGGAGCCCGGTTAATTTCATCTGCAAGAATAAAGTTCGCAAAAATCGGCCCCTTGCGAACCATAAATTCATTGCGTGGCTGATTGTATATCATTGTGCCCACCACATCGGCCGGTAACAGATCCGGCGTAAACTGTATACGGCTGAATTTAGCATCAACAGCCTGGGCGAGTGATTTGATGGTTAATGTTTTGGCCAGGCCGGGAACACCTTCGAGCAACACGTGCCCGTTACTCAGCAATCCGATCAAAAGCCTGTCTACCATTGTGTTTTGGCCCACAATAACCTTTTTTAACTCCTCACGTATTACCGTTACAAACGTTGCTGTATTGCTTATTTTTTCGTTCAGTTGTTTTATCTCTTCGCTGGTGAGCATGTTTTATCTGATTATGTCGTGAATGTACAAAGTAAAGAGCAGTGGCTGAAAAATCAAAACGGAAGTAGAGCAAAGCTTAAAGCTTAAAGCCCAAAGCCCAAAGCTTAAAGCCCAAAGCCTAAAACCCAATGCCTAAAGTTTAACGTCATTTAGTAAGAACATTTAAAACTCCAGCGAAGCTTGCTGTTTGTAGAAGATCCGAATTTAAATTGTCATCGGACTCCATCGAAGTTTCCTGTAACGCTTAACCGGTAGCTCTTAACGGAGCTTAAACGCGTTTATTTCTTATTTCTGCAAACAGGTGCTCATATGATGCAAGCCCGACGGATTGTTCTTGACTAAATGAGATGGGCCAAAAGTCCTTGACTTTAACCTTAATCCTTAAGCCTAAAACTCAAAACCACGCTCTAATGAAGGCTTATAGCCAATAAAAATGCCAAACGTCTGTTTCAAAACGTTTGGCATAAAAAAAGTTCCTTTTCTGGTTTTAAGCTTTGAGCTTTAAGCTTTCAGCTTGCCTCTCTAATCTTCTTCAACACTTCCTTTAGCATAGCGTTTGATAACACCACGGCCACTCTCACGAATGAACGTGATGATCTCATCTCTTTCATCACTTGCTGTAAACTCTTCCTCAATAAATTCCAGTGCCTGGCTTATGTTCAGGTTTTTGGTGTAAATGATGCGGTAGATGTCAAGGATATGATTGATCTTATCCAGTGTAAATCCTCTGCGTTTTAATCCTACACTATTAACACCTCCATAACTAAGTGGCGTACGAACTGCTTTAATGTAAGGAGGTACATCTTTGCTAACAAGGCTGCCACCGGCAATATAAGAGTGCTGACCAATATGAACAAACTGGTGAACAGCACAAACGCCTGCAATAATAGCCCAGTCGCCCATTATTACGTGACCTGCCATTTGAGAGTTGTTACTCATAATGCAGTTGTCGCCAATAACACAATCGTGCCCGATATGGCTGTAAGCCATAATGAGACAATTGTTACCAACTTTGGTTTTATACCTGTCAACGGTACCGCGGTTTATGGTAACAAATTCACGGACTGTTGTATTGTCTCCAATTTCAACGTAAGTTTTTTCACCGTTAAACTTCAGATCCTGCGGAATAGCTCCCAAAACTGCGCCTGGAAAAATGCGGCAGTTTTTACCGATCCTTGTGCCTTCCATTATTGTAACATTACTGCCAATCCAGGTGCCCTCGCCTATCTCTACGTCCTGATGTATTACAGTAAACGGATCGAGCTTAACATTCGTGGCCAGCTTTGCATTGGGGTGAATATATGTATGGGGATGAATCATGCAATAATGTTATTATTTGCTATTTGTTTTTTAGCGATGATAAAAAATATGCCGGAAGCATTTTTTTTCCGGCATGCAAAAATAAACTTATTCAAATAACTTAATAATGATTTAACTTCTCTTCACAACCTGGGCTACCAGGTCTGCTTCTGTTGCCACTTTGCCGCCAACATAAACAGTTCCTTTCATTTCGCAAATTCCGCGACGAACGGGTGCAGAAAGCTCCATTTTCAGGATCATTGTGTCTCCCGGAACCACTTTTTGCTTGAATTTGCAATTATCTATTTTAAGAAAGTAAGTGTCATATTGTCCCTCAGGCATCGCATTAATACAAAGAATGCCACCGGTTTGCGCCAATGCTTCAATTTGTAAAACGCCTGGCATCACCGGGTTATTGGGAAAGTGGCCCTGGAAGAACCATTCATTCACAGTAACATTTTTTATGCCCACGATATGATTATCAGAAAGCTCGATAATCTTGTCTACCAGAAGGAATGGAAAACGGTGTGGTAACGTTTTCTCAATATTTTCCTGGTTAAATACCGGCGGTAATGCCGGGTTATAAACAGGAACATCTTTAACGTGCTTATTCTTCTTAATATACTGTTTGATCTTTTTTGCAAACTCAACGTTGGTGCTGTGACCAGGTCTGTTTGCTATGATCCGTGCTTTAATTGGATAACCTATCAGGGCCAGGTCACCTACAATATCCAGTAATTTATGCCTTGCAGGTTCGTTAGGGAAACGCAGTTCAAGATTGTTCAGGTAGCCTTCGCTCTTAACTTCAATTTTATCGCGCTTGAAGATTTTTGCAAGACGTGACATCTCTTCCTGAGTTACCGGTTTATCAACTACTACGATCGCATTATTAATGTCGCCACCCTTAATCAGGTTATGCTCCATCAGCATTTCCAGCTCGTGCAAAAAGCAGAATGTACGGCATGGAGCTATTTCAGCTCTAAAGTCACGGATTGTTTTCAGACCTGCGTGTTGTGTGCCAAGGACGGGGCTGTTGAAATCGATCAGCGTCGTTATCTGGTAATCCACGGATGGGAGCGCCACCATTTCAACGCGTTTTGCTTCATCGTAATGGTAAATATTCTCATCCAGGCTGTACCATGCCTTTGCAGCTTCCTGTTCTACTACGCCAGCCTCTTCAATCAGCTCTATGAATGGTTCGGAGCTTCCATCCATAATCGGAATTTCAGGCCCGTTTAAAGAGATCAATACATTATCAATACCCATTCCAACCAATGCAGCCAGAAGATGTTCTACTGTGCTTACTTTGGCATCACCCACCTGCAAAGTTGTACCACGGCTTGTATCGGTAACAAGATCGCAATCGGCCTTAATAACCGGCTTATTGGGCAGATCCACTCTTTGAAACTGAATACCAAAACCCGGGTTGGCTGGATGCAGTGTCATATCTACAAGAATGCCGGTATGCAAACCAGTTCCGCTGATATTGGCTACAGCTCCCAACGTATGCTGCTTATCCGGATTGAAAGTTGCGTTCATAAGTTAATTTTAAAACGTGATACCGCCGGAAATCATGGTTTGTTTATTATTCCGGCTTTGTCAGGGGTTGCAAAGGTAAGCATGAATGAGAAAAGGTAGTAACCGTGATGATGCGATTTTTGTAAATAAAGTCACAAATCATTCATTGTCAATATTCTGCAGCCAAATGAAAAATGGCCCATCAGGTGAACTAACAGGCCATTTTAAATATATTTAAAAATCTAGATTCCTATTTTTTCAGCCATCAACTGTTGAATCAATTTTTCCAGTTCAGCTACCTTTTTTTCCAGCTCAGGTAGTTTACGGGTTATGGCCTGGCTACGCAAAGCGCTGGTGTAATCGTGCGCGGGTGAACCGGTTACAGCTGAATTTGGCATTTTTATAGATTTGCTGACACCGCTCTGGGCATTGATTTTACTGCCATCGGCTATATGAATGTGTCCAACAATACCTGCCTGGCCACCAATCATTACATGATTACCCAGTTTAGTGCTTCCACTAACGCCTGCCTGAGCAGCTATAACGGTGTTGTTGCCCACTTCAACATTATGTGCTACCTGGATAAGATTATCCAGTTTTGCACCGGATTTTATCAGCGTTGAACCGATGGTGGCGCGATCTATTGTTGCATTGGAGCCTATCTCAACAAAATCTTCTATTACAACATTGCCAATCTGGGGCACTTTTTTATAAGAACCGTCAGGCTGAGGTGCAAATCCAAATCCATCGCCGCCTATAACGGTTCCTGCATGAATGGTAACATTTTTACCAATCTTGCAATCGTGATAAATTTTTACACCCGGATGAATAATTGAGTTATCGTCAATAGTAACGTTGTTGCCAACGAATGCTCCCGGAAAGATTTTTACATTATTTCCAATTGTTACATTGTCTCCCAAATAAGCAAATGCGCCGAGGAATACGTTTTCACCCAGTTTGGCTGAGGCTGAAACATAGCTTGGTTGCTGAATACCGGTTAATTGCTGTGTCATTAATTCCTGGTACTTATTCAGTAAACCTGCAAAAGCACTGTAAGCATCAGGAACCCTTATTAGCGCGGCCTGTACCGGCTGTTTCAGTTCCAGGGATTCATTTATAATTATTACTGACGCCTGTGTTGTGTATAAGTGCTCTTCGTATTTGGGGTTAGCCAGGAAGGCAAGCTGGCCAGCCTTTGCTTCTTCGATTTTTCCAAAAGAACCTACCAGGGCAGAAGCATCTCCTTCTACCTTTCCATCGATTAGCATGGCTATTTGCGCGGCGCTGAATTGCATATATTGTTGTTAGATATGTATTTTTTATTAGTAGTTTAAGGCAAAAAAGTTGAGTTATACGCTGCTTTTTTGTTTAACGCCCGGCTATTTTAGCAAAACGCCCTACCCCTTCAATGTGCAAATGTAAAATTTTTTAACCTGCGTAGAAAGAGTTTGATGGATAAGCGGATTATCAACCTTAGAAATATCCTTTACTGCTCCATCTTTAAATAAAATATTAATGTGTTCATCGGCTAATTTGTAGGTGGTGTTGGTGGCCTCGCCGCTAAACACAAAGAACGCAGCCTCTTCAAGTGATATATTCAAATTTTTTGCTGTTTCAGCTCTTTTCTCCATCAAAACGTGTTCATTTACCGGTTCAGACTGTATAGAGCATTTTATAAGCCTTCGGTTTAATATGCCTTTACATAAAGTTGAAAGTATCACATCCGTATGCTTGCTCCATAGTTTAATGGCAAACATCAGGTCGTTATCATCCATACTACAAAATAACTCCAGCGCTTGTTTGTCGGCCATACCGGCTCCATTGCCTGATAAAAAGTAATCTAACGGAGAATTCGTCTTTAAAAGTATGTCGGCGGGTGAGTAAATGGCCCGGGCGCGTTCAATAATTTTAACAAGCATTTTTTCTGCGGCCAGCACAGCCTTGTGCAAATACACCTGCCAGTACATCTGGCGACGGGCGACGAGAAATTTTTCAACGCTGTAAATACCTTTTTCTTCAACCATCAATTCGTTATTGTGAACGATAAACATTTTAATAATGCGATCGTAACCAATAACACCTTCGCTAACGCCGGTAAAAAAGCTATCGCGGGTTAGATAATCCATTCTGTCTACATCCAGCTGGCTGCTGATCAACTGATGAAGAAACTTTTTATGATAGTGACCTTTAAATATTGCAATCGTCAGATCCAACGCCCCATTCAGCTGGTTGTTCATTTCATGCATAATCTGCAGGCTGAGATGCTCGTGATGAGCGCCCTGAACAAGTGTTTGCTCCAGCGCATGTGAAAAAGGCCCGTGACCAATATCGTGTAGCAGGATCCCGGCCTTAACCGCCGTATCTTCTTCAGGTGTTATTTCTACGCCTTTGCTTTTTAGTTCGGAAACTGCATTGCACATTAAATGATAAGCGCCGAGGGAATGATGTAATCTTGTGTGCACCGCTCCCGGATAAACAAGCTGCGCCAGGGCCATTTGCTGAATGCGTCTTAACCTTTGATAATATGGATGAGCAATTATGCTGAATATTAGATCATTGTGTATTGTAATAAAGCCATAAACCGGATCGTTAATGATTTTTCGTTTAGAAGTGGGCATGCTTGTTGCTTATTTGTTAAAACAATGCGCTGTGAAATATTCAAAAGTAACATTTGTATTTTGCACTTGACGTTAGAAGTTATACGTTATAAGTTGTACGTTTTACGTTTATTGGCGCGAAAGAAATATTTTAAGAGGGAAATTTTCGCTCCAATCTTTGCTAAGAAAAACGTACAACGTGCAACTAAGTTGTAAGTTTTACGTTATACGTTTATTGAAACGAAAGAAATATTCTAATAAGGTAATTTTCGCTCTAATCCTCGCCTAAAAAAACGTACTACGTACAACTAAGTTGTAAGTTTTACGTTATACGTTTTACGTTTATTAAAGCGAAGGAAATATTCTAAGAATGTAATTTTCGCTCCAATCTTTGCTAAGGGAAACGTACTACGTGCAACTAAGTTGTAAGTTTTACGTTGTACGTTTTACGTTTATTAAAGCGAAGGAAATATTTCTAAGAATGTAGTTTTCGCTCCAATCTTTGCTAAGGAAAACGTACAACGTAAAACTTATAACATAAAACTTATAACGTACAACTTCACTAGATTTATAGACGAACAACAATTTAACTATGGCATTAGGTAAAATTTTGTGGGTTGATGATGAGATTGAAAGTCTGCAATCGCAAAAGATTTTTTTGGAACATAAAGGCTACGAGGTACAAACACTTACCAACGGTTTTGAAGCCATAGATTTTGTAAAGGAAAATCCGGTAGATGTTGTTCTGCTGGATGAATCAATGCCTGGAATAACAGGATTGGAAACATTGGCAAAAATTAAGGAGGTAAGTAAGCATATACCGGTGGTGATGATCACCAAGAATGAAACGGAGAACCTGATGGATGAGGCGATCGGTAGCCAGATAACCGATTACCTGATCAAACCGGTTAATCCAAACCAGGTGTTGCTTGCCTTAAAAAAGATCATCGACAACAGGCGACTGGTTGCGGAAAAAACAACCAGCTCTTATCAGCAGCAGTTTAGAAATCTGTTCATGGCGTTGAATAGTAATCCTGATCACGACGAGTGGATGGATATTTATAAAAAGCTGGTGTATTGGGAGCTTGAAATGGAGAAGAGCGACAGTCCTGAAATGCAGGAAGTGTTGTTATCTCAGAAACAGGAAGCCAATACAGAGTTCTTTAAATTTATCAGCAGAAATTATGCGGATTGGCTTCATCCAAAAACAGCCAATGCACCGATCATGAGCAATTCGCTGTTCCGGTTTAAAGTATTGCCGCATGTTGATAAGGAAGCGCCAACTTTTTTTATTCTGATAGATAATCTCCGGTTTGATCAGTGGAAAGCTATACAACCTTTCTTTTCTGAGAATTTTCGCATCCTGGAAGAAGAGACTTTTTACAGCATTTTACCGACTGCTACACAATACAGCCGCAATGCCATATTCTCCGGCCTGTTGCCTGTAGAAATAGAAAAGTTGTATCCCGAACAATGGAAGAATGATGATGAAGAGGGTGGAAAAAATATGTTTGAGGAAGAATTTCTCCGCGGCCAGTTAAAACGTCTTAAAAGAGATGATATAAAGTACAGTTATACAAAAGTGATCAATCATAACGATGGTCAGCAATTGGTGAACAATATTCACAATCTGCTCAACAACGATCTGAATGTGATCATTTACAACTTTGTTGATATGCTGAGCCATGCAAGAACGGAAATGGAAGTGCTGAAGGAGTTGGCCAGCGATGAGGCAAGCTACCGCAGCTTAACAAAGAGTTGGTTTGAACACAGTCCGTTAAACCAGGCGCTGAAAAAAATTGCTGATAAAAAGGTCAATGTGATCCTGGCTACGGACCATGGCAGTGTGAAAGTAAAAACACCGTGTAAAGTAATTGGCGATAAACAAACAACCGCCAACCTGCGCTATAAGCATGGACGTAATCTAAATTATGAGCCTAAAGATGTACTGGCATTCAGAAATCCAAAGGATGCGGGGCTTCCGGTGCCTAACGTAAACTCCTCTTATATCTTTGCCAAAGAAGATGGTTTTTTGTGCTACCCTAATAACTACAATCATTACGTTAATTATTACAAGAACACCTTTCAGCATGGTGGCATAAGTATGGAAGAAATGATTGTGCCTGTGGTGAAGATGATGAGTAAGGGCTCTTAAAAGTTATACGTTGTAAGTTATACGTTGTACGTTTATTGAAGCGAAGGGTAACGGAGAAGTTGTAGGTTGAAAGTTATACGTTTATAGAAAAGAAAGATAAATTCATAAGACATATCCTTCGCTCCGGTAAACGTATAACGTACAACGTATCACTTACAACTGCTTTTGAATCTTCCCAAAAGGTGTACACTTAACATTTTCTACTCGTATCCATTTTGCTTCAGAACACCATTGTAAGAATTTAATGCTCTGTTAGGAATAGGAAATACGGATCTGTCTTTTGAATCTGCAGCCTTATCCCACCATTCGTTACCAAACCTGTTCCAGCGCACAAGATCTGTTCTTCTATGACGTTCGCCTATGAATTCACGTCCAAGCTCGATTATAAACTCATCGTCTGTTAATTTGCTAAGATTAGAAACGTAACTATTCGACTGCCATTTATCATCGGGAAAATTTCTTTTACGAACTGCATCAAGTAACTGAGCTGCGCCGGCCTTATCACCTGCACGGTATTTGCATTCACCAAGTGCATAGTAGATTTCAGCCAGTCTTATCTCCGGAGCTGAATTAAATTGAAATAAATTTTGAGTCATTGGCAACCATGGAAATTTGAGTAAACGTACACCGGAATTTTCTTCTCCCGTGCTTACATGAGAGCCTTCACTCCATCTGCCATTAGGTTTTTCTGAAAAGCGGCCAACCTGGTCTACAAAAATCAGGGGCTTGTTATTGTATTCTTCTGTACCATTTACTTTCAGATTATAATTATAGCCGAAACCTTTAGCTGAATCGAAAGCGTATTGTTGACCAATTAAAAAGAATCCATCATACGAATCGCCCTTGGCGGTAGTTTTGAAAGGTTGTTTTCTTTTATCGTCTTCTGAATATCTTTCATATGGCATGCCCAACTTGTAGTTATATAAATTGCCAGCAAGGTCGCGGGATGGAGTAAGATGAATCCCGTTCCATCCACCCCAGTCGTTGTCCAGAGAATATCTCTCCTGATAATGCATCATAGCATTGTACATCCAGCTGAATTCGTAAATATTTTTGGCGTGCGGAAACTCAAAAAGATTTTCCGGAGATCTGTAACCGTTAACCCCCGACCTGAAAGGTCCCCGGTAATCGCTATCAAGACTGTATGAGCCATAAGTACCTTTTATAATATCCCCGGCCACTTGTGCACACTCACTATATTTAGCAGTTCCAATATATTTTTCAGCATTAAGATATAAACGTACTAATAAAGCAGCTGCGCTTCCCTGATCCCAACGGCCGGCTCTGCCATTTTTAGGCAATCCGGGAATAGATTCCTTAATCTCTTTTTCAATAAATGCAAATACTTCCTCCGGCGTAGATTGAGGTTTTATTTCCTGGGGCTTTTCAATAATAGGAACAGTTCTGAAATAATCTATGAGAAACAAATAAAACCATGCACGCAAAGTTCTTAATTCGGCCATATGCTGTGCTTTGTCAGCTTCTGTTAAACCAAAAGATGGATAGTTTAATCGTTGCATGTCATTGAAAATGACATTTATTTGAGCAATTCCCTGGTAAGGACCTACCCAGCCGCCATTAATATGACCATCGTCCGGTGTCCATGTATGACCGTGAAGGCGTATCCAGTCTCCCCCATCATAGCCATGTTTGCCTTTTTGGGTCCACACAAACTGATCTGCTGTTAGTTCAGAAATTACCCATCTGTCACCATCCCATCCGCACCAGTGTGCATGTTCGTAAGGGCGAACCAGTGCTGCTATAATAGAATTTTTATCTTGATAATAATTACTTGCTACAATGTCGCTAAAGGGTTCTTCGGCAAGCTTGGTACATGAAGAGCCTGTAAAAATTACAAGCAACAGAATATATAAGAATTGTATTTTTTTCATCTGTTTAGGTTTTCGTATTTACTTGTTTTGGGCAGTTGTAATTTTAAGGGATCATTTAAAAATTGATCTGTGCACCAAGTGTGAAATTTCTTGTAATGGGATAAACGCTCAGATCTCCATAGCCGGGTGTAAGTCCGGTAACGCCAACAGTTGTAGGATCGAGCCCGGAATATTTTGTAATGGTAAATACATTTCTTACAGTGCCATAAATCCGTAGATTTTTTAAGACGCTGCTTTTGATTGCAGGGCTCCATCCTAATGTTATATTGTCAAGCTTAAAGTAATCGCCGGGTTCAAGAAAATAATCGCAGATCACTTTGCCTGATGTGATTTGACCATTGCGTGTATAAGCGTCTTTCAGCAGGTTAACACCTGGTTCTGCCTGCAGGCCGAAATACATCTGATAAAGGTTGATGATTTTATAATTAAACCTTCCACGGAAATATAGAGAGAGATCAAAATTTTTATAGTTTAAGCTATTACCCCAGCTTAATTCATAATGAGGCGCCCCGTGACCAAGATAAACCCTGTCTCTGTCTGCATTTGCTTCGTTTGTGGCATCAATTTTTTCTTTGCCTACAATTCCGTCTTTCCAAACCTGGATATTGCCTTTGTCATCTATGCCTGCATATTTGTATCCATAAAAGCTACCTATTTCAACACCTGGTTCCAACCTGTAAGCAGGTCCGGGATTTCCTGGTGAAGGAAGATATTGGTCGTAATAGTAATTAGCGTGATACTGATCGTTAGACCAGGTTTGAACCTTTGTTTTTATATACGAAGCAATAACATTAGTGCTATATGCAAGGTTCTTTGTTTTTAATACGTTCCAGTTAACATTTAGTTCGAGTCCTTTGCCAGAAGTAGTGCCAACGTTAACGAACATTTTTTCATGAGGATAAGGCCCCACAGGTACATCATATTCGGAAATCAAAGCCTTCGATTTTCGATCGAATGCCTCAATACTACCGCTTAGTTTGCTTTTAAACAGAGAGAAGTCTATCCCTATATTATAAGCAATGGCTTTTTCCCATTGAAGGTTAGGATTAGGATTGTTGCCCGGGCCATATACTCTTATCCATTGACCCTGATCATTCTGGTATCTTCCATAACCGGAATATTTTGCTAATGCGGTGTAGCGATCAAAATTAGACCTGCCTGTTTCTCCATAAGAAACCCTGAATTTTAATTCATCAAGATTTTTAACCGATTGAAGCGCGGGCAGTTTCGTTATGCGCCATGCCCCGGAAACAGCAGGAAAAAGACCCCATTTATGGTCATCGCCAAATTTGGTGTTTCCTTCATAACGCGCAGATGCTGTTAAATAATAGGTTTCATCAAAATTGTAGGTAATGCGTCCCAGGCCAGCAATTACTTTTTCCTTGCTTCTCCACGAACTCATGACGTCGTCCATTCTTATTGCCTGTCCGTTACCCCAGTCCCCCTGGCCTATGCTGTTATAAGTAAACGCATCAGATAAAAAGCGCCTGTTTTGTATCCATGAACCATCATTGTTAAATTCCTGGTATGAGTAACCACCCATTGCTTTAAAATCATGTTTTCCGGCGCGTGTAGAATAATTACTGGTCCATTCTACTGTATAGTCTTTCCAATTTTCATCTTTCAGTCTTGCGCGTCCGGTGAAGCCGCCATTAACTGATTCTGCTGATTTGGAGGAAAGATATTCGTGCCTGTTCATGGTTTGTGACTGATGAGCAAGTTTTAATTCCGAGTACAAATTTTTTAGGATGTTCAATTTGAAGTTAATATCAACAATGGCATATGTTCTATCCGCATTATTGTCTCTTGTTTTCAGGTCCTGAACCGGATTGTAAGTGTCATATCCTTTAAAAGTATTATAGTTTAAAGGGTTGGCCGGATCCATAATTGGTGCTGTAGGGTTGAGTTTTACAGCCATTTTAAATGCATCATAGCTTATGTCGTCTCCACCATAAGGATATTGCTCCTTAACTGCGCGATAAGAGAAATTACCGCCTACCTCTAAAAGACCATTCAGCGCTTTTTGCAGGAAATTAGCCCGAAGACCATATTCTTTTCTATCACTCACAATATCTATAGCTTGCTTGGTTCTGTAATTGCCGGAAATTCTGAACAATGAATTTTCATTGCCACCGGAAAGAGATAAGTAATGATTTTGACCCACGTTATTATAACGGATCAATTCATTGTACCAGTTGGTGCTTGCACCAAGGTCCTGATCTCTTTTATGAGCGAGAAATTCTTCAGGTGAGAGCATGTCTGGTTTTGCGGCAACAGCATCATGTTCCACATAGCCATCGTAAGACATACTAACTTTGCCAGCCTTACCTTTTTTCGTTTGTATAAGTACAACTCCATTGGCGCCGCGTGAACCGTAAATAGCCGCGGCAGAGGCATCTTTTAAAATAGAGATTGATTCAATATCTTGTTGTGCAAGATTGCGAATTTCTCCACCCGCCATTCCGTCTATAATAATCAGTGGGCCATTTCCTGCTTTTAATGATGACGCACCTCTTACCTGGATGTCAGTTGACCTGTTTGGATCTGCTGCTGCAGGGTTTGAAACAACTACACCGGATACTTTTCCATCAATCAGTTGTAACGGATTATTAATCCCGCCTGACAAAAAATCTTTATTACGTACGGTTGTTACAGAACTGGTCAATTCTTTTTTCTGAACTGTGCCATAGCCCACAACTACTACTTCTGTCAGTTTCTTCTCGCCTTCTTCCAGTGTGATATCCAAAACCGATTTTCCATTGATATTCACTTCCTGGGTTTCATAACCTGTCATGCTTATTACCAGCGTTCCTTTACCGTTTGGAACGTTAATGCTGTAAAAGCCTTCTTCATTTGTGGTTGCTTCAATAGTAGTCTTTTTTAGATTAACAGAGGCATTGTGCAGTTTCTCATTTTTGGGGCCTTTTACTGTTCCTGTTATAGTTACTGCTGATTGTGGTGAGCCTGGATTGGAAAAAAATAATAAGGTTACACATGCAATAAACTGAAGACCTTTTTTTAGCAGATAAAGCTTTTTCTGCCTGAATAAATTTACATGTCTGTTTTTAATACAACAAGCTACATTCATGTTATTGATTTTAAGGTGAGAAAGTCTTAGTTGTTTTGGACTTATTAGCTGACAACAATGTTTTAGTTGGTGAGAAATTACGCAACAGCTAACCTGTTATGTTTAATAGTATTCTTTATTGATTTCAATGTCAAATCTATTTTAGCAAGTTTTCTAAAGTTGTTAACAGACACTAAACGGATAGTTAACGGACATTAAACGGGGCTGCACGGTCTATTTTTTGTGTGTTTATAACGGTAGCTTAGCGAGCGCGTTGTTAGCACAGTGATATGCATGTGCGAAATTGCTGCTTCTTGAATCCAACCTATTGTTTGTGAAGAAGAATAACTCTGTTGTGTTTATTATAATCTCGCTATGCTGCTTTTTGTTGCTTTCTGCAGTGCAGTTTTATCTTGTCTTTAATACATACAAGCTAAAGAACCAGTCTTACTATTACGTTGAAAAAGAAGCGATCAAAGAAGCGTATATGAAGTTGATCCGGAATGATAAGTTGTATCCCGGCGGACAAGCGATCATAGATAGCATTTTGAATCCACAACTCCGCGAACTTATTCAATTGCGGAAATCGGATATACAGCTATATAATACCAAAGCAGCTTCCATTATGAATGTGCTGGTTTACGAATTGCGGCTGAAAGAATCTCTCTCAGAATTTTTTGTTTATTTCAGAAGAAAACAAGGTATTAAAGAACCGCTTGTTTATGCATTGTATATTAATGCAATCGATTTGGTTATCAGCAACAATCAGCACATACCGTTGTATGATAAGCAAAACAATGAATTGGCAGCATCGAATGACGAACAGGATTTTGCTGGTATCCGGATCGGTGGAACCTTGTCCCGGCCATCAAAATCTAATCTTGTCACAGATATGATCGTAAACCCTGACAAGCCATTGCAATACCATATTTCTTTTTCACTGTATGTAGATTCTGTTGCGCATTTTAAAACAATAGTGCTGCAAACCATACCCGTTCTTTGCCTTTCGATCGGGTCAATTCTTGTGATCGGAATGTTGTTTTTTATCACTTTTAGAAAATGGCAATCGCAAAAGCAGCTTTCAGAAATGAAATCCGATTTCATCAATAATATTACGCATGAGTTTAACACACCTCTTGCGGCAATAATGATTGCAAACAAAAGTCTCAGGAATGATAAACTCATAAAAAATCCCAATCAGGTTGCACTTTCCTCGGAGATTATTGAGCGGCAGACAAACAGGCTTAAACAGTTAGTTGACCAGGTACTCGATGTGGTTTCTTTCAGCCGCTTTACGCTTCATTGTGAACAACGGTCGCTTCATACTGCCCTTAGTGAAATAATTACAGATTTTAAAGCAAGATTTGATAATGAAATCATTCAAATAAGATACAATCCCGGCGCTGGGAATGACTGCATTTTGTTTGATCAATTTTATTTGACCACATTGGTCATTAATATACTGGACAATGCAGTCAAGTATAATGAAAGTAGCGTTAAGTGGATAAACATTTCTACAGATGATAATGAACAATGCGTGTGTTTGCGTATTAATGATAACGGCCAGGGAATGAGTGCGGAAACACAAAAAAACATGTTCATGAAATTTTATCGAAACATAGAAACCTGCCGTGATACGAGACCTAAAGGAATTGGATTGGGTTTGTACTATGTGTACAGAATTGCAAAAGCGCATGGCTGGAAAATAAAAGTTGAAAGTGAATTGGGAGAAGGTACTATGTTTGTGCTCATTATTCCTAAACCTGTAAATTAAAACTCCTATGATTGCCAGGTTACTATTAGTAGAAGATGAAATTGATCTTGGTAATATCACAAAACAATACCTGGAACTTGTAGACTTCACGGTTGACTGGTGCACGACGGGCAAAGATGCCCAACGCAAAGCATGCAGCGACAGTTACCATCTCATTATTATTGATATCAATCTTCCGGACATTAATGGTTTTGAAGTAGCATCCTATATAAAACAGCATGCCGCTAATATGCCCTTTTTATTTCTTAGTGCAAGGCGTGCAAAAACTGACAGGCTAACGGGGCTGAAATTAGGTGCAGATGATTATGTGACCAAGCCGTTTGATATAGATGAATTGGTTTTACGCATCAGGAACATCATTAACAGAAACCGTGGGATGGTTCCCGGACATCCCTGTTTGCAGATTGGCGATTTTTGTTATTATCGCGATACATTGAAACTCGTTGTTGGTGGCAATAAAGAAATCTCGCTTACTCCACAAACCTCGCGGTTACTGGACTATTTATTAAGCAATTCCAACCGTTTATTAGAGCGAAAGGAAATTCTCGAGCACGTCTGGGGAAGCAACGATTATTTTTTAGGCCGCAGCCTGGATGTTTTTATGTCCCGCCTTCGCAAATACCTCAAAGGAAACGAGTTAATCAGCATAAGTAATGTGTACGGTGTTGGTTTTGTGTTTAATGTGAAAGCCTAGAGCTTAAAGCTTAAAGCCTAAAGCGTAAAGCCCAAAACTATTTGTACTCACTGCTAGATTATCCATCACAAAATACGATTTAGGCGCTGAAACTTATAGTTCAGACTAAACATGCCCGGTTTTAAGCTTTAGGCTTTGCGCTTTAAGCTTGCTTCCCCTGTGGCTAACCTGTGGATAAAACGGGCATTGTATCCAAAAATTGAAGGTAAATTTGCGGTTGATTAAAATTAATTGGGGGATCGGATAATGAAATATACGCAAGCAAACCTGGATAAGCTGGGAGATATTTTAGGTGAATCTGACTACGTGGTTCGATATGAGCGCGGGACTTTCCAAAGCGGATGGTGTTTGCTTGAGCAGAAAAAAGTGGTTGTTTTAAACAAATTCCTGAATGTAGAGGGACGAATTAATACGCTGTTAGAGCTGATCCCGCAAATAAATATAGACTTCGACAGACTCACGCATGGCTCTCAAAAGTTATATGAAGAAGTATTAAAAAGGGCCAGTGTTGCCCAGGCTGAAGAAGCTGATGCTCAGCAGGAGCCTCTGGTCGAGAGCCCTAAGGATGAAACTGCTGGACAGCAGGATCTTCCGGCCGAAAGCGCTCAAAATGAAGCGACTGAAACAGAAGGCGAAGAGAAAGAACCTGAAACTGAATAGCTTCGACGGCTGTTGGTAAAGCATTAGTCCTTATTTTTGACGCGTGCAAACAACATCTACCTTAAACATAACTTTCCTTGGAACCGGCACAAGCAGTGGTGTGCCAATGATCGCATGCAGTTGCGAAGTTTGTACTTCGCCAGACAGTAAGGACAAAAGGCTGCGTTCCTCCATCCTGGTTGAATCTCCGAAAACGACACTCGTGATTGACACTACTCCGGATTTTCGTCAGCAGATGTTACGCATCAACAACAAAAAACTGGACGCAGTAGTATTCACACATCCTCATAAAGATCATATTGCCGGCCTGGATGATGTACGGGCATACAACTATTTTCAGCAAAAAGAAATGGATGTATATGCCAATGCACTAACGGAAGAGTCGTTAAAACGCGAATTTGCATATGCTTTTTCTGATAAGCGTTATCCCGGTGTACCGGAATTAAATCTGATCACTATTGATGAGACCGCATTTAATGTTGGCGAGATAACCCTACAACCTGTTACAGTCTGGCATCACAAAATGCCTGTGTTCGGTTTTCGTTTTGAGAAGTTTACTTATATAACTGATGCCAATAGGATAGATGATGTAGAAAAAGAAAAAATTAAAGGATCTGAGGTGCTGATCATTAACGCGTTGAGACATCAGCAACATATTTCGCATTTTACATTGAGTGAAGCTATACAACTTGTGGATGAGCTAGAAATAAAGCAGGCGTATATAACACATATCAGTCATCAATTGGGCAAGCATGAAGAGGTAAGCAGGGATCTGCCTCCACACATTCATCTTGCTTATGATGGATTGAAACTGGCGGTATAGCCGCATCTGCGAAATTCAACCCGGTAATAAACCCAATAAATATGAACCCCGTTAACTGGAAAGATTATCTTTCTTTCTCCAAAAAAGAGCGTATTGCAGTGTTTGTCCTGCTAGCACTGATTTTCTTACTGATTATAATTCCGCATCTTCTTCGGGACACCAAAGAGCAAATCGTTATCGAAGAACTCTCTGCGAACGACAGTTTAAATGTAGCCCAGGAATTTCCGAAGTCCATTACCAACGATGGTTACGACAGTGCCGGTTCAGCGCAGCACGAAGAAGCAAAAAACTTTTCTGTTTTCTATTTTGATCCGAATGCTCTTGAAGAAGCAGGTTGGCGAAAACTGGGAGTGAATGAGAAAACGATCAGCACAATTTTACATTATCGTCTTAAGGGCGGAAGGTTTAGAAAGGCCGGGGATTTGAAGAAAATATACGGTCTGTCAGCAAAAGATGCAGAACGGCTGGTGCCATATGTGCAGATCTCCGATGAAGTTTCTGTTAAACCTGCTGATAAGAAAAATGAAGTTTCAAAAGTTGGTGCCAGGAAATTGCTTGTCATCAATGTCAACTCCGCCACAGCCGGAGATCTGAAAACATTGCCAGGCATTGGAGATGTGCTGAGCGAGCGAATAATACGCTTTCGCAATAAGCTGGGACACTTCAGTTCTATTGACGAGGTAGGCAAAACATATGGCTTGCCGGATTCGACCTTCCAAAAAATAAAGCCATATTTAGTTTTGGAGTGATTTTTATGGTATGATTTTACTAGATTTATGCTAACAAATGTTAGCGTATGGATTTCACCTTAAGCGAGCTGACCAGCCAGGTAGCAGAAACAGCAAGACAATTTGCACAACGCAAGATCAAGCCACATGTAATGGAGTGGGACGAGCAGCAGATTTTTCCTGTAGAACTTTTTAAGGAAGCCGGCAAACTCGGTCTTATGGGCGTACTTGTGCCCGAACGCTATGGCGGTTCCGGGCTGTCTTATTTTGAGTATAAGGTCATTATCGAAGAGATTGCCAGGGTTTGTGGATCAATCGGGTTAAGCATTGCTGCACACAATTCTCTTTGCACCAATCATATTCTCACTTTCGGATGTGAAGATCTTAGAATGAAGTTCCTGCCTAAGCTAGCTTCCGGCGAGCATATTGGCGCCTGGGGATTAACGGAAGCCGTGACCGGAAGCGACGCTGCAAATATGCAAACAACAGCAACCAGGGATGGTAAGTATTGGATATTGAATGGAACCAAGTGCTGGATCACGCATGGTAAATCAGCAGATATTGCTGTAGTGATCGCAAGAACCGGGGAACCGAATTCGAGAAACAACAGCACTGCATTTATTGTAGAAAGAGGAACGCCGGGATTTTCTGCCGGAAAAAAAGAAAATAAACTTGGCATGCGCGCCAGTGAAACAACGGAAATGATCTTTGATAATTGCCGCATTCCGGATGATAACCGCATGGGTGAAGTGGGAGATGGCTTTAAACAGGCATTAACCATACTGGACGGCGGAAGGATCTCAATAGCTTGCCTGGCACTCGGTATTGCAAAAGGAGCCTATGATGCCGCCCTGCAATATTCTAAAGAACGACACCAGTTCGGACAGCCAATTTCGAATTTTCAGGGAATCAGTTTCAAGCTTGCCGATATGGCTACAGAGATCACAGCCGCTGAGTTATTAATCCTGCAGGCTTGTGACGGCAAAGTTCGAGGAGCCAATATTACCCGTCAGTCAGCAATGGCGAAATATTATGCTTCTGAAGTCGCCGTAAAAGTAGCAACCGATGCAGTACAGATCTTCGGCGGATATGGTTATACGAAAGATTTTCCCGTAGAAAAATTTTATCGCGATGCAAAACTCTGCACCATTGGAGAAGGCACTTCGGAAATACAGAAGATTGTGATTGCGAGAGAGGTGTTGAAGTAGTGAATAGTGAATGGTGAAAGGTGAAAGGTGCCGCAGGTTGTTTTTTTTGAACAGGCCTTTGGTAAAGTGCGAATGTAGAAGTACGAAGTACGTTAAGTGAGTCAACATATCGCTTGCGCCAAGGTTCTCATTCGCCGTGGTTCGTGTCTTACGAATCTCAGGTACAATAAATGGTTCGTGAGACACGAACCACGGCTTCGCAAATACTTTTCAGTTCTCTCAAAGCCCTGAAGGGCGGCAGGCATTAGCGCAGGGCAACGCCCTGTGAAAAATAAACCATGCGATCGTTCGCCATGGTTCGTGTCTCACGAACCACAAGTGTATTAAAACCCGAAACAAATTTTATCGAAACAATTTTTAATCTCTATGCCTAAGCACACAAAAACACATCAGATAACACTAATTGCTGAAAAGGGTGATGATGCTTTATGGGGGCGTATTAAATATGACGATGACCTGATTGTTGTTATCGGTGAAACCACTGGGGGAACTTAAGCGTAAAATCGAAAAGACACTTGTAGATCTGCATGGATTTCTGCCGGCAAACTATCGGAGGTTCAATTTACAGTCGTTTCGAATAACCACAAAGGCTGCACCTAATCTTTAGATTAATCACAGCCTTTGTTATAAAAAGTATCAGATGAAGTTAATGATGTCGAGTTTAATCAACCACTTCCACCTTTCACTATTGACTATTCACTTTTCACGTCTTCCAACGGATAGCATTAACAACAAAGGCTGCAACTAATCTTCTGATTAATTACAGCCCTTGATATAAAAAGTATCAGATGAAATTAATGATGTTGAGTTTTAATCAACCAGTTCCACCTTTCACTATTGACCATTCACTTTTCACCATCTAATAGCTCGCACATTCCTTCATCTCCTTCTCCGTATAAGCAAAACCATATTGCTTCAACACATCGTCAGGAACACCGTTCCATTTGTTAGGAACGTTACCCATATAGCCAACATCTTTTACACCAATTTCAGAAGTGTAGAAGCCGGTTGCTGTCAGGTTGCGCATCAGGTTAAAGAAGCTTACACCCTGGCTCATTTCAGGTTTTGCTTTTTTAGGATAAGCTATCTGATCAACCATTTCAATTTGTTGCTGTTTGCTGCAATCTTTGAACGGTTTGCCGTAATTGTTAAGGCACTGCAGATCAAGCCAACGTAACCCTCCGCGCATGGGTATCTGGTGCTCCGGCATATCCTTTACAATAAACTCAATGAATTCAGGAACTTTTGCATCACTGGCGCTTCCGCTAACAGCATCTTTGGGAATGATGATGTCGCCAAGAATAGTAATGGTTGCCATTTCGTCTGCAGTAAAGAAGGTTTTCTGAGCCATTACACTTTTGTAATGCTCTTCTTCTTCAGCCATACGATTAATGTCGCTCGTTGGCGGTTTGGTGGCAGCGTCTTCAAGTTTTTTATCTCCTGTTTTGCAGGATTCTATTATTACACCGGTAGATACGGTACCTACAACAAGTGCTTTGAGTGTTTTTCTACGGTCCATAATTTTATTTTAAATTATGATTAGCAATAATTTAGTACGACTATTCAACTAAAACCATTTTGCAAATAGTCTTTAAAAAAAATTACAGGTTTTGTTTTTTCAATTCGTCAACAATGTACTCGCTTGCTCTCATGGACATTGCAAGAATGGTCCATGTCATGTTCTTGTCCGCCATTGATGTAAATGCGCCACCATCCACGCAGAACAGGTTCTTAACATCATGCGCCTGGTTGTATTTATTTAAAACAGATTTTTTAGGATCTGTACCCATACGCACTGTTCCTGCTTCGTGAATGATCTCTCCGGGATTATGTAACCCGTAATTGTTCTGAGGACCATCATCACCTCCCCAGGTGATCACAGCGCCCATTGCATGAAGAATTTCAGCGAAAGTTTCTTTCATGTGTTTGGCCTGCTTGATCTCGTGGTCAGTCCAGTTTACGTTAAAGCGCAGTACAGGAATACCGAACTTATCAACAACATTAGGATCCAGTTCGCAATAGTTACTTTCAAGTGCCAATGCTTCACCACGGCCGGCCATACCAACGTGTGAACCAAAGAAGTAGCGATAATCTTCTTTCAATGAAGCGCCATATCCCCCTGCTTCTTTTTGTTGGCCCTTAATTTTATAAGCACCATTCAGTTTTTCAATACCCCAGTTAAATCCATATAAAGGCATACCAAAACCTCCACCGTATTCAATATGGTAACCGCGTGCAAAATCCAGTTTTTTATTATCAAGCCACCATGGCGTATAAACGTGCATGCCGCCAACACCATCTTCATTATAACGCTTACGGTCAAACAGTTCAGGAATAATGCCACCCATGTCGGCCCCTGTTGAATCATGCAAATAACGGCCAACAACCTTATTGGGGTTTGCAATGCCGTTAGGATGACGTGTAGATTTCGAGTTGAGCATGATGCGTGCACTTTCGCAAGCGCTCGCAGCAAGGATTACAATGCGTCCCTCAACCTGGTATTCCATCATATCATTTTTGTTGATGTAAGAAACACCGGTGGCAAGACCTTCTTTGTTGGTAGTAACCTCTCTCACCATCGCATTCGTGATCAGGTCGATGTTACTGGTTTTCATGCCAGGAATAACCAGTGCAGAAGAAGAAGAGAAATCCGCATAGGCCTTACAGCTGCGTCCGCATTGTGCGCAGTAGAAACATTCGCCACGCTCGTCATTGATCTTTTTTGTAAGGATTGACAAGCGTGAAGGGATTACAGGGATACCAATGCTGGTTCCTGCTTTCTTAATGAAAAGCTCATGCAGACGAGGTTTGGGGGGAGGAAGAAAATATCCATCCGGATCGTTAGGTAAACCTTCATTTGTACCAAAAACACCCAGTAACTTATCTATTTTGTCATAATAAGGCTTCATGTCTTCATAACCAATTGGCCAGTCATCACCTAAGCCATCAATACTTGCGCGCTTGAAATCTTTTGGGCCAAAACGAAGCGAAATTCTTCCCCAATGATTTGTACGCCCGCCGAGCATACGCGCTCTCCACCATTGCCACGGTGTTTTGCCGCCTTGCGTATAAGGTTCGCCGTCAATTTCCCAACCCCAGTAGCAACCATCGAAATCGCCGAAAGGACGATATTTTGTACTGGCGCCACGCCTGGGTGATTCCCATGGGTTTCTGAGTTGTAAAGAATCTTTTTTCGGATCAAACATTGGTCCTGCTTCCAACAGACAAACTTTTAAACCGGCTTTTGCCAGCACATACGAAGCCATGCCGCCACCTGCGCCAGAGCCTACAATGATGGCATCATACTTTTTTGATTGTTTTTTGATTTGAAGATCTCCCATACAATTTGGTGTTGTTCGTTAGAGGGGTAAATTTAAAGAAGCCATGAATGTATGATTTTATGGTGAATGATAAATGCATTTTCTATTTTCGAATTAATATTTCGACAAACATGCAGCATATTCTGGCTATCGATATTGGAACTACACATTGCAAGGCAATCATCACCGACATAAAGGGGGCTATCGTTAGTGCATCTCAAAGGCCTTGTGTTTCAATCACAACGCTTCCCGGCCAACATGAGCAGGATCCTGTTTTGATGTTTGATAACGTAGCAGGGCTTATGCAGGAAGCGTTCTCATCACTAAAAAATAAATCGTTAACATGCGTTAGTTTTAGCTGTGCTATGCACGGGTTGATGGCAGTTGATGCTGACGGTATACCCTTGACGAACATAATCACATGGGCCGATACACGCAGCAATCAGTATGCAGAACAATTACTTGCAAACAATAACGCATTTGAAATTTATCGTGACACCGGTACGCCTATTCATGCTATGTCGCCACTTTGTAAAATAATGTGGCTGAAAAATGAACATGCAGAGGTTTTTAACAAAACGCATAAGTTCATCTCTTTCAAGGAGTATATTTTTTACCAGCTTTTCGGGAAGTTCATTATTGATTATTCACTGGCATCTGCGACCGGATTATTTAATATTCGCGAGAAGAAATGGAATGAGACTTCACTTTCGTATGCTGGTATTAGTTCTGCGCAGCTTTCTAGTCCGGTACAAGTTACTCATACGGAAAAAAGTATGCTGCCTGAAATGGTGGAAAAGCTCGGCATTAATAACGGAACCCCCTTTGTGATAGGAGGGAGTGATGGGTGCCTCGCCAATCTCGGTTGTGGTGCAATTCATCCGAATGAGCTGGCGCTTACTATTGGTACCAGTGGAGCAATCCGGTTAGTTACACCTACTCCGTATACGTTTGAAATAAATACTGTTTTTAATTATTTGCTTACAGATAAACTCTACGTTGTTGGTGGCCCGACAAACAATGGGGGGAATGTGCTTCAATGGTTTATTGAACATGTAATGAAAAAGAAGCCTGATTCGGGTAGCTTTGATGAAGTGCTGGCGCTGGCTGCGGGAGTTTCCGCAGGAGCAGACGGTTTGTTATTTCTACCATATCTGTATGGCGAAAGAGCGCCCATATGGAACGCTACCGCAAGAGGCTGTTTTATCGGGCTGAATGCATCGCATACAATTGAGCACATGGCAAGAGCTGTAGTGGAGGGGATTTGCCTGGGGTTGTTTGATATATTTAATTCCATGCAGGGCCTGAAAGAGAGTGTGGATGTGATTTATGCAAGTGGTGGCTTTACACGTTCCACCTTTTGGTTACAGATGATTGCCGATGTGTTCGGCAAAAGAGTTGTGTTAAATGATGTTGCTGATGCCTCTGCCATGGGAGCTGCAATGGTTGGTATGGTTTCGGCCGGTATTTTAAAAGACGTTGAAGAAGGAAAAGCGATGGTTAAAGAGGGTGAAGTGTACATGGCTGATCCCTGCAAGCATAAAAAATATCTTAAAGCGTACGCGATCTATCATCGTTTATATAACAAACTGAAAACTGAAATGGAAGCGTTAAATGATGCTGATTAAGTGAATTCAAAAAGATCGGAATACAAACTGCATTTGTTCCTATGATTGAACAATTAATGAGCGCTTAAACGAGGCTTGTTAATGCTTTTTTCCTGTCGAGAAACTCATTCCAGATTTCTTCTATGATTTCTTTCGCAGGTTTTATGTCTTTAATCATGGAGCTAACCTGGCCAATTTCCAGCTCACCCTCTTCTAATTCGCCTTCAAACATTCCTTTTTTTGCACGCCCGCGTCCCAATAATTCTTTCAGGGAATCAGTATCGGCGCCGCTTAGTTCAGCAGCCCTCACTTGTTCAAAGAAATGATTTTTAAGGAGTCGCACAGGTACAATTTTTTTTAGGCTGAGCATCGTGTCTCCTTCTTCAGATGTGACTATTGCCTGTTTAAAATGCAGGTGAGAGGATGCTTCGCTGCTGCAGACAAAACGTGTTCCTATCTGTACGCCTTCGGCTCCCAATGCCATTGCCGCAAACATTTGTCTGCCGGTTGCAATACCCCCGGCAGAGATAACCGGAATATTCACGGCGTCGCAAACTGCGGGAGTTAATATTATAGTAGTTGTTTCTTCTCTACCATTATGTCCGCCAGCTTCAAAGCCTTCCGCAACAACCGCGTCGCATCCGCATGCTTCGGCCTTTTTAGCAAACTTGCTGCTGCTTACAACGTGTACAACGGTAATACCGCGTTCTTTAAAAAACGGTGTAAATGTTGCAGGATTCCCGGCCGAAGTGAACACTATTTTTACATCTTCCTCAATAATTACCTGTATGTGTTTCTCAACATCTGCATATAAAAGAGGCAGGTTAACACCGAAGGGTTTGTCTGTTGCATGTTTGCATTGCTGAATATGATGTCGCAGGACATCGGGGTACATACTTCCGCTGCCGATCAGCCCTAGTCCACCAGCATTACTAACCGCACTGGCAAGTTTCCATCCGCTGGCCCAAACCATGCCGGCCTGTATTATAGGCAGTTCAATATTAAATAGACGGGTAACCCGGTTGGAAAAAGGATAAACCATGATGTATGTCTGATGTGATGATCTCTGATGTGTGGATCTAAAAGTCGATCAGAAAATTCGAGATTGTCAGCAGATTGGAATATCGGATACAATTTTGGTGATGCACCTAAAGAAATCAGCGATCCTCAAATCTGAGATCAGCGATATTAGCCTGCTGACAGCTAATTCAACTGTGGATCTATCGGGTAGTTCACCAGCTGTTCATATTCTCCGCCCAATTGTTTCAACGCTTCTCTCCATATCTGGTTTTCGTCAGGAAAAAAGACGAGTCTTTTATTGCCGTCGGTCACCAGCCAGCTTTTTTCTTTCATTTCGCCGTTTAATTGTCCATCGCCCCAGCCGCTATATCCCAGGTAAAAGCGAATCATTTGATCTGTCAGCTTGCCGAGATTGATGGCTTCAACAACTTCTTCAAATTCGCCACCCCAGTAAATGCCATCTGTAACTTCAATGCCGCCGGTGATAAATTGAGGTGATTGGTGCAGAAAATGTATGGTGTCCGTTTGAACAGGGCCTCCAAAGTAAACCGGAAAATCGCATCCTTCCAGATCCAGGATCAGTTCGCCGGCAGTTTTATTGTATCGCCGGTTCATTATAAAGCCAATGCTTCCTTCATCCTGGTGATCACAAAGAAAAACCGCGGTTCGCATGAAATTCGGATCTTTCAAAAAAGGATCGGCTATAAGTATTTTTCCGGATGATAGATTTGCCATAGTATTAAATTAGCGCTTTTAAAGCCAAACATGAAATTAATTATCCAGATATTTATAGCTGTTAAAACGATGACAAAATCACAGAATTAAACAATAACAGCTAGAAACGTTCAACTATTTTTGCCGCAATGAAGAAGACTTTACCTGTAATCGTTATTTTAATTACGCTCGCCCTATTTGGCATTTTTGCCATCCAGGTATCCTGGTTCCGGAATGTATTACAGGTTCAGGAGCAGAGATTGTTTGACAATATTACCAGGGCAATGTATTCAGTTGCCCAGGACGTGAGTACGCAACCATCCATGGGGCCCACAATGCGTTCAAACCGGCGTCCCAGTCTTCAGCTCCCGCACGATAATTTTCCGATGAATTTTGCCAAACAGGCTACTGTCGCTCAAAGATTTACGGATTATGAAATACATGATAAGATTTTGAAGGCCCTGATAAAACAAGACAAAGGCCTTAAAAAGCTGGATTTTGAATTTGGCATAACCTCAGATTATGATGACTATGTGGTAGAAATGCAATCCAAAAATTTTATGTCACTGATTTTGGATTCCACCCGCGCCCGCCAGATTGTTGTGCCCATTGCCGGCGACAATTCCAATTACCTGGCGAGTATCTCTGCATATGAAAATCTCTGGATCGTTCTTCCCGATTTTAAAAAACAGCTTTGGCGTTCGCTTACCTGGCTCGTCATAATTGCCGCAATCTTTACAATCATTATCCTCGCTGCATTCTATCTTACTCTTAAAACAATGTTGAATCAGAAAAAGTTGAGTGAGATAAAGAGTGACTTCATTAATAATATGACGCATGAATTTAAGACGCCACTGGCTACGATATCTCTGGCTGTGGATGCGCTTAAAAATGAAAAAGTGCAGAACGACCGAAATAAAATGTCGTACTTCAGCGGGATAATTAAAGAGGAAAACAAGCGGATGAACAAGCAGGTAGAAACTATTCTGCAGGCCGGTTTGATGGAACGCCAGGATATAAAAATGAACATGCGCGATATCCATGCTCATGAGATCATCCACACTGTCATGGATAATTTCAACCTGCAGCTCCAGGAGAAAAATGCACATTCAGAATTGCTGCTGAACGCAGCCAATGATAATATCATTGCGGATGAAGTTCATTTTACGAACCTGATTAACAATCTTGTTGATAACGCTGTAAAATACTCCAAGGAAAACCTGGTGGTGCGGGTATCTACGCACAGCACCGGCAAAAACCTCGTGATCCGTATTGAGGACAACGGTATTGGTATGAGCAAAGAAACCGTTAAGCGCATCTTCGAAAAATTCTATCGCGCGCATACCGGCAATGTGCATAATGTAAAAGGCTTCGGTCTTGGCATGAGCTACGTTAAGACCATCGTTGATGCACACAAGGGAAAAATTAAAGTAGACAGTACGCCAGGCAAAGGCAGTGCCTTCACGATAGAAATTCCTCTGCGGAAAGACTGAGGAGCTATTAGCTATTAGCTTTCAGGTATCAGGTTTCAGGTATCAGGTTTGTACTCTGGGCTTTCCGCTTTGGGCTTTAAGCTTTAGGCTTTACACTTATTAAGCATCCATCCCCGTAACTCAAAAACCTGAAATCATTTTCAAGTGCATATTTGTAAATATTCTTCCAGTCATCACCGGCAATGGCGGCAACCAATAATAATAATGTTGATTGCGGCTGGTGAAAGTTTGTGATGAGCACTTTGGCTACTTTTAATTCATAGCCCGGTGCAATAATGATCTGCGTTTTGGTAATAAGTCTTTCGGCTTCATTTTTTTTCATCCATGATAGCAAGGATGTTAAAGCGTCCGCTACAGTCACGTTCTCGTGAGGAAGTTCGTAGGGTTCCCATTGGGTGATATGCAGATCTTCCGGAGAAGTGTCCGGATGCAAAATTGTTTTCAATCCAAGCCAGTAAAGGCTTTCAATGGTGCGTAGCGAAGTTGTGCCGACTGCAACAATATTTTTGTCTAAGTGCGAAAGAAGGTTTCTGATCAATTCATCTCTTACATCTATAAACTCTGCATGCATCTCGTGGCCTTTCATGGTGTCAGCCTTCACCGGTTTAAAGGTTCCGGCGCCAACATGCAGGGTGACAAAGTCGCGCTGAATATTTTTCTTCTCAAATTTTTCAAACAGGCTTTCTGTAAAATGGAGGCCGGCTGTTGGAGCTGCCACTGAGCCATCGTGTTTGGCATAAATAGTCTGGTATCTTTCATTGTCGCTTTCTTCGGCTGTCCTGTGCATGTATGGAGGAAGAGGTAATATCCCTCCGTGATGTAAAACCTCAGCAAAAGAAATAGCGCTATCGTTCCAGCTAAATTCTATCAGAAAATAATCGCTGTGCTGAACAAGTTTGGCTGCACTTAATGTTAGTTCTCTGCCGTCAAATGCAATGATTTTCTCCAATGCCCCTTCTTTCCACTTTTTTGCACCGCCTACCAGGCATTTCCATTTAACCGTTCCTTTTTGCAGCATGGCAGTAGTAACATCGTGGTAGGTGTCGTCAGGTTCCAGGCAAAAAAGCTCAATCGCTCCGCCTGTCGGTTTTTTAAAAATGATCCTGGCTTCTACTACTTTGGTATTATTAAAAATCAGCAGTGATGATTCGGGTAAAAAAGTATCTAAATCATAATAATGACTTTCGGTGATATCACCATTCCGGTACACCAGCAATTTACTCTCATCTCTCTTGCTCAGCGGGTAGGCCGCAATCTTTTCTTCGGGTAAATCGTATGAAAAATCATGAATGGATAAATCTTTTGGATGCATTTCGCAAAAATAGAATGGCTTTTCAACATCCTGCATTTTAAATAATTGCGGAGAAATTCACATGTTATCCACACTAATGCACAGTTTAAGCAGTCCGGGGAACGCTGAAGTGCTTTTAAGTAGCAGACAATCATCCATTTACATAAAATTATAGATGTGGATAAAATGATGCATCCAAAATGCCCGACAAAAGTGGGAAAAAGTGTTATTTTGTGTTATTAAATGGAGCAAATCTTCAAATCCGCATAAATGATTGGTTTTCTAGGTGAATATGAGGCCACTTTGGACACAAAAGGGCGTTTTCTTTTACCCGGAGCTTTAAAAAAACAGCTTCCGGAAGGGGAAAGCCGTTTTGTGATCAGCCGCGGATTTGAGAAATGTCTCAATTTATATCCCATTAATACCTGGGAAGGTATTGTCGCCAAAATATCCAAACTGAATGATTTTGATCCGAAAGTACGGCAATTCAAGCTGTTATTTCTCGGTGGTGCAACAGAAGTTGAACTGGATAGCGCAGGCAGAATGTTGCTTCCGCCTTCTTTGAAGGAGTTTGCCGGTTTAACGAAGGATATAGTGTTAGCAGCAAACATTGACAAGATCAATATTTGGGATGCAGGAAAATACAAACAGTTCTTTGAAGAGTTCTCTTCTGAAGCATTTAGTGCACTGGCTGCAGAAGTTATGGGTGGTGTAAACGAAAATTTATAAAACGGCTTTATGGATAATCAACAATCACCAAACGATTCTGGATACCATATTCCGGTCTTATATAATGAATGTCTCGAGGCTTTGAACATAAAGCCCTCCGGCGTTTATGTGGATTGCACTTTTGGAGGAGGCGGACATAGCAGGGGAATTCTGGCAAATTTGAATGAAGAAGGCAGGCTGATTGCTTTTGATCAGGATGCCGATGCACAACAGAATTTGCCGGATGACAAACGTGTAATATTTGTTCCGCAGAATTTCAGGCACATACAACGCTTTTTGAGATTGCACAATTATCCCAAAGTTGACGGGATTCTTGCTGATCTGGGAGTGAGCAGTCACCAGTTTGATGAAGGTGAGCGTGGCTTTTCGACAAGATTTGCCGGTCCGCTGGATATGAGAATGGACAGGAGATTGCCTACAACTGCATCGGATGTACTGGCAACTTATACTGAAGCGCAATTGCACAAGTTATTTGAGATGTATGGCGAAGTGACTAACTCAAAAACTTTAGCAAAACATATTGTACAGAACAGGGCTAAAACATCGTTAAAAACCATTGAAGGCTTTAAAGCAATGTTGCAGCCGGTCGTAAAAGGCAATCCCAATAAGTACCTGGCCCAGGTGTTCCAGGCTTTGAGGATAGAAGTGAACCAGGAAATGGAAGCGCTGAAAGAAATGTTGCAACAGTTGCCGGATGTGCTGAACCAGGATGGCCGAGTTGCAATCATCACTTTCCACTCAATAGAGGACAGGATTGTAAAAAGCTTCTTTAAGCAGGGAACATTTGAAGAGCAGGTTGACAACCCTTTTGAAACTGTAAGGAAGGAGAATCCATTGAAGATCATAACAAAGAAACCGATAGTGCCGGGAGCAGAGGAAACAAAAAGAAACCCAAGATCACGCAGTGCTAAACTAAGAGTGGCTGAAAGAAAATAACCACGGTAATTAAGTATAACATCATCTAAAAGAAATTTGAAATGGAGGGTAAAACAGAAGAAGTTGTACAGGAACAACCGGAAGTTAAACAGGAAAAGCAGCCGGGCGCGTTGAAGAACCTGTTCAGCTATGACTGGATCACGAAGAATATTCCGTTCTTCTTTTTCCTCGCCTTGCTGGCAGTGTTGTACATAGCAAACGGCCACATGGCTGATAAAACAATAAGAGATATAAACCGTACGGCAAGGCAGTTAAAAGAACTGCAGTATGAATATAAAACGTTGAAGAGTGAAGTGATGTTTAAGAGTCGTGAAGCTGAATTAATAAAAGCTGCACAACCGCTGGGTTTGCAACTTTCTGATCAGCCGCCGATGCGCATTACATTGGAGAAAAGAGATAATAAACAGTAAGAAGAAATTAATAGAACAGAGGTTAATTCCTCTAAAACAGAGAAGAGGTTAGTGGAAGTAAAACGTGACATATTATGGCGTGTGTACCTGGGCTATATAGCAGTAGCTGTGGTTTGTGTAGTGGTTCTTGGCAAGGCCTTTTACATACAACAGATCCAGGGTGCTTACTGGCGGGGAATGAGCGATAGCCTTCACCAAAAGATTGAAGAGATTGACGCGGACAGGGGAACTATTTATAGTGAGGACGGCCAGATGTTGAGTACGAGTATTCCCCAGTTTGATGTATATATAGATTTTATGGCGGATGGTTTGCGTCAGAAAAGTGGCAAGCGTTTCCGCGAGAATGTAGATTCTTTGAGTTATTGTCTGGCTGATCTTTTTAAAGATAAGAGCAAAGCTGAATATAAGAAGATGTTGCAGCAGGGGTATCGTGATAAAAGCAGGTACTTTTTGTTGAGAAAGAAAATTGGTTTTCGTGAGTACCAGCAATTGAGGCAGTTTCCATTAGTAAGGCAAGGGCAAAACAAGAGTGGTTTTATTGCGGACAAGAAGAGCATAAGATTGAATCCGTATCAATTGCTGGCTTACAGAACCATCGGGCTGGACAGGGAGAATGCACAAAAAGTAGGTCTTGAACAAACGTATGATACGGTTTTGAAAGGAACTACCGGAAGAAGGCTGGTAAGATATATAGCTGGTGGTGTAAGTGTTCCGGTGGATGATGCTTACCAGGTTGAACCGGAGAATGGAAAAGACATTGTTACTACGCTTGATGTTCACATCCAGGAGATTGCAGAGAATGCGCTGATGAAAATGATGATCAGCAACGAGGCTGAACATGGGTGTGCGATTGTGATGGAGGTGAAAACCGGAAAAATTAAGGCGATAGCCAATCTCGGTAAAAGACCGGATGGCAATTATTGGGAAGATTTCAACTATGCTTTAACACCAACGGAGCCTGGATCTACTTTCAAGCTCGCAACGATGTTAGCGCTGCTTGAAGATAAAAAGGCAAATTTAAATACATCAGTAAATCTTGGGGGAGGCGTTTGGCAGGTAGCAGGAAGAACGGTTTACGATAGTGAACAGCATGGTCTGAATGAAGTGTCAACCAAGAGAGCGTTTGAAGAAAGTTCGAATGTTGGTATGGCGAAACTGGTTTATAATAATTATAGTTCAACGCCATCATTATTTGTAAATCACCTGAAGAAACTTGGAATGGATAGTGTAACAGGGATTGATCTTACGGGGGAAAGAAGACCGTTCATTGACAAGCCGGGCAGCAAATACTGGAGCAACACCACATTGCCGTGGATGGCTTTTGGTTATAACCTGCTGATTACGCCGATGCATACAGCTATGTTGTACAATGCAATCGCCAACAACGGGGTAATGTTAAAGCCTTATTTGTTGCAAAGTGTAAAAGAAGATGGTGTGGCTATTAAAGAGAATGCGCCGGTTGTTTTAAGACAAAAAATTTGCAGCAATGCAACTGTAGCTCTTTTAAAAGAATGTTTAAGAGGTGTATGTATTGAAGGTACGGCGAAAACCTTGTTTAAAGATGCGCCTTATACTGTTGCCGGTAAAACTGGTACAGCGCTGGTGGCAAATGGTACAAGAGGTTATGCGGACCGCATCTATCAATCGTCATTTGCCGGTTATTTTCCTGCGGATGATCCGCAATACACTTGCGTGGTTGTTGTTAAGAACAAACCTTTTGCCGCGAAGTTTTATGGAGCAGCGGTTGCGGGTCCGGTGTTCAGAGAAATAGCAGATCGTTTGTACACGCTGTACGTAAGACAGAAGAACCAGGTTCAATATGCTTCGGTTACAAAGAATGACAGCATCGCTTACAACTATGGCGGATTGTACGAGGATATGAAATTTCTTACTTCAAACCTGGGTATCAGTGTGCAGGATTCAGGAAGCAGCGATGTAACGATAGGAAAGATGAGCAAGCAGAACAGTGGTGCGCAAATGTCCGGCTATAACGTACCTAATAACCAGATGCCCCAGTTAATGGGGTTAGGTTTGAAAGATGCGATTTACCTGTGTGAAACAGCGGGATTGAAAGTGAATGTGAAGGGCCGCGGAAAAGTAATAGGCCAATCGGTGACAGCGGGTCAGGCAATTGCCAAAGGACAACAAGTACAACTATTGCTGAATTAATATAACATAAGAGAGATTGAAAAAACTACAGGACATATTATATAAGGTTCGTTTGCAATCTGTAAACGGTTCTACTGATGTAAATGTAAATGGCATCCAGATAGATTCCAGGAAGGTGGCAAAAGGCGATGTGTTTGTGGCAATACGTGGAGAAAAATCTGATGGCCACGCTTTCATAGAGAAAGCAGTTGAGCTGGGCGCCACCGCCATTGTTTGTGAAACCATGCCTTCCTCATTTGCTGATGGGGTTGTGTATTTGCAGGTGAACAATACGCATGAGGCAGTGGCTTATATGTCGCACAATTTTTTTGATGAGCCTTCTCAAAAAATAAAGCTGGTAGGTGTAACCGGAACGAATGGTAAGACCACTATCGCAACTATTCTGTATAAGCTGTTTACTGAATTAGGGTTTAAATGCGGGTTGGTTAGCACTGTGCAAAACCAGGTTGGAAAAGAAATAATTCCGGCAACACACACAACGCCTGACGCAGTTAGCTTAAACGCGTTGCTGCATCAAATGGTAGAAGCTGGTTGCTCGCATGTGTTTATGGAATGCAGCAGTCACGCAATTCACCAGCATAGAATTACGGGCTTGCATTTTACAGGTGCATTGTTCAGCAACATCACACATGATCACCTTGATTATCACAAAACATTTGATGAATACATCAGGGTAAAGAAAAGTTTTTTTGATGGATTGAGCGGAGATGCATTTGCTATCTCAAATCTTGACGACAAACGCGGCACCGTTATGTTGCAGAACACGCCCGCAAAAAAATATTACTACAGTCTTAAAAATATCGCCGATTTCAAAGGCAAGATCTTAGAAAATGCATTGACCGGTCTCCAAATGACCATCAATAATAAAGAAGTGCATTTCCGGCTGATTGGTGAGTTCAATGCTTATAATCTGCTCGCAATATATGGCGCGGCAATTTGCTTAGGTGAAAACAGCGATGAAGTGTTGCGCGTGCTAAGTAACCTCAGTAGCGCAGAAGGAAGATTTGACTACATGATCAGCGGGCAGAAGATTATCGGTATCGTTGATTACGCACACACACCGGATGCGTTGGAGAATGTGCTGGCCACCATTAAAAAGCTTCGCAAGGGAAGCGAGAAAGTGATTACGGTTGTTGGTTGTGGTGGTGACAGGGACAAAACAAAACGCCCGATCATGGCAAGCACTGCCGCAGAGCTAAGTGACAGGGTTATTTTGACAAGCGATAATCCGCGAACTGAAGACCCGCAAGCTATTTTGAAAGACATGGAGGAAGGATTGAACAGTGCGGCAAGAAGAAAAGCAATTTCCATACTGGATAGAAAAGAAGCGATCAAGACTGCCGTTAGTCTTGCAGATCCTGAAGATATCATCCTTGTTGCAGGCAAGGGGCATGAGAAATACCAGGAGATCAACGGCGTGAAGCATCCGTTTGATGACAAAGCGATTTTGAGAGAAATGTTTGAATTGCTGGAGAAGTAAGTCCGGAAGAGATTCACAGATTTAGTTTATAAGACACAACAAAAAATAAAGCGCAAGAGAGTTAATACATTTTATGCTATACAGTTTATTTAATTGGTTGAAACAAGAGTTTAATATGAGCGGTGCGGGACTGTTCCAGTTCATCACGTTCAGGGCTGTTATGGCAATACTGTTATCTCTTTTGATTGCAACGGTTTACGGCAGACGCATCATTAATCTGCTAAAGCGCAGGCAAATTGGTGAAGCAGTCAGGGATCTTGGTTTGACGGGAGAACAGCAAAAGAAGGGAACTCCTACAATGGGAGGGATCATTATCCTGCTGGCAATACTGATCCCAACACTGTTGTTCGCAGACTTAAGCAAAGTATATGTAAGGTTAATGGTTTTGTGCACCGTTTGGTTGGGAGTGATCGGTTTTCTTGATGATTACTTTAAGCTCAAAGCCAGGAAGGCGGCACAGGCGCGAGGTGAGAGTTATAAAAAGAAAGACAGTGATGGTCTGGCAGGTACTATTAAGATCATCGGGCAGGTAGGTCTCGGTATCATTATCGGCGCCACACTTTATTTCAATAACACAGTGGTAGTAGAAAGAGAGCTGGCATCGCCATCCACAAATGTTACATCTATTGTCCATAGTGGCGAGAAACTGGCGAAGGATAGCAACGTTGTAATAAGAACAATTGATGGTGAGCAAAGACGTTTTGCAAGAGTTAAAACACCTATTACGACCATTCCTTTTGTAAAGAATCATGAGTTCAACTATAGCAAACTGATCAGCTGGATTGGAGAAGGTGCAGAGAAATATACATGGATCATCTACATTCTTATCGTAACGTTTATTATCACTGCGGTTTCAAATGGTGCGAACCTTACAGATGGTATTGATGGGTTGGCCGCCGGCGTGAGTGCCTTCATCGGCGCAGGTATTGGCATATTTGCTTATGTGAGTGGTAACTATAGAATCGCGGACTATTTGAATGTAATGTACATCCCGAACCTGGCGGAGCTCTCCATTTTTATCGGCGCATTTGTTGGTGCATGTATCGGATTTCTCTGGTACAACACTTTCCCGGCACAGGTATTCATGGGCGATACTGGAAGCCTGGCTTTGGGTGGAATTATCGCCTCTTTGGCGATCATCATCAGAAAAGAATTATTGATACCAATTTTCTGCAGCGTATTCCTTGTAGAGAATTTAAGTGTGATTATACAGGTGACATACTTTAAATACACCAAAAAGAAGTACGGAGAAGGACGGCGTGTGTTTTTAATGAGTCCGCTGCATCACCACTACCAGAAAAAAGGATATCACGAGAATAAGATTGTAATGCGGTTCTGGATCATAACACTGCTTTGTGTGTTGTTTTCAATTGTAACCCTGAAGATCAGGTAGTACGTTGTTGGCAAATGCAGTCGTTTAAACTAAAATTCAATGTCAACTATTTAAGAGAAGACAATTATGGAACAAAACGCGGCAAAAGCACATAAGCTGGTTGTGCTGGGGGCAGGAGAAAGCGGAATTGGCGCGGCATTGCTGGGAAAGAAGAATGGTTATGAGGTTTTTGTGAGCGATGGTGGTGCAATAAAAGATAATTATAAAAAAGAGCTCATTGATAACGGAATAGCATTCGAGGAAGGAAAACATACTGAAGAGAAGATATTGGAAGCGGATGAAGTAATGAAGAGTCCGGGTATACCGGAGAAGAACGAAATGGTGAAAAAGATCCGTGCAAAAGGTATTGAGGTTATTAGTGAGATTGAATTAGCATACAGGTTCAAAGGAAATAGTAAAATAGTAGCGATAACCGGTAGCAACGGAAAAAGTACGACTACTTCTTTGATCTACCATATTTGTAAAACCGCGGATTTAGACTGTGCACTTGTAGGAAATATCGGTTATTCATTTGCGAAGCAGGTGGCCGAAGATCCCAAACAGTTGTACGTAGCAGAGATAAGTTCTTTTCAGTTGGATGATATTGTTGATTTCAGGCCGGACATTGCTGTTTTGCTGAATATCACGGAAGATCACTTGGACAGATACGATTACAAGTTTGAAAATTATATCGACAGCAAGTTTCGGATCATTGAAAATCAAAGACCAGGTGATTACTTCATCTACAATGCTGATGACGAAGTGATCGAACAAAAACTACAGACATTACACCTTAATATTAACCTATTGCCATTTTCTATGAAACAAGAAATAAAAAAGGGCGCATACATTAAAGGAGACCAGATGATGATAAGAATTCAGGAAGAACGCGTAAGTATGAGCATCTACGATTTTGCTCTAAAAGGTAAACACAACCAAAGTAATACAATGGCAGCAGGAATAGCAGCCTCAACGCTGGATATAAGAAAGGAAAAGATCAGAGATGCAATTACCAACTTCGAAGCTTTGGAGCACCGCATGGAGCATGTCGCTACGGTTAGAGGCGTTGAGTTTATTAACGACAGCAAAGCAACGAATGTTAACAGCACCTGGTATGCGCTTGAAAGCATGAACAAGCCCACCATACTGATCCTCGGTGGTGTAGACAAAGGCAATGATTACTCCCTGATTGAAGACCTGGTTGTAGAAAAGGTGAAGGCTATTGTTTGCATGGGACTTGACAATGAAAAGATCCATGAAGCATTTAAAGGTAAAGTGCCTGTTATTGTAGATACGGCAAGTGCTAAAGATGCCGTAACCAAATCATTTGAACTGGCTGCAAAAGGCGATGTTGTTTTGTTAAGTCCTGCATGCGCAAGTTTCGACCTCTTTAAGAATTACGCTGAAAGAGGAACGCAGTTTAAAAACGCGGTGAAGGATCTCTGATCGCTGATTTTTTGATGTCTGATGTTGATTTAAGGATGTCTGATTTCTGATTTGATAGTAACAGAATGGAAATAGTAGTTAAGGATTTCTGAATAGTCTGTAAAAGGTGAATGGTTGGTATCTAAAACCTAAAACCTGATACCTGATACCTGAAACCCAACGCTGAAAGCTAATAGCTGACAGCAAAAAGCACAACCATGAGTGATTTTGTGAACATAGATAATCTTGAGAATTCTTTCAGGGGTTTTGGTAAAGGCCTTGGCCGCAAAACCCGTGGAGATAAATACATATGGGGCATTGTAATACTGCTGGCGCTAACATCGTTGCTCGTGGTTTACAGTGCTACCGGCTCTTTGGCATATAAATTATATAAAGGCAACACGGAAGTGTATTTGTTTAAGCAACTGTCCTTTATTGTAATAGGCTTCCTGGTGATTTATTTTTTGCATAGGGTGAATTATACCTTGTATTCAAGAATATCACTCATCCTTTATCTTATTTCAGTTCCAATGTTGTTTTACACATTGTTCTTTGGTGCGGAGATAAATGAAGGTAGTCGCTGGATTAAACTGCCGGTAATCAATCTTACCATACAAACCAGTGACTTCGCAAAGCTTGCGCTGTTTATGTATGTGTCGAGACAATTAAGCCGTAAGCAGGAAGTGATCAAGGATTTCAAAAAAGGTTTTTTGCCCGTCATTATTCCAGTGGCAATCACCTGCGCACTGATCATGCCGGCTAACTTGTCAAATGCTTTGCTTACGGGCGCTACATCACTTTTGTTGTTGTTTATCGGGCGCGTAAGTTTCAAGCATATTCTATTGGTAATAGGTGTTGCATTAATCCCCGTGCTGTTGATTGTGAGTGTTGCTGTTGGTACTTACGACGGTGCAAAAGCCGAATCAAAGAAAGATAAATCAACAGTTGTAGAAAGCCTGCATTCATTTGGCCGTTTCGGTACGTGGGTTAAGCGTGTGCAGGATTATATCTATGCAGGTGATGAGGATGTTCCCTACCAGGTGCAACAGGCAAAGATCGCTATCTCAAACGGAAGTGTTTTGTTTGGTCTTGGTCCGGGGAATAGTATGCAACGTAATTATCTGCCGCAGGCTTATAATGACTTTATTTTTTCTATTATAATAGAAGAGTATGGATTACTGGGAGGGACGTTTATCATATTTGTATACCTGTTGTTCCTGTTCAGATGTATAAGAACATTTCGAAAGTGCCCGTATGCTTTTGGTGCGTTTCTTGCGTTGGCATTAAGCTTCACTTTAGTTATACAGGCGGTTGCAAATATGGCGGTGAATGTTAACCTGGTTCCTGTTACCGGGGTTACGTTACCACTGGTGAGTATGGGAGGTAGTTCATTTCTTTTTACCTGTGCATCCATTGGAATTATTTTAAGCGTTGCAAGAAACGTAGAGCAAATGGAAGGAAAGGATGTTGTTCCTGCTGACTCCAATGCAAAAGTTGCGACGGCTGCTTAATAAGAAGGGGAGGAGAATAATAAAAAACAAGCGGTTTATGATAGCTGACGAGGTTCAGACAGAAAGTAGAAGTAAGAGCACGGCAAAGCAAAAACAATTGCGTTTCATAATTGCCGGAGGTGGCACGGGCGGACATATTTTTCCGGCCATAGCCATTGCTAACGCATTGAGGCAGCAATTGCCTGATGCTGCTATTCTGTTTGTTGGTGCGAAGGGTAAAATGGAAATGGAAAAAGTTCCACAAGCGGGTTACGAAATTGAAGGATTAGATATCGCCGGATTTAACAGAAGTTCTTTGTTAAAAAATATAGGCTTGCCGTTCAAGCTCATTAAAAGCTTTTACCAGGTAAGAGCTATTGTGGGCAGATTTAAACCTGATGCCGTTATCGGTGTCGGTGGTTATTCAAGTTTTCCTGTATTGCGGTTTGCGCAAAAAAAAGGGATTCCCACTTTCATACATGAAAGCAACTCTTTTGCGGGAAAAAGCAATATTCTCTTGGGTAGGGCTGCTACAAAAATATTTGTAGCCGTAGAGGGAATGGAGAAATTTTTTCCTGCAGAAAAGATCCTGATAACAGGCAATCCTGTTAGAAAGAATATTGCGAACGCAGATGTTTCCAGGGAAGAGGCGCTGGCTTTTTTCGGATTACAGGATAAAAAGACCATTCTTGTGGTTGGGGGAAGTCTTGGTGCAAAAACGATCAACGATGTTGTTGCGTCACACGTGCAGGACCTGGAGCCACTGGATCTTCAGTTGATCTGGCAGACCGGTAAAAATGGCGCTGAATTATACAGGAATAGAGGACGAAGTTTTTCAAATGTTTGGGTGAGTGATTTTATTGTGGAGATGGATAAGGCTTATGCTGCAGCAGATCTTGTTGTTTCACGCGCTGGTGCAATGGCTGTGACGGAATTGTGCGTTGCGAAGAAGCCGGTGATATTTGTCCCGTTTCCTTATGCTGCAGAAGATCATCAGACGGTGAATGCAAAACAACTCGTGGATAAGGATGCCGCGATGATGGTGAAGGATGAAGAGGCTAAAGGAAAGTTGTTTCCTGCAATATTAAGTTTAGCAAAGAATGATGCTTTGCAGGAGAAGTTAAAGTATAACATAGCAGCTTTGGCTATTACAGATGCTGATGAAAAAATTGCGAAAGCAATCATCGAATTTATGTAACAGTTATCAATACAAGCAGATTTAAAGATCAGGAATGAGTGAGCAAATAAATAATAGTAAATTTTCCGAAGCCGTAACCGGCACCAGGGCTATCAATAAGATCTATTTTATCGGGATAGGTGGAATAGGTATGAGTGCGCTGGCAAGGTATTTCCATTCCAGGAAAGCGGAAGTAAAGGGTTATGACAGAACCATTACGCCGTTAACCCGTAAGCTGGAAGAAAGCGGTATAGAAATTCACTATGAAGAAGATGTAGAAAGAATACCGAAAGATGTGGATGTGGTGGTATATACCCCAGCCATTCCTAAAGATCATACAGAACTGGTGTATTATCAGCAAAATGGCTATACCGTTGTAAAGCGCAGTGATGTATTGAAATGGATCACACAAAACTCATTCAATATTTGTGTTGGAGGAACGCATGGCAAAACAACCATCACTACCATGGTGGCCCATTTGCTCAGAGATTCAGGCTACGGGTGCAATGCTTTTCTCGGAGGGATCTCTTCAAACTATCAAACGAATTTCTGGAGCAACGAAAGAAATGTAGTTGTTGTAGAAGCAGATGAATATGACAGAAGTTTTTTGAAGCTGGTTCCGGATGTAGCAGTGATCACCGCAATGGATCCTGATCACCTGGATATATATGGAACTCCGGAAGAAGTGGAAAAAGCTTTTGTGCAGTTTGCCAATACTGTTAAGCCCGGCGGATGTTTGGTTGCAAGGTATGGATTGAAAAGAGCTGGTGAATTTAAGGCTGATAAAGTAGTTACTTATAGTCTTGATGATGTTCGTTCAGATGTCTATGCAGAGAATTTAAATGTGGTTAATGGCTCCTATGTGTATGATGTTATATCTGCCGACTGGCGTATAACAAATGTAGTGCTGCATATGGGCGGTTTACACAACATTGAAAACAGCATTGCGGCGATCACTGTTGCGAAGCATCTTGGTATAGATGACGATAAGATAAAGCATGCGGTCGAGTCATTCAAGGGTGTAAAGCGCCGGTTTGAATACATACTTAAGTCGCAAAAGCATGTGTTGATTGATGACTATGCACATCATCCTGAAGAGCTAAAAGCATTGATCAGTGGAGTTAGAAGTATTTATCCGGATGAGAAATGTACGGTGATTTTTCAACCGCATCTGTTCAGCAGGACAAAAGATCTTTCAAAAGAATTTGCAGAAAGTCTTGACATGGCAGATGAAGTGATCATTCTTCCTATTTATCCTGCAAGGGAATTACCAATGGAAGGTGTAACGAGCGAGTTGATATTAAACGACATGAAATTGCCGCAAAAGCAAATACTGACAAAAGAAGCGATGCAGGACTGGGTAAGATTATACAAGCCAAAGTTGCTGGTGATGTGTGGAGCAGGTGATATTGATGCGTTGATTGAACCGGTTAAAGAAATTCTGAAATAAAAATTGATATCTGATATCCGATTTGCAGATGTCTGATTTAAAAAACGGCGACTGTCTTAAGTAGTTAATGCCGGAAGCTGAAAGCTAAGAGCTGACCGCTGAAAGCTGAAAATATGTTGAAGAAGAAATTAATATTTACCGGATGGTGTTTGCTGGCGGCCTCGTTGGTCTTTCTGCTGATAACTGCTATGCGCAAGAAGGAAAACAAGACCGTAAGCGACATTAAAGTGGAAGTAATAGATGCTGAGGAGCATGTGTTTGTTGATGAAAAAGAGGTTGTGGTATTTCTGAATAAGATGGGAATAAGCAAAGAGACCGAATTGTATAAAATCAATGTCCGGCATCTTGAAGAAGGGCTTGAAAAAAATACCTGGGTAAAGAAGGCAGATCTTTTTTTTGATAATGATAATGTGTTGCATGTAACCATCCATGAGCGTGAACCGCTCGCAAGAATATTTACAATAAACGGAAGTTCTTTTTATATAGATAGCAGCGGAAAGCGTTTGCCATTGAGTGACAAGCTAAGTGCAAGAGTGCCGGTGTTTACATCATTTCCTTCATCAGAGAGAAAATTATCAGCACCTGATAGTTTGGTGTTGAATGATGTGAGGCAATTGGCTCAGTTTATTGCAAGGGATAGTTTCTGGATGCGGCAGATATCGCAGGTTGATATAACGCCGCAACGAACATTTGAATTGATACCGGTGTTAGGCAACCAGGTAATAGCTATTGGAGATGTGGACGATCTTGAAGGCAAGTTTGACAGACTCTATAGCTTTTACAAACAGGTTTGGACCAAGGCCGGTTTTGAGAAATATGAAACGATTGATGTGAGGTTCAATGGGCAGGTAGTAGCATCAAGAAGAGGAGCTGCAAAGCCTAATGTCGATTCTCTGAGAGCAGCGATGCAATTGGCCGACAATGTTGCGAGGATGAACAATGCTATGACAGACAGTTCAGTGGCGGCCGGAAATGTAGTGAAGCCCGCTGTTGATTCTGTAAGTCATGCTGCTGTAGTTCCGGCTTCTACCACAAAGCCAAACAAGGTTGCTGCAACAACAAAGCCGGCAGTTAAAAAAACAACAACAAAGCCTGCAGGCACAAAGCCAAAGGCTGTGATGAAAAAAACAACGAAGAAGAGATAAAAGAACAAAGTCAATGGGCATGTTTGAAAAATTGATAGTGTTAAAGAATTAAGTGGTTCTTTTTTGAATTTTGACTTTTCCTGCCCGACTGACGTCAGTCAGGCGGGGACTTTTGAATTAAAACGAAACAACAACAAAAACATACATCTATGAACCCGAATGAAGCGCCTATTATTGTAGGACTAGACATTGGAACGACGAAGATTGCCGCTATTGCAGGCCGCAAAAATGAGTATGGGAAACTGGAGATTTTAGGATTTGGCAGGGCTAACAGTAATGGTGTGCAACATGGCCAGGTGTTGAATATTGATCAAACGATCAAAGCAATTCAGCAGGCTTTGCATAACTGCGCCGAAAGCAATCCGGATCTTGAAATAAGTGAAGTGTATGTGGGCGTGGCAGGGCATCATATTAAGAGCCTGCAAACACGTGGCGACCTGGTAAGGCAGAACTCAGACATGGAGATAGAGCGCTGGGAAGTAGAGCAGTTGATAGACAATCAACGCAAAACATTTATTCCTGCCGGTGATCAGATCATTGATGTGATACCCCAGGATTTTCATGTGGACAATTACCAGAATATTAAAGATCCTGTTGGGTATAATGGCGTGAAAGTTGGAGCAAACTTCCACATCATTACAGGTGATAGAAATGCAATCCGCAATATCAACCGTTCAGTAGAGCGTAGTGGCCTTAAAACTAAAGATCTTGTATTGCAGCCGCTGGCATCTGCTTCTGCTGTAATGAGTGAGATTGATATGGAAGCAGGTGTTGCCATTCTTGATATTGGTGGTGGTACCAGTGACCTCGCTGTATTTTATGATGGTATTTTAAAACATACAGCGGTTATTCCGTTTGGTGGTGAAAATATTACCAACGACATCCGCATGGGGCTTGGTGTATTGAAGCAGCAGGCTGAAGCAATGAAAGTACAGTTTGGTGGCGCGCTTGCAGATGAAGCTAAAGCAAACGCTTTCATTACTATTCCCGGAATAAAAGGTATGCCGGCAAAAGAGATCAGTGTAAGAAATCTTGCTAACATTATCCAGGCGAGAATGAGTGAAATACTTGATTTCGTTACTTATCACCTGAAACAGGTAGGGCTTGATAACAGAACGCTTAACGGCGGCATCATTCTTACAGGTGGTGGTTCTCAGCTAAAACATCTTATTCAGTTGACGGAATATGTTACAGGCTTGAATGCACGTATTGGTTTACCAAATGAGCATTTGGCGGCAAATCATATAGATGAGCTGAAGAAGCCAATGTATGCAACCTGTATTGGTCTTATTCTGAAAGGATACAGCGATTATGAAAATCATAATAAAGAGTTTAACAACACTTTCCTTCGGGTGAGTGTTCCGGATAAACTGATTAAGGAAGAAGTTGAAGCGCTTTCTCCCGTTAGAGAAAACACTGTAGATATAGGAAAAAGAAAGGGCGGTATCAATGGTTTCTGGAATAAATTCAAAGATGGTCTGATTGATTTGTTCAAGGAAGAAGGAGATACAGTGATCAAATAAGAATAAAATCGTTTCCATTATAATTTGTTGCTATTACTATTACTAACCATTACATTCTAAAATTTTCATTATGATACACTTTGATCTGCCAAAACAAAAGTCATCCATCATTAAGGTTCTTGGTGTTGGAGGAGGCGGAAGCAATGCGGTAAACTACATGTTTGCGCAGGATATTGAAGGTGTAGACTTCATTATTTGTAATACTGATGCCAAGGCATTGGAACAAAGTTCAGTGCCCAATAAAATACAGCTTGGGCCACACCTTACACAAGGTTTGGGTGCAGGCGCAAATCCCGAAGTAGGTAAACAGGCTACTGAGGAATCCCTGGAAGAAATAAAACGCATACTGGAGGTAAATACCAAAATGGCATTTATCTGCGCCGGTATGGGTGGTGGAACAGGTACCGGTGGTGCTCCCATCATTGCCAAGATCTGCCGCGAACTGGGTATTCTTACCGTAGGTATTGTTACTACTCCGTTTGGTTTTGAAGGTCCGCGCCGTTTGCAGCAGGCAGAGGCAGGCATCAAACAATTGGAGCCTTATGTAGATACACTGCTTGTTATTAGTAATGACAAGCTGCGTATACAATATGGCAACCTTAAAATGAAAGATGCATTTGGCAAGGCCGACAATGTATTGGCTACCGCTGCTAAATGTATTACTGATATCATCAACAGCCGTGGTCATATCATCGTTGACTTTGCAGACGTTTGTACTGTGATGAAGAATGGTGGTGTTGCTATTCTCGGAAGTGCAGCTGTTTCCGGTGAAGAAAGGGCGCAACGTGCCATTGAAAATGCGTTGAATTCTCCGTTGCTGAATGACAATGATATCCGTGGTGCGAAATGGATCCTGATCAATATCAATAGTGCAGAAGGTGATGAGGAGTGCACGATGGATGAGTTGGAAGTGATCAATAATCATCTCCGCCTGCAGGCCGGTGAGAATACGGATGTGATTGTGGGTATGGGGTATGACAATACACTGGACGATAAGATTGGCATTACGCTGATCGCTACAGGATTCGAGCATAAAGATCCTTTTGCAAAAAGAGAACCTGCAAGGGCGCCGGAGCCTAAGCCTGAAAAAATAACAATGGAGTTGCGTATGGATGGCGAAGAAAAAAAGCCCGAACGTGCCATGCAACAACAGAAGTTATCTTTCGACGAAAAAGATCCGTTCGCTCCAAGCCTGGTTGAGATCACCCAGCAGTCCGCTGCTCCTGTGATCATTGATGAAGCAAAAGTGATTGCAGAAAAACAAAGTGCAGAACCATTGCGTTTTGAACTGTCTACAAATATTACCGCTGAGCCTAAGGTTGAAGAACGTAAAGAAGAAAAAGCGCCTGAAGTGGAAGAGCATTTGCGGATGGAATACACAGAGAAACCTTCTGTGTCCGTAACCCCTCCAGGTGGTTTCTTGAGCAGGCCCTCAAATATCTATGCATCTATGCCTGAGCAGAAGCCGGTACAGGAGCAGCCAAAACCTGTTGCTGCGCCACAGCCTCTGGAAATTCCGCAACCACAACCACAACCACAACCTCAGCCACAACCACAGCCGCAGTTCGTTCAGCAACCGCAGCAGCCACAACCGCCACAGCCGCAACCTCAACAACCGCAGCGTCCGGTTTACCAGCAGCCTGAGCCGGAAATGCCGCCATATGTAGCACCGGTAATGAGGCAGGAACCAGCAGAGGATGAAGTGCAGTTTGGTTTCGTGGAGAAAGACAACATTAACATGAATACGCCTGTGGCTCCGGCAACAGGTTCATATGAAATGATGTCTGACGAAGAGGAAGATCAAAAACGCAGAGCAGCAGAAAGAATACAGAAACTTCGCAATCTCTCGTTTAATATGAATAGTGCAGAGATGAATACAGAATTTGACAATGTGCCGGCTTATGTTCGTCGTAATATGGAGCTTTTTGGCAATACGCTCACATCTGTGGAGAATTACTACAGCAAGTATGCTGTAAAGAAAGATGAACATGATCAGGGACAGATATCATCCATCAATACCTTTTTGGATGGTAAGAAGCCCGATTAATAAGGCTCCTACTCATTTGTGTTTTTAGTTGTTGGCCCCTCAGCTTCGGTTGAGGGGTTTTTGTTTGGGGAACCACGGAGGCAGGGCGGCTGAGTTAATTGAAAATTGAGAATTGAAAATTGAAAATGATTGCAGCGAAGGCTATCTCTTTGGTCCTCCGTGTCTCCTCCTGCCTCTTCTTTGTGTGACAATTAAATATCAATATGCCTATATCACTTCAACACCAGTCAACCCAATTCGTACTTCACACTTCGTAGCTCGTACTTGCAATCACATCGCACACCATACATCTAACATCGTACATCTAACATTTCACATATTTTCTCCGCTACTCTTTCTCCATCCATTGCAGCGCTCACAATGCCGCCGGCGTAGCCTGCACCTTCACCACAAGGGTACAGCTGTTTAATTTGAGGATGTTGAAGCGAGTCAGCGTCACGCGGAATGCGCACGGGTGATGATGTGCGGCTTTCTGTGGCAACCACTACGGCATCATTGGTGTAGTAGCCTTTCATTTTTTTGCCGAAAGCTTTAAAGCCTTCCTGCAAGCTTGTTAATACAAAATTGGGTAGCACATTATTCAATGTAGAAGAATGTATTCCTGGTAAATAACTGCAGTCAGGGAGAGAAGAAGATAATTTGTTGTTGCAGAAATCGACCATCCGTTGTGCCGGTGCAACAAATTTGCCGCCACCAACTTCAAATGCTTTCTGTTCTACCATTTGTTGAAAATACATAAGCAGGAGCGGGTGGGATGCTGACCACTTGTTTTCTTTCATCAGTTTTTTAAAATCCTTATCCTTTACAATGTCTTCGACACTTGTACTCACAACAATGCCGCTGTTGCTGTAAGGATTGTTCCGCTTGCTCGGGCTCCATCCGTTCACTACAAGTTCTCCGGGGGCTGTTGCCGCCGGGGCGATAATTCCGCCGGGGCACATGCAAAAACTGAAAACGCCCTTATTATTAACTTGCTCTACCCAGCCGTAAGATGCAGGCGGAAGATATTCGCTTCTTGCGCTGTGATCCTTATGTGATGGAATGGGACAATGGTATTGAATGCTGTCGATCAATGCCTGCTGATGTTCAATGCGAACGCCAAGCGCGAAGGGTTTGGCTTCAATCAGTATATTATTATTATAAAACAATTCAAAGATGTCCCTGGCTGAATGTCCGGTTGCCAGTATTACAGCCTCTGCCATCAACTTTTCCCCGGCTGCAGTTGTTATGCCTTTCAATGTGTTGTTTTCAACAAGAAACCCGGTGAGCTTTGTTTCAAATAAAACCTTTCCGCCATACGCAATAATTACATCACGCATGGCTGTAATTATCTTGGGCAGTTGATTGGTTCCTATGTGAGGGTGAGCTTCGTAAAGTATTCTTTCATCGGCGCCAAACTGAACAAGCAGGTTGAGTATTCTGTTAACATCGCCGCGTTTGGTACTCCGGGTGTATAATTTGCCATCACTGTAAGTGCCTGCGCCACCTTCGCCAAAGCAATAATTGCTTTCCGTGTTAACAATACCTTCTTTATTAAGAACAGCGAGGTCACGTCTTCGTGCACGAACGTCTTTTCCTCTTTCAATTAAAATAGGCTGAACACCGCTTTCAATCAGTTTAAGCGCTGCGAACAAGCCCGCAGGCCCGGCACCAACTACAATAACTTTTTTGGGAGAATGAGTTACGTCTTTGAAATTAATCTCTTCTATTATTCTTTCATGATAAGGCTCATCAATAAATGCATTTACTGTAATGTTTACTTTGGGTTGTTTGCTACGTGCATCTATTGATTGTTTCGTGCGATAGAAGCCGGTGATCTTTTTGGGCGCGATGCCTTCGATTTTCGCAATAAAGTCTTTTACAGTAGAATCATCAGCCGCTTCCGGGGGCAATAATTGAAAACTTATCTTTTTTTGCATGGTTGTAGTTGGCTAGATAGCAGTCGTTGATCCCCAATGACCAACAAGCCTGTATTCGTCACTATATTTATAAGGAAAAATTGAGCGTATTGTTTAGTTAAGATCAACGACTGACTAACAACTAATAACTTACATTAAAATGGCAGATCATCCACATTGTCGGTTGGCGTATTATCTGAAGTAAATTCATAGCTGTTATCACCTGCTACCGGTTGTTCGCCCAATTTCACATGTTCCATGCGCCATGCGTCAAGATTGGTAATGTAATTCTCTTTACCATCCTTGGTCCACTTGGTACCTTTAATATTGAACATCACTTTTACTTCATCGCCAATATTAAATCTGTCAGGAATAGCTGTTTTGTCCTGCACGCATTGAAACTTGATATAATTGGTAATAACCCTTCCACCAATATCCTCAGATTTTTCAATTACAAATTCTCTTGTTTTGAATGTTTCAGTACGTTGAACAATGTTGTACCTGGCTACCAGCTTGCCTGTAATTTCGAAAGACATTATTAAAATAGTTTGTTGCAAAAGTAGTTGAAATCTCAGGTAATATTTTAATCTGAAAAAAACTTGAAGTGAACTTCAAATATTGTATCTTTCAATTCATCTAATGATTCGTTCGTGAAAACAACTGTATGCCATAATACATTAATATTAGCCCTGTATTTTACAATCACAGATAATCACTTTGCAAATGAAAACTGAATTTTTGTTAGTTAACGTATAATAATTATGCTATGTTAATTGTTTATGGTTGTTTGGGAAGTGAAATAAACTGCTGAAATGTGTTGAATGCTTTTCCGGATTGAGTTTTACGAAATAAGGAGGTTGTCCCGGAGCTTTAATTTTGATGAATCTGAAAATGCGTGCAGATATTTTACATAAAAAGTTTGGTGTTAATCCAGACATATTTAGTTGTAAAAAAACAAGACATTAAAAAATTTTTTTTTCAACATAAAACGTAAGATATTCGCCGTCCTGTTCCCAAAAAAATATCCACAATCGGGGATAATTTTTTTTGGGATTTTTTACCCGGTTAATATTCTTAACCCGATATAAACAGTGTCTTTCATTATGACTAAAACCGCTGAAAACGTATGGAATAATTGTTTGAAGATCATCAAAGATATTGTTGAATGGCAACACTATAAAACATGGTTTGAGCCGATTAAACCCGTTGATATTAAAGAACAGGTATTAATGATACAGGTACCAAGCCAGTTTTTCTTTGAGTATCTGGAAGAGCATTATGTTAATCTTCTTGCCAAAACTTTAAAAAGAGAGTTAGGCAAAGAAGCAAGACTGGAGTATCGTATAATGGTAGATAGCGGTAATGGGAAAAATGGTTCGATGGATGTACCTGCCAGCAATGCCAAGATATATTCTAACAACGAAATGGATTTTCCGTTGGTGATCAACAATCCTGTTAAGAACCCGTTTGTAATACCGGGTCTTAAAAAGATGCAGATTGATCCGCAGCTTAATCCTATATATACATTTGATGCATTTATAGAAGGAGATTGTAACAGGGTTGCCCGCCGTGCAGGTAAAACTGTTGCGGAGAAACCCGGCGCCAACTCATTTAACCCGCTCGTTATTTATGGCGGTGTTGGTTTGGGAAAGACGCACCTTGTTCAGGGAATTGGCAATGATGTAAAAAGACTGCACCCTAATAAAGTGGTGTTGTATGTGAGCAGCGAAAAATTTATTAACCAGTTTCAGGATCATAGCCGTAACAACGCTATTAATGACTTTATTCATTTCTATCAATTAATAGATGTACTCATTATTGATGATGTACAGTTCTTTAGTCGCGCTGAAAAATCACAGGATGCTTTCTTCGCCATATTTAACCACCTCCATCAAAGTGGTAAACAATTGGTGTTGACTTCAGATAAACCTCCGAAAGACCTTGATGGTATGCAGGAGCGTTTGTTGAGCCGCTTCCGTTGGGGATTAAGTGCTGACCTGCAGGTTCCGGATTATGAGACAAGAATTGAGATCCTGGAACGTAAGATGAAGAACGATGGCCTGGATATGCCGAAAGAGGTTGTGAAGTATGTGGCATATAACATCAGTTCAAACGTGCGCGAATTGGAAGGTGCTTTAATTTCGTTGTTAGCACAGTCCTCTTTAAATAAGCGTGACATTGACCTGGAGCTCGCCAAAAAAGTATTGCGCAACTTTGTGAAGACAAGCAGCAAGGAAATTACCATTGAAGCAATCCAGAAAATGGTTTGTGAATATTTCGATGTTCCTTACGAGAAATTGTTGCATAAGACGAGAAAACGCGAAATTGTTCAGGCTCGTCAGATAACGATGTATCTCGCAAAAGCGTTCACAAAGAATTCTCTGAAAACAATTGGAGAGCATTTTGGCGGCCGCGATCACACAACGGTGATTCACAGTTGCCAGACAGTTAAAGATCTGATGGATACAGACAGCCTTTTCCGCGAGAACGTAATGGAGCTTACGCAGAAAGTGCAACTGGCAGCGATGTAGCAGCTGTGAGCTATCAGCTTTAAGCTTTGGGCTTTGAGCTTTAGGCTTTTAGCTTAAAATAAAAAATATTTTGGTAATTAAGCGGGCATCCCTATTTTTGCAGCCCCTTAAGGGAAATTTCGGTCGGTGAGGTGGATGAGTGGCTGAAATCAGTAGTTTGCTAAACTGCCGTACGGGTTAAACTGTACCGCGGGTTCGAATCCCGCCCTCACCGCGAAAAAATAAAAGAGTCCTTTGCAGATGCAGAGGACTTTTTTTTAATGGAGAATTGAAAATTGACAGTTGAAAATTTAGCCAGGAAAAGTTGCTAAGGTTTCACGCGGCGAACGCAAAGAAGAAGCGGCGCGATGATAAAGCATTCGGCATTTGGATCAAGCCAAAAGAACATAGAAAAAAATAGACTATCATATCTGTGATCATTCTTACATACTTCTTGCCTTTGGAATTTCATTGTACCATAAAAAAAATCTACCTGAATGGTATTTGACTAACTAACTGAATCGAGTTGACTATTGCTTAGCATGTAAATAGTGCAATATGCTCAGGATGAATTGGAAATGAACTTTCTATAAAGCAATTGATATGGGTTCCTGGCCAGGTATGTTTTTTGTACTTTATCTTTAATAATATACTCATCACATGAAAAATTCCTGCTCATACATTTTCATTGTTTGTGTTTTATTTATTGCTTGTAATACTGCACCGCAGATTGGTATCGAAGGTAACTGGGTAGCCGGTATACAAGGTCAACCCGGAGCGCAATCTGGGTTCACGCTGAAAAAAGATAGCACTGCTTCGTCAATCAATGCATTCACTTTGCAATATGAACATTGGCATCGTGATGGCGACATGCTTATCCTTTCTGGTAAAAGTATCGGCAACAGGCAGACTATTGATTTTTCAGATACATTACATATAGATGATATTGGAGATAGCACACTGACCTTAACACGACGTGGAGGAGAGACCACCGTATATAAAAAGATCGCAGATTCAGTTGCGGCAGTATTGGTAAAATCTGATGCGGTGCAGTGTTATCGGTATACTTCGGACAAGGACACAGTATTGCTCAGCCTTACAAATGACGGTGATATTGTATCTGGAAATCTGAAATATAGTTTGTACGGAAAAGATGGCAATGATGGCATTGTTAAAGGCGCAATGAAAGGTGACACGTTAATAGCCGATTACACATTTCGTTCAGAAGGTAAGGAATCCGTTAGAGAAGTTACCTTCTTGAGAAAAGGTCAGGCTTTTATTGAAGGATTTGGCGATGCAAAAGAAGTGAATGGTAAAATGGTTTTCAGAAATAGACAGGCACTGCATTATGATGGCTTTGTGCTGAGCAGAACTCAATGTAATTGATAATTGACAAGGGACAATTGAAAATGATGGAGAATGTGCGAATTGTTGAATATGCGAATGTGCAAATGTGTGGGTTTATCCGGATCGGGATTAAGATTCACGGGGTTTGATTGATTTATTTATTTGCTCCGCCCTTTCAGGGCTTGATCACTATTTGATATTTTTCCCCAGGGCGTTGCCCTGGGCTGATGATATGAGGCTTTCAGCCTCAGTCGAGTTTGGTCATATCGATAGTTGACGACAGGAATAAATTTGAGACAAGTCTTATATGCCCTTATATCTCTTATATGGTTCAAAAAAAACTACATCGTAGTTTTATTCTTCCGCATTTTAAAATGTTTCCAGTTATAACCCGGTTACCTCCACATTTCAAATCTCAAATTGTACCTCCGCACACCCCATGCATTTTCCATCCATCATTTCTTCAGTCTTAAATCTCCAATTTCAAATCTCAAATTATTACCTTAACAACTCAACAATAAAAATAAAATGACCGGCCAGGTAAAAGTGATCTCATCAGAAGTGCTTTCTGATAATTGGTATGTATTGCGTAAAATAACTTATGAGTTTGTAAAGCGTGATGGCAGCAAGCATGTGCATAGTCGTGAAGCATATGACAGAGGAAACGGTGCAACCATTCTGCTATATAATAAATTATCCAAAACAGTTATTCTTACCAGGCAATTTCGTCTGCCAACATTTGTCAATGGTAATGAAAGCGGAATGTTAATTGAAGCTTGCGCAGGTTTGTTGGATAAGGATAATCCTGAAGATTGCATAAGACGTGAAACGGAAGAAGAGACCGGTTACAAAATATCTGCTGTGCAAAAAATATTTGAAGCATATATGTCACCCGGATCTGTTACCGAGATCTTATACTTTTTTGTAGCTGAATATGAAGCGTCGATGAAAGTGAATGATGGCGGTGGCATAGCACATGAACAGGAAGATATTGAAGTGCTGGAAATAGCTTTGGATAAAGCAATGCAGATGATTGCCGATGGTGAAATAAAAGACGGGAAGACAATTATGTTATTGCAATACGCGAAACTGCATAACCTGGTATAAGCTTAAAGCCTAAAGCCTAAAGCCTAAAGCCTAAAGCCTAAAGCCCAAAGCTTAACATCCATCCAGTTTGTGTTATTCTGCATGAGACAAAAGAATACAGTTACACAGAGATGCACGGAGGAGACACTGAGTTGCACAGAGAACGCGTACGATAGTCGGGCATATTCAAACCTCCTTATACCTCAAACCTCAATCCTTATACTAACTGGTTTTAAGCTTTAGGCTTTGGGCTTTAAGCTTAAAACTACTCTGTTCTCAGGCTCTTCACCGGGTTTGCAAACGCTGATTTGAGTGCGTGAAAACTTATTGTTGCAAGCGCTATAGTTATCGCGACTACGGCGGTTGCCAGGAAGATCCACCAGCTGATAGTGATGCGGTAAGAAAAGTCCTGTAGCCATTTGTTCATAGTGAGCCACGCAATAGGGCATGCAATTACAATGGCAATTATTACAAGCTTGATGAAGTCCTTTGACAACAGGAAAATAATGTTGGCTACAGATGCACCCAACACTTTTCTTACACCAATTTCCTTGGTGCGTTGAATGGTTGCAAACAATGACAGTCCGAGTAATCCAAGACATGCAACAAAAACAGCAAAGCCGGCAAACATGCCAAACACTTTGCCAAAGAATTGTTCATTCTTGTATTGCGCATTATATCTTTCATCCAAAAAATAATAGTCAAACATATTGCCCGGAAAAAATGTGTTGAACGTTTTGCGCACAGATGCAATGGTTGACTCAACATTTGTAACATCAAGCTTCACTGAAATCGGGCTGTTTTCAGAATACGCAGGCATTAACACAGTCGGCTCAATCGGATAGCGCAATGATTTCTGATGAAAGTCAGCCATAACACCTATTACATCCCAGGATTTATCGTAAATAAAAATCTTTTTACCAATCGCATCAGCATCATCTTTGAAGCCTAATAATTTTACGGTGTGGTGATTCAGAATAATATTGTGCAGTTTACCCCAGTCAGTATTAAAATCAGTCGATTCAAAATCGCGACCCGCTAATAATTTTATTCCGTAGAGATCAATGAAACCGGTACTCGCACCCAGGCTGCGGATGGTATAATGGTTGTCTTCCGGGGCATCAGCTCTTCTAACTTTAAAGTCCCTGGATAGTTCTTCTCCTGCTACACGGAATGATGTGGTGGCGCCTTTAACATGCGGTAATTGCCTTACTTCATTCGTAAAACTATTTACACGTCTTATAAAAGTAGAATCCCATTTTGTGAGCATGGGCGGATTGATCACCATCACCTGGTCCAGCGTTATTCCCAGCTTTTGCCTGTTCATAAAGCGCACCTGCCGGTAAACAACAACGGAACCAATGATAAGAATAACTGTCATAGTAAACTGAACAACAACAAGTGTCTTTCTTAACAGAATGCCTTTTGTTGAATGTGAAAATCTTCCCTTTAAAACGGTGACCGGTTTAAAAGAAGAAAACACAAATGAGGGGTAGAAACCTGAGACAAAAAAGCCTGCCATGATAATCAAAAGAATCGTAGCAAATACGGTGTATCCGCTAAGATTTTTTTGAAACAATAATGTCAATGAAAGGTTATGTTGTACCAATTGATTAAAGCTGTTCTGCACCAATATCACCAGCATAATTGCAATAGCAAATGCGATCAGGTTAATAACGACGGATTCAGTAAAGAACTGCCGGATCAATTGAGATTTTGATGCACCGGCTACTTTTCTTACACCAACTTCTTTTGCCCGCTCCGCTGATTTTGCAGTTGTAAGATTTATATAATTAACCCAGGCAATTATAATAATAAATAAAGCCACAGTAAGAAGGCCCCATACAGTGGTTGCATTGCCTGTAACACCTATCTCGTATTCAAAATCAGAATAAAGATGGGCTTTCGACAATGGTTGCAGATAAAAAGTTTCATCACTTCCTGAAACCTTTGCACCCTGAAAATGTTTCTGACTGAAAGTTGGAAAACGTGCTTCCAGTCTTTTATAATCTACACCGGGCTTTAGCTGGATATATTGCCAGAAATCGGACTGCTCAAAACTGTAGTCCGCATTTTTCCAGGTTTGCGTTAAGGACGACCATGAAACAAGGAAGTTAAACTGCAGGTGTGAGTTTTCCGGAACATCTTTGCTAATTCCGGTTATGTTATACAAAGCAGAATCATTTTGCAATTGAATTGTCTTGCCGATGTATGATGCGTAATTGGCATTTTGCGGAACGCCGAACAATTTATCAGCCATTGATTGGGAGATGATCATATTGTAAGGCGCTTTCAGCGAAGTGTAGGCATTACCTGCAATCAACGGATAAGAAAACATGGTTAGAAAAGAAGTATCAACTGCCAGTCCGGATTGTTTCAATTTCTTTTCATTATATGTAAGTATGATGTCTGTGGCCGGTTCAACTCTTGCGGTACGCAATATTTCCTGCGGATAATCTTCCTGCATGGCCCGTCCTATAGCCGAGTAAGTAATGGTACCGTGCTGAATGAGCTTGCCGTTTTGATAACGGTCGTTTACCACGCGGTATATTGAAGAAGCGTTCTGGTTAAACTGGTCGTAACTCAATTCGAAACTTACATATTGCAGAATCAGCAAGCAAGCCGCCATACCAATAGACAAGCCAGCAATATTAATGACAGAAAAGAACTTGTTTTTTTGAAGGCTGCGCAATGCTGCAGTAAAATAGTTTTTGAACATAAATAGCGTTAAGGCGTATTGTCAGAACACAGTTTCCCCTACCCATAAAAAAAGCGGCTAAATAAATGCCACAACTTTATGGATTGATAATTAGCATGTTATTTGCAGGAGCTGCTTATAATGTGTTCGTTTTTGAACAGTTAATGTTCAGTTACGGCCACTTGAGACGGCTGCTAATTCTAAGAAGTTCAACTGATTGATGATAAAAACTCATTAATGTTAGCGAACAACCATTCATAATGGCTTAATTGATTTATATTGTTGAGTCAAACAAGGGATCCATTTAATGCACGAACAAAACGACACCGGGACCTTTTTTGGAAATTTTTTTAAACCGGGCGGTGAAATGGAAAATTTGACCAAGTCAAGAGATTGGTCGGGTTTTGTTCTGGGCTCACCTGAAGAATGGCCACTAAGTTTACGAACATCGCTCAGTATTTTAGTTCATTCGCCTTTTCCATCCGCAATACTTTGGGGTAGAGAACTGTACTGTTTTTATAACAGTGCTTTTAAACAGCTGCTTCTCCTTGCCAATAATTATATACCGGCGCAAGGCTTGCCTGTTGAAAAAGATCAAAATTTTTGGCACACGGTGCAACCTTTTATTACACTTATATCTTATGGTAATAATAAAGCTGCATCATTCAGTCAGACTGTTACCTTTAAAAGCAATGAATCTCCGGAAGAGCGATATACAATTACCCTAAGTGCCGTTCCTGGTGAGGGCAAACAGACCGGAGGTGTTTATATTACCGCTATGCCGGAGCCGGCGCTGAATGCCCGGGTTGCAGTACTTGCCAGCAGAACCGATCTGGAGCAACGTTTCGTTGATTTTATAGCTGCTGCCCCAATTCCAATCAGCGTGTACGTTGGCAGAGAGATGACTGTGGAAGTTGCCAACGATGCCATCCTTGCCGCATGGGGAAAAGACAGATCTGTCATAGGAAAGACTTTTCGCGAGGCATTGCCGGAGATGGAAGATCAACCGTTTTACAGCATTTTACAGGAAGTGTACCGCACCGGGATTCCCTACCATGGAACCGGTGCCCGGGTAGATTTTAAGATCAATGGTAAAATGGAAACTTTTTTTTACGATTTTACCTATACGCCATTAAGAGACAGGAATGGAAATATTTATGGAATAGTGAACACCGGTACGGATATAACCAGGGAAGTTCTTGCAAAGAAAAAAGCGGAGGAAAATGAACAACTGCTTAGAAGCCTGGTGCAGGAGGCGTACGTGCCAACCAGCCTTTTGCAAGGGCCCGATCATATTATAATTCTGGCAAATGATGTAGCGCTGAAGCTATGGGGAAAAGACGCTTCCATCATCGGTAAACGAATTATAGATGGCGTTCCGGAACTGGAAGGGCAGCCTTATATGCGGATCCTGGATCATGTGTATGAAACCGGCATTACTTATCACGGCGCCGAGAACCGGGTGTTTATGGAAGTGGATGGCGTGTTGAAGGAATTGTTTGTAAATATTATTTATAAAAGACTGGTGGCAGCGGAAGGCGCAGAACCTTACATACTTTGTATGGGTTACGATGTTTCTGACCAGGTTAGGGTAAGAAAAAAAATCCAGGAAAATGAAAGGGAGCTTCAGCGCACAAACCAACAGCTTGCCATTGCACTTGAAGCCGGTATGCTGGGCTCGTATGAAGTTTTTCTGAAAACGGGTTTATTGGAATGCACTGATCAGTTCAGGGCAAATTTCGGGTTGCCTCTTGGTGAAACCGTGACTTTTAACGATGTACTGGATTTAATTGTGCCTGAAGACAGGGATGCAGTGCTGGCCAGTATTCAAAGTGCGATCGATAAAAATGAGCATTACAATGCAGAATACAGGATAAAATGGCATGACGGGGCATTACATTGGATAAAAGCTTCGGGAAGGGTGCTCTATGATATCAAGGAAAACCCGGAAAAAATAGTAGGTGTAGCACTGAATATTACTGACAGTAAAGAGGCGATACAAAAGACCATAGAGAGTGAGCAGCGGTTAAATATGGCGCTTGATTATACCGGTACTGCCACATTTGATCTGAATCTTGTAACGAAGGAGCTTATTTATAGTAATCTTCTGCCTGAAATTTTTGGATATGCTTCAAATGAAAAACTGAGTCATGCAACATTGCGTGCACATATTCATGAAGAGGATTTTCTTCGTGTGGAAAAAGCTTTTCAGGATGCGATGGTAACCGGCACCTATTTTTATGAAGCACGGATCGTTGGTTTTGATAAAGTTGTCCGTTGGATACGGACACAGGCCCGGGTAATCTACGACAGTAGAAAAAATCCCCAGCGGATGTTGGGTACGGTGTTGGACATTACACGTTCAAAAAATGAACAAAACAGGAAAGATGAGTTTATAGGTATAATATCGCACGAGCTCAGAACGCCCCTCACTTCCATTAAGGCTTTTGGTCAGTTTCTGCATCAACAGACACTTAATTCTAAAGATGAAACCTCATCCGGGTTGTTGCAAAAAATGCTTTCCCAGGTAGATAAGCTCAATGTCCTGATCCAGGATCTGCTGGATGTTACGAAAATAGAAGGAGGCAAGATGAAGTTTCATTACTCAGATTTTGACTTCAACAAACTCGTTAACGACGTGATAGAGGAAGTGCAGGTTACAACATTCAAAAAAATTATACTAACAAATACGGCGGGGAATGTAACAATTCCGGGAGACCGGAACCGGGTTGAGCAGGTATTGATTAACCTGTTGACCAATGCCATAAAATATTCGCCGGATAGCGATAGGATACTAGTGGATGTGCACAACGCAGAAGGCTCAGTAATATGCAGCGTTACAGACTCCGGAATAGGCATTGCAAAAGAAAGCCTGCCATTTGTATTTGACCGTTTCTTCAGGGAATCTGACGAACGTTCTCATTCCTTCCCGGGACTGGGGCTTGGTTTATACATATCTGCTGAGATCATCCATCGCCAGAATGGAAAAATCTGGGTAACAAGCACCAAAGGCAAAGGTTCCACTTTCAGTTTCAGCATGCCGCTACATCATCCTCCGGCATAGAAATTGTGTATTTTTTGAGTCTGTAAGAATGGTATTTTTTGTTAGAAGCAACCAGGGCATCAGTTAGTTCGTATTCATTCAGAATTCTCCAATAAAATTGTTGATACTTCCCTTCTTTCCATCACCTCTAAAATTGCACGTATGAAACATGTGTCAACAAAACAACAACCTGCTGCAATGGGTATTTGTTTATGTTTGTTTTTTGTTCTTGCCCTATCCTGTAAAAAATTCGAAGATCATTTTCCTACACACAATTATCAGCAAACCAATCTTGTTGCAAATCTTCAATCTTACAATCCCATGCACATTGACAAATCCTTGCTTAACGCATGGGGAATTGCTGTAGCACCTTCCGGACCGGTATGGATCTCGGCCAACCATTCTGGCTTAACTACTATTTACGACAAAACAGGTGCAACATTATTGGCTCCTGTTTCTATACCGGGGCCTGGCCACTCTCAGGGCGCTCCCACAGGTGTAGTATTTAATCCCACTGCCGATTTTATAATTCCCGGAACAACTATGAAAAGCAGGTTCATTTTTGCCGGGGAAGATGGAATTATTTCCGGCTGGGCTGGAGGACCTGCAGCCATGATAGCTGCAAATAAGGGCACTTCCACAGTATACAAAGGCCTTGAACTGGGCAACGATGGCACTGGCAATTTTTTGTATGCTACAAATTTTAGAAAAGCAAGAATTGATGTATTTGACAAAAACTTTAAACAGGTTAATAATAAGCCTTTTTCAGATCCTTCAATTCCAAAAGGATTTGCACCTTTCAACATCAGAAGCATCAATGGCTTTTTATATGTTACCTACGCTAAGCAAAAAGCGCCGGATGATATGGACGATGAGTCTGGTCCCGGCAACGGCTACATCAACATATTTACCATGAAAGGTGAGCTGGTTAAGCGTTTCGCCTCTCAGGGGGCATTAAATTCTCCATGGGGAATGGTTGGTGCAATGCCTGGTTTTTGCGATGTGGATGATGCAATAATCGTAGGCAATTTTGGTGATGGCCGTATTAACGTGTTCGACAAATGGGGGCATTTTGAAGGACAGCTTAAGCAACATGGGGGTAATCAGCCTGTAACGATAGAAGGTTTGTGGGCTTTGGATAATACGCCTGTAATTGCAACTTCAAAACAATTGTTTTTCACCGCTGGTCCCGCAGATGAATCCGATGGAATTTTTGGTATGCTGGAAAGAAAGTAAACCATATATAAGTACGGTGTCGTGTGCGCCAACGTTTCTTTGGAAACAACTGATAACGCTTAAAGCCCAAAGCCTAAAGCCTAAAGCCCAAAGCCTAAAGCTTAAAGCCTAAAGCCTAAAGCCTAAAGCTTAAAGCCTAAAGCCTAAAGCTGACCGAAGCGAAGTTTTTTGACCCGTATAAGGTATATAAGGGCGTACAAGAAGTTACGCCGGAGGTCCATCATGGCTAGAGCTGCATACATTTACTCAGCCGGTTTCTGCCCTTCACCATTGACTATTCACTATTCACCAGTTGTACAGGAGAAAAAGGTTTACCAATTCAGGATAGTAAAGCGGCCGCCCAGCGGCTGCTTTTTTGTAGACAGATATTTACAATGCCGTTTGAAATCTGTACAGTTTTGACGGAGCGATTGAAATTGTGTTGTTATTTTTGATTGAAGTAATGTGAGCAATTCTGCAATCAACTGCTAAAGAAATTTAATCAAATGGCTTCAGATACTTTAAAGAAACTAAGATTGGGGAAGGATGATAAGGCGCTTATAGTAAATGCACCTGCCGAATACCTGGAATTGTTGGGTGATATTTCATTTGACAAAAAGCCGGTGGCTAAAAACAAAGGCGCCTATACGTTTGTTCATGTGTTTGCCACAACCCAGGCCGAACTGGAAAAACTGGTGAAATCTGTGGAAGGTTTTGGACAGTACGACTGCATATTTTGGGCATCTTACCCAAAAGGAACCGGCAGGATAAAAAGTGATATAAAACGTGAAACTGTTTGGATGGCATTTGAACTGATCGGATTGCAGGCCGTGTCGCAAGTAGCCATCGACGATACCTGGAGCGCGCTAAGGGCGAGGCCAGCGGAGAGAATAGGGAAATAGGTATCAGGTATCAGGTATCAGGTGTAGGGTTTGAGGTGTGAGGCATGAGGCATGAGGAGTGAGGGGGGAGATGTGATGTGTACGATGTTAGACGCCCCCCCGTACCTACGGCACGTTCGGGCGGGTACGATGTAAAAGCCTGATAGCTGATAGCTAAAACCTGATACCTGAAACCTGATACCTGATACCTCATTCCTCAAACCTCAAGCCTTACACCTCACTTCACAATCAACAACTACCATGTTACAAATAAAATCACCTGCATCTCCGTTCTATACCAAACTGGCAATGATACTGGTAAGTATTATTGCAGTTGGTTACCTGGCAATTCTGGGCAAGCAGTTGCTTGCACCCCTGATCTTTGCTGTTTTGTTTTCCATTTTATTATTGCCGCTCGCACGTTTTTTTGAACAAAAGACAAAGTTAGCCCGTAGCGGCGCCGCGTTTTTGTCGGTGCTTGTTTTTGTGGTGTGTATTGCATTGATTCTTTACCTGGTTGGTGCGCAGTTAACAAGACTGGGTCAGGATTGGCCTTTGTTTAAAGACCAGGTAGTAAGTTCTGTAAATAATTTACAGCACTGGGTTGCATCTACCTTTCACATAAATATGAGAGATCAGATGCATTATGTAAATGATGCAACCAACAAACTTATCTCAACAAGCACGCTAGTTTTGGGTACAACGGTTTTGTCAGTTTCTTCCATTGTATTGTTCCTTGTTTTTATCATGATCTATACATTCTTCCTTTTGTTTTATCGCCGGTTGCTTGTGAAGTTTTTGTTAGGCGTTTTCAAGGAAGATAACGCTGTTATGGTCTATGATGTCATCGCCCATGTTCAATACATCATCCGGAAATATATTGCAGGTCTTTTGCTGGAAATGGCCATCGTCGCCACCGCATGCTGCCTCATATTCTGGATCCTGGGTATTAAATATGCAATTTTGCTTGGGCTGATAACAGGGCTTTTCAACATCATTCCTTATATCGGTATTTTTAGCGCATTGTTGTTAAGCACACTTATAACATTTGCAACGGGTGCTGTTGCTTCTAAAATAATACTGGTTGCAATAACCATTATTGTCATTCATCTTATTGATAGTAATTTCTTACTTCCGGTTATTGTTGGATCAAAAGTTCGCATCAATGCCCTGATCACGGTAATGGGCGTTATTGTGGGTGAAATGATGTGGGGTATCTCAGGCATGTTCCTCGCTATTCCGGTAATAGCGATCATGAAAATCATTTTCGACAGGATTGAGCCGCTCAAGCCATGGGGCCTTTTGTTAGGTGATGAAAAAAATGAAAAGGAGCCGCCGGATCTGAAGGAAAAAATAAAAGAAGAAGGAGTAGAGGCTGTTGTTGAAAAACCGCAAACGTAATATTTCACCAAAGAAATTGCGGCAAGCGATGAATTGACAGGCATCGGTCGCAAAACCTCTGTGGTTCTCAGTGTCTACTCCGGCTGTTTCTCCGTGTAACAAAAAACAATTACACATAGGAGTAGCGCAGAGCAGACACAGCGTTTCACAGAGAATAGGCTTAGTTGTCACAATTCACTGCACCGGTATTCGCCACAATGATCTTTCTTGTTACACTTATTTTTTCGTCGGTCACAACTGTCTGTTTTTCTTTCCTGTACTTAGCCAGGTTAATCAGCAATACACTGGTAAGGATAATTGCAAGTCCAAGAATTTGAGTAACGGTCATGTGTTCATTTGCAAAGAAAACACCAAGTAAAACTGCGACTACGGGATTTACATAAGCATAGGTGCTAACCTGGGTGGCAGGACGCACCTGCAATAACCAAACATACGCGCTGTAGCCAGCCAGCGATCCCATAAAAATGAGATACACAACTGAAAGCCATGATGACGCAGGTACCGTTTGCCATTGAAATGATTGCCATTCACCGCTTAATAAACTTATAGGAACGAATGCAATGCCTGCAGACAACATTTGCCAGCCGGTATTGATGCTCGCAGATCCTTTGCCGTTATATTTAGAATACAATGATCCTCCTGCCCAGCTCATAGAACTCAACACAATTGCTATTAGTCCCACTATTCGCATAATTCCGCCACCACCTGATAGCGCTTTTCCTGTTTGTTCACTAAATAATAAGATCACACCGGCAAAGCCTATAAACAGCCCGGTTAATGTGGATTTGCTGGTAAAATTCTCTTTCCATTTGGGCTTGTCCAGCAGAACAAACCAGATGGGAGCAGAGGATACCAATACTGCTACCAGCGAACTGGGCAATGTTTGTTCTGCCCATATCACAGTACCATTACCAATTAGCAATAGGAGTAAACCGCTTATTACGGCAGGCCTTATTTGTTGAGGGTTAAAGATCTTTTCCCCACGAAGCGCGCACCACGTTAACATGATAATGCCTGCCGCCAGAAAACGCATTGCACCGATTAAAAATGGCGGAATATGTGATACGGCACGTTGTATAAAAAAGTACGTAGAACCCCACACCAGGTATACTGTAGCAAACGCTACAACAACCATTAAAGGGGAAGCATGTTTTTGTTTTGCGTCGGTCATTGGTTAGTTTTTTGGAATAATGATTTGTTGTTGCTCTTTCACTGTTTCAAGTACAATCGTTGTTTTGGTGGAAGTAATGTTGGGTATATTTCTCAGCGAAGTGCGCATCATGTGCATGAGAGATGCCGAATCAGCCGTCCGGACCTTTATTAAATAACAGTCTTCTCCGGCAATATTATGCACTTCCTGCACTTCGGGAATTTTTGCTAACTCCTCCCCGGTTTTACCACAGCCAAAGCTTTCAGACGAACGGATGAAAATAAACGCCAGCAGTTTTTGCTGTACGGCAGTAGGATTGATCTGGGTGGTATAGCCTGTTATTACTTTCTTCTGCTCCAGCTTTTTTACCCTTTCCAATACGGCACTTGGTGCCATGGATAGTTCTCGCGCCAGGTCCGCATTAGAAATCCTTGCATTATTCTGAATAAGCGTAAGAATCTGCAGATCTATTGTATCCAGGCTAACCTCCATCTGTATAATTTTTCATAAAGCTATTCATAATCAGAATAAAATTCTAATTAAATAATGATTAAGTGAATAAAATTCTGGATGAACGGGTTGTTTGCACAGTTTCTGCGGTAGGTTGGTGCAATTTCCGGTGTGGCTCCAGTATTGCCGGAAGAATTGTTTTTCGCTTAATGTGTTCATATTCATTGAAATAAAATCAATTGCCAGTGAACAAGATTCACGTTAAGGCGTTGTAGAATTCAGAACATCGCCCGATAAGCAGGTAATCCGTTCGGGTTATTAACATGAAAGTTGATGAAATACTTGCACATAGTCCTTTGTATCTTTTTGTTCTCCCGGGTAGCAGCACAGCAACAAGCTTCAGTAAGTCTGAAAGAATGCTTCTCCCTGGCGCATCAGAACAATACAAGCATAAAGCAGGCTGGGGCATCACTAAAGGCACGGCAGTATAATCTTGAAGCGGAGCGGCAATCTTATCTTCCCAAAATAGATCTCCTGGCTAATTACAATTACCTGAGCAAGCCGCTCGAAATTAATCTGGAAACAGTTCGTGGAGGAGTGATAGAAGGTACATCGCAGCAAAATGTGCAGTTAGCAAGCAGTGTCATTAAAGAGGTAACAGGAAGTGAACCATCGCAGGCTTTTAAAGATGCGGTGTATGGCACTTCAAAAACAATTATAGGTACATTTTATCCAAGCTACAATCCGCCGTTGAGCCAGCAACAATATTTCACATCATCGCTGGGTGTAAGGCAACCATTATACCTGGGAGGCAAACTTAACACCGCGCGTAAGCTGGCCGAAGCTGAGCTTAATTCAGGAAAGGTGAATGTATCAGTTGTTTCAGAAGAGCTCGACTTTGCCATTGCTTTGCAGTACATGCGTATTTTGTTTTTAAACTCCCTTTTGCGTAATCAGCAACAAGTGGTTTCCGCTGCGGAGAAAAATCTCGGTTATGCAGAATCCCTTGTAAAAAATGAAATTCTGCCGCCCTATCAAAAGAACTGGATGAAAGTCGCATTGCTCCAGTCCAAAACTACTCAGCAAAATCTGCAGATCGATAAAAAGAATGCGATGCTTGAGTTGTATAAACTCCTGGGCATTTCCAACGACACGATCATTGTTGTTAACGATACACTGCCTTATGGAGGAAATTACGCAGTGGCGGGTCCCGCGGAAGGCTTTTATAAGAATAATGCAGGCTTCAGGTTTTTGGAAAGCAAAACAGCTTATGCACAAACATCCGTGAGAGTGAGCAAGTCGCTGGCATTGCCCAATGTTTTTGCAATTGGTAACATCAATCTTTATCAGAAAGATCTGCCGGTAACTGTGCCGCCGTGGTTATTAGGAGTAGAGATGGTATGGAATATTTTTAATGGCACACAAACGCAAAAACGTATTAAAGCTTCTAAAGAACTTGTAGAAGAAGCGCGTCTTGCAGAAGAAAATACCAGACAGGTATTGAGTGTGCAGGCACAGGTTGTGATGAATAAGCTTGAAGGATTACAGCAGCAGGCGGCAACACTTGATTCAGCACGAACCGACGCAAGGATCACCACCCGCATGGTGGAGCAACGCATGGAAAATATATTGTCTTCTCCCAAAGATGTTAATGAGGCAACGCTCGCAGAAGCTGAGATAGATAAACTGTATTATACTTCCGTGCTGGGGTACTATTTGGCTTTGGCCGAATATTTTCATGTTACGGGAGAAACGCAGAAAATAGTTGAACTAATTGACAATTGAAAGTTGAAAATTGACAATGATGTGCG
>CP128386.1:103215-279028 GCA_030345135.1 Chitinophagaceae bacterium DXS
AATGTGCGAATGTGCGAATGTGCGAATGTGCGAATGTGCGAATGTGCGAATGTGCGAATGTGCGAATGTGCGAATGTGCGAATGTGCGAATGTGCGAATGTGCGAATCAAATTGGACTTTTAAAGATACAATCAAAAAAACAATATTTCGAAAATAAGTTGTACTGGCAATATGCGGAGCATTTGCACATTTGCATATTTACTCATCCGCACATTGTCAATTCTCAACTTTCAATTTTCAATTAAATGAGATCTGTGTTTAAAAATTATTGGGCGTTGTTGGTTCCTTTACTTGTGCTGCTGATTGCGTTGTATTTTATGTTGGGAAGAAATAAACACAATGAAGCGGACGCTGTAATTGGTATGGTGGACGTGAGTAGTGTGGATGTTGCCGCTGAGCTGCCCGGACGCATGGATAGTCTTTTTGTAAGAGAAGGCGACACCGTTCAAAAAGGAAAGTTGCTGGGCGTTTTGCAATCCACTGAAATTAATGCAATCCGTCAGCAGGCGTTGGCTGCCGTGGATGCCGCGAAAGGTCAGCTGGATTTATTACAGCGCGGAGCAAGGCCGGAAATAGTCGCGTCATCCAACAATCTGTACAAAATAGCACAGGATCAGTACGATCTTTTCAACAAGACTTACACACGCATGCAGCGACTGTATAATGATGAAGTGATCTCGGGGCAGGAGAAAGACCTGGTGTATTTTAAAATGGAAGCATCCAAAAAGGAAATGGAAACAGCAAAGCTGAATTTGGAAATGCTGCAAAAAGGAACGAGCCCGGAAGTAATACAATCAGCGAAAGCTATTCTTCGTCAAGCCGAGCATGGTTATGAACTGATGAATTCTCTTACTGGAAATACAAGAATTTATGCGCCGGCCACCGGCGTAATATCATCCCTTGTAATTCATGAAGGTGAGATAGTCAGCATCGGTTATCCCATCATTACGATTCAAAAAAGCGATGCTTACTTTATCCGGTTTAACGTTCGCCAGGATAAGATAAAAGCATTCAAACTGAATGATAAAGCAACCGTTACAGTGCCGGGATGCACGCCGGAACAGTTCGGAGTAACGATCAGCAGTGTATCTCCTTCGCTGGCGTTTGCCAATTGGGTTCCTGTAAAGGAAAAGGGTGCGTTTGAATTGCGAACCTTCACTGTTGAATGCAAGCCTGCTGAGAACGTAACGGGATTAAGAGCCGGTATGACGGCTTCTCTACAACTACCATAATGCGAAGTATTTTACAGATAACATACAGGGAGTGGAAACGCATTTTTTCTTTACCCGTGCATTACAGGGTATTGATCATCATGCCGCCATTGCTGTTCTTTTTCTATGCTTATATCTACGAGAGCCAGCATGCAGAAAATCTGCCTATGGCTGTTTGGGATGAAGATCATTCGTCCATTTCGCGCACATTTACTTTCATGCTTGAACAGGCTGGCGCCATCCATATTACACGTTCTGTTGCAAGCGAGGCGGAGCTTCGCGATCTTGTTCAAAAAGGCGAGGTACTGGGTGGCGTTCATTTTCCCAAAAAAATGGAAAGCGATATCTACAGCAAGCATCCTGTCTACGTAACGCTTTACACAAATACAGCTGCGTTAGTGCCTGCAAAACTTATTTATAAAGATGCGGCACAGGTAATTATTACGGCGGGATCCGGCGTGATATTACAAAAGCTGGTGAAGACGGGGATGAATAAAAACAAGGCAATGGCACTTGTTCAACCAGTTCGGCTGCAGAGTTATCCGTTGTATAATCCGGATTATAACTACCAGCAGTATCTTGCGCCAGGCCTGATCACAGTCGCCATGCAGATGATCATTATTATGGTGGCAGTGCTGGTATTGAATTATGAGAACGATACACGAACCATGCGGGAGTTGTTTGTGTTGTCCCACGGCTCGGCGTCTAACGTGATTGCTGGAAAAACACTGGCGCACCTTTCGGTATCCTGGCTGAATTTTATTTTGATCGCGGGAGTTATCTATCCCATGTTTAACCTGACGCATGCTGGAGCGACGGGCAAGTTTTTTATCTTATATACATTACTAACACTGGCCTGCCTGGGAATAGGAATGATGATCTCAGGCATAACTAAAGACATCATGCTGGCAAGTGATGTCGGTTTGTTCTATACCTCACCCGCCTTTGTGTTCAGCGGATATACTTTTCCAAGATGGGCGATGCCCTGGTATGATCAATACTATGCCAACATTATGCCCTACACAGCTTTTCTGGATGGCTATATAAAAGTGTATAGCATGAACATCGATTTGAAATATGCGCAGCCCGAGATAATGCGGTTGCTTTGGTTTATAGTGATCACATTTCCCGTTGCAGTAGTTTTCTTTCAACGTCAAATGCAGAAGAATATATGAAGCGTATCCGTGCGATAGGAGCGTTGCTGTTACGTGAGGCTAAGATCATTGCAAAAGATCACAGCCTGCTGCTGACGTTGCTGATTGCGCCGTTGCTCTATGCTTTTTTCTATGGAAGTATTTACCAGTATAAAGAAGAAGAGAACGTGAAGCTTGCTTTTGTAGATGATGATAACACTTCACTTTCGCGCATGTTAAAGCAGCAGGTAAGTAACCTGCAGATGGCCAGCGTAATTAGTGTCAACAACATAACGGAGGCAAAAGAAATGATGTATAAAGGCAACTGCCAGGGATTTATATATGTTGAAAAAGGTCTTGAAAGTAAAGTGCTGAGATTGCAGCAGGCTGATGTGGTGCTGGCATTGAATGCAGCCCGCTTTCTGCCTTCAAGCGATCTGTTGGGTGCGATAACGCAGGTTTCGTTGACGGTGAGTGCAGGTGTGCGATTAAAATATTTTCAAACGCAGGGACTCACCGAACAAATGGCCATGAGTGAAGTAATGCCTGTTAACCTGGATTATCGTCCGTTATATAATGTTCGCAGTAACTATGGTTCTTTTTTGCTGCCAGGGTTACTTGCACTCATTTTGCAACAGACACTGCTGATCGGCTTGTCAGGGAGCGTTAGTGGCGAGCGTCAAAAAAGAACAGTCGGAAGCTGGCTGGATATTTCGCGTAACAATCTTTCGTTGGCGCTATATGGCAAAGGTGCTTTTTATCTGTTGTTGTTTTTGTGTTACGCGGTATTCTTTCTAACAGTCAATTTTAATATTCTTCATTTGCCGGTCCGGGGGAGTGTTGGCGCTTTGGGCTTTCTGATGTTTTTGTTTCTTTTTACGCTTATTCCGATGGGTGTCTTTATCGGGTCGCTGTTTGATACACAAGTCATGAATGTGCAGATGATGGCATTTTCAACTTATCCTATTTTTTTAATTACGGGTTATACATTTCCTTTGGAAGCCTTGCCCGAGCCAGTGCAGTGCATTTCGTCGTTGCTTCCCACTACGCCATTTATAAAGTCATATATCTCCGTTGTTCAAAACGGCGCCACGGTGATGCAGAATTTGCCGTCAATTGTGCATTTGTTGGTTTTGTTGCTGCTCTATACACTATTGGCGGTGTGGAGAATTGGAAAGCTGTCGGCTGTCAGCCATCAGCTATCAGCAAAAACGCTGTAGAAAATACAATTACACAGAGGAGGCCAGGAGAAGACACAGAGATACACAGAGGGCCGTCTAAAATATTTCGGTCAGGTTTAAATGCGAAAGACCTCTCCTGTCGTGCCAATGACAAATTCTAGAATTGTTTTTCAATTTTTCCCGTAGGGAATTAAGCTCAATAGAACCGATCGAATCCAGAACCTCATAGCCCGTTAGGGCTTTAACCAAATAAAAAGGGTTAATGTCCTACGGACAAGAAAGGCCTTGTATGTTCCCGGTTTTCTATTGAGCTTAAAGTCCTACGGACTATCGATGAAAAATGTACTGTCATCTCGTTTTGATTGTGGTTAACCAAATTCTCTCGTCGAGGTGACGATGCGGCTGCCGACTCTTTCATATAATTCATCGTTGGTGTTGCAATCACTTTTACTGACGAGCGAGGATCGTCATGTCGACGATAGGAGACATCTCCCAAAGTTGAAGCTGCCTGCTCAACTAAGCGACATTTCATTGTCAATTGTCAATTTTCCATTCTCAATTATCTAAGTCTTACTTTTGCACAAATTTCAGATATGTTGAATAAAGAGCAACTGCACCACCTGATTGACGAGGCTTTAAAAGAAGACGTTGGCGATGGCGATCATTCAACTTTAAGCAGTATTCCCTCGGGACAAAAAGGCAAGGCGGTACTAAAAATCAAGCAGGACGGCATTCTTGCAGGTGTTGAAGTTGCTAAAGAAATCTTTACATACATTGACCCTTCTGCTGTGTTTACCAGCTACAAAAATGATGGTGACGCCATGCACAACGGCGAAAAAGCTTTTGAAGTGGAAGCCGGCATTCATACTATTCTCACATGTGAGCGACTTGTGCTGAACTGCATGCAGCGTATGAGTGGCATTGCAACGCTCACACATCAATATGTGGAGAAACTAAAAGGCTATCACACAAAAGTGCTGGATACGCGCAAAACAACACCCAATTTCCGTCTGCTGGAAAAAGAAGCTGTGAGAATAGGCGGGGGTGTAAATCACCGTTTTGGCCTGTACGATATGATCATGCTGAAAGACAATCATATCGACTACAGCGGCGGTCTTGAAAACGCCATTAACAGGGCCTGGGATTATGTAACCACAAAAAAGCCCGGATTAAAAATAGAAGTGGAAACCCGGAGTCTGGATGATGTAATGCTCGTATGTAATTTTGCAAAAGACAAGGTGTTCAGAATAATGCTGGATAATTTTTCTCCTGCGCAGGTGAAGGAAGCTGTTGATATAATCGGCGGGGCTTTCGAAACCGAAGCCAGCGGCGGTATCAATATTGATACAATAGTTTCCTACGCAGAAACCGGCGTTGATTATGTAAGTGTGGGAGGATTGATTCACCAGGCGCAAAGTTTGGATTTGAGTTTGAAGGCAGTGGTGGTGTAGGAATGTAAGATGTAGGATGTACGGTGTACGATGTGAGGGTAAGTACGAGTTACGAAGTACGAAGTACGAGATGGGTTGGCTGGTGATGAAGCTCTTTCCAATGTACGATGTGAGGAGAATGTACGATGTTAGATGCCCGCCCGTACCGAACGGCACGTTCGGGCGGGTACGATGTGAGGGTAAGTACGAGTTACGAAGTACGAGATGGGTTGGCTGGTGATGAAGTTCTTTCCAATGTATGATGTATGTCTGATGTATTTGATGTGTTGAGGCACAATTATAATTTGAGGCAAGGAAATGGGTAGGGGTAACCGGTACAGGGATACTAGAAATGGGTGATGGGGAAGCCGCAAACCTCACGGTTCAAACCTAAAAAAAATCGGCAGCGGTTCGGGGCCTCAAGCCTCAAGCCTCACGCCTCAAACCTGACACCTGACGCCTGAAACCTGATACCTTTTTTTTACCCGCTGAAAGCTGATAGCTGACAGCTCATAGCTTATTCCATGAAAAAGAAACCTGATAACAGGGGATTTGTATACAGCACCGATCCCAATTTTAAGTTTGAAGATGATAATGCAGAAACGCAGGAAACGCTGGAACCCGCGCAGCAGAAGCTACGCGTAAGGCTGGAGACCAAACATCGCGGCGGTAAAACGGTAACGTTGGTCACAGGTTTTATCGGCACAAATGAGGATATGGAGGACCTGGGCAAGAAGCTGAAAAGCTTCTGTGGCACTGGCGGATCGGCGAAAGATGGCGAGATCATTGTACAGGGCGACCAGCGTGATAAAGTACTGCAATGGTTGCTGAAGAATAATTACAAACAGACGAAAAAAGTATAAAGGCTTTGGGTGCTGCGTTTGGAATATACAAAAAATAAATCATTCATATAACAAAACACCGAAAAGTAAAAACTTTCATTATTTTTGAAAGATATCAATCTCGGATAGCAAACAGGCCCCGGTTTGATATACTAACCTAAGCTTAAACCAACACTATGATAAAGCAATCGAAAAGAAGCGTAGTTGGCTTCTTTCTGAAAGATGTCCGTATAGCGGCATCAATCCTTGCCCTGGCGTTATTCAGTTCCTGCCAGCAGTCTTCTACCACAAGTGATAAAGCAATGAGCGCTACACTTGCCGCGGACAGCACAGTTACCCAATATTACACTATGGGAGCTTCTATGCCTGAGTTCGTAAAAGCGGTTAATGAAGGCGATTTCCAGAATTTCACGCTGCATGTAGAAGATTTAGGAAAGACTAAAGAAGGTAATTACGGCTATGACTTTTACAGCTATGTTTACAAAGGAACAGACAAACCTGATTATTATCCTACAGATCTGATCAAGCAGGTGCCGGAAAGAGAGAAGTACACACTGGACGTGCCAACGAAATTTGGTCCTTTGGTGATGACAAAAGACACGCTGATCTCATTTTTGAAAGGTTTGGATGCTAGTGGTACTCCGGCTGCAAAGTATGACTCTGTGTTGTTTGTTCCTTTTAGAGATGACAAACAGTATGTGGGTGTGAAGTTGATTGCCATTCAAAAAGGTCAAATGGTCAAATTGCAGGATCTGCAAGGAGGTACAGTGCTGGAGCTTAAGCCATGTCCGCCAACATGTCCACCACCGCCACCGGCCTTATTGAAAAAATAGATTAAGCATTTAACCGTAGACCTTAATTTCATAAAAGAATTTAAGAAATGCGGATTTCGATAACATCTAACGTAAGGGTAATGTAGGTTCAACACCTGCATTACCCTTTTTGGCGAATGACAGATTATTAATGAACTATATATCAGATAATATTTTTCAGGCGCTACTTGACTGGTCGGAGGCATGGATTACGCTCATCCCTTTAGCAATGTACTTTTTTCGAAAAAAATACGTTCATGCCTATAAGATTGTTGCTGTATATCTGATTTTGGCATTTATTAATAATTCTGCTGAAGGATTTACAATTGCTGTTCTTTATTATCGTGTCAAAGGTGTTTTTGGGACTAATAACTGGTTGTATAATTTGCATTCTGTTTTTTTAACCGTCTGCTTCATTCTGTTTTTCCGGGAAATCGGTATAAGATCAAAATGGTTAAATACCAAATGGATATTGCCTCTTTACTTAATTACCGTGGGTTCAATTTTTTTATTATCCGATGATTTTTTCATTATTAGTTCTAAAGTGTTTGCCATAGAAGGAATTGTTTTACTGGTGTATTGTGTTTCATTTTTTTTACAAAGGTTAAAGGATGACGAAATATATCTTGATTTTGACGCCCCATTAGTTATCGTTACAGGATTGACCATTTATGAATCAGTGAATTTTTTCATTTTTTTATTTTTTAATTTGCTGATGGAAAAGGCGGTCGCTTTTGCTGGTTCCATTTGGGACGTTCATAATTGGGTCTACATTATTTTCTGTCTTTTTATAACTTACGCTTTCTATGGGAGAACAAGGCTCATATATCGTTAGTCTGGTAATGGTAGGAATTGGCGCCATGTTAATTCTGGTGATCGCTTTTCTATTAACATTTAACCATAGCCAAAGAAGAAAGTTCAGGCATAGGCAAGAGATGATGACATTAAGAGAAGAACAACAAAACTTATTAATAGAAGCGGCGATCAAAGCAGAGGAAAGTGAGCGAAAAAGAATTGCAGAAGAGTTACATGATGATGTTGGCGCATTACTGTCTGCAACGAAGCTGTATATGCACCATATCGATACTGGTCCTTTAAAAGAAACGGATCGGCTTTCTCATGAAAAATGTATCGAATTATTAGGTGAATCAATTGGCAAAGTGCGCACCATCTCGCATAATCTTCATTCTATTATGATGGAAGATATGGGATTGAATGAAGGCATTCGCAGTTTTTTACGCAAGCTGGAGCAGTCAAATTCGTTGTCTATTATAGTTGAGCTGGACGAAAGTTATGGTTCTTTTACAGGTGGAAAAGATATTAACATCTATAGAATTATCCAGGAGCTTTGTAATAATATATTAAAACATGCAGATGCCCAAGCACTCACCATAAGGTCCTGGCCGGAAAATAAGCATGTTAATTTTCAACTTCAACATGACGGCAAGGGATTAAGCCAGGAGATGTTTGAACAATTGAGATTTCAAAGCAACGGTTTGGGATTGAAAAATATTCAAAACAGAGTAGCCTTACTAAAAGGAATTATTTTGTTTGATGTAAACGATATGAATAGTTCTGTGCTGCTCAAAATACCCGCAGAAAACGGTGTTCCCGCCTAAATCCCGCCCATTAAAATGCCCGCCACCAGCCCCTGAAAATTAATAGTGGAATTATATATGCAATGTGTAATATCTTGCATATACACATGTAGTCTCAGATCCTTAATTGTTTAATAAATCAAACCAGCTTTGAAATAAAGTATGCTTCTAGAAGTGTTGAGATGTGCCGAGTCATGGACGGTTCTTATTCCCCTGATAACTTTTTTAATAAAAAGACCAATTTCAAAGCCATTGCGAATAGTGTTTGTGTATTTATGCGCTGCTTTCGTTTTACATACAATGGCAAATCTTAGTATTTTTTTCTATTATCAGCTTTCAGGATTTCTCAAATACAATAATTGGGAGTACAATCTTCACTCACTTGCAATAACCGTTTGTTTTGTTTTATTCTTTCAGTCAATTGGAGTTAAATCAAGATGGCTAAGCTCCTATTGGGTCATTGTTTTTTTTCTGGTTGTATCCGCAATTATTTTTCTGCTTATTGACGATTTCTTCTTGATTAGTTCTAAAGTGTTCGCGTTAGAAGGGTTAATACTGCTTATATATTGCATGTATTTTTTTTTCCAGAAACTTAAAGACGAAGAGGTCGATCTGGATTTTGATCCGTTTTTGATTATTGTGACAGGTCTGGCAATATACGAGTCTGTTAACTTCTTTGTTTTTCTTTTTTATAATGTGTTGATGACAAGAGCGGTAGCTTTTGCAAGTTCAGTTTGGGATTTTCATAACGTAATCTATATCGCATTTTGTTTGTTAATAACCTACGCTTTTAATGGAAGGGCAAGGAGCCTTTATCGTTAGTCCGGGTCTGGTTGGGAGTATTGTAATGTTTCAAGCGTTACCGGAGACTCCGCTGGAGTCTGATGGTCTTTTTTGTAAAGCCATTACAGGATTAATCAATCTATCTGTAAACTTTTTTTAGGACGAGACATTTTAAATGCTGATTTTCTACAAACAGGGAGCTCCGTTGGAGCTTTAATTGTTCTTAACTAAATGACATTCCACAGCTAATGGTAAACACTTAAATAGTTTATGAACGGGCGATAAATATTATATTTGTCAGCATACTTATTCTTACAACTATGGCAGAACATACAATACATCTCGGAGAAAAAATTAAGAGGTTCCGGGAGCTGCTGGGGGTGAAACAAGATGCACTGGCAGTTGAGTTGGGCGATGATTGGAACCAGAAAAAAGTATCGATGTTAGAAGCAAAAGCCGACATAGATCCCGCTATGATGGAAAAGGTAGCGCAGGCGCTAAAAGTGCCAAGGCAAGCGATTGAGAATTTTGATACGGAACGTGTGGTTCATATTTGTTCAAATACCATAAATTCTTATGACCATGCTGTCGGTATTAGCAATTATGGCACATTTAATCCGCTCGATAAAATTATAGAACTGCATAAGGAGAAGGAAGCGTTGCATGAAAGGAGGTTGAAGGAAATGGAAGCGCTGTATAAAGGATGTTGAAAGAAAAGGATGAGATGATTGCCAGGTTGGAGAAGTTAATTGGGAAATAACTAAAGCACATTACCAGGTTTTGTATAGCAAATCGGGAGTTGCTTTTGTAAGACCGTAAGACCTTCTAAGATAGCAAGAAAGTAAGATAGTAAGATGTGTGCGCCTAAAACCTCATACCTGATACCTGAAACCTGATACCTTGAACCCAAGCTTGTGCGAATTTCAATTCATTGCCGTCTGCTTTAGCTGACGGATAAGCAATATTCTCATCAATCAGGGCTTTAGCCCCAAACACAGAACATTTGGCTAAAGCCAGTTGAAATGATGTGTCTCTTTGTCCGTCAGCTAAAGCAGACGGCAATGAAGATGTTGCTGAAAGCTTGTAAGATATGTAAGACCGTAAGACAGTAAGACCAGAAAAGACGTGTAAGATAGTAAGAAAGTAAGATAGTAAGAGGTATAGCCTCAAGCCTTATGCCTCACACCTGAAACCTGAAACCTGATGCCTTAAAGCTGATAGCTAACAGCTAAAAGCTCACAGCTTCTCAGAATTGCATCGTAAACGCCGTTCCTTCTCCCAATACTGTTTGCACGGTTATGTTGCCTTTGTGGAGCATCATAATTTGCTTGCAGAGGCTTAGGCCAATACCGCTTCCGCTTTTCTTAGTGCTGAAGAACGGGATGAATATTTTATCCAGCACATCGTCAGGAATGCCGGTGCCATTATCGGCGACTTTCAATGCAACTTTATTGTTGGCTGAAGCGCCTGCTGAGAGCGTAATTCTTGGTTCGTGCGCTTCTTTCACCGCTTCGGCAGCATTTACTACAAGGTTGATCAATACCTGTTCAACAAGATTTACATCGGCCTCAACCGTCAGCATCGGATCTTTCAGAATAATTTCAAGCTCAATATTTTTTTGCAGCAAAGTGGGTTCCATTAGCTGGTGCAGGTTTTCAAACAATTCTCCAACATACACTTTGCTTAGGTTCAGTTTTACAATCTTGTTCAGGTTGCGATAAGTTTCGGCGAACTTTAATAGTCCTTCACTTCTGCGTTTGATGGTATCAATGCCCAGTTCTATATCATCAAAGGAAGATTTGTTTTGCGGTGATACATGTGGTTTTGTTTGACCGAGCATATTTTTTAATGTATCTGCAAGGGAAGAAATAGGGGCAACCGAGTTCATGATCTCATGCGTCATAACGCTTAACAATCTTTGCCATGCTTTGCTTTCTGTTTCGTCCAACGCTTCATTCACGTTTTGAAAGGCGACCAGTTTGTAAATCCTTCCTTCCGTTTGAAATGCTGTTGCGCTCATCAACGCTTTAAAAGTGTTTTTGTCTTTAATCAGTGAAACAATCTTGCTGTCGCCATTCTTTAGTTGAATTACTTCTCCATATAAATATTCATCACGCTTTTGCAGTGATTCAATTGTTTTAAGAAAAGGAATACCCAGCAACTTTTTAAAGCCTTCATTCATCCATACAACCTCGCCCGATTCTGTGTTGTAGGAAAGAATGCCCGTGTCTACCATTTCCAGTATCTTTTGTAAGTATTGATACTGGGTTTCTCTCTCGCGGCTCATTGTTTTAAATGTTGTATTAATTTCATTAAAACCCTGGCGCAGTGGCTGCAGCTCAAGAGGAGCGTGGTTTACATCAAAATACCTGGAAAAATCCCTGTAATGCACACTTTCCACAAACTGCTTCACTTCTTCCTGGGCTTTTTTATTAAACCTGTAAAAGTCTATTAGCTGATAAATTATCACGGGAACCAGGAACACCACGTAAATGGTCTGGTTCTTAACTACACAAAATGAAGTTGCTGAAAGGGTAACGAATAACATCAGGACTTTTCCCAGTATTATCCATTCGTAACGTTTTAATTGCATCTACGTGTTTAGTTGTAAGTTATACGTTGTACGTTTATTGCATCGCAGCATGTACGGTATACGTTTATAGGGGGATTTCCTTCGGTTAGATAGACGTATAACGTACCACTTATAACGTACAACTAAATTTCATATTTATTCAATCTCCTGTACAACGCTGTCCTGGTAAGACCCAGTTCTTTTGCTGCTTTGGTGATGTTGCCGCTGTGTTTTTCAATCACCTTTAAAATAGTATTTCTTTCAATTGCGCTTAGGTTGAGATCTTCGGGGGCTATTGTTTCTTCTTGTCTCGAAGCTTCAATCGGAGAAAAAATAAGATCTTTTGCCATCAGTTCTTCCCCTTCAGACATAATCACCGCGCGCTCTATGGTGTATTGCAACTCTCGCACATTTCCGGGGAAATGATATTGCTTTAGTTTTTCCATCGCAGAGGTTGAAAGGCCAATGTCGGGCTTCATGTATTTCGCGGTGTAGATCTTGACAAAATGTTTTGCCAGCATCGTAATGTCATCTCCTCTTCTGCGCAAAGGCGGCACCGTTATCTCGACAGTGTTAATACGATAGATAAGGTCCTTTCTGAATTTTTGTTCGTCCGCCAGTTCACTTATGGGAATGTTGGTGGCACAGATCAATCTTATATCTACTGGGATAGGCTCGTTGGAACCAAGCCTGGTAATTTGCCTGTTCTGTAAAACAGTCAGCAGTTTTGCCTGTTGACGAAGTGATATATTTCCAATTTCATCCAGGAACAATGTGCCTCCGTTTGCTGTTTCAAACCGGCCAATCCTGTCCTCACGCGCATCGGTAAATGCACCTTTTTTATGACCAAAAAGCTCGCTTTCAAAAAGGCTGTCCGTCAAAGCGCCCACATCTACTTTTACAAATGGCTTTTTTGCTCTTAATGAATACTGGTGTATTGCTTTTGCAATCAGGTCCTTACCTGTTCCATTCTCTCCAAGAATTAAAATGTTCGCATCAGTAGGGGCGATCTTTTCAATCTTGTAAAAAATGTCCTGCATTATTTCACTATTGCCCAGCAACTCACTACCGATAATATTATCCTGGGAACTTTTTACAGACGGCCCTTTTCCATTGTCCTTTTTCTTCAGCGCATCTTTAATGGTTTCAATAAGGCGCTCGTTGTGCCACGGCTTCACCACAAAGTCTGCTGCACCCTCTTTTAAAGAACGAACTGCAAGGTCAATATCTCCATAGGCCGTAATCATAATTACTGCTGCTGTAGAGCCGAGTTCTTTTATTTTTCTCAGCCAGAACAAGCCTTCATTGCCCGTATTGATAGAGCTATTGAAGTTCATGTCCAGCAAGATCACATCATAATTCTGTTTGCTAAGAAGACTCCGGATATTTTCAGGATTTTTTTCCGTAGTAATATCTTTAGACTCCGTTTTCATTAACAATCTTACAGCGGTCAATACGTCTGTATCGTCATCAATAATTAAAACATTTGCATTCTTCAGGTTCATTGCATAAGAATTTAGCTATCAGCAGTCAGCTTTCAGCCATTAGCTTCCGGCCCTGTCTTTTTAAAATATGTATCACGGAAAAGTCGCAATTGCCATCTATGTAGTCACCTTGCTTTTTCTCCAACCGGTAATAAAATATGAAATATACATTCAACTGGCTTTAGGCTTTAAGCTTTAAGCTTTAAGCCTAAAGCGTCCCGCCTTGCATTTAAAAAGTATTTGTATCGCGGAAAAAATTGCAGTTCCCATCTATTTAATCACTTTATATTTTCTCCACTTGGCGATAACATATCCAATATACCATTCAACTGGTTTTAGGCTTTGCGCTTTAGGCTTTAAGCTTACTGTACTCCTCAATCGAAGCTACAATTAATTGTCTGTAAATAACACATTTATAGAGTGTTACCAGAAAATATACCACTAGCTAAATCATTGGTTATTAAGCCTTCTTTTTTTACGGCCTTGGAGTACTGTATCAAAAGCGGACACTTTGTGTTCGCTATGGTACAGTTTTACCGTACATTCAAATCCTAACACATTGGGTTTCAATGTATATTTCTGTTGGCACAAGTTTGCTAATGTATGTAGAGCTGATAATTATTCTCATGTGTCCAGACCTTGTGTGTCTACACCGGGTAATTTTCAAAACAATCGCCCCTAAAAGTTGAAGGGCTACAAAAAAAGAAAGTATAAACGCAGATTTGTTATGGATAGAGTCATTAAAAAGAAAAAATGGACCGCTAAGAAGTTGCTTACAATCGGGGGAGTTGCCGCATTAGTTCTCTTGTTGGTTGCCAGCTATTATTTTACTTCCGGAAAATCAAGATTAAATGTAGACACTGAGCGTATAACTATAAGCGAAATTAAAAAAGGGCCGTTCCAGGTTTCTATTCCGGTGAATGGTACCGTGCTCCCAATTAAAAGCATTTACCTGGATGCACAGGAAGGTGGTCGCGTTGAAGAAAAATATGTGGAAGATGGCGCTATTATGAAAGCAGGTGATCCTATCCTGCGCTTGTCAAATACCGACCTGCAGTTGAGCATGGTGAGCCAGGAAACAAACGTATATAACCTGTTAACTCAAATGCAGATCTCCCGTAACGCTGCACAGCAAAATACGGTTACCAAACTGAACCAGATGGCAGATGTGAACAGCGCTTATAAAGAAGCTGAGCGTATTTACAACCTGAACAAGCATTTGTATGAGCAAAAAGCCATCGGTTTACAGGAATTTAAAAAAGCTGAAAACGATTATAACTACCAGGTTGAAAGAAAAAAACTGACTGAAAGGATCTTAACCCAGGATTCCGTATCAAATGCACAGCAGGTTGCACAGGCCAAACAATCTTATGAAGGTTCAGAAAATATGTTGAATGTGATGCGCAAAAAAGTTGGCGACCTGATTGTTCGTGCTCCGGTTGATGGCCAGTTAACTTCACTGGATGCGGAGATTGGTGAAAACAAAAACAAAGGTGGCAGACTTGGACAGATAGATGTGCTGAGCGGTTTTAAAGTGCGTGTGGATGTTGACGAGCACTACCTTTCAAGAGTATATACCGGTTTAATGGGCGACTTTAGTTTTGCTGATTCAACTTATAAATTAAAGATCACTAAGGTGTACAGTGCGTTAGCAAACGGCCGCTTCCAGGTGGATATGCAATTTGTAGGTGCTATACCAAAAGGAATTCGCCGCGGACAAACATTACAGATCCGTCTTGCTTTGAGCGATGAAACACAAGCCATACTTTTACCGCGCGGTGGTTTCTTCCAGCAAACCGGTGGCAACTGGATCTTTAAAGTATCAGAAGATGGTAAAACTGCTTATAAAGTAGACATCCAGCTCGGCGGCCAAAACCCCGACTTCTACGAAGTACTGCAAGGCCTGAAAGTTGGCGACAAAGTAGTAACCAGCAGTTATGAGACGTATGGAACGATGCAGGAGTTGGTGTTGAAGAAATAGCTATCAGCTGTCAGCAATCAGCATTTAGCTAAATGGCAGATTGCTGACAGATTAACAAACAGCACCTGGTGCAGCAGTTATAGTTTTCGAGAATAGCTATAGATCATTTTTCTGAGTTCGATTGTTTGATTGTCCAGTTGTTTGAATGAAGAAACTGAAATATAGCCGAGATCTTTACATAAAAGCAGTTGATAAGCTAGCTCAGAACAGGAGCCGCTGGCAATTTGAAGGTAATTGAGTAATTGTGCGTTTGTATTTCTTCCGCAACCTTCGGCGATGTTTGAAGGGACCGATGATGAAGAGCGGCGCATTTGTGAACAAAGGCCAAAGAGTTCAGATTTAGGAAAAGCGGCTGAAATGCGATAGATGTCAAGGGTGAGTTGATGGGCTTTTTTCCAGATTTCGAGTTTAGCGTAATCGCGCATAATTAAAGGGTTTATTATAAAAATTGTAAATATATAAAAATAATGGTCTAAAAAGCTGATAGCTCAAAGCTGACTGCTGACCGCTAAATAAAAATCTCCCCACCATGATCAAGATCACAGAACTAGAAAAAATTTACCGCACCGAAGAAGTAGAAACGGTTGCGCTCAACAAACTGACCATTGAAGTTAAAGAAGGAGAATTTGTTGCTGTAATGGGACCTTCCGGTTGCGGAAAGTCAACCCTGCTCAACATACTCGGTTTATTGGATGATCCCGATAACGGAAGCTTCGTTTTCAACGGAATTGAAGTGGCACATTTTAACGAACGTAAACGTGCCGATCTGCGTAAACACAATATTGGATTCGTGTTCCAGAGCTTTAACCTGATTGACGAGCTGACTGTTTTCGAAAATGTTGAGCTCCCTTTGATCTACACAGGTGTTAAAGCTGCCGACAGAAAAAAACGTGTTGAAGAAGTGCTGGACAAAGTGCAGATCATGCACCGTCGCAATCACTATCCGCAACAGTTGTCAGGTGGTCAGCAACAGCGTGTGGCAGTAGCAAGAGCTGTTGTGAACAATCCTAAACTGATCCTGGCGGATGAGCCTACCGGTAACCTGGATAGCTCTAACGGTAATGAAGTAATGCAGTTACTTACAGAACTGAATGAACAGGGAACTACAATTGTAATGGTAACACACAGTGAACATGATGCACGTTATAGCCACCGCGTTATACGCATGCTGGATGGTCACACTGTTACTGAGAATATCTTGATCTGATCTTAGATAGCCGGTTTAATAACGGCGACATAATAAGTAAAAAAGCTAATGATGAAAACGCATAGTACATATTACCCACATCTTCGGGATGAAGCTGCGGCGAGTGAAGCAAAAGAAGAATCTCCTTTTGTAAAGAACATGTTTGTAAACCTGGTGTGTGCACTTACTGTTGTAGGAATGGTGTTGGCGTTATATGTACTAAATGCTAAATCAAAAAATGCGAATGGTGTGGTGTCTCAATCCGGTGAGAGAACTGAACAACTGCGCATGGTGAAGGAGAAAACTGACTTGCAGGATTCGTTTTCTTATAAAATGATTCCGCTGAGATTGGTGCAGTTTTTACAATAAGACCGTAAGACCGTAAGATAGTAAGACCGTAAGAGAATTACCTCCTTAACCAAATCAGAGATCTGCAAATCGTACATCAGAGATCTAAAAACTACCTCAATGTTTAAGAAAAACCTGATCATAACCTGGCGAAATCTTCGCAAGAGCAAGGCATATTCCATCATCAACATAACGGGGCTCGCAGCGAGTCTTGCAGCCTGTATATTATTATTGCTTTGGGTGCAGGACGAACTAAGTTTTGACAGGTTTCATAAGAATGCTGATAGTATTTATCACATTGCATCCGGTTTTAACAACGACGGTAAAGAAACGTTCTGGTCAAACACGCCGGCGCCGTTAGCAACAAGAGCCAAACAATCAGTTCCCGAAGTGGCTGATGCGTGCCGTATCGGAGGCAACTGGAATTTGTCCCAGCTTGAATACAACGGCAAGAAATTCATGGAATCAAAGAACGGGCTTGTTGATCCTTCTTTTTTTACCATGTTCAACTTTCCTTTAATTAAGGGCAGTAAACTCAAACCTTTTACAGATAACAGATCTGTTATATTATCCGAAACGACTGCAAAAAAATATTTTGGGAATGATGATCCCATGGGTAAGGTGCTGAAAGGTGATGATAAAAAAACGTATCATGTGACTGGTGTGATGAAAGATATTCCTGAAAATTCATCCATTAAATGGGATATTATATTTCCCTTCGACCTGAAAAAAGAAGATTATAGTGGTAATGATTATTGGAAGAGCCTTGATGAAGATTGGGGTAACTACAATTATGATACATACATTCAATTTAAACCCAGCGTAAATGTAAATGCTGCCGTTGCAAAAATGACGGCCATTCACCGCAAAGAGCAGCAAGGCGAATTTGTAAAGACCCTCAGCTACAGGGCATTACCACTTACTAAAATGCATTTGTATACTGCTGAAGGAAAAGAAGATGGTATTCTGATTGTGCGGGTGTTTATGCTGATTGCCGGTGTAATATTGTTGATTGCCTGTATTAATTATGTAAACCTTGTAACAGCCAGGGCCAATAAACGCTCGAAAGAAATAAGCCTGAGAAAAATAGTAGGTGCAGGCAAGTCAAATCTTTTCTGGCAATTCATTAATGAATCGCTGGTGGTTGTACTTATCTCTCTGTTGTTTGCCACAATTGTTATATACCTGGTAATGCCTTTGTATAATGATCTTTCCGGAAAGAATATCCAGTTCAACCCACTCAGTAAAAATGTTTTAATGGTGTATGGTATTACGCTTGCATCAACTATTTTGCTGGCAGGTGTTTATCCGGCGCTCACACTTTCTTCTTTCAAGCCGCTGGAAGCAATGAAAGGAAAAGTTTCCGGGTTGGGAAAGAATGTTGTTTTCCGCAAGGTACTTGTAACCATACAATTCAGTTTTTCAATTATACTGATCGTTGCCACAATAGTAATAGGAAAACAACTGTCCTATATCCGTGAAAAGAACCTGGGTTACGATAAGGAAAACATTATGGCTATTGACTTGCGTAATATCAATGCGCACTATGACGCTGCAAAAGCTGACTTGATGAGAATGCCGGGAATTGTTGATGTTACAGCCAGCGGACAAGATGTGTTCAATGTGGGAAGCTCTACAGGTGATGCTGACTGGGATGGTAAAACGCCCCAACAATCGAACTTCATGATCCACCAGATACCTGTTGAAAGAAATTTTTTGCAAACATTAAATATGAAGCTTGCTGAAGGTTCTGGCTTTACCGGAACGCCTGCCGATAGTACAAATTATATCCTGAATGAAACTGCGATAAAGGAGATGGGCATAAAGGATCCCATTGGTAAAAGATTCACTTTTCATGATACAAAGGGTGTGATCGCAGGCGTTGTGAAAGATTTTCATTTTAATGATATGCACAAAAAGATAGAACCCATTCTTATGTTCTATAATCCGGGATGGCGTTGGCGCATGTATATTAAAACAACTGCAAAAGATGCATCAAAAGCTATCGCCAGCGTGCAAACAGTGTGGAAGCAATACAATGCTGATTATCCTTTTGAATACAAATTTGTTGATGAATCTTTCAACAATATGTATAAGTCAGATATGCGCACAGGCAAGCTGTTTAACTGTTTTGCTGCGATCGCGATCCTGATCTCCTGCCTGGGATTGTTTGGCCTTGTTACTTATACTGCGGAAAGCAAAGTGAAAGAGATCGGCGTAAGAAAAGTATTGGGTGCTTCTGTTCCCGGAATTGTGACCTTGTTATCAAAAGATTTTTTAAAGCTGATCATTCTGTCAGCATTAATAGCATTCCCTGCGGCCTGGCTGGCACTCAATAAAATGCTGGAGCAATATGCATACCGCACCACAATAAGCTGGTGGACATTTGCACTTGCCGGTTTAATAACGCTTGTTATTGCGTTGGCAACAATCAGCTTCCAGGCAATTAAAGCGGCCATGGCCAACCCGGCGAAAAGCCTGAGAAGCGAATAAATAATTGATAATTAACAATTGAAAATTTAAAATGAAAGGTTTGGTAACACGATAGGATTTCATGAATAGCGAATGTCTTTATCATTACGATCATATCATTGTCAATTGTCAATTTTCAACTTTCAATTATAGTTGTCATTACGATCAGGCATTATTAATTCAATGTCGTTAAGTTAAGAGTAGATAATATCAAGTGCTTTTAAAATATCACTATCAGTTCAATATTCGGGAAACCTCTCCTGTCGTCGAGGTGACGATGCGGGTGCAGACTTCCTGATTATTATATACTCGTTATGAGTGCTGCTGTGATTACTTTTTCTGATAAGCCAGGATCGTCATGTCGACGATAGGAGACATCTCCCAAAGTTGAAGATGCCTGCTTAACTAAACGACCTTGCATTGTCAATCGTCAATTTTCAACTTTCAACTATGATGAGGAATTTCTTCAAGACCGCTTTAAGAAACATTGTCCGCAATAAAAGTTTTGCGGCCATTAATGTGGTGGGGCTGGCAATTGGTATTGCTGCCTGCATCTTGATATTCCTGATCGTTTTTCACGAATACAGTTTTGACAGATTTGAACGCGATGGCGATAAGTTGTATCGCGTGGTGATGGATATGAAGTTTAGTGGCAATGCCGGTCATAGTGCCGCGGTGCCTGCACCACTGGCCAATGCTATTCAGCAAGAAGTGACGGGTGTTGAAAAAACAATTCCATTAATGCAGTTTCAGGGCGATGCAACCATAAAAGTTTCTGTTCCGAAGGCCGGCTCTTCCGATCCGGTTGTATATAAGAAACAGCCTGAAGTTATATTTACCAGTCCGGATTATTTTTCAGCATTATCATATAAATGGCTTGCAGGTTCTGCCGCAACACTGCAAAAGCCGTTTGCAGTTGTTTTAACTGAAAGCCGCGCAAAACAATATTTCCCTTCCACTGCTATTGAGAATATTCCCGGAAAAGAAATTATTTATGATGATACCATGCGGGTAACGGTCTCCGGTATTGTGAAAGATCTTAGTCAGAATACATTCTTTTCTTATAAAGAATTCGTTTCCTACGCCACTATTTTCAATACAAGCTTGAAACACAATTTTATGATGGATGTGTGGGACGACTGGATGGCGTATTCACAGTTGTTCATCAGGTTATCCAACGGAACATCGGTTACTCAGACTGAGACGCAACTTGCAGGCTTACTGAAAAAGTATAATAAAAATGCAAACAAGGACGATAAGAACACAATGAGTTTCCGCTTGCAGCCATTGAATGATGTTCACTTCAACGAAAATTACCAGGGCTTCGGCAAATTGATAGCGCACAAGACATCTTTATATGGTTTGATGGCTATTGCTGTTTTCCTGCTGATTTTAGGTTGCATCAATTTCATCAACCTTACTACAGCTCAGTCTTCACAACGTGCAAAGGAAATTGGGATCCGCAAAACAATGGGGAGTTCAAGAAAACAGATTGTGTTGCAGTTTTTGGGAGAAACGCTTTTTCTTACAGCAATTGCTTCTGTTCTTTCACTAATTTTTATTCCATTTCTTGTTCAGGCGTTTAAAGAATACCTGCCTGAAGGATTTCATTACTCATTTATCGGACAGCCGCTTATTTTAGTATTTGTCGTATTACTCACTTTTGTGGTGAGTTTTCTTGCGGGCTTCTATCCGGCATTGGTGCTCTCCGGATATAAACCTGTGCTCGTGTTAAAAAGCCAGGTGTTTGTAGAAAGCCACCAGACACAAAAAGCCTGGTTAAGAAAAGTGTTGACAGTTTTCCAGTTCTCCATTGCTCAGTTTTTTGTAATTGCAACGGTAATGGTTGGCAAGCAAATTCACTATACATTGAATAAAGATCTTGGCTTTAAAAAAGATGCTATTATTTCTTTTGACGTTCCCCGGGACACGGCGAAGAGTAATCGCAGCGTTTTGTTAAACGCGATAAACGACATCCCCGGCGTTCAAATGGTAAGTAACGGCTTTTTGCCCCCGGCAGTGGAAGGAGCTGCATTCACAGATATTTTATATGTGGATGGTAAGAATGAAGTAAAGACAGATGTACAATTAAGGTATGGCGACCCGAATTACCTGCCATTATACAATATAAAAATGCTAGCAGGAAGAAACGTAACGGCAAGTGATACAATAAAAGAATTTGTAATCAACGAGGCATACGCCCGTTTCCTTGGTTTCCAGAATCCTGCAGATGCATTGAACAAGCAGTTGGTGTTCAATAAAAAGAATATTCCTATTGTCGGTGTAATGAATGATTTCAATATGCAGTCTTTACACGCAAAGATCGGTCCTATGGTTTTCGGCGCCCTGGATGATCGCAGTTTTTTCTTTCACGTAGCATTGCGCCCCCAAATTGCAGGACAGCACACCTGGCAAACCACAATAAAAGAGATCGAAAAACAGTTTAGGAAGGTCTATCCTGATAAGGATTTTGATTACAGCTTCTTTGATGAAAAGATAGCTGCCTTTTATAAGAACGAAAAGAATATATCAGGCTTACTTACATGGGCAACAGGACTTTCCATCCTTATCAGTAGTCTTGGTTTACTCGGGCTGATCATGTACACAACTTTCGCAAGAACAAAAGAGATCGGAATAAGAAAAGTGCTTGGTGCAACGGCTGCTCAAATCGTAGGCATTTTATCAAAAGACTTTGTGAAATTAATTGTTATTGCATTTCTTATTTCAATACCGGCAGCCTGGTGGGCAGCTAACAAATGGCTCCAGGACTTTGCTTACAGAACAGAGATGAGCTGGTGGGTATTTGCAATCAGTGGTTTGTTCATGATTGTGGTGGCACTGGTTACTATCAGCTTCCAGTCTGTAAAAGCCGCAATGGCAAACCCGGTGAGGAGTTTGAGGACGGAGTGAGAAGACCGTAAGACCGTAAGACAGTAAGACCGTAAGACCGTAAGACAGTAAGACCGTAAGATGTGTAAGACAGTAAGATAGCGAGAGTTGAAAAGTAGGCCACATAGTTTGAGAATAATAAAAATGTGCATATGGCTAAAAGCTGATAGCTGATAGCTGATAGCTGATTGCTGATAGCTAGTTATGATTAAGAATTTCTTCAAGACCGCTTTCCGCAACCTTTGGAAAAGAAAAGGGTTTAGCGCTATTAATATTAGTGGACTGGCCATTGGCATGGCGAGTGCCATACTTATTTTGTTATGGGTACAGAATGAGGTAAGCTATGACCGCTTTCACGAAAAACAGGATCGCCTGTATATCGCATGGAACAGAAGTGTGTTTAATAACAAGTTGCAATGCTGGAGCACAACGCCAAAAATCCTGGGACCGACGCTCAAGAATGATTACCCTGAAGTGGAAGAATTTACACGTGTAAACTGGGGCAACGATTTTCTTTTTTCCATCGGAGATAAACGACTGAATGTTCATGGAACAATGGCCGATACAGGTTTTTTGCGCATGTTCAGTTTTCCGTTATTGAAAGGAAATCCTAATACGGCATTGAGCAACACCTATTCCATTGTCATTACCGAAAAGCTCGCTAAAAAGTTGTTTGGCAATGAGGATCCCATGAACAAAGTCGTTAGAATTGATAATCGTGACAACTTCACCGTTTCGGCTGTCATGAAAGATCTTCCGAACAACACGCGATTCAACTTTGAATACATCCTTCCCTGGCAATACATGAAAGTTAGAGGGTTTGATGATGATAACTGGGATAATAACTCCACGCAGAATTATATCCTGTTAAAGAAAGGAACCAATATTGCCGCATTCAATAACAAGATTAAGAATATCACTATCGATCATTTGAATGGCCGCGAAAAGATCGAAGTCTTCATGTATGAGCTGAGCAAGCAGCGACTCTATTCAAACTTTGAAAATGGAAAACCGGCAGGAGGGCGTATAGCTCAGATCCGTGTATTTACGACAATCGCGTTGCTGATATTATTGATAGCCTGTATTAACTTCATGAATCTGAGTACAGCACGCAGCGAAAAACGTGCGAAGGAGGTTGGTATCAAAAAAGTTGTCGGGGCACAAAGATCATCTTTGATTGTTCAGTTTCTTGGTGAATCCATCCTGATTTCCGTATTCGCCGGATTCATTGCCATCATCATTGTTCAGTTGAGTTTGTCATCTTTCAACCTGCTCGTACAAAAGCAATTGTTCCTTGATTTTGGCAATCTCTATTTCTGGGCGGCATTGCTGGGGTTTGTATTGCTGACAGGAGTTGTTGCTGGTAGTTACCCCGCATTCTTTTTGTCAGGTTTTAAGCCCGGCGCGGTTTTGAAAGGAACGTTCAAAAAAATTAATGCACTTGTAACCCCAAGAAAGGTCCTGGTGGTAATGCAGTTCACTTTCGCTATTGCACTGATCATTTGCACAATTATTATCGAGCGACAATTGAAACACGGACAGGAAAGAGAAGCGGGCTACAACAAAAAAGATCTCGCATATATTTTCCTCGTTGGCGATATTGAAAAGAACTATGAGCTGATAAAAAATGAATTGTATAGTAGTGGAACTGCAACGGCAATAAGTAAAACAAGCGCGCCGCTGACACAAGGCTGGAGCGACTCCTGGGGATTTGAATGGCCCGGAAAAGATCCGAATGATAAGACAGATTTTGATCGCTACTGTACAGATGGAAACCTGGTTAAAACTGCAGGAATGTCCGTAGTGGCCGGGCGCGATATTGATCTGAAAAGTTTTCCTACAGATTCGACTGCGCTTATTCTTAATGAGTCCGCGGTAAAGGCGATGGGTTTAAAAACGCCTTTGGGAACACCAATAAAAGACAATGGAATAGATTGGCATGTAGTAGGCGTTATCAAAGATTTTATTCTGCAGTCACCCTACGAGCCCATGCGTCCGATGGTCATTGAAGGTCCTAAAGGATGGTTCAATGTAATGCACATAAAATTTAACGGAGCGAACGGAACGAAACAAAATCTCGCGGCAACCGAGAAGATATTCAAGAAGTTCAATCCTGAATATCCGTTTGAATATCATTTTGTGGATGAAGAGTATGCTGCAAAGTTTGAAGATGAAAAGGCAACCGGAATTCTTGCTGCTTTGTTTGCTGGCCTGACTATTTTTATTTCTTGCCTTGGTTTATTCGGGCTGGCAGCGTATATGGCGGAAAACAGAATTAAGGAAATTGGCATTCGCAAAGTGCTCGGTGCTTCTGTTACAAATATTACCACCTTATTGTCAAAAGACTTTCTGAAACTGGTGATTGTTTCAATTGTAATTGCATCTCCGCTAGCCTGGTTCTTTATGAGCAAGTGGCTGGACGGATATACTTATCGTATTGATATTGAATGGTGGATTTTTGCATTGGCTGCATTGCTTTCAATTTTGATCGCATTGATTACCGTGAGTTATCAATCCATTAAAGCTGCAATTGCAAACCCGGTGAAGAGTTTGAAGACGGAGTGAGAAGACCGTAAGATAGTAAGACCGTAAGACCGTAAGACAGTAAGATCGTAAGACAGTAAGATGGTAAGACAGTAAGATGGTAAGACCGTGAGAGATAAGAAATGATGTGAGCGTAATAAAGAGAGGAAGAAGGCAAAAGAAGATTGGTGTTGGCGTAATTGAAACTTCTGTGGTGCTCTGTGCAAAACTCCTGTATTCTCTGTGGTTAAATAAGACCGTAAGACGTGTAAGACCGTAAGATGCGTAAGACAGTAGAACAGTAAGACAGTAAGTGGTGAGAAGGAGTGTAATTGTGCTGAAAAGAAAGTAAGAAGACTGAAAAGGAATGTTGTTGATACAGAATTGAAATTTCCGTGGCCCTCTGTGCAAAACTCCTGTATTCTCTGTGGTTTAAAAAAATTAATTATAGAAGCTGAAAGCTGATGGCTGACAGCTCATTGCTAAAACCCAATTCATGCTTAGAAATTTTTTCAAAATTGCCTGGCGTAACCTGATGCGTAACAAAGCTTATGCAGTCATCAACATCCTCGGACTCTCAATGGGGATTGCATGTTGCATCGTGATCTTTACGTTGGTGAGCTATCATTTAAGCTTTGATTCTTTCCACAAAGACAAAGACCGCATTTATAGACTGGTTACCGAATGGCATGATGAGAATGTCGGCTATTCCGGCGCAGTTCCTCAACCGTTAGGTAAGACATTTCGTGAAGAATTTTCTTTTGCTGAGAAGACCGCTCGCGTGGTAGATTACAGACGTACCTTGATTTCGTTGCCGGATGAAAAAGAAGTAAAGAAATTCGAGGAAGAAAGCGGCATCGCTTATGCCGAGCCAGCGTTCTTTGACATCTTTAATTTCCCAATGGTGAAAGGCAATGCGCAAGCTGCATTGGCCGCTCCTAATAAAGCACTCATTACCGAAAAGATGGCTAAGAAATTTTTCGGTAACGAAGATGCTATGGGCAAAACCATCCGCATCTCAAATACAACCAACTTTGAGGTTGCAGGGATATTAAAAGATCTGCCGCCCAATACAGATCGCCGGCAGGAAGTTTATTTGTCTTACATCAATCTGAAAGAACGCAACAAATGGCTGGCCAGTGATAGTGCATGGCCAGGTGTTTACAGTGGGTGTCAGGCATTTACCCGGTTGAAGCCTGCGGTAACCCAGGCTCAGGTAAACAAGGCATTTCCGCTTATTGTTCAGAAATATTACAAGGGTAGAGATGTAAAGACATGGCAGTTTAAACTACAGCCGTTGTCAACTGTTCACTTTGATCCGAATTATGGAGGTTATGCCGACAAGAAATATTTGTGGGCCTTGTTTTTTATCGGTGTGTTTCTCATTATCACCGCCTGCGTAAACTTTGTTAACCTCGCAACAGCCCAGGCGCTGAACCGTTCCAAAGAGATTGGTATCCGCAAAGTGTTAGGAAGTCTGCGCAATCAATTGTTCTGGCAGTTTATCATTGAGACGGCCATCATAACGCTTTTTGCAATTGTCGTTGCTTCTGCAATGGCTTCGTTGATACTGCCCTGGCTCAATAATTTGTTTAAATCGGAGATGAGCCTTCATTTCTTTACTAACGGTCCACTACTTGTGTTCCTGGTAGTTGTTGCTGTATTGGTAGTCTTTTTATCGGGTTCTTATCCGGGACTTGTTTTGGCGCGATTCCAACCTGTGCTGGCGTTAAAGAGCAAGTTGTCGCAAAAACATGTTGGCGGTTTTTCATTAAGAAGAATATTGGTTGTGACACAGTTTGCTATTTCGCAAATGCTGATTATCGGAACCATTGTCATCGCCAGCCAGATCCATTATTCAAAAACATCGGATCTCGGTTTTAATAAAGATGCAATAGTAACCCTGCCTGTTCCCGGTTCACATTCAAAAAAGAAAACGCTGGAATCGCGACTTGCTACAATACCTGGTGTTGAAAAGATGACATTGTGTTTTCAGCCGCCCGCTTCAAATTCCAACAATAACACCGGCGTGCGTTTTGATAATCGGGAAGAAGATGAACATTGGGGCATCAATACAAAAAATGGCGATGATCAGTTTATGAATGTGTTCGATCTGAAGCTCGCAGCCGGCCGCAATTTTTATCCGTCAGACACTGTTCGTGAATACCTGGTAAATGAAACTTTTGCAAAGAAGCTGAACAAGAAGCCGGAAGAGCTGATCGGAAAAGTAATAAGTATTGACGGAAATAAAGCATTGCCTATCTGTGGTGTGGTAAAGGATTTTTACAACTATTCTTTTCATAACGAGATCGATCCGATCTGTATAATGTCAGATACCAGCAACTATGTGACTTGCGCAGTCAAGATCAATATGCGTAACGTAAAACCGATCCTTGCATCATTTGAAAAGATCTGGAATGAAACCTTTCCTGATTTTCTTTATTCTTATCAATTCCTTGACGACCGCATAGCGGAATTTTACGAAATGGACGACATCATGTTTAAATTGATCATGTTGTTTTCCTGCATCGCAGTATTGATCGGCTGCCTTGGTTTGTATGGACTGGTTTCATTTATGGCAGTTCGCAAAACGAAGGAGATTGGTGTGCGCAAAGTGTTGGGCGCCGGTGTAACAAATATCCTGTGGCTATTCGGCAAAGAGTTTTCCAAATTGTTGGTCATCGCATTTTTGATATCAGCACCCATCGCATGGTGGGTGATGCATAAATACCTGCAGGATTTTTCTTACAGAATAAATATCGGCGTTGGGATTTTTGCTCTGGCCATAGTTTGTACGTTCATGGTTGCAGCTATAACTGTTTTATATCAATCACTGAAATCGGCATATGCAAATCCGGTAAAGAGTTTGAGGACGGAATAAAGAAGACCGTAAGATAGTAAGACCGTAAGACATGTAAGACGTGTAAGACGTGGAAGAAAGATAGTAAGACAGTAAGATAGTAAGACAGTAAGACAGTAAGAGAATAGGTTCGGGTGTGCTGTCGCAAAATCAGAGATAAGAATATCAAAGATCAGAGATCAGTAAATCAGAGATCAGTGAATCAGAGATCAGTGAATCAGAGATCAATAAATCAGAGATCAGCGAACCAGAGATCAATAAATCAGAGATCAGATACCGGGCTTTTGGGTGTTAGATATTAATTTGTAAGACGCACCTAAACAAATCAGCGATCAAAAGATCAGACATCAGCGATAAAAAATCAGACATCAGCGATGAAAGAAAATGTACGTTTCAAAGGCGCTCACTATGCAAAAGTTGCGTGGCGCAATTTGCGGAAGAATAAGTTCTTCTCTGCAATTAATATTATCGGGCTGGCGATTGGAATAGCCGCGTGTATCATCATCATGATATTCGTTTTTTATGAAAAGAGTTTTGATAGTCTGCATACAAAAAATATCTACCGGCTGGATGAAGTGCAGAAGTTTGAAGGAATGGTCGCGCCGCAAAATGTAGCACTATCCATGTATCCAATGGGACCAACCTTAAAACAGGAGTTCCCCGAAGTGCTGAATTTTACGCGCGTTCGTCAGAATGAAAAATTTGATTTTAACTACCAGGATAAGAAAGTATTTCTTCCAAAGATCTGCTGGGTCGACTCTACCTTTTTACAGATGTTTGATTTCCGCCTGACCAGCGGTGACAGAGCGACGGCCCTGCAGAAACCAAATAGTGTTATTCTTACCAAAGAAAGCGCAGCGAAAATATTCGGTAAAGAAAACCCAATGGGCAAAACAGTGGTGCATTATATTGGTGATACAACCAATTTCACCGTAACAGGCATTATGGAAGATGTTCCGGAGAATTCCCATCTACAGTTCGATGCACTTATGTCGTTCAGCACTTTTGCAAGGCCTCAATTTATGGAGAACTGGGGAGGTAACTGGCTCGTGACCTACTTTGAGTTGGCTCCGAATACCAATATAGCTGCGATGTCCAAAAAGTTTCCGGATTACCTGAAGCGTCACATGCAAAATGATAACTGGAAGCATTACGAATTGTTTCTGCAATCACTTAAAGATGTGCATGCAAGTTCTACCAGCATCACACATGACTATCTCAATTACCAGAAGTTTGATAAGACTTATACGTATGTATTCTCCATTATTGCACTCATTATTCTCATTATTGCGTGCATTAATTTTATGAACCTCTCAACTGCACGTTCCGCAGAACGAGCAAAAGAAGTAGGCATTCGCAAAACAATCGGAGCAAACCGCTGGCAACTGGCTGTACAGTTTATTGGGGAATCAATATTGCTATCATTAATTGCTATGCTCCTCGCGGTTGGCTTGGTGAAATTGTTTCTTCCGTTCGTGGTGCAGTTGAGCCAGCGTGAGCTTAGGTTTCCCTTCTTCACAGATCCAAAATTGTTCCTTTCCATATTGGGAGGAAGTATGCTTGTTGGTATCGTTGCCGGAATTTATCCAGCCATTTATCTTTCTTCATTCAAGCCGGTGAAGGTGCTGAAAGGATCAATTGCTGCACCGGGAAAAAATAAATGGACATTGAGAGATGTGCTTGTGATCGGTCAGTTTACAGGTGCTGTTTTCCTCATTATAGCAACCGTGTTTGCGGTTCGCCAGTTGCGATTTATGCAGGGCAAAGATGTTGGATTTAACCGCGACCAGGTAATGATCCTGCCGCTTGATCGTGCGTCTTCTGCTAAATATGAAGCAATTAAACAGGATCTGTTGCAAAACACACTCGTAAAATCAGTTACAGGTTCTCAGCAACGCCTCGGAAACAACCTGCATCAGACCGGCGTTACTTTCCATGGAAACGGGCCGGCACGGGATCTTACTTCGTCACAGGTTGTTGTGGATCCTGATTATCTCACATTGTATCAGATCCCAATTATCGCGGGAAAGAATTTTACAAAGGATTATGCATCAGAAAATGGTAAGGCATATATTGTTAACGAAGAGCTGGCCAAAGAATTGTTGAAGGATGGTCCCAAAGCTTCTTATGAATCATTGATCGGCAAACATTTTGGTTTTGGCGGTATGGATTCCGCAGGTTACATCGCCGGTGTTGCAAAAGATTTCAACTTCAATTCCCTTCACTATAAAATTGAAACGTTGTGTATGCTCAATCAAAAGGATTGGGGCTTTGGCGAAATGTCTGTTCGCATCAATGGGGCAAAAGCTTCTGACGCCATTGCATATATCGGTTCCATCTGGAAGAAAAACGTTTCGGATCATCCGTTCGAATACACATTTCTTGATGATCATTTCAATGAAATGTACAGGGCGGATAACCAGGTGAGTAAGGTGGTTGGTGTACTTGCTGTGCTGGCAATTATTATCTCTTGTCTTGGTTTGTTTGGTTTAGCGTCTTATGCTGCGGAAAGAAGGATTAAAGAGATCGGCATCCGCAAAGTACTCGGCGCCAGTGTTCAGAATATTGTGGGCATGCTATCCGGAGATTTCTTAAAGCTTGTGATCATCTCCAACATAATTGCATGGCCGTTAGCGTGGCTTGCTATTCATCGTTGGTTGCAGGATTTTGCTTATAGAACGGATATTAGCTGGTGGGTTTTCATAACTGCAGGCATTGTTGCTTTGATCATAGCGCTGGGAACAGTAAGCTTCCAGGCTATTAAAGCTGCCGCGGCGAACCCGGTGAAGAGTTTGAAAACGGAATAGATCTTTTAATTGACAGTTGACAATTGAAAATTGACAATATTGACGCGGAGGTCTGTGTTATTTGTTTAATGAGTTTTTAGTGGTTTTTACTATGCTGGATAAGAGTTTAATTATTTCAATGCAATCTGTGTGAATGGAGATAAACATATTGTTATCCAGGTAGTTGCTGTCTTTAAGAAGATGCAGCCAGTAACTGGTTTCATTGGCCTCCTTTAATGCAATGTTCATTTTGTTGAGGAAGTCAGGTTTGCTTTGCGCATGTTCAGCTTCCATAACCTGAGCGCCGATTGAAGTACCGCTTCTTAGCAATTGTTTAGATAGCACATATTCTTTATGTACGGTGTGCAAGAATTTATAAGCATTAATTATTCGTAAAGCGAATTTGTAAGTTTTTTGTTGGATTGGGTTGGGTTTCATGCACGTTAAATGTAATGACAAAATTAGATTTATTTAATACCGGTTTTATATATATATCGTTCTGGCATTTTCAATTGTCAACTTTCAACTGTCAATTAATAACTGTCTCTTATGATCAAGAGCTATCTAAAGACCGCATTCCGGAACCTCTGGCGTAACAGGGTGTTTTCGTTCATCAACATAATGGGGCTTACCGTTGGGATGACGGCATGCTTCCTCATCTTTATGTATGTTCAGTTTGAACTGCATTATGATGCTTTTAATAAGAAGGCTGACAGAACTTATCGCCTGGTGTGTGATATAAAAACGCCGAGCGAAACCCTTAATGCAAGTACAACTTCCTGGGCATTTGCTCCCAATATAAAATCGGATTTTCCGGAAGTGGAATCATTTGCGCGCGTGAACAACGCGAATTTACTCGTAAGAAGAGGCGATGTTAAGTTCCAGGAAGAAAATGCTGCCTTTGCCGATTCAGCTTTATTCAACGTGTTTGATTTCAAATTGATTAAGGGCAATCCCGAAACGGCACTGAAGGATCAATTAAACGTTGTGTTTACGGAGACTGCTGCAAAAAAATATTTCGGCAATGAAGATCCGTTAGGAAAACAATTGTTGCTTACAGGCGACGGCTTACCTGCAACAGTAACCGGAATAATTGAGGATATTCCGGAGAACTCGCAGATTAAGGCGGATATGTTCGTGTCGATGGTTACGCTCACCCAACGCTTTAACAAAGGCATAGATAATGCGTGGGGCAATTTTGGTGCAATCTCTTACTTGCTATTAAAGCCTGGAACCAATCCCAAAGCAGTCGAGAAAAAGTTTCCGGCTTTTCTTCAAAATCGAAATGGTGATGAGCAAAAGAAGGCCCAGATGTTTTACACGCTCTTTCTTGAGCCGTTGCGCGATGTGTACCTATATTCAACACGCGATGGGTCGAGGTCAGGCAATATGCACAACGTGCAGATCTTTTCCATTATAGCCATTTTTATCTTGCTCATAGCCTGTATTAATTTTATAAACCTGACTACAGCACGTTCAACCGAGCGCGCAAAAGAAGTGGGTATCCGCAAAGTTGTAGGTGCGGCAAGAATACAGATCGCCAGGCAGTTTATTGGTGAATCTGTCATTTTGTGTGTTATCGCATTTTTCCTGAGTGTTGGATTGTCTGCTTTGTTGCTGCCGTTGTTTAATCACCTTGCGGGTAAAATAATCAGCCCCGGTATTTTCAATCATCCCAATTATTTACTTGTTCTTTTTATATCAGCAATTGGAATTGGACTTCTTGCGGGCATTTATCCGGCATTGGTATTGTCCTCATTCAGACCGGTTGTTGTTTTGAAAGGAAGATTTGCATCAGGTACAAAAGGAATTTTCCTGCGTAAAATCCTGGTAGTTGCGCAATTTTCTATTTCCATTGCGCTTATTATCGGAACGATTGTCGTGTACACGCAAATGAAGTTTATGCGAAACCGCGATCTCGGTTTTTCCAAAGATCAGATTGTAGTGATTGATACGCATGGCGATCCAGCCAAAGAGGCTTTTAAAAATGCGGCCCTCGGTGTTGCCAATGTACAATCTGCTGCAATGTCATCCAGTGTGCCGGGGGGAGGTAATAGCGGTGCCTATTCCGAAATTGAAAATAGCAAAGGTGATCTTCAGGTAGCTAATCTTGATCTCTATTTTGTGGACTTTGACTACATCAACCAGTTTAAAATAAAGATGGTGGCCGGCCGTTCGTTCTCAAGAGATTTTGGAACAGATACAACGCAGGCAATGATCCTTAATGAAGCTGCCGTTAAATTATTTGGTTATAGATCTCCGAAGGATGCAGTTGGAAGAAAATTTAAGCAGTGGGGACGGGAAGGAACGATTGTCGGTGTAATGAAAGATTTTCATTTCCGTTCTCTGCAGAAGGCTATCAAGCCACTCAGTATGCGAATTGAGCCCGACGGATGCGACCTGGTGTCTGTGCATATTGCAGGAGGCTCCAGTATTCCCTCAACGCTCGCTGCTTTGGAAAATAAATGGAAAGAAACAATTCCAAACAGACCATTCAGCTATTTCTTTATGGATGAGTTTTTTGACAGGCAATACCGCAGTGAAGAACGTTTTGGTAAACTGTTCCTGAATTTTGCCATACTGGCCATCTTCATTTCTTGTCTCGGTTTGTTGGGCCTCGCATCATATAGCACCATGCAGCGGACAAAAGAGATCGGTATTAGAAAAGTAATGGGTGCGTCTGTTTCCAATATCGCAGCTTTACTTTCAAAAGATTTCATTGTGTTAGTCGTGATCGCCATTGTAATTGCATCACCGTTGGCGTGGTGGGGCATGCACAACTGGTTGGATGATTTTGCCTACAGGATTGAAATCGGCTGGTGGATCTTCTTGCTGGCAGCTATTGTGTCGATTGTTATTGCTCTGGCAACTGTAAGTTTCCAGGCAATAAAAGCAGCGGTGGCGAATCCGGTGAAGAGTTTGAGGACGGAATAAGACCGTAAGACAGTAAGATCGTAAGACAGTAAGATCGTAAGACAGTAAGACGTATAAGACATGTAAGATGTTGACTGTGAGGATAGTAAGATTGATCCTGTTGAATAGGAGGGAGAAAAAAAATAACAATAAAAAAGAAAAAAGAAAAAAGAAAAAGAACTGCGTTGTATGCCTCTGTGGTTGTCAGTGTGTCTCTCGTATTTTGTCATGTAATAAAAAACGTTCATGTGACATGCGGATTTTGGTGAACGGGTTCTGGGCTTTAGGCTTTGGGCTTTAAGCTTTAATATTGCGCTGATAGCTGATAGCTGGTAGCTAATAGCTGACAGCTTTTTCGTCCATTCCCCCTACCTTTGCTCCAATTTTTAAATCTTTCCAACAAAAAATAAGACCTATGACAAGGATTGCTGTAGCAAAGGGTGATGGTATTGGCCCGGAGATTATGGACGCAGTGCTAAAAATTTTTGACGCCGCAAAGGTTCCTCTGGCGTACGATTTTGTGGATATGGGAAAATGGGTATTTGACAAAGGCTACAGCAACGGTATGACGCCTGAAGCGCAACAAACAATTGAAACGCTGGGCATTTTGTTTAAAGGTCCAATGGAAACCCCTAAAGGAAAAGGCGTAAAAAGCGTTAACGTTACTGCACGTAAAACCTGGAACACTTACGCTAACAAAAGAACTTTCCAAACATTACATGGCGTTGATACCGTTTTCAGCAAAGCTGGAATTCCTATCGATATTACGGTTGTTCGTGAGAACATTGAAGATACATATGGCGGAATTGAACATATGCTTACGCATGACGTTGCGTTGAGCCGCAGGTTCATTACCCGCCCCGGAAGTTTGCAGGTGATTAAGTATGCGTTTGAGATGGCCAAGAAAAAAGGCGCAAGACGTATTACTTGCGGGCACAAGGCAAATATTATGAAAATTACTGATGGCTTGTTCCTGGAAGTATTTTATGAAGTGGCAAAAGGCTATCCGGAACTGAATGCTGACGATGTGATTGTGGATGACCTTTGCATGAAACTGGTTACTAAACCTGATCTGTTCGATGTGGTTGTGCTGACCAACCTGCAAGGCGATATAGTAAGTGACCTGTGTGCTGGTTTGGTTGGCGGACTTGGTTTCGCACCTTCTGCAAACATCGGAGACCATATCTGTATTTTTGAAGCTGTACACGGAACTGCTCCGGATATTGCGGGTAAGAATATTGCTAACCCAACCGCCTTATTGTTGAGTGGTATTGGTATGCTGCATCACCTTGGTTTGATGCAGAGCGCGGTAACAATTGAGAACGCATTGCTGTATACGTTGGAAAATGGCCAACATACAGGTGATTTTGGTGATAAATCAAAACCTTCTCTGAACACTACACAATTCGCAGAAGCCGTGATAGCAAACTTTGGTAAAACTCCTGCTCAGGGTGCGAAACCAATGTTGCAGGATATGCCTACAACCCAAACGCATTTCAAGCTGGAGAAAAACCCAATGCTTGAGTCTCATGATACATCCAACGAGAGAATTGTTGGTGTTGACTTCTTTATCGAAAGCAACGAGCAACCGACGATCATCGCTAATAAATGCCTGAGACATGCGGGTGTTAAATTCAAACTGGTAAATATCAGCAACCGCGGTACACAGGTTTGGCCAACAGGTTCTGTTTACACTAACCTTGTAAACCAGTACAATGTTCGTTTTGAAAGCCTGGACGATCTGCCATTAACACAACAGGATGTGTTGGGCTTGTATATCAGCCTGAGCGGTAACTACAAGATCTGTTCTTCAGAGTTGTTGCTGATGTTCGGTGAAAAAAGAGCATATAGTCTTGCCCAGGGACAATAATCTTAACAGCATAATTAATAGCGGTGCTATATTTGCACTCCCTGAGAAAGCTGGATAAGATAAACATATTATGTATCCTATAAAACCTGCTAAATCTTATGTCCGTAGTTGCAAACATGATTTGCATGCGACAATGAGCGAAGAGCCGGCATAGGATCTGATATCCGGACCACTATGATCCTTTTATCTGTGAATAATCATATATTCCCCACTTAAAATAACCGAAGGCCATCTTTTATGATGGCCTTTCTTTTGTACACCATGTATGGCATTGATCTGTGAAGCTTTAAAGTAGATGTGGTTTTGGTTGTGGCCGGTAAAACGAGCAATACACAGCCAGCACCGGTATAGAAAGCGAAATGCATTGATTACGGGTGATATATCGGTCATTTAAGATCAACTTCAACTTTATTAATGGTTCCGTTGAATTTAAATGGAGGTTTGTATGCCGGAGTTACCGGCTGGCCGCTGTCTTCTCCTATTCCAAATGTATCAACACCAAAACGGGCAAACACAGTTGCTTTCATTTTGCCTTGTGCTACACTTTTACCGTTAACTTTCAGATTCAATTGAGCGCCCTTGCCCATCCCGCCTCCGTCATAGTTAAAATCTAATTCAACAGTTGCATTGCCGGGAACAATTACGCTGGCTGCTTTCAAAACAGTATGTGAGCCATAATAGTTATAGTCAAATACTGGAACACCGTTTTTTAGATACAAAGTTACTCCCGACGAAACGCCACCAGCAGCGAGGATTACACCATTTGTGCCAGCCCCTTTAGTCTTAATATCTGCAGTGATCGACCAACTTCGGTTTTTAATTGATGGCGATGCTGTTTCTGGCAGTCTTGTAGCTCCTGCGTAGTAAACAAAATGCGTTGCTGCCGGATCAAACCCGGGCGGTGGGGGCTTGGGCACCAAAGCTCTGGCAACACCTCTGTCATCAAGTGGGTATACATGATAATTCTCGGCAGCAGCGTCAAATTTCTTTTTCATTTCTTCAAGCTTTTCCGGCATTTGTGCCGCAAGGTCATTTGCTTCCGAAAAGTCTTTGTCAAGATTGTATAGCTCCCATTTATCACTATCCCAGTTACCGGGAGCAAGATCCTGACGCCAGGGTAATGTATGTTGTGCATCTGCTTTCCAGCCATCTGCATAGATTGACCGGTTGCTTAAAATTTCGAAATACTGTTCAGATCTACCCGCATATGAAGGATCTGTAAAACTTGCCAAAAAAGATTTGCCTGCAAGTGGCAGTTGTTTAATGCCACTTACATAGTCCGGCATTGTTACATGAGCCGCCTCATAAACGGTTGGAGCAATATCGACAAGATGCAAAAATGGCTCTCTGCATTTGTCGTCGTGTTTTATTTTTGCAGGCCAGCTAATCACCATTGGATTACGGGAACCGCCCAGGTGTGAGGCAACTTGTTTAACCCATTGAAAGGGTGTATTCCCCGCCCAGGCCCAGCCTACAGGATAATGAGGTTCTGTTTCGGGCCCGCCCAACTTGTCTATGTCTTTAAGAATGTCGTCTATACTTGCATTCATTCCCGCGAGATTTTTGATTTCATCGAGTGTGCCGTCCGGGCCTCCTTCCGAAGAAGCGCCATTGTCTCCAACAATGAATATTACGAGTGTGTTATCTGCGTCGGGTAATTTTTTTATTGCATCAAGTAAACGGCCAACCTCATGATCTGTAAAAGCGAAGTATCCGGCATAATTTTCAAAGAGAGCATTATAGACTTTCTTTTGTTTGTCATTTAAACTATCCCATGCAGGAACCCATTCTGGACGTGGTGTTAGTTTTGTATCAGATGGAATAATACCCATTCGCTTCTGATTTTCAAAGACAATTTCCCTGTATTTTTCCCAGCCCATATCGAATTTTCCCTTGAACTTATCACGCCATTCCTTAGTCACGTGATGTGGCGCGTGCATGGCCCCGGGTGCGAAGTACATGAAGAACGGTTTATTTGGAGAAACAGACTTGGAGTATTGCATCCGGGCTATTGCGCGGTCGGTCATATCAGTCAACAAATGGTAGCCTTGCTGTGGAGATTTATTTGGTTCGACAGGAGTTGTATTTTCAAAAATTACCGGATAATACTGGTGGGCTTCACCAGCGTTAAATCCATAGAAATAGTCAAATCCCATGCCTGTTGGCCAGCGATCAAACGGACCAGCTACACTGGTTTCCCAATCGGGAGTGTTGTGATTTTTTCCAAACCACCAGGTTGAATAGCCATTGTCCCGCAATACCTCGCCCATTGTTGCAGTGGTCCGCGGGATCATCGTTGTATAGCTCGGAAAGCCTGTCGCCCATTCCATTAGAAAACCATTACCTGCATCGTGATGATTTCTTCCGGTTAACAACGCCGCCCGCGATGGACCGCAAATCGCTGTAGTATGAAAACGGTTATACTTCAGACCTTCAGATGCAAGCTTATCAAGATTGGGAGTTGGGATCAACCCTCCGAAAGTTGAAGTCTGGCCGAATCCAACATCATCAAGTAAAATGATCACGATATTAGGAGCATCTTTAGCTGCTGTTGGAATTTCAGGCCATGCAGGTGTGGACTCTTTGTATGTTTTGCCAATTTTGCCCTGGAAAGGAGGCTCTGGCTTGGGAAGACTATTTTGTGCATAACTCCAGGCTGTGAAGCAAAAGAAAATAGCAGGCAAGAATCTTTGAACTGTGGTCATATTTTCCCTTTTTGTTAATTGTGATAGTCTAATTCAAAACAGTTTGTAGTTGAAATAGTTCACTTAAGGGAGCTTATCGGGAAGCTTTTGAATGCCTGTTTCTTTTGCAATAATGAAATAAAATGTCACCTAATGCTGGCGATACTGTTTACAAATCCAATCTTTCTTGAGTATTATTGAATGATCATTTATTCCCCACTTAAAATAACCGAAGGCCATCTTTTATGATGGCCTTCTTCGTTGGTTGCGTTCAATATGTATTTGCTTAAATTAACCCGCTTATATCTTTAGATTTTGAGAACATTGTTGTCGCCAGACAGTAAAGCTGATAGCTAATAGCTGACAGCTGACAGCTATTAGCTACCACAGCGGTCTTCCCTGGTAATAATCCAATATTTTGGTACGCAACACAAAATCATAACGCGCAACAATCAGGTTTACGTTGGATCTGTCGAAGTTGTTTTTTGCAACAAGATAATCTACAGAGTTAATCGCACCGGCATTGAACCTCACTTCAGCAATTCTGAAGGATTCTTTATACGCATCTACCTGTTCAGACAGGGCTTTATATCTTTTCTCTGCAGAAGTCATGTTAACATAAGCCTGCTCAACATTTTGCTGTAACTGCGTACGGGTTGATGAAGCAACTACTTCCGCGTCTTTCTGCTGGATCTTTGCAACACGGATCTTCGTTCTTGTTTGAAAAGCATTCAGGATGGGAATTCTTAAGCCAAGAGAGAAATAAGTGTTCCTGTTATTTTTAAACTGATCACCAAATGGGATTTTGTGACTTGCATAATCATTTTGCGGATCCCATACCGGAACTTTGGTGCCGTTAGCTTCAACATAAGATCCATTGTCGACATAGGTTGTATTGATTAACTCCTGTGTTGTAGCCGCAGTGGAGTAGTTAGATCCTATTCCTCCGCTAAGCACAAGAGCAGGATATTGCTGTCCCTTTGCCACCTTAACGCCATATACTGCGCTTTTTTGTCTCAGGTCCACGGCTTTGATAATTGCAAGGTTTGCTGCAGCTGTTTTGTAAATGTTTTCGGTGCTGCTGTCATACACAAAGTTGATCTGATCCAATGTTAAGCGCTCAACATCTATATCCTTTGAGTAATTAACATTGAGCAGTTGAGCAAGGCTCAGGCGTGCACTTTCCATGTTATTCATGTTGTTTACCACGCTAACATTATCGTTGGCAAGCTGTCCTTTCAAGTCATACAGATCACTTGGTGTGATAGCGCCATCTTTATTTAAAATATCAAGACGCTCAACTTGCTTTTTCGAAACTTCTACCTGGTTTTTCGAAACCTCAAGCAAGTCTTCATTGCTAAGTAAAGTAAGGTAAGCCAGAATAACATTCAACGTCACATTGTCTTTCTTCTGTTGTTGTTCCATGCCAGATGCTTCAAATGCCGTACGGTTTTGCTTTATGTTATTCTGGATACTTAAACCGTTAAAAAGGGTGAGGTTACTGGAAAGGCTATAGTTGCCTACGTTAATGTTCTGATCAATATAAGTGTTTGTATAAGGGTTAATATTTCTACCCTGGTTGGCACCCTGGGAAAGATTTGCATTCAGGTCAGGTAACAAATTTGCACGTGCCTGCTGCCAGTAAGCTTTCGCACTTTCCGTTTGCAGGGTTGCACGTTGTACGTCAAGGTTGTTTTTTATTGCTAATTGAATGCATTCCTTCAAAGACATTTTTGTTGATGTCTGAGCAAATGAAATTCCTGCAACAGCCATACAGGAAACCGAGAGTACTATTTTCTTGAGAGCGTTCATACTTTTTTGATTGTGCTGCCGGTCAGCGAAATACGCTGCAGCCGGGCCATAGAAAATGTTATTGGCGCGTAACGGACAAACCAACTTTTAAAACGAAACTTTTTAAGGAATGCTAAGCAACCTTTCCGTCAAGCAGATTAATTATACGGGAACCATATTCAGCATTCTTTTCCGAGTGTGTAACCTGTATTATGGTTACTTTATCTTCCTCGTTTAATTTTTTAAAGAGTTCCATTATTTCAATGCCCTGTTTGGAGTTGAGATTGCCGGTAGGTTCATCAGCCAGAATTAGTTTCGGCTTAGCCACCAGCGCCCTGGCAATGCCAACCAGTTGCTGTTGTCCGCCCGAAAGTTGTGTAGGGAAAAGATCCTTCTTGCCAACAATATTAAACCTGTCAAGAATATCTGCAACCACCGCCTTGCGTTCAGCAGTTTTCATGTTTTGATAGATCAGTGGCGTTTCAATATTTTCATATACAGTCAGTTCATCTATCAGGTGATAAGCCTGGAAAACAAAACCGATATATTGCTTATATAACTGTGATCTGTGTTTTTCCTTAAGGTTGTGAACTGCTTCACCCATAAAGTAATGATATCCTTCAGATGGTTCATCCAGCATCCCGAGAATGTTCAGCAAGGTAGATTTGCCTGATCCGGAAGGCCCCATAATTGAAACAAATTCACCTTCGTCAATGTCCAGGTTAATTCCATTAAGGATAAGTGTCTTAGCTCCGCCAACGTTTACGGCCTTTGAAATATTCTTAAGTTCGATCATATTGGTCATAATTGTACTTCTTTGGTTGATAAATACATGCCAAGATATTTAATTGCTGAATAACAACCACTTATGATTTTTTACTACCCCTGGGTGTTCGGTTTTAATACACTTTTTGTACTGTTTTGATACAAGCGTTTCTAATTGAAAATTGAAAGTTCCTGCCCGACTGAACGTCGTTCGGGCGGGGACAATTGAAAATGAGGGCGGTTGGCAGGGAAGCTTTCTAAAGTACGAGCTACGAAGTACGAAGTACTCAATTTTGAGCCTGCTCTGTTTTGTCAAGACTGAAGGTTTTTGTCAAAAGGTCAAAATAAAAACACCCCGAGAAACGGGCGCTTATGGATTTCTTACTTTTTAAAATCCAACCAAAATTGCTATGTTTTAGAATTTCAAGTTGTTCGTAATAAACTGACATCTTCGCTTCGGATCATTGTCCATTGTCCACTGTCAATTTTCAATTGAGCCAAATCTGTCCTACACTTCAAAAGTGTAGGACAGATTTGTCACACAGCCAGCATGCTCACCTCAGGAACCAAAAAGCGCCCGGGGAACCGGGCGCTCTATGGATTTCTGACTTTTTTAAAATCCAACCAAAACTGCTATGTTTTAGAATCTTAATTCGTTCTTACAAGTGAAAATTGCCATCTCCGCTCCAGGTTATTGTCAATTGTCAACTGTCAATTGTCCATTAATTAAAGGTTTACCGTAAGTGTTCCACTTCCTGCTTTAACATCCACAGGCACGCCGCCGCCGTTGATCTTGCCGCTGATATTGTCCTCATCCGTATTTCCGCTGAAGTTGCTGAGTGAGTTTACTTTTACTTTTCTTCCGTGCAATGAAAGATCCAGTCCTTTGCCTTTAGGCAGGTCAAGCTTGATATTGCCTCCGGAGTTGCTGATCTTTACAAATTTGCCAAGTTGTGTTATTTCAACATCCATAGAGCCGCCACTGGTTGAAGTAGACAGGCTGCAAGCCATTTCAGAAAGTCTTACGCTTCCTCCGGATGTATGTGCAGACAATTCGCCGGTGATCTTGCTTCCATTAACTGAACCGCCGCTTGTCGAAGCATCGATTTTGCCATTCAGATCATTCAGCTTTAAAGAGCCCCCTGATGTAGAAAGGCGAATGTTGCCTTTGCAATTGCTGGCATCAATACTGCCACCACTTGTAGATAAATCGATGTCGTCCTGTGAGTTACTTAATTTGATGCTGCCGCCGCTGGTTTTTCCGTCAATTTTTCCTGAAATGCCTTCAACGTTCAGGCTTCCGCCGCTTGTTGCAAAATTTTGTGTGCCGCTAAGGTTAGCCAGTTTAATGCTGCCACCGCTTGTTGCCAGGTCAGTAGACACATTTTTAGGAACATATACTTTAAAAGAAATGCTGAGAGATTTCTTCCAGTCCATATTTCTTTCCTTTGGTTTTGCAGTAGCCGTCAGGACGTTGTTGCTGAAATTGATATTTACTATATAGTCATCTTCCAGTCTTTTCTTTATTTCGTCTTTTGATAATTTATTGAACAATGAATTATTGCCATTTACATACATTTCTATTTTAGGAGAACTGGAAGCGCCTTCAACAGCAATGCTTCCGCCTGAGGTTTCTACTTTTACTTTTTGTACATCGTTTGTTAATGCCTTCGTCAAATATGGTTCTTTGTCGTTATTAGATTGAGCTTTAGCGGCTAAGCAACCAACAACTGCCAGGGCTACAAGAAAATGTTTTTTCATGATAATTATAGTTTTAGTATGATGGGATTTGCGATACTCTAATACGTTTGGATGAAATGAATGTTACATGGAGTTGGGATTTTTTTTTGAAAACTCAAGATCGTTGCAAGTACGAATTACGAAGTACCTAATCTTGAGCTACTTGTTTTTTTAGCAGGCCTTCTGGCATTCACTTCCTTCATCATGGATTTTCAGTTGTTTCAGGTCTTCGTCGAAAAAGCTCTGTGTAACTCTGTGTCTTCTCCTGTATTTCTCCGTGTAACAATAACTGCTATTAAGTACTATTAACAATTAGTTACCCAGAGAGCATAGAGCAGACACAGATCCCACTGAGCGTATGCTTACATGCAAATCTATCATTGGCATATAAGGAGAAGTCTTCTTCATTTTCAATTTTCAACTTTCAATTTTCAATTGAAAATGAAAATGAAAATTATTCAGTCCGCAAACTCTTCGTCGGGTTAACCAATGCCGCCTTCGCGGCCTGGAAACTGACGGTTAATAATGCTATCAAGATTGCCGTAGCTGCGGCAAGCGGAAAGATCCACCACGAAATAGTTATCTGGTAAGCAAAGGTCTGCAGCCAATTATGCATAGCGTACCATGCCAATGGTGAAGCTATCATCATTGCGATAAAAACAAGCCATAAAAACTCTTTGCTTAATAATGTAAATAAAGATCCTACACTTGCACCCAACACTTTTCTGATACCAATTTCCTTTGTTCTTTGTTCCGCTGTAAACATAACCAAACCGAGCAATCCAAGGCATGATATAAAAATGGCAAGGAAAGCAAAACACAGGGAAAGTTTGTTAATGATTGATTCACTTGTGTACAACTTTTGAAATTCTTCATCTGCAAAAAAGCTGCTGAAGGGAAACCTGGGATTTATTTCAGTACAAACTTTTTGCAGGCTTGCCAATGCGTCCTTTGTCTTACCCGCTTCTGTACGCACAAGTATGCTGCCCCAGCTATCCTTTTCACCATATCGTAAAATCAGCGGTTCTATTTTTTGATGAAGTGATGTGAAATGAAAGTCTTTAATAACGCCAACAATGGTTCCTTTTTTGTCCCACAATGTTAGCGGCTTGCCAATAGGGTTCTTGTATCCTATCTTGGCTACTGCTGATTCATTCAATATGTAATTTGTAGAATCTGTGGCAAAATCCCTCGAATAATCACGGCCCTCCAGTAAGCGAATATTGCAGGTTTTTATGAAGTCATAACCTATTGCTGCAGTTGAAAACATTGGCAATGTATTGGGATCTTTTCCATCCCACTTCACGCCTCCTGTATTGTTTTCAATTTCCGTAGGTGCCTGTGATATTCTTGAAATGTTCTTTATTCCGGGCAGGCTAATTGCTTCGTTCCTGAACAATTCATATTTAGTTCTTAACTCGCCTTCTATTGGTATGTAAATAAGATTCTCTCTGTCGAAACCAATATTTTTTGTGTATATATAATTCACCTGGCGGGAAACGATAATGGTTCCAATGATAAGCAGAATGGATAAAACAAATTGAAAGACAACAAGACCTTTGCGAAATAGTGTAGCAGAGGTTGTGAATTTCATGGTGCCTTTTAATACCCTGATGGCACTAAATGATGACAGGAATAATGCTGGATAGCTACCGGAAATAAATCCTGTAATCAGTGTAATCGCAAGCAATTGCAACCAGAAGCTACTGTCAGATACAGGTAGCGAAATCTCTTTGCCTGTAAGATGATTGAATGCAGGCATCAATAGCAAGCTAAGTAAAAGAGCGATGATAACAGCGATGAAAGCGAGCAAGACAGCTTCTCCTAAAAACTGCCTGATTAATGCACCACGCATAGCACCAACAACTTTTCTGATGCCAATTTCTTTTGCCCTTTTTACCGATCTCGCGGTGGTAAGGTTCATAAAGTTAATACAGGCAATCAGTAAGATGAAAATCGCGATAAGGGTAAAGAGACGTACATATTCGATTCTGCCACCATCTTCTTTTCCACTCTTAAAGTTGCCTTTGAGATACATGTCAGAATAAGGTTGCATGCCAAGTTCAATGCGAAATGCAGCGCTTTGGTCTTTGTTATAGTTATCAAGGAACTTAACGATTTTTTTTCTAACGAGTTCCGGATTTGCATTGGCCCGCAGCATGATGGTAGTGTGTGGTCCGTTATTACCCCAGTCTTTTGCCCAGTCGTTTCTTACTAAAAAATAATCCCAGTTTATAATGTAATCTCCTTTAAATGAGGAGTTGTTGCCCATGTCAGCATATACGCCGCTTACAATAAGATCTTTTGAATCTTCCACTCTGATAGTTTTGCCGATGGCGTCTTCCGCTTTGCCAAAGAAATGCTTCGCCATAGTTTCGGAGATAGCGATGCTTTCGGGTGTTGATAGTGCTTTTTCAGGTGAGCCCTTTAAAAGCGGAAAGCTGAACATTTTAAAGAAGTCTTTGCCAGCGTGTGTGCCTTTCTCCTTCAGGATCTTGTCGCCAACCTGGAATGTAAGTTCTTCCTGCCATCCAAAACCGATCGCAGCCTCCACTTCTGGAATAACCTTCTTCATCTCTTCGCCAAGCATGCCCGGAGTAAAGAACCCAGCTTCAATACGGTTATCGTAATATTGGCGTTCGTAGATGTTGTAAAGCCTTTTATTGTTGGCGTGAAATGCATCTTTCGCGCGCTCGTCCTTCACCCATAAAAGGATGAGCAGGCTGCACGTCATTCCCAACGCCAATCCGAGGATGTTTATCAGCGAAAAGACTTTATTTCTTTTCAGATTACGAAGGGCAACAAGGATGTAATTCTTTAACATAGTTGTCAGCTTTCAGGCTATCAACAATCAGATTTCAGCAACGGTGAAGTATTTATTCTTCTTTTACACACGATCTTCCGTCAGCGTTAAGATTCAATACCTGTGCCAGTATGCCAAAGGCTTATAAATAAAGGGTTTATTAGCGGTTGCACATTTATTGGTGTTCGGAAACGGACAGTTTTTGTGCGAAAGTGAAACGTTGGAAGTGTTTTTTGAGTTGTAAGCGTATGTTGAACAGAATGCAATAACTATGTCACGCTAAGAGTTAGCGACTAAGCCGCTTTTTAATAGTTGCGACGACGGGCTTGATATCTGGTGTTATATCCAGCAAAAAAACCGGAACCAGAAACATAACGCTGAATACTATAGTCGTTATGAACATACCGGTAAAGCCGGTGATATTAGATGATATCAGGTAAGTGACTCCATATGCGCAAAGGCTTATTGCAATAAGCTTAAGTGTATTTACAGTAAAAGGAAGGAGGTTATATTTCTTCCATAAAAAAATGATGCGTACAATGTTATAGATGAGTATAGATATCAGTTGTGCACATGCCGCGCCGGTAATGCCCATTTTTTTTATAAGGAAGTAGTTGGTGGGTATCATCAGTAACACAAACAAAACGCTCGTGGAAAATTCAAATCTCCAATGATTGGAGGTCGTCATGATCTGTGCGTTAACCCCTGTTCCCATGTCAATGATCCAGTATAAGCCAATCAGCAGAAACACAGGCTTGCCATCCAGGTAGCTTTCATTAATATGAAACGCATTGATAGCATTGTTGTAATTGAGCCAGATAATAAAAAACAAAAAGATCGCCGCTATCAGCATATTTATGGATGAACGCTGATATACCTTCCGGATGCCGTTGATATCTTTATCCTTCCATGCATTGGACAAGATAGGAACCGATAAGGCAGAAATGCTGCGTTGAGGAGCCTGCAAAATCGAACCGAAATAAGTTGCAAAAGTGTAAACACCTGCCGCTCCAAGCCCATTGTTGCTGGAGATAACGATGCCGCCAATGACAGGTCCTACTGCATGGATTACGTTGCCTATAAAAACGTAACCGATCATGGTCAGCATTTTGCGATAGAATTTTTTTGTAACCCGGCTGAACCTAAGAGCGAGGCCTACCCGTTGCTTAATGATGAGATAGTAAAGCAACGCCGCGAATATTATTCCATACTGAAGGGCAAAGCCGATCATAAATTCATGGAACGTAATAACATGCTTCAGGTATAAAATGATTAATACGGTTGTAATTAACCTGAATAAAACTTCTTTTAAAAAATTGGTGAATGGAGCCTTATGCAATTGCCATGCATAAGATTCAGCAAGTGTGTACAACAACAAAAAGTAGGCACACGGAAACAGCCAGTAATAGTATTCCACCAACATGGTTGATTTGGTGGCGAATTTTCTAATGAAGAGATCGTGACCAAGCCAGCCGCAGAAAAGAACAATTAAAAAACCAATGGTGCCCCAGGCCAGTGAACCGCTTAGAAGGTCGTTTTCTTTTTCAGGGAGATTTCGGTTGTAGAACGGAAAAAACTTGTAAATGACAATATTGATTCCCATGGTGCTGACTGAAAAAATAAAAAGGGTCATTTCATTAAAAACCCTTGTAAGTCCGTACTGGTCAACGTCAAAAAAGCCGCGGTGCGTAAATAGCCACGTGTTCAGTGCGCCGATGGCAAATCCAATATATATCAATAAAGTAGCGAGAATGGTCTTTTTCCGAACTTCAGCCATAGTCGCGAAGGTAGGGAAAAGCAAAAATGCAAATTAGTAAATGTGCAAATTAGTAAATGTGCAAATGTGCAAGGGGAACGCATTATTTCGACACTATCTCCTTCTCCTCATCTACACATTTACACATTTGCACATTCGCACATCCGCACATTCCCACACTTACTCATTGCGTAGCCCTGTTGCCGGATTTGCATTGGCCACCTTAATAATCTGGGAACTGATGGTAAGTATGACCAAAAGGAACACGCTCAGGAATGCGAGAGATAACGTACCCGCGCCTATGCTTACCCTGTTGGCGAAAAAGTTCAGGAAGATATAGCCCAGCACATAGCCTATGGGTAAGGCAATCAGTCCGGCTATAAACACCAGTTTGATGAATGCTTTGGAAAGAAGAAGCACGATGCTGCGTATTTCTGCACCCATTACTTTGCGGATCACTATTTCCTTTCTGCGGGTTTCAGTTGTGTATACCGCAATGCCGAGCATACCCAGGCATGCAATGGATATGGTCATGATGGCAAGGAAGCCCAGGAAAGATATGGTGCTCCATTGCAGGTTTTCATCATAAATTTCTTTATCGAGCCATCCATATACAAATGGCTGTCCGGTGTTGGTCTTTTTCCATAGTTGTGCAATTCTGTCAACGATGTAGTCTTTATTTGCAGACGGTGCCACGCGAATGTTCAGGTATTTAAATTCCTGCGGATTATAGCGCAGCAGCAACGGTGTAATGGGGAACGAAAAAGATCTGAAGTAAAAATCTTTCACAACTGCGGATACAGTTACTCTGGCCGAATCATCCATTAAGATGGTTTGTCCGACTGCGGACCGGGGCGAACCCAGCTTTAATAAGGCAGCTGCTTTTTCATTAATCACAACATATCTTTCAGTGCTGTCAGTCGTTTTCAGCTGAAGATTTCCTGCGAGCACTTTTAGTTGCATGTCAGGCACAAAATCATTGTCGGTGAAATAATAATCCGCATCAATAATGTTTTCGTCGCCTTCTTTTTTTGTCCGGACGGTCCCTGTGGTGTATTTGCCGAGGTTGGTTGACGTGCCGGAAACTAATTCGACACCGCTCATATTCCTGATGTCGTTTGCCAATATTTTATAAGGGGCTCCGCTTAATGGAATATTGAGTACATTTTTTGCATTAAAGCCATGATCTGCATTTGCTGAAAAAGTGAATTGCCTGTAAAATACCAGCATAAACACGATGGTGAAAATGGACAGCGAGAACTGGAACACCAACAATATTTTACGGAAGCTGTTGCCGCCAAATAATTTAACGGTAAACAGATTTTTAAGCACTTCCACCGGTTTAAAAGCGGATAAAGCCAGCGCAGGAACTATGCCTGCGAGTAATCCAATGAATAAACAAAAGGCGATAAGTGCAAGTAATAGCGTGTAATCAAAATGAAACTGCGGAATGAATTCTGCGCTAAAGGGAGCATAGGTGATCGTTACTGAAAGCAGGAAGTATGCTACTATTAATGAAAGAAATGATAATACTATTGCTTCTGTAATAAATTGACCAAAGATCTGCCTGCGTGATGCTCCGGAAATCTTTCTGACGCCTACTTCTTTCGCGCGGTTGAGCGATCTGGCTATAGAAAGATTGGTATAGTTGAAGCAGGCGGAAAGCAGTACGATAAACCCGATGCCAATAGCTGCCAGCATTTTTCCGCGGGATGTGCCCTTATCAATCGAAAATGCAAGTTCTTCGCCTGGGGTAATTTCTGACAACGACTGTGTGTCGAATTGAATTGTTTGTTTTGAATCAGTACCGGCCAGCTTATTCACGGTGTTAGTAATCCGCGAAAGTACACCATGCAATTGCTGTCTGTTTGCCTGTTCTTTCAATAGCAGGTATGTATATCCGGAAATGGCGTTTTGCCAGTCGTTTTGAATGGAAGACAGCCGGCCTGTTTTTTCAAGTAAAGGAACTGCGAGTATAGAAGCATATGCCTCAAATGAAAGATGCGATTTGCGCTTGTCTTCTTTCAGCACACCAGTTACGGTAAAATTTCCGAGTCGGTCGAATGAAATATTCTTACCAACGGCTTCCTCATTGCCGAAATAGCGTATGGCGGTCGCTTTGCTTATTACTATGCTGTTAGGTGTATTTAAAAGTTCTGATCTGTTTCCTTCTTCCAGTTCATACCCGAAAATGTCAAAGAAAGACTGGTTGGTAAATGCACCGTTTACATGCAGGCGCCTGTCGCCGACATTGCCTTCATCTTTTAATGAGGGATATAGTTCTGCTGTTTTTTCAATAACATTTTTTTCCTTTTCCAGTGTTTCAGCCAAAGGCAAAGGAGTACTTGCCATCCGTAATTTGTTGCCCTGCTGATCTCTTACCTCGGAAATAACGCGATAGGTCCTGTTCACAAACGGATGAAATTTGTCGTAGCTCAAATCTTCCTTTACGCTCATAATGATGATAAGGCCGAGCGACATGCTCAGCCCCAATCCAAAAATATTGATGAACGAAAACAGCTTGTGTTTCGCAATATTTCTAAGCGCGATCCGTATATAGTTGAATAGCATATTTTAGGTATCAGGTGTCAGGTATCAGCTATTAGCTATCAGCTTTAGGCCGGCCTGTTTTTTTCTTTTATACTAACTGCAATTTTTTTTCTCTTTCTTTATTCTTCTATACAACTAGTGAATAGTGAATAGTCAATGGTGAAGGATACAAACTGGCTGAGTAAATGTATACAGCTCTAGCCACGATGGACCTCCGGTGTAACTTCTTGTACGCCCTTATATACCTTATACGGTTCAAAAAACTTCGCTTCGGTCAGCTTTAGGCTTGGGCTTTAAGCTTTATCAGTTGTCAACAAAGAAACGTTGGCGTGGCCGACACCTTACTTCTATGTCCTTCTCTCTTACATATTTTACGCGTCTTACCCGTCTTACATGTCTTACTATCTTACGGTCTTACTGTCTTACGGTCTTACTGTCTTACGGTCTTCTTTATTCCGTCCTCAAACTCTTCACCGGGTTATTCAGTGCGGCCTTTATTGCCTGGAAGCTGATTGTTGCCAGTGCAATAAACAATGCGAGCACAGCGGCCAGCGCAAAGATCCACCAGGTTATGTCAGTGCGGTAGGCAAAATTCTGTAGCCACTTATTCATAAAGAACCAGGATACCGGTGCTGCAATAATAAATGCGATGGCTACCAGTTTCATAAAGTCTTTTGAAAGCAATTGAACGATGCCGTTCACGCTTGCACCAAGTACTTTTCTGATGCCAATCTCTTTTGTCCTTTGTTCCGCTATAAAAGTAACCAATCCAAACAATCCAAGGCAAGCGATAAAGATGGCGAGTGTAGAAAAGATCAGCGCGATTTTTCCTGCACGCTGTTCAGCACGGTACATTTCATCAAATGAATCATCAAGAAAGCGGTAGCTGAACGGCATGCCGGGGGCCATTGACTTCCATTTATTTTCTATGGTAGGGATTAGGGAAGAAATATTGCCGGCATTTACCCTGAAAGAAGCTAAACCATAACTTCTTTGCAGTTTAAAGCACAAAGGTCCTACTGTCTGTCTAAGCGATTCGTAGTTGAAATTTCTTACTACTCCTAATATGGTATAAGAAATCTTTTGCTGACTGTCCAAATTCATTGTATACAGCTTTTTACCGACAGGATTATCCATTCCAAGTATTTTTGCCGTAGCTTCATTGATGAGCATGCCGGATGAATCAGAGCCAAAATCCCTTGAAAAGTTCCGCCCTTTAACTACATCCATTCCCATTGTTTCCAGGTAGTCGTAGTCAACATCCCAAACCTGCATATTAAATCCGTTGTGTACATCCATTACAGCTTCAGTCGAAAAAGAGTTGTCGCTGCGGCTGGAGGATGATACCGGCAAAAATCCGCTTATGGTGCCTTTTTTTACGCCCGGTAAATGTTCAACATCATTCTTGAATGCCTGTACATTATTGCCGAGGTTATAAGCATCGTTAATAATTAATACCTGGTTTTTATTGAACCCGATGTTTTTATTTTGAATGAAGCTGAGCTGGCGATAAATAACAATAGTGCCAATAATAAGAACGATTGAAATGAAGAACTGGAACACAACCAATACGCTTCTTAATGTACCGCTTTTTGATCCCATTTTCAATTTACCTTTCAATACTTCAATCGGTTTGAAAGCAGACAGGAACAATGCAGGGTAACTACCCGCCAGCAAGCCGACAATAATAGGCAGGGCAAAAAGCAAGGGAAAGATCACCGGTGAGAAGATATTTATAAAAGAGATGTCTTTGCCAGCAATTTCGTTGAACGCATGCAGAACTGAATACACGAGTAAAATAGCCAGCATCAATGAGAATAAAGTCATCATAACAGATTCGGTTAAGAATTGTGCAATGAGTTCCTTCCGTTTTGATCCCAGCACTTTTCTTACGCCAACTTCTTTTGCACGACCGGCAGATCTTGCTGTGGTAAGATTCATAAAATTCACACAGGCTATCAGCAGGATAAATAATGCAACTGCTGAAAAGATATAAACGTACTGCACATTGCCGCTGGGACTTAATTCAAACATCCTGTCTGAATAAAGGTGAATTTTGGTGAGCGGCATCAAAGAATAATTTATTCTATTGCCGGTATGCTCAAATTCTTCAATGCTGTTGATCTGCATGTATTGCTTGGCCTGCGGCAAAACATATTTGTTGAGGTATTGACGCAGGAATAATTTTTCAAATGCCTTATAATCCACACCTGGCTTCAAAAGAAGATAGGTATGAAAGTTATGACTGAGGTAATCTCCCCATTGAGGATAGGGGGCGTTCTTCATTGAAAAAAGGAAATCGAAATTAAAATGCGAATTTGCGGGAATGTCCTTTATTACCGCCGTGATTTTAAACGGTGTCAGGGTGGGATTGTCATTTTTTACTTCAACAGTTTTTCCAATAACGTCAGTCGTTCCAAAATACTTTTTTGCTGTGCTTGCAGTTATGACAACTGCGTTGGGCTCGTTCAATGCAATTTTGGTATCCCCTTTTAGTGCCGGTAATGTGAATACGTTAAACAATGTTGAGTCTGCAAATGCGATTCGTTCCTCATTGATGTAATCATTGCCTTTTTTGATAAACCTGTTGCCGCTGGACGCATAAATACGGGCGAAATCTTCCACCTGGGGATAATCTTTTTTCAACGCAGCACCCATCATGTCTGAGCTCACCGGCATGTGCGCTTCTGTTCCGTTAAATAGCAGATCGCTGTTGATGCGGAAAATTCTGTCTGCTTTCACATTGTATTTATCGAAGCTCAGTTCGTCTGTCACATAAAGGGCTATCAGCAGGAAGCAGGCAAGACCAATAGCCAGGCCTGTTATATTTACAATGGAGAAGGTCTTATTCTTCATAAGGTTCCTCCAGGAGATCTTCAGATAATTCTTAAACATAAGTCAGTTTTTATTACATACCGGGTAACCGGCCCGGCTTGAAATACCGGGTAGGCATTAAGCAGTATGGCAAATGTATGCCACATTTTAAGTTAATGATTATCAGCAAGTAATGTGTTTGTTTTTGAACCGGGTGTCCGGTTTTGATACAGTGGCTGTGTTGTTACGATACAGCAGGTTGCACGCAGCGAGCGCAAAGAAGCAGCGACGCAACGAAAAAGCCTTTGGCACCAACGACATTGTTAATTACGCATTTCCGCGGTCGGTTTCAGGCGGCGAGCGCGAAGAAGCAGCGGCGCAGCGAAAAAGCATTTGGCGTCACTGGCATTTTCAATTTTCAATTTTCAATTACGCATAACATTTGCACATCCCCCGCTTTCGCACGGCTTAGCTCCTGCATTTATGCACGCTTCTTTGTGCATTTGTCATATTTACCTAGGTTTGTACGTTATCAATTATATATGGCAAACAGGTTAAAAAAGAAAACACCTCCTCCACCCAACCCGGATGAATTGAAACCGGAAAAAGAAGCACAGGTTACGGTGACGGAAGTGGTGAAGGATGAAAGAACTCAAAAAATTGCAGGTGCGGTAAGCCTGCTCTTCTCTATATTTTTATTCATTGCATTTGCTTCCTACCTCTTTACATGGAAGCAGGATCAGGATAAAGTATTTCAATTTGGAATAAAAATTTTCAGCACTGACGATGTTCAGGTCCGCAATCTGCTTGGTGTTTTAGGCGCATATGTTTCGCATATTTTTATTTACAAAGGATTTGGTGTTGCATCATTTTTGTTTTGTACAGTCTTCTTTGTGCTGGGCGTAAATCTGCTGGTTGGAAAAAAAGTCTTCAGTCTTGTGCGCAACATTAAATACCTGATTATTGGATTGTTGGTGTTGAGTGTTGCCTTTGCATTTTTTACAGGCAGACTTGAGTTCCCGTTTGGCGGTGCGGTAGGAGAGATGATGAATGCCTGGCTGATCAAATGGATTGGTCGCGTTGGAACAGGCTTCGTTCTTGGGCTCGCCGCTGTGAGTTATTTTATCTGGCGGTTTAACCCAACCATCAAATGGCCTGAAAGAACTGTAAAACCTGCCGTTGCAGAAGATGCAGTAGGCGAAGAAGTTCCACCGGTAATTGAAAAGAAACGAAGAAGAGGTAAAGAGGAAATTGTTGCAGCTGAGCCTGAAGAAGAAATGGTTCCGTTGGAGAAAGCAGAAAAAGGTTTTGGCAGCAATAATAAGTTGAAGAAAGATGGCAAGGGTGTGGTTGTGATTATGCCTAAAGATGATGAAGAGGTTGCTGACCCCATGACTGAATTTGATGTGATAGAAAGAGATGAGCCGCGCGTTGAAATAAATGATCTGTATAAAAATGGAATCCCCGAGGACGAGGACGAAGATGTTGTGGAGGAAGAGGTAGAAGAAGAGTGGCAGGAGGACGAATTCCCGTTGGAATTAAAAGAAACTGCAGAAGACGAGGAATCGGAAGAAGAGTCGTTACCGGTTACCCGGCCTGAGAGAGACCCCCTGAAGATCAAGTTTAACGACAAGATCGACATGGAGCTTGAGATCCAGGAAACAAAAGATAATCACCTAAATGAAACAGCCGAAGAAGATGGAAAGCCGGCTGCCAGAAAAGGTTCGTTGGAAACCTTGTATGAACCAACACTTGAGTTAAGCGACTATCAGCTCCCTTCCCTTGAATTGCTGGAGACACATGGTAGCGAAAAGATCGTGCATGATCCTGCTGAACTGGAAGCCAACAAGAACCAGATTATTGCTACGCTGAAGAACTATGATATCGCTATTCAGCGCATAGCCGCTACCGTTGGACCAACCGTAACATTGTATGAAATCGTGCCGGCGCCCGGTGTGCGTATCAGCCGTATTAAAAACCTGGAAGATGATATTGCATTAAGCCTGGCTGCGTTAGGCATCCGTATCATTGCGCCTATTCCGGGTAAAGGTACCATCGGTATTGAGGTGCCGAATGTGCGTAAGACCGTGGTTAGTATGAAAACCTTGCTGGCGAGTGATAAATTCCAAAGCAATGCTTTTTCATTACCTATCGCAATTGGTAAAAAGATCGACAACGAAAACTTTATCGTGGACCTTGCGAGTATGCCGCACTTATTGATGGCCGGTGCTACGGGACAGGGTAAATCTGTTGGTATCAATACGCTGCTGGTTTCCTTGTTGTACAAGAAACATCCTTCTCAACTGAAGTTTGTTTTGGTGGATCCTAAGAAGGTGGAATTGAGTTTGTACCGCACAATAGAAAATCATTTTCTTGCAAAATTGCCTGGTGAAGAAGAAGCAATTATTACCGATACAAAGAAAGTAATCAACACATTGAACGCTTTGTGTATTGAAATGGATAACCGTTATGACTTGTTGAAAGAAGCCGGTTGCCGTAACATTAAAGAGTACAATGAAAAATTCACCAAGCGTAAACTGAATCCGCAAAGAGGTCACCAGTATCTTCCTTTCATCGTGCTTGTAGTGGATGAGTTTGCCGATCTTATTATGACTGCAGGTAAAGAGGTGGAAATGCCAATTGCCCGTCTGGCGCAATTAGCACGTGCGGTGGGTATTCACCTGATCATCGCTACACAAAGACCTTCAGTAAATATCATCACAGGTACCATTAAGGCGAACTTCCCGGCGCGTATTGCGTTCAAGGTTTCTTCGAAAATTGACAGCCGTACAATTCTTGATGCAGGCGGCGCGGAGCAACTGATTGGGAAGGGTGATATGTTGATCAGCTATAACGGTGAAATCACGCGTTTGCAGTGCGCCTTTGTTGATACTCCTGAAGTGGAACACATCTGTGAATTCATTGGTGATCAGCAAGGTTATCCGCAAGCATTCTTACTTCCGGAATATGTGGATGAGAAGGAAGCCGGAGATAGAGAGCTTGATCTGGGTGACCGTGATCCTTTGTTTGAAGATGCGGCGAAACTGATCGTCGCTAACCAAATGGGCAGTACATCCTTAATTCAAAGAAGAATGAAACTGGGATACAACCGCGCGGGCCGTCTGATGGATCAGCTGGAAGCCGCCGGCATCGTAGGCCCGAACCTCGGCAGCAAAGCCCGCGAAGTGCTGGTAAAAACAGACAGCGAGTTAATGGAAATACTGGATATGATGGCGTAGGAAGACCGTAAGACCGTAAGATCGTAAGACATGTAAGACGCGTAAGACAGTAAGATGGTAAGACGCGTAAGAGGGCTGTTGAAGGTGAGGCACCAAATCTTTTTGCGGGTATAAAAATTATCAAAAAAGAAGAGTGTAAGGGATGCGTTTTTTAACCTCCAATCTTACCCTCTTTTTTTCTTGCTATATACATCATAAGAAAGACAGTGCAACATCCTAACCCTCTTACGGTCTTACTGTCTTACGATCTTACGGTCTTTTTAGACATCTTTGTATTCATTAAGTTTATGTAACTCTATAATTGTCGTCTTCCCGTCCGGGCTTTCGCGGTACATGGGAACAAATTTGGCGCGGAATTTAATTTCGTCGTAAGTGTAAGAAGTGCGTTGAAGAACGGTGGAGGAATAGGTTTCATCAAAAGCTCTTACAAGGACGTATACTTCCACATCAGCAGCTTTCATGTCGTCGTATGATAAGCCGAGTAGGGGACTTGTGTCATCAATCGGATGAACTACCGTGAAGTTCATCGGCAAAAGATCTACATGATTTCTTTCAAGGTTCAGTTCATAAAACTTGTAAACGGATTTACCATTTTCTAAAGCCAACAGGCTCAGATTAACTTTGACTTCTGCATTGGTTAGAGAATGATTGTCTTTATAAGATACAAAACGGAACATCAATGCCTCCTTTTCCTGAAAAGGTGCAATAAGGGCAGCGTCGGTAAATTTTAAGAAAGCCTTCGGTTTGGAAAAACGCCCATAGAATAAACCGGTTGCAATGGCGAATGAAAGGAAGCCTGTCATGGCCTCAAACGCAGCCACCATGTTTGCTCCGTCACCCACGGGGTTAACCCTGCCATACCCAACCGTAGTAAAAGTTTCGGTGCTGAAAAAGAAGATCTCTTTAATCCGTGACCAGTTATCGGTGTTATAATATCCCTGCAATTCATTAACGCCAAGAACTATATAGATAATTGTATAAAGCAGGTTAATGCTGATAAAAAAAAGCACGATCACCGATATGAATTTCCATCGAGGCATGTTGATCATTGCATGAAAAACACTAAACCGGTTCCAGAATGAAAGGCCTTCCTTTTCCAGGTTAAAGGTGCCGTCTTTATTAATAAATCTTCCTCCATAACTACTGGCATTAACGCCAAATCCTGTATCATTATTGATTTTGGAGAAGGGATTGATCTTTGTATAGAGTGCCATAAAACGCTTTGGTTTATAGCTGTAATATTAATAAAATTGCATCTTCTAATCTTACTTATTCTCACCGTCGGTAAATTATGAGTGAATATAAACTGTACATGTTATTGCTCGGTTGTAAACCGGAAGGCAGGAACACCGAACAACACGATGTGTTATTTGGCATAGCAAAAGAATTAAGAGATCTTATCCCTCAGATCAAGGCATTCTGGCCTGGTCCGCACAAGATCCATGTTGATGCGTGGCGGGAGGTAAAAAATGTAAACGGTAAGGCGGTGTCCGTTAGGTTGAAGAATGAATTGTTGCAACAATCTTCTGCATACAAATTGTTTTTTATTAATCTTGGTGGCTACAGGCAAAATGCTTTTGATGAATTTCATTATAAGATGCTGGCCGTTGCGAAAGAGAAGGGTGACGCGATAACCCAGGCAAAAATGACTGCTTTCTATCAGCATACAGGGTTTGCCGGTGCAGCATCTCATGTGGATGATAAATATGGCGTGGATGTTGATGATCTGTATGAAATACAGGACATTCTTCCTCAGGACATAAAAGCGCAATACGTTATTGATATTCAACCGGCTGAAGGTTCTCAGGAAGAAGATGCAATACACCTTGGTTATTTTAAGCTCGATAGCTTGTAACTTTATGTAACTATGATGCTGTTTTCTTTGTTAACTTAAATAAAGCAATATGGCATTTCCAGATACAACATTGATAAAAGCGCTTCGGGAAACAGCAATGCGTCTGCGTAATGGCGCCTATTATGCGTGGGGTAATCACGGTGGTTGCAATTGTGGAAACCTGTTACAGGTGGTTACAAGTTTGAGCAGGGAAGAAATACAGGCTTATGCACAATCGGGTATTGGCGAATGGACGGAAATTGCGGAAGACTATTGTCCTGTAACGGATGCGCCTGCATACATGTTGATCGCACGGCTCGAAGGAATCGGACTGACTCCCACAGATATTCATCACATAGAATACCTCGATGATAAAGAAGTGCTATATGCTTTGGCCGGTGGCTTTCGCTGGTTGAAAAGAAATGTGAGAGAAGATGTGATTGATTACCTTGAGGCATTCGCTAATCTGTTACAACAAAAACTGGATGCAAAAAACAGCGAATTAATTACTGGTGCGTTTCTGCAAACTGCACCAGCGCTCTCCGTCTCTTAACACACTTTTCTTCAAACTACATCATTTTCTATCATTCGCTTATTACGGGAGAAATAATTGTGAACTATGAGCGAAACCGGCAATCCTATGGCCAGCATTAATACAATTGTGCCTGTAATGGCGGATTGAAGATTGAATGTGATAGGTGGTAGTTGGGTCAATGGCAATACCAGCAGGTTCATAATCAGCCAGACACAAATGCCATATGTCAAGCCTGCGAGAACAGGGTAGTTGTGCATGAATTTGATGCGCGGATACAGGAAGAAATAAAGTATGGTAAAAGAAAATGCGATGATATAATGAAATACAATTCCGGCTACAATAAAAGATGCGCCGGAATACGCTGCTTTTCCAAATGCGGCGCTGGCAATATATTTAAACACGATCATCGGATCCTTGTGGGTTTTCATGTAAAACATGATCAGGGCCGTTACAATATCAAGCGTGCCTGCTATTAATCCGGCCTTTATTATGGTCGCAATTGGTTTGGATGGTCTGTTATTGGTGAACACTGTTTGTGTAGATGCCATGATAAAGTGTTTGAGAATATTTACTGATTAGAATGCTTAGTCAAGATATTTTTTAAAGCATATCTTCTATAAATAAAATGGTGCAAGCTGTAGCAGTATCGTCGCCTCGATGAATAATTTGATTAACCAAAATCAAAAATGGAATGACAGTACGCTTTTCGTCGATAGCCCGTAGGGCTTAAAGTTCAATAGAAAATCCAACGTTCTGGATTCCTTTGTCCGTAGGACATTAACCTTTTATTGGTTAAAGCCCTAACGGGCCAGGATGCTTAGAATCCAATCCCTTCTATTGAGCTTAATTCCCTACGGGAAAATCTGTTGCTGTCATGACAGTCTGCACAATTCTAAATATACTCAAACCCTCGCGTAATACGTAGCAGTCACTAACTTTTTAAGTAGTGTGATGCCTTGTCGAAAACAGGGTGAATTCTTCACTTCAATCTCTACATTTGTACCCGAAAAAAATAAGCGCATTATTGTGCGCAATGTTCAATCAGGTAAACAGAAATTTTTATGATAGCAACAAAAGCATATGCTGCGCAGAAAGCGAATGCGCCTTTGACTCCTTTTTCATTTGAACGCAGAGATGTTGGCCCGGACGACGTGCAGGTTGAAATACTGTACTGCGGTGTTTGTCATTCAGATCTTCACCAGGTAAAAGATGAATGGGGTGGCTCTATTTTTCCAATGGTGCCCGGACATGAAATTGTTGGCCGCGTTGTTAAAGTTGGTTCTAATGTTACAAAGTTCAAAGAAGGTGATTTTGCCGGCGTGGGTGTAATGGTCGACTCCTGCAGGGTTTGTAAAAATTGTGCACAAGATCTCGAACAATACTGTGTGGAAGGAATGACCGGCACTTACAATGCCATTGAGCGTGATGGCAAGACCGTTGCCCAGGGCGGTTATTCATCCCAGATCGTTACTGACCAAAAGTATGTATTGAAAGTATCTCCGAAGCTTGATCTTAAAGCAGTAGCGCCGCTGTTGTGTGCCGGTATCACTACTTATTCACCGCTTAGGTATGTTGGTGTAACCAAAGGAACAAAAGTTGGCGTTGTTGGATTGGGTGGACTTGGTCACATGGCCGTAAAATTTGCAGTTTCATTTGGAGCGGAAGTGACTATGCTTAGTACATCCAAATCAAAAGAAGCCGATGCAAGAAAGCTTGGCGCACACAAATTCGCGCTTACTACGGACAAAGAAGCGATGGAGGAGTACAAAAGCTATTTCGACGTAATTCTGAATACGGTATCAGCAAATCATAGCTATGAGCAATATCTCGATCTGCTTGACCTTAACGGCAAGATGGTGATAGTTGGTTTGCCGCCAGAAGCTTCTCCGGTTGGTGCTTTTACACTGTTGAACAATCGCCGCAGTATCATTGGTTCAATGATTGGCGGTATAAAAGAAACGCAGGAAATGTTGGATTACTGCGCCGAACACAATATTGTGGCCGATGTAGAACTCATCCCCATGAATTACATTAACGAGGCTTACGATCGCATGTTGAAAAATGACGTGAAGTACCGTTTTGTACTGGATTTATCTACTATCTAAATAACAAGAGCTGGAGGGTTGATTTCACCCTCCAGCTCTTACGTATAACATGCAACGTATAACTTACAGCTAGTTAATAATTACCGAACAAGCCTTAAACTTCCCCGAAGCCTCCTCCAGTTGTTGTATCTCCATATAGGAAATCTTTTCCGTAACAAAATCTTCAAAAGTCCTTTCACTGTTTTTCAATGCATATTGCAATTGGTCACTTAGCGTGCGGGCTTTTTCTTCGCCTACAAGATGCTGGGAAGATTCGAATAGATCATTGCATAAATCACTTAACCTGTTACACTGTGTGCGGGGATAGATTTTCTGCTTCATTTTGATGTAAACATCATTTAAAAGATCTGAAATTTCAGAAAGGATCTGAGACAGTTTGTCGCGATCCGTTCGTGGTCCGGCTTTGATTTCCGACGACAGGCTTAGCATTTCCTTTGAAACATCCCAGGTATCCCTGATCAGACTCATATCTAAAAAATTTAAACAAACTAAAATAATTTCTTTTTGTGGTTATTTTTTGGATATCGGACAGGTACGGATATTATCAATGTTTTTTTAATGGATTACTAATTACTTTTCAGTTTTTTCGCCTTCAAAGTAATCCATTCTGTGCTTGAACAACACATTGAAGGTAGTTAATGAACCATAAATACGGGTAATATATTGCTGGATGTTAATTTTATCTTCATCAGTCAGTTTATCATGGCTGTTAATGCGCTGTTCCAGCACACGCAGCCTGTCACGCAGCATCACAATTTTATGAAAGAAGGTTTCGATCGGAATTTCTTTTTCTTTAAGAGAGCTATCACCGGGCTTTAGGATCATCAGACCATTTTGCCATTTCTCTCCGAGGGGAATTACTTCGGAAACATCGCTCCATTCGCGCAGGATTTTCATTAAAGCCTCTTCTGCCTCATTAAAACTGACATTGTATTCACTCTCGACTTTCTCAATGATTTCAAGATTGTTTTCTTTGCTCAGTGTTTTAATTCCGCCTTCAATAAAACAAATGTCGTAAGCTCTTTTATGAACATGAATTATAACACCTTTCCCATAAGTAATGTGGTTTACCCGGGAACCAACACCTAATACATCCATGAATAATAAGATTTGAATTAAGGGCCTAAAAATAGTAAATAAAGCGTGTTCAGCGTTCTGACGTTAGCTGCTAAAGTTAAATCACATTCGGTAATCGGCGTGGGACTACAATGACACGGTATTTTCAATGCGGTGGATGTTGTTAGGAAAAGGTTTGTTTAACCGGGGCATTTGTCAACCTGTCAGTGTATTAGCTTTGGTATTTGGTTTGTGTATTTCTCAGGTTTAAAAAATGAAGCCGGGTACAGGTATTTTGCCGTATTTCCGGTAACGATTGACATTAAAAAAAGTTTTCATTATGCAAAAAGGACAGATAAGAGTTCAAACAGAAAACATTTTCCCTATCATTAAAAAATTTCTCTACAGCGAGCATGAGATTTTTCTCCGTGAATTGGTAAGTAATGCTGTAGATGCCAGTCAAAAATTGCAGACGCTGGCCAATACTGGCGAAGCAAAAGGTGAGCTGGGCGAATTGCGCATTGATATTAAGATTGATGCCGACAAAAAAACATTAAGCATTATTGACCGTGGTATTGGTATGACCGCGGAAGAAGTGGACAAATACATAAACCAGGTTGCTTTTAGCGGGGCGGAAGAGTTCCTGGATAAATATAAGGATGCAAACATCATCGGGCATTTTGGTCTCGGTTTCTACAGCTCGTTCATGGTGAGTGACAAAGTGGAAATCTTTACAAAAAGCTACAAGGATGCTCCTGCAGTATTCTGGAGCTGTGACGGCAGCCCTGAATTTGAATTGCACGAGACGGAGAAGGCTGACAGAGGAACTGAAATAGTGCTGCACATTAATGACGAAAGCACTGAATTTCTTGAAGCAGACAGAATTCGTGGTATTCTCGAGAGATTCTGCCGTTTTCTGCCGATACCTGTTTATTTTGAAGACAACCAGATCAACAATACCAACCCGATCTGGACAAAAAAACCTTCAGATCTTACAACTGAAGACTATCAGAAATTTTACAAGGAGTTATATCCGTACGGTGAAACCCCGTTGTTCTGGATACACCTGAATGTTGACTATCCTTTCAATCTTACTGGGATCCTGTATTTTCCTAAAATAAAGCAGTCATACGAAATACAGAAAGATAAGATCCAGCTGTACAGCAACCAGGTATTTGTTACGGATGAAGTGAAAGATATTGTTCCGGAATTTTTAATGCTGCTACAGGGAGTTATCGATAGTCCGGATATTCCGCTTAACGTTAGCCGTAGCTACTTACAGGGGGATCCTAACGTTAAAAAGATCAATGCACACATCACCAAAAAAGTTGCTGATAAGCTTGACGAGATCTTTAAGACAGACCGCGCTTCTTTCGAAGAAAAATGGGAAAGCCTTGGCCTGTTTGTGAAGTATGGGATGATGACTGACGATAAGTTTCTTGATAAGGCAAACAAGTTCCTGCTGATGGAAGATGCTGAAACCAGGAAGTTCTATACGTTAGAAGAATACAAAATAGAAACAGAAACGCTGCAAAAAAACAAAGAAGGGAAGCAGGTTATTCTGTACACTACAAATCCGGTACAGCAGGATGCCTATATCAAAGCATCTGTAGCCAAGGGATACAAAGTGGTTAAAATGGAAACCATTGTGGATGCAGCCTTTATCAATAACATGGAGCTGAAATGGGAAAACATCCATTTTACGCGCGTGGATGCAGACATTGTTGATAACCTTATTGACAAGCAGGAGGATACAGACTCTGTTCTTAATAGCGACGAAACAACCCAATTAAAAGAGTTATTTGGCGTGCAGATCCCGGATCTTCATGTAACCGTGGAGGTAAAAGGGCTTAGTCCCGAAACTGCTCCGGTTGTAGCTACCCGTCCTGAACTGATGCGTCGTATGAAAGATATGGCTGCTATGGGCGGAGGAATGAGCGCATTTTATGCAAACATGCCGGACGAAGTAACATTAACAGTGAACGGTAATCACCCGATCTACCAGCACTTATTGAAAGAAGAAGACAAGTCAAAAAAGGAAAAGCAGGTTCGAAACCTGGCTGATCTGGCACTGTTGTCACAGGGTTTGCTGAAAGGGAATGATCTTACCAATTTTATTAGCCGCAGCGTGGAATTGATGCAAAATGGTAATTAAGAACTTAGTCGTATAGCGACAGGCTTATTTTAATATAAAAGAGTGGTGATGGATATGCCTATATCAATCGCCACTCTCTTTTTGGGTCTCACATAGTCAGGATTTTTTACTGGCAGACTTTCTACGAGCTGCCTTTTTGGGTGCGCTTCTTTTTGCTGCTTTCTTAGGTGCAGCTCTTTTTGCTGCTTTTTTGGGTGCAGCGCGCTTAGCTGTTTTTCTTGGCGCTGCTTTTTTTGCGGTTTTAGAAGCAGCTTTTTTAGGAACTTTCGCTCCTTCTTCTCTTGCTTCAGACAAGCCAATTGCTATAGCTTGTTTGGGATTAGTAACTTTTCTACCACTGCGTCCACTTTTCAGTTTCCCTTCTTTCATTTCGTGCATGCTCTTTTCTACCTTTTTCTGGCTTTTTGCAGAATATTTCGCCATCTGGATATTTTTAAGAATGAATAATGGGTTATCACTGATTCTGCCACAAATCATTTGCCATGACTAACGAATATTAGGAAGTAAGCCTTTTCAAAGAAAAAAATGGTGAAAAATGGCTGCAATCTCTTCAAATAAACCTTTTTGCGTGTACTGCACCTTTGGTTTTGCTGTAAATACTGTTGCCGAATCGCTGCAAATGAGGAATGTATGCCACATTGGAAGACCGTAAGACAGTAAGATCGTAAGACCGTAAGATCGTAAGAGGTTACTCTTTGCCGTTGATGGTTAACAAGAGAAAGCTGTCTTCCGTTGCTTTTATATGATGGCTTACCTGCCGCTCAATGGCCAGCATCTGGCGCTGTGAGATGCTTTCTGTAGTTCCGTTTACTACAACTTCCACACTTCCTTCCAGCACCTGCAAGGTTAGGATGCCATTCACAACATTGTCATTGATTTCTGCGTTAGCATGCATTGCAACCACCACCACCGTCACACCTTCAGTTTTAAAGACGGTTATGGCATTGCGGTCATTTTTTTGCCAGGCTTCCTCAGATTTTAGCTGCTTAATATAAGATTGCAGGTTGATAAAAACATGCGGAGCTGCTATTAGCCTATCGCCCTGTGGCCGGTTGTTTGTCGCTTCGTTCATTTTTACATCCATCTCTTGCACTTTTTATTTTAATAATGCAAGAAGCATGCAAATTGTTCGCCTTAAGTGGCCGTAATTATATTAATCAGGATTAATAATATGGTAAATCGGTTGCATGCAATAAAACGTTTATTTAGCAACTTTTCGACAAAGTAGTTAAGCTTTAAATAATTGGAAAAATGTTACATGTGTAACAAAACAACAACCCGGGTGTACCTATTCTGCAAACCCATCCTCCACTACATACCACCTATGGCCGGCCCAACATTTTCACATTTGCATATTCGCACATTCTCGCATTCCATTTTCAATTCTCAATTAAATATGATCGTCTTATTCCGCACCACAAACACCCTGTCTTCCAACACAAGTTTGAGCGCATCAGCAAGAACGGATTTTTCAATTTCATGACCAGCTTCAATCATTCCTTTTACATCGTATTCATGGTCAACCGGAATTATTTTTTGGGTGATGATTGGTCCTTCATCAAGATCGTTGTTTACTATATGAGCAGTAGCGCCAATTAGTTTTACACCGCGCTCATAAGCTTTTCGGTAAGGATTTGCGCCGATAAATGCGGGCAGGAACGAATGGTGTATGTTAATGATGCGTTCTTCATACTGTGCGACAAATGAAGGCGACAGAATCCGCATGAACTTGGCCAGCACCACGTAATCCGGAGCGTACTGATCTATGAGTGATGACAGCTTTGTTTCAAAATCGTTTCGTTCAATATGCTCGTGACTGAGGAAATGGAACGGGATGCCGAATTTCTCTGTGAAGGCTTCTAGAATATCGTGATTGCCGATAACAGCCTTGATGTTGGCATGCAATTCATTAAAGTAATAGCGTATGAGGAGGTCGCTTAAACAATGATGTTCTTTTGTAACAAGTATAACAATGTCTTTTTTTCTTTTAGGGTTGATGGAGATGCGTGTTCCTGCGGGTAAAGCGTCTTCCAGTTGTGTATGCAGTGTTTCTGTATTAAGCTCACCGGAGAGTTCAAACCTGGCAAAAAAAGTATTGGTTTCCGGTTCAACAAATTCCTTCATCAAAAGAATGTTGTGGTTATTCCTGAAAAGAACACCCGTGATAGCTGCAATCAGTCCTTTCTGGTCGGCGCATTTGATAAGGACCACGTGATTTTTTTCCATGACTAAATATAGTGATTCGGAAAGTACCAGGTGTGGCTGCCGTGAATTTTCAGCATTCGATGCAATGAGCAAAGGTCAAAAATCCATTTATCGATAGTCAGTGTTGCGAATCCATCTTTCATTTATCTTTATGGCCTTAATAAATGCGGTGCTGTTGCTTTTTCGGCTACTGATTGTTAGCAACAACCACATTCCAATAACCAATATCCTAATTGTATGAAACCTATACAATCAACACTAACGCGGTTTGATTTTTCCGTCGTAGTGCATCTGCGCAATTCAGCCATTCTTTCGAATGAGTACAGTTTTCGCGACCCAATTCTTTTTGAATAGATCCCGGATAGTTTGATGGATTTATTTTAAAAACTGCTTCACGAACTGCAGGCCCTGCAGTGTGTACACTATCTATTATGAAAAACACCATCCTTGCTAAGTCTGGCCGGTTACGCCAGGTGCTCATCATATTTTTTGTACTGTTGTTATCCAATCAGGTTTATACGCAGCTTCCAATAATTTTCGGCATCGGCGTGGGGTACAATGAGCCGGCGGCAGAGGCGGATAAAGAAGTTCCTGCAAACACAGCTGGCGTGCGGGAACAAAATTCCGCTGCACAATCGCCGTTATCAGGCCTGGCGGCTACAGACTGCAGTGATCCGGGAGTTGTTTTTCCGTTTGCATCTCCCGCAACAGTTTCGCCAAAATTTGTTTGTCCGTCGTCAGGTATGGTTAACCTGAACATTACGGCTGTTATGCCAAATGTGACAGGTCTTACTTACCAATGGGAATCGTCGGCGGATGGGGCTACGGGCTGGTCAAATATTAGCTCACCCTTGTCGAATCCCGCATTAGTATATACCAGTGTAACTGCTGATGGCTATTTTCGTTGTAAAGTGTATTGCACGGCATCTCCGTCGCCAGTATGGATATCAGGTGTTTCAGCTCATGTGAAAATGATCCAGGCGGCAGAATTTAGCTTACCGGCTTATATATGTTCTGGCTCGCCGATGCCAACATTGCCTTCGACTTCAGACAACGGAATTACCGGAACGTGGAATCCGTCAACGGTTAGCAATACTTCTTCGGGCACTTATACTTTTACGCCGGATGCGGGGCAGTGTGTGACTGCGCCGGTTACTGTATCCATAATGGTGACAAATGGGGGCATGTACGGACAGATTCCTTTACTGGCGAGTGATTTTAATGCTGATATTATTGCTGATGGAATCGGGCCGGCATCAGGGTCCACATCTGTAGCCGCGGACTTTTCTGATTTTGCGCTGGTGAGTCCTTCATTTGCGCCAGGAGGCAGTACTTGTGTTGACGCCAGTACGGGAGCATTGCCTGATGAGAATATTAGGCAAATAACATCCACAAATACAACAACCAATACAGGCATTACTTACACACTTCAGCCATATAATCAGAACAATGATATTTTCCTGGGATGGGGACAAAGCAAGACGTTGACTTTGCAAAATCCGTTCGAAGCATCTAAGCTATATTTTGTCGGAATGAGTGGAAATGGCCCAGTGGCATTTTCTGCAACCTTTACCTTTACGGATAACACTACGGCAGCTGTTAGCCTGAACATGCCCGATTGGTGTCTGCCTGATCCTATCAACGAAGCTCCCTTTGAACTTACCAGTAAACTGTACCGGATACCGAGAAGTTATGCTACTTGTAATGGAGAGATGTTTCCGTACTTGTTCGAAATGCCAATAAACATGCCTGCTTCAGGTCAGGGCAAACTAATCAAAAGTATTGGTATCAGCTCAAGTTCTTTTGGTATTTTGAACCTCATGGCCATTGGCGCCAAACTGGAGCCTCAAACACCTGTGTTTGATCCGGTAAATGATTTTTGTTATGGCTCAACGGCACCTGTATTACCAGCTGTTTCTAACAATGGGATCGGTGGTACGTGGAGCCCTGCGACAGTCGACAATACCGCTTCCGGGATGTATACCTTTACTCCGTGGTGTGGTGGTCCGGGAACTACACTTAATGTAACAGTTAATCCTTTAAAAACAAAGACTGAGGATATTACCATCTGTGCCAACGCGCTGCCTTATACCTGGAATGGAATAACCGTAGCAGCCGGAGGCAACGGTGTGGCTACTTATACGACTCAATCTTTATTGACGGGATGCGATAGTACGACTACTTTGAATCTGACAGTTAACCCATTGATCACAGCAACCGATAATGTAACCATATGCGCTGATTTGTTGCCTTACAGCTGGAACGGTATAACGGTGACTACAGGGGGCAACAATGTGGCGACCTATACAACGCCGTCTCTTGTAACTGGTTGCGATAGTGCTACCATATTGAACCTTACCGTAAATCCGTTAATAGCAGCCGTAGAGGATTTGACCATCTGCGCCGATCAGTTGCCGTATGTTTGGAACGGGATTACCGTAACCAATGCAGGTAATGGAGTGGCCACTTATGTAACTCAATCGCAAGTGACAAATTGTGACAGTACAACTACTTTAAACCTCACGGTTAATGCACTGAAAAGCGCAGTAGAAGATCTCACTATTTGTGCTGATCAATTGCCATACCTGTGGAACGGCATAACGTTGACGGCGGGGGGAAATAGCGTTGCCACTTACACGACGCCCTCCTTAATAACAAACTGCGACAGTACAACTACTTTAAACCTTACGGTCAATCCGTTGAGAAGCACAATAGACGACATAACCATCTGCGCCGATCAATTGCCATATGTATGGAACGGCTTAACAATAACCGCCGGAGGAAATAATATTGCTACTTATGTAACCCCGTCTTTAGTAACGGGCTGTGATAGCACAACCACTTTAAATCTTACGGTTAATCCGTTGAAAACATCAACGCAGGACATAACGATCTGTGCTGATCAGCTTCCTTATCCGTGGAACGGAATTAGTGTGATGTCCGGAGGTAACAATGCAGCAACTTATACTACACCATCTTTGGTAGCGGGTTGCGATAGTACCATCACTTTAAATCTTACGGTTAATCCATTGAAGAATGCAACGCAGAGCATCACCATCTGTGCGGATCAGTTGCCTTATTTGTGGAATGGCATAACGGTAACCACAGGTGGCAGCGCAGCCGCAACTTATACAACACCATCTATGGTTACAGGCTGTGATAGCACAACTACTTTAAGTCTTACGGTAAATCCGCTGAAAACAGCAACACAGGTCATTACTATCTGTGCCGATCAATTGCCATTCGTATGGAACGGTATAACAGTTAATGCCGGAGGTAGTAATGCTGCAGCTTATACAACACCATCTTTGATCACTGGCTGCGATAGTACAACTACCCTGGACCTTACAGTAAGTCCATTAAAAACAGCGACACAGGATATCACTATTTGTGCTAACCAACTGCCATTCATATGGAACGGCATAACTGTAAATGCCGGAGGTGTTAATGCGGCAACTTATACAACTCCTTCTCTGTTGACGGGCTGCGACAGTACAACGACCTTGTATCTCACTGTAAATCCGCTGAGGGCAGCAACGCAGGATATAACCATCTGCGCCGATCAATTGCCGTATGTATGGAATGGTATAACCGTTACAGCCGGAGGTAATAATGCGGCCACTTATACAACACCTTCTCTGCTTACGGGCTGTGATAGCACAACAACGTTGAATCTTACAGTAAACACTCTTCCATCAATAACTATACAGCCGCAGCCAGACAATATTGTAATCGGTGATAACACAAACTTTAATGTATCGGCAACAGGTACCGGACTCGCTTATCAATGGGAAGTGAATACCGGTGCTGGCTTTGCTGCCATTACAGATAATGGTACTTATAGCAATTCGACAACTGCTGCATTGCAGATCACAAATGCAAGTCTCAATATGGATGGCTACATCTATCGTTGTGTGATAACCGGCGTTTGTGCTACAACAACCAGCAACAATGCAGTGTTAACAGTGGGTAAGAAAAGCCAATCAATATCGCTGAATGCACAAACCCCGGGAGGAATAATTATGGCTACATATGGTGATGCTACGGTGGATGTGAGCGGTGCCTCTTCGTCAAACCTGTCAATTTCTTATTCCAGCAGTGACACGAATGTCGTCCGTGTGAACAATTCTGGCATGCTGACAATTAAAGGGGCAGGTACAGCGATAATTTCTATTGCTCAACCTGGAGATGCAATTTACCTCGCGGCGCCATCAGTTGCTATCGCCGTGCAAATAAACAAGAAAGACCTTGCCGTTATAGCCAATGATACCTCGAGGCCATATGGAGAAAACAATCCGGCCCTGGCTATTAACTATAGTGGATTTGTAAATGGCGAGGATGAATCTGCAATTCTAGCTCCAACTGCGGCGACCAGCGCTATATCCTCCAGTATGCCCGGCGATTACCAGATTTCAGTAAGTGGCGGCTCGGCGGCCAACTATAACCTCATCTACCAGGATGGAACATTGACTGTAACCGGTGCTGTAATTTCTGTGGATGTACAGCCTCAACCCAAAGCTGTATGTGTGAACAATAACGCCGGCTTTTCAACGCTTGCCACCATGACCGGCAAGTGGGGTTCAATAGCATATCAATGGCAACAAAGCAGCGATGGTGCTGAGTGGTATGATATTCCTGGCGCTACAAACAATACTTTCGATACAACAGGAGTATATACGATGTATATCCGCTGCATGATCTCGGCGCCGGGGACAACGGTATACACGCAAACGGTGAAGCTGAAAGTTAATGCGCTACCCAATATCAGTATTACTAAATCAAACGATCTTGATTGCAGTAATGGTAGTGCGCAATTACAGGTATCGGGCGCTTACAAATACAGCTGGTCACCCGTAACTGGCTTGGATCATGTAAACACTGCCAATCCTATAGCCAGACCAACGACGCCCACAAAATATGTGGTAACAGGCACTGATATGAACGGTTGCGTAAGCAGTGATAGCATTATGGTTGATATTTTGACGGTAAGAAAAGGAGAGAACCTGATGCCAAATGCATTCACGCCAAATGGAGATGGTTTGAACGATTGTTTTGGAATCCGTTATTGGGGAGTTGTTTCAAAGTTTGATTTTAGTGTGTTTGACCGTTTAGGTAACCTGGTCTTCCATACCAATAATCCCAATGATTGTTGGGATGGCCGCTACAAGGGACAGCTGCTGGCCGGCGGCACATATGTTTACTTCATCCGCGCCGAAAATAATTGTGGACCAATTGAGCGGAAGGGAACCGTGGTGTTATTGCGATAGGACTCCATGTAGCCATAAAAAGAATATCACTATATATAGCTCTGCGTCTACTTTGCTCTTTTCTCTGTGCAAATAAAAAATACAATTACACAGAGCCGCACGGAGGAGACACGGAGCAACACAGAGGCTTAGGTTCAGGCCTTCAAAGCGAATTTCGATCTGGCAAGGGCTGGTAGCTAATAGCTGAAAGCTGACAGCTCTTAGCTATTAGCTGCACGCTTCTTCGTACCTTTGCGTACCATGAAACAATTCAATGTTCCAAACATATACAGGAGTAGTTTGATCAGTGCAGTAAAGAACAAGCGGAAACAGAACGACAAATTAAAAAAAGATTTCACGCCTACTTTATTGAATTTCGGTCCCGTCCACATATACCTGGCTCGTCATTTCGGCTTTTGTTATGGTGTAGAGAATGCTATCGAGATAGCTTTTACAACTATCGACGAAAACCCCGGCAAACGCATTTTCCTGCTAAGCGAAATGATCCACAATCCACAGGTAAATGCAGATCTGCAGGAACGTGGGGTGCAATTTTTGCAGGATACTTATGGCAAACAACTGATTCCGTTTGATGAACTGAATGAAAATGACGTGGTACTCATTCCCGCATTTGGGACCACATTACAGGTTGAAGCGTTGCTTAAAGCAAAAGGAATCCAGACAGAGAAATACAATACTACCTGTCCTTTTGTTGAAAAAGTCTGGAACCGCAGCGAACAGATTGCAACCAAGGGCTACAGCATTGTAATTCACGGCAAACCTAAACATGAAGAAACCCGCGCTACATTTTCACATGCGTCATCCAACACCCCGGCAGTGATTGTAAATGACATGAAGGATACGATAGAGCTGGCGAAATTTATTACGGGCGAGAAAAAACCTGAAGACTTCTATACTGCATTCCAGGGCCGTTACTCAGATGGTTTTGATGTAACAAAAGATCTGCGAAAAATTGGTGTTGTTAACCAGACTACACAGCTGGCTACCGATACACAGGCAATTGCTGAATACCTGAAGCAGGCGATGAAAGACCGCTATATGCTGAATGACAGCAATATTAGCGAGCGGTTTGCCGATACGCGCGATACACTTTGTTACGCAACCAATGATAATCAATCCGCGGTAACCGGTATGCTACAAACTGATGCCGATCTGGCTATTGTTGTTGGCGGATATAATAGTAGTAATACTTCCCACCTTGTAGAGCTCTGTGAAGAAAAACTGAAAACTTATTTTATCAACAGTGCAGATAAGCTCCTTTCTAAAAACGAGATTCATCATTGCAATTGGGTAACAAAAGAAGAGAAGGTAACACTTGACTTTTTACCTGGAAAAGATCCGGTAAAAATTCTGATTACCAGCGGTGCCAGTTGCCCGGATGCAATAGTGGAAGAAGTGATTGCCAAATTATTAACCTTTTACCCAGAAAGTATTTCAATTGATGATATGGCTGAAAGGCTTGATTCTAATTGAAAATTGAGAATGAATGTGCGAGTGTGCGAATGGGCAAATGAATGCAAGTCGGCCTTCCTCAATAGATCATATGCAGATGGAATAAATAAAAGGTACTAAAATGCAGAATGATTTCGAGTCAAAATTCTCTGTGCCGCTCTGTGTCTCCTCCTGCCTTTCCTCCGTGTAATTATTATGTCCCATGGGGAAGAAGAAAGCCTCAGCTCAGATGGAATAACTATCTACTTTCGCTGGCAGACAAAACAAACCTGTTCTTCAATTCTGGTGTTGGTACCCAACAAGCCTCTTGTTTTCCAAACCATCTATAACGATTCTTTGCAATTAAATCATAAATCGCGTCGCGTATAAATCTCGGAATGACGATAAAACCATACAGCAATGGCCATCCGCCATCAAGTTTCCTTGCTACACGCAGCGCCGCAGTTGATCTTGTATAAATTCTTCCGTTTTCAATTAGAATAAATGAACGCAGGTCATCAACGGGTAGCTGCTCCTCTCTCAATATTTTCTGTCCAAACTCACTCTGCAGGGATGCGAATTTAAATCTCGCATCCTTATCATGCCTGATAACAAATTGCACCGAGCTGTTGCACAGATTACAAACCCCATCGAAGAGAATAATGTTGCTGAATTGCATAATGCAAAATTAAGACATGTAAGACATGTAAGACGTGTAAGACGTGTAAGACACGTAAGACCGTAAGACATGTAAGACGTGTAAGAAATCGCAATTCATGAGTCTGCTGCCCCCGCAACAGTACTCTTACATGTCTTACTGTCTTACGGTCTTACGATCTTCAAAAAGAAAGGCGCAGGATACTTCTTCAGCATCTTGCGCCTCTTACTATCTTACTTTCTTACGTCTTACGGTCTTGCTCTATCCCATGTTGTGGAATACCTTGCTCACATCTTCATCCTGCTCAAGACGTTCAATCAGCTTACTTACTTCTTCAGCCTGAACATCGGTAACCGGAACAGTGGTAGAAGGAATCCATTCAAGTTCGGAGCTTAATGGAGTAATACCTTTGTCCTCAAGCGCTTTTTGAAGCTTACCAAAGTCAACAAAAGCTGAGCGTAAAACTAAAATTGGGTTACCATTATCGTCAGTACTTTCACCCATTTCCTCCAGGCCGAAATCAATTAATTCCAGTTCCAGGTCCTCGGTATTAAGCCCTGCAGGGTTTAATTTGAACACACCCATTTTATTAAACTGGAAGCTCACGCTGCCGCTGTTACCTAAAGCACCACCGCCTTTGTTGAAGTGACTTTTTACGTTTGCAACGGTACGGACGTGGTTGTCCGTAGCAGTCTCAACCAATATGGCAACGCCATGAGGCGCGTAACCTTCATATAAAATTTCTTCGTAGTTGTCCATTTCCTTGCCCTGTGCTCTCTTAATAGCAGCTTCCACGCGATCCTTGGGCATATTAACACTTTTCGCATTCTGAAAACATCTGCGCAAAGCGGGGTTGGTTGCGGGATCAGGACCGCCGGCTTTAACAGCAATTGCAATCTCTTTTCCAATGCGGGTAAATTGTTTTGCCATTCTGTCCCAACGAGCGAACATGGTGGCCTTACGAACTTCAAAAATCCTTCCCATAGTAAACTATACGTTATAAAAGTTATGATATACGTTAATCAGCAATTCAGGCCGGTGTTTTAATCAGTTGCAACTCAGCACCTGAAGCTGTCTTTGTTTTTAAGCGAGGGCAAATTTAAACTTTCAGCTCCGTTCAACAAAAAACCGCCCGAAGGCGGTTTGTAAATTTTATTGGAAATCTTTTGCTTTTGGAAGAATCTCTGCCGGATTGCGAAGTTTGCTTCTTTTACGGCTGTAACCGAAGTAAACAAACAAACCGATGATCATCCATGTGAAAGCAACCTTAAGTGTTTGAGCATCAAGTGCTACAATCATGCCACCACAGATCACGATACCTAAAATAGGCACAATAGGAACGAGCGGTGTTTTGAACGGACGCTCAATGCCTGGTTGTTTTTTGCGTAAGATCCAAACACCCGCACTAACCAGCACAAAAGCGAACAAGGTACCGAAAGACGTAAGATCCCCTGCAACGCTTCCAGGAACAAAAGCAGCAAACAGTCCAACAAAAACGAACAGGATCCAGTTTGCCATGTACGGGGTTTTGTATTTGGGGTGCAGTTTACCGAATGTTTTTGGGATCAATCCATCATTACTCATCGTATAGAAAATACGGCTTTGTCCCATCAGCATCACCAGGATAACTGAAGAGAAACCGGCAAGGATAGCTACGGTAACACTTGTTCCCAACCAGCCATATCCTTTCATGTACGTCTGGATAGCGTATGCAACTGATGCTTCTTTACCTGCAGTTTTAAATTCCTGCCAGTTGGCAACACCGGTTAATACGTGACCGAAAAGGATATACAAAATGGTACAAACAACCAATGAACCAAGGATCCCGATCGGCATATCTCTTTTAGGATTTTTTGCCTCCTGTGCAGCAGTACTAACAGCATCAAAACCAATAAATGCGAAGAATACAATTGCAGCTCCGCCAAGAACGCCTCCCCAGCCGTGCTTGAAGAATCCTTCATGACCAGGCGCTCCATCAGGTATTAAATAAGGTGTATGATTTTCAGGTCTGATAAACTGCCAGCCCAGTGCGATAAACAACAATACAATTGCTACTTTAATAAATACAATGATTGCGTTAACCACAGCAGATTCCTGTGTTCCTCTGATCAGCAATAAGGTTAATAATATTAATATGATAAGTGCAGGTCCGTTAAACACACCTGTATGCGTTACTACAAGCGATTTAAGGTCGGCGGACAAGCCATTGAATTGTTCATCAGTTAAAAGAAGCACGCCTTCTTTAGCTGTTTTAGCAAGGTCAGCCGGGAAGCTGCTAATTGCGTTTCCTGCTACCATTCTTACATGTTCAAAGGGCGAGTGGCACCATTCGTACGGAATGCTCCCTCCCAAAAGCTTATTTAAATATTCGCTCCATGCAATAGAAACAGTTGCCGCTCCAAGAGCATATTCCATGATAAGTGCCCAACCAATGATCCAGGCAATCAACTCTCCCATGGTTACATATGAATAGGCGTAAGCGCTACCGGCGATAGGAATCATGGCAGCAAATTCAGCGTAGCATAAACCGGCAAATGCGCAACCTATAGCAGCTACTATAAATGAAAGTGTAACGGCAGGACCAGCAGCTTCAGCAGAAGCAGCAGCAGTTCTCACAAAAAGGCCGGCGCCGATGATGGCTCCAATCCCCAACGCAACAAGGTTAGCGGCACCAAGCGTTCTTTTCAGCCCCTTTTCTGAATCATCTGCCTGCTTAAGCAATTGATCCAGAGGCTTTCGTACGAATAAACTCATAGAGTTTTTATTGATTTTGATTTTAATAGATTGGGCAAAATAATCATTTATTCATTTTAGCAATCAAAAAACACGGTTTTTATCGGATTTCCTTTCATTTTTCCCGGTCAACTAATTGATTTTAAATCTCGTTTGTTCTTATGTATTATAATGTATATATGTGTGCGCATTGGCAAAGTCTTCAATCTTCAATTCTTCCCATGCATCGTAAACATTAGCTTATAAATACTATATTGCGCCATTAACAGTAAAGATAAGTATGGAAGGAGCCACCCCTGCGCGCAAAAACAGGTTGACTTTATTTATTATTCTAGCGTTGCTTGCCGGTATTATTCTTGGATTTATATTAAACACCACTTATGTTCATAAAGAAAATAAGCAGCTTGACAATCTTGAAGTAAAGATTGAGCAGATAAACACCAGCCTGAAAGGTGTGGACACCGGATCTGCAGCTTACAAACAACTTGAGGCAGAGAAAAAAGAGTTCAATAAAGAACGCACACCAATACTAACGGCCCGGGATAGTAAACTGGAACCGTTTTCCCTTATAGCTGATGTCTTTTTAAGACTGATTAAAATGATTGTGGCGCCGCTCGTGTTTTCTACACTGGTTGTGGGCGTCGCAAAACTGGGGGATATAAAATCTGTCGGCCGTATAGGTGGCAAAACGCTGCTATGGTTTTTGGGCGCATCATTCACCAGTCTTTTTCTTGGAATGTTGCTGGTAAACATATTTAAGCCGGGATTGGCCATGCACGTTCCCCTGCCAGAGGCTTCGGATTCTCCGGGAATTGAAAAAGTCGGCTTTTCTTTGAAGCAGTTTTTACATCACGTATTTCCTGCAAGCGTAATCGAATCAATGGCCACAAACGAAATATTACAAATTGTTGTGTTCTCTTTATTCTTTGGTGTAGCCACTGCAGCCATTGGTGAGCAGGGCAAAATTGTGATCAAGGCCTTTGACGCAATTGCGCATGTTATATTAAAAGTTACCAGTTATGTGATGAACCTGGCTCCGCTTGCCGTGTTTGGCGCCATGACAGCTATTATTGCAAAGCAAGGTCCCGGAATTTTAAAGACCTACTCCTTATTTATATTAGAGTTTTACCTGGGTTTACTTCTTTTATGGGGCATCCTGAATTTTGCCGGCTTCCTAATGGTCGGTAAAAGAATACTGAATCTTGCAAAAAGAATTAAAGAGCCGGTGTTACTAGCCTTTACTACTGCGAGTAGTGAAGCCGCATTTCCAAAAACCATGGATGAACTGCAGAAGTTTGGCTGTAAGGATAAGATCGTAAGTTTTGTACTTCCGCTGGGATATTCTTTTAATCTTGATGGCAGCATGATGTACATGACTTTTGCAGCATTGTTCATTGCCCAATCTTACGGAATACATCTTGATTTTGGCACACAATTAAGTATGTTACTCGTGCTAATGCTCACCAGTAAAGGTATTGCCGGCGTGCCCCGTGCGTCATTGGTAGTTATTGCCGGTACATTAGCCACTTTTAAAATTCCGGAGGCTGGTCTTGCATTATTACTTGGAATAGACCCCTTGTTGGATATGGGCCGAAGTGCAACAAATGTTGTAGGCAACAGCATTGCAGCGGCAGCGGTAAGCAAATGGGAAGGAGCGTTGGAAGAAGAGGAAGCGGTAGCTTATTAAGTTATGGTTTAGTTAAGAAGCACAATATAAATGATCTTGTTTCGGATTAAGTACATCGTACAGCTAAATTCGTACTCGTCATTCATGGAACTAATTTCACTAAAATAAACTTACTTATGCACGATTTTACTGAGTTCTTAAGGCAACTGATAGATCCCGTCTGGATTCATGAACATGGTGGTTTATATCTTGTGGCGCTGATCATCTTCGCGGAAACCGGTTTGTTTGTTGGCTTCTTTTTGCCCGGTGATTCGTTGCTGTTTGTTACAGGCATGCTGATTGCACAACATCAGGCTCCGTTCTTAAGCGATCCCGCGAACTTATTTTATTGGATCATATTAATATCTGTCTGCGGCATTATTGGAAACTTTGTAGGCTACTGGTTCGGCCGAAAATCAGGTCCGTTACTCTTTGAGCGAAGAGATACGCTGCTCTTTAAGCGTCGCCATATTGAGCAGGCAAAAGAATTTTATGAAAAGAAAGGCGGTACTGCCATTATTCTTGCCCGTTTTCTTCCTATCGTGAGAACATTTGCTCCAATTGTTGCCGGTGTTGTTGCTATGGATCGTAAAAAATTCCTTTTCTACAATGTTGTTGGTAGCATTGCATGGGTGGGAAGTATGATCCTGGCCGGATACCTGCTGGGTGAAGTTGCCTGGGTAAAAAACAATCTTGAAAAAATAATTATCGCGTTAATTCTGGTCACAACAGCTCCTGTACTGCTCAAAATGATCTTCGGGGGCAAAAAGAAAAAGGAAACTACTGTCTAAAACACCATTGCTTATATGAAGCAAAAATCTACGTCACTATTTAATATAGTGGTTATTGTTGCTGCCTTAGGTTATTTCGTTGACATTTTTGACTTACTGCTTTTCGGGATGATCCGTACTTCCAGTTTAAAAGACATTGGAATTACGACTAAAGAAGCCATCGAACGTTATGGACTGATGCTGGATAACTGGCAAATGACCGGAATGTTGGTCGGCGGACTTTTCTGGGGGATCCTGGGTGATAAGAAGGGACGGTTATCCGTATTATTTGGTTCCATTCTTACTTATTCTATAGCCAATATTTGCAATGGTTTTGTAAAGGATGTGCATGTTTATGCCATACTTCGCTTTGCCGCGGGATTCGGCCTTGCCGGAGAATTGGGCGCCGGAGTTACCATGGTGAATGAGGTACTTGACAAAGAAAAACGTGGACTGGGTACTGCTTTTGTTGCGGGAACTGGTATTCTCGGCGCTGTTGTGGGAGGCTTTGTTGTAAAATGGCTGGGCGACTGGCGTATGTGTTACTTTGTTGGTGGCGGCATGGGATTAATGTTATTGCTGCTGCGTATAGGTGTGCTTGAATCGGGCATGTATGACACAATGAAAAAGCAAGATGTAAAGAGAGGAAGCCTGTTGCTGATCTTTCAGAAAAAAGAACGCTGGACAAAATACCTGGCGGTGATACTGATCGCAATTCCCATCTGGTACATTATCCAGTTATATGCCAAGTATTCTCCTGAGTTAGCGGATGGCATGGGGCTTATTTTCAGTGATACAGACAGAAAAGCTGTTCCCATTAATGCCATTATGCTTGCTTATTTTGGATTGACACTGGGTGATTTTGCCTGCGGACTTCTGTCTCAGAAGCTAAAAAGCAGGAAAAAAGCAATCATCATTTTCATGTCGATGGCGATAACATTTATCGCATTGTTCTTTATTGTAGGAGCCACCAATAAGTACTTCTTTTATGCAGGTATAACTTTGCTCGGTTTTGCGGGCGGTTATTGGGCTGTGTTTATGAGTACTGCGGCAGAGTCATTTGGTACAAATATCCGTTCCACCGTTACGAATACTGCTCCCAATTTTGTTAGGGGGGCCGTAGTGTTAATAAACCTGATGTATGAATTTTTCAAGTATTCCATGCACTTCAATTCAGTATACGCCAATATTTTTGTAGGTATTATTGTTTTCACCGGTGGCATTTGGGCCTGGACAAAGCTGGAAGAAACATTTGGAAAGGATTTGGATTATGTGGAGGCGTAGGACGAGGTATCAGGTGTGAGGTATGAGGTATGAGGCGCAAAACTAGTAGTATAAATATCAAACAAGTTTTAGGCTTTAGGCTTTGGGCTTTAAGCTTCGACTTACAACGTACAACGTATCATGAAGTTTCTGATCATCCGCTTTTCTTCTATTGGTGATATTGTTTTAACAACGCCGGTTGTGCGTTGCCTGAAGCAGCAGGTGGAAGGTGCGGAAGTCCACTATCTTACCAAAAAAACTTTTAGCGGAATTCTCAAGACCAATCCACACGTTGATAAAGTGCACGAACTGGGCGACGACTGGGATGCAATGATTGCTGAACTAAAAGAAGAGCAGTTTGATTACGTTATCGATCTTCATCACAATCTTAGAACACTGCGCGTAAAGCGCGCTTTAAAAGTACAAAGCTTTTCCTTCGACAAATTAAATGTAGAAAAGTGGTTGTTTACTGCGCTTAAAATAAACAAGCTTCCAGATGTTCATATTGTAGACCGCTATATGGCCACAGTTTCTGCGTTCGGTGTAAACAATGATGGCCGGGGGCTGGATTATTTTATTCCCGGAACGGACGAGGTAGATATCAATGACTTGCCAACCAGTCATCACGCGGGCTTTATAGGTATAGTTATAGGGGCGGCGCTTAACACCAAAAAACTGCCTGTAGAAAAACTAAAAGAGCTGTGTATTAAAATCAAACACCCGATTGTTTTATTAGGAGGCCCTGAAGACAAAAACGATGGTGATGTAATTGCAGCTGTAGATGATGTAAAGATTTACAACGCCTGCGGCAAATTTAGATTGAATGAAAGCGCTGATCTTACGCGCAAAGCAAAATACATTATCACACACGATACAGGATTGATGCATATTGCATCCGCCTTTAACAAACCTGTTGTTTCCGTTTGGGGAAACACTGTTCCCGCATTTGGGATGTCGGCGTATTATGGCGAAAATGAAAACAAAGACACACGTTTCGAAATAGATCATCTAAGCTGCCGCCCTTGCAGTAAGATAGGCTACAAAAAATGTCCCAAAGGTCACTTTAAGTGTATGAATGATCAGAATATTGATATGATTGTGGAAAGGGTGGAGAAGGGGCTGAGGCGGAGGTAACCGATTAAGTCAAAATTCAAAATTCAAAAGTCAAAACTTTCAGTTCGATCCTTTTTTGGTTTATCGATCAGGTTTTGTTCTTAAGTCAATTTGTTTAAAGGACCATTATTTCATCTCAAAATAAAAAAGCCAAAATTCAAAAACTCGCACAAAGCTCTGTTTAAATTAGTAGAGCTGTCGCATCCGTTTTTTGAATTTTGACTTTTCCTGCTTGACTGATGTCAGTCAGGCGGGGAATTTTTATAGCGTTTTCAATACATCATTCATGCTTCTAACTGCATCTGCGCTTTTGTTGAAAGCTGCTTGTTCGTCGGCATTCAATTCAAAATCAAGGATTTTTTCCCAGCCATTTTTGCCGATGGTAACAGGAACGCCAAGACAAATATCTTTTTGTCCGTATTCGCCATCCAATGCTACACAACAAGTGAACAGTTTCTTTTCATCGCGCAAAATAGATTCAACCAAAGCTGCGCAAGCTGCTCCTGGTGCGTACCATGCTGAAGTCCCGATCAGTTTGGTAAGAGTAGCACCGCCAACCATTGTATCATTAACGATCTGCTGTTGTTGTTCTGCGCTTAAGAATTTAGTTACAGGTACACTGTTCCACGTAGCCAGTCTGATCAAAGGAATCATTGTAGTATCGCCGTGTCCGCCAACAACTACTGCGTTAAGATCAGCAGGGCTGCAACCTAAATGCTGGCTCAGTTGATATTTAAAGCGGCTGCTATCCAATGTACCACCCATACCGATAATGCGGTTTTTAGGTAAGCCTGTAGCTTGTAAAGCCAGGTAAGTCATTGTATCCATTGGGTTAGAAACCACAATAATGATAGCATTCGGAGAATATTTCAGAATATTTTCAGCAACGCCTTTTACGATACCTGCATTTACACCAATCAACTCTTCGCGGGTCATGCCTGGTTTACGAGGTAAACCTGAGGTTATAACTACTACATCACTACCTGCAGTTTTAGCATAATCATTAGTGCTTCCTACAATACGTGTATCAAAACCCAGCAATGCTGCTGTTTGCATCATATCCTGGGCCTTACCTTCTGCAATGCCTTCTTTAATATCTAATAAAACTAGTTCCTGGCAAAGCTCTTTCCTGGCAATATTATCGGCAGCGGTTGCTCCAACTGCACCGGCACCTACAACTGTTACTTTCATTTGATATAATTTATTGGATTGAAAAATTATTTTTTGCGCATCAAAGGTAGGGGTTGAGACTTTGTTTGAAATATGATTTTAGTGTTTATGCACGAGTTTTTCCAGTGTGTCAGGATCCGTCCCTTCAGGGTAAGACTGAAAGAATTTTCCTTTTTTATCATATACAGCCATAAACGGCGTGAATTTCACCTCAAAAAAGGATGGGATAAAATATTGCGGATCGCGGCCAAAGCGGATATTGCTGTATTGGCTGAGATTAAAATCGTCGGCAAATTTTTGAATCTGTGCCGGAGTAGCATGATAGGTAACCCAAACCATGAACACATCCTTCAGCTCATCCATCTTTTTAGAAAATGCATCAGCCGTAAGTTGGCAGTGGCCGCATTCCGGGTTAAAATAGACAAATAAAACAGTCTGATTTTTGGGAAGGTCAGCTTTGGTGAACCAGGAACTATCGCTCTGCATTATTTTAAATGCCGGGATGTTGGGATTTTTCTTGAACCCGGGAAGTGTGTCGTTTTTTTGGGAAAAGGTGTTGATTGCCAGCAGGCTGAAAAGCAGGATGAATGCGTATTTATTCATAAGCCATCGTGTATTTAAAGTGGGAGTGAAGGTAAGGCCTATAGCCTAAATGATGGTTAACAAAAATTAAATTTATGGGAAAAAACATACTGTTGCCGGAACGGTTCCGGCATTGATGAGTACTTCAATCCTTCAATGAAGCCGGTTGCGGGAACTGTCGAAATAAAAAATGAATAAAAGAGTTTTTTCGGGATGGTTCGTATTTGATCTCACATTTCGTAATAAGATCAAAAAGCAGACCCCGGTTGAAGCAGAGGTTCGTTAACTGCGCGCAGTTCGTCATTTCGTTTGAGTAGATAATAGAAAATAGCCGGTTTCGTACCGGCTATTTTTTGCTGAAAACTTTGTGTGACTTTGTGCTTCTCTTGTCTTTTTCTCTGTGTAGCCAAAAAAACATTCGATCAGGGCTTACCACTTCAAACTTATTTTTGTTCCCTCCGGATCATTTTCAAAGCTCAGATAAACTGTTTTCGAAGCGTTATCCCAGGAAGATTTTACATCTGCTATCTTATTTCCATTCTTATCAGTCAACAAAATTTCCGCTGGTTCTTTTGGTAATAGGATCCGCATGCTGTTGGTTGTGTTCAGCGGACTTTTGGAAACAAATGAATAGGAGCTAGCCTTAATAACTTCATCATAGACTCTTGATGCAGACGCAAGTACCTGCGGTTGCTTGTTCTCAAGCCTGCTGAGATTGTACAGCAGCGCTTGTTTTCCCGGTTCAACCGACCTGGATGTTAATACCGGCAATTTCGGATCGAACAGGTCGATTACCGGCTCATTAACAATGTAAGGTTTATTATCGGCATTTTCGTCTAATACAGAAATGATATCGTATGGTCCTCTTTTCAGATAGAAAGAATTTTTAAAGATCAATTTGCCCGCACCGGCATCCTGTTCAAATGCTTGCTTAACTGTATTTACAAACATGGAGTCGTTGGTCTGTTGCATAACAAACTCTTTAGGATCATCGCGAATAATATAAACAGTTCCTTTTCCTGCTTTGTATTTTCCTTGTGACGGGCTATTTATTTGTAGCAGTTTAAATAAATGTTCTGATGGAGCTGCGTAATGATTGTCTTTTGTATTCCACCATTCCATTACGGATTGATAAGGATCATTATCCTTACCGCAATAGATTAAAACACCACCACTTTTTACCCATTGTGCGAGTTGCTCGTGAACTTCTGCGGATAAAGGTTTCATGTTGGAATAGCTTACAATCAACACTTTGATATCTTTCAAAGTAGCAGTGTAAGCCAGGTTTTCCATGTGTACCGTTTCAACCGGAACTCCTCTCTTCAACAGTGGAAATGTTTGTCCGTAAAAATTCGAGAACTGGGGATCTTCAAAACCGTTGTGTGTTGGAAACCGCTGGAACATTAATGAATTTCCCATTAGAACACCGATACCTTTTGAACCGGATACACTATTGGAAGACAGCGGCATCTTGTTCAGCACATTGATCATCACCTGCATTTGGGTGGAATAGTCGCGGGGGATCAGCACTTTCTCATTACTGTTGGCTACCTTATAAGGATGCGTATAAATACGTTCAGGCCAGGGCATCACCTCATAATCAGCCACCATTGGATAAAGCAATTTTGCAGTAAAAGTTGCCTGGTAATTTTGCTTGTAATCTGCCCAATCACGCGGCCAGTCTTCTATAGGATCTGTAAGAAAATAAACTTTCCGCTTTGTCGGGGCGGTCATAGAAACCATCGATCCATATTCCAGAAATGCATTTTCAAAAACGCGCTCTTTCTTCAGTCCGTTGAAGTATGTAGGCTCTCTCGATGTGCCGGTCCACACCTGGGCGATGTACCCGTCAATTCCGGGAAGTGAAGCCAGGCTTGCTTCAGGGCTCACTATCTGCCAGGATGAATAATTCACCAGCGAATGCGTAGGAATGTACACTTTTACATGTAGTCCTTTAGTTTTTCCGTATTCTTTGGCATAAGAAGACACTTCTTTTATAGCGTTATAATATAACTGATACTTGAGCTTGCTGGAGAGGTAAGTATTTTCGGCACTTTCGTGTTGTGGCCTCCAGGGGAAGCCGTAATATTTTTGCCATTCCTGCTTAAATCCTTCACTGTAGCCGCCACGTGCCCAGAACTCAGGCTCTTCGAGGAATATTGATGTAATTCCGGCATCGATCACTTTTTTTACAACCCCTCTTTTCATATAGTCGATAAACGATGCGCCGGGTACAACATAGGGAATGTTTTTTCCATGCCAGATGGTATCTCCATTACGCGTTACCTGCCCATCACCCAAATGATTTTTTCCATCCCATTTTCCCAAAAAATAATCATCATAGCTGCCCCATGCTATGCCAGTCATGAATTGCACATTGTAGCCTTTCTCTCTCCAGGATTGTACTCTCTGCTCAAAGGTCATTCCCGGTCTGTCGCCTGCGCCATATACGATGGCGATATCTGAACGTACATCAATTTGTGGGATCCAGGGACTGCCCGTTTGAAAAGCAGTTTTTTCTTTACTAAGATGATTGGTAGTTGCTTTTTTTTGCGCCAGGCACAATACAAAAGCAAACGAAAAAGCAATGAGGAAAAAAGGCTTTCTCATGTTGGACTTATTTGGTTAATGTATTAAGTGGTGCCTAAAGATATGACCGATTGGCTAATATGTAATTGATTTTAAACCATATTGGCTTTTAGAAGTGTGGATGATTTACAAAGAAAGATCGCTTTTATTGGCTAAGCGTTGCAGGGTTATCAGATACCAGCACCGGCGTTTTGAGCCTGTTCTTGAGATTTTGTATGGGCTGTTCAAAGTATTTCCATGACAACGTAGCGATGATCATTAGCAGGCAAAAGTTTTCTGCCAAAAACAAGTAATGATTGTATTTGATACTGTCGGAGAAAGGTAGTTGCTTATTTAAATGAAAAAATGGCTTTTGCGTATAATAAAGGAGGATATGGTGAAATAAGTAAATGCCATAGCTCATTTTGCCCATCTGTATCAACGTTTTGTTCCGGAAAACAAAAGACCCATAAGTATTTTTGTTTCCGTTAATTGAAAAATAACTGATAATAAAGATTGTTATAATTGCAGCAAGTGTACGATTAGGTAAATAATAGAAGCCGCTGTAAAAAATATGGAGTAAGAGTGTTGAAGCACTTATAATGGCGGCAATAGTAATAAAGGGGTATGTTTTTACAAGTAATTCAGGCTTCACCATAATTACCCATGCTAGTAAAGCGCCCAGAGATAACGCGTCCAGGCAGGTGAAGGTAAGAATGGGAAAAAACTCCGGATTTTTACCAAAATACTGCGACACGACACCCGTCAGCAGAAACAGGCACATTACAAACGGCAATTTCCTAATGCTTACAAACAAAATTACCCAGGGCCATACAAGGTAGAATTGCTCTTCAACAGCCATTGTCCACAAGTGCGTAATCTGTCCCCAAACACCTGTTTGAAAAATGTGAATATTGCTGGTGAAAGTCAGGTAATATACGTAATCGATTTTTTCAAAATGATTCAAGAAAAACACGATCATCAGCAGTAGATAATATCCCGGAAATATGCGAAGTATTCGCTTGATGTAGAAGTTTTTGAAAATAACTTTTTTGCCGAAGCCAGCCCGTTCAGCTTTTAGTCTGTCTGAAATCAAAATTTTCGTTATTAAAAAGCCGCTGATGGTAAAAAAAATATTGGGTGCATTGATTGTCTCTGCTATATCATACAACAGCGTATCCTGGGGGAACCAGTGCGAGATAATTACAAGTAATATTGATAAAGCCCTTATGCTATCAAGTTGGGGTATATATTTCATCGTACGGCAAGCTGCTTTTTCGTTTGCAATAAGGTTGTGTCAGCACAAATTGATAAGCTGGTTAAAAAGTAAACCAAAAAAATTACATTGTCAATGCCCGATATTGTGCTGTAATGAAATTTTCGGTGAAGTCAAACCAAATTTTCGGTGATTTCTGCGTATAGAAGTGAAGAGCGAGAGTGGTATAGGGATCTCATTTAAATAAAAACCGGCAGGAGCATTAAATTGAGGCTTGTTGTAATTCACCGGGCACAAAAAAACCGCAGCTATGCTACGGTCTTTTATCTGGAGTACGTTTGATTATTCACCCACTACTTCAAATTCAACTTCGGTAGTGTTGTTGTTACCGAAATCGATAGAAGCTTTGTATGTGCCTAATTCTTTCACTTCGTCAACAATAGAGATGCGTTTGCGATCAATATCGTATCCTTTCTGATCACGGATGGCGCGAGCTATTTGTAAAGCTGTAACGCTACCAAAGATTTTACCGCTGGTACCGGTTTTAGCACCGATTTTAAGAGGAGATTGACCTAATACGTTGATCACACTCTTAATTTCAGCCAGCATAGCAGCTTCTTTCTTAGCCTTAACTTTCAGCTTTTCCTGCAGTTGCTTTAAGTTAGAAGGGTTAGCTTCTACAGCAAACTTTTGAGGAATTAAATAGTTACGTGCATAACCATTTTTTACGTTTACCAGTTCATTCGCCTGGCCCAGGTTATCTACATCCTGAATTAAGATTACTTGCATTTTGTTCTTGTTTTAGTTCCCAAGAGCCCAATCTTGTTAAGATTCAGACTGTCATCAGGCTGCCGCCGGAATTAGGGATGGTTACTAAGAAGTTTTACGTTGTACGTTATAAGTTTTACGTGAGTTGCCTAATTTTCGAAAGCGTCACAAATGGTGACTTCTACTACTTGGGAAACGTACAACGTATAACTTAAAACGTATAACTTTTTCTTATTTCAAAAGATCTGTTACGTAAGGTAACAAACACATCTGACGAGCTTTTTTCACAGCATCAGATACTTTACGCTGATATTTTAAAGAGTTACCAGTTAAACGGCGAGGTAACAATTTACCCTGTTCGTTAACGAATTTCTTTAAGAAATCAGTGTCTTTGTAATCTACATACTTGATACCGTACTTTTTAAAGCGGCAGAATTTCTTCTTGGGCTTCTCAGTTTTAATCGCGGTCAGGTACTTAATTTCATTTGCTTTTGCCATGGTTTAAGCCTCCACTTTTTCGGTTCCTGTAGAAACGCCACTTCTCTTCTTAGCATTGTACTCAACGGCGTATTTATCAAGTACAGTAATCATGTGACGCATTGGATTGTCGTCACGTAAAAGCTGAATTTTCAGCTTCTCATTGAAGTTGGATGGCGCACTGTATTCCAGAACCCAGTAGATACCTGTGGTTTTTTTCTGGATAGGATACGCCAGTGATTTTAATCCCCAGGGATTGCTGTGCACAATGCTTCCACCGTTTTCGGTAATGAAATCAGTGTACTTTTTCTGAGCGGCTTTGAACTCGTCATCAGAAAGCACAGGGGTAAAAATCACCATCAATTCATAATTGTTCATTATTCCCTGATTTTTGGTAAAAAAATAAATTTGGGCTGCAAAGGTAGTAAAATAAAGGATTTGAACAGCATTTCAGCTAATTTTCTTGAGGAATAAAAGGGCTGATATTTTTGAAAGATACCTTCCTGAGAACCAGCATTATGTAAAGCAAACCATTGATAAATGCTAATTCTATGGTGTTCCAACCCTGCACAATACAATGTGTATTAAGTACATATACTAAGAAATTTTTTTTAGATCATTCTTTGTGGATTGAAAAATTTATCTACATTTAACAAATGTTTCGCTAAGAAATAACATAGCCAACATAATCTCAACGGTCCTCTTCGATTGCTATTTTCTTGAACCTCACCTCGTTCTGATGGTGGGGTTTGTTTTTTGTAGCTGTCAGCTATCAGCTATTAGCTGTCAGCTAGAACTGCCACGGTCGGTGCGCAACGCATAATCGAAAAGGCTTGTTCACTTTAATAATTGGTTTAGGTTTTTGATGTAAGGCAAAAAAGAAACCGCAAAGAAACGGGCCGAAATTCATTGCCCGGTCTTTGTGGTTTTAATTTAATGTTATGTTTGGAAGACTGACTATTTAAATCCAAGCAACTCTACATCGAAGATGAGTGTGCTGTTTGGTCCGATCTGGGCACTAACTTGTCTATCGCCATAGCCCAAATGTGGTGGTATAAAAAATCTGAATTTGCTGCCAACGGGCATTAACTGTAAGCCTTCAGTCCAGCCTTTGATAACCATATTTAATGGAAAAGAAGCTGGAGTGCCACGTTTTACTGAGCTGTCAAATACAGTTCCGTCGACCAATGTGCCATGGTAGTGGCAAGTCACGGTATGTGTGGGAAATGGTTTATCACCGTCACCCATTGTAAGCACTTCATACTGCAAACCGCTTGGTAATTCAGTTACGCCTTCCTTTTCTTTATTTTTTGCAAGAAAATCCTGGCCCTCTTTCAGATTGGCTGCAGCTTTCTCTGCCTTTAGCTGTGCTAATTTGTCTGATACGCTCATAAACTATTTTTTGCGAAGATAGCCTGCATTTCAGATAACCAAAATTTTAGGGGCGAAGAAGGTTAATCGCTAAACAGCGTTCATCTGGCGCCGAGATTAGATACATCGTCCTTTCCGAAAATCAGCCATTCACTTGTAGCTGATTGCTGCCAGTTTGTATTTCCTTCAACTATTCCGCTTTTTCTTCTTACAGTTTTGTCAACTGCCGCGTTGTCATTTCCCGCAATTGTCCATGATTTTCCAGGATTAATACCAACCTCTCCAAATACATCAATCACCGTTCCATTCTTCTCAAGCGTAATAGCATCATTGCCGGTAAAGTTGCATACATCGGATATATAAGCAATTACGCCGGGAGGAAGAATCGCTTTGGCCGAAGGATGTTTTATTACGATGATTCCGTTAGGAGCCAACGATGGGGTTCGTATCAACGTATCGAGCTTTGAGCTGCTTTTTGCTTTTACAGCACCATTCAGGTACAATCGAACAATGTATTTTGAGAGATCTGCAGAAGTACTGCTTGCATTATAAATTTCAAGGTATCGGTTATATGAGCTTCCCTCAATGTATTCTGAAATAATAAGATCTGCCCTGGTAACCGGAACCGGAAGGGTTGAGTCAACATCTCCCATATTTCTAATCATCAGCGTTTGTTCCTGGTTAACAGATAGCGCTGCGCCGGTTATTGATTTTAGTTGTGTCTGCGGATAAGGTTGATCTACAAATTTTGCTGTTGACAAAGCAAAATGCCTGAGTGTTGCGTCCTGGCTGGTTAGTGTTAAAAGGCCATTCCATTGTTTGTTTGTTTTGTCGCTGATTGTTGTGTTAGGCAGAGTGATCAACGTTGCTTCCCGGTTTTTGAAATTATTGACTAATTCTGAAATGCTGGTAACGCGTGCTGTAATCTGGCCTGTCCCGGTTTTTACTGCATTTTGCAAAGGCACATCACATACCTGCAAACCATAATTTTTATTATCAAGCGTGAGGTTGGAGATATTGATTTCAACTTCGTCTCCACAAGAATAATTATGTGCTGCTGTAAAATGAATAACGATCCCACAAAGATTATCTCCCTGCTGGATCACCAGTTTATCATCTTCAAAATTGCCATTGCTTTTGTCTGTTATTACAATGCCTTTTATTTTTTTGCCGTCCGGTATTGTGACGGGTGCAGTTTGATACATTGCCCGCAGATCTGCGATGTTTAAAGATGCGAGGGTAGTACTATTGCATCGTTTGCCTGTAAATTGTATATCTGAAGTGTCACGTATTAACAATTGCTTTGTCGCACCAAAAATCGAGTAAATGGCTGTGATGCTTCCTTTGCCAGATGCGGCTTTAATTCCACAGAAATCGGCATAGCTGCTGTTGCGCAATGTAATGCTGCTGCCTGCACAATTCTTAATCGTAAAATTTCTGGCGGATGAAGCAAGTGAAACATCCCCGTACGTTTTTGATGTATCTGCCGGTGCAAACTGAAAATCTTCCAGCTTAATCAACATACTTTGAAAATCTTCTGTCAGTTGATCAACTGTAACAAGTATTGGCTCAACTGTATTTCCTAAACTTCCTTTAACGACATACTTATTGAAAAGAATGGAGGGGATAGGTGTAACGGCGAGAGCGGCCGGATTGCTATTGTCTTTCCCGGCACCTATCTGCAGCATTCTGTTATAATCGCCAATGAACAAACCTTTCAGTCGCACAAATACTTTTCTTCCAATAGGGTAATCTGTATACAAGTTACTGCCATCCATTTTTATCACAATGCCTCCCGTTTCGTCCTGAATGGTTATTTGCTTATAGAAATTTCCGCTCTTGTCATCTGCAGTTACAATGCCGCTGATTATCTTATCGTCAGTTATGGCTTCAATGTTATTGTATGCATGAATCTCTCTCAATTGCCTGATGGTAAAATTTGCAGTTATGGTTTCAATTTCAGATGTAGGTGGTTCGTCAAATTTTTTATTGCAACAGAAACTGGCAGTAGTAGCCAACACAAAAAATAACAGAATTTTTTTCATGTAGATGGGTTTAGTGGTAACTAAAATATGAAAGCTGTACTTAAGAAATACATCCTTCCGAAGGCGTGATAGTATTTGGATGGAAATTTGTTAACGTCTCTGTCCGCTGCATCAAAACGAAGCTGTTCATATCCTCCGGAGATAAGATGCTGATTATCCAGCAGATTGTTTACACTGGCATAAAATACCAAAGCTTTGCTCTTTTTATGTCTATTCCTCAGCGACAAAGTATATCCTGCAAAAGCGTCGATGGTAAATCGAGGTAAAGTTTTTTCCTGATCAATAATTGAATGGAATAGTTTGTCATCATTGCCCAATCCGTCAACTGTTGAAGTTGTCCTTCTTAAGGGGTTAAAACTGATCCACGACTGATCAAAATAATTTGCAGTTGCAGTAATAAACCAGTTGTGTTGTGACCGATACGCAAGGCCTGCGCTATAAGCTTCCTGGGGCGTTGATGCTACTCTGAATCCATTGGTATAAATGGTAGTTTCTTCCAGGATTGTTGTTGTGTTGTCAGCGGTAACGATTGCTTTTTGCCTGCCGTTGTAATAATAACGGCCCAGGGCTGCCGCAGCATTGAATGAAACGTTTTTTGATAATTTGATGTCCACACCAAGCTCACTTCCAAAATGCACTTCATTAATGTTTTTAAGAGAATAGTTGACAAAGCACTTGAATTCGTCATGATAAAAACGCAATACATCCATTCCCCGGTTGATGGTTGTATAGTAACCTTTTAATCTTATTTTGGCTGCAGGTGCATTAAGAACATATCCGGCCTCCGCAGCTTGTATTTCCTTTGAAGAGATATCCGTTTGAATTTGATTTCTTGTCGCGGGCGAGATAAATACATCTTCCATGTAGGGCGCTTTTGTAAGCCATGAACCATTTACGAAAAAATAATTTCTCCCGTTTATTTTATATGTGATTCCGGCTTTAACGGCACCATTTAGAAAAGTATTCGTTACAGACTTGCCAAATGAGTTATCAGCAAATAAGCCATTGCGGACATTCCCATTTCTATAAAACCGGGTGAATGAAAAATCACCTGCGACAAAAAAATCGATATGATTGAATTTAAATAACAACTGCATCCATTCAGATCCTTTGGATATGTGCATGTTGTAGTCATAGCCAAATTTGTTATTTGCATATAGTATTCTGTTAGGATGGGTAATATCATTTTGAATTGCGTTTTGATTGGTGTTGTATTCGGATTGGGCAAATTGATTGAGATTTACATAGAAATCGCCACCCAGTAGATCATTGACCGTCTTATAATAATGGTTTATCTGCAATTGATATTCCAGTCCCGCAATCAATGCGAGGTGCCTTCCGACAGAAGTATTGATCGTTGAATTAAAGACGAATCGCTTGCTGTCATTCACACGATTCTCAACAATGTAGTTTGAGCGTTTGCCAGCTATATTATTTCCTTTAATTCCGTTCGCGTCGTGAACCGTTTCAAACGAGTTGCGGTTAACATCATAGAAACGTTGCCAGTTTATCTGACGGGCATTTTCATCATTACTTAAGCGTTCCTGGATTTCCTGATATAGCGTCGAATCAGACTGGTAATACGACGGAAGATATTTATAGTAGTCAGGCCGCGGATCCGGTGCATTGTACCAGTCGATGCCGGTGTTGATCCTTTGTCCGATCGATACTCCTGCAGCTGTAACAAGCGATGTTGTATTGTTTAGGCGGAGGTCATGTGTGAGTATCGCATAGGGTTGATGGATGAATGATTCATTTGCATTTCTTTTTTTACCATTTTGATAACCCCAATAGGGATTGTAATAATTTGTTTTTGCCAGCAGCTGCATTTCATTAACAGAGGCTCCTTGACGCCCGGTTGTTGTAGGCGCACCAAAAACTATCACCGAGAGAAGTTGATTGTTGCCGATTCTTTTGTCAATACCAATATGGTAGCTGCTGCTATAATAATAGGTTCCCGGTACGTATCCTTCTGTTGCATACCGGTAACTGCCTGACAAAGAGAATGCCCAACCTTTTGAATTAAACCCTGTATTATGTGTAAAACTAATCCTGTGTTGATATGACCTGTTGCTATAGGAATACCCTACAAGCGTCTGCCTGCGTTGTTTACTTGCTCTCGCATCAATGAAAGTAGTTGTGCCAGGCTCTCCAAAACAGAAAGTGTTTGGAGCAAATCCGACAGAAACATCTTTGCTGCGCATCACATCATTTAATCCGCTCCACGATGAAAATGCGATGATTCCGTTATCCGCGTTGTTCATCGGAATGCCATTCATATACAAGGATGAAAGATCCGCGGAATAACCGCGCATCCTAAATCTGGCTATGTTGAAATTGAATGAAGCAGCATTTAAAAAAGGATCGCGACCTGCAGTTAGGAGAGAAGCAACATTGCAGGATGAGCTTTCTGAAACATTGTCGTCATCTAATTCAATGGCTGTATTGTCTACCGCGAGTTGTAGGTCCTCAAGCGTTAAAGAGTCTTTCATCATCATTTCTTGCCCCTGGACAAAAACTGGCAAGACGACTAATGAAAGAACAAATAGTTTTTTCATCATGTGGTTTATGGGTTGGTAAATAAAGAGTAAATATATGAATTTTAAATAAATTAAATATATTTGTAATCTTATGAAGCCTAGCATATTGTGGGTCTTAACCCTTTTACCCTTGATTTCCCTTTGTCAGCCGAACTATAAACGTGCCGTCGTTGGCTTTTATAATCTCGAGAATTTTTATGACACAGTAAACAATCCGGCTATTAATGATGATGAATTTCTGCCAGACGGCCCTCGTCGTTACAATACTTCTGTTTACAGAGATAAGGTTGAAAAATTAGCAACCGTAGTTGCCAGGTTAGGGAAAACATTTTCTATTGATGGACCTGCTTTTCTCGGCGTTGCGGAAGTGGAGAATGATACTGTTTTAAATGATCTGGTTCGTCATCCATTTATACGCGAAAGAGATTACCGTTTTGTTCATTACGATTCAAAGGATCAAAGAGGAGTTGACGTTGCCTTGTTGTACAATCCCGGATATTTTGATATGCAACAAAGTTTTAAACTGAATGTGCAATTACCAGGTGGATCTAAAGAGTCTGCTTTTACGAGAGATGTTTTGTGGGTGAAAGGACTTTTGTTTGGAGAAGAAGTGCATGTATTTGTTAATCACTGGCCGAGCAGGCTGGGTGGTGAGGCGAGGAGCGAACCCGCGAGAATCGCTGCGGCGAATGTAAATCGCCAGATCATCGATTCTTTGTTACAATCAAATGCAGACTGCAAGATTATCGTGATGGGTGATTTGAATGATGATCCTGTTAACAACAGTGTCACAAAAGGGTTGCGGGCGAATGGTCATGCAAACGCGCTGCGGGCCGGTGAACTATATAATCCCTGGCTGGAAAAATACAGAAAAGGTATCGGTACGTTAGCTTATCAGGATGCCTGGAGTTTGTTCGATCAGATTATTCTTTCACAAGGTTGGTTAAACCAGCAGCAAGATGGAATTTTCTTTTATAAGGCGCATGTATTTAATGAATCCTTTTTAACCGAAAATATTGGTAAGTACAAAGGTTATCCCATGCGTACCTGGGACGGCCTCAGTTATCGCGGTGGATACAGCGATCATTTTCCTACCTATGTTGTTATTCTGAAAAAAGCGAACTAGGGATTTGCACGGATCAAATTATTTTTTATTACACTGAGAAAAGACAAAAAGGAGAGACTAAGCGTCACTGAGTTTTTGCTCACGGTCATTTTCAATTCTCCATTTTCAATTGTCAATTATTCTTCCCGCTTACTCCCCAAAGTTTCTTTAATATTGCGCACGCGGTTCGCGGGCCTTACCCCGGATTTGCTCTAAAAACGTGAAGGATGAAACATTTGCCCATCAATCCAAAATTATTTGTCGAGAACAGGAAGCGTTTTGTAAAGGAGATGCTGCCCTCAAGTATTGCCATATTCAACAGTAATGATGAATTTCCGTCCAATGGAGATGCATTACACCCATTTGTTCAAAATAGTGATCTGTATTGGCTTTCCGGTGTTGAACAGGAAGATACCATGGTAATTTTGTATCCCGATGCAAAAGATCCAAAATATAAAGAAGTGCTGGTATTGGTAAGACCAAATGAACTAAAGGAAAAATGGGATGGCAAAAGACTTCGTGCAAAGGAAGCAACAGAAATTACGGGCATACAAACCGTTGTCTGGCTGGACCAGTTGGATAGCGTTTTGCAAACCTGGATCCACCAGGTTGATAACATCTACTTGAACACAAACGAAAATGATCGCAAGTCCGTGCGAATAGAAACCCGTGACTATCGCTTTATAAAGGAAATGCGTGACCGTTACCCGTTGCATACATTTCAGCGCAGCGCGAAAATTATGAATAAGCTTAGGGCAATAAAAACGCCGCTTGAAATAGAAGTGATGCAAAAGGCAATGGACATAACCGAAAAGACGTTCAGGCGACTGTTACAGTTTATTAAGCCCGGTGTAATGGAATATGAAATAGAGGCAGAAATATGGCATTCGTTCCTGAGCAACAGAAGCAGCAGGCCGGCCTATGGAAGCATTATCGCCAGTGGAGACAGGGCTCGAACACTGCATTATGTTTTTAATAACGAGGAATGCAAAGACGGAGAACTGGTATTGATGGATTTTGGGGCGTTATATGGTGGATACGCAGCCGATTTGACCAGGACTGTTCCGGTCAGTGGTATATTCACAAAACGGCAGAAAGAAGTATACAACGCATGTCTTCATCTGCATAATTATGCAAAAAGCATTCTGAAGCCAGGGATCAATCTTGCAGACTATACCGAGAAAGTCGGTACGGAAGCAAATAATACCTTTATAAAGATTGGGTTGTTGACCAAGGGCGATGTAAAAAATGAGGACAAAGAAAACAGGGCGTTCCGCAAATATTTGTATCACGGGATTTCCCATCACCTCGGCATAGATGTGCACGATTTGGGCACCAAGACAGAACCACTAAAAGCTGGAATGGTGTTAACTGTAGAGCCCGGTATCTATATTGAACAAGAACAGATTGGCATTCGTATAGAAAACAATGTGTGGCTGACAAGGAGCGGCAATGTAGATCTAATGAAGAACATTCCTATTACGGCTGAAGACATCGAGGCGCTAATGAAACGCTAGGGGAGAACGGTAATGAATCCGACGGTTTTAATAAAAATGAAGTAAGTTTAAAATTGGGTACTTCCTAACCGTATTAAATAAAAAGAAACAACACGAGCTGTCTCGACAATTAGCTCTAAGCTTTGGGCTTTGAGCTTTCAGCTTAAAAAACGTACAACGTATAACGTAAAACTTACAACTTATTAGCGCATGAAGCAAATTCCTAACCTGTTTACACTTTTAAATCTTTTTCTCGGTTGCATTGCCATTGTTTGTGTGTTGCAATCAGGTATAACGCTTGTTGATGATGTGAATGGCGGTTTTGCTTCCGTAATTCCCGAAAAGATTTACCTGGCTTCTATATTTATTGCCGCTGCCGGCATAGTAGATTTTCTGGACGGATTTGTCGCCAGGCTGATGAAGGCATCATCTGAAATGGGGAAGCAACTGGATTCTCTTGCAGATGTGGTGAGCTTTGGCGTGGCTCCGGGAATGATCATTTTTCAGTTTCTGAGGCTTTCTTTTGCACAACAACCAGGCGGCCTGGATGTTTCTGCTGCCTGGCTGCTTCCGGCATTTATTATCCCCTGTGCCGGAGCATATCGCCTCGCCCGGTTCAATATCGACACCGAACAAAGCTATGGTTTCAAAGGGATGCCAATTCCGGCTGCGGGCTTATTAATCGCTTCCTTTCCTTTGATTTACTGGTTCTCTGACCAGGAATGGATTATACGTTTACTGGTGAATAAATGGTTCCTTTACGGCGTAATTGCTGTAGTCAGTTACCTGATGGTGTCAACTTTGCCAATGATGGCCTTAAAATTTAAAAATGCGTCTTTAAAAGACAACTGGCCCAAGCTGGTATTGGTTATCGCAGCCATTATTTGCGCGCTTTTATTCCATTGGCTGGCAGTTCCGCTTGTCTTTATTGTGTATATCGCATTATCTTTGGCGCTCAAATAACAAAAGCAGCAGCTATGACCTATAACGTTCAGATTAAAGTAATGCCCCTAAAAGATTTATTGGACCCACAGGGAAAAGCCATTTTAGGTGGATTAAATAACCTGGGAATCAACACAATACAGGATGTTCGCGTGGGAAAACACATCACCCTGCAAATTGATGCTGCTTCAGAAGAAGAGGCTCGCAAGGCTGCAGATGAAGCCAGCAAAAAGCTGTTGGCAAATCCTGTAATGGAGTTCTACGAAATCGAATTTGTTAATTAAGTTGGAATACAGTTTTACGTTATACGTTATAAGTTGTACGTGCCCGTGATCAGTCGGAATTCTTTAAGGAGTTTTCATCAGATCCAATTTTAAGCGTATTTCTTGATTTGCACAACTGCAAGAAACGTATAACGTATAACTTACAACTTACTACGTAAGTCATGCTATACCTCGTTCCCACACCTCTTGGAAATTTAAAGGATATTACATTCAGGGCGCTCGAAGTATTACAAAGCGTTGACGTTATCTTATGCGAGGATACCCGGACCTCATCCAAACTGCTCAATCATTACAATATCCACAAACCCTTAGCTCCCTATCATCAGCATAATGAACACAAGGTTGTACAACATTTAACGGATCAACTGGAAGCTGGCAAAACAATGGCGCTTATTACAGATGCAGGCACGCCTGCAATTTCTGATCCCGCATTTTTGCTGGTGCGTGAATGTGTAAGGCGGAATGTAAAAGTTGAATGCCTGCCCGGAGCTACAGCTTTTGTTCCTGCTCTCGTTAATAGCGGCCTGCCAATCAACAGATTTGTTTTTGAAGGATTTATCCCGCAGAAAAAAGGCAGGCAAACATTGCTCAAACAACTTGCTACCGAACCCCGCGCGATGGTTTTTTATGAAAGCCCGATGAGGCTGGTAAAGACTTTATCAGAGTTTACCGAATATTTTGGTGCGGACCGGCAATGCAGTGTTAGCAGGGAGTTAACAAAGATGTTTGAAGAAACAAAAAGAGGTACTTTGCACGAAGTTTGCCAATATTTTGCGCAGAAAGAAGTTAAGGGTGAGATTGTTATAGTTGTACAGGGACTTGACCGATGAGACGTTTTCCGAAATAAACCTACATGAAAAAAGTACTATCTCTTATTGCACTTGTGTTGTTATCTCTATCTGTTGTAAGTGCGCAGCTCAGGAAAATTCCTTCCGAAGTTACCAATGCATTCAAAGAAAAATATCCTGATGCAACCAGTGTATCATGGAAAGATAAAATCACCGTATTTCAGGTGTCGTTTATAAATTATGGATTGGAAATGAAAGCTGACTTTTCTTCCAATAACGGCTGGCAGGAAACTTCGATAAAAAGATCATTCGATCAACTGCCACATGAAGTGCAGGACGGATTAGATAAAAGTAAATACAATGGTTGGACGCATGGGGCGTTTTATTCTGAAATACAAAAAAAAGATAACACTGTCTGGTTTCGCATTTATGTCGAAAAGAGTGCGTTACAAAAGAGATATCTTTTCTTTAATGACCAGGGGCAGCTTGAACGGGAATCAATAACGATGTAATGTGATCCATGCAACTCAGAGATCAGAACATCAGAAATCTACTATATTTGGCGTTTGCAGCAGGATTTAAATCTTTTATAGAGACATGAGAACACTTATTGCTATTTTTTTTACTTTATTAGTTACGCAGCTCAGCGCGCAACCTGACCGCTGGCAGCAACGCATTAAATATGCCATCAATGTTAATGTAGATGCGAATGCGAATCAATTTTCAGGGACCGAAAAGATTGATTACTGGAACAATTCTCCCGACACGTTAGATCGCGTGTTTTTTCATTTGTACTGGAATGCTTTTCAGCCAAACAGCATGATGGACGTGAGAAGCCGTGAGCTGGGTAAAGTGTTGATCGGAACAACCAAAAGCGGCGAAAATGTATATGATTGGGATACCCGCGTTAAAGACCGTATTAGCAAATTACAGCCCAACGAGATCGGATATCAAAAAGTTAAGTACGTAAAACTGAATGGCGTTGATCAGAAACTGGTAGAGCACGAGACAGTTCTGGAAGTAAAACTAGCTAAGCCTATTTCGCCGAAAAGCAAAGTAAGTTTTGATGTTGCATTTGATGCACAGGTGCCGTTGCAAATTCGCAGAAGCGGTCGCGATAACGCAGAAGGCATCCGTTTCAGCATGAGCCAGTGGTATCCTAAACTAGCTGAATACGATTACCAGGGCTGGAATGCAAATCCCTATATAGCAAGAGAGTTTTATGGTGTGTGGGGTGATTACGATGTAAATATCACTATCGACAAAACATACATGATCGCGGGAACAGGCACACTGCAGAATGCCAGTGAGATAGGCTTTGGTTACGAGGATGCCGGCGTTAAAGTAAAGCCTGCAACAGGTGCAACCTTAACATGGAAATTCGCTGCTCAGAATGTGCATGATTTTATGTGGGCAGCTGATCCAACATACACTATGATAAAGCGCCAGGTGAAGAATGGCCCGTTATTGTTTGTAGTTCACAAGAAGGTAGATTCACTGGAAGCAAGATGGCAGAAGGTAATGGATACGGTTGAGCTTGCTTATCCTTACATGGCTAAAACATTCGGTCCTTATCCATACAAAAATTATTCTTTTGTTCAGGGAGGAGACGGTGGAATGGAATACCCTATGGCTACATTGATCAAAAACGCAAGTGTGGGAACGGCGTTGCACGAATGGATGCATAGCTGGTACCAGGGTATGATGGGTTCAAACGAAAGCCTGTATCCATGGATGGACGAAGGTTTTACTTCTTACGCAACAAGCAGGATTCAGGGTTATTTGAGAAAAGATACTTCTTTCTGGTTCAGCGGCGATTATAATTCTTATTACGCATTGGCTAAAAGCCCCCGCGAGGAACCAATGAGCACACATGCTGATCACTACAATACGAACTATGGTTACTCCAGGGCGGCATACAGCAAAGGTGCAGTGTTCATGGAACAGCTGGGTTATATTATCGGACAGAATAATCTTGATAAAGTATTGTTGACTTATTACAATACATGGCGGTTCAAACATCCGAATCCGAATGATTTCATTCGTGTTGCTGAAAAGGTTAGCGGTATTGAGTTGCAGTGGTACAAAGAATACTGGGTATACACAACAAAAACAATTGACTATGCGCTTGGCGACATCAACTATGATGAAGGCAAAACTAAAATAACATTGAAGCGATTAGGGTTGATGCCAATGCCGGTGGATGTGTTGATCACATATAAAGACGGAACAAAAGAAATGCACAATGTTCCGATGAATTTGATGTATGGGACAAAAGAAAGTGAAGATTCAACTATTCCGTATATAGTTCATCCCGAATGGAAATGGACGCATCCGCAGTACAGCCTGGAAATATCCCGCAATATATCTGAAATAAAAGAAATTAATATTGACCCAAGTTTACGCCTGGCAGATATGAACAGGGTAAACAACAAGCTTGTTGTACCGAGTAATTAATAAGTTTTTATGACGATTGAAAACACGAAGTAGTAAAAAAATCACTTCGTGTTTTTTTTGTTTTAAACCATATAAGGCATATAAGGAAATATAAGAGGGACGCTTTTGCAAAGCGTTATGCGAGCTGCTGATATAACTCGTTCATCCCGCAATATTTCAGAAATAAAGGAGATTAATATTGATCCAAGCTTGCGTTTGGCAGATATGAACAGAGTAAACAACAAGCTTGTTGTACCGAGTAATTAATAAGTTTTTATGACGATTGAAAACACGAAGTAGTAAAAAAATCACTTCGTGTTTTTTTGTTTTAAACCATATAAGTAAGGTGTCGGGTGCCAACGTTTCTTTGTAAACAACTGATAAAGCTTAAAGCCCAAAGCCCAAAGCCTAAAGCCTAAAGCTGACCGAAGCGAAGTTTTTTAAGCCATTTAAGAAATATAAGAGCAAATAAGAGCTTTTGCCCAGGATGTTAATAACACTTAAACGACATATATTTACTTAACCGGCTCGGACCTTCACCATTGACCATTCACTATTCACTAGTTGTATATAAGGCATATAAGGAAATATAAGAAGGAACGCTTTTGCAAAGCGTTATGCGAGCTGCTGATAAAACTCGTTTACATAAGTTTTTTGGCCTTCCCGATAAATATTGTGGCAGTTAAAATTGATAAGAAGACCCATCGGAGATCTAAGTAGTCGCATGTAGGTCATTATCTGCGCTTCATAAACAGGAATTATTTTTTCGACCGCCTTGAATTCTAAAACCAAACAGTCTTCAACGAACATATCTGCCTTTAAATCTGTATCTATTTTTAAACCCTTGTAATGTACTGGCACAATCATTTCTGAAATAAAAGAAATGTTTCTCGTTGAGAGTTCTTCTGCCATACAGCTATGATAAACACTTTCCAGTAAACCTGGCCCTAACGCTTTATGTACTTCAATAGCCGCTCCATTTACTTCATAGACAATTTGTTTGAGGGTTGTTTTTGTCAATATCATTTTTTAAGGATTTACTCAAAGATAGTCAACCCACTTATATGCTCTTACATCTCTTATATGGTTCAAAAAATGCCTTTTGTGGTTCAAAAAAAAGCCCGGCGTTAGCCAGGCTTTCTTTACTCATATACTTAATTGGTTAATTAACATGTGAGTCAACAATCATCCCCGCCGCAACAGTTTCATTTGTTGCTTCATCAACCAGCACCAGTGACCCTGTATTTCTGTTTTTGCGGTAAGCATCAAACATGATCGGTTGTGTTGTGCGCAATCTTACACGTGCAATGTCATTCATGTTGATGGTATTGTCGTTAGATACTCTCTGTAGTGAATTAATATCCATTTTGTAAACCACTTCTTTTATTACGCTGCGTGCCTCCCGGCTTGTATGGCGGAGGTAATATTTGGCACCCGGTTGCATTGGCTTGTTATTGAGCCAGCACATCATCATGTCGATATCTTGTCCAACCTGTGGCTGATTGTTTTGTTTAACGATCATATCACCACGACTGATGTCAATATCATTTTCCAAAGTAATGCTCACACTCATTGGTGGAAATGCTTCTTCAACAGGTCCTTCAAAAGTGTCGATAGATTTTATTTTGGATTGTAATCCCGAAGGCAAAACAGTCACAGCATCACCCGGTCTGAAAATGCCACCGGCTATGCGGCCCGCATAACCTCTGTAGTCATGATATTCATCGGAGTGAGGACGGATAATGGTCTGCACAGGAAACCTTCCGTCAATATGATTATAATCGCTTGCTATGTGAATTGTTTCCAGTGTATTCAACAATGTGGCGCCCTGGTACCAGGGCATGTTGGTAGAATGGTTTACTACGTTGTCACCATTCAATGCGCTAATAGGAATGTAGCGAATGTCTGTGACATCCAGTTTGCTGGCAAACTCAGTATATTCTTCTACAAGCTTGTTAAACACTTCCTCTGAATAGTCAACCAAATCCATCTTATTTACGCAGACGATCAGGTGAGGAATTTGCAATAAAGAAGCGATGAAAGAATGGCGGCAGGTCTGTTCAACAATACCTTTTCTTGCATCTACCAATATCAATGCCAGGTTGGCTGTTGATGCGCCTGTAACCATGTTTCTTGTGTACTGTATATGACCGGGAGTATCAGCAATGATAAACTTGCGTTTTGGTGTTGCAAAATATCTGTATGCTACATCAATTGTAATGCCTTGTTCTCTTTCCGCACGAAGTCCGTCAGTCAGCAAAGAAAGATCTACATGCTGCAGTCCTTTTCTTTCACTGGAAAGCTGTACTGCTGCAAGCTGATCTTCAAAAATGGATTTGGAATCATATAATAAACGGCCGATCAGGGTGCTTTTACCATCGTCTACACTACCTGCCGTTGTAAAGCGTAATAACTCCATTGTTATGATTTAAAATTTGAGATTTGAAATTTGAGATTACCACAGTTCATCACCGTGATTTTTTTGTACTTTATGCATCCAGACGTCTGGACTCTGATAGCTAATAGCTAACAGCTGATTGCTCACAGCTAGAAGTACCCTAGCTTCTTCCTGTCTTCCATTGCTGTTTCGGAGCGTTTATCATCACCACGATTACCGCGCTCGGTACTGCGAACTGCTGATACTTCATTCACTATTTTCTCCAATGTATTAGCTTCAGACTCGATGCCTCCTGTAATCGTAATATCGCCAAGCGTTCTAAAACGGATAATACGTTTTTCAACGGCTTCACCCTCACGCAATGTCAGGAATTCAGAAGCCGGCAACCAGGTATTATCCCTGTACACAACTTCTCTTTCATGAGCGAAATACAAAGAAGGGATCTGTATGTTTTGTTGCATGATGTAGTTCCAAACATCCATCTCTGTCCAGTTACTTATTGGGAATACCCGGAAATGTTCTCCCTGGTGCTTGCGGCCATTAAAGATGTTCCACAATTCTGGACGTTGATTTTTAGGATCCCATTGTCCGAAATCATCACGGTGCGAGAAGAATCTTTCTTTCGCCCTGGCTTTTTCTTCATCTCTTCTGGCGCCTCCAATGGCAGCATCAATTTTATGCTCTTCGATGGTGTCCAGCAACGTTGTTATCTGCAATGCGTTGCGGCTGGCATTTAAACCGGTTTCTTCCTTAACCCGGCCTTTACGAAGTGACTCTTCCACTGAACCAACGATAAGCTGAACGCCAAGTGCCTCCACCAGGTTATCGCGGAAATCCATTGTCTCAGGGAAATTATGACCTGTATCAATATGTATAAGCGGCATAGGAATCTTTGCCGGCCAGAAAGCTTTTTTTGCAAGATGGGTAACTACTATAGAATCTTTTCCACCAGAAAACAAAATGGCTGGCCTGTCGAATTGTGCCACAACTTCACGGATCACAAAAATGGCCTCCGACTCCAGTTCCTGTAAATGATTGAGATAGTATTTATGCATTGTTCATCAATTGATTTTGATCTTTGGTATTATATAGTTTAAAATTTTATGTACCGATTCGTCAATCGTTTCCTCTTGGGTTACGATATGAATATCCGGATGCTCTGGTCGTTCAAAAGGTGACGAGATGCCTGTGAAATTACTTATTTCCCCGGCACGGGCCTTTTGATATAATCCTTTAATATCGCGTTGTTCACAGATTTCAATCGGCGTATCAACGAAGATCTCCACAAAGTTCTCTCCAATCACTTCCCGCAACATGCGGCGGTGCTTTTTTAACGGTGAGACAAAAGCTGCCAATACAATAACACCCGCGTCGCATAAAATTTTGGATACTTCCCCAATGCGTCGCATATTTTCTGCACGTGCACTTTCTGTAAAGTCGAGATCCTTGTTCAACCCCTTTCTGATATTGTCCCCATCCAGTGAATAGGTTAAAAATCCATTAGAGTAGAGTTCCTGTTCTACCAGGTTGGCTAGTGTACTTTTCCCTGAACCGGATAACCCGGTAAACCACAGACATGCAGGCAGGTGGCCGTTCTTTCGCATACGGTCCATCTTGCAAATTTTATAAGCATGTTCTATTGTGTACACTTTTTTGCTCATGTCTACTCCTGGTTAGCTACGCTGGTTTGTAGCTCAAATATTCATATTTTTTTCATTAGATAATGCGGGTTGCAGATCATTATACAGTTCGTCAGCTGTTTTTTCTACAATGAACCAGGGGTTGAGCAGATTTTCTTTGTTATAGGCCAGTTCCACACCTGATTCATACTGGTACACCCTGCATCCTGCAAACTTGGCAACAGCGTGCCCTGCTGCTGTATCCCACTCCATTGTGGGGGCCAGTCGCGGGTAAATATCGGCATTGCCTTCAGCAACCATGCATAATTTTAATGAACTGCCGGCTTGCATCAACTCAATATTGGTGTGCAGCCTGGTTTTTTCTTCAATAAAATAGGTTGTTTCTACCGATGAGTGCAGGCGGCTGGCTACAATTGTATAAACCGGTGTTTGTGTGAAAGGTAGCTTCTGAGCGCTATCTGCGAGAGATTTTATATCAGTGATAATGTTGTGATCAACAATAGTGGCAATAAAACTTCCAGCCGCTTCAGTTGCATAGTACAATTTGCCGCTTACGGGTGCATAGACAACGCCTAAAACGGGCAAGCCTGATTCTATCAACGCAATGTTAACTGTGAAATCGCCATTCCTGCGTATAAATTCTTTGGTGCCATCAAGCGGGTCAATCATCCATAGTTGCTTCCAGCCCCTTCTTTCTTCAAAAGGAATAGATTTACCCTCCTCGCTAATGACAGGAATATTGAAATGCCGAAGACTTTCCGTTATGGCCTTATGAGATAACTTATCTGCGAGCGTTAATGGAGAATTGTCTTTTTTTATTTCTACTGCAAAATCTTGCCCGTAAACCTCTGCAATTAATGCTCCCGCCTTTAAAGCTGCGTTAATCGCAGTCAACAAATACTGATCGTTCATCTCACATAGAAATTATAGGAATGCCGCAAGATAAGACATTTCTATGCATTACCCTATTAAATTAGTCTGGTAATAGCTTTTCGGGAAATTTCAACTTTTCGGGCAGAAACATAACAAAAATCTTTTAAATTTAATTGAGCCCCTTATATTTGTATCAGCTTAAACCATTTTCCATTCCTGTAATAGACCTTACAAATTTTGAATCTTTCTATATCCTGTGATTGTTAAGCGATAAAAAATCAAATTTTCAATAGTATAACCAGATATGGAAATAGTTGCTTTATTGCCCATGAAGGGTAATTCAGAAAGGGTTCCCAATAAAAATTTAAGATTGTTTAATGGCCAGCCGCTGTATCATGTAATTGTTAAACAATTATTATCATCGTCTTATATCACCAAAATAGTGATCGACACAGACAGCGAGAAAATTAAAGCTGATGCACAGGCTAACTTTCCGACCATCGAAATTGTAGACAGGCCTGTAGAATTGCATGGCGATATGGTTCCGATGAACGATATCATTGCGTACGATATGGACCAGGTGCCGGGAAATCTCTACATTCAAACACACTCAACAAATCCGTTGCTAACTTTCGGTACACTGGATAAGGCGATTGAAAAATATCAGAACAATAAAGAAAAATACGACTCTGTATTTTCAGTAACCTGCCTGCAAACAAGGCTGTACTGGCAAGATGGCAGGGCGGTAAACCACAATCCGGCTGAATTGATCAGAACACAGGATCTTCCTCCGGTATACGAAGAAAATTCCAACTTTTACATTTTCACCAAAGATGCTTTTCATAAGGCAGGGAAGAAAAGAATTGGCTTAAGCCCGCTAATGTTCCCTATGGACAAAATTGAGGCTATAGATATTGATAATCCACAGGATTTTATACTCGCAGAAGCATTACATCAACAAAGACTAAATAACCAACTATGATAGTAGGAACTATAGAACATATTTTAAAACATGTGGATGATAAAGCAGGATCGCTTATCAGAGATTTTGTTGCAAGAGCTTCATCTGAAACGGAAGATGGCACTTATCCATTAATCGGTGATGAGGTTTTTGCCAAAGTTCTTTCGTACAACACAACCGCTGACAACAATAACCAGGTTGAGGCGCACAATCAGTATGTAGACATCCAGACGCTTATTTCCGGTAATGAAAAAGTGGAAGTGTACAAGAGAGGATTATTAAACACTACAGACCCTTACAGTGGTGAAATAGATTGCGAATTTTTTACGCCTTCGGTCAACGCAAAAATCGCAGACGTCATATTGAACAAGGAAAACAGTGCTGTTTTCTTTCCTAATGATGCACACTTGCCCAACTTAAATTATCAGACAGAAAACGGACCTATTAAAAAAATAGTAATTAAGATATATGAAAAATATTTCTCCTGATTGGTCTTTAAAAAAGAAACTACAGAACAGGCAGTTAACAATAGGTTCGTGGTTAACAATACCTCACCAGTCTGTTGTTGAAATTATGGCAACGGCAGGTTTTGAATGGCTTACGCTGGATCTGGAGCATGCTGCTATTGATATTTCGCAGGTAATGAACCTTACGGCTATTATCCAGGGAAAAGGCATGAAGGCATTGGCTCGCGTGAGCAAAAATGAGGAAGTGATCATAAAAAGAGTGCTGGATGCAGGCGTGGATGGGGTAATCGTGCCAACAGTGAAGAATGCAGAAGAAGCAAAAATGGCCGTTGAGTTTGTAAAATATCCTCCGGTTGGTAAACGTGGTGTTGGATTGAACAGGGCGCAGAATTATGGTATCGCATTCGATGAATATAAAGATTGGTTGACCAATGAGGCAGTGGTTATCGCGCAGATTGAACACATAGAAGCCGTGCAAAATCTTGAAGAAATTGTTGCCGTAGAAGGAATAGATGGCATCATTGTTGGTCCTTACGACCTGTCCGCTTCGATGGGTATGCCCGGAAACTACGAGCACCCGGATGTTCAGAAAGCCTTGGCAAGAGTAGACGAAGTAATGCTAAAATCAGGCAAGCCGCTTGGTTTCCACGTTATTCAGTCGGATTATAATAAGGTGATGGAAAAGGTGAATAAAGGGTATACTTTTTTAGCCTTTAGCATAGACTTTTTCTTTTTAGGCGATAAAGCCCGTGAGCAAATGGCCTTGCTGAAGCAGTCCGTTTAAACTTACTAAAATGAAAGTAGCTGTATTTGGCGGAAGCGGTTTCCTGGGACAATACCTTGTTGCAGAGTTATTAAAACGTAACTACGAAGTAACTGTTTTAGACCGGCAGCAACCTGTGCGACACAAGGAAAAGGTTAGATATGTGGAGACGGATATCCTTGACCGTGAAAGGGTAATTGCAGCAATTAACGATCAGCGGTTTGATGTTGTTTATAACCTGGCGGGCTTTGCAAACCTGGATAAGGCGATTAAATTTCCTTATCTGACCATGCAATTGAACGTACTGGGAAATATAAATGTGTTAGATGGATGTGTACAGGCGGGTGTGAAGCGCTTTGTCTATGCCAGCAGCGCTTATGCCATGAGTGACAAGGGCTCATTTTATGGCATAAGTAAATTGGCCTCTGAAAAAGTGGTTGAGGAATATTCTATAAAATATGGCCTGAATTTTACTGTATTAAGATATGGCTCTGTTTATTCGGAACAGGAATTCGACAATAACTATATCTATAATCTTGTGGAAAAGGCCATACGGACCGGTAAAATTGAGCATGGAGGAGATGGCAATGAGATCAGGGAGTACATACATGCAGCAGATGCCGCAAAGCTTTCTGTCGATGTAATAGAAACTGACGATTTTAAGAATGAGCATGTAATTTTTACCGGCACGGAAAAAATGAAACGTATCGAGTTATTTGAATTGATAAGGGAAATATTAGGTAATAGGATTGAAATATCCCTCCAGAGCGGAGAATATCACAATCATTACCAGTTTTCGCCATATTCATATACGCCAACTTTAAGCAGAAAGCTGGTAGCCAATCCTCATATTGACATGGGGCAGGGAATACTGGAATGCATTAAGGCGGTGTATAGCAAAAATCCGGACTAGTTTAGTTATTTTTGTTAGTAACGGTGTGGCAATAATCGTCGCCACTTATTATTAACTTGTAAATTCATATAAAGTAGCTTCTTTAAATATCCCTGAAAGATCTGTAAAATCTATCCTGAGAAGGCCAATTAATGAATTGGTAGCATATTTCGTAATTAAAACGAGCTTTCTCTATGGTAAGGAACATATTATTTGATTTTGACGGCGTTCTCGTCGAATCCGTACAGGTAAAGGCTGAAGCTTTTCGCCAGTTGTATAAGGAATATGGCGAAGAGATTGCCAGTAAAGTGGTTGAACATCATTTGCAAAATGGTGGTGTTTCCCGCTTCGAAAAAATTAAGTACTGGCACAAAGAGTACTTAGGGATAGATCTCACTCCGCAACAGGTAAACGAACTGGCCGATAAATATTCTGATCTTGTTTTACAAGGTGTATTAGATGCAAAAGAAGTAAGTGGCGCCAGCGATTTTCTTAAAGCATACGCATCATATTTTCACTGCTGGATTGTAACCGGCACTCCAACCTCAGAAATAAGAGATATTCTCGAGCAGAAAAAATGGAACAAATATTTCCTGGAAGCATATGGATCTCCTGAGAAAAAAACTTTTTGGACTCAGAAGATCATAAAGGATAATGCGCTTGACCAGCATGAAACTGTTTTTGTTGGTGATGCAATGGCCGATTATGAAGCTGCTTCGAATGCCGGGATCCCATTTATTTTGAGAAAGACCGACGAAAATGCGCCTTTATTCAATAATTACAAAGGCTGTACTATCAACGATATTACAGAGTTGGAGAAAGTGCTGAATCGATTTTAATCTGATAGAAACCGGACTAAACCCATTAAAGGATGTTGCATGGCTGCTCATAGTGGAGCGAAGCTGGCAGCTTACCATTTAATTCTTTTTTCACTTATGAAAGTATTGTTGACGACCACATCTTTCCAGGATACCCCGGGAAAGCATCAGGAATTGCTAAACAAGCAGGATTTTGAAGTAGACTCATTGCGCGGACCTTTAACTGAAGAGCAATTATTACCGATCATTGATCAATATGATGCCTTGATTTGTGGAGATGACGATCTTACTGCTCCGGTACTGGAAAAAGGTAAAAAAGGGCGACTGAAATACATTTCCAAATATGGAGTTGGACTTGACAGGATAGATTTGGTAAAAGCCAAAGAATTGGGAATTCCCGTAACCAATTGTCCCGGTGTTAACCAGGTTTCTGTATCGGAACACGTATTTGCATTGTTGTTCAGTTTTTGTAAGAATATCCACCTGGAATACAACGTTACAAAAGCTGGTGGTTGGAAAAGATACGTAAACCGTGAGATTTTTGGCAAGACCATCGGTATTGTTGGTCTAGGCGCAATAGGAGCGGAAGTGGCAAAAAGAGGAGCTGCATTTGGCTTAAATGTCATCGGTTACGATCCGTACGCAAAACCGGAGATAGCTGAAAAATACGATGTAAAGATGCAGGAGACTTTTAAAGATCTGGCAGCTCAAAGTGATATCATTACTTTACATGTTCCCCATACACCACAAACCGAAAAGCTCATTAACCTGGATCTGGTAGAAAATACGCTGAAACCCGGTGTTATTATCATAAATACTGCAAGGGGAAAACTCATCGACATCGATGCTGTAAAACTCGGCCTCGAGAAGAAAATCATTGCCGGTTATTTGGCTGATGTGTTGGATATAGAACCTATGCCCGAAAATTATGCCATGAAAGACTGGGATAATGTATTAATCACACCTCATATAGGATCACGTACTTACGAAAGCGTAGAAAGGCAGGGTAGTGCCGCCGTTGAGAATCTTATTAAAATGATCAATAATCATTAGGAGTTTTACGTTGTAAGTTATACGTTCTGCGTTTACCGGAGCGGAATAATGGATCGTTTACCTACCCCATTCGCTTGGAACAACGTATAACGTATAACTTACAACTTATAACGTTTCACGTACATCAATCACCCTCATCTGAATCGTTCTGTCGCCATTCCATTCATTCAGTTCGGCAGTAAAGACAATATCGAAGCTTTTTCCTGACTGTATAATAGGGAGCTTGTCAGCCATATCGAAACCAATTCCGGTAAGCCTGCTGTTGTTTTGTTTCACATCAAACCGGATATGTTTTTCTTTTACAAGCTTGGAATATCCCGTATCAAAAACGTTTCGGGCTACAAATACCGGACGCATGTTTTCTGGTCCGAAAGGCTCCATCTGGGAAACTATGTTATAGAAGTTGAGTGTAAGTTCATTTAATCCGGCTTCCGCATCAATCACAATTTCGGGAATCAACAAGTTGTCATCAATCATGCTGGAGACAACTTCCTCAAATTTGCTGCTAAAGGCTTCCACGTTTTCGGGAGCCATAGTCATACCAGCTGCAGCAAAATGTCCGCCATAACCCAATAAGTGCTCACGGCATGCGTGCACTGCTTCATATAAATTAAATCCAGCCACACTTCTTGCACTTCCTGCTACAATTTCGCCGCTTTTTGTCAGCACAACTGTTGGCCTGTAAAAACCTTTATCTATAAGTCTTGATGCCACTATGCCTACAACACCCTTATGCCAGTGCTCCTGGTAAACAACCGTAGTTTTTCTCGAGATTAGTTTTATATCTGCATTTATTATGTTCAACGCTTCCTCAGTTATGTTGGCGTCGGCTTCTTTACGGTCCGTGTTATCGCTATGAAGCATCTCTGCGAATTCCAGCGCTTTTTCAGGATCCTTCTCGATAAAAAGTTGGACTGCTTTTCTCGCATCATCCATTCTGCCGGCTGCATTAACTCTCGGGGCTATGATGAATACCAAATTGGTGATCAGCATTGGCTTTTGGGCAGCTGCGAGTTTCATTAAAGCCGCTATCCCCGTTGATGGATTTTCATTTACTTTTTTTAAACCATAATATGCCAGCACGCGGTTTTCGCCAACAATAGGAACAATATCCGCCGCTATGGCTGTCGCGACAAGGTCGAGGTACTGAAGGTAAGCTTCGTCAGAAAGCCCGAATGTCTTGGTAAGCGCCTGCATTAATTTAAATCCTACACCACATCCACATAGCTCCTTAAACGGATAAGGACAATCAACCTGTTTTGGATTTAGTATGGCTACTGCATTTGGCAACTCTTTTTCGGGTAAATGGTGATCACATATAATGAAATCAATTCCAATGCTCTTGGCATATGCAACAAGATCCACAGATTTTATACCGCAGTCCAAAGAAATAATCAGCGTGATATTTCTTTCGAAAGCATAATCTATCCCTGCTTTAGAAACGCCATATCCTTCTTTGTATCTGTGAGGAATATAAAAATCAACATCATTGTATATTGAAGAGAGAAACTGAAACATGCTAGCCACTGATGTGGTCCCATCCACGTCATAGTCTCCAAATACCAGTATTTTTTCTTTCTGCCGGAAAGCTTCTTGTATTCTGGCAATGGCTTTATCCATGTCCTTCATTAAAAAAGGATCATGAAGCTGGCTTAGCAGAGGTCTGAAAAAAGATCTGGCCTCATCAAAAGTCCGGATGCCGCGCTGTACAAGTATTTTGCAGATCGTACTATTGATACCTAAAGAAGATTGAAGTGCAGTTATTTCACTGTCCTCGGCCTTTAATATATTCCAGCGTTTGTTCATTTAAAATTCCCTGTCTGTTGTAAATCTTACTAAATCTTCCAGAGCGTCTCGTGCTTCAGTTTGTGGAAACCGGTACAAAATCTCCATGGCGCTATTCCTGAATTCAAACATCTTTTCAGTCGCGTATTTTATGCCACCAGCTGCTTTTACCGAGTCGATTACTGATTGGACTTTCTCCTTATCAGTATTTTCATTTTTTATTGTATAAATGATCTTTTTCTTAAGGTCCGGCGTACAATTATTCAGGGTGTAGATCAGGGGCAGTGTAAGTTTTTTTTCTTTGATGTCATTACCTGTTGGTTTCCCTACGTCTGCATTACCATAATCAAACAGGTCATCTTTGATTTGAAAAGCCATTCCAACCAGTTCTCCAAATTTTTTCAGGTCGTTTACCTTGTCTTCGTCGTTAAATGTGGTAGAGGCGCCAGCTGCACAGGCAGAAGCAAGTAACGAAGCCGTTTTGCCCTTAATAATATCGTAGTAAATGCCTTCATCCAGGTTTAGTCTGCGTGATTTTTCTATTTGAAGCAATTCCCCTTCACTCATCATTCTCACCGCTTCTGACAAAATTTGCAACACTTTGTGGTCTTTATTATCCAGAGAGAGCAATAAACCCTTTGACAAAAGATAGTCGCCCACCAATACTGCAACTTTATTTTTCCAGATGGCATTTAAAGAAAAAAAGCCCCTTCTTTCCATGGCTTCGTCAACAACGTCATCGTGCACAAGGGTTGCGGTGTGTAAAAGTTCAACCAGGGACGCCGCTCTATAAGTGGAATCGTTTACGTCAGCGCCCATTTTGGCACTTAGTAATACAAACATTGGCCTGAGCTGCTTGCCTTTTCTCTTTACAATATAAGCCATTATTCTATCCAGTAGTGCAACGCGGCTTTTGACCGCTTCTCTAAAATGCCCTTCAAATTCTTTTAATTCGTTTGATATTACTTTCAGTGCTTTTTCCATTGAATAAACTTAGCCGCAATATAGCTCCAATTGAAGAAAGTGGAATGATTTTGGAATGTTTATAAACGATAATTGCAAAAACTCAGAGGAAAATAAATTGTAAAAATTTGGTATTTCATGTTCAATCTATAAATTTGCCAATAAATTTACATGGGAAACATTAAACAAAAACTTTAAATTATACCTATGGCAAGCAAAAAGTACACTTTGATTGCAGGTTTATTGAGCCTGGTGCAGGTCGCGACCTACGCACAAACTCCGAATGATGCACAGAGCTATGCTTTAGATTCTTCTAAAGTATCAGTAAAAGGTATGCCTCAGTACAACGAATTTAAGAACAACCAATACCCTTATCCTGCGAAGCCGAACAGCCAGTGGGAACTTGGTGTGGGCCTTGGAACTTCTATGATTATCGGTGACGTAAGCCCTAAACTTGGCTACGGAATGAGCGTATCTGGCAGAAAAGCTTTGGGCCACGTATTGTCTGTTAGAGCTTCTTATGGCTGGGGAATCACTTCCGGTCTGGATTACAGGACAAGAATTGCGAGCAGCATTCCTGCCGCTGACGGTAATCCCTGGGCTGCTTACGGCAATGCTCCAATTGTTGCTAACTATAAAACAACCGCACATCAGGGATCTCTGGATCTGATTGTAAGCACTAACGCTGCTAGTCACTACAGAGGAAATCCTAAAATAGACCTATATGGTTTAGTGGGTTATAGCATCAATGCTTTCGACGTTGATGTTAATGCTCGCAACGGTAACGCGCTTTATAATTTTGCAAGCATTAACTACGACCGTTCAAGAAGCGATATCCGCAGTGATTTGAAAAGCTTATTGGATGGTTCTTATGAAAGCAATGCCCCTGTAACCAATGGTAACAGAGACAACGCCGGTCGTATTAAAGACAACTGGTTGTTACGTCACGGTGTTAACTTTGGGGCTGGTATCTCTTACAAGATTTCTCCAAAATTCAATCTTGGCCTGGAACAGAAGTTCACTTATGCGTTCAGCGATGATCTGGACGGTGTGAACGCTGGTAAGAGCAAAGACATTTGGAGCCAAACTCAGGTTCGCTTGAATTTCAACATTGGCAATCCGGCTAAGCACGTTGAACCATTGTGGTGGATCAATCCAAACAACTTTATCTACAACGAGTTGAACAGTCCAAAACACATGAAATTACCTCCTCCGGTTCTTCCAGATGCTGATGGTGATGGTGTAACTGATCAATTCGACCAGGAACCAAATACTCCGGCTGGTGCTCCTGTTGACACTCATGGTGTTGCTAAGGATACTGATGGTGATGGTGTTCCTGATTACAAAGACAAAGAATTACTTACTCCTCAGAGCTGCTTCCCTGTAGATGCTGATGGTGTTGGTAAATGCCCAGAACCTCCATGCTGCGCTGAATTGCGTGACAAATTAAAAGCTCAGCCTGAATGTGCTATCACTAGCTTACCTAGTGTTACCTTCAAGAGCGGTAGCGTTACAATCAGCAAAACAGCTCAAACTACATTGGCTAGCGCTGCTCAGCAGATCAACGCTAATCCTAACTGCCGTGTAGATGTTATCGGCTACGGAGCTTCTGACAAACGCGCACAACAGTTAAGCTGGGATAGAGTGAGTGCTGTTATCAAATACCTGGTTGAAAAACAAGGTATCTCTGAAAGCCGCTTCAACTTCAAGTATGGTCAGAACGGTGATCAAAACACTGTAGACCTACAAGGTACAACTGAAGTTGGTTCTGCAACAGTTCCTGCTCCGCATCCTCAGTACAAAAAGACAAAATAGTTTTTAATAATACTTTTTGCGTCCAAAACCGTCTCTCTTGAGAGACGGTTTTTTATTTCCTAAACTTAGAAGATCAATTATTTTAAATATATTCCGATATAAATAATTCGGATGAATAACAGAGCGCTGCTATTACCATTGCTGCTTTTGGTGAAATATGTAAGTTTTTCACAAGTGAAGTCTGATAAATGGCTGCAAGAGCTTCTCTATAAAAACGCTTCACCGTCCTTAAAAGGAGTATTGGATAGCGCTGATACCTACCAGTACCAGCTCATATATACGCGTATAGACCGGGATAAAAAGAATAACCCTGTCTTCAAAAACTATTATTTGAATGTAGATCGTACCCGTTATTTTAACCCTGCTTCAACGGTTAAGATGCCACTTTCATTTCTGGCCCTGGAAAAACTGCATTCATTGGAACAGTTTGGTGTTGATAGGAATGCGACAATGCTTACCGATAGTTCTTATTCGGCACAGACTACTGTGCTGACTGATACTTCATCGCAAAACGGAATGCCTTCCGTTGCTCAATATATTCGTAAAATTTTCCTTGTAAGTGATAATGATGCTTATAACCGACTGTACGAATTTCTTGGTCAGCAGGCAATAAACGAGACGTTATGGAAAAAGGGATACAAAGACGTAAGAATAACCAGGCGGTTCGTTCCCATGAGTGCTGATGAAAACCGCCATACAAACGCTCTCCGGTTTTTAAAAGGAAATGATTTTTTATATAAACAACTGCCTCTAACGAGTAACATATCATTCGATTTTAGCAGAAAAATACTGATTGGCAACGCTCACTTTGACAGGAATGATTCCCTTATAAAGGCACCTATGGATTTTACTACGCACAACAATGTGCCATTGGAAGATCTGCAGCATATGCTTCAATCTGTGATGTTCCCTCAATCGGTCCCCGAAAACCAGCGATTTAAACTTACTGATAGCGACTACAATTTTTTGTATCAGTACATGAGTGAACTTCCCCATGAAAGTGCTTTCCCCCGATACGACACCACGGAATTTTTTGACAGCTACACAAAGTTCTTTTGGTTCAAAGATGGGCGCCGAAAGATGCCCGCCTATATCAGATCTTTCAATAAGCCGGGATGGTCTTACGGCTTTCTCACCGATGTGGCTTATATAGTGGATTTTAAAAATAAAACAGAATTTATGCTCAGCGGTGTAATTTATGTTAACAGCGATGGAGTTTTAAATGATGATAAATATGAGTATGAGGAAACCGGATATCCTTTTTTCCGCGAGATTGGGGAGATCATATACAACTATGAGTTGTCGAGAAAAAGGAAGAATCTTCCAGATTTTACTCGGTTTCAATTGGATTATCGATAGTTGGCTAACGTATTTTATTGATTGACAATGGTATATCCTGGAATATGATAAAAATCATATTTCTGATTGAGGAATCTCATATCCGCTGACAACCTCGCATACTAAATTGCATTAAAACCATAATTGTATGCATTTTAAAGGGCCCAGGAATAGTGTGGAGCAGGTATTAAGGCCGGATAGCATAATGCATATTATCGAATCAGAGTATCATCAAAAAATAAATGAATGTTGTAATATTGTAAACGACTTTGTATTACAACATTCACATGGTGATGATGTGGATCTCTCTGTTTCGGAATTGTTGCATTTGCTTATTGCAAAACTGAGCGATGAAATAAAACACCTTACACTAAAAGAAAGCGGCATCTTATATCCCATCATCAAAAAGGATTTGAAAAACACCACAGGAAAAGTTACGATCGACAGGCAAATTTTTGAATCTATAAAAACGCGGCACCTCGTCATCTCTGAGTTAATAAAAAGAATCAAGCGACTATTTAATGATCAAAATGAGCTGCTGGACTTAAATGACGACTGGAAGATTTTTTTTGAAACGTTGATGCTTTTGGAAGAAAAGATATACGAATGGATTTACCTGGAGCAGGATCTGTTGTTTCCCCAATTGACAGGAACACTGCCAGCCGCTCAGGCAAACTGAATAATATGGAAAGCACTATACATTCGCAGATAACATGCTATCACTGTGGTGAGAATGTTGGAAAATCACCTATACATGCTCATGATAAAGAGTTTTGCTGTGAAGGCTGTAGAATGGTCTATGAAATACTCAATGACAATGGTCTGTGTAATTATTACGATATAGAAAAGCACCCCGGTCTTTCTCAAAAAATTAAAGTAAGGCAGAATAAATTCGCTTTTCTGGACGACCTGGCAATAGCGCAATCTTTAGTAAGTTTTAAGAATGAAGAACAAACGCATATATCCTTGTATCTTCCCCAGATGCATTGCAGCAGTTGCTTATGGTTGTTAGAGAATCTTCATAAACTGAACCATCACATAATAAGCAGCAAGGTTAATTTTACAAGGAAAGAAGTTTACATTGTTTTTGATAATAACAAAACCTCTGTAAGAAAAATTGCAGAATTGCTGACCAGCATTGGATACGAACCTTATATCAGTCTTAATAATCTTTCAAAACGAAAATCTTTTTTAGATAAATCCAAGATATATAAGTTAGGCGTAGCTGGTTTTTGCTTTGCAAATATCATGCTGTTCAGTTTTCCTGAATATCTCGGTATTGATAGTAAGGAGGCCGGTTTGGCGTATATGTTCAGGCTACTGAACGTTATGCTTGCCCTGCCTGTATTTTTTTATAGTGCTACCGAATTTTATAGCAGTGCCTGGAAAAGTCTGAAACATGGGTTTCTGAATATCGATGCTCCGATTGTCCTGGCAATTTGGGTAACATTTGGCCGAAGTATGTATGAAGTGTTGACGAACACCGGTGCGGGGTATTTTGATTCGATGAGCGGCATCGTTTTCTTTATGTTGGTGGGAAGAGTATTACAGGACAAGACCTATCAGCAATTAAGTTTCGAACGTGACTACACATCTTACTTTCCTATTGCTATTACCCGCTTAAAAAATAGTGTTGAAGAAAGCGTGGCCTTACCTGAAATTAAATTAAATGACACGCTGCTTATCCATAACGAAGAGTTGATTCCTGCTGATGGAATTATAACGCGCGGAAAAGCGCTAATCGACTATAGTTTCGTTACCGGCGAAAGTGTTCCTGTTGAGAAGCAAATGGGCGAGATTGTTTATGCTGGTGGAAAACAGGTTGGAGGAAATATTGAAATCCTGGTTATCAAAGAAGTTGCACAAAGTTACCTGACACGCCTTTGGAATCGCGACGAGCTGCAAAAAGCGGGAAAAAACGACAACGAGCGATCTTTTGTGCACTTGTTAAGTCGTGGATTTACTTGGATTGTTTTAGGTATTGCTCTCACAGCCGCCGTTTATTGGTATGTTCAAGACGCTTCAAAAGTTTGGAATGCTGTTACAGCGGTACTGATCGTAGCTTGTCCATGCGCACTTTTACTTAGCAATACATTTACCAATGGTAATATTATCAGGATTCTTGGCAAAAATCATTTCTATCTCCGTAACGCGCAGGTGATTGAAGATATCGCCAATGTGGATTATATCGTGTTCGATAAGACGGGAACATTGACGACCGGCAAATACAGTGATGTGCAATATGAAGGTGCGGAGTTAACTACCGCTGTGCTAAGAAAAATTGTCGTTCTGGCCAATCAGTCAACTCATCCGATGAGCCGCTCAATTGTTGCATGGGCTGATATGAAAATAGCTGATCTTCCGGTAATGGCGTTTAAAGAGCACCAGGGTAAAGGAATTGAAGGCATTGTAGACGGGGATCTTATCATGCTGGGATCGCCTGAATTTGTAACGGGTAAAAAACATGACGGTCTTCAGTCCTGCGTTTATGTTTCTATTGAAGACAACATTATTGGGAAATTTGTGTTAGGCAATAATTATAGGCAGGACGTTGACGTGCTGATCAATCAATTAAAAAAAAGATACGCTTTAGCTGTCCTTAGCGGGGATAATACCGGAGAGAAGAAGAAGCTTCTTCAAATGCTGGGAGCCGGCACCCATCTTCGTTTTAATCAGCAGCCGGAAAATAAGCTTGAAGCGATCGGTGAGTTGCAAATGAAGGGACATAAAGTGATGATGATAGGTGATGGTCTTAATGATGCCGGGGCACTCAAGGCAGCCAACGTTGGTGTTGCACTTACGGATAGTTCTAATAATTTTACTCCGGCAAGTGATGTTATAATTGAAGCCGAACAGTTGCCTAAACTCCTGACATTTATCAGGTTGTGTAAAGTCAATAAAAAGGTGGTGCTAACTGCATTTGTAGTATCAGTTCTTTACAACATTATCGGTATTTATTTTGCTGTAACAGGCAATATGTCTCCATTGATAGCGGCGATATTAATGCCCTCAAGCAGTATCAGCATTCTATTGCTGACTTTTGGGACAAGTAACATTGTCGCAACCCTGCTAAAATTAAAACAGAATAAGCTCAACCTTACAACTCCCGATTAAAACTCAAATGAGGAGCACCGGCCTGAAGAAGACCGGTGCTTTTTTAAAAAACTGATTTATTGCGTTATTGAAAATTGATTGTTATATTTGATTGACGAGTAAATACGGTGTTTAAAGAGATTTAGGTGTTGATAATTTTTATTTGTGCCCCTTGTCATATGAGGAATGAAATAGCAAAAACACCGGCAAACTTTCTCCCGTCCCCCACCAGCAGAACATGACAAAAATCATAATGGCCCGTGAGTAAAATCATGTCGGCGCCTCCGTGCTCATTCTACATTTGTGAAATATTTAATCTATGAGTGTAATCATCGTGTTACTCTGTGCGAGTATATCTGTTGCAGGGTTATTTCTTGCGGCATTCATCTGGAGTGTAAAGAACGGGCAATATGATGATGAAGCGAGCCCACCAATCAGAATGCTATTCGATGACAATCCGGATAAAAAGAATGTTTCATAACGTCCCTCTCATAATTCTCAATACCAAACAAACACAAATCGCATGCAAGTAGAAAAGTTTTATTATGATAACAAGATTGTAAAGATGTTTGCCTATGCCACTATACTATGGGGTGTAGTGGGTATGCTTGCAGGTTTATTGGCCGCGATACAAATTTATCTTCCCGGCGCAAATTTTAATTTGGCACCCACAACCTTCGGGCGCGTAAGGCCGGTACACACTAACGCCGTAATCTTTGCATTTGTTGGAAACGGCATCTTTATGGGCGTTTATTATTCTCTTCAACGTCTTTGTAAAGCCCGTATGTTTAGTGATGCACTAAGCAAGTTCCACTTCTGGGGTTGGCAGTTGATCATTGTTTCTGCCGCAGTTACGCTTCTTGCCGGTTATACTACCGGTAAAGAATACGCAGAGCTGGAATGGCCCATCGATATTGCAATTGCTGTTGTTTGGGTGGTATTTGGCATTAACATGTTCGGAACGATCATTAAAAGAAGGGAAAGCCATCTGTATGTTGCTATTTGGTTTTATATAGCAACCTGGGTAACGGTAGCAATGTTGCACATTGTAAATTCCTTTGAAATACCATTCTCCGCATTTAAGAGCTATAGTTGGTATGCTGGTGTTCAGGATGCACTTGTACAGTGGTGGTATGGACATAATGCAGTTGCCTTCTTCCTTACAACGCCATACCTCGGTTTAATGTATTATTTCTTGCCCAAGGCTGCAAATCGTCCTGTATACAGTTACAGGCTATCAATTGTGCATTTCTGGGCCCTGATCTTTATTTATATATGGGCAGGACCACACCATTTGTTGTATACAGCTTTACCTGACTGGGCGCAGAGCCTGGGGGTTGTATTTAGTGTGATGCTTATTGCTCCAAGCTGGGGAGGTATGCTGAATGGTTTGTTTACATTAAGAGGCGCCTGGGACAAAGTAAGGGAAGATCCGGTTTTAAAATTTATGGTAGTTGCTATTACCTGCTATGGGATGGCTACATTTGAAGGCCCAATGCTGAGTTTGAAAAGTGTAAACGCAATTTCACACTTTACGGATTGGACGATTGCTCACGTGCATGTTGGTGCTCTTGGCTGGAACGGCTTCCTGACCTTTAGTGTTTTATATTGGATTATCCCTAAAATATTTAATACAACGCTTTATTCTAAAAAGCTGGCATCTACACATTTCTGGATAGGAACAATAGGCATAGTTCTTTACGCTGTGCCCCTCTACTGGGCTGGTTTTACACAAGCAATGATGTGGAAGAATTTTACAGATGACGGAACCCTTAAATTCCAGTTCCTTGAAACTGTGACCAACATCATCCCAATGTATATAACACGTAGCGCTGGTGGTGCTTTATATCTTGTTGGCGTGTTTGTGATGGTTTACAATTTATGGAAGACAGTTGCGTCCGGCAGTCTTGTTGCAAATGAAGAGGCAGAAGCTGCTCCGCTTGCTAAAATCACAGAAACTCACGGCAAAGAACACTGGCACAGATGGATTGAAAAACGTCCTGTTCAGATGTTGGTGTTTAGTTTGATTGCAGTTGCCATCGGCGGTGTGCTTGAATTAGTACCTACCTTTTTGGTTAAGAGCAATGTTCCTACAATTGCTTCAGTAAAACCATATACACCATTGGAACTCCAGGGACGGGATATTTATGTGAGAGAGGGTTGTTACACTTGCCACTCTCAGATGATCCGCCCGTTCAGAGATGAAGTAGCGAGATATGGTGAGTATAGCAAAGCCGGTGAATTTGTCTATGATCACCCGTTCCAATGGGGAAGTAAAAGAACCGGCCCTGACCTGGCAAGGGAAGGCGGTAAATATCCGGACAGCTGGCACTACAATCACATGCTTGATCCAAGAAGCATGAGCCCAGGATCAATAATGCCAAATTATCCATGGTTGTTTAAAAATGATTTGAATACAGAAATTACTCCTGCGAAGATCAGGGCAATGCAAACGCTGGGTGTGCCTTACGAAAAAGGATATGATGAAGTTGCAAATAAGGACCTGAATAAACAGGCCAAAGCAATCGCTGGACGACTGCAAAACGATGAGCAGATTAAAAAACTGGCGGCTGTAAGTGATGAGATAGATCTCAAGAATATTGATAAGAAAGAAATCGTTGCCCTGATCGCTTACCTGCAACGCATTGGTACGGATATAAAAGGCGAACACAAGCAAGTGGCAGAATTAAAATGATTCGAAATAATTAGTGCTGATTATGTGTCAGCCTCGGTATAAGAGTTAATTAAAAACATCTCAATTACTAAAAATGAAATTCATTCATTATCTCGAAAAGATTACCGGTGTTGATATTTATGCAATGGCGGCTTTTATCATCTTTTTTTCCATATTCATCATTATGGCTATTTGGGCATGGAAGGCAGATAAAAAAATGATCAATTACTTAAGAAATATTCCCCTGGAAGATTAAGGTTTCGATGCTTAAAAAAATATTTATGACTACAAAATGTTATACACCTGATAAAAAAATAATCGCAAGATTATGCTCCCTTTTTGTGCTTTGTCTTCCTTTGACGGCACTGGCAGATGGCCCGAGAAAGCCGTCTGATATCAGCAACCCTATTGCGCTAATCTTTCTTACTGTTATAGTGGGCTTATTGATAGTAATATGTCTGTTGGCAGGAATAATCATCAGCACAGCCCGGACATACGCTGAGCGGTATAGAAAAAATAATGCGGCCGGTGTCGGCAAAACATTATTAATACTTGCACTCTGCCTTGCTTCAGCACCGTTGATGGCTCAGGATAGTACTGCTGTAGCAACCGAGGCAATTAAACCGCCTGTAGCATTATCCAGCATGTCTTTGTATGCTCTGGTAGCAACGGTATTTGTGGAGATCATTATCATATTGGGCTTGCTGCTAAATCTTAGGTCTTTACTGGCAAAGGATAAGGAAGTTGTGGAAGTTACCGCTGCAGTTGAAAAAGAATCTTTCTGGAAACGGCTATGGGCAAAGATGAACAACTTCAAGTCAATGAAGGAAGAAGCATCGCTTGATTTGGAACATAGTTATGATGGCATACGCGAGTTGGATAATCGCCTGCCACCATGGTGGTTGTACGGTTTCTATCTTACAATCATTGTCGCAGTAATTTATTTGTGGCGGTATCATGTGTCTCACTCAGCACCTTCAAGCATAGAAGAATATACTATGGAAGTTCAAAAAGCTGAAGGCGAAAAAGAAGCTTACCTGAAAAAATCTGCTAGCAATGTTGATGAAAATACTGTTGTTATGCTTGACGCATCAGGCATTGACGCCGGCAAAAAAATCTTCACAACAAATTGTGCCCCTTGTCACGGTCCTGATGGCGGAGGAGTAGTAGGCCCTAACTTAACTGACGACTACTGGCTGCATGGTGGAAACATAAAAGACGTTTTTAAAACCATAAAATATGGAGTTCCTGAAAAAGGCATGAAAAGCTGGAAAGACGATTTCTCACCAGTGCAAATTGCCCAGCTTTCAAGCTTTATAAAATCATTGCATGGAACAAAACCCGCAACCCCTAAAGAACCACAAGGAGAGATATATAAAGATGGTGATGGAGCAGCTCCGTCCGCAGACTCTACCGGCAAACAGGAGGTTAAAGGTGTTGCCGCAATAAAATAGAATATGGCTAAAGTTGTTGACCACAATGAATTAGACGATCACGAAACGTTTCGGGACAGATTAGCAACCGTTGATGAAAAGGGAAAACGAAACTGGGTATATGCGCAGAAACCGGTGGGTAAATTCTATAATATCCGCAGCTTTCTCAGTTATTTTTATTTTTTAATTTTCTTTGGTCTGCCCTTCATACACGTAAATGGCAGGCCTTTGTTTCAGTTTAATATTCCTGAAGCCAAATTCATTTTATTTGGAAAAGTGTTCTGGCCGCAGGACTTTTTCATATTTGGTCTTGGAATGGTGACTTTTATTTTCTTCATCGTTCTTTTTACTGCTGCTTTTGGTAGATTGTTTTGTGGATGGGCTTGTCCGCAAACCATTTTTATGGAAATGCTGTTCAGAAAGCTGGAGTATTTAATAATAGGTAACGCAAACGAACAGAGAAGACTGAAAGCTGCACCGTGGACCGCTTCCAAAATTGCGAAAGTTAGCACCAAGCATGTGGCTTTTTTTCTGCTGTCATTTATAATCGCGAACTTTTTTTTAGCGTATATAATCGGAATAAAGGAACTGGGAAAGATCATTACAGAGCCCGTTTTTGATCATCTTGCAGGATTGTCTTCGCTGCTTCTGTTCACCGGCGTTTTCTATGGCGTATATGCTTTTTTCCGCGAGCAGGTTTGTACAGTAGTTTGTCCTTACGGGCGGCTTCAAAGTGTGCTTGTTGATAAGAACTCTATGGTAGTTGCTTATGATTATAAGCGCGGTGAGCCAAGAGGTAATTTCAAGAAGAAGCATGAAGCTCCACTGGGCGACTGTATAGATTGTTTTCAGTGTGTGAAAGTATGTCCAACAGGTATAGATATTCGTAACGGCGTACAGATGGAGTGTGTCGGCTGCACTGCTTGTATAGATGCCTGTGATGCGGTAATGGATAAGATACACAAGCCAAGAGGCTTGATAAGATACGCTTCAGAAAATTCAATTGCGAATAATGAGCCTCTCAGATATACTACGCGCATGAAATTGTACACAGGCTTATGCCTGGTTGTTTTAGCCGGATTGTCTGTGTTGTTGATTACGCGTAAAGATGTATCCGCCACGGTTATTCGCACCCCTGGTATGCTCTTCCAGGAACGTGGTGTTGACAGTATTTCTAATTTGTACAATATCAAAATGGAGAATAAAACAGCCCATAATATGAGGCTCACGGTTAAAGATGAGACTACAGGCGGCATTGTACAAATAATTGGAAAACCTTTTATTGATGTGCAAAAGGACGGACAAGGCAATGGGACTTTCTTTATAGTGATGGATAAGAAAAGTATTAAGAAAAAGAAGACTGAAATAAAATTAGGCTTGTACGAAGAAGGTAAAAGGATTGCAGAAGCAAAAACAACATTTCTTGGACCCGTTGGCGAGTAAAGTACTTGCCAGCCAAAATATAGTATATGAACTGGGGAAATAAATTGCTAATCGTTTTTGGTGTATTCGCCATAGGCATGGGAACACTTGTATATAAATGCATGAATGTAAAGTTTGACCTGGTAAGTAAGGATTACTATAAGGATGAGCTGCGATACCAGGACAAGATTGACGGAATGAAAAATGCTTCTCAAATAGGGGAGATCAACGTGAGTGAAAATGACAGGCAGGTGATCATTGCTTTTCCCGCAGAAGTAAAGGGTTACAAAATAAAGGCAGATGCCTGGTTCTATTGTAAAACAAACGCAGATCTGGACAGAAGGCTTACATTGTCAGTTAATGATGATGGAACGAGCGTAATTGATAAAAACCTTTTACTGAAACAGGATTATCAATTGAAATTAAGCTGGGAGACAGGTGATAAAAAATACTATACAGAAAAAGATATAAAAGTGAATTAATGAGTTGGGGAATTATGATATCAGGTTTAGCGTTGGGTGCAATTAGCAGCTTTCACTGTGTAGGGATGTGCGGCCCCATAGCATTTGCATTGCCTGTGCAATTATTACCACAACAACAAAAAGTTATTGGGATTATATTGTACAATCTGGGGCGGATTACAACCTACAGCCTGTTTGGATTAATAGTGGGTTTATTTGGAAGGCAGATCTTTATAGCGGGCTATCAACAGGTGTTTTCCATAATAGCGGGCATCCTGGTACTGATAGTTTTGGCAGGGGGAATTTTGCAGCGAAAGATTATCCGGATTGGGTTTATTGAGCGAAGCAAAATCAGGTTGCAAAAATTAGTGGCGGAGCAGTTGAAAAGAAAAAGTCTTTTGAGCATGTTTACAATAGGGATGGCAAATGGCTTTTTACCTTGCGGATTGGTTTACCTGGCTTTAACTGCCGCAATGGCGGCCGGTTCGCTGCAAAATGGCATCCTGTTCATGACAGCATACGGAGCAGGAACCCTTCCTGCAATGTTTGCAATTTCCTATTTCGGTGCTATGATAAATTTAACAACCAGAAATATGATTAAGAAAATGTTACCTTATGGGATAGCAATCGTCGGTATATTATTGATTCTCAGGGGGATGAATCTGAACATACCGTATGTAAGTCCTTTTTTTGACAATTCCTCAGCAAAAGTTATCATTTGTCACTGACACTTAACATTTTCTTATTAAACTTTTATAGCATCTTTGTGTCTCAGAATTACAGATGACAGAAGATAAAAAGATTGAAAAGCGAGTTTGGTTTGTGTTGAAAAAAATCTTAACTTACGAGTAAACAATCTGGCATCTCGTTTGTAAAATATAAATAAGCAAGTAGTCAATTTTCTCATAAGCAGTTAGTTTTGGTTGCGGCCCCTGTTTCCACAGGGGCTTACTTTTTTAGCTTACTTTTGCTTTTGATCTGTTTCTTCTTTTTAAAAATAAATATGCTATAAAACAGCCCACTCCGTCGGCAATAATGTCAGTAATATCAAACGAACGGTTCGGAACCCAATATTTCTGAACAAATTCCATCACTATACCATAAGCCCATCCCCAGATAGCTATTTTGAAGCATAAGGTAACGAAATTTGCCTGGTTTTTCAACGGAACGCAAAAGAGATAAACCAGCGCGCCAAAAAGTACTATATGCACGATTTTGTCGAAATGGATAGCGGCAAGAAACGGCGCGGGCGGAAGATCGTTTCCCGGAATGATCAATAAAATTAAAGAGAACGCAAACCACAATACCGCCGGCAGGAAGTAGAAAATCTTCGTTTTCAACATTAATGTTTTTGGGATTGAAATAAAATCAAGAGGATATTGTATTATAAAAAACGGCATTGATGAGATTGTCAATGCCGTTTAGGTATATTTTGGGATTCGATCTATTAGGCAACGAGTTTTTCGTAATCTTCGGCGCTCATTAATCCGTCAAGATCAGCAGGATCGGTTAGTTCAATTTTAACCATCCAACCATCACCGTAAGGATCGGTATTCACAAGCTCAGGTTGTTTTTCAAGTATAGCATTTACTTCGAGCACCTTGCCTGTTGCAGGTAAAAATAAATCACTTACAGTTTTAACCGCTTCAACTGTTCCAAATACTTCTTCTGCATTTAAACTCTGGCCGACGGTAGTGATATCAACATATACAATGTCTCCCAACTCGCCCTGCGCGAAATCTGTGATACCAATTAACGCGATATTACCGTCAACCAACTTGATCCATTCATGATCCTTAGTGTATTTTACGTCTTGTGGAAAGTTCATACTGTAAGTTTTTTGATGCACAAATATTCAACAAATAGTGATAACAAAATAATCATTTTTCAAACACCGCTTAAAAAGTCTCTTCGATGCTTTCACGTTGCATGCATTCAGTGCTAGTGCTTGTTGATATATTTTTTTATGGTTACGAAATTAACAATCCACAATACCAACATAATGAGTGCCGCGGAAATGATTGTGGTTATTGAGATAAAGCCGCTTACATAAATATGTTCTCCTGATAACCAATGTTTTACCCAGAACTGGAGAAGAGCGATGATGGCCAATGTAACAAACACGATGATAATATTGGGAGGGAAAAACTGCTTTATCAAAAACGTTTTTAGTTGTTTTGGCGCTGCACCAAGTGTAATGAGCAAAGCAATTTCATCTTTGCAGGATGCGATGGTGAGCTGGATAAACAAAGTAAAAATCAATAAAGCAAAAAGCAGCATTACTGCGCCGGTTATCCAGGAAATATTTACCACAATGTTTACAATCTGCCTGTACTTGCTAAAACGGGTTTTATCTGCATCTGTCGTTAATCCATGTTCTTTCAGATAGTTTAATAATTCCGGATTTCCAGGGTCTTTTGTCCTTATAACAATTCGTGAGGGACTTGCGGGCGGCTCAGTGCCAAATTTACTATTCGCCCAATCCATAAAACTTTGTGGAACAAGGATGGATGCGATCCGGTCGCTAAACCCAACAACTTTTGCATAATACTTTACCGGTCCGTTTGCTGACTGAATATTTATCTGCAAAGGGATATTTCTTACAAGGTCCTGCGAAAGTTTAGGCAAGCCTTGTGATGAAGCAAATCCAAAATTGTACATATCAAGAAAGGAATTGGGTATGATCAGTGGGATGAAGGTTGACTGGTCGTTCCATGCCCAATCCTTGTTATTTACATCCAGAAAATCATCAGGCACGCTTTCAAAAAAAAGATCTGTGTAGAACGGCAACTGATTGCTTGCGCCTTGAGCCGAGACTTTAAAGCGGCTGGATGTCAGTACGCCTAGTGCCTGAACAAAAGGCTGTTTTTTAACATCGCTGATCTGATTTTCGGTCAAGGCAGTTTGTCCAATAGTTTCGGACGTGATGACTTTATTAATAACCAGGAAATTGGCAATGCTGTCCTGGTTGGTTTTGTTGTGAAGGAGGTCGTCATAATTTGCCTGTATCTGCACTGCTGCAAGTATTAAAAACAAGGCAACAGATAAGCCAAGTATAGCAAGGATGAACCGGCTTCTGCCTGCACTCGTTTTGATCAGTTTTTTTAAAAGCAATGAAAGATTCATAATGTTTTTGATTGTTCTGGATAAAGGACTATAACGTCAGATTACGGGTGTAAGAGAAGTGTGTATCTTCATCAAGATCCGTCAAAATAAAACCAGCATTTCTTTTCCTGCATTCCTGAGCAATAAGCCGGGCAGCTCTTTCAGAGTTGTCCATATCAAGGTGGCTAAATGGCTCATCCATAAAAAGCCATTCAAAAGGCTGCATCAGCGCGCGGACTATTGCTATGCGTTGTTGTTCTCCATAACTGCACAGGCCGGTTCTTTGATTTAAAATATGGGTGATCTGAAGCGTATCCGCCATCTGTTCTATCATAGCGCTTTCGTAGTAGGGAGCCTGCAAAACTCTGTTTAGTTCGATGTTTTCTCTCGCGGTAAGATTTGCAAACAATCGCAAGTCCTGAAAAATGATGCTTATGTTTTGTTGCCGTAGCGATGCCAGCGCATCATCCTGTACTTCAAGAATGTTTTTATCATTATATGAAACACTGCCTTCATAATCTGTGCGAAGTTTATACAGGGAATGAATCAAGGTTGTTTTCCCCGTGCCGCTTGGCGCTTTGATCTTTATCCATTCGCCTTTATTGAACGTCACTTCAGTATTCCAGATGCTGGATTTGCGCACCTGGAATTTCTCTTTTAAGGGAACGGGAACAAGATTTTTTAGTTGTATCATTTTATTAAATAGTATTGCCGAAGATAACAAGATATGGCTGAAAGCAGAACGATCAATGATGGATGGCTGCTTGCTTATACCACGCATACTATTACTTTTGTTATAAACTTGATATAATTGAGCAGTATAAAAAAGCTGGCCGGACAAACTATTTGGTATGGATTAAGCAGTATTGCAGCCAGGTTCATAAATTATTTACTTACACCCTTGTTAACCTACTCGGCGGTAGTAAAGACTGCTGATTTTGGCAGACAAAACCTGTTATACTCAGCGCTTCCCGTGTTGAATGTGTTGTTTACTTACGGTTTTGAAACTGCTTATTTCAGGTTTTCCGCAAAGCCTGAGTACAAAAAAAGCATCTACGACACTGCCTTCTTTTCGCTATTTTTCTCAACCATCATTTTCACTTTCATATTGTGGCGGTTTCAAGGATTCCTGGGTGACATATCAGGCTTTCAGGATATCCCTCAGATCATTCAGCTTGCCATATTTATAGTAGCAACTGATGCGTTAAGTACAATACCATTCGCAAGGTTAAGGCAGGAAGGACGACCCAAGAAATATGCTTTTGTAAAAGTTGCCGGTATCATCACCAATCTTTTGTTGACCTGGTTTTTTATAAATTATTGTCCCGGCAAGATCCAGGAAACCCCGAATACCTGGGTGATTATGATTTTTGATGGAAACAAAAATCCGATTTACTATGTAGTGCTTGCCAATCTCGTGGGATCGTTGATTACATTATTATTGCTTAGCAATGAGATCCGGTCTGTGAAATTTAACTTTAATGCGAAGTTGTGGAAGGAAATGATTATTTACTCAATGCCGTTGGTGATTGTAGGTTTGGGCGGTATTGTAAACGAAACTTTTGACCGGTTAATGATTAAAGCCTGGTTGCCGGGGACGGAAGAATATAAAAACGAGCAGGTAGGTATCTATGGTGCTTGTTACAAATTGTCCTTGCTGATCTCCCTTTTTATCCAGGCGTTTCGCATGGCTGCAGAGCCTTTTTTCTTTAAACAGGCAGAAGGAGAGAACCCGCAGCGTACTTATGCCCGGGTTATGAAGTTCTTTGTGATTGTAATAACGTTCATGTTTTTGGCGGTCGCATTGTTCCTTCCCATTTGGTCGCTGATGGTAGGTCCGAAATACCGGGAAGGACTTAAAATTGTGCCTGTTTTATTACTTGCAAACATGTTCCTTGGCATTTACTATAACCTAAGCATCTGGTTCAAACTAAGTAATAAAACAATTGCAGGGACCTATATCACCCTGATCGGTACCGCCATTACAGTTGCTGTCAATTACTTTTTTGTTCCGCGGATCGGTTATATGGCAGGCGCTTGGGGTACTTTTTTATGCTACGGCACAATGATGGTAGTTAGTTATGTGTGGGGGCAGAAGGTTTATCCGGTGCCATATGTAAGGAAAAAGCTGATAGCTTATATGGTGATCGTGGTATTACTCTTCTTTATACACAAAGGCCTCACTGGTTTATATTCCAATCAGTATTTTTCTCTTGGGCTTGGTGCATTGCTAACTGCTATTTATGGATGGTTTATATTATTGGTGGAAAGGACTGAGTTTAAAAAGTTGCCTTATGTTGGACGATTCATCAGATAATCGTTCCGAAAAAAATCCAAACTAAATTTGGTCAGTTCTGCAAATCTGTTATTTTTGCGCCCCGTTGCGGATGTGGCGAAATTGGTAGACGCACTAGACTTAGGATCTAGCGCCGCGAGGCATGGGGGTTCGAGTCCCTCCATCCGCACCAGAAAAAGGAAGTCTTTGGCTTCCTTTTTTATTTGTGTCAATCGAAATGGTCTTTTTTCTGTCCAAATAAGCCAAAAATGGATTAAAATAATTGATGATTGCACATCTATAGCTAAAAAATATTAAAAAACCAATTACAAAGCTGTAACTTTGCAGCCCATTTTAGTTGAGTAAACGCAATCTTTATTCAACTGATCAAAATAACAATAGAAAACGATAAACAATATGGCTACAATCACCCGTGAGAATCTTGGCCTGCTGAATGATAAGCTTACTGTAAAGGTGGCCAGGGAAGATTATTTTCCGGCTTTTGAAAAAAGCATAAAGAATTATGCAAAAACTGCAAATATTCCGGGCTTTCGTAAAGGAATGGTGCCTGCTGGGCTTGTAAAGAAAATGTATGGCCAGAGCGTATTTACGGAAGAGGTTTTGCGCACGGTTGAAAAAGAGCTGAACGACTATATGGTGAAAGAGCAGTTGGACATTTTTGCTCAGCCTTTGCCTCTTGAAAGCCAGGACCGCATGTTTGATTTCAACAGCCCAAGCGATTATGTTTTTGCTTTTGAAATTGGGCTGAAACCCGCTTTCGACATCAACACAAAAGATTTCGCAGTTACACGTTACAAAATTCAGGTTACGGAAGATCAGGTAAACGAAGAAGTTAACCGTCTGCAGATCCGTAACGGTAAAATGACTGAACCTGAGGTTGTTGATTCAGAAGAGAACGTGTTAAATCTTGATTTTAAAGAAGTTAACGCTGACGGAACTGAGAAAGAAGGTGGTATTACTAAATCAAATTCCCTGCTGGTTAAATACTTTACTGAAGACCTCCGTAAAGAATTGATGGGTAAGAAAAAAGATGATTCTTTTGTTATTCAGCTAAGCAAAGCTTTTGCTGAAAAAGAAAGAGAGTGGGTAATAGGTGATTTGGGATTGAACAAAGATAACGCTGAAGATGCCGATAAATTCTTTTCATTGACCATTACAAAAGTTGGGTTGATTGAAAAGCCTGAAATGAACGAAGAGTTTTTTGAAGCTTCTTTCCCTGCAAGAGGTATTAAAACTGAAGAAGAGTTTCGCAATGCTGTAAAGGTTGAAATTGAAAACTACCTTGACAGCCAAAGCCGCAATCAGCTTCATGATCAGCTTTACCACCAGTTACTGGACAACACTCAGATCGAGTTCCCTAAAGAATTCCTGAAACGTTGGTTGCAGAATGGCGGTGAAAAAGCAAAAACTGTCGAAGAGGCAGAAGCTGAATACCCTTCATTTGAAAACCAGTTAAAATGGACATTGATCACATCCAAATTGATCAACGATCACAAAATAACTGTTGAAAACAACGAAATTAAAAACCATGCTGTAAAGCAAATGCTGGGCTATATGGGTCAGAGCGATGTTGACAACATGCCATGGTTGGATGAATATGCAAACAGAATGTTACAGGACAGGAAGTTTGTGGAAAACACTTATTTCCAGCTGCAGACTGAAAAGCTGTTCAACATCCTGGAAGGTGAAGTAAAAGTTACAGAAGAGCCAATCAGTGATGAAGAGTTTGCAAAAAAATTGCATCACCACCATCATTAACAGATAGAAAGAATGTAGAGCCGCACCAAAAAGGTGCGGCTTTTTTTTGCCGGTTATCCAGGAAATATGGGCCGAACGATGTTGTTATCATATCTTTAGTACATTCATAAAAATATATTATGCAGGAACTGATTGATCGTTTAAAGGATAAAGGGCTCACGGAAGAGCAAGCCTACGCGGCAATCGAAGTGATTAAGGATTTTGCCAAGGAGAAGTTCCCACTCTTTGCAGGAGCCATAAATAAGCTTTTTAGCAAATACGGAAACAAAGAGGAAGAAGAGGATTTTTTGGGGTAGGCCTAATCCACCGGTTGTCGTAAAACTGCCCTTTTGGCGGTAGAAAGTGTTTGCATGGTATTTGGTATTGAAAAAGGCTTTGACGTTAATTAGCGAAGGCTGATTGGTGTCAGAAAACCGCGATAGAGTACAATCGCTTATTTTCATTGAAAAATATTCAACTATGGATTTTGGAAAGGAATTTGAAAAATATGCTGTTAAGCATAAGGGCATAAGTAGCGCAACATTGCACAATTATAATAACAGCATAACCAACCTCACGCCATACATTATAGAAGAAAGGCCGCTAAACGTGGCTAGTATGGACGTATTTAGCCGTTTGATGATGGATAGGATCATCTTTCTGGGCGAACCAATTAATGACTACGTGGCAAATATTGTCACTGCACAGTTGTTGTTCCTCGAAAGTACAGACCGCACAAGAGACATCCAGATGTATATCAATAGCCCGGGAGGTAGTGTTTATGCCGGTTTAGGCATCTACGATACCATGCAGTTCATTAATCCGGAAGTTTCAACCATTTGCACCGGTATTGCCGCAAGCATGGGAGCTATTTTGTTGTGCGCAGGTGTTAACGGTAAAAGAACAGCGCTTAAACACGCCCGTATTATGCTGCACCAACCAAGCGGCGCAATAGGCGGACAGGCTACAGATATCGGTATCACTGCCCGTGAGATCAAGAAGATCAAACATGAGCTTTACGAAGTGATCAGTCATCACAGCGGAAAAGACATGGAAACAGTTGCAAAAGATTGTGACAGGGACTTTTGGATGACAGCCCAGGAAGGTAAAGATTACGGTCTTGTGGACGAAGTGCTTTTGACCAATCCGCGAAAGGAGAAAAAATAACCATTTTCGGTACTGTTTCCGAATGCTGATTTTACACTACTCTAAAATTTAGAAATATGATTAATTCAAAATATAGCGTCAATCCTTACTTAATGGAGGATGAAGAAGAAGAAGAACAGCCAAAAGATGATAAGCAGGAGCCGATGTCGCCTTTATTGATGAGGAAAATGGAAAAGCTTTTCCTTGAGAAAAGAGCGGTTTATTTATGGGGACCTGTTGATGATAAATCAGCAAGAGATGTAGTATCTAAGCTAATGTTGCTGGATGCTGATAAGCCAGGTGAAGAAATCAAATTTTATATCAACAGCCCGGGTGGAATGGTGACCAGTGGTATGGTGATCTATGATACCGTCAAATTGATCCAGTCTCCCGTTAGCACGATCTGTATGGGACTTGCAGCAAGTATGGGCTCAATATTGTTGAGTGTTGGGAAGAAGGGCAAAAGATACATTTATCCGCACGGAGAGGTAATGATACATCAGCCTAGTCTTGGTGGAATGTTTCAGGCTACTTCAGCAGACATTGAAATCCAGGCTATTCAGATGGAAAAAACAAAGCTGCTTGGTGCTAAGATCCTCGCAGACAATTGTGGCAAATCTGTAGACCAGATCCTCAAGGATTTTGACCGCGATTACTGGATGGATGCGCAGGAAGCGGTTCAATACGGAATCGTTGATAAGGTGTTAAATAAGCTTTAATACGAATATGTTCCGGAAAATGATCATTTTTCCGTAAAATTCCGGTTAAAGCGCCTTAAATAAATCTTTTCAAAACCGCTGTTATCAGCGGTTTTGTTATTTTTGTATTTAGGATTTTCTAAACGGCCTTAGGGCAAAAAAATATATCATGGCAAAACAATCGCATCTGCATTGTTCTTTTTGCGGTAGAAGTAGGGATGAGGTAAAAATTTTGATTGCCGGACAGGAAGGGCATATTTGCGAAAACTGTGTAGAGCATGCACAGGAAATTATAGCACAGGAATTACAGGCAAGGCAGGAACAACAATCTTCTCAGTTTAAGTTTACCGTTAAAAGACCAAAGGAGATCAAGTCATTTCTTGATCAGTACATTATTGGGCAGGATGAGGCTAAGAAAGTGATGTCCGTTGCCGTTTATAATCATTATAAACGAATTACTCAAAAGCAACAGGATGATATCGAGATTGAGAAGAGCAATATCGTAATGGTTGGTGAAACGGGTACGGGTAAAACGCTTCTTGCTAAAACGGTAGCACGTTTACTGAATGTGCCTTTTGCAATAGTCGATGCAACTGTATTTACAGAAGCCGGTTATGTAGGCGAGGACGTGGAAAGTATGCTTACCCGCCTGTTACAGGCATGTAACTATGACGTACAGGCTGCAGAAAAAGGAATTGTTTATATTGATGAGATTGATAAAATAGCACGTAAAGGAGATAACCCTTCTATAACGCGCGACGTTAGTGGGGAAGGTGTTCAACAGGGATTGCTGAAAATGTTGGAAGGTACAGAAGTACTCGTACCACCACAAGGCGGAAGAAAGCATCCTGAACAAAAAATGATCAAGGTTAACACGCAGAATATATTGTTTATATGCGGCGGTGCATTTGACGGAATTGACAAAGTGATCGCAAGACGTATCAATACAAATGCGATCGGCTTTAATGTTAACAAAGACGAACAGGAACTGCAACGTAAGAATCTGTTACGTTTCATCAATGCTACAGATTTGAAGAGCTTTGGTTTAATACCTGAGTTACTGGGCCGTTTGCCGATTGTTACGCATCTGGAACCACTGGATGTAGCAACATTGCGTTCAATTTTGACAGAGCCAAAGAACAGCCTGATAAAACAGTATACGAGGTTATTTGAGCTTGAAAATATCAAACTGGAAATTGAGCCGGCAGTATTGGATTTCATGGTCAGCAAAGCGATGGAGTTTAAGCTTGGTGCAAGAGGATTGAGAAGTATCTGCGAATACATTTTTACAGATGCTATGTTTGAAATGCCGGGTACTGATCAAAACCATTTCCTCGTGACGCTTGAATACGCCCAGAATAAATTTGACAAGAGTAAGTTGAGCTTGTTGAAAGTAGCGTAGAGAGGTGTGAGGTATCAGGTATCAGGTTTGAGGTATCAGGTGTGAGGTATCAGGTGTGAGGTATAGCACAAAGCATACAAATCTTTCACAGTAGGATAATTTAGAAAGGCTGTATCGAAAGTTCGATACAGCCTTTCTTTTCAATTAACTCAATATCGGTTTTCTAATAAAATCAATCAGGCTTGCTTTAGCTTTCTCATAAAAGGTAATTTATGAAATTGCACGGCTACAAACCTGAAACCTGACACCTGAAACCTCACGGCCTTACGCCTCACACCTGCCTCAAAATCCGTTGTTCTCAAAATACATCAGTATATGATCCTTCAGAAAGTTTTCCTGTTCTGGCAGAGCTATATTAGGCAGTTCCTTGAGTTGTTTAAAATGGGGCCAGCCATCTTTATCGTTCCCTTCAAGAAGGTAATATCCGCTGGGTGCAAGAATGGTACAGACGGCAACATGCATAAGATCCTGTTTTTGTTCTTTAGTGATTTTCTTTTGAACGAATCCCGTTTCCTGTACACCAATGAGAAATAAAATAGCGTCCATGTCCGGCTTTTTTCCAAAACGCTCAACCAGTTTTGCTTCCAGCGTCCACCAGCGTTGTTGTAAATCATCATTAATAAACATCATGGTGCAAAGGTAACAATGTGCGGCCAAAGGTTATCTTTGCGCAAATTTATTGTAGTATGCTCCAAGTAAGTGTTTTGCGTCAAAATGCGGAATGGGCCAAAGAAAGGCTTGCTGTGAGAAATTTTAAGCAGCCCGAATTGGTGGATGAGATTATAGCCCTGGATGATGAAAGAAAAAGAATACAGGCAGAATTTGATAACACGCAGGCAAAAGTAAACAGTGCCTCAAAAGATATAGGTAAATTGATGGCACAGGGGAAAAAAGACGAAGCAGAAGCCCTGAAAGCCGAAGTAGCCACACATAAAACCTCGATTTCATCCCTGAACGAAAAGATGTCGCAGACAGAGAAAACGTTGCAGGATAAACTGCTGTTGCTACCAAACTTACCCAGCGAAAAAGTTCCTCCGGGCAAAACACCTGAAGACAATATTATCGTAAGATCAGGTGGTGATGTTCCCGAGCTGCATGCAGGCGCGGTTCCTCACTGGGATCTTATAAAAGAATACAACCTGGTGGATTTTGAAACCGGGGCCAAAATAACAGGCAGTGGATTTCCGCTTTATCGCGGAAAAGGCGCCAAGTTACAAAGGTCTCTCATTCAGTATTTTCTTGATTTTAATACGGAAGCAGGCTATACCGAGTTTATTCCTCCATTTGTAGTGAACGAACTTTCGGCATATAGTACCGGGCAGTTGCCTGACAAAGAAGGACAGATGTATCATGTAACGGAAGATAACCTGTTCCTGATACCTACATCAGAGGTTCCGGTGACAAATATTTATCGCGATGAAATTTTGAAAGAGGCAGATCTGCCGCAAAAATTAACAGCTTATTCTCCCTGTTTCAGAAGAGAAGCCGGCAGCTTCGGAAAAGATGTTCGTGGCTTAAACAGGGTTCATCAGTTTGAAAAAGTTGAGATAATCCAGATCTGTCATCCGGAAAAAAGCTATGATGTACTGGAAGAAATGGTAAATCACGTCGAGAAGCTTGTTCAGTCGCTTGGTCTGCCTTACCGCATTTTAAAACTTTGCGGTGGCGACATGGGCTTTACCAGTGCGCTAACTTATGACTTTGAAGTTTACAGTACAGCTCAACAGCGCTGGTTAGAAGTAAGTAGTGTCAGCAACTTTGAAAGCTATCAGGCAAACAGGCTTAAATGCCGTTTCAAGGATAGTAATGGTAAAACGCAGCTTACACACACGCTTAATGGTAGCTCGCTCGCATTGCCTCGTATTTTGGCCAGCCTGCTGGAAAATAACCAAACAGAAGAAGGTATTAAAATACCAGGGGTGCTGCATGAATATTTCGGCGCAAAAGTCATAACTAAATAACCTCACTTTTAAATAGTCAAAAAGCTGCACAATTGTGCAGCTTTTTTCATTTGCGTCAGGCAGTAACAAGAAAGTTGTACGTTATAAGTTTTACGTTGTACGTTATTGGGCGTACAATCTGATACGAATCAATTAAGCTTTCACACAGACTAAAACGGGCTGGCAAGTTGTACGTTTTACGTTATAAGTTTTACGTTGATCGTAGCGAATGTTTAGTTACGAACCCTAAAATTAGACCTCCAACGTATAACGTAAAACGTACAACTTATAACTATCTCCTAATGGTAACCATTGTTCCAACGGGCACCATATTAAAGAGCTCATCTACATCTTTGTTTCTCATACTAATGCAGCCCCACGTCCAGTTTTGATAACTATCTACTGCAAAATCTTCTCTCGGCCACGTGCCATGTATACCGATTCCTCCGCCAATTTTTGCATTGGCCGGTATAACGCCCGCCGCTTTGCGTTGATTAAATTTGATCAGGCTTTCCTGGTTTGGATAATCGAGCATCATAAACTTGTGCCATTTTTCATGTACACGTTTATTGATGATATAAAAAGTTCCTTCTGGTGTTCTTCTGTCACCTTCCACAAATTTGTCACCTAAATCCTTGCTTCCAAAAACAACAGGATAGGTAACCAGCCAGCCTTTCTGATCATACACACTTAATTCGTAATCACTTTTATCAATGATGATGTAATACGGGTTAAACTTTAGAAAAGATGTTGAAATCAGCAGCACTGTAATCAATACACCAGTAACAGAAATTCTCCTCAACATGCAAACCTGTTTTGCATTAGAACGAAGAAATAAGTGAAAATTGTATGTGAGGGAAAGGAAAAGTAAAAAGTCAAAAGTAAAAACTATGCAGTTCAAATCTTTGATCTGTAAATGACCGGTATGCAGACCGCACCTAATGTTTTGAATTTTTGCTTTTGAATTTTGACTTGGCACTACTACCAGTTGCTAAACCGTATGCCCACTATGTAAGGGTATTGTTCAAGTGTTCTCTCGTGCAAGGGGTTAATGCTATAGCTGCCATAAAGTCTTACAGGTCCCATGCCCAGCTCACCTACATAAGCAAACCGCCAGTTGTTAAGACCTATATCGCCCTTTATTTTTTGCTTGCCTCTTTCATCGCTGATCTGTTTGTTACGGCTGTTATACAGGTAACCTGCACTTACTCCAAAGCTTATGCTAAGGCCATTTCTGCGGTCAGGCATGGTGTTAATGTTCACCATCATTGGAACTGTGATATAGTCGGCGGCCAGTTTGTTTTTAGAGAATAAAATAGTATCTCGGATTATATGTGGCGGATTGCGCAGATAGGATACATTGGTCTCGTAGCGGAAATTATACATGTTAATACCCAAACCATATTTCAGGTTGATAATGCCTTTATATACATTCAGCTTTTGCATAAAAAGCCAGATGTTTACGTTGGACGATTTTACAGTTCGAAGGTTAAAATCATCCTTTGTATATGGCTTGTTGGTTACGCCGGGTGTTTGCTGCAGGTATGTATCCGATGGACTGATGGCAGAGTAGTTTGTCTTGTCATTCCAGTTATTGAAGCCGAGATCGAAAATAAGCCAGTTGGTGCTTATAATGCTCCTGCGACTTTTTTTGTACGATGATGGTGTAGAACTGCTGCCAATCGTAATATCGAACGAGTTGCCGCTTGTGTCAGTTGGCGGGGAAGGCTCGCTATAAGCTTCCTTTTTGTCTTTCTTTATTATTATAAAGTTTCCAACACGGATTGTATCAGTCTTTTTGGTTGTACTGTCTGTCTGCGCAAAGCCTGACTGTGCCAGTAACATGGCTGCTGCAATGAATACAAATTTGTTCATGGCCGTAGATTTGATCGTTTATTTGGTTTCCTTTTCTATTTCAAAATTGGCAATCTGCAGCTTGCCATCGCTATCCTCATCCTGGGGTTTATTAAATAGGCGGGATGCTTTCTTAAAAAAGCCTTTTATCTTGGTTTTGTTGAGTTGCATAGATCCTACATAAACAGTGCGTGTGTTTGCGTCATCTGTATCCAGTTCTTTATAAACTATCGGTTCATCTGTCGGCAAAGATGCAGTTACTGCCTTAACGGGCGCTGCATCTTTATTGACGATCAGCTCCGGTTGTTGAGTTTCTGCTGGCTTATTATGTGCAATAACAGGCTCATCATTCACATTATTATTAGCAGTTTGCGATCTATAAGGTTCATTCGAAGCCGTTTGCTCCTGTTTAACCTCCGGAGCTTGCTTTATCCTGTTTATGTTCTCTTCTGTATTTCTCTTAGCCGTACTTTGGTTATCTGTTGGTGAAGCAGTTTGTGCAACTTCATCCTTTTTAGTACCCTCGTTCTGCAATTCTTTTATTGTGCCGGGTTGTTTAATTGGTTGAGTTTCTTCTTTGGGGGCAACCCGGGGCTGAACTTTTGTTATGTCATGATTGGTTAAAGAAGTATCTTTTTTACCAACTACCATCCATATTCCGGCGCAGGCTATCAGAATGGCTGCTGCAGCTGCTATACGCAGGAATGTAATGGGTATTACTCTTTTCTTTGAATGCCTGTATAACTTCTCTTTATGTTCAAATACAATTTCTTCCGGTTCCAGAACTACTTTTTGTAACAGGCTGAATTGCGCTTGTAATTGTGGATTTTGCAATACAAACTTTTCTACCGATTTCTTATCAGCTTCGTCAAGTTCATTGTCAACGTAAGAGAGCATGTACTCTTCATAGTTGCTCGCGTTTATGCCTTTGTTTGTTACATCCAGGAGAGATTGTTTGTCGTGGAATTTAATGTCCTCGTCAGGGTGCAGGCAGGCCTGCTGTAAAAGAGAAAGCTCATTAGCAAGATCTGGGTTCTGCTGAACAAACCATTCCACTTCCATGCGTTGATGAATACTGAGTTCATCGTCGATGTACATCAGAAAATACTCTTCATAATTTTGCCTGTTGATAGACATAGTTACTCCTGTTTCCAGTTTCAAATTTAAAAACCTTTACAACAATCGCACGCCGTTGTGCAAAAATGCGACGATTACATTACATTTTCCGGGCTCACCAAATAATTTCTCAGCGTTATTCTTGCCCTGTGAAGGTACACCTTCACCTGGCTGGCATTCAAACCGGTTATATGCCCTATTTCTTCATAGCTGTATCCTTCATAATCTTTCAGCATAACCAGGCTTTTTTGTGTGTCATTCAGCTTGTTTAACGCTTCACGTAATGTCTTCTTTACATCATGTGCGGGCGACTGGTGCGCCCTGGCATCGGATTGAACCTCATCTTTTAACTGAACCCTTTTCACTTTGCGAATGTGATCGATCATTTGGTTGTACGCAACAGTAAAAAGGTAAGATTTGGATTTGGCAGCGTCAACTGCCTCAATATTCCGCCAAAGCTTTTCGAAGGCAGTCTGAACAATATCCCGTGCGTCTTCCTCATGCCTTAAATTTTTCACTATAAAACGAAAAACATTATCTGCATAAAGGTTAACACATTCGTTATATTCTTTTTCTGTCATAAACGGTTTAATTCAGATTGATTGCCTTTCGTGATTGTTGTACGTAACAGCGAAGTAAATGTTACATAACAGGCGAAAATTTTTTACCGCAGGGTAGTTTTTATGGGGAACAGGCTTTCATGAAAAAGAAAATTGCCGTAATTGGAATCGCTGGAGTTAGCGCTTTCTCCATTGCAGTTCTCCTGCAAAAGCTGCGCATTGCTGGCCCGGGAAGTATAGATGTATGACAGCAAAAGCCAGGAAAGGATGAATATTGCAGTCATAACAAATAAGGGTAATATATTGATTGAGTATTTCACATTAGGAAGATTTGGTTCTACGAAGATAATCGTATATCTGAATTAAAACAACATTTTTTCCGCGATAATATCCATTTCACAAATCATTAACTTGAACGTTGAAGACTGTTTTTTGTTACAGGGCCTTTCTTAAAATGTTGAGTTTATTTCGCCGGGAGTTTAAACGTTAATGCTGTAGGATTGTTGTGTAATGGATTGTTAATTCGATTTTCCAGGTACGATTTACATGCCTACCCGTATGAATCCATTCAGGCGGGTACGAAGTACCTTACTCGGAGCGGGTGTATTTTTATTCAACTACGTAAATAACAATCTTGTTTTTATATTGTGATAATATATGTCTGAATTTAATATAACCTGTAAAGACAAAATGCTTACTGCAGGAAAGTAATAACTGCATTTGAAAACTCTTTCGTTTTTGATGCACCGCCATGATCTCCCGGAACCTTCACATATTTACTTCCCGGTATCATTGCTGCAAGATCAGGTGCAGCACCGTTATCCTCATCCTTATCTCCGCACACTAAAAGAACCGGTTTGCTTATTGTTCCCAGTTGTTTGGGTGTTGTAAACGGCTGCCATTTTTGTTGAAGAGCAAGTGCTGTTTGATCAAGTCCTGATTGCTGTACGTTTTTTACCACTGCAGCGAGCTGAGGCACATCTTTACCACTAAGTGCTTCATAGAACATGATCCTTCTGGGCCATGCACTATCAGTAAAGCCAGTGCCCATTCCACCCATCACTGCTTTTTGAACATTCTTGTCAAGCATTAATAATCTCGATACAATAATTGAACCTCTTGAATAACCCACTGCATAATAGTCATTGACATGCAGATAATGCAACAGACCAATGATGTCTTTGGCTTCAGCATCATTACTATATCCCTCATCAGTGTGCGGTTTCCCGGATTTGCCATTGCCGCGCAGATCAAGCAGTATAACTTTATATCCTGAAGATATAAGATCTGTATATAACTGGCTTTTTTTCCATGATTCGCCTTTCCCCATAAAGCCATGAACCAATACAACGGGTTTGCCCGCTCCGGACGTTTCATAGTAAATGGGCGTATTATCAAACGATTTGTAAAACCCGGAATCAGTTACTGGTGCAGTAGCTTTCTGTGCGTGGATCGAACAGGTAATAAACAATGCAAGTATGCAAAAAATATTTTTCATCGTAAGTAAGTTCGGTTTGTGAAATGCTGGTAATTTATTTTAGAGCCTGGTACACAACATTCCTGAATTTTTTTACAAATTCGCCATACTGCGCAAAGGGCTGTATGTTGGTATAAACTAGTAGAATCAAGTCTTCCTTCGTATCGATGGTATACTCACTGCAATACATTCCTCCCCATGTTAAAGATCCGGGCGAGGCGTTGTCTCCATAGTGCGATTCAGCTGTAATAATCTGCAGGCCCAAACCAAATTTATCTTTTCTGTCCCACACTTCAAGATCACCTATCTGATTCTTTTCCATCATTTCAACAGTCTTTCTTCCTAAAATTTGGGCATGATTAAAGCTGCCTTTGTTTAGAATCATCTGGCACAGGTTCGCGTAATCTCTAATGGTACTTACGATTCCCGCGCCGCCAGAAAAATATGTTCTGGCACCGGAAATAGAAAAGTTGCGGTAATCATTATTCGAATTCACTGTCAACTTATCGGCAGGGTTGTTTTTGCTGTACAGCTCAACGAGCCTGCGGGCTTTATTCTCAGGTAAATAGAAGTATGTATCATTCATGCCAAGCGGCTGCAATACTTTTTCTTTGAGAAAAACATCAAGTGGTTGTTTGCTTAATACTTCAATCAAATATCCGAGCACATCTGTATTGAGACCATAAACAAACTTTTCTCCCGGATCTGCAATTAAAGGACGGGCCGCAATCTTTTTTACAACTTCAGCCAGCACATCTGGTTTGGTAGAACCGAAATAGGGAATGCTGTTGAATGGGTCCAGTTTTTGCAATGGATGGTCATACGGAATACCTGCGGTATGCGAAAGTAAATGGCGTATCGTTATTTCCGAAGCAGCAGGCCTGGTTTCGTATTTGCCTGTTGCGGTATCGTAACTCACCAACACTTTTGGCTGGCGGAATTCTGGAATGTATTTGCTGATCGGATCATCCAGTACAAATTTGCCTTGTTCAAACAACGTCAATAGTCCCACCGTTACCACAAGTTTTGTTTGCGAGGCGATGCGGTAAATGTCATCCGTTTTGGCAGGCGTTTTCTTTTCCAGGCTGCTGTATCCGTATGCTTTATACTGAACTATTTTACCTTTTCGTGCGACAAAAGTAATTGCATTGGGAGCTATGCCTGCGTCAACGAAATATTGCATTAATGAATCAATCCTGCGCAGCCTGCTTTCTGAAAAACCATCCTGTTCGGGATTTGTTGACTGCGAAAATTGTTGAGGTGCTTCGTTCTGACTGAATGCAACTAGCGCAGCCAATACTAACGAGAAAAGCAAAGCAAGTTGTTTCATGGTTAAGTAGCAGTTATTGGTTATTTAAGATAGTAAGAAATCGTATTGCTACAAAACGACCAGGGAATATAGTTGACAAAATGGTAGCAGACACTGAAAAATGGCCGCAGGAAGAATAAAAAAAGGAGCGTTAAGCTCCTTCTTTTATTCAGTTTATCGATTACAATCTTTCTAAGGCAGGCTTTTCTTTATCCGGTTGTTTTTTGGATAAAGAGTTTATCAGTACCGGTAACAACACGAGGTTGGTAAATGTTCCGGTTACCAACGTGAGTGATGTAAGCCATCCTAATGTTTTAGTGCCTCCAAAGCTGCTAAAGCAAAAGATCACGAAACCTGCAATCAACACCAGTGAGGTATAAATAATACTCACGCCTGTATGGTGAATGGTTTGAACGAGCGTTTGCTTTACATGATTGTGATGTAACGGCAATTCCTGTTTATAATTGACCAGGAACCGTATCGTGACGTCGATAGCAATTCCTAATGCCACGCTGAATACAAGCACAGTCGATGGTTTTAATGCAATCTCAGTCCAACCCATTACGCCCGCCGTTACCAGCAATGGAATAACATTTGGAATTAAAGAGCAAAGCAATATTCTGAAAGAACGGAACAGGTAAAGCATACATAAAGCAATCAACAGGAATGCCCAGAAAATACTTTCTTTAAGGCCATTGATAATAAACGCAGATCCTTCTAAAAAAGTAACAGTGCTTCCGGTAAAAGTTACTTTGTAGTGAGCCGTATCAAATACCTTGTTAGCCTCTTGCTGAAAGTCATTTAATAATGCCGGAAGTTTTGCACTACCAATATCTTTCATATTTACACTTATTCTCGCCATTTGTTTCGAGCTGTCCATAAAAGTGTTCAGCAGTTTCGAGAAGCCGTTGTTTTTAGCGGCAGTGTCTTTGCTGCCTGACCCTTTAAGATATTTAGCCATTAAAGGAATATCAAACTCCGTCGGCGTAACATAATTGGTACTATCACCATCATAGTACCCCTGTTTAGCAAATTTTAAACCTTCCACGAACGAAAGTGGCTTTGCTGTTTCAGGCCTTTCTGCTACATAACGCGAGAACTCATCAATCTTTTCAATTGGTGAAAGCGATTTTGTAAGACCGTTTTTCTTTTTTGTGTCAACCACAATTTCAAGCGGCATAACACCATCAAAATTGCCTTCAAACCATTTCAGGTCTGTATAGATCTTATCGTTCTTGGGAAGGTCATCTACAATAAAACCTTCGCTTTTGATCCGTAGTATTCCAATTACCGCAATAGCAGTGATAATAAAAGAAATACCATACACCCATTTGCCGTGCTTAAATGCCCAGCGCTCAATGGTAAATAGTTGTCTTTGCAGAAACGCGTTGTCAAGATATTTTATATGGCGTTTTTTAGGCACCGACAAATAGCTTAGAACACTTGGGATGAATATCAACGAAATGATGAACAGTGCCATAATGTTTATGCCTGATACCACACCAAATTCTTTCAACAGATCGCTTTTGGTAAAAGCAAAAACAGCAAAACCAATAGCGGCTGCGATATTGCAGAATAATGTAACAATACCCATGCGTCCGACCATTGTGACCAGCGCTTTTTCTTTATTGCCGGTCTCCTTGTAAGCCGAGTGATATTTATTCAGGAAATATATGCAATTGGGAATGCCGATTACAACTACCAATGGGGGAATTAGCGCTGTTAGCAATGTTATTTTGTAACCACACATAACCATTGTTGCAAGGCTCCAGACAACACCCATTCCCACAACTAAAAGGCTCATTATTGTGGCGCTAACAGACCTGAAGAAAATTATTAAAGTAACAGCAGATAAAACAAGCGAACCAATAAGGAACCATCTCATCTCTGCTGCAATGCGGTCCGCTACCACTGTTCTGATAAAAGGCAACCCGCTTACATGTATTTGTCCACCTGCGGTCTGCTCAAATATTTTAACTTTTGCAATAATGTCATTTACGAGTATTGTCCGGTATTTGCTGTTTGCCAACTCTTTGTTCAGGCGAACACCCATCAGGTATGCATGTGTTTGGCGATTATACATGCGCGTGTCATAAAATGGAAGGTTTTCAAATACGGCCTTGTCGCTGTCCAGAAGAGCCTGGTCTGTATAGGGATAATTAAAGATTCTTTTGGGCACCAACTTTTCAGATGTGTCTTTTACCAGGTTAAGTGCTTCAGGGATACTGATGATTTCTTCAACACCCTTAACTGTTTTCAGTTCTTTATGCAACTTGCCGTATGCATTGAACACTTTTGTTGTATAAAAGTTTCCGGATTCAAGTCCAAGAACAAGTGTGCTGCCGTCGTCGCCGAATTTATTTCTGAATTGCTGGTATTCCTGGTATTTGATATTGTCGGTGGGAATGGCTCTTGTAAATTCATAACTCAACTGCACTTTTGATGCTTTAAATGCCATGAATGCTGTAATTCCCGCTAATACTACCAATAACGCAAGTCGATAACGTAAAATAAACCTGCCTAAACTATACCACATGTGCTAAATAGGTTATATGAAGAATGGCACAAAGAAAAGAATTATTGGCGAATGTGCTATCGGTTAAGGGGGCGGAGGGCCCTGCCGGAGTCCAAAAAATTCCCGGCATTTTAAAATGCTGATGGATATTAGGTGGATGACGGCTTTTTTTCAGTGTTTCGTTACCGATTCGGGGTAGTATGCAGCGCCTTTTCTTTTGAAAAAGAATGTTTTAACAAAATAAAAAGTTGGATGCATCAGTTTTATGTATTTACTTTGAATCACAAAGTGCTTTTATGGATGAAAAATCACAGCATCTGGATTCAATCAGGGATATTAAAAAAATGATGGAGAGAAGTAGCCGCTTTATCAGCCTCAGTGGTTTGAGCGGAGTAGCTGCAGGAATTTGTGCCCTGGTAGGAGCCTGGTTTGGTTACGGCATCGTTCATGGCAGCCATGGAGATGAAATTCGCAACAATCTGCTTCGCCTTCGTGATAAGGAGGGTGATATTTCCCTTGCTGATTATGCGGGCAATTCTTTATTAAAGATCGGTTTGCTGACATTTGCGGCAGCTTTTGTTTCAGCGTTTATTTTTACTTATATCAGAAGCAGGAAGAATCATACGCCGCTGTGGGGAACCACTGCAAGGCGCTTGATGGTAAATGTGTGTGTGCCAATAGCTGCTGGTGGCATTTACCTTTTAACATTATTGAAGTACGGCGTGTTTGGTCTGATCGCTCCGGGATGTCTTATATTTTATGGCCTGGCTTTAATTAATGCAAGCAAGTACACGTTGGTTGAAATCCGGTACCTCGGATACGGCCAGTTAATATTGGGAATAATAAATTTAGCTTATCCGGGTTACGGTCTTTATTTTTGGGCATTTGGATTTGGAATTTTACATATCGTGTATGGAACGGTAATGTGGTGGAAGTATGAGCGAAATTCCGGTGATGAGTCAGCCGTTCATAACCAATAGCGGTATATACATTAGCAGATAATGGCAATAGTTGCGCATGAAGAATCCCATTGAGCATTTAAATAAAGTTTTTGACAGCAGGATCCGCCTGGGTATCATGAGCTCCCTTATGGTAAATGAGGAAGTAAGCTTTAATGAATTGAAGGAGTTGATACAGGTTACGGATGGTAATCTTGCCAGCCATTTAAAGACGCTTGAGGAACATAAATTCGTTAAGGTACAGAAGGGATTTATCGGAAGAAAAACGAATACAACTTACTCAATTACAAAATCAGGTGAAAAAGCATTTAAGTCACACATTGAAGCATTGGAGCAAATGCTCAAGTTCTTAGAATAAATTTTTTTGTATTTAAACTTTGTAATTCAAAGTGCTTTTAAAAAATAAAATTGATATGACAAATCCTTATGAACCCGGTACAGTACAGCCAAGAAACTCAAACAAAACATTGGTTAAAGGTTTTATAACAGGCTTACTGATACTTGTTATGCTTATTCCGACCTTGTTTGTTCAAAGTCTTATCGTCGAGAGAAAAGAAAGGCAGAAAGAAGTGGTCGAGGAGGTAAGTAGTAAATGGGCGGGCGCCCAGGTTGTTAGCGGGCCATATATTGTGGTTCCATATGTAGACCCTTTAGCATATTCGGAAGCGCAGAAAACTGGCCGTAGAAACATTATACTACTTCCTGATGATCTTAATCTGACAGGTGATCTGCTTCCCGAAAAAAGAAAAAGAAGCATTTACAATGTAATGCTCTATCACAGCAATTTTAATGAGAAAGGTGCATTTAAGGTGAAATTACCTGCTGATATTGATGTGAAGAATCTTCTTTTGAAAGATGCCAGGATTTGCGTGGGAATAAAAGATTTTAAAGGGATAGAGGAGAAAATGAGCATTGCGTTCAATGGCAGTCAATATGAACTATTGCCCGGACTGCCAACAGCACTTATTGACAGCCGGGGATTATCTGCGCCTGTTGATCTCACTAATGTGGACTTTGCAAAACCAATGCCTTTTGAAATTGATGTGAGATTAAAAGGAAGCGAAATGATTCGTTTCATGCCGTTAAGCGCTAACAGCAAATTTGCCTTACAGTCTTCCTGGCCAAATCCATCCTTTACCGGAAATGTAGTTCCATCAGATTATACAGTTTCCGGTAAAGGATTCAATGCAACGTGGAAATTCAACTCTGCAAATCTTCCATTTCCAACAGTTATTACTGACTCGTTGCCGGACAAGCAAGATATCTCGTTCGGAGTGAGTCTTGTTCAACCGGCTGATCAGTATGCGAAAACTGAAAGATCAATCAAGTATGCGATATTGATTATTGGCTTGAGCTTTGGTCTTTTTTTCATAATCGAATTATTGCAGGATAAGCCATTACATCCATTACAATACATATTGGTAGGTCTGGCGCTCATTATATTTTATACGTTGCTGTTGTCTATAAGCGAGTTTATTTCTTTCAATTACGCCTACTTAATTGCCGCAATTGCAACAATATTTTTGATTGGCATGTATGCGCAGTCTCATTTTAGAAACAGGAAAACATCTGGCATACTTACAACTGGGCTTACGGTACTCTACGGTTTCATTTTCGCACTGATTAGTCTTGAAGATACAGCGCTTATCGTTGGCTCAATCGCGCTGTTTATTATACTGGCATTAGTAATGTTTGTAACAAGAAAAATCAATTGGTATAATCCGACTTTTAAGCCTTCAACGTTAAACCCGTTATAATCCCGATCCTGAACGAAAAACAAAAAGCAAAACCTTAAGTACGTCACTGAAGTGCAATACTTATTTAGTACATTACCTTAGTCAATCCGGTGTTAAATGGTATTGCGCTTCGCGTACTTAAACTGAAAATCATGAAACAACAGAATATATTTTCCACTTTCAAAAATGCAATAGAAGGTTGTGGTTATTTTTTTAAGAACGAAAGAAATGGAAAGATTCAATTGGTTGCAGCCATCATTACTGTTGGGGCTGGAATATGGTTGAAGATATCCGGAATGGAGTGGATCATATTGTTGTTGTGCATAGCGGCCGTGTTTTCTCTGGAAATGCTAAATAGTGCCATCGAGCGAATATGCGACCTGGTTCAACCCGGGTTTCACCCTCTTGTAAAAATTATAAAAGATGTGGCTGCGGCAGCAGTGCTTGTTGCTGCGATTGCGTCAGTAGCAGTGGGGGCAATCATTTTTGTTCCCAAATTAATAACTCTGTTAAATGGCCATGGCCATATTTAAAACTTTGATGAAATGAAAATGCGTGTTAAGTTATCTGCAGCGGAAAAAATGCTGGCAATTTGTATCTTTTTTAATCTTGCTTTATTTGTTGCGAGGTTCATTTATACCCGCGAACTGAATTATGGATTTTATATCTGGAATACTTTTTTAGCTGTTGTGCCAATGCTATTCAGTCGCAGGCTTTACAAACATGAAAAAATCTCTTTCTCATCTTCAATGTTGGTGGCCGGATGGTTACTGTTTTTCCCGAATGCACCCTATCTTATCACCGACTTGTTTCACTTTGAACAGCGCCCTAATGTGCCGTTCTGGTTTGATCTTTTATTAGTTGTTTCCGGGGCCTGGAATGGTCTTATTCTTGGATTCATCTCTTTAATACAAGTAGAACAATTTCTAGCCAAACATGTAGCTAAGAAATGGATGAAGATCATCAGCGCGGTTCTTATCCTGTTATGTGGTTATGGTGTTTATCTCGGCCGTTTTTTACGATTTAATAGCTGGAATATCATAGATCAGCCTTTTACTTTGATCAGGTCTTCGGCAAGCCACGTGCTGCTTCCACATCAGCATTTGCAGGCCTGGGCATTTACGCTGTCATTTAGCGCGCTTTTATATATAATCTATGTTACCATAAAAAAGCTGCCGGGGTGGAGTGAGGCGTAGGGACTAATCAGGCGCTGCACGTATTACGAATTCTGCTTCAGCCTGGTAATTTGTTGTTGGCAGGCTAAACTCATACCGGCGCCTAATATCAACAATGGCGGTCAAAATCTACATCCGCATTGTTACGTCGACAGGAAAATATGGTGTATTACAATCAAAGAAGTAATGACAGTATATTTTTTGTCGGTAGCCCGTAGGGCTTTAAGCTCAATAGAAGTCCTGACATACAAGGTCCTTATTGTCCGTAGGACATTAACCCCTTTTATAGTGTTAAAACCCCAGCCGGGATAAGATGTTCGCAGTTCAAAGATTTCTATTGAGCTTAATTCCCTACGGGAAAAACTGTCACTGTTGTAAAAATTGTCATGTGATGTAACCAATATCCAATGATGCCAAAAAAACGGCCCCGCATGTGCGGGGCAGTTGCGTATCAAAACCCATTTGAATTTGTACTGAATTGATTGTTTTATTTCGTTTCTTAAAACATCTTAGAAATCCAGACCCAATGCAAAGTACCACATTGGCTTGCCTCTGAAGAATCCATTCATTGGCCAGGCTGTATCAAGTTTCAGGAAGTAGCCCAATAAAGTGCTTCTCACACCAAAACCATAACCACCGGCAAACGGACCAACACCACCTGCTTTAAGACGTAACACTACAGGATTAGAAGAACCTTCACCCGGTAATACCATTGTTGGTCTTTCTATATTCTTGGGGGAACCGTTCCATGCAGTTCCAAGATCAAAAAACTGTACAACCTGGAAATTACGAAGGAACGCATTGTTCACCGGCTTATTAAAGAATGTGGTGAAGATCGGCAAACGGAATTCACTATTGATTACAACAGCATTGTTGCCGTTCGCGATGTTTTGCTTAAATCCGCGCATATTCAGCGTGAGTGACTGGAACGCATATTGCGCATCCGGCGCCGGTCTGTTGTCGTTATAGAACTTCGGACCAACCCATCCGTCCACACCACCCAGGTAATACAAAATTTTTGCATCGCCGTAAGAGAAGTCACCTGCACCTCTTACCGCCCAGATAAAGTTGCGATAGATCTTTAAATAATGACGCGCGTCAAATCCTACGTTCAAAGTGTTTTTGCCTTTTAAGGAAGAGCCTTTGCTCAGGGGGAAATAATAATCAGCATATACTTTCCAGCGCAAACCATTCCAAATATTTTGTGCGGGATTCAATGTGTTGTCATGCACGTATTCTATGTGTGAAACAAAAGTTGTTGCTGTTGAATCACCCAATGTAAGTCCTAAAGAATCAGGAACTACGCCAGCGAAATAAGGACGAACAACACCTTTATCTGTTCTTACACCAGCCTGCAACCTGATGCTTTTAACTTCGTTCAAAGGCATGGCAAGGTTAACCTGGTAAAGATTAGTGTATACCATGTTTGAGTAATCAGACTTCAAACTGCCAGGTCCGAAGAACAGCGGATAATTTCTAACATTACTTCTGTAATAAGTAAGCCCCCAGTCTATTCTCTTGCGTAAATTCTGGAAAGAAATAAAGAAGTCTTTATCACTGATGGTAGTGCCAAACCTAAACCCGCCGATAAACTTAATGTCCTCAAAAAGGTCACTTACGCCCACCCTGAAAGTGAAGTTGATATCGTTGGCATTGTTAAGCTGAATCGGGCCATAACCATATGTATATGGTTGGAACCTATTCACCAGGATGTTGTTGGTAATGCCTGCAACCAGGTAGTCCGCGCTGAACTTAAGGCGATAATTGAATAGCTGCGATTTTTCCAGCGTTGTAGGTGCGGGCTTTAGTTGAGGAACAAAAAAAGCATTGTTTTGTTGAGCTGCAGATGTGTCAGGATGCGCAATTGCAGAATCATTTTTGTGCTCCTCCTCAAACTCATTCTGGAAAATGTTATCAAATGGTTTGGCAGGATTGGATGTGTCGCCTCCCGGCCTTACCTGTATCGCTTTACCGGAAGCTGCCTTTTGCTGATCCAGCAATCTTTTTGCATATACGGTAGGCCTTGCATTTACATTGCGTTTGCGCAGCGTAACAGAGTCCACCCTTAATTTGTACAAAAACTTGTAGTCACCTTCTCTTCTTACCTCTGTAACCTGTCCGTTGTTACCTGCAACTCTTGATTCAAGCAGGCTGCTTTGGTAGTTGGTAATCGGGAAAGTGTACGTAGAATCTTTGTAAACCTGGAAATAGCTCAGGCTGTCCGGTTCCGGCTTCTGCCATGCTTTTAACGTAGAGTCAAGTTCTTTCTCGTCAGGGTTACGTAATATTTCATCTCCAATGTAATACAACGTATCCAGTCCATCTCTCTTTGTTGAAAAGAAGCCGGCCCAACGGTTTCCAATACCATTTTCATCACTTACAAATGTAAAGTGGTTGGTATTGTACTGTGTAGGATAGCGTGCATTACCGAGCTTCACATTGGTAAGCTGGGTTATTTGTTTTAACTCGCTGTTATTGTTGATGTCAACCAGGAATACATTATACCTGTTGCGGCTGGGTAATACGGTATCTCCTTTTGGCGCGTTAGGGCCGGGACGATTGGATGAAAAAATAATACCTGTTCTGTTCGGGAACGAAACGATAGAGGGATCCAGATCGTCATAAACATCATTGGTGATCTGCTTAAACTTGTTGTTGTCTATCTTATAAGTATAGATGTCCGTATGACCATTTTTTACCGCACTCATCAGGAGCGTATTGGCATCCAGCATGAAGCTGGCATCAACTATCTGGTCAACGCCTTCAATAACCTGTTTAAAGCGTTTGAGATTGGCAATAACATCATATACAAACATGTTGATCTTGCCATCTCTCCAGTAAATGACCAATAGTCTTGAACCTTTTACATCCCATGCAACTATCGGATAATTTGGATTGATATTACCGGAATAAGTACGAACACCATATTTCAATAATGTTTTTGATTCGGAGAAGTTGTCAACGAGTTTTACGCTGTAAACGCCTTTTTTGAACTCAACAACAGCATAAGCGTTGTTTTTAGCATTTGGGTTTGCTGCAAATCTGTAATAATCGGCTTTAGTTGTTTCTTCAACAACGGTCAGCCGGCCTCTGGGTGCATTGCGGCGTTGTTTAATATCTTTCAGGTATTTATCCTGTTCATATTGCATGAATTCTTCCAGTACTTCTTTGAATTTCTTTTTGCAGATTTTCAGCGCGGCAGTATTCAGGTTTTTGTATAAACGCGCCAGGTAAAGGAAATAAGTAACATTCTCGGGTTTATATCTTTCTGCAATATAATACCAGAAGCTATGACCGGCCAATGTGGGTTTGTCAAATGCAAACTGGTAAAAGGTATTGTAGTTGCCGCTTAAAATTGCACTTTTAAGATCATCATCTTTTTGCGGGTTCCACTGTTCAGCTATATATTCAACGTAGCCATCTGTAAGCCACTTGGGCAAATCAAGCAATGCCTGGTTGCTTGCAAATTCTCCAACATCATCACCAAACAGAATATTATCTGTTAAAATACGTGCAATACCCTCTCTTATTTGTCTGCGTAAAACATTGTGGTCGCCATTGAAGTACATCACCATTTTGTTATTAACAAGTTTGGTAAGTCCTCCTGCATTTTGCCAATCAATGCCAATGCCTATGTTGCTGGATTTATAGTCGTCATAAGTATTATATACCACAATGTTGGCTCTGCGTTGCAATGAATATTCCACGGCATCTTCAAGTCCCTGCAATTCTTCTTCAGCAACCTGGGCAACATACTTACCTAATTCAAGACCGTTCTGATTAAAGTAAACGTTGAAATTGGGTGACTGATAATTTTTCCAAACGAACTTTTTATGCTGAATGCGGTTTTTACCAAACTCTACGGTATTAACCTGAGCCTGAAGCAAAAACGGAAGAAAACTTGCAACGATAAAAAAACACAAGCCATTCTTAAGGCATTTAACTTTCATATCCGATCTTTAGAATTTTAAAATTAGCATAATACTTTTATACTTGACAAGGATTAATTTGTTGCGATTCGGTGCTTATCAGGGCGTAAAAGTATAAGGCGTCGTAAAAATACAATTATGATCTCCATCTCGTTCTTTACATTCAGTCCTATCCAGGAAAATACATATTTGCTCCACAACGAAAAAGGCGAAGCGCTTATTATAGATCCGGGTTGTTATTTTTCCGCTGAGAATGAAACGTTAAAAGAGCATATTTTAAAGGCTGGATTAACACCTGTTCAGCTACTTAATACCCACTGTCACCTGGATCATGTTTTTGGGAATAAATGGGTGGCTAAAACATACGGTTTGGAACTATACATACATCCTGATGAAGAGAAGATGCTGGAGCTGGCGCCACAATCAGGATTGATGTATGGCCTGGGCTTTGACAATTACAAGGGGTCTTTACATTTTCTCAACGAAGGAGATGTTGTGAAACTAGGGGATGATGAACTAAAAGTTATTCTTGCGCCAGGCCATTCACCCGGCAGTATTTGCTTCTATAACGAAAAGCAGCATTTTTTAATTGGGGGAGATGTACTATTCCAGGAAAGCATCGGCAGAACGGATCTTCCTTTTGGAAATCATGAACAGTTACTGAAAAACATAAAGGAGAAGCTGTATATTTTGCCGGACGAGACAGTTGTCTATCCCGGACATGGGCCATCAACAACAATCGGGCACGAAAAAAAGCACAATCCGTTTGTGAGAGCATAGAGGTTAATTTTGATTATCGATGATAAAAAACAAAAGCTGCTTAACGGAATGCCGGGAAGCAGCTTTTGCCATAATAGCTTAGGCTTATTTAATAATCAGAGTATTCTGTTGGATGCAGAAAAATGATGTCGCTTTTTGAAACAGTATTTTTATATTCTGGCATTGCGGACAATTTTTTCCAAAACGCATCATCGGAAAATGCCTTCCAATGAGCATCCCTGTCGGCCATATTTTCAAACGTTGTCATATACATCAGGTTAGGCATACGGCTACCTGCGATAACTTCGGAATAGAAAACAGCATTAAAGTTTAATCTTTTAAACAGATCAATCTCGCCGCCTTCATTAAACATTTCCACTTTTTTGCGATACAGCTTTTCTGTTGGTCCTTCATAACTGCGAAGTTCATAAATACGTTCTGACTTAGGTCCTTTGAGATTTGGTTTGGAAGACTCTGGTGCCAGGTGAAATGCATGTAATAAAATGGATTCGAAGCGGGTAAATGGTGCCTGGTTATAAGCTGCATCAATATAGTCTTTACCCGCAGATATATAGGCTGCGTCGTTGTCCAGTTTCTTTTGAATGCCTGTCATGTTCTCCAGAGATCCAAACGGAATGAGTACATAGAAAGATTTTACGGCTGCAGTATCGTTGGCAACAGCTTTAAACGCACCCACAGAGCTAACACCATTCCTGTGCAACGCCGGTATAAGTGCCTGCTGAAGATACGTGTCAATTGCTTTTTCCTGGGAAGCAGAAGTGTAATGGTAAACTTTGAGTTCGTAATACTCCCTTTTTTTGTCTTTCGCAGTGGCAGCAAACGATAGGAATAATGCAATGCAAACGGTTGCATATTGCTTTAGAAAATTTCTCATAATAACAAGATTGGTGTTTTAAAGTGGATCTAAAGGTATCCAAATTAGGATAGCATGCCAATTAAATGGGTTTTGCTAAGGAATTATTTAGTATGCAATTCGGCACTGTCTTGACCGGGAAGTTGCATGAGTTAGCGATAAAGCAGTATTGGTGTGCTTTTTCATGTAATTCATTTGCCAGCTCAAGTTTGGCCGCATCGGAAATTACCACTTCCGGGTACAGAATAACTTCTGTGAAACGGCCGCTTCCGTTTGCTTCTTCCGTCATTTCGCCCTTAGCTGTGTCTGAATAACTTTCTACTATAATACCTGCTTCTGAACACAAATGAAGGTACCAAAGCATATGACAGGAAGAAAGTGAGGCTACCAGCAATTCTTCCGGATTGTACCTTGTTTTATCGCCCCTGAACGAAGGATCTGACGATGCTGGTATTTCCGGTTTGTTTTCTACCGCTATTATATGGCTTCGCTCATAAGATGTGTAACTTTTGGTGCCCTGTCCCGTATTGCCGGTCCAGTTAAGTGAGGTTTGATAGTGGTGTGTTTTGGCCATTAACGAAGATTTTGGTTTTATAGAATAATAAAAGCCCGCTTAGGGGCGGGCTTTTCGATAATATCTTAAAATAAGTTCACCAGGGTTAATCCTGCAGGTTCGCAGTTCTCAACAACTGTTTTGAGTTGGTGATTTTTATCTTTTTGCCCTCAAGGTCGATCATGCCGTCCTTTTTAAACTCGGATAGAAGACGAATGGTCGATTCGGTGGCGGTTCCAACAAGGTTGGCGATCTCTTCTCTCGACAATCTTACATTCAATGTAGTGCCATCGGGTTCGCAGCCGTATGTTTCTTTTATAAAGAGCAGCGTTTCGGCCAGTCTTTCCCTAACAGGTTTCTGAGCGAGGTGCGTTAGTTTAACTTCTGCACGATGCAATTCGTTACTCAGTAATTTCATCATTTCGAAAGAGATACCCGCATCTTTCTTTAAAACGGAAACAAAAAGATCTTTAGGAATAAAACAAACATTGGCATCTTCCAGGGCAATTGCGGAAGCACTGTACCGGTCTCCACTAAGAAGGGCCCGGTAGCCAATAACATCTCCTCCCTTCAAAAGACGGATAATCTGTTCTTTTCCGTCGTCACCGAGGTGAGATAGCTTTATTTTCCCTGAATTAATGCAATAAATTCCAAAGGGGTAGGATCCCTCATTAAAAATTACCTGTCCTTTCCGATAAAAATTGCAAACCTTGTAATTGTCAATTTCCGATAAATTTTCGTCTTTAGCTGAACAAAGTAGCGAAGTGAAATGGTGTTCGCAGTGGTGGCAATCTAAGCATTCATTTGATGGTAACTTCATGTAGAGCCATTTTGAGCCGCAAAGATACCTTATAATGACACACAAAATAGCGCCCAAACTAATTGATTTGGATATAAATATATCCCTCTAACGCAAATGCAAGGTCCGTAAGGCGGAAATTGCATTTGGTTGGTTATAAATTCAAATGAAAAAATACCGCATGGATGAACGTTGCATTCCGGAGACGTTGCAATGCAACGTCTCTACGAGAACAACCCTTTAATCGTATTTAATATTCCGCCGCTGTTACCCTTAAACATTGCCATTGCATCCTGCAAATCTGTATCGCCATCGCCATCAACGTCAAACGCACCGCTTTGAAATTTTGTCATTAATGACTGGACATCGAATCCACCTGTTCCGCCGCCAGACAATTGATTAAAAATGCCCTGCAGATTAAAACTTCCATCATTCGCATCATTGGTTTTGCTCACCAGTTGTTGCAAAACATTTGGTATAAGGCTGCCGGCCATACTTCCTGCCTGGGCTTCATTTAGCCCGAATTTACTCATAATATCCTGCGTAAAGCCGCTCTGTATGTTTTGCGTAACAGTGCTTGACGCTACATTGCCGCTATTGCTAAACATATTCAGCACATCTTTTAATCCACCACCGGCTATAGCATTCTGCAAGCCGCTTGTGATGGAATTGCCGGCCATGGCAACAGCTTCTTCATTACGTTCATTTGGAATGTCCGGATTATTGATAATTGAGCTGTCACCCTGTTGTGTGATAAGGCTAAGAAGATTCTCTAGCATATGAAGTTTTTAGAATAGAAAAGTACTAAAGCAAAATGGAAAATACCAGTGTTGAGGAAGAAAAAGCTTAAAGACTGAAGCTCAAAGCCTAAAGCCTAAAGCTCAAAGCCTAAAGCTCAAAGCCAGGCAACTCCAATTAGAGTGATTACAGGTATTTTGCTTAAAAAGCCGAATACACGGTACCCCCTCAGAACAAAATATTTAGTAGTTTATTTTAATTGCGCTTTCTAAAATTGAACAGCCAGTTCTAGGCTTTGGGCTTTAGGCTCTAAGCTTAACTAGTCAAAACTCTGGTTGCTGGCGGTGGCCAGTTTCAACAGCCGGTCGTATTGTTCGGGGGTGAGATCATTGTAGAAATAATAAACCGGATCTACAGGCTGGCCGTTGCGATGTACTTCATAGTGGCAATGTGGTCCTGTGCTTTTTCCGGTACTTCCCACATAGCCGATAACTTCACCTCTTTTTACCCTGGTGCCATTTCTGGCTTTGATGCGTACCATATGGCCGTACAGCGTTTCATAACCATAGCCATGATTAACTACTACATGGTTTCCATAACCACCTTCATTATAGCTGGCTTCTTTAACAACGCCGTCTGCAGTGGCATATATCGGAGTTCCCTGCGGTGCCGCGAAGTCTAACCCTGCGTGAAATTTTCCGATCTTATAAATCGGGTCAATGCGTGTTCCAAAGCCAGAGGCAACGCGCGTGAGGTTTTTGTTGGCTACGGGCTGTATCGCGGGAATAGCCGCAATCAGCTTTTCCTTGTTTTTAATAAGGTTGTTGATGTCGTCATAAGATTTTGCCTGGTAGGCTATCCGAAGGGTTAGATTGTTTAACTGGCTACTAATGCTGTCAACCAGTTCGCTGTTCCCCAGGCTTTGCACCAGCTGAATTTCCTTATCGGCCTGCATGGCTTTAAGCCTTGCACTGTCAGGGATTGGGGAAGATTCAAAAATGGAGCGGTACACATCATTATCTCTTTTTTCCAACTCGCCCATTTTCTGTTGCAACTGTACTACTTGCTGGCTCAGTAACTTGTAATTGTCATTCAGCGCCTCATTTTTTTGCTTTAATATCAACTCCTTGGGAGAATCTATGTAACGGAACGCAATGGCCACAATAATACCTGCAGTAACAAGTGCAGATGCTATAAATCCAAAAATACGCAGCAACTTCACCCTTATAGGGGTAATGAGTTTTTCGTATCTTAAAGTATGTGTGTTATAATAGTATTTAATCTTTTTCATAACGGGTATGCGGGAGTTTTTCAGTTTGGCACTCGCAATCAGCAAAATCTGTTCCGAAAGTGACGCAGATATTTTCTCTTGTAACCGGCCTGGCATTCGCCCGGCGTCAATGCATAACTAATGTTTTTCATCGCTTCGCCGGCAATTCACATCCGTTACATCTCACACCAAACCTTTACCTTTGTTGCCCTTTGTAAAAAACAAAGATAGCTGCTAATACAGCAAACCAAAGTCAAATTTTATTGAAAGATTATGTTATCAAGCGTTGAGATAAGACAAAAATTCCTCGATTTTTTTGTATCGAAAGGTCATCAGATTGTTCCTTCTGCTCCGATTGTTGTAAAGAACGATCCTACGTTGCTGTTTACCAATGCCGGCATGAACCAGTTTAAGGATTATTTTTTGGGTAATAAAACTCCGCAATCAGCGCGTGTTGCAGATACTCAGAAGTGCTTGCGCGTAAGCGGAAAACACAACGACCTGGAAGAAGTTGGGGTGGATACTTACCACCATACAATGTTCGAGATGCTTGGTAACTGGAGCTTTGGAGATTATTTTAAGAAAGAAGCCATTGAATGGAGCTGGGAGTTGCTGACAAACGTATTTAAGATTCCCGTTGACAGAATTTATGTATCTGTTTTTGAAGGAGATGCTACGGAAGGACTGCCGAAAGATGAAGAGGCTTTTGAAGAATGGAAAAAATGGATAGCAGAGGATAGAATACTACTGGGTAAAAAGAAAGACAATTTCTGGGAAATGGGTGATACCGGTCCGTGCGGGCCATGTACCGAAATACATGTTGACTGTAGAAATGATGAAGAGAGAGCTGCCGTGGATGGAAAATCTTTGGTGAACAATGATCACCCACAGGTTATTGAAATATGGAACAATGTATTCATGCAGTTCAACCGCCTGAAGGATGGACGGCTGGAACCATTGCCTGCCAAGCATGTGGATACGGGAATGGGCTTTGAAAGACTTGTTCGTGTGTTGCAGAACAAGCAAAGCAATTATGATACGGATGTATTTTCCGGAACGATTGGTGCCATCGCAAAAATTACAGGTAATACTTATGATGGAAGTGATAGCAAGCAGGCTGTTGCCTTTCGTGTGCTGGCAGATCATATCCGTGCCATTGCTTTCTCTATAGCTGATGGTCAGCTTCCTTCCAATACAGGCGCCGGTTATGTGATCAGAAGGATTTTAAGACGTGCTGTTCGCTATGCCTATTCTTACCTTGATTATAAGCAACCAATACTGTTTCAATTGATGCCGGTGCTTGCGGCTCAATTTGAGCATGTGTTTCCAGAACTTAGCAAACAAGTAGAGTTTGTGAGTAAAGTTGTGAAAGAAGAAGAAGAGTCCTTCTTACGTACGTTGGATAAGGGCTTGAAGCGAATAGACGATATTATCAAGAGCGCTTCCGGCCAGATTGAGGGAAAAGCTGCATTCGAGCTTTTTGATACATATGGATTTCCGATCGACCTAACGAGACTGATTGCGAGCGAGAATAAACTTACCATTGATGAGCAGGGTTTTGAAAAAGAAATGGAGCAACAAAAAGGAAGGAGTCGCGCGGCAACAGCTATTGACACGGAAGACTGGATTATTTTGCATGATGATGCTGCCGTGAAATTTGTTGGATACGACGATTTGAATGTGACCACAAAAGTTATCCGTTACAGAAAGGTAAAAGCTAAAGGCAAAGAGCAATACCAGCTTGTTTTGGAAACTACGCCATTTTATGCCGAAAGCGGTGGTCAGGTTGGCGACACAGGGACGCTGCAATTTGAAAAAGAAGTAATAGAGGTTACAGATACCAAAAAAGAGAACGATCTTATTGTTCACTTTACTGAAAAATTGCCCTTAGAAATAGAAGGAAAAGTAGTGGCTCATGTAAACTGGGAAAGCAGGATGCTTGCTGCTTACAACCACACGGCTACACACCTGTTGCATGCCGCATTACGGGCGGTTCTGGGGACACACGTTGCCCAAAAAGGCTCTTTTGTATCTCCGGATGTTTTGCGTTTCGATTTTTCTCATTTTGCTAAAATGACACCTGATGAAATCCGCCAGGTAGAGTTATTGGTAAATGAAAAGATCCGCGCAAACATTCCCGTTGTTATCAAAGAATTGCCGAAAGAAGAAGCAATGCAACTTGGAGCGATGGCATTATTCGGTGAGAAATACGGCGACATTGTGCGCGTGGTGATCATCGATCCGTCGTACTCAGTAGAGCTTTGCGGAGGTACACATGTAATGCACACCGGTATGATTGGGTTCTGCGCAATTGTATCCGAATCAGCCGTTGCTGCTGGTGTTCGCCGTATTGAAGCGCTAACCGGTCCTGCGTCTGTGCGTTTTGTAATGGATAAAGTAGATCAGATCAAAAGCATTGGAGAACTGGTCAAATCCAGGGATCCGTTGAAGGCTATTGAAAAATTGCTGGAAGACAAAATTGCGTTGGAAAAGAAGATTGAATCTTTTGAGGCAAAACAGCTTCAGGTAATTAAAAAAGAATTGCTCGATAAGCAAACTACTTTCCCTTTAACCGAAGGACTTGATGCTGTATTTATTGGAGAAATAGTTGAAGTAAGCAATGCGGACGCATTGAAAAAATTGTGTTTTGAATTAAAAGCGACATTGGGATGTTATGCTGTTGTTCTCGCTGCAAATATTGATGGCAAGCCGAATGTTGCTGTAATGTTGGACCAGAGCATTATTGATGCAAAACAGATTGATGCGCCTACCATCATTAAAAAACATATAGCACCACTGATCAAAGGCGGCGGCGGCGGTCAAAAAACTTTGGCTACTGCAGGTGGTACCGATGCAAGTAACTTGGATAAAGTAATAGATGTTGTAAAGAACCTTTTATAGCGTGATGCGTATTGAATAGTTAATGGTGCGGCGGTTGCGGTGAATCTCCCCGGGGATTTCTACAGACTTAACCGTTCGGGACATTTTTGTTCGGATTCGATTGGTCCAAAAATCATCTTCAAAAGTGAATTGGGAAGACAATTTTTAAAATGTCTCCTCAATTCACTTTTTTATAGAACAAAATGCTGACTTTTTTTGAAATGTTTAAAAAAAATACTTCTTTTAAGAATCATTTTAAAACAACCCTATTACAGTATGTTTTTTGAGTCTGGCTACCTGTATTATATCTGTATCCTTTTGCAGGCCATCTGTGTAATTCACTGTTTGAGAAAGGGCTATCAACAAAAATGGATATGGATTATTGTTTTTCTCCCCTATGTTGGAGCGCTTGCTTATTTTTTCAGTGAAATAGTTAATGGCAACCAGGTTAAACAGGTTGGCAATACTTTTGGAGCCATTATCAATCCTTCCGGAAGCATAAAAAAATTACGTGCGCAAGTGGAGTTTTCTGACACGTTCCAAAATCGTATGGCATTAGCTGATGCATACCTCGCAACAGGCCAGGTAAATAATGCCATTGAGTTGTATGAAAGTTGCTGTAAGGGTGTTTTCGTGGAGAATGAATATTTGCTCGGCCAAATGATCGTGGCTTATAGCATGGTCGGGCGTTATGACCATATACTTCCTTTAGCCAGAAAAATTTATAACGCGCCTCAGTTTTCGCGTTCGCGGGCGCACATGTTGTATGCACTTGCACTTGAAAAAACAGGAGATAGTCAGACCGCAGAAAGCGAATTTCAAAAAATGCAGGCAAGATTTTCCTATTATGAACAGCGCTATAATTACGGTTTATTTTTAATAAGAGCCGGCCGGGATAATGATGCCAGGCAATTATTCACCACTATAAATAAAGAGGCCCAACAATTAAGTTCCCGCGAAAAAAGGGACAATCGTATTTGGTTTGCCCGTGCCAAAGAAGCGATCCAGAAAATGGACCAGGTGGAGAAAGTGTAAAAGTGATGCAGGCCGAAAATAAGGTCTCAGGTATCAGGTGTGAGGCTTGGATTCAGGAATGTCCCGTAGATGATTTTTTGATTGCTGGTTTTTGCCGATCGGCAAAGCCAATTCGTCTGATCAAATCTTTGCATCCTGTATCAACCCTCCGCTTTACCTGAAGCCTGAAACCTGACGCCTGAAAACCTGGTACCTACCCCTCAAACCTTCCACCTTACCCCTCACTTTCTTAAGAAAATTTAAACATTTCCGAAGTTTTTCGTATTTGATAAATTTTCCTATATTTGATCTACTAAATTCTTCGTACAAATAAAAATACAAACATGAATAAGCTAACGTTATTTACTGCCTGCCTGTTAGGAGCGTCTATTGTAACAGGGACCGCAATAGCTCAGGCTCCGCCGCCCGCGCCCAAAAAGAGTACAGCGCCAACAAAAGAAGAAACAATTGTCATTCGTAAAAAAACAGACAATAAAGAGAAATACACCATTGTGGTTGATGGTGATAAAGTAACCGTTAATGGCAAACCTTTATCAGATTTTGTGAGTAAGGATGTTGAGATTATGAAAACCGACAATGACGCTTTTGCTATAGCGCCACTTGCACCTATGGCGCCTTTTCCTCCGGAGGGTGGTGTTAAATCTTTCAGAGGTGTATACCGGGTTCATTCAAATAAGGCCATGTTGGGGGTTGTATCTGAAAAAACTGATGACGGTGTAAAGCTGAAAGAAGTTTCTAAAGAAAGCGCTGCGGAGAAGGCTGGACTAAAGATTGGTGACATCATCACTAAGGTTGGTGAAACCAAAATAGAAGACTCTGATGACCTGGTGGAAGCTATCGGAAAGTTCAATCCTGGCGATAAGGTAAACGTGGAGTATAAAAGGGACGGGAAAACCAATACAGCCGCTGTCGTGTTGGATAAAAACACGGTCTCTAATTACAACTTCAATTACAAGTTTGACAATGACATGAACATGACCTGGGATAATTCCGAAGGTAAAAATTTCGTGTTCACAAGAAAGCCGAGATTAGGTCTCCGCATGCAGGATACCGAAGATGATAAAGGCGTTAAGGTTCTGGATGTAAATGATGATACGCCTGCCGATAAAGCTGGTTTAAAAGAAGATGATTTGATTACTGCCATAAACGGCAAACCCGTAAACAGTGTGGAAGATGTAAGGATGGCACTGAAAGAGTTGAAGGACGGAGACATTCTTAAAATTACTTATAGCAGAGCGGGTAAAAGCCAGAACGCGGAAATAAAAATCCCCAAAAGATTAAAACAGGCCGACCTGTAAATTCTGCTGCGGATACACGCCTGATTATGCACGCGCATTAAAACACTTTTTCAGAAGTTGGGTTATAAGAGGTATGCCTGACGGCCAATTGCAATAATGTCAACTGGTACGTCAGGCATACTTCATTTTATTTAGACAGCTTTTTATCAAGAACGATTTACGAAGCCTGCCCGAACTGACTTCATTCAGGCGGTACGAAGTACCTAAGTTTTATCAGGTTGAGTTTTTGGCAGTCCGGTTTCTTCCCGAGCATGCGATTAGATTGTGTCAGATGCAATATGCCGGATGAATAACACTATGAGTATCTAGCACTTTAGCTGATAGCCATCAGACCTGATTTTGCGCTTTCCCTTCCAAAAACATTTTCAGATTTTCCACGGCTTTATTCAGCAATCGCTTTCTTGCTTCCAGGGTGGCCCAGGCGATATGGGGTGTAATAATGCAATTCTTCGCACCAATTAAAGGATTATCTAATGAAGGCGGCTCTACTGACAACACATCTAAACCTGCACCGCTGATAACATTATTATTTAATGCTTCAGCAAGATCCGCTTCATTGATCAACGGCCCGCGGCTGGTATTTAAAAGAATTGCTGAAGGCTTCATTTTTTTTAAAAGAGATGCATTCACAAATCCTTTATTCTGATCGTTCAACGGGCAGTGTAAACTAACCACATCACTTTGTTCAAAACATTCTTCCAGGCTAACGAAGGAAACACCTTCCATTTTATCCCGGTCAGGATGTTTGTGGTGCGCAATTACTTTCATTTCCATTGCCAGGGCTATTTTCGCTACTGCGCGGCCGATCGTTCCTAAACCCACGATTCCCAGTGTTTTTCCTGCCAGTTCAACCAGTGACTGGTGCCAGAAAGAAAAATCTGCCGAATTGGTCCATTCACCACCTTTAACAGCATTGGAATGTAATCCTGCACCATTTGTTATTTCCAGCAATAAAGCAAATGTGAGTTGGGCAACAGAATTGGTGCCATAAGCCGGAACGTTTGAAACTATTATTCCTTTTTCCTTAGCCGCCTTAATGTCTACAATATTATATCCTGTAGCTAAAACGCCTATATATTTCAGGTTTTTACACTGTTCAATTACTTCTTTGCTAACAATCGCCTTGTTGGTAAGCAAAATGTCAGCATCAATACTTCTTTCTAAAACCTGCTCTTTTGGCGAACGATCATGGATCTGTATTTCGCCGAGTTCCTTTAGTCCGTCCCAGGAAAGATCTCCCGGATTTAATGTATAGCCATCTAAAACAACTATTTTCATGTTATTCAATTTATATTTGACTGAAGTGGTTTTCTAATATTTGGCCGTCAGGTAATTAATGCCACAAATACATGTAAATCAATTATTCCTGTAATTCTATGGTTTACGGGCAAAAATATAGCTCAATCTTCACAAAAAAGCGCATCATTTCTGGCTTTTTCCTTGTATAAAACGTAACTTTGCAGCCCCGAATTAAAACCATCGGGATTTTTATCATGAGTGAAAACAATATTGTTAACCCAAACGCTGATGCACAGGAGAATGCTCCGGTAGCTGAGAATGCTGCTGTTGAAGCAACTACAGCGTCAACAAATGCACCTGTACAGGAAGAGCCTGTTGTAGAAACAGCTCACGATGATTTTGACTGGAGTATCGACAAACGTAACGTTTCTCATTACTCAGCAACTGAAAAAGAAAAATATGACAAAGTGTATGAAAATACCTTTGTTACAATTGAAGACGGCGAGATTGTTAACGGTGGCATCGTTGCCTTAACAAAAACTGACGCTGTTATCAACATTGGCTTCAAAAGCGATGGTCTTGTGAGCCTGAACGAATTCCGCGATCTTCCTAACCTGAAAATTGGTGATGATGTGGAAGTTATGGTAGTAGAAAAAGAAGACCGCCAGGGTCATTTACACCTGAGCCGCAAACAAGCACGTATTCACCGTGCATGGGAAAGAATTGTGGAAGTTCACAAAACCGGCGAAGTTGTTACTGGTACTGTTACCAGCAAAACTAAAGGTGGTTTGATCGTTGATGTATTTGGAATGGAAACCTTCTTACCTGGTTCTCAGATTGACGTTAAACCTGTTACTGACTACGATCAGTTTGTAGGTAAAACAATGGAATTCAAGGTAGTTAAGGTTAACGAAACTATCAAAAACGCAGTAGTTTCTCACAAAGCCCTTATCGAAAGCGATATCGAAGCTCAAAGAGCAGAGATCATCAGCAAACTGGAGAAAGGTCAGGTGTTGGAAGGTACTGTGAAGAATATTACAGACTTCGGTGCTTTCATGGACCTAGGTGGATTGGACGGTTTACTGTACATCACCGACATTTCATGGGGCCGTATTTCTCACCCAAGCGAAGTATTGAAACTGGATCAGAAACTGAACGTGGTTGTATTGGATTTCGACGACGACAAGAGAAGAATCAGCCTTGGTCTGAAACAATTAACTCCTCATCCTTGGGATGTGCTGCCTGAGTGGATCCACGAAGGTGCTACTGTAAAAGGTAAAGTAGTTAACATTGAAGACTACGGTGCATTCTTAGAAATTCAGCCTGGTGTTGAAGGTCTGGTTCACGTAAGTGAAATTACATGGGCTAACACGCCGATCAACGCTAAAGAATTCTTCAAACTTGGCGATGAGCACGAAGCTAAAGTGGTTACTTTAGACAAAGACGCCCGCAAGATGAGCCTGTCAATCAAACAATTGTCAGACGATCCTTGGAGCACTATCGAAACTAAGTTCCCAGAAGGAAGCAAACACAAAGGTCTGGTTAAAAATATCACTCCTTACGGTGTGTTTGTTGAACTGGAACCAGGTATCGGTGGTATGATCCACATCAGCGACTTAAGCTGGTTGAAACGCTTCAATCACCCATCTGAGTACACTAAAGTTGGTGAGCAGATCGACGTGATCATCTTAGGTATCGACAAAGAAAACCGCAAACTTCAGTTAGGACACAAACAACTTGAAGAAGATCCCTGGAACGCGTTGGAAGATACATTTGCTATCGGAACAACGCATGAAGGAACAGTAGTACGCCGCGATGACAAAGGCGCCGTAGTACAACTGCCTTACGGTTTAGAAGGTTATGCTCCTGCCCGTCACCTGTTGAAAGAAGATGGTAAAGCAATCGCTGCGGACGAAACTGCAGAATTCGTAGTAATCGAATTTGATCGCAATGAAAAACGCATCTTGTTGAGCCACACAAGACTTTGGGAACAAGCTAAAGCTGAGGAAAAAGAAGTAGCGAAGAAAGAAGCTAAAGTAGAAGCTGAAAAAACCAAAAAAGCCGTTAAGAACATCCAGAACAAAGTTGAAAAAGCAACTTTGGGTGACTTAGGTGCTTTGGCTGAGATCAAAGAAAAATTACAGAAAGAAGAAGAGAACAAAGACAACAAATAGTTTTTTCACTTCTTGAAATAATAAAGGGTCGCTCCGCAAGAGCGACCCTTTTTGTATTTAGCTGTAAGCTACTAGCTATCAGCTGTCAGCTTTTGTATCACGCCACAAGGCCTATCGCATTGATCAGGGCATTTTATCACCCCGTTCCCTATGCCTTATATCTCACACCTTACACCTCACGCCTTACACCTCTAAAAACGTACAACGTAAAACGTACCACTTACTATGTCCTCCCTAAAAAGCTAATCGCCGGACAAGCCGGCGATTTTGCAAATGGGTTCTAATTCGGTTGAAATCGGGGGTAGGGTTGAAAAAATAATTTTTAAAATTACCAGGCGATTGGTTTGAATCGCCTGGTGATATATTCAGGAAGGAAACCGGGTGCAAATTAGGTAGCGGAAAAAGTTGCGACAATGTAATTTTTAAGCAATTTTACTGTGATTTTTCACAGTAGCAGGGAATGAAGCAAAAGCCAAATCTCCAGAATCGGGCTTTCGATCAGTTAGTAGCTATAATCAATTCTTAGTCCCCTGATTGTTCTGATCTCTGTATCGCTTAATTTTCCCAGCATACTGATCATAATGTAGTATAGATACTTTTCTTTTATCTTATTATCGCCAAAATGATTGATCACAACTGAAGAAAAGTAATCAGGAGCAATTCCCGCAGGCGAAAGTGCCTCGTAACTGATAAGATATTCTTCTGTGCTGGCCCAGTGTTCAGTGTGCTTGCGAACGAAGTTTACCTGGATGTCGTCTTGAGTAGTGTTTTTGTAATAAACCGTAATAGTATTGATTTTGGCTCCGACCGGCAATACAATCGGTGCCTGTAGAGTGCCGGTTCCGTCATCTGAATTTGCATAGCGGCCAGCCTGGTAATCATCAGAATAACCGTCTGAGGAATATGCCGGGAAGAAAAGGCAGGAATCAATATAAATAATTTTTTTGCCAGCCCTTGGAAGTGGAAGCTTCGGTAACGGTGCCGGAATCTTTTTGGTTGGAGTTGGTGCTGTCTTTTTGGGTGCTGCTTTTTTAGCAGGAGCAGCCGCTTTTTTTGTTGCTTTTGGTGCAGCCTTGGCAGACTTTTTTGCCGTGACTACTTTTTTTGTTTTTTGAACTTTAGCCATAGTACATGTATTTATATATTAAAAGGAAACCTCAACAAATGTCGGGGCAGGCATAAAGTATAACAATGTTGTTTTTCATGCAATAGATGTGATTTCTCCCCACTGCACTACAGATCGTTATTTTTATCATATGAGGGATAGAGTTTCAGAAAAAGGCTTAATGCAATGGTCAGTTCAATGATTCCAATCAGTGCAAATTGCTTTAGCGCTGTCACTTCCAACAACGTTGCAATCAAAAACAATTGATAGCGCAAGTTGGCAGAACAGTCAATCCGTAAAGCGCCAGCATTATCCGGCCCATCCTTCTCTGTCCAGGCTTCTGTATTGAATAGCTTCAGCCAAATGTTCAGCTTTAATATCAGCGGATCCAGACAAATCCGCAACAGTTCTGCTCACTTTTAAAATTCTGTCGTAGGCGCGGGCACTCAGGTTCAATCGTTCCATTGCTCTTTTAAGAAGCGCTTCGCCGGCAGTATTAATTACACATATTTCACGCAGCTGCTTACTGCTCATTTGCGCGTTTGCATAAATGCCATTGCTGTTCTTATAACGTTCCGATTGTATTTCCCGTGCTTTTATAACCCTTTCCCTTATTTCAGCAGAAGATTCCCCTTTGGTTTTAAGACTCAGCTCAGTAAAAGAAACCGGAGTAACTTCCACATGCAAGTCTATCCTGTCGAGTAAAGGGCCCGATATTTTGTTCAAATATTTCTGAACAGCGCCCGGGGGGCATGTACATTCTTTTTCCGGGTGATTGTAAAATCCGCACGGACAAGGATTCATGGACGCGATCAGCATAAAGTTGGCTGGAAAATCGAGTGCAACCTTTGCTCTTGAAATTGTCACACGTCTTTCTTCCATCGGTTGGCGCATGACTTCAAGAACCGACCGCTTAAATTCAGGTAACTCATCCAGAAACAAAACGCCGTTATGCGCTAATGATATTTCGCCCGGCTGAGGAATTCCGCCACCGCCCACCAGTGCGGCATCGCTTACGGTATGGTGCGGAGATCTGTATGGCCTTTTGTTGATAAGGGAACTATTTTCCGGCAACTTTCCTGCTACACTATGGATCTTCGTTGTTTCTAATGCTTCATGCAGACTGAGCGGTGGAAGAATAGTGGGTAGTCTTTTTGCAAGCATTGTTTTTCCCGCTCCGGGTGGTCCGATAAGAATAGCGTTATGTCCACCAGCAGCCGCAATTTCCAGTGCGCGTTTGATATTTTCCTGGCCTTTTACATCGTTGAAATCAATATCAAAATTGTACTGCGCATTAAAGAACTCTTCACGGGTATTTACTTCAACCGGTTTCAGATTTTCCTTCCCGGAAAAAAAATCAATCACTTCTTTCAGATGACTAACGCCATAGACCTGCAGATTATTGACCAGACCCGCTTCACGTGCATTTTGCTGGGGCACTATCAAGCCCTTAAATCCTTCTTTGCGTGCCTGTATAGCTATTGGTAATGCACCCCTTATGGGCTTTATAGCTCCATCAAGGCTCAGTTCTCCCATTATAATATACTCGCTTAATCTTTCGGGTTCGTCCAACTGTTCACTGGCACCTAAGACGCCAACTGCTATTGGCAAATCAAATGAAGATCCACTCTTTTTTATATCTGCCGGCGCAAGGTTTACAACCAGCTTGGTTCTCGGCATGTGAAGGTTATTGGTTTTGATAGCGCTTTCAACACGTTGAAGACTTTCCTTAACCGCGTTATCCGGCAGGCCTACAATAAAATATTTCTGACCATTACTAACATTTACTTCTATGGTAATAGTGATTGCTTCTACGCCATACACTGCGCTGCCAAAGGTTTTTATGAGCATGAGGGTTGATTTACAGTTCTTTTCAAAAAAATGAAAGTAGTCATTCGCTTAATATGACGGAAATTTTATTGGCAAAATCGCCATTGAACAAAAAATGATTACATTTAAGAAAACGATTGTTATTATGCCGGTAAAAGATTTAAGTACCGTTAATCATTTGATTGACGATCTTTTTAAATGGCCCACAACAGAAGAAGAGTGGGGCCAGTATGCACTTACAGATGAACAAATACAATTCTTTAATGAAAATGGTTTTTTAGCAGGAGTTAAACTGCTGAATGAAACACAAATTGAGCGGTTACGAAATGAACTGGCAGAACTTGTAGATGCACATCATCCCGGTCATGGGTTGTTTTATGAATTTCATAGCAACGAGTCAACTTCTTCAGACAGTATCCTGTTTCATGCGTTAGGTGCATGGCGCATAACCAACGGCTTTCACGATGTGTTGTGGAATCCGGCTTTTGTTATGGCCGCTTCTCAGCTTTTAGGCAATAAGGCGGTAAGATTCTGGCACGATCAACTGTTTTATAAGCCAGCTAAGAAAGGTGGCGTTGTCGCCTGGCACCAGGATTATTCCTACTGGACGAGAACTACGCCGCTTGCGCATCTGACCTGCTGGTGCGGGCTGGATGATTCAACTGTTGAAAATGGTTGTTTGCAATACGTTCCGGGAAGTCACAAATGGGGACTGCTGGATAAGCCAGAGTTAGCCGGAGATTTGATGGGGATCATGGATTATCTCACGCCGGAACAGCAAGCTGAGTTTAAGCCCATTCCCGTAGAAACCAAAGCCGGTGAAGGTATTTTTCACCATGGGTTAACCTTGCACGGTTCCGGAGAAAACAAAAGTGACCGCCCAAGACGGGCATTCGTGGTGAATGTCTTTGCTGATGGGGTTAAGTCTGATGCAGATGCTGAGCTGTTAAAAGGTGTGCCTATCATTAATAAGGGAGAGCAAATGCAAGGGCAATTTTTCCCATTGCTATTTAATCCGGCAGAAGTATTCGCTGCTGTATAAATTTAAAAAGCTTCATTTTATTCTTGTTCGTATTGTCCGGAATAAAATGAAGCTTTTTTTAGTTACTACCTGCTGGTGTCGGTTCTTTGTGAAAATCCTTCAGGCAATCATTGATGTAATATTTAAGATCTTCCTCGGTTCCATGAGTTCGCAGCCACTTAAATTCAGGCCGGTATTTTTCCATAAACAACTGAAGTGAATCTCCTTCAAGACCAGTATACTGATGTACAAACGAAGGAGGGAATCTGTAATTGATATATTCCTGCATTTCGTTTGTATCGAAGAACTCGTAGGCGTCGCGTTTTTTCTTTTCCTTCTTTTTAAAACGGTCAAGGTTCAGTGCAATGCCTGCTCCTGAGTTGGCGCCGCTGATCGCCGGAATTTTGTTAGTGCCCACATCCGCCAGAAATTCTTTCCTTCTCTGCATACTATCCAACTGGTACTGGCTGTATCCTTTTGTTTTCACTGTTACATTACCCAGGTTAGCTACCAGTGGATTCAAAATAAGTACAAGCTGAGACTGGTTTGCGTAGCGGAAGTTGTAATGCAGTGTATCGAAGTGATAGCCTACTGCTGAAAAAGTAAGAATATCATCTTCGTCAACAAGAATATTGAAGATCCCTTTATCGTTGGTGATTACCGTTTTATTGGTAACGATATTGGTAACGCTTGCATAGCCGATAGGATTCAGCGTAGCACTGTCCTTTAATACTCCCTGAATTATCTTCTGCCCAAAAACCGGCATTATCATCACACAACACAAAAAAGCCAGTAAATTTCGCTTCATAGATTATTTCTCCGGTTTTCTTTTCACACCAGGTTTAAGTGAATTAGTTTTTGCTGAAATTATAATTGATATAAACCGTTTTTCCCTCGAACGGAACGGCGGACTGCAGTACCATCGTGCTTCCCTGCAATGATTTTATTTGTAATCTGTAACCTTCCGTAACCTGTTTCGCTTTGTCGCCTTCGTTTAATTTTTTAAACTGAAAATATTGAACGCCATTGGCAGTTTGTACACTCCAGAAAATTTTTCTCTGTGCACCGGAACAATTATCATTCGCTGCAATTGTGTAAGAGCCATTCCCATTTTGAACCAGTGTCCATTGGCTTCCGATAAAGCAGGAGTACAATGCTTCATCAAAAACAGAAACTTTTAAACTTCCTTTTGATGCGCCTTCTATATTAATGTCATTTACCACCCAATTTCCCTTCAGATCAACGGCATTGCCTTCCGGGCCGGTCACTTTACTGGGTGAAGTGCATGCACCAAGCGTAATAAATACTAACAATAAACAGAGTGCTACGGTTCTTTTGCTGATCATTTTTCTCATCATCCTAATTTTTTCAAATGTAAAGTAAATGGTTATTATTTGTTGGCCAACAGCCAAATTTTGACTATTTAGACAAAATCCGGGCCGGGTGAGGAAAGTCAAAGGCAAAATTAAAAAGTCAAAACATTGAGACTGAATTATTTTCTGTAGCGCAATGCGTATTCGAGAAATTTTGCATGCTGAAATTTTCATTCAATTCTGTCCGCTTTTTTTCGCACCTGTTGACTTAATTGCCTTGAGAACCCGTTTTACAACGACAATAAGTAAGGCATGAAATTTTTAATGTTTTCAAGTAAGATCAAAATTCGATAACGCTTAAAAACATTTTTATGGGTGATGTAAAAAATCTTCAAAGTCGCGAGGCCGTTGAAAAGCTAAAAGAGCTTGTAAATGAAGTAAATACCTGTATGTTTTGTACTTATTCAGGAAAAAACGAGCTGCAAACCCGTCCAATGGCAAGTCTGAAAATAGATGAGGCGGGCAATATTTGGTTTATGTCCGATAAAACAAGCAAGAAGAACAGTGAGATTCTGAGCAATGACAAGGTTGATCTGCTTTATTCTCATCCTTCGAAAGACAATTTTCTTTCTGTAAAAGGATCGGCAGAAGTGATGCCGGATAACAAAATGGTAGATGAGTTATGGACACCGATCGCAAAGGTTTGGTTCACAGAAGGAAAAGATGATCCACGCATTAGCGTCATTAAAGTTACTCCGGATGAAGCCTATTATTGGGATACAAAACACGGCCGAATGGTGGAGATGTTCAAAATGCTAACTTCTCTTGTTACCGGTAAAACGATGGATGACGGTGTGGAAGGAACGATAAAAATTTAGGTGAGGAGCGAGGTGGGATAAGGTATGAGGTATGAGGTATGAGGTATAAGGTATAAGATGGGTAGTCAGGTTTCAATGTCTCTGACCTCATGCCTTACGCCTTATTCCTTCCACCTTACATCTAATATCGTACACCGTACATGCTCAATTCCATTCCGCTCTTGCCGTAGGGCTGACATCCAGTTCGGAGAATTTGCCGGCTTTATATTTATAGTATGCGGTAATGGCGATCATTCCGGCATTGTCCGTACAATACTGAAAAGGCGGAATAAAAGTTTTCCAACCATATTTTTTGCCGGCTTCCTGCAGGGCATTTCTAAGTCCGCTGTTTGCGCTCACCCCACCGGCGATGCAAACATTTTTGACGCCGGTTTGAGCAACGGCTTTTTTTAGCTTTTTCAGTAAGATCTGTATGATTGTATGCTGAACGGATGCGCAGAGATCGTTCAGGTTATTTTCGATAAACTTTTCGTCTTCTTTTTGTTTGGCCTGTAAGAAATATAAAACTGATGTCTTTAATCCGCTAAAAGAAAAATTCAGTTCGGGTATTTGAGGTTCAGCAAATTTAAAAGCAAGCGGATTTCCCAACTGCGCATTTTTGTCTACCAATGGACCGCCAGGGTAGGGCAGGCCCAACAATTTGGCACTTTTATCAAATGCCTCACCTGCGGCGTCGTCAATCGTTTCACCAATTACTTCCAGCTCCAAAGGCGACCTGGCTAACACAATCTGGGTATGTCCGCCGCTTACCGTAAGGCACAAAAAAGGAAAAGAAGGCCTGTTTTCTTCAATCAGGTTCGCCAATACATGCGCCTGCATGTGATGAACAGCTATCAACGGCTTAGACAACGCCAGCGCCAGCGATTTTGCAAACTGAGCACCCACAAGAAGACTTCCTATCAAACCGGGCGATTGGGTAAAAGCAATGGCATCGATCTCCTGAAGCGAAATGCCCGCTTGCTTAAGTGCCACATCAACTACAGGCACAATGTTTTGCATGTGTGCACGACTCGCCAGTTCCGGAACCACTCCGCCATATTGTTCATGCACTTTTTGATTGGCAACATAGTTTGATGCGATTCGTCCGTCTATACAAACGGATGCTGAAGTGTCATCACACGAAGATTCGATGGCCAGAATGCGGACGGAATTGTTTTCGGTTGAAGAATTGTTTCCTGTTTCGTTCTGATTTTCTGAAGAAAAGCTCATTTTGCAAATGTACTAACTCCAGTTTGCATTAATAAAGTGCAATGGAATGCTAATGAGCGATTATTTTGAAGTATTATTTTGTTCTGATAGCGACAACCGGGTTCATTCTCGCTGCAATTGAGGCAGGAATAATGCCGGACAAAATACCAAGGATCACGCAAAGAGCAAAGGCCAATGCTATTATTTTGGGAGAAATGATCAGCGCAAAAGGTAACACGCTGCTAAGTATTGTCGCCAGCAACCATACCAGGACCAGGCCAATCAATCCGCCAATGATACACAGGAATGCGCTTTCCAGCAGGAATTCTATAAGGATGGAGCTTCTTTTTGCGCCAATCGCTTTTTTCAGGCCTATCTGACTGGTACGCTCGCGAACCGTGACAAACATAATATTTGCTACGCCAAACAAACCAACAATAAGGCTTAATCCCGCAATTGCCCAGCCGCCAATATTCACTGTTCCAAAAAAGGAACTTACCTGCTGGCTAAACATATTCACGTCGTTCAGGGCAAAGTCGTCATCGGTTCTTGGGCTTAATTTCCTTGTCTGGCGCATAATACCTCTCAGTTCATCTGTAAGTGCTGGAGTCGGTACTCCATCCTTACCTTTCACCATAATGAAAGGCTGAAAATTATCGTTGTTGATAACATTATAGATGCTGGCAAAATAACGGTAGGAGCTAATGATGCATCTGTCATAATCAAAACCTCCCCCAAGAAAACTTTGCCCCTGTTTTTCAATAATGCCGATAATGTTGATTCTTTTCCCGTCAAATGTCACGGTTTTGCCAAGGGCCTTTTCGGCCTTGCCAAATAGATCCTCCGCATTAGTATATCCAATTATACCAACTGCATTGCCTCTTGTAAATTCAGATTCGTTCAGGTATCTGCCATATTCAATATTAAAACTCTGGATCTTATTGAAATCTTCCGTAACGCCATAAATGGAAACGCCGTTCAATACATCATTTTCATACTGAAGATTAATGCCGTTCGCATTGAAGTAGCAAACGTATTCGGCCAGCGTACTCTTTTCTTTAATAAACTTAACCTCGTCGAATTTGGGCTGCGGTCTTTTAATATATTTCCACCATGGATAATCCGGTCCTCCCCCGTATTCCCATTTGTCAATATATATGGTGTTGGAGCCAAGTGCAGAAATGTCGCTTTGCACTTTGTATTCAAGACTGTTTACTGTAGTTAATACGCCGATAATGCAAAAGATCCCTATAGTAATGCCAAACAGCGACAGAAATGTACGCAGTTTGTTTACTTTAAGTTCCTGCATGGCCATCTTAAAGCTGTTCCATACTATGCTTAAGAGTTTCAGCATGTACCAAATGTAATGATTGTTCATTAGGATTTTTGAAAATTTAGATGAGCGGAAAATGGGACCGGGATTAATGGGATTTGGAGATTTGCAGGATTTTTTTGTGGAGT
>CP128386.1:279128-1200520 GCA_030345135.1 Chitinophagaceae bacterium DXS
AGTCACGTTTTCATGCATGACAGATATTAAATGAGCGATGATAAATACTTATAATTTAGTAAAGGATTTTATCTCAGATCTGAGTCAATTCAAGATCGGAAGGATGAACTGCTGATAGCTGATAGCTTAGAGCTAAAAGCTTTTTGTTTATTAGGATTTTTGAAAATTTAGATGAGCGGAAAATGGGACCGGGATTAATGGGATTTGGAGATTTGCAGGATTTTTTTGTGGAGTAGTCACGTTTTCATGCATGACAGATATTAAATGAGCGATGATAAATACTTATAATTTAGTAAAGGATTTTATCTCAGATCTGAGTCAATTCAAGATCGGGAGGATGAACTGCTGATAGCTTAGAGCTAAAAGCTTTTTGTTTATTAGGATTTTTGAAAATTTAGATGAGCGGAAGATGGGACCGGGATTAGGAAGGATTTTTAAGATTTATTGGATTTTTTCTTTTCTGGTGTTAGTTATCAATGAGCGTTTATAAATATCTATTATAAGGTGAAGTATTCTATCTCAGATCTGAGTCAACACAAAATCGGAAGGATGAGCTGCTGATAGCTGATAGCTGACAGCTGAAAGCTTCCAGTGATTTGTCGGATTTTTTCTTTTCCATTGATATGTGAAAGCTATTTAAATCAGCGTTTATAAATATTTATTGAAGGGAAGAAATTCTATCTCAAATGTGCGTCAATACAAGATCAGAGCGATACAATGCTGATAGCTGATAGCTAATAGCTGACAGCTTTTTTTATTTTTTTTACAATTCGGTGGCAATCATGTCCTATTTTTGCAGCGATTTTCTCACAAACAACACTTGTCAGTATGACCTTGAAACAAATTTTCACTTCTGCTGTAGGAAGGAAATTGACGATGGGCTTAAGCGGAATTTTCCTGATTCTTTTTTTGATTGTACACGTAGGATTAAATGCCTGTATCTGGGCAAACGATGGTGGTGAAATGTTCAACAGGGCGGCTCACTTTATGGGCGCGACCGTTGTAATGAGGATTTTAGAAGTTGGATTGTTTGTTTTTATTTTCATTCACATCATCCAGGGGTTAATGCTGGAAGTATCCAACCGTAGCAAGCGTGGAACTGCTTATGCTGTAAGTTACGGCAATCGCGGTAGCAAATGGTACAGCAGAAGCATGGGCCTTTTAGGCACTATCATCCTGTTGTTCCTGGTAATTCACTGGATCGACTTCTGGATCCCATCCCGTTTTACCGGTGTTGAGGATGTTACCCTCAGCGATGGAAAAACCGTTCACAATTTATACGCGTTAATGCAAAACAGGTTTGAAGTAACCTGGATTGTTGTAGTATATATATTAGGTTGTATTTCTTTAGCATATCACCTTGCTCATGGTTTTCAGAGCGCATTCAGAAGCCTTGGCGTTTACAACAAAAAGTATAATGTAATGCTAACCAACTTTGGCTATGCGTTTGCCATTATAGTTTCCCTGGCTTTCATTATGATGCCGGTGAGCATGTACTTCCATTGGTTAAGCTAAAAAGCCCGTACGCAAAGAAAAATTGCGTGGTCATTTAATCAGAATAATCAGACTAAATCAGTTAAATCTGCGACGTATGTTAGATGCAAAAATTCCTTCAGGGCCATTAGATCAAAAATGGACCGATTATAAAGGTCATTGCAAATTGGTTAATCCTGCCAACAAGCGTAAACTGGAAGTGATCATTGTGGGTACAGGGCTGGCAGGCGCTTCAGCAGCCGCTGCATTAGGCGAGCTGGGTTATAAAGTGAAGGCATTTTGTTTTCAGGATTCTCCCCGCCGTGCGCACTCCATTGCTGCTCAGGGTGGTATAAATGCTGCAAAGAATTATCAGAATGATGGTGACAGCGTTTTTCGCCTGTTTTACGATACAATTAAAGGTGGCGACTACCGTGCAAGAGAGGCCAATGTGCACCGCCTTGCAGAAGTTAGTGCCAATATTATAGACCAATGCGTTGCCCAGGGTGTACCCTTTGCACGTGAATATGGTGGATTATTGAGCAACCGTAGCTTTGGTGGTACCCAGGTGCAAAGAACTTTTTATGCTGCCGGCCAAACTGGTCAGCAATTATTAATAGGTGCATACCAGGCACTGGAAAGACAGGTTGCTCTTGGTAATGTTGATATGTATAACCGTCACGAAATGTTAGAAGTGGTTGTGATTGACGGAAAGGCACGTGGCATCATCACCCGTGACCTGATCACCGGCAAACTGGAAAGACATTTCGGACATTGCGTTCTATTGTGTAGTGGTGGATACGGTAACGTATTCTACCTTTCAACCAACGCAATGGGCAGCAATGTTACTGCTGCATGGAAAGCACATAAAGCAGGAGCTTATTTTGGTAATCCTTGTTTTACACAGATCCACCCTACCTGTATTCCCGTAAGTGGTGATCATCAGAGTAAATTAACGCTGATGAGTGAATCGTTGCGTAATGACGGTAGGATCTGGGTGCCCAAAAAACAAGGTGATAACCGCAGGCCTAACGAAATTCCTGAAGAAGAAAGAGATTATTACCTGGAAAGAAGATATCCGGCATTCGGTAACCTGGTTCCGCGTGACGTGGCCAGCCGTGCTGCAAAAGAAAGATGTGATGCAGGTTATGGCGTAGGATCTTCTAAACAAGCTGTATATCTTGATTATGCAGCAGCGATAGAGAGATATGGAAAGGGTGAAGCCAACAAACGCGGTCTTGATCATGCTTCCAAAGAAGAGATCATCGCAATGGGTAAGGATGTGGTGAAAGAAAAATATGGAAACCTGTTCGACATGTATGAAAAGATCACAGGTGAAAATCCATATGAGGTTCCGATGCGCATTTACCCTGCTGTTCACTATACAATGGGTGGCTTGTGGGTTGACTATGAATTAATGACAACTGTTCCTGGCTTATATGCACTTGGTGAAGCTAACTTTAGCGATCACGGTGCAAACCGCCTGGGTGCTTCGGCACTAATGCAGGGCCTTGCAGACGGATATTTTGTAATTCCTTATACGCTTGGTAACTACCTGGCAGATGAAATCCGTACGAGTGCAATCCCAACTTCGCACGCCGCTTTCGAAGCTGCTGAAAAGTCAGTGAAGGACCGTATTGAAAAGCTGATGAGCATTAAAGGAGCACAAACTGTCGAAAGCTTCCACAAACGCTTAGGAAAGATCATGTGGGATAAATGTGGTATGGCTCGTAACAGCCAGGGTCTGCAGGAAGCGATCACTGAAATTCAGGCGTTGAAAAAAGAATTCTGGAGCGACCTCAGGATTCCGGGTGAAATAAATGAAATGAACTTCGAGCTGGATAAGGCAGGTCGCGTTGCGGACTTTATCGAGTTGGGTGAGTTAATGTGTAAAGACGCTCTTGATCGCGCAGAAAGTTGCGGCGGTCACTTCCGTGAAGAAAGCCAGACTGAAGAAGGTGAAGCATTACGTCACGACGACAGGTTCATGTATGTGTCTGCCTGGGAATACAAAGGCGACCATAATTGGGAGTTACACAAAGAATCTTTGGATTACGAAGTGGTAAAACCAAGTCAGAGAAGTTATAAGTAAGTTGTACGTTTTACGTTATAAGTTGTAAGTGAACAGCCGACTTACTGATGTTTGAAATTTTCAATTGAAAAAATAATCCTGTGATGCGCGAAAATGTAAAGTGTGTCACATCACATAAGCACGTTTTTCTATGGAACATAATACCATGAATCTTACGCTGAAAGTATGGAGGCAGAAAAATGCCAACGATAGGGGAAATTTTGAAACTTACCAGGTGAGCGATATATCGAGCGAGATGTCTTTTCTCGAAATGTTTGATGTATTGAATGAGCGCCTGATCAGGGAAGGAAAAGATCCTATTGCATTTGATCACGATTGTCGCGAAGGTATTTGCGGTATGTGCTCGATGTACATTGATGGTAAGCCTCATGGTCCATGGACACAAAACACCACCTGCCAGTTGCACATGCGTGCATTTAAAGATGGCGATACAATTGTTGTTGAACCCTGGAGGGCTAAAGCGTTCCCTGTGGTGAAGGACCTTGTTGTAGATCGTACTTCTTTTGACAGAATTATCCAGGCAGGCGGTTATATTTCAGTAAACACAGGTAATGCCGTTGATGCAAACGCGCTTCCTGTTGAAAAAGAGAAAGCTGATGCTGCCTTTGCTGCTGCGGCCTGTATAGGTTGCGGTGCCTGCGTTGCGGCTTGTAAAAACAGCTCTGCACTGTTATTTGTGAGTGCTAAAGTGGCGCATCTTGCATTGTTACCACAGGGTGATCCTGAGCGCAAAACGCGTGTTGTTAACATGGTAGCTCAAATGGATAAAGAAGGCTTTGGTTCATGTACCGCTACAGGAGCATGTGAGGCCACCTGTCCAAAAGGTATTACTATTGAGAACATTGCGAGATTGAACAAAGAATATATGGTTGCCAGCCTTACTTCAAAATAAGCCTGCGCAATAAAAAATGTGAATATGCCGCTCCTGGTTCAGGGCGGCATTTTTTGTTCCGCAAAGTTGGATCAGCTTAGGTTCTCCGTATCTATGGGCATGTATTAAAAATTGCCAAAGCTGACTTATCTCATATTTTTTGCCCCCAACATAAGTTAAGTTGCAATATGCCATACGAGCCGTTGTATCCAAGCGGCTTGTCTTCTTGTTATTTAAATCAAGCCATATGAAAAAGAAACTGGCCATTGCCTGTTGCTCATTATTAGCCTGGGTAGTGACTTTGGGAACTCCTGTTCAAACTGGTATTACAGAGGGTGCATCTTCCAACACATCACGCTATTTATTTGAGCCATTTGACGTAGTTGTAATAACATTCGTTGCATCGGCTTTTTACTTTTTGTTTATCAGGAAGAACAGTGAGCGATGAAATTTCTGATGGATATATTTGAATTCAAACAACTCAAGTAATAATCACTTATGAGTGGTTGCCATAGCAAATGGGAAAACAGTCCGGAACACGAGAAAAGTTGCGGACGATGTGCTAACTGCGCGAACGGTCATGTGCACGCGCATGATCAAAATACGGAAAGAAATAAACACCCGGGCTCTGAAAGCCGTTCGTCGGTTTCGTCAGATGGGAATGAAATACCTGCTGCAAGGAACCGGTTCTATTTTGAGTCAAAGAATATTGTTGCTATTAACTTGTTGGGAGCATCAGGTGCGGGTAAAACCAGCTTGCTTGAGAATACCATTACTGCTCTTTCCGGTGAAATCTGTTTCTCTGTAATTGAAACTGATAGACATAGCAACTACGATACTAAAAGAATTGAAGAAACTGAGGCCAGGGTAATAAGTTTACGTACGGGTGATGGATGCCAGCTTTTTAGCCAGATGATTAATGATGCGTTGAAGATATTGAAGCCGGAAAATAATTCAGTTTTGTTTATTGAGAACCTGGCGGCTCCGCTTTGCCCAACTTTACACGACGTGGGTGAGCAAAAACGGGTTGTTATTTTGAGTGTAACGGAAGGGGAAGAAAAGCCTTTGGTGTATCCTGAGATGTATAAAACGGCAGACTTATGTCTGATTAGCAAAAGTGATCTGTTGCCGTATGTTGATATTGATCTAGAATACCTGAAAGCAAATATTCGAAAGGTGAATAATGATTTGCGTTGCATAATACTTTCCTGTCGACTTAATGAAGGGATGAATGAATGGTACGACTGGATAAGAGCAATATCTAAAATGAAAAAGAAATAAGGTAATGGATCAAAAAGCTCTTGTTTTGGTGAATGAAAAGTTAAATCGCAATAATGCATTTTTATTTCCTTTATAAGCATTATTACCAGTGTTCGCAATAAGCATTTGAACACCTTGAATTTAGAAACTTTAGTTTTAGGCAGCGTTAGAAGTTGCATGTTAAATTGCCCTAAATGCCCGCGTTTTAACTCTGGGCAAGGTTTATTTCAGCATAAATATGCAGACCTTTACAGCAGCACCATAATTGAAACGCTATGAAAGTGTTGAACAGAATTGAGGATGACGATAAGCGTTTGCTTCGCACAGCTTCAACGATTGAATTATATAAGCACAGCAGGGTTATTCTTGCTGCCTTTGCAATTTTGCTTCCAGGATTCGTGTTTTTCCTTGGGGCTCTTGTTATGAATGAATATTCTGTTGCAGTTATTGCTTTACTATTTTCTTTGTCCGGATTTTTACTTGCTAAATGGTTAATCGACGGGAAAGCGGAAAAGCTTAAAAAGCAAGAACGCGCTCAACAGGACGAGCAGGATGTCATTCAATTCCCTTCCTCAAAGACAGGTGGTTTTGCCAAATACCAATCATAGCGATCCCCAACGTTTGATCAGCGTTCGGGTGAGAACGACTTTGATAGCGTTACACGTGGACAGTGAAGCGCAGTACCAATCATTTACAGTCAATGAGCTAATACATAAAAGCTCCGTGATTTAAAAAACAAAACCCCGATAGACATCGGGGCCGACATGAGAAAATCTACTGACTAATTTGTTTGCTTGCTATTATTCTTCCACAAAGATGTCTTCGCAATATGAACTAATATTTAACCGCACGTGAATAAACTATTAACAAAGCGGAGGAAGGCACCATGTCTGATTTTTGATCGCTGATCTCTGATTTCCTTAGGTTCTACCTGCAAACAAGAGTTAACATTATTTATTCGAAAAGGAAGATTTAAGGTTTATCAGGTCATTTTCAATATTGGGCAGTACGCTCATTTCGTACAAATCAGAGAAAAAAAAAATCAGCGATCAATAAATCATCCCTCAATTCAGCCATCAGGTTTTTGCGTAACAAAAAGGGCCGCATCCGTTTCCGGAACAGCCCCTTTTTAATTATACCTTAGCTATATTATTAGAATGTGTATTTCAATCCTAATTGTGCTTGCCAGCGGCTGTTAAGCGGGTCAACCGTATAGTATTTGCCGTTATCAGTTGTTGGTTTCTGGAAGCTGAACGTTGGCGTATAGTTCTTCGCAGGATCTGAACTTGGATTGCCTGGTTTAATACCGTTAGCATCTGTTTCAAACTTCAGGAAGTTAACTGTATAGTTGTTTGTGTTACTTACGAAAGTAATGTGTCCCCAGTCATTATTCAGGAAGTTCAGGAAGTTAAACATATCCAGGCTTAACTGAAGTGAATGCTGTTTGTTGTTGCCTTTAAATCTGAATTCGTGCATCAGCTTTAAATCAAGCGTATGGTTCCATGGAGTGCGAAGTGCATTTCTTGAAGCATACTGACCACGGTGGCCTTTCAGGTATTTATCACCTTCGATGAAGGCATTCAGATCGTTCCACTGAGAAGGATCTTTCAGGTTGATATCTGACTGACTCTTTGGAATATAAGGCAACGCTGCGTTACCATTGATGATGCCGCCCGGTGCGCCGGTGTAAACAAGGCTGTATGGGCTACCACTCTGACCTGAATAAACAAAACTTAATGAAGTGATGTTTGTATTCGAACCATTCCAGTTAACACTTGTTCCTGCAAAAGCAACTATGCGATGACGCAAATCAAAGTTTGAATAGGCAAGTTGCGGATTGTTTGCAGAGATTGCAGGGTTATAATCCCAGTTACTTTGGAATGAGTTACGAATACCATTGCTGATGTCTTTAGACATGCCATAAGTGTAAGCTGCAGACCAGTTAATGTTCATCAGGTTTTTCGCACCGAGTTTAATATTGTTGGTAACTTTTGACAGCTGTGCAGTAAGATTGTAGCGGTATCCCTCTTTTGTATTGCTTAATAAGAACACGCTTGAATATTTACTGCTAACATCACCACCTGTATACAGAGGCGTTTGTGTAGGTCCTGTGCTGTAGTACTTCACACCACTGTCTTTCTTGTTGATCTGCTGGAACATAACATCGTTGATGGTCTTGGTGTACATCGCATCCAATGTAAGTTTATATCCATTGCCGAATTTGAAATCGGCTGCAATATTTGAACGCCAGATAGTTGGCATTTTGAAATTGTTGTCAATCAGGTCAAGCTCTCTTTTATTTACTGCGCCTGCTCCACCATATTTGCCGATTGTATCAACCAGTTGATTGGGTCCTACTAAAGGAACATAACCGTTGTTTGAATTCTTGTAGTCGATGTTGCCGTAGTCGTTACCATTAAGTGTATAAGCATAACCTAACCATGCGAACGGAACTCTTCCGGTGAAAATGCCGCTACCACCTCTTAACACTACAGATTGATCATTGTTGATATCCCAGTTGAATCCCAATCTTGGTGAAATAGTTGCGTTACCCAGCCATTTGTTATTCAGTTGACTGAAAGGAGTATGACTATAGGTTCCGGATTCGTGTGTGTCATTTGTAATGCTGTTCAAATCCTTATCCAGTTGTGGTTGATCCCCAACATAAGAATAGTCAATGCGGAGACCCGGAGTCAGTTTGAAGTTCTTGGTTAAAGAAATTTCATCCTGCGCATAAGCACTCAGCATTGCTACGTTAAACTTAGCTCCAGGTGTATTCTCGGAAAGGTTGGTAAAGTTGTTTTTACCCTGGTCAAAAGCGAAAGTACCACGAATACGGCTTGGAATATTGTTTACAAAGTTATCAACGGTACCGTATTGCCAACGGCCGTTCCACGAGTTAATAAATCCGTAATTAAAGTCATAGAACTCGTTGTGCGTACCAAAAGTGAACTTGTTGATGCCTTTTGTCCAGCTAACGTTATCAGTAAGTTCAATCGTTTTCTGGCGGGTATTGTAAATAGCAGCTTCGCGCCATGTACCTAACCACACGTTGCCTGCTCCGTTGGTAATATCAATATAAGGAGAAGGTGTATTTCCGCTGCGAGGAAAATCTCTGTAATCATGAACATTGATATAGCTAACTATCAGGTTGTTGTTTACTGAGTTGCTCAGTTTGCTCTTCAGTTCTGCAACAACATTCACGTTCTTTGTATGTTGTGTAAAGTCTGTTGATGAAAACTGGAATGTAGTGTTTGTACGCTCAAGGTTGTTACCCTCACCATTTGTATAGATTGCTCTGACCATTAATGAGTTGTTCGCATTAATGTTGTAATCTATACGGGCGAAGAATTTATCACTGTTTGTAAAGATTTTGTATTTGTCATAAGAACCTGCATCAAAACCTGCGGCTTGATATGCTGCAGCAATTCTTTGTGCATCAGCAACTGTAACAGCCGCACCTTTGTCACCTGCATTGAAAAAAGTAGGCTCTTGTCTGCGTGTAATTTCACCATTAACAATAAAGAACAATTTGTTTTTGATGATGGGCCCACTCAGGGTTGCACCGTATTGATAATCGTAAAAATCAGAACCGATCTTGGTTTTCTGACCATCAACACTTTTACCTACCAGTGATTGGTTTCTTCCATAGCCGTAAACAGATCCGTGGATGTCATTTGAACCGCTTTTTGTTACGGCGTTAACACTACCGCCGGTAAAGTTACCCAGCTTCACATCGTATGGAGAAAGCTGAACCTGTACTTCCTGGATCACATCTAGACTATAAGGGTTGGTTCTTGTACCTGAACCGGCTGTTCCGCTTTGACCGCCACCACTAACACCTCCAAAAGAGTTGCTAAAGCCTATTGCGTCATTGTTCACAGCACCATCAAGCGTAATATTGTTATATCTGAAGTTAGTTCCTGCGAACGAGTTGTTGTTAGACTGAGGCGTTAAGCGTGTAAAATCGCTGATGCTTCTTCCCAGGGTAGGTAAGGTGTTCAGTTGTCTTGTTCCCACAGTCAGGCCTGATGGAGAAGCTCTTCTTCCTGAAGACATTACAGTAACTTCTTTCAGATCATTTGAAGAAGTGCTTAATGCCACCTTTAGGTCCGGGTTGTTGCCTAAAGACAAAGCGATATCAGTTAGTGTTTCATCTTTAAATCCCACAAAAGAGATCTTAATAGTATAAGGGCCTCCTGGCTTCAGGTTAGGAGAAGAAAAATACCCTTTGTTGTTTGTCTGGGTATGAGTTTCGTAGCCTGTTGGCTCGTGCTTTAATGAAATTGTTGCTCCGCTAATGGCTTTACCGGCAGCATCAGAAACAAAACCATTTAACGTTGAAGTCGTTTCCTGTCCATAGGTCACCAATGTGCATAGCAAGGCAAAAAGGATCACCGAAGCAATTGAAAATAGCTTGCGCATTTTTGTTAATTTTCCGCAAATCACGAACTTGTATATTACTGAATTGTTAACCCAGTATTATGTGAATGTTAACAGCATAAAAAAGAGAAAATACATATGAACAAAAGGTTTACGGGTAATGTTATTTCTATATTAAGTTATTGTTAACTGTCGGCTTTTTACGGCTTGCACAGATCATAGTTTTATTTTTGCGCCAAAATTCCAGATATGGGCATTAACACTTTTGGCAAGTTATTCATGCCAAAGAACAAGATTTTTTACGAGTTGTTTGAAGATGTAGCTATTACCGTTAGCCAAATGGGACAACTGCTAAAGACCATGGTTAACGAGCCGGATTATGACCGCCGCAATGCTGTAATTAAGCAAATTGAGGATCTGGAACATAAAAACGACGACCATACACACAGAATTTTCACTGAACTTGGTCGCAACTTTATCACTCCTTTCGACAGGGAGGATATTCACTACCTGGCTTCTGCCCTCGATGATATATGTGACTATATTTTCTCTTCCGCCAAGAAGATCAATTTTTATAAGGTAAACCCTAACGACAGCGGCATTAAAAAGCTGGCTGACCTTATCGAAATGGGTGCAAACGAAATTAAAACTGCTGTTTATGGCCTTAGGGATATGAAGAACCTGAGGCAAATGACAGAAGCCATGGTTAGAATCAACAGCGTTGAAAACCAGGCTGATGATGTTTTTGATATGAGTATTGAAATGCTGTTCCAAAATGAAGTGGATGTAAAAGAGCTGATTAAAAAGAGAGAGATCTACCAGGCAATGGAAACTGTAACAGACAAATGCGAAGATGCCGCGAATGTTATAGAATCAATCATTGTTAAATACGCCTAGTACCGGTTTGTTACAGGGCTTTCCGTAGAAGGAAAACTAAATTTATGACAACATTACTCATACTCATTATTGTATTAGCTTTCATATTTGATTTTATTAACGGTTTCCATGATGCAGCCAACTCAATTGCCACAATAGTTTCAACAAAAGTATTGACTCCGTTCCAGGCAGTTCTTTGGGCGGCGCTCTTCAATTTTGCAGCCTTCTTTATTTCACGCTATATCATAGGTGAATTCAAAATTGGTAACACTATCGCCAAAACAGTAAATGAGCATTTCATTACACTGGAAGTAATATTCGCAGGACTGTTGGCCGCCATTGTATGGAACCTGATCACCTGGTGGTTCGGTATTCCATCCAGCTCCTCACACACACTTATAGGTGGATTTATGGGAGCCGCAATTGCATACGCGGGCGGCTTTCATGGGGATGGGATTACCGTTATCAACTATGCTAAAGTAATTCCTACATTTCTTTTCATTTTCCTCGCGCCTTTAATTGGGATGGTCATAGCCTTTATCATAACCATTATTATTGTCCATCTATGTAGACGAAGTAATCCCTTTAAGGCGGAGAGCTGGTTCAAGAGATTACAGCTGCTTTCCTCTGCAGCATTCAGTCTTGGTCACGGTGGAAATGATGCACAAAAAGTGATGGGTATTATTGGCGCCGCAATCATTTATCAGCAAAGCACAGTGGGCAACACGCTTACGTTTAACGAATTCGTTATCCATTATTCATGGGTGCCATTCTGTTCTTTCCTCGCCATTGGCTTAGGTACAATGAGTGGTGGCTGGAAGATTGTAAAGACAATGGGTACCAAAATAACCAAGGTAACCCCGCTTGAAGGTGTAAGTGCCGAAACTGCCGGCGCCATAACCTTGTATATAACCGAACATTTAGGTATACCAGTAAGTACAACGCATACTATTACCGGTTCTATAATTGGTGTAGGTGCAACAAAACGTTTGTCTGCGGTACGTTGGGGTGTTACAGTAAATCTTTTGTGGGCGTGGGTATTAACCATACCTATCAGCGCTATCATGGCTGCTGGCTTCTATTATGTAATTAAACTTATTGTCTAGTACGGCTTTTTTTAATAATATTGTCGTATTCAATTAGTGTATCAAAATCAGCCAACATGCCCAAAATTCTAGTTACCGGAGGTTGCGGATATATAGGTTCGCATACCGTAGTTGATCTTATCCAAAACGGATTTGACGTTGTTTCGATAGATGATAATTCACGTTCTACAACATACCTTTTAAACGGTATTGAACAGATCACCGGCAAAAAGCTGAAAAACTACAAGGTTGATCTAAAGAATTTTGATGAAACGCTGGCTGTTTTCCAGGAAAATGATGACATCTCCGGCGTGATTCATTTTGCAGCATACAAAGCCGTGGGTGAATCAGTTGAAAAGCCATTGGATTATTACGAAAACAACCTGTATTCGCTGGTAAACCTGCTTAAATGTGTAAAGGAATTTAAAGTTCCCCATTTTGTATTTTCTTCTTCCTGTACCGTTTATGGAAACCCGGACGTTATTCCGGTTACTGAAGAATCTCCTATCAAAAAAGCAGAATCTCCTTATGGTGCTACAAAACAAATGGGAGAGGAGATCATTAAAGACTTTACCAAAGTATCAGACACATCTGCAATATTGCTGCGCTACTTTAACCCTGTAGGTGCTCATCCGGATAACCTGATTGGGGAATTGCCATTGGGCAAACCACAAAACCTTGTGCCGGTGATTACACAAACGGCTATTGGTAAATTACCGCAGATGACTGTTTTTGGAGATGATTATGATACAAGGGATGGAAGCTGTGTAAGAGACTTTATCCATGTTTGCGACATTGCAAATGCACATACACTCGCAATAAAATTTCTGCTTAATAAAAAGAACAAACAAAAGAACGAAGTTTTCAATTTGGGAACCGGCAACGGAGTTACTGTACTCGAGGCAATAAATGCATTTGAAAAGGTAACCGGCCAAAAATTGAATTACAAGATTGGTCCACGAAGACCAGGCGATGTTATCGCTATTTATGCAAATAACAATCATGCAGTATCTTCTCTGGATTGGAAAATACAATTTGGATTGGATGATATGATGAAAACTGCATGGGAATGGGAAAAGAAGATTAAGCAGGATGAAGAGCTTATGAAAAAACAAAATCCCGTTTTGAATTAACCAGGATTAAGGAATAGAAATAAAAATAAAAAAGAGGCTTTTCGGCCTCTTTTTTTATTGCTCCTTTATTTGTGTTACACTTACAAAGAAGCGTAAATAGGGTATTGAACACAAACTCCAATAGTATGTATTGTGTCTTATACAAGTGGTACAAGTTACACGATTAAAAACGGACAATAGAACTATACGAATTGGGTGCCAATTGTAAACTAATTGTTATTTGTTTAATAATCAACTGTTTGCAAATTGGGAAGCAATGATAATGTCTCGAAATGGGAAAAAATCCGTCTCCAAAATGGAATAGTAAACGGTTGTAAAAAGAAAAAGAGACTATTTACATAGTCTCTTTCTTTCAAAGGGGGAAACTTCTTTATGGAAGTAACCTGAATCCTGATTAACAACATAAATCATGTTGTCGGGAACGGTTAAAAACGGACACTTTATATCATTCTAATTTTATGCCAACAGCCTTTTATTTTGCAACATATTGGTATTTAACTGATTATATTTTTTAAAACTGGGATTTAGTTCCATATTGGGAATTGTATTCTCATTTTGAAAATGAAACATTCTATTTGTTCTGATAAAAAATAAAAAAGGAGGCGTGATCACCTCCCTACAATTTCCTTGAAAAACGCCTCTTTAAACACCTCTGTTAAAGAAGCCCATGAACACAAACGCCAAATTCCTAATAGAAGAGTTTAGGTAAAACAGACACAGGAATAGAATATCTACTAAAATGCCAGAAACTTAAATTGTTGATTATCAATATAATTAAGGCTGATTCCTACATCCAATTTCTCTATTTGAGAGCTTTTTGTTCTATCCCCGGGAATATTTTTTTAGTTCTCTTTTTTGGCCGGAAGGACATGGGGTGGGTTTGTGCTTCTGGTACCAACGCAAAATCTTTCTAAAAAACCCTAAAAACAGGCCGTCGCATGCAATGTATTATTTCATTCGTTTATTTATCTTCGCGAATTATCGCTCACTCATTCTTATTTTTAATGAGATTGGAGACGGGATATATGATATTGAATCAAAATAAACACCACAAGCATGGATCAATCAGTTATATCTATTATAATAGGTGCGGTTGCACTAATAGTAGGAATTGTAGGGGGTAAGTTCATTTTTGCGAAAGACACCAAAAAGAAAGTAGAAGAAGCAGAACAACAGGCAAATACATTAATAAGGGAAGCTGAATTAAGAGCTGAGACTATAAAAAAGGAAAAACAGCTGGAGGCAAAAGAAAAGTTCGTTCAACTTAAAGCTGAACATGACAAAGAGGTTTTAGAAAGAAATAAAAAGATCAGCGAAGGCGAAAACCGTGTTAAGCAAAAAGAAATTGCCATCAATCAAAAAGACACTGCTTTAGACAAGCAGATCAAAGAAAACGAAGCCATTAAGGAAAACCTGAACAGGCAGATTGAGGTGGTAAACCTAAAACGCACTGAGCTGGAAAAACACCAGGAGGAACACATACGCCGTCTGGAAAAAATTGCCGGCTTAACTGCAGAAGAGGCAAAGTCTCAGTTGGTTGAAAGCCTTAAACAGGAGGCTCAAACACAGGCTCTTGCCATACAGCAGGAAATTGTTGAAGAGGCTAAACAGAAAGCCAACAAAGAGGCGCGCAAAATTGTAATTCAGTCCATCCAGCGTACCGCTGCAGAGCAGACGATTGAAAATACAGTAACTGTATTTAACCTGGAAAGCGACGAAATTAAAGGCCAGATCATTGGCCGCGAAGGTCGTAACATCCGTGCAATTGAGGCTGCAACCGGCGTTGACTTAATTGTGGATGATACCCCTGAGGCAATTGTTCTTTCCTCTTTCGATCCGTTGAGAAGAGAAATTGCACGTCTTTCACTACAAAGACTAGTATCTGACGGACGTATCCATCCCGCACGTATTGAAGAAGTTGTTGAGAAAACAAGAAAGCAGCTGGAAGAGCAGGTAATGGAAATTGGTGAACGTACAGTTATAGAATTGGGTATTCACGGTTTACATAAAGAGCTTGTGCGTATTGTAGGTAAAATGAGATTCCGTTCTTCTTATGGTCAGAATTTGTTAATGCATAGTCGTGAAGTCGCGAATTTATGCGGAATCATGGCGGCTGAACTTGGATTGAATCCCAAATTGGCAAAAAGAGCTGGTTTGTTACACGATATAGGAAAGGTTCCTGATGAGGAAACTGAATTGAGCCACGCACTTTTAGGCGCGAAACTGGCTGAAAAATTTGGTGAAAACCCGGCAGTTGTGAATGCCATTGGCGCGCACCACGATGAAATGGAAATGCAGTATGTAATTTCTCCGATTGTACAGGCTTGCGATGCTATCAGCGGCGCGAGACCCGGTGCAAGAAGAGAGATTATGCAACAATACCTGCAACGTATTAAGGATCTTGAAAACCTTGCTTTAGGGTATCAGGGTGTTGAAAAAGCTTACGCTATCCAGGCGGGCAGGGAATTGAGGGTTATTGTTGAAGCAGAAAAAGTTTCGGATACTGATAGTGATAAACTAAGTTTTGAAATAGCGCAAAAGATTCAAACGGAGATGACCTATCCCGGACAAATCAAGGTTACCGTTATCCGCGAAAAGAGAGCGGTGAATGTAGCCCGCTAAGGTATTGTGATTGAAAGAGTTCCCTTTTTGGGACTGAATTATAAAAAAGAATTTGAGATTTTATTTGGAAAATGTGGAAGGCAATGTTACCTTTGCCGTCCTTTAAATTTTAAAGCTATGAACGCAGCAGTTCAATTTGTGCATGAGCAATTAACAGCGAAGAAAGAATATCCCAGGTTTAAAGCAGGTGATAACATCACTGTAAACTATAAAATTGTGGAAGGCGGTAAAGAGCGTATCCAGAGCTTCCGTGGCGATGTGGTAAAGACTCAGGGAACTGGCGCTACAGCAACTTTCACTGTACGCAAGATTTCTGACGGCGTAGGTGTGGAAAGAATATTTCCTTTCTTATCACCAAACGTTGACTCTATCGTTTTAAACAAAGTTGGTAAAGTGCGTCGCGCTAAACTTTATTACCTGCGTACACGCAGCGGTAAGAGCGCAAGAATTAAAGAAAAAAGAGTTTAATCAACTAATATTACTGCAAAAGCGGAAGTGTTTTTACTTCCGCTTTTTTTATTTAGTTGTTAACTTTCCGTGTTATTTTTATCTCTAACTTTGGTTTTCATCTTCAAACATTTTTAAAAATGGGTAATTTAGGTTTCCAGGAAATCCTGTTGATTGCAGTTGTCGTATTAGTTCTATTTGGTGGCCGTAAAATTCCTGAGTTCATGAAAGGATTAGGTCGTGGTATCCGTGAATTCAATGACGCCAAGAACAACGTGAAAAAAGAATTAGAAGAAGGTATGAATGAAAAAGACAATCAGCCTACAACAACAACAACTAGTTCCACAACTTCATCTCAAAACTGATTTTCTCTCTAACGTTTTAAAACTGCTTTTGGCCTTTGTTTAGTTTCTCGTCTATCGAAGACTATGTTAGTGCTTTGCAAAATGGTGAAACAACATGTGAAGATGTTGTAAGCCATTATTTGTCTGTAATTGATTCGAACAAGCATCTGAATGCTTTTTTGGAGGTTTTTGCAGATGAAGCTGCAGCGCGTGCCAGGCAGTTGGACCAGGACCGGAATAACGGTAAGCCCCTTGGTAAACTACATGGTGTGGTTGTCGGGCTTAAGGATGTGATTGCTTATAAAGGCCATAAATTATCTGCCTCTTCCAAAATTCTGGAAGGATTTACTTCAATTTATAATGCAACGGCTGTAGACAGGTTATTGCAGGAAGGCGCCATTATTATTGGCCGTCAAAACTGCGATGAATTTGCCATGGGAAGCAGTAATGAGAATTCTGCTTACGGTAACGTACTGAATGCAGCGGATAATAAGCGCGTTCCTGGCGGATCTTCGGGAGGATCGGCTGTGGCAGTTCAGGCCGGCATGTGTATGATCAGCCTGGGAAGTGATACCGGCGGCTCAGTGAGGCAACCTGCAGATTTCTGCGGAATTGTTGGTCTAAAGCCCACTTATGGTCGCGTTTCCCGCTATGGATTGATTGCATATGCATCTTCATTTGATCAGATAGGTATTTTTGCAAAAAGCGTAGCCGATGCCGCTCTTACACTTGAAGTAATAGCCGGTGAAGACGACTTTGATAGCACTGCAAGTAAAGAACCCGTTGTTCCCTATTCGTCATTATTGAACAGTTCAAATTACAACGGTGCAGCTCCAAAAAAGATTGGATATTTTAAAGAAGCACTCGAACACCCCGGGCTTGATCCTGCGATAAGTCAATCTTTTAATCAATTTTTAAAAACTTTAACAGCTCAGGGTTATATCGTCGAACCGATTGATTTTGAGTTGCTTGAATATATTGTTCCTGCTTACTATATTCTTACTACAGCCGAGGCTTCGAGCAACTTATCCCGCTTTGACGGGGTAAAATATGGCCATCGTTCTGCCGTTCCATCGGAAGATTTGGCAGACTTTTACAAGCACAATAGAAGTGAAGGTTTCGGTAAGGAAGTTAAGCGCCGCATCATGCTCGGAACCTTTGTTTTGAGCGCCGGATATTTTGATGCCTATTTTACTAAGGCGCAGCAGGTTAGGAACATACTTCTTAAACAAACTTCGGCCATTTTCAGCCGTTTTGATGCCATCATTTCTCCCACTGTTCCTACACCGGCGTTTGAGCTTGGTTCTATGAACAATGACCCTATTGAAATGTTCCTGGCTGACATTTATACAGTCTTCGCAAACCTGGTTGGAATTCCAGGAATTTCCCTTCCTCTCTTCACTCATCCAAATGGCATGCCTTTTGGTGTTCAGGTGATGACTTCTCATTTTAGTGAGTTAGCTTTGCTCCGCATTTCAGAGGTGTTTTTACAGATTTCTGAGAAGTAATAGCGTTTAAGCAAAATAATGTTATACCGGTTTTGAATCGTTGATCGGTGATTTTTTAATGAGTAAACGGCGTTTGAGGACCTTATTATGCGTAAATTTTTATTACTACAATTTAAGCCTGTAGCTTCTTTTGTATTAACGGGGGTGTTGTTTTTCTCCCTTATGTCTTTCGCGACGGATGACAAAAACAAGCCTACCGGTAGCTCCGGTAAAACAGAAAAGGGTTTTTCCAGCCTTTTCGCCAATAGTTTCGATCCTTCCAAGCCTTACATTTTCCAGGTAAATCCCAAAGCAATCAGTTTCGTAGAAGAGTACATCAAAAGAAACGAAGAAGAGCTGGAAAAAATGAAAAGTTGGGGCAAGCCTTATTTTGATCTTTACGACAGGGTTCTGGCTCAAAATCATTTACCGGTGGAACTGAAATACCTTTCAGTGATAGAAAGCCATCTTCGTTCAGGATTAATTTCCGGAGCCGGTGCAGTAGGCCCCTGGCAATTGATGCGCGACGAGGCTAAACGTTACAACCTTAAGGTTGCAGGAAAAGTGGATGAAAGAAAGGATTTTGCCTTAAGCACTGCGGCGGCAGCCAAATTGTTAAAGTCATTATATGCTGAATTCGGCGATTGGTTATTGGTAATCGCGGCATATAATTGCGGTGTCGGCAGATTAAAACAGGCAATTAAAAAAGCAGACAGTAAAGATTTCTGGGAACTTCAGAGCTATTTGCCGCTGGAAACACGCAATCATGTTAAAAAATTCATTGCCACTCACTATATTTTTGAAGGTGGTGGAGGATGGACAACCATGACCGCGAAAGAAACAGAGGCTCATAAATCTACTATGGCAGCCTTGTTGCCCCCGGCTCCCGATTCCTCTTTTGCGGGTACAGAAACGACAGAAATAAGCGGCAGATTCAATTCTTCAGTAATTGCGAAATATTTGTCACTGGACCTGGTAAGATTTAATCAGTTAAATCCGCTTTTTGATAAGCAATTAGCCGAAGGTAAAAAAGTGCAACTGAGGTTGTCTGCTGATAACATGCGCTCCTTTAAAGAAAACAAGCAAAAAATATTACAGGAAAGCGTTCAATTGTTGTTTGCTTCTTCTGCTAAGATTTAAATCAATGTCATAGAAATAAGCAACATTCAAACAGTAGAGCTCTTTAAATCTGAGTACTTCGTACCCGCCTGAATGAAGTCAGTTCGGGCAGGCTTCGTAAATCGTACTTGTTTGAAAAGATTTTTCCCTAATTCAACGACATTGAGATTTAAATAGTCTTTAAACAGACTTCCTGGTTTATCTAACCTCGCAGTTATCTGTTTATATGTAATGCCTGTTCAATGGCCGACGCCTTTAACAGGCATTCTTCATATTCGCTCTCAGCAATGCTGTTGCCTGTAATGGCACCGCCAACATGATATGAAAGATATTTGTTTAATTGGTTGTATATGATGCTTCTGATCACAACGTTGAAGTCAAAATTGTTTTCCGGTGTTATATAGCCTACCGCTCCGGAGTAGATCCCCCTTTTAGAAACTTCAAACTCTTCAATTAATTCCATCACTTTACGTTTGGGTGCGCCGGTCATTGAACCCATTGGAAATGTAGCGCGGAGAATATCGGTAAATCCAACATCCTGTTTTAAATGTCCCTTAATTGTTGAGATCATTTGATGCACCTGGGGAAAAGTATAAATGCCGAAAAGCTCTTCAACTGTTACAGATGCCTCTTTGCAGATTTTGCTTAGATCATTCCTCACCAGGTCTACGATCATTACATTCTCGTTCCTGTCTTTTGAGCTGGCTCTTAGCTGTTCTTTTAAACACGCATCTTTCTGTGGATCTGATAAGTCCCGTTTGCCAGTGCCTTTAATCGGCTGCGATAAAATGATGTCTTCTTTTTTTTGAATATACCTTTCCGGGCTTGCACACAACAGATATTTATCTCTCAGTTTATAATAGGTGGCGAACGGAGTAGGGGATATTGATGTAAGATGATGATAGGTTGCTAACGGATCGATAACTGCATGTTCAGAAAAGAATTGCTGACAAAAATTTAATTCATAACAATAGCCCTGCAGTATTTTTTTCTGAATGAGATGTATCTTATCGATATACTCGTTCCTGGAAATGGAGGATTGTATTTTTATTCCGGCTGATTGAGTTGTTTCTTTTAAAGGAACCTGCTTTAAAATCTCCTGCATTATTTTTTCAGGAGCCAGTGTTGCAGAGCTTATGGTTAAAATGCCGTTGTTGAGCTGCAGTATCGTTTCTGGCTGAAAGAAAAAAACAGAAGGGAATTGAATATGGTCAGGATGGCCGGAGGTTAGCTGTTCAATTTCATTTTTTACATCATAACTGATGTGACCAAATATCCAGTCTTTAGTATGATACTGATATGCCTGAAGTTTAAGCAGCGCATTTTGGTTGGCTTCTATATATGAGAGAGCACCTGCTGCAACAAGGCATTCGGTTGATGTATGAGGCAGGCTGTATTCATGATTATCCAAAAAACAACAAATGTTGAATTGGTTGGCCCAACTCAACATTTGCTGCTTAAAAAGCCTGTTATCTGAAATAGAATAGGTAGCTGTGTTACGTTGCACTTAAAGAACGCAATTAAAAATCATCATCATCATCGTCATCAAATCCATTCGAATCATTAAAGAGATCAAACTCTTTAAAGTCTTCGTCTAATTTAAAATCATCATCATCTTCACCTTTCTTTCCACTAGTTCCGCTACTGGATTTCTTTCCTTTAGATTTTGGGATATCAAACTCATCAAAGTCCGGATCCCAATTTTCATCTTCTTCTGCTTTATTCCAATCATCATCGTCTACATCATCATCATCATCGTCGTCATCATCGTCATCATCAGCTTTGGATTTCTTTGATGGTCCTTTAGCTGAAGCTTTTTTTGAAGGCGTTACGTCTTCATCATCTTCAATGTCATCATCATCATCATCTTCTTCCAATTGTTTTTTAGGTTTAGATGACGCTGGTTCATTGGTGTCTTTCGGTGTCGCTTTGCGACCGGTTGATTTTGGTTCTTTGTTAGATTTTGCTGCCATAGTCCTGGAGAATTAACTGCGTAAAATTTCAACGAGTTTTTTAATCAACAAAATATTTTTTTGCGCATCAAATTCAGTGCCTGATAAATTATAATGCAACTATCTGATCTCTGCCCGGACCATTAGATACATACTTAACAGGAGCCCCGATATATGAGTTAATAAAATCTATATAACTGCTCATGTTGGATGGAAGGTCTGCTACATTTTTTATAGCAGTCGTATCCATGTCCCAACCGGCAAATTGTTTATAATTAGCTTCAAGTTTGACCCTTGTCATCTGGAATGGCACTTCTTCAGTTTCATTTCCATTTACGTTGTAAGACGTACAAACGTTCAATGTTTTAAAGGAATCCAGTACGTCTGCTTTTGTCATTACAACTTGCGTAACGCCGTTGATCATGCAGGTATATTTTAACGCTACAAGGTCAATCCATCCGCAACGTCTTGGACGGCCGGTAGTTGCACCAAACTCGCTTCCGATCTTTCTTAGTTCTTCACCTGTTGCATCTTCCAGTTCAGTAGGGAATGGTCCGCTACCAACTCTTGTACAATATGCTTTAGTAACACCAAGCACCTGGTTGATCTTCTGAGGAGCAATACCCAGACCTGTGCATACACCCGCCGAAATTGTATTGGATGATGTTACAAACGGGAAAGTTCCGAAATCAATATCCAGCATAGTGCCTTGCGCACCTTCTGCCAATACTTTTTTTCCTTCGCTTATTTTGTTATTGATGAAGTATTCTCCGTTAACAATATTCAGCGTGCGCAGGAATTCAATTGCTTCAAAAAACTCATCTTCCCAGCTGGAAATATCATCATTAAAGTTATAAGTATCCAGTAATTTCTGATGTTTTAAGCGAAGCTTAATATATTGGGAAACGAAATTTTTATCAAGCAGATCGCCAGCTCTTAATGCATTACGACCGGTTTTATCCATGTAAGCAGGGCCGATACCTTTCAGTGTACTTCCGATTTTTCCTTCACCTTTTGAATGTTCAGATGCTTTGTCTAAAGCTCGATGCGTAGGAACAATAATATTTGTACGTTCAGAAATAAAAAGGTTCTTTTTCACATCTATACCGAAAGCTGCAACGGTTTCGCATTCTCTTTTCAGTGTAACAGGGTCAAGAACAACGCCGTTACCTATCAGGTTCATCGTGTTTTGATGGAAGATGCCTGATGGTATTTGGTGCAGTACCACTTTTTTGTCGTTAACATACAAGGTGTGGCCTGCGTTAGGGCCGCCCTGGAAACGGGCAATAATGTCATAGCCTGGCGCGAAATAATCAACAATCTTTCCTTTGCCTTCATCGCCCCACTGTAAACCGAGAATTACGTCAACCATTGAAGTATTTGTTAGTGAGCAGCAAAAATAAATACCAGAAGTGGTTTAAAAGAATTCATTTTTAAAACAATACCATAATCTTTCTAAAACTGCTTCAAAGAGTGATTTTTTGTATGCCCGGGTGTTTTATTGCCTGTTTGCATTCAATAGCGGCATAATACTGAGCAGGCAATCGTGATAAGAAGCCACTAAAAGGGCAAAATCCTATGATAACCGAAAAACATTTTACCGGCATTCTTATGATTTAGCCGATACTTCTCTTCTGAACCATTCAGCATTTCTTTGCCGCCGTTATTTACTGGTTCATAATAAATTAAAAACCTTAAAAAATTTAATGTATGAGAAAACTATTATTAACTGGCTTAGTTATACTGGGTTTGGCTGCTGGTGCTAAGGCACAAAAAGGAACGACCTTACTATATGGTAATGTCGATTTAACCACAATGAAAGATTATTCACAGGTTGGTTTTAACCCCGGCGTAGGTTTTGGTTTTGGGGAAAACTGGACCGTTGGTGCGAACCTTGGCATATATGCAGCAAAAGACAAAAATCCAGGTTTTCAAGCCGGCCCGTTTTTGCGTTATACCAAAAAATTATCAGAAGTGTTTAGTCTGTTCGGTCAGTTGAATGCTGGATATGCAAACGTAGAGGGCGTATTTACAGGCAATATGAATGGCTTTCCAATGGTTGATGGAAATCCGGAATTGAAAGGAAATGGATTCGGTGCAAACATAACTCCGGCAATATTTATCAATGTAAAAAACGGCTTTGGCGTTAATATAAACTTCGGCGGAATCGGATTTGAAAGCTTTAAATATGATGGTAGTAGTTCTGCAAGTACGTTCGGTCTAACATTCGGTCGTGGCGCTGGTTTAGGGATTTCCAAAACTTTTGGCGGCAAAAAATAAGCAGTCATTGGGGGAAACAGAAAACGCCTGGTGTGAGCCGGGCGTTTTTGTCATGAGTCTGATATGAATAATTCCAGTTAACTGGTGACTTCTTCTGCGTCAAAGCGGTCAACAGTATGGATGCCATTCAGCTGCTTTAACCTGATTACCAGTTCTTCAAGCTCTTCCTTGTCGTGCACAAAAATTTTGATCCGCCCATTAAACAAGCCTTCGCCGCTTTCAATCGTAAGCGCCGCAATATTGATCCGCATCTCTCCACTGATGATATTGGTGATTTTGTTGATCACACCCACATCATCCATTCCAATTATCTTTAATCCGGTAAGGAAGGATATTTCTTTGTTTTTCGCCCATTTCGTTTTAACTATTCTATGCCCATAGTTGGCCATCATCTGTGCTGCATTTGGGCAGTTGGTGCGGTGAATGATCAAACCCTTTCCCGTACTTACAAATCCAAAAACGTCGTCACCTGGAATGGGATTACAACATTTGGCCAGTGAATACATTATCTTATCGCTGCTTTCACCAAATATGATAAGCTCTGAATCTTTTTTGTTCGGGTGAGGTTTGTACTCTGTTTCTGTTTTAACCTCTACTGGCTTCTGCGGTTTTGGAGCCTCCAGCTTATCACCCAGAACATGAAACTCTTTCAGCTCTTTTAGGTCCGTATGTTTAATGGCAACATTGTAAAACAGATCCAACTGAGAAGTAACCTTATAAAAAGACACCAGCTCATCAATATTATGCTGATTAAATGCCGCGCCAATACCTTCCAGTTTTCTCTGAACAATGTATTTTCCTTCGTCGGCAATTTTGCGTTTCTCTTCTTTCAGCGAGTCCTTTATCTTGCTTCTGGCTTTTGCCGTAACAACAAAACCCAGCCAGTCTTCATTGGGTTTCTGCTTACTGCTGGTAATTATTTCAACCTGGTCGCCACTTCGCAGTTTATGGCTGATGGGAACCAGTTTATGATTGACTTTCGCCCCGATACATTTACTACCGATAGCAGAGTGGATGGAAAATGCAAAATCCAGTGCTGTTGAGCCGGTGGGTAGCATCTTGACATCCCCCTTGGGGGTATACACATAAATTTCTTCAGCAAGAAAGCTCGTTTTAAAGTCCTGCAGAAAGTCAACACCATCCGTATCCTGGCTGCCGATAACTTCACGGATCTGGCTGAACCATTTGTCAAATCTGTCTTCGTCGTTGCTTCCTTCCTTGTATTTATAGTGAGCAGCAAGACCTTTTTCCGCAATTTCATTCATGCGTTTGGTCCTGATCTGCACTTCAACCCATTTTCCCTGTGGCCCCATCACGGTGGTGTGCAACGCTTCGTAACCATTGCTTTTAGGATTACTCAGCCAATCACGCAGACGTTCCGGAGAAGGCGTGTATTGATCTGTAATCAAAGAATACACTTTCCAGCAATCCTCTTTTTCTCTTTCTGTAGGAGAATCCAGAATCACACGGATTGCAAACAGATCATATACTTCTTCAAACGCAACAGCCTTCTTCTTTATCTTGTTCCAGATGGAGTGGATACTTTTTGGCCTGCCATAAATTTCAAAATTGAAATTCGATTTCTGAAGTGTTTCCTTTAGTGGCTTGATAAATTCATTGATGTAACGGGTACGTTCCCTCTTGGTTTCAGCAAGTTTCCTGGCGATGTCCTTGTACGCTTCCGGCTCAAGGTATTTCATCGAGAGGTCTTCCATCTCTGTTTTAATGGCATACAGACCCATGCGATGTGCAAGTGGCGCATACACCCAAACCGTTTCACTGGCTATTTTAAGCTGCTTCTCGCGCTTCATATAGTCCAGCGTACGCATATTATGCAGCCTGTCCGCAAGTTTTATGAGTATAACGCGGGGATCATCTGTAAGTGTAAGTAGGATCTTTTTAAAATTCTCAGCCTGTTGACTACTGTTCGTATCAATAACATTGGAGATTTTTGTCAATCCATCAACAATTCTCGCTATTTCGGCTCCGAACTCTCTTTCAATGTCCTCAAGGGTAATATCTGTATCTTCTACCGTATCATGCAATAAGGCACAAATAGTGGAGCGTACGCCAAGGCCAATTTCTTCAACACAAATTCTGGCAACAGCAAGCGGGTGAAGAATATAGGGTTCACCGCTTTTTCTGCGCATAGTTTTATGAGCTTCAACAGCCATTTCAAATGCTGTTCGAACCAGTTCTTTGTCACCTCGTTTTAATTTGGCTCTTAAACTGCGTAATAAAGCTCTATAATGGCGAAGAATTTCCTTACGTTCCTGCTCTTCATTTAGTGTGTATTTGGGCAACGACACTTCAACAACTTTTGATTGCACATCCATACACAACGAATTTACAAATTGTATTCTAAAGCTTAATAAAAATTGCGGGCTGTACACTGTTACAGAATGTGCTAACAGGAGTTAGTTGTTTTTTAGTTGTCATTTATCTGATTAATTTCACTAAATAATTTGAAGTGAAGTATGAAAATTCTATTGCAGTATATTAAGCCGTATAAATGGCTCGTGGCTGTAGCGTTGCTGATGGCGGCTATAAACCAGATTTTCTCGATGCTCGATCCTTACTTTTTTGGGAAATTCTTTGATTCTTTTTTGAGATTTCCCAGAGATATTGGATACTACGACGCTCATAAGGAATTTGTAAAAACAGGCGAAAGAACCCAATCGCAATTTGTTTGGGGTGTGCTGAGATTTCTTGGGATATTCATCGGTGTAGCGATGGTTTCGAGAATAGCCAAAGCTTTCCAGGATTACTTTAGTAATGTTATCGTTCAGAAGTTTGGCGCAAAGATCTTTACAGATGGATTAAAGCATTCCATGAAGCTTCCTTTTTCTGATTTCGAAGATCAGCGTTCCGGTGAAACATTATCTACCCTTTCTAAAGTAAGAACAGACACAGAAAAATTTATTCTCTCTTTTGTGAATGTGTTGTTTACCGTATTAGTGGGTATTGTTTTCATTTCGGTGTATTCTTTCAACCTGCATTGGTCAATTATGCCGATTTACATTGTTGGGATGGTAGGCCTGGCCACGTTAATGAATGTGCTGAGTAAGAAAATTAAGATCATCCAGAAAAGCATTGTAAAAGAGACAAATGCCCTGGCGGGAAGTACAACAGAATCGCTTAGAAATATTGAGTTAGTGAAAAGTCTTGGGTTAAGCGAGCAGGAGATCAACCGCCTGAACCAGAATACGTATAAAATTCTGGGACTGGAACTAAAAAAGGTGAAAAGCCTGCGTGCCTTGAGTTTTATACAGGGAACCTTTGTGAACTTTCTCCGCCAGGTGATCATGTTTGCGCTGGCATGGCTGGTTTTTAGAGGAAAGCTTACAGCCGGTGAAGTAATGACACTTACCTTTTATTCTTTCTTTGTTTTCGGACCGCTGCAGGAAGTTGGCAATATTATACTTTCCTACCGGGAAGCCCAGGCATCGCTTCTCAATTTTCATAATCTGATGCTTAAGAAAGTGGAACCCGCGCCTGCCAGGCCAGCATCTATCGGAAAAATTAGTGAGCTTACTTTTGAGAACGTTAGTTTCAAGCACCAGTCAGCTCAATTTAAAGCATTGGAAAATATCAGTTTCGATGTAAACCGGGGCGATACCATTGCTTTTGTTGGTCCGTCGGGTGCAGGTAAAAGCACTCTTGTAAAACTGCTTGTCGGTTTATACAGGGCACAGGAGGGGCGGATATTGTACAACAATACAGATAGTGAAGACATTCATTTTGATGAGCTGCGCACACAAATAGGTTTCGTAACCCAGGACACACAGCTGTTTGCCGGCACAATAAGAGAAAATTTACTTTTTGTCAATCCTTCCGCAAATGAGGAGCAGTTGATGGATGCGTTGTATAAGGCCAGCTGTCAAAATTTACTGGAGAGGGCCGAGAAAGGCATAGAAACGGTCATTGGAGAAGGCGGTCTTAAACTCAGCGGAGGGGAGAAGCAGCGCCTAAGTATCGCCCGCAGCTTGTTAAGAAAGCCAAGATTGCTGATTTTTGACGAGGCAACTTCCGCTCTTGATTCTATAACCGAAGAGGAGATCACCTCTACTATTAAAAATATCTCCGCGGCCAAGGAGCAAATCACGGTGTTAATTGCACACCGCCTGAGCACCATTATGCATGCTGACAGAATATTTGTGTTGGAAAGAGGACGTATTGTTGAAGTTGGCACCCACCAGGAATTGTTAATGGAAAAAGGGTTGTATTACGCGATGTGGCGTCAACAAATTGGTGAAAGAAAATATGCAGTTGCTTCAGATGTGGCGGTGCTTAGCGCTAATGGGAAGAATTAGATGTTAATGGAAAATTGACAATGGTAATGTGCGAATGTGCAGATGGGCGAATGTGCAAATGGCGGTAAAGTGGATAAGTGAAAATTCCTGCCCGATTGACATCATGGAGGCGGGGACATTGAAAATGACAATGGTAATGTGCGAATGTGCAGATGGGCGAATGTGCAAATGGCGGTAAAGTGGATAAGTGAAAATTCCTGCCCGACTGACATCACGGAGGCGGGGACAATTGAAAATGACTATGGTAATGTGCGAATGTGCAGATGGGTGAATGTGCAAATGAGTGTAGTAATGGATAAGTGAAAATTCCTGGCGGACTGACATCACGGAGGCGTGGACATTGAAAATGACTATGGTAATGTGCGAATGAGCAGATGGGCGAATGTGCAGATGGCGGTAAAGTGGATAAGTGAAAATTCCTGCCCGACTGATATCATGGAGGCGGGGACATTGAAAATGACAATGGTAATGTGCGAATGTGCAGATGGGCGAATGTGCAAATGGCGGTAAAGTGGATAAGTGAAAATTCCTGCCCGACTGACATCACCGAGGCGGGGACAATTGAAAATGACTATGGTAATGTGCGAATGTGCAGATGGGCGAATGTGCAAATGGCGGTAAAGTGGATAAGTGAAAATTCCTGCCCGACTGACATCACGGAGGCGGGGACAATTGAAAATGACAATGGTAATGTGCGAATGTGCACATGGGCGAATGTGCACATGGCGGTAATAATGGATAAGTGAAAATTCCTGGCCGACTGACATCATGGAGGCGGCGACATTGAAAATGAATTGAAGCGAAGCTTATGAACTGCTGTAGTCTAATATAATTTTAATGACCGCACATTCGCACATTTGCACATATGCTCATTCGCACATTTGCATACACATATTTTCAATTGTCAATTTTCCATTGTAGTAAAACGAAAAAAGCCACTTTGCAATCGCAAAATGGCTTTTTCTTATTTACCTTTTCCTTATCTCTTTTGTCTGCGTTTCGGGAAGAAGTTACCGGTTTTTGTTTTAGCGGCTGTTCCTTCAGGAGCTCCGTAATGCGTCATGGCGCAACGGAAACCGATGGCATTGCTGCTCTGATCTTCTTCCATATAACGGCGCGTGCCGGGGCTTAACCAGTAAGGCATATCATTCCAGCTACCTCCTTTATACACTCTCGATTTATCGCTGATAAGTGTTGTGATGCCATAGCCATAGTTAACCTGGCTCAGGGAATCACCATCAAGGTAGTCGATAGCATAAGAACGCTGGTAGTTCCTGCGGTTACGCAATGTGGAATCATTCTCAGGAATATATTTCATACGGCCAAGGCTGTCGCGAAGATTACCTTCGCCGCCGCTCACGTCGAGTTTTTTGAATACGTTACCACGATATGGGTTGAAATCGTCTTCTTCCAATCCTGTTGTAGGTCTGTAAACATCGGCTACCCACTCGCTTACGTTACCACTCATGTTATAAAGACCAAATGCATTCGGGAAGAAAGATGTTACTTCAGAAGGTATTGCAGAACGGTCGTTCAAACCACCGGCAGTACCCATGTAGTCGCCATTACCACGTTTGAAGTTGGCAAGAAAAGCACCTTGCCATGCACCGTGCCTTGTAGATCTTAAGTTATCAAAGCCATCGTTTTGCCATGCATAAACCTGTTTGTTGGCAATCAACTCCTCACCCCTTTTCTTCTCACTCTTGCGCGGTTGAGGATTTGCGCTGATGTATGCCAGCGCGGCGTATTCCCACTCAGCTTCTGTAGGCAATCTGTAGTCAGGTAGTAAAATACCATCTTCGAATTTAACGGTAGTACGGGGGCGTCCCTGAGCATCTTTCAACGGATTCTTTTTAGGTTTACCCGGAACTCCCTGGTATTCGCCCATTAAGTAAGATTTGGTATTAAAGTTTTCCTGTCCGCCACCATTTAACTCTTGCTTTAATACGTTTTTGTTCTGAAAGCCTTCGTTGATCAGTTCGATCTGGTTTACACGGTCGGTTCTCCAGATACAAAAGTCATGCGCCTGCTGCCAGGTTACACCTACCACAGGGTAGTAGTTATAGGCTGGGTGACGGAAATAATATTCTACTATTGGTTCGTTATAGGCCAGTTCACTGCGCCAAACTAAAGTATCCGGCAAGGCATTTTTAACAACGGCAGCATATTGCGGATCGGAAAAAACGTTTTCCAGCCAGTATAAATATTCCCTGTAGTGAACGTTTGCTACTTCAGTTTTGTCTATAAAGAAAGAATTCACCGTAACGCGGCGGGGGATATTGTTCCAATCACCCATTACGTCTTCCTGCGATGCTCCCATTGTGAACGTACCACCCTGCACAAATACCAAACCCGGTCCGGTTTTGATGTCCTTTGCTTTCGGAACATAAAATCCTCCCTGGTTTTTATCATTGTAATTCCATCCTGTTACCGTGGATTTATCTTGTTTCTTATGAAAAAGACTGCAAGAAGAAGCCAAGCTAAGCAGTAGAAGGGCCAGAATACTGTTTTTAAGTGTTTTTACCATTGTTAAAGCCGGTTTTACAGAATATGAACGGTAACAATAAATATTTTATTGTTGCCAATCTTACATTTTGCGAATATAATGGATTTCAAAGATGCAAATCTAGGGGTGAAAATATTTAAATTTTAACAACATAGCAGGAAATAGTTGTACAGTTCTTGTTAAAGTGGCAAAAAAATAGCACATTTGTTCAACCAAAAAATCCTGACTACTAAATTAGTACATATTGACCTGATTTTTACCTGCACATTATTTACGATACTTAACCGGCTGCCAATAGCGTTACTTATTGGCTGACTTTAAATCAATTAAACACCAAGAATGAATAAGAAATTAATGAAATTTGCTGCAGGGCTGCTCGTGGGTTTTGTTTGTAGTTCTAATGTGGCATTTTCTCAATCCAATAACTCTATAAATGTTGTTACAACCGCGGTGCCCTTTCTCCGGATTTCTCCGGATGCCCGTGCAGGTGGTATGGGCGATGTAGGAATTTCAACTGCACCCGATGCCAGTTCAGGCTTTTACAATCTTTCAAAAGTACCTTTTGCCAAAGCAAATTCAGGAATAGCACTTAACTATACGCCCTGGTTAAGAGATATTACCAAAGATGTGTACCTCGTTGCAGCATCCGGATATTACAAGCTGGACGACGAGCAAGCTATAAACATGGGCGTCAGGTACTTTAATATGGGAAATATTGATTTTACCGACGCAATGGGAAATCCCATAGGATCGAGCAGGCCCCGCGAATTTGGTATTGACTTTGGCTACACGCGTAAACTTACCGACCGGTTGAGCATGGGAGTTGCGCTCAGATATATTAATTCAAGCCTGGCGAAAGGTATTACTGCAAATGGTGTTTCATACAAAGCCGGAACTTCAGTTGCGGGTGATATCTCTTTATATAACGACTTAAAAGATGAGAACGGACAAGGTTTTGCGTGGGGATTTGCAATAACCAATCTCGGATCAAAAATCGGGTATACTGATAATGCGATAACAAAAGAGTTTATTCCTGCAAACCTGGGGCTTGGTGGTTCTTATACCTGGGTAGTAGAAGAAACAAGTAAATTTTCGCTAACTGCAGACATCAACAAGCTGCTCGTTCCCGCAGCTCCTGTAATAACCGGCGATTCTGCGGTAGACAATGCTGCAATTAATGATTATCATAATATTGGGATCTTCTCCAGTTGGTTTAAATCTTTCAGCAACAATGCATATAGTATAGCGCTCGGAGCTGAGTTCAATTATAACGACCAGTTTTTTGCCCGTGCGGGTTATTATTACGAAACAAAAGAAGCCGGTGACAGAAGATATTTTACTGCTGGTGTAGGTGTAAAATACAATTTTATTGGTCTCAATTTTTCTTACCTGGCGCCTTCAGGAAATGGCGTTACACGTAACCCGTTATCTAATACACTCAGGCTGGGACTCACATTTGATCTGGACAAACAAGAATAATAAAGTTCAATTAGTTAAAAACTTTTATGGAGCGAGGGTAGTTGTTACCTTCGCTCCTCTGTTTTTAGGCCATAAGCAAAGGGCGAAGCCTTTTTACTAACTACATATTAAACAAAAGTATAATGAAAATACGCATTGGATTTGGCATTGACTTTCATAAACTGGTAGAAGAACGAGACCTTTGGATTGGCGGCGTTAAAGTGCCACATACAAAAGGAGCTTTAGGACATAGTGATGCGGACGTATTACTGCATGCCATTTGTGATGCGCTGCTTGGGGCTGCCTGCCTTGGCGACATCGGTTATCATTTTCCTGATACTTCAGAAGAGTTCAAAGGAATTGACAGCAAAATATTATTAAAAAGGACAGTAGAGCTGGTTAAAGCGGAAGGCTATAATGTGGTTAATATTGATTCCTCTCTTTGTTTACAGGAACCCAAGATCAAACCCTTTATTCCTCAAATGCAACAGGTAATTGCGCAGATCGTCGGCATTTCAGATAAAGACGTCTCCGTAAAAGCCACTACTACCGAAAAAATGGGGTTTGTAGGGCGCGAAGAAGGGCTCGTTGCTTACGCTTCCGTATTATTGCAGGCGTAAAACAGGAATGAAATCCGGTTTATGGGTTTTCACTACAAAACACTTTTTAAGCATTACAGAATGAATAATCCCGTTTCAGTTAGAATAGTAAATACATCTGCCAACCCATTGCCTTCATATGCCACTTCCGGGTCTGCCGGAATGGATATCCGCGCAAACCTTATCGAATCGATCGTATTAAAACCACTTGAACGCGTTCTTGTTCCTACCGGCTTGTTTATGGAATTGCCTGAAGGATATGAAGCACAGGTAAGACCAAGAAGCGGTCTTGCGATCAAGCACGGAATTACCTGCCTGAATACGCCCGGTACCATTGATTCCGATTACAGGGGAGAAGTGAAAGTTATTTTGATCAACCTTTCTTCCGAAGATCATGAAATTAGTCACGGAGACAGGATAGCACAGATGGTTATTCAAAAGGTGGACAGGGTGGAATGGTTATTGGTGGATGAACTTACTGAAACTGTAAGAGGAGAAGGTGGTTTCGGTCATACCGGGAAACTATAATGGCTTTTTGAAAATGAAACCTTAATCAAGAAAAGAATCATTTGAATGAGAGTAGTTTGTTATATAATGGCCGGTATTGTGGTTTTAGCATCTTGCAGGCCTGCCAAAAAGGTGCAGCGAATAGAGAATGCAATTTCAAAAAAAGATACATCACAGACTGTTTTTATAAAGCCGGAAGAAAAGGTAGATTCTATAGTCCTTATCAAGAATATTATATCCTCAGTTCAAAAGAATAAGATCGACTTTAAAACGTTTAGCGCAAAGATTAAAGTTGAATATGAAGGCAAAAACGGCAGCGATCAGGCAACAGCCAACATCCGCATGCAAAAAGACAGCCTGATATGGATTTCACTTACCGGCCCGTTAGGCATTGAGGGGTTCCGGTTGCTGGTGGATAAGGACAGCGTGCAACTGATGAACAAACTAAAAAAGACGGTTCAATACAGGAGTATCAGCTACCTGCAGGAGCTGTCTGAAGTACCGCTGAATTTTTATAATCTGCAGGATCTGATAGTTGGAAATCCGATTTTTCTGGATAGCAATATTGTATCCTATCGCAATAATGGAAGGGAATTGCTCGTAATGATAATGGGTAAGCTTTTTAAAAACCTGGTGACGTTTGATACAAGCGACTACCGGATTCTTCATAGTAAGCTTGACGATGTTAACACGGTCCGTAACCGTACCTGTGACATTACCTACGAAGACTTTGAAAGGGTGGATCAGTTCCTTTTTTCAAAATTCCGCCGCATTTCGGTTGCGGAAAAATCGAAATTGGATATAAATCTTACTTATAAGCAGTTTGAGTTTAATAAACCTCAGACCTTTCCTTTTGCTATAGGTAAAAATTATAAAGTGAGATAATATTTACTTTTGATTAGCGTTAAAATTCTGAAATTACATTGTGACTAAATCCTGCATCTAATGATAAGGAAGATAATTTTTTCATTTTTGGTCTTGATAATGTCTGCCCAGTTACATGCTCAGCAGACCAAAGAAGAAATTCAAAAAAAGCAGCAAGATCTGCAAAGGGAAATTGAGGACTTAAACAGAAGTCTGCAGGAAACAAAGAATAACAAGAAACAATCTCTCAGCCAGTATACATTATTGCAACGCAAGATCAGGGCGCGTGAGGACCTCGTGAATAACCTGAATAAGGAAATGCACAAGATTGACGATGAAATTTATTCAGCCAATCTGGATATCTACAGGTACAAGAAAGAATTGGATACGCTAAAGGATAACTACGCGAAAAGTCTTGTTTTTGCATATAAAAACCGTAGCAATTACGATTATCTCAACTTCCTTTTCTCGGCTACAAGTTTCAATGACGCGATAAAAAGGATAGCTTATCTGAAAAGCTATCGCCAGTATAGAGAAACGCAGGTAAGCAACATTTTGAAGACTCAGCAAGTGCTGCAGCAAAAAACTGTACAGCTGGCCTCAAGCAAGAATGATAAAAACCGTAACATAGGGGAACAGAACAAACAATTAAAAGTGCTGCAGGATGACCGGACAGAGGTTAATGATGTGCTCTCCAAATTGAAAAGTGATGAAAAAAATATAGCCGCACAGATAAAGGATAGGGAAAGAACGAGAAGTAAACTTCAACTTGCATTAAGAACAATCATCAATAAAGAAATTGCCGAAGCAAAGAAGAGAGAACAGGAGAGACTGGAACGTGAGCGTATAGCCAGGCAGGAAGCAGAACGGAAGCGCAAGCTGCTTGAGCAACAACAGCAGCTGGCTAAGCAAAAGCAGGCGGCAGATGCCGCGGCTGCTGCAAAAACAAATAACGAAAGTAAAACGACGGTTCCCGAAACAAAAGAAAATAATGCTCCTGTTGCCAAAAATGACAAGCCAGCTACAACAAATGAAGTGGCAAGTAATGTTACTGCTCCGGCGAGGCCAGACAGGACATATAGTCCATTGGAATCTACTACTGAAGGGTTGACCCAATCGCTGAATTTTGAGAATGGCAGAGGACGCTTACCATGGCCGGCTGATGCTGGCTTTGTGGCAGTTCACTTTGGCGTTTACCAGATACCCGGAACTAATTTGCGCGGAAACAGCGATGGAATTGATATTTCAATGAATGTAGGTGCTACAATTAAAGCAGTGGCAGATGGAGAAGTCTCTACAATTGTGGACCTCGATAACCAGACGGTAGTGGTTCGCCATGGTAAATACTTTACTACTTACAGCAATCTTTCTTCTGTTAGTGTTTCAAAAGGTCAGCATGTGAAGGCCGGTACCGTTATTGGGCGTGTTGCTGCCGGAAGTGACGGAGAAGGATTGTTAACTTTTATGGTTACGAATGATAAGGGAAGCAATCTTAATCCGGAACTTTGGTTGAGAAGAAAGTAATCAAATTCTTATAAATTAAAAAGGAGTGTCAGAGATGGCACTCCTTTTTAATGCGATAAATTTTAATCTCATTTTCTCGACGAATTACTTTGATCCGCCATTGAAAGCTATATATTTGTCGTTATAAAACCCTAACTATATGAAATCAAGACTGTGCTCGCTTCTCTTATTGTCTTTTCTAACAATAAGCTTTTACTCCTGTAAAAAAGATACCGACAAACCCTATCCAACGACTATTGAAGGATTGTGGATAGGAACTTATACGGTAAACGAACTGACGCAGGATCCGCAGTTTTACAGCTTTAGCATTAAACCTGGAGGTGATATCCTGGTTGAAGGTAAGGGCGGTGACGATGTAACTTATTATTCTGCCGGAACCTGGAAGTTATCAAACGACACGTTAAAAGCTGAGATTCACTCCATAAACGTCAACGTGAAAGTTACTCAGTCTCTTACAGCCATTTTTGATCCAATGAACAGGAAGCTTAAAAATGGCGTTTGGAAAGATATCGCAGGCGCAAGCCTGAGCGGTACGTTCCAAATGGATAAGGTTAAATAAGAAACAGAATTACGATTTTTCTAATATTGAAACCTAAAATAAAAATGTCCATAGTAATATGGACATTTTTATTTACAGTGCTTATCAAAAGAATTTTCTGATTCGATCATTCATGAATCACCATCAAAGGCACATGGCTGTGAAACGCCAGCATTTTGGTGTGGCTGCGTCTGAACAAGCTATCAAATAATCCATGTTTCTTAGGAATAGTAATGATAATATCTGCATGTTTTTCCAGCACAAAATTGTTGATGCCTTCGGTGAAATCGGGATTGTCAACAAAGTAATATTCAGGATTGTATCCTTGCAGCAATGTGTCCAGCATCAGGCTTTCAAAAGGAGTATCCGCGGTAAACTTCTTTTGTTCGTGATCTATATTTAATACCAGCAATTTTGCTTTTGTTGTATCAAGAAGTAGCTTGATAGGCTCAATCGGCGTAGTTTCTACCACCTTCTTAAAGTCGCAGGCCAGCACAATTTGTTTAATAGGTGTGTATGTTGCTTCGGCCGGAACTATCACTACCGGGACATTTGTATTTTTCGCCACGCTTATGGTTGTGCTGCCAATTAATACTTCTTTAGCTTTTCCGCCACCGGTTACGCCCATTACAATCAGATCAACGTTCAACTCTTTACATATATCATCAATGTTTTCTGATAATAAATTAAACTCACTCATCGCCTCGAAAACGAGTGTTCCGGAATTGGTTCTCTCTTTCAGGCCTTCAATAAAGTTCTGGATGTTTTCTTCGCTGGATTTTCTTATTTCATCAACACCGATCAGCTCAACCGGCGCTACCATTGCATCAACAACAACAGGTACCTGGTATGCATTATAAAAAATCAATTTTGTCGCGCCGATTTGATTAGCTAATTGCACCGCATATTCAGAAGCGTTTCTGGCAACATCCGAAAAATCTGTAGGAACAAGGATGGTTTTCATAACGTGTTCGTTTGTATTCTAAAATAAGCCCAAATCTATATCAATAATATGACCTTTATCATAACATTTGAAGCGCCTGAAAGTTGGCCGGTATTGATTAAATTATAGTAAACTCTATGAACTTTCTGCCAACTAAAACGCTCATGAATGATAGCACTACGGCACGAGTGCTAATCTATGTTTTCAATAATTCCAGCAACGCCCTGGCCGCCACCAACGCAAGCTGTTACCATGCCATATTTTTTGTTCAGACGTTTCATGTCGTTAATGATCTGCACTGTGAGTTTGCAGCCTGTACAACCCAATGGATGTCCTAACGCAATAGCCCCGCCATTAATATTTACAATAGCAGGATCCAAACTTAGTTCTCTGATAACGGCTAATGATTGGGAGGCAAATGCTTCATTTAATTCAATCAGATCTATATCTGCCAAATTCATGTTAGCCTGTTTCAATACTTTAGGAATTGCAGCTACCGGACCAATGCCCATAATACGCGGATGAACGCCGGCGCTGGCACAATTAACCAATCTTGCAATTGGCTTTAATCCCAATTCATTCACCATCCGTTCGCTCATAACTATTACAAATGCGGCACCATCGCTGGTTTGGGATGAATTACCCGCTGTAACACTTCCGCCAAGCGCAAAAGCTGGTTTTAATTTGCCCAACGCTTCAATGTTGGTGTCAGCACGCACACCTTCATCCGTATCTACAACATAATTTTTTGATTTCTTTTTGCCCTTTTCATCAACGTACACTTCTTCCACATTTATGGGTAAGATGCCTGATTTGAAATGTCCGTTCTCAATGGCATGCATGGCTTTTTGGTGTGATGCAAGCGCAAATGCATCCTGGTCATCACGACTCACGTTGAATTCTTTTGCTACCGCTTCAGCTGTTAGCCCCATGCTTAAATAATAATCCGGCTCATCTTTGGCAATGCTGTATGCAGGGACTGTTTTCCATCCAGCTGTCGGTACCAGGCTCATGCTTTCCGTTCCGCCGGCAATGATGCATTCAGCCATGCCAGTGCGGATTTTCGCAGTGGCCGTTGCAATGCTCTCCAATCCGCTCGCACAATACCTGTTGATAGTGATGCCCGCAACTTCAATGCCTAGTGCCCTCGCGGCAATAATGCGCCCGAACTGTAAGCCTTGCTCCGCTTCGGGAACAGCATTACCCACAATTACATCATCTACACGTTTTGCATCAAGTTGGGGAACAGACGCCATTAAGCCCTTTATGACGTCGATAGCCAGATCGTCAGGCCTGTAAAAACGGAACCCACCACGTTTACTTTTGGCAACAGCAGTGCGAAAACCTGCCACAATATATGCTTCCTGCATGGCAACAATTTTAGTATCCAAATATACTCAAAAGTTGTCTATGCAACTAGTTAAATAGTGGGGGAGCTTAAAGCCTAAAGCCTAAAGCCCAAAGCTCGGGGGCGCATATTTTTGTTGTCTCTTGCTTATGGCCAGATCATTCAATCAAGAGCTGCGGAATTGCATGGGGATTTCTGTAATTGTGTCTGCGATTAGCTATGTCAACCCTTCGGGTTTGGATTGATGCGAGATGCTGGTTCTATAAAAATGTCATCCCTTCGGGATTTTTTTAATGGACCCCGCCAATTGAATTTCTAATTATTTATAGCCAGATCATTCAATCAAGAGCTGCAGAATTGCATGGAGATTTTTGTAATTGTGGCTGCGATTAGTTATGTCAACCCTTCGGGTTTAGGATGATGCGAGATGCTGGTTCTATAAAAATGTCATCCCTTCGGGATTTTATATAATGGATCCCGCCAATTGAATTTTTAAAATCTTATGCGATTGATAGTTATCGCGATCAAATTCTGTTTTTATGCTAATCCGGAAGGGATGGCATTATTATAGTAAAAAAAAAGCTCGTGTTCAGGAAATCCCGAAGGGATGACATTCTCCCAGGCAAATTCAATATCAAAGAGAGTATACAAATAGTTAACCTTTTGGCTGAAAGCTGATAGCTAATAGTTCACAGCTACCCAAACATTTCTTCCGCCTGTTGAATGCTTTCCGGTTTGCCAACATCAATAAACCTGCGGCCACTGTGATCAAATGCTTTGATGGTTTCTGTTGCACATAAGTCGAGATAAACATCCACGATGGAAAATTTGCCATTCCTGTGCATTAATGGGAAGAGACGTGTATTAATGATGTGAATGCCGCTAAAGGCTTTCTCGGCTAAATTATCAGAAGGCTTTTTTATTTTTTCTTCACCGGTCTTATTGTTTCTCCAGCCACACAATTCGTCGTTATTGTTGAACAAAAAATACCGTGATGTTTGCCTGTTACTTACAGCTAGCGTTGCCAAAGCAGATGAAGATTCATGTAGCGCGATCATTGATGCGAGGTCGAGATCTGTCAGCACATCTGCATTCATCATGATGCAATTTTCTTCGTCTTCAAAAAAAGGAGAAGCCTTGAGTAAACCACCGCCGGTTTCCAATACTTCGTTCGTCTCATCACTTATGGAAATGTCTGCTCCCCATCCATTGTTCTCTTCTATCGTTCGAAGGACCTGATCTGCAAAGTGATGCACATTTACAATGATGTCTTTAATGCCGGACGCCTGTAAAAACTCAACATTTCTTTGCAGCAGACTTTTGCCATTCACCAGTGCAAGAGCTTTAGGATGATGATCTGTCCAGGGCTTTAATCTTGTGCCTAATCCGGCGGCTAAAATCAACGCCTTTTTTACAGGCTTATTTGAAAGAGAAGAACTCATGAATTATTTGCTTTTTTCTAATGTGCGAACCCAGTTAACCTCATTTGAATGATGTAACTCCACTTTTACCTTAAACTTGTTTTTCAAATGCCTGGCCGTTTGTTCTGCTGCATATACACTGCGGTGTTGTCCGCCGGTGCATCCAAAGTTGATCATCAGGCTGTCAAAATCCCTGCGCAGGTAATCTTCCACTGAGATATCAACAATGTCAAACACGCTGTTTAAGAAGTCACCCATTTTGGTTTGTTGTTCGAGAAAGTCAATAACCTGTTTATCTTTTCCCGATAAGGTCTTGTATTGATCAAATCTTCCCGGATTTAAAATGCCCCGGCAGTCAAATACAAACCCGCCTCCGTTGTTTGTGGTGTCTTGCGGAATACCTTTCTTATAACTGAAACTGTTTATCTTAACGACAAGTGGTGTGTTTTCATTGGCCTGAATGGTTTCAAAACGTTGAATTATCTCATCACTAACTGCGATCTTCAACATCCTGTGAAACTCAGGAACTTCAACACCTATACGCATATTTTCGACAAAGTCTTTCATGTTGCGTAGTGCCAATGGAAGACTGGCAAGAAAATGCGCTTTTCTTTCAAATAATCCTCTAAAGCCGTATGCTCCTAAAACCTGCAATAACCTGATCAACACATAGCCGTCATATTGATTAATAAAAGTTGCTTTGTCGATCTGTTTACCAAGTAATTCTTCAACCTGTGAAATGTAATACGCAAGTAAGCTGCTTTTCCATTCCTCGCTCAGTCCTGCTCTTGCCTGCCACAACAAACTGGCCACATCATATTGCAACGCGCCCTGCATGCCACCCTGGTAATCAATAAAGGAAACTTCATCGTTGTTTACAATTATGTTCCGGCTTTGAAAGTCCCGGAACATGAAATACTTGAGTTCTGTTTGGGTAAGATAACTGCTCAGCGCTTCAAAGTCATCCAGCATTGCCTGTTTGTCATAAGGCATGCGAAGTGTATCGAGAAAATAATATTTGAAATACAATAGATCGCTCATGATTGCCTGCTTGCCGAACTCCTTAGCAGTAAGGCACCAATTGTAGTCCAGACCTTCATGACCTAATATTTGAATTTGTGCAAGTTGCTGCAGACTTTTTTGAAAGAGACTATAAGCATAATCCCCGTGACCGTTAGTTTCCAGTTTATCGATGAGTGAAACCGTGCCAAGGTCTTCCTGGATGTAAATTGTATGATCTTCATTTACCGCATAGATCCCGGGCACCGGCAAATTCTTTGATTTAAGATGCCTGCTAAAACTTATAAAAGTGTTGTTTTCCTTAACATTCAGATTATGTGTGCCGATATATGTTTTATCATTGAGATATATTCTGAAATAGATCCGGTCGCTGCCGCTTTGCGGTAGTTTTTCAATACGGTCTGCCTGTTGTTTGCTGAAAGAAAAAAACAGGTTTTCAAGCCCCTTCACAATTTGTTCCATAGCGGCAAAAATAGCGCTAAAGCGATAGAAAACCACAAAACCACAGAGACACAGCGACACTGAAGAAACACGGAGATTTTTCGCCGCGGACAACTAAAGACAAAAGGGGGGCTAGTTTCTTAACCACGGAGACACGGCGACACTAAAGAAGCACAGAGATTTTTGAAGGTTTATTTTTCCAAAACCTTTTTTCGCTGTGTTTCGCCGCGTCGCCCGTGCCTCTGTGGTTTAAATTCCTTTGTGTTTCGTCGTGTCGTAGTGTCTCCGTGGTTCAATATCAGCGGAGCGCCCATTTAATCAGTTCTTTCCATGTGGGTTTTTTGCCATACATCAGGATGCCTGTTCTGTAGATTTTTCCGGCCAGCCAGGTAGTGCCAAGAAATGTGACGATGAGCAACGCCATACTGATTAATAGCTGCGCCCAGGTTACGCCTTCCGGAATACCATGTGCCAGCCTTGCCATCATTACAACCGGTGAAGTGAACGGAAAGATGCTTCCGAAAACAGCCAGTCCGCTGGTCGGATCGTTTACTGCCTTAGTCATGATCACAATAGAGAATATGATTGGCATTGTTATAGGCAACATCAGGCTTTGTGCATCCTGCGGGTCTTCGTTTACAGAACTGCCAACAGCCGCAAAAAGAGAAGAATACAATAAATATCCGCCGAGGAAATAAAAAATAAAGCAGCCGATGATCAGCGGGAAATTGATCTGGGCAAGCCCTGCCATAAAGCCGCTGTCCTGCGATGCATGTTTAATGGCTTCGGCAGCCTGCATGCTTGCCGGTTGTACCGGTTGACTATGCATTTGTTCTGCAAGTCCCGGGAAAAATATCGGTAGTAAAAATTGCAGGCCGCCAACCAACACAATCCATATAATAAATTGCAACAAGCCAACACTTCCTATACCAATGATCTTACCCATCATTAATTGAAATGGTTTAACACTGCTCACAATTACTTCGGCAATACGGTTTACCTTTTCTTCCATGACACCGCGCATCACCATTGTGCCGTAAATGAACAAAATAATATAGATCAGAAATCCGGAGATAAAACCTACTCCATAACTAACACCCGCTTTGGCAGATTCATCGGTACCTGAAAGTGTTGTGAAGCTGATATCAGTTTTCTTTTGGATGCTATCTAATGTTGATTGAGAAATGTTCAGGGACATTAACCTTCTTTCTTCAAGTGCTTTGTTTAATGTGCCTTCTATTTTCCCTTTTGTCATTAATCCCAATGCCTTACCAGATCTGTAGATCAATTGTTGATCCTGTGAAGTTGCATAGTTCTCAGGTACATACACAAAGCCATTGTATTTGCCCGTTTCCACTTCTTTTCTTAGGGTGGCCGTATCTGTCTGTACAAATTCGAAGACGATATCCTTGTCGCTTTTAACAGCGCCATTAAAAACATTGGCTTTATCAAGAACAGCGACCTTTACATTGTTCTCTCCCTTCACAGAAAAATAGATCATCATAGCGTAAAAAAGCATGATGATCAGTGGAACCAATATAGTAGTTAGCAAAAAGGTTTTTTTCTGTACGCGACTTAAAAATTCTCTTCTTGCTATGAGTAAAGTTTTGTTCATATGAGTGATTAAAAGTGTTTGGTTTGTTATTGTTCAACTGCCTGGAAAGTGCGCGTGGTGGAATGCGTGCCTTCTACCAACCTGATAAATATTTCATTCAGCGATGGGAATATTTCGTTGAAGGATTCAATTTGCAGATCCTTGCTAATAAAATATTGCAGCACATCATTGTTTGAATAGTCCGGGTTGAGTTGTATTGTCAATTCCTTCTCGCCATGCCTTTTTACATCAAACAAATGAATGGCCAAATGTTCCGGAAGTAAACGATTGCTGAATGTAAGCCTGAACAAATTTTGTTTGTAAGTGTGTTTTACCTGTTGGACAGTTCCGTCCAGTATTTTCTTTCCCAGATTGACCAATACTATATGATCGCATATTTCCTCAACCTGTTCCATCCTGTGGGTACTGAAAATAATAGTGCTGCCACGTTGTGAAAGTCCGAATATTTCATCTTTTATCAGGTTGGCATTGACAGGATCTAATCCACTAAAAGGTTCATCAAGAATGATCAACTTTGGCTCATGCAGCACCGTTGTAACAAACTGCAATTTCTGACTCATACCCTTACTTAGATCTTCCACTTTTTTGTTCCACCACGATTCCATTTGTAAACGCTGGAACCACCATTTTACCTTGGTCATGGCTTCATCGCGGCTCAGTCCTTTTAACTGTGCCAGGTATAATGCCTGCTCTCCGATTTTCATCTTTTTATACAAGCCTCTTTCCTCAGGCATGTAGCCAATCTTCTGGATATCTCTTAACGGATTGAATGGCTGCCCATCGAAGGTGATAGTACCATCATCAGGAAAAAAGATTCCGGTGATCATGCGGAGGAGCGTGGTTTTTCCTGCTCCGTTAGGGCCAAGCAGACCAAAAATGCTTCCCTGTTCTATCGTAAAACTTATGTCATCAACAGCTTTCTGGGTGGCGTAGTATTTCTTAAGATTTTGTAGTTCAAGTAGCGGCATAAGGAGTTTGTTAAGTATCAAATCTAATATAAATGATTGGGATTAGGATGGTCTTGATCGGGATTGGTGGGATTTGAGGATGAACGGATTTTCTCATAGTTGACAATTGAAAGTGGAAAATTGAAAATGTGCGGATGAGTGGATGTGCAAATATGCAAATGTGCAAATTGGAGGCGTAATTGATAATAGAAAAGGGAAAATTGAAAATGGTGGATTTGCGGATGTGCAAATTTGGGAACCGGTAAATGCCCGGGTGTAGGATGGATGAATAATTAATGAGCCAGTGTTAAGTAAATAAGCCTTTCCAAAACTGAACAGTCTTTTGACTTTTTACTTTTGACTTATTACTTAACACCGGCTTTAGCTTTAAGCTTTAGGCTTTACGCTTTAAGCTTTAAGCTTGCCTCTCCGCTTCTACTTCTTCAACCGTTTTAGCGATGGGTGAGCCGAGTAATTTTTTGCCGGTTCCGGTGATCAGAAAGTCTTCTTCAATGCGGATTCCGCCGAAATCTTTATAGGTTTCAAGAACATCGTAGTTAATGAATTCAGTGAATTTATTTTCAGCCTTCCACATGTCAATTAACTCTGGGATGATGTAGATGCCGGGCTCAACTGTCAGTACAAAGCCGGCTTCCAGTTGACGACCAAGACGCAGCGATTTTAATCCGAATTCTTTGCTTTTTTTGAATGTATCTGTATATCCTACATATTCTTCACCAAGGTCTTCCATATCATGTGTGTCTAATCCCAACATATGACCCAGCCCACATTGGAAAAACATAGCATGAGCACCCGCCGCTACAGCTTCTTTAGCATTTCCTTTCATCAACCCAACGGCACTTAAGCCCTCAGCAAGCTTTTCGCAGGCCAGTAAATGCACATCTTTATAAAAAACGCCCGGGCGCAAAGCTTCAACGGCTGCGTTGTGTGCATTTAAAACAATGTTGTACAGATCCTTTTGGCGGGAGGTAAACGTTTTGCCAACAGGAAAAGTCCTGGTCATGTCTCCGCCATAGTGCATGCCGTTTTCAGCACCGCTATCGCACAACACCATCATACCTTCTTTCAGTACATTACCCTGGCTGTGGTTGTGTAAGATCTGGCCATTAACAGTAAGTATGATTGGGAACGCAATATTGCCACCTTTACTCAAAGCCAGCCCATGTATTTGTCCAGCCAGTTCATTTTCAGTCATTCCGGGACGTGCATTGCGCATTGCAGTTAAATGCATCTCTGTTGTTATGCTTACTGCTTTTTCAATTTCTGCAACTTCTTCTTCACTCTTAATGGAACGAAGTGCAACGATTGCTTTTATCAAAGTAACTGAAGCATTTTCTTTTACATTTGAAAGCGGAATATTAAAAAATCCCGATATTTTCTGTGTGTTTTCCGGTCTGTATGGTGGAGTAAAATGAATGCGTCTTTTTTCACTTACCGCTTTGGCCAGTACATCCGCGAGACTTTTATAAGAAGCAGTGTCATTGATCCCTGCTTTAGCAGCCTGTGATGGTAATGTTTCAAGTGGCCCGGTCCAGATGATATCATCAATGCTGCCGTCGTCGCCAAAAACAGTTTCTTTGTTATTGTCAATGTCTATCACCAATGCAAGGTTTGCACGATCCAGCCCGGTGAAATAAAGAAAGTTGCTATCCTGCCTGAAATGGTACTGGTTATCCTTGTAATTCATACTGCTTTCCTCGTTACCCAAAATCAAAATAACACCGGATTGCACTGCAGTTTTTAATTGTTGTCTCCTGTTTATATATACTTCTCTGTGAAACATGGTCACGCATTTTTGAAGCAGCAAATGTCAAAAGAATTTCTGAAAACCTGCGTGCTGGTCAACATCAGCCTAAAAAAAGATACAAATTGTTTGTATGAATAATTGATTGTCATGTGCTTGGGAAACGTTTGCATTAGAAAATCAAGCGATATAAAGGGCCAGCAGTGCAAATGTTGGTAAAACAACAGGCCATTTCAATGAATTACACAGTTATATTTGCTGCGCAAAAAAATATCTACTATGAATGAGTCATTTGTTGCCCGAATAAAGAATGAACTGGAAGAGATCAATACAGCCGGTTTGTTTAAAAGAGAAAGAATTATAACGAGTGAGCAGGGTGCGGAGATTGTTGTAAATGATAAAACCGTTCTTAATTTTTGCGCGAACAACTACCTTGGTTTGTCTTCTAACCCGAAAGTGATAGAAGCTGCACACAAAGCCATAGATACACATGGCTATGGCATGAGCAGTGTTCGCTTTATTTGCGGTACTCAGGATATTCATAAAGAATTGGAGCAAAAGATCGCCGGCTTTTTAGGTACAGAAGATACCATTTTGTATTGCGCAGCATTTGATGCAAATGGAGGCGTATTTGAGCCACTGTTTAACGAGCAGGACGCTATTATCAGTGATGCTTTGAACCACGCATCTATTATTGATGGGGTTCGTTTGTGTAAGGCTCAGCGTTATCGCTACGAGCACAATAGCATGGACGATCTTGAAGCGAAATTGATAGATAGTGCTCATTTGCGCAGCCGTATCATCGTAACAGATGGTTCGTTCAGTATGGACGGAACAATTGCACAATTAGATAAGATTTGCGACCTGGCTGATAAATATGACGCAATCGTCATGATTGATGAAAGCCACTCTTCAGGATTTCTTGGCAAAACCGGACGTGGTACACATGAATACCGTAACGTAATGGGCCGTATCGACATCATTACCGGCACATTGGGTAAAGCTTTAGGAGGTGCAAATGGTGGATTTACGAGCGGTAGGAAAGAAATTATTGAAATGTTGCGTCAGCGTTCAAGACCATATTTGTTCTCCAATACTTTGGCGCCAAATATTGTGGGTGCTTCAATTGCAGTGCTCGATATGCTTACAGAAACGACGGAATTGAGAGACAAGCTTGAATACAACACAAAATACTTCCGCAGCAAAATGACCGAAGCGGGTTTTGATATTAAACCCGGTGATCACCCAATTGTACCGATTATGCTGTACGATGCAGTGGTAGCACAGAATTTTGCGGCCAAATTGCTGGAAGAAGGGGTGTATGTGATTGGCTTCTTTTACCCGGTTGTGCCTAAAGGACAGGCGAGGATCCGTGTTCAGTTAAGTGCCGCGCACGAACAGGCGCACCTGGATAAAGCCATCGCAGCCTTTACCAAAGTAGGTAAGGAGCTGGGCGTTTTAAAATAAAATTATCCGCAAAACGCAAAGTTCGTTAAGGCAAAATCTTCAGCCTTACGTTACTTTGCGTTTTTCTTTTAGTGTTCATTCATTAAATTATAAGTATGAAGAAGTTATACAATGTGAGTTTGGCATTGGTGGCATTTGTAATGGTTTTTGCTTCATGTAATCAGAACAATGTAACTGTTGATAACAGTATTCAAAAGTATTTTGACGAGAATAAAGTAACAGGCACATTCGGCATGTTCGATAATGGACAGGGACAGTTTACAATTTATAACCTGTCCCGCTTCAAGGATTCTACTTACCTGCCGGCGTCAACATTTAAAATTGTGAACTCGCTGGTCGGCCTGGAAACCGGTCGTATTTCTAACGAGAACATGGTGATCAAATGGGATAGTGTTGTGAGAGATGTTGCTGCATGGAATAAAGACCTGACCATGAAAGAAGCGTTCAAAGTTTCAGCTGTTCCTTATTACCAGGAAGTTGCACGCAGAATAGGGAAAGATACCATGCAACACTGGTTAGATACGCTGGGCTATGGTGCCAAACACGGCAAAGCTGTGATTAAAACAATTGATACCTTCTGGCTGGATAACTCGGTTAAAGTAACTGCAGATGAGCAATTGGGACTTGTTAAAAAGTTGTACTTCGACCAGTTACCATTCCGCAAACAGACTACGCAGGAAATCGTTAAGCGTGTAATGCTGCAGGAAGACAATGCCAATTATAAGCTGAGTTACAAAACAGGTTGGGGGTACCGCGAAAATGGTAACGCACTGGGTTGGATTATTGGTTGGATAGAAGAGAACAAACATCCCTATTTCTTTGTGCTGAATGTTGAAGGTCCGAAAGATACCAATCCCGAGGTTCGTATAAATATTCTCAAAGCTGTGTTAAAACAGTACGGGTTTATGGAAGGGAAGAAATAGCTGTGAGCTATCAGCTATCAGCAATGAGCTTGTTCTGTCGCTCTAAATGTGATAGGTCTTAAAAATGATAGGGGGAACAATTTTTGTTCCGAGTAGTGCATTGTTTTTAAATGATAGTTTAGGAATGAATTTTGTTCGATCTTAGTTACCATTTTCAAAAGTTGAGAGCTGATAGCTAATGGCTGATAGCTGACAGCTCAAAGCGTTTAGATCATCATTACATTTTGCCCATGTTTTCTTTTCAACATATAGAATTTTTATTGGGATTGATTTTGATCGTGCCTTTGGTGCTGCTTTTTCTGAATGTGCTGTACTGGAAGAAAAAAGTAAAAAAAGCATTGGGGGATGAGGAGTTGATTGAAGGGCTGACAAAACAATACTCAAAATCATTATTCAGGCTTAAATTCATTTTTTTGGCTGCTGCCGTTGTATTGTTGGTGTTCGCAGGTGCCAATCTGCGTAAGCCAGCAACCGGTGATAAAGAGAAACGTGCAGGCATAGATGTGATGATTGCGCTGGATGTGAGCAAGAGTATGCTTAGTGAAGATGTAAAACCTTCACGCCTGGTAAAGGCAAAACAGTTGGTGAGCTTGATGATTGACAGGCTGCAGGATAACCGCATAGGCTTTGTGGTTTTCGCCGGGCAGGCTTATCTTCAGATGCCGCTGACTTCAGATGCCGCCGCAGCAAAAATATTTGTAAGCAATGCATCGCCTGATGCAGTTCCCATGCAGGGGACAGTAGTTAGCGATGCGCTGAAGTTGTGTGACAATTCGCTCGATACAAAAGAAAAAAAATATAAAGCTGTTATATTGATAACCGATGGAGAAGATCATGATACCAAGACCGAGCAGATCCTGCAGCAATTGTATGATCACGGCGTGATTGTTCATACGGTGGGAGTGGGTACAGCGGAAGGTTCGACCATTATAGATCCAGTGACAGGCCAGGCAAAACGGGACAACAATGGTCAGACCGTTATCTCTAAACTGAATGAAAAGGAATTGGAACTGATCGCATCCAAAACCGGAGGAACTTATCACAGACTGGATAATACAGTTGATGCGGTAAACGATATAACCGGTGTTTTGGATAATATGGACAAAAAGCTCATCAACGGTGAAGGAAATGAACGGCAATACGCGTCCTTTTTTCCTTTTTTTATAGCTTTTGCGCTATTGGTGCTTTTATCCGAACTATTTATTCCTGAAACAAAAAAGGAGAAAAATTGAAGTTTTGCTATATCATACTAATCATTTTCCTTCCCTTTTACGCAATCGCACAAAAAGGGGACTTACTTGTAAATAAAGGCAACGATGCCTACAAGAAAGGTGAATTTGACAAGGCGGAAGCTGATTATCGCAAGGCGCTGACGAAAGAAAAGAACAATACAGCAGCAATGTTTAATCTCGGTAATGCGCTGCAACAGCAAAACAAAAATGATGACGCCGATAAACAGTACGCCGATTTGTTGAGTGACAATAATTTGTCCGCTGATGTAAAAAGAAATACGTATTATAATAAAGGGGTGAACTTTGTAAAACAGAAAAAATTGCCAGAGGCTGCAGATGCATTTAAACAATCGCTGAAAATAGATCCTACAGATAACAATACAAGAGAAAATTTGCAAAAGGTTTTAGATGAGTTGAAAAAACAACAGCAACAGCAGCAACAGCAACAACCGAAAAAACAAAAGGAGGAGAAGAAGAAGGATCAGCAAAAACAGCAACCCCATGAACCCAAACCGAATTTATCCATGCAAAAGGCTGAGCAATTGCTGGATCAGTTGAGAGAGAAAGAAAAGCAGCTGCAAAACCAGGTGCAAAAACAACGGACAACGAATCAACAACCAGATAAGGACTGGTAGTGTGTTAATGGAGAATTGAAAATTGACAATTCAGGTCATGCTTAAATCGTTCGGACAGGCGGAATTTCAAATGGGCAGAAATTACTTTAATTCATATCTGCACTTATAACGTAACACGTAAAACTTATAACTTAAAACGTATAACGTAAAACGTATAACTTACAACTTGTAGATCACATCACCGCTGAAAGCTGATAGCTGACAGCTGAAAGCCAATACCATGTTTAGAAAAATATTTCTCGCTGCAGCTCTTATGTGCCTGGTCTTTGCATCCTGCCTGGATACGGAGGAAAAAATCTCACTGAATGCAGATAACAGTGGTACCTATCAATTGAATATGGATATGAGTAAAATGCTTGAGCAGATGAAAGCATTTATGCCACAATCTGATTCTCTGTTCCCGGCCGATGAACAAGACAGGGTAGTGCCCCTGGTACAGCTGATTGATTCTGCATCTGCTCAGCAACAAGCATTGTTTAAAGAAGGAACAATGCTTGTGCATTCTAATAAAGACAGTAATGAACTCTCATTAACCTTTGTTGTTCCATTCAAAAATACCGACGACCTGGCCGCTATAAAAAAGCATTTGTTTGAGTTGGTCGACGTTAAAAAAATATCAGAAGGAATGGCTGGTGCAGGAGGAATTGGAGACGAAGCCGTTAAGGGAATGGCCATCATTGCACCTACTTCAACCGGATTTACTTTCACTGCCGGCAAACATGAAATCAGCAATCAGTTAAGCCAACGAAGCTCTCTTGATAGCCTGTTGAGCGATCAATCCGTGCAGCAGTTCAGAATGCTGAGTTTTATGGGTGGTATCAACTACAAGACTGTTCTTGAATTACCGTCTCCGGTTAAAAATTATAAAGGACAGGCTGCCAACATCTCCGACGATAAGAAGACGGTGACTTTCACCAATACACTCAATGAATTGTTTGATACGCCCGATGCATTTGAATATAAGGTTGATTGGTAGGGGCGGGGAGCTGGTAGCTATAAGGCTTTAGGTATCAGGTATCAGTGTAAGGTGTAAGGTGTAAGGTGTAAGGTGTAAGGTATCAGGTGTAAGGTATAAGGCGTAAGGAGAGGGAATGGTGTTATCGCTTTATGGAACATGAAACTGTTTCAATCCTTAAATCACCAAAATCCTCAAAAATCCTGGTCCTGCTTTGAACTGCAAAATCTAAATATTATTTTTAGATACCTAAACGTTCTGATATGAAAAAGAACTTTTCTTCAATAACCCTGATGACGCTGCCATTGGTATTTTTCATATGCCTTCATGCAAACTGTTCTCCGAAAGCCCCGGCAGGGCCGACGCTGACGGGTACATTCTGGCAATTATCTCACGCGCGGGAGGTGACATACAAGCCTGCCAAAGGTGTTCATAAAGTGTATATTACGCTTGATGAAAGCAATAAAGTAAGTGGCTTTTTGGGCTGCAATAACCTGGTCGGCAGTTATGATATTTCAGGAGGTAAAGCGTCTATAAAATTTCAGGCTGCTTCCACACGCATGATCTGCCCCGGTGAAGCAATGAAGATTGAAGATGCACTTAACGCAGCACTTTCGGCAGCAACGCAGTATCACATTGAGGGAAACACATTAACCCTGATGAATGATTACGGAACAGTAGTGGCAGACTTTGTAGCCGGGCAGAAATAACTCAATTGAATAACTGCAGAAATCTGTATAAAAAAAGATCATTTTTTCAATGATCTTTTTTGTGTTAGGTGGCTTCGCCAGGAATCGAACCTGGATCTGGAGCTTCGGAAACTCTTATACTATCCATTGTACTACGAAGCCAAATGGTGGCAAAAGTAAAGGAATAACCTTTTATTGACAACTTAATTATAACTGCGTTAAGTTCCGGAAAACGACGCTATTTCGTTAGTATCAGCAACCCTTTTTGGTTGTTTAATTCCCAGTTCGCGAATTTATTCAGCAGTGCTTTGCCTGCGATGATCTTTTTGCCTTTTTCAGTAACCGCCACAACCACATTGTCAATAGAATAATTGCCAACCTGAATATTGTTTAGTCTGTATTTCCTGCAGGTATCCACCGCGCCGTTGGCCATTTCATATTCACCGGTTCCAATGTAATTCGAAAGCATGTTTTCTTTCTTTAACTTTTCTTCCATGTCTTTGTTGATAAGCATGTCCGAAGCTCCCGTATCCAGCAGCCAAACCAGCGTTTCATCTCCCATTTTAATTTTAATAAAGCTCATGCCGCCAAGGTTCAAAACATTTACGCTATCCGCCAGCGGGCCTTTTACATCATTTCTGGCTCTTGAGGTCCAGTTTTTTTCTTCCTCGTTCTCTGTTTGAAAAGGATCGCCGCATTTATACATTACTTCATAAAATAACATTGAATTGGGGTTCTCTAAAGTTTTTATTTCAGCGTCAGTCAGTTTGTTTGTTTTGATGAGATCAAGCTGGCACCGGCAGAATTTTTCAACACGCTGTGGGTTTAAAGATTTTTCTGTGGTTGCCTGAATGTTCTCCATACAACCCTTAACAAACTCCTCTTCAAACCCATCCGCCTGTAAAAGCATTGATTGCCCTGTGCTGGTAAGACATTCCTGGATGTCTTTTTCAACTGCAGGATCTTCCTTCAAAAGACCTGGCAAATCAACAATGCCATTCTTTGTAAAACTTTTATACTGTTTCGCGCTAAAACGGCGGTCAAGTTTATCAACCTGGCAGTTGCAAGCAGCAACCGCGGCCTGATTGCTGTTGTCTTTGTGAAGGGATCTGAGACAGCTGCCGATTAACTGTTTGCGGTTGAGTATGGGCTTGCCTTCTTTAGTTTTAACATACAAGCTCTGGGCTGGCAAGTTTAAAGAAAACAGTACCATCATTCCCCAAAGTAGTACGGAATGTTTGTGCATAAAATTTTGCGCTTAAATAAAGGTTATTGGTTAGAATTGAATGCAGATGAATAAGTGATGTTAAGGCAGGGCATTTACCTTTAGCGTGACCTTTACAATATCACTCATAACCATGCTTCCTCCGCCTACGCCATAATCTCTCCTGTTGATAGAGAAGGTAGCGTTAAACTGATAGCCGTTTGACGTTTGGTCGACTGTGAACGGAATAGTTATGTTTTTTGTTTTGTTCTTTATTGTAAGATTGCCTGTTGCGGAGTACTGCCCGTTTGAGCCGGTAATCCCCGAGCTTGTAAAGGTGATATTGGGATATTTACCTACGTCAAAATATTCTTCTTTTCTAAGATGACTATCTCTCATATCGTTGTCAGTGTTAATACTGTTCGCATCAATAGTAACATTGAAATATGATGTAGCCGGATTTTCCGGAACCCACTTGATGGCTCCTTTAAGACCTTTGAATTCTCCTCTTGTTGCAAGACCAAAATTGTTTATTGAAAACGTAACAGATTTTTCGGCGTCTACCGGTTTTAAATCCACAAAGGCAGTCAGGCCAATAAACAATGCTACCAGGCAAAAAATATTCTTCATGCAAATGTTTTAAAAGAGATTAAGCAATTGGTGCCAAATTAGCCATGGGCTGGGGTTCTACCCATGCATCACTTTCTTTTAAAAGATTGATCAGTTCTTCTACGGCAACATCACTATCAACATTTCTTTTTACCACTTCTTTGCCTTTGTATAAAGTGATCTTTCCAACACCGCTTCCTACATACCCAAAATCAGCATCAGCCATTTCGCCGGGGCCGTTTACAATGCAACCCATAATTGCAATCTTAACGCCTTTCAGGTGATTGGTGACTGAACGGATTTTTGCCGTAGTTTCCTGCAGGTCGAATAATGTTCGTCCGCATGAAGGGCAGGAAATATATTCTGTTTTGGAAATACGTGTACGAGTAGCCTGTAAAATAGTAAAGGCTGTGTTGTTGATGAATTGCTCCACCGATTTGTTCTGCAAATAGTTGCGGCCGGATGCATTCATCTTTTCGTAATTCTCAGAAGCTAAAGCATAGCTGGCGGCTGTCATGCCCAGGCAAATACCGTCACCAAAGCCGTCGAGGAATAAGGCTCCGCATTCTGTTGAATAGTGAATGAGATGTTCGTCAGTTGAATGCCAGTAGCTGTCTGTAGTAATAATAACCGGGTTGTTGATATTGTTATTCATCAGCTCCATAAACATTCTGCGTATGGCAGGCATGCTGTGTTTGTTGGTTGATGAAAGACATAAAACCGCAGTTTCGTCGTTGGCAATATCTGCGAGATAAGTATAATTATTGATAGGGGTTTCATCACTAAAGCAGTCAACCATCACAAAATTCAACATATTGCTTTTTGATGAAGCTGCAGCAAAACCGCTATCCTGGAATATCGGGAAGTATTTGGTTTTGTCTTCAGCAAGCTCCCATGTGGCTGGGTAAACAATTACCTTAAGTGTTCCCGGTAAAGCAAAGTCAAGCAGCTGATGTCCCGTAAAAATATAGTCGGCAGCGGCATCACTTATGTTCCACTTATCTGAAGCCTCGTCATAAGTATAGCCTACACTTTCCAGTTGTTTGGGCGTAATTTCTTTTAACTTGCTCAGATCTGCAATAACAACCGGAACATGTTTCGAGCCGATATTATCTACCTGGAAGGTCTTTCTCCTATTATGGTTGAACGGATCATAAGGGATTTTTTCAACCGGCGGAATGCTTTCACTTTTTGCAGGCTCTCCTGTATACCGTTTTACAAGATCCTTACAAACGGGGATTTCAAATTCCGGGTCTTCAGTAAGTGAAACACGAATGGTATCACCAATGCCATCTTCCAGTAAAGTGCCTATGCCGGCAGCGCTTTTCACCCTGCCATCTTCGCCGTCGCCAGCTTCCGTTACACCCAGGTGGAGTGGATAGCATTCACTGAATTCCTGTGTCATTTGTTGAATCAACAGGCGGTAAGCTTGTACCATTACCTGCGGGTTACTGGCTTTCATACTCAACACAATGTTATGATAGTTTTCGTCCCTTGCAATACGCAAAAACTCCATTGCACTTTCCACCATTCCCATGGGCGTATCGCCGTAACGGCTCATAATCCTGTCGCTCAAAGAACCATGGTTTGTACCAATCCGCATGGCGGTACCATATTCTTTACAGATCTTAATGAGCGGAGTAAAGCGGGTGCGGATCCGTTCAATTTCTTCGTTGTATTCTGCGTCGGTATATTCAATAAAATCAAACTTCTTTTTGTCTACGTAATTGCCCGGATTCACTCGTACTTTTTCAATAATTCTTGCTGCGATTTCTGCTGCATTCGGTGTAAAGTGAATATCTGCAACCAGTGGAGTTGTATAACCTCTTTTGCGTAGTTCGTTCTTTATATTAAGCAGGTTTTCGGCTTCTTTTTTTGAAGGAGCGGTAATGCGCACAAGCTCAGCCCCGGCTTCAATGCAACGTATGGTCTGTTCAACTGTACCAATTGTGTCCATTGTATCCGTCGTTGTCATTGTTTGTAACCGTATCGGGTTAAAATTGCCCAGCGTAAGATCTCCAATCTTTACTTCTAAAGTCTTCAGACGGCTGTATGTGGTAAGTGAGTTACAATATAATTGCATAAAATCTTCTTTCTAGAATGTAGCAAAAATAATGAATAGAGAAACTCAATTCCTGCCGGTACATAAGTTTAGCGGCTTGTTGGCAGTTAAGAGAGAATAATAAGCGCTCAATGAGGATTTTATAATACGAAAATTATCTTTGCCGGATGAGCACATCTGCTCAATAAAGAAAGTTACATGAAAATAGACATCATAACCGTAGTGCCTGAATTGCTGGAGAGCCCTTTAAGTCATAGTATTATGAAGCGCGCCCGGGAAAAAGGGTTGCTGGAAGTGAATTTGCATAATTTAAGGAAATGGGCCATTAATAAATACGGGCAGGTGGATGATTACCAATATGGGGGCGGTGCAGGTATGGTAATGATGTGCGAGCCATTAGTTAATGCAATCGAAGAACTTCAGAAAGATACGTCTTACGACGAAATAATATATATGACGCCCGATGGCGGCACTTTTAACCAGCGTACGGCAAATAATCTGTCTCTTAAAGAAAATGTTTTGATTATTTGTGGACATTACAAAGGCATAGACCAGCGGATCCGTGATCACTATGTTACAATGGAGATTTCTATTGGAGATTATGTTTTGAGCGGGGGAGAATTGGCCGCTGCGGTTGTTGTAGACGCGGTTGGAAGATTACTACCGGGGGTGTTAAACGATGAAACATCGGCGTTAACAGATTCTTTTCAGGATAATTTACTTGCTCCTCCGGTGTATACACGCCCCGAAAATTTTAATGGATGGGAGGTTCCAGCGGTCCTCTTAAGCGGAGACCCTAAAAAGGTAGACCAATGGAGGTATGAACAATCCCTTGCAAATACCAGGCTGCGGAGGCCTGATCTGCTAAAAGACGATCTGTAACTGTGACTATTACAGATAACTTATAAATCAGCTTAAATAAATGAATAATACTCCTAAGAGGTTAATTGTGTCCGATTCGGATATGGTAAAGTCTTTGTAAAGTATTTTGGTAAAAAAAGTCTTCTGATATTTGTGGTACAATATCCTTGGGAAAAGTCCCGTTTTAGATTCCAATATCTAAGTCCAATATCTAAAAATCCAGTATTCAGAAATCCAGTATGTCCGTGGAAAACCAGTAGCTAAACAATACTAGATTGTTTAGTTGTAAAATGTAAGTTCTAGTAATAGGAAACCATTAAGGCCCTGCTCCAGCGGGGCCTTAAGTTTTATTATTCTTCCCCGCAATTATTTTTTGCTTTCTCTGATGATATTATTGCAGTCCAATTGATTGTGTAACAGAATTATGTCGCATGCGTCTGCATAACCGGCTCTTTTCCCAAGCCATTATTTAAGATCCGTTTTCAAAAAAATGATCACCTTTGATCCGGTTAGCGCCGAAAGGCGCACTTCTTTTAAATCGAAAAATAGCTATGCAAGCCAATTCTTTCAGTATCAAGGCAAATCTGGCAGATGTCTGGAAAAAAGAAATCTATCCCGCGGAAATAAAAGTGGAAAATGGGAGGATTGCCGCCATTTGTCCTATTGAAGAGGAGCAGTCAATATATGTCCTTCCGGGTTTTGTTGATAGCCATGTTCATATTGAAAGTAGTTTACTGATCCCTGTGGAATTTGCCCGGCTGGCGGTTACACATGGAACCGTTGCCACCGTGAGTGATCCGCATGAAATTGCCAATGTTTGTGGTATGGCGGGCGTAGATTTTATGATTGCAAACGGTAAAAAAACGCCTTTTAAATTTTATTTCGGTGCGCCAAGTTGCGTGCCCGCGACCAGCTTTGAAACGGCTGGCGCAACATTGGAAAGTGATGATGTGAAAGCACTTCTCCAGCGGCCGGAGATTAAATACCTAAGCGAAATGATGAATTTTCCAGGTGTGCTAAATGGCGACGAGGAAGTCATGAAGAAATTAAAGGCTGCGCATGATCTGGATAAGCCTGTTGACGGTCATGCGCCGGGTTTGCGGGGCGAAATGGCAAAAAAATATATAGACGCCGGTATTTCAACTGATCATGAGTGTTTCACAGCAGAAGAAGCATTGGACAAGATCGGGTATGGTATGAAAATTCTGATAAGGGAAGGTAGTGCCGCAAAGAATTTTGAGGCGCTCGCAGATCTTTTGCATGAACATGCGGATGTAATAATGTTTTGTAGTGATGATAAACATCCTGACAGTTTGATTCTTGGTCACATAAACCAGCTTTGTGCAAGGGCAGTTGCAAAAGGGATTTCATTATTTAACGTGCTACAGGCCGCCTGCGTAAACCCTGTTCAGCACTACAAACTAGACGTTGGACTGCTGCGCGTAGCGGACCCTGCAGACTTTATTGCAGTAAATGATTTGAAAGATTTTAAAGTAGTACAAACCTATATAGGAGGCAACCTGGTTGCGGAAAACGGCAGCTCAAAAATTCAATCAGCCCAGGTTTCAGCGATTAATTTTTTTGACTGTGATCCAATTCAAACCGATGACATCCAAGTAAAGGCAGCTGGCAAGAGTTTCATTGATGTTATAGAAGCGCTTGATGGCCAGCTGATCACCAATAAATTGAGTTCATCACCCAGGATTGTTGATGGATACGTCTCCTCCGATACAGACTGCGATATTTTAAAACTGGTGGTTGTAAACAGATATAAAAAGGCACCGGTGGCCGTTTCTTTTATTAAGAATTTCGGAATAAAACAGGGTGCGATCGCATCAAGTGTGGCGCATGATAGTCACAATGTAATTGCTGTTGGGGCTGATGATGAGTCTTTGGTCCGGGCTGTAAACCTGGTCGTAAAAGAAAAAGGCGGGCTTAGTTGTGTGTCTGAAAATGCCGAGAAAATACTGCCGTTACCGGTAGCGGGCTTGATGACCACAGATGATGGCTACAGCGTTGCTGAAGCTTACACATCACTTGATAATATGGCTAAAATTACCTTGGGTTCAACCCTGGCATCGCCTTATATGACATTAAGCTTTATGGCTCTTTTAGTTATTCCGCATTTAAAGTTGAGTGATAAAGGCCTGTTTGATGGGGATACTTTCAGCTTTGTTAACTAAGTAAAGTGTCGTTATTTCTTTTCTTCTGCAGCTGCACTCATAATACTCAGCGCAACGCTGTCGGTGCCTTTTGGAGTGCCATAACGCGCTTTAAATTTCATGGATTGTCCGGCTGGTAATAACTTTCCATACACATCTTCATGGTTGGCTACCAATGCTCCTGCTTTGTTGTAAAAGAGCATTTTTACCCGGATGTTTTTATAGCCGGTAACCGTTGCTTTGTTCATTATTGTTCCTTTCACCACTGTTTGGCCAAACAGGTTGCGCCGGTCATCCCCTGCAATCTGCAAGAAGTTTACAGGATTTTTTTGTTCCTTTTTCGCCAGGCTTTCCTTTTGTTGTGCATAAACCTGGTCCTCAGTAGAGTCGGCGTTTTTGCAACTATAAAAAAAGGTGATTATTGATAAAAACAGCAGAGCTGGAATTCGCTTCATGAATGATGGGAGTTTAAATAAAGATAAGGCGGAAAGAGCGTAAGATGTGTAAGACATGTAAGACCGTAAGATAGTAAGACAGTAAGATGGGGGGAAGAAAAAGGGTTCTGGAGGTTGTGGCCTTTCAAAACCCTGGAGAAGTTAAAATGTACATTATCTGAATTAAGCTTCCTGGCCGATCCATACTGCGCCGCCGATGCTGTCACGGGTGGCACCGGTAACCGAACTCAGCGTAGTGTTTTCTTCACGCCATCTCAATATTCCCAGGAGCGCCATAATCAATGCTTCTTTGTATTGAATTGTCAGTTCATCCGGAACAATCACTTTTATGTTTAACGGACTTAATACTGCAGAAAGTCTGTTTACCAGGAAAGTATTAAATGCTCCTCCGCCGGTAACAAGGAGTTGTTTTTCAGATGAAGGCTGATGTAAGCCATTCAGGCTGTATGCGACCTGCTGAGCTATGTGCTCGGTATATGTTCTGAGCGCATCAGGAGTTGAAAGGCCAAACGACTCTACCAATGGGTAAATAACGTCTGTTCCAAATGTGTTAGCAAGCGATTTGGGGTATGATTTCTTATAATACTCCTGGTTGTTTAGTGCCGTAAGAAGAGGTGTATGAATTGCTCCGGCAGCTGCCATCGCGCCATTTTCGTCAAATTCTTTTCCTTCTTTCGTGGCAAGCATATTCAAAATACGGTTGGCTGCACAGACATCAAAAGCAACTGTCCCGGATTCTTTTTTTACTGAGATATTGGAGATTCCGCCGATGTTTAGCAAATAATCATAGTCGGTAAATAGCAATTTCTCACCCATGGGAACGATCGGCGCGCCCTGACCATTTAGCGCAACGTCCATCGATCGAAGGTCGCTTACGACATTGATACCAGTTAACGCGGCAATCACTGATCCGTCTCCCAATTGTGCCGTTAATCCCAGTTCTGGTTCGTGGAAGGTGGTATGACCGTGTGAAGCTACCAACTGAATGCGATGATGCAGATGATTGGTTTCGACAAATTCATTAATCGAGGTGGCAATATATTTCCCAAGATCTTTATGTAACAGCAGATAGTCTCTTGCATTCAGCGAAGTGGCGTTTTGTAATCTTTCTTTCAGTTCCAGTGCGAATGGATAACAATGCGCTTTTTTTATCTCATAACTCCATTTTCCGCCGCTATCATCAAGTTCGGTGAAAGCTACATCAAGCCCGTCAATAGAAGAACCGCTCATTATGCCAATTACTCTGTAAACCATATTCAAATATTTATAACTCAAATAATATTGCTGTGCGATCTCGTTATTGTAATTTCCTGCTCTGCATCAGCAATTACGCCGCAAAGGAAAACTATAATGTTTAAAGTTTAGATATAATGTTTTAAACCATTTTTTCCTGCGTTCAGAAAATTGTACCGATCAACTATTTTTTTTGAAGGGTTGAGGAATTTTTAACCAAAAAAACTGACTGATGAGGATCACTGAATTGCCAGCTTAAACAATTAAATTCCAACGGGCTGCAACAGCTTTTTAAAGGCTCTTTTTGTTGCAGGGAGAGCAAACTGGTCCCGGGTGTTAAAAAAAGCTATTTGGCAGGGTTCCAGATGGTCGTTTTTTTCTTTTCTGACTTATCGCTTACCATTATTCCGCTTATCTTAGCGGCATGGTAATCAACCTTAGCGACGAGCATAGCCTGGTTAGCAACTGGGTGAGCGAATTAAGAAATGTTGAAATTCAAACCGATCGCATGCGTTTCAGGCGTAATCTTGAGCGCATAGGAGAGGTAGCCGCTTATGAAATAAGCAAAACGCTCGCGTGGAAAGAGGAAGAAGTACAAACGCCATTGGGCGCTCATACAGCTAAGGTATTGCTGGAACAACCGGTAATTGCGACAATTTTACGCGCAGGATTACCGTTACACAACGGAGTTCTCAATTATTTCGACAAGGCAGACAATGCTTTTGTATCAGCATACCGCAAACACCATCGTGATGGTTCGTTCGATATCAATCTTGAATACTTGAGCTCTCCTGCGATAGAAGGGCGTGTGTTGATAATAAGTGATCCGATGCTGGCTACCGGCGCATCCCTGGTTAAAACTATTGAAGCCATAAAAAACGAAGGTGAACCCGCCGAAATTCACGTTGTAGTGGCTATTGCCTGCACTGTGGGCATTGAGTATGTGCACCGCGAAGCTGGCGAGGAAATTAAGATCTGGTGTGGAGATATTGATGATGAACTGACAGCCAAAGGCTATATTGTTCCCGGATTGGGAGATGCGGGTGATCTTGCCTTCGGCCCTAAAAATCAGTTCTAATTAAGATCTTTTTCCTAATTTTAGCGACCATAGTTTTTGTCTATATTTACAATATCCAAGAATAACTCAAATGAGAAAAGTTGCATTTTTATTATGTACATTCATTTGCATTAAATGGAGTTTTGCTCAGGACCCGCATTTTTCTCAGTTCTACGCATCCCCATTAACCCTTAATCCCGCTTTCACCGGAAAATTTGAGGGTGCTTTTCGTGTTGCAGGGAATTACAGAAATCAATGGCCCACAATAAACAGGGCTTACCAGACATCCACCGTTTCAGCAGATTTTCATTTGCTGCCAAATGTGCTTAGCTACCGGGATACCTGGGGTGTTGGTGTAATGGGGTTCACTGATAAGAGTTCTGCCGGTGCACTCAATTTCAATTATTTTTCTGTTTCAACAGCCTTTCACAAAGGGTTGGATGAAGACGGTTACCATCAGTTGGGACTAGGATTCCAGGCCACTTATGCCAATATGATTATTAACACATCGCAGTTAAAGTTTGAAGATCAGCTTACATCAAACGGATTTACGGGTGTTACCCAGGAAATGTTTAATGGAATGAGCCTTAAGAAAAACTACATGGATGTGAATGCCGGTGTATTGTACACTGCGAGTACCACCGATAAAAATAATTTTTATGCCGGTGTGAGCATGTATCACATTACCCGTCCCAAACAACAATTCACCACCGGGCCACTGTATTTGCTTGATCCGCGGATTACCGTACATGGTGGAGGATACGTACCTTTTGGGTTCAATAATACGTTCCATTTTAGTGGGTTGTATAGCAGCCAGGGAGGTGCAAGTGAAACTGTAATTGGTGGTTCGGTTCAGTTCCCTGTTAGTGAAGAGGGTGTAGAAAAGCCGACCAGCTTTTATGCCGGCGCATGGATGCGGTTGAAAGATGCCCTGATCCCCTATATCGGGTTAGAATACAGTGATTTTAGACTGGGTGTAACTTATGATATAAATGTATCAAGCCTGAAAACAGCTTCACAGAGCAGGGGAGGAATTGAAATATCTCTGATTTACATAAACAGACCTTCCGGTTCCAAAGGAATACCCTGTCCTAAATTCTAGTAAAGTACAAACCGTCTGCCCGGAAGATTCACTACTTGGATCTATCATTAAATCGTATGATTGTATGACGAGAGAAGAACAATTCATGCAGGAAGCTGTGCGTATTGGAATTGAAGGTATGCGCAATGGTCTTGGTGGTCCTTTTGGCTGTGTAATAGTAAAAGGCAATGAAATAATAGGCAGAGGTTGCAATACGGTGTTGTTATCCAATGATCCAACCTCTCATGCTGAAATTGTTGCTATTCGCGATGCTTGCAATGCGTTACAGGATTTTCAGTTGACAGATTGTGAACTTTATACGTCTTGTGAACCATGCCCTATGTGCCTTGGTGCCATTTATTGGGCCCGGCCTCAAAAAGTTTATTACGCATGTTCCCGCGGAGATGCTGCAGATGCAGGGTTTGATGACTCATTCATTTATGATGAGATTGCAAAAGAAACGGACTCCCGCAAAATACCTATGATACCTTTAAATGCGTCTACGTCCAAGCAGATGTTTGAGGAATGGAAATCTTTGGAAAATAAAAGGCTTTACTAGCAGCATTTTTGAGCCTCTCTCTGTATACTTCTGTATTTCCTCCTATGAAATAATAAGTACCGTTACACAGAGCCACTGAGAAGACACGGAGCAGCACAGAGAATAGGTTCAGATCTTTCTAAATCAGTCGAGATCTCTTAATAGTAGGAGCGTTTTTCTGGAGTTCGATGGTTTTATTAAATCCGCATTTTCTGAAAATAAGATGTGTACGGCTTATTGTTGAAGCAGGTATCTTTCCGCTAATAATTCCTTCATGTAATAATTGATTTCAAATTGATCAGCCACTGGCTTATTGCTGAACGGCAAAACCGGCATGTATGGTGGAGGTCCGAATTCTGTAGTGATGGTAAATACCGGTGCTTCCTGTTTTTTGCGATTTTCAATAATCAGATCCCACCAATTGAGAAAGCGACCAAGCGCGCCGGCCCACTCCAGAGCCCTTGGGTCGGGAACCTGCGGTCCCTCTTCATAACCAACTCTTGCATGAATATGTCTCGTCCGGTTAATAGTTTCAGTAACTGTATGGGAGAAATTTTCAAGATAGCTTTCGGTTACACAAACCCAGTGAGAAAGATCTGCCGTTATGGAAAAGTCATTCCTTGCTTCAAAATATTTTTCAGTCGCCGGAGGGCTGTATGCAAAACGTCCCCGGTGCGTCTCGTGTGCAATTGTAATGTTATGCTTATAGGAAAATTCTGATGCTATATCAATCAATTGAAGATTTTCCTCAAACGTAAAAAAGTCACGGCCCGTGTGCGAATTGATCATAAAAGGATTCCCTTCCGCACTCAGGTTGAGATAATGAATAAATGAATCTTTGAATTCGTTGAAATTTTTTCCGTGTGCCTGATGTTGATGACTTACGAGTAAAAGGTGATGCTTGCTGATTAAATTGAAAAGTTTTTCTTTTTGAACAGGATCTTCCGGAATAGATGTTTCAATGCCATCATATCCTGCATGTTTTATTTTCGCAATAAACAGGTTAATGTCAAGATGCTCATATCCCCATAGTGGACTCAGGATCTTAATTTGCATAGTTCCGGCGGTATAGCTAAATAAGATACAACAGATTTATTGCAGATAAAATATTTCAGCCTATATATAATTAAATATAATAGGTGAATGCCGATGCTATGTATGCTTGATAGTGTGCGATGACTAATGTGTGTGTTATTTCGATTCTCATGACAGTATTTCATAGATGTTCTTCCTGATTGTGTCGCTGATCTTTTGCATAGGAAGATCATTCGCATCCTTTCCAAAAGGTTCTTCTATTTCTTCCGCAATTAATTCAAGGCTGGCTAATACGTAGCAGATAAATGCCACAACCGGAATAACCATATAGCCGAGTGAAAAAACATATCCGATGGGTAGTGTGATAATATACACCATTATAAACTTTTTTATGAATGATGTATACGAGTAGGGAATAGGCGTATTCTTAATCCGTTCACAAGCACCGCACACATCCAGAAAGGATTGCATCTCGTTGTTGAGGACGATCAGTTGGTCACCGGTAATTTTTCCGTTTTTATACAGTGCAGTTATCCTGTTTATAATTAACGATGCAACCTGGTTAGGAACATGTTTGGTATTATCAAAGTCGGGAATCTCCGGATGCGGTTTTTCATCCAGTGAAAACCTGGTGGATTCAGCCTGCAAATGCAGCATCAGCTCCTGCGAAAACGCGGTATGATTGTTTTAAAGAAAGAACGTTCTCTGGCATCATCATGCGGCAGAAAACTATTTAATTTAACAGCCATATTCCTGCTGTTATTTACAAGGGAACCCCATAGCTTACGTCCTTCCCACCATCTGTCATAAGCCGTATTTGTTCTGAACACCAACAGCATTGAGATTGCAAAGCCTAAAAGACTGTGCATAATGGGGACATTTTTAACAAGGGTATTTTGAGAGAGTTTGAAATATTCCATTTCCAGGTAAGCGACCAGCCATGAATAAAGGCAAACAAAAATAAGCAGCGGAAAAAGTTTTCTTATTGTATCCGTCTTGTGTATGCTAAAAAGAAATTGTGCCCAATCCTTTGGATTATAACTGATCATGCTTGCAGGTTTAGGTAAAAATAAATCAATCAGGCGTATTTGCGGATAATTGATCTCACGGCGCTAACATAATGCCCGCCGAATAAAATGCAATGAACAAGCAATGGATAAAGCTGGCAGAGGTCAATACGTTGCTGCCAGTTTTGTTCCAAAGGATAAAAATCATTGTAGTGATTGTAGAAAGAACGGTCGAATCCTCCAAAAAGCATTGTCATTGCAATATCCATTTCCCTGTGGCCATAGTAAATAGCGGGATCGAAGATTTTAATATCACCTGTAGTTGATATCATGAAATTTCCGGACCATAGGTCACCATGTAACAAAGCGGGCTTTTCTTGCGGGAAGATCTCAGGTAAACGCAGGCAGAGTTTCTCCGCAAGCAATGCATCTTTACTATCAAGTTTGGCCTGGTCAATTGCCATGCGTACTAAGAACAAAATGCGGTGCTTTGCATAAAACTCATGCCACGTAGTTTCAAAGGTATTGTGTTGTTGCAGGCTGCCGATATAGTTGTCAAACGACAAGCCATAACGGTTGTGGGTTTGTGTATGCAGGGCCGCAAGTTGCTGCGCAAAATTCCTCCAGCTGGCAGGCGTTATATTTCCTTTTTCCAGGAATTCAAGAACAAGAAAAATACTTTCTGGTGTATTGCCGGCAAGAATAGCTTGTGGAAATAAATCATTAGATGCATTCTTTAGCAATCGTAAACTTTCCAGTTCCATCTTGAACATATCTCCATGAACTGAGTCATTCAGCTTAACAAAAAAATCACCTTTGTTTGTTGTTAAACGGTATGTTTCGTTAATGTCTCCACCATAAACTCTTTTTGCATCAAATGAAGTTATTTGTATGCCGCGTTGTGCATTTAACTGTTGTACAATATTGCTGAAGATTTGCCGCATTCTTATGGATTACCTGCAACAATTAAATAAAAGGGTCTACTGGTAACGGTAAACTATTTTACCTACCGGCTGATTTTGTTTGTTGGTACAAATTTCTGCAGTTTTTAAACCCTTATCATCAAACTGATAGCTCCATACAAGGTAATTGCTGCTGCCTGCAGGTATCTGGGTCATTTTCATCAGCTTTCCCTTTTCATCATATTCAAACAAATAATCCGGAAGCATTCTTTTTGCCTTTGTATTGTAACGCACAATATCAGTCAGTCTGTGATTGGCATCGTAGTAATAGAACCAGTGCTCCAGCTGCATATTTTTCTTTTTCCAGAGCTCTTCAGCAACATTGCCCTGATCATCGAATACGAAAGAAATTACAGTTGTATCTTTTTTGTCTTTGATACGCAACATCTGCTGTGGTTTTTCAGCATTATAAGTCCATATATGCTGTTCCTGGGATTGACCTCCCATAAAAGCATCCCTGGATTCGGAATTGATGGATAACAATTTTCCCCTGCTATCGTAACGATAAACGGAAGTTGTTTTTATGTTCCGGCTGCTGTCTATATTTTTTACAACACGGCCGTTAATGAAACTACTTTCCGAATAAGTGTTCACGCCTGCTCCATCCGTGCTATTGGTAATTATTAGATCACCATCCTGTGTAATGGATTGTTCCACTTTAAAAGTTTCGTTTACGGAGTTATCACTTTCGTAGCTAACAGCAGAAACCTTTTTTATTTTGTTCTCTTTTAATAATTCATTCTGGATTTGTGTTTGACGTGCAGCGATAACATCATAGTAATAATACTGGCCAAAACTTGCGCTTCCCGTAACTAATAAACTAACGAACAATAACCACTTCATTAAAAAAACAATTTAACTTCAAAAATACTTGCTTGCCCTCAAGAAAAAATGTAAAAGATTGAAGAATATTGTGTGATTAAAGTTGTTAATTACTTTTAGTTAAATTTTAACACGAATGAGCCATTTTAAAGAGCGTAAAGAAAAGATCTGTTTAAACTGTAATACGGAGGTTGTAGGGCGATATTGCCATGTTTGCGGACAGGAAAATATCGAGCCTAAAGAATCAGCATGGCACCTGATCACACATTTTGTTAACGACATTACGCATTTTGATGGCAAATTCTTCAGCTCTCTTAAATATCTGATATCAAAACCCGGATTTCTTTCATCAGAATACCTTAAAGGGCGCAGAGTGTCATACCTGCATCCAATTCGGATGTATGTATTCACTTCCTTTATTTTTTTTCTGATTGTATTCCTCGATACAGGAGACCATAATGTAAAGGATCCTGCCCTGATAAAGCAAGAATATGCGCAAGAGAAAGATAGTTTGATGAATGTTTTAAAACAGGAAAAAGACACCGCCAGGCAAAAGAAAACACTGAGTAAACTTGATCGCCTGAACAGAAAAATTATTACGCTGCATGAAATGGGACAGATCAGGAATTACGAGGGTATAGATACAAGCGGCTTTGCGAAAGCAGCGGCAGAGAATGCAGACGTGGTATTTACTGTTAATGACCGCGATTACAGGAGTCTTGAACAATATGATTCAGTTCAAAAACAACTCCCCGCAAAAGAACGTGACGGTTGGTTTATGCGACAGGTTGCCAAAAGGGGAATGGGCATCAATAAAAAATTTCAACACAACAGCGAAGAATTTGTAGAAAAGTTCAAGGAGAAATTTTTGCATTCCATTCCTAAAATGATGTTTGTGTCGTTGCCACTGGTAGCGCTGCTATTGCAACTGTTATACATAAGGAGGAAAGAGTTTTTCTATGTGAGTCATGGCATATTTGTGATTCACGTATACATAGCCATTTTCATTTTGATACTGGTAACCTATCTTTTTAGCTGGTTGGGTGATGTTTCAGGCTGGTCCATTTTTGGTTGGCTAACAGCGATAACGGTAATTGGAATGTTTTACTATCTATATAAAGCCATGCGAAATTTTTATCAACAGGGACGCGGCAAAACAGTGCTTAAATTTGGGCTGTTTAATCTGATGGTTTTTGTTGTGTTTATGTTGCTCGCTTCGGTTTTTGTTGTGAACTCATTATTGTCAATTTAAAAAATTTGATGTTATGTCAGTAGATGCGTCCTTCTTAAGACTAGTTAGAATAATGGATGAACTGCGTGAAAAATGTCCATGGGATAAAAAACAAACCATTCATACATTGAGAAGCATGACAATAGAGGAAACGTATGAACTTGCAGACGCAATCACACTGAATGACTGGCAGGGAATTAAAGAGGAATTGGGTGATATCTTATTGCATATCCTGTTTTATTCTAAAATAGGGGCTGAGCAACAGGAGTTTACGCTTGCTGAGGTTATTGAAGAAATTTGTGACAAACTGGTGATCCGCCATCCGCATATTTACGGTGATGTTCAGGTAAATGATGAAGAAGATGTGAAACGTAACTGGGAAAGAATAAAAAAGGAAGAAGGTAAAAAGAGCGTGCTAAGCGGCGTGCCTGTTTCGCTGCCGGCAATGGTAAAAGCGATGCGGATACAGGAAAAAGCAAAACAGGTTGGCTTTGAGTGGGAGAAGAAAGAAGATGTCTGGAAAAAGGTTGAAGAGGAAATGCAGGAGTTAAAAGAAGCTGAAAACGAGCAAAATAAGCACAATATTGAGGAGGAGTTCGGCGATTTGCTGTTTAGTTTAGTAAACTATGCACGGTTTTTGCAAGTTGATGCGGAGACTGTACTCGAAAAAACGAATAAAAAATTTATATCCCGATTTACGACAATGGAGCAGATTGCAGATTCCGAAGGAAAAGATCTCCGAAAAATGAGCCTGGAGGAAATGGACGCTATCTGGAACCAGGTTAAAAAAACAAACACTATACCTTGATAAAGGCATTGAAGGATGGAATATTGAAACATGGGTACCTGTTTATTACAGCTGCATGGTTGTACACTATTTCGTTTGTTCTCACCAATTATATCTCTTTTAATGCCTCCCCCGGCAGTGTTAAGAAAAGGCTTGAGGGAATAATCACGTCATATGAAAAGGATTTTAATGCCATTCTTGATAATGATGCCGTAATTGAAGATCTGCTGAAAGATGGCGGCAACGCAAACAAAGTTGCCGTTGGAAGCAGGAAATTTGGCGTTTTTACATACACGTTAAACGATCTGGGCAATCCGCTGCAGGTTTATTGGAACACCAATAGCATGGCGGTTAATCCAAAGGATCTGAAAAGAGAAGATGGTTCATATGCCGTGGAATATCCGAATGGCATGTTTGAACTGATCAAAACCAGCCGCCAGTATAAAGGTTCAACGTACATTATTGCCGGGCTAATACCCTTTCACTGGAACTACTTTATACAAAACAGCTATCTGCAAAAGAAATTTGAAGGCTTACCATGGCTCGATGAATATTATAAGATAAGCAAGGATGGAACAGGTGTGCCGATCAAGAATTCAACAGGGCAGATTTTGTTTCATATCAACCAGGTTCAGGATGTAGATACCGATCAGCCCACCGGTTTGTCTATTGCGTTACGTGTAATCGCCATAATACTTTCCTTTGTTTTTATTCACGCCATTGCAAAAGATATTGCAGATAAGCGGGGCTTTATTGCCGGCTTAATATTTTTTGTTGTGGTAATTTTTGTTGTTCGTCTTTGCAGTTACCTGTTTCCGTTTCCGTTTCATTTCAGGAACTATACACTATTCTTTTCGGGTATATATGGTTCGAATATTATTAATAAATCCCTGGGTGATTTATTGATAAACATTACCCTGCTTTTCTGGATCATTGCATTTATAAAGTACAACAACCTTCATCTTTGGAAAACGTCTTTTTCAGGAAATAAGAAATGGATGCATGTATTGTCAATCACATGCCTTTGTTTATTGCCTGTTATCACCTACGAATTTGTAGAGTTGATCAGAACGCTTGTAGTAGACTCAACCATATCGTTTGATGTTACCAATTTTTTCAGTCTGAATATTTATACAGTGATCAGTTTCCTGGTACTCTGTCTGATTATTCTCTGTTACTATAATCTGTCGCACCTGCTCTTGCTTCCCGCCATCCGCATGAATTACTCATTATTTGTAAGGTTATGCGTGGTAGCGGTGTTCGGCTTGCTGTATATTATGATGAATATTCATGCAGGCTCTATCGATCTCAAAATAATCACATTGCTCTGGCTGGCAGTATTTCTCATGCTGATGGAAGTGAGAAGCAATGACTACACGATAAGAATTATCAGGTCCTCCTTTTTCTTATTCTGGGTTATATTTTTCTCCGCGTCTATAACACTGCTGGTAGTAACACAGAATTCCCAGGTTGAAATGAAAAAGCGCAGGGCTACTGCTGAGCGTCTTGCTCTTCAAACGGATCCGCAAGGAGAGAACCTGTTTAGTTTTGCCACTACAGATTTTTCCAAAGCATTTGACAATTCTGATTTTAGCACACTGAGCAATGAATCTGTTAACAGGCGTTTTAAAGACAGTTTGCTAAAAGAGAATTTCTCTGGCTATTTAAGTAAATATGATACGCGTATTTACACGTTCGATAGCAGCGCCAATCCATTGTACAATGACGACTCTGTTTCTTACTATGCGCTTAGGTCAATTTTAAAAAACAGGGGTAAAGAAACGCGTATCCCGGATCTGTATTATTATGAGAACATGGCCGAGAAGTTCACTTACATTTATGAACATGAGATAAAAAACAGGCAGGATACTTCAATTGGATACCTGTTTATCGTGGCCCGTCCAAAATTGTATCGTAGTGAATCCCTCTTTCCTGAACTCTTCAGGCAGGAAAATAATATAAGCACGGAAATTGCCAGCGGCTATTCCTATGCATTATACAGCAAACAAAAATTAATTGCCAATTATAACGACTACAGTCTTTCAGACACCCTCACTAAAAAACAGTTGCCCAGCCTGGAGTTTGAGATAAGAAAGAGAGGCGATAACAGTGAATTGTGGTACGATGCCGGAAAAGCCAAAGTTGTGGTGTTGGTTAAAAAGAACAATTGGTTCGCAGAATCACTTACATTCTTCGCGTATGTATTTACAACGTTTATAGTTGCTGTAGTATTATTTCACTTTTGTGTAATTGTGTTCAGATCTCAGTTTCAATGGAAGAATATTCGTGCTATTTTCAATTTCAATATCCGGACACAAATACAATCTACCATCATCTTTATCAGTCTGTTTTCATTTATAGTGATCGGTATTGTTACTATATCTTTTTTTATATCCAGGTATGACAGAAATAATCGCGAAAGATTATCAAAAAACATACAGGTTATCGCAAATGAGGTAGAGAAGCGGATTAAGAGTTCCTTAATGTTTGAAGAAGCAACTGAAGCGGGGGACAATGCACTGAACAGTCCGAATGGCGTATTGGAAAAAAACGTGATCAGTATTTCCGAGGAGCATAACGCCGAAGTAAATATTTATGACAAGTCGGGGAATTTGAGAGCTTCTACACAGCCGATGATCTACAGTAAACAGATCATGAGCAATAAGATGCAGCCTGTTGCATTTTACAATCTGCGCTATGACAGACGGCTGGTATTCGTGCAGGATGAAGCTATTGGAAACTTTACATACCTCAGCGCATACATTCCGATTCGCGAGACAAACGGAGATGTGATAGCATATCTGAATATTCCTTATCTGAATACTGAAAGCGAGTTGAACCAGGAGATCTCCAACTTTCTTGTAACACTAATAAGTCTGAACGCCTTTATATTTTTGCTTGCCGGAGCCATCGCGATGTTGTTAACCAACAGGATCACGTCTTCATTCCTGTTTATTACTAACAGAATGAAAGAGATCAACCTGCGGAAATTAAATGAAGAGATTGTATGGAACAGAAATGATGAGATCGGTGTATTGGTAAAAGAGTATAACAAAATGGTGCATAAGCTGGAAGAGAGTGCCCATGCCCTTGCACAAAGTGAAAGAGAAGACGCCTGGCGTGAAATGGCAAGGCAGGTAGCACATGAAATTAAGAATCCGCTTACGCCCATGAAGCTCAGCATTCAATACCTGCAAAAAGCAATTGATAACAATGCGGCGAACGTAAAAGAGTTGTCAAGACGCGTGGCTGATACTTTGATTGAGCAAATTGAGCAACTGACAAAAATAGCCGGTGACTTCTCGCAATTTGCTAACATCGGAAGTAATATGCTGGTTGAACGTTTTGACATTACAGATGTATTACAATCTGTGATCAGCCTGTACAAAACTGACAGCCGCCTGTATATTTTATGGGACAGAGAAGACTCCGAATACTTTATTAATGCCGATAAAGTACAACTCAACCGCCTGTTTACAAATCTCATTAAGAATGCAATAGAAGCATCGATGGAGAACAATCCTGTTAGGATAATGATCCGGCAGTATGCAAGTGACGGATTTGCAATCATTGCTATACAGGATTATGGCGTAGGTATACCTCCCGAAATGCAGCCGAAAATCTTTGTGCCCAACTTTACCACCAAATCTTCCGGTACCGGCCTTGGCCTTGCTATCTGCAAAGCCATCGTCGAAAAAGCCAATGGCCACATCTGGTTTGAAACCCAGGAAAGCATCGGTACAACGTTCTATGTATCCATTCCGTTGAGCGATGAAGTGCTTGAGGGGTGAGGTGTGAGGTGTGAGGTGTGAGGTATCAGGTATCAGGTATCAGGTATCAGGTCCGGCAACTAGTGTTAAGTTAAGTATATTATGACGTATTATATTTGTATATTTGGCAAACTATACAAATGATACGTTATACAATTAAGCTGACTAAAACAGAGGTAGAAGAACTAACGGAAATAATTAGTAAAGGCACCCATACCTCGCAAACTTTCCGGACTGCCTATATTCTTTTGAACTGTGACGAGGGAAAATATTCCGAAAAGATAACCAATGAGCAAATAAGCAAAGTACTCAAGGTTGGAATGCGCACTATAGACAGGGTAAAGAAAAAATTTATTGAAGAAGGTTTTGAGTCTGTGCTAGAAAGACGTCCAACTACCCGTGTTTATGAGAATAAGGTAGATGGAGATGTTGAAGCGAAGTTGGTAACCCTATGTTGTAGCGAACCACCTAAGGGATATGCTAAATGGTCTTTACGGCTGTTAGCAGACAAAATGGTAGAATTAAAGTATGTTGAAAGCATCACACATGTCACGGTTGGAAACGTCTTAAAAAAAATGAACTTAAACCCTGGAAAGTAAAGGGCTGGGTAATTCCACCACAGGGCAATAGTGAATTTGTGGCAAACATGGAAGCGGTATTGGATGTATATAAAAGGCCCTATGATGCAGATTTTCCCGTAGTCTGCATGGACGAATCGCCAAAGCAACTGATAGAGGAGCTGCGGCCGTCCACTAAAATGAAGCCGGGTCAGGATGCAAGAAGGGATTATGAGTATGTACGCCACGGAGTGGTGAATATATTTATGGCTAACGAACCCCTGAAAGGAAACCGAATGGTGAAAGTTACAGAATTCAAGACCAGGAAGCAATGGGCTGCTTTTATGAAGTGGATAGCAGACAAGCAATACCCGAATGCCAAAAGGATAACGTTGGTGATGGATAACTTTAAGACGCACACAGCATCAGCATTTTACGAGACCTTTGAGCCCGCAGAAGCGAAAAGGCTTTGGGATAGATTTGAATTTGTATATACCCCAAAACATGGCAGCTGGTTGAATATGGCTGAAATAGAACTGCACGTATTGAATGGCCAATGCTTAAACCGGCACATCTCAACGATGAGAAAAATTAAGGAAGAAGTTGAAGCATGGGAATCCGACAGGAATAACAGAAACAGTAAGATAAACTGGCAGTTCACTAACAAAGACGCACGGATAAAATTGAAAAAACTTTATCCGTCAATTTATGATTAACATAACACTACCACATACAATTGCCGAAAACTCCCCGATGCATAAAAACTCTTCTTACTGTCTTACGATCTTACACGTCTTACTATCTTACTGTCTTACAGTCTTACGGTCTTATGGTCTTACGGTCTTTTCTTCTTCTGTTCTTCAACAAATTTTTCAAATTCAGCCAATGAATAGCTGCTCAGGTTTTTATCTTTTGTAAGTCCCGCTTTTTGCGCCGCCAGTACGCCGTACTTTGTATCTGCAAATCCTTCTATGCTGTGTGCATCAGGATCGATAGAGATTAGTACGTTCTTTTCAAGTGCATAATCAATCCATCTCCAGTCAATATCCAGTCTTCTTGGGTGAGCGTTTAATTCAATCACCACATTATTTGCCGCACACGCTTCAATGATCTTTTTATGATCGACAGGATAGCCATTGCGGCTAAGCAATAATCTTCCGGTCATATGGCCAAGAATACTTGTGTAAGGATTTTCAATGGCTTTCAGAAGACGCATCATTGCTTTTTCTTCTGTCATTTTTAAGTTTGAGTGAACAGAAGCGATCACGATATCGAATGTGTTCAGTACTTCATCTGCATAATCAAGGCTGCCATCGTTTAAAATATCAGACTCAATGCTTTTGAAAATTTTAAAAGGAGCAAGTTTTTTATTCAGCTCATCTACCTCGCCATGCTGTGCAATAATTCGCTCTTCTGATAATCCGTTTGCGTAGAAAGCTGTTTTGGAGTGATCGCTTATTACAAGATATTGCAAGCCCAGCCTGACGGCTTCTTTGCCCATTTCTTCAATACTGTTTACACCGTCGCTCCATTTGCTGTGACTGTGTATAATAGCCGTAATATCAGCAGGCTCAATAACTGCAGGCAATGCGTGTTGTTGCGCTTTGGCAATGATTGCGGCGGTTTCTCTTAAATAAGGTTGAATATAGTCGACTCCGGCGTTAGCAAAAATTTCTTCTTCAGAATTATATGTTTTGTTCTTGTCAAACAAACCCTGCTCTGCCCATTCCGTTAAGAAGCTTTCGCTGCAGCTTGTGATGAATTGTTTTAAATAGATCTCTTCTTTGGGAGAATAATAGAAGACCAGCTCCACGTGTTCTTCTCCGGTAAACGATATCTGTTCTTCTGATTGAGTAACTGTGGAAAAGTTGTTCTTTTCGAAATATGTTTGAAGCTCAGTTAATGGGCTGTCTGTAACCCATTCCAGTTTAGTAATGATCTCTGTGTGTTTTCTTATATCGCCGGTAGGTAAGAATAAACTTCCCGGAAATGCTTCCTTGATTTTATTCTGTACAGCGGCAGCATACGACTCAATTTGGGCATACAGGTAACTGCCTTTGTTGCCGAGATAAAACTCAATGGACTCTTTGATGTTTTTCTGTGTCTTTTCTCCAAAGCCTTTATATAAGGTTAATCTGTTTTCGTTGCATGCATATAAAAGCTCACCCAGGCTTTCAACCTCGAGCTCCTTCCAGATAGTTGAAATTTTTTTCGGACCAATACCCTTAATATTCAGCATTTCAATGATACCTGCAGGGGTACGTGTTACATATTCATCAAGTATCGGAAGTGTACCTTTTTGTAACTGTTCAATAATTTTCTGACCAACACTTTCTCCAATGCCCTTAATGGAAAAGATCTTATCCTGCGGTAGTTCCGCCAATTGCATGGGCAATTTTTCAATGGTAAATGCAGCCACTGAATAAGTCTTTGATTTAAAACTGTTCTCGCCATGAATATCCATCAATTTGGAAAGCATCGAGAAGTTATCGGCAATTGCGTAGTTGTCCATTGTTAAGAAGCTTTTAGCAATCAGCTATCAGCAATGAGCTTAAGCATTTTCCTAATCATTGTTGATACCGGATGTTCGTCCCAAAAATAGGTAAGATTGTTGTTGAAAGAAAAAGAGAATAAGGCGGGAGTGTTTGTGGGTTTAGCCAACTAATATAATTGCGAATAAATATATTATAGTGGGAGTGTATGCTGCAATTTTTTTAGAGTAGCATTTGCCTCGTCCAGTTTTTTGGGTGCAAGCGTTTTTCCTCTTAATTTATTCAGATTTTCATCAACTATAAGTGTAACTTTTTTGCCGAAAAGATCGCTTTTATATTTAATGATTCTTTGTTTCATATATCGAAATTACTTAATTTTTTCTTGATTAAAAAGCCGTCTGTAGTTACATTTTTTTGAAAAGGAACAAACTTATTTTGCTGTTCGCCGTAGATTGTAAATTTAAGTGATAACTCATCCAGATTCAGGCTTATCGCCATTCTGTATAACCTCGTGCGTTCTTGTGTGCTTCCCTTAAAATAAACCCATCTCTTCGGATAATTACTTAAAAAGATGTCAACAGCGAATGCAACTGTTGAAAGTATCTTATTCCGGTCTCCGTTGTTGCTTGTATGGATATCATTTATCTGATTATCCTCGTCCACGTCACCAAACGCAAGGTTATAAATATTGGAGACAGCCGTCTCACTAAATTCTATACGCTTAAATATATATCCATTTTGACCATCGCTTATAAATTCGAACAAACAGTAATCTTCAGATACTTTAATGTTCCGGTAGATCTCATATTTCATTTCCTGTACTATTTCCGCCCTATTATGCCAAGGTAGAGAGGGATTCTATAAATGAATAACCGGATAGTACAAATTATTAACGTTGTTTTGGGCTTAGTAAAAAGTTAAAGAATGAAAAGTTGTGATTTCAAACACGCTGCAATTACGCGCCTTAAAATCATCTTAGTACTGTAGCGATGGACAATTATAATTACAGAGAGAAAAGGCAGGAAAAGATAAGAGAACCACAGATTTTTAAACTGCACATCATTGTCAATTTTCAAATTTCAATCGTCCATTAATCCAATCGCTTCCTGGCAATGTCGAAGCTTTAATCTTTGTGCCCCTTCGCGCCTTAGCGTTTTCGTGACAGGAGCAAAAAAAATCCCGGGAGATTATCCCGGGACCTTTAAGTATTTGAGCTTGTTATAAGCTTACTTTTTAGCGGCTTTTTTAGGAGCAGCTTTTTTAGCAGCAGCCTTTTTAGGAGCGGCTTTCTTTACAGCAGCTTTTTTAGGAGCAGCTTTCTTAGCAGCAGCCTTTTTAGGAGCGGCTTTCTTTACAGCAGCTTTTTTAGGAGCGGCTTTTTTCGCAGCAGCTTTTTTAGGAGCAGCTTTCTTTGCAGCAGCTTTTTTAGGAGCTGCTTTTTTTGCAGTTGCCATGTTCATTTAATTTAATGGTTAGTAAATATTGCATAAAATTAAATGTTTTATGGGAACTGCCAAATTTTTTTAGGAATTAAGCAGTTACTTCCGCAGGCGTAACAGAAACTACAGTTTTGTTTGCAGTAGTTTTTCTGAATTCTACGATACCATCTGTAAGTGCAAACAGTGTGTAGTCTCTTCCTACACCAATGTTTTTACCAGGATGATAAACAGTTCCGCGCTGGCGAACGATGATGTTACCAGCTACAGCTGGCTGACCACCATATATCTTTACTCCTAAACGTTTACTTTGTGAATCACGGCCGTTTTTTACACTACCTTCACCTTTTTTGTGAGCCATAGTAAATGAGTTTGAATGTTAATTACTTTTTTGCTCCGCTCTTACTAAGCGATGCTTTCAATTTTAATTTGAGTGAATTGAGTTCTGTGCCCGTGTTTTTTACGGAAGCCTTTTCTTCTTTTCATTTTGAATGCGATCACTTTATCATCCTGCACAAATTCATTCAAAACTTCAGCTTTAACTACAGCTTTAACATCAGTTCCAACAGAAAGACTGCCGTTGTTGTCAACCAGCAATACTTCGCTGAACTCAAGTTTATCTCCACTTTTTGCTTGCAGGTGAGGAACATACAGGCTTTGACCTTCCTGTACTCTAAATTGCTGACCTGCGATTTTTACGACTGCGAACATGGCTTATCCAAAATTAGGACGGCAAAGGTAAGGTTTTACAATGGAATAAGGCAAGGATTTTTCAAAAAAATTGCTCCAAAACACAAAAATACCTGATTCTAATCTTTATCTGATTGAAAGTGAATAGGTTTTTAGCCTTGTCTAAGGGCTATTTTATTCCTTTGTCACGGCGCAACAATGAATTGAATATAAGTAAGGCAAATTCGCCATTTTCCGTGATACCCACAAGACAACGTGCTTAAAATTAAGTACTTCGTACTTCAAAGATCGTACTTGACGAAGTGAATTTCGTCTTAAGGAGACGGTATTGTATCCACTATTGACTTTTTTCCCTTTTATGCGCCTATTTTTGTTATCCCCAATCAATACTAGATTATGAATTTAAAATCTTTACTAGCGAAGCCGTTTGCCGGATATATATATAACAGAATAAAGAAGGGGATGGAGACCGCTGTTGCAGACCAGGAGGTGATTTTTAAGGATTTGATCAAAACAGCAAAAGACACCGAATTCGGAAAAGATCACGGTTTTGAAAATATAAAGACCTATGAGGATTTTAAAAAGCAGGTTCCCATACGCGACTATGAGCAGATTAAAAGTTACATCACCAAAGTAAAACAGGGCCAGGCAAATATTCTATGGAAGGGAAAGCCCATTTATTTTGCCAAAACGAGTGGTACCACCAGTGGCGTAAAATATATTCCTATCAGTAAAGAATCAATTTCCAATCACATTGATTCCGCCCGCAATGCATTGCTTTGCTATATCGCTGAAAGTGGAAACGCGAATTTTACAGAAGGGAAAATGATCTTTTTAAGTGGATCGCCCGAGCTTGACAGGGTTGGCGGCGTTCCAACCGGCCGCTTAAGTGGTATCGTAAATCACCATGTTCCGAAATATTTGAGAAGTAACCAGCTTCCTGACTATGAGACCAACTGTATTGAAGATTGGGAAACTAAGCTGGATAAAATTGTTCAGGAGACCATTAATGAGGATATGGCGCTGATCAGCGGCATACCACCATGGATGCAAATGTATTTTGACAGACTAACGCAGGTTAGCGGAAAGAAGATTGCCGACCTGTTCCCCAACTTTTCAGTGATGGTTTATGGCGGTGTAAATTTTGAGCCTTACAGAGCCAAGCTGTTTGATAGCATCGGCAAGAAAATCGATTCAATCGAAACATTCCCTGCCAGCGAAGGATTCTTTGCCTTCCAGGATTCACAAAATGCAGAGGGATTATTATTAAATACTGATTCCGGTATCTTTTTCGAGTTTGTGCCCGCTGGTGAGATCTTCAATGAAAATCCGACACGTTTATCATTGAAAGATGTAAAGGTGGGGGAAAACTATGCCCTCATCATCAATAACAACGCAGGGCTTTGGGCATACAATATCGGCGACACGGTGAAGTTCGTGAGCACAAAACCTTATCGCCTGGTAGTTACCGGCAGAACCAAGCATTATATTTCTGCCTTTGGTGAGCATGTTATTGGCGAAGAGGTAGAGCAGGCTTTAATGAAAGCTGCTAATGAAGACAATGTGAAAATTATTGAGTTTACAGTTGCGCCGATGGTTCAGCAGGGTGAAGGAAAAAGTTACCATGAATGGTTTATAGAATTTGAGAACGCCCCCTCAGATCTGCAAGGCTTTATAGAAAAGGTAGATAATAACCTTCGACAGAAAAACGTTTATTACGACGATTTAATAGCCGGCAATATTCTGCAGAAACTTAAAATAACGCCGATCGTTAAAAATGGATTTATTGATTACATGAAATCCATTGGTAAGCTTGGTGGCCAGAATAAGCTTCCACGCTTAAGCAACGACCGGAAGATTGCTGACGCACTGCAACCGTTCGTCAATCAATAATAAGAGCCTGTATAATTTTTTATGAAAAACACCGGATTGCAAATGCGCCGGTGTTTTTTTATGCTGAAATTGTAAAAAGTTTATTTTCATGGAATTATCAGGATTTGAAATTTGTTTACTACGGTTCGTAATCAATTTCAAATCGTTATAATTTCAACTGTGCTCCTTACTCTAATCAATAAAAACGAAGAATGAATGAGAAAAAAAAGCTTTAAGCTCACTGTAGCGCTTTTGTTTACAGCTGCTTTTGTAAATGCACAGAAAGTGCAATACAAAGAGTTTGACCTGGATAACGGCCTGCATGTAATTCTGCACCAGGATAAAACAGCGCCAGTTGTAGCAGTTTCGGTTATGTATCATGTGGGGTCTAAAAATGAAGACTCTGCCCGTACCGGATTTGCGCATTTCTTTGAACATTTATTGTTTGAAGGAACAGACAACATAAAGAGAGGTACGTTTATGAAGATCGTTTCATCAAACGGCGGTCAGAACAATGCCAATACAACACAGGACAGAACTTTTTATTATGAAGTGTTTCCTTCTAATCAGCTGGAGCTTGGCCTTTGGCTGGAAAGTGAGCGCATGCTGCATCCGGTAATAAATGAAGTTGGTGTGAAGACGCAGAATGAAGTTGTAAAAGAAGAAAAAAGACAGCGCCTCGATAATCAGCCTTATGGAAAGTTCGCGTATGAAATCTTCAGACGTTTGTTTACGGAGCACCCTTATCGCTGGCAGACTATCGGTTCAATGGAACACCTGGATGCTGCCAGGCTGGACGAGTTCAAAGCATTCTTTAAAAAGTATTATGTTCCCAACAATGCGGTTTTAAGTATTGCTGGCGACATCGATGTAGACAAAGCAACAACTCTCGCAAAACAATATTTTAGTGCGGTGCCACGCGGCGCAGATATACAGCAGCCTCATATACAGGAACCGCCGCTTGCTCATGAAATCGTCGACTCAGTTTATGATGCCAACATTCAAATTCCGGCTATCATGGCTGCATATCGTACACCGGGAATGAGCACGCATGATTCCAAAGTGCTTGGGTTAATCTCTTCCATTTTATCCAGTGGAGCAAGCTCTAAACTGTATAAAAAAATGGTGGATGATAAAAAAGATGCATTGGAAGTGGGCGCGTTAAACTATGCGTTGGAAGATTACGGCGCTTATATCACTTATGCATTACCAAACAACAATGCGCCATTAACGCAGTTGTTGCAGGATATTGATGAGGAAGTTGCTTCTCTGCAAGCCAACCTGATCAGCGAATCAGATTACCAGAAAATAATGAACCAGTTTGAAAACGGTTATGTAAGCGCTAATAGCAGGGTAATTGGTGTAGCTGAAAACCTGGCAGAGGGATATACCTTCTACAACAAGAACACCAATCAGATCAATGAAGAGCTGGACCAGGTACATAAAATAACGCGTGAAGAGATAAGAGATGTTGCAAAAAAATATCTCAACAAAGATCAGCGCGTGGTATTGTATTACTTACCTGCTAAACAGTAATTCCGATCGTAACCTTTAAACTATTTATTATTATGCGAAAAATAACTTTATATATAGCTGCGGCCTTTCTCATTCAGTCTGTTCAGGCGCAGACAATAGATCGCTCCAAACCGCCAAAAGCAGGTCCGGCACCCGTTATCACAATAGCGGATCCCGTTATTTACAAACTTTCCAACGGCATAACTGTTTTGGTAGTTGAGAATCACAAGTTGCCAAAAGTAACAGCTACTTATACTGTTGATGCCGGTCCTATAAAAGAAGGCAGCAAAGCAGGTATTATGAATCTGATGGGACAAATGCTGAATGAGGGAACGACCTCTAAAACAAAGGCCCGGTTTGATGAAGCGGTTGATCAGATCGGTGCCGACGTGAGCCTGAATTCTTCAGGAGGTTCAGCTTCCGCTTTAACGCGTTATTTTGATCAGGCCTTTCTTTTGATGGCAGATGCTTTGCAACATCCTGCATTTAAAGATGAGTCTTTCGATAAATTGAAATCTCAATATATCACTGGTCTTAAGGCCAACGAACGCAATGTAAAAGCAATTTCAGCGCGCGCCGGAAATGCTTTGTTGTATGGTCTGGATCATCCTGCTGGCGAATTTGCTACGGAAGAAGGCGTACAGAAATTGACGTTGGATGATGCCAAACAGTATTATGCAAAATATATTACACCGTCAAGAGGGTTTCTCACTTTTGTCGGCGACATCAAACCAGAAGCTGCAAAGGCGCTGGCCGAAAAAGGCTTGGATACGTGGAAAGGAGCTGTGCTAACATTGCCTCAGCTTGCTAACGTAAAAAACGTTGCAGCTACCGAAATTGATTTGGTCGATGTGCCGAATGCAGTTCAATCAGAGATAAACGTTGCCAACCTGGTTAACATGCCAATGAGTAGCCCTGATTATTTCGCTACACTGATTGCTAACCAAATTTTGGGTGGAGATTTCAACAGCTATCTTAATATGAACCTTCGCGAAAAACACGGCTTTACCTATGGCGCAAGATCGGGTATCAGCGGTGGGCGTTTTCAAACAACATTTACGGCTACCTCATCTGTACGTAATGAAAAAACGGACAGTGCTGTTGCTGAATTTGTAAAAGAGATCAAACGCATCAGAACAACGCCGGTTTCCGCAGAAGAACTAAGTGCAGTAAAAACATGGTATACCGGCAACTTTGCATTAGGCATGGAGAATGCTTCGCGCATTGCCACTTTTGCAACCAATATTTTACTAAACAATCTTCCTAAAGATTTTTACAGAACCTATCTCCAGAAAATAAACGCGGTAACTGCGGCAGACGTACAAAAAGCTGCTCAGAAATATTTTACCATCAACAATGCGCGCATCGTTGTAACAGGTAAAGCTTCACAAGTTGGAGAAGGATTAAAGAAACTTGGATATCCGGTTAATAATTATGATAAATATGCGAAGCCGGTAACTGCAGGCGCTTCATCTAACATTGCAGTTCCTGATGGTAAGAAAGTAGTGAGTGACTTTTTAACGGCCATTGGTGGCATTGACAATATCAAGGGCATAAAGTCCACAGTAACAAAAGCAACAATGAGTATGCAAGGAATGAACCTTGATGTGGAAGAACGCAAAAAAGCGCCAAACAAAACACTAAGGACAATTAGCATGGGTGGCAATGTGGTAAGCAAAGAAGTGTTTGATGGAAACACAGGCTTCAGATCGCAGGGACCAAATCAAATGCCTTTGACCGATGACGAATTGAAAGAGAAGAAGATTCAACAAAACATCATTGAACAGGTTGACTACGTAACTGGCAACAATTATAAACTGGCTACCGGAAAAACCGAAAAAGTTGATGGAAAAGACGCTTATGTAGTTACCGTAACAGTTCCTTCAGGCAAAACCAGGACAGAATATTATGATGTAAATACGCATCTGCTGGTAAAATCTGAACAGGCAGTTGAAGTAAATGGCATGAACCTGTTACAAACCGTTGAATTATCAGATTATCGCAAGGTAAATGCCGTGATGATGCCCTACAAGATCAATCTGACCATTAAAGTTGGGGAGCAACAGCAGAACATGGAAATGAATGTGACCGATATGCAAATGAACACCGAAGTTGCTGATACTGAATTTAAATAGAGGCTAACGCTTTGAAAATGAAGACCGTCTTACTAAATAAGACGGTTTTTCTTTTCTTTGAGGCATCAAATTTGGTAATCAAATAAATCATCTATTCCTTCGTAATAGATTCTATTATCTTTACCAGTCTTATTATAGAAAAAAGTACTATGACAAAGCGTATTGCAATATTTGGTTCTACTGGTTCAATTGGCACGCAGGCACTGGATGTGATCAGGACAAATCCGGATAAATTTTCGGCCGAAGTTCTTACTGCGCATACCAATGAGGAATTGCTGATCCGCCAGGCGCTTGAGTTCCAGCCCAACATAGTAGTGATCGGTGATGAAAGAAAATATCATAAAGTAAAGGAGGCGTTAGCCAAAACACATATAAAGGTTTTTGCAGGTGAACAATCGTTAGATGAAGTAGCCGCTATGGATTGTTACGATTTTATGCTGGCCGCGATTGTTGGGTATGCAGGATTGAAACCTACGCTCCAGGCGCTGGAAAACGGCAAGGCCATTGGTTTGGCTAATAAGGAAACATTGGTGGTAGCTGGAGATCTGGTGATGCAAAAAGCAATGGAAAAGAAAGTGCCGGTTATTCCTGTGGACAGCGAGCATTCCGCGATCTTCCAATGCCTGATTGGTGAGTCGCGCAACAAAATAGAAAAGGTAATTTTAACGGCGAGCGGTGGTCCTTTTCTTGGAAAGAAACCAAACTTCCTGGTAAATGTTAAGCGTGATCACGCGCTGCAGCATCCGAACTGGAGTATGGGCGCCAAAATATCTATTGACTCTGCAACACTGATGAATAAAGGTCTTGAGATGATTGAAGCCCGTTGGTTATTCAATCTTCAACCTGATCAGATCCAGGTGGTTATCCATCCGCAAAGCATTATCCACAGTATGGTTCAATTTGAGGATGGCAGTATTAAAGCTCAAATGGGATTGCCGGATATGAAGCTGCCTATTCAGTACGCAATGGCTTTTCCGCATCGCATTCCCAATAAATTTCCGCGATACGATTTCAGAAAGCCTGGTACGTTAACCTTTGAAGAGCCAGACATCAGAACGTTCCGTAACCTGGTGCTTGCTACTGACGCCTTGTTTAAAGGAGGAAATGTACCCTGCGTGCTAAACGCAGCCAATGAAATCGCTGTTTTTGCTTTCCTGCGCAATCGTATTGGATTCCTGGACATCACAGAAATGGTGGAAAGAACAATTGATAAAATACCTTTCATTGAAAAGCCAACCCTGGAAGAGTACTTTGAAAGCGATGCAGAGGCGCGTAATTTCGCCGCTTCACTGATTCAGATGTAAAACATTGTTTTTGCCATTCGTGTAAAACACGCATTTATAAGATTACATTTAGAATACTGTAGATATATTTGAGACCGTTAAACTCAACATTAATTAATAAAACATATCCCTGCGGGGCATAACAAACAAGCAATGATATTATTAGCTATAGACTGGAGTAGTGTTGGAATCAAGGCTTTGCAATTTATCCTCTCTTTTTCCATTCTCGTTACCCTACATGAACTTGGACACTTTGTTACGGCAAAATGGTTTGGTTGCCGGGTTGAAAAGTTCTACCTGTTCTTTAACCCCTGGTTTAGTCTTTGGAAGAAAAAAATTGGTGAAACCGAATATGGTATCGGTTGGGTTCCGTTTGGCGGATATGTGAAAATATCCGGGATGGTGGACGAAAGCATGGATAAAGAACAAATGAAACTTCCTCCTCAACCTTATGAATTCAGAAGCAAGCCGGCCTGGCAGCGCCTGATTATCATGGTGGGTGGTGTTGTAGTAAACCTGTTATTGGGATTCTTTATTTATGCAATGATGCTGTGGTCATGGGGTGAAGAATACATTCCAACGAATCAAATGACATATGGCATTGCTGCAGACTCTTTGGCACAGACAATTGGCTTAAGAGACGGCGATAAAATATTGAGTGTTGATGGAAAATACGTTGAGAAATTTAAGGCAATTCCTTTCAACGTTATTCTTGATGATGCCAAATCTTTACAGGTTGACAGAAATGGTGAGCATGTAAATATCAATATTCCGGACAAGTTTGCCGGCACGTTGATCAGTTATAAGGATCTGAATTTTATTGATGTCCGCATTCCTTTTACTGCCATTGACAGTGTGATTGATACATCGGTGGCAAAGAGAGCTGGCCTGATGAAAGGTGATAAGATCATTAAACTGAATGAAAACAAAGTTGAATTTTTTAATGATTTTAAACGACAAATAGCGGCCAACAAAGGCAAGCAAATTTCGTTGACTTACCTGCGTGGTGCGGATACATTAAATACGTCTTTAACTGTGCCACAGGCCGGCGCAATTGGATTATTTAATACCGATCCTTCCAAATTGATTAAGATCAAAGAGATTAAATACACTTTCTTTGAATCTTTTCCTGCAGGTTTCCGTAAGAGCATCGAAACCCTGCGATCCTACTGGTTGCAGCTGAAACTTATTTTCAGCGGTAAAGTGAAAGCAAGTGAATCAGTGGGAAGCCTGATCAGCATCGGCAACATGTTCTCTTCTCAATGGGATTGGCAGAACTTCTGGAGCCTGACGGCATTCTTCTCCATAGTGCTCGCGTTCATGAATATATTGCCGATTCCGGCACTGGATGGAGGACATGCTTTGTTCTGCATCATCGAAATGGTCACCGGCCGCAAGCCAAGTGACAAATTCATGGAGTATGCACAAATGGCGGGTATGGTGTTGTTGCTGGGATTGATGGCTTACGCGTTGGGATTGGATTTCTGGAGACTGTTTAAATAATTGAAAATTGAAAGTTGACAATTGAAAATGTGCGAATGTGAGAATGTGCAAATATGCAAATGTGCAAACTATTCTGACGCAAGAGCAAGATTTTGCTCGATAAGGTTATAATAAAATGGGCCCGATTTAATCGGGCCCATTTTATTTATTTAGAAACTTCCTGGGTAAACACGACGCAATGGAGGTTTAGATCGTTCATCATTTACATATTCACCCATCTGCACATTCGCTCATTCGCGCATCTGCACATTCGCACATTTGCAAATTCACCCATCTGCACATTAAACCTCTATTCCGATCTTCTTCATCAGTATCGACGCATTGAGGCTTTGGCAGATGCCTTTTTTTAATTTGTAGTCGAAGAATAATTCGTCATGGGCAACCTGTACATCAAAATGATAATTATGGATGGCTTCCGGAAAACTATTTTCCAATTGCGCCAGTTCCACATCATGTGTTGCAATAACGGCCACGGCTTGTTGATGGATTAGCTGTTTGATCAAAGCTTTTGAACCAGTATGACGATCGAGTGAGTTTGTGCCACGGAGTATCTCATCCAGCAAAATAAAAACCTGCTCTTTGTTATTCACCGCTTCTATAATGAGGCGAAGCTTCTTCAGTTCAGCATAGAACGTTGAAGTGTTGTCAGCCAGATTATCCGCAATGCGCATACTCGACATCAGTTTAATAGGTGATATTGTAAATGATGCGGCACACACAGGGGCTCCCATTAACGCCAGAACAGCATTAACACCAATGCTCCGTAAAAATGTACTTTTCCCACCCATGTTCGAGCCGGTGATGATGCTGACTTTTCCCAAGCCTTCTAACCCAAAACTGTTGTCAACTCTTTTTCCTTCCGCAATCAAGGGATGGCCGATGTTATGGCCATTCAACGTGAAATGCGAAGTTGAAATGGATGGAAAGCTCCATGCTGGTTGATTGAAATGGAGTGTCGCCAGGCCAGATATTACTTCCATCTGGGCAATGGCATTAAACCAGTGAGAGGTAGTTTGTTGATTGTTCTTTTTCCATTTGTTCAGTGCCAGGATCTGGTGAAGATCCCATAGCAAAAATGTATTCAAAATGTAGAAGGCAAAAACATTCAGACGTACGTCAAAGCGGCCAAGAATATTTTTGAGACCAAGAATTTCAGCAGACGCTTTTGACGAGCCTTTTACCTGTATGTTTCTTTTGATGGATTGAATTAACGGGGACGAGAAGCTGTTGTTCTCAATATGTTCCAGTTGTTTGTGCAAGGTGTTTACTTCCGTTACAATTCTGGAAAGTAAGTTGTAGGTCTCATGCAGTTTTTTGCTAATGGAAAAAGCAAATATCATGAAGGCGAAAACAAGCGTATAGAACAAAGGCGCACTGATTATATCTGCAAGATGAAGAATGGTCACTGTAATCGTAATCACCGGAAAACCATATGCCAGCAATTTCCATGCTTTATGATCGTACAATGGCGGAAGTTGCATCCAGTTTTCAATTCTTTTTTCAGTGCGAAGCGACAGTGGTTCAGCCGTTCCAAACGATTGGAATTGATGCCGCCATGTTGTGTCCTGTGCGACTTCCTTTACTGCTTGCTGCGTCAACAGGATCTCTTCTTTGGATTGATGACTCAGCAGACGATCTGCCAGCAACTGTCTTCCTTGTTCACTCGTTGCCCGGTTGAGATATTGATAGATGGAGGCTTTACCGAAGATGTCAAGATCATGTGCATATACATGCTGTTCGGGCTCGTAATTTTTGCCGTCAAACCGGCTATGATAATTGCCATTAAGCAATGCTACCTCTTCTTCATTTATTTTTAAAAGACGCTCAAGGTTAAGCAGTTTATTTTTCAGATCGGTGTCAAAGGAAACTGCAATTAAAAAGACAGCGATACCCACAATTGCAGACAAAATGATGATCCAGCTGGAGAACTGCCAGGTAAATCTCACAAGCAGAATTGTCGCGACAACAATGAAAAAGCGCATCCAGGCAGCTCTTCTTCTTTTGGCGGCAATTGTTTCCAGCTGCGATTTTAGCGTTGTAATATTTTCCTGGTATGTCTGTAAGGGCATATTTACGTTCATAGCTGTGAAGATAAGAAGGAAGCTTAAAGCCCAAAGCCTAAAGCTTAAAGCCGGGACCAGAAACGGCGCTGCGTTTGCTATCTTTTAACAGGCGCGATTGTTTGAAATGAGGCAAAACCGGAAAACTTTCGTAAATTTGTCCTCCCATAAAAGTTCTTTGATAGGGAGGTGATGAGGTGTGAGGCGTAAGGTATAAGGTGTGGAGAGCTACTTTATTGAAAAGGTTGCCGACCAAAAACACAGTCGGCCTGCACTAAAACACATCTAACATCACACACCTAACATCGTACATAACCCGGGGCTGTACTGGTTTTGACAGCATAGGTTACGGTAGGTGTAAGCATGCAGTGCGTTGTATAATTAGCACTTTAATCTGAATATTCAAACTTCAAATGGCAATACACAGTATGCCATGGCTGCCTAATCAGTGATTAGATAGTCATTAGGGCCGCGTTGAGCAGGTTGTTCTGTTACCAGGCTCCGCCGCCGACTCAAAACTAAACACAGAATGCTGTAACGGAAGGCTGTGACCGTTACAAAAGACTATCCAGCTAAGCGACAGATTGGTTTGTTCATTTCCTGTTTGCCGCCGACAAGTAATAATGGAATAAGCATGTAGAAAGCTTATGGTAAATATGTTTGGACAGGGGTTCGATCCCCCTCAGCTCCACAAATGAGGTATATAGGGCCGCTCCAGGCCTTGTATACCTCAATTTTTTTCCTGACATTGAATAAATGACCTCTGATGAAATCCGGCAAAAACTTCGAGATATCGTTGGAGGAACTATCCTCGAGAAACAGAAGGATCCTTGCACAGCAATCAGAAACATCTTATGCCGAAGCTTTGAAACAGGTCCAACAGTTAAAAGCAAATTCGAAAGTAGGGCAATCATTGAAAGCCAGGGTTCACGCAACGAGCGCTAAGTAGCAGCGACGCGGCGATAAATTACGAGATACAACTTTTTTTGCTTGTGTCCCTACCGCTATCTGGCGCTTTTTCTTACTTTTCTCTTTTTAATTCTTTGTGTCGCTTAGTGTCTATTGTGTGGTTTAAAAAAAGAAACAATTTTATTGCCCAGGCCCCACTTATCCATCTACGGTTACAAATGCATATTCCACTTTGCCCCTCCAATGCTATTGACCATCCACATTATCGTTACAGAAATATATTCTTTATCGCTCCAGAAGAAGTAAATTTATATGCAAGCAATAACCAAACTGCTGATCTACAAATAATCGTTCCTCTTAATTGCTGACAACTTAAAAAAATAATCCATGGATAAAAGAACATTCATACAAACAATGTCGGTTTTAACCGGTGGTGTAATTTTATCAGATCTAACTGGCTGCAATTCTTCTCAAAAACCTACTCCAATGAACGGGCATCTTACAAACTGGGCTGGCAATTTAACTTACAGTACTGATCATGTGCACTATCCAACGTCGGTTGAACAGGTACAGGAAGTTGTTAAAAAGTGTAATAAGATCAGGGCGCTTGGATCAAGACATTCATTCAATACAATCGCAGACAGTACAGAAAACCAGCTCTCGCTACAGCAGATGAATAAGGTATTATCGTTAGATAAAACGGCAAATACGATAACCGTACAGTCCGGAACACGCTATGGTGATTTTGCCCCATATCTTGATGAAAACGGCTATGCTTTGGCAAACCTGGCTTCATTGCCACATATTACTGTTGCAGGAGCTTGTGCCACCGGCACACACGGCTCTGGTGTAGACAATGGGAATTTATCTACCTCGGTTTCTGCAATTGAATTTGTTAATGCCGCAGGGGATGTTGTTGCCCTTTCAAAGAACAAAGACGGAGATAAGTTTTATGGTGCCGTCGTTAATCTTGGCGCGATCGGCATACTCTCAAAAGTTACCCTTGATATTATACCAACCTTTAAAATGAAACAGGTTGTATATCTTAATATGCCAATGGAGGAATTAAGGAATAATTTTGCAGACCTTGAATCTAAAGGTTATAGCGTAAGCCTGTTCACCGACTGGAAAAATAAAAACATTAATGAAGTCTGGATAAAAAGCCGCGTTGTTGACGATGATAATACAACGGCCGCGCCGGAATTATATGGTGCAAAACTTGCCACAAAAAATATGCATCCTATAGCAGATCAGTCAGCTGAAAATGTTACCGACCAAATGGGCATTCCAGGCACGTGGTATGAAAGAATGCCGCATTTTAAAATGGGTTTTAAGCCCAGCGCAGGAAAAGAATTACAGGCTGAATATTTTGTGCCTATTGAAAATGCCTATGAAGCTATAATGGCTGTACAAAAACTAAATGAAAAAATATCACCCCACCTCTTTATAACGGAAATACGCACTATTAAAACTGATGAACTCTGGATGAGTCCTTGTTATAGGCAGACCTCTGTCGCAATCCATTTTACATGGAAGCAGGAGACAGACGCAGTAATGAGTTTGTTGCCGTTGATTGAAGCACAACTTTCTCCTTTCAATGCTAAGCCACATTGGGCAAAGCTGTTTACAATGCAGCCACGTATTTTACAATCACGTTATAAAAGGCTTTCAGATTTTAAACAACTGGTTGCTGAATATGATCCCTCCGGAAAGTTTAAAAATGAATTCTTGCAAAAGAATATTTATAGCTAACCAATTTATTGTAGTTGTTATTTTTTGTTTAGTTAGTTCACCGTTATATGTGACATGAATTTATATGTTCTGGTGCTGATGCCTGGTGGTATTGTATCCCTTAGTTTAACCTGAGCTCGCGCTTAAAGCCGGGCTTGTCAATCCTGTAAGCCTCTATAGAATGCATGGGCGATGTGTGGAAAAGGGTAGATGATTGGAATAAACGATTGATGCAATCTAAATAGATGAAAATTTTTTTAAATCAGGAACGAATATGGCAAATATACAGTCATGCTATTGGACAATATATAGTTAATCCTTTTTATTAAATCACCTGATATGAAATTACTTGTCGCGATAGTATTAATTACTTCGTTTTTTTCGTGTAAAAAAGACAGTATACAGTACGCCAGTGAATTTGAAAAAAGCAAGCAGGCCTGGAATAGCTATAAAGCATCAATAGGAAATTCCTATTCTTATATCATTTATAGCGGTTCAGTGTTTGGCGGTTATGCAGAGACTAAAATAACGGTGCGGAACGGAGCTGTAAAAGGCAGAAGTTATTTGGCCGGCAGTTATGTGTATAATCAGGGACAAGCACCCTTATTGCAAATCATGAGATCCTGGACTGAAGATAGTGCAGCCTTAAATACGCATCAGGAAGGTGATGCGGCGGTTCTGCTTGATGAAATTTATGCCCAGGCGCCCACAGTTTGGCTGAATGTAGAAAAGAAAAAGAATGATGTCTATTTTACTTCTGATTCAATTGGTCTGATAACGAGTTGCGGTTATGTGCCTAAAGGTTGCCAGGATGATTGTTTTATTGGGGTTCATATTAAATCAATAACTCCGTTGTAGTTTAATGACCGGAGTTTTGGTTTATATCCCTCAAGCCCAATGGCTACAAAAAAGCCCTTTGAAAAGATTATTACTCCAATTATATGGTGTAGATCTTATTAACGGTAAATGCATTTATGCTTTCTGTTTACTAAGCATCGGCTGATGTTTGATGATGAATGCTATCAATGTATCAAGTGAAATGCCGGCGCGTTCACACGCATCCTGGATGTCATCACGCGATACATTCGCTGCAAAGCCTTTTGATTTCAGTTTCTTTTTCACGCCTGCCAAATCCATACCTTCATAACCTGTTTCTCTCATTAGAGAATAAGCGTGGACAAGCCCGGATAGCTCATCAAATGCATACAACATCTTATCCATCGTTGTTACCGGATCAACGCCAAAATAAGATGGTCCGTGTGATGCTATAGCACGTATAATTTCAGGATCGACATTACGCTGCTCCAGTTCTTCCACTATTTTTCTGCAATGAAGATCCGGCCATTGTTCCCAGTCTGCATCATGGAGTAATCCAGCCATTTCCCAGCGCCATTGATCAGCTTCGTCAAGTCCTTCTGCTTCTGCCGCCCATCGTTGCATAAGATATGCTACCTGTTGCATGTGTACACGCAATTTCTCATTTGGTACCCAATTGTTAAGAAGCGTGTAAGCTTCATCTCGGGTTAAGACTCTATTCTTATTTTCTTCGTTGCCGAAAACAGTTCTATTGAGTAGGCGATCTGTCATGAAATTACGGTTAGGTTATCTGAGCCGGGCAAAAGTATCGCAAAGAAATTACGGTTCACCTTTTTGCCGATTACCAAACAATATTAAATTTTTTTATTCAGCCTTAGACTTACTCCCCGGCAACCTCTTTCTTATCACCGTTATCTGACCCCTGTGGTTTGATTCGTGTTCGCAAACATGAAACCATTTGCAAAAATTGTTGGTGGGTTGGTTATTAAAGAAATGTGGATCTACCTGAGCCAGCCATTTGTGATCCCGCTTTTTAAATTCGTCAAGTGTTTTCTGGCGAACTTCGTGTAGGGCGTTTAAATAATAATCCAGATTGTTGCCCTTGATCTGTTTTCTGCCTTCGTCGCCCAGTTCCATTGCAACACCCCATTTCTTTTTATTTTCATCGCTAAAATCCTTGAGGTTGTTGAATGTAAGATCCTGATACACTGTATCAGTCGCGGCAAGATGAAGCAACAGCGCTCCGATGGTGTTTGATTTGTCGTCAATTAAAAAGTCGAGATCCTGTTGAGTTAAGCCATTCACAGCATTAATGACAGACGCCCTGTTCCATGCCATCATGGAAACCAAAATGCCGATCTGCGGAGAATATCCTTCTAACGGACCAATAATGTTGAGATTATCGTCGGCATAAGGGCTGGCGTAACCAAGCATCGGCAGGGCGGACAATGAACTTGCTCCAGCTATGGTCAATGCGGTTTGTTGAATGAATGTCCTTCTGTGTAATGCGGTTGAATTGGTCTTCATACAATTTGTTTTGTGTGGTGATGAATGTTTCTATTTAGTGAGTAAAGAGAAAATGTTGTTGCCTTGCTGTACTTAAACGAGTAACTGTGTTAGAAAGAGCCTTTTAGTAACGGTGAAGCCTGCCTGTTAGCAATGAAAACGACATTGAAACTACAAAATCCACCGGGTATTATCGAATGGCCATGTTTAAAAAATTAATTACGCCAGGTCCCCATATTGCAATATTGCCTGTTCTGATACCTGATTTATGCCAACCAGCCTGTGCCTGCATTGCGCCCGATTCTTCACTACCCAGTACCCCGCGGCGCAAGCAAAGGGCAGGCAAGCTTTTTAGTCCGAGGCTTTTATGTTGTCGTTTTATAAAGTATTATCTGGCTATAAGCATGTTTTTGGTTGCTATTAATTTGCCATCAACATATAATGAATAATAATAAGTGCCAGACGCGAGTGTTCTTGTATTTACATTCAAGGACCCCTTTCCGCTTCCGCTTACATTTATGGTCTGCAATACTTTTCCACCCTGTTCTGTAATAACTATCTGCGCCTTTGTGAAGGCTGTTGGAAGTGTATAGCCAATGGTAGTTGAGTTGTTAAATGGATTAGGAACATTTTGATCAAGAGATGCGCTGCTAACGTTTACACTGGTAGATGAAGGCATTTTTAACATTGCCTCAATTCTGTCAAGTCTCGATTGAATAGCATCATTCTCTTGTTTGAGAGAGAGATTTTCCTGCTTCAGATCCTCATTTTCTTTGTTTAGTTCTTGTACAGCCTTTACCAATGGTACCACAAAATCCGCATAACTTAGTCCGTATAGATCGTTGTCGTTTTGTGGTTTGTATAAGCCACTGAAATCATAGCTGATCTTTTTTGCAGCGGTTTCCACTTCCTGTGCAACAAAGCCTGTATATAGTTTTTTTTCTTTTGCAGCTATAGATTTATCCTCTACAGTTTTGGCCTGCACAAATCCATCCCCGTCAGCTGATTGATCTTCCGTTCTTCTTTGTGTAGTTCCCATCGCATCATTCATGCCGTGAATGTTATAGTAATAGGTGACCGGACGAAGCTTCAGTATAAATTCAAGTCCCGGCACATTTTCTTTCAAATCCTTTTTATAACGGCCATCAGAATAAATAACAAAACTGCCTGCTGCTTTAACGGCAGTAACAGATGTATTCCCCAGCATCACCTGGTTGCTGGCGGTGGCTATAGCCAGGTTGCCAAGTGCTGTGGAATTGGATAAATTATTTTTGCCGTCATCCGCACCATACCCGATAAAAGTATTTGAGCTGCCAATGGTTACAGTGTTGCCGGCGTGGTAGCCTATATAGGTATTGTTGGGACCAGTACTATTGTTGATGCCTGCTTTTGAGCCAAGTGCAGTGCTATGTCCTCCGCCAGTTAAATTATACAAAGCAGAATCGCCTATTGCTACCAGGTTGCTGACTCCATTGTTTTTATAGAGGCTCAGAATACCTATGGCTACATTTGAATTTCCATTTTTGTTGTTATACAGTGCAGCAAATCCGCTGGCGGTATTATAGTTACCTGATTGATTATTTAAAAGAGAATTAACACCAGAGGCTACGTTATCATTTCCGGATGTGTTTTGATAAAGGGAGTAGTCGCCGGTTCCGGTATTGTTAGATCCGGATAAGTTGTGAAAAAGTGAAGCTCCTCCCAAGGCTGTATTAGTATTGCCGTTTACATTGAGTCGTAAACTCTCATATCCAAGAGCAGTATTTGCATCGCCTGAAATATTGCTATACAATGAATAGCTGCCTACAGCAGTGTTCCCGCTTTCTGTAATATTGTTGTACATTGCCATATATCCCAAAGCTGTATTTAAATAACCGGTGGTATTAGAAAATAAAGCTTTTGAACCGATGGCCGTATTGAACTCGCCGCCCCCTGTACTTTGACTATATAAGGCAGAATCGCCAATCGCTACAAGGTTGTGACCGTCCACATTTTTAAATAGTGCATTCGTACCAATTGATACATTAGAATATCCTGTAGTGTTTGAAAACGCTGACTGATAGCCGTAAGATGTATTGGAACTGCCTGATGTGTTTCTTGATAAAGCAGCAATGCCTGTTGCAGTGTTGTTAGAGCCGGAAGTATTGGAATACAAAACAACTCCACCGATACCTACATTATTGCTGCCAGAATTGTTTGTATATAGTGCGTGGCTGCCATAAGCAACATTCTCGTTCCCTGCTACATTAGTATATAAAGTGTATGATCCTGTTGCCGTATTGTCGTTCCCCGTAGTATTTGAAAACAAGGATTTATGGCCTACCGCAACATTGCCCCCTAAGCCAGCAGACTGGTTAAACAGTGCGGAGTCTCCTACTGCAACCAAATGAGTTCCGGTTGTATTTAAATTCAACGCGGCCATTCCTAGTGCGACATTGCCGAAGCCGGTTGTATTTGAATAAAGGGAGGAGGTGCCCATGGCAGTGTTAAACTGCCCGGTGGTGTTCTTGTACATAGCCTGTGCGCCCACTGCAACATTGTAGTTGCTTGTTGTAGCGTTTGTTAAGGCGCCTGCACCAATTGCTGTATTTGAAAATCCTGAAGTGTTAGATAACAATACGTTGTGCCCAACCGCAGTATTATCATGCCCGTTTGTGTTGTTATAAAGTGAAAGACTTCCCACGGCAATATTAAATGATCCTGTAATGTTTGCCAGCATTGTGCTGGAGCCAATCGCAACGTTGTACGATCCCGTTGTGTTAGCATACAGAGCTGCCGATCCCAGGGCTGCATTATTGCTGCCGGTGCTTGTGCTGAACATAGCTCTGTAACCGGATGCGGTATTATTATTACCAGTGGTGCTACTGAATAAAGATTTCGATCCAACGGCTGTATTGTTACCTGTGCTGCCGTTCTGGTTAAACAATGCTGAATCGCCTATTGCAACGAGATTTCTGCCCGAGGTATTTTTAAAAAGAGCATTTATGCCAATTGCAATATTTGAATAACCGGTGGTATTTGAATACGCTGATTGCGTGCCTACAGCTACATTGTTATTTCCCGTTTTATTATTGTTAAGCGATCTGTATCCGATGCCCGTATTGGCAATGCCCGAAGTATTACTGGTTAACGCATATGTTCCTGCACTGGCGTTATAAGAACCTGTAGTCAGCGCATGCAGGCCCTGTTGGCCGATTGCGGCATTGTTTGTGCCTGTGAGCGATGTATTCCCTGCATTATTGCCCATAAAAAAATTACCTGTGCCTCTTGCATGGATTGTAAGTGTATTTTTGAAATAGATTTGGCTGTCCAGGTAAATTGTCCGCCATCCTTTTGTGTTGCTGCCAATATCTTTAGCGTTATCCAGCGAAGGTGTAAGGGATTGGTTTACCGAAGTCGGAGAAATAAGGTTTGATAAGGATGTGTTTGCCTGGGAAAAAGCAAAAAGGGCATTGCATAACGGTACAATTGATAACACTGCAGTGCGGAATGTTTTCATACAAATGAATTTAGAGTTATAAAAAAATGACAGAAAACCGGATGCAGATATTGTGGAGGTTGGAACAAAATAAATAATGTGCCTTATAAATGCAAGAGTGCTAATGAAAAATGGCTTTCAAAGGCTAAAATAGGACAGCAGCTTCGCAGGGAGGCGCAGGCTTCGGACAGTCAGGCCTTGTTACGAAAATGACACAGCTTTCATAATAAGAATTTCGGTACATTCGTGTAATTTTAATATGTCTGAACATGCGAACAAAGTTTATTCTATTATCTATTTTGATGTTTGCTTTCTCTGCATCTCTTGTTGCTCAAAACAAGAAAGAGCTTGCCAAAAAAATATTATCTGATAAGAAAATGGATACCGTTTATGCAATGGCTGAAAAGCTATTGGCTAAAGGGTTTAATGCGGGCGACGGATATCCGCAGGTTTGGATCCGGGACATGAATACGTTTATTGAAACATCATGTAAAGTGTACAATACCGATACTATTCGCAAAAATTTGCTGACGTTTTATCGTTTGCAGCAACCGAACGGAGAAATTGTTGATGGGTATGTGTTGAAAGGACATGTTACGTGGAATGATCCCAATATATACACAAGTGATCTCGACCCCGGGCACGTAGGATTTAAAAATACGGTTGAGACGGATCAGGAAACATCGTTGATACAGGCTATTGCCAAATACATACGTGTAACGGGAGATGCTTCAATTTTAAACGAAAAGATCGGTGGAAAAACTGTGTTGGAAAGGATGGCTTTTTCTATTGATTATTTATTAAAGAACAGGTATTCTGAAAAATATCAATTGTTAACCGGGGCAACCACACAGGATTGGGGTGACGTGCAAATTGAAGGAGGTGCTGTTGTGGATGTAGACGAAAATACGCACTGGGCAATTGACGTGTATGATAATGCAATGTTTGTAATTGCGCTAAATGATATGATTGGCTTTACAAAACTAACTGCCGGCAAGCAAAAATGGATGAATCTGAAGCAGTTAACTTCCACTAACATTCGCAAATATTTGTGGGATGAAAAGAATCACAAATTTATTCCGCACCTGTATGTTAATGGTTCTCCCTTTCCTGCTGATTTTGACGAGAACAAAATGCATTATCACGGCGGAACAGCAGTGGCTATTGAAGCTGGCCTTCTGTCAAAAGAAGAAATCGCGTTGGTAAACAAACAGATGTTAAAAAATGTAGCGTTGTCTGGTGCGCCTTCCATCGGGCTGACTATTTATCCGCCTTATCCTGAAGGGATCTACAAAAACTCCAATGCATCCAAACTGTATGTTTATCAAAATGGCGGCGACTGGCATTGGTTTGGCGGAAGAATGATACAACAATTAGTTGCCAACGGTTTTCCGCAGGAAGCATATGATGAAATTCAGCCAATGCTCAGTATCGTGCTCAAACACAGTAAGTTTTATGAGTGGTATGGTGTGCATGGAGAGCCAAGCGGTAGTGGTGATTTTAAGGGAAGTGCAGGGGTGTTGTCTACAGCTATTGTAATGCTTCGTGACTGGGCACAGAAAAATAAATAAAGCCTGGTTTTAGATAATGTATGCCGGAACTGTATTGGTCCGGCTTTTTTTATTTGGGGTGCTTCCGGTCGAATCTTTAATTATTAAATAAACTACGCATTTGAAAACTGGTATAATTGATGCTTTATTGATTATATGAGATATTTTGTACTCGCAACCGATTATGATGGTACCATTGCTCACAATAGCACTGTTCCTAAAGAAATTGTAGAGTCACTCAAAACATTAAAGGCAAGCGGCAGGACCATCATTTTAGTCACCGGCCGTGAGCTGGATGAGCTAAAAGACATTTTCTCCGATCACAATATTTTTGACAGGATAGTGGCCGAAAATGGCGCACTCGTTTATAATCCTGCAACACTGGAGGAGACCCTGCTGGGAGATGCTCCGCCGAAAGAGTTTGTAGAAGAACTTAAAAGGCGTGGTGTGCATCCGGTTTCAGCAGGCAGGGTAATTGTTGCTACCTGGGAGCCGCATCAAAATACTGTGCTGGAAGTCATTAAGCAGTTTGGCATTGAACGTCAGATTATTTTTAATAAAGGCGCAGTAATGATTTTGCCTCCCGGTATTAATAAGGCAAAAGGACTTAAAGCAGCGCTTATTGCTTTAAAATTTTCTTTTCACAATGTTGTAGCTGTAGGGGACGCTGAAAATGACAGCGCAATGTTGCAGGCGGCGGAATGTGCAGTCAGCGTATCGAACGCGTTGCCTGCGTTGAAAGATATGAGTGACCTGGTAACGGTTGCTGATCATGGTTATGGCGTTAAAGAATTAATTGAACAGATACGGAACGATGATCTGGCATCACTGGATGAAAAAATGCAAAGGCATTATCTTGAAATAGGTAGCCGCTTTGACAATGCGCCTTTTATGGTAAGTCCCTACGGTACCGGAATTGTAGTTGCGGGTAGCAGCGGGGGAGGAAAAACAACTTTGACCGCAGCGTTTATGGAATCATTAACTGCATCAGGATACCAATATTGCCTGATAGATCCGGAAGGAGATTACCTGGAGATGAAAGGCGCTGTTGCAGTCGGTGATGCTACGCAACCGCCGGCTATTGAGCCTTTGATGCAATTGCTTGAACAGCCACAACAAAGCGTGGTAGCGTGTACGCTGGCGCTTTCAATGAACGAAAAGCCGGTTTTTTTACAGCAACTCCTGGCTGAGATACTTAAACTAAGGCAAGATAAAGGTCGCCCACATTGGTTAATATTAGATGAAGCGCATCATCTTGCGCCGGTAGCCGCAGATGTGGATACATTTTCTTCCTTGTCCGTTTTTTCCAATTTTATGGCCATTACTACAAAACCTGAATTACTTCATAAACCATTATTGGAAAGGACAAATACTGTTATTGCAGTAGGTGAAGATCCGGAGCAGACAATCGATACTTATGCTGAAATAATTGGCGTTGAGAAACCTATAGTTAATAATGCGAAGTTGCAAAAAGGGGAAGTGCTCGTATGGCAAAGGGAATCAGGGGAAGTGCCTTTTCTCGTCAGGACAAAGGCTCCTCAACAGGTTTTGCAAAGACATAAGAGGAAGTACGCCACCGGGGATATGGCGGAAAATAGTTTTTATTTTACCGGTCCTGAAAATAAACTCAAGCTTAAAGCCAACAATCTTCAGACTTTTATGCAGTTGGCAGAAGGTGTGGATGATGACACCTGGTTGTTCCATTTGCGGAATCATGATTATTCAAAGTGGATGAGTGATAAAGTGAATGACAATGCATTGGCCGAACAGGTAGAGCGGGTTGAAAACATGGAGCCGGACGCATTGGCTTCCCGCGAATCTATTTCAAAGTTGATACAGTTACATTATACCGGCCAGGGTTAAGTTTGATGAGCTTGTGTAGTTGTATATTTGGAAAAACGAATATCGATATGCAGCCTGTAAAAATCGCTACTGCGCAGTTTGAAAATAGAAGTGGTGACAAATCCTATAATCTCTCTGTAATTGAAAAATTAGCCGCACAGGCTTCCAGTGCCGGTGCTGACGTTATTGCTTTTCATGAATGCTCTGTAACGGGCTATACTTTTGCACGCAATCTTTCGAAAGATCAAATGCTTGATCTTGCAGAATTCATTCCCGGTGGTAACACAGTGAGAAAACTAACGGAGATCGCATCTGCGAACAATATTGTTGTCCTGGCCGGTTTGTTCGAAAAAGATGATGCAGATAAATTGTATAAGGCGTATGTATGTGTTGATAAAAATGGCCTGGTTGCAAAATATCGCAAGTTGCATCCTTTTATAAATCCGCACCTTACTCCCGGGGATCAGTATGTAGTTTTTGATTTGCTTGGTTGGAAGTGTGGTATCCTGATTTGTTATGATAACAACATCATCGAAAATGTGCGTGCGACAAAGCTGCTCGGAGCAGATATTATTTTTATGCCGCATGTAACCATGTGCACGCCTTCTACAAGACCAGGTGCAGGCTTTGTTGATCCGCAGTTATGGTATAACAGGGAAAATGATCCTACCTCTCTCAGACAGGAATTTGACGGATTAAAAGGAAGAAGCTGGCTGATGAAATGGCTGCCGGCAAGAGCTTATGATAACGCGATTTACGCAATCTTTTCTAATCCAATCGGGATGGATGATGATCAGCTGAAAAACGGGTGCTCGATGATCCTGGATCCTTATGGAGACATTATTGCTGAATGCAGAAGTTTTAATGATGAGTTTGTGATTGCCACACTAACTCCTGATAAATTGACTCGGGCCGGTGGACACCGCTATATTAAGGCCAGAAGGCCGGATCTGTATAAAGATATCATTGGTCAGGATAACGTGCCGGAGCAAAAGGTTGTGTGGATGAATTAAGAGCTGGTTGCAGCCGTTTAAAACTGTCCTACACTTAAAAGTGCAGGACAGTTTTAAACAGCCAATTAAGGGCTGACTGTAACGCGTAATTTGTCCTGCACTTTCAAGGTGTAGGACAAATTATGACGTATAGCAAAATCATATGTTCAACGAATAATTTGTGCTTCGGCCGCCACCTTCAACACGCAATGCCTTGGTTTCAAGAAGCAATTGCAAGTCTCTTGTGGCTGTAGCTTTGGACGATTTTGTGATCGACATATATTTTTTTGCAGTCATTCCTCCCTTAAAACCTTCAGGGCCTGCATCAAGCATTTTATTGATCACTTTGAGCTGGCGTTCATTCAATACCTCCTTATGTCTGTCGAAAAATCTTGATTTTGTAAGAGTGAACTCAATTAATTGCTTAGTTTCTCTTTGAGCGCTCAGTAAAGTTTTAGTGAAATATTTTATCCAATTAGTGATATCCGTACTTTTTTGGGCTTCTTTCAAAGCATTATAATAGCATTTTTTGTCGGCCTCAATTGTTCGCGAAAGGCTTAATACTACCGGCCGGCCAATAGTTTGGGATAGCGCTTTTTCTGTTATTGCACGACCTATTCTTCCATTTCCATCTTCAAATGGATGGATGGATTCAAAGTATAAGTGAGCAATGGCTGATCGAACAGGCGCCTTTTTTATTTCTTTTATACTTCCGGGAGCAGTTTCGTTAAACCACTGGATAAATTGTTTCATCTCAGAAGCAACTGCGGTAGAAGGCGGTGCTTCAAAATGGATCGTTTCTTTTCCTATTGGTCCCGAAATAACCTGCATGGCGGATCTGCCTTTGCGCCAGGCTCCGGACGTAATGCCAGGGCTGCCTTTCATTAACAACGTGTGCCACTCAAATAGTTTTTCCCCTGATAAAGTTTCGGCATACGTTTCTCTTATGTTTACCATGAGTTCGCCGGCGCCTTTTGCTTTAACATCTTTGATGATGTGAGATGCTTTGTGAATGCCAAGTCTGTTTTTTATTGATGAAACCACATCCTGTCTGCTAAGATTCTCTCCTTCGATCTCTGATGTTTTAATGGCTTCAGTAACCATGATATTTATGATTGTCGCTATTTGTAAGTCTATGGGGATAGCCTGTAGTAAGCCCGAAACAAGCCCGGTTTCCCCGGCAAATGCGAAAAGATCATCTTCAATTTCTGTAAGATTAAAATTAAAATCAGGCCAATTGGGAAGTTGCCAATTATATTTCATGAGCCGATTATTTAACTTATTCGGCTCAAATATAACAAAAAATGAGCCGATTAGTATTGCTAATCGGCTCATACAATTATTATCAAAATCCCGCGGCTGACTACAAAACCAGTTGTGTAAATAGTTTATCCAAGGCATGTTCCATATCGCCGCAAAGTCCGGGATGTGTTTTTGATGTTTGTACAATTGTGCTGCGCGTTGCAGTAAGCCACCTGAAACGGGAAGGTGGATCCAGTTTGCTGATAGGTCCGCCGTTTTTATTTCCTTCTGCGATTAATAAGAATGCATTAAGGTATTCTTTTAATTGTGCAATGTCTGCATCTCCATTAAAAGCTTTTATCTTTTGCTCGTCTATGTTAAACCTCGCCTGCAGAAATTGGAGTCTTTTGCAAAAAAGAATAACACCCACGTTGAGAAATTCCTCCCGCTCAACCAATGGCACATAGCGTATTACAGCGTACTCAAATAAGTGTTTTTCTTGCATGTTGGGCCTCATTTACAAAGATGTGAGAATTGTTTATCCTGGTGTTGATGAATTGCGCATAAACCTGCCTCATTTCTGCCGGCGTTTCATCTGCTGCTCCATTTACCAACCATTCATCCGGAATCAATGATACAATGTGTTCAATACGTTCCGGTGTTAGCCTGCCACGCATTTCCGCATCTATTGATTCAAGCTTCGAGGCTTGTGGTAATAACACATGATCCTTAATCTGCACAAAAGGGCGTTCTGCCTGTTGTTGCCAGTTGTGCCATGAGTGGTGAAAATATAAAGATGCACCATGATCTATTAACCAAAGTTCCCTGTGCCACATCAGCATATTGGTATTGCGTGCGGTGCGGTCAACATTGGTGAGCAGGCAATCCATCCAGACAATTTTAGACGCCAGCTCCTCATCAATTTTTGTTACTGCGGGATCGTAGGTAATAGCACCAGAAAGATAATGCAGTGCAAGATTCAGCCCTGTGCTGGCCTTTAACAAATCCTGGATTTCCTCATCAGGCTCGGTCCGGCCGAAAGATTCGTCAAGTAACGCAAAGACCAGTTCCGGAACTTTTATTCCGAGTATCCGCGCAACTTCTCCCCCTATAAGTTCTGCAACGAGGGCTTTTGTTCCCTGCCCGGCACCCCTGAATTTTAATACATACATAAAGCCATCATCCGCCTCGGCAATAGCCGGCAACGAACCTCCTTCCCGCAACGGCGTAACATAACGTGTTACCTGTACGGTTCTGATCTCTGGTTGTTTGTAATTCATGGTGCGAAAATAGGGAATGGCTGTGAGCTGTGAGGTATCAGGTTTCAGGTATCAGGTATCAGGCGTGAGGTTTAAGGTATGAGGTGTGAGGAGTGTGTGCAATTGAGATGTGAAGTCGACGAGGCGCGGTTTGATATTTATCTAATTGTAAATTTTTATAGAGTTGAGGTGTCCAGCGATATTGGTTGTAGATATCATACTTGTATGGTAATCAGTTTTTATCGGTCCTGCTGATAATATGAGCTATTCTTGCCCCTTGCAAAAGCTGTTAGCCGCCTGGCACACCTTATTCCTCAAACTTCATGCCTTATACCTCACTCCTGATACCTGAAACCTGATACCTCACACCCCACACCTCCTCGCTAATCCTTATTTTTGACGAATGAATTTTCTACAAGTCGCCAATATATCACGGACAGAAAGAGATGAACAAGCCTTATCGAACGTAAGCTTTACGCAACCCGCTTTTCATAAGATTGCGGTGGCTGGGGAGACAGGATCTGGGAAAAGTTCCCTGCTTAAAATTATTGCCGGATTGACGCAGCCGGATTCCGGAAATGTTTTTTTTGAAGATGTTCGTATTGAAGGTCCGGCGGAAAAACTAATTCCCGGCCATAAGGGCATCGTGTATTTATCTCAACAATTTGAATTGCCTAACTTTTTGACTGTCGCGCAGGTGCTTGAATATGTGAATGAATTACCCGAGGAAGAAGCGCAGGCCCTATTCAAAATATGCCATATCAATCATCTGATGAAACGCAGGACGGATCAGCTATCCGGCGGTGAAAAGCAGCGTATAGCCCTGGCCCGTTTACTGATCACTTCTCCAAAACTATTGTTGCTGGATGAGCCGTTCAGTAACCTGGATATGATTCATAAAAGCACACTTAAATCTGTAATTCATGATATCGGCGAGCATTTAAAGATTACGTGCATACTCGTATCTCACGATCCGCTCGATACATTATCCTGGGCTGATGAAATTATTGTTTTAAAAGAAGGTAAAATTGTGCAGCAAGGTTCGCCACAGGAAGTATATCAACATCCCATAAATGAGTATGTAGGAGGATTGTTTGGAAAGTATAACCTCATTGCACCGGATAAAACAAGCGCTTTTGCAGCGCTATCCATAGAACAGCCCGCCGGTAAAAAAATGTTCATAAGACCGGAAAACTTAATTGTCACGGAGGACACATCAGCCAGTCACTCAATAAGAGGTGTCGTAAAAAATAGTTCTTTCTTTGGACACGATTACGAAATAACTGTCATGTTGCCGGAGAATAATATTGTAATCAAGCATTCAGAGCCTTTAGTTAAAGGGTCTGTAGTCAGTCTTCAGCTGAGAGAAAATGGTGTGTGGTTTATATAACGGTCCGCGCATTTATGCTGTTGGCAGGTAGTTTGGTTTAAATTTAATACCTCTCCAAAGGAGTATCCTGTCAATTCGTTTTGGAAGATCTGCGTATTTGCTCTGTGACGCTCAGTGTTTTCTTCGTGTGCCTCTGTGTAACTGTATTTTTTGTTTTACAGAGGAAAGTCAGAAATAAAAACGGACATTTAGCCCTAAATGAACAATAATTTGTCCTCCATAATCTATTGTAGTTGTCATAGATCAATACAAGCATGACTTACTCCAGCTTAAAATCCCATCAAGGTTCATTAAAAATCTACTGTAAATCGATGAATGGATATTCCAGGTTGTAAAAAATCCTAATTTTTGTTACGGTTACTTTTAAAATCTAATATCCAGCCAAAATGACGAAACCATTCATTGGCGTCATACTGTTGCTTCATGCAATGGTGTGTTGCTATGCAAAAACAATTTCCTTAACTACCCCTACAACTGTCGGAAAGGTTTATATAACGAATCCCGACGTTTACAATTACACTCCCGGAGACACTTTTTTTATCGGACACTCTATTAGTGGCCTCAATCTTTACAATGTAAAAGGATCACCGGACAAATATGTAGTTGTTACAGCCGCCGAAGGAGTTACAATTAACGGCGGAGTAGTGATCGCGTCTGCAAAGTTTGTAAAGTTTCAAAACCTCAACATAAATGCAGGGCGGTTAACAATGGGGTTTAAAGCGCAGTATTGCTCTGATATAACGCTTGACAACATCCAGGTTACGGACGCTACTATTGGTATTTCTATCAAGAATGACCCGAAAGACAATGATCCTTCAACGTATTACCCGGTAACAATAAATAACCTGGTGATCAATAATTGCAGCGTAAAGAATTGCAATAATGAAGGGTTTTACCTTGGTCACACATTTTCTGCTCCGTTGTACAATCAAATTCCATCGCCAATTATGGGGCTGACAGTTTCTAATGTGTCAGTTGAAAACACAGGCTGGGATGGCCTCCAGATCACAAATGCACAGAATTGCAAGGTAAACGGAGTTACTACTGTTAACACCGGCACTGCCAATCAAACAGGACAGAAAAGTTGCGTGGCACTTCAGGATGCAGTTACCGGTTCATTTGAAAATATTAATTGTAAAGATGCTACAGGTGGATTGACAATTTTAGGAAAAGGTGAATTTGTAATAAAAAATGTGACGCTTGATCATGTAGCTACGTCAGCAGGTGCATGCGCTTTTTTTGTCGACAATAGAAGTGACAGGGGGCTTAATTTACCTCCCCGGAAGTTAATGGCTGAAAACATAAGTATTCTTAATGGAAATAAAAGTGCCAGACTTCCAGTGTACGTGCTGAACAGTAGTGGTTTCGGAGCATTGGCACAACAGGGCATTGTAAAGAATTTAAAATATAACGCTGAAGAATGGGCCGCACCGGGCAAGGTTGTTGACTATGTTCCTAACGTATATATAACTGATACTACAAAACAAGTAGAGCAAGCTCCGCCTGTCGACTCATCTTCGTCAACATTGCAACCGTCGCCCGTTTCTCCTGTTGATTCAGTAATTGCTCAGGCTCCGCCGGAACCGTTACCACCGGTAGATTCAACTTCGTCTACAGTGTCGGTATTGCCAACGGCGCCCATAGGTTCAGCATCTCCTGGTCAGTCGTCAAATCCAACATTGCCAACGGAACCCGTATTGACGTTAAATCCTTCAAAACCACTGGAGCCAACAAAGCCTGTTAGCACATCGCCAGGAACCTCAGTGCCAGCAGCAAAAAAAGATACAGGGTTTATTAAATTGTATTCCAATCCCAATAACGGAAGATTCCGGGTTGCCTTTACGCTGCCTCAAAAGAGTAAAATAAAAATGCTCATCGTATCTATGTCCGGCAATGTTGTATATCAAAACCAATGGAACAAAATAGATTACCTGGATCAGATGATCAGTTTGCCTTCAACCGGCATGTACATATTGAAAGTTATGTCAGACAGCGGTTTCGAGGATATGAAAAAAGTAATTGTTGTCAAATAGGATGAATTAAGTAAGATGCCAATGCAGGCATATTTTATGTACTCATTTAATTATTATAAAAGAAGCTTTAGGGCTTCTTTTTTGTTTATGTCACTATATTTTCCGCTTGTTGATTATAGAACGCGAACTTTTCAAATTATCATTTGTATTCAGAAGAGATTTTTTTAAATAAAAAAAACTTCCTGCCATAATGTTGTCACAAGGCGGTGGTTTCTTTGAGGTAACAACAAAATCAAACGATATGTCTACTATTCAAATCTTCTTAAAAGAGTTAAAAAACGAGTCAGAAACTACACGTAAAATGCTGTCAAGAATTCCGGATGACAAATATGATTGGAAACCTCATCCTAAGAGTATGAGCATAAGACAACTTAGCACGCACCTGGCCGAGTTGCCAACATGGATAACCATGACGTTGAATACAAGTGAGCTTGACTTTGCAACTAGCCCCTACAATCCAAAACCTATCGACAATACAAAGGAGTTGATGGCGTATTTTGAAGAGTCATATCAGGATGGTAGATCTCATTTGGAAAAGGCGAAAGAAGAACAGCTTGCGGAAAGCTGGACACTACGTAACGGAGATCAGGTTTATTCGACTTCTCCAAAAGCTGAAGTAATAAGAATGACTTTAAACCAGATTGTCCATCATCGCGCACAAATGGGCGTATTTCTCCGTTTGCTGGATGTTCCGATTCCCGGAAGCTACGGGCCAAGTGCAGATGAAATGAGTTTCTAGAAGTTGTTGAATAGTGATACAAATGCTGTTTCCAGGCAACATGGACTGTTGCCGGGAAACAGCATTTTTGACTTTTGACTTTTTAATTTTTACTTTGACTGAAGACCAGGTAAATCGTACTCGTGAAGCTTATCTCGCCTCATAATTAAACACTATCTTCTCCCACTTACCTTCTTTATTCATTTCATCCAGCTCAATATCCATATGTGCTTCATCACGTCTTATATAAGACAGGCGAACTTTTTTATCAGGTGCTTCAAAAACAGCTTTATTGTCTTTACATGAAATCAGGGGATAAGCACTGCGAGGTCCGTTATTTTGGGTTTCGTTTGTTGAGCGTCTGTTTGTTGAAGAATGAATAAGTTTAGGCTAAACAACAAGATTTTCATTTGCATAAGTTTAGACAGAGATAAAAGCCTTTCTAAGTTATAATTTTCATAATACAGAATTTGGTTTTTTTTGTTTACGAAATGTTCGTAGGTTTACGAAAATTTCGTAAATGGAAAAGTTGAGTCACCAGGAAGAGGATGTTATGCATGTGATCTGGAATGTTGGAGAAGGGAATGTAAAAACCTTCCTGGAAGCTATGGATGAACCAAAGCCACCCTATACCACGTTGGCGTCAACAGTGAAGAATCTTGAGAAGAAAGGCTTTTTACAAAGTTCACTTGTTGGTAATACCTATTTATACAAACCGCAGATAACCGAAGAAGACTATAAGAAGAAGTTTATGCAGGGATTTGTTCAGAATTACTTTAACAGCTCTTACAAGGAAATGGTTAATTTCTTTATTCAGCAAAAGAAGTTAAAGCCTAATGAACTGAAGGAGTTGATTGCCATGATTGAAGAAAAAAAATAAAACATTCTATATGCCTGCGTTATTTGAATATATATTGAAAATGTCGCTTTGCATTGGAGCGACTTACCTGTTTTATCATTTTGCGCTAAGGCGCATTACGCATTATCAATGGAACCGCTGGTTTCTGCTTTTATTTACGCTGTTTGCATTTATGATACCGGTGATTAATATTGGCATATTGATGCAACCTGAAAAATTGCAGAATGTCGTCTTTATAAGAAGTATTCCCACAATAAATAGCACAACGTTCAACAACAATCAGGGTCCGTTAGGTCCACATATTGATTGGTGGAAATGGATTGGCATCGCATTCATGGTCGGAACAATTGTATTGGTTGTAAGATTGTTGATCCAGTTGTATTCATTGAAGCGCTTGCAAAACAGGTCTGAACTTTTAAAAAGCGGCCCTGTTAAAATTTTTCATGTAAACGATAATATAGCACCGTTTTCATTTCATCAAAGTATCTACCTGAATAAAGATGAATACAATGAACAAGAGCTTCAAGAAATCGTTCAGCATGAGTTGGTACATGTACAGCAAAAACATACCATTGACATGCTGATAGCTGAATTTGTATGTATTTGTAACTGGTACAATCCTTTTGCATGGCTAATAAAAAAGGCCATCAAGGAAAACCTTGAATTTATTGCCGATGAACAGGTGTTAAATGCGGGTGCCGATCACAAAGCCTATCAATATCTGCTGTTAAAGGTCGGAGGTAATACACCATTACAAATAACCAATAATCTGAATTTTTCTTCGTTGAAAAAAAGAATTTATATGATGAACAAAGGGCGCACCGGTAATGCTCATCTGCTTAAATTCTTTTTTATTGTTCCTGTCATTTGTATGTTGCTGGTGCTATTTCGCGGGCAACCGGATAAAAGAACAACAGCTTCAAGAGAACGTACGCTTTTAACTGCCGAGTCATTCAGCGTGGGAAAACTTACCTACTTTATAAAAGATCCGGCTATTGAAGCTATCATAAAAAATGATCAACCAAACTCTTTGCTGAAGCCAGGCGGCGAGCTGAGTCTGTCCTTAATGCAGGATGAAAAAAGCAGGCTAACATCATTACTGAAGAAAAAAGGTTATTCAAATATTGATAGTCATGCCATCACTTTTATGATGGATACTTCCTTTTCGGCAAAGAATTTTTCGGTTCAAATAATTATCGATCTGCCGGCTAATAATACTGCTGTCAGACAGAACAAATCAAATGAAGACAATGCACGTATCAGTGTAGATGAAATTTTGCAGGCAAGAAATAATGAAAGTGTTGCTTACAGTACAGTTGAAGAAAAAGATAATACAAGGATAGAACATGCAGTTCAAAAAAACACAGGTGATAAAACTGTAAACGATAAAACTCAAACAAATCTTAGGTAAGTTACTTAGCTAAATCAATCAACAAACATATAAGATCTGATTTGCGATGGTTGTGGCCAATTATACAGCCGTGTAATTCTATTGCTAATCAACTCTTTTTTTTGATTCGAAAAATCAAATAGTAGAGTTATGTCCATAGCTGAAAGCTCAGAGCTTAATAAAATTAAAATAAGCATACATGAATTTTAGAAAGATCAATAACATTGCCGGATGGCTTGTGTGTCTTGCCGCATGCGCTGTTTATTTGCTGACCATTGAGCCAGGAGGAAGTTTGTGGGATTGTGGTGAGTTTGTAAGTACTTGTTTAAAGCTGCAAATACCGCATCCGCCGGGGGCGCCGCTGTTTGTGTTGCTGGGCCGTCTTTTTATTGTTCTGTTCGGTGATAATCCTATGACGGCCGCAAAAGCTGTAAATGTTATGTCTGCAATGGCAAGTGGGTTTACTATTCTCTTTCTGTTCTGGAGCATTACACACTTTGCACGGAGAATGGTGGTAAAAGATAAAACACTTGCAATAGATTTTTCGCAAGTCATTACAATCATAGGTGCAGGCGTTGTAGGTGCAGCTGCTTATACTTTTTCTGATTCGTTTTGGTTTAGTGCAGTAGAGGGTGAAGTATATGCGTTAAGTTCATTCTTTACAGCCATTGTATTTTGGGCGGCGCTTAAATGGGAGGAACAGGCAAACGAACCGGGTGCGGACAAATGGTTGATATTTATATTCTTTCTCATTGGCTTGTCTATCGGCGTGCACTTATTATGTCTGCTGTGTATCCCGGCCATTGTTATGATTTATTATTTCAAAAAAGCAGCAGGGTTTAACTATGCGCGCCTGCGTAAATATTTTATCAGAAGTGTGATCATTCTTGGCGCATTGGGTTTTATCGGTGCTATATTAAGTGCGCAGGGAGAAGCGAATGAGGAACGCGGAATTCCGGCAGATAATACGGTGGCTGCGTTGATATTTTTTGGAGCGCTAATATCCATCGCTGTTCTATTCATCATCGAGAGAGTTGGCAAAGCAAGAAAAACATATTACGGCGGAGCTTATATTTTCCTGGTGTTGAGTGTAGTTATTCTCGGTATTGTTCAGGTGGGGTTGATCCAGTATACCGTAAAAGTTGCTGGTAGTTTTGATGTGTTTTTCGTTAACAACCTTGGGCTGCCATTCTTTTCCGGATTTGCGTTTTTCTTCATCCTGTTAGCAGTACTTATCTGGTTTGGGTTACGATATGCAGGTAAAAAGGATCTGCCATATTTAAGGTTGTCGTTATGGGGCGTCGCGTTTATATTGATTGGCTATAGCATGTACATCACTACCATGTTGAGGAGTAATGCCGATCCCGGCATTGATGTCTTTAATGTTGATAATCCGCAAAGTCTTGCAGGTTATCTTGGACGCGAACAGTATGGTGACTTCCCGATTCTTTATGGCCAAAAATTTAACGCGCAGCCTGTAGACTATAAAGAAGAATCAGAAAAATTTCAAAAAGGCGAACATAAATATATTAGTGCGGGTAAGCGTGGTCATTATGTTTTTATGCCGCAGGATAAAATGGTATTTCCGCGTATGTGGGATATGACCAATGATCAGAATCATGCTGATTACTACGCGTTCTTTATGAATGTAGGTAAGTTGAAAGATGGTAGCTACGCAATAGATAAAGATGAGAATGGCTTGTATACCAAACCTGGTTTCTATGATAATATGCGGTTCTTTCTTAACTACCAGACCAGTTTTATGTACCTCCGTTATTTTCTCTGGAATTTCAGCGGCAGACAAAATGATATCGAGGGAGTTTTTTCAGCGAATGTTCGTGATGGTAATTGGATAACAGGTATTCCGTTTGTTGACAACTCCATGTATGGAGATCAAAAGTTAATGCCTGACAGCCTGAAGCAAAATAAAGGCCACAACAAGCTATTTATGTTGCCGCTTGTTCTTGGTTTGCTTGGCTTGTTTTTTCAATACAAAAAGAATAAGGAAGATGCATTTGTTTCTACACTGCTTTTCTTTATGACGGGTTTTGCCATTATAATCTATCTCAATCAACCAGGCTTTCAGCCAAGGGAAAGGGATTATGCTTATGTAGGTTCATTTTATGCGTTTAGCATATGGATAGGATTGGCGGTTCCGTTCTTTGCAGAGATGATCGTCAACCGGAATATGAAGATGATAAAAGATGTTGCATTGTACGGATTGCTTTGCAGTCTGCTCATAGTATTTACGGCAGCATCCGGTAACGGAGGCGCATTTGTGGCAGGTGTCGGTTTCGTAATTGTCTTTATGCTTACAGCCATCGCTTTGCCATCTGCATTTCGCGCATTATCCAATAAAAAAGCAGTGGCATCAGTATCATTTATTGTTGCATTTGCCGTTCCGGTATGGATGGCAATACAGGAATGGGATGATCACGACAGAAGCCACAAACAAACAGCTCGGGACTTGGCGAAAGATTACCTCGAAAGCTGCGCACCAAATGCCATCTTGTTCAGCTATGGGGATAATGATACGTATCCGCTTTGGTATGCACAGGAAGTGGAAGGGATTCGTCCGGATGTCCGGGTTGTTATCACTTCGTTGCTTGCATCGGACTGGAACATTAATCAGCTTCGCTACAAAATAAATAATAGCGATCCGGTTGACGTGATCTGGTCCAAAGATCAGATTGAGGGCGGCAAGCGGGATTTTGCAGTGTATCGTCCTCAACCGCAATATCCTGAAAACAAATTTTACGATCTGTATAGTGTTATGAAGAATTATGTGGGCGACGATCGCAATGTTGATGAACGGGGATACAATATTTTTCCCGTTCGTAGTTTAAGCATTCCGGTAGATGAGGCTACAGTGCGCGCTAACGGCACAGTAAATAAAAATGATAGTATTGTTAAAAACATCAATTTCACAATTCCCACAACTACGCTTTATAAAAATCACCTGGCTATTCTAAGCATCATTGCAGCTAATCAATGGAAGAGGCCCATTTACTTTACAATGCCTTATAGCGATTTGGGTTTTGGCGAATATTTTAGGAGAGATGGACTGGCTTACAGATTGGTGCCGGTTTTAAATTCAAATGTCAATACGGCTCGAATGACCGATGTGGTGATGAATAAGTTTGGCTTCGGAAATGCAAGTCATCCAAATGTATATTTTGATGAAGAAAACCGGAGGCAGCTATCCATTATAAGAAGGGCGGATGCAGAGCTGTCATTAAATCTGTTTTTTGAAGGAAAAAAAGAAGAGGCAAGACGTGTTGTTCAATACACCGATAAAATGATACCTGACACAAATATGCCATATGGCATGGTTTCGCGCGGCAATGATCACAACCGCGTGTCAATGATGATGCTGGAGGCCTGTTATCGCGCGGAAGATAATGTGCTGGCGGATAAAATATATGATTCTGTAAAACGCGATCTCGATCAGCAGATCAGGTATTATGACTCGCTTGATGGTAACATGGCCGATGCAATGGAATACGAAAAAAATAATGCCCGGGACATGCTTTCCCAGCTCAATAAATTGAAATCGGTTTTAAAAGACAAAAAGCCGGTTGCTATGTAATAGGACTTAAAATTTTATTATAGGTTAAAAAAGATAAATCCGCATAGTGCCGGTGGATTAAACAAATAGACATTAAAATGAAATCAAAATCGGTCTGTAGTGTTTGAACAATCGACGTGAAATAATTGCTATTTGTGTTTCATTGCTTGTATTTTATGAATGATAGTAGTATTTTCATAAAAACGCTTTTATGACTGCAAAAGACTTTTTTGAAGAACTGATGCAGCGGCCGCTGGAAACAATTCAGCAGAGTTTTAAGGACCAATATCCTGACATTAATGTGGCCGGTGAAGTACAGTTTTCTACAAAAGGCAAAACAGTTGTCGTTCAGACTCCGGAAACATATCCGAAGCCTGTAATCCGGGAAATAGCAAGGCAGATAAGGCAGCGAGCCAAGTTTGTAAATTTTGAAATAGAGGCGATGTAAAGATGGTAGCTACGCTTTTAAGCCGGCAATTAAGTTGACGGTTAAGGCGACTACAAACGTGTTTAACACGAAGGAAAGTAAGCCGTGGAAAAGTACTGTGCGCCTGATAATACGCGACGTAACTTCCACATCTGATACCTGGAAGGTCATTCCTATTACAAATGAAAAATAAGCAAAGTCTAGAAGGTCTGGTTTTTTCTCGTTGGGAAAGTCCAGGCCTTCTGCGTGCCTGGTAGTGTCCTCTTCGTCATCATCATAAAAAAGATATGCATAGTGCAGGCAAAATGTAGTATGCACAATCGTCCATGAAAGGAGCATGCCGGCAATCGAAACCGGAAGATACAGTCCGGATTGTGAACCATCTTTACTGACAATAAGCAACACAACCGTACACATGCAGGCTATAGATGCGATAATGATAGATGAAAAAACAAAAATTCTGCTGCCGTCTTCAATCCGCGCCTGTATCCTTAATTGTATTGTAGATCTGGTGAGAATAATGAGCCACGTTGCGAGTGTATAACAAACCGCGAAGACATCCCACAACAGAATAGCAAGCAAAGGGGCACTGAAAGAATTTTTCCTTATAAAAATGAACGTAAGGATTGTTGCTGCAGAAGCAATTAAAACCCTGTGCAAAGGTGTCATCCAGAGTAAAATATCCTGCCACTTGTTTTTTGTTACGTCTTTGGCCATGCAATTTATCTGCTTTTTGTTTAAAGTTAGTACAAGAAATTGAATAGCAGCAGGAGATGAGGTGGTTTACTCAAGCAGAATAATGTTCAGGCTTTGCAATAAAGAAAGCGCCTCAGGTAATTTAAACTTCGCTTTCTTTATGTTATTCTCCTGTATATTGATGGTGTAATTTATTGCGTCGGTGAAATTGGCCAGAGAAAGATCCGTATTAACAAAACGCGCGTTTAACAGGTCTGTTCCCGAGAAATTGGCTGCCGACAAATTGCAGTTGGCAAAATCAACGTCATGTGCCACACTATCTGTGATATTTATTTTGCGGAGATTTTTTCCGTAAAAACTGCTATAGCTAAGGTTGGTATTGCTGAATTCCAGGTTTAACGGATTGTCTGCATCCTGCCATGTAATACCAATGGCCTTGGAGTTGTCTATTTTAATGCCATTGAACTGGGTTCTTTTAAACCGCAGAAGAGAAATGTCGCAGTTAATGAATGTGCAGTTTTCAAAGTGGCAATCTTCAAACATGCATTCTTTAAGGTTAGATCCATAAAAACGGCAGGTGTCAAAAAAGCGATCTTTTACCAGTTTCCCTTCGTAGGTTATATTACTAAAATCCTTATCATAATGTTCTATTTCTTTATCGCCATGCATGTGATCGTTTTTTAAAAGTGACGGCAAAAATAATTCGGAAGAGGAAGATTTTCTTCAACTATTTGATAAGTGCTTGCGGATGATTGTGTGAATGGTAATCTAACATCATCGCACTGATGATATTTCGGTCGCCATCGTTGTACGGTGTTGCCCATGCATGGCATTTTTGCGAAAAAGCCTGAAAACAGGCGCTTTGTAAACATTTTGATACCTAAAAATTTACATTTTAGTACCTTGTCCGGGAAACGCACCCCCTATTTTCGCTTTCCGATAGAATATTTTAAACCATTAACTAAATGATCAGGAAAAAGTTTCTCCAACTGCTTGCTGCGGGCTTGCTGATGGTTGCCACATTTCGTGCGTCCGCTCAAAATAGTCCGGCATATATTAAGAATAATAACGGTGTAACTATATATCCGGATGTGAATTTTTCAGGTAATGCCAGGGCTGTTAAGCTGGAAGTTGTGACCGAAAATATTGTGCATGTTGTTGCGGCTCCTTCAACAGATATTCCAAAGAGAAACAGTTTGTCTGTAATACCATATACAACAAATACTACGTGGAAAGTGGAGGAAGAGAATGGCAGATTGGTTCTTACTACCGCAAAACTTACCGTTACAGGCGATCTTAAAACTGGTGCTGTTTCCTTTGCTGATAATAACGGACATCCCATTGTCACCGAAAGAAACATGAATGGAAGGAAAATAGCGTCCGCTGTTTTTGAAGGTGAACCGTTGTATGCTGTTGCGCAAACATTTGAGACAAGTACTGATGATAGTTATTACGGCCTTGGTCAGCACCAGGATGATGTCTATAATTACAAAGACCAGCAGGTTACATTGTTTCAGAATAATACGGAAGTCGCCGTCCCCTTTTTGATCTCCTCAAAAAATTACGGCATTCTTTGGGATAACTATTCTTTGTCGTCAGTAGGAGATACACGCCCATGGAAAGCTTTGTCGGCGCTGAAGTTGTTTTCTGCAAAGGGGGACGAGGGCTGGTTAACGGCTTCTTACAGCAATGACCGCAATCAGCCGGAAAATGTGGCTTTCGAAAAGGCTGAGTCCGTTATAAACTATGAATACCTTAACGCGACAAAATTGTATCTGCCTAAAGAATTCGCCATTGAAAAAGGAATGGTAACGTACTCCGGCTCTATGCAATCCGGCGAGGCGGGAGAACATAAGTTTAAATTTACTTATGCCGGATATATTAAGGTTTGGATGGACGGCAAGTTATTACTTGACAGATGGAGGCAGGCCTGGAATCCCGGCAGTGGGGTATTTAGGGTTGCTATGGAACCAGGAAAAAAATACCAGCTTAAAATTCAATGGATCCCGGATGGTGGCGAATCGTATCTAACCGCTAAGTGGTTGCCTCCAGTGCCGGAACAGGATAAAAATACATTTACATTTAACTCTGAAGCAGGGCGTGCAGTTGACTACTATTTTGTTTACGGAAAGAACATGGACGAGGTAGTCAGCGGCTATCGAACGCTCACGGGAAAAGCTTCATTGATGCCGAAGTGGTCACTTGGCTTTTGGCAAAGCCGGGAGCGTTATAAAACGCAGGAGGAGATTCTTTCAACCGTTGATGAATTCAGAAAACGAAAAATTCCTTTGGATAATATTGTGCTTGACTGGAGTTACTGGAAACAGGATCAGTGGGGCAGCCAGGAGTTTGATCCTTCACGCTTTCCCAATCCTGACAGTATGATCAGCGTGTTGCATAAAAAATATCATACACAGTTTATGATCTCCGTTTGGCCCAAGTTTTATGAAGGCATACCTGCGTATGATCTGTTTAACAGCAAAGGCTGGCTGTACAAGAGAAATATTGCGGATCGTCAGCGAGACTGGATTGCGCAAGGTTATATCTCTACTTTTTACGATGCATTTAATGATGAGGCAAGAAAAGGTTTCTGGCAGCTGATCTACGATAAAATATATACAAAGGGTATCGATGCGTGGTGGATGGATGCTAGTGAACCGGATATTCTTTCCAATGTAAGTCCTGAAAAAAGAAAAGAACAAATGACTCCAACGGCTCTTGGTACTGCTGCTGAATACCTGAATGCCTATCCGTTAGAAAATGCAAGAGGTATTTATGAGGGCCAGCGTTCTGTTGATAATAACAAGCGAGTATTCTTATTAACAAGATCAGGATTTGCCGGATCGCAACGCTATGCAGCGGCCATCTGGAGCGGTGATATAGCTACGCATTGGTCTGATTTAAAAGCGCAGATCAGCGGTGGTTTAAATTTCGCTATGTCTGGTCTTCCTTACTGGACCATGGACATCGGAGGTTTTTCTGTTGAGCATCGTTACGAAAAACCGACAGAAAAAGACCTGGACGAATGGCGCGAGTTAAATGCACGCTGGTATCAGTTTGGTGCATTTTGTCCTTTGTTCCGTTCGCATGGCCAGTTCCCTTATCGTGAGATCTACAACATTTCTCCTGAAGGACATCCCGCTTATAAAAGTATGTTGTACTATAATAAGCTTCGTTACAGGTTGCTGCCTTATATCTACTCAATAGCGGGAGCAACTACGCTGAAAGATTATACAATGATGCGCGGATTGGTGATGGATTTTGCAAATGATACGGCCGTTAAGAATATTGGCGACCAGTATATGTTTGGTCCATCTCTGCTGGTTAATCCTGTGTATACTTATAAAGCAACGGCAAGGGAAATGTATCTTCCTTCAGGCCAGGGTTGGTTTAATTTTTATACAGGAGAATACAATGAAGGAGGAAAGCAAATCAATGCAGATGCACCTTATGAGCGAATGCCATTATTTGTAAAAGAAGGTTCAATTATACCCATCGGCCCTGAATTGCAATACAGTAGCGAAAAGCCTGCAACTGAGATCACTTTATTTGTTTATGCCGGCAGGGATGCGAGCTTTACCTTATATGAGGATGAGAACACGAACTATAATTATGAAAGAGGAGCATTCTCCAATATTCAATTCAACTATAATGAAGCCAGCCGCAGTTTGACCATTGGCAATTGTGAAGGCTCTTTTGACGGCATGTTAAAGAACCGGGTATTCAATGTAGTTTGGATTGATAAACAGAAGCCTGTTCCATTTGATCCGGAAAGAAAGGTTGATACTGTTGTAAAATATAGCGGTAAACAAGTCATTATCAAACGTTAGCATATAAAGATGATAGGCTACATTTAGGCCTTTTTACTTTTTGCTTTTGAATTCAGACAGGCTTTGAACAGAAATACTGAAAGGGCTGCCATTACGGCGGCTCTTTTTTTGTCCCGATACGATTCTGTTCTTTAAGTTTGCAGCCCTTAAATTGAATGGAATATTATGGCAGGAAAGAAAGAGGTAAAGGCGGCATTATTGTTATGTCCGCAAAGAATGGAAACGCCTAAGCCGTTAGTGGTGTCGCTGCATATTGAAAAGGAGAATGGTAAAACCAGCTATGAAGACCAGGATCTTGATAAACAAGAGGTGAATAAATTTTACGGCAACCTGGCAAAGCCTGTGAAAGATGTGCTGGTGGGTTTTGGATCGGAAGCAATATGGTATATAAGAGATGAGATAAGGCAAAAACATGAGAAACTCACCAATATAAGTCTCCAGGATTTTCGCAAAAGTGAAATGATGCGTCATCAGCATAAATTAATTGATAAGCTGAGATTGCAGGGCGATGCATTGAAATGGTATCATAGAATTCAGCAGGAGGACAAAAACTATACAACTGCAACATGCACATTTCACAAACAAAAGCCGTTGCTAAGTTTTGAGTTGACAAGCGCAAACGGGACTTTTGAATTGAATGCGATCTGCGCCGTGAGTGATGAAAAATTTTCACTGAAAGATTGTGATCATTTTCATTTCCTGTTGCACAAATCAGGTATGTATTATCTGCTGTCTTATAAAGATCATGAAACGCTGCAATGGTTGAAAGGAATGAATGTTTCGGATTGTGCGGATGAGGCTGCGTTGGCTGCCAATGTATTGTCTGTTCTGGAAAAAGATTATAAGATAGATCGCAAAGGATTGTCAAAAGGAGAAGATGTTGAATTGGTTCCGTCCAGCCAGGTTGTATTGCATGAGATGAATGATCAATACCTTGTATTTACTCCCCGTTGGATATACGATGAATGGATTGTGGAAGGAGCGTGGAAGGATAGATCTATACAAACATCCGATGGAAATACGGTGATTATAAAGCGTCATGCAGAAACTGAACAACGGTTTTTGAATTTTCTTTCATCACTGCATCCGGGTTTTGCTGATCAGTTAACCGGTAGCTATTCGATCAGCTTTAAAGAAGCAAAACACAAACATTGGTTTTTAAGGACCTATCATAAATTGCTGGAAGAAGAAGTTGATATTATCGGCATGGATATGCTCAAGAATTTTCATTACTCCAGGCATAAAGTGTCGACGAAAAAGGAGATTATTAAGCAGGATGAAGGTTTCGTCACCATGCGGTTAAATATTTCTTTCGGAAAAGAAATAATTCCATTGCAGGTAATGCAAAAGCTTTTGCTTTCAGGTCAAAAAGCATTGTTTCTGAAAGATGAATCACTGGGTATTTTAGACGATGAATGGCTGAGTCAATATGCTTCTGTTATCAAGCATGGCAAAATTCAGAAAGATGAGATTACCGTTGCGAAATGGATAGCTGTTACAGAAAGGGATTTGCAGGAAGATCAGCGCATTTTACACACAACGCTTAAAGAAGAGTGGTGGCTAAAAATGAGGCAGTGGCAAAGTGGTGAAGATATTTATTCTGTGCCGACCACTGTAAGTGTAACATTGCGACCTTACCAAAGGAAAGGGTATGAGTGGATGCGCTTATTGACAGAAATTGGAGCTGGCGCTTGTCTTGCAGATGACATGGGACTTGGTAAAACTTTGCAGACAATCTGCGTACTTGCTCATTATATAGAAAATCACCCGGATAAAAAACATGTCATAGTATGTCCTGCATCCCTTATGTACAACTGGCAATTTGAGTTAAGAAAATTTGCGCCGGGAATCCGATCCGTTGTTCACCACGGGGTAACGCGTATTGCAGATGTTGCACGTACTACCGCAAAGATCATCATCACAAGCTATAATACATTGCGTTCGGATCTTGATATGCTGAGCAAGATTGAATATGGTGTTGCAGTTGTGGATGAAAGCCATAATATAAAAAATCCTTCAGCACAAATAACAAAAGCTATACAACAACTGAGTGCCAGCGTAAGAATTGCGCTAAGCGGCACGCCTGTCGTCAATAATACATTTGACCTTTATGCACAGTTGAATTTTATTTTGCCGGGCATGTTTGGCTCACGTGAATTTTTTAGGAAAGAGTATGCGGATGCGATAGATAAAAATAATGAAGAAGAGAAAGTGGCTGCCCTAAGAAAGATGACTTCTCCGTTTATTCTTCGCCGCACTAAGGAACAGGTGGCAAAAGATCTGCCCGAAAAAATAGAGTCAATTCTCTGGTGCGATATGGATGCTGAACAAAGAACGCAATACGATCAGGTGAAAGAGCAAGTGAAGAACAGTGTGTTCCTCGATATTAAAGAAAAGGGACTTGCGGAAAGTAAGCTGGCCGTAATTCAAGGTATGTTGAAGTTAAGGCAGGTTTGCAATTCGCCGTTGTTGTTGCCTGTAGGTGAAAGGATCAGCGCAGAATCTGTTAAGACCAATGTGTTGATGGATGAGTTGGATGGTTTGCTTGGTTCCCATAAAGTACTGGTATTTTCTCAGTTTAGCTCTATGCTTGATCTGCTTGCTGATGAGTGCAAAAAGAAAAATATTGCTTACCATCATTTCGATGGACAAACGGCTCCGGCAAAGCGTGCGGAAATGGTTGAAGCTTTTCAGCATAAAGACAGCACCGTTAACCTGTTTCTGATTAGTCTTAAGGCTGGTAATACGGGGCTCACGCTAACTGCAGCAGACTATGTATTTATTTTTGATCCGTGGTGGAATACAGCTGTGCAGGATCAGGCCATTGACAGAACGCATCGCATTGGTCAAATTCGAAGTGTATTCGCTTACAAAATGGCCTGCCGCGATACAATCGAAGAGAAAATTCTTTTATTGCAGGAGAAGAAAAAGAAATTGTCAGAAGACCTCGTAGCTGCTGAAGACGGTTTTGTGAAACAGCTTACAGAAGAGGATATTGAGTATTTGTTTTCGTAATGTAGAGACGCGATGCATCGCGTCTCTACTAATTGTGCAGCAGCTGCTGCACAATTAGAAAAATAGATAAGATAGTCGTACTATTTTTTGTTTACGGAGTGGTTGCTTTTTCTTTCGTTTTTTTAGAAACCCGGGACTGGTTTCTATATTGCAGGAATCTTTTTATTTCGTTTTTTAGTTGTAACGGGGTTGGCAGTGCTTCACGGATGTTTTTGGGTAAAGTTTTCAAAGTACAATATTCACTAACGCCGATAGGCCTGTTGAGATGCTTCAATGCGAAATCAACTTCGATATCATCTTTGGAACTGCATAAGATAATTCCTATTGTAGGATTGTCTGCATCTGTTTTTAATTGGTGGTCCACAATATTTAAATACCCGTTCATCTGCCCTGAATGCGCAAATTCAAACTCATCCAGCTTTAATTCGATTATAATATAGCACCTAAGTTTAAGATGATAGAACAGCAGGTCTATAAAGTATTCTTTTCTCCCCAGCTTTAGTTTATACTGACGGCCAACAAACGCAAACCCGGCTCCAAGTTCAATAAGAAATTCCTGAATATGCGTAATCAGCTTTAACTCTAAATCTCTCTCAGTAGTACGTTCGTTTATCTGAAGAAAATCAAATTTGTAAGGATCTTTCAGAATTGCGTTTGCAAGCTCCCCCTGTCTTTTAGGAAGTGTCAGATGAAAGTTGGATGACTTTTTTTTATTTTGTTGCCTTTCATACAAGCCCGATTCAATTTGATACAACAGAACACTTCTGCTCCAGTTATGTTCCACAATTTTTTGTATGTACCAAATGCGTTCTTCATTGCAACTTATCTTGTCAAGCAATAGCATATGGTGACCCCATGGAATATTTACCAATAAAGGGTTGGGAATCGAAAAGTAATTGTCACCTATTTGTGCAGCAGCTTGCTGCACAATTTTTTTCTTATAATTTTTATCGTTGGCTGCCAGTTGGGTTGTTGCAGTGCTTTGTCGCTTCTTTTCTAATTGTGCAGCAGCCTGCTGCACAATTAATAGATTTGGATACGCCTTGTAAAAGGTTTTCATGTACATCAGGTTCCTGCGTGCAAAGCCTTTTAAATCAGGAAAAGCAAATTGCAGATCATGTGAAAGTTGGTCAACAATCTTCATGCCCCAACCCTCTATTTCAACTTTGTCTGTTATTTGTTTGCCAAGGATCCAATACAGCATTAGCATGTTCCTATTTATCTGTAGCGCCGTTTGGATTTTGGATTGATAAATGTTCTGTTTTAATTCTGACAGCCATTTGCTGTATTTTCTTTTGTTAATCGCCATATTTTAGGGGGTTAGGGAAGTCAAATATAAAACATATGAAAATAAAAATTATATTAATGTGAGAGGCCAAATAAAAAAACAATCGAAAGCTATTCGTATTACATAGCTTTCGATTGTTTTATACCGAGAGTTTCTTATTTTAAGCCTTCGGCATCCAGTATCTTAAACGCATCCTCATCCTTATATTCAATCATTAACTTTTTCAGATGTTGCTTTAATTCAGCAGTGAGCTTTTCTGTTCCTTTAGATCCGTAAATATTATTTACTTCATGCGGATCTTTTTGCAGATCGTATAGCTCCCATGCGTTGCCGGCGTCATAGAATCGAACCAGCTTATAACGCTCTGTTCTGATACCGAAATGAGGGTACACATGATGCGGTTGTGGAAACTCGTAATAATGATAATACATTTCCTTTCGCCATGGTACATTTTTATCTCCTTTTAGAATAGGAAGAAAAGATGTTCCCTGGATATCCTGCGGAATATTTACCTGTGCAATGTTCAATAAGGTTGGCGCCCAGTCAATATTGAGTGTCATTTGATTGATGGCTGATCCGGGCTTTATTACGCCAGGATAGCGCATTACAAAAGGCGTACGCAATGACTCCTCATACATAAAACGTTTGTCGAACCAGCCATGTTCACCCATGTAAAAGCCCTGATCAGAAGCATAAATGACTACTGTGTTTTTTGATAGCCCGGTTTTGTCAAGATAGGCTAAGATCTCGCCGATATTTCTGTCTAAAGATTTAGCTGTTGCCAGGTAGTCTTTCAAATAACGCTGATATTTCCATTCAACCAATGCTTCGCCTGTCAGGCGTTTTTCATCAAACTCTTTGCTTACTTTATTCTCATAATAATCATAAAAAGATTTTTTCTGATCTTCCGTAAAACGGTTGTAAATGCCGCCTTTTTCATAATCAGCATGCACCTTTAAATCTTCTTTTAAACGCATTGTTTTATCAATGGTCATGTCCTGATTTTGTGCAGCGATCCTGTTCTTGTAATCATCGTGAAAGTTCGGGGGCAGCGAAAAAGTTTTATCATCATACGCGCCCAGATCCTGGATATCCGGCAGCCATTCACGGTGGGTTGCTTTTTCGCCAACTACTAAAAAGAAGGGTTTACTTGTATCTCTCTTATCTAACCACGCTTCTGTAAATTGCGTAATAAGGTTGGTTACATAACCATGATGAATTGTGGTGTCATGGTTTGAGCTGATGAACTGCGGATTATAATACTGCCCCTGGCTATTAAGTATCTGATAATGATCAAATCCTTCAGGCAAATTGCCTAAATGCCATTTTCCGATCCAGGCTGTTTGATAACCATTTTGCTGTAGCAGGCGGGGAAACACTTGCTGGCCCGTATTGAATTTCTTTTCATTAAGCGTATACCCGTTAATATGACTGTATTTGCCTGTTAACAAAGTAGCCCGGCTTGGTCCGCAAATTGAATTCGTTACCATAGCATTGGTAAATATCGCACCTTCTCTTGCGATCCTGTCAATATTAGGCGTAACTGCTAATTTGCTTCCGTAAGCGCTGATGGTTTGATAGGCGTGGTCATCCGAAAAGATAAAAATGATGTTTGGTCTTGATGACTGGCCCTTTGATAACATGTACACAAAGCATGCGGCCGTTAAAAGCAAGTATCTGCGTACTTGCAATGCAATTTTCATGATAAGTTGTTTTTCGTGAAATAAAATTGCTGTTGGGGCTATCTTCAAAAATAGGTGAACTAATTGAAAATTGAAAGTTGAAAATTGAAAATGAATGTGCAAATGAGTGAATGTGCAAATATGCAAATTAGGGATAATTGAAAATTGAGAACGGAGAATTGACAATCGCTCCAGGTGTATTCTCCGTTCCGTTCTCAGTGTGGCTTTGTGTAACTGTATTTAATTTTATACGGTTACAGACTGTGAAGTTTCCCGCACTAGATGAGATCAGACATCCTAAGATCAGAGATCAGCGACTCCTTCAAATTATCGTGCAGTGTCTTTCACCGCGTTCTTTTCCTTCTTTTTAAAGTACCCTCTTAGCAGGAAGTTGTGCTGAAGTGCTTCGAGGTCTTCATCAAGTTTTTGACTACTTGATTGCAGGTTTTTTATTGTGATGCGAAGATCATTCGCTACGGCGCTATCTTTTAATAATACACCTGCGGGGCTGTTCTTATTATAAAGTTCATAACTGGCATCCTTAAGGCTGTTGGATAATTCTGAAGCATTGTAAGCACTTTCTCTTATGAGAGATACAGTGCCGCGGATACTGTTAAACACTGTTGTGTCAGTCAAAAGATCGTCGATCAAACCACCGTTCTGGTTGAGTTTGGCGCTGAATGCATTTAGTTGTGCAGAAAAGTTGTTGAGGCTTGCGATTAGCTGGCGGCTGTTCCTGGCCGTGCCATCAAAATTGTTGAGTGTGCTACGGAGTGATGTCACTATCGAACTGTCGTACAGAAGAGCTGAAATTGCACCTTTTCCGGCGATTATTTCTGAGCTTAAAGTTTTCAGGTTTTGTGTTATTGCTAACAGGTTTTGGTTATTGGCCTGCAATGTTGCCATCATTTCATCTGTGGTTACATATTTTTCTACATCAAGTAACTGGTTATTGGCAATTTGTTGATCTGCATTTTTTCCGCCGTAAATAACAATCAGTTTGTTACCTATAAATCCTTCAGAGCTGATCTTCGCTTTTGCTCCATGCCGTATCAGATGCTGCACCTCTCTGTCTATTGTCATAAACACTTCCACTCTCAGGTCTTCCGTGAAACTTATCTTTTTTACAGTGCCTATTTTAACACCGGAGAGCCATACGTTGTCGCCAATTTTTAGCCCGCTCACATCATCAAAAACTGCTCGTAGTGTAAGTGATTTGCCAAAGGCTTTTCGTTGTCCGCCGAGTGTAAAGACGCCTGCAATAAATATGGCCAATGCAAAAAAGATAAACAAACCAACAATTATTGCCCGTTTATTTTTAATGTGTTTCATTCAAAATAGTTTTAGGTGCTTATATCGGTAAAGCAGTCTTGGGGCAAGCCTGTCTCCGAAGATTAAGCACTTCCGCCTTCGATAAAATTATAATTATAGAAGCTGTTGATTTCGTCGTTGTCTGAATCAAAAACTTCCTCAAAACTTCCCATTTTATTAAACTGCCCGTTAAGCATCACTGCTATGCGATCGCCCGTTGCTTTGGCGCAGGTGAGATCGTGTGTTATGATGATGGAGCTTGTATGATACAATTCCTGCACTTCGTTGATCAGGCTGTTAATATCTGCACTTGTTATTGGATCCAGCCCGGCTGTGGGCTCATCATAAAGCATGATCTCAGGGCGCAATATCAAGGTGCGGGCAATGCCAATACGTTTACGCTGACCACCGGATAGTTCGGACGGCATTTGATTGATCGCCTGCGACAACCCAACGTCTTCTAAAACCTGTTTTACTGCTTCTTCCACTTCGTCATCGCTAATGCCAGGTTTGTTCCTTGTAAGAGGGAATGCAAGATTTTCCCTTACCGTCATACTATCATACAGCGCACTATTTTGAAAGGAAAATCCAATTTTGAGCCGAAGTGCCTGCAACTCTTTTGTGTTTAGTTTATCCACTTCTTCACCCAGCACCTGCACGGTACCTTTATCGGGTTTCAAAAGGCCGGAGATGATTTTGATAAGCACGGATTTACCCGTTCCGGAGCGCCCCAGTACGACAACATTTTCACCTTTAAATAAATCCAGGTCAATGCCTTTCAGGACATGCAGGCTTCCAAAAGATTTGTAAAGATCCCTGATTGATATGACGGCTGTCGATCTGTCGATATGTGATATGTGCTTCTTCATTTATATCGGTCTGATTGCATTTACTATTTGAACGATGATAATTTCTTCAATGAAAATGAGAAACATGGATGCCACAACCGCTGAATTGGCAGCCCGGCCCACACCTTGTGTGCCCTGCGTAGCATTATAGCCGGTATAACATCCTGCCATGCCTATGGTAAAGCCAAATACTATGGCTCTGGTGACTGATGCAGAAATGTCAAGAAAAGTAATGCTCTGAAAAGCGTTATGGAAAAATGCCCGGAAACTTGTTAGTTCTTTACTGTGCACATCCAGGTAAGAGCCCATCATGCCCACAAAGGCTGTGTACATCATTAGCATTGGTAGCATGCAAGTGGTGGCAATCACCCTTGTTACTACAAGAAATTTAAATGGATTTGTTGCTGAAACTTCCATTGCATCAATCTGTTCGGTTACCCGCATGGAGCCAAGTTCTGCACCAATATTCGATCCTACTTTACCCGCTGCGATCAATGCGGTTACCAACGGTGCAAGCGCACGTATTATCGCGATGGAAATAAGCGATGGGAGCCATGAAGTAGCGCCGAATTCTGCGAGTGAAGGTCTTGATTGTTTGGTGAAAACCAGGCCTGTAATAAAACCTGTAAGAGAAATTAAAACGAGGGATTTGTATCCAACATAATAACACTGTCTGATAATTTCCTTAAAGTCGTATGGCGGAACAAAAGCTTCTTTAAAAAAACGCAGTATAAATTTGTAGATGTCATAAATCTTCATGGAGAACCGGTCAATGCGAGGCGAGAAAAGATGCGCTCCTTTTTTCCAGAGTTTGAATTTGCCTGATCCCGGTTCTTTTTTCATCCGCTTGTTTTTTGATTTCGAAAATTCATTTCCCTGCACTGTCTTTACTGCTATTAACGGCCTATTCATTTAACGATTCTGCAAAACTATTGTTTAGAGTTATGTAAAAAGAGTGCGGCATACAAACATCTTTCCTTCAGGAACTTCCGGTTCCTGAAGGAGTGTCGATAGTTATAAAAACAATTTATATACCAAGGGGCGGTACCGGCTTTAAATTACAGTAATCCGACAAAAAATGGTAGTTATTTTCTACAGAAGTGAAATTAGGAGCTCGGGTTTACACAGTCGCAGCCGTCTCAATTTGTGAAAGACGGTGCTTTAATTGATTGAGAAATGCGTCCTGGTTTTTTCGTTTTTCAATATCCTCTGGCTTTTGATTTGCCCTGGAATCATCTTTCATTTGTTTGTTCCGGGCTTTGAAAAGTGCAATTTCGTCCTTGGTGAATTTGCGGATCGTTTGGTCCGGGTAGTCGAGTGAATAACCAAGATTTAATAAGGTATCCCCGGCAACTGCCTCAAAAAGCCTGATTTCTTCCGGCTGTAACTCTTTCTTGTATTTATTGAAATTGGTGGCGATAACAGGTTTTTCTACGTTTTGCCACATAGCGCCGGATAAAGCAGTGTTTTTTGCTTCGTTTGATTGGTGGTATTGCATGGCCGATTCATCGTAAGAAATTCCGATAAATTCGCATAACCGGCGCATTTCACCTTCCGCATTTGCAATAAGATCTTCATACCGGATTTGGATCACCCGATGCCGGCCTATACGTTCAACCAATTGAAGGGAAAGATCCTGCTCAATTTTCCATTGCTGTGCAATGTAATAAATGTGTTTTTCTCCGACAATCGCTTTTTTAAAAGAACATGCAACATCCCGTCCGTCGCGGTACAGGTGGAGGTACAAAGGTTTTAGACCACTGCTTTCCAATTCATCTGTGTAGTGAATATTTGCCATGCTTTTACACATCCAGGCCGAAGCATTTTCGCTTTCAGCTTTTAGTTCATAGATCACCCTTGTTATTTCTGTAAGCAATGGCTGGTTGCAACGATTAATAATTTCATCGCGATTCAGGTCAACGCCGGTCCATGGCACGGGGTTGTATTCAACCAGCCTGCACACATCATCCACCAGTTGGGCAAAGTTTTGCTCAATAGTCAAATCTCCGTAAACCGGTAGCAAGGGCATAAAGCGTTCCAATATGTGCGGTGGATGCGGAGCCGAAAGTTCTTTCAACTGGTTAAGCATTAAACGCAGAAGGTTAGAGCCTGAACGCTGTGTGCCTATCATTTGTATTGCTGTAAAACGCATGATCTAAAAATTAAAAATGATTAAGCCTGCTATGCCCGCCAGCGGTATAAGATAAACGGGATTCATCTTAAAACGTATTACGGTAAACAGTGATGCTATGAATAAGATTAATGAAATCAATAATGTTGATTCTGTGCTGCGCAGAATTGTAACGGATGCCGCCATTATCATTCCCGTAACAGCGGGACTAAGTCCTTTAAAAATGCTTTTTATAACAGCGGAGTTTCTGATGTAAGTAATAAAGTGCGAACAGAAAATCATTAAAGCAGAAGCTGGTATAAAAATGGACAGTGTTGCCAATATGGCTCCCCACAATCCCTGCAATTTAAAGCCAATAAAAGTAGCGCTGATAAATATTGGTCCCGGCGTAATTTGTCCCATTGCAATTGCATCGGTAAATTCTTTTGTATTCAGCCAATGCATTCCATCAACAATAATTTTCTGCATGGATGGAATTACAACATAGCCTCCACCAAATTGAGTTAAACTAATGCCGGAAAACGTGAAAAGAATTTGTTTGGAAAGCAATAGCTTGTCAGTTGTAACCGGCGATGTAAATTGTATTATAGCAAAGATTGCCAATGCACAGACTGCCAATATTACCAAAGGCACGATCGTGCTTCTCAATACAGGTAGTCTATCACTTTTTGCGTTGGAAGTTTTTTCCGGTTGCGCATTGCGATACACTAACCAACCAGTGAAACCACTACATGCAATAAGGAGTAAAGTGGTTAAGTATGATTTTGAAAAAGCAGTCGCAATAAACGCAACTATTGCGATAGCTGTTTGTGTTTTGTCTGTAACATTCTTTTTCCACAGGCTAATGCCAACACTTACAATGATCGCTGCAACCGCAGGAAGCACGCCTTGAAAAAAATGCGTGAACGCGGGGATATTTCCATAACGGAGATAGATGTATGAAAGACCCAGCATAAAAATAAAACATGGCAGGAGAATGCCTGCAAAGCTTGCAATAGCGCCTTTTATCCCTCGCAGTCGGTAACCTATGAATGAAACTACATTAACAGCTACAGGGCCGGGAAGTACAGACGCAAGTGAGATGCCTTCAACAATAGTCTCCTGGTCAATCGTCTTATCCTTTTCACCCATTTGTTTCTGAATGACAGAAATAAGCGACATGAAGCCTCCCCAGGATGTGGATCCAATTTTAAGAAATGTGAAGAACAAATATTTGAGAGAAGGTTTCATTTTCTATTTTTGTTTGTCGCAATGGATTACGCTAGTTGACAATGTATGGTTCCAGCAATTCTTTAGGAATAAACTCTACCCTGTAAGGGAGCAAGCCTGTTTGTAGCAGCCACACGTAAATGCCGTTCATGTCCGTTAATACCACAGAGTTCTTTTTGGAACAGCATTGCAGGAGGTATTTATTTTCTAAAAGATAAGAGCTGCCCATTCGCTCATTATAGATGTCTGTGGGCAATTTAGTGTTGATGGCAATTTCTGCGCGTTTATTGGCTTCATCAAGCTTAAATGCCAGCGTTCTGGATTGACGTTTGCTTACGCCATTATCAAAAAACATTAATTCGCCACGGTTATTAATGTGAACACAGTGTGCCTGGTCAAATATGCCATCTTCGGGCATGGCAAAATCACCGTTCTTGCCAAACTTCCACATGAGTTTGCCAGTCTTCGCATTTATCTTCCAGATCTGTCCGTTGTTGTAAAATGAGATCAGGTAGTTGCCATCTTTGTCGAACGTTACACTGTTGGCATGCATCCAGTCTTTTTTTGTTTTCAGAATCTCATTGTCGGCAAGCGGATCAACATCGTCAAATACTGTCCATTTAAACACCTGTTTGCCTTGCCTGTCCAGCACCAATATCCCATCGCCTTTAACTGTATCTGCAATTCCGCCACCGCGCGAACGAAGATCAAAAGTTCTTTCCTCCACACATAACGTTACTACCTGGTTAGCCGGATTTAATAATATTTCGTGATGAATGGTTTGTTCAAAATCATTCATTCCTTTTTTTAGATGTAATAAAGTATCACCTGTAAGGGATACTTCCAGGATTTCATTACCATAACTTGTTTCATATTCATGTGAACCAAGAATGGATAACAATGTTTTGTTTTGGGTAAAATGAGCAACCTTAAAACCAGTGCCATTTACCTGGTGATACCAACGGATATCGCCTTTGTGATTGATGAGAAATAATATGCCGGGCTCGTCTCTTCTGTAGATCAGCATTGATCCTTCCTTAAAGCTGGCCGGAAGCTTTTCCGGTTGCGGGCATATGATCTTGAAAAACTCCTGGAACCACATAGGATAGGCCGGAGTGGAAAAATTGTAAGTTTTACTTTCTGCGCTGCAATCGTCTTTTTTTGTTACCACCCTGTACTCGTAGCGTTGTTGTGGCTGTAGATTAGTTAAAACAAATCTGTGACTGCTGTTTTGTTTTGAAACTGTGGACGTGAATATTTGGGCTGCGCTATCCGTTCTCCAGTACTCAATATAGGTATCAATGGGGGCGCTTGTTTTTACATCAACCTGTACTTTCAATGTATTGCGGCCGGGAGCGCTCAGGCCAATTTCGGTTACTTTATTCTTGCATTCATTGGTACAGGAACCCAGTAAAAATAAAAAAACAAAAGGGATGGCCTTTTGCAGATTGATGTTTTTTATTCCCAATATTTTCATAGTAGTCATCCTCACAATTTTTAAAGATATGGGTTAAAAGCCGAAACTTTTAACCCATATAGCGTTTAAAATTCCATTACTGTCTGTCAGCATTGCTCAGGTTTGGATTCAGATCCACCTGCGTTTGCGGATAAGTAAAGTATTTGTTTTTAGTAATATTGATAGCGGGATCTTTACCAATTGATTGCAAATATGCGTTGGTAACCTGTTGGTATTTATCCATACGGATCAGGTCAGCACGGCGCTTGCATTCAAAGAAAAATTCCCAGCCACGTTCCTGTAAAATAGCATCACGCAATGTTTCTTTTGAGAAAGAACCGGCATTACCCAGTGCTGTAGCATGAGAGCGGTTTTTAACCTGGTTGATCAGGTCAATGCTTTCGGCATTAGGACCGTTCAGTTCATTCAGCGCTTCAGCTCTGCAAAGCAATACATCTGCGTAACGCAAAATAGGAATACCGTGACCATCATAGTATGTCTTGGAGCCTGCGGGGTCAGCATATTTTTTCGTTGCTACATCCGGCAGGTAATAAGTGCCTGCGGGAGGCGTTGGCTGTCCCGGAATTGGCTGCACATAATGCAATCCATCAGAGCCTGTATAATCGTAGAAGAACATTTCACGGCGGTCATCATTCTTCGCATACGAATTCCAGAATGACCAGGAAACCGCATAATACTGCCATCTGTCAGTTACTATAGGATTCATCATTGGTCCAAAGTGGTTCATCAATTCTGTTGCATCATTCAGCGCGTTGGCCAGTGATGAGAAGATTGATTCAGAACACCATTTGTTATCTTCTGCGAATAAACCAGCATAAGTAGGAAACAGTGAATACTGATTTAAATCCATTACCTGTTTTGCCACATCAGCAGCTTTTTGCCACTCATGTCTGCGCATATGCAACTTGCAAAGCAATGTGAGCGCTGCGCCTTTTGTGGCACGCCCAACATCGTTGGTTGGGTAAATTTCCTTGCCTGCATAATTAACAGGCAGGTTTGCTGCAGCTTCTGTTAATTCAGTTATCAGGAATTGATCTATCTCTTCAACAGGTGTTACCGCAGGCTTTGATTCATAAGAAGGAGCTGCAACCTCCTTTTCTGTCATCAGAACAACAGGGCCCCATGCATCGGTCAGGTCCATATAGCTTAAAGCACGCAGAAATCTTACTTCAGAAGTGTACTGTTTTCTTTCTGCATCAGTAATTTTTCCGATCTGTGGAATGTAATACAGCGCATTGTTTGCATCTGAGATCAGCTTGTACATGTGCTGCCAGCCAAACGTAATGTACTTGTTGGTTGATGACCATTTTGCATCTGACAGCAAGGAGATATCGCCTTTCTGGCTGGAGTGCCCGATATCTGTTGTGAAGTCAGTGATCGTCATCTGGTAGCCGGCATAGTATTGATAAGAATCACTAACGCCGGATGGTTGCTTCAAACGCGCATACACCGCATTAACCGCAGCAACAGCATCGTCTTTTGTCTGAAACGCATTCTGATCTGTCAGCGAGCTGTATACCTTTGGTTCTACAAGCTTGTTACAGGATACGTTTAATATAAGTAAGGATGGAATTATAATTTTTGCCAGTTTCATTCTTTCTTCATTTAATGTGTTAGAAAGTTATTTTAGCACCGAAGGTTAATGTGCGGAAAGCAGGGAATGCGTTGAAGTCCAGACCTGCCGCCATGTTTGCGGTGTTGGCACTTGCTGTGCTTGCTGCTCCGTTGGTGTTAACTTCCGGATCTGTTCCTGAATAGCTTGTAATCGTGAATGCATTCTGCATGGATACATAGATCTTGAAGTTCTTGATCACATTTTTTGTCCATGGCAGGTTGTAACCTAAAGTGATCAGTTTACAACGTACATAGGAAGCATTCTCAACAAAACGTGAGTTGATGTATCCACCATATTTAGAACCGAAATAACCATCACGCGGAACATCGGTATTGTTGTTCTGCGGAGTCCAGCGGTTCAATGCATCAACACCTGTGTAAGTCTCCAGCAACAAACGGTTCATGTTGTACAGGTTGTAACCAAGCGCTCCCTGGAAGAAGATACCAAGCTCAAAACCTTTATACGCAAGATCATTGTTAAAGCCACCTACCCAATGAGGAGTAGTGTTGCCAAGATAAGCGCGGTCATTTGCGTCAATTACGCCATCTCCATTCAAATCCTTAAACTTAGGATCGCCGGCAACAGAAGCTGGCTGTGCATTGTATTTTTCGCCTGTTTTCACCACACCATCATACACATAACCGAAAATGGTACTTAGTTCTTTGCCAGGTTCCAGTTTGGTAAAGTCAGCAGCACCTACGCTTCCGTCAGGATTAGCAGTTTGAGTAATGATATAAGGACGACCTCCAAGGTTTACGCATTTTTGTTTGTTGTAAGCAATGTTAAATGAGCTGTTCCATCTGAAGTCTTTTGTGTTAATGTTCTCTGTGTTGATAGATAATTCAACGCCCTGGTTTTGAACTGAACCGGCATTAACTGTTTGTGAGCTAAAGCCCCACCATTGACCGATAGGAATGTCTAACAGCAGATCGTTTGTTTTCTTCTTATAGAAATCCAATGTGGCGTTGATGCGGCCGTTAGCAAAGCCCATATCAAGACCAACGTTGAATTGAGCAGTGCTTTCCCATTTAAGGTCAGGGTTAGCTGCACGAGTAGCAACAATACCGCCATAACTGTTATCACCATCGAGTGTAACGTTGGTTGGACCAAACGTTGCCATGTAAGAGTAAGGAGGAATACGGTCATTACCGGTTATGCCATAGCTCGCTCTCAGCTTAAGGTTAGAGAACACATTCATGTCTCTAATGAAGCTTTCATCACTTAACCTCCATGCTAGTGAACCTGAAGGGAAGTAGCCCCATCTGTGACTCTCTGCAAAGTTGCTGGATCCATCTGCCCTCAAAGTGAATGTAGCAAGATATTTGTCTTTGTAGCTATAGTTTAAACGGCCAAAGAAAGAAGCCATCTTGGTCTCAATCTTTGAGCTTGTTGATGCAATGCGCTCTGCTCCACCACCCAGGTTATTATAGAGGTATTGATCTGAAGTAAACTTCTGCACCTGTGTGTAATTGGCGTCGGAAAGATCTTTCTGCATGGAAAAGCCCGCCATTGCATTTATGTTATGAAAGCCGGCTATCTTTTTCTTGTAGGTGAAATAAGTCTCCAACAAATTACGTGTAGCCTGCAGGTTATTGATGCTTGCTTTACCTTTTACTTTTTCACCATCTACCAACGTAGTAGGGATGTATGTACCTTCTTTAGTAGTCACCTGCTCAGTTCCTATATTCAGTCTTAAAGAAAGTCCTTCAATAAACTGGTATTCACCATAAGCGTTTGCGCTTAATTTATTGATGAACCTGTCGTTGGTTGGCTCTAATAGCCAGGCCAACGGGTTATCCCTTCCCTTGCGTCTGTAGTAAGTACCGTCATCGTTGTAAGGTTTAATGGCAGGTGAACCATTCAGAATTCCGTAAACAACGTTTGATGGCACAATATTTCCGTCGTAAGTTTTGTAGTCAGAATTAGAGCGTGAGCTATAGATATTTGCGCCTACTTTAAAATCCTTGCTTACATCCTGGTCAACATTCACGCGGCCGCTATAACGGTTGAAGTTGGTATGCTTTAGGATACCGTCCTGCCCAAAATAGTTGCCGGAGATTGAGATGCGTGTTTTTTCGCTGCCAGCCCTGATGTTTATATCATGGTTTTGAAGACGGCCAGTTTGAGTGCCGAGTTTAAACCAATCCGTATTTACACCGCTGTTCAGTTCTGCATCAGAATATTCCGGAGGATTACCTTGTTCAGCAGCTTTTGCATTGGTAACATCCATAAATTGTTTGCCCGTCATCTTCGCAGGTTCCTTGGTAAAATTCTGCATACCATAGTATCCCTCATAAGAGACAATTGTTTTGCCTGCTTTACCTCTTTTGGTAGTGATCATGATAACACCGTTTGCACCGCGAGATCCATAGATGGCGGTTGCAGATGCATCTTTTAATACCTGGATATCTTCAATATCGCCTGGGTTAATGTCTATCCCAGTTTCGGAAGGAAACCCATCGACGATGTACAATGGCTCGTTGGTAGATTTGATTGAGTTTCCACCGCGGATGCGAATAGTTGTCTGACCACCCGGAGCCGCACTCGTCTGGCTCACCTGAACTCCTGAGGCACGGCCCTGTATGGCTTGTGCAGCATTAGAGGTAACACCACCAAGGTTTAATTGATCATGTGATACAGAAGCAATAGAACCGGTAAGGTCTTTTTTCTTCTGGGTACCATAACCAACAACAACCACATCTTCCAGTTTCTGGTTCGCTTCAACAAGTGTGATGGCTATGGTTGAATTGCCGGTTACTGATATGTCCTGATCCGCAAAACCAACGTAAGATGCGGATAAGGTTGTTTTGGAAGTAGGGGCTTTAATAGTGAATTTGCCCTGTTCGTTGGTAGTAACAATCGTTTTACTACCCTTTAACTGAATTGTAACACCTGGTAACGGATTGCCCTTGCTGTCTGTCACCGTTCCGGTTACATCCCTGGTTGCTGTTGTTTGCGCGTGCAGGCTGTTAAGCGAAACAATAGCAATCAACAAGCATAGTAGCTTCATGACGTTTCTCATTGCTGTTGTGGTTTTTTCTTAAAATAGATGTATGCTAACCGTCGTAAAATAGAAGTTTAATTTTTTACAAATTTTTGGTCAGAACATTGAATTTTGGGAAAATCAAATATCAAACGTTTGCATTTTTGACTCAAACGTTTGCGTGAATTTGCAGAAAATGAGCAAAAACAGGCTTTTTCAGCGATTTGCTTTCCTGTATTTATATAGCTTAGTGGTTGCTTTGTAAGGCTGTGCCTTATGTAAAACAAGTTTCAATGAGAAAACTAATTGTCTTTTGGCTAACGTGTTGCGGCTTTATGCAAGTTGCTGCTCAGCATGCTTCAACGGTAAAAGAATACAAAAAAGCTTTTACGACTTATCCGTTCTCGGATCCCAATCCAATTCCATTGCTTAATCATGTATACCCATATTTCAGGTATGATGGATTTACTGATAAAGCTGTTCAGAAAGAATGGAAAGTTGTTGAATTGGAAAACGATTATATCAAAGTGATGATATTACCTGAGATAGGAGGCAAGATTTGGGCAGCGATAGAAAAATCTACCGGCCAGCCTTTCTTCTATTATAATCATGCGATCAAATTTCGTGATGTTGCCATGCGTGGCCCGTGGACAAGTGGCGGGCTTGAAGCGAACTATGGCATAATAGGTCATACACCCAACTGTGCAACGCCTGTTGATTATGTTACGCGTACCAATGCAGATGGAAGTGTTAGTTGCATTATTGGTGTGCTGGATCTGCTCACCCGCAGCAATTGGCGCATGGAGATAAACCTGCCCAAAGACAAAGCTTATTTTTCTACAAAATCTTTCTGGTATAACTCCACACCGCTCGAGCAACCTTATTATCACTGGATGAATGGAGGTATTAAGGCTGCAGGCAATCTTGAATTCATTTATCTGGGAACGAAGTATATCGGGCACGGAGGTGAATACGCTGATTGGCCTGTGAATAAAGCGAATGGTAAAAAGATCAATTTCTACGAAGAAAATAATTTCGGCGGTTATAAATCGTATCACGTATTCGGAAAATATACCGACTTCTTTGGCGCTTACTGGCATGATGATGATTTTGGAATGGCTCGTTATGGAACGCATGACGATAAAGCAGGAAAGAAGATCTGGATCTGGGGCTTATCCCGCCAGGGAATGATCTGGGATAAATTGCTGACAGATACTGATGGTCAGTATGTGGAAGTGCAGTCCGGCAGATTGTTCAATCAGAATGCGGAGAACAGCACGTTCACGCCATTTAAGCACCGCAGTTTTTCTCCTTATGCAACAGATGTATGGACAGAGTACTGGTATCCCGTACTACATACAAAAGGGTTTGTTGAAGCCAATGAATACGGTGCGTTAAACTTAAAACATGAAAATGGCTGGCTGAAAATTTACTTTTCCCCGGTGCAGACAATTAATGACACGTTGCAGGTGAAGGATGGTGACAACCTCATTTATAATAAAGTAGTTCAGCTTTCTCCCTTGAAAGTATTTGTGGATTCAATAAAGATTTCGGCGAATGAAAATAAACTGGTTGCAACGCTTGGTGGCACTAAACTGGTTTACGAATCAGCCCCTGAAGCAAACGTGTTAAGCAGACCGGTAGACACGCCAAAGGACTTCGACTGGAACAGTGCGTATGGTTTGTTTCTGCAAGGCAAGGAATTGATGGATCAAAAAATGTTTCCTGCGGCAGAAGAAAAATTGAAGAAGTCGCTTGAAAAAGATCACAACTATCTTCCAGCTCTTGTGAAGATGGCGGAATTGCTCTTCCGTAACATGCGGTATACTGAAGCGCTTGAACTGGCTAAACGTGCCTTAAGTATTGATACGCATGCTGGCGATGCAAATTATTATTATGGGTTGGTCAACGCGCAACTCGGTAATGTAGTTGATGCAAAAGATGGTTTTGATATTGCTGCGTTATCGCCAGAATACCGCAGTGCAGCATATACTGCATTGGCTAAAGTCTACCTGAAAGAAAAGAATGCTGATAAAGCATTGATGTATGCAATAAGAGCTGTTGATTACAACAGGTTTAATATTGATGCATTACAAATGCAGGCAGTAATATTCCGTCAGCTAAATAATAAGGAAAAGGAAAATGAAGTGTTATCCACCATTTTGGGATACGACCCATTAAACCATTTCGCTTCTTTTGAAAAATATCTTTTGCAGCCTACGAGCGACAACAAGGCAAATTTTGTAAACTCCATAAGAAATGAATTGCCGCAGGAAACATTTGCTGAACTGGCTGTTTGGTATTATAACGTGGGTTGTATTGAGGAAGCTAAGCAGGTATTCACGTTGTCACCTGCTTCTGCGGAAGCCAGCTACTGGTTGGCATATTTGACCGGGAAAAAAGTAGATGCCGGAAATATCAATCCTAATCTCGCATTTCCTTTCAGGTCTGAAACTGCAGCAGTTTTGGAAGATCTTCTGAAAAATCAAAATGACTGGCTGCTAAAATATCATTTGGCACTTATTTATAAAGACAGGAACAGAATTGATGAATGTAAGAAGTTGCTGGCTGCTTGTGGCAGAGAGCCTTCTTTTGCGCCGTTTTATGTTGTTCGTGCAGGAGTTATTAAAGACGCAGATGCAGCACAAAGTCTTGCCGACTTGCAAAAAGCAGCAAGCCTTGATGCGCACTGGAGATACCAGAAGCTTTTAGCCGAATATTATATCGCCCGCCAGGAATATGAAAAGGCACTTGCTGTTACTTCTGCTTATTATAAAGCAGATCCAAACCAGTATATCATGGGCATGCTTTATGCCAAAACCTTGCTGCTAAACAAACAGTATGCTGCCGCCGATGACATTCTTACTAAGTTGAATGTGATTCCATTTGAAGGGGCGACAGAAGGGCGTGAACTATATCGTGAGGCTAAGCTGATGCAGGCCGTGCAATTGATTAAGGAAAAGAAATACAAACAGGCATTGATATTTGTAAATAAGGCAAAAGAATTCCCCGAAAACCTTGGTGTTGGTAAACCTTACGACGCTGACATTGATGTAAGACTGGAAGATTGGTTGACTTATCTCTGTCTCACCAATACCGGCAAAAAGAATGATGCAACTGCTTTATTGCAAAAAATAACTTCATTCGAGCCAAAGGTGGATAATACCGTGCGCAATTTTATGCCATCCAACGCAATCATTACCGCCTGGGCATATGAAAAACTAGGTGAGAAAGAGAAAGGATTGCAATGGCTCAACGATCAGTTAAAAGCATTCCCTGAGAATAAACTCATCCAATGGAGCAAAGATATCGCTGAAGGTAAAGCCTCATCACTAACTTCCGCTGAGAAAGATGCCGGTGTAAGAGTAATTGAAGCGCTATAAAAACAAGCTTAAAGCCTAAAGCCCAAAGCTTAGAACTTTGGGCTGGCTTCATTTGTGTTTTTAGTTAATAATAGATTGGAATAAACGTACAACGTACAACTCCTCCATCAGTTTTAGGCTTTAAGCTTTGGGTTTTAAGCTTTCTTCTTCTCAATAAACGTACAACGTATAACTTATAACGTACAACTCGGTTTTAGGCTTTAAGCTTTGGGCTTTAAGCTTGCTTCTTCACGACTGCTTAGACGTTTTTGCAGGTTTTACGGTACGTAAGAAAGTATATATTGCTTTTAGCTCAGTGTCGCTCATGCGTTTAAAAGAGTTCCAGGGCATCTCGCTGTAAGAAATTTTCTTTCCTTCTCTGAATCGGCTGATAAAATCTTCCTGGCTCCAGTCAGAGATTCTTCCGGTTGAATCGGGTGTGAGGTTTGGCGGTGAAAGTTGCATCTTCGGATCAGGCCCCATTGGTCCGCCGCCGGCGAATGGTTCTCCTACAAATCTACCAATCCCATCTCTCATCGTGTGGCAACCATTACAATTGGCTACATTTATCGCCAGGTATTTACCATATTCAGCGCTGGTGTCTTTCTTAATTTGCTTCAGCACTTCACCCGCTGGTCCAACAGGCTTGATCAAAAAAGCCTTAATCATATTACCCATTACATTCAGATCATGATCGGGAACCTTGTTGCTTACCGGTTTTAATGTGCGTAAATAAGATATTACCGCGGTAAGATCTTCATCACTCATATTATGAAACGGCATAAAGTCGTACATGACAGTACCGTTGGGATGTACGCCATAACGTAAGGCACGTGCAATTTCTTCGTCTTTAAAGTTGCCTATGCCTGTAGTTTTATCAGAGGTAATATTCCTTGTGTATATTTTACCGAAAGGAAGGTCGAATACTACGCCACCTGAAAGTGGTACTTCCTGTCCAAGTTTTATCAATGAATCTGAATTTGATTTACTGTGGCAGTCGGCACAGTGTGCTGGCCCAAAAACCAGGTTCTTTCCGGTCGCAATAATTGTGCTGTCTTTGCTTGCATGAATTGCGGGGTAAGGAGCGTCGTAGTGAACATTTTGCCTCGTAACGGTTAGGATTGCAATGATCAGAATCAGCATAAGCAATACGATTCCGGTCCACTTGAAAATTTTCTTGATCATACAGGTGTTTAGTGTTGTTTGGTTAACGTTTTTTAATGGTTCGGATAATAAATCTGAGATTGTCTTTGCCGGTTGAAGGGTTAGGGCTACCCGGCTTTCATCTCATTTTTCATCCAACATGTTTTTTAGGTTAGGGTTGATGTCTTCTTTCGTTGCTATTTCCGTTCTTTCGTTTTCAAAATAATTTCTACGTTAAATAAGGTTTAGTGTTGACTGCATCGAATTTTACAGTGCTTAGGGTTGAAAAAGGGATACTTTGTTCCGGAGGTTCAGGATTTAGTTTTTTAAGTGCCGGTTGAATATCCCAATTCTTATTCATCGCTTTTTTTAGGTTTGGGTCGAATTTGTCCGCGTTTAGTCCCGTTCAATTGTATCTTTTATCATCTGTTCTTCGTTCGTTTTTCAATGGTTTCCGGAGAGAGAAAACTGAGCCACTTATTGTTCCATCTCAGGGTTTAAGGTTTCCGGTGTCTCGCTCAGTTTTTTCGCATCCAGGGTCTTTTTATTTTTTAAGTTCGGGTTGATCTTGTTTAGGGATGAGTGAAATAAAGATTTCTCTTTTTGCGCCCTCTCACTCATCCGTTACCAGTTCTTTAAAGGGTCTGGTTTGAAAATGTAGGGTTTAGTTCGATTGATGACGCAAAGCTAGCACGCGGGACATCATGTGAAAAGTACATAACGTATGAATGGTGAAAAGTGCGGTATGAATTGCATATATTATGTAGGAATTGTTGAAATCCTTACTGGTAAAGGGTTTCAGGTGTGATTAATCTTTTTTGAGTGTGTGATTTTTCACATAAGCCTGGTGTGTTTTTTACTCTAAAGGGGCGTTATCCTGTTCAGGTAAATCGCCGATCCGCGGTTTTTCGATGTCTGATCTACTTAAATCAGATTCGCGTTTATTCATTCAGGCAGGGAGTTTGCATTTTAACCTTACGCCTCACGCCTTATACCTCACTCCTTATCCCTCACACCCTATACCTGGGCCAAAACGCTGCCAGTGCACAGTTCATCCCCATAAATGCTCAATTGATGCGTTGTTTCTGTTCGTGACATGTAAAAATGCACTAACTTGTTAATACAACCCATGATAGAATGGCTAGCTTATTTCAACATCGCATAAAATTACCCCAGTACACCCGGCAGGATAAATGGATCTTTCTCTGTGTAATGCCCATTATTGTTATAGTACTTAACATGGTTCTTTTAAAGAAGACATATTTTTCAAGCCTTAAGAACTTTTTGCTTGGCAGTATGATCATCTTTTTATTGATAGGGTCAATGTGGCAATTGTTCACACGTATTGCAATTTATTTTCGCGACAAATTTCCTACAGGGTCCAAAACAGCGCAGCGGTTGTGTACTTCTATTATATGTTTTGTCTTCATAACAGATGTTGTTATCACGCTTATCTTCTGGTTATATAACCAGTTACATTTAACACCTAAACCTTTATCTCTGAAAAGTTACCTGTGGTCATTGTTGTTTGGTTTTCTTATAAACGTGTTTGTAACATTCCTGCATGAAGGTGTTTCCGCTTTTGAAAAATGGAGAATCACTTTTGTAGAGACCGATCAGTTAAGAAAGGAATATGTAAAAGGAAAATTGCTTGGATTAAAAGGGCAGTTAAATCCTCACTTTCTTTTTAACAGTTTCAATTCTTTGTCAAGCCTTATTAATGAGAATACAGAAAAAGCCGAGCAGTTCCTGAATGAAATGAGTAAGGTGTTTTCTTACATGCTCAGCAGTCAGCACGAGCACCTCGTTACGCTTACAACTGAATTACAATTTTTGCAATCGTATTACTATCTTCTTAAAGAGCGGTATGGTGACGCTTTTCATCTGGATGTAGATGTATTACGTGAACACGAGGATTGGTATCTGCCGCCTTTTACTTTACAGTTGCTGCTGGAAAATACAATAGGCGGAAATGTAATATCCAAAGATGTTCCGCTGTACATAAGTATAACGACTTTACACAATGGATGGCTTGAAATTAGTAACAGTATTCACGAAAGAGAAGGAGAGGAGAGTGTGCAGGATAGTGAAGGGTTAATAAATATCACCAACAAGATAAGATTGCTCACAAGACAAACAATGTTCGTGAATCACTCGATTGATTGCCGCACCATACGGTTGCCTTTGTTGAATAAGAACGAAATGAGTATTGCTGTATAAAGAAAGAAAAGATGAAAAGCTGGATGAAACCTTCCCGTGTTGAATGGATATCATTCATTGTTCTGATGCCGGTCATCGATCTGCTGCTGAATTACCTTTTGTTTGGCGAGCGGTTATGGTGGGAGCCGGACATTTGGCTGTACTCCGGAACGCTGGTTTTTGTGCAGGGCTTTTGTTCCTGGTATTTGCACGTACTATCTATGCACTGGCTCCGCGTTAAATATCCGCAGTTGAATCAAACAACGTTAAGAGTTGCCATACTTGTTCCGCTGCATATCAGTCTCATATTTCTCACCTTTGCCATGTTGTTCTATGGCTACGACAGGTACAATTTTCTAGGTTATAAGTTAAATGAGGATAACCTACGGCTCGCGTTTTACATGGCGATTGCACTGACAGCTATTGCTACAACTTTGTGGGAATCTGAATACTCGCTTAAGAAGTATAAGGAAAGCATGAAGGAGAAAGAGCAGGTGCAACAATTGGCAATTGAACAGGAGTTTGAAACACTGAAAAACCAGGTGAATCCACATTTTTTATTTAATTGCTTCAATACCCTTTCGTCGCTGATTACGGAAGATCCCGGGCAGGCTGATGCGTTTTTGAATGAGTTGAGTAAGGTATATCGCTACTTGCTGAATAATATCGAAGAAAAGCTAACCACACTTGAAAAGGAATTGGCATTTATTGAATCATTCTTCAGTCTTTTGAAAACACGATACGGAAGTGCCATTGAGTTACACGTAGATGTTGAGGCCAAATACAGGCATCATTTAATTCCTTCCTTAAGCCTGCAATTGTTGATTGAAAATGCAGTAAAGCACAATATTATTTCAAAACATCAGCCACTGGAAATTGAGGTTTTTGTTGAAGATGAAAAGTTGATGGTGGAAAACAATCTGCAGCGTAAAATAATCAAAGCTGTTTCCCACAATATTGGATTAAAAACTATAAAAGCAAAATATGAACTGTTGAAGAAGACCGGTTTTTCCGTAATGGATGACGGTGAACGTTTTAAAGTAGCATTACCCCTGATCTCTTTAGAAAAAGAAGAATCCGGACAGGCGATGAAACATAAACTGGACAAGAAAAAGTTTAACCAGGTAAAAATGTAATGTATGAAAATTTTGATTGTAGAAGATGAAGACCTTGCTGTAAAGAAGATACGTAAAACACTGGCTGATGTGGATGCGGACGCAGAAGTGGTGGGCGTAACAGATAGCATTAAGACCAGCGTGGAATGGCTGCGTAACAACCCTTCTCCTGATCTGATTCTGATGGATGTAGAGCTTTCTGATGGACAGAGTTTTGAGATCTTTAGCCGGTTGGATGTTAAAAGTCCGGTGATATTTACAACCTCTTACGATGAATTTGCACTGAAGGCATTTAAAGTGAACAGCGTTGATTATCTGCTGAAACCTATTCAAAAAGAAGATCTCGACAAAGCCTTGCTGAAATACAGGCAGCTAAAAACGCTTTACGCGGAGAACACTGCATCGGTAAATGTTGATAGTATCGTGCAGGAGATTAAACAAAAATTGCAACCGAAGGAATACCGTAAACGTTTTCTCGTGAAAAGTGGGCAACGGTTGGTATCAGTAGATGTTGAAGAGATTGCATTCTTCTTCAGCGATGGAAGACTTAATTTCTTCAAGACTTTCGATAACAAGAAATATGTTGTTGATTATACGATGGATGAGCTGGAAGATATGCTGGATAAGCAAAAGTATTTCCGCATAAGCCGTTCATTTTACGTGTCTATTAACAGCGTAGAACAGATTCATGATTACTTCGGCAACAGGTTGTTATTGAACGTGAAGCCTGCTGTAGAGAAAGAAGCAATTGTAAGCCGCGAAAAAGTGGCTGATTTTAAAAAATGGATGGGCAAATAATTTGCTCATCCGTTTTAGCCCGCAATTGATACGCTGAAAAACTCCGTTCATACATAAGTGCGTTGTACGTTAGTGATGCCCGTGCTAATTTTACGCCGCATTTAAAACACCAGGGTATTAAACCCTGTTCAATACTAAACCTTAAAAAATAGAAAATGAAGAAGACAGCTCTAAGCCTCGTGCTTTGTGTGGTGGTATTTTTAGGCGCCTGCCAGAAAAAAGAAACAACCGCTCCCTCCGGCGGTGACAATGGATCCGGAGCTCCCACGCCCGCCTTTCTCCAGGGGAAATGGTTACACGGAAATTTTGCAATGGCGAGTTATTGGGCCTATGACGGGAGTTATCAGGGTAATCCGTTTGAACAATCTGTGGCCTTTAATTTTTTGCCTGGTAGCCGTTATGAGTTCTTTTATATTGGGAGAACCAAAGATTATAATGGCTGTGCAACAGATGGTTTGTCGTACTTCAAAGGGACCATTAAGTTTAACACGGCAGAAAATTCTTTTGAAGTACATCCAACTGAAGGTCATTTTAAAGGCTTCTATACCTGCGCTTCAAACCGCAATTTTGATCGTGCTGCCAAGCCGGACGAATTAAATGTATCCACCTTTTATTATTCGCTTGAAGAGCAAAACGGAATGCAATATGTGCGGATCAGCCAGACCAGGAATGATCAATACGCGAGCTATTTTAAAAGCACGACATGGTAAGTACGAAGTACTTGAGTGTAACAGGCTCAATTATTCTGACATCTTAATGACGCGTATATTTTATCAATAAATATTTTAATTCTGTTTTGTCTTGTTTTTTTTTGAAGAGGAAAGAATGGAGGCGGCGAAAGCCGTCTCCTTCGTATTTATAGAAAGTTGTTGTTAATAATCGCCGGAGGCGATAAAGTAAGTTGGGGAGGCTTAGAAGCTTCGCAGAGCGCATCGCAATTGTTTGAATGCTCCCGCGAAACTTCCAGGCTTCGTGATCTTACTATGTCGCCTCCGGCGACTTTAATTTAATTATAATATAATCTGTTTATAAAATAAACTACTACAAAAAAAACTGCGAGGCATTGACCTCGCAGTTTTTTTAAGTTATTTTCCTACAACAGCATCAAACAATGGTGGCGCAGGCACAACCGTTGCAATCTGCTTTTCATATTCTTTTTTCAGGTCCTCAACAATATCCGGATGAAGTTTGCTTACATCATATTTTTCGGATGGATCATTGTCGAGATTATAAAGCAGCGGCGTCTCATGCTTTTCCGGTGCAACAGGTGAATAGGATGGATGCGTAGTAAAATGTGCCTTCCATGATCCCTTACGGATAGCGTAAAGATTATTGCTTTCATAGTAATAAATAATATTTCTTACGTTTTTACTTTCTCCTGTGAGTAGCCCGGAAATATTAACGCCATCATAAGGTCTGTCTGTCGGCGCTTGTACTCCCGCCCATTGAAGAATGGTAGGGAAAAGATCAAGGCTTGTTGCCAGTTCGGTTGAGATTGCATTGGCTTTCACCTTGCCGGGCCACCATGCAATGGCAGGCACGCGCATGCCGCCTTCATAAGTAGATCCTTTTCCTTCAAAAAGCAATCCTGCAGAACCTCCGTGATCTTTTTGTATAAGCCAGGGGCCGTTATCACTCAGAAAGATGACAAACGTGTTTTTGTCTAGTTTTAACTCTTTCAGAGTTGATATTATTTTGCCTACGCTCCAGTCCAGCTCTTCAACAACATCACCATAAAGTCCTCTTTTGCTTTTGCCTTTAAAATCACTCGATGCATACAATGGTGTATGCGGGAAGTTGCTTGGATAATAAAGAAAGAAAGGTTTGTCTTTGTTCTCTTTTATAAAGTTTACAGCTTCGCTTGTATAACGTTTGGTAAGCAGGGTTTGATCCGGCTCTTCTTCAATTACCTGGTCGTTCTTAAATAGTGGTAATGGTGGATTTTTAATTGAAGCCGTCAGTCTTTTAATATCTTCTCTTGTTGTATCGGTTGTAAACACTTTACCCATATCGTTGGAGTATGGCGTTCCGAACCAATAGTCAAATCCCTGTTTGGTCGGAATATATTGCGGTAAATGTCCCAGATGCCATTTTCCAATAATGCCTGTATGATAACCTCTGGTTTTAAGCGCCTCGGCTATAGTTACTTCGTCAAGGGGCAGTCCGTTGGCTGAGTTGGTTCGGAAGACAACATTCTTTCCATACATGCCATTTCTTACCGGCAACCTTCCTGTCAACAGTCCGGCTCTGCTGGGGCTGCACACATTGGCTGCCACATAAAATTGTGTAAAACGGGTGCCTTCGATTGCCAGCTTATCCAGGTTGGGTGTTCGTATAGTAGGGTGACCAAAAGACCCGAGATCGCCGTAGCCGAGGTCATCTGCAAGAATAATGATGAAATTGGGCAATTTGCTTTGCGACCAGCCAATGCTGTGGCTAGCCAACACTAAGGCGATCGCGAGTATTTTTTTAAGATGCATTTGATTGTTTTTAATTTTTTAAAGTAGCAGCGTTTGCTGTTTGATTGTTCTTAACCGGGAGTTTGGCATTTACTTCAGAAAGCCATGCCCGTAATTTCTTTTCCAATGCTGTGGCCTGTGCCTGATGGGTTGTGTAAATGTTGCGTTGTTCCAGCGGATCACTCTTAAGATCATATAACTCAAAAGGTGTATCATCATAATACCTGATCAACTTAAAGTCTCCGGAACGGACAATGCTATACGGTGTCACATCCTTACCGCGATAATGCGGAAAATGCCAGAACAGATCTTCTGCGCGTTTTGTTTTCGGCTCAAGCAATAAGGGCAGAATACTATTGCCATCCTCCAGTTTTTGATCGCCACCGGACAGGTTCACAATAGTAGCCGCAATATCCATTGTTATAACCGGCTGATCAATTATTGCTGGCTTTTGTAGATGTTGCTTCCAGTAAACGATCAATGGAATTTTAATGCCGCCTTCATACGGATAACCCTTGCCGCTGCGCAAACCAAGATTGTTGGTCACCGGCAATAGTCCCCCGTTATCTGATGTAAAGATGATGACCGTGTTCTCCAATAAATGCAGGCTGTCCAGCGCCTTAACCAGCTTACCCACATTTTGATCGAGACTTTCTATCATAGCGGCATACACTGGATTGTTCTGCTCTCCCGCCTTCTTTTGCTTGTATTTTTCTACAAGTTCTTTCTTGCCTTCCAATGGTGTGTGAACAGCATAAGGTGCACAATTGACGTAAAACGGTTTGTTTTTATGCTGAGCGATAAAGTTAATAAGTTCATCACCCAATCTGTCTGTCAGATACTCGCCTTGTCTTCGTGGTGCAAGCGTGGCAATATTGTACTTCACGCTATCCTTATTGTAATTTTCATAAGGATCAAAATAGGAGGGAGGCTGCCCAAGGTCGGAGCCGCCGATGTTGTAATCAAATCCCTGTTGGGTTGGATACCATTTCTCCGGCCCGAGGTGCCACTTCCCAATGTGAAGGGTTGTGTAGCCATTTTGTTTCAATCGCTCGGCAATAGTAGTTTCTTTCAGTTCCATAAACAATGGATTTGGCGGACAGCTTAACGGTTTACCCTTTGTGTTGACATAATCAATTGGATTTTGATCGTTGACAACTTTCCCTCCCTGGAAGTCCGCCAGGATCCAGTCGGTAATGCCAATCCGAGCGGGATACTTTCCTGTCATCAGCGCCGCCCGCGTGGGAGAACAGATGGCTGCAGCAGCATACGCATTGGTAAAGCGTATACCATTAGCAGCTAATGCGTCAATATTTGGTGTTTCGTAATAAGTGCTTCCATTGGCTCCAATGTCAGCATAGCCCATGTCATCCACCAATATGGTAATAATATTCGGCTTTGTGCGTTTGTCATCCTTTGTTTGTGCGCTTATCGTTTGTAGTAACAAAAACTGCACTAACACAAAAGCAATCAGAATCTTTTTCATGTATTGGTCTTATTTAAACAATAACAAAGTGGCGATGTATTATAAGTTTAAAGTACTTCGTTACATTCAGAAAATAAACAATCATTTGAATTGAGTTCTTTTTTTTCTTGTTCTTTTGGCTTGATCCAAAAGAACCAAAAGATCAAGGCAAACCCGATGCCTCCGGCCGTTTTGCCCGGCCAACGCCTCTCCAAAGTGCATCTTGCCTTATTATTGCGGTATTGCGCTACATTCTTTCTTCGAAGAACCGCAACTTCTACACCCCTTCTAACAGTGGCCTTAAGCAGTGTTGCAATCAGTGATCTATATTCTAGCTTTCAGCTATGTTGCCAGCTAGCGATAAACACAAACTGCTTCACCTGCGTACTTCGTACCTCGTAACTCGTACTTCCCCCCACATCGTACACCGTACATCTAACGTCGTACATCCCCATCACTTATATCCTTCATTCTGCACCAAATTCGGATTTCTGTCTATCTCACTTTGCGGCAAAGGATACAGCACCTGGTAATCAAAAGCAACCTTTCCTCTTGCTTTTGCATACTCAATAAATTTTCCATGACGGATCAGATCTTGTCTGCGTAATTCCTCAGAGAAAAACTCCCAGCCTCTTTCTTTCAGCAAATGGGCGCGCAATGCATCTTTGCCTGGAAAGTCACTGAGTTTGAGTAGTGCTACTTTAGCTTTTTCACGAACGGCGTTAATAAGATCAATCGATTCTTGGTTGGGGCCACTTAATTCATTCAATGCCTCAGCTCTTGTAAGAAGAATGTCTGCATATCTGATGACAGGAAAGTCGTTGCCCATGCTTTCACCTGTTGCTGAAAGGTCTTCCCTGAACTTAAAGCTGCGTTTATCATCTGTACCGAGTATAATGGTTTTGCCGTTGATATCTTCATACTGTGTAAGAAAAGCTTCCCTTCGCTGATCTGCCGGATCGAACGTATCGTAGAAAGCTGACAACGTCTTTAACTGTGTAGCATAGTTTGTTTTAGGGGGAGCCTTGAATTTATAGTTCGGTGGCGCAGCATGCGGCAGGTAATTGTCTCCCAATCCTGGCTGGGCAATGTTTGGCCTTATGTAAATAAACTCAGTGTTCTTTTCATTTTTTACATCAAAAAGATCTGTGCGGTTTGCTCCGTCAAATAACTTGTAAACTCCCAAGTCTATTACCTTCTTCGCATAATCCGCAGCCTTCTGCCAGTCTTTGTTGTTCAGATAGAATTTGGCCAGCTGAGATAACGCGGCACCCTTTGTGGCGCGCCCGTATTGCGGTGCAACAACAGGAAGAATATCACTTACTTCCTGGAACTCGGTCGTTACAAATTGTATAAATTCTTCTTTCGTGGCACGGGAAGGTCTGTCGTCACTGCTGTTATTGCTTGATGTCATCAGCGGTGTCGGACCAAAAAGATCATACAGAATAACGTAGGCACTCGCTCTCAGGAAGCGCGCTTCTGCCACGATCTGTTTTTTTCTGTCATCATTCATTGGTATGGCAGGAACCTGGTCCAGCACAAGATTTGCGCGGTAAATGGTTTGATAGTGTATGGTCCATGCTGTTGCAAAGAACTCGTGAGAGGCATTCCAGGTAAAATCTTCCAACGGTTGAGCGAGACTTCTTAAACCGCCTTCCCTGTCTATAAGTATGTCACTGGTTACTTCCGCCATTAACAGGTAATTGCGGAACCCGCGGCGCTGCTCAGACGAGTAAACTGAATTTAACAGGGATTCCGCGTCATCTGCTTTTGTGAAGAAATTATCCGGTCCAAAAGATGAATAAACATCTTCCTGCAAAGGTTTCTCGCAGCTTACCAGTTGTATTAATATAAGTAGTGCAAATATTCTTTTCATGATCTTAAGTTTAAAAGGTTACGTTGATGCCGGCAGTATAGATCTTCGTCAAGGGGTAAGCGTTATAATCTGCTCTTACATTCGAAGTGCCGAATGCACTCACTTCCGGATCTGATCCTGTATAGTTTGTTATAGTAAACAGGTTTTGCGCGATTACATATACCTGGGCGCCTTTGAATACCCTGCTGTTTTTAAATGGAAAGGAATAGCCTAATTGTACATTCTTCAATCTTACGTAAGAAGCATCTTCAACCGCGCGATTGTTGATGTTGGTCGCGTATGCCACTGATGGTGCAATGCCCGATGAGTTTTTATTGGTTGGGTTCTGCGGCGTCCATCTGTCCGTATACGATTCTGCCAACCTGTTTCTTCTGAATGAATTTGGATTCTCGGATTCTGTTCTGTTCAGGTTAAACACACTGCTTCCCTGCACGCCCTGAAAGAAGAATGAAAGACTAAATCCTTTGTATGAAAAATCATTGTTAATGCCCCATGTAAAATCCGGAAACGGTGTGCCTAATATTGTTCTGTCTGCAGTGGTGATTTGTCCATCGTTGTTAACATCCCTGTACTTGTATTCGCCGGGTTTTGACAACGGTTGTGCAGAGCCTGCAATATTGTCTTTCTCCTGGAATACACCGTCAACAATATATCCGTAGAATGAATTAAGCGGTGCACCTTTTTGAATGATGGTAAAATCTTTCGAGAAGCCCGCTTCTCCCTGTAATATGTATGGCAGACCGGCAAGGTCAGTTACTTTGTTCTTAATCACTGAAAAGTTGAGTGATGTTCTCCACGAAAATGGTCTTTCTATATTAATCGTGTTAATACCAATTTCAAATCCCCTGTTCTCCATACCGCCAACGTTCTTGTAGGTTGTAGAAAAACCTGTTGTACGTGGAATGGGTAATTGTAATAAAAGATCGCTTGTTTTTTTGTAGAAATAATCCAGCGTACCGCTCAATCTGCCGTTAAAGAATCCGAAATCGACACCCACATTTAATTGGGAAGTAGTTTCCCACTTCAGGTTAGGATTGGGTAACTGGATGGTCGAAATGCCAACATAAGAAGTGCCATCATAAATGGCCTGTCCTTGTGGACCGAGCAGCACCAGTGATTTGTAGCTTCCAATATCCTGGTTGCCGGTTAACCCATAGCTCGCGCGAAGTTTAAGATTGGATAATGCAGTGAAATATTTAAGGAACTGTTCTTCTTTTATTCTCCATCCTGCTGCCACAGAAGGGAAGAAGCCATATTTATTGTTCTCGCCAAATTTGGATGAGCCGTCAATACGCGCAGAAACAGTAAGTAGGTATTTGTCCTGTAAGTTGTAGTTGATTCTTCCGAGATAAGATTGTAATTGATTCTTTGATCTGCCTGAACCAACTGAAAAAGTAGACCTGGAGCCAGCAGCAAGATTGTTATCCAGTAATGCATCAGATGAGAAGTTCTGTGCGCCTGACTGTAATGAATTGTAATCAAACTGCTGATAGGTGTAACCCAGCAATGCTTCAAAACGGTGAATGTTGCTGAATGTCTTAGTGTAACGTCCTGTTAATTCTACAAGATAGTTATTGGCATTGTTTACCTGTGCATCCGCATCACCGTTTGTGCCTTGCGCACGTTTGGTTTGACGACCGATATAACTGTCGCGGCGTGAGCTTTGCCTGTCTGCGCCAAAATTTACTTTAAAAGAAAGATCAGGGATAACATAGTATTCGCCAAATACATTGCCGAATGTTCTGTTGGTTTCTGCGACATCATATGTTTCGTTTGCCAGTGCAACAGGATTTTCCAGGTTTACAATTTGTGTCTGGCCATAAGTGCCGTCAGGATTTCTTACCGGTATCGTAGGATCCTGGAAGATAGCTGTATTGATAACGCCTGCAGATTCATTAATACTTACTCCGTTAGGTACAAAATCATCTTTAACTACACTGGTGTTTAGATTGATACCGAATTTAAATTTAGTGTCGTTATAAGCCAGGTTAACTCTTCCCCCGAAACGCTTGATGCCGGAGCTGATCACCACTCCATCCTGGTTCATATAATTAAGGGATGCGTAGTAGTTTAATTTTTCCTGCCCTCCTGAAAAAGATAATTGCTGGTTTTGTGCATAAGCTTTTCTGAATACCTCCTTCTGCCAGTTGGTGCCATTACCCACAGCCTTAATCTGGTCCTCCATAAACTCCGGCTGTTGGTTTTGTGTAGCCCTCAGATCATTCAAAAGCGCCATGTACTGTTGTGCGGAGAGCATAGGTATGGTATTGGGTACTTCCTGCAAAGATCCGGACGCATTATAGGTCACATTTAGTGCACCTTTGGCGCCCTTTTTTGTAGTGATCATTACCACGCCATTAGCGCCGCGTGAGCCATATATTGCTGTTGCAGAAGCGTCCTTCAATATTTCTACTGATTCTATATCTGCAGGATTCAGTGCATTTAAAGGATTTCTAACAGCGCCATCAGTTGTGATGGGTGAGTTGGGTGTAACCGGAGAGTTGTCTATCGGCAATCCGTCAATAACATACAATGGCTCATTGTTTGCGTTGATGGAGTTGGCGCCTCTGATCCTTATAGAAACGCCACCTCCAGGCTCTGCACTGGATTGGGTTACCTGCACACCGGGAGCACGGCCGCTGATCAGTTGATCAACTGAAGCCTGCATGCCTTTATTGAAATCTTTTGATGTGATGGACGAAACAGATCCTGTTACATCTTTTTTGCGTTGCGTACCATAGCCCACTACAACAACGCCTGCGAGTGTGGCAACCTCCTGGTCAAGGGTAACGGTGATGGCATTGTCGTTGATCAGCCGCACTTCTTTTCTTTTAAATCCTTCGCCGGAAAAAACAAGCGTTGCGTCTGATGAAGATGAAATAGAGTAGTTGCCGTCTTTATCGGTAGCGGTTCCTTTGCGGCTGCCTTTTACAAATACACTGATGCCTTCCAAAGGCTCTCCTTTTGCAGAGGCAACTTTGCCGGAAGTTGTTACCGGCTGTGTGGATTGAGACATAACTGTAAATGGAACAAGCAGTAGTACACTTATCCATGTAAGCAGTTTTTTCATAAGTTTGTTTTGTTTTAAATGACACAATAAGGCCCTTGCAGGTATGCTGTCAACATTCTGCAGGATTCACGTCCGGGCCTTTAACCGGGACCGTAGCTGCTCCAACAATTGCGGTCCCTTTTTTACCTTATCAATATATGAAGGCCAGATGGCCACCCTCTGATACGAATTACACCACCGTATGTATGCGGTTGCATTAGCTTGATTTATTGAGATTGCTTAAGTGTTAGAAGAGAAGGAACAGATCAGCAGCAACAACAGACAAAAGAATTAACCCTATCATTAATGGAAACGAATTGTACGCGGGGAGCTGTAGTTGTCGGTTGCATCACGGTTAAATTACTAGTTAAATAAATGGAATAGCTAATGCTATCGATTGTATTTAACGCGAATGTAATTAAAATCTACTAAATTGATAGACTTTGTGGAATTTAATTTTTGAATTGCTTATAATCAGTCAATGTAAGATGTTAGATGCCCGCCCGTACCGACGGCACGTTCGGGCGGGTACGGTGTACGATGTGAGATAAAGTGCGAGTTACGAAGTACGCAGGTGCGGGAGGTTGCAAATGTTGCCGTCTCGTGACTTGGACGAAAGCAAGATTAGAGTGCTAATCATAGACTGAATCATTGCGTAAAGCTAATGTTGAACCAGCACGGAGCCCCCGTTGTTGGTATGCCGCAGAGAATATGAGCGCTGTGTACCAATAACAAATAGTGCTAATAATAAATAAGCGGACGATGATTCCTTTTTTGGCACAGTCACCGCGGCGCGAACTTCGTCGCAAAGTCTCCTCGCTGGTTATGTGTGATGGATAGGGACTTTGCGAAATTGTAGCAGGCTCATCAAATAAGAACTATCTTACTATTTTATGTTATCGGATAGTTCTTCATAAATTTATTTCTTCTCCTGAAGATTAGAGTGCTAATCATAGACTGAATCATTGCGTAAAGCTGATGTTGAACCAGCACGGAGCCCGCCGTTGTTGGTATGCCGCAGAGAATATGAGCGTAGCGTACCAACAACAAGTAGTACTTATATGAAATAAGCTGCCTAGATGGTTCCTTTTTAGCTCAGTTACCGCGGCAAGAACTTCCTCGCAAAGCATCCTCGCTGGCTATGTGTGATGGGCAGCGAGGATACTTTGCAAAATTGTAGCAGACTCATCAAATAAGAACTATCTTACTATTTTGCGTTATCGAATGCTTCTTCATAAATTTATTTCTTCTCCTTAACGCAAAGTCCCAGGCATTTGCACAAACCTCTGATGGAGACTTTGCGGAGAAGAAAGTCTCCTCGCTGGCTATGTGTGATGGGCAAGGACTTTGCGAAATTGTAGCAGACTTATCAGGTAAGAAACATCTTACTATTTTATGTTATCGGATAGTTCTTTATAAATCTATTTCTTCTCCTAAACGCAAAGTCCCAGGCATTCGCACAAAGCTCTGATGGAGACTTTGCGGAGAAGAAAATGGCAAACAATAAACAATACAGGTGGTAACCTGGAGAGAATAACCTATGACGCCAATGGCAATATACTCACCCTGCGACGTGATGGACAGAAGAATAAGACGGATATGGATAAGCTGAAGTATAATTATATTGCCGGAACCAACAAGCTTGATTATATACAAGATACTGTCACAAACACATGGTATACCGAAGATATGGATGGCCAAAGCGCGGGTAATTATTCGTATGATGCAATTGGTAACCTGGTAAAAGACAACCAGGAAGGAATCAGCAATATTGACTGGACGGTATATGGAAAAATTAAACAAATAACCAAAACCAACGGTACAGTAATAAGCTATACCTACGATGCGGCCGGCAACCGGATAAGCAAAGTTGTGGGGGCAGATACCACCTGGTATGTACGCGACGCGCAGGGAAATGTACTAAGTGTATACAACAGCGTAAATGGCCTTACACAGCAGGAAGTGGATTTGTATGGAAGCAGTCGCTTGGGGTTATGGAAACCGGAGATTAATGTGAAAAATCCTGTTACAAACCAGGAGACACCTATGACATTGTTGGGTAATGGCTATTCACTTAACTTTACAAGAGGCAAAAAGATCTTTGAACTAAGCAATCACCTGGGTAACGTGCTTTCTACGGTAAGTGATAAGCATTTGCAACACACCAGCAATGGCGGTAACTCTATGGATTATTATTATGCCGATTTTGTGAGTGGACAAGATTATACGCCTTTTGGAATGGTAATGGTGAATAGGTATTTGAATACAGATAAATATAGGTATGGGTTTAATGGTAAGGAGATGGATAATGACATTAAAGCCAAGGCTAATGCCTATGACTTCGGCGCTAGAATTTATGATCCAAGAATTGGCACCTTTACCAGTGTTGATCCTTATGCAGGCATGTTTTCGTCAGAAACTCCTTACATGTTTGCTGGGGCAAACCCAGTTAACATGACTGACTACAATGGAATGTTTAAGATTTCTCCATTTTTTGTTAAGAGATATCCCACTTTGGCAAAGTATTTAGGAACAATATTGCCAGCATTGCAAAGAAATACTACAATACGTGATGAGTGGATATATAGTATGAGGTTTGAAAAGGGGCTGGGAATAAAAATCTGGAATGAATTATTGACATATGGTTCTGGCCCTTATATAACTCCATTTAGACCTGATGAAGAATTTAAAGGAGGTCTCCAAGGTCAATTAAATGTCTTCGCATTTGGGCAGGCTCGCGGTGGAAGAGAAGGAGACATTTATGGGTATCCTGATAACCTATCTATTGGATTCAGCTTTTTTGATGATCTTGAAGCAGCGCTTAAATCTGGTGATGGAAAAGAGATTGGCTATAGGATGTTTTTGGTGCACATCATGGTTATGCATGAAGGCGGGCATTGGGCTCGCAGCAGGGCGGGTTTAAGTGCCAGAAGGGGAAGATTGGAAGATGGAGCAATGTCTGAAGAAGGTGTTTTTGGTCGGCGGTTCAATTATACGGGGCGCGTTAAAGGTGGGGACCCTGATGCATTGAATACACAAGAGGCTGCCAATTTTTATAATTCAACGGTTAATGGATTAATCAATAATAAAGCAGGTTTATACATACCAACCATTCCATTGTGTTTGTCAGTTGATCAATTGAAAAATAGACCGACACCAAAAGGACAAGCGGGTGACCCTACTGTTAAGGACAATGGTGATAATGAAAATGGTACTCCTCGTAAACATAGTTTTTCTTATGACTATGGGACTAATGACGACTTTTACTACAAGCCAAACTGGAATCCTACAAAATAATTATATGAACAAAATAATAAAGGTCTTTTTTGTTTTGCCTACGATTCTCCTTGGTTGTAAGTCTAGAAATGTACAAACGGAGTGCAATATGCTTTCTGAAAAAGTATGCAATTATTATGGACAGTTACTAAACAAGGGGTATTCAAAAGAGTATGCGCAGGCAGCCTGTGATAGTATGCTAATTAGCGATAGTAGACTATACAGAATATGGGTTGAAAAAATGGGACGCCTTGAAAGTGAGTTGCCATATACGAAAGAAACATACGATAGTGTCAAAGTTTTTATACATACACTTTCGGGAAGTTTGGAAAGAATATGCCCAGAATATATTTATAAGTGATCGAGTAGTTCGCCAGATAAGCAAGGATTTTATTCCCCACACAGTCACCGCGGCAAGAACTTCCTCGCAAAGTCTCCTCGCTGGCTATGTGTGATGGGCAGGGACTTTGCGAAATTGGAGCAGACTTATCCAGTAAAATGTACCTTACTATTTTGTGTTATCGATTGGTTGTTCATAAATTTATTTCTTCTCTTAAACGCAAAGTCCCAGGCATTCGCACAAAACCCTGATGGAGACTTTGCGAGGAAGAAAGGAAATGTAAAATGGTACAGATGTATCTAACACCAATGGACGCAGAAAAACGTAAAAGAAATAAGAGAATATTGCTTGGTTTATTAATTTTTTTTATTCTTTTTTTTGCGTTTGGTTTTTATTGGTTCAATTTACTCAAAAAAGATCACAAGTCTACAATAGCAACAATCGAGTATTGTTATTATCAGGGAGGAAGAGGCGGAGCGCAATATGTACATTTCTCATATTGGGTTAACAAAGAACGATATTCTGACAATAAAAGGTTAGGCAATTTTTGTAGAACTGTTACAGAGTTAAATGATAGACTTAAAGGTTTAAAGATAACAGTTTTATACAATTCTAATTTTCCATCTAATTGTTATCTTCTCTGTGTTAAAGATGATTATAGAAAATTTAATATGTTGATGCCAGATAGTTTGTCATGGATGAACGACTTTTTATTATGTCCATAAAGGTATATAAGTCGCTCATCTAGTCCAAGTATGTAAACTAGCGCAAGTATGCAGGGAGGGTAATGAGCGTGGAGTACTTGTGCAGGGTTAAATTGTATGGATGGAATGGGGTTATTTTTGATTGGAAAATGTGTTGTTGAGTTTGTAAGCTGATTTGTAAAGTTAGTGGCAAGTATGATACTGTTTGGCGTATGCTATAGACTTACGGCAAGAAAATGGAGATTTTGAAATGAATAGTTTTAAGGGCTATAGTAATCTATAAGGTCACAGCTTAAAGGATAAAAAGAAAGCCGTTAGCTGATTTCTCAACTAACGGCTTTGTTATTCTGAGTTGTTATATGTTTATACTGTAGCGCAAGCTTTTGCGTTTAAAATCTCAGGTAAGGGCATCACTAACACGTTTGGTGCGAGGTTCCGCAGGGTCACCTCGTGTCCACTAATTTTCTTCCGATTGCATCGGGATTAACGATGTGATTTTTGCTTCCGTAAGTTTTTTCTTTGCAAGTCTCTGCTAAACATGTCACTCGCTGTGCTTTATGGTATTTTATTATATTTGTCTCCAACTCATCATAAATATGGAAAAAGCAATCCACCAGGGGCGCAACATAAAACGTTTCAGAGAAATGCTTGGGATCAAACAAGAAGCGTTGGCATTGGAACTGGGCGAAGACTGGAATCAAAGGAAAATATCTCTGTTAGAACAAAAAGAAGAGGTCGACGAACAGTTGCTGAAACAAATTGCCAGCGTACTGAAAGTGCCTGTTGAGGCAATAAAGAATTTTGACACGGAGCAGGCTATTCACAACATAAACAACAACTTCCACGATAACGCGATTCAAAATCAAATTAATCCGATTGAAAGAATCATTGAGTTGTATGAAGTAAAAATTGTTGCGCTTTATGAACGACTATTGCAAGCGGAAAAAGAGAAAAATGACTTGCTTGAGCGAGTATTGGATAAGCTAAAGCAAATGTAGGCTGTTGCAGTTTTTCATTTTCCGCAAAATCTCTCCGAGAGCTTCTTCGCAAAACCCTTTCCCATCTGTATGTGATGGGCAGGCACTTTGCGAAATTGTAACAGACTCATCTAGTAAGAAGTGCCTTACTATTTTATCTTATCGAACGGTTTTTCATGAATTTAGTTCTTCCCCTAAACCAAAATCCCTGATGTTCTCATTAATCCTGAGTAAAGTTATTGATGCTGATTTCTTCATTTTTAAGGATAAAAGTTCTCCGTGCCAGAATGCAATACCTTTGCCATAAGATTATTTGTTATGAAACCAGTGATAACTATCGAATATTGTCCCAAATGCGGATGGATGCTTCGCGCAGCATACATGGCGCAAGAACTGCTTACTACTTTTACGGACGACGTCAAAGGAGTTCTTTTGCAGCCAAGCGAAATAAATGGTCGCTATACCATCTTTTACAACGATGAAAAAATATTCGATAGAAAAGAAGATGGTCATTTCCCTGATATCAAAGAATTGAAACAACAAGTGCGTGATAAGGTTAACCCGTACAAGAGTTTGGGACATTCCGATAAGAAGGGGTAAGCGGGCTTAAAGCTTAAAGCCTAAAGCCCAAAGCCCAAAGCTTGAAGCTTGGCGTAACAGGAGAATTCGTTCGAATGCATGGATTTTTTAAGTTGCAGTTTTACTAATTGATTTTATTCTTTTCTTTCGCCCTTTCAGGGCTTGATCCCCATTTATTATCATTCCCAGGGCGTTGCCCTGGGCTAATGCTATGAGGCCTTTAGCCTCAGCCCAATATTTATGATCTCCATGTTTGAAGTTGGGCCCCCATGCCGCAGGCATTTTCTTAAATGTTCTTATATCCCTTCTATACAACTAGTGAATAGTGAATAGTCAATGGTGAAGGGCACAAACTGGCTGAGTAGGCATAAACTACACTAGTCAGCATTAACCCAGGGTGGTAAGGTCTTACACGCCCTTATATGACTTATATGGTTTAAAAAAATTCGCTTCGGTCAGCTTTAGGCTTTGAGCTTTAAGCTTTATCAGTTGTTTACAAAGAAACGTTGGCACGCCCGACACCTTACTTCTATACAACTAGTGAATAGTGAATGGTCAATAGTGAAGGGCACAAACAGGCTGCGTAAGTATAAACTGCTCTAGTCAGTATTAACTCCGAGGTAAATCTTATACTCCCTTATATGCCTTATATGGTTTAAAAAACTTCGCTACGGTCAAATTTAGGCTTATAAGTTGTTTACAGCGTGAGGGTTCATCGCTGAAACTATAATACTTGCATTGCTTGTTATTCTTCAAGCTACATACCTGGTTTCTGCGTTTTAAGGATAAATATTATTGTGTTTTTGAATAGTTATTTAAAAATGAATTCCGGTTTAATATTAATCATTACGTAAGCCCAGTTTGCACCGGCCTTAGCGTTTGGTACATTTTTTACATTAGGTGAGGTGAGCAGCGTTGTGCTAAAGAAATGGCTGTAGCCTCCTTCAATAGAAATTTGTTTGGTGACGTTGTATGTTCCAGTAATGTCAATCTCCTGGCCAAAACTTTTCTTTTTATTGTCGGGAGTTCCGGGGACAATAACGGAGGCGGCACTGCTAAACTGATGAACATCTGCAGTGAGCCAATACTTGTCTGATGGTTTGAATTTGGTTTTTATGTAGTAATCTGTAAGCCCGCCTTTTCCAAACGGACTGGCCGCATAAAAGTAGTCCATCAATCCCCAGAATTTATGCGGCGTTCCATATAGCGGATCAAAGGCGTTGCTTGTTGTGCCATTGCTTCCACCGGTTGTATAATCAACGCCTGCGCCAGTGCTAAAGCTCTTTGTAAAATAATATTGCACAAAACCGCTGAGCAAGCCAGCGCTCAACTGCTGGCCATTTGAATTTTTGCCAAACTGATAATAGGCAGAAGCCGTGGTGCCTATCTTGCCATATTGATTGTTAAAGTAAAATCCCGTTGTAAGCCTTGACCACGTGCCTGCCTGGTAAACTTTTGTGCTGCTGTCAGTATGGTACTTGCTGAATTGATCGCTGAAGAGCAGAAAAGAAGCATTGCCCTTTTGTAATTTTCTGCCGGCGTATAAAAACTCGAAACTTTTATACATGGCGCCACCATTTGTACTTGCTGTGTAATTACCCGGTGGTACTGGATTGTAAACTGTACCGGAGGCATTTTCCTTATTTTGGTTAAAAGCTACACCGGCGTGTAACATCCATTTGTTGCGCTCATATTTAAGAACGCCCGCATCATGTCTTCTCGCTTGTTGTAACCAATCGAGATTGCCTATTAGTCTTTGGTCATCATAAACCAGTTCCTGTCTTCCGACTTTAAAACTGAGAGATTGATCTTTTAAAGTGGTGTCGGTTAATAATATTTCGGCCCACGCTTCGTGAAGCATCAATCCGTTGTTATCTGCGGTGGTTGTTTTGTTGATGGTAGAAACATCCTGCCCCCAAACTCTCGCGTCCTGTATAGTCAGGCCTAATTTAATGCGGTAAGTATTGTATAATAGACCTAGCCTCGTTCGTTGAGATGTGAAGAGTGCAGCTGGTGCATTTTCGGGCAGTGGGGCGCCCTGGCCGTCTCTTAATTCAGTTCTCGTTCGCAGTTGTGCAGCAACGGTAAGTTGTGCCGTGGAGGTTTGATGAATAGCTATGGCTGACAAAAGCGCAGCTATAGCTTTCATGCACAATTTTTTCGTGTACATTCGCTTGGTTTTAAATTGATGGATCGGTTTAAAACTACAGGCCCGTGAAGGTTGCCGCCTAAGCGGGCCATTTTATTTATCAGATGACAAGCATTCGTGTATTATTCTTTTTTAAGTAAGCCTGGTGTTTGAATAAGTACGATTTACGAAGCCTGCCCGAATGAATCGGTTCAGGCGGGTACGAAGTACCCAATTTTGCGGTTGTTTATTTCTTTTCGATATCGTATATAGTGTATCTTATGTAACCGTAATAGCTACCATTGTGCTGCTTTTTTCTGATCTCTCAAACTGTCGAACGTAACGGTTGGATCTTTTTCTTCCGGTGCGTTTACAAAGTGTGAGAATCTTTTGCGCAGATGAGGATTATCAACTACCTCCTTCCATTCACATTGATAGTTGTCTACCAGTTGTTGCATTTCTCTTTCCATTTGTTCTGCAATGCCCAGGCTGTCATTGACTACTACATTGCGCAGGTAGTCTATGCCGCCATCCATTTTGTTCAGCCAGGTTGCAGTGCGTGTAAGCGGGTCGGCCGTCTTAATGTAGAACATCAGGAAGCGGTCAATGTATTTAATGCAGGTCTCGCTGTCTATATCTGTAGCCAGCAATAACGCATGCTGTGGTTTAGATCCGCCATTGCCGCATACATATAAGTTCCAGCCTTTTTCGGTTGCAATAATGCCAAAGTCTTTTGATTGGGCTTCTGCGCATTCGCGGATGCAGCCGGATACCGCGGATTTAATTTTGTGCGGTGCCCTTAGGCCTCTGTATCTTTCTTCTACCTGGATGGCGAAGCTTACGCTATCCTGCAATCCAAACCGGCACCATGTAGATCCTACGCAGCTCTTTACTGTTCGCAATGCTTTACCATATGCGTGCCCGCTTTCAAATCCGGCCTCAATCAACTCTTCCCAAATCAGCGGAAGATCGCTTACATGTGCGCCGAAAAGGTCTATGCGTTGTCCACCCGTAATCTTAGTATATAAGTTATATTTCTTCGCAACCTGTCCTATTACGATTAGTTTGTCCGGCGTAATCTCTCCGCCGGGTATTCTTGGTACAACTGAGTAGGTGCCGCCTTTTTGAATGTTTGCCAGGTAGCGGTCGTTGGAGTCCTGTGCGGTGTCATTGCCTTTTGTCAGGATCATCTCGTTCCACAAGCTCGCGATAATTGAACTGACTACCGGTTTGCAAATTTCACAACCGTCGCCATGTCCAATTGTGTCTATTACTTCATTGAAGGAGGTAAGTTCTTTTAGTTTGATCAGATCATACAGTTCCTGTCTGGAATAGTCAAAGTGCTCACAAATGGTGGTCCGTATATATTTGCCCTGCTGCTTCATTGTGTAAAGCATCAGGTCCTTAAGCATTGGTGCACAGCCTCCGCAACCGGTTCCGGCTTTTGTACATTTTTTTATAGCGTCAACACTCTCGCAGCCGGATGTTACGGCATTGCAGATGTCTTCTTTGGTAATTCCTTCGCAACTGCAGATCAGTGCATCATTCGGCAGGCTCTCAACGCCTGCGGTTTTATTTTCTGAGCTTCTCGACCCAAACAGCAGGTCTTCTGCATTTGCCGGAAGAATGATGTTGTTCTTGCAGGTTTGCAACAGCATGTTGTAGGCTGAGGCATCACCAATTAAAATGCCGCCTAACAGGTACTTGCCGTCCGGAGAAATATTGATTCGTTTGTAAACGCCCTTGCTATTGTCGTTAAATACAACCGTCTTGCATTCGTGTTCGGCGGCGAATGGTGCACCGAAGCTGGCTACATCCACACCAATCAGTTTCAGCTTTGTGCTCATGTCAAATCCCTGAAACTTTCTATCGCCACCGGTAATATGTGTAGCTGCTACTTCAGCCATTTCATAACCCGGTGCAACAAGCCCATAGATCATACTGTTGTATAAAGCGCATTCGCCAATTGCATAAATGCAGTCATCGTTAGTTTGCATAAAATCATTAACAACAATGCCGCCCCGTTGTCCTGTGTTTAATCCACTGTTTTTGGCCAGCTCATCTCTTGGAATAATGCCTGCTGAGATAATAAGGATGTCTGTTTTCAGGTGTGATTGATCTGCAAATTTCAATCCGTCAATACAACCATTTCCGGTTATCTCAGATGTCTGTTTGCTGGTGTGAACGGTGAGGCCCAGTTCTTTTAATTGGGAAGTCAGCACAGATGAAGCGGCTTCGTCTATTTGGCGTGGCATTAGCCTGGGTGCGAATTCTATAACATGCGTGTCGGTTATGCCCAGGTCCAGAAGGGCCTTTGCTGCTTCCAATCCAAGCAGTCCCCCGCCGATAACTGCGCCGGTGCTTGCTTTTTTAGCAAAGTCTGTGATCATTTCCAGATCCTCAATGGTGCGGTAAACAAATACGCCATCTTTTTCCATTCCCGGAATAGATGGTGTAAAAGCTGAAGAGCCGGTCGCCAGCACAAGGTAATCGTACGATTCAATAGTGCCTTTATGGGATTCTATAACCTTGTTTTGTCTGTCAATTTTCTTTACGGGGTCACCTGTATGTAATATTATATTATTTTCTATATACCATGCACCTGGAGCTAATGTCAGGTCCTCTGCAGATTTTCCTGAAAAGAATTCGCTAAGGTGAACCCTGTCATAAGCGGGCCTCACCTCTTCGCCAAAAACTACCAGCTCAATATTCACGCCCTGTTTGGCGATTATTTTCTCGCAGAATTTATATCCAACCATGCCATTTCCTATTACAACAATTTTCATAGTTAGCTATTTGGTTAATAAATTAGTTTTAATAGTAATATTTGTATTGTGATTTAAAAATAATCAAAAATTGATTCAGTAATATTATTAATATCGTATTTAAACAGTTTTTTAATGTAAATGTTGATTGTTTTTTATGGTTTATGATATATTTTTAATAATAAAATGTGTTATATGGAATCAACATTATATTTAACGGGAGCGGGTCCGGGTGATCCGGAGTTGATTACACTAAAGGCTATACGGGTGTTAAAAAAGGCAGATGTTATTTTATATGACGCGTTGGTTAATGAGGAGTTATTGAGTTACGCGTCTCCTTCTGCGCTTAAGGTTTTTGTTGGAAAAAGGTTCGGATGTCATGCTTTGTCTCAGCAGGAAATTAATTTACTTATTATAGAGTATGGTTTAAAGCACAGAAATATCGTCCGTTTAAAAGGAGGCGATCCCTTTGTCTTTGGTCGTGCACAGGAGGAAATTGATACTGCGAGAAGTGCGGGAATGCGTGTGGAAGTGGTGCCGGGAATAAGTAGTGCGTTGGCCGTTCCTGCCGGTTCCATGATTCCGCTTACCTGCCGCGGCGTCAATGAGAGTTTTTGGGTGGCTACAGGCACAACCAAAAGCGGAGAGATTTCTTCCGATGTGTATCTCGCCGCAAAATCGTCCGCGACAATTGTGTTACTTATGGCCATGAGTAAGCTTGAGCAGATAGTGGACATATTCATTGAAGCAGGAAAACGCAATTGCCCCGTAGCAATAATACAGGATGGTACAACCTCACGGCAAAAATCTGTAACCGGTACTATAAATGATATAGCACTTAAAGCTGCTTACGCGGGTATTACCAATCCCGCAATAATAATAATAGGTGAAGTTGTAAATATTAATGCTGTGGATGAAATGGTTCGCCTGCATCCGGATTATGCACGCCAAACCGCTTAAACATTTATTCAATCTTGCATATGCTATTAGCCTAAATTAAATTAATGTAACCGGCAAATTCTAACTTCGTTCTTAGAATATGTATCTTGAGTTTCGGATGTGATCAGGATATTAAAAGAAATTTTTTTACATGAAGAAGAGTAAGGCTGGATGCGATCTGCAAACCTGTTACCTATGCCGTTTATCCATGAAAGAGTGGAAGCCTGCGATTGGTGCGGCCAAAACAAACATTGTTTTAAAGAAAGGCGAAGTATTGTTTAGCGAAGATGAAGAAGTGAAAGGAATGTACTTTGTTTACGACGGAACGATAAAGGTTCATAAAAAATGGGGCGATGATAAGGATTTGCTCTTACGTTTTGCAACCAAAGGAGATATAGTCGGGCACAGAGGGATTGGAAGTGGTAATGTGTATCCGGTATCAGCAACTGCACTTGAATCATCAACAGTCTGCTATGTTGACCTTGACTTCTTCAATGCTTCACTAACCTGCAATCAACACCTGACGCAGGAGTTGCTTAAGTTTTATGCACAGGAACTGTATGAGTCGGAAAAAAATATGCGCAACCTTGCTCATATGCCTGTTAAGGGGCGGCTTGCCAATGCATTCTTGTCTCTCAGGAAAAAATTTGGGGAGACTAAGGACGGCGCTTTGAATATTGAACTCAGTCGCCAGGATCTTGCATCTTACACCGGGGCCACTTATGAGACTGTCTTCAGGATATTAAATGAAATGCTGAATGAAGGTCTTGTGGAAATTGATCGTAAAAAAATCATACTAAAAAAGATTGAAGAGCTGGAAGGGCTGACAATGCCTGAATAGCTTGTTTATTCCTACTCTATATAATCTTATTGTATAAATGTTGGGTTGTTACGACCAGGAACGATGTGCACTTATTCTCTGTGCACCTCAGTGTCTTCTCCGTGTCACTCTGTGTAACCCTATTTCTCTTTTAAAGAAAAGGTATGATTGCTGCCACATTAATAAGCGTAATCGTTAATGCTGTATTTTAAACGCAATTAGTTCTCCATTGTTAATTCACGCATTCATCTTGTACGCAAAAGATTCAAATATTTTCTTCAACCCACTCCAGTCTTCTGTTGCAATCAGCTCTTTGGGGAACAAGCTGCTTCCGAGGCCGAGTGCTTTTGCACCTGCCTGCATAAAGTCGGTACAGTTATCCAGCGTTACTCCTCCCGTAGGCATCAATTTAATCTTGTTCAGCGGCGCAAGAACTTCTTTAATGTATTCTGGTCCCAGCCTTGTTGCCGGAAATATTTTTACCATACTGGCGCCCAGCGTCCATGCTTTATAGATTTCAGTAGGGGTGTAACCTCCCGGGAAAACAGGAATATCTGCATTTACACAAGCCGTAATAACATCTTCATTAACTATTGGTGTTACTATAAATTGAGCGCCGGCCGAGATGGCTGCATCAAGCTCTGCAAGTGTGCAAACAGTGCCTGCGCCAATATTTAAGCGATCTCCAAAATTGTCGGCAATTTCTTTTATGGTGGTTGTGGCTGCAGCGGAGTTCATGGTTATTTCAAGGTTGGTAAGCCCTCCGTCAATATAAGTGCTCACCAGCTTTTGCATAATGTGTAGCGGTAAATTTCTCATGATACCCACTATCGGTACTTTCTCAAATCGTTCCCATGAAAAAGGTGTTTTCATTTGTATCTGTGTTTGCGTTAATTAAAACATTGCTATTTGCAAATATCAATATCTTTTGGTTAAGTATACATTGTCAACTTTGCGAGATGTTTCCTGCCATTCACCATCCTGGCTAATAAAAAAAGTAATCACGCTGCACTTATAGCGACTACATAAGAAAGTCAGCATCCGCATCGTTACCTCGACGGGGAATTTGGTTTGCCACATTCAAAATTATTATGAGAGATCATTACATAAGCTGATTGCCTTCGATTCATTGCCGTCTGCTTTAGCTGACGGACAGTGGTTGATCTTTAAAACCGGGCTTTAGCCCAAAAAAAAGGATTGTGTGGCTAAAGCCATATTCAATTAGTTTCGTTTTCCGTCAGCTAAAGCAGACGGCAATGACGCTCGACATTGACAACTCTTAATTAATCGACATTGATTTGCAATATTACTAACAATATAATTTTTGCGTTCTCTTCCATATATGCACATGTCCCTCAGTTACAGCATTGCCACCGTCAACGATCTGAATGGATACATCCTGCTGTGCAAATAAAAGATTCAATGCAGCCTGGTAGTATTGTGCAAGTGCCGTATTACTCACTATCTGTATAAATGGAAAAGGTTGTTGTTGCAGATCTTTTAATTCAGAACCGATCAGCAAGCCTGTGAGGTAATAGTAATTTTCTTCATTAGTGCATTGTTGAAATAATTGGTTGGTGCGTATGTGAAACAGGTGGTTTAGCAAATTGCCTTGCAGACTTTCTGTAACTCCCTTATTAAAAAAATGCAGATTGTTTCCTGCCGATAGATTGCGGCCTTCAGTAACGCTCACAGAAAGAATGCTTTTTTGGGACAGCAGGTTAAAGATCTCCCCGGTCATATATGTTTTGAATGTAACGACCCTGCCATTGTGTATAGCAATATGTTTGGAGTGTGTTCCGGGAAAAATAAAAAGTTGTTCATGTGTTTCCGCGGCCTGGTGACAGCCTGCGAGTTGTGTCTCTTCTCCGCGCATTACATCGTTACCCGTTCTTGCTCCTGAAATAACGAGCGTCTCATGCGGAAATGAAGTGCTTGCAGGGATCGTGTGTATTGAAAGATCTGATCCGTCCACAAGAAACGGAACGTCCTTATAGGGTAATTCAATCATCCCAATGCTGGAACTGGCCATTCCTGAAATAACAACCGGTACATTCTTCAGTTGAATGTTCTGTTGTTTTTCTAATGCTTCAATTCCATTTCGTATTTGTGCCAGGTAAAACTCCAGGCGGGTGTCAGGTTTTTCGCCTGCTTCTTTCCATTGCTGATAAGTCTGGGTGATTCCTGACTGTGATTCAAATTCGGCTATCGTTGAATTGCTGTCGGTATCAACGAGGCGCAAACGAAAATTTGACGTCCCCCAGTCACAGCTTAAAATAGATTGAGTTGGTTGCATAAACGGAATTTACTGATTTTGTTGTACGAATCCATTCGTATAATATCTTTTCCGTTTATCCTTATTTGCTTTCATTGTTGCTGCTAAGCTGACAACTTGCATCAAAATACAATTTAGACCATTAAATAGCTGCAATGATTCAGATTAAGAAAATTACTCTTTTGGGCCTGCTTTTCCTCTTAATAACGGGCCTTGCATTTGCGCAGGGTAATGCCGGAAAAATAGTCGGGACTGTTAAAAGCGGAGGGAAAAGTATAGAAGGGGCTACTGTATCATTGCTCTCTTCAAAAGATTCATCTCTGGTGAAAATGGTTGTTTCCGATAAGGATGGGAATTATGTGATAAATAAAATCACATCCGGCAAATACTTGATATCAGTTGCCGCGTTAAACTATACAACAACCTATTCAAAAGAAATAGCTGTAGTGAAGGACGGAGATTACGTAACTGCAGGGGCGATAGAGTTGGTTGCTGCGGCAAACGGGCTGGCGAATGTGACGGTAGCAACTAAAAGACCGGCAATCGAAGCAAGGCCGGATAAGATGGTTGTAAATGTGGATGCAGCTGTTACCAATGTCGGTTCAACCGCATTAGAAGTTTTGGAAAAATCTCCGGGCGTGGTGGTTGATAAGGATGGTAATATAAGCCTGAATGGTAAGTCCGGTGTAACGGTAATGATTGATGGAAAGCCTTCGTATGTTTCCGGTGCCGATCTTACCAACTTGTTAAGCAGCATGAATGCCAACCAGCTTGACCAGATCGAGCTGATGAGTAATCCTTCCTCGAAGTTTGATGCAGCAGGTAATTCCGGGATCATCAATATCAAGACTAAAAAGAATAAAGCCAAAGGGTTTAACGGCAGCGTTACAGCCAGCTATGGTCAGGGGCGTTATCCGAAAACCAACAACAGCCTGAACCTGAACTATCGCAACGGAAAATTCAATGTGTTTATGAACTATGCATTGAATGGCGGGCAAGGGTTTGGCGATCTCCATATTATGCGTACTTATACAGGTTCCGATGGTAAAGTGACGTCCATTTTTGACCAACCTACGCACTTTAAAGGAAGCAATCTTACAAATAGTTTAAAAGTAGGAATGGATTATTATTTGTCACAAAAAACTACGATCGGATTTGTCGCCAATGGTTTTATAACCAACCGCACAGGGAAAAACAATAGCACAGGTTATCTACAGGATGCCAGCGGTAATACGGATTCTATCGCGCAAACAAATAGCAGGGATGATAGTCATTGGACAAATGGATCCTTTAATCTTAACCTGCGACATCAGTTTGATTCAGCGCGTGAGCTAACAGCCGATGCTGATTATATCCGGTACGGTGCAACTAATACGCAGAATTTTATCAATCATTCTTATTATCCGGATGGGACAGATATCTCCATGGATATTTTGCGGGGCAATCTGCCATCAGATATCCGGATCTATTCTTTTAAATCAGACTACACTCAAAGTTTTAAGAAAAGTCTTAAACTTGAAACCGGCATAAAGACAAGCTACGTTAAGACCGATAACACCGCAGACTATTATAACTGGTATAATAATGACTGGAAAATTGACTATGAAAAGACCAATCATTTTATTTATGAAGAAAATATCAATGCAGCATACGCCAACCTGAATAAGCAATGGAAGAAATTCAGTCTGCAGCTTGGCTTGCGTTTTGAAAATACAAACTATAAAGGCCATCAGCTGGGTAATGAACAACGAAAAGACTCTGCTTTTAATCGCACTTATAACAACCTGTTTCCAACCTTGTACACAAGCTATAATGTTGACAGCAGTAATCAGCTGACCGTTTCTTACGGGCGCCGCATTGACCGGCCCGCTTACCAGGACCTGAATCCTTTTCTGTTCTTCATTAACAAGTACACATACGCACAGGGTAACCCATTTTTATTGCCGCAGTATACAAACAATCTTGAGTTGAGCCATGTGTGGAAGAATAAAATAACAACCACTTTAAGCTATAGTAAAACAACACAATACTTTACCAATATTTTCAGAACGGAAGGAGAGGTGACTATTTTAACCGATGGTAATCTTGGCGAAATGAAAAACTTTGGAGCCCGCGTTAACTGGCAACAAGATGTTGTGAAATGGTGGAACGTAAATATTAATGTAAATGCGAATTATAAAAAAGTAAATGGTTTTGCCAATGGTTCGGGCATTGTAAGTGCGGCATGGAACGGCCAGTTAAATGTGAACAACCAATTCAAATTTGAAAAAGGTTGGGCTGCAGAACTCTCCGGCTTTTACAATAGCAAGGATATAGAAGGTCAATTTATCATCGGGCCGTTTGGACAGGTCTCCGCCGGTGTGTCAAAACAGGTCTTGAAAAACAAAGGAACAGTGAAGTTGAATGTCCGCGATATCTTCTATACACAGGTGATAGACGGCCACATCAAATACCAGAATGTTAACGAACATTTCATTCAAAGCCGTGATTCACGCGTTGTAAATATTTCCTTCACCTGGCGCTTCGGCAAGCCGCTGAAAGATGCTCCCCGCAAGAAAAACGACAACGGCGCCAGCGAAGAACAGAACAGGGTTAAAGCGGGATAGGTAGGATGCTGTTTCACGCAACGAACGCAAAGAAGCGGCGGCGCGGAAGAGTTTTTCTAATTGACAATTCCTGCCCGACAGAAGTCATTCAGGCGGGGATAGTTGAAAATTGACAATGATTGCGGAGAAGGGGTAACTGCTTTCTAATTTAATTCTTTCTGCCGCTTTGCGATCTTGTGGCTTAGTGGCAAAAAAATCGCCGTGTTTCTTCGTGTCGCCGTGCCTCCGTGGTTCAAACCTTTGTGCTCCTTTGCGCCTTCGCGTCTTCGTGGCAAAAGCACCGCGGTGTTTCTTCGTGTCGCCTTGCCTCCGTGGTTCAAACCTTTGTGCCCCTTTGCGCTTTTGGGTCTTCGTGGCAAAATCACCGCCGTGTTTCGCCGTGCCGCCGAGCCTCCGTGGTTTTCCCTTCATTTGTCGGGAAAACAATTTATTTTAGCCGTTATCATTCCACTAAACACACTAACGATGCTTAAACGAATTGTGGTTGTGCTGCTTGCTATTATAAATACATGCTTAATAGCAAATGCGCAAAACCAAACCATCAATCCCAAATTGCTTTCCGGCCAATGGAATGCTCATTGGATCACCTGTCCCGATGTTCCCGCAAGAGCATATGGCGTTTACCATTTCAGAAAAACAATCAATTTAACTACAAAGCCAGACAAATTTATCGTGCATGTATCTGCCGACAACCGTTACCGGCTTTTTGTTAACGGTACATCTGTTTGTTTTGGTCCGGCGCGGGGTGATCTGTATAACTGGTTTTACGAAACAATTGACCTGGCTCCTTATTTACAGGCAGGAAAGAATACCATTGCCGCTCAGGTGTGGAACATGGCAGAGCATGCCGCGGTGGCACAGGTATCTAATCAGACAGCCTTTATGTTGCAGGGTGATGATAAGGCGCAGGAAACTATTAACACAGATAAAACATGGAAGGTTATTAAAGATGATGCTTATGAACCCTGTTCGCTGGATAACGGTGCGCGGCTTTGGGCATACATGGTTATTGGCCCTGGTGATCATGTTAAAGCAAATGCTTATCCATGGGGCTGGGAGCAGGCTGGTTACAATGATGAGAGCTGGAAGAATGCAACAGGTATTGCTCAACCGGTTAATGCTGGCTATGGAACTGACAACATGTGGTCGCTCGCGCCCCGGACAATACCATTGATGGAAGAAACGCTTCAACGAATTCCATCCATTCGCAGGGTGACAGGCATGGACATACAAGTCACATCTCTCGACAGCGCACATCCGCTCACAATCCCGGCAAACAAAACAGTTAGCATTTTATTTGATCAGGGAGTCAATACAGTTGCTTATCCTGAGTTAGTGGTTAGCGGAGGCAAAGCAGCGGCTGTTAAGCTGACTTATGCTGAAGCCATGTTTAAAGATCGAAAGAAGGGAAATCGCAATGATATTGATGGTCGTGAGATAATGGGCAACTATGATATTTTTGAGCCTGATGGCGGAGAAAAGAGATTGTTCCGGCCGCTATGGTTCCGGACATTCAGATACCTGCAACTAGATATCACGACTGGAGATCAGCCGCTGGTAATTAACGACTTTTACGGAAAATATACCGGCTATCCTTTCGAGCAAAAAGCAGTTTTTAAAAGTAACGATGCTTCACTACAGGATATCTGGAATGTAGGATGGCGCACTGCTAGATTGTGTGCCGGTGAAAATTATTTTGATTGCCCTTATTATGAGCAGCTCCAGTACGAAGGTGACACACGTATTCAGTCATTAATATCGTTGTATGTAACAGGTGATGATCGTTTGATGCGCAAAGCTATCAACGACTTTTATAAGTCGAGAGTGCCGGAAGGATTAACGCAAGGCCGTTACCCGAGCAATCGTCTCCAGGTAATTCCGCCATTTTCATTGTATTGGGTGAGTATGCTGTATGATTACTGGATGCACAGGCAGGATGAGGCTTTTCTGCAACAATATTTAATGGCAGCGGCAGGCGTGTTGGATTGGTACGAAAAAAATATCGACAAGAGCAAAAACATGCTTGGTCCAATGAAATGGTGGGGCTTTGTTGATTGGAATACTAAATTTCCAAACGGCGTTCCCGATGGAGCAACAGATGGTAATAGTTCAGTGATCACTTTACAATATGTATACACCTTGCAGCAGGCGGCTGCGCTGTTTGCACATTTTGGTAAACAAAATGAAGCCGCGCATTATGAAGCTTTGGCAAAACAATTGTCCAAAGGCACCTATTTGCAATGTTTCGATAAATCAAAAGGCTTGATGGCCAATACTCCGGCGAAAGGGTCTTTCAGTCAACATGCAAGTATTCTGGCTGTCCTTACGCAATGTGTTGAGAAAAATGAAATGCAGCCTGTAATGAAAAAAATACTTTCGGATAATTCCCTCAGCCAGGCAACCTTCTACTATCGTTTTTATTTAACGCTCGCTTTAAAAAAAGCAGGCATGGCTGATATGTATTACAGCCAGCTAAAACCCTGGCGTGACATGCTCGCGATGGGATTAACAACTTTTGCTGAAAATCCTGAACCAACACGTTCTGACTGCCACGCGTGGAGTTCAAGTCCCAATTATGATTTCCTGGCAACTATCTGTGGCATTATGCCGGAAAGCGCCGGCTTTAAAACCATCAGAATTGAACCGCATCCCGGCGAGCTAAAGGAAATCTATGGCAGTATGCCTCATCCTTCCGGCTCAGTTGAAGTATCCTTACAACGTAAGGGCGAAAATGGTTTACAGGGAACTGTTACATTGCCTGCCGGAACTTCCGGCAAGTTTGTATGGAACAATAAGGAGGTTGCTCTAAAAAGCGGCAAACAACAGATTGAATTTTAGAAAATGCGAAGCTGGGGAAGATCCACATTTAGATAGCAATTTGTCCGGGAACCCGGATCAACTCTCTGTGTAGTGACTTCTTCGTGAAACGCTGTGTAACTGTATTTACTTTAACAATTTGGATGTAACAATGATTGTTTAAGGGAAGATGGCAATTCGATTATCAGAAAAAGACGCTAAAAGGATTAAGCATTCCCTCTTCAACAACCGGACTTTAACGAGGGGCATTTAGTACGCTGTTTCATTGCTGTAAGTGTTACATCTTTACCTTACAGTACAGGACAGTTATACAGTACTCAGCCTCTATTTTCGTAAAATAGCATTGCTAAGTAGAAAATTCTAACGAATCATGCAGGTCATATTAGGCGTTATTTTTCATTTTATTGGTGGGTTTGCGTCAGGTAGTTTTTACATGCCGTATAAAAAAGTAAAAGGCTGGGCCTGGGAAAGCTACTGGATCCTTGGTGGTTTATTTTCCTGGCTTATAGTGCCTCCGTTAGCAGCATGGCTTACAATTCCCGGATTTTCAGAAATAATTAAAAGCACGCCTTCGTCTGTGCTGGCATACACTTATTTTTTTGGCGTATTGTGGGGCGTAGGCGGACTTACCTATGGGTTAGGCGTACGTTATTTGGGTATGTCGCTTGGTAATTCCATCGTGCTGGGCTTTTGTTCCGCCTTTGGTTCTTTAATTCCCTCCATCTATTATAACTTTTTTCCTGCCGAAGGTAAAACCACTTTTACCGAAATGCTCAATACCTATTGGGGACGCTGGGTGCTTGCGGGTGTTGTGGTTTGTCTGTTAGGAATTTATGTTTGTGGTAGGGCGGGTATGCTAAAAGAAAGAGAATTACCCGAGGAGGAGAAAAAGAAAAGCATAAAAGAATTTAACCTTACCAAAGGTTTAATTGTGGCCATCATTTCCGGTATTTTAAGCGCTTGTTTTAATTTTGGCATTGAAGCGGGCAAATCCATGGCCAACGTAGCAGTTGAGAAAGGCATGAATCCGTTATATCAGAACAATGTTATTTATGTGGTGCTTTTGTGGGGCGGATTAACTACCAATTTTATCTGGTGCATTATGCTGAATGCCCGCAATAAAACATTTAAAGATTATACAGACGAACGTACTCCTTTGCTCAAAAACTATATTTTTTCTGCGCTTGCAGGTACTACATGGTTTTTACAGTTTTTCTTTTATGGCATGGGTGAAAGCAAACTTGGTAACGGAGCGAGTTCCTGGATTCTTCACATGGCATTCATCATCCTTATTGCCAACTTTTGGGGACTGGCACTAAAAGAATGGAAAGGCGTAAGTTCAAAAACAAGGAATACAATAATTACAGGCATCGCAATTATCATGTTATCCGTACTTATTGTGGGCTATGGCAATTCAATCAAATAATTTATTTAAACAAACAAGAATATGGAATCATTAACAACCCGTTTTAAGCATGTAAGCTATTTGTGGGACGAGGCGAAAGCTGCTGAGCTGGAGGGCGATGAAGTAGCACTGCTGATCTACCGTTCCAATCTGCTGGGGGCCGATTTGCGTTTAACAAATTATGGAGGAGGTAACACTTCCTGCAAGGCAATGGCGAAAGACCCCTTAACAGGAAAGGAAACGGAAGTAATGTGGGTGAAAGGTTCCGGAGGTGATCTCGGTACATTGAAACGGAGCGGGCTTGCAGCGTTGTATGTAGACCGTTTGCGCAGTCTTACCAATGTATACCGCGGAATAGAGCATGAGGATGAAATGGTGGAGTTGTTTAACCATTGCATCTTTGACCTGGCTTCCAAGGCTCCTTCTATCGATACTCCTTTGCATGGTTTCCTTCCTTTTAAACATATAGATCATTTACATCCGGACGCTGCTATTGCCATAGCGGCTGCGAAAGACGGTAAACGCATTACGCAGGAACTGTTTAACGGAACGATTGGTTGGGTTGAATGGCAACGTCCGGGTTTTGATCTTGGCTTAAAGCTGAAGGAATGTTTGGATAATAATCCTGGTATTCGTGGAATTATGCTCGGTTCGCACGGTTTGTTTACGTGGGGCGACACGGCATATGAAAGCTACATGAATACGCTGGAAGTAATTGAGCGTTGTGCGGAATACCTGGAAGAAAATATCAAAAATAACGGGCAGGTATTTGGCGGTGCAAAAATAAAATCATTGCCTGCAGAAGAACGCCTGAAAAAGGCTGCTGTTCTTGCGCCGGTGCTGAGAGGTTATTGCTCATCCTACACAAGAATGATCGGGCATTTTACTGATGATGAAAGGGTGCTTGAGTTCATCAACTCAAATGATCTTGACAGGTTGGCGCCAATGGGTACAAGTTGCCCGGATCACTTTCTTCGTACAAAGATCAGTCCGTTGGTATTGAACCTTTCTGTTGATGAAGATGTAAGTGATGTAAAGGCCGTACAGCAAAAGATCGCGCCTTTGTTTGATGCATACCGGAAAATGTACACTGAGTATTATGAGGCATGCAAGCATAGCAATAGTCCGGCAATACGTGATACAAATCCTGTGGTGATATTATATCCGGGGGTGGGTATGTTCACTTTCTCAAAAGATAAACAGACCGCGCGCGTTGCAGCAGAATTCTACATAAATGCCATCAACGTTATGAAGGGTGCGGAAGCAGTTTCCGTGTATACTTCGTTACCAAGGCAGGAAGCATTTAATATAGAATACTGGCTGTTGGAAGAAGCTAAATTGCAACGTATGCCGAAGCCAAAAGCACTTTCGGGACGAATTGCTTTAATTACCGGTAGCGCTGGTGGAATAGGTAAAGCGATCGCCAAAAAGTTCGCCGGTGAAGGTGCCTGTGTTGTAATTAATGACAATGATGAGAACAGGTTGGAAGAAGCGAAAGCTGAATTTACCAAACAATATGGAAAGGATGTGTTTGATGCTGATCTGTTGGATGTGACAAACGCACAAACTATCCATAAAACATTTGAAACTGCAGCTTTGAAGTTTGGCGGTATTGATATTGTTGTCAATTGCGCAGGACTATCCATTTCAAAACCGCTTGAAGAGCATACTGAAAAAGACTGGGATCTGCTGTATGATGTTCTGGTGAAAGGTCAGTTCCTGGTTACTCAGGCCGGCGTTGAAATAATGCGTAAACAGGGAACAGGTGGTGATGTATTGAATATTGTAAGTAAGAACGCACTTGTGAGCGGACCAAACAATGCAGGTTATGGTTCCGCAAAAGCGGCGCAGCTCCACCTGAGCCGTTTAAATGCAGCGGAACTGGGAAAAGATCAGATTCGTGTGAATACCGTCAATCCGGATGCAGTTATATCCGACAGTAAGATCTGGGCTGGTGCATGGGCTGAGGGCCGTGCAAAAGCTTATGGCGTTACAGTGGAAGAGCTGCCTGCTTATTATGCAAAACGCACGCTTTTAAATGAGATTATTCTGCCTGAGGATATTGCAAATGCATGCTTTGTCTTTGTTGGAGGCTTGCTGGATAAATCAACAGGCAATGTATTGAACGTTGACGGCGGTGTTGCAATGGCATTCCTACGATAACTGACCGGGGTGAAAAACCGGATCGGGCGATTTTGATTTTTGACTATTGAATTTTGACTTTCTATGTCTCGCATCGCAATGAAAATGCAATTGTTCAAAGGCTTTGAAGAAGAGTATAAAAGAAGACATACAGCCATTTGGCCCGAGTTGAAAGCGCTTCTGAAGGAAAGGGGTATTTCTCAATACTCCATTTGGCTGGATGAAGAAACGCTCACTTTGTTTGCTTGTTTTTATTCTGAAGATCCGGAATTACTGGATGATCTTCCCGAGCATGAAGTGATGAAGAAATGGTGGACATACATGAAGGATATCATGGCGACAAATGCCGATGAGTCGCCGGTATCGGTTCCTTTAAAAGAAGTTTTTTATCTTGAGTAGCGGTATTCACTATGTGTCCTACACTTTAAAAGTGTAGGACACATAGTGAATACACACGGCCAATAACTCTCTACACTTTAGAAGCGTAGGACACATTTTGGTGAGACCTCTCACTTCTCGCAACACAAAAACGCATTGCCATGTTTTTAGAAAAATATTCGATTGAAAAGCATAATGAAGTTTCGCTGAAAGATCATCAGCGCCGGTTTTCATTCATCTCTTCCGAGGTTTCCAATACAGAAAATATTCTTAAGAAATTAATAGATTTCCAGGTAGCCATTCCAAGCTGGGCATTGGGGACCGGCGGAACAAGATTTGCGCGCTTCGCCGGGGGTGGCGAGCCGCGCAGCCTGGAAGAAAAAATAGAAGATATAGGATTGTTGCATGCATTGAACCGTTCCAGCGGAGCTATTTCTTTGCATATTCCCTGGGATATTCCTTCAAACGCTTCACATATCAAAGCATTGGCGGCGCAGAATGGCTTGCGATTTGATGCCATGAATTCCAATACGTTCCAGGATCAGCCGGACCAGGAACTGAGTTATAAGTTTGGTTCCATGCAGCACGTGAATAAAGAGGTGCGTAAGCAAGCCATCGATCACAATATAGAAGTAATTAAATATGGCATAGAGCTTGGCTCAGAATCCTTGACCGTTTGGTTGTCTGATGGATCATGTTTTCCTGGTCAGCTGAATTTTAGAAAAGCATTTCAAAATACGCTGGAAAGCTTGCAGGAAGTTTATGCGGCTTTACCTGAGAGTTGGAAAATGTTTGTTGAATACAAAGCATTCGAGCCCAATTTTTATTCAACAACAGTAGGCGATTGGGGGCAATCTCTATTGTATGCAACTAAGCTTGGTCCAAAAGCATATACACTGGTTGATCTTGGTCATCATCTTCCCAATGCCAACATAGAACAGATTGTTGCTTTATTGTTGATGGAGCAAAAGCTCGGTGGTTTTCATTTTAATGATTCGAAATATGGAGATGATGATCTGACTGTTGGCAGCATAAAGCCCTATCAGTTATTCCTGATCTTCAATGAACTGGTGGAGGGAATGGATGCCCGCGGAATGAATCACGCAACAGATTTAGGTTGGATGATCGATGCTTCGCACAACGTAAAAGATCCTTTGGAAGATCTGTTGCAATCAGTAGAAGCAATCATGATCACTTACGCGCAGGCATTACTGGTAGATAGAAAAAAACTAGTAGCCGCACAACAGGAAAATGATGTGGTTACAGCACAGGAAATATTACAGCAGGCATTCAGAACAGATGTTCGCGCGTTGGTTGCAGAGGCTCGCCTACGCTCAGGTGGTGCATTACATCCGCTGGCTGTATTTCGCGGTGAAAAAATAAGAGAACAATTGATCAAGGCGAGAGGCGCGAAGACGGTTGCGACAGGACTGTAAATGTGCGAATGTGCAAATGTGTAAATGTGCGAATATGCAAATGTGCGAATAATTGACAATTGAAAATTGATAATTGAAAATGAGGGGAGCGAATGGGAGATGTGAGAATATGCAAATGTGCAAATGTGCGAATATGCAAATGTGCAGATGCATTAGAAGTCGCATGTGAATAGTAGGCGTGGTGAAAATTGGGTACTTCGTACCCGCCTGAACCGATTCATACGGGCAGGCTTCGTAAATCGTACTTGTTCTTGCTTTTCAACGTTGACTTGTCTAGTGAGCCTGGTTAAAATTGAGTACTTCGTACTTCGTACTTCGTAAATCGTACTTTGTTTGACTTTTGAATTTTGACTTATAATGAATTCCATTCCTGTTATTGCCATATTTGATGTTGGTAGAACCAACAAGAAGCTTTTTCTTTTTGATGAGCAGTATAATATTGTGTTTGAACGTTCAGCGCGTTTTACCGAGACGGTAGATGAAGATGGTGAGCCTTGCGAGAATGTTGACAGTTTGCGCCTGAGCATTTTTGACTCGTTACGCGAAGTGTTCAGAAAAAAGGAATTTGATATAAAAGCGGTGAACTTTTCAGGATACGGGGCAACCATCGTCAATATTGATGAAGAAGGGAATCCGGTAACGCCGCTACACAGTTATCTGAAACCATACCCGCAGGAGTTGTCGGACAAGTTTTACGAGAAGTACGGTGGACGCACTGCTTTTACACATCGTACCGCTTCCCCGGTATTGGGAAGTCTTAATTCCGCAATGCAGATCTACAGGTTGAAGAAAGAAAAACCGGAAGTGTTCGCGAAAATAAAATACTCGCTGCACCTGCCGCAATACCTGAGTTACCTGATCACGGGCCTGGCTTTCTCCGATCTTACAAGTGTTGGCTGCCATACAAATCTTTGGGATTTTCAAAACAATGGCTACCATCCCTGGGTAAAAGAAGAGGGTATCCTGGAAAAACTGGCGCCGCTACACGAAGCGGATGAAGTTGTGCCGGCCGCTTTCCCAGGAACGAATTATGTAGTAGGTATCGGATTACACGACAGTTCTGCCGCGCTTATCCCGTACCTCGTGAATTTTCATGAACCTTTTGTACTTATCTCAACCGGAACCTGGTGTATTAGCCTCAACCCGTTTAATGAAACCCCGCTAACCACCGAGCAGCTTGATCAGGATTGTCTTTGTTATCTCACCTATAAAGGAAATCCGGTTAAAGCTTCCCGTCTTTTTGCCGGTCACGATCACGAGCTGGAAGTAAAAAGACTTGCTGCCCGGTTTGATCAACCGCTTCATTATTACAGGAACGTTGATTTTGACCTGAATATCATCAATAAGCTAGCGGAATCTTCCTTCAGTCCAGACGAACCATTTAGTGCAAATAATCTTTCAGCATTTGATAATTACGAGGAAGCCTACCATGCCCTAATGATGGAAATTGCCACCCGTCAAAAGAAAGCAACACAATTAGTGCTGGATGGAGGCGCCGTAAAAAGGATTTTTGTAGATGGCGGGTTTAGTAAAAATCCCATTTATATGAATCTTCTTGCGCTCAATTTCCCGGAAATGGAGATTTTTGCAGCATCAATGGCACAGGCAACAGCAGTTGGAACGGCGCTCGCCATTCATCATGCATGGAACAGCAAAGCGCTACCGAACGATATTGTGGAACTGAAATATTATTCAGTGCGTCAGGACGCATAGTGATCGCTGATGGCTGATTTGAAGATATCTGATTTGCTGATGCTTCTTGCTTTGGTTTGACTATTTGAGGATGATGTTCAAGCTATCTGATTGCACATCAATTTCAATTATTAATTTTCAATTCAATGTCGTTTAGTAAGCGAGCACCGTCAACTTTGGGAGATGTCTCCTGTCGTCGACATGACGATCATGGCTTATCAGAAAAAGTGATTGCAGCAGCACCGATGAAGAACGATATCGGAAAGATTGCATCCGCATCGTCACCTCGACGATAGGAGAGGTCTCCCGAACATCAGCCCGATTGTGATCGTTTATGGATATCCGAGAATGAGCATTCGTAACTACACGATATTGAATTTTCCATTTTCAATTAAACACGCTTTAGCTGATAGCTGATAGCTAATAGCTCAAAGCTTTAAACTATTGGTCTTGAGAGTAGGATTATTTATTCCCTGTTATGTAAACCAGTTCTACCCGCAGGTAGGAATAGCGACACTGCAGTTGTTGCAAAAGCTGGGAGTGGAAGTGGTTTATCCGCTGAATCAGACATGCTGCGGCCAGCCGATGGCCAATTCCGGCTTTGAACATCTTACCAAAGGCTGCAACGAATTGTTTGTAGATAATTTCAACGAATTTGAATACATCGTTTGCCCTTCCGGAAGTTGCACACTGCATATTAAAGATCATCTGCATGATGAACGAAATGAAGCGGCAGCGATAGCAGTTCGAGGTAAAGTGTATGAACTGGCCGAGTTTCTTACGGATGTATTGAATGTAGAAAGCCTTAACGCATATTTTCCTCATAAAGTCGGATTTCATCAAAGCTGTCACGGACAAAGAGGTTTAAAGCTAAGCCAGATGACAGAACTGGTAGCGGAGCCTTTTTCCAAGCCTGAGAAATTGTTGCGAATGGTGAAGGGATTGGAATTCGTTCCCTTAAGCAGGCAGGATGAATGCTGCGGCTTTGGCGGAACATTTTGTGTGACAGAAGAAGCCGTAAGTGCAAAAATGGGCAAGGATCGTGTTGAAGACCACTTGCAGCATGGGGCCGAATTCATCGCCGGTGGCGATATGAGCTGCCTGATGCACATGGAAGGAATTTTAAAAAGACAACAAAGTAAAGTACAGGTGAAGCATTTGGCGGAAATTCTGAATGCGTGAGGGGATGTATGATGTTAGATGTACGATGTACGATTTAAGGTGTGAGGTGTAAGGAGTGAGGTATGAGGGGAATGTACGATGTGAGGCAATGTACGATGTGAGGTTATGTACGATGTTAGATGTACGATGTACGGTGTAAGGCATGAGTTGTATTCCTGAAGCCTGATACCTGAAACCTTACACCTGATACCTGGTACCTCACCAAAAATATTTTATTCAACCGGCAGTACGCTCTCGCCGTCAGCCCAAAGCTGATAGCTGATAGCTGAAAGCTGATAGCTGTAAGCTCATGGATCATTCACAACTGGCCGCCACATTTAATAAAGATGAGTCGCGTGTAACGTGGCACGATGAGACTTTGTGGTGGGTAAGACAAAAACGTGACAAGCAGGCGCACCAGCTTCCTGAATGGGAAAGGCTGCGCGAAACTGCGTCCCGCATAAAAAATAATGTTCTTTCCAATTTAAGTGGTTACCTCGAAGAATTTGAAGCCAATGCTATTAAAAATGGCATTACAGTGCACTGGGCTGCAGACGGAAAGGAACACAATGCCATTGTACATTCCATTCTGCAAAAACATGGTGTTAACAAGATCGTTAAGAGCAAATCCATGTTGACGGAGGAATGTCATCTCAATGAATACCTGCATCAACAAGGGGTTGAGGTAATTGATACGGATCTGGGAGAATATATTGTTCAGCTGGCAAAAGAACCGCCTAGTCATATTGTATTGCCTTGTATTCACAAGAAGAAAGAAGATATTGGTGAACTTTTTCATCAGTATCTCGGAACACCTGAAGGTAATGCTGATCCACAATTCCTGACCAATGCTGCAAGATTGCATCTGCGTGAAAAATTCCTGACAAGAAAGATAGCGATAACAGGTGTGAATTTTGCGGTCGCCGAGACTGGTGAATTTGTAGTGTGCACCAATGAAGGCAATGCCGACATGGGGGCGCATTTATCAGATGTGCATATTGCATGCATGGGGCTGGAAAAGCTGATTCCCAAAAGAAAGCACCTGAGTGTGTTTCTTCGCTTGTTAACAAGAAGCGCGACGGGGCAGCCAATCACAACTTATAGCAGCCATTTTAAAAAGCCGCGCAAGAACCAGGAGATGCATATTGTGCTGGTGGATAATGGCAGAAGCAGGCAGTTGGGCCGGCCGGATTTCAGGAACTCTTTAAAATGTATTCGCTGTGGTGCCTGTATGAATACATGTCCGGTGTACAGAAGAAGCGGCGGACACAGTTACCACAATGCTATCGCAGGACCAATCGGATCTATACTCGCACCAAATATCGATATGAAGGATTATGCGGACCTGCCATTTGCTTCAACACTTTGCGGAAGCTGCAGCAATGTATGTCCCGTTAAGATTGATATCCATGACCAGCTCTATAAATGGCGACAGGTTTTAGTAAAAGATGGGCACGCGAGTATTGTAAAAAAGCTTGGCATGAAAGGAATGACCTTTACTTTGTCCCATCCCGCTGTTTTCAATTTCGCCGGAAAAGCAGGTCGTTGGGTGCTCAAGCATACACCATTTGTTGTGAACAACGGGTTCAATCCCTGGTTCAAACAACGCGATATGCCCGAGCCGCCGAAGGAATCATTCGCGGAGTGGTACAAGAAAGCTGTGAGCAATCAGCAATGAGCTTTCAGCTTTTAGGCAACCTCTGTGTAACAAAAGCTAATTATGAGGCAGTTACACAGATAAAATACAGGAGAAGACACGGAGTTACACAGAGCATCCTGTTCAGAAATTAATTAAGTAACCAATCAGTCTAAGTGATCAAAATTAAACCAGCTGATCGCTGAAAGCTGATAGCTCAAAGCTTATATGTCACGTACATCCATTTTACAATCCATAAAAGCCAACCAGCCTTCATTTGTAGAAGCGCCGGAAGTAGAGAATTTTGCGCCGGCATTTGACGATGCTGTAGAGAAATATATTGAAGTGTTGCGCGGTATTGGCGGTACACTTCACCATGTGGAAAGCGATGAGCAGATCATCTCCATCATTAAAGCTCAGTTTGCTGAAGCAAAACGAATCGTTTCTGATTTGCCCGGAATGTCTTCCATAGCTCAAACCTATGAAAGTGGCGATGGTCATGTTTTTGAAGATGTGGATCTCTTTATCATGGATTCCAACCTGGCAGTAGCTGAAAATGGCGCCGTATGGATTTCCGATAATGAAATAAAAGAAAGAGTGTTGCCCTTTATTACGCAACACCTCGCCGTAATTTTAGATAAAAAATCTATAGTGCCTACAATGCACGTGGCCTACGATATCATTGCCCAAAAAGATTATGGTTTCGCAGCCTTTATCGCCGGCCCTTCCAAAACCGCGGACATCGAACAATCGCTGGTGCTCGGTGCGCATGGGCCTAAGACGATGACGGTGTTTTTAAAGTGAATGGTGAATAGTGAATGGTGAAAGGTGCCGGCAGCTTCTTTTTTGAGTTATACGTTGTAAGTTTAAGTCCTTCGCGAGAGATGGTTTTATTTCCTTTTTTTAGAATTATACTTCAACAGGATTTAGTTTCTATTTATGCTAAAATTAAATCCTGCTCATCCCTAAATCCCAAAAATCCCGGTCCAGACAATCTTTACAGTGATCTCAAGCCCTTCAACTCGTTATCATTCCTGGCCTCAATCACGCTGATCGCATATCCGCCTCCCGGTGCGCAATATTGAGCCAGTTTAGATTTGTTGGTCACAATCACTTTACGGATGGTGTAAGCCTGCGGATTGGTTTTGTAATGCGCATTCTTTGCGTCGGCATAAATTGTTGCAATATATTTTTTACCAGCATCAAGATAATCGAAAGCTATGTTTGATGTGCGGCCGTTTTCATCACAGGTGCTGCCAATAAACCAATTGTTGGTGCCTTTGGCTTTGCGAGCATAGGTTATGTAATCGCCGGGCTCAGCCTCCAGTACTTTGGTATCGTCCCAGTCAACAGCAACATCCTTGATAAACTGAAATGCATCAAGAAACCTGTTATAATTTTCGGGAAGATCTGCTGCCATTTGTAACGGACTATACATGGTTACATAAAGTGCAAGCTGGCGCGCAAGTGTGCTGTTTACGTGTGAAGTATTGGTGGGACTTAATTTGCTAAGATTCATTTCAAAAATACCCGGCGTGTAATCCATTGGTCCGCCCATTAATCTGGTAAAAGGGAGAATTGTCGTGTGATCCGGGTTGTTTCCTCCAAACGATTCATATTCGGTACCTCTTGCAGATTCATTTGCAATAAGATTGGGGTAAGTTCTGCTTAAACCCGTCGGATGAACAGCTTCATGCGCATTCACCATTATTTTATATCCGGCAGCTTTGGTAATGGCATACAAATAATGGTTGTTGATCCATTGGCCATAATGATGTTCGCCACGTGGAAGAATATTGCCAACATAACCACTTTTTACGGCGTTATATCCGTTTGCGACCATGAACTTATAGGCAGTATCCATAAATCGCTCATAGTTCCTCACCGAGCTGGAAGTTTCATGGTGCATGATCATTTTAATGCCCTTGCTGCTTGCATAACGGTGGAGCTCCTGCACATCAAAATCCGGGTACGGCGTAACAAAATCAAAAACATAATCTTTTGTTTTTCCAAACCAGTCCTCCCAGCCAACATTCCAGCCTTCCACCAGCACTGCATCAAAGCCATGTTTTGCAGCAAAGTCAATATACTCTTTCACATGTTGCGTGTTGGCCCCATGTTTGCCACTGGGCCTGGCGTGCACAAAATCCGTAACGCCTAATTGAACACTTTCAAGATCAGTGTACGACCATGTGCTTTTTCCCGTGATCATTTCCCACCAAACACCAACATATTTAACAGGTTTAATCCAGTCAGTACTGGTATACTTTGTCGGTTCATTCAGATTTAAAATAAGTTTGGATTCAAGAATGTCCCCCGCTTTATCACTTACAACAATTGTGCGCCAGGGTGATTGACAGGGTGTTTGAAGATAACCTTTGTCACCTCTTGCATCTGGCGTTAAGAAAGATTCAAGTACAAAGTTCTTATCATCCAGGTTAAGGTTCATGGCAGAATAATCTATCAGGGCTGCTTCATGAATGTTGATGTACAAGCCATCCTTGCTTTTAAGCATTAGCGGTGTTTGCACACCTGTCGGAGAAAAAGTTGTCTGCGATGCATTTTCGGTTACCGCATCTTTCATCTTGCCTCTTACTTCAGAAAGGTTGGATGTTACCGTGCTGTATTCTTCCGTATCAAAATCACCGGGCAACCAGAATGCTTTATGATCACCGCTCAAAGCGAATTGCGTTTTTTCTTCTTTAATGGTAAAGTAGTTCAGGTTTTTCTGCAGCGGAAATTCATAACGGAAGCCCAGACCATCATTAAACAATCTGAACCGAAGGATAATATACCTGTCAGTGCTGGCTTGGGTGAAAGTAACAGCCAGTTCATTGTAATTATTGCGGATGTTTTTTACTTCACCCCACACCGGTTGCCAGGTTTCATCAAATTGCCGGGTTTCTGCCTTTGTAATGGCGAAGCCGCCGGTTAAATCATATTTGTTGATCTGTTTTACCCCTACGCCAGTGTCTTTAAAAGTGATCTTTGTCTCTTCTTTTAACTGTATTCCAAGCGTACTTTCTTTAACAACGGGCTTGTTTTTGTATTGGAGAGCATAAACCGGAACGCCGTTCTTAATTGAGACATCTAACTGTAAATTTCCGTTAGGGGATTTGACGGTTTGAGCTTCGCTCACGGTGACAAAGCAGCATACCCATATTACTACGAATAACAGGTTTCTCATGATAATGATTTAAATATTCACAGTAATTGCAAAATTAGCTAAACGGTGGAAAGGTTAAAGAAATGAGGACTGGTTCGGGGTTAAAGTTGTTCACAGTTTCGTATGATATTTATCAGCGGATTTTTCCATAAAAAAACAGTTGGTCATTGCATTAAATTATTTCAGTTAAGCAAGCGCACTCTTGAAGGTCCGGTACTCGTTATAACTGCTTTTCTTTAACTTAGCCGCAACTCAAAAATCTACGGCATGATCAAAAAGATTCTGGCAGGTAATGTTTTCCTGCTATTTGCGTCGCTATTGTCAGCTCAAACCTCAAATACTTCGGGCAAAACATCAGGCAATCCTGTGTTTCCCGGCTGGTATGCAGACCCGGAAGGTGCCGTTTTTAATAAAACTTATTGGATCTACCCTACATATTCTGCCCGTTATGAAGAGCAGGTATTCTTTGATGCTTTTTCCTCACCAGACCTGATCAACTGGACCAAACATCCGCGCATTCTGGATACTGCCGCCGTAAAATGGGCAAAGAAAGCCATGTGGGCGCCGGCGATCGTTGAAAAAGGTGGAAAATATTATTTCTTTTTTGGTGCCAATGACGTGCATGAAGGTGAAATAGGTGGCATAGGTGTTGCTGTTGCAGATAAGCCGGAAGGACCATACAAGGACCTGCTCGGCAAGCCACTGATAGGAGAGATCCACAATGGCGCTCAGCCAATTGATCAGTTTGTGTTTAAGGATAAAGACGGACAATACTATATGATCTATGGCGGATGGAGCCATTGTAATATTGCTAAACTAAAGGACGATTTTACAGGGTTTGTTCCTTTTGAAGACGGCACAACGTTCAGGTCAATAACGCCGGAAGGGTATGTAGAAGGACCGTTCATGTTCATGAAGGATAATAAGTACTATTTTATGTGGTCAGAAGGCGGCTGGACAGGCCCAAATTATTCAGTGGCGTATGCCATTGCAGATTCACCGATGGGACCGTTCAAACGCATTGGAAAAATTTTGCAGCAAGACCCTAATGTAGCTACAGGTGCGGGGCACCACTCCGTAATACATCTTGCGAAAGAAAATAAATGGTATATTGTATATCACCGCAGACCTCTGGGAGAAACGAACGGCAATCATCGCGTAACGTGCATTGATGAAATGCATTTTGATGCCAAAGGATTCATCGAGCCTGTGAAGATTACAAAGGAAGGAGTGAAGAAACAGGTGATCAAATAAATGTAATTACACCGGGTTGCGCGGAGAAGACACAGCATTGCACACAGAATACCTCCAGGAAAAAGGACATGAAACGAGTATAGTCATATCAAAAAATAACCAGCCATGAAATATCTGACGGGCTTGCCTTTGCTAAAATACCAAACATCCCTGCTATTTTGTTTGTTCAGCATTGCTATGACATGTTGTACTGCGCAGCAATCAAATATTTCATTCAAAAAAACGCTGATCAATAAAACATTTATTGCAGAAGGTGTAGCTGTTGCCGACGTAAATAAAGATGGGAAACCGGATATTCTTGCCGGTGCATACTGGTTTCAATCATCTCAATGGTACAGCCGCGAATTGGCGAAGCCAGGCATTTATGATGGTAAGTCCGGCTACAGCAATTCATTTCTGAATTTTTCAACGGATGTCAACCAGGATGGCTGGCCCGATCTTGTCAGGGTCGACATACCTGGTAAACCCGCAACATGGTATGAAAACAACAAGAATGAACACGGTTATTGGAAAGAGCACTTTTTATATGGAGCCGTTGGGAACGAATCTCCAATGCTGGTCGATATCGACGGAGACGGATTGAAAGATCTTGTTTGTAATGACCCGCAGTTAAAGCAGGTGATATGGCTAAAAGCTCCCGCGAAAACGGATACCGGCTGGCAGAAGTTTGTTATCAGTGAAGGAGAAACTGCTACCAACGTGTATACACACGGCCTTGGTTACGGCGATATAAATAAAGATGGACGAAATGACATTGTAGTAAAGAATGGTTGGTGGGAAGGGCCGGCTGATGTAAAGGCTGGTAAATGGCTCTTTCACCCGGGCGATATCAGCGAAGACTGTGCCCAAATGTATGTGCTGGATGTTGATGGCGACGGCGATAACGACGTGATCAGTTCTTCATCACACAACTACGGAGTCTGGTGGAGTGAACAAACCAAAAATGAAAAAGACAGCATCGTTTGGGTGCACCATGTCATCTTCAAAGAATTTTCACAAACACATAACCTGGCACTGGCTGATATCAATGGAGACGGCAATCCCGACCTGGTAACGGGTAAAAGATATTTTGCACACCTGGGAAAAGATCCCGGCGAGTTTGATCCGGTGGTTCTGTACTGGTTTGAATTCAAGCCAGGTAAGGAACCTCAATGGATCCCTCATAAAATTGATGATGACTCTGGTGCAGGTCTGAATTTGGTTGTTCAGGACATGAACGGTGATGGCTTGCCGGACATTGTAACCTGCAACAAAAAAGGCTGCTATCTTTTCGAACAACAACGATAAACAAAAGGCAAAATTAAAAAGTAAAAAGTCAAAAGGGTGTGATCTCAACGTCAGATGATTACAGATACCCATATTGACAATAAACGGATATGACAATAGACAGCCTTTTTACTTTTGACTTTTCCTCCAAAACTGCTCAACATGAAATCTCTCTTTATCGCTTCTCTCGCGCTTTTTTTCTGCGCTCGTTCATTCTCACAAAAGGTAATGCCTTTATACGATGGCGACATACCTAACAGTACCAATGTAGCCGACGAAGAAAAAAATGACACCGCCAATATGGTGGTATCTAAAGTTTCCCGTCCAACCTTAACCGTTTATCTTCCTGCAAAGGAAAAGGCGACTGGAGCGGCTGTAGTTATTTGTCCGGGTGGTGGCTATGGTGTTTTGGTAATTGGGAAAGAAGGTTACCATATTGCCGAATATCTTGCAGCAAACGGTATTGCCGCAGTAGTGCTAAAATACCGGTTGCCGGACGATAAGTTTATGAAAGATAAAGCAATCGGTCCGCTGCAGGATGCGCAACAGGCAATCAGACAGGTTAAGCTGCACGCGAAAGAATGGAACATCGATTCCTCGAGAGTTGGCATCATGGGCTTTTCTGCTGGAGGCCATCTTGCTTCAACCGAAGGAACGCATTACGATAAAGTGCTAGTTCCTAATAATGAAAACATTTCAGTACGCCCTTCTTTTATGATCCTTGTATATCCGGTTATCAGCATGAATGATACGCTCGGGCATAGGGGATCAAGGGATAATCTTTTAGGAAAAAATCCTTCTAAAGAGAAGATAAACTTGTATTCGAACGATCTTCAGGTAAATGCTCAAACCCCGCCGACATTCTTATTTCACACCGGCGATGACAGAGTTGTTGATGTAGACAATAGTATTTATTTCTATGAGGCGCTGCGTCACAATAAAGTGCCGGCTGAAATGCATTTGTATCCGAAAGGTGATCATGGATTTGTATTGAACTGGCCGGTAGAACAATGGATGAGGCAGTGTTTGGACTGGATGAAAGCCGGCAATTTATAATGGCAATAATTTTGAAGCCTGCAATATTTATTTGAGAATTTATCTTTATAACGACTAACTGTATATGATTACCAACAGAGTGCTATTGCTACTAATTGCTTTTTGTAGTGCATTTAACTGTTTTGCAAAAGGGAGCGACAGTGATACTGTTTACTTGTTTTCTTATTTTAAAGGGAATGGCGAAGACGGCTTGCACCTGGCGTTTAGTGAAGATGGCCTGAAATGGAAAGCGCTGAACAATGATCAGTCATACCTGCAACCGCAGGTAGCAGCAGATAAATTAATGCGTGATCCATGCGTTATAAAAGGTCCGGATGGCTTATTTCATATGGTATGGACCGTCAGCTGGAAAGACAAAGGAATAGGTTATGCGAGCTCCAAAGATTTGAAGCATTGGTCAGAACAACAATTTGTGCCAGTTATGACCAAAGAAGATGCAAAGAATTGCTGGGCGCCTGAAATTATTTATGACAATTATGCTAAGCAATACATGATCTTTTGGGCAACAACTATTCCCGGTAGATTTCCTGCCACAGACACACTGGGTGATAATAACCATCGGATCTATTACGTAACGACAAAAGATTTTAGAACCTATAGCGACACAAAACTGCTTTATGATAAAGGTTTTAATGTAATAGACGCAACAATCGCACAAACAGGTAACCGTTATGTAATGTTTTTAAAAGACGAAACCTTGAAGCCTGTGGCAGAGAAAAACATTCGCGTTGCATTCAGCGATAAGCTAACAGGCGGCTACTCTGCTCCCTCTGCACCAATAACAGGAAAATATTGGGCCGAGGGACCAACAGCCATCAACATCAAAGGACGATGGATCGTGTACTTTGACAAGTATACGCAGCACAAATATGGTGCGGTTGCATCCGGTGATCTGCAGCATTGGACTGATATCTCGGATAGTGTAAGTTTCCCCGACGGAACACGTCATGGAACTGTGTTTGCAGTGACCAGGAAAGAATTTGAAGCAATGAAGTTGCAGGTGGAGCAGATAAACCCGGCAAAACAATAAATTGTCAGTCATAACTTAAATTGCATCTAATTCAACCATCATGCAAAAGAATAAAAGACTCCTGCTGTTTTTTATTGCGTATTCAGTCTGTACCCATCTCAGCGCCCAGCAAAATGCAATAAGCTTCACAGTTGATGCCAACAACAAGGCGCAGGTTATGGATAATATCGGCGCCTCAGGCTGTTGGTTCAGTGAAGGCATTGGAAAAAACTGGCCGGAAAAGAAAAGAGAACGCATCGCGGAATTGTTGTTCAGCAGAGAAGTCGGCGCAAACGGTAGTCCGTTAGGAATAGGACTTTCTTGCTGGCGCTTCAATATAGGCGGCGGAACAGCTGAACAAGGCGATAGCAGTGGTATTAAAGATTTTCGCAGAAGAGTGGAGTGTTTTCTTTCTCCACAGGGAACGTATGACTGGAGCAAACAAGCCGGATACACATGGTTTGTAAAAAAAGCGAAATCGTATGGGGTAGAAAAGTTGATCGCTTTTTCCAATACACCTCCCGTTCAGTTTACACAAAACGGCCTTGGATATAAAACTTCAAAAGACTACAAAAGCAATCTTAAGCCTGGCAGCTACAGTGTTTATACCGACTTCCTGGCGGAGGTACTGGACCACTTTAAGAAAGAAGGGCTGGCTTTTGATTATGTTAGTCCGGTTAACGAACCCCAGTGGGACTGGAGCCATAAGTACATGGAAGCCGACCAGGAAGGAACACCCTGGCGCAACGATGAAATTGCGCATGTGATAAGGTCGCTCGATGAATCGCTCACGCAAAAAAAACTCTCGACAAAGATATTGCTACCTGAAGCGGGGATGCTTACCTACTTGTATGGTGGCAAAGGAAATGCAGCAAGCCAGATGCAATCATTCCTCGATCCTGCCGGGAAGAATTATGTAGGTTCGCTAAAGCATGTTCCGTCGTTAGTGGCAGGGCATAGTTATTTTACAGATGGTCCTGATAGTGTAATGATTACAGTTAGAAAAAAGCTGGCTGACAGTATTCGTAAATACAATCTCTCTTTTTGGCAAAGCGAATATTGCATGCTGGCCGATGGATTTAAAGATGGCAATAAAGGTGACCGGTCGGCAATGGATTGCGCTTTGTTTCTTGCCAAAGTTATTCATCACGATATAAGCGTGGCCAATGCATCTGCATGGCAATACTGGAATTCTTACGAGCCGGGTAAGGCCGATGTTAATACACGTTATTATCTCATCGCGCTGCAACCTAACGAGGCCTATACTGACGGAGAATTTACCGCCACAAAAAATCTTTGGGCATTGGGCCATTATAGCCTGTTCGTACGGCCCGGTATGCAGCGTATTACATTGGAGGAAAATAAAAGTGATACGCAAAACGCAGCGCAATGCATGGTTACTGCTTACGAAGGAAACGGATCGCTGGTTGTAGTAGCAATTAATTACAGTTCCGAAGAAAAACTAATACAGCCCATGCTGAAGAATTTCCAGGCTTTCACAAAATCGACACGTTATGTAACAACTGCATCTCCCGATGATAACATGAAAGCTTATGATCAGGCATTGAACGATGCCGTAAGGCTGTCGGCGCGTTCCATTTCAACCATTGTATATAAGTAAAATGAAGGGAATGCAACATGCCGCGTTTAATGCCGTAAATGTTGTCGTGCTTACTTCCTATATTTGACAATTCAATGTCGTTTATATAAGCAGGCGTCATCAACCTTGGGAGATGTCTCCAGCCTTGCCAATGATAGATTTCATAACGGTAACAGGTTTTCCCGTAGGGAACTAAGCTTAATAGAAATATCCGGGTTGAGAACATCATAGCCCGATACGGCTTTAACCAAATAGAAGGGTTAATGTCCTACGGACAAGAAAGGCCTTGTATGTTTGGATTTCTATTAAACTTAAAGTCCTACGGACTATCGACGAAAAGTGTACTGTCTTCTCTTTTTGATTGTGGTTAACTAAATTGCTCGTCAACATGACGGTCCTGGTTATCAGAAAAAAGAGATTGCAGCAACACCAATAACGGGTAGATAATAATAAGGGAATCCGCACCTGAATCGTCACCTCGACGATAGGAAAGGTCTCCCGAAAATGAATCTGGTTGTGGAAGTTGATCGGTATTTTAGGATGGAAAATCTTAACTAAACGGCATTCATTGATAATCATCCAAACAACACGATTTCGAGATATGAAAAAAGTATTTATTGCAATTGCTTCACTGGCAATGTATGCAACCACTGCAACTGCGCAGTCTTCCGGTAAATGGATAAAAATGTTCAACGGAAAGGATCTGAAGGACTGGACAATAAAAATTAAAGATCACAAGTTGAATGAAAATTTTGCGAACACTTTCCGCGTAGAAGACGGCTTGCTGAAAGTGCGATATGATGGTTATGACGAATTCAAAGAACAATACGGTCATATTTTTTACAAGAAAAAATTCTCAGCATACCTGTTGGTTGTAGAATACAGGTTTGTGGGGGACCAGGTGAAAGGCGGTCCGGGTTGGGCATTTAGAAATAGTGGTGCAATGTTGCACGGTCAATCCCCGGAATCTATGGCTGTTGAACAGGATTTCCCGATCTCACTGGAAGAGCAGATGCTTGGTGGTAACGGACGGGACGAAAGATCAACCGCCAATTTGTGCACACCGGGCACCAATGTTATTTACCTGCACAAATTCTTTACGCCACATTGTGTAAACTCTTCTTCCCAAACATTTGCCGGTGATCAATGGGTTCACGTGGAAGCATTGGTATTAGGAGATTCCATTATCCATCATATCGTTGGAAAAGATACTGTAATTACCTACGAAAAGCCTCAGTACGATGGCAAGGATCCATGGGTTAAAAGATTAAATCTGAAAGATGGCGGCCTGATCAGCGAAGGAACAATTTCCCTCCAAAGTGAAAGCCATCCTTGTGATTTCAGACGCGTAGAGATCTTCGATCTTTCTCCCTATGTAAAAGATAAAGCCAAACTGGCAAAAATGGTGAAAGAGCTGCAGGAGAGAAAAACAAATTAATGTACGATGTACGATTTTAGATGTATGATGTTTGGGTGCGACAGTACAACGAAACACTGGCACCCAAATATTGCATGCATCGAATCTAACATCAAGTAAGAATTCGCCCAAATCAGACATCGGCGATTCTCCTACATCGTACACCGTACATCAAATCGCATACCGTGCATCTAACATCATACATTGTCCCACATCGTACACCGTACATCTAACATCGTACATTGTCTCACATCGTACACCGTACATCTAACATCTTACATGGAGGCACAGGATGCCCTTTTCCCCTGATTATTTATATTGCGGGTTAAACGTTTTTCAGTGAAAGGATTTTTAGTTGCTTCAGCCTTTTTTCTTGCAAGTGTTTCTTCGATTGCTCAGCTACCGCCTGTTTTTTCAAAAGAACAAGTCAGCCAGGGAACAGAAACTGTGCGCCGTTATCTTTCACCTGCAAGAATTGTGTGGCAGACGCCGGGCGCAGATTCGCTTATTGTAAATGCGAAAAGACTCCTGTTGCCCGGAAACGGCCAGGCAGATCTCGCTAACAACAATATGTGTGTTATTAAAAGCAAGGGCGCTGTGCATCCCGCATTGCTACTGGACTATGGGCGAGAATTGCATGGCGGTTTACAGATTGTAACGGGCATGTATCCGGGTAATAAACCGATTAAGTTGCGCGTGCGATTTGGTGAATCTGCGAGCGAAGCAATGAGTGATGTTGAGCCGGAACACAATGCAACAAACGACCATGCCATGCGTGACATGATCGTTCAGGTGCCATGGCTCGGTAAACTTGAAATGGGTAACAGCGGTTTTCGCTTTGTGCGTATTGATTTGCTGGATGACAATACAGAACTACAGATAAAGGAAGTTCGAGCCATTTTTACTTTCAGGGATATTCCTTACCTGGGTTCATTTTCCTGCAGTGATGAATTGCTGAATAAGATCTGGATGACCGGTGCTTACACCGTTCATTTAAATATGCAGGATTACCTGTGGGACGGGATTAAACGTGACAGACTGGTCTGGATCGGCGACATGCACCCCGAAACCTCCACCATTAGTGCTGTTTTCGGCTATAATGACGTTGTGCCTAAAAGCCTGGATCTGTCGAGAGATATAACGCCGTTGCCCAATTGGATGAACGGCATCAGCACTTACTCGATGTGGTGGATCCTGATCCACCGCGACTGGTATTTGCATACCGGCAACAGAAAATATCTGGATGAACAGAAGGAATACATGATTAAGCTATTGCAGCATCTTTCAAAACAGATAGATGAAAACAATAGCGAAAAACTGGATGGACGCTTTCTTGACTGGCCATCGTCAGAAAATACAAAAGGCATTCACGCTGGCCTTCAGGCAATGTTAGTATTAGCGTTAAAAGCTGGTGAGGAACTTTGCACTGTTTGGGGCGATAAAGCAACAATCAAGGTTTGCAATGATGCAATCAGCCGTTTACAAAAGAACATTCCGGATATTAATCGATCCAAACAGGCTGCTGCTTTATTGGCATTGGCCGGTATGATACCCGCTGAAAAAGCTAACAAAGAAGTGCTTGCGGTTGACCGGGCACACCGTTTCTCTACATTTTATGGGTACTACATGTTGCAGGCAAAAGCAATGGCCGGCGATTACCAGGGAGCGATTGACGCAATAAGAGAATACTGGGGAGCGATGCTGAAATTAGGCGCCACTACTTTTTGGGAGGATTTCAACCTGGACTGGTTACCTAACGCATCCCGCATTGACGAACTTCCTTTACCCGGCCAGAAAGATATTCATGGTGATTATGGCGGCTATTGTTATAAAGGATTCAGGCACAGCCTCGCGCATGGTTGGGCATCTGGTCCAACACCCTGGCTAACAGAACATGTATTGGGTGTAAAAGTGATGGAGCCGGGGTGTAAAGTGATTAAAATTGAGCCGCATCTTGGTGATCTTTCCTTTGCAGAAGGTAGCTTTCCAACACCGTTTGGCGTCGTGAAGATCAAGCACACCAAAAAGCCCGGTGGTGGAATTTCAACTCAGATCGAGGCTCCGAAAGAAGTGTCGGTTGTAGACGCTAATGGTAAAAAACTTATATTACGCTAGTCAATGTAAATAAAATGAGTAGTAGATTGAAAATGCCTGCATAAACAAGACCTTCTACTCATGGAGTACTTCGTACTTCGTAACTCGTACTTTTATTTTGCCAATGAAATCAATATTCCATGCGTTCTTCAAAAATATTTGACCATATCCACGTTGATGAATTCTCTGCAACACCCAAGTATTTGCAGTTGATCAACTCCATTCTCAGCGCGATCGAAGCGGGAAAAATCAAGAAGGAGGATCTGATGCCTTCTATTAATGAGTTGAGCTTTGAGCTGGAGATATCCCGTGATACCGCTGAAAAAGGCTATCGTCATTTAAAGCAGATCGGTGTATTGGGTTCAGTTCCTGGAAAAGGGTATTATATTGCTAACGCAGAGTTTCATCAGAAACTCAAGATCGTTTTGTTTTTTAATAAACTAAGCGCGCATAAAAAGATTATCTACGATGCTTTTGTTCAGGCAATAGGAGAGAATGTTGCTATCGATTTTTATATCTACAACAACGACTTCGCTTTATTTAAGAAACTGCTTCAGAACAAACAGGGCGACTATACACATTATGTGATCATTCCGCATTTTATAGAAGGAGGCGAAGATGCACACGAGGTGATCAATACCATTCCGAAAGAAAAGCTGGTATTGCTGGATAAAAAAGTGCCCGGCGTGGAAGGTGAGTTCACCGCAGTGTATGAGAACTTTGAGAAGGATATTTACAATGCGTTAGAGGAGGCGAAAAGCTGCCTCGAGAAATATCAGACCCTGAAAATAATTTTTCCCTACAAAAGTTACTATCCAATTGAGATTGTAAAAGGGTTCAAGCGTTTTTGCCAGGAATATGCGTTTAACTATAAAGTAGTGAATGATATAGCCCTGGAGGAAATTGAAGCAGGAGACGCTTACATTAATCTGATGGAGCCGGATCTGGTAACGTTGATTGAAAGAATTATTTCGCTCGACTTAAAAGTGGGGCAACAGGTCGGGGTTATCTCCTATAATGAAACGCCGTTAAAGAAGATCATCCTCAACGGCATCACTACTGTATCCACAGATTTTCACAAAATGGGAGAGATGGCCGCCCAGCTTATTCTTTGCAGCTCGCGCAGGCATGTTGAGGTGCCGTTTTACCTGACACAGCGAAACAGCCTTTAAATAATGGAGAATGGAGAATTGAAAATTGACAATGACCTGAATGTGCGAATGGGGAAATGTGCAGATGTGCAAATGTGCGGATGTGCAAATGTGCGAGTGTGCAAATGGGCAGATATGCGAATGTGCAGATATGCGAATGTGCAGATATGCGAATGTGCAAATGTGTAAATACGAAAACGTTCCAGTCAATTTTGATTTCTACCTTTCAAAATAAAAAAGCCGCCATGGATGTTGATTCGCGGCTTTTATTTATCATTTGATGTGATAATTATCTTACGTGCCAATTGTGTTAACACATAGAGGCGCCTCATTAAATTCGCACATTTGCATATTTGCACATTCGCATATTCACTCATTCGCACATTTTCCCTCATTGTCAACTGTCAATTAAAATTACTCTCCCATTTTGGTCTTGTACATTTCATCCACCAGTCCGTCCTTTCCTTTGTCATCGCCAAGTTGCCAGAACATGATTCCGTTTAAGCCTTTATCGATGGCGTATTGGGTTTTCAGACGAATTGATTTTTTGTCATCATAAGAAGCCAGTTGCTTTTTCTCTGCGTTGAATAAATAAGGTGCCTTAGCGACATCATCCCAATAGTATTTAAATCCGTTCGCCTCAGAAAGCCTGGTGTCAATTTCTTTATAAGAAACGCCATAGTTGAATTTGCCGGGCTGATACAAGCCATTGTTTTCCGTGCTAAAAGCATCATAAACTCTTGCATAAACTGCAGCACCAATCACTAATTTGTTTTTTGCAACTTTAAGTGTATCGATAAGATATGTAACGCAATGGTCGGTCGATTCTGATTGCTGAGGAGAAGAATAAAGCGGCGTGTGATGGCCGGTAACTTTTGTATATCCGTTTACGAGATCGTAAGTCATCAGGTTTACTTTATCCACCAGCGGCATTACTTCTTTCCATTCGATAGATTCTTTCAGATATTTAATAAATCCGCCTGCAGCAAAGCTGATCTCTTTGCTCTTGCCCAGTGATTTGCGTAGCTCCTTACAAAGCATGGTGAAGTTATGCCTGTCTTCAGGAAGGAACTGGTGACCGGGATGACCTTCAATTGCAGGATATTCCCAATCAAGATCAAGTCCATCCGTCTTAAAATAATCAGTCAGTTCTTTTGTTGAAGCCGCAAATTCTTTCCTGCCTGCTTCTGTATTAAAAACCTCAGAGCAAGGTTTGCAGCCGCCCCAACCGCCAAGGGATAAAATAACTTTTAATGAAGGATTTCTTTTCTTTAGCCCAACCAAATGTTGAATAGTAGCCGTGTCTTTTGCATCATCAACATTCAGCCTGTTGCCTTTTAAATGGCAAAAGCTGTAAATGATGTGCGTAAGCTTTTCAACCGGGTACTGATCAATGCGTGAAGCGTCTCCGTCGTAATACGCAATGATGGTAATGCCAGATTGTTTTTTCTGGGCCTGGATCATCATTGCCGTTGTTAGAAGGAAAACTGCCGTTAAAAGAATTTTTTTGAAAGTAGTGAACATGAGTAGTGAATTTTGAGTGAAATTAAAGGGAACTGTGAGAAATCACGCGAAAAATGCAAATAATTCCCCTTGTTACAGGCCTGGCACTTGAGTAATTTGCATCGCTTTTTCAATAGAACCTTATTAACGTAATAATGATAACCCTTCTTTTAAAATTAAAAATTAACTGATGAAAACAATTGTATGCACAGCGCTCATTCTTGCTTTTGCGCTGTTGTCAGCTCCAGCTTCCCACGCCCAGGGCTTTCTGAAAAAAATAAAAGACAAGGCCAACCAGGTGGCAGATAAAGCCGTAGACAAAGCTGTTAACAAAACCATTGAAGACAAGACTGGCGTTCCCATGGACAGCAATGGATCTTCAGGCTCTTCCGGAAGCTCATCTTCCTCATCTTCTTCCGGCCGCCCTACCAATAAAACCGGCGAGGGGTTAAAGAATGCAACTCCGCCAGATGTTAATGCACAGATCCTGGAAGCTGAAAAAACACATGATGCCGGCAATTATAGTGATTCACGTTATGCCATTCAACAGGCATTATTGGGAGTGGAAATACAAATAGGCCGTGAAGTGCTGGCTTCTCTTCCCGCTACTGTAAGTGGTTTAAATAAAGATACCGTTCAGGATAAAGTGGCCGCAACGCAATGGGGTTGGTCAAATATCACCATTCAGCGTGTTTACACAAAAAGTCCTGACCAGCAAATGACCATTTCCATAGGCAACAATAGTTTCTATTCTGGTCTGGTAAACGTGTATTTCAATAATGCATATGTGCAAGCCAACGCAGAACAACAGAACGTAAAACAGGTAAAAGTAAAAGGATATCGTGCGATTATCCAGTTCGACAGCAATAAAGGTTATACGCTGTTAGTGCCGCTCGGACAAACCTCTCTCATCTCCTGGGAGTGCATCAACTTTGCCACTGAGCAGGATGTTATGAATGCCGCCAATGCTTTTGACATTGATGGAATTAAAAAAATGCTTGGAGAACAATAACTAAACCAATCAAACTACAAAAGAATTACAATGAAACATCTTACTATATTAATTGCAGCAATGCTTAGCCTGTCTGTGGCCTTCGGTCAGCAGGATTTCAAAACTTATGTGAGCACAGCTAAAACGTCATATTCAGCGGGAAAACTGGAAGATGCACATTTCGCCCTACAACAAATGTTGCAGGATGTTGAAATAACCATCGGCAAGGAAGTACTTAAACTCCTCCCGGCGAAAATGGATACATTGGCTTCTGTTGCGCAGGAAGACAACGTAACCGGCAATATTAGCTTTGTAGGAGCCACCGTTCACAGAACTTACGGCAGTGGAGAGAAAAGAGCACAGCTCGATATTATCAATAACTCACCTTTGCTTGGCGCGTTGAACGCATTTCTGACTACGCCAATGCTCGGCGGATTAATGAACGACGGAAAGTCAAAAACTGTTAAAGTGCAGGGTTACAAAGCCCGCCTGGAAAAAGAAGATGACGGAGGCTATAAACTGGAAATCCCTTTCAACAGCGCCCTGATCACTTACCACGTGGATAAATCCACCGATACGGAAATCCTGGCAATGGCGAACACAATTCCATTGCCGCAGATTGCAAAACTTATACAGTAGCACAAATAAAATAGAGGTTCGTAAGCCCGGCTTCTCCGGGCTTTATTTTTTTAACATCTTACTGATCTGTTCCAATTTAGTGCTGTAAGAGGCCTCTTGTAAAATTATTTAATGTTTATTTGATAAGGAGATCGGTATTTATGTATAATCTTTTCCAGAAATAAGAAAACCTGCAACAACCATTTTTAATCTTTTGTGGTGGTACATTAATTTTCGTTCTGTTACCTGCTCTATAATGCCGTCCCTGTATAAATAAAATGCCTATTTGCCCTTCGTTCCCTACCTTTGCCGCTCAATTTTATTACTGAAATATGAAAATGGATAAGAATACGGTCATCGGTCTGGTACTGTTGGCTGTTTTATTTTTTGCGTTTTTCTGGTATACGAATAAGCAACAACAGGCTGTTCTTACCCAGAAAAAACACGAACAGGATTCTATAGCAATGGTGGAAGCGGCTAAGAGAAAATTGATTGATACCGCCGCTGCATTAAGAGATTCAATAGCAAATGACTCAATTTCAAAAACTGCTGCAGCAGGTGGCTTCCAGGCGGCGGCACGTGGCACTGAACAACTGGTAACCGTTGAAAACGATGTGTTCAAAGCAACTTTCACAAATAAAGGTGGCCAGCTAAGAAATGTTGAATTAAAGAATTATATATCATCTTACAACAAAAAGAATGTTGTATTAAATGGCTCTGCAGATGATGCAATCGGGTATACCATTAATACTTCTAACAACAGTTCTGCATCAACTGCCGATCTGTATTTTACAGCTTCGCCGGTTGTTAAAAATGCAGATGGTTCACAGACAGTTTCATTCAGCATCAATTCTCCCGATGGCAGATCAATTACCCACCAGTACATTGTTAAAAAGGACAGCTATGCGATTGACTGGAACGTTGGTTTGACTGGCGCAAACCAGTTGCTGACAAGAGGATTGTTTACAGTTAAGTGGCAGATGCACCCGCAGCAACATGAAAAGAATGTTACATATGAGAGACAACAAAGTAATATTTGTTTCAGCGAAGGAAATGACTTTGACTATATTTCTTCTAAAACTGAAAGGAAATTTGAAAAGCCTGTTCAATGGGTAGGTGTTGTGCAGCAGTTCTTCAATACAACGCTGATCGCGAAAAACGGCTTTAATAAAGGAGGTGATCTTCGTTGGGCAAGAAAACAAGACAGTTCAACAACCATCAGCGATGTAGAAGCAACCTTACAGGCTGAGCTTCCCGCATCTGCACAGCAATCAGTTGCCATGCAATTGTATGTTGGTCCGAATGAATACAAGGTTCTTCACCAACAGGCGGAAGGCATGGATAAAATGGTTAACCTGGGTAGGGATATGTATTCATTTGTTCGTCCGATAAATAAATACATCATCATGCCGGTGTTTAACTTGTTCTCCAGCCTGGTGAAAAATTACGGATGGGCAATTTTGTTGCTGACATTATTTATCCGTCTTGTAACCTCTCCGTTAACATACAGCAGCTATTTAAGCGGCGCCAAAATGAAGGTTTTGAAACCTGAAATGGAAGCTTTGAAGAAAAAGCACGGTGACGATCAGCAGGCTTACGCTATGGATCAGATGAAACTGTTCCGGGAAGCCGGCGTAAATCCACTTGGCGGTTGTATACCGGCATTATTACAGATCCCGATATTCTTTGCCCTGTATAGTTTCTTTAACTCGAATATTGAATTACGCGGACAAAGCTTCTTGTGGAGCCATGACCTTTCAGCATACGATTCTATTGTGAATTTTCCGTTTGAAGTATGGGGATTAGGAAATCACCTGAGTTTGTTTACCATTACAGCGGTGTTAACCAGCTTTTTGATCTCAGTATATAATATGGCAATGACTCCTACACAGGATAATCCTGCAATGAAGTACATGCCTTACATTTTTCCGTTCATCCTGTTTTTTGTGTTTAACAAATTGCCTTCAGCACTTACCTGGTACTATACTGTGTCTAACCTGATCACGCTAGGTCTTCAGTTCGTTATCCAGAATTACATCATCAATCACGATAAGATCCTGGCAAAAATTGAAGAAAAACGCAAGGCGCCGAAAACAAAAAGCAAGTGGGCCGAGCGCATGGAACAGATGCAGGAAGCTCAGAAAAAAATGCAGGACGCTAAGCAGAGGAAGAAATAATGGACAATTGACAATTGAAAATTGATAATGAAGAAGCGCTTGTGATGTTTGACCATCACAAGCGTTTCTTTTTTGATGGAAAGACATTGCTTTTGTTCCATTTTCAAATATCAATTGTCAACTGTCAATTAGTGGAATTCCGCTCATAAAATAGTGCCCGCTTATGTCAATTAATCCCTTAACTTCCGTTTGTTAAACCCCAGAAGGATGAGAAATAAACTTGCTATTTTGAGCCTGGCGCTTTTGACGCCGGGTCTTGTTGTTTTCGCCCAGTCGAAAAGTAAAAAAGCGGCGGTTACTGTATCAGCACCGGCCGCAGATACAGCTAAGGCGCCACCTGCTAAAAAGCCTGCTATTCCGCCAGTAGCTGAAAAAGTAAAAGGCAGCACAAAAACAGACGGCCTTTTTACGTTATACCAGGATACTGCTTCCGGAAGTGTTCAGTTATACATAAAGAAAGATCAGCTGGATAAAGAATTTATCTATCAGAGTTTTTCACTTGATGGACCGAATGCACTTTATCTTAACCAAAGCATGCACAGGTCTAATTTCGTGTTCAAAGTAAAAAGATCATTTGATAAGCTGGAATTCCAGGAAGTGAACACAGATTTCTATTATGATCCGGCAAATCCGATCAGTAAAACCGCAAATGTTGACAGACCGGTTGCTGTGTTTTACGCTGACAAGATCCAGGGTGAAGATTCATTGGGTTACCTGGTTACAGCGGACGGTTTGTTCCTGAGTGAAAAAATGGATCCGATTAAGCCCCAGGCTCCGCCAAGTATTTTTTCAGGTTTAACGTTTAATCTCGGTTCATTGAATACTTCAAAATCGAAGTACGCAGCCATTCATTCCTATCCTGAGAATACAGATATCGTAGTGGATCTCGCTTACGAGAATCCATCTGCATTTGTTTCCGGTGGTAAAGACATTACCGATCCGCGTTATGTAAGAATAAAAATGCAGCACACGTTTATCAAGATGCCGGAAAATAATTTCCGTCCGAGAAAAGACGATCCGCGTGTTGGTTACTTCATGACTGAACGTAATGATCAAACCAGCATCAATGCCACGCCATACAAGGACATGATCCATCGCTGGAACCTGGTTAAAAAAGATCCTTCAGCGGAGCTAAGTGAACCGGTTGAGCCGATTGTATTCTGGATTGAAAACACAACGCCTTATGAATACAGGCAAACAATCATTGACGCAGGTTTAAAATGGAACGACGCGTTTGAAAAAGCAGGATTTAAAAATGCAGTTCAGATGCGCGTAATGCCTGACACTGCAACATGGGATCCGGGAGATATCCGTTATAATGTGATCCGCTGGGTGGCTTCTGCTCAACCTGTATACGGCGCCATCGGGCCAAGTTTTGTAAACCCGCGCACCGGCCAGATATTGGGTGCTGATATTACTGTTGAATGGTATTCTGCCAGCGCAGTTCCTATCAGCGAACATTTGTATAATGGACTTTCAACAGCAGGCATTCTGCAGGCGAAAAATCCTTTTGCATTATTTGAGGAAAATAATACCGGCGATAAAGACGGATGTGTTCTTGCACAGGAACTGAAATCTCAGTTTGCAACAGGACAAACCGTTCTTGAAGCGGACGGTGCTTCAGTAAAAGATATCAGTGAAATGCACAAACAGTTCCTGACCTATCTTATTCTGCATGAAATGGGACATACACTGGGACTTAACCATAATATGAAAGCTACACAAATGCTTTCTCCGTTAGATGTAAATAACAAAGAGCTTACACGCAAAATTGGCCTGATGGGATCAGTGATGGATTATCCTGCTATTAACGTTGCCCTGGATAGAAACAAACAGGGCGATTACTATACAACAAGAACCGGTCCATACGATCTTTGGGCAATCGAATACGGTTACAAGCCATTCAGTGAGGCCGGTGAAGAAGATGGTCTTACTAAGATCCTTTCCCGTAGTAATGAGCCTCAGTTAGCTTTCGGAAATGATGGCGACGACATGCGTTCTCCTGGTAAAGGCATTGACCCAAGGGTGAACATTTTTGATATGAGTAACGATGTGATGGCTTATGCTGAAGATCGTTTTAAACTCGTGAACCAATTGATGGGAAAAATGCTGACCAAATATGTTAAGCCAGGTCAGTCCTACGCGGAGTTAAGAGCAAGATACATTACACTGAATGCACAACGCACCAACATGGTGAATGCTGTGAGCCGTTATGTAGGTGGTGTTTATGTGGATAGAAGTTTCCCCGAACAAAAGTCGGCTGCCAAGCCATATACTCCGGTTCCGCTGGCTCAGCAGAAAAAAGCAATCGAGCTGATCAATAAATACATTTTTGCTCCGAATGCTTTTGAAGGAGATTACACTTTGTTGCCTTATATGCAGTGGCAACGCCGCGGTTTCAATCAGCCGGCAACAGGTGAGGACTTCAAAGAGACAAGTGCTGTACTGGTTACACAAGTTTCAGCTCTTGCGCAAATACTGCATCCAGCAACACTTACGCGTATCACCAATACAAGATTGTATGGTAATCAATACAGCGCTGCTGATGTAATGAATGACCTGCAAAAAGGAATTTTTGATGCAGATATTAATGGTAATGTAAATGTTCAGCGTCAATACCTGCAATCAACATTTGTGAAGGGAATGGCCGCAATGCTTGATTCTCCGATGGATGATGTTTCAAAAGCTGCTGCACGCAATACTTTGAAAAAGATCAGAGCAAGACTGCAAGCCGCAACTTCAACTAACGAAGAAACCAAGGCGCACAGAGCCAATTTGATTTACATGATTGATGAAGCAATGGAGGTGAAGAAATAAGAAGACGTGTAAGACCGTAAGATAGTAAGACCGTAAGACAGTAGGAGAGCCGTTATGTTGATAGAATATTTCTAATCAATATAACGGCTCTCGTTTTGTGTAAAGAATAGTAAGATTAAGAAAAGATGAATACTGTACATTTCAAAATAAACAGTGGCAGATGCAGAAGGTGCCTCTCAAATCAGACATCAAAAAATCCTACATCAGCGATTTCCATACATCTCACATCGTACATCTAACATCTAACACCGTACACCGTACATCGTACACCGTACATCGTACATCAAACACCGTACATTATTTCGTCTTTTTAGCCGGTTTTGCTGCAGTTGAGCCAGCTGCTTTTTTATTAGCTGAATAGCGCAGGTCTGGAGTTCCGTCTTTTTTAGTTGGTCCGGCTGCGGTTTGTTTTTTAGCGGCTTCCTTGTTTTCCTTGTAGCGCAGGTCTGGAGTTCCGTCTTTTTTTGTTTTAGCAGCGGTAGCTTGTTTTGCTGCGGCAGCATCTTTTGATTGAGCGGCAGGTTTGGCCGTAGTGGCGGTTTTTGCCTGGGCCGCTGGTTTGGCGGTCGCGGCGTCTTTAGTTTTCGCAGCGGGTTTCGCAGCAGGAGTTTGGGCAAACATAAATGAGGCAAAAAGCAGCAGGGTAGTTAAAACAGAAACGATTTTTTTCATATAAAAGAATTTTACAGCCATGAAGCTACAGTGAGTTTTGATAATAACAGCGTTAAGAATCAGGATCGTCTGTTTTTTATTAAATTTTAATTATGACAGATGGTAGCGTATTGCATTTATTTGGCTTAACTTTTTGGTGTACTAAAATTGCAGCCAATGAGAAACGTATCACACATGCTTGCGCGTAAGGGTAGTAATGTTACTACGGTTTTGCCTTCAACAACTGTTTTGGACGCGCTGAAAATGATGGCCGATCAAAATATCGGTTCGGTTGTAGTAATGGAAGATGATATTTTTCTGGGGATAATGACTGAACGTGATTATTCCCGTAAAGTAATACTTAAGGGTAAATCATCAACAGATACAACAGTTGCAGAAATCATGTCCTCCGAATTCCCTTCTATTAAAAAGAATGATAGTATTGAATACTGCATGGAATTATTGTCTGCACAAAACCTGCGTTATCTGCCGGTAATGGAAAACGGCAGACTGGCCGGGATTATATCTATTAATGATGTAGTTAAAGAGACCATTATGGAACATGAGGTAACTATATCGCATTTGCAGACATATATTCAATCTTAATGGTAGCAATCAAAATAAATTAATAATTGATAGTAACCTGCTAAAGTAATTGATCCGTACCCCTGATCTGGAATTTGATCGCTCCCCGCTTTCCATTATCCTCATAGTTTTACTGTTCACTTAACAACAGTTGAATTTATTACATAAAAAACTCCGTGGTCCTCTGCGTCATCTCCGTGAAACTCAGTGTAATGTTTTTTGTTACACGGAGGAATACAGGAGAAGACACAGAGAAGCACAGAGCTTTAAAACAATTATTTAATTACAAAATTATAATTACCTGCGGTGAGACTATACCTGCTTAATCCTTTTTCAGTTTTTCCAATTGCACGTACTGCTTTGTCAGTCGAACTCACCATCTTTCCATCGTTATACAATGCTTTATTGATGAGATCAAGCGCCAGCGTTGCAGTTGTATTTGCAGGAACAACTACGTTGTAAGCAACCTCATTTCGATTTTTCTTCCAGGAAGAAGTAATGCGGCCACCGGGAGCATCATGCGTTGCAGAGAAGCTATCAAGACCGTCCACAAAATTTGGTTGTAACAAAACGTTCTTAAAACCAGGCTTGCTTTCGTCTGGAAAGATTCCTCCAAGTCCTTTATACATCCAAGCGCCGATTTCCCCAAACATAATGTGGTTGCGGGAAATATCTGATTTAGCATCAATGGGCCAGTTTTCATATAAAGTGGTAGCTCCATTTACGATCCACCAACCCCACGATGGAAAATTTTCCTGCGCGGCAATTTTGTAAGCTGCGTCAGCATAGCCATTTTCGCTTAATGCATTCAGGATTGTTTTTGTGCCGAGCAAACCTACATCAAGATGAAAACTATCCAGCTTAACTCTTTCTGCAAGATTGGCCGCTATTTTAGCTTTTAGTTCAGCTGGAGCCAATCCCCAATGCAGCGGAGCACTCATTTCTGTTTGTGTCCCTTTACCATAAATACCGGTTTGTTTGTTGAGGTATTTACTGTTAAATGCATTTTTTATTTTTTCCGCCAGCTTGCTGTAAGTATCAAAATCTTCTGTTTTATTAAACAGTTTGGCTGCTTTAGCCAGGATGGTTGCATCAACAAAATAATAGACACTGGAAGTAAGTTCTACAGGTGACTGAGATTTTACTGGTACCCAATCGCCTAGTCCCCATGTAGTGAGGCCGGTAGGACTCACAGCAGTTATCCTGTCAACATAACGTTTGATATTGTCATAGCAATCGTGAAGCAGTTTCTCGTCACCATAGAACATGTAAATGTTCCAGGGAATAATCGCTATCGTGCTTGTCCAGTCCGGTCCGTTACCCCATTCATACCCCCATCCGCCTGTTGGTATAATAGAAGGCAGCGTACCATTTGGTTGCTGTTCATCCCTGTGATCTGCCAGCCATTTTTCATATACGGTGATGCCGTCAAAGTTGTATAAACCTGTTTCACTGGCTATATGTGCATCGCCTGTCCAGCCATTTTTTTCGCGTTGCGGACAATCAGTCGGATAACCAAAGAGATTTGACAGGTAAGAGTTGTTAGTTGCCCACCAAAGCTTATTCATCATTTGGTTGGATGTTGAAACAGAACCGATTGCCGGAACTGCGCTGTGCATGAAATAGCCTTTCAGACTTTGTTGCGATAACGTAACCGGCTTGCTGCTGGTTACCTCTACGTATTGAAATCCTTTGTAGTTAAAGCGCGGCTCAAAACTTTCTTCTCCTTTTCCGGATAGGATAAAGATGTCTGTTTGAAAAGGATCGGTATTGTCTTTAGGACGATAATGAACATCGATATTTGATTGATCAACATGCCCGTTCTCATTCAATCGTTCAGCATGTCTCAGCGATATGATTGTCCCGGCTTCACCTTGAACTGTGATATGACTTACGCCTGCGATGTTTCTTCCCAGATCAAACACATAAGTGGTATCATTCAGTTTATTAAGATGTGCAGTGGGAATTTCCTCAATATGTTTTACCGGATACATCATTTGCGAAACAATGTTTGTAGACGGTGCAGCGCGGTATATTACATCTTTCCATTTGCTGTCGTTAAATCCGGGCGAATCCCAGCCTTGTTGCTCAAGCCTGGCATCGTAATGTTCTGCAGTGTAAATACTGTTGAAGATAACCGGACTTAAAGACGTTTTCCAGTCTTTGCCCGATGAAATTGTTTCTGTAGAGCCATCCTCAAAAGTGATCTTTATATCCATGCAAAATGTCGGACGTCCGCGCCACGGTGCTTTATCAAAGAACCATACAGCTGTTGACTGATGGTTGTACCAGCCATTTCCCATTAACATGCCGATGGCATTTTTGCCTTGTTGTAAACTTGCTGTTACATCATGCACAACATACAGTGTTCTTCTGTCGAACCTTGTGTACATTGGGTCTAAATAATGATCACCAAAACGGCGGCCGTTAATGCTTAGTTCAAAGAGACCTGCTGCCGCAACATAAGCCCGCGCGAATTTTATCTTCTTGCTCAGATTGACTTCTTTCCTGAAGTATGCTGCAGGTTTGAGATTTATATCATCGTTATCGCTGATCCAGGCGCCTTTCCAATTTTCAGCCTGCATCATTCCTGTTTCAAATGCATGTGTTGTGCTGCTGCTTTTAACGCCGTCTTTATCCCATACAAAAATCTTCCAGTAATATCTTGTTTGTGGCTGCAATGGCTTGCCTGCATAAGTCACAAGTGTTACATCGCTATTAATTTTGCCGGACTGCCACGTATTTGCCTGGTCAAGGGCGATAGAATCTGTTGATACTACAATCTGATATGCCAGTTGTTTGGCGCCCGGGCGGGTATCCTGCAACTGCCAGGAAAATCGTGGATGTACGTTGTCAATTCCTATCGGATTCCCGAGATGCTCGCATTGCAATTTTACCGGAGTGCATTGCGGCACTGCAAACACGGCACCAGAGATGCCTGTTGTGATCACAAGTAATAATGAACAAACAAATTGCGAAGGGCGGGCTTTTAAAAAACGTAGCATGGCCAAGTTGTTAAAGGATTAAATGAAAGCGCGTAATCTACAGAAAAATGAGTATTTAACCATCCTGTGGTGGGGCGGTGGTGAATGGTCAATAGTGAATAGTGAAAAGTGCAAGCAGCTGAGTATTTATTAATACCTTATGTGTGAAATACAGTTATACAGAGTGACACAGAAGACGCGGAGTTGCACAGAGAATATCTCCGTGTAACTCTGTGTCTTCTCTGTATTTTTCTCTGTGTAACAAAAAAAGCTTCCTCCAAGAGCAGCTCAAAAAAAACAAAGTCTGCTACACCTTTCACTATTCACCATTCACTATTGACCTCTAGATATTCCACCAATAATTGAACTTCAGCACAAACGCTCGTGTTTTAACGGCAAACGGTCCGGGGTAATAATTATCTGTATAAACCAGGAAGAGGTCAGACGCAGGTTTGTATCTCCATTGAAAACGGGAATTGATGTTCAGGTTCTTTTGTTGTTCGTTGTATTGAATGTAGGTGGTAAAAAATAATTTGTTGGTAAACGTAATATCTATTCTTGGGCCGACTAATAAAAAGCTTGTATTGCCCCATGGTTGAGGAAGCATTAGCTTGTTATAGCTTGTGCTCATGGTAATGTTCACAAAAGGCTGAAAACGGTACCCGATATCGCTTGCGGCGGTTAACAGGTTGCCGTCTGCATAATATCCTCCATAACGGAAAGATGCAGTGTAAGTAAATAAGTGCTGTGGCGCCGAAACATAATCAAAGCCAACGGTGTTCCATTTATGCTGTGTGCCCCGCGCTAATGTGTCTTTTCCTGTATTGGTTGGATCATAAGGATTCAATAACTGAACGTAATCGTTTTGTGTAACGAGGGATAATGTAGCCTTGCTCCTGAAAGTAAACAGGTAAGACAATACATTACTATGATCCGTTTGTTTGAACCTGGTATTGAAATAATAAATGCTTGTGAATACCGGCCCGTGCGTAAGAATGTTCCCCCCTTTCGGAAAGAAATAATAGCTGACCTGCGGATTCAATTTGATATAATCCCTACGCGGAACATAGCCAACTTCAGCTGTGTAATTGTTGCCAACATATTGTGTCTGTCCGTAGATCAACCATTTCTTACTGCTGTATTGCAGGTGGCCTGCATACGTCCAGTCATTTCCTTTAAGGTTGGGAGCAAAGGATTTGAGTGCCATTGCTTTTCCTGTCCAGATGTTGTTGGAAGATGCAAGATTGTACTCCAACCCAATATTTCTGTTGTATTGTTGGTAAACGCCTTTTACACTATCAGCAGCAGTTGGATTATAATTCATTGATGCTTTATCTACATAGATAAAAGCAATATTGGATCGCTTAAAAACTTTACGCTGCAGGGAGAGCACCGCAAAATTCTGTGCAGGCAATGCCGTTTCGTCCACAGAAGCAGTCCGCATATCCATCACGCCGATGCGCCAGTTTTTGTCCAGCTTCCCGCTTAAGCGTGCACCGTAATTGATCGGTACGCCCAGCCCGATTCTCCTGGAAAAGAAAGGCCTGATATCGGTATAACCAAAGTTCGCAAAGATGTCTCCGTTCTCAAGAAAGAACTGCCTTCTTTCCGGAAAGAATAACTCAAAACGGCTAAGGTTTGCGACCTGCTTATCTACTTCAACCTGCGAAAAATCCGGCCGTACGGTCAGGTCAAGATTTAATGCGGAGGTTACAGCAATTTTAGCATCAGCGCCAAAATCTTTTTTGTATACGGCGTCTTTGTGCGGATCATAGCTTTTTGAGACACTTCCAAGAACGTAGGGTATTACAGAAATGTTTGATCGTGGTGCGGGCGGCGGTTCATCCCAAACGAGTGTACCTGTGTAAGCAAGTGAAGCTGTCGGAAACTGCCTGGGAACAGGCGCCCAGCTTGATTTTTCCGTCGTCTTCAAATCATTGCGGCTAAAATTAATGCCCCACTCTTTTGAATCCTTTTTATAGCGGATGGTCTTAAACGGAATGGCTGCTTCGAAGATCCATTTATCATCGTAATTTTTTACAACGGAGGTCCACTTGTTATCCCAGTTCAAATCTACTTTTCCACCCTCATACATGGCGCCGTCCCACTGTGCACCGAAGGCATTGGCGCCGAAACTGAAGCCGGTTGTCTGATCTTCAAATGTATCCATGAAGAAGATGAAATTGTCATTCTTTAAAAAACCAAAATCTCTCCTTAACGATTCAACCATATGCCGGCCCTTTACAAAATTGTGGCAGGTGGCGAGTACATAAAGATTGTTGTTGTCGTACGACATGCTTACATCCGTCCGCACATTTGCAAAACTTGTATCCATTGGCAGTACCATCCAGAACTGGCTGGTAGATTCTGCTGCTTTCCACGCAGAGTCGTCAGCTATTCCATCAATGGTAACCGGGGTAAGTGTTCTGTGAATGCGGAGATTAAAAGAAGCATTCTTTTTTTGAGCGTTTGCTTCACGCAGGCATAAGCATAATAACAAGCAGATAAGCAGCCTTTTCAAGATCGTTGTTTTAGGTAATTTGAGGGTGAAAGATAGCCAAAAAACGGCGATCAAGACCTTAAAATAATCGTTTTAGCAGGCAGATTGAACCTGATACGTCATGCGTTCCCGCTAATTTTTTTCGTAGTATGCAGGCAACGGAAATTATTGGTTAAATTTAAGAAGGTCTATTTAAAGAATAATATCAAGCAATTACGTTGATGCTCTTGAAACGTGAGAATAGCTCAATTTAAATTTATGTGTGCAGTTATGAAAAATCTAATGCTTTGCCTGCTTGCAAATTTTTCAGTAATCCTGTCCTACTCACAAAATAGCCCCGGCATTTTTGATGCAGATACAGATGTTGGTAATGTACAAAAACATGGTTCTGTAATGTATGATCCATCATCACAGGAATATACCGTTGAAGGCGCCGGAACAAACATGTGGTTCGGCCATGATGAATTTCATTTTGTGTACAAGAAAATGAAAGGCGATTTTATCGTTCGCACTACAGCTGCCTTTATTGGAAAAGGAGTGGAACAGCATAGAAAATGGGGTTGGATGGTGAGAACTTCGTTGGATTCTTCTTCCACACATATCAATGGAGTTGTTCACGGTGATGGCTTGACGTCGTTGCAATTTCGACGCACAACCGGAGCGAACACAGAAGAAATAAAGATGCCAATTACCGGAGCCGACGTGGTTCAGCTGGAACGTAAAGGGAAAGTCTATACACTATCTGTTGCAAAAAATGGAGATCTGTTTACAGAGCAACAACTGTCGGATGTTGATCTTGGAGATGATGTTTATGTGGGAATATTTGTTTGTTCTCATAATCCTGCTGTAATTGAAAAAGCTGTTTTCAGAAATGTGCGGATTGTAGTTCCTGCGCCAGATACCCTTGTTCCTTACAAACAATATATAGGAAGTCATCTTGAACTAATGGATGTATCCAACGGGTTTAGTAAGATCATTTACCAGTCGAAGGGTTCTATCCAGGCTCCCAATTGGATGAACGATGGTAACAGGTTATTGTATAACGCGGATGGCTTACTGTACACATTTGATCTGAAGACAACAACGCCAACCTTGCTTAACACAGGTTCTGCCAAACAAAATAATAATGACCATGTAATGTCCTTCGATGGAAAAATGCTGGGCATCAGCAATTATGATAAAGAACGTAAAGGTTCAATCGTTTATACTTTACCGGTAACGGGAGGCGAGCCTAAAAGAATCACCGAGACTGCACCATCTTATTTGCACGGCTGGTCGCCGGATGGGAAATTTCTCATCTTCACCGGGCAGCGCAACAATGAATTTGACATCTATAAAATACCATCCTCCGGAGGAAAAGAAATTCAGTTAACCACAGCAAAAGGGTTAGACGACGGCAGTGAGTTTACTCCTGACGGACAGTTCATTTATTTTAATTCAGCACGAACCGGAACAATGCAGATCTGGCGTATGAAGCCGGATGGAAGCAACCAGGAACAAATTACCAATGATTCGTTGAACAATTGGTTTCCGCATGTTTCTCCCGATGGAAAGTCGATTGTCTATATAACTTTTGGAAAAGATGTGTCTGCATCCGATCATCCTTTTTATAAGCATGTGTACATCCGTATGATGCCGGTAAGTGGCGGTCCTTCGAAGGTGATAGCATACCTGTATGGCGGACAGGGAACGATCAATACACCATCATGGTCGCCGGATAGTAAAAAGATCGCCTTCATAAGCAATACTAACCTGTTGTTTCCCATATTTCCGACAGCTAAGTAATTTTTTTTCAGGGCCTCAAAAACAAAAAGCCAGCTACCCTGCTGGCTTTTTATAATAGGTTGAGATGGACATTAGAATAAGCTGTTTAATACTTCAGCTAAGCGAATACCAGCCTGGCTAAGTCTTTCTTCTGTTGTAGGTGTATACTTCTCGAAATACTGATAAGAAACAGTCGTGCTTTTGGTTGCATCTGCATAAATTTCACGACTTACTGTATATGACTCATACACCCAGTCTGCTATAGTGGTCTTTTTCCACGCTTTTCTTTGTTCTTTGGTAATTGCTTTATTGCATTGATTGGCCAGTTCTTTATAAGACAGGTTGGTGTTCTCTATAATGGAACCATCCCACACGCTGTGCAAATTGCTTTCTTTACCACGAACCATCATTTTGATCTTATTGCCACCAAGGTCTTCGCCTCTTCCTGCATGCAAGGGCTGATGAATATCGCCAACAAGGTGTACGATATATCTTAGCGCGAAAAGTTTTTGTTCTCTTGTCGCTGAAGGATTTTTAAAATCAGCGATCATCTTGTTCAGGACGGTATATTCATTCACTGAATCTTTCTGAGAAACATACCTGATAAATCCATCATGATCTAAACCATCCGGCGGGTTGATGTAATGCCACGGACCTGTTTGAGCATATTCTTTATCATAACGCATGTCGTCCGGTGTAGCACTTATAGAAGCTAATGACTGATTGTTGAGTAATTCATTAATGCCGCGAATGGTGCGTTTGCAAAGATGCATGCGGGCTATTTCTGCAACGGTTTTGTGTCCAACCACGCCCCATGCAAATAGGAAATGGGGCAGCGTAAAAAAAATTAGTATCAGTGGTATTTTTCTTTTCATGATGCAAAAGAACAACAAAAAAAGTGATTGAACGCTACCGCTAAACCCGTCTCAATCGCACCCGATCTGCAAGCGTTGGCAATCAGGGAACATGAGGGATGTTATTTAATTGTAAACTGAGCCTATTGATGGACGATAAATCAAAATAGAAAATGATCACGGTAAGCCATAATGTATAATTGTTACACAGAGCTTCACAGAGGAGGCACTGAGTTGCACAGAGACCTAACCATCTAATCTTCGCTCCAATCAACGTATAACGTAAAACTTATTACTTTACCACTCATTGTCAATTCTCAATTCTCCATTTTCAATTAATTCCTCACCGGTTTTCCCGTCTTTAACACTCCCTGTATTCTTTCCAGTGATTTTCTTTCACCTGCGAGACTTAAGAACGCTTCTCTTTCCAGGTCGAGCAAATATTGTTCGCTTACCAGGCTTTGATCGCTCAGATCACCACCGCACATAACGTAAGCGAGTTTGCGTGCAACAAAGGCGTCATGCTCGGTTGCATAATTTGCACGCCACATACCATTGATGCCTGCATATAGAGCACCCAGTGCAGAGCGTCCCAGGACTTTGATATCTTTTCTTTGAACTGGTGTTGTATAACCACTTTCATGCAACTCAAGTACACTCCGTTTTGCTTCGGCGATACGACGGTTTTGATTAATCACAACCTCATCCAGGCCTTTTCGCAAAATGCCCATCTGGTATGCTTCAGCGGCAGAGGTTGCAACCCTGGCAGTCGCTATAGTAAGGAACCTGTTTTTTAATGTAATGGTTTCCGGCTCATCTTCGTGCATTTCGTCGGCAGCACGAAGCACAAACTCTTTTGTTCCGCCGCCGCCAGGAATCAAGCCAACACCCAGTTCCACCAGTCCAATATATGTCTCCGCAGCTGCACAAACTTTGTCTGCATGCAGGTTCATTTCACAGCCGCCGCCTAATGAAAGTCCGTGTGGTGCAATGACAACCGGAATACCGGAATAACGCACGCGCATCATCGTATTTTGGAACAGGCGAATGGCCATATCCAGCTCATCATATTCCTGTTCAACGGCAAACATGAAGATCATTCCCACATTAGCTCCTGCACTGAAATTGGCGCCGTCATTTGCGATGACCAATCCTTTAAACTTCTCTTCAGCAATTCCGATGCTTTTATTAACAGCCTCGAGAACTTCACTTCCGATGGTATTCATTTTTGTGTTCCATTGCAGCGCAACAACATCGTCGCCAATATCGTAAAGGGCTGCATTGCTGTTCTTCCAAACAATCTTATCGGAGTAATTATCCAGGATAATAAAAGCCTCCGTTCCCGGAATATTTTTATAGCTGTGAGAAGCTATATCGTAGTATAACTTTTTCCCGTTTTCTGTTTTATAGAAAGAAGTAAATCCTTTTGCGAGCATTTCATCTACCCATGGAGCAACTGTATAGCCCGCGGCTTTCATTGCTTCAGTCGTCTTTTGAACACCTAGAACATCCCAGCTTTCAAAGGCGCCGATCTCCCAGCCAAAACCCGCCATCATTGCGTCGTCCACGCGATACAGATCATCACTTATTTCAGGAATGCGATGAGATATGTAAGAAAATAGTGCGTAATGAAAATGGCGATAGAATTCTCCGGCCTTGTCCTTACCGGCAATGAGTGCTTTTAATCTTGTCTTGAGATCATCAATTGGCTTAGCGGTTTCAAGTGTTGCAAATTTCGGTTTGCTGCGTGCTATATAATTGGATGAAACCAGATCTAGCACCAATATCTCTTTTTCACCTTTCGTGTTGGTTGTTTTCTTAAAAAAGCCCTGGCCTGTTTTGTCGCCCAGCCACTTGTTGCTGACCATTGTTTCCAGCCATGCCGGTATATTAAAAATGGCAGATGCTTCATCTTGCGGACAATTTTTCGCAACGCCTTTTGCAACATTTACCAATGTGTCAATGCCAACAACATCAGCAGTTCTGAAAGTAGCTGATTTCGGACGGCCAATTACAGGTCCGGTAAGTGCATCCACTTCATCAATAGTCAGACCGAGTTTTTCCATACTGTTGAAGATGCTCATGATACCAAACACGCCGATCCTGTTAGCAATAAAAGCGGGCGTGTCTTTAGCAAGCACGGTGGTTTTACCAAGAAAAACATCGCCATAATTCATCAGAAAGTCAACAACTTCTTTATCGGTATCTTTTGTAGGAATAATTTCCAGTAGACGCAGGTAGCGCGGCGGATTAAAAAAGTGTGTGCCGCAGAAATGTTTTTTAAAATCATCGCTTCTTCCTTCACTCAGCATGTTGATTGGTATGCCTGATGTGTTGGATGTTATAAGCGTGCCGGGCTTTCTGTATTGCTCAACCTTCTCGTATACCTGTTGTTTAATGTCCAATCGCTCCACTACTACTTCAATTACCCAATCATAGCTGGCAATGTCTTTCATGTTATCATCAAAATTGCCTGTGGTTATTCTCTTGATAACGGACTTATCATAAACCGGCGAAGGATTGCTTTTTAATGTTGCCTGTAATGCATCGTTTACAATTTTGTTTTTTGCTATTGCGGGCGCATCAGCCGGAAGATCTTTTGGTACTATATCCAACAATAAAACCTGTACACCAATACCTGCAAAATGGCATGCAATGCGAGAGCCCATAACACCACTTCCTAAAACTGCAACTTTTTTAATGATACGATTCATATGGTTAACATTTACAGTGCGGCAAATATAAATAGTTAGTTATGCAACTATCTGTAACCGAAGATAATGTTTTTTGTAATATTTTGTGAGGAATGACAGTTACCAGGTAACAGGTTTCAGGTATCAGGCCGGGTTGCCGAAAGTAATGATATAAATAAAAACAAAATTAGCAACCCGAAAAATATCTTAGCACTGAACGGAGCGATTGCTTCAGGCAATGGAAGGTGTTGGTTAAATAGTTTTTTAGACGTGAGCATATAAGGCAAATGATGTTGTTGAGATAAAAGTTAATTGAAAGTTATTATGAAGAGACAAGACGCACTGGCAATTTTTGAGGCGGCGATAAACGCAGTGCAGCCCGCTGTATTAATGCCTTCGGTACTTAAGGTTGTTGATGGTGTATTACAGGTGGAAGAAAAAACTTACAGCGTTGATCGTAAGAGAATATTCCTGCTTTCTGTAGGAAAAGCGGCCGCAGCTATGGCTGTAGCAGCGGAGAATATTTTAGGGAGTTTTATTGCAGGTGGACTTGTCGTAACCAAATATGATCATGCTTTGCCTCTGAAACATTGCCGCATCATTGAAGCCGGACATCCGGTACCTGATGAAAAAAGCAAAGAAGCAGCGGATGAAGTAAAATTATTTTTAAGGAAACTTACGGATCATGATTTGCTGATTGTTTGCATAAGCGGTGGCGCGTCAGCTTTGCTGGCAGATGTAGAGGATGGAATCTCATTAGAGGATCTGCAACATACTTCAAAACTATTATTGAAATCCGGCGCGAGTATCCACGAATTAAATGTTGTCCGAAAAAATATTTCAACGTTAAAAGGTGGCGGACTGGTATTGGCTGCTAACGGGGCCGGCATTGTGTCGCTGATTATAAGTGATGTAGCAGGAGATGACCTGAGTAGCATTGCAAGCGGACTGACTGTGCAGGATAGCTCAACGCCGGAACAGGCTCTTGAAATCCTTCAGCAGTACCGCATCTTAAACAAAGTTCCGGAGTCCGTAAGAAAATGCCTTGATCTCCATAAAGGAATTTCATCCAAAAGGAGCAATTCGCCTGAAAGATTTAATAAAGTTCTCAACAAGATAATCGGGAGCAATAGTATTGCGTTGCATGCTGCTGCGGCCAGGGCCTCATCTCTGGGGTATGATGTTGAAATTGTGGATGAAGATCTTAAAGGTGAAGCGTCCGACAGGGCTAAAGAGTTTGTTGATAAGCTTCAATCTGGTTCCACAAAAAATACATGTTACCTGATGGGAGGGGAGACGACCGTCACTATTTCTGGCAGCGGAAAGGGCGGCCGCAATCAGCACTTTGCACTTGCTGCACTATCGGCTTTGCAGAAAAAAAATACGTCTTTAAAAGATTGTCCGGTGATCCTGTCAGGCGGAACAGATGGAACTGATGGACCAACGGATGCAGCCGGCGCCGTTATAGATAAGGATGTTTTGCAAAAAGCAAATGAACTTAAATTGGATGTTCAGCATTTCCTTGATGATAATGACGCCTGGCACTTTTTCAAACAAACCGGTGGCCTGGTAATTACGGGGCCAACCCAGACAAATGTGATGGATGTTGTAGTCGGGGGAAGGAGTGAGGAGTGAGGAAAAATATATAAGGTATCAGGTTTCAGGTATCAGGTATCAGTGTCAGGTGACGGCATAAAAATGGGGTTTCGGAACTTGTACTTTGTCAAAGGGCAAATGCCGCGAATTCGGGTCAGGCATCGTCTAATCTCAAATCTGAAATTTCAAATTTCAAATCATAATTTCCTTAATTTGCCCTTCTAATTGTTTACAATGAGTGAGAAAAAATATGTTTTGACGGCTGAGGAGATTAAATATAAACTGCAAAGAATTGCTTTGGAGATTGCAGAAGCTATTGCTGGAGATGAAGCACCTGTTGTGCTGCTGGGCGTGTTAAGCAGTGGTACTGTAATCGCTCAGAAAATAGCATCAGCATTAAAAAATTATATCCCCAACCAGGTGGAGGTAGTCACAATTACACTTGATAAAAATCATCCGGCAGAAGTGACCATTGACGGGAATGTCGATTTTAATGATAAAAATATTGTTATTGTTGACGATGTGTCCAATAGGGGAAAAACGCTTTTATATGCAATGAAGCCGTTGCTGAACTATCATCCCAAACGCATCCAAACGATGGTATTGGTAGAACGCATGCACAAATTGTTTCCTGTCAAGCCCGATTATGTGGGCCTGTCCCTGGCTACAACCTCCCAGGATTTCATCCAGGTAGAAACAGTCGGCGACGAAGTAACCGGAGCGTACATTCAGATGTGATAAGATGTACGGTGGTAGATGTATGGTGTTAGATGTACGATGTACGATGTAGGCGCAATGTGGGGTAAGTACGATTTACGAAGTACTTGATTGTAAAACCCAGTCCTGCGTGCAATCCTCTTTCTGCAGTAGAGGATACATTTCTCTACTCGCCGCGGTCATCTTTCTTTCACTCTTACCCTCTTGAAATCTTACCCGTCTTACGGGTCTTACGGTCTTACATGTCTTACATGTCTTCCCGTCTTACGGTCTTACTATCCGGTGTTAGACGATGTAGGCGCAATGTGGGGGAAGTACGATTTACGAAGTACGAAGTACCTGAATGTAAAACCCAACCTTGTATGCGGTTCTTTTTTTCAGAAGAGGATGCATTTCTCTACTCGCCGCGGTCATCTTTCTTTCACTCTTACCCTCTTGAAATCTTACACGTCTTACGGGTCTTACATGTCTTACGATCTTACTATTTTACTCTCTTCTAAAAAGTGAGCCAGTTCCACTTCACTTTTCCCTGTGAAAACTCAATAGATGGCGCCGGGAATTTTAAACAGTTAAGAATAGAAAAGGTTGTTTTTAAGAGTTTGCTTTTTGTTTTGATTTTGGTAAAATCAACATCCGGCGCTATATAAAATTGCCGGTAACGCGGCATGTCTTGCTCATGGTTGATAACATGCCCATTTGAAGGATCGGTCCATGAATTGTAATATGCGCCAAACATATTGTTTGCTCCATAGCCTACAGCAACATTCAACCATTTAGGCAGATTGCTGTGTTTAAAAAAAGATTTCAGGTTGGCGCTCAACCAGTAAGTTTGACTGTTATAATCTTTTAGCATGCGTTCGCGCGTTGTACTGCCGAAAATATCGTCCGCTCTGTCATTCAGCTCCTGGCTACCGTAATCGATCTTGTGAAACGAAAATTTATAAGAAATGCGTTGTTCGCCCCAAACAAGTTGTTGTCCAACAAACAAAGCAGCGCCGGCGGTGTTTGCTACATAGTCGCCCCAGCTAAATCCCCAGTTTGCAGAAAAGCCATCCATCACTTCCACTATTGTCTGGTAGGCCATACCGCTCGCCGCACCAATCCACGTACTCTGTCTTTGACTTAACCCGGCCCATCTCCATGATTCAGCACTTAACCGGCTCAGCGTGTAGCAGGTGTAGGAATGGCCGAATTTATCAACCTGCAACCATTCGCCATTGTCGTTAAAAAAATGAAAATCCGATTGCGGATAGGAACTGTACCATGTATTATAAAGACTGATGCCGGTACCAACCAGCACAGCTGCATCAATGGCAGCTACAGTGTATACTCTTTTTTTATTAAGCCCGGAAGATGGCTTTTGTGCAAAAGTTGAATCGGGCAGAAAATTTGTTATTAATGTATCCTGTTGCGGAATTGAACTTAAAATGGCTAATGAATCCTGACTTAGCGCTTGGTGAAAAGGCCATAAAAGTAAAAGCCAAAATATCTTCTTCATCAGCGCAAACGTACGTATTAAATTAATAACAGATGAATTGCGCTAAAAAACAGGTATTATTAAATAGCAATAAAAATTTAATTAATAGGTACACATTTAGTAAATATGCTTAAAATTGTTCTTCAATCTTAAAACGGTAAAAATATGGATACTGCAATTCAGGCCAAAGCGGATGCATGGCTTAACGGTAATTACGACCAGGCTACCAAAGATGCGATCAAAAAAATGGAGAAAGAGAATTCCGAGGAGTTGACAGAAGCTTTTTATCGTAACCTCGAGTTTGGTACAGGTGGTTTGCGTGGTATAATGGGTGTAGGCACCAACCGCATGAATAAGTACACGGTGGGTATGGCTACACAAGGGTTTGCCAATTATCTGAAGAAAACATATGGTGATGAGCCGGTTAAAGTGGTTATCGGTCATGATAGCCGCAACAACAGCCGCTTTTTTGCTGAAACAGTTGCGAATGTTTTTGCAGCAAACGGAATAAAGGTCTACTTGTTTGAGGCATTGCGTCCAACTCCTGAATTGTCTTTTACAATAAGACATCTGCAATGTCAGGGTGGCGTAATTTGTACTGCGTCGCACAATCCCAAAGAATATAACGGATATAAAGCTTACTGGAACGATGGCGGTCAGCTTGTTCCTCCGCATGATAAGAATGTAATCCACGAAGTAGAGGCCATTGCCAGCGTTGACGATGTAAAATGGAGCGGTGGTGAAAGTAATATCACCCTGATCGGAAAAGATATTGATGATGCATACATCAGGATGGTGAAAGGGCTGAGCGTTTATCCTGAAGTGATCGAAAAACAGAAAGATCTTAAAATAGTTTACACGCCTATACACGGCACAGGTATTATGCTTGTACCGGAAGTGTTGAAACAATTCGGATTTACCAATGTGAACATTGTTGAGGAACAGGCTACGCCGGATGGTAATTTCCCAACTGTTGTTTATCCCAATCCGGAAGAAAGTGAAGCGATGAGTATCGGCTTGAAAAAAGCCAAGACAATCGATGCTGATATCCTGGCTGGTACAGACCCTGATGCCGACCGTGTGGGGATTGGTGTTAAGAATCACAAAGGGGAGTGGGTGCTGATGAATGGTAATCAGACAGCAGTACTTGCCTGTGCTTATATGATTGAAGCCCGTAAAGTAAAAGGCATTGCACGCCCGAACGACATGGTGATCAAAACAATTGTAACTACCGAGCTGATCAATGAAATTGCAAAGAAAAATAATGTAGCTTGTTATGATGTGTTGACCGGCTTTAAATGGATCGCTGAACTGATCAAAGAAAAAGAAGGCAAAGAACATTATATCATTGGTGGTGAAGAAAGTTATGGTTTAATGATCGGCGATCAATTGAGAGATAAAGATGCTGTGTCTGCAGTTGCTTTGTTGTGCGAAATGGCAGCCTACGAAAAAGAAAACGGTAAAACCCTGTATGAAAAACTGGTTGAGCTGTATGTTCAGTATGGCTTCTATCTTGAACACCTGATCAGCATTACCAAAAAAGGCATGAGAGGGCAGGAAGAAATTGCTGAAATGATGCAAAGCTATCGCAACAATCCTCCGGCTACCATCAATGGGTCTAAAGTTGTACACTTGCTGGACTATCAATTACAGGTGGCAAAAAATCTTTCAACCGGAGAAACGAAAGATATCACGCTTCCAAAAAGCAACGTACTGCAATTTATATTGGAAGACGGATCTAAAATATCTGCACGTCCTTCAGGTACCGAACCCAAGATCAAATTCTATTTCAGCGTCAACACCAAACTGAACAGCAAAGAAGAATTTGATGCAACATACACTGTGCTGGAAAACAGGATCAAGGGGATTATTGAAGATATGAAGTTGAAGTAGCTGTCAGCTATCGGCTATTAGCTATTAGCAATGAGGTATCAGGTATCAGGTATCAGGTATCAGGTATCAGGTTTCTGGTATCGAGAGGTTGATACCAAGTTTACAGATTTTAATAATAGATATTAAGTATTCAATGCGCAGGAGTTTTTCCTGCGCATTTTTTATGACATAGTTTAATAAGCCTGCTTGCCAATAGCCAATAGCTGATAGCTGAAAGCTCATAGCTAAAACCTGATACCTGATACCTGAGACCTCATGCCTCTCCCCTGTGAGTAAATTTTTCCCATCCCAATTCTTCCCACATTAATTCGTATCTTTTGGAAGCGGCTATGTAGTTATAGTACCTTTGTATTTGCACTATGAGAGAATTTAAAGATACTTACCGGCACAAGGGATTGCGGATGCAATTGGTTAAACTGTTACAACAGAAAGGAATAACGGATGAAAATGTATTGGATGCAATCAAAAACATTCCCCGTCACTTTTTTTTAGACTCAGCATTTGACAAGATAGCCTATGAAGACAGAGCTTTTCCGATCGGAGAAGACCAGACAATTTCCCAGCCATACACCGTGGCATATCAAACCCAGTTATTACAAATAAAACGTTCTGACAAAGTGTTGGAAATTGGTACAGGCAGTGTGTACCAGGCATCTGTACTGGCAGAAATGGGAGCAAGGGTTTTTACAATCGAGCGGCAGAAGAAATTATTTGAACTGAACAAAAACTTCATTCTAAAAAGCAAATATCCCAATATAAAATTTTTCTATGGCGATGGTTTTGAAGGACTGCCCACTTTCGCTCCCTTCGATAAAATCATCATTACAGCAGCAGCGCCATTTATTCCTCCCAAACTTATTCAACAACTGAAAGACGGCGGGCTGATGGTAATCCCCGTAGATGAAGGCAATAATCAGCGCATGTTGCGTATTACAAAAATGGCCGATGGTTCCTTGCAGGAAGAGGCCTTTGATCTGTTTTCATTTGTACCCATGCTTACCGGAAGAAACGGATAGAAGTTATACGTTGTAAGTCATACGTGATACGTTTTTTACATTGTAGATCGACAGGGAATAATCGTTAGCGCACAAAAAATTAGAATAAGAAAAGGTACGTTACATCTGCAACGTACCTTTTCTTATTTTATAATCTTCGCTTCGATAAACGTACTACGTATAACCTATAACTTACCACTCCCTTCGCTCTGATAAACGTATTACGTATAACTCACAACTTATAACGTATAACTTACAACGTACCACTCTACTGATTGCCCATCATATCAGAGCCACCACTCTGATCAGCTTTCGTGTTTTTGCGTTTGAAGAGCGATGCATCAAACTTGCCAAAACGGTATGTGATATTCAAACGAAGTACTTGCGGGTCTCTCCTTCTTTCAGAATCCTGGATCAGGTAAATGGATTCCGCATGTGTGCTGTAAAGCTGTGTTCTGAATATATCATTCATGCTAAGAATAAGAGATAACGTATTGCCTCCTTTCCATGCAAAGTCTTTTTTGACAGCCATGTCGAAACCATATCTCGGATTAATATAACCCTGCGATGCACCAAAGTTACTACCGCCAAACATGCCGCCACCGCCGCCGCCGCCACGGCCACCTCCGCCACTGCCGCCACTGCCTTGAGGCAGAATTGTTCTGGCTTGATAATCGCCTGAGAACTGGATAGAAAAGCCTTTTGGCAGTTTGAAGCTGTTGTTCCATTTACCAAACCAGCTGAAACGCTGATTGTTTGCCGGTGCATCTTTAAGGGCCGTATTGTTGTTGATCTGGGTATTGTACAAATTCACGTTTAATGTCATGTCCCAAATCTTGACGATCTTAAATCTGTCAGTCAATTCAAGTCCGTACGTAAAGCTATTGTTTGCATTTACATAAGTACTGTATGTAATCAGGCTATCTGCATTCGGATTATTTTTAAACGCCGGATTTGGTCCCTGGTACAGGTAGTTGGTGATCAGGTTGTCGTTGTATTTCAAGTATGCAGTTGCAAGAAAATTTGCGTCTTTTGCATAATTGTTATTGTAAGACAGTTCAAACACATGGGCGAATTCTGGCTTCAATGCAGGGTTACCTACTGTAGGGTTCTGCGGATCTGTAAAGTTTACGACAGGAAGTAACTGGAAGAAGCTTGGTCTGTTAATTTTGCGGGTCACGTTCAACTGCAAATCAGATTTGTCATTGAGTTTGTAAGTGATATATGCACTGGGGAAAAAGCTTACGGGATAGCTCACCTTAAAGCTGGTGTCCTGTTTGGCAATGCCACCGCCGATCAACGTTCCATTGTAGCTGGAACTTTCAACTCTTAGTCCTAACTGGTAAGACCATCTTTGTCCTGATTTAAAACTATAGGTAGCATATGCTGCATACACCTGGTCAGTGTATTTATAACGGCTACTGATATTAGGTACCAGTGTGTCATTATAATACTGGTAGTTATCGTTACGGAAGTTACGGATGGCCGCCCTGACACCACCTTCCAGTTTTGTGGTTTCACTTATCGGGTTCTCATAATCGCTTTGAATGGTTAGAAACTTGTTGTAGCCGCTACCGTTGTTAGCTTGCGTCCAGCTATAGTCCTTCGTTCCGTTTGGTATTGTTGTAAACGAATAGATGTCGCTGGTATTGGTATTTTTGCTTGAGTTATAGTTAACATCAGCAGTGATATCATGGCCATTCTTTTCAAAATTATGTTTGAAGCTCAGTTGGCCTCCGGCATTTTTGAAGTCAGCCTTACTAAGTGAGTTTACGTTGCTGTTTGAATAGTATGCGGGGCTTGTTTTAAGGATGGTTGAATCTACTGTTTGTGGCTGATCGTTATTGAATGAACCGTGTACATAACTTCCGCTTAAGGTAAGTGTATTGCGGTTATCAATAAAATAATCAAAACCGCCTCTTAAAAATGCAAACTCACCATTGTTTACGCCGTTGATATTTTGATTGATGATAGATGTAACCTCAGGAGGAGTAGTTGTTGAAAGATTCTGCCTTGTAGTTGAATTCGTATATTTTGACTTTCTCTGGTTGTAGTTTCCGCTCAGGAACATGTTTATTTTACCCTCGCGATAGTTGAAATCTCCACCAAGATTTACTTTAGCACGAGAATCGATTCCAGCCCGTATGCCGCCGTTATATCCCTTTTTCTTGTTTTTCTTCAATACGATGTTTAATATACCGCCGCCGCCACTTGATGCATCAAACTTTGCAGAAGGGTTAGTGATCAATTCTACTTTATCAATAATGTCTGCAGGGATCTGATCAAGCGTTAGCGTGGTAGGTCTGCCATCTACAAAAAGAATTGGAGCAGCGTTTCTCAGTGTAACGTTTCCATCTATATCAACATTCACAGAAGGAATTTGCTTCATTACTTCTGTTGCGGTCTGGCCGGAGCTTACAATATTTTTGTCAACGTTAAATATTTTTCTGTCCACGCCCATTTCAAAGAATGGTTTGGTGGCAGTTACTGTAACATCGGCAAGCGTTGCATCTGTTTGTGCAAGTTTGATGTTGCCAAGATCTTTGTCAATCGCGCTCATCATTTGTTGCATTCTGTCTGCACCACCAGTTGCTCCGCTTTGTGCCTGTCCGTTCTGACCACCGGCTCCGGGCATTTTAAGGCCGAATGAAACAGGTTGATCATAGTCTGCATAGCCTATTGCTGTTATGCGTAAACGCAATTTGCCAAAAACGGGTACATTCTCAAGACTAAAATCGCCGTTAGGCTGGCTTATCACAGTAGCAGCAATTTTGTCTTTTAATTGTTTTGTTGCGGTGTCGAATCGTGAAGCGATCAGTTGAACAGAAGTACCTTCTAATCCTTTATTTGTTTTAGAGTCAACTATTTTTCCATAAAGATGCCCAACATTCATGTTGCGTGCACCTCCCTGTCCTCCTCGCGCTCCCCCGCCCGGCGCCTGTGCCAGGGCACTTGTGATCACCAATAGTAACAGGACTGTAAAATTGAATTTCATAAAGATGAGTAATTATATATAAAGCAATAAAAATCGCAATATGAAGCAAGGCTTTTTTGTAGTGTAAAGAAACTACAGCTAATCGTCATTCAATTATTTATTCGGCTGCCTATCTGAAATTGTAGGCAACCAACATCAGCAAAAGCTGCACTAAACCTATTGTAAATCCAATAATTGTTCCCATCAGCCTGATAGACCGGATTTTTTCAGTGAGTATTGGAAGAAAGGCTGATGCTAATTTTTCCGGAGGCATTGATGCAATCTTTTTTGAAACTATTTCCGCCGGATTGAAATCCTGTTGCAGTTCGCGGGCGTAATTTTTCATTACTTCAGGGAAAAGTGTCTGCAGCTCTTCCATAAAAAGGGCTTTAAGCTGTGCAATTGTTTTGTCGCCAATAAACATCCCGATCATTGGAATTGCCTCTCCAAGCTTAACCCGTAGAAAATGATCAACATGTTCATCTATAAAAGGCATTATTTTTTGCAGCGTTTCCGGATCTGCCAGTTTTTTTTCCAGTTCTGAAGATGAAAATAATCCGGCGGCAAAAGTGCCGGCTTCCCGGGCGAGTTGTTGTTGTGTCCGCGAAATGATTCCCGGTGTTGTTTGACCGGTGTTTTTTTGTGGCTTTAGAGGGTGAAAAAGATATTTGGCGGCAATTCCGGCTATCAGCCATCCTAAAAGGGCTCCAGCTACAGGAACACTAAGCAACCAAAGCATCATAATCAATAATTTAAAATAAAAAACCCTGCAGATGTTTCTGCAAGGTCTTTGTAATGAAGGGAGGCTGATGGGTTTCGAACCCACGGCCTCAAGTGCCACAAACTTGCGCTCTAACCGACTGAGCTACAGCCTCCGTGTGCTTTATTTTCAAAGCGGGTGCGAAAATAAGAAAAATCATGAATTGAGCAAAAAAAAGTGTAATTTGTTTAAGTGGTGATGTTATAACTACGAAAATATTTGGTGTTTAGGGTTGTTTATTAGGTAAAAACTGCTGCATCAACACTGCACAAACCTTTGTTAATTAGAAATAGTTGGTAGATTAGCGTGTATAATATTCAATTATTTTTGGAAGGCATGACAAGCAAAATATTTAGAATTATGATGAGTAGAAAAGTATGGCCATTCATTCTTATTATGGTGGTGGGTGGAACTTTTTGGGCTTTTAAGAGTAAAGGCGGTACTGACGATAATGTGTTCGCCAAGCAACAAAAACTACTAATAGCGATTGGTAATATCCTGGAGCAAAGGCATTATAGTCCCAAAGTAATTGACGATAGTTTTTCCGTTAGAGTATTTAAAGACTATCTGTCATCAATGGATCCCGATAAAACAATATTTCTTCAGTCTGATATCGACGTGCTGAAAAAATATGAAACCACGCTGGATGATGAGATTCATGGTGCTCCCCTGCAATTCTTCCCCGCTGTTGGTGTGGTTTATGAAAAGAGGATTAATGAAGTAACCAACATTTATAAGGGAATTCTTGAAAAACCTTTTGATTTTAAAGTAGATGAAACTGCACAGCTTGATGGCGATAAACTTGGCTATCCCGCTACAGAGCAGGCAAGACAGGATTTGTGGAGAAAGCGTTTGAAGTATATGACACTTGAGCGCTATGTTGATTTGCAGGATCAGCGCGAAAAAAATAAGAAAGTTGACAGCATTGCAAAGAAAACAGATGCAGATCTTGAAAAAGAAGCAAGAGATAAAGTGCTGAAAACAATGGATCGCACTTATACCCGTCTTAAAACAAAGCTGGACGAGAACGAACAGTTCAGCCTGTATGTAAATACCATTACAGGTGAAATGGATCCACATACAAACTATTTTCCTCCTGTTGAAAAAAGAGCTTTTGATGAAGATATGAGCCGCAGGTTCTTTGGAATTGGTGCCCAATTGAGAGATGAAGATGGCGGAATAAAAATCGTAAGCCTGATTACAGGTGGCCCGGCATGGAAGAGCGGCCAGGTGCAGGTAAACGATATTATCATGAAAGTGGCTCAGGGTTCAGAAGAGCCGGTTGATCTTGGTGGCTTTGCGGTGACAGATGCTGTGAAACTGATTCGTGGTAATAAAGGAACAGAAGTAAAACTTACGTTGAAAAAGGCTGACGGTACAATTAAAACTGTTTCCCTGATAAGAGATGAAATTGTGGAAGACGAGTTGCTGGTTCGCAGCGCAATTGTACACGACAGCGCTGGCAAAAAGATAGGATATATTTACCTGCCTGAATTTTATGCGGACTTTGAAAGACCTGATGGAAACAGGTGCTCAGCAGATGTTGCAAAAGAAGTAGCTAAGCTTAAAAAAGAAAATGTTGCCGGCATCATCATAGACCTGCGTTTTAACGGCGGTGGCTCTTTGGTTGAAGTTGTGCAAATGGTTGGCCTGTTTATTAAAAATGGTCCGATCGTACAAGTGAAAGACAGGAATGGTGCACCGGATGTATGGAAAGATACTGATGAGTCTGTTCTTTATGACGGTCCGCTGGCTGTAATGGTAAATGAACTGAGCGCTTCGGCTTCTGAAATATTTGCAGCAGCGATCCAGGATTATGGAAGAGGCATCATTATCGGTAGTACTTCTACTTACGGAAAAGGAACAGTTCAGAAAAATATTCCAATTGGCAAGCCAGTTGACTTTTTAACCGGAGCCACTGAATATGGTGCTTTGAAACTTACTTTCGAAAAATTCTACCGCATTAACGGTGGATCTACACAGCTGAAAGGTGTAACGCCCGATGTGGTAATTCCCGACAGTTATGAATACCTGAAATTCAGGGAAAAGGATAATCCTTCAGCATTAACCTGGGATCAGATTCCAAAATCAACTTATGCATTGTGGAACCAGAATGGTTATGCAGATATCGTTAAAAGAGCTGATGAAAGAATCAATAAAAATGCTTCATTCTCACAGATTAAGAATAATACTCTGTGGCTGAGCAAAAATGTAGATAAAGAATACAACCTCAATATCAACAAGTATAAAGAGGAACAAAAGCTTATCCGCAATACTGCAAAACAAAATACTGACCTGGCAGCGCTTTCAAAACCAATGAAAATTGAACCTGCAATAGTGGACCATGATAAGTTCTATAACAATACAGATAAGGGTAAACAAGACCGTTACCAACAATGGTTAAAAGGTTTGCGTACTGACCTTTATATTGACGAATCAGTAAGAATTGTTGCAGATATGGCTAACGCGGCAGGAACAACAACGGTAAAGCGATAGTTAACAAAAAATCATATAAAAAGGGAGCAGCAAGTATGTTTGCTCCCTTTTTTGTTGCCAAAAAATAAAGGATTTTTTTAGCACTAAAAATCGATTGAAACGGTTATTATTGCTGTGTATAGCTTCAAAAAGCAGGTGGACCGGTTGCCCGATAGTTTACCGGCAAAGTCACATTGAATTGGTAGTTATATCCTTAAAAACTAATTTTACCAGCCTGTAGTGTTGAAAAATATGAGCGAAGAAAAAAAATGGTACGCCATTTATACTAAACCCCGTTGGGAAAAAAAGGTCTCCGCACTTCTTGCGCAAAAGAGTCTGGAAGCCTGGTGTCCCGTCCAGAAAATCAGGCGCCAGTGGAGCGACCGTAAAAAAACTGTCCTGGAACCTTTGTTTAAATCTTATGTTTTTGTTCATGTATCGGAAAAAGAGAAAACCGATGTACTACGCACAGGCGGCGTGGTTAATTTTGTGTATTATTTGGGTAAGCACGCTGTCATCCGGCAGCGCGAAATAGATACAATTAAGGCTTACCTGTTGGAAGAAGGTGCACAGATCTCCGTTGAATCATGGGAATCTTTAGCCGAGAATATCAAAGTACAGGTGACACAGGGTGTTTTTATGAATAGTACAGGTACTGTTGTGCGTTCCAGTCATAAAAAAGTATATGTAAGGCTGGAAAGTCTTGGACAGGTAATGATGGTTGAGTTTCCTGTCGCACATGTAGAAAGACTGGCCGAACGGTAGACAAATTAATAAGCAACCAGAAATTATAATGCCGTTCATTTTTGTGAACGGCATTGATTTTTTATGAACCTCGTTGAGCCCTGCCTGTCACCCGCGTGGTTTTAGCTGCGGCTTTAGTATTACCTTTCCCTGATTTTGGCGCCGCTAATCCTGTTTTGTTTGCCTGCTGGCTTCCTTTCTTTTTATCCTTGTTTTTACTGGCATCAAAAAGTGACATACGCTTTAATTTAGTGTAGAAAGATAAGAAGATTTACGCTTTTTGTGTGCAGATTTTGATTAACGGAATAAGCGGGATGGTTGGACAAAAATGAAGGACCGGATCATCCGGTATTTATTTGCCATGCAATTTTATCTCATCATCAATTGCCCTTAAAAGAGAATTTTCGCCATCGGCATCCTGTAATAACTGCCAAAACATTACGCCGCCGGCTTTTTTCAGCGCCAGTTTTGTTTTTTCTCTGATAGTTTTCAGCCCGTTGTAATACAATATAGAACTGTCCCGCAAAACAAGTTCGTCTTCATTGATCTTTTCCGGAAACTGGCGTGCGATGTCTTGAAATGACATATAGCCGGCGCCCTTCGGGCCAAAACTGTAACCATAAAAAGGAAGGCCGAGATAAAGTTTTTTCCTGTTGAGTTTGCGTGTTTTGTTCCAATAAAAAAGATCGTCAACCGCCATTTGGTAGGAAGAATGTTGTCCGGGCCTGGCAGGATCCCACGGGCCGGTTTTGTCGTAAGACATGATGGTGATGTAATCCAGTTGCTTTAATGCTTTATCTGGCAGAACATCTTTGTAAGCAGTTGCAATGGCTGCAGTAATTATTTTGTTGCTGGTCTTAAGCGCATTTTTCAAATCGAAAATAAATGCTTCGTAATTGCTGTCAATCCGGGCTCCCTCCAGATCAACATCAATTCCTGCAACGTTATATTGCCCGGCAATCTGTGCCAGGGCCTGTACAAAAGCTTTTCTGTAAGGTGCCGACAAGAGTTTTGAGTAATACGCTGGTGCATTGCCACCGCCGATTGATAAAAGCAGTTTCAGGTTATGCTCCCTGCAAAATGTACTCAGCGAATCAATAAAGGGTTGATAGCTAAAATTGCCATTCGAATCCGGATTCACGAATGCATAGTGAATATGTGTGATCCGCTCCACGTCAATCCGTTTAAAAGCTTCAGATGTGCGGCCGGGAAAATAAGCAATCACCGGAAATCTTAAGTTGCGGTTCGTTGTACTGCTTTGTGTCTTTCCTGTATTTATCGCCAGAAAGAAGAAAATAAAAATAAGGAAGTTGGGTTTCATCCATCCAAGATAGACAAAGTTCATCTTTAGAAAACTGCAGAAAGAAAAACATCTCTTTCCAAAAAAGAGGTTGCGTTCTTTTTAGAATGCAACCTCTTCACCTGATACCTGATACCTGACACCTGATACCTTAAAACTATCCGCTGGTTGAAGCCGAAGCCAGGCCAATTACTTTTTCAATTACAGAAGGATCATTAGGAGGAAGACTGCCTGTGGCTTCTGATCCTATTTCAAAAAAGTACTTTTCCAAACCAGCAGGGGAGAGCATTGTTAGCAATCTGCCTTTTGTTTTGCCTACATTTCTGAAAGTATGCAATGTACCTTTCGGAATATGGATAAAATGACCAGCCCCGGCTTCAATTTGTTGTTTTCCGCGGACAAAAGAAAACTGCCCGTCTAAAACATAAAATGCCTCATCCTCCAAATGGTGGATGTGCCGGGGCGGTGCACTACCAGGCTGTATGCAACCCTCTGTTATCGTAAATGCTCCGCCCGTTTGGTCACCTGTAATATGAAAAGTATACAGGTCACCAAGTACCCGTAAGGATGTTGATTTTTCTGCAAAGAGCTTAAGCTTATTCAGTAAATGCATGGCTTCGTTTTTTTAAGAGGAAGAATTTAAATAGCTTATTTATAAGCAATCAATGCGCTCGAAGGACCGGTGAGATGCATAATGTCAACCTGTTTAAAGCCTGCTTCCTTTGCCCAGCCTGTAAAGTCTGCGGCTGTATAATCAAATCCGCCAAATGTTTCAAGCAGCATATTCAGTGACATAAGCAGACCAAATGCATTTTCTTTCCTTTCGTCGTCAATCACATTTTCAATAACCACAAATGCGCCTCCGTCAGGTAAAGCATCATAGGCCTTTTTGATCAGTATTTTCTTGTCTTCCAAACTCCAGTCATGCAGAATGTTGCCCATTGTTATAATGTCGGCTTGGGGAAATGGATCTGTAAAAAAGTTACCTGATACTACTTGTACACGGTCGGCCACTTCGTTGTTGTTGATATTGCGTTGAGCGATCGGAGCAACTTCCGGAAGGTCAAAAGTTGTTGAAATTATTTGCGGTTGATGAATGGCGATCTGAATGGAAAGATCACCACCGGCACCACCTATATCACAATGTGTATAGTATCCTGAAAAGTTGAACTGGTTGGCAAAAGCGATGAAATTACCAAGCTGAATGCCACCCATTGCATGAATAAATTCTTCAAGACGTTTTTCATCTGCATATAATGCTGCAAATACTCCGTCGCCGCCATTCTTTACTTCATTTTGGGGAAGACCCGTTTTTAAACCTTCGCCAAGATCTCCCCAAAAAGAATAGACACGATTGTTGGCCATGGCAAGAATACCACCCATGTAAGATGGCCGCTTTTTGTTGAGGAAAATATCCGTTTCCAACGAGTTGGCATATTTAGCTTGTGAGCCCTGGCCACTGCGGCAAAGGAACTTCATCGCAACGAGTGCATCGAGAAAATCTTCAATGCCCCTGCCGTGTAATTGCAATGACTCTTTGATTTCGGCTGAAGTTTTACTGTCATCAGAAAGCAATGTAAAAAGGTCAAAACCCACGGCGGTCAGTAATACTTTAGATGACCAGAAGGCGAAGCCGGTTTGCATAATTCGGGAAGGATTGATTACTACCTGGTTTGAGATTGTTTCAGTTAGCATAAGATTAGTTTTATGAATGAATAATTTGAGACCGTTTTATAGTGATGTGCTAAAAACGTAAGGCTAAATTATTCATCCACAAAGCGGTAATGGGCGCAATGGCAATCAATGGTGCGGTAGATGGAATGAACGGAAATAAATAGAGAATAAAAGATTAACTATGAGAGAGGGAGCGTTACACGAACTATTGTTTTCTTATTTAGTACACTATCAACTTCTATATTCCCACCATGCATTTTTACGAACTCTTTTGCAACAAGCAGTCCAAGGCCGGTACCTTTTTCGTTTTCCGTTCCGCTGGTATTCTTTTTTTCACCAGCCTCAAATAGGAAAGAAAGTTTTTCCGGCGCAATTCCTACTCCGTTATCTTCAATTTCAATAACAGCCTGATTATCCTCCAGGTTTGTTCTCAATTTAATTACACTTCCTCTGGATGAATATTTAATTGCGTTGCTTAAAAGATTTCTGAATACTGCAGTTAAAAGATCGTAATCTGCGACGACAGGTGTAACAAGAGTATATTCAGTGTGAATTGTAAGTTCTTTTTGAAGAAGCTGATCGTTATAAATTTCAGTAACATCATTCAGCAGATCTGAAAGGCTTGTGCGTTCCGGGTGATATTGTATTTCTTTCGTTTGCGCGAGCGCCCAATTCAACAGGTTGTTAAGTAGCGTATTGAGCTTATTAACTGACTGATCAATGCGCTGGGAAAGCAGATCAATTTTCTCGCGTTCATTTTGTTTGTTGTAGTGACCTACAAGTTTGGCTATGCTTTGAAAGGAAGTGATCGGGCCTCTCAAATCGTGACTGATGACGGAAAAAAGCCGGTCTTTTGTTTGATTGCTCTTGCGCAGTTCTTCTGTTCTTTTTGCAATAATATCCTCCATCGAATCGAACAGTACAGAGTTTTGAATAGAGACTGCAATAGCTTGAGAGAGTGTAATGAGAAAAGCTTCGTCTTCTTTGCTGAATACACTTAGGTTATAGCTTTCAGCCAGCAATACAGCCACAAGTTCGTTATTGGCGATAAGTGGAATGGCTATCTGGCTTTCGGGATTATCCAGTCCCGGAAGTGTTTGTGCGACCTGTTGCGGAAGACTATTGTTAACTGCCAGGTAATCTTTTTTTCTTCGGATGCCTGTAATATTAATAGGCAATCTTTTTACAGCAGCCAATCCCGCAATGCCGGTTCCGAATGGTATGGAAAAGCCCGTATGATCTTTTTCGTAACCATAGCTGCATTGTACAACCAGATTTTTCAACGCTTTATCCGGCAACAGAATAAGACTGTAATGAATATAAAACTGATCGTTTAATATTTTCAGAATGTTTTGCAGTTTATCGGGCAGACTCAAAACTTTGTTCAACTCGAATGTAACCGTTGCCATCAGGTGATTTTTTCGCCTGGCTTCATTCAGTTGTCGTGTGAGTAATTGAAGTTGATTATCATCTGTCATAACTACAATGGATAAAGACGGGTTACTTCTATAATTTCAAAAAGATCCGCTGCCAGTAAGTGAAATACATCAGTCATGCCTTGAACACCCGCTATTACTTCAAGCTGTAATTTCATTTGGTCATAAATAGAACCTTCCGCCCGGGATTCTTTAAACCTGAGTTGCATTTTGTACAACGCATATGTCACTGGTGAGGTAAGCACAACACAAACCATCGGGTTCTCAGTAATGTTCCTTACTGTTTTATTAAAGAATTGCCTGGACAATGCCACGTGTGTATCATCAACATAAAATACCTGCGATACATATGTAACATTTGGTATGCCATCCGCTGATGCAGTAGAAACGACTGCCGGAATTACGCCCTCAAAAGCGGGCATCATTTCTTCTAATATCTGCTCATTCATTTGTTGTCCTCCAGGTCTATAACCTGCCTCCCTGTGCCTTTGTGCGGTGTCTGTTCATAAATATAGCGTACGTTGAATGTCACTGCAAAAGATGGCCGGTGGAAATATGATTGAAAAAGCGGCTCCTTTAAAAATCCAAATGATGTTGTGATGTCTGTAAATGCATCGAAATATTTTCGTTGTAATGCTTCCTCTTCCTGTGTACAGGGGCGAATAGACTGGTAGGTGCCTTTATACTGATAACTTTCAAAACTTGGAACACAGGTGGCGGCAAGTGCAATGTTGGTGTTGAGCTGCAGATTGTGTATGAATTTTTTTCCAAAAACCTCACTGATAAAAAAGGTGATATTTCTAATGTCGTTTACTTCAGCAATGCCGGCGCAACGGACGATTTCCGGTGCGTTGTTATCGTCGCAATTGGAAGCCCAAAGCGCCGATGGCTCTGTTAAAAGTTGATAATATGGTGTATCGTTCATAAGTAGTTAAATCAGTTTAAGCTTGCTAAACAAAGCGTCTTTATATGTTTTTCCGATGGGAATTTCTTTGCCCGCTATTTTAAGAACACTGTCATCAAGGTTTACCTCTTCTATTGCTTCTGTTTTTACTGCGAATGATCTGTGTGTCTGAATAAAGCTATTGGCGGGAAGTTGGTCCAACAGGTTTTTCAAACGAATGTTAACTGCATAGCGGCGTTCTTTCGTATGTACATAACAGTACTTTTCTTCTACTTCAATAAACAATAGATCTGTTATAGGAATTTTCAAAAGACGGTTGTTGTATTTAACAAAGAAGGCGTTGTATGAAACATCTATTTTATAGGCCGTATCCTCATCTTTCTTTTCATTGGCCGGATGGTTATTAAAAAGCGCCAGTTCCATTGCCAGTTGAAGGTTTCTTTCATTGTAAGGCTTAATAATATAAGCAGAAGGATTGGTTTGCCTTGCTTTTGCAAAAGTTTCCGAATCAGAAAATGCCGTTACGTAAATAACAGGTGTTTGGCGAATGGCCGATGCAATTTCCACAAATTCAATTCCGTTCAGCGGACCGTTAATTTCTATATCCATCAGCAGGAGATCCGGCGGCTGTTGTTTAAACAATTTCAGCGCGTCTATCGCATTGTCAACAATTGAAAATTTGGAATAGCCCGATTCCGGCAACAACATTTGCAGGGTTTCGGCATGTATTGGGTCGTCTTCTACCGCAAGTATGTACAAGTCAGACATGACGTTTGTTTCCATGAATTGATCGACTTATGATTTTGCAAGCCAATTGATATCTTTTATAGCAGGGTGTGTTTTTTAGGTTTAGTCATCAATGCTGTTTATTCCTTTCATCCGGTCATTTATTCTGTCCACAGTTTATTTCATTGCAGTCGGCCCCATAGCTTCTTCTTCGGTTACTAGTTTAGCATTGTCTTCAACAATGATAATAAAAATTAGCACGCATAAAAACAGGTTTATGAAAAAAGTAAAGACTTTCTTTTTGTTGCTTGGTTCAACAGCAACTATTCTTATGTTTTGTTCGTGTACAAAAGAGCAACGTCCTGGCCCGGCTGGTAACGGAGACCAAAACAATCCCGGCAGCACCAGCCTTAATGTCAACGTTACAACCGTTGCAGGAAAACGCGGCGAACGGGGCAATGCGGAGGATGGCAACGGTGTATCTGCGCGTTTTTGGAACCCCGGGAAGATGGTCTTCGACAGCCGTAACAATATGCTGTATATCGCAGATGGAAGCGTGATTAGGAGCATGGACATGCAATACAACGTGAGTACCTATGTGCCGTTGCGCATGTTGGGAAGTTCATTTAATGATATATTGGATATAGCACTCGCTCCTGGTAACGGTGGAAGCCTTTACGTAACTACAAAAGAAAATGACCTCTGGAAAATTGAACCGGATGGAGATCAGGCAAGCGCTATTAATATTATCAACAGGGTGTATAGCGGCAATGCAATTGGGTCCATGAATTCCGGCGATCATTTTGATTTGGCCAGAGGATTGGCAACAGGCGCAAATGGGGAGATTTATTTCTTCAATCAATCCTGGGCCACTCTTCACCGGATCAGGCTTTCGTCCTTAACAGAAGGTGTAGTAGAAATATTTGCTGGCAAGGCAGAAAATAAAAGTGGTGGCGATGGTAATCCTTATCCGTTCCTGGACGGAAAAGGCGAGCTGGCAACTTTTGGCGCCAGGGTTTCGGATATAGCTTCCGATGCGAATGGAAATATTTATGTGGCTGACTTTGACAATAATCTGGTCCGTAAAATTACTCCTGATGCAACGGTTACTTCTTTGTTCCCTTTCAAAACTCATGTAGGAGTTGATGTTGATGGGCCGATAGCGAAAGCAGAATCCAACAATGTGTTACAAGTGGCAACCACAGATGATGGCAATTTCATTTTCTTTACCACTTACGGTTATGCCGGTAACAACCTCAATGCCCTCCGCATGGTAAGACCGGGAAAAGACGTCATCACACTCGCAGGCTATTCCGGTCATGCTTCCTACGGTGATGGTCCCGGAACGACTGCCGGCCTCGGCGAAACCGGCGGCATTGCGGCAACTCCGGATGGTAAAACAATCTTTGTTTCTGAACCCGGACAAAAGGTGATCCGCAAGGTGACGATTGAGTAGGTCAGGGAATTTTCCCGAAGCATTGGATGGAAATTGTGTCCAATTGACATAACAGGTGTAGAAAAATAAGCAAACGTTTGCGTATTTGCCGGTTAGGCTATTTTTATACCTTTCTCTGCAGTTTGATAGTAAAAGAGTTCGTACCGCCGATTCAATGAATCTTAAGATAAGGATATAATTACTTCTACATGAGAATTATTAACTGCAACTAAGAACAAAAAATTGCCTGCTTTGACTTTAACTGATAGTTGTGCCGATGAGCCTTTGATGCTGCAAATTTCTAAAGGCGATGAAAATGCGTTCCAGCAATTGTTTTATCAATACAAGGATAAGCTGTATGCTTTTGCTTTTCGTCTTACAGAATCTAATGAGACAGCTGAAGACATAGTGCACGATACTTTTCTAAAACTGTGGCTCAACAAAGAAAAACTGACAGAAGTAAAAAATGTAAATGCCTACATATACAAGGCTGCACATAATAACATCTACAATGCCTTCCGCCGCAAGGCCAAAGAAACACTGATATTGTCTGAGCTGAAAAAAGAACTAAGTATTGAGGTCGATGATACGGACAACAGGATTTTGCTAAATGAAGCCCAATTACTTATTGACAATGCCATAGATAAGCTCACACCGCAACAGCGTGAAGTTTTTAAAATGAGCAGAAAAGAAGGTTTAAAAACAGAAGAAATAGCGCAGCGGCTTAACATCTCACTCTTTACAGTGAAAAAACATTTGACTAATGCAATAAATTATTTGCGGAAAGAAGTGGCCAACTCTTACAGGCTTGAAGTAGTGCTTTTTGCCCTCTACATGTTAAGGCGCTGATTTTTTTAAAAAAAGTTTCTTTACAACTACTACCACTTTGCTTTTCATTTGTCTTACTTATATGTGGTTATTTTTTTGCCTGCATCATTGTCTAATTAAACGCATAACGTTGGGCTGAAACCAAAATGTATTATTAAAAGATCAGGTTAATTGTTGAATAAGAAGACTCGTTCAACAAAGCTTGTAATAAATGTTGTTGAATGTCGCCAAGATTAGCCTATCTGCTGGAGAAGTATTTGAACAAAACGCACACGGAACAAGAAATGCAGGAGCTTGCAGAAATTGTTCTCAATTCAGAACACGATGAAGCGGTTGCGGAGTTGTTAGAAAAACGCTGGAATGAATCGCAGGCCCCTGAAGTTTTGTCAGAGCCTGTGTCGCAATCAATTGTTCGGTCAATTCTCAGCGCCGAAATACCCGGATCCAACTCAAAAAACAATAAGATAATCAGCATGATCTCACTGAAACGGCTTTGGGTTGCTGCTTCGGTTGTTTTGATTGTCGGAGTTGGTCTCTACCAGTTATTTTCCAACAGTGGAAGTGATGCTGATAAAAAACACGTGCCTGCTGTAGCTCAGGATGTTAAAGCTCCCGTGGGTAACAAAGCTGTGATTGTAATGAATGATGGAAGCAAGATTTCGTTGGATAGCATATCCGGGGCATCGATCTCCATTCAGGGTAATGTGAGCGTAACCAAAACAGGCGATGGTCGCGTGGCGTATAGCGGAACTTCAGATGTCATAGTTAATAATACACTCATAAATCCGCGCGGCAGCAAGGTTGTAAATATCACCCTGCAGGATGGAACAGCCGTTTGGTTAAACAGTGAGAGTTCAATTAAATATCCTATTGCATTTACAGGCAAGGAACGGACTGTAGAGATAACGGGAGAAGCATACTTGGAAGTGGCAAAAGATCCCTCCAGGAAATTTATTGTAGTTACAAACGGTGCAAGAACAGAAGTGTTAGGAACGCACTTTAATGTAAATGCCTATGGTGATGCTGGACATACCAATATAACACTGCTTGAAGGAAGTATAAAAGTATTTAATAATGGTTCAGCGGCATTGCTTACGCCAAACCAGCAGGCGCAGTTGTACAGCGACAGTAAGATCAATGTGATTGATCATGTTGAAGCAAGCGAAGTTGTTGCATGGAAAAACGGATTGTTTAGTTTCAACAGTCTTCCGTTAAAAAATATCATGCAGCAGCTGGAACGGTGGTACAATGTAACTGTGGTTTATGAAAATGTAACCAATACCAAACACTTCAGCGGCATCTTCAGCCGCAGCGATAATGTATCGGAAGTTTTAAAGGTGATGCAGTTGGCTGGCTTAAAGTTCAAAGTAGAAGGTGATAAAATTACTGTAACAGAATAAACAAAAGCTAAGATTTCAATACTTGTATTTCTGCAAAAGAATTTGCGGATAACTCCGGTTTGCGTGTATCAGCTCACTTTTTTAGTATCAATTATTATGTAACCCAAAGGACAAACTATGGATTCAAAGACGTATTGTTTTCTTCGGTTAGGAAAAAAGAAAACAATCAGCAAAACGCTACTGACTATGAGATTCATGATTTTTTTCTTATTGGCTGTAAGCTTGCAGGTTAATGCAAAAGGCTACAGTCAGAAAGTTTCAATCAATGAGAAAAATGCTTCTCTGAAACAGATTTTTAAATCAATCAACGTACAGGCTGGCTATCATTTTTTTTATGAAGATGAACTCATCAGCAAAGCAGGTAAGATTGATATCAATGTAAAAGATATGCCTGTTGCAGAAGTGTTGAAGACATGTTTTAAAAACATGCCCTTTACTTTCACTATTTCGCAAAACACTATTGTTGTAGTGCCTGTTCCTCAAAAGAAAGAGCAACAAACAAGCGCCGTTCAAATGGTGCCTCAGGCTGCTTCGGTAATTGTTAAAGGAACAGTGAGAGATGAAAATGGCAAGCCTTTGGAAGGGGCTTCCATCAAGTTGAAGAGTGATGGCAGGGGAGTTGCGGCAGATGCAAACGGGGATTTTTCTCTTACAGTGCCGGATGCTTCCGCTGTGCTTGAGGTTTCTTATGTTGGATATGAAACTGCTGAAGTAAGCGTATCAGGAAGCACAACAGTGAACATTATTTTGAAGCAGGTTATTGCAAAAACTGAGGATGTGGTTATTGTTGCTTATGGCACACAAAAGAAAACGAATTTAACAGGAGCGGTTTCCACTGTGTCGGCAAAAGATTTGACTGACCGTCCTGTTACGAATGTTACAAATGCATTGCAGGGCAAGCTTTCCGGCGTAACTATTACAACCAATAATGGCCAGCCGGGAAGAGATGGTGGTACTATTAATATCAGGGGTGTCGGCACGGGCCTTGGTGGTTCTCCTGCCGCTGCCGGTCCGATGGTAGTGGTGGATGGTGTGGTTGCATCTTTGGGTGAAGTAAATCCAAACGATATTGAAAGTATTACAGTACTTAAAGATGCCTCTTCTGCTGCTATCTACGGAGCAAGAGCTTCCAATGGTGTAATTCTTGTGACAACTAAAAAAGGTAGGAAAGGAAGTTTACAGATTAGCTATGATGGATATGCAGGTGTACAATCAATTACAAGAAAACCCGATTTTTTACCATCATGGCAGCAGGCTCAATTGTACAATGAGGCACTGGTGAATGAAGGTGGTACTGCTAAATGGAGCGACCAGGATATTCAGTTGTTTAAAGATGGTACTGACCATACAGGTGCACATCCTAATACTGATTGGTTAGATCTGTTTTATTCAGAGCCAGGTTACCAGACAAGCAATAATATAAGCCTTAACGGAGGAGACGAGAAAACCAGGTACATGTTTTCCCTGGGATATTTTGATCAGAAAGGAAATGTGCCCAAGACAGAGTATGAGAAATACAATGTAAGATTCAATATCAATTCACAGGTAACCAAAAAGTTTGCAATTAATGCTAATCTTGCTTATTTGTATGCTCCTTTTAAAGAGCCGGTGAGTACTTATGCAACCAGCTTTTCTCAAATTATCAGGCAAATCAATCGTGTCTCCAATACCGTTCCTTATAAATGGGAGAATGGAGCTTATGGATATGTTTCTGACGGATCTCCTATGGCCTGGCTTGAGTCCGCTTCTTTTAATAAATGGCAGAATTATACGTTAACCGGCAATGTTGGATTAGATTATGCGCCGGTTAAAGGCCTGCATTTAAGACCTTCATTTGCCTACAGGCTGGCAACAGGGCAGCAACAACAATTTGTAAGTGATATCCAATATTATCGCGGTGGGCCGGCAGGAACGCCTTTAACATCTACAAAATACCAGGGCCCCAATAATTTAACCAACACAACGGACAGAACAACATACACCTTGTTGCAGATGCTTGCTGAATACGAAAAGAATCTTGGTTTGCATCACTTCAGATTGTTGGCTGGCGCATCGCAGGAGTATTCTGTTTATAATAATTTCTCAGCCTATCGCCAGGGTTTTTTAAATAACTCCATCACACAGATAAATGCGGCCCCGGCAGACGGACAGGTTGCAAAAGGATATGCAAACGATTGGGCATTGCAATCTGTTTTTGGCAGGTTTAACTATGACTTTGCTGATAAGTATTTGTTTGAAGCAAATGTCAGGTCGGATGGATCTTCACGCTTTGCTCAAGGTAAAAGATGGGGAACATTTCCTTCATTTTCTGCCGGATGGGTTATTTCGAAAGAGGTATTCTTTGATAACCTGAAAGATAAAATTAACCAGTTAAAGCTAAGGGCTTCATGGGGGCGCCTGGGTAATCAGCAGATCTCCAATTATCCAACTATCTCTACCGTTGCGCCAGGACAGGTTTATTCTTTCAACCAAAGCCTTGTGTCAGGCATCGCGCCCACAACCGGTGCTAACACCGACATTCAGTGGGAAACAACCGAGACTTACGGAGCTGGCATTGACGCATCTTTCCTTAGAAACAAACTGGCCGTATCATTCGATGTCTTTAATAAGAATACCGATAACATTTTAATGGTATTGCCGATTGGCGCGCCTTATGCGCTGAGTGCTCCTTTCCAGAATGCCGGTGCAATGACGAATAAAGGATTTGAACTTAATGTGGGTTGGACCGATAATATTGGCAAAGTGAATTATTCACTCAACGGTAATGTGACCTATACAAAGAATACTGTTACCGATCTTAAAGGTGCAGGACCATTCATTGATGGAGGCACATTTTATGATGTGGGTTATCCTTTCAAATCGTTATTTGGCTTACAGGCAGAAGGAATTTATCAGTCACAGGATGACGTTTCCAAATCCGCAGTGCTTAATTCAAAAGTAGCTCCTGGTGATTTAAAGTATAAAGATCAAAATAAGGACGGTGTTATAGATGCAAAAGACAGGGTGTACCTGGGTTCCTATTTTCCAAAATATACGTTCGGTTTAACCGCTACTGCAGAATATAAAGGCTTCCAGCTTAGCTTGTTTTTCCAGGGAGCTGCAGCGGTTAAAGCCGCCGGAGGCAATATGATTGGAATGGTTGGTCCCGATGTACAAAAGCCAACTTCTGTGTTCCTCGACAGGTGGACTCCTGATCATCCTTCTAACGCTTTTCCAAGAGTCTGGTATAAATACACACAAAACGATCCCAACACAAACCCATCTTCATTTTGGGTGAAGGATGCTTCATACATCCGTCTGAAAAATTTGATGCTGTCGTACAGTCTGCCAAAAAGCTGGATTGCTAAGGCACATTTAAGCAATGTGAAAATTTTCTATAGCGGACAAAACATTCTGACGTTTACAAAATTCTACAAATGGATAGATCCTGAAGTTGGTTCTTCAGCCAGCATCTACAGCTATCCGCAGGTAATGGTTAATTCAATTGGTTTAAATGTTGCATTCTAAAATTTGAACGATGAAAAAAACAATAATATTTCTTTTGGCATCAGCTGTTTTCATAGGCTGTAAAAAAGACTTTTTAAATACAGCGCCTTTAGATGCATATAGTAACACAACTTTATGGAAGTCGCAGAATGATGCCCTCGCCGCATTAAATGGCTGTTATAGCGGTTGGGAATATGGCGATAATGTTGTGTACGATGACTGTATTACAGATAACGCTTATGATCAGTTTCCCTGGGAAGGATATGAAACATTTGCTTCCGGATTATCTACACCAAGCAACCCGGGAATAAACAAATATGATTACACAACCATTCAAAGGTGTAATTGGTTCCTCGATAATATTGAGAACGTAACCGCAAATATTGATGCAACGATCAAAGAAAGAATGAAGGCAGAGGCAAGATTTTTGAGAGCCTATCGGTACTTTATTTTGAGCCAGAATTATGGTGATGTGCCTTTTGTGGAACATGCAATAAGCCCGGCTGAAGCCAACAGCATTAAGCAAACACCAAAAGCTACGATCACTGATTTTGTACTTGCAGAATTGCAGGCAATTGCACCTGCGTTGCCGGTAAGCTATACGGGTAGCGATATTGGCAGAATTACACGCGGTGCAGCATTGGCATTAAAAGCAAGGATAGAATTGTTCAATGGGAAATATGCTGAGTGTATTGCAACAACGCGACAGTTAATGACATCGCCTTTCTCCTACAGTCTCTATCCCAATTATGGCGAAATGTTCCGTCCGCAAAATGCAGACAACCGGGAAGTGATTCTCGATGCGCAGTACCTGGTGAATACCAACAGCGCATGGGTGTTGATTGTTCTGGCTCCAAATTCATTCGGAGGCTGGAGTTCGGTTGCTCCAACGCAATCATTAATTGATTCATATGAAACGATTAATGGAAAAACAATTCAACAGGATCCATCTTACAATCCGGCGCAGCCTTACAGCAATAGGGACCCAAGATTGGAAGCAAGTATTATAAGACCTGCAAGCTTTTATATGAACACTTATTTCGATCCGCTGAGTTCAGGTTCGCCTGATGCCCGTGGTAATAATAACGCTTCTCCAACAGGCTACAACTTTAAAAAATACATTCAGAATCTGGATGATTTTAACGGAACAAGTTATGGCTCCGGTGATATTAGCAACACCGGCCAGACATTCATTGTTATCCGTTACGCCGAAGTGCTGTTGACTTATGCTGAAGCCAAGATCGAAGCCAACCAAATTGATCAGAGCGTGTACAATGCCATCAATACCGTAAGAAACAGGGTGGGAATGCCATCCGTAACATCTGCAATGTATCCGGATCAAACATCGCTTCGCACGTTGGTAAGGAGAGAAAGAAGAGTAGAGTTAGCCGGAGAAGGTTTGCGTTGGTATGACGTTCAACGCTGGAAGATTGCGACAACAGCTATGTCCGGCAATGTATATGGCTGTCCTGATGGAACAGTGAATACTTCTACCGGAGCGCTTACAATAACACCCAATACGAATATCAATATAGGTAGCAGGGAATTTAAAGACAAGAATTACCTGTGGCCAATCCCTCAAAAAGAAATTGATATTAATAAAGATCTTATTCAGAATAAAGACTACTAATTTTAAAGAAACCGGCCGAAGTAGTTCATCTCTGGCCGGTTTCTTTATTTAGTCATTGCTGTAAAAATGTTCGTTTTAGAACGAATGCTTCAAATCCCAACCCTCAATAACTTTGTCAAAAAAAAGCATATCGAAAAGTATTTGCCGGAAATAAAAGGTTAAAAAAAACATTGCAGCCCTATCCCTTATTTATTGAATTTTACACAACTCCTGTATGTATAAACAACGTATACAAGTAATTGTAATTTTTCTTCTGTGTATTTCATCTCTAAAAACTGTTGCTCAGCAAAAGAGTTTGACTCGAAAATGGACACCCGACAACGGCGATGGTACTTACAAAAATCCTATCCTGTGGGGCGATTGGCCCGATCCGGATATTATTCGTGTAGGCGAAGATTTTTACTTTGTTTCAACCAGCATGCATTATGTACCGGGTTGCCCGATTTTACATTCCAAGGACCTTGTGAACTGGGAGATTTCGGGCTATGCCGTGGACAGATACAATGAAGATCCACGCTATGACCTGCATGGAGGAAATATGTATTTGCGTGGTTCATGGGCAGCGACGATCAGGCATCATAACGGTTTGTTTTATGTTGGATTTTGTACGCCGGCATGGGACAAAGAAAAAGGTAACTTCTCCATTTGTATCTCAAAAGATATCAAAGGTCCGTGGACAAGAACAATATTCCCCGAATACCTTTATGACCCGGGATTGTTTTTTGATGACGATGGAAAAGTATATGTGGTGCACGGCCAGGGAAAATTGTATGTAACGGAGCTTGCAGCCGACGTTCGTTCAACTGTTGGGCAGGCTAAGCTTATCTGGAGTGAGCGTATTGAAAAGCCTCAGGGTTCAACTGCTCCTTATAATGCTTATGGTATGGAAGGCTCGCATGTGTATAAGGTAAATGGCTATTACTATATTACTTGCCCGGCTGGAGGAACGGAAGGCTGGCAAGTGTGTTTGCGCAGTAAGAACATCTACGGGCCTTATGAAAAGAAAGTAATTGTTCAGGATGAAAGCTCATACCCGTATAATGGTTTGCATCAGGGCGGCATGGTTCAGTTGAAAGATAGTAGTTGGTGGTTCATGATCATGCAGGATAGGGGAGCAATAGGGAGAGTTGCGCACCTGGAGCCTGTTGTCTGGAAAGACAACTGGCCAATGATTGGCGAAAATGGAAATGGTAAAGGTGTATTGAATTACAAAAAGCCAATTGAAGGAAATAAAACTTCAATAAAAATTCCTGCAACTACTGATGAGTTTAATGTGTCTCAATTGGGACTTCAATGGCAATGGAATCACAATCCCGATAATTCCAAATGGTCTCTTACCGAAAGAAAAGGCTATATGCGCCTGCATGCCGGATTTGCGGCTGAGTTAACAACCGCGCGCAACACCCTTACACAAAGAGTGCAAGGGCCATATTCAGAAGCAACGGTAGAAATGGATGTGACAGGTTTGAAAGATGGTAATGTTGCCGGCTTTGGAATTTTTCAATCGCCATACGCATACATTGCTATCAAAAAACAAGGTAATTCAAATAGTCTTGTCGTGGTGAATAATGGAACTGTTGTAGATATCATTCCCGGGTTCAATCATAAAAAAATCTGGATAAAAGCAACCGCTACAGATAAAGGGTTTAAAGGAAATTTCTTCTACAGTATTGACGGAAAGAAATTCATTCCATTTGGCAATACGCTCAATATGGGACTGGGATATGATTGGACTGCCAACCGTTTTGCTTTGTTGAATTTTAGCACGACAGAAGATGGTGTGGATGGTTATGCAGATTTTAACTGGTTCAGATTTCACGGTGTTAATGAATAATATAGTAAATAGTGAGACACTACTTTCTTTTAAGCAGAATATTACTTATAGTGCTTTGCACACTCAACTTTGTTTCTTCTTTTGGACAAGTCAATAACAGCGAAAATAGATTTAGTCAAAATGAAAATTCAGCTGCAAGAAAAGTGTTAAACTTTAATGCTAACTGGGCTTTTTACAGAGGCGATCTGCAGCACGCCGAAGCCATTGATTTTAATGATAAAGACTGGTATGCCATATCTGTACCACATGTACTGAGGCTGGAAAAAAAGCACAATGGCGGTAATGAGGTGTACCAGGGAGTTGGCTGGTATCGCAAATATTTTGTTGTGCCTGCATCGTTCAAAAACAAACGTCTGACAATCTGTTTTGATGGGGTACAGATGAATTGCGATGTGTTTTTGAATGGCGAGAAAATATACACGCATTATGGTGGTTACATGGGCTTTGTTGTCGATGTAACCAATAAGATAAAATTTGATAGAGACAATGTTTTGGCGCTTCGTGTTACCAATGAGAATGATCCGCAAACACCACCCGGAAGAAATCAGGAGAAGCTTGATTTTAATTATTATGGTGGTATTTATCGCGACGTAAAACTGGTTGCAACAAACAAGCTGTACATATCAGATCCGCTTGAGGCTGGTAAGATTGCCGGCGGTGGTTTGTTCGTTACTTATCCTAAAGTGAGCAGGCAATATGCTGAGGTAAATGTAAAAACACATATAGTGAATGAGGTGAGAGAACAGAAGGAAGTTAAGCTTGTTACTGTAATAAAGGATAACACCAACCGGGAGGTGGCTCGTGCGGTTTCTGCGAATGTTTTTCAAGACGAAAAAGAATTCGTTCAAACCCTTGCTGTAAACAATCCTTCGCTCTGGCATCCGGATCATCCTTATTTGTACCATCTTGTTTCGCAGGTATATAGTGATAACAAGTTGGTGGATGAAAAAACAACTTCAATCGGGATACGTACGATCAGTTTTAAATCTCCTTCAGGAAAAGCAGATGGCTTTTATATCAATGGAGAGAAGCTCTATCTGCGCGGCGCAAACAGGCATCAATGCTATCAAACCATTGGCGATGCTGCATCCAATTCAATGCAATACCGCGATGCCTTGCAAATAAAAAAAGGAGGATTTAATTCCGTGAGAGCTGCGCACTACCCACAATCACCTGCATTTTTAAATGCTTGTGATGAATTGGGTTTATTGGTGATAGAATGTGAACCAGGCTGGCAGTTTTTTAATAAAGATTCAATTTTTATCTGCCGCACATTCCGCGATATAAGAGAGATGATCAGAAGAGACCGGAACAGGCCCTCAGTGTTTTTGTGGGAGACATCGTTGAATGAATCACCAACTCCTGCAGCATGGGCTAAGCAGGCGGTGGCCATTGCGCATGAAGAAATGCCCAATGATCAGATGTTTACATCAGATGATTTTTTTGCGAATGGTAAAAAGTTTTATGATGTATGTTATAAGGTAGTTAATGAAGATGGTTCTGATCCGATGCCGCAAATGCCTTCGATCACACGCGAATGGGGAGATACATGGATTGCCGATCCTGCAAAAGAAAATGGTCTGAGGGCTTCGAGAATGTACACTGAAAAAGGACTGATTAATCAATGTATACTCAGACAGAACGCGCTGAACGGAACTCCGCTGGAAAGCGAAGGTGGTTACTGGGATCATGCAAAGCTGGATGCCAATGAAAGAATAGCCGGTTATTTTTTATGGAGCTTTAATGATGTTACAAGAGGCTCAGATCCCATAACAGCATTTTGTGGAGTGGTTGATATTGACAGGTATGAAAAATTCGGGTATTACCAATTAAAGGCGATGCAAGACGCCCGTAATCCTGCTTATGGACCGATGGTTTTTATTGCCAGTTTCAATAACAGACCTGATATAGATTCTTCCGTAATTGTATTTTCAAATTGTGAGAAGGTAAAATTTTACAGGAATAATCACTTCATCAAAGAAATCACCCGCTCTGAAAATGCAGTTACTGCACCGTTCATCGCAGCCAAAGGGGGAAGTCCTTATTTTAAATTTGATTTGACAACATACGAGACCGGCGAACTAAAAGCTGAAGGTTATCTTGATGGAAAACTGGTTGCGGTACATACCATAGCTACACCAGGTAAGCCAGATCACCTGGAGATTGAGGTTGATGATCAATTAATAAAACCAGTAGGAGATGGGACTGATATGATACCGCTCCACGTTAAGATTTGTGATAAGAACGGTACGCTAATTTCAAATAAGAACGCTCTTGAATCTTACACTATTCATCTTAATGTGAGTGGTGCCGGGTCACTGATTGGTGCTGATATTGCAAGGGCGAACATTGCGGTGCAACATACGGAAGGTGGTATTGGTTATGGCATTATCCGTACAGGTAGCCACGCAGGTAAGATAACGGTAAGTGCAACAGCTGATGCTTTAAGGCCTGCTCAAAAAGTTGTTACAACCGTTAAAAGTGAAGATCAATTTGTACAGGATGGAAAACATTATGCCTGGCTCATTGAAAAAGAAAATACAGTCTTGAAAGAAGGAAATATGAGTGAAGCCCTGAATGAAAAAACGCAATTGATAAAACTCCTGCCTTCCATGCTAAAGGTGAATAGTGAAAAGCTTTTACCTGGAATAGAAAAACTAATAGACGAAGACTACTCTACTGTGTGGATAGACGAGGCTAACATTGTTCCTGCTGAACTGACAATTGATCTTGGCGGGCAATATAAGTTAAAGGGTTGTAAGATAGTGTGGGGAAAAGATAGTGACTGGTACACATATTCACTGCAGGTTTCTGAAGATGGAAAGAACTGGAAAACAGAAGTTGAAAATGTAAAAAGCTCCGGGCAAGAATATAAGCCTGTATTATTTACCACTACCAATGCAAGATATGTAAGGCTGAAGATTGCAGGCGTGCAGTCTGAGCAAAGCAAGATTGCGGTTAAAGAGTTTGAGTTAGTTGGTAGTGATGACAATTGACAATACAATGTCGTTTGGTTAAGCTGAAATAGTATGACAGTACTCTTGGCAATCACGCCGACTGCCTTCGATTCATTGCCGTCTGCTTCAGCTGACGGACAGTGGATTATCTTTAAAACCGGGCTTTAGCCCAAAAAATCGATCGCGTGGCTAAAGCCATATTCAATTAGTTTCATTTTTCCGTCAGCTGAAGCAGACGGCAATGAAAAAACAGCCTTAATCTGTAATTGGCACGATAGGAGAGGTCTCCCGAATATTGATCTGATCGTGATATTTTAGGAGCGCTTGATATTGACAGCCCCTAACTGAACGAAATTGAATTTGCAATAAGTCTGATGCTGTTGTTAGTTTTATATGATGCAAAAAAGCCTTCCGGTGGGAAGGCTTTTTCTATGAGATGAGATCTTACTTCTTATTCCGCTACCACTTTCATTACCCCCTTCATCACCAAATAATGTCCCGGATAACTACACAGGAACGGATAAGTTCCCGGTTTGTCCGGTGCTGTAAAATAGATGGTGTCAGACTCTTTAGGATGTAACAGTATAGTATGAAACAATACATTCGGCGTATTTGGTACAAAACTTAATCTTTCTCCGTTCAGTCCCATGTTCACGGCCATTTGCCCAACCTTATCGGAAGTACCTGGCTTTACAAACACCATGTTGTGCAACATATCATCGCTGTTTTTGAATGTGAGTTTTATTTTGCTGCCGGCTTTAACCGTAATATTGTCTGTATCGAACTTCAAACCGGGTTTTGTTCCGATAGTAATTGTTTTGTCGGGCTTGCCCCAATCAGCCGGTTGCTTTGTAAGGTGTTTCACAGTTACTGCTTTAGCTACAACAGCCCCGCTTGTACCACCTGAACCCATATTCATATGATCGTGATGTGACATGGCTGGCGTTACCTGGTTTTGCGCAGTGATCTTCAGGTTGTCACCATCAGGAATATTGTTCAATGTGTAATAGCCAGTATTATGCAACAACGCCACTTTCTCTGCAGAACGCACACCTTCAGTTTTGATTTCATGAATATAACCAAGCTTTAAGGAATCCAGCACCAGGCGAACTTTTAACTTGTCCGGAGAAACTTCAATCGCTTTTATTTTTCTGTCGCCCTGGTTAATTACCGGACTTCCATAAATATGATGATACTTGTAAGTAAAGCTGGTGATCTGGTAAGAGTTAACATCTTTGGCTGCTTTTTCGTCCACCGGCTGTGTAAACTCAATCTCAAAGCCATCAGGCCTGGCGCTTACGGTCTTCATTTCGAAAGGCGTTTTTTCGTTCCACACCAATCTTTGCAGGCCATATTCTTTGCCTCCTGTTGCTCCCCAGCCGCGAGCCGTCATACCAACAAACATGCTGCCGTCAGATCCCCAGCACATGCGGATAATGCCGGAAGAAAACCCTTCTCTGAAAGGAAATACAACACCCTGGTATACACCTTTTACTTTTTCAAGTGAAACGCGCATGATCTTACTTTGTCCCTGGTCACCAACAAAAAGTTGCCCTTCAAACGGACCCATTTTGGCAGCGCCTTCATAGCTAAGAATATCTGATGTAGAAATCCCTAAGATGGTATGAGGAAACCAAACTGCCGGTGTTTTTAATCCGGGGACACGTTTAGCTACTTCATACTTGGGTTCGCCGGTATCCGGAATATCCTGCTTTTTTAATCTAACCGGCGAGTTAGGTTCGCCGGACCAACGAAGACCACCGGGATTTCCAACAAAGTCACCTTCTGCTACATTGGTAATGCTCCCGGAGCCCACCCAGTCACCCTGGTTCTCTGCATAAAAGATATCTCCGCTGTTATTCAGCCCAAAGCCCGCAGGTGAGCGGAAGCCCGTTGCGAAAGGTTTGAATTTACCTTCAGGACTTATCTTAATCATCCAGCCGCGCCATTTGGTTAAGCTTTCGCCATATCCGATCCAGGAAAGGTTCAGCGTAAGGATCATGTTACCATCTTTATCTAGTTTTGGGCCATAAGAATACTCATGATAGTTACCCGATAAAGGCCAGGAATAAATGGTTTCATATTCATCAGCTCTTCCATCACCGTCAAGATCTCTCAGCCTGGTCAGCTCGGACCTTTGTGCCAAATACAGATCCCCTTTGATGTAGTTGAGCCCAAGCGTTTCGTGCATGCCCTCTGCAAACAGTGAATAGCGTGGCATGCCTCCATTTTTCATGTAAGGATTGCTTATTTTCCAAACCTCTCCATGTCGTGTTGAAACAGCCAATGCATCGTTCGGCAGTAAAGTCATTCCGCCTACTTCCAGCTTTACATTTTCGGGAATGGGCAGTGTTTGAATGGTATAATAATCTTCTTCTTTCTGAGTGATCGTGGTATCGCTGTTCTGAGCTTTTGCACCAAAGCACGCTGCAAATAACAGTCCGCCCAGCAAAGCTTTTTTATGTTTAAATGTATGTTGCGTTGTCATGATGGTAGATTACCAGGTGATGGAATAAGAAACGGTGTTGTTTTGTGCGTTAACAGGAACAAGCATTTCCTGTCCTTTTGCAGTTTGCCTTATTACCGGTGCATATTTTTCATCTATCTGCAGGTAATAAGATTTGTTGCTGACAGCATATAATCCTTTGCTGAGCTGCTGAATGTTATCAGCTGTTGCAATTTTGCAATATAACTGGGCAGGAGGATTGTCTACTTTTATTTCTCTCGTCAAGCCGGCACCGTTAGCAGAGAATATTTTATCCATCACATTAATGCCATTGTAGTTGTATTTGAACGTTGGATTTCTTTCTTTATCCAGGCTATAGCCTTTATTGTTGAAGTCATCGAACGCAACTGAATCCGGCCAGGCTGCAGTATTGCTGGTTAATACCGCTACAGGAGGCTGATTAGGAAAAGTGATTGCGCTGCCCAGCGGCTTTGCCAGTTGAGGTTCACCTCTTTCATGCCACATGTCAGTAACATCCAGGAACGGTCCTCTCCAAACCTGTAACAAAGCACCTTCTTTCAAATTGTAAGCAAAGTTTGTTTGATCCGGATAACCTGCTGATATAACGTGGGTCAGCTTTGTGTCGCCATATTGCCAGAAACTCCTGAGCAATACCGGTTCATTTGAAGAAGGAGTGTAGACAATCGGGTTGTCTATGGACCTTCTTTTTTTAGCAGGTGCCATTGCAGATTGTAGTGGCCTTATCTGTACGTTCTTAAATGCAACAGGACCGTGATCACCTTGTAACATTAAAGGGCCGAGTGCCTTTTCATCATTGAATGCTGAAGCTCTTGTCGGACCGGTTACGGCAGTTTCTTCCTGTACCAATGAGCCATTCAGATATACTTCTTCAAAAACGGCATTGCTTATTTTTTTGCCATCAGCACCAAACTTCGGCGCGCGGAACCTGATTTTCACATGTTGCCATAAACCCGGTGCACGGCTAACATTAACTAGAGGTGCTGTTCCTTCATAGCCCTTTTCGTCTCCGGATCTGCTCTCATCCCAACGTTGGTAAACACCGCCGCAGTCTGAAAATGTCGGATGAATTTTCTGCCAGCTATCAAACAGTTGCACTTCATAACGGCCCTGCAGATAAATGCCGGAGTTGCTGCCTTTTGCCATCATAAAATCCAGTTCAACTTCAGCATCGCCAAATTCTTTTTGTGTAATGAGATGTGAATTGTTTTTGCTATCCGGTTTATCTACCACGCATCCTTTGCCGGCAATAGCCTGGATGTCGTTAGGTTGATTGAAATTGCAAGCCGCATCGCCGGCTATTGTCCAGTTGGCCCCTGCATTTTTAAAATCACTCAGATCGTTAAAGACAATGTTGGCGGTTGCCGTACCGTCTTGTGCTAGCGCAGTTTGCCAGCAGATAAGGCCGGCAAACAGATAGCGCATTTTGTTCATCCGTTTCATGAAGTTGGTTGTTTTCCTGGTGGTAAAAAAAGTCAATGGTGAATGGTGAATAGTGAAACGTGCAGCAGAAAACTATTATCAAACATTCCTCATTCATTCACATTTTATTAATCAAAAAAATTGCTTTCATATCCATGCATTCGCATATTCGCACATTTACCCATTCGCACATTCATTGTCAATTTTCAATTTTCAATTATTCCGCTTCGAATTCATAAGTTTTTCCCGCTTCCGTCATTACATCATATTCATACACCTGTCTTAATTGCAATCCTTTCAAAGATGCTTTCGGTGAAACAACAGGTTCCTTTGTGTCTGCCGTTTTGTAAAAGATATTATTGTTGTTGCCTGTTGCTTTTGCTAGTTTAATTGATGGTGACGTTGCTTTTATCGGGTAATAAGTTCTGATCCTGAGGTTTCCGCCCAGGGTCGATTTTACAGACAAATGCGTAAGGCTGTTATTCGTCCATTTTATGTCTGTTTCGAAGCCGCCTCTTGCGCGGAGACCCTTTATCTCGCCGTCTTTCCATTGTGATGGTAACGCAGGAAGAACATGCAGCGCACCGTCATGAGATTGCAACAACATTTCTGCAATGCCTGAAGTGCATCCAAAATTGCCATCAATCTGGAATGGCGGATGTGCATCAAATAAGTTGGGATAAGTGCCACCGCCACCTTTATTTCCTCCAACTGGTGTAAGCTGATCTGTAATCAATTTCTCCGCATGATCTCCATCGAGAAGTCTTGCCCAGAGATTTACTTTCCAGCCCATCGACCATCCGGTTGAAACATCTCCGCGATAGATCAATGAATTTCTTGCAGCTTCAAACAATGCGGCGTTGCGATAAGGTGATATTTCATTTCCCGGAAATAAACCCCACAAATGCGAAACATGCCTATGTTTATCTTCCGGGTTATCCCAATCATAAAACCATTCCTGTAGCTGGCTATACTGGCCAATCTGCATTGGAGGCAGGTTAGGAATGCGTTTGCTGATTTCTTGTGTAGTGGCGTTATTGATGCCAAGAATTTTTGCGGCCTGAACCGTATTGTGGAATAAAGCAAAAACAATCTGGTTATCCATTGTGGTGCCGGCAGAAATGTTGATGCCGTTATGCGCATTTTCCGGTGAAGCAGATGGAGACACCAGCCACCATCCTTTTTGAGGATCTTTCGCCATCACATCCAGGAAAAATTCACTGGCAGATTGCATGGATGGATAAATATCTTTTAGAAATTTCTTATCGCCACTATAAACAAATTTCTCCCACATATGCTGACAGAGCCACGCACCGCCTGTTGGCCAAACGCCCCAGGGACCGTCAATAGGCGCAGTGAACCGCCATAAATCCGTGTTATGATGCAATACCCAGCCTCTTGCACCATACATACTTTTAGCAGTGGTTTGTCCTGTAACTGTGAGATCCTTTACCATTTTAACCAACGGTTCGTGTAATTCAGAGAGATTGGTTACTTCTGCAGGCCAGTAGTTCATTTCAAGGTTGATATTATCTGTATACTTGCTGTCCCATGGTGGCCTTGTCAATGGGTTCCATATGCCCTGCAGATTTGCCGGTTGAGTGCCGGGTTGGGAACTACAAATAAGCAGGTAACGGCCGAACTGGAAATATAAAGAAACCAATGCAGGATCAAACGTTGACGCAAACCTGCGTAGTCTTTCATCTGTAGGTAATGCTGCAGCATCAGTTGTTCCGAGATTGAATACTACCCTGTTGAAGTATTTACTATAGAAATTGGATTGGTCTTGTTTGGCCGACTCATATTTCTTTGATTCTGCGTTAGCCAGGTATTTTTTTGCCCTGCTTATTTCGTCGGCAGTAAGATCATTGTATTTGTTGAAGTTGGTGGCGGCAGATACATAAATGGTTGCCACATTAGCACCCTGTACAGTAATGGATGTATCATTGTTGTTGATTGACCCGCCTTCCGTTTTAATGGAAGTTATTGCACAGACTTTCACAGCGCCCTTTATTCCCTGGTGGTCAGGTGAAATTGCAGATAGCGTCAATTCATGTCCGTTGGCTTTAACCCCACCTTGTTGAGGTGTTTTCATGGATGCAGTAAAACTGATACTGTTTGCTTTATCCGCAGTTAATCTTATGACGATTGCCTGATCAATAAATGACGAGAATATTTCGCGGGTAAAGTGCACGCCATTTACTTCGTAGGCTGTGGTTGTAGTTGCTTTAGATACGTCCAAAGAACGACGGAATTTTGCCGGCTCATATTGTTCATGACCCGGAAAATGTAACAATACATCTCCTACAGGCTGATAAGGCATGCCGTGTATTTTTTCTGCTACAAACGTTTTTGAGGCAAGTGTTTCCGCTTCCTTGTATTTGCCTTCAAAAATGAGCTGCTGAACTGTTTGCAGCGCATCCTTTGCCTTGGGATTATCATTGTTAAACGGACCACCTGCCCAAAAGCTGTCTTCATTTAATTGAATCAGCTCGTCTGGGGGTCTGCCAAATACCATTGCACCCAATCTGCCGTTACCAATCGGTAAGGCTTCTTCCCATTTTGTTGCCGGTTTGTTGTACCACAATTCATACACAGAATTTTGCTGTGCGCGCGAAACGATTGTTGTCGAAAGTAACAGCAGCGCTAAGTAGCCGCGGACAAGTATTTTCATATGCTAATATTCGTTTTGGATCAGTTGCAATCTGTTAGTGTCGGTTGTTTTAACCGGGATGGGTAAATATAGTAAGTTTTTCCGTGATATTGCAATCGGTTGCATTTTTGAAAGGAATTTTTTGGCATTCGAAATTTTAAAACTGATAGCAGGTCATATTTGATGGCAAATAAACTCGTTCAAATGAGCTGAATATCTCCGTAATTCGAAATAATGTCATCGTCAGACATTTTTGTAACTAAACCAGTTTGTTCCATCTTTGCGGTTTAAATGTAAAACATGACTGAAGAATTTTTTACCATATCATTTGATCATGAAGGCGTTCACTACGATGGCCGCGTTAGTCCCGGAAAAAAAGATAAGGATGGAATAGTGCGCTCATACCACGTTGTTCTCAACAACGTATTCTTTGGTTATGTAAATAACGATGGCAAAAGCTGGTTCACTTCCGAACAGCGCCCTGAGTCATTGACTGAAAGAGTGGGGAAGGAGATAGAGGAGAAGTTGTAGGTTGAGTTGTAAGTTTTACGTGGTACGTTATACGTTTATCGCAGCATAGGTTAGTACGTTCAAAGTGCCTCTGTTTCTATTGCTGGTAAGGTGTCTAGAGAACCGCCTGTTTTGTATTCGTTGCGCCGCCGTTTCTCCGCGCCCGTCGCGTGAACCCCTTCGCTTAAATCTCCGCGGGCAGTTTTTGCCTTTTATTTTTTGTTTTTAGCTTTCCACCGCGCCGCCGCCTCTCCGCGCCCGCCGCGCGAAACCCTTCGCTTAAATCTCCGCGGGCTATCTTTTTACTTTTGAATTTTGAATTTTGACTTATCCCGCCGCGCCGCCGCCTCTCCGCGCCCGCCGCGCGAAACCCATCGCTTAAATCTCCGCGGGCTATCTTTTTACTTTTGAATTTTGACCTATCCCGCCGCGCCGCCACCTCTCCGCGCCCGCCGCGCGAAACCCTTCGCTTAAATCTCTGCGGGCTATCTTTTACTTTTTACTTTTGAATTTTGACTTATCCCGCCGCGCCGCCGCCTCTCCGCGCCCTCCGCGCGAAACCCTTCGCTTAAATCTCTGCGGGCTATCTTTTACTTTTTACTTTTCCTGCCCGACAGGTCAGGCGGGGAATTTTGTATTTAAAACAGCCTCAGCTGCACTCCCTTCGCCTTTGGCCTTTTAGCATCACCGAAAACCGTCTTTCCGCCATATTTCCACGACTCATTTCTTTCCTTTTCAATTAGTGCATCAAACTGCTCATTGGGTATAAAATTCTTTTCAGCTTTAGCCGCTAATGTGTGCAGGCTTTTAATTGCTTCCTGCTTATCTGTCTCTCCCAGTTTCGCCTTGTACACCGCATTCTGCAATGTGCTGATCGTCTCATCATACACTTTTATCGGAACAGGAAATGGATGTCCATCCTTACCTCCATGCGCAAATGCAAAACGGGCAGGGTCTTTAAAGCGGGATGGCGTACCATGAATCACCTCGCTTACCAGTGTTAAAGATTGAATCGTTCTCGGGCCAACACCCTGCAAGAGTAACAGTTCTTCAAAACTTTGCAGCTGCTGCTCACTGGCGAGCCAGAGCACAGTACCCAAACGTTTAAGGTCAACATCCTCACTTCTTACATCATGATGCGAAGGCATGATCAATTGCTGAATCTCCTGCATCATCAACTCCGGTTTTTCTTTTGTCAGTGCTAAAATGCTGGCGCGGGTATTATCTGCTGCAGTCGCAGTAAGGTTAAGGATCTCTCCCTGGTTAACACCACAAACGGCAGTATGGGGTTCTTCAATAAAAGAATGTAAATCTTTCGAGTGCCAGTGATAACGGCGGGCCATCTTGCTTCCAGCAGACATGCCCTGCTGGATCACCGACCAATCGCCTTTACTGCTGACAATAAAATTATGGGTGTACAATTGAAAGCCATCCTGCACGGCAGTATTATCGACCTTTGCGCTAAGCTTGCTAAATTTTACAAGCTCATTTCCATCAAGTCCTGTCTGTTCCGCAACGCGCAATAATTCCTGCGGAGCTTCTTTTGAAAATTTTCCTTTTCCTCCGCAGATATAAATTCCCAGTTCTTTTGCATGAGGATTTATCGCTCTTTTCAATGCGCCCATTACAGAAGTAGTAATTCCTGAAGAGTGCCAGTCCATTCCCATCACAGCGCCCAGACTTTGAAACCAAAACGGGTCGCTCATCCGGCGCAGAAATTCCTGTTGACCGTATTCCATCAAAATAGATTCGGTAACAGCCAGTCCAAGCTTTGCCATTCGCTCGGCAAGCCATTTAGGAACATAACCATAATGCAAGGGGAGATCTGCAGATCCGGAACGCTTCATGCTAACAAAGTTAGCATTTTGGGTTTTAAATTATACGTGGTACGTTATACGTTTTTCAATCTGGTCAGAAAAATTTGTAAAGTTTAAACAGCATCTGTAATTAGAAAGCCTTTATGTTGCCGAACTATTACAACATAAAGGCTTCAACGTATAACGTACCACGTACAACTTAAAACTTATGGGGCTTAAACGTATAACGTACCGCGTATAACTTACAACTTATTGTCGTGGTTTATCATAATTAAACATCCAGTGAATGCCGAATTTATCCGTCAGCATACCAAAATAGGCGCCCCAGAATGTATCGCCTGCAGGCATGGTTACTTTACCATCTTTAGAAAGATTATTGAAGAAAGTGTCCACTTCTTCTTTGCTGGCACAGTTAACAGAAAGGGAAACAGAACTTCCGTTGGTAACCGGCTGTCCGGGCATTGAATCCGATGCCATGATCGTCAATTCTCCTTTTGTGAGACGTGAGTGCATTACATTGTTTTTTGCCTCCGGAGGAGTGTCCATTGGAGCTGAAGCAAAATCCATGATTTCCAGTTCCCCGCCAATACAATCTTTGTAAAAAGTCATCGCTTCGCGACAATTACCGTTAAAAGCCAGATAAGGATAAACTGCGGTTTGATTTGGATTCATTGTTTGATTTTTTGTGTTAGAAAATTATATGCGTTGTTCAAGTGAATAAATGCACAGTAAGTGTTTGCAGCAAGCAATAAAAAACCGTAAAACAGATCAACAATCGTCCTGACAAGTTATAAAAAACTTTACAGGAAAAAGTGTTTTTCTATTTTACGGTTATATTAAAACCGGTGAAGTGCCGGATCGTTTATACGTTAAATCTGAAGTGCATTATATCGCCATCTTCAACTAAATAATCTTTACCCTGAACGGCAAGTTTACCATTGTCGCGGCATGCAGCTTCTGAGCCGAATTTTACAAAGTCCAGGTATTTGATCACTTCCGCACGGATAAATCCTTTTTCAAAATCAGTATGAATTACACCAGCAGCCTGCGGAGCAAGCATCCCTTTGTGAATGGTCCATGCACGCACTTCCTGAACACCTGCCGTAAAATAAGTAGCAAGATTCAACAAATGATAAGTTGCTTTGATCAAACGGGCAACACCACTTTCATGGAGTCCCATATCTTCCAGGAACATCTGCCTGTCTTCAAAGTTGTCCATTACAGCGATCTCACTTTCAATCTCGGCGCTGATGAAAATTATTTCAGCCTTCTCATCTTTTACCGCTTCCTTAATCGCATCGGTATGTTTGTTACCTTTTACAACACTCTTGTCATCCACATTGCACACGTAAACTACCGGCTTAATGGTGAGCAGGAACATGTCATCAACATGCTTTTCTCTGTCTTCCACGCTTACCTCAAATGCTCTTGCATTTTTACCTTGTTCCAGGTGTGCCTTTATTGCCTGCAGAATTTCGAGGCCGCGCAGTGCTTCTTTATCGCCGCCGGTTCTTGCCTGCTTTTCAGTTTTAGCGATCTTTTTTTCTACACTGTCCAGATCTTTCAACTGCAATTCTGTATCGATGATCTCCTTGTCGCGAACCGGGTTTACGCTACCGTCAACGTGGATCACGTTATCATCGTCAAAACAACGTAACACGTGAATAATGGCATCAGTACTCCTGATATTCCCAAGGAACTGGTTGCCCAATCCTTCGCCTTTGCTGGCGCCTTTCACCAGGCCGGCGATATCCACTATTTCAACAGTTGTAGGAACCACGCGTTGTGGTTGAACCAGTTTTTCCAACTGGATCAGGCGTTCATCCGGAACGGTAATAACGCCTACGTTAGGTTCAATGGTACAGAACGGAAAGTTGGCCGCCTGCGCTTTCGCATTACTTAATGCGTTGAACAAAGTTGATTTACCCACATTTGGTAATCCCACAATACCTGCTTGTAAAGCCATAAAATTGTTATGTTTTATCTTTTTGCTTTCAGCTATCAGCTATGAGCTTTCAGCCATTGGTTGAGCTTTCAGCTTTAGGCTTTATGCTTAACCGGCCGCAAATGTAGCGCTGTCCTTGCTAACTAGGAAACTTTTCCGCTTTGGAAATTGTTTTTCACTACTTTCGGATGTATTAATTAATTCTTATTCATGGCGCTGAACATTGTCTGGATCGCTTTTTTCATCATAGCATTTCTTATAGCCTGCGTTAAACTGATCGTGTTTCATGATACGGAAATTTTTAAAGTGTTGGTGGAAGGCATGTTCGATTCAGCGAAAAGTTCTGTGGTTGATGTGGGATTTTCCCTGGCAGGAACAATGATCTTTTTCCTTGGAATCATGAATATTGCAGAAAAAGCAGGTGCGATTAACCTGATCGCCCGATGGCTGAATCCATTTATGAAAAGGTTGTTCCCTGAAGTTCCTGACAAGCACCCGGCCATGGGAGAGATGGTAATGAACTTCAGTGCCAACATGTTAGGATTGGATAATGCGGCTACCCCATTTGGTTTGAAGGCCATGCAAAGCCTGCAATCGCTGAATCCGAACAAAGAGACTGCCACCAATGCGCAGATCATGTTTCTTGTGCTCCATACAAGCGGGCTTACATTAATTCCATTATCCATTATAACTTATCGGTTGGCTGCCGGGTCCACACAGCCTGCCAGCATTTTTATACCCTGTGTTTTGGGGACAATTTCAGCCACGCTTGCTTCCATTATAATTGTTGGCATACGACAACGAATCAAATGGGATTTTGTATTGATTGCGTCACTGCTGGGAATGACGGCATTTGTAGTTGGCTTGCTCGTTTTGGTTGGACGAATGGAAAATGCCCAGCGTGAAGCTTTTAGCAAGATCTCCGGTAATCTGATCCTGTTCGCAATAGTCGTTACGATCATTATCGGCGGTGTTTGGAAGAAAGTGTCGGTATTCGACGCTTTTATTGAAGGCGCGAAGAATGGATTTGACGTTGTGTTAAAGATCCTTCCGTACCTGGTGGGCATGTTGGTTGCGATCCGTGTTTTTCGTGATAGTGGCGCGCTCACATACGTTACCAATGGTCTGACCTATGTGATTGGGCTTACCGGACTGAATACTGATTTTACTCCGGCGCTTCCCATTGCTATCATGCGTCCTTTCAGCGGCAGTGGAGCAAGAGGATTGATGATTGATACATTAAAAACACACGGGCCGGACAGTTTTGTCGGGCAACTAGGTTCTACATTATTCGGCTCTACAGACACAACCTTTTATATTCTTGCGCTATACTTCGGCAGTGTGGGCATTAAAAAAGTGCGTTATGCAGTCTGGGCGGGCATTATGGCGGACATAATTGGCGTTATCGCGGCGATAATCATTTCTTACCAGTTTTTCAGATAAGCGAGTCAATTTAAAGTCTTTTTAATCATTTTTTAATGTGTCATAACGACATAATGAAGGTTCTTCTTTTTATTATTGCAACTACTTATTAATAGTCACATAAGAAAAGACAACAAATCAAAATCTTTTCTGTTTTCAATAAACCGTACAAAATATTACAAGGGGTATAAAAGAATGCGATGATGTCTTTGTGAATAAGTGAAATCTTATATTCCTTGAAGGCCTAAAAAAAATAGAGGGTAATTGAAATTACCCTCGCAACCAAAACTGCCTGCTATCAGGCTTAAATATTTGAATGTTATTGTGTTAGAATATTTCCGCGAAGATAAAAATCATTTTATTTTTGTGCGTTTATTTAACACGAATATAACGTATTAAAATAAACTTAGGGCGTCCTGCCTCTTATTAAGGAAATTATAAACAGCACCAGGAAAATAAAGAACAAAACTCTGGCAATTTGGGTGGCGCCCGCGGCTATTCCTGTAAAGCCAAATATCGCAGCTACAATCGCGATGATCAGAAAGATTACGGTCCATCTAAGCATACAATAAGATTTAAGATTAGGAATATCCTTCCTACTTCCATAAGTGTACCAGTTTCTCTATACTATAGGTAACACATTTTAGAAATGAATTGTTGCTTTTGTGTAGCTTTTTTTGCCCATCGGTGCGTCATCTCCTGCGTTTATAAACCTTAATGCGTTTTGTTTTATTGGCATGGATTTTTTGATAAATAAGTGACAAGTATTTTTAAAGACAAAAACCGGCATTATGAAAAACATACTTATCACGGCAATTGCTACAGGTGCGTTTCTGCTGGGCTCATGTGGCAATCACAACGGAAAGAATAATGAAACGGACACTACAGACAAGTCCATAACCATTCCTCCGCCAGATAACAGCTCTGCTACAAATCCTTCACTAGGTGACACAACAACTCAAAAGGTGAGACCTGATACAGTAAATCCGAAGGATACTGTTAGGCGTAAATAAGCAGAACCATTCCTCGGTTTTTATTATTGCTTTACTGTAGCATTGCTGGTGACTTGCCGCTGTTTGCGGGTATGCAATGATCTTAACCAGAAATAGCCGGCGATCATAGAAGCAACAGAGCCGGCAAGTACAGCTACTTTGGCGATGTCCTGGTAAGCCGGATCACTGAATGCAAGTGTGGAAATAAAAATACTCATGGTAAAACCAATGCCTGCCAGCACTCCTGCACCAACCAGGTGCGCCTGGGTAATGTCAGATGATAATGCTGCCCACTTCTTCTTTATTACAATATAGCTGGCAGTATAAATACCAAGGGGTTTGCCGATAAACAGGCCGGCTATTATACCGAGTGAGAGCGTACTTGTTAATGCTGTTACCGGATTGTCAGGAAATATTATTGCAGTGTTGGCCAATGCAAACAGAGGCATTATAGCAAAATTGACAAGGTGATGCAACTTGTTGCAGTATGTTGTAAGAAGGTTGCCGGGCACCAATAATGCAAACAAAACACCTGCTATGGTTGCATGAACACCCGAGTTAAAGACACAATACCAGAGCAGGACGCCAAGCGCTATTTGCAGCCAGCCGAACCGCATCTTTTTATTGATAAAATAGATGAATGCAATTATGCATAAGCTGGCGGCCAGCCACACAAGTTTTATTGATGAGCCGTAAAAAAGTGCAATGATCACAATGGCGCCAAGATCGTCAATGATCGCAAGGGCAGTCAGAAAGATCTTGAGTGAATCAGGAACGCGCTTTCCCAGTAATGATGCAACTCCCAGTGAGAACGCAATATCTGTAGCTGTAGGAATTCCCCATCCGGGTTGAAAAACGGTGGCCTTGTTGAATAGGGAGAAAATAATGGCCGGAGCTATCATTCCACCAATTGCTGCGGCAACGGGTAATGCTGCGCGTTGAGGGCTCGCCAGTTCTCCTTCAAGCATTTCATGCTTTATTTCCATGCCCGCAAGAAAGAAGAAGAGCGCCATCAGACCATCGTTAATAAAGTGAAGTAATGAGTGCGGGAGATATAAATTATGTGCAAGATGAAACTCCGCATTCCAGAAAGCAAGATATTTTTCTCCAAAAGACAGATTAGCTATCACAAGGGAAATGGCAGTACACACCAATAGCAAAATTCCGATAGATCTGCTATCGTGAATAAACTCTTTTATTGGATCAATAAATGTTTGCTTTAAAAAAGACATGTAGGATTTTAGATTTGAAATTGAATATGCGGAGCCGCAACTACTTATTTAGCCAGATAATATTCCAGATTCGCACTGATGCTGCCTGTCAATTCAAAGCCTCTCCGAAAATTTGAATTTGAAATTTCAAATCTCAAATTTCAAATCTTCTTACTTTCCAAACAAATCATACTTAGACTTTGGCCTTTTGTCTTCAATCCATTTAAAACCGCGCAGGCGCATGTCGGAGTGATTAACCTGTCGCATCGGATAAGTTGTGCCTTTTAGGTTAACACGCATCACCACACGCTCAGGTTTACGCTGCTCAAAGTACAAATCGATCATATCGGCCGTGGCCCTGTTCACGCCAACAAATTTGTTATTGTCGTCCTGGCCATAGTAAATAGCTTCCGAATTACCCTTTGCTCTCAAAAAATCGATATTGCCTTCCTTGAAATATCCGTTAATGGTTCTGCCTTTTACCTGGTTATAATAGTCATCCCCAACTTTGCTTATAGTAAGTGCATTCTCAAAAACATATAAACGCTTTGGTTTCTTTTGTTGCGTATACATGTAAATGGTGTCACCCGAGATTTGATTCTCTTTGTTCCATACAATAGGATCGCGGAACAGCCTGAATACAGAATCTTTCGCAGAGTAGAACAAGCTATCTCCAACAGCCTGCATGGAATCAGAATAGATACGTACATTGAAGTAAGCTTCAAAGAATCTGTCGGTACTATCCGCGGGCTTATTTATAATGCCGGCCACTTTTGCTTTTAAAGAAGTGTCTTTCGCTATATCGCTTTCTTTTCCTGTAATATCGGGGACGGGACGGCTTTTTATTAAGTCAGAAAGTCTTGCAGAGTACAATGTGTCTGCAGCTATAAACAATGAGTCCGTATCCTGCTTGATCACCATTACAGGTTGAATAGTTGCAAGAAATGAATTTTCGTTCCGGCTCGTTTTCAGGTTCCCGGAAAATATGCTTATGCCCTGGGCTGTGTCACGATAGATCACATTACCTCTGGCTTCGCTGTAACCGGTAGAATCGTTGCTCGCAACATCGTCCGCATCAAGAAAAGTGCTACCGTCCTGTATACTTGGCCTGCTTCCAAATACCACATATTTCTTTTGAGAATCGTAAAAACCACTGCTTGTTTTTACCTGCCGGTTTTTTTCCTTGCCAGTAATAATTGTTGGTACCACAAAATTTGCAATACCAGTGTAAGTATTATAAGGCAGCGTATCTGTTTCGATAGTATAATCCGGTGTAACGAGTTTTACTTTCTTCTTAAAAAGTGCATCCCTGGTTTCGCCATAGTAATAGCCATCTTCACTTGTTAAAACGGAATTACCGTTTACAAGTTTACCCCCATTGGTATAAATACCAATTTTGGACTGAACGTTGTATTCGAGATTTTTTGTTGTTAAAATGCCTTTGCCGTCAGTAAGCTTTACATTGTTTTTCAGATAAGCTTTTTTCTCATTACCCAGATATTTCAGGTAATCAGAGTATGTATGAACGCTGTCTGCATCATTGATGTGAACATGGCCGAAAGCTTCCAGTACATTCAGATTGCGGTTAATGATGGCACTATCGCAGTAGAAAAGCGTCTTTTCCTGCCTGACAATAACATCACCCACAAGTGACTGAAATTCTACTGTGTCTTTTCTCTCATAGTCCAGCCTTTTCGACTGAATAATGTTGATGAATTTTTTGTTCGCAACAGTATCCTGTGCGCCGGGTTGCTGGCCCATGACTGTAAATGACGAGCCAATAATCAGCGCTAATAAAATATATGTAGCCTTAAGCCTTTTTATCATTTTGTACTGGATGTGGTAACGGTATCACTAAGCGGCTGTGTAAGGTAGTTGCCTTTATCTTTTTTGCCGAACACGGAAATATTTACATAGCGCTTAGGATGAACACGAAGATCGTCCATTAAAGTATTCAGGCTGCGAACAGTATTGTTAAGATTGGTATACAATGCTTTATCATTGATCAACGATCCGAGCGAACCATCTGTAGAGTTCACTTTCTCCATTGTGTTGTTCAGTTTTTCTACAGAAGCTTTAAGATTGTTTACAACACCGTCGATGTCAGCTTTTGAAAGATTTTCTGTTGTTTTCTCAATATTACTTACTGTATTGTTCAGCTTTTCTTTATTGGAAGCAAGTGTTTCAGAAAAGCTGCTCATATTATCAAGCGTATTGGCCAAAGCGCCGGTCTGCGTATTCAGCATTGTTTGTAATGAGGCCGAAGACTTTACCAGGCTTGCTGTTGCATTGTTCAAATTGGCAATAACACTTTGCAGGTTGCCTTTTGTATGAGGATCCAATACACTGTTTGCATTTCTTAATAAAGAATCAAGAGAGCCCAGCGTAACCGCCAGTTGATCAGCCACGGGGCCCAGCTTTGCGCTTACTGCATCCAACAGTCCGCCGGCTTTTGACGTCCGCAAGGTATCGTCCGAGTGCAGGTAAGAAGTGCTTGTTCCTAATTTTATGTCCAGGCTCGGAGTGCCCAAAGGATTGTCCTTTATCGAAGCTTCTGAATTCGCAGGGATATTATAAGACCGGCTTAGTTTTATGGTAACAAGAATTTCTTTTACATTTTTGTCCGCCGCTTCAATTTCATAAACGGATCCTACCTGGTAACCATTTACAAAAACAGGGTGGGAGGGCAGTAAGCCTTTTGTGTTGTCATATTTTGCATAAAGGAAAAAACCAGATCTGAAAAGGCTTTTTCCTTTTAAAAAATTAAATCCAAGTATTAATAATGCTATTGCTACAGCAGTTAGCGCGCCGATCTTAGTTTCATTAGAAATTTTCATCCGTGTGTTTTTATTATTGATTTGCCCGGATATTTTGTTGTATGTCGAGTCAAAACTTAAAAACAAAGTGAATCGACAAGATACCCACACAAATACTGGTCCGTAATAAACGCCGGCAGCAAAAATAAGAGTTATTGCCGAGGCGCCAAATGCAGCGGAAAGCCGGCATCCGTTATATCTTCATCAAACATAGTACGTCATACACCTAACACCGTACATCGTACATCATACATCGTCTCATTCTCCAAACTGCCGTAGATGATGGTCCACATGCTTATAAATGAGCTTTCCCCATTTTTTTCTGTTCATTCGCCCAAATACCGGGTGCGGCTTGAAATAGTGATCGTCGGGTGTACTGGTAAGCCTTTCAATCTGTTCGATCAACGATTGTTTTTCGTATTCAAAATCGTCTGTAACCACCAGTTTCTTGGTCGCATCCAATTCTTCCGCTGTAGGTACTCCTCCTTTGGGAAAAGGAAGCAGGTCGATGAACATCCATCTTGCAAAAGCTGCCATCGGCTCAGACATTGTCTTTACCGGTGCTTCTTCTGCAAATGCCATTTTAATGGCAGCGGTGCAATGCGCAAGCATTTGCATTACATTCATCTTTCCCCATTTTCGCTGACTGCCGGGAGTAAGACGGTTAACCCGTTCAATAAGATCCTTTGCTGTATGTTGTGTTAAATAAGGCATAGTTTATTTTAGAAAGAAAAGTTTTGCAGTTCATTTTGTTTCAAAGCAAATTGTTCGCTCTTCTTAAGATCTTTAATGACACAGGTTCCTTCTTCCAGTTCTTTGCTGCCAATAATTACAATAAAAGGAATTGCTTTTTTCTCAGCATACTTAAATTGCTTATCAAACTTAGCCAGCTCATGGTACAATTCACATCTAACACCTTTGCCTCGTAATTGTTGAGCAAGCTCAAATGCTTTCCTGCTTTCTGCATCGCCAAGGTTAAAGAATAAAACCTGCGTACCGGTTTGTACTGCTTCGGGAAAAAGTTTTAATTCTTCCATTACATCATAAATGCGGTCAACGCCAAATGAAATTCCCACGCCAGGTAAATTCGGAACGCCAAATAAGCCCGTAAGGTCATCATAGCGGCCGCCGCCACCAATGCTACCCATCTGAACGTTTTTAGCTTTTACTTCAAAGATGGTTCCGGTGTAATAATTAAGGCCGCGCGCAAGGGTGAAGTCCGTTACCAATTTACTGTTGCCAGCGATGGCAGCATAGTTCAGTACGTATGTGATCTCTTCAATGCCTTTTTTAGCTGTTTCATTATCGCCCATCAGTTCAGTCAACTGTTGAAGTTTTTCTTCATTGCTTCCTTCAATGGACAGGTATTGCTCAATACGTGCAACCTGGTTTTCTTGTAAGCCTCTTGTTGCCAGTTCTTCTTTAACCTTTTCCAATCCTATTTTGTCCAGCTTGTCAATCGCAATAGTTATATCCATCATTTTGTCGGCGCCTCCGCATAATTCAGCAAGGCCTGCAAGTATTTTCCTGTTGTTTATGCGGATCTCCACATCAATTTTCAACTGACTAAATACCTCTGCATAAATATTAGCCAGTTCCACTTCGTTGAGGAGCGAATAGCTACCCACCACATCCGCATCACATTGATAGAATTCGCGGTAACGGCCCTTTTGGGGTCTGTCCGCGCGCCAAACAGGTTGTATCTGATAACGCTTAAAAGGAAAAGTAAGTTGCGCATGGTTCATGGCCACATATCGTGCAAACGGAATGGTAAGATCATACCTTAATGCGCGCTCCGTTAGGTTTTTATCATTTTTTCCATTCAGTACATTTTCAAATGCAGCTTTAGATTTCTCCAGGTTTTTAGGGTCTCCCAAGCCGTTATTCAGCACCTTAAAAATTAATTTGTCACCTTCCTCCCCATACTTCCCCATTAAGGTTTCAATGTTTTCCATCGTTGGGGTTTCCAATGGCTGAAACCCGTATAATTCAAAAACCGAGCGTACAGTTGAAAAAATATAGTTACGTTTTCTAACAATATCTGTAGAAAAATCTCTCGTTCCCTGCGGTATCCCTACCTGTATTTTAGCCATTTTATGGTATTATCTGTTTTGTTAATCAGCTTCATCTAAAATCGTACACCTTTCATCGTACATCCTACATCGCAGGAATCTGTCCTACATTTTCAAAATGTAGGACAGATTCCTGCGATGTACATGCTACTCCCGGTATTTTGCAATAATCTGTTCACAAGCTTGGTCCAGCATGTCAAACACTTTGTGAAAGCCATCTTCTCCTCCATACCACGGATCCGGCACGCTTCTGTTTTCTCCGGGATATAGTTCATTCAATATAAGATCTACTTTTTTTTCGTTCCAAAAATCTTTGCTTATCCTTTTCACGTCTGTATAATTCTCACTATCCATCACATAGATCTTATCAAAATTCTTTATGTCTTCTTTTTTAAACTGTCTTCCACATTGGCCGCTTATGTCTATGTTATTTAGCACGGCTACTTTTTGCGATAAATGATGCGGAGGCTCTCCAATGTGATAATTACTTGTTCCCGCACTGTCTACCAGCCACTTCAAATGATATTTTTCCACTTTATCCTGCAAAATGCCTTCGGCTAATGGGCTTCTGCAAATATTGCCGAGACATACCATTAAAATTTTCATGGCTGCAAAGATAATGTTCGCAGGATATTCAGGCTTTGAAACACGATCATATCCTGCTTGTAATCAGTATTTATGGAAATTTTTCTTTTTGCACTCTATATAGTCAGGCGATGTTAACCATTCCTCATAATAACAAATGTTAATTATTTTGTAAGCATATTTTATTATTTCATCATTGGGCTCGAGGTAAAAAAACACTCAGATTACAGAATTTTATAAAAAATAAAAACTAAAATTTTATATCTTGCCCGAGCCGTATTTTAATTATTGTGTTAAATGGAGAATAATTTCAGAACAAGGCAAAAGAAAAGTTTGACCTTAATGCGCACTATTTATGGAGTTGCTATATCTCTGTTAATACTGTCAGTGGGGCTTGTTGTATTTTTTGGATCTCAGTGGAATCTTCCGTTTTCAGCGGCTCTTACAGAGCTTGATCCCTTAATGAGATATTTGTTTGGCGGGCTTTGTCTTTTGTACGGGGCTTTCAGAATGTATAGAAGTGTTAAGAAAGAATATTAAAGTATGGCAGAGAAAATAATGTGTAAATTGGCAGTCGCTTTTTTTCTGGGAGTTATTTTTACTGCATGTGGTAACGGAACCAGAAGCAACAGGGATAACGATACCTACAAAAAAGGCGTAATCAATATAAGTGTTGATGAAAGCTTTAAGCCGGTTATAGAAGAGCAGATTAAAGTGTATGAATCTTCTTTTCCGGAAGCGAAAATTATCCCGACGTATAAGTCTGAAGCTGATTGCTTGCGGGATCTTCAAAATGACAGTGTGAGAATGATTGTAATTGCCAGGGGACTAACTGTGGACGAAGATAAATATTACACCACAAAGCTTAAGTATCATCCGAATTATGATGTGCTTGCCTATGATGCTGTAAGTGTTATCATTAACATTAATGGAAAAGACAGTGTCTTTACCATGGCTAAGATCAGGGATTTTCTCAGTGGAAAAGATTCCTCGAAGACTATAGTTGTCGATGGAAAAAATGCTACCAGTACCGTAAGATTTTTGAAAGATTCTGTTTTAAAAGGAGAAAATTTTGGTAGCAACGTTACAGCCGCAAATAACAGTAGGGAAGTGGTTGATTACGTTTCTAGAAACCAAAATGCCATAGGTTTCGTAGGTTCAAGCTGGGTAGGCAACGAACAGGATCCGGAGCAGAAGGCCTATATGAAGACAATTCGCTTTGCATTACTGCAATGCACCTCTTGCAAGGATGACAGCATATTTGCAAAACCTTCGCAGTCAACTATTAGTTACGCGCAATATCCTTTGGTACGGCCTTTGTACTATATCGTGAAGGAGAACTATTCCGGTTTAGGGACCGGATTTCTTAATTTTATGAGTGTAGAAAGAGGCCAGCTTATTTTTAGAAGATCATATCTTGTACCCGCCAAGATGTATTTCGGCATCCGTACAAGCAATATAAAAGAAAGTACCGATTAATCACTAGTATAAAAAACAGAAAATGAAGAAAACAGCTTTAACATTTTTATCTATTGGGTTTGCTACTGTTACAGCTTTTTCTCAAAAAGTAGAGGATGGAATAAAATATCTCTACTACGAGAAAACAAAAAGTGCCTTGGAAACATTGCAAAAAGTGGTAAATGATAAGCCTAAAGACGCTTATTCTATCTATTGGTTAGGTCAGGCAATGATAGCCAATGAGGATGTAGCCGGTGCAAAAGCTTTGTACCAGCAAAAATTAAATGAAGGTGTTAACGATCCCTGGTTGTGGGTTGGTATGGGAAACGCTGAACTGTTAAGCGGCGGCGACGTGAATGCGGCTAAACAAAAATTTGAGCAGGCAATTACAAGCACAACCGGTACTAAAGGAAAAACGAAAGGTGTTCCTAACGCCGATATTTTGAATGCTATTGGTAAAGCAAATGCCGACGGTAGTAGCAAACAAGGTGATCCGCAGTACGCTGTTGATAAGTTAAAACAGGCTATGGAAATTGATAAAACAAATCCTGAAATACCTGTAAATCTTGGCATTAACTATCTTAAATTGGGTAGCGACAAAGGTGGTGAGGCTGTTGAAGCTTTCCGTGAAGCATTAAACAGAAACCCTAATTATGCCAAAGCTGATTTCAGAATCGGTCGTATCTACCAAAGCCAGAACAACCTGGACGCCATGAATGAATGGTATGGTAAAGCTATCGCTGCAGACCCGGCTTATGCTCCTGTTTATCTTAATTACTTCAGATATTACCAGGAAAAGGATATCAATGCAGCAAAAGAATACATAGAAAAATATGTAGCTAATGCTGACAAAGATTGTAAAACCGATTTCTTCCAGGCCGACTATCTGTTCCGCGCCGGTAAATACCAGGAGTCTTTAGATAAAGCAAAACAAATGGAAGCTGGAGCTTGTAAAGACTATGCTCCTATAAATCTTTTATATGCTTACAACTACGACAGGTTACATCAGCCGGATCAGGCCAGGACAGCTATTACTAATTTCTTTGCACAACAAACGCTGACAGCAGTTCCAATAGATGCTTATAAGATTGCTGCTGAAATTTATAAAAAGGCTCCTGGTTTCGAAGATTCTGCAATCTCGTATCTGACTAAAGCAATGGACATCGATACAGTACAGGCAAATAAAATGAGCTATGCTGATACGATCGCGTCAATCTACAAAAAAACAAACAGGCCTGCAGAAAGATATGACTGGTTGAAGAAAAGCTTTGCTTTGAATACAAAACCATCAAATGCTGATATCTATAATTTGGGTGATGCGGCGCTGGGTGCAAAAGATTACCCTGTTGCTGATAGCATGGCTGCGATCTACAAAACAAAATATCCTGACCAGCCTTATGGTTACACAATGCTTGTAAAAAGCGCTCAGGCACAAGACAGCACCGGTACTAAAGCTGTTGGTCCGATCAACGATTATATCGGCTTCTTAATGAAGGATACAACTAAAAATGCACAGGCAATTGCTTATTACCACGCTATCCAGGGCGGTTACTATGCAAATACAGCTAAAAACATTGACAGCTCAATCGCTGAATTTGAAGAAGCTGTAAGATTTGATCCGGCTAACGTTCAGTACAAACAATTCCTGGATCAGTTAACAAGGGTGAAAAATAAATCCAATCAAAAAAGCAGTCCCGCAAACAAACCCAAACAAAGCTCAGGTAAATAGTTAATTCTGATTTACATATATAATATAAAGGCTCCCTAAAAGGGAGCTTTTATATTTGTAACAGGTGCCCCTCCCGTACAAACGGCATGTTCGGGCAGCATCTGACATCATACACTTATACCTTAGATCGTACACCTTACACCGTACATCTTACATTTACATGACATTTTTTACGTCATTGATTTTTTTTACCCGTCTTTGCCCTTATTTTTGCGGCATTAAAGAATTTACCATGAGTGCATTGACGATTTTACTGGATGCAAACGTGAACTCCTCTGCTAATTATTTTCAAATAGGTATTCAATTGCTGGTGGCCATCGGCATCGTTATAGTTATGATGGTGGCATCTCATTTATTGGGACCTAAAAGAAGTACTTCTGAAAAGCTGGAGAACTTTGCAAGCGGTATCGAAAGCCATGGTAACGCCCGCGCTCCAATGGCTATTAAATATTTTCTTGTAGCCATTCTTTTCGTTTTATTTGATGTAGAAGTAATCTTTTTCTATCCATATGCGGTAAACTTTAAAGAGCTCGGCTGGACCGGCTTCTGGGAAGTATTACTGTTCGTTGCATTCTTTCTTGTTGGCTTTATTTACATCATCAAGAAGAAAGCACTTCAATGGGAGGACTAACAAGAAGTTAAAAAATACAAAAGAGCAGGTCTTGCAAAGCCTGCTCTTTTCATTTTGACTTTAAGAAGGCAAATTAAACGTCAAATGTTTTAGCTCAATTGCCAAGTGTAACCTATTTTTGCCGATAGAAATTGATCTTGTAATAATTGTGTTTGTAACATTATTGCCACCAATGCAATAAGTGTTATATTAAAATAAATACTATGTCACGTCCCGTTCAATTCAATATTCATCCAAAGCAGGCAGATATTTACGACAATATTGCGCTGGCTGAGATGCCGGAGGGGCTTCAAGGACAGGGATATTTTGCGACCTCACTGGAAAAGACCATTGCTCTGGCACGTAAAAACTCCATTTGGCCTTTACCTTTCGCAACTTCCTGCTGCGGTATCGAATTCATGGCCACAATGGGTTCTCATTATGATCTTTCGCGTTTTGGTTCTGAGAGACTGGGTTTTACTCCGCGTCAGTGTGATCTGTTAATGGTGATGGGAACTATCGCAAAGAAAATGGCTCCGGTGTTAAGACAGGTTTATCTGCAAATGGCTGAGCCCCGTTGGGTATTGGCGGTGGGAGCCTGTGCTTCTTCAGGAGGAATTTTTGATACTTATTCTGTGTTGCAGGGCATTGACCAGGTTATTCCGGTTGATGTATATGTTCCAGGGTGCCCTCCAAGACCAGAAGCTATCCTCGATGGCTTTATGCGCATCCAGGAATTGGTGGGTAACGAAAGCTTAAGAAGAAGAAATAGTGACCATTATAAAGCTTTGTTAGGCAGTTACGGTATACAATAAATAGTGTGGTGCATCAGGTTAGAGGCGGTTATCCAGGTTTCATACAAATTTTCAACACCCGATGGAATTGACAAACGAATATATCAAGCAGAGATTAGCAGATCAATTTGGCGATAAGGTAGTAAACTTCGAAGAACCTTATGGCATGTTCACGTTTGAAGCTCCTAAAGAAGATAATCTTAAAGTTTTACAATTTCTATTTGACGATGAGGAATTGCAGTTCCGTTTTTTGACGGATCTGTGTGCGGTTCACTACCCCGATCAGGAAGGCAGGGAACTGGCTATTGTCTACCATCTGCATAACCTGGTAAAGAACGTGAGAATCCGTTTTAAGGTATTCACCAACATCCAGGAGCCGGATATTTTTACTGCAACCAACATCTTTTCAACCGCAAACTGGATGGAAAGAGAAACATATGATTTCTTTGGGGTTAATTTTATCGGTCATCCCAACCTGAAACGCATCCTGAACGTTGATGAAATGGATTATTTCCCTATGCGTAAGGAGTTCCCGCTGGAAGATCAGACAAGAATTGACAAGGATGACGAGATGTTCGGTAGAGGTGGAAGTATTATCTGATTTGAAATTTCAAATTTCAAATTTCAAATTAAAATGAATTATGTCAGAGCAAATAAAACATATAAAACTACCTGAAGGTTCCATTGAAAAGCAGACAACTACTTTAAACCTGGGACCAACGCACCCTGCCACTCACGGGGTAATGCAGAATATATTGGAGATGGATGGCGAAAGAGTGGTATCTGCAGAACAAACGATTGGCTATATTCACCGCGCTTTTGAAAAGCTTGCAGAACGCAGGCCCTTATATCAGATAACTCCGCTTACAGACAGGTTGAACTATTGCTCAAGCCCATTGAACAACATGGGTTGGCACATGACCTGCGAAAAGCTTTTAAAAATACAAACGCCCAAACGTGTTGATTACCTGCGTGTGATCATTATGGAACTGGCGCGTATCGCAGACCACCTTATTTGTAATTCTATTGTTGGTGTGGATTCCGGTGCATTAAGCGTATTTCTTTACGTAATGCAGTACAGGGAACTGATCTATGAGATCTACGAAGAAATTTGCGGATCACGTTTAACGACCAACATTGGCCGTATCGGTGGTTTTGAAAGAAACTTTAATAATACTGCATGGACGAAACTGGAAAAATTCCTTGCTGAATATCCCGCAGTATTACGCGAATTTGAAAAGCTGTTACAACGTAACAGGATCTTCATGGAACGTACCATGGGCGTTGGTGCAATTAGTGCTGAACGTGCATTAAATTATGGCTTCACAGGTCCCAACCTTCGTGCAGCTGGTGTTGATTATGATGTACGCGTGCATTCTCCTTATAGCAGTTACGAAGATTTCAGTTTTGAAGTACCTGTAGGATCTACCGGCGATTGCTACGACAGATTCCTTGTTCGCAACCAGGAAATGTGGCAGAGCATGGAGATCATTAAACAGGCTTACCAGAAAATACAGGAATTTAAAGGTGCTGATGCGGAAGTGTATCACGCTGATGTTCCCGAATACTATCTTCCTGAAAAGAAAGATGTCTATACAAAAATGGAGGCACTGATCTGGCACTTCAAGATTGTGATGGGAGAAACGGACATTCCAAAAGGTGAAGTTTACCACAGCGTTGAAGCTGCTAATGGTGAACTTGGGTTCTATTTGATTAGTGATGGGGGACGTACTCCGTATCGTCTTCACTTCCGCAGACCTTGCTTTATTTATTACCAGGCTTATTCCGAAATAACAGCTGGCAGCATGCTGAGTGATGCCATCATTACATTGAGTAGCCTGAACCTGATTGCGGGAGAACTGGACGCGTAAAATTGAGTTGTGAATATTCAAAAGCAATGCAATGTTTTTGAATGTTTGCTTTTGAATGTTGACTTTTGAATTTGAAATATGACAAAATTTTCAGACGAAAAACTGGCTAAAGTACAAGAGATTATCGCACGCTATCCTGATGGAAAGCAGAAGAGCGCTTTGTTGCCTGTACTTCACCTGGCGCAGGAAGAATTTGGCTGGTTGAGTTCGGATACCATGGATTATGTAGCTTCATTGCTGAGCATTGAACCGATTGAAGTGTATGAGGTTGCTACTTTCTATAGCATGTATAACTTGCAGCCTGTTGGCAGATACACATTTGAAGTATGCCAAACCGGTCCTTGTATGATTAAGGGAAGTGACGACATTATTTCTTATATCGAACAGAAATTAAATATAAAACCCGGGCAGACAACTGAAGATGGTATGTTTACCTTGAAAACAGTTGAATGTCTTGGTGCTTGTGGATATGCGCCAATGATGCAGATGGGAAAGTTCTATAAGGAACACCTTACAAAAGAGAAAGTAGATGCCATCATTGACGAGTGCAGAAAAACTGCGGCAGCAAACAACTAACCGGTTCTGTCGTAGGGATGTAAGTTGCATTATCCGCTGGTGCGGACCAAATTTCCTTGATTATTGCCTAAAACAACGCATATGAAAAGTATCATTTTTGCCTTTCTGCTGTCATTAATTTGTGTGACAGGTTTTTCACAAACAGACGAAAGCAAAGTGCTTCAAAAGGTAAAGGATTTAAATGATGCTGTTTTCGTTAGGAAAGATGGCAATGCAATACAAGGACTAGTATCAGATAAGGCAACTTATGGTCACTCTGACGCCAAGATTGAAGACAAAGCAACCATGGTACAAAATGCGGTGACAAATAAGATCACTTACAGAAACGTAGAAATGTTGTCGCCAAGCGTGGTCATTGAAAGTAATACAGCAGTTGTCAGATATGTTCTCAACGGCGTTCAGACTGATAGTACCGGAAAAGAAGGTCCGCTTACGCTCGCAGTATTACAGGTTTGGATGAAAGAGAAAAAAGAGTGGAAACTGTTAGCAAGACAAGCTGTTAAGATTCCGCAGAAGAACTAAGCACGCTGTAGGATCTAAAAAAATAAATGTGTGAAGGAAGTGTAGGGAGAGAAATTATCACAAAGGAAAAATGCTGAAGGCTGATAGCTGAAAGCTGATAGCTAAACATATGGCAGTTAAATTATTACTAGAGAAAGCACATGTAGAAGGTATCCGCACTTACGATGTTTACCGTCGCGAAGGTGGTTACCGCGCAGTAGAAAAAGCGCTAAAATCAATGAGCCCCGAGGCCATTGTTGAGGAAGTTAAGAAGAGTGGGCTTAGAGGACGCGGTGGTGCAGGCTTCCCTACTGGAATGAAATGGAGTTTTATTGCCAAACCCGAAGGTGTTCCCCGCCACCTGGTGTGCAACGCCGATGAGAGCGAACCTGGTACTTTTAAGGACAGGTACCTCATGGAATTTATCCCTCACCTGTTGATCGAAGGTCTGATTATTTCATCTTTTGCTTTAGGTAGCAACGCAACATATATCTATATCCGTGGCGAATATGCCTGGATCCCTGACATTCTTGAACAGGCTATTGCCGAGGCAAAAGCAAACGGATGGTTAGGAAAAAATATCCTGGGTACAGGCTTCGATTGCGAAATATATGTACAACGCGGCGCTGGCGCTTATATCTGTGGTGAAGAAACTGCGTTGATCGAAAGTCTTGAAGGCAAAAGAGGTAATCCGCGTATTAAACCGCCATTCCCGGCGGTTAAAGGTGTGTGGGACAGACCAACTGTGGTGAACAACGTAGAAACACTTGCTGCAGTTGTTCCCATTATAAACCTTACCGGCGAAGAGTACGCCAAAATAGGTGTAGGCAGATCTACCGGAACGAAACTGATCTCCGCTTGCGGCAATATCAACAAGCCGGGCGTTTACGAGATCGACATGACCATCTCCGTTGAGGAATTTATTTATAGTGATGAATATTGCGGTGGTATAGCCAACGGCAAACGCCTGAAAGCTTGTATACCCGGTGGATCTTCAGTGCCCATTCTTCCCGCAAATCTTTTGTTTAAAACTGCAAAAGGCGAAACCCGTTACATGAACTATGAAAGTTTGAGTGACGGAGGTTTTGCAACCGGCAGTATGATGGGAAGTGGTGGTTTTATTGTATTGGATGAAGATCAGTGCGTAGTTAAACATACTTATACATTAGCAAGGTTCTACCGTCATGAAAGCTGCGGACAATGTTCGCCTTGTCGTGAAGGTACCGGCTGGATGGAAAAAATATTAAAGAATATCGACACCGGAAAAGGTAAGATGAGCGATATCGATCTGCTTTGGGATATCCAGCGCAAGATCGAGGGCAATACAATTTGCCCGCTCGGCGACGCAGCTGCATGGCCCGTAGCAGCCGCCATCCGCCACTTCCGCGACGAGTTCGAATGGCACGTGCTAAATCCGGAAGAAAGCCAGGTGCGCAATTTCGGTCTGGCGCACTATGCTGATGCCCGCGAAGTTGTCGCGTAGACATTTCTCGCTGCGGACGCAGAGAAGCAGTGGCGCAGCGTGGAGTAAGGCAGCTATGCCAAAACCCTTAATAAACCCGATATGATGGAAAATGAAATTGCGACACTTGCATTAGATGTTGCATTCAAAATTCATAAACAATATGGTCCGGGGCTTTATGAAAGTGTGTATGAGAAACTGTTTTGTTATGAATGGGATAAGTTGAATATGTGGTATTTGCGTCAACATCCGGTTCCATTGGTACATGAAAACATTCGGCTTGAAATTGGGTTTCGAGCCGATCTGATCTTGAATGATTTAGTGCTCATTGAATTAAAGAGTGTTGAAAAACTGGATAACGTTCACTTTAAGCAAGTGCTTACTTATCTAAAGCTTTCAAAACTCAGACTTGGATTACTGATCAATTTCAATTCTGTTTACCTCAAGAACGGTATACACCGGATTGTAAACGGATTATGAGTTGATATTTCGTTATAAATCGCTGCGTCTCCGCTCCTTAGCGCCCGCAGCGAGGAAAAATAAAACATCGTTGCGCCGCCGCTCCGTAGCGCTCGCTGCGAGAAACAAAAACAAAAAAATCTTCGTGTCCTGTTGAATAGGTCGCTGAGAGAAAAAATAAGAATCGTTGCGCCGCCGCTTCGTCGCGTCCGCTGCGAGAAACAAAAACAAAAAAATCTTCGTGTCCTGTTGAATAGGTCGCTGAGAGAAAAAATAAGAATCGTTGCATCGCCGCTTCGTCGCGTCCGCTGCGAGAAACAAAAAAACTTCGCACTCGGCCCCCGGGCCCTGCGTGAAAATTATAGCTATGTCAGAATTATTTAAAGTAACAATTGACAACATTACAATCGAAGTGCCGGCGGGAACTACCATTCTGCAGGCGGCGCGCAAGATTGGTGGTGAAGTGGCCCCTCCCGCAATGTGCTATTACAGCAAATTGAAAGGTAGTGGTGGTAAATGCCGTACATGCCTGGTAGAAGTGAGCAAGGGCTCTGAAAAAGACCCGCGACCGATGCCCAAACTCGTGGCGTCCTGCCGTACTACCGTGATGGACGGAATGGAAGTAAAGAATATCACCAGCGAGAAAGTAATTGACGCCAGAGCCGGTGTTGTCGAGTTCCTATTACTGAACCATCCATTGGATTGCCCGATTTGCGATCAGGCCGGTGAATGCCATTTGCAGGATCTGAGCTACGAGCACGGCAAAGAGGGTACACGTTTCGAGTTCCAGAAAAGAACTTTCCATAAGCACGATCTTGGTCCCTACATACAATTGCACATGACGCGTTGCATTCTTTGCTACCGTTGCGTGTTCACTGCGGATCAGTTAACCAATAAAAGGGTGCACGGCGTTTTAAGCCGCGGCGATCATGCTGAAATTGCAACATATATTGAGAAAAGCCTGGATAATGACTTCATTGGCAACGTAATAGATGTTTGTCCGGTTGGAGCATTAACAGATAAAACTTTCCGCTTCAAAAACCGCGTGTGGTTCACCAAACCGGTTGATGCACACAGGGATTGTGATAAATGCTGCGGAGAAGTGCAGTTGTGGATGCGGGGAGACGAGGTTTTCCGCGTTACAGCCCGCAAAGACGAATGGGGTGAAATTAAAGATAGTTCCAAAGGTTCAACAGGCTGGATTTGCAACGAATGCCGTTTCGAAAAGAAATTTGCCAGCGACTGGACCATTGAAGGGCCTACCCAGGTAAACCGTCATTCTGTGATTTCCCAGGGACATTATGTAGGTCTGAAGAAACCAAATGAGACTTTCGAGAAGGTGATGAACGGGCGAGAGCCGCGACTCTTTATGGATATTCATAGCGTAAGCGAAGTCAACAAGCCCGAGATACAGTTAAGCCTTATCCACGGTCCGGCGCATTCAGATGATTTTAAAGAAAATAACAAAGACTAATAATCGCAACAATGACACTATTAGCATTCGATTGGATTTTTTTAATAGAGAAGCTGGTATTGATCGTTATCATCATATCTGTTTCCCTGGTGATAGCGATGTATGAAACTTACGCTGAACGTAAAGTTGCTGCGTGGATCCAGGATCGTGTAGGTCCGGATAGAGCTGGCCCCTGGGGCATTTTGCAACCACTGGCTGATGGTGGTAAACTGTTCTTTAAGGAAGAGATCATTCCTAATTCTTCAAATAAGTTCTTATTCGTTCTTGGGCCTTGTCTTGCGATGCTCACAGCAATGATGACCTGCGCTGTAGTGCCCTGGAGCAGCAAATTGGAATTATTCGGCAGATCAATAGATATGCAGATTGCTGATATTAATATCGGAATCCTGTATGTTTTTGGTGTTGTAAGTATGGGTGTATACGGAATCATGATCGGTGGCTGGGCAAGTAACAATAAATTCTCATTGATGGCTGCGCTTCGTGGCGCATCCCAGGTGATCAGTTATGAACTGGCTATGGGCTTATCACTGATAGCCTTATTAATGCTTACCGGTTCTTTAAGCCTGAAAACCATTGTGGAGCAACAACAAGCCGGCCTTTGGAATATTGCATATCAGCCGTTAGGCTTTTTGCTGTTTTTTGTTTGTGCGCTGGCAGAATGTAACCGCGCTCCATTCGATCTTCCTGAAGCTGAGAGTGAATTGAACATGGGATATCACCAGGAATATTCTTCTATGAAGCTCGGGTTCTACCTGTTCTCAGAATACATCAACATGTTCATCAGCAGCGCTATTATGGCAACTTTATTCTTCGGAGGGTATGATGTACCGTTCCTCGATGAAAGTAAGCTGGCGGTAAATGTTGCTGCAATAGTTGGCCTGGTAGCATTAATGCTAAAAATATTCTTCTTCATCTTCCTTTTCATGTGGGTGAGGTGGACATTGCCTCGCTTCCGTTACGACCAGTTGATGAGAGTTGGCTGGAAGAATATGATACCTCTTGCTTTGGCGAATATGATTATTACCGCCGCTGTGGTGTTGTTGATCAAGAAATAAAGAAGAGGTAAGGGGCTTTGAGGTATAAGGAGTGAAGAAAGAATTGTTCAGTGAAGAGATGTGGTTGAAGTGAGTAATTTGCCTGTCGAAGCAGCAGATAGGAAACAAGGATACTGATAGGAGCAATGCCGCCCGGGCCAGAAAATAATCCCTGGCAGAACAACCGGGAAGATAAAGTTGGGATTAATAAGTTATAAAAATATTTTTGCAAACCTTAATTCCGCATAATGCGGATGAAAGCAGAAGAATGATGCAATCATTAACAAATCGCGCAAAACCGGTAGACAGAAGGCCCATGAATTTCGTGGATCGCCTGTACCTGCCTGCTGTGTTGAAGGGAATGTCCATTACTTTCGGACATATTTTTAAAAAGCCGCCTACCATAAAATATCCTGAACAAACAAGAGAGTTCAGTCCTGTATTTCGTGGACTGCATGTGCTGAACAGGGACGAAGAGGGACGTGAACGTTGCACCGCATGTGGATTGTGTGCCGTTGCTTGCCCAGCAGAAGCCATTACCATGGAAGCTGCTGAACGTGAACCAGGTGAAGAGAATCTGTACAGGGAAGAAAAATATGCTGCTCGTTACGAGATAAATATGCTGCGCTGTATTTTCTGCGGGTTGTGTGAAGAGGCTTGTCCTAAAGATGCAATTTATCTTAGCGAGACTTTTGCTCCATCAAACTTTGCCAGGAAAGGATTTATCTACGGTAAAAAGGACTTGTTGATTCCAAATCCTGTTACGCAGCCGGAAGAATACGCTAAGGCAAAAGGTAAACGATAACTTGAACGATAAATATATTAGTTGAAACAGAACGGTTGGTCGCGAGATCTGCCGGTTTATTTCACAACCCCAAATTGAAGAATTATAATGGGTACAGCTCAAATCTTATTCTGGTCACTAACAGCGCTTGCATTAATAAGCGCCATAATGGTGTTGGTAAGTAAAAATCCTGTGTATAGTGTTCTGTGGCTGATTGTTGTATTTTTTGCCATCTCCGGTCATTACATCTTACTTAATGCCCAATTCCTTGCAATTGTAAACCTGATTGTATATGCAGGGGCCATCATGGTATTGTTCCTGTTTGTGATCATGCTAATGAACCTGAATACGGAAACGGAACCTCAAAAGAGTATCTGGATGAAGTTCTTTGGCGTTGTCGCAGGTGGCTTGCTGTTATCTTTCTTTATTTCTTTCGTGATATCATCAGCTGATTTGAAAGGTAAAAGCGCCCAGTTAAAAGAAGGTGAGATCGGATTGATCAAAACACTCGGTAAAGCCTTGTTCAATGATTACGTGATTCCTTTTGAAATAGCCAGCATTTTATTCTTAAGTGCAATGGTAGGAGCGGTGGTAATAGGTAAAAAGGATTAAGCCTGAACAGAAAGTAGTTAGTAGATTATAAATATTCTGAAATTTTCAAACTCAAAAAATGCCAATTCAATATTATATAGCTTTTGCGGCAACCCTGTTTTGTATAGGTGTTGTGGGTGTATTAACCCGCAGGAATGCCATTATCGTATTTATGTGTATTGAATTAATGTTGAATGCGGTGAACCTTTTATTGGTTGCTTTTTCAAAAATGCACCATGCAGCTGCGCTTGCCGGCGGCGGAAAGAATGTTACCACCGGCGTAGAAGGGCAGTTATTTGTATTCTTTATTATGGTGGTTGCAGCGGCGGAAGTAAGCGTGGGTTTGGCCATTATTGTAATGATGTACAGAAACGTGCATTCTGTGGATGTGAATTTCTTAAACAGATTGAAGAATTAAGCTCCTTAGCATAAAACAGATAAGGAATATTATAAAAATTAAAACCCCGGAAGGGGATAGGGCATGAGCAAATTAGTTTATTTAGTACCACTGTTTCCGTTGCTTGGTTTTTTGATCAATGGACTTTTCAGGAAATCCCTTTCCAAGGGACTAATTGGTGTAATAGGCAGCGGCGCAATCCTCGCTTCTTTTATAGTAAGCCTGGTATTGTTCTTTGATGTAAAATCGGCTGGAGCAGCGTTGCCTGTAGAGCCTTTGTTTACATTCATTAATACCGCTTCTTTTAAAATAGACTTTGCTTTCCAGGTAGATCAGCTTTCTTCTTTGTTCCTGCTGATCATTACCGGTGTTGGTTTTCTGATCCACTTATACTCAACCGCTTACATGCATGAAGAAACAGAAGCGCATTTCGGAAGATATTTTGCCTATCTGAATCTCTTCGTATTCTCAATGTTATTGCTTGTATTAGGCGCTAACTATGTGATTATGTTCATTGGTTGGGAAGGTGTTGGTCTTTGCTCTTACCTGTTAATTGGTTATTGGTTTAAGAACAGTGAATATAATTATGCTGCAACAAAAGCTTTTGTGATGAACCGTATTGGTGACCTTGGCTTTTTGCTGGCAATTTTCTGGTTGTTGTCAAAATTGGGAGCTGTTTCTTTTGTTGAAGTATTCACCCACTTAGATAAACTTACTCCCGGAGATATCACCGCTATTACGGTGCTGCTGTTTGTAGGTGCCATGGGTAAAAGCGCCCAGATTCCTTTGTATACATGGTTGCCTGATGCGATGGCGGGTCCTACGCCTGTTTCTGCATTGATCCACGCGGCAACGATGGTAACTGCCGGTATCTATATGGTTGCAAGAAGTAATGCGCTCTATTCTTTAAGTGAGGTGGCACAGCATCTTGTAACAATTATCGGTTTAGCAACCGCTTTGTTCTCTGCAACAATTGCATTGAGACAAAATGATATTAAAAAAGTACTGGCTTATTCTACCGTAAGTCAGTTAGGTTATATGTTCATCGGTTTGGGCGTTGGTGCATATACCGGTGCCGTGTTCCACGTAATGACACATGCTTTCTTTAAAGCATTGTTGTTCCTTGGTGCAGGCTCTGTTATACATGCAATGCATCATGAGCAAGACATCCGTAAGATGGGTGGACTTCGCAAATATTTGCCTACAACACACTGGACATTTTTAGCTGGTTGCATAGCAATTGCAGGTATCCCTCCGTTGAGTGGTTTCTTTTCTAAAGATGAAATTCTTGCTGCGGCTTACGCTAAAAACCCTGTTTATTGGGGATTGGGTGTTGCAGGTGCCGCTCTTACAGCATTTTATATGTTCCGTTTATACGCAACAACTTTCCTCGGAAATTTCCGCGGAACACACGAGCAGGAACATCATTTACATGAGAGCCCTGCTGCAATGACATGGCCATTAATCATCCTTGCGGTGTTAAGTATCATTGCTGGTTTTGTGGGTGTTCCTGAAGTGTTGGGTGGCGGTCATATGCTGCGCTCATTCCTGGCGCCGGTTCTGGTTACAGAGCACCATCCGGAAATAGAGCACAGCACTGAATATATGTTAATGGGTGTTTCTGTAGCCCTGGCTGCAATAGCAATCATCATTGCTATAAATAAATTCAGCAAGAAGCCACAGTTGGAAGAACCTGCAGGCTTTGGAAAAGTACTGGCCGACAAATGGTATGTGGATGAATTGTACGATGCTATCATTGTAAAACCACTTAATGCTTTTGCCGGGTTCCTGAAAAATGTAGTAGAAAAATCTGGCATCGACGGTATTGTAAACGGTGTTGGAAGATTTGTGCAATACTCAGCAAGACAATTAAGGCTGTTGCAGAGCGGACAGGTGGGCAGCTACATTTTGTTTATGGTGTTGTCAATGGTTGTATTCTTCCTGGTGTACTGGAACCAGGCTATGATCACGCATTTTTTTCAAAAGATATTTTAAATAGCAATTAGGAAGCGCACCTGGAATGTGATAGAAAGATTTGCTTCCCGCAACAGAATAATAAATTTTCGATAGAAATAACAAGGCATGATACCTCTTTTACTTATAGTAGTTCCTTTAGTAACAGGCTTAATTTCCTTTTTTATCAAGGATGATAAAACTGTAAAGGGCTGGGCTCTGATATCATCTGTTGTAACTTTTGCAATAGCATTGGCCGGGGCGGCGAGCCATGATAAATTGTTATTTGATACCACCTGGTTGCCCTTGTTAGGTAGCAGATTCTCTTTGCAACTGGACGGAATGGCTAAAATGCTTACGCTGTTAACAGGTGTTTCTTTCCCGTTGGTATTTGCTTCTATTAGTAGCAACAATTACCCCAGATCGTTTAACTTTTATGCTTTAATGCTTTTGATGCAAGCTGGTTTAATGGGCGTTTTTCTGTCTGCTGACGTATTGTTGTTTTACTTCTTCTGGGAACTGGCACTTATTCCAGCTTATTTCCTTTGCTCTCAATGGGGCGGTGAGAAACGTATACAGGTTACTTTCAAATTCTTTATTTATACATTTATCGGATCTCTGTTAATGTTGGTCGGCATTTTATATCTCTATTATAAAACACCGGAGCATTCTTTTGCAATCAAAGATTTCTATGCTTTGAAGTTGACCGCAAAAGAGCAGGGATTTGCATTCTGGTTGTTCTTTATCGCATTTGCTATAAAGATGCCGATATTCCCTTTCCATACATGGCAGCCAGATACATACGAACAATCTTCTACTGCTGTTACAATGATCTTAAGTGGTGTGATGGTTAAAATGGGCTTGTATGCTGTAATTCGTTGGATACTGCCAATTTTTCCAACTGCAGTTGAAAAATTCAGTCATCTCATAATCTTACTTTCTGTTATAGGAATGCTGTACGCTTCGCTGATCGCAATCAGACAGAACGATATCAAGAGAATGATTGCTTACTCATCCATTGCGCACATTGGATTAATGTCTGCAGCAATTTTTGCCAACCAGCAGGTTGGCCTGCAGGGTGTAATGGTGCAAATGTTTAATCACGGCGTGAACGTGATTGGACTGTGGATAGTTACTGATGCTATCGAACAGCAGCTCGGTACAAGGAAGTTCAGCGAATTGGGTGGATTGGCTCAAAAAGCACAAGGATTGGCTATCCTCTTCGTCGTAATGGCTTTGGCAAATGTCGCTTTGCCTTTAACCAATGCATTTATCGGTGAGTTTTTAATGTTCAATGGTTTATTCAGATACAATATTTGGATGGCTGTGATTGCATTGATCAGTATTATCCTGGCTGCGGTTTACACCCTGAATGCAGTTCAGAAGATCTTTTACGGCGAAACCAATGAACTTACCGAAAGGGCTTATGACAGTGGCAGCAATGTGAAATTGTCGCTTGTTGTAATAACTATCGTAGTGATAATATTAGGTGTGTATCCTGAACCAATTTTAAGATTGACCAACGATACCGTAAATGCTGTATTGGCAACAATTAAATAATTAAAGTAGAGCACTAGCAAGATCAAGATATGAATGCAATAATTACTTCAGCGGTTTGTGGTGTAATAATGATGTTCAGCAGTGTGTTTGTAGAAAACAAAAAAACTTACAGGCACATAGCGGCTGTTTTATTACTCTTATTATTGGCTGTAAATGTTGCCGATACTTATGGTATAAGGCTGTTTCACATAGACACCAAAGGCATGCTGCTTTTCGACAGGTTTGGTTATTTCTTTAATTCTATAGCCATTGCTTCTACATTGATCTATGTGGTGCTTACAGGGCGCGATATTGAAAAGGTAGGTACTTATACAGCTGAGTATTTTGTACTGATATTCTTTGTGCTTTGTGGTGTAACCATTCTCAGCAGTTACAACACATTGTTGATGCTGTTCCTGGGGATTGAAATATTATCCATTCCTCTGTACATTCTTACAGGAGCTGATAAAAGAAACCTGAAAAGCAATGAAGCTGCTTTAAAGTACTTTTTGATGGGATCTTTCTCCACCGGTATAATGTTGATGGGAATTACCCTGATTTATGGTGCAACCGGCACTTTTGATATTTATGTAACTCCGAAAGAAACGATAACCGGTCAGCCTGCAATTGTTTATTCTTTGCTGGAATCTGCCGGTCTGATCCTGATGATGATTTCAATCGGCTTTAAAGTATCAGCCGCTCCTTTTCATTTTTGGACACCGGATGTGTATGATGGTTCTCCCGGAGTTTTTACTTCATTCATGGCAACCATTGTTAAAGCTGCCGGATTTATCGCTTTCATTAAATTATTTGATGCCCGTGCAGATGCATCAGGCGTTGAAGCGAATGCATTTACGGGTGTTGACTGGAAAATGTTATTTGCGATCCTGATCGTATCAACATTATTAATAGGAAATATTACAGCGGTTTTTCAGCAGAGCGTGAAACGTATGATGGCTTATTCAAGCATTGCACAAGCAGGTTTTATGTTATTCGCTCTGTTTAGCCTGAACGATGTTGCCAAGGAAGGATTGCTGTTATATGCAGCAGCTTATAGTCTTGCTTCAATCGGCATATTCGCGATAATGGTCAAGATGAAGGACCACACGTTTGAGGGTTATAACGGCTTGAGTAAAACTCAACCAGTACTGGCCGCAACAAACACAATCTTTCTTTTATCGCTTGCAGGTATTCCTTTAACAGCTGGTTTCTTTGCAAAATATTACATGCTTGCTTCTGTTATGAAAACAAGCGGTTATTTGTGGCTGGTGATTGTAGGCGTTGTTTTCGCTGCAGTGAGCGTTTATTATTATTTCCGTGTAATACAGGCTATGTATTTCAAAGACGGAGAAGCAACTATAACAGAAGAAGTTTCAAAAGGATTTAAAGTAGGCATAATTGTTCTTGCCGGCTTGATTATATTGTTTGGAATATTACCGCAATCGCTGTTGCAATGGTTCTATTTTTAACCACAAAAAAAAATTAAGAAAGGCTGCATCATCGATGTGGCCTTTTTATTAACCCAAAGCTCAAAACCCTTAGCCCGAAAGATGAACCTCGAGAAGTACGACTTGCTTTCCAATGAAAGCAGACGCTCTTATGAATTTTTCAGCGAAGGCCCCAAAGGTCCGATTAAGAAGGTTGTTATGTTCCAGGAAATCTCCGGATACTTATATAATCTCGCTTTTGGAGATTGGGATGATGAAAATGAGTGCATAAACGATTCGGTGCGAACAAACAACCTGGATCGGGATAAAGTACTCGCCTCGGTTGCTTCTGCAGTTCTTGATTTTATAAGCTTTCACAAGGATGCATTGATCTTTGCAAAAGGCAGCACGCCTGAAAAGAACAGATTATACCAAATGAGTATTCGAAGGCATTGGCCGGAGATTAGCCGGTTGTTTGATATTGTTGGCTTTTGCCGCAATCGATGGGAAGATTTCCAGTCAGGAAGGAATTATGAAGCCTTTCTCATAAAACTTAAATAGAAATTGTAAATTCGAAAACAGAAGAAACGATTATGACATCTATCGCAATGAAAAAGAATAAGACTTCAAATATAATTGTTACAAAAAAGATGAAAGACTACAGTCAGGATGCAGTCTTTAAGAAAAAAGCTGATGAGGCCGCCGCATTTCTCACAAAAAATGGGATGCCCAGGAATTTCGCCAGAAAGAGTAAATAATAATTTAATGTGCTAATAAGATTGGAAGAACAGCTCAGAAAATATTCATGAGCTGTTTTTATTTGGTAAGCTCACCTTCTGCACTGAAAAATCTCCCTTCATCTTTTTTTATTCTATTCCATTGCCAAGAATGTTATCTTTAAGGCAGCCATTGCAGCAAGCCTAAGCGAAGCAATTCCAAATATTCGTTATGACATTAAGCGATTCGTTTTCTCTCGCATACAGGACAGTTCGCAGCAACAAGTTGCGCACAGGGATAACTGTTGCTATTATCGCATTTGGAATTATGGCCTTAATCGGGATTATTACGGCCATAGATGCCATGAATGGCAGCCTGCGCGAGAGTTTCTCCACAATGGGAGCAAATGGTTTTAGTATCGCCTATAAAGAACGTTTTCGTTTTGACGATAACAGGGAAGTCAGGAAGGAAAAACGCGGAAAAAAACAAAAGAAATCAAATTTAGATAAGCCTATTCAATTGTCAGAAGCTGAAGCTTTTAAGGCTTCTTTCAAAATGCCCGGGCTGGTAACCATACAGTTAAATGGAATGGGGGGAAATGAGATCCGGTACAAAGACAAGAAAACCAATCCAAATGTAAATATTCGCGGAGGTGATGAAAACTTTCTCCAGGTAAATGGTTTTACGGTTGAAGCAGGCCGAAATCTCAACAAACTGGATGTAGAAAGCGGCCGGAATGTTTGCCTGGTAGGTAGCGACGTTGCTTCAAAACTATTTGGATCTAACAATGCGGCTCGTGGCGTGGATAAAATAATTGTTGTGGGAGCCGTGCCTTACCGGGTAATCGGCGTGCTTAAAAGCAAGGGTTCCAGTGCTTTGATGAGAGCCGACAACGTGATTATTACCTCTTACAACAATGTCAGAAGGCTCCAAAATTCATCCCCTTCTTTTATATTGGGAATTATGGCTGGTGACGTGCAGCAAATGGACTTAACTGTGTCTGAGAGTACAGCGCTTTTCAGGTCTATTCGCAAACTTCATCCCACCGAGGAAGATAATTTTGTGATTGAAAAAAGTGACAAGCTTGCAGCTACTTTTATCGGACTCCTGGGCAGTATTCAGGGAGCTGCAGGAGCAATCGGTCTGATCACACTGATCGGAGCTGCAATTGGATTGATGAATATTATGCTGGTTGCAGTAAATGAACGCACCAGAGAAGTGGGGCTCATTAAAGCAATAGGAGGGAAGCGTAAAAATATCCGCGCACAGTTTTTGTTTGAATCCACCATTATTAGCCTTGCGGGCGCTTTGTTCGGTATCATCCTCGGCGTATTGGTAGGTAACCTGTTTTCAATGTTTTTGGGCACCGGCTTCGTCGTTCCCTGGGCCTGGGTGGTTTTGGGTATCGTAATATGCAGCGGTGTAGGACTACTCGCCGGATTATGGCCCGCTATCAAAGCTTCAAGATTAAACCCGATCGTGGCCCTTCGATACGAATAGACAGCCAGGTAGTAAGTACGAATTACGAAGTACGAAGTACCCAATTTTCGTCATGTGCACAGGGCCGGGTCAACATTCTAAACAAGTACGATTTACGAAGTACGAAGTACTCAATTTAATCAGGCTTACTATTCATATCCGGTACCTGTACATCCGCACATCTACATATTCGCACATTCGCTCATTCGCACATTTGCTCATTCGCACATTCCCTAATTCCTCATCATCAACTGATAAAAGAAGATCATTCTTTGTAAATCGGCAAAAGGTAATCTTTCGTCGACACCATGGTACCCTTGGGGATCAATGGCTGGAAGAAAGCGTATGGTTGCATCCGTTACTGGCTCATAAAAACGCGAATCGGTCGCGCCAATCATAAGAAATGGAGTCGGTACAATATTATCAAGAATTTTATAAGCAGACGCTATCGCCTTTTTATAAGCTTCGCTCTCTAAAGAAGTTGGTTTGCCAGGTTCCGAGGCAAACTGTCCTCGGTTTAAATGTATTCTATCGTCGTTGATAGCCGTCTTTATAAATGCCTCCACACTGGCAGATGTTTCGCCTGGCATAATTCTGCAGTTAACAGTAGCTTTTGCAAAAGAGGGAATTACATTGTCTTTCATACCCGCTGAAAGAATTGTGGGAACGATGGTTGTATGTATTGATGCATTGGTTCCTTTTGTTTTTTCAAACTGACTTACAAGCATAGGCTCGAAAAGCCAGCGATTGGCAAGCGCCATGCGTGTTGTGAAATTAAGCCCCGGGCCAATTTTATCCAACATAACATTTGTGGGCTCAGCGAATCGTACTTTAGTAGGATGCTGTTTAAGCCTGTTTAAGGCTGCAATAAGAATGTCAATCGCCGTTTCCTTTTCAGGCATCGACGAATGTCCGCCAGCCTTTTCAACAGACAGCTCGAATGTCGCGTATCCTTTTTCCGTTACTCCCAGTAACGCAATCGGTCTGTTAAGTTCTTTAAAATTTTCCTTTGTTATAATACCGCCTTCATCCAGTACCAGTGCTGCTTTTATATTGCGTTCTTTAAACCATTGAACAATCTTTTGGGCACCATATATGCCCCCAAGTTCCTCATCATGTCCGAAGCAGAGATAAATATCCCTCTCTGGTTGATAGTTTTGTGTCAGCAATACCTGAACAGCTTCCATCAATGCAATCACTGAACATTTGTCATCGGTAGCTCCTCTTCCCCAAACAGCACTGTCTTTTATAGTACCTGCGAATGGTTCTACATGCCACAAATGAGCAGATGAGTCTTCAACAGGAACCACATCCGTATGTGCGAGAAAAAGGTAGGGGGCAAGTTGACTGTTTTTTCCTTTCCAATGATAGATGTAGCTAAAGCTGTCTATGACTGTTTTCTGTAGTTTTTGCTGAATGACCGGATAAGCAGAATCGAGGAATGATCTGAATGCAAAAAACGAACTGCTGTCTTTTGGGTGATCACCGGCAAGCGACACCGTTTTAATACGGATCGCATTACTTAAATGGACTATAGCCATATTATCCAATGCCGGTACCTGCGCTGCTGAAGTTGCCGGAATTTGCCGGGAGTAAATAAAGGTCTTTGTGAGAACGAAAGCGAAAAGCAATATTATGATGACAATCAGGGATAAAAAGAATCTTTTGATCATTCGGAGGGCGGTTATTTATGAACAAAATATTAATAAAACAGAAAAATAATCAGAAAAAATAAAATAGCGGGAAATACTAATCTATATCACATCATAAGCCAGCGCCTTTCGTAAGAATTGGCGCAGAACATAATGGTCATAAGGGTTTTATGAAAAAGCATTTTTGTATAATTGACAATAAAAAATAAGGGGATGCTTGTTTGGATTGAATAAAATTTCTACTTTAGGTGGCTTATTTGAAAATTTATAGAGAAATACTTGTTTTTTTAAAACGATTTTTTCTTAGAATTGCCAAACATTTTCTAAACCATTAGTTTTATTTAAAATTTAAAATTCATTGCATCATGGCAGAAACAAGACCGACTGCAACAGCAGCAGTAGCAAAGAGCGCACAAACATCTGTTCAACCAAAAAGAAGCGGTAACTCGATTTCGTGGATTGCACCCTTGACATGTATTATTCTTGGATACATTATCTGGCGTTTTGTTATTGGTAATCCGGCAAACTTTACTAAACCAGATCCAGCTGGTGGATTCTGGCCTAAACACGAAGGTCCTATCGGAACTTTCACTAAAATGTATCTTGGTGGTATCATCGTGCCTATCCTGATCGGTACATTCTTAACTGTAGTATGTTTCGTTATTGAAAGATTCCTTACAGTAACTAAAGCTACAGGTACCGGTAACATTGCTGAGTTCATCCGCAAAGTACAGTTCCACCTTGCAAACAAAGATGTTGACAAAGCTTTAGCTGAGTGCGACAAACAAAAAGGTTCTGTAGGCAATGTAATGAAAGCTGGCTTACGCAAATACAAAGAAATGATCGGTAACACTGAGTTGGATACTGAACAGAAAGTATTAAGCATCCAGAAAGAAATTGAAGAAGCAACAGCTCTTGAATTACCAATGTTGGAAAAGAACCTGGTGTTCTTATCTACTATCGCATCAGTAGCAACCTTGTTAGGTCTGTTAGGTACGGTAATGGGTATGATCCGTTCATTCTCTGCTTTGGGTGAAAGCGGTGGTGGTGAAGCTGCTCAGGCGTTATCTCAAGGTATCTCTGAGGCCCTTTATAACACTGCATTAGGTATCGGTACTTCTGCTATTGCGATCATTTGCTATAACATATTCACTACCAAAATCGATGGTATCACATTTGGTATTGATGAGTCTGGTTTTACTTTAACTCAAAGCTTTGCTGCTAACTACAAATAGTAGTGGCCGGCTTATGGAAAGTTGAAGTAATTGCATCTATTAAAAGAACAGACTTAAAAATTGTATAATGGCCAGACCTAAAATTGCTCGAAAGAGCACTTCGGTAGATATGACGGCTATGTGTGACGTGGCTTTTCTTTTGTTGTCCTTCTTTATCCTGACAACTAAATTTAAACCGTCTGAAGCCGTTCCGGTGAACACACCAAGCTCAGTGGCAGCTAAAGTTGCTCCTGAAAAGGACCTGGTTATGATTTCTCTGAATAAAGATGGTAAAGTGTTTCTTTCTGTAGGGGACGGTAAAGAGGACCTGGTAAAGAAACAAACCATTTTGGAAACAGTTAATCAGAACAGAAACCTTGGCCTTACGCCTGCTGAGATCTCAGCTTTAGTAAAGGCTCCTTTTATCGGTGTTCCTCTTGCTCAGTTAAAACAGCAGGCGGCACTGGATACTAAACAAATGACAGGTGAGGCGCTCCCCGGTATTACCGTAAAAGACAGTACCAACAATGAAATGATGGACTGGATGAGCGCAGTTGCTTCTGCCTATGCAGGTGCTTCTAAGAACAACTTCAACCTGTTACTGAAAGGTGATAATGTTGCAAAGTATCCTGCTTTCAAGAACATTATCGCTTCTTTCAAGAAAAATGATTTCTTTAAATTCCAGATGGTTACCAATCCGGAAAGCGTTCCATCAGGCTCAGAATTGTGGAAAGCTAACCAGAAAGGTATTAAACAGGAAGACCTGTAACACGGAACAATATTTTTAAAATTAAAACCTATTTGCCATGGCAGAAATGGATACCTCGTCAGGTGGTGGTCATAAGAAAGGCCCGGGCGTCAAAAAAGGTAAAAAACTTTCAACCAGGGTTGACCTTACACCGATGGTGGACTTAGGGTTCCTGTTGATCACGTTCTTTATTTTTACTACCACGATGAGTCAACCGACGGCAATGAAGTTGTTCCTGCCAAAGGACACTGATAAGCCAGAGGAACAAAACAAAGCCAAAGAATCAGGCGCATTGACTATAATGCTGGGTGCTAGAGATCACGTATATTATTACGAGGGTATTTTAGATCCGGCTGGGGCTAACTTTAAATCCGCAAACTTCAAAGAAATCCGTAATGTGATCATCAATAAAAAGAAGGCCACAGATGAGAAAGACTTTGTAGTGGTTATTAAACCAAGCGAAGAAAGTACCTACAAAAACGTAATTGATATTCTGGATGAAATGGCCATCAACGTAGTAAAAAAATACGCATTGGTTGATATTTCACCGGCTGAAGCTCAATTCGTGAAATTGTCTGATCAAAGCAACCAATAAAAATCTACCGGATTTTTATGGAAAAAATCTGAATGAGCATCATATTTAAAAAACATTCTCAAAATGGATGTAAACAAAATTTTAAGCGCCGATTTTTTGGATATACTCTTCGACGGTAGAAACAAAGAATATGGTGCATACGAACTGCGCAAAACCTACAATAAGCGTATTGTAACAGCTGTGATAGGTATGCTTGCCTTGTGTTTGTTGTTGTTTTTAGGCTCCTTGCTGGCGAACGCAACAAAAAAGAAAACAGAGGCAAAGATCATTGTACAGGACGTTGAATTGGCAGACGTGCGTGAGGAGAAGAAGCCAGATGTGCCGCCTCCACCACCACCTCCTAAAGTTGAACCTCCTAAAGTTGAGATCACCAAGTTTACTCCTCCCAAAATCGTAAAAGACGAAGAGGTTAAACCTGAAGAAGAAATCAAAGAACAGGAAAAACTGGAAGACACCAGAATTGGTACCATTAACCAGGAAGGTATTAAAGCCGACGTAGTTGCACCTCCGGTTGAGGAAAAAGGTACTGGTGTGGTTGAAGCTCCCAAAGCAAAAGAAGAAGATTACGACAAGGAGTTTAAAACTGTACAAATTCAGGCTAAATTCCCTGGTGGAAATGAGGCATGGACTAAATATTTAACTCGTAACCTGCGTGCAGATGTTGCGGTTGAAAATGGTGCCCCAACAGGTCGTTATACAGTTGTAGTTTCTTTCCTTGTGGACAAAGAAGGTAACATTTCTGAAGTAAAAGCAGAAAACGATCCTGGTTACGGTACTGCTGATGAAGCTACGCGCGTAATTAAAAGAGGTCCTAAATGGGTTCCTGCAGAACAAAATGGTAGAAAAGTAATTTATCGTCAGAGACAAAGTGTAACATTCGAAGTATCTGAAGGTTAATCATAATTTTATCTTACTTGAAAAAGTCCCTGGCAGTCACTGTCAGGGACTTTTTCTTTTACAGAACGGCAAACTCGTAATACTTTTGAGTTTAAACTATCGGGAGGAACGGCATATCTCAGTGTTTTTCCGCATGTTTCTCTACGTTAATGATAAATTGAACAGAATGCTAGGAAAACTACAAGGATGGTCAGACACAATAGCCGCACTTGCGACTCCGCAGGGTATTGGCGCTATTGGTGTAATAAGAGTAAGTGGTAAGGAGGCAATAAATATTGTAAATGACTTGTTTCCGTCAAAGGATCTGGAAAAGCAACCCTCTCATACACTTCATGTGGGTTATTTGAAAGATGGCGATAAAACCATTGATGAAGTGGTGATTTCTCTGTTCGTGGCGCCAAAATCATATACAGGCGAAAATGTTATCGAAATATCCTGTCACGGTTCTCACTATGTTCAACAGCAAATAATGCACGCGCTGAGCAATCATGGAGCAAGACTGGCCAAGCCGGGGGAATTTACGCAAAGAGCTTTCTTAAACGGAAAGCTGGATCTGGCTCAGGCCGAGGCCGTAGCAGACTTAATTGCAAGTAATACCGAAGCCAGCAAGAGAACTGCTCTAAAGCATATGCGCGGAGGATTTAGCGGTATTCTAAAAGAGTTGCGTGACCAGTTGATCAAGTTCTCAGCGCTGATAGAATTGGAATTGGATTTTTCGCAAGAAGATGTTGAGTTTGCCGACAGAATAGGACTACTGACTCTTCTTGAAAGCATCGAAAAACAGGTAACGCAATTACTGCAGTCATTTGCCTTAGGTAATGTGATTAAAAATGGCGTGCAGGTGGCAATCATAGGAAAACCCAATGCTGGTAAGTCGACTCTGTTAAATACGCTTTTAAATGAGGAAAGAGCAATTGTCAGCGACATTGCCGGAACGACGCGTGATACGATTGAAGAGACATTGAACATTGATGGCATTCTTTTCCGCCTGATAGACACAGCGGGAATACGGGAACATACAAGTGACATTATCGAAAGTATTGGTGTGGAACGCAGTCTCGAAAAGATGCGCGAGGCGGATGTAGTTGTTTATTTGTTTGATGTTAACGAGACATCGCCAGAAGATCTGAAAAGCATTGTGGAGGAGTTTGAAAATAAGCATATAAAATATCTTCTTATAGGCAACAAAGCCGATTTGCAACCCCTGGAAACCTATGCCTCAAAATTCAATGAGATCCCACGTATTATTTTTATTTCTGCAAGAGAAAATCGTGGTATTGACTCCCTAAAACGCCAGCTGTTTGTTCATGCCATCGGCAATAATAATTTGATGGATGATACGGTGGTTACAAACGCCCGTCACGTAGAGGCACTTGAAAAGATCAGGCAATCGTTACAGGATATTATTGAGGGATTGAATAATAAAATTCCAGGGGATTTGCTTGCGCTGGACATCAGGCGTTGTTTGCATTATTTAGGTGAGATTACAGGTGAGATAACGAATGAGGATCAGCTGGATTATATATTTAGTAAGTTTTGTATTGGAAAGTAATACTTTTTAGATACAGTGTAGATCGTTAGTGATAATTATCATTTACCGTGAGAATAAACCCATATTATATTTGAAATAAATTAATATATATGGATACAAAGGGAGAGATTCTTATTTATAAAGCTCCTGATGGCGAAGCCAGGTTAGATGTTAGGCTTGAAGATGAGACAGTTTGGCTCACCCAGTCACAAATGGTGGATTTATTTGAAAGAGACAGAACAGTTATCACAAAGCATATCAATAATATATTTAAAGAAGGAGAGCTTGTAGAAAAAAGCAATGTGCATTTTTTGCACATTGCAAATTCGGACAGACCGGTTAAGTTATACAATCTCGATGTTATCATTTCCGTCGGCTATCGCATAAAATCACAGCGCGGTACACAATTCCGCATCTGGGCTAATAAAATTCTTAAAGATTACCTGGTAAAAGGGTATTCAGTAAATGAAAAGAGACTACAGGAACAATCACGCCAATTAGAAGAACTTAAGCATACCGTAAAGTTGCTGGCTAATGTAATGGCAAATAAAGATCTTAACTCCGATGAAGCCACCGGCCTATTGAACGTAATTACCGATTACACGTATGCACTTGATGTATTGGATAAGTATGATCATCAAATTCTGGAAATCCGCGACACTACATCAAGGGAGTTATTTAAGATAACCTACGCCGAGGCAATAAAAGCCATAAATGGTCTGCGCGATAAATTTGGAGGAAGCACTCTTTTCGGAAACGAGAAAGATGAAAGTTTTCAAAGTTCATTAGGGGCTATTTATCAAACTTTCGACGGAAATGACGTATATCCAAGCATCGAAGAAAAGGCTGCAAATCTGTTATACTTCGTGGTGAAGAATCATTCTTTTTCTGATGGAAATAAACGTATTGCCGCATTCCTCTTTGTCTGGTTTCTAGAGAAAAATAAAATTCTTTACGGCGCCGATGGCTCGAAACGGATTGGTGACAATGCCCTTGTTGCACTAACGCTAATGATAGCAGAAAGTAAACCTGATCAAAAAGATATGATAGTAAAAGTGGTTGTCAACTTGATCAATCAAAAAAACTAAATCACAGCATTACATAGGTTGGATAATAAACCAAAATAGCCGGCTCGCACCGGCTATTTTCCTTTGCATCATAACCATTCTACATTTTCTAATTCCAACCACCACCCAATGCCTGGTAAATATTCACCATCGCATTTAGTTGTTGTTTTTTTGTTTCTATCAGCTCAAACTTCGATTCCAGTGCGTCGCGCTGGGTCATTAATACTTCCATGTAATCCGCGCGGGCAGATTTAAACAGATCATTGGAAATATCGATAGACTGCGTAAGTGCCAGCACTTGTTTTGACTTCAGGTCATAACTCTTTGCAAGGTTGTCCATTTTATTCATCTGATTAACAACCTCAACATAAGCATTCAGGATTGTTCGCTCATAGTTGTAAACCGCCTGGACCTGTTTAGCATTGGCGTTAAAATAAGACGCTTTTATTGCGTTTCTGTTTATCAAAGGAGAAAGCAGCTCACCTGCGAGTGAATAGATCAACGAAGCAGGTGTTGTAAATAAATAGGCCGGATTAAATGCCTGATAGCCAACTGATGCGGATATGGCCAGCTGCGGATAAAATTTCGCTTTTGCCACTTTTACATCCAGCTTTAATGCAGCCAGCTCTTGTTCCGCCTGTCGAATGTCAGGGCGATTGGTGAGCAGTTGAGAAGGGATACCCGCCTGAATTACTCCCGGCATTCCATTTTCAAAAGCCTTATCATCTCTGTCAATATGCTGCGGATATCTGCCTAAGAGAAAATTGATGCGGTTTTCCGTTTCGGTGATCTGCTGACGAATCCCGAATTGAAGGCTGCGTGTATTTAAAACTTCTGCCTCAAATTTTCGCACTGCAAGTTCTGTAACCCGTGTAGCCTCCTTCTGTGCCTTTACTATTTGCAGCGCATTATTTTGAATGTCAATATTCTTATTTACGATTTCAAGCTGGTTGTCAAGGGCGAGTAATTCGTAGTAAGAATTGGCAATTTCAGCGATCAGATTGGTGATTACGAAATTGCGGCCTTCGATTGTTGCCAGGTACCTGTTTACAGCAGCTTTTTTTGCATTGTGAAGCTTGTGCCATATATCTGCCTCCCATGTTGCATAGGCGGCAATTTGAAGATCCGGCATTGGGTCAGGCATTTCTTTTCCTTCTTTGATATCGGTATTCGCCTCCATCGCACCAATGTTCGTGTATCTGCCTGCTTTATCTACGCCTGCACCTACTTTTACACCCACAAAAGGCAGGTATTCACCTTTTCGTGCTTTTATTTCGTTACGTGCTATTTCGATTTCCTGCAAAGCGATGCTAAGCTCCTGGTTGTTTTTTAAAGCGGTATCGATCAGTGCATCAAGATATTTATCTGTAAAATATTCCTTCCATTTCACCACCGATTTCGCCGCAGAATCCTGCGATGCGGTAAAATATCCGGGAACTGTTTTGTTCTCAGTTTTGCTGGTCACAGCCGGTATTTTACAAGCCACATAGGTTAGTGAAATAAAAATGATCCCCGTATATAAATACAACTTGTTTTTACTCATGATTTCCATTTTTAGCCTGTAATAAATTTTCCCTTTCTGATTTGAAAAGAAAGAATTTGCGTTTCTTTTTCTTTTTGCCGGTATTGTGCATGAAGTCCTCTGTTAAAGGAACTTCATCTTCATCTCTGATGAGATGACGGCCTTCAGCCATCTTGCCAAATATGTAGTATAGCCCCGGAACTACAATTACTCCGAAAACAGTTCCAAGCAACATACCTCCGGCAGAAGATGCACCGATAGTACGGTTACCTATGGCACCCGGTCCGGTTGCAAAAAGCAAAGGAATTAACCCGGCTATGAATGCAAAAGATGTCATCAGGATAGGACGGAAACGTACTTTGGCGCCTTCAATTGCTGCCTCAGCTATAGTGGCCCCCTGCTGATGCTTTTGCACGGCGAATTCCACAATCAACACAGCGTTCTTGCCCAGCAATCCAACAAGCATTACAAGACCTACCTGCGCATAGATGTCATTTGATAAACCCATTAGCTTAATCAATAGAAATGCGCCAAAGACACCTACAGGTAATGAAAGAATAACGGCCAGTGGGATGATGAAGCTTTCATATTGTGCTGCAAGAACCATGTACACAAATGCCAGTACGATAAGGAAGATGTACAATGCTTCATTGCCGCGTCCCACTTCATCTTTAGAAAGACCGAGCCAATCTATGCCATAACCACGCGGCAGGGATTTGGCAACTTCCTGAATGGCTTCAATGGCTTCACCGCTACTGTAACCAGGCGCCGGAGCTCCATTAATAGCAGAAGATGTGTACATATTGTAACGCGTGATCTCATTCAGGCCCTGGCCCTTTTTAATTTTCATAAAGGCCGAGTAGGGAACCATTTCATCCCTGTTGTTTTTCACGTAAAGCTTTAAAACGTCATCGGGTAACTGCCTGTATTCAGGTGCGGCCTGAACATATACTTTAAAGAAGTTTCCGAACCTGATAAATCCAAGTTCATAGGTACTGCCTATCAGGATAGAAAGATTGTCCAGCGCTTTTCCGACAGAAACACCTTTTTGCATCGCTGCCTGGTTATCTATCTCCAACTCATACTGCGGATAATTAGATGCAAAAAAGGTAAAGAGCCCGGTAAGTTCCTTGCGCTTTTTAAGCGCAGCCATAAACTCATCGTTTACTTTGCCGAATTCCTTGTAATCTCCTGAGTTTGTTTTATCCAGCAAACGAAGCGAGAACCCGCCAGCTGCTCCATAACCTGGTACGGCTGGCGGCTGGAAAAACTCGATAGCCGCGCCTGGAATGTCTTTGGATTTTTCTTCCAGCTCTTCAATTATTTCAACGGCAGAATGCTTGCGCTCTGACCAGTCTTTTAAGTTGATAAGACATGTACCGGCATTGGAACCACGGCCCTCGGTAAGAACTTCATAGCCCGCCAAAGAAGAAACCGACTGGACGCCTTCCACACCTTTGGCAATTTGCTGCAATTTTTTTGCAATATCATTGGTCCTTTCCAGCGTAGATCCCGGAGGCGTCTGAACAATTGCATAGATCATTCCCTGGTCCTCATTGGGAATAAAGCCAGACGGCAGTGTTTTAGACGTGGCCCAGATCCCTGCACAAAAGGCAAAGAGCAATCCGAATGTAACAACCCTGCGGCTTACGATCACCCTTAGAAGAGAAGCATATTTTCCTGTTACTTTATCAAACCAGTTATTAAATCCATCAATTAGCCTGTTCATAACCGTTTTCTTCCTGGGCTGCCCATGCGTATTTTTCAGGATCATGGCACAGAGCACCGGTGTTAACGTAAGTGCAACGAACCCGGAAATTACAATGGATGTTGCCATAGTAATAGAGAACTGCCTGTAAAACACACCTACGGGGCCGGTCATAAATGCAACCGGAATAAACACAGCAGTCATCAAAAGCGTGATAGCAATAATGGCCCCGCTTATTTCTTTAAGCACTTTCTTTACCGCTTTGTACGGTGAAAGATGTTCTTCTGCCATTTTGGTGTGCACTGCCTCTACTACAACAATGGCATTATCCACCACAATGCCGATTGCCAGTACGAGCGCAAACAAAGTGATCAGGTTGATGGTAAGGCCGAACATTTGCATAAACACAAATGCGCCAATCAACGATACAGGCACCGCAAGCGTTGGAATAAGTGTGGAGCGCCAGTCGCCAAGAAATATAAAAACTACCAAAGCCACCAAAATAAAGGCCTCAGCGAGCGTGTGAATTACTTTTTCTATTGAGGCATCAAGAAAACTTGATACATCATAACTGATCTGGTAATCCATCCCCGGAGGGAAAGAACTTGCTTTAATTTCTTCCAGCTTAGCCTTTACCTCCTTAATAACATCACTGGCATTGCTGCCATAGGTTTGCTTTAATGTAATGGCTGCAGACGGATGGCCGTCCATGTTGGAGTAGATATCGTAAAACTCACTTCCTAACTCTACATCGGCAATGTCTTTCAGGTAAAGCATTTCACCATTTGCTTTCGCCCTGATAATTACATTCTGATATTGATCCGGCGTATTATACCTTCCCTGGTAGGTTAACACATATTCAAGCGATTGTGACCGCTTACCGGTAGCCTGGCCTATTCTCCCCGGCGAACCTATCACACTTTGCTGGGCAAGAGCTTCCATTACCTCGTCTGTAGAGACATTATAAGCCCTCATCCTGTCTGGCTTCAACCAGATACGCATGGCATACTGGCGGCTACCGAGAATTTTGGCGCTACCTACGCCATTGAGGCGACTGATCTCAGGAATAATATTTACACCGGCAAAGTTGTAAAGGAACTTTTCATCTGCCTTTGGGTCTTTGCTGTAAAGATTCACATACATCAACATGTTTGGAGAAGTATAACTTACTACCAAACCCTCGCGTTGTACCAGTTCCGGCAGTCTGTTCGTTACCTGCTCTATACGGGTCTTGATATTAACCATTGCCTGGTTGGGGTCTGTACCCAGATCAAATACAATCTGTATAGTAGCTTCACCTGCACTTGTTGCATCAGAAGTCATGTACTTCATTCCCGGGGTGCCATTGATGGCTTTTTCCATCGGGATAAGCACTGAATTTACCAACACGTTAGCGCTGGCGCCCGGGTAAGCCACGTTTACAACAACCATCGGCGGTGCAATGGAAGGAAACTGTGATACGGGCAGTGTTTTTATAGCCAGGACCCCCATAAAGATTATCACCACGGATAATACAATGGCAAGAACCGGCCGTTTTATAAACTTATTAAACATTGTTTTTCGTTTTAAATTCTCAAATTATTCGGCCGGTACTTTCAGGCTGGCAATTACTTTTCCAGGCTGTTCAAAATCGTAAGAGATCTTATCATTTTCTTTTACTTTACGTAAACCTTCCAGAAGAATTTTATCGTTTTCTTCCAGACCTTTGGATACCACATATAAGTCCTCCATTTCCGCTGCTACAGTTATTTCCTGCGTTTTTACTTTGTTGTCTTTGTCAATTACATACACGTATTTCTTGTCGAGCGTTTCGAAAGTTGCTTTCTGTGGAATGATCAGAGAGTTCTTTATTGGTACAAGCATTTGAATATTACCTGTTTCGCCATGTCGCAGTAAGCCATCAGGATTGGGGAAAGTTGCTCTGAAAGGAATGTTTCCCGTTTCATTATCAAAATCGGCTTCAATGGTTTCTACGTTACCGGTATGATTGAAGAGTTTATTATTCGCCATCAGCAAGCTTACTGATTGATTGTTGTTATGGGCTTTGGATTTATAATCAAGGTACTCTGCTTCTGGAACGTTGAAATACACCCACATTTTGCTGTTGTCAGAAAGTGTAGTCAAAAGATCTCCTTCTCCCAAAAGACTACCAACCCTTACCTGGAAACGATCGACAATACCATCGAAGGGCGCCCTTATTTCTGTAAACTGAAGATGGACCTGGTTAAGAGAAGATTCTGCTTTGGCTTTGGCAAGCTTGGCTTTGGCCATTGCCAGCTCATTCTGCGAAACGATATTTTTATCTGCCAGCGACTTTGTGTTCTGTACTTCGATCTCTGCAAAATTTACCTCTGCCTGCGCCTTTTCTAATTCTGCCTGGTACAGGTTAGGCATAATTTGAAATAAGAGCTGCCCTTTTTTTACGAATTGACCTTCATCAACAAATATCTTTTGTAAATAACCGCGTTCCTGCGCCCTCAATTCTATATGATGGATTGCATGGATCTGGCATACATAATTACTAACGATTGAAGTGTCCATTTTTGCAGGAGTCGTTACAAGGAATTTTGTTTGTTCTTCCTTTTCTTCAACCGGCTTGTTTTTACAGCTTGTATTGCACAACAAGGCGCACAAGCCCGCGAGCATGAGAATTTTGTTCATGGTGTTTTATGGATTATTGATTCAGATTTTCCTGATATTTCTTTTGAATAGTGCATAGCATGCCTTAACCTCAGGTCATTAAAAAAATGGAGGCAAGACAATGAATAAGAATTGAAAAATGTGTAGACGATTGACAGTCTACGTGCATTTAAAAAATCAAATTCTTATAACGCGATGTATGATAAACTTGTAGCTGGAAACGTAAGAAAAGTGTTCACAAAATGGCAGCGGGTTTTCAAGAGAAGACAGTATGTGGCTCTGTATGTGAGCAAGTAAGAAAGTATTTGAATAGTAATTGTTGTCTAAGAGTTTCCGCAAAGGCTCTGATTCATCATCATCTTCAATCTCAATAGCCTTTATCCGCTCATACATTTTTTTTGCATTGGGAGAAGCTATGCCGTCAATATATGTATCGTCGCTTTGTTTAGAAGCAAGATCATTTTGTAGAGAATTACTGAAGCCGGTTTTAAGCGCATACGAAGAGTGATGGCCATGCAACAGTGCATATCCACCAACCACAATAAAACACAGTGAAAGCCATAATCTAAATAACCATTTCATGATCTCGCTTCAAAAATAATATGAAGTTGAATAAACAGGTGCAATTAGAAATTGTTAAATGTGGTTAGCATATTAGTCAATGTCCAGTTGGCCCGGTGATTTTCTGTTTAAAGTGAGGGTTGGTATTTACTCGTTCAACACACCCGATAAAGGTTCTCTGCAGCTACAAAAAAATAAAGCTTTCCTTAACTGGAAAGCCATCGTGTTACATTGCCAGTTCAATCAAATCATTTCGTTGATGATTTGTGTATGACGGCAAGAGTCGTAAAGTTAACGGTATGCATGTAACCTGCAAACTATTTTTTTTGAATCAAAATATGCAACATCAAATCATGGCGAAGTTGATCACCTGTTTGTTGTCGGCTGCTCCATAGCTTATTGTAAATATTCTCTTTACATCTTTGGTCAGATTTAGTCGTTCTGCATGCGTCAATAAAAAACATCCAAGTGTTTTTAGATAGAAGCTTTGTTTGAAGATGCCGCTGATCTTATTGTACGAATGATCAAGACGGTCAAAAGACGTGTGTTGAGCGATGTTATTGTTCCAGTCAATGATGCCGTTTATAAAATCTGTCAATGCATCAAACAGTCCGGGATTGCTCCTGATCACGCCTTCGAAGCTGTCACCAAATGTCCAGTTGGACGAATTGGTTTCAAACGCTGAAAGGTTGTCAGGATTGCCTTTTTCATCTATAACCGAAGCAATAATGTCTGCGTATTGACCCCGGTCTAATTCGTGATTTTGTATAAAAGTCTTCCATGCACCGGCGTATGTGTTTTGACGTTCCTGTTTGCTTGCCCTAAGAACGAAATCCGGCAAATAACTCATTGAAGCCGCCATGGCAAAGCAGAATGTATCTATGTTAATATTACTCCAGCCGATTATATCAATTTGCTGGAGGATCAATTTCAAGGTGTTATCGGGAAAGATCAATTTGTGTTCTATCCATACTTCCTGTCCAATAATTTCAGAGCCTGCGTATTTATTTGCAAACGCGTTTGCATCTTCCTGTTTCATTATACTCCACAGCACTGCTGTATCCAGGTAAGATTTAAAATCGTTCAGCGACATTTTGTTGTCTTTCTGAATCATATTCAGTGTCAGGCTAAAATCAAATTCATCGGCTGTAGGAATAACCTGTTTTGAGAAATTTGCCATAGTGCCGCATAATTCGCCCATCCAGGACCCCTGTGCTTTGCCGAGCGACCATGTATAGCCGGCTGTATTATCAATAAGGACCTGTTTGTTTTGTGTGAGATTTGTGCGGATAAAGCGCTTCCTTGTTGAGTAATCTTTGCTTGAAATAATTGACATGTTAAACAACTTCAGGCCAAATCCGAAAGATCTTTCCACGACAAGCTTTTGCTCGTTTAAATAAGTATTCAATATGAACGGAATTGTGTTTTTCCGCATGTCCTGTAACAGGTTACCTGTCCTGAAACGCAAAAGATCTTTATGATAGTTTTTTAGCACTGCTGTTGGTAATGAAACGGATAGCAACTCCGTATTTTCTTCTATTCTGCTGTATTCAACTTTAAAAGAAAAAGTGATGTTCGCAAGTGCAATCTTCTGGAGATTTCCTTTGATATCTTTTTCAAAATCGTGTAGTTTGCTGACAAGCAACTGAAGATTTTCAGGAATATTCTGCAGTCCGAACAGACCCAGCAATTTTGCTATCAAAACTTTTTTTGTCGGATCGGCTGATGCACTTTCTATGTTCGCGATCACCTGTTCGACTTCGGTTGCAGTACTCGCGGTAAGTGACTGTATTACTTTATTGTACAGATCAAACAGCTGCGTTTGAAGAACATCCGGCTGCGCAAAACTTATTCCTATGGAAGCTCCAATATTTCCGGATGCTACAGAACTTTTGGCTTTTCTAACGGAAACAAGGCAATTGTCTTTGTCAATCTTTTTGATGAAATAAAAGAAATCATCCTTGATACTTACATTGAATGCCGCGGTAAGTTGTGGGCCGATATTGATATCCAGCGTAAGTGGTGTCTTTAACTGATTGGTCAATGCACTGAGGCTTTGAGAAAAAATATTGCTCCAGCTAACAGACAAGCCGGCATTTAATGTTCCATTCACCAGCAGTGCCAGTGCATTATTTACTTCAAGATTCTCTACATCTTCAAAACGAAAAATGGTTTTGAAATGGCTGATATCAAAAAGAAAAGCTTTGTTGATAGATTCTGTATTGTTGTGTCCGCTGTAATACAAATGCTTTGCTCCACCTGTAACAGAGAAGTCTGCATTAAAACCAAGGTTTTCCAACGATACCTGGCCAGAAGCCTTGGCCGTTATTGCACCTCTGTATTTAAGATAAGCAGTATTTGCCGTGTCAAATGTTATTGGTTTGTCCTTAGTAGCCAGGAAATTGTCTTCGTCATTATCATTCTCGTCATTAAACAGTTTAACATCCAGTGATGCATTTGCGCCTATAGAGAATACCACATCACCGGTTTCGATGGGATACGATTTTCCGGCAGATAATGGGGCCGGATTGTCGTTTGCCATCAGATCCTTATCTTTCAAAAGTTTTGTGGTAAGTAATAATTCTCCCGTAGGTATAAACAGTTCGCTTAAATTCTCCATAACAGCAGGTCTTTGTTGATGAATGATTGTACTCCTAATATCAAAAGATTACCTCAATAATACAATGGATATTTTATTGAACCCTATACAAACTAGTGAATAGTGAATGGTCAATGGTGAAGGGCACAAACTGGTTGATTAAATGTATGTTGCTGTGGTTATTATTATCCCTGGTCGTAACTTCTTATACGCCCTTATATGCCTTCGATACAACTGGTGAACAGTGAATGGTCAATGGTGAAGGGTGCAAACTGGTAGATTAAATCTATGCTGTACTAGTTATTAATATCCTCTGGCGTAATTTCTTATACGCCCTTATATCCCTTATACGGTTCAAAAAACTTCGCTTCGATCAGATCTTGATCCTGCGCTTTAAATCAGTTGTTAATTGCCGAAACATTTGGCCGCAGCCGATCTCTAACTTATATGGTTTAAATTTCAAACTGTCTTCTTGAAAATTACCTTCATGTTAAAAATGAGGAAGAAGATACGAAAATCGGCAATGCCTGCACATCATATTCAATGTACATTCAAACCTTTAAGCCATTACTGAGGAAGAATGAATGATTGCTTGTCCCGGAAACATAAAGGTGGACACGTTAGGTTGCTACTGATTGAGAAATTTCCATGCACCAAATGGGAGGATTGCCGGAATGATGGCTGCCAAATAAGCATACTATACCTGATCATTCAATATTTAAAACAACACTTATGAAGCGATTGTTTCAATCACTTGCTTTTCTTGTCCTGATGGGATCATCAACTTCTGCAATGTCTCAGCAAAAACTAGGCAGTGAAACGGCAGCAGAAAAAACCGAACGTATGAAATGGTGGACCGACGCACGTTTCGGTATGTTTATTCACTGGGGATTGTATGCATTGCCTGCCAGGCACGAATGGGTTAAGAACCGTGAACGTATTACGAATGAAACTTACCAGAAATATTTTGATCAGTTTGATCCGGATCATTTTGAACCTAAGAAATGGGCAAAAGAGGCAAAGGCTGCCGGCATGAAGTACGCAGTGCTCACAACAAAACATCATGAAGGCTTTTGTTTGTTTGATAGCAAGTATACCGATTATAAATCCACAAAAACTGCAGCTAAAAGAGATCTCGTAAAAGAATACGTGGATGCATTCAGAGCCGAAGGAATTAAAATTGGATTCTATTATTCTTTGATTGACTGGCACCATCCTGATTTTCCGATTGACCGTGTTCATCCGCAACGTCCGCTTAAGGATAGCGATACTGCCTATGAGCGCCTGAACAAAGGAAAAGATATGGCAAAATATCGCCAGTATTTGTATAACCAGGTTACGGAACTTTTAACCAACTATGGTAAGGTTGATATTTTGTGGCTTGATTTTTCTTATCCCGGTAAATATGGTAAAGGAAAAGACGATTGGGGATCTATTGATCTGTTGAAACAAATCAGAAAACTTCAACCGGGAATTATTGTAGATAACCGTTTGGACTTAAATGATTACGAAGATGGTTACGACTTTGTTACTCCTGAACAGGTGAGTACCAAAGAACTTGAGAAATATAAAGGAAAGACATGGGAAACCTGCCAGACGTTTTCCGGTTCATGGGGATATTATCGCGATGAACACTCCTGGAAAACACACAGACAATTGCTCGACCTGTTGATTACATCTACGGCCAATGGTGGAAACCTGATTTTAAATGTCGGTCCTACAGCGCGTGGTGAATTTGATTATCGTGCAAATAATGCGTTAGACAGTCTGAGTTATTGGATGCACGGAAATGATCAATCAATTTACAACTGCACTTTCGCGCCTGATACTTACAAGGCTCCGGCAGGCAGCAAGCTAACATACAACGTTGCCACAAAGAAACTCTACGTGCACCTGTTTGAATATCCGCTGTACAGCTCAGTTACACTGGAAGGGTATAAGGGCAAGATAAAATATGCGCAGTTTTTACATGATAATTCTGAACTGCTGTATAAAGAGCAGGGGGATGATATTATTGTAACCGTTCCGGCTCAAAAACCGCCTTATGAAATTCCGGTAATTGAGTTGTCTTTGAATTAAATAAGAGGGGACCACAAAGTCACGAAGTACACAAAGCAGCACAAAGAGAATGATCGCAATTTTTAAAAAGCTTTGTGAAATGCGTAGCATCTTTTCTTTAAAGACTACAAAGGCAAAGGTATTCAATAAGAAAGTCCAGTCAGCTGGATATTTTACGAAAAAGCCTTAGTGCTGCTTTATGTACTTTGTGACTTAGTGATTCAAAAAGGTTCTTAGCTGATATTGCGTTCTGGAAATTTTTAAGCATCTCAATAACTTCTGCTGCATAATACCCCTGTTTTTGTTTAACTTGTACAATCAAAACTGCATTATGAAGAAGATTGCTTTGTTTGCCTTTATTAGTTTTTTGATCTGCTCTTCAGCTTACCCGCAAAACATGGTAGCAGCCGCAAAAGGCTTTATCAGTACACTTACGAAAGAACAACAAGCCAAGACCATTTATCCATTTGATATCGATGAAAGATATAATTTTCATTTTTTTCCGATTGAGGACAGGAAAGGGATTTCCTTTAATGAACTGAATGAACAACAACAAAAAGCCGCATTCGATCTGCTGAAAACCTGTTTGAGTGAAGGCTCAATGAAAAAGGTAAAACAGATCATGCAGATGGAAGTGTTGTTGAAGGCTATTGAAAAAAGAAAACCTGAAGATCATTTCCGGGATCCGGGAAAATACAATGTAACCATCTTTGGCATTCCAGGTGACAGTACAATTTGGGGTTGGCGTTTTGAAGGTCATCATATTTGCTATAATTTTTCAGCTAACAAAAAAGAGCTGGTTGGTGGTACTCCCGGCTTCTTTGGTGCGAACCCGGGCATAGTTTTAGATGGTCCATCCAAAGGATTGGAAGTTTTAAAAGATGAGACCAATGAAGGATTTGATTTGTTACATGCGCTAACTGGCACACAATTGAAGACTGCGTTAATTGATTCTGTTGCTCCAAAAGAGATCATCACTTTTATTAACAGGAAAGCGATGATCGAACATCCTGCAGGAATATCATATAGTGGCATGACCGTTAAACAGCAGCAGCAATTTTTACAACTGATCAGGCTGTATGTAAACCGTTATACAAAGATCTTTGCCGATGATATGCTGAAGACCATCCAGCAGGCAGGTTTGGAGAATCTTAAATTTGCCTGGGCCGGATCTCAGCAAAAGGTATTTGGTAACCCTTACTATTATCGCATCCAGGGACCCACTATTATAATTGAATACGACAACACCCAAAACAATGCGAACCACGTTCATACGATAGTGCGTGATCTTAAAAATGATTTCGGCGGAGATCTTTTGCTGCAACATTATAAAGAATCACATCAATCAAATTAGAAAAGACGTATAACAAAATTGCTGGCGCGTAGTCTTGCTAAACAAAAACTGATGTATGAGATTGTTATTATTGGCAATTGCCGTAGGCATAAATATAATTTCGTTCTCTCAGACGCGCAGCGGCAACATAAATGCAACCCCGTTATCTGTGTCCAAAAGCAGCGACTTTGAAGTCAACGGAAAAGGAGATAATAATGAGTGGGATAAATGCGCGTGGAATGTGATAACAAAACTGGATAGCGGCGGACAGGCTTACAATACGAAATTTAAAATGCTGTATAGCGAGAAAGGCATTTATGTTTTGTTTAAAGGTGCAGATGATCATATCACCACCAGCTCAACCAAAGATTTTGACGCACTGTTTAAAGGAGATGTTTTCGAAGTATTCTTCCAAACAGATACTGCAACTTCCATCTATCTCGAATACGAAATCAATCACCTGAACAAAGAACTTGTTTTGCTGGTGCCTAACTTTAACGGCAGGGCTTTCGGATGGCAGCCTTTTGCTTATGTCAACAATCGAAAAGTTCAAAAAGCTGTTTCAATAGAAGGCGGTAAAGCAGAGGTTAACACCGCCATAACCGGCTGGGCGGCGGAAGTATTTTTTCCTTATGCTTTATTTAGCCCCTTATTAAATGTGCCTCCAAAAGCCGGTACTGTTTGGCGTGCTAATTTTTACCGACTTGATTATGATAGCGGCCAAATGATCAAATGGGCATGGTCGCCTATTGAGAAAAATTTTCATGAATACAAAAAATTCGGCACCATCATCTTTAAATAAAAAAGCACTATCGTTAACTCCGATAGTGCTTCCGTTTGCTTCAATCATTATCAATTATCAACTGTCCCCGCCTGAATGACTTCTGTCGGGCAGGAATTTTCAATTGAACAACTATTTCAGCGGCTTAACCATTATATCTTTAAAATATACTTTGCTTTTTGGATCGTGGCCCTGTAAAGCAAATGTTCCGTTTGAGATCAATCTGCCTTTCATTCCTTCAGGACGTTCCGGATTTTCAGGCTCAGTATAATCAACAACTGTTTTGTCGTTTATTTTAATGATAACATGTTTGCCTTCTACCTTAATGTATTCTTCGTACCATACGCTGTCTTTTACATACACATCTTTTACATCCTGAATGGCATATAAGCTACCGGTTCTTCTCCAGTCAGTGTGCGAGTTGTTCACCTGTACTTCGTAACCTTTTGCAGGCCATCCGGATTCCTGGTATTCTGTATGAAAATAAATACCGGAATTAGAACCAGGCATGGTCATCACCTTAGCTTTAAATTCAAAATTTTTAAAATCGTGATTGTTTACATCGCCTTCATAAAATAAGTGAGCAGTTTTACCATTTACGACTATAGCTCCGTCTTCAACTTTGAAGGTTTCGGCATTTTTCCCAACTTTCCATCCGTTCAGGGTTTTTCCGTCGAACAATGATTTCCAACCACCACGGCGGGCAAATGCATGCGTACTGGTGGCGCAGATAAGCAAGGTTAGTGCAATCGTGAAGAGAGAAGTGAAGCGTTTCATATTTTTTTGGTAATTAGTGAAAAAACGATTTTGCAAGCATGAATGTAGTGGTTTTTAATGCACAAATGGCCCTTTTCTTTTAAAAAAATAATGTATATTGATAGGGCCGCGAAAAAATAACAGAACCAAAATCACTATCCTTGTTTATGGCAGGAAATTTGGCGGTGATCTGGATTATTATTTCGGTAAATCACTCATAAAGTATAGTTATGTTAGCTGTAGGAACCAGGGCGCCTGAATTCACACTGCATTCTACGCCCGATCAAAAAGTGTCTCTTAGTGAATTAAAAGGAAAGAAAGTAATACTTGCTTTTTATCCTGCAGACTGGAGTCCGGTATGTGGAGATCAGATGGCATTGTATAATGAAACGTTGAAACTGTTTCATAAACACAATGCTGAAGTTGTTGGTATTTCAGTTGATGGTAAATGGTGTCATGCTGCTTTCAGGGAAAATCGCAAACTGCATTTCTCTCTGTTGGCAGACTTTGAGCCCAAGGGTGCTGTTTCCAGAATGTATGAAGCTTATGATGAAACAAAGGGATCTTCGCTGCGCGCTTTGTATGTATTGGATGAGGACGGCGTTATCCGCTGGAACTATCTTTCTCCTACCGGCGTTAATCCCGGGGCCGACGGCATTCTCGATGCGTTGGAAGAATTAGATAACGCAAAAATCAAACAATAGTATGGCACTAAAACCAGCAGTTGGTGAGAACGATCATGTCCAGGGAAATGAAGACGCCTCTGTCGAACTTGTGGAATATGGAGATTACGAATGTCCACATTGTGGAAGAGCTTACCCTATTATTAAGAACATTCAGGAAAAAATGGGCGATAAGCTGAAATTTGTTTTCAGGAATTTTCCGCTGGCAGAAATTCATCCCAATGCCATTACAGCCGCAATTGCAACAGAAGCCGCTGCATTACAGGGTAAGTTCTGGGAAATGCACGATATAGTTTTTGAGCACCAGAAATCATTGTCAGTCGAGCGCTTATTGGATTATGCAGCGGAACTGGGACTGGATATGCACCGGTTTTCAAAAGATTTTTCGGACAAACAATCGCTGGCTAAAGTGGAGGAAGATTTTGAAAGTGGAATACGAAGCGGCGTAAACGGCACACCCTCTTTTTTTATCAACGGAAATAAATACGAAGGAGACTGGAGCGAGGAAATGTTGTTGGAGGTGTTGGTGGAAAAAACGAAGTGATGTTAAGTACGAAGTACGATTTACGAAGTACGAAATGGGCTGTCTGGCGAAGGAGAGCTGTGTGATGTAAGATGTTAGATGTACGGTGTACGATGTGAGGATGGACTGACTTGCGAGGGTGAGCTGAGTATAATGTACGATGTTAGATGTACGATGTTAGATGTACGGTGTACGATGTTAAGTACTAAGTATGATTTACGAAGTACGAAATGGACTGTCTGGCGAGGGTGAGCTGTTTGATGTACGATGTTTGATGTAAGATGTACGATGTAAGTGCCAAGTACGAAATGAGTTGTCTTACGAGGATGAGTTTCCTGATGTACGGTGTACGATATGGAATGTATGTGATGTGCAATATGCATAAAGGCAGGGATATGGGATGGGGATTGAAACCTGACACCCGAAACCTGATACCTCAAATCTAATGCCTCTAGCTGAAAGCTAATAGCTGATAGCTCGCAGCTTTTAGCTCACAGCTTATAGCTGTTAACAAATATGGAATTTCGCCGAATTCATGCACGCATTTGTTTGGCTGCGCTTAACTTGTGAAGATAACTTTTGAATAGTTAATAAAATTGAACACATGGAATATAGAAAACTAGGAACGTCAGATTTGGAAGTGTCGGCTATTACCTTTGGTGCCTGGGCCGCAGGAGGTTGGATGTGGGGTGGAACGGAAAGAAAAGACGCAGTGGAAGCCATCAGGGCGTCGTACGATCTGGGAGTAACTTCGATAGATACAGCACCGATTTATGGACAGGGGTTAAGCGAAGAAATAGTAGGGGAAGCAATTAAGGAATTGCCAAGGGATAAAGTGCAAATCCTGACCAAGTTCGGCATGCGTTGGGATCTCGCTAAAGGCGATTTTGGCTTTGCCAGCAAAAACAATGACGGTACAGAAATAAACATTTATAAATACGCCGGCAAAGAAAGCATTATAAAAGAATGCGAAGACAGTTTACGAAGACTCGGCACTGATTATATTGATCTTTACCAGATACACTGGCCCGATTCAACCACGCCCATCCAGGAAACGATGGAAGCGGTTGCGCAGTTAATTAAACAAGGCAAGGTCCGTTATGCCGGAGTATGCAATTACAATGTGGCTCAAATGAAAGAGGCTGCAAAATATATTGATCTTGTTTCTGACCAGGTGCCATATAGTATGGTAAAGCGTGATATTGAAAAAGAATTGGTTCCGTATTGCCTGGATCACGACAAATCAATATTGGCGTACAGCCCATTGGAGAGAGGTTTGTTGACAGGCAAAATGGCGCCTGGTTACAAATTCTCAGAAGGCGATCACCGTGCATCATTGTATTTTTTCACTGACGAAAATTTGAAAAGAACAAATGCATTCCTCAAAAAAATTCAACCATTAGCGGAAGAGAAAGATGCCACCGTTGGTCAGTTGGTTCTTCGCTGGACCATAGAACAACCGGGAATTACCATAGGTCTTGTTGGCGCGCGCAATGCAGAACAGGCCATTCAAAATGCAGAAGCTATAAAGATCGATCTTACCAACGATGAGATCGATATTATTAATGACGCGTTGGATGAATTAGAACTGGTTAAGTAGTCTATCTCTCATCGAAATAAAAAAAGCACAGAATTAACTACTCTGTGCTTTTTGCGTTATTTGGAACTATGTTGAGTTATATATTTCAACTCAACTTAAGCCTTTAGTCTCAATCATTGTCAGTTCAAGTCGTATAGTTAAGCAGGCATCGTCAACTTTGGGAGATGTCTCCTATCGTCGACATGACGATCCAGGCTTATCAGAAAAAGTAGTCTCAGTAGCACCAGTAACAAGTGCATAATAATGTGCAAGTCTGGAACCGCATCGTCACGACGATGGGAGAGGTCTCCCGAATATCGATCTGATCGTTACACTTAATAAGCGTTGGATATCGACAACTCAAAGCTAAATGACCTATCATTGCCAATTTTCCCCGCCTGAATGACTTCCGTCGGGCAGGAACTCTCCATTCTCCATTACTCAAAAACTTCCACCACCTTAGTATTAGGCACACTCGCATTGCGAATAGCGATATTTCTGATAGTTGTTGAGGCAAACTCTTCAAAAGCTTGTTTGCTTATGGGATCATCGCCGACCATTGCTGGGTATCCTTTGTCGCCACCTTCGCGTATGCTTTGTACGATAGGAATTTGGCCAAGGAAAGCCAGGTCATATTCATCAGCCAGTTTCTTGCCGCCCTCTTTGCCGAAAATGTAATATTTGTTTTCAGGCAATTCAGCAGGGGTAAAGTAGCTCATGTTTTCTACCAGTCCGATGATTGGCACATTGATCTGCGCCTGCCCGAACATCGCAATTCCTTTTTTAGCATCGGCCAGTGCAACATCCTGCGGTGTAGTTACAATTACCACACCCGTTACAGGTACTGTTTGCATTAACGTAAGATGTATATCACCCGTTCCGGGAGGCATGTCGATCACCAGGTAGTCCAGCTCACCCCATTCAACATCTGTAACAAATTGCCTGATAGCGCTGCTGGCCATAGGGCCGCGCCATACCACAGCATTTTTTTCATCTACCAGCAAGCCAATACTCATCAATTTGATGCCGAAGCGATCCAGTGGAATTATAAAGCCTTTTCCGTTAACATCTTTCATCATGGGTCTTTCGCCACGAACGCCAAACATCATCGGTACACTTGGTCCGTAAATGTCGGCATCCATAAGTCCAACTTTTGCGCCACCCTGGGCAAACGCAAGTGCCAGGTTTGCAGCCACGGTGCTTTTTCCAACGCCACCTTTACCACTTACCACTGCGATAATATTTTTTACGCCGGGCAGTATTTGGGCTACATCTTTTCTTGTAGTGTTTGTATTGGAAGTGAAGTTTACATGAACGTTGGCCTGTTTGTTTACCAATAGTTTAACGGCATTTACACAAGCCCTTTGTATCATGTCTTTCAGCGGGCAGGCCGGCGTTGTTAGAACAACAGTAAAAGAAACATCGTCACCACTTATCTTAATGTCTTTCACCATGTTAAGTGTTACTATGTCCTTTCCGAGATCAGGTTCCTCTACGTTGCTGAGTGCCTTAAGAATGTCAGATTCAGTCATCACACATATTTTTGTTAAAAAAGAAAATCCCGGACAAAGTTAACTGCTCAGGAGGTTATTTTGTTGTTATGTAGGCAAAGTAATTGCGTATTTAGTAAATTGTAGTGCCAATTGGTTGTTCTAAAAAGGTATTTTGAATGAGGAAATTTTTACAATACTGCCTGGTCCTTTTAGCAATATTATTTTCTGCAAAATCATTTTCTCAAAGCGCGCAGAAAGATTCTGTTGTCCAGTTGTTTGGTATAGTTATGACAGCCGATAGCTTGCAGGCGATTCCTGCAGCGAGTGTTATCGTGGAAGGAAAGGGCAGGGGCACACTAACCAATGAACAAGGGGTATTCTCCATAGTTGTATTAAAGGGGGATAAGATCAGGTTTTCCTGTGTCGGATTTAAAGATCAGGTAGTTGTTATTCCGAGGTCACTGGAAGGCGATCAGCATAGTATGATCAAATTAATGATCAATGATACGGCGTATCTGCCTGCTACGATCTTAAAGCCAAGGCCTACAAGAGAACAATTTGAACGGGATTTTGTGTCAACACCGGTTCCGGACGACCAGATTGAAATAGCCCGTCAGAATCTTGACGAACAAAAACGCCGCGTCTTGATGGCAACATTACCGCCTGATGGCCGTGAAGCGATCAACATGCAATTCCGCCAGCAGGCAGCTAAATATTATTATCAGGGTCAACAACCACCAATCAACCTGTTTAACCCCGCCGCCTGGGCAGACTTCATTAAGGCATGGAAGCGAGGGGATTTTAAGAAGAAAGACTATTAGGAGCTGAGAGCTTAAAGCCTAAAGCTTAAAACTAAGTTTTGTGGCACACTCAAATTATTTCATTCGATATAGCATAAATAGGTTATGAAATAATATCCATTTGGAGGAGTATTTAAAATTAGATCTTAGGCTGCGACATTATTAAAAAACAAGAAACATTATCCGGAAACAGTACTGGCTTTAAGCTTTGGGCTTTAGGCTTTGAGCTTAACAACCTCATACACCGGGCTAAACAAATAAATCAACCCGGTTTTTAGTTCCTCACACCTGTAACGTTTACGCAATTTATCACCGCGGCGAAATATCCTGCCATCATTTGTTTTAAAAAGATCGCCTTCGGACAGGTCTTCAATAAGCGTTATGCCATCTTTGTGTGGATCGTATTTTCTCAGCACGCGCATCAGATCTTCTTCGGCGCAACTGCTTGCAGCCGGGTTATGCAAAGATTTTTTTAGCGCCAGCGTAATATCATGCGGAAAAATATCTTTTAAAATAAAGTCTGCGAGCAAACTGCTGTAAATCGTCTTCCACTCCTTACCGTGCGCGGCGACCTTATGCTTGTATTGTTCATAAGTGAGTAAATGCGCCAGTTCATGAAGAAGAGTAATAAGGAAGGCGTATTTATTCAGATTACTGTTTACACTGATTCGATGATTTTTTCCGTGAACCGCATTCCGGTAGTCCCCCAAGACACTTTTTCGTGCACGCGTAACAGTAAGGTGCACCTGGTATTTGTGGAGGTAATCCACAACAAGATCAAAAGTTCCGTCCGGGATAAATGCGGCCAGTGCCTGCATTGGATGCTCAGTTGCCGCCATGCGTGTTTTTCTTGTTAAGAGAAGAAGTGCTTTTCACCTCTATTGCCGTGTAAATAATATAAAGTGCCATGCATATGAGTATGCCTGCGATGTTTTTTTGCTGTCCCATCAAAAAAAGATAGATAATAACTGCGGCAGCAATTACAAACAGTTTCATTACCATGGCGCCCATAACGCTGCGAACGAATGCGTTAGGATTGGGATCTTTCAGGGCTTTTGCATGCATAAATGAGGAAACTATAGTGAGCAGGAACAACAGTATATTTCCTCCCAGCACAACATTTGTGTCAATGCTTTTTTGGGCAAGGGTAGATTTGAAAATAATGCAAATAGCGGTAACAATAATGAAAATCAGGATAGCTGGAACCGGGATAGAAACGCTTCTTTCTTGCTTAGTGTTCATATTATTTTTTCTTTGACGTGTCCTTAACCACTTTATAAAATGTAGCGGCCAATATCAGCAAAGGTAAAATCCAGATCAATAAGGGAGTCTTCAGATTCCATTTTTCATCCAGCCATTTTCCGGCATACAAAGCAAGGGCGAGGCTAATTAATAATTGAAAGCCTAAACCAAGATATCTTAATAAAAGTGAATAATTACTTTGCTTTTGCTTGTCGTTCATTGGTTTCATACGTTATCTCAACCACCTGCGTGCCACTGCTCATGGAACATTTTCCGTTAAAGTAAACTGTAGGTTCTATAGAGATTTTCTGCGCGTTAATGTTGCCGTACAATTCAGCTTTTTCACGCATGTTCAACAAATCCCCTACAGTTATGTTCCCATTGATCTTTCCTGTGGTATCAACCTGCTGGGCAGTAATATTGCCCTCTACATAACCTTCAGGTCCGATCACAACTTTTGCACTGCTGGAAATATTGCCGATAAGTGTGCCGTCAATACGGATATCGGCGTCTGTAATAACTTCTCCGGTAATTTTAAGACCTGCGGCAATAATGCTGGTATTGCCAGAAACGGAACCCGCTCCGTTCAATTTTTGTTTGGGGCTAAACATAAAAAATGGATTTTTAGTCGTTGGATATTTCCGGTTTTGGAATATTCAATGTTGTCGTGTCGCGATTCAAGGTTGTTGAACCTCCGAGCACTTTTTTAATATTATCCAGGTATTGGTCTTTTTGTTGCAGTGCCTGTTCAAGAGAGTCCGTTCTTATTTTTAGCTCCTGCAATTCTTTCCTTCCCTGAAGAGAACCATATCCAGGTACGTAGTATTTTAACGGGGTTAAGGTTAGCAAGGCCACGGTTAAACCAACCAGTAAAACAAAAACAGAACAAAGGCCAATATAAACGCTCATCCTGGAAAGTTTAAATGTTGTAACCTCTTCATAGGTGTCATCATTCATAACAACCAATCTGTACCGATTTCTTAATCGCCTGAAACTCGTATTTTCTGTTTCCTTACTCATTTTTTTAACCGAAGCGTGGTAAAGGTAAAAAACTAAATACATCCTTACTACCCTGACGGAAAATTACTTGTATTTTTAAAAATAAAATAATCAGCTTTGCAGTTATTGCGGTAACTGTTCAACAATGCAAAGGCGAGGAAATTGAATAGGCTGCCTGATGATCCCGAAGCGTTGAATATAGCTGATTTTTAATACATAAGTACACAACCCTGATTAACTTTGTTGTAAGTTTCCGGATATTCTTAGTAATAATAAGGCTATGTTCCGGCAAAGCAACGCTCATAAAGACATTTGCATGAATAGCAGAATACTAAAATTGTTATGTTGTATAGTTTTCACATTTGTTACCGGTATCACTTTTGCCCAGCCATATTCTTCAATTGACCTTGATAAGCAGAAACCTAAGAAATATGAAAACAGGAAGCTTGCTTCAGAAAAAACGAGCGAGCAGAAATATACTTTCACCAGGAGGGTTTTCCAAAATACATTTTCTCATTTCAACTACTATTTCAACGCAAATAATAACCTGACTGATCTTGTCTCAAATGCAAAAGCGGCTTTCAAAGACGATTTTACCCAGCCTGTTATACCTTTTTATAACTATTCTCTCGATGTAACCGCACAGGACAAACGCAACATAGATTCTATAATGTACCATTGCACAGCGGGAATTTTGTTGCACGATTTACGAACAAACTGGGTGGATAATTTATATATGCTCATTGGGAAGGCTTATTTTTTTAGCAAGCGGTTCGATTCGGCGATGGCAACTTTTAGTTATATCAACTATGCATTCGCTCCTAAAGATGAAGGATATGATATTCCGATAGGAAGCAACGAGAGTAATACCAACGGTGAATTTACGGTAGCGACAAAAGAGAAGAAAAATATTATAGCCCATAAACCCAGCCGCAATGAGGCATTATTGTGGATGACCAGGACGCTGATTGACAGTGGTGAAACAAGTGGGGCCAGCGGACTTATTCAAATATTGAGAAATGACCCCAATTTTCCGTCCCGCCTGAAAACAAGCCTCAACGAAGTAATTGCTTATTGGTTCTATACTGACAAGAGGTATGATAGTGCGGCTTTTTATCTAACCAAGGCACTCGACAATGCTTCGGGAAAGTTGGAAAGAGCCAGGTGGGAGTTTCTGATAGGCCAGCTATATGAGCGTGCGGCAAACAATGAACAGGCAATAAAATGGTATGGTAAATCTGCATCGACTACGCCCGATCCGATTATGGAAGTGTACGCTACATTAAATTCTGTAAAGCTCAATAAAGCTGAAGGTGCTGATGTGGCCCAGGAGAAAATTAACAGCCTGACTAAACTGGCCAAAAAGGAAAAATATTATTTCTATCGTGATATCATTTACTATGTAGCAGCCCAGGCAGAGCTGGAAAGAGCCAGCAAAAAAGGCGCAATGCAGTTTTTGGAGAAAAGTGTAAAGTACGCGGAGCCATCATCTCCACAAAAAAGCCTGTCATTTCTGCTGGCAGCTGATATTAGCTATGGCAGCAAGCAATTTGATCTCGCAAATGCATTGTACGACAGTATAGATGTAAATAACCTATTAAAACCCGAAGATAAAGACAGGGTGGAGGCCCGGAAAGGTGCTCTGCGTATAATAAATGAAAATGACCACATTGTAAAACGGGAAGACAGTCTGCAAAATGTTGCTCGTATGCCTGCGGCAGAACGCGATGCTGTGATAAACAAAATAGTTAAACAGCAGCGTAAAGCTTTAGGAATAAAAGAACAATCATCCGGCGGAGAAAACAGCAATCCTGCCGTTCAGCAGAATGCCAACGCAGGGACCTTATTTAATGCAGACAACAAAAGTGAATGGTATTTTAATAATAATTCATTGCGGTCCAGCGGTTTTACCGAGTTCAAGCAAAAATGGGGGGACAGGCCGAATGTTGATAACTGGCGCAGGGCATCGGATCTGAACAAAATCTCATCGCTGAGAAAAGAAACGGCAATTTCAGATAGTGCGAATCTTGAAAGGGCGACAGGCGACTCCGCAAAAGAAGAGGAGGTGAGTTATGAGTCGTTGCTGAATAGTCTTCCGCTTACTCCGGATAAAATTCAGAAATCGAATGACGCCATTGCAAAAGCGCTGTTTACAATAGGAAAAACTTTCCAGGATAAACTGGAAGAATATCCCGATGCCATTCATAATTACGAAACGCTGAATCATCGTTTTGCAACTTATCCTAACAAAGAAGAAACACTCTTCAACTTATATTATTGCTACAATAAAATAGGGCAGAAGTATAGCGCCGATTCCTCGAGACAGGCGCTTGAACGGGAATATAAGGACAGCAAATTTGTAGAATCGCTCAACAAACCTGCCGAAGTTGTGAGTGAGACGAGCAACAAAAATCCTGCAACAAAAAAATACGATGACATTTACCGGTTGTTCATAGAAGGCGATTTTGAAAGAGCCGAGGCAGAAAAGCGGGCGGCAGACAGTGTTTACGGTAAAACTTATTGGTCTCCTCAATTATTGTATATAGAAGCGGTATACCATGTGTCGCGTAGAGAAGATAGTTCTGCGATACACAATTTGAATGATTTGGTGGACAATTACGCGTCATCTCCCCTGGCGGATAAAGCCCGGACAATGATTGATGTACTGGGCCGCAGATCACAGATCGAAGACTATCTTACCAACCTTAACATCAAAAGAAATGAGGATGAAGGATCGCAGGTAGTGAATCTTGAAGAATCCAAAGTGGTTAAGAAAGTTGAGATTCCAAAGGCGGATTCCATCGTTACCAAACCTGCAGAAAAACCTGTTGCAATTAAAATAGATACCGTTAAAACAGCGCCTGTTCCCACGGAAAAACACTTTACATTTAATGTGAATGATAAGCAGTTTGTGTTGCTGCTATTAGATAAAGTAGCGCCTGTATTTGTTAATGAGGCAAAAAATGCATTTACAAGGTTTAACAGGGATAAATACAGCGGCGAAAAATTGGAAATAACTTCTGTTAAGCTGGATGACCGCTTTAATCTAATGCTGATCGGGCCATTCTCTGATGCAGCGGTTGCCATGGATTATGTAGATAAAACGCGACCGTTTACACAAGGAAGGATCTTGCCCTGGCTCACGCCTGATAAGTATAGTTATATGATGATCAGCCAGTCCAATCTCGATCTGCTGAATGAAAATAAAGATGTTGAAGGCTATCGCAAGGTGTTGCAGGCCGCTATCCCGAATAAATTCTAGTGAAGCTTAAAGCCTAAAGCTCAAGCTTAAAACTGACCGTTGCGAAGGCATTTCACGCGGCGGACGCAACGAGGCGGCGCAGCAGCGATAAAAAGCTTAAAGCCTAAAGCTCAAAGCTTAAACCTGACCATTGCGGAGACATTTCACGCGGCGGACGCAACGAGGCAGCGACGCAGCGGCGATAAAGAGCTTAAAGCCTAAAGCCCAAAGCCTAAAACTGATGGTTCGCGCGAGTTAGAATTGTTTCACGCAGTAAAACGCAAGGGAGCGGCGACTCATCGGTTAAAAATTATTACGCAAAGGGACAACAGTTACCGGCTTTGTGTTTGCACCGTTTAATTACTCGCTTAGATTAGTTCTGGGCTTTACGCTTTAGGCTTTAAGCTGGCATTCCCTCCGCGCCGCCGCTTCTCCGCGTCCGCTGCGTGAAACCAACTTCGCTACAATCAGTTTTAGGCTTTACGCTTTAGGCTTTAAGCTGGCATTCCCTCCGCGCCGCCGCTTCTCCGCGTCCGCTGCGTGAAACCAACTTCGCTACAATCAGTTTTACGCTTTGGGCTTTAGGCTTTAAGCTTGTTCTTTACCTGTAATCCCCTATCTTCGCTTCTCAAATTTTTATTCAATGAACCTTCACGAATATCAAGCTAAAGAGTTACTGAAGAAATACAATGTCCCTGTACAGGATGGCATTGCAGTAGAATCTGTTATGGCCGCGGAAGAAGCGTATCGCCAGATAAAAACTCAAACAAATAACAATTTTGCAGTTGTAAAGGCGCAGATTCATGCTGGCGGCCGTGGTAAAGGAAAAATTCAGGAAACCGGCGTTAATGGAGTGAAGGTGGGTAAAAGCATGGAAGAGATCAGTGACTTTGCCAAAGGCATTTTGGGCGGTACACTGGTTACCATTCAGACTGGTCCTGCCGGTAAAAAAGTAAACAAAGTGCTTGTTGCACAGGATGTTTACTATCCAGGTCCAAATCAAGTAAAAGAATTTTATTTATCTATATTATTAGACAGGAGCAAAGGCCAGAACGTTATCATGTACAGCACCGAAGGTGGTATGGACATTGAGGAAGTTGCACACAACACTCCTGACAAAATATTTAAAGAGTGGGTTCACCCATCAGGTGGATTGTTACCATTCCAGGCTAAGAAAATTGCGTTCAACCTGGGACTTACCGGTGAAGCATTTAAAAACTGCACAAAATTCGTTACCAACCTGTACAACGCATATGTTGGATTAGAGTGCAGCATGCTTGAAATCAACCCGCTGTTCAAGACAAGTGATGACAAGATCATTGCTGTTGACTGTAAAATGAACCTGGATGAAAACGCTTTGATGCGTCATCCGGACCTGGCAGCTTTAAGAGATATCACTGAAGAAGATCCTACAGAAGTAGAAGCAGGCCGTTATAATCTGAACTTTGTTAAGCTGGACGGTAACGTAGGCTGTATGGTTAACGGTGCCGGATTGGCGATGGCTACCATGGATATGATCAAATTAAGTGGCGGTGAGCCTGCAAACTTCCTGGACGTAGGCGGTACTGCAAATGCCCAGACAGTTGAAGCTGGTTTCCGCATCATCATGAAAGACCCGAATGTAAAAGCTATCCTTATCAACATCTTCGGCGGTATCGTACGTTGCGACCGTGTTGCTGCGGGTGTTATTGAAGCTTACAACAAACTTGGAAACATTAATATTCCAATCATTGTTCGTCTGCAAGGAACCAACGCGGAAGAAGCTAAGAAGCTGATCGATGAAAGCGGCCTGAAGGTACAGTCAGCGATCCAGTTAAGTGAAGCGGCTGAATTGGTTAAAGCAGCCGTAGCATAATTTATAGCAAAACGTTTTTTATACAAAGCTCCTGGAAATCTCCGGGAGCTTTTTTATTTATCGTAAAAAAATAACCCGCTCTCCGGTTATTTAAGAAATCCTTTATATCAGCTAGCATAGTTTTTGCGTTCTGGTGTCAATCGCAAACTTATCCTTGAATACATGAAAAAAATACTGATCGCTGGTTTGGTTGTAGTCCTTTCGTCATTTACTTTCCTGAGCAATAAACCTGTACCTGAAAAAGCTGAAGCAAAGGCAGCGTTTGAATTAATCAATGCAATGCGTCATAATCCCCGTGCATTTTCAAAAGCACTCGGTGTAAGCCTGAACAATGTTAAAGCAATGCCAGCCCTTGTGTGGAACGATACGCTGGCTAAAGTTGCAGAGGCCAAGGCGATTGATATGTGTTCAAGAAATTATTTCGGGCATGTAAACCCGGAAGGCTTCGGCATGAATTATTACATTAACAAAGCTGGCTACAAGTTAAATGCTTACTGGCTGAAACAAAAATCAGCAAACTACTTCGAGTCGATCCAGGCCGGAGCCTCTAACGGAGAAGATGCCGTAGGCTACCTGGTCGTCGATGAAAATATCCCAAGTCTTGGTCACAGAAAACATCTGCTCGGAATTGGTGACTGGAATGCATCTTTGACAGACATCGGTATAGGCTTCGTTAAAAACCCCAACCCAAACTCGATGTATAAATCGTTTATGTGCGTGCTTATTGCGAGACATGAATAGGGAAACTGATTAAGTACGAATTACGAAGTACGAAGTACCTGGTTCGAACAGGTCTGTTTTTATTGGACGGCACAAATAGAGGGAGTGATTAAGTATGTGTTACGAAGTACGAAGTACCTGGTTCGAACAGGTCTGTTTTTATTGGACGGCACAAATAGACAGAGTAATTAAGTACGAGTTACGAAGTACGAAGTACCTGGTTCGAGCAGGCTCTATTTTCTTTGGACGGCATAAATAGAGGGAGTGATTAAGTACGAGTTACGAAGTACGAAGTACCTGGTTCGAACAGGTCTGTTTTTATTGGACGGCACAAATAGAGGGAGTGATTAAGTACGAATTACGAAGTACGAAGTACCTGGTTCGAACAGGTCTGTTTTTATTGGATGGCATAAATAGAGGGAGTGATTAAGTACGAGTTACGAAGTACGAAGTACCTGGTTCGAGCAGGCTCTATTTTCTTTGGACGGCATAAATAGAGGGAGTTATTAAGTACGAGTTACGAAGTACGAAGTACTCCTGGTTCAACACCGTCATTTTTTTTTCAACATCTTCCTTTCGATTCAGTTATCTTAAGATGTTGAAAAGAAATTAACCAGCTCAAGATTGAGTACTTCGTACTTCGTACTTTGTAATTCGTACTTCTTACTTGCCCCGGCCTTCCTTACATTTGTTATCTAAACATTCAGGCCATGAATCAAACGATTGCAGTAATAGGAGCCGGAACAATGGGGAATGGTATTGCGCACGTTTTTGCACAGGCAGGTTTCCAGGTTTCCTTAATAGATCTGAATCACGACCAGCTTACAAAGGCGCTGGCTCAAATACAGAAAAACTTTGACAGGCAAATAAGTAAAGGCACTGCTACCGAAGAGCAGAAAAAACATTCTCTTTCAAATATCAGTATTCATACCAACCTGATATCAGGAATTGGAAATGCAGGATTAATCATCGAAGCAGCCACAGAAAATACGGACACAAAGCTGGAGATTTTCAAAAAGTTGGATGCAATAGCGGCGACGGATGCAATTCTCGCGTCTAATACATCATCCATTTCTATTACAAAAATTGCCGCCGCAACTTCACGTCCTCAGCAGGTGATTGGAATGCATTTTATGAACCCGGTTCCGGTAATGAAGCTGGTAGAAATCATCAACGGGTATGCAACTTCTGCAGAAGTTACCAAAACAATAACTGAACTCACCCTTCAATTGAATAAGGTTCCCTGTGTTGTAAACGACTATCCCGGCTTTATTGCCAACAGGATACTTATGCCGATGATTAATGAAGCTATATATAGCTTGTATGAGGGCGTGGCTGGTGTTGAAGAGATTGATACTGTCATGAAGCTCGGTATGGCACATCCAATGGGACCGCTGCAATTAGCTGATTTTATTGGTTTGGACGTCTGCCACAGTATTTTGAAAGTGCTGCAGGATGGTTTTGGCAATCCTAAATATGCGCCTTGCCCACTCCTCGTTAATATGGTAACTGCCGGAAAGCTTGGCGTAAAAAATGGTGAAGGATTTTACAGTTATTCATCGGGAAGCAAGGAACTGGTTGTGAGCGACAGGTTTAGGAAAGCGGCAAAGTGAATGGTGAACGGTGAAGAGTGAATGGTGAATAGTGAATAGTGAAAGACAGCAGCAGTTATACTTATTTCAAAAAGTGACAATTGCGGAAAGGGTAGGGACTCTCTGTGAAACTCAGTGTCTCCTCCGTGCCCCGCCGTGTAACCACTCTCACACAAAACAGCAGAAAACCATAAAACGCAATGATACAAAAACGTACAACGTATAACGTACAACTCATCACTGTTTTACCTCTCCTACATCAATCCCCCTCAAATCCTTCAGTATTTTAACCAGCTCGCCCAAACGGCTTTTTGGGGCGTTGATTTTAATTGAGCAAAAAAGCTGCATCTCCTGTTCAATCACTTCGCAGTTAAATGCCTTGACCCAACGCATTACTTCGTTCATCTGGGTGTAATCAAAGCTGATCTGAAGCTTAACGGTCACCGGTTTAGGTACAATCGGCATCAGCTGAAGCGCCATGGTGGTAGCTGTTTTGTACGCATTGATCAAACCCGGAACACCCAGTAGTGTACCACCAAAATAGCGCACAACAACAACGAGTACATTGGTTAAACCCTTACTGTCGATTTGCCCGAGAATAGGTTTCCCCGCGGTTCCTGACGGCTCCCCGTCATCACTTGACCGAAAGTTGTTATTATCCAGTCCCAGCCTGTATGCGAAGCAATGGTGCACCGCTTTGGGATGTTCTTTTTTTAGTGCCTGTAATTTTTCTTTGAAATCGTTAGTGGTTTCAATAGGATACGCGTAGGCAATAAAACGGCTGCCCCTGTCTTTAAATTCAGCCATTGAAGGCTGGCTGATCGTATTGTAAAATTCCTGTTCGCTCATTTAAATTATCGTGTTTTCCGGAAAGTTGCAGCTCTAAATTTTTGGCTATTTCCTGAAGTAATCAATCCGGTCATTGAAGACCTGTTCCGTAAAAACATGGTGCCCTGTCACAGCCGGAGCCGGCAGTCCTGTCTCTACAAATAAATGCTCATTTGTAATAATACGCGTTTCATCCCAATACCCCTCATCAATAAAAGATTGCAGCAATTTGGCACCGCCTTCCACAAGAATGCTTTGAATATTTAATTGATAGCATGCTGTAACGATCTGGTGTACCAGGCTACTGTCATTGCTAACCCGGTAGTATGCAACTTCATCATTTTGCAGGCTGTTTGCTTTGCTGTTTACTTCCAATGAATGCATGTGTAAATTAAAAATGATGGTGTGTTGTTTTTTGTTATAAATGTTTAAAGATTCCGGCAGCCTAAGGTCCATATCAATAACCATACGAATAGGTTGCACATCATTCCAAAACCGATTATTCAGCGAAGGGTTATCCAGCAACGCGGTATTTGTACCAACGAGAATTGCAGCTTCTTCACTTCTCCATTTATGCACTTTCCTGTTTGAATAGTCATTTGAAATAAGCAATCTTTCCGCAGACTCTGAAGCAATTTTACCGTTCATGCTTTGCGCCCATTTTAATACAATATAGGGACGATGCTGGGTGTGGAAGGTAAAGAAACGCTTATTCAGATCAAGACAAGCTTTTTCCTTAACGCCGGTGATTACCTGAATGCCTGCTTTTTCTAATTTCTCAATCCCTTTTCCATTTACTTCATTAAAAGGGTCGCGGCATCCCACTACAACAACTGGAATATTGTTCCTGATGATAAGATCAGCACACGGTGGTGTTTTACCATAATGTGCGCAAGGCTCCAGGGATACATAAAGGGTAGATCCGTTAATCAGGTGCACATCCTCCCTTGCAACGCTGTTTATGCAATTAACTTCTGCATGCGCCTGGCCATAAAGCTGATGGTATCCTTCACCAATGATCCTGTCATTGTGTACGAGTACAGAACCCACCATTGGGTTAGGCGCTACATGACCCGCGCCAAGCCTGGCCAGTTCAATGCAGCGGAGCATGTATTTGTCGTGTTGCGTCATTCGTTTACAGAAAATGGACATGATATGCCTTATCGGCTGTATCAATTTGCAAATGTAACAGAAATGGTGCTATCATTGCAGTATGACTGTCCAGAATGCTTATTTGCAGCAGGTTACAACGCTCTCCACAGTGTACGAACAAAGAGAGGCTGCAACCATTGCCGGCTGGGTGATGGAAAATGTCACCGGCATGAGGCGTGTAGACCGGCTTATTCACAAGGACCGGCTGTTAACTGCAGCCGAGCTTGACCAATTGAATTCTTACACTCAAAGATTATTGCAGCATGAGCCCGTACAATATGTGTTGAACGAAGCGTGGTTTGCAGGGATGAAATTTTATGTGGACAACAATGTGCTGATCCCTAGACCGGAAACAGAAGAACTGGTCGAATGGATTCTGCAGTATGTAGCAGCCACTCATGGACCTGAAACCAGAGTATCAATAATTGACATAGGAACAGGCAGTGGTTGCATACCCGTTTCTTTAAAAAATGAACTGCCTTTCTCAACTGTTTATGCCGTGGATGTATCTGAAGGGGCATTAACGGTGGCCCGTAAGAATGCAGACTCCCTGAACACTGCTATCGTTTTTTTGCAACAGGATATTCTTGAAGTAGATCTATGGCAAAATATTCCGGAGGCAGATATCATTGTAAGCAATCCTCCTTATATAAAAGAAAGTGAAGCAGAGCAGATGCATAAAAATGTATTGCAGCATGAACCGCATCTGGCATTGTTTGTGCCAAATGAAGACGCGCTGATCTTTTACAGGAAAATTGCTGATATGGCTTTGCAGAGGCTAAAACCTCAAGGTGCGCTGTTTTTTGAGATCAATGAAGCGCTGGGCAGGGAGGTTTGTGAAATGTTGACACAGAAGGGATTCACCAAAGTTGAGCTAAGGAAGGATCTGCAACAAAAAGACAGAATGGTAACGGCTTTGTTGCCACTTAGAAACTAAAATGATCAGGAATGAAAATAATTGGATTAATCGGAGGCATTAGTTGGATCTCAACCGTAGAATATTATAAACTTATTAATGAAGGGATAAACCAGGAGCTGGGCGGATTAAATTTTTCAAACTGCATTATTTATTCGTTTAATTATGCTGATATAAAGCGTAACAATGATAAAAATGACTGGGAAAGCACATTGAACATGCTGAGTTCGGCTGCGCTGCACCTGCAAAATTCGGGGGCTGACTGTATATTGCTTTGTGCGAATACAATGCACATGATAGCAGATGCTCTGCAGGAAAGAATCGATGTGCCGCTTATCCATATAGCTGATGAAACAGCAAAAGTGATTGAACAATGCGGTTTAAAAAGAGTTATATTGTTAGGGACGAAGTTTACAATGGAGAATAGCTTTTTTAAAGACAGGCTATTACAAAAAGGGATTGAAGCAATAGTACCAAACGATGAAGACAGGGCATTTATACATTATACAATTTTTGAAGAATTGGGGCGGGGATTGCAGAAAGAGGAAACCAAAGAAAAATACCTGTCTGTTATTAACGAAATGATAGGCAAAGGTGCAGAGGGCGTAATATTGGGTTGTACCGAAATTCCTTTATTAATAAAGAAAGAGGATGTGGATGTTCCGGTATTTGATACAACTGCAATACACGCAGATGCCGCTGTGAGATTCTCATTAGGGAAAGGTTGAACAGAATAGCCGGACTCGTGTTATTGCTATACAAAGCGCTTGCTAAAATGATTATTTTGCAATAAAATCAAGGTGCATGTTTTCAGTTAAGGTCACCCGTTGCATCACGAAGGTGTTCTTTTTATTCACCGCGTTTTTATTAACGCTGCAGGTTTATTCACAAAAGAAACAAAAAGAAAAACCAAAGGAAAAACAGCCGCAGGTAAACTTTGTAGATACTTCATTAGCCAACAAACATTTGAGTGATACCGTAAAAGAACAGTTAGCGGATACTATTTTGCCGAAGATTGCCAATAAACTCGAAACATACTCACTCGAGTTAAGCAGGTATTCCAACTTCTTTAAAAGACGCGTCGACACCATGCAGATATCTTCGGCACTCCCCTCCATGGAAAAAGCAATGTTTTTCTTTAAGGGAAGGCTCGAAAAGAATGATGCTCAGATGAATCTGCGAACATTGAATACCTATACCATATTGTTACAGGAGGCTTTGCAGGAACTAACTCACTGGGAAGGCGTTCTGGAGGATTATGGAGATAGACTTAATAAGAGCAATAGTGCAGTGCAGCATATTCTTGTGGATCCTTACCTGCATACAGAACTGGATGATACTGCCTTAAATTCTCAAATTAAAAGTTTGATAAAACGCGCGGTACAAATTGATTCCTTGCAGTTAATTACGCTGGCAAAGGTTAACAAGTGGCGCAATAGAATATCTGTCAACAGTCTGCTTGCAACAGATATGCTAGCCGATCTTGGCTATCGCACCATTAATGCAAAGGCGGCGATGTGGGGCAGGGAACAACCCGCGCTGTATAATGCGCGGGCAACAGATTATAAACAAACATTGTGGCAAAGTATTCTTGTTACGGGAAAGCGTTCCTTCAAAGTGCAGGCTATTTACATTATGATGACCTGGGATCAAAGGGCCATCAATCTTTTCATTTTTGGAGTTTTCACTATCTGGTGTTTCATTAATTACAGAAAGGTCAAAAGATCTGATGCTGCATTGGACGAACTTGCTCCGCTGCATTTTATGAATCGTTCCGTATTGCTATCCTGTATTGTTGCAGTATTATGTATTACACCTTACTTGTATGCGAACCCGCCGATGGTATATATGCACTTCAATGAGTTGGTGCGGACCTTAGGTGTTAGTATCTTGTTGTGGCCCTATCTTACCCGAACCTGCAAACGGTACTGGAGTATCATGTTCGTCATATGGACATGTTTTGCAATCGATGATCTTTTCCTGGAAACATCTTTTGGTGAACGCTGGTTGTTGCTGCTTCTCCCTCTTGCAGGAGGTATAATAGCTGCCATAATCCTGCGTAAAAAACCGAAGCTGTTTTCCGGTTTGGAAGAGTCCCCGGTAACCAGGTCTCTCGCAATCTTTACTGTTTTTTTCTGTTTAGTTTCCGTTTTGTTTAATGTCTTTGGAAGAATAACCCTTGCCAAACTGTTTGGCATGTCTGCCGTTCAGGGATTTGTGTATGCAATGACGTTAAAGGCGTTCAGCAGTATTATACTTGAAGCTGTTTACCTGCAATCCGAAGCGTATAAGAATAGCAGCTTTTCTGCTTTTTTAAATTATGATGAGCTTAAAATAAAACTGCGAAGAATGTTGTGGGTTGTCACAACAATACTTTGGCTGATTGCCCTGACCAAAAGCCTTACCATTTATGATTTTCTGCTGAGAACTGTGGAGCAATTCTTTAATAAAAAGCGCAGTATTGGTAATATGCAGTTCAGCTTTATGAGTGTGGCCATTTTTGTTTTCGTTATCTGGATATCAACGATTATATCCCAGTTCATCAGTTTCTTTTTTGGTTCCAAAATGTCAGAAAATACCAATAAAAGAAGCAATATGGGTTCCGTTATGTTGTTGGTAAGACTTGCTGTGTGGGCAATAGGTTTCCTGATAGCTATTGCAGCAGCGGGTATTCCACTGGATAAAATTTCTTTGATGATCGGCGCACTCGGAGTGGGTATCGGTTTTGGCCTGCAGAACATTGTAAACAACCTGGTGTCAGGTATCATATTGGCTTTTGAACGGCCGATACAGGTGGGAGACCTCATTGAAGTAGGCGGGAAAACCGGAACCGTAAAAGAGATTGGCGTGCGCTCCAGCAAAATAAGTAATTATGAAGGAGCTGATATTATCGTTCCTAACGGGGATCTATTGTCGCAGCACTTAATCAACTGGACATTACACAACAGGAACAGGCGTATTGAAATTGTAGTTGGAATTTCCTATTCCGCTGATCTCAGGAAAGCGAAAGAAATCATCGAAAACATTCTGCGGGATGAAGCGAACGTAATGCAGGTGCCGGCTCCCCTGGTTTGGGTAAATAATTTTGGTGACAATTCTGTTGATTTCAGGATCTTATTTTGGACCTATGATCTTGGTGACGCCGGAACGTTGCGCAGTGACATGATGATATTGATATTTGAAAACTTTGCAAAAGAGGGTATTGAGATCCCGTATCCCCAAAGGGATATTTATATAAAGAATATGGATGAGGCTTTGTTGAAGATGAAAGAAAAAGAAGGAGTGAATGGTGAATAGTGAATTGTGAATAGTCAATAGTGAAAGTTATAAGCTCGCAACAATTTAGAAGATCAAAATTTCAGATTTCAAATTTCAAATCCAAATCTTTGATCCTTTTTCATTCTTTTAAGCATCATTTGATCTCCATTAGGGAGTGGTTGCGCACAAATACAGGAGCGTGGAATAATGAATTGCAAAGGAAACTGCTGACGATAGGTTCATCGCAACTTGACTTGTATACCGGGCAACTATCTGTGGCATCGATAGAAGGTTTTGTGACAAATTTTCTTCAACAAAAAAATCTTTTGGATAAACAGGCTTATAAGAACTGGATCTATGAAGAGTCCGATTATAAAATGATTTCCCTGCCTGATGACTCAAACTGGACATTGCGTTTTCTTGATGAGGAGCAATTTGCTCACCTTCATCCTTCAAGATATTCGCTGAATACTATTCGCGTAAAAGCCAATGTGCTTAAGAGTTGTCTTTGCGTGTTGCTGTTTGAGAAGGAGGATGAAATTAATAATGCCGTCATTAATCACTATCGTAAAAAATATTTGCAATTGCCTCCGGTTAATGAAAAGTTTACTCATGCAGAAATAGAAAAAGTATTGCGCCTTCTTGCCGCTGCATAACATGTCTGCGACAAGGCCTTCAATTACCGTTGGATCTTTTGTGTAACTTACCGTTTTATTGCGTATTTATGGACGATAAATCTTTGTTCAGGAAGGTGAAAGTGTTACAGGTGATTAGCGAAACGGGCGACACAAAAACATTTGTACTTAAACCTCTTGATTGGCAACCGGATTATAAAGCAGGTCAGTTTATTACATTTGTCTTTTTGCACAGAGGTAAAGAGTTCCGGAGATCATATTCCTTCTCATCGTCACCGTTGCTGAATGAACCGTTGAGTGTAACTATCAAGCGGGTTGAGAACGGCGAATTTTCCAGGTTTATGTTGTCCCATGTAAAGGAAGGCGACGAGCTGATCACTTCCGGTGTCTCAGGATATTTTCAATTGCCTGAGGATTTAACCAACATTGGGCAACTAATATTTTTTGCTGCAGGTAGCGGTATTACGCCTGAATATTCTTTGATAAAGACAGCTTTGGCAACAACCTCGCTACCGGTCACTTTAATTTATAGCAACAAGTCCGTTACCGACACCATTTTTTTTGAAGAGATCATTCGTTTGCAGGAACAATATTCCGGGCGTCTACACACCGAGTTTCTTTACAGTACCAATATTGATATTAAACACCGGAGACTAAGCAACTGGTTGCTTCCCCAATTGTTGTATCCTTCCCTAAAAGTCCCTTTGCAACGCTGTATGTTCTATTTGTGCGGTCCTTTCGATTATATGCAAATGATCACCATTACTTTACTCACTGAAGGTGTAGATGCAAAGAACATTAAAAAGGAAAATTTCAATACGTTGCAGCCGGTAAGAAAAGCAACGCCGCCCGATAAAGAACCACACAAGGTTGCTATTCATATCAACGGCAATGATTATTCATTAACTGTTCAATATCCTGATTCCATACTTGCGCAGGCAAAGAAAGAAGGAATAGAACTGCCTTACAGTTGCGAAGCCGGCCGGTGCGGAAGCTGTTCGGCTACCTGCATAAAAGGAAAAGTCTGGATGGCTTATAACGAAGTGTTACTCGACGATGAAATAGCCAAAGGCCGTGTTCTCACCTGCCAGGGATTTCCCGTTTGGGGAGATGTGGAGTTGGAGTTCTGAAGCTGTTAGCTGTGGGCTATTAGCTATTAGCTGCCAGGAAGGGTATCAGGTATCAGGTGTCAGGTGTCAGGTTTGAGGCGTAAGGCATAAGATAAAAGCCTGGCAGTGTGATATATCCCGGTGGATAATAAGATTAAAAAATCAACGTCACTAAATCAACATCAGCTATTCATTAGTCGTTAATTACTATATGCGATATTAAACTTTCTTTTTATGCCTTATACCTCACACCTTAAACCTGATACCTTATACCTGACGCCTGATACCTCACCGCATTGTTCTATCTTCGCCGCCATATTAGGAAAGAAAAATGAAGCAAAAGCCTATTCATCCTGCATTAGAGCCATTTCTTGAAGGTAAAGTTCTGCTGATTAACAAGCCTTTAGACTGGACGTCTTTTGATGCAGTAAAAAAAATCAGAATACTTACACGCATTTCTAAAATAGGACACGCCGGCACGCTTGATCCGTTGGCTACAGGATTATTGATCATCTGTACGGGAAAGTTTACTAAAAAGATCAATGAATACATGGGGATGGAAAAGGAGTACACCGGCACGTTTACGCTGGGAGCTGTAACACCAACCTATGATCTTGAAAGCGAACCTGAGAATGAGCAGGACACAAGCCACTTAACTGCTGATATGATCAGGAACGCGACCGCAGCATTTACCGGAGAAATAATGCAGGTTCCCCCAATCCATTCTGCTATAAAAAAGGATGGCAAGCCGGTATATATAATGGCGCGTAAAGGGCATGACGTTGTGCTGGAGCCAAGACCAATTACCATTCACTCCTTCGAAATTACCCATATTGAAATGCCTGTTGTTCATTTCAGAGTGAGATGTTCTACAGGTACCTACATACGTAGTCTTGCAAATGATTTTGGAAAGGCATTAGGAGTAGGGGGGCATTTGAGCAAACTCTGCAGAACCCGCATTGGTGAATTTTTACTGGAAGATGCCATTTCGCTTGATGAATTCGAACAGGAGGTCATCAATATCAAAAAAAGTTACGACGAGCCCAATCCCTCAGAAGTAGCTGAAAATTTTTAATACTTTAATCTATCCGCATAAAAAAGCCTCCTGCTGTAAAAACCGGAGGCCTTTTTTATTTTAGAACTTATCTATTTAAGCTGTTCAATCCAGGATACCTGCTCAAAATTAGGTACTTCGTACCCGCCTGAATGTATTCATAACGGGCAGGCTTCGTAAATCGTACTTGTTCCGGTTTCTCCTTCTACTTGATCTCGTACCCCGCAAGCTCAGATGTAATCGTAATATCTGCTGTGCCGAGAGAATCGATCAGATCCTGGTATTGGCTCAGGTCTTGTCCGAGTGCCTCCAGTTGATCAAACAGCGCTTTTAATGTGCCAGTCGTTACTTTGGTATCAATCTTAATGATACCTACACCCTGGGCAACATATACATCATAGGTTAAAAGCGTAATGGTCTGCAAAACCACAGTGAAACCTGCAGTTACCTGTGAGTGAATTACGTTGGTATAAGTTTTACCCTGAACATCTTTTGTAATGTTTTTTTCCAGGATCTTACCATTAAATGTCAGCGGCAAGCCAGATATGTTTCCCCCGCTATAAGTCCAGGTGTACCCGGCATTTTGTTTGGTGTTGGTGTAAAGAATTTCCAGTGTGTTTGCTCCCAACGCGGTGTCACTTATGTCAGAAAGCAGGTACATATTGCCATCGCCATCAGTGCGCATATAACTTTCAGAAGCACTTCCTGTTCCGTCGAGTGAGCCGCTGAAAATATCATAAGTATGACCGTTGAAATCTTTTGTATTTCCGGTTGCCCTCAGCGTATCAGCGCTGGTGGTGTCAGAATCAGTGCTGGTTGATTTATAAGCCCAGTAAGAATCTTTTGTTGCCGGTTGAAAACTGGTGTCTTTGCTGGTTGGCGGATTGGTTGTAGTGTCTGGTCCGCCGCCCGGAGTGGGGCCTGAGCCGTTGCTAACTTCTTTCTGACAACTGATGAAAAGCAACGATGCAAATAATGAAGCAGTAAGTAGTTTATACATGGATTTAAGATGAATTAACCGTTAAAACAAAAGTAAATTATTCTACGTAATATCACCCTTAAGATTTAAGATACGCAAAACGCATTTCCCGCTGCTTTTAGATGCCATATTGTAATAATACGAAACAAAATCTGCTTACATTTATCCATACAAACAGCCATCAATATGAAAATATCAAAACTAATGCCTTGCTTAGGCCTGCTGCTGCTCATGTTCGGTAGCTCCTATGCCCAATCTAACGGAAAAGTGATTGAGGAAAAACGCTTGAAAAGTTCGGTTCTCGGAAAGGATGTACGTTATACTATTTATCTGCCGGCAGATTATGACCGTTCCAGCCGCACTTATCCCGTAGTTTACCTTTTACATGGTTATACGGACGATAACACCGGATGGTTGCAATTTGGGGAAATAAACCGGTACGCAGATAAAGCTATTTCCGAGGGAACCATTCCTCCGATGATTATTGTAATGCCAAATGGTGATTCGAGCTTCTACATCAATTCTTATGATGGTAAAGAAAAGTATGAGGATTTTTTTATCAATGAATTTATGCCTGCAATTGAAAAAGAATATAGAATTAAAGCAGAAAAAAGATATCGGGGTTTAGCCGGTCTTTCGATGGGAGGTTACGGTACATTGATTTATTCCCTGAAACATCCTGAATTGTTTGCGGCGGCTGCCCCATTCAGTGCAGCGGTCTGGGATGATTCTACAATCGCAAAAATGCCGCAGGAAAACTGGGACAGAACTATGGGGCAGCTTTTTGGAAGGAATCTCAAAGGATCTGACAGGTTGGGTAAAGCGTGGCATGACAATTCTCCCCTTAAAATCGTAGATACAAAAACTGCAGATGAGTTAAAACAGGTGCGTTACTGGATTGATTGCGGTGATGATGACTTTCTTACAAGAGGCAACTGTTTGCTCCATATAGCACTCACTGAAAAACGTGTACCTCATGAATACCGCGTTCGTGATGGCGGCCACACATGGACATATTGGAGAACAGGGATAACAGACGCTTTGCAATTCATAGGACAAAGTTTTCATCAGTAAAAAGCTTAAAGCTTAAAGCCCAAAGCCCAAAGCCTAAAGCCTAAAGCCCAAAGCTTAAAGCCTAAAGCCTAAAGCCTAAAGCCTAAAGCTTAAAACTTAGGCGAACGGATGATCTCTGGTAAATTAGTATAATTATCCTGGTGTTTTTTTTCAGTTTTAGGCTTTAAGCTTTGAGCTTTCAGCTTTGCTTCGAAAACTATACCTTCATAAAAAAAATAATATGAACTTCATTTCCTATTGGTGGCTCCTGGTTGTGCTGATTATCGTATTCAGCGGCCTGTTTACAGTAACACAGGGCACCGTCGCTGTTATTACCCGGTTGGGTAAATATCAGCGGATCCTTAGACCCGGTCTTAACTTTAAAATCCCGCTCATTGAGCAGATATACAGGCGCATCAGTATCCAAAACCGTTCTGTGGAGCTTGAGTTTCAGGCGGTTACACAGGACCAGGCAAATGTTTACTTTAAAAGTATGTTGCTGTATGCGGTAATGAATGCTGAGGAAGAAACCATAAAAAAAGTAGCCTTCAAATTTATCAGTGATAAGGACCTTATGCAGGCGCTTGTGCGTACCATCGAGGGGAATATCAGGTCATTTGTAGCAACAAAACGTCAGGCTGAAATTCTTGGTCTTAGAAAAGAAATTGTGGAAAGTGTTAAGCTTGAAGTGGATCATGTACTGGAAGATTGGGGCTATCATCTGCTTGATTTGCAGATCAATGACATTACGTTTGATAAGCAGATCATGGACAGCATGAGCAAAGTTGTAGCAAGTAACAACCTGAAAGCTGCAGCAGAAAACGAGGGCCAGGCGTTATTGATCACCAAAACAAAAGCTGCAGAAGCGGAGGGTAATGCCATAAAAATTGCCGCGGAAGCAGAGAGGGAGGCAGCAAGACTCCGCGGACAGGGGGTTGCGTTGTTCCGCGCGGAGGTAGCACACGGTATGACACAGGCTGCTGAGCAAATGAAACAAGCCAACCTGGATACCAATGTGATCCTTTTCAGCATGTGGACAGAAGCCGTAAAGAATTTTGCCGAAGCCGGCAAAGGCAATATCATCTTCCTTGACGGAAGCAGTGAAGGTATGCAACGAACCATGAAACAGATCATGGCTCTAATGCAGATGGATAAGCAATAGCTATCAGCTGTCAGCTATTAGCTTTCAGCTTATCGATCCGGGTTTGAAAAATTATCGTTTTGCGCCAGTCTTTTTATAAGGCTGGCGTATTTTTTTGCATTTTATGGATAAACAGGGCTGAAAAGCTGCCAAATCTTTGTAAAATCTTTGATAAAATCAGCGCTGCCCGTAATTTATTCACAGGGTGCGCGTTGTTTTGCAATAGAACATACTTTAGCTTTTTTAAACCAACCAACAATGGGTATTTTACTACAGATTGACAGTGCTAAAATGATAAATGCGGCAGCAGCTGCAGTCCAGGCCCCTGAAAAAATGAACCTGTGGAGCTTACTGGATAAAGGGGGATGGTTGATGTATCCGCTGTATTTTTTGTTTGCTGCAACCATTTTCGTGTTTTTTGAACGTTTTATAGCTATAAACAAGGCATCTAAAATTGATGGCAATTTCATGAGCATTATCCGGGATAACATTATCACCGGAAATATTTCTGCTGCCAGAAGTCTTGCGCGCAACAATTCGAGTCCTGTTGCCCGGATGATCGATAAAGGCATTCAGCGCATTGGCAAGCCCATTGATGCAATTGAGAAAAGCATGGAAAATGTCGGCAAGCTGGAAATGTATAAAATGGAGCGTAATCTTTCCATTTTGTCATTGATAGCAGGCGTTGCACCAATGTTCGGATTCCTTGGTACCATTATCGGGATGGTTCAGCTGTTTTACAATATCAATAGCACCGGTAACTTCGAACTAAGCGTTATTGCAGGTGGTATATATGTAAAGATGATCACTTCTGCCAGTGGGCTTATTACAGGTTTGATTGCTTATGTGGCACATAATTTCCTTACCACCCAGGTTGATAAAACTGCCAACAGAATGGAAGCCGCCAGTGCCGAATTCATTGATATTTTGCAGGAGCCGACAAGGTAATTTATCCATTTAACCAGTACTCGAAACAAATAAGTTGCAGGAATGAACATAAGAAGAAGATTAAGGTCAAACACAGAAATGCACACGGGAGCATTAAACGATATATTATTTATATTGTTGCTATTCTTTCTTATTGTATCAACACTGGCCAATCCTAATGTGATTAAGGTGAACAATCCTTCCGGTAAAAAAGATACCAAGGCCAAACAAAATATTGTTGTTTCAATCGATAAAGAACAAAAGATCTACATAGGTCAAAAACCGGTGGATATTAACCTGCTGGACACATTGCTGAAGCAGGAGGTGATGAAAGCAAAAGCTACCATTGATACACCATCTGTAGTAATCAACGCGGATACTATTTCTTATTATGGCGAAGTCTTCCGGATCATGCAGGCTGCTAAACGGGCAGGCGCAAAAGTGGTTGCCAACGTTAAATAGGCTGAACCGACGCGATATAACTACTGATGTGACAGCCGAAAAATATTAACCGGTTTATTGCATACAACTTTTTTAAATTCGCATTGCGTTGCTGTGATCAACCAAATTGGAACAGGCTAAACGTACCGTGAAATGCGATCGGCACACCTTTGGTATCTGTTTATTTCCGGAAAGACAGCATGGACTTCCCTTACAAATTTTAGAAAGCATTATGTCAAAAGCGATAAAAATACTGTGGCGGATATTCTTCATTGGAGTAGGAGCGGTGATACTCATCGTTCTCCTGGCTAACTGGGGCGTATTCGGAAAAATGCCTTCCATCGAAGAACTTGAAAACCCTTCGGCATCGCTTGCCAGCCAGGTATATGCCGATGACGGTACACTGATGGGAAAGTATTACCTCGAAGACAGGGTAAATGTGAAATACAAGGATATCAGTCCTAATATCATTCACGCCTTAGTAGCTACGGAGGACGAACGTTTTTATGAGCACAGCGGTATTGATATGCGTTCACTGGGGCGCGCTGTAACTTCTCTCGGGCGCGACGGTGGAGCAAGTACTATTACCATGCAGACTGCCAAAAACCTGTTTACCGAGAACTGGGACACCCGCAATTTTCTGCTTCGTGTATTGCAGAAAGTAAAGGAGTGTATTATAGCAGTTAAACTGGAAAGAAATTTTACCAAAGAAGAAATTGTAACGCTTTACCTGAACACTGTTGCCTTTAGTGACAATGTATTCGGGATAAGAAATGCGGCTAAGACTTTTTTCCAGAAAGAGCCTGACAGGGTTAGTGTGGAAGAAGCTGCCGTTTTGATCGGCATGCTAAAAGGCGCTACGATATACAACCCTAAGCGCAACCCGAAACTAGCGCTTGACAGAAGGAACACTGTACTTAATCAAATGGTGAGAAACAATTTCCTGGCAAGCAGTGAGGCAGATGTTTTAAAAAGAAAACCAATTGAGCTGAATTATAAGAAGCTTGATGAAACCGCCGGTCTGGCACCATATTTTAGAATGGTGCTTGGCGAAGAAATGAAAAGATGGTGTAAGGAGCACAAGAATCCAACAACCGGTGAGTCTTACAACTTATATAAGGATGGTTTAAAGATCTACACCACGCTTAGTCCGCGTATGCAACTATATGCAGAAGAAGCAGTAGGTAAGCATATCAGCTACATGCAGAAGATCCTGAATTCACAGGATAACATAAAAAATGGCTCTGTGTGGAAAGGATACGAAAATGTTGTAGAGGCTGCTATGAAACAGAGCGATCGCTGGAAGAACATGAAGAAAGATGGCGTCAGCGAAGCGGATATAAAAAAGTCATTTCATGCTAAAGTCCCCATGAAGGTTTTTGCATGGAACAACAAACGTGAAAAAGATACTGTGATGACGCCTTATGATAGTATTAAATATTCACGCCAGATGTTGCAGGCCGGCTTTATGGCAATGGATCCGATGAGTGGTGAAGTAAAGGCCTGGGTAGGTGGTATCGACTTTAAAACCTACAAATATGACCACGTAAATGTAAATACAAAAAGGCAGGTGGGTTCAACCATTAAGCCATTGTTGTATAGCCTGGCGATAGAAGATGCCGGGTTCACGCCTAATACACCGGTTGATGATATTCAGCAAAGCTTCGGTACTTACGGAATGGTTCCCGCCACCGGCGCATCGTGTACTGGCGAAACCATGCCGATGGCCCAGGCATTGGCTATGTCTCGCAACTGTGCTACAGCATACATTATGAAACAACTTGGCCCTAAAGGAAATGACGGAGCCAAGCGGTTTGCTGACTTTTTGAAGAACTGCAATATCTCATCCAAAATAGAGCCTTATCCTTCTATCGCATTGGGTAGTGCTGAAATATCATTGATTGAAATGATGCAGGCCTATAGCATGTTCCCGGGCCTGGGCTTTAATGTAAAGCCGATGTACATTACCCGCATCGAAGATCGTAATGGTAATGTGTTACAGACCTTCCTTCCTCAACGCAAAGAGGTGATCAGTGATGTTACGGCCTATTCTGTTATCAGCATGATGCAGGGTGTAATGAAATATGGAACCGGCCGCCGTATGTGGAGCTATGGCATTGATGCCGATGTTGCTGGCAAAACCGGTACTACAAACGATAACAGTGATGCCTGGTTCATGGGCTATACACCGCAGTTGCTTTGCGGCGTATGGACCGGTTGTGATGACAGATTCATCCGTTTTAACAGCACATCAGTTGGTCAGGGTTCTTCTGTGGCATTACCCATCTGGGCTTACTTCTTTGATAAATGTGTAAGTGATAAAAACATTGTTCTTGATAATAACGCTCATTTTGTCAAACCTGAAGTAATGAGCAACGATATTATCTACGACTGGATCAACAATGTACCTGTTCAGTTAGGAGCAGAAGGCGCAGACGTAGGTAATGGCAGCCGTGCCGATTATGGTGACATTCCTGCGGATGCAAAACCGGAAGAAATAGCACCGGAAAGCGAAATCATTCCAGACACTAACAAACAAAAGCCTGTACGCAAGGAGCAACAGAATCCACCGGCTGCGCCCGTCACCCCGGGCCAGCACCCGACGCCAAAAGCGGTAATGCCAAAGAAACAATAATATTAAACCACGGAGACAGTGCGACACAAAGCTTCACAGCGATGCTTTGTGTCGTTTTGTTTCTGTGGTTTTTAGTTTAAATCTCCGCGTTGGAGGAATGTTGTAAGTAAACTTACATTTCGTGTCGTCGTGACTCTGTGGTTTTGAAAACCATCGTCGTGTCTCTCCGTGTCATTGTGCCTCCGTGGTTTAAAACGGTAGGTTGATCCCTAATTGGAACGCATAGTTATTCCTGTTAATCGTGCGTCCATTCGCGTCTTTTATCAGGAATTCTTTATTCCGCCACGTGAAGTCACTCAACTGCATCCATCCGTTGTTTTCCAGCCTGGCAGGATCCTTCCATTTAATACCAAAATCAAGGCGGATCAGAAAATAGGTGAAGTCAAATCGAAGACCGGTTCCAAGACCGATCGCAATATCTTTTCCCAGCCTGCTAATATCAAATTCAGAACTAGGCAACGCTGAGTCTTTTTTAATATTCCACACGTTACCTACGTCAGCAAATAGGGCGCTACCTACTTTTACGCCGGCTATCGTCATCAATTGAAAGCGATACTCCATGTTCGCTTCCAACTGCATGTCGCCGTAGCGGTCGCGGTAAGTTGCGCTCGTATCACTCGCCAAAGACGATCCAAGTCCCAGTTGCCGCAATGTCCAGGCACGCATACTGTTTGGTCCGCCGCCGACAAACTGCTTGTAAAAAGGAAGTGTTTGTCCAAGAGCGCTGTTGCCATAATTGTAGCCAATGCCCGCAAATGCGCGGAACGCAAGGGATGTGCTGTTATGTAATGGTATATTTTTCCGGTACTCGGCTTCGCCCTTGATATATTGGAATATGTTTTTTTGCAGCCCCGGAAACCGGCCAAAAATGGCGCCGGCTTCTTCTACGGCGAACCGCAGATAGTTGGTGTTTTTCTTGTTTTTGCCGGGGAAAGTGGTAGTAGCACTCAATGTCATGCTGATCACATTGCCGGTATTGAATGCTGTTTTTAGGAAAGGGTTGGTATGAATGGCTTCTTTCAATCCATTAAGAGAGTCAAGTCCGTAAAACTCCAGGTTCACCGGTTTAAACTGCCACAATATTTTCTTGCGCGTCACCCATTCATAGCCAAAACCTGTTACGAATGAGCGCAACCTGAAAAAGTCGGTACGTTCTGAATATGCTGCATTTAATCCCACAATGGTCTTAACTCCATCAAGGCGTCCAACTCTTTTAGGTTTGATAGGAGAAATAAATCTTGGTATGCTGTAATTATGCCCGAATGAAGTATAAAATGTTTGCAGCGGCGGCCTATCCTTTTCAAGCGTAAACTCTATCCCTGTACGTACGTTAGTGAAAGATTGAATGGCTCTCTTCCATACGTTACGGTCACGGTATGTAACATTCAATGCCAGGCCGAATAGGTTGCCGGAGCTGAGGAAGTCGCCAGTATTGCGGCTTGTCTCAACATCAAAAGTCACGTTTTGCTTGGGATATGGCACAAGGAACAAGTGCATGTCAACCGTATCGGCACGAAGTACGGGACGGGCATCAACCTGCCGCCATGCGCCAATTTGCGAAAGATTATTGATGGTCTTAAAATATAAATTTTCGTTATATGGGCTACCGCGGCGCATATAGGTATGTTCACGTAATGGTTTAACTACAAACTTGCCATCCTTGTCAAGCATATAGTAATTGTTGAATGTGGATGAGTACCGCTGAACCCGGAATGACTCGTGTGCGTTTATAAGACTGTCAAATATGTCAAACGATGAAGTTTCCGGATAATAATAAATATCGCCTATATAGTATTTCCTTAATGCGGATGAATCAACCAGCGAAGAGTCTGCATTTCGCCTTTCCATGATGCTTACTGTTGCCTTCGGGTTTTCCTGTCTTTTCTTAAGTGCATTTGCAGCAAGTTCCGCCTGTAAAAACGGGTCAGTTGTTATTTGCAGCAAGCTGACATCAGTTGTGTCGACTTCCGCGATTACATTGTCTCTCGACATCTTCAGATAACCTCTAACCTTAAATGTGTCCACTATGCGATCCAGTTCGCCCGCTATCACCTGCTTTGCAAAATGAGTAGCACCTGGTTTGATCAGTGATTGTTTTGCACCGTTTTGGGTGAGTTGTTGCAATGAAGTATCCGCAAAATTGTAGGCAACAGAGTCAAGAATTGTTGCTTTTCCCGGGTCTATGGTCATAGTGATATAAGCCCGTTGCTGATTATTATGTTTCTTGATATAAAAAGTGTCTGAAAAAGAAGGATAATAATATCCCTGTGATTTTAGGTATCCTCTCATCAGGTTCTTCGACCTTCCAATATTGACCGTATCAAACGTCGGTGGATTGCGAAGCCTGTAGAAGAGCACCAACTGCTGAACTTTGCGCGTGGATAAGCTGTCATCCCAATAATTGGGTAATTCGGCCTGGAGCTTTTTCTTGTCCTCGTGCGTAATATTGGTTTTTTTTATGATAACCTTATTTTCGTAGACGAAGGGTTTGTTCGGGAATTCCTGCTTTCCGCACGCGGAAAGAATGCAAACCATTATCAGAAAAAGTACCGGTATATTTGCTGGTTTGCTGCTCAAATTCATGATTATGATTAGTAAAAACGAGATCAAATATATTCAAAGTTTATACCATAAAAAAAATCGCGACATTGAAAACACGTTTATCGCAGAAGGTGCAAAAATCGTGGATGAAATATTGCAACAGTCATATCATGTAAAGAAAATTTTTGCAACAGAAGGATGGAGTAACGCCGATCTGAAACAAACAGCATTTGCGCAAATAGCAGAACACGAGTTACAAAAGATTTCACAGCTTCAAACCCCTAACCATGTGTTGGCTCTGGTGGAGAAAAAGAAGTTGCCGGAGAGTCCTGACTTAAACAACAAACTCACGCTGGTTTTAGACGGCATCCAGGATCCGGGTAATTTAGGAACGATTATCCGCATTGCTGATTGGTTTAATATCACACAGATTGTCGCCGCCCCTGATACGGTAGATGTATATAATAGTAAGGTAATACAATCCACGATGGCCAGCTTTATGCGGGTGAATGTGTGGTATAAGGATCTTCCGGGTTTCCTGGCCGGTTGTAAACTTCCGGTTTACGGAGCCATGCTTGACGGAGAAAATGTGTATTCAAAAAAAATTAAGGAAGGGTTGTTGGTGATAGGCAATGAATCAAAGGGGATAAGGACAGAAATTCAATCTTTCATTCAACATAAATTGACCATTCCGAAAATTGGCGCGGCTGAATCTTTAAATGCTGCCGTTGCAACCGGAATAATATTGTCACACATTTTGTAACCAAATGAAACAGGCCGGATAAGCATCCGGCCTGTTTTTTAATTTCTTTTAAAGCGCTATTCTTTGATTTCTCCTTTGTTGGCTTTTTCTTTCATTTTGTCATCAGCATAAACGCCAATTTCCACCCTGCGGTTTTTTACGCGGTTGGCTTCACTATCGTTCGGAAACTTGGGCTGTGTTTCGCCATACCATTTTTTGATAAGTCTGGCCGTATCAACGCCCTGAGTAGCGAGATAGTCGGCTACAGATTCGGCTCTCTTTTTAGACAGGTCCATATTAAAATCATCAGGACCTGTATCATCGGTATGACCTTCCAGCAAAATTTTGGTGTCGGGATATTTGTTGAATACGCCCGCTACTTTAGTAAGATCCTGTTTTGCGCTGTCGCTTAAATTAGCTGAGTTGATTTTGAATAGTAAGCCAGAATTAAAAGTCAGGTTGATGCCTTCTCCCACTCTTTCTACTTCAGCGTTGGGTACTGCTTGTTTCAATTCTTTGGATTGCTTGTCCATATCCTTGCCAATAAAATAACCAGCCGTTCCGCCAACAGCCGCGCCCACAAGTGCACCTACAACGCTGTTCTTTGCCACCAATGCGCCAATGGCCGCACCGCCCGCAGCGCCAATTCCAGTGCCTTTCTGCGTATTATTCATGCTTTTGCAACTGCCTAAAACAATGATGGTTATTGGAATGCTCCAGAATATTTTTTTCATATTTGATGTTTTATTATTTACAAATCATTGCAGCAAAAAAATCAAGCTGCATATTTTTCATGCCAAGTTCGTTTGCTTTATTCAGCTCTTTGCAGATAAGCGATTTATCATTCGAACTCATCTTGGATGCAAGTTCATTTGCATTGGTTGTATTGTATTTGCCCTGCATCTGTCTTATTCGCGTGTTGGTTCTGATCTGGTACATGGATACATCATTTTTCCCAAGAGAAACTGCGGTGTCATAGTTGGTAAAAGCCTCATCATAGTTTTTTTCTTTTGCATATATATCGCCCTTCAGAACGTAGAAGTCCGGGTTCTTGCTGTCAAGTTGTATGGCAGTTGCTACATTGTTCTTTGCATCTTCAAACATGCCATCCTGAAGATCCATATTAGCCATGTCTGCAAACATGGTGGCCCTGGCTTTTACATTTTTATTTTTGGCTGTCAGTTCTGTCACTTTTTGCAGATCGGCTTTGGCTTCATCCTCCTGGCCAAGTTTTCTATAAGCATAACTTCTGTTGTAGTATGCCATTACATTGGTGCTTTTACTTACAGTGATAGCGTTGGAAGAAGCTTCAACTGCTTCGTTATAGCGTTGCAGCCCGTTTAGGGCTCTGGCTTTTCCAACCTGTCCCTGTTCTTTGGCGTCCTTGGTGGTACAGTTGGCCAGCACATCGGTGAATATGGTAAGGGCATCATCGAACCTGGTGCTATCGAGCAGTTGGTTGCCTTTCTTTACCTTGTCGTAGCATTTGTTTGACATGGTAAATAACTGCGCGGATACCATCAGCGGGGCCATAAAAAAGAAAAAGATAACTGGTAGAGGTTTTGGTTTCATGAATGAAGGTTTTATTGCTATCAGTATTAACAAGTTGAGCCCTTGTTTGTTTTGGCGGAGAAAGAAAAAAAGAAGCCAAAGTACGAAGTACAGAATATAAGTACGAAGTACGAATTACGAAGTACGAATGTGCAACTGCGAAATTTTAATGAGGCAGGATGATGGTGCGGTTAATATCCAAGGATAAGATCGATTTATTCGAATTAAATTTCTATTGATATTAACTGTGCTGCTGGAAAGAGAAGCAGGTAGGAAATACGACATTTTTGAAGGATGTGCTGGCTCGCGTGTAGATCTGTCCTACACTTTCAAAGTGTAGGACAGATCTACCCGGGGAAGTACACGTCGACCAAATTCCAGAATTCTCCCGTATCCTTGCCCGTAGGGCATTAAGCTCAATAGAAATAAATGATTAGCTTAATATTATTGTCCGTAGGACATTAACAGTATTAGTTCTCTCTACCTGAACTGAATCGCCTTCACCGGCGAAATGTTCTTTACAAAAAGCGTTGGTAACAGCAACGATAAATGCAGACAAACAAGGTTGCAATACACACCAGCAACACCTGCCACCAGATAATATCAACCGGCGCGGAACGGACATAATATGCACTTTCATCCAATTTTATAAAGCCGGTGTATTGTTGCAGCAAACAAATGCCCAGGCCAAAAAGCAACCCAATGCCAATGCCTCTCACGGCAATAATAGCCGAGTTATAAAGTGTAAATCTGTCCTACACTTTCAAAGTGTAGGACAGATTTACACGGGAAATACACGTCGGCCAGATTCCAGAATTCTCCCGTATCCTTGCCCGTAGGGCATTAAGCTCAATAGAAATAAATGATTAGCTTAATATTATTGTCCGTAGGACATTAACAGTATTAGTTCTCTTTACCTGAACTGAATCGCCTTCACCGGCGAAATATTCTTTACAAAAAGCGTTGGTAACAGCAACGATAAAATGCAGACAAACAGGGTTGCAATACACACCAGCAACACCTGCCACCAGATAATATCAACCGGCGCGGAACGGACATAATATGCACTTTCATCCAATTTTATAAAGCCGGTGTATTGCTGAAGCAGGCAAATGCCCAGGCCAAAAAGCAACCCAATGCCAATGCCTCTCATGGCAATAATAGCCGAGTTATAAAGGAATATTTTCTGAATGGTCCAATCTCTTGCGCCCACCGCTTTTAAAACGCCGATCATCCTTGTTCTCTCCAGCACAAGGATCAACAAGCAGGTGATAAGATTAATAATGGCCACAACGGACATTACTGTAAATATTACATCCCTGTTTACGTCCTGTATATTCAGCCAGTCAAAAATATTGGGGTAGATCTCCTTAATTGTTTTACTGATCCAGGCATCCGGTAGCTTGTTAAACAACATGGAATTTACTGTGTCCAGCTTTTTGTAATCTTTTATAAAGATCTCATAGCCGCCGATCTCGTCAGGCTGCCAGTTGTTAATCCGTCTTATCAAACGGATATCTGCCAGCGCAAAAAGTTTGTCGTACTCTTCAATGCCACTTTTAAATATGCCACTTACTACAAGCTTTCTAAATGTGCTTTTACCCTCGGAGGGAGAAATAAAATGCACGATAACCGAATCACCCATTTTAATCTGTAATTCGTTAGCAATTGGTTGGGATATAATAATATTCCGGCTATACAGACTATCACCGAAATTCAACCACCAGCCTTCCTGCATAAACGATTCAAAATTGGTGGAATCGTATGCCTGGTCAATTCCCTTTATCAGCACTCCTTCAATTTCCTTGTTCTTTTCAATTACGGCAGACTTTGTTGCAAAAGGCTGAACGGACCGGATCTCGGGTATTTGTTTTAAGATATGAATAACGGAGTCATTTTCTTTGAGGGCCGTCTCCTCAGCAACAATGGCCTTGGCAGGCTCATACTGCTGAACACGGATATGTCCCCAGAAATTAAACACCTTGCCGCTTACTTTTTGCTGAAAGCCATTCACAAAAGCCAGTGTAATGATCATAGCGGCGACGCTCAGCGCTGTGGCTGCTGTTGCCAGTTTTATTATAAATGCTGAAAATGACTTCTGGCCCTTAAATGCTATGCGGTTTGCTATAAATGAGGCAATGTTCATAAAGGGTAAAAGTAATGAAATGGGCGGATGTGCAAATGTGTAAATGTGCGGATGTGCGAATGTGCAAATTTGCGAATTTGAGAGAATTGACAATTGACAGGTGATAATTGAAAATGAAAGTGCGAAGCGGGTTTCTTACACCTCATGCGAAATCTGCATACCTGCTTCATAATGCGTAAAGCTGATCGCATATTGACCACCAGGATTACCGGACGTTGAAGTGAGTGACACAACGGACGATGATAGTAGCAGTGCTGCTGATGAATAAGAAAAAATGAAGATTTGATCTATCTACGGGATGAGGTTTTGTATGATTGTTGCATACAAATAACCACTCAATTGGCGTTGATTATAATTATATTAGCGGCATGAACGCCCTGCAGTCTTTTACTGCCTGGCTTGTTGCTGGCAGCAGGAAGCTGCAGTATGTTAAAAATCTTGAGATGAAAACAGTAAGAAAGTTAGCAGTATTGTTGATATTCTTTTTGCCATTTGCAGGTAAAGCTCAGTTAAGGGATAGTACTTATATGCCCAATGTGCGGGGGATAAAACTTTTTGTGACCGGCGATCAAATGACATATCCCATTATGAGCCTGGGAGCGTTGAATACACTTGAATTGCATTTTGATGATGCCGATAACTATGTGAAAAATTTCAGCTACACATACCAGCTTTGTAACGCGGATTGGAAACCGGTGACGCTTGGCGCGCTGGATTTTATTCAGGGTTTTACGCAAAACAGGATAAGTGAGTACAGGCAATCTTCCATCGCCAAGGTTCCTTATGTACACTATGTAGCCCGCCTGCCGGAAAGAAGTTGTGTGCCTACCAAAAGCGGCAACTATATTTTAAAGGTTTTTTTGAATGGAGATACAACAAAACTGGCTTTTACAAGGCGCCTGCTGATCTTTGAAACTTTAACGGCAGTCTCGTCGCAGATAGTGCAACCTTACAATAGCGACCTGTTTCAGACGCATCAGAAGATCCAGTTTTTTGTTGATAAATCCAGGCTGAACCTCATAAATCCGCTGGACCAGCTAAAAGTGGTAGTGATGCAAAACTATCGTTGGGACAACGCGTCGTATATGTCGCAGCCTACCTTTATGCGCAATAATCTTTTTGAATACAGCAACGAAACAAATTGTGTTTTTCCGGCAGGGAAGGAATTTCGCTGGGTTGACCTGAGGAGTTTTCGCTTTCAGAGCGAACGTATTAACAGTGTAGATAAAAATGCGACACCCTTTTCTGTAGTGTTGAAACCGGATGGCGACAGGGCTCAGTCAAGATTTCTTACCTATCGCGACCTGAATGGATTTTGGGAAATCAGCACGTCCGATCTGATAAATCCGTGGTGGCAGGGAGATTATGCTAACGTTCGTTTTATCTACCGGCCAACGAGCGGTCAACCATATGATGGAAAGGATGTGTATATCATTGGACAGTTCACCAGCTATAAATTAAATGATTCAACAAAAATGACATTTAACGCGGCCGATGGCGTATATGAAAAAACTATGTTATTAAAACAGGGCTACTATACATACACTTACGCAACAGCCAACACTGCGGACAAAAATAAGGTGGCGGATGTTTCGTTAACAGATGGTAATTATTGGGAAACAGAAAACGATTATACTGTACTCGTTTATTTTAGAGACCTGAGCGGAAGACATGACAGGTTGATTTGTGTTTCAACGATCAACTCAAAGGCTACACGGGTTGGTTTTTAGCTATCAAAGCATCATTAGAAGGTACACAGTGTTGTTAAAAGTTTTATTTGATTGATGTGAAAAGCCCTGAAAATCAGGTGTAGCGCGGGATTTGTAAAATAATTTTTAGCGCGAACAAAAAAAAATGAAAAAAAACGGATGAAAAAAGTGCCAACCCTTATCTTTGCGCCGGCAGGTCTTACACGACCAGCTCCTGCTGAACCCTCCCAGGGCAGGAATGCAGCAAGAGTAGGCGGTTGTAGCGGTGCGATGTAATCAGCCTGCCATTTTTTCCCCTTTCTTAAGAAGGGGTTTGTTCTTTCATAGCAGATGAGATCATATTGATCATATTCATTGCCTAAAGGCGTTAAAACTAACTATCATGAAATTTTTTATCGACACGGGTAATCTCTCTCAAATTCAAGAAGCTCACGATCTGGGTATATTAGACGGTGTTACTACCAACCCATCTTTAATGGCAAAAGAAGGCATTAAAGGTGAAGAAGCTATTACTAATCACTATAAGGCTATTTGCGATATAGTTGATGGCGATGTAAGTGCTGAGGTGCTTTCTACTGATTTCAATTCTATTATTGAAGAAGGTAAAAAACTGGCTGCGATCCATCCGAACATTGTTGTTAAAGTTCCGATGATCAAAGACGGCGTTAAAGCTATCAAATGGTTTACTGATAACGGTATCAAAACAAACTGTACACTGGTATTCTCTGCTGGTCAGGCAATCCTGGCTGCAAAAGCGGGCGCTAAATATGTTTCTCCATTTGTTGGCCGTATTGACGACAGTGGTTGGGACGGTATGGAACTGATCGGTCAGATTTCACACATTTACCAGTTACAGGGCTTTACTACGCAAATCCTGGCGGCATCTATCCGTAGCGCTTTGCACATTGTGAAAGCAGCTGAGCTGGGTGCAAATGTTTGTACTTGTCCATTAGAGTCAATCTTAGGATTATTAAAACATCCGTTGACTGATATCGGTCTTGCAAAATTCCTGGAAGACGCAAAAAAATTATAATCAAAACAAATTTGTTATAGTAAGAAGACGCCCGTTGATCGGGCGTTTTTTTATTCCAGCTATTAGCTGTCAGCTATTAGCTTTTGGATTCGAGGCAAGAGTTAATCGTTAGTTGTCAATGAAGTATCGTGTTGGCATGCTCTGTGGTTCTCCTTGTGTTCTCTGTACGCCTCTGTAACTGTATTTAATTTGTTTATAAAAAGCTGCCCACGTCGTAGGATAATGTTTTATTTTTAGTCATGCATTTACTTAATGCACCCTGTATGAATAAGGTTACGGTACCGGATTTATGTTACTTAATACCTACATACCAGCTCCACAATTAAGACCATTCATTAAATCTTTCCTGGTTATTGAAAGTTCTGATGATCTGGTGAACAGAATATTGCCCGGTACTTCAATGGCTATTGCTTTTCGTTATAAAGGACAGGTGAATTATTTGAAGGATGATGCATATGATCATCTACCTGTTTCAACCATTACAGGGTTAAGAAAATCAGTCCGGTTAATTAACTATCAAAAAGATTCAGCAAACATTATCGTCGTGTTTAAAGAAGCAGGTGCAAGTGCTTTTTTCAGAGAGCCACTGAATGAACTGTTTGAAGAAAGTATTTCGTTGGATAATTTGATTCCGCGACAGGAAATTCTGGATATAGAGGATCGGTTAGCGACCGCATTCGATACGCCACAACGGATTGCCATTGTTGAAGCTTTTTTATCGTCAAAATTGAAAGCGCAGGAGACTGATAAACTCGTGCAGACTGCTGTAGAAAAGATTTACAATACTGCAGGAATTATCAGGATGAAAGAACTAGCTGATATTCTCTACATCAGTAAAGATGCTTTTGAAAAGCGATTCAGGAAAACTGTAGGCGCTTCGCCAAAACTCTTTTCTTCTGTTGTAAGAATGAACGCTGCAATTCATCACCACAAGCCTATACATACTATGCTTGATATTGCACTCGATGCCGGTTATTACGATCAGGCGCATTTTAATAAAGCGTTTAAGCTTTTCACCGGACAAACACCGCTAGACTTTTTCAAATCTCCTCCTTCCTGGTAAATCACTGATTTTTTACAATGATCCGGTTCTCTTGTTTTTGATCTTTGTTCAAGAATACAAGACAATCAGTGTACTGCCAATCGTTGTGATTCAAATATTCGTTTCTTAAGATTTTAAGAAGATGAACTTTGTTAACAATGTTGGATCTAATCTCTGTGCAACTCAGTGCCTTCTTCGTGCATCTCTGTGTAACTGTATTTTTAAACAATCATTAAATAATTCATTATGAAAGAATTTATGTTGTTGGTAAGAGTGCCATTAAGTTACTCATCTGAATTAGCAAAAGCAGTCGGTCCGAAATGGGACAAAGTTCTTGAAAACTGGAAAGCAAATGATGTTTATGTCACAAGCTTCCCTTTTCCTCCTGAAGGCTTCTCTATTACCGGTATCGAGCGGACTATTAAGAAAGAATGGATAATTGCAGACGATCGGAAAGTTGTGAGTGCTATTGTCCTCCGCGCGGCCACATTTGAAGCTGCGTTGGAATTAGCTAAAGATTGCCCTATTCTTGATCATGACGGATCAGTTGAGGTAAGAGAAATAATGCCAAGAGTAGTGACGGTTAAAAATTGAACCGACTTAATTGGTTTTGTACATTTTCTTTTTAAGTTTCGGATGCAAGATGAAGATGTCCCTAATGGAGGAGGTTTCGTTCGATTTCAGACAGAAATTGTTCGTTTGCGGACATCTTTTTAAGACAAACTTCCTCAACTTCCTTATCCCTATTGTGTTATAATATTGGCATAAGCCTTGAGGATTTATAATACAGCCAGTTATTTTGGTAGTGCTACACTCGTCGCATTTGTCCCAACACCTACGTGACTTTGTGCTTTCCAAACTGAAGAATTATGCTCAAAAACTATTTTACAATTGCCTGGCGCAATATTGTGAAGAATAAGACATTTAGCCTGATCAATATTGTAGGTCTCGCCGTAAGCATGTCCGTCTGTTTTTTAATCATGCTCATCATTGCCGATCAAAAAGGATATGACCAGTTTCATGCTAACAGAGACCGTATTTATAGAATTGAAACGGCCGGTAAAAATGGCAATGAAATGAAAACAGCCACATCGGCAATGCCATTGGCTGATGCATTGCAAAAGGATTATACGGGTATAGAGGCCAGTGCGAGATTGGTCAAAAACATAGGTGGAGATGTTTTGTATAAAGATAAAATAGCATCCGGCGGCGGTTATTTTGCTGATGGCAACCTGTTTAAAGTAATGGATTTTAAATTAAAGCAGGGAGATGTTCAGTCTGCACTGGAAAATCCGTATTCGATGGTCATATCAGAAGAAATGGCTGCCCAGTTGTTTCCAAATGAAAATCCTTTAGGCAAAACGATAAAATTTAATGATACCGGCATTAACCCGGGCGGCCCTGAAACCGGCAATAAAGAAACTCCTTACGGAACGTTTAACATAACCGGCGTATTAGCTTCAAATCCTGGCAAAACAACTTTGCCATTTAAGCTGCTGGCTTCATTAAGTACGCTGAATGGCCTGGCAAGAGATTCTATCTTAAATTATGCATCAAATGACTGGAACAATGTGTGGGCAAACTATACATATGTTTTATTGCAAAAGGGGCGGTCTAAGGCAGATCTGCAAAATACTCTCGACCGCATTTCCCAAAGACAATATCCTAAAGGAAACGACAATCAGTTTGCGTATAAGGCAAGGTCGATAACAGATATTACCCCAGGCGATTTAATCAGCAATCCTACAAATACTGCGGTGCCTAAAATGGTGCTGATTGTTCTAAGTGTTTTGTGCACGATAGTAATGCTTTCTGCCTGTCTCAATTATACCAATCTTTCTATCGCCAGGTTGTTGACAAGAGCTAAGGAGGTAGGTGTACGTAAAGTTTCGGGTGCCACACGTAAGCAGATATTTACACAGTTTATAACAGAAGCTGTTGTTGTTGCATTGGTGTCATTGGTTCTTTCGTTGTTTATTCTGCTACTGCTGCAGCAATTGTTCTCCGGCTTATGGCTTAACACGATCTTCAATATTTCATTTAACCACAGTCCGAAGCTTTACCTGGCATTTATCGGCTTTAGTATTTTGGTTGGGATTATTGCAGGATTATTGCCTTCTATTTATGTATCACTGTTTAAGCCGGCAGATATCTTTAAAAAATTAAACAACATTGTTCTTTTCAAGCGCCTCACGCTGCGAAAAGTACTGCTGACTATTCAGTTTTGTGTTTCCTTAATTTTCATCATAACCACAAGTCTGATTTATCTGCAGGGCAAGCATGTGCTGAATTTTGATTATGGATTTAATAAAGAGAATGTCGTAAATATTAAACTATTTAAAAGCGGGAATTACAGCAGGTTTGCGCAGGCGGTTTCAGCCGAAAAGAATATTCTTACTGTTTCGGCATGTGCTTCTTTGCCTTCTGCCGGCGCTCAGAATTCGACGATTGTGTACAAAAGTGAGAACCTCAAGGATAGCATAAGGTCAAATTATTTAGATATTGATGCCGGTTGTCTGAATGTGTGGGGACTGCAATTGATTGCAGGTAAAAACCTTCCAGCTATTCCAACCGAAGCGACAGATCACTATGTACTGATCAATGAAAAAATGGTGAGTGATTTTGGCTATGCGTCTGCTCAGCAGGCAGTCGGTAATCATATGTTGCTTGATGGTAACGATGTAGAAATTGTTGGCGTTGTAAAAGATTTTCAGTTTTTAGATGTGAGCCGGGCAATTGCGCCGCTCATGCTGCGTAATCGTCAGGGTCAGTTTGGTTATGCGACGGTACGGATCAGCGGTAGCAATATTCCATCCTCGGTTGCTTTTCTTCAAAGCGCATGGAAAAAAGTAAATCCGGACACGAAATTTGAATACCAGTTTTTTGATGAGCAATTGTCGGCTACATATTCTCTGCTTGGCGATGCTGCGTCTATAATTAGCATGTTGTCTTTCCTGGCCGTATTGATTTCCTGCATGGGATTATTGGGCATGGCAACCTATACGGCCGAAACACGGCAAAAAGAAATAGGCATCCGCAAAGTGCTTGGCTCCAGCGTTACGCAAGTGATTGTGTTGCTGTCAAAAAGTTATTTGATCTTGCTTGCCATTGCTGTGGTAATCGCAGTTCCTATTGCTTTTATAATAAATACTGTGTGGTTGCAGGCATTTGCGTCAAGAGTAACAATAAGCCCCTTGTTGTTGCTGATAAATGTTCTGTTGTTAACTGTAATTAGTTTGGCTATCGTTTTATCGCAGGCATGGCGCGTGTCCGTAGCAAACCCAGTGAAAAGTTTGAGAACGGAATAAAGCTGCGGTTGCAGTCTTGTTTTTCACCGGTCGGCAGCGTTATATTTTAAGTACGAAGTACGATTTACGAAGTACCTGGTCGATGTATGATGTACGGTGTTAGATGTACGATATAGGAGAATTCGTTTACTTCTCGTAGTCTCTTATGTTGATAGATTGATTAGCGCTCGAATCGCTATCCATTAAATCAGCGATCTCCAAATCAGCCATCGGACATCACACATCCGGCTTCCGTCAAATCAGCGATCCTCAAATCAGACATCAGACATCAACCACATCTGCCTCACCAGGCATTTGCATATCCGCACATTCACACATCTGCATATTTGCACATTCACACATTTGCACATTCTCATTATCTTCGCACGCTATGACACAAGAACAAATCAAAGTTTTAAGGGACCGCGTTAGTGTCCTAAGGAGGTTTCTTTGACGTCAATAACCGCACTCAAAAAGTAGAGAACGACCGTCAGCTTTCAGTTTCGCCCGGCTTTTGGGACGACAACACCCGGGCTACCGGGATTATGAAAGAGATAAAAATCAATGAATATTGGCTGAAGCTTTATAAAGAAGTTGAAACGGCAGTAGAGGATTTTGCCGTGCTGTTCGATTTCTGGAAGGGAGGAGATGCTACGGAAGACGAAACCAAACAGTCTTATGACCGTGCTTTGCAGTTAATAGAAGATGCTGAATTCAAGAGTACATTGAATAAGCCGGAAGACGAGCTTCCTGCCGTTCTGCAGATCAACCCGGGCGCCGGTGGTACCGAAAGCCAGGATTGGGCAGAAATGTTGCTGCGTATGTACCGCATGTATGGCGACAAGCAAGGCTGGAAAGTTACCGAACTGGACTACCAGGAAGGTGATGGGGCAGGTATAAAAACCGCAACGTTGCAGTTTGATGGTCCTTTTGCTTATGGCTTCCTCAAAGCAGAGAGTGGGGTTCACCGCCTGGTTCGTATTTCTCCGTTCGACAGCAACGCCCGCAGGCATACCTCTTTCGCCAGTGTGTTTGTATATCCATTGATTGATGACAGCATCGAAATAGAGGTAAACAACGCCGATCTGGAATGGGAATTCTATCGCAGTGGCGGTAAAGGCGGACAGAACGTAAACAAGGTGGAAACAGCGGTGCGTTTAAAACACATCCCCAGCGGAATTATTGTTGAATGTCAGCAGAGCCGTACACAAGGGGAGAACAGGGAACTGGCGCTAAAGATGCTGAAAAGCCGCTTGTATGAAGAAGAATTGCGCAGGAGGGAAGAGGCCAAGAATGCGACCAACGCCAACAAGAAGAAAATAGAGTGGGGCAGCCAGATCCGCAGTTATGTTTTCCATCCTTACAAAATGATCAAGGATCATAGAACCGATTTTGAAGTGGGTAATGTTCAACCGGTGATGGATGGCGAGCTGGATGGGTTTATAAAGGCATACTTGATGGCTAATGTTGAGAGTAATTGACAATTGAAAATGGATAATTGAAAATGAAGGAGGATTTGCGAATGAGGAGATGTGCAAATATGCGAATGAGTGGGAGAGATGTCTGATTTATTGATCCCTGATTTGAACGAGGAAACTGGTAGGGAAAAGATTTTTTGAAAAAGTTTCAAAAAAGTTTTGTTTCGAAAAAACAATTCCCCTTATATTTGCACTCCCAAACGATACAGCGGTAACGTTGAAAACGGAAAAAGGGAAGAATAAATAACTGGTTAATAGCTAATTAAATATTCTAAAAAGTTCTTGGATCGGTAGTTCAGTTGGTTAGAATGCCGCCCTGTCACGGCGGAGGTCGCGGGTTCGAGTCCCGTCCGGTCCGCAAAGAGCCTCACAGAAATGTGAGGCTTTTTCGTTATCCTAAACCTCAAACCCTTCTCCCATGTTTTACGTCTACATTATCCGAAGCGAAATTGATAATTCGTTCTACAAAGGTTACTCTGAAAATCCAGCCCAGAGACTTATTCAACACAATAACAAAGAATCACATTATACCTCTTCAAAAGTTCCATGGAGACTAGTGTATGTTGAATTGATGTCGTCCAAACGGGAGGCATTGATCAGAGAGAGAAATCTGAAGAAAGCAACCCGTGAAAGATTACGAGCTTTAATTGCGGGTCCTAAAAATATTGTCGGGCAATTTCTATAATTGTAAGAATGCCCCAACAGTACTGTTGGGACGGTCCTCCCCACAATACTGTGGGGACTCACAGAAATGTGAGGCTTTTTCATGTAATAGTATTACCCTTCAAACCCAACCCCATGTTTTACATCTACATTATCCAAAGCGAAATTGATAATTCGTTCTACAAAGGTTACTCTGAAAATCCAGCCCAGAGACTTATTCAACACAATAACAAAGAATCACATTATACCTCTTCAAAAGTTCCATGGAGACTAGTGTATGTTGAATTGATGTCGTCCAAACGGGAGGCATTGATCAGAGAGAGAAATCTGAAGAAAGCAACCCGTGAAAGATTACGAGCTTTAATTGCGGGTCCTAAAAATATTGTCGGGCAATTTCTGTGATTGTAAGAATGCCCCCACAGTACTGTTGGGACGGTCCTCCCCACAATACTGTGGGGACTCACAGAAATGTGAGGCTTTTTCATGTAATAGTATTACCCTTCAAACCCAACCCCATGTTTTACATCTACATTATCCAAAGCGAAATTGATAATTCGTTCTACAAAGGTTATTCTGAAAATCCAGCCCAGAGACTTATTCAACACAATAACAAAGAATCACATTATACCTCTTCAAAAGTTCCATGGAGACTAGTGTATGTTGAATTGATGCCGTCCAAACGGGAGGCATTGATCAGAGAGAGAAATCTGAAGAAAGCAACCCGTGAAAGATTACGAGCTTTAATCGTGGGTCCTAAAAATATTGTCGGGCAATTTCTGTGATTGTAAGAATGCCCCCAACAGCATTGTTGGAACGGTCCTCCCCACAATACTGTGGGGACTCACAGAAATGTGGGGCTTTTTCGTGTAATATTATTACCCTTTAAACCCAGCCCCATGTTTAACGTCTACATTATCCAAAGCGAGATTGATAATTCGTTCTACAAAGGTTATTCTGAAAATCCAGCCCAGAGACTTACTCAACACAATAACAAAGAATCACATTATACCTCTTCAAAAGTTCCATGGAGACTAGTGTATGTTGAATTGATGTCGTCCAAACGGGAGGCATTGATCAGAGAGAGAAATCTGAAGAAAGCAACCCTTGAAAGATTACGAACTTTAATCGTGGGTCCTAAAAATATTGTCGGGCAATTTCTATGATTGTAAGAATGCCCCCAACAGCATTGTTGGGACGGTCCTCCCCACAATACTGTGGGGACTCACAGAAATGTGGGGCTTTTTCGTGTCTGTTATTATCTTTTAAATCGGATCAAGTTGAAAATCTGGGATCAAGTCAAATTTATGTCTCCAAACCTGCAATAATGGAATAATGTGTCACCAAGCCGGGTCGTATCACTGGCCGGTGTAATTGTAAAAGGTGTTATGAACTTAAGCTCTACAAAATCATCCTTTTTATGTGGAGGAGTACAGCTAACAATAATAAGTGCGATAACCGCTATCAAATACTTTGTCATGAACAACTTTTAAAGCTGGGTTGTTAAGCTTCTACTTTACAACAAAAGTATATGTGGCTTCTTTCTCGTAATTATATTCATCGTTAAAAGCGGGGGGATTATAAATACTTCCAACTTTTGTATGTTGTTCATACAGACAAAAATTGGTATTGCCGTCATTGATTATATTCCAGATGTTATTTAGATAGGCAATTTTCTTGCCTCCTTTATCAGACGGGCCGAGATGGATATTCTCAAGTCCTACTCCTTTACCAAGGAGTCCATACAAAAAACTTATTGCATGAATACCCCTTTTCTTTGGAACAATCTTTATCCGTAGTTTATAATGGCTATCCTGGTATACATATCTAACAAAGCCCCAAGAGCCAGCGTTTACGATCTTACCGACCTCATTAAAAATATTAAAATCGTTTATGTTCCAAAGTTGGTCAGTAATACACTTACTTGAATCAACCAATTCACGAAAAATTACTGTTTCATTAAAATCAAAATTTTCCAGCCTGTAGTATTTTCCACTCAAAATGTCCTTCACAGAATCTGAAAAGTTTGCTCCGAGCGTTAATGTGTCGCCAAGCTGAATTGTGTCACTTGCCGGTGTAATAGTAAAAGGCGTTATGAATTTAAGCTCTATAAAATGATCTTTCTTGTGCGGTGGAGTACAGCCAACGGTAATCAGTGCGGCAATTGTAATAAAATACTTTGTCATAAACAAGTTTTAAGGCTGCGTTTGCAGCTTTGAATAGTTAGTACCGATAAGAAGATACAAGTTGGTTAACCTGTGTGGACTGCACGTTTCCATTATTTGACAAAACAGCTGATCTAAAATCCTGTACGGATGACACAGAAATTGTCATTCCATTATACAATTGCCTGATGGTAAAATTTGAAGCATTGTCTATCACTCCTGTTGCCAATGGCTCTCCGTTATCCATCATATCGTGAAACATACCTGCTGGAATCCATCCACGTGAGGTGTTATCACTATTGAGAATAAAATCAACATTGTCAACAGGTGTTTCGAATTCCAATTGTTTAGTAAAGGCATCAGCACTTGAATTCCAATTTAACGCTCTATATTTTCTCGCTGCATATGTATTTCCAATAAAATATGCCCAAGCTTCCGATATGGCTATCCTTCCGGATCCGCTTGTCGTTTTTTCACCATATCCATTATTAAGGACAACATAGGTAATGTATTTATTCCAGAAGTCTGTTCCTGCCTGGCGGTAGTGCACACTGTGAGCCAGTTCATGAAATAGTACATTGTTTACTTCCTGACTGCTTTGTGTTAATCCGTTACTGGTAGTATACCTATATGTAACATCGGGCAAAATACTTTGTACTATTTTCTTTATTTCTGTAGTGACCTGAAAGCGTGCATTTGAGAAAAACCTGTCGACGACTTGTGTAACCAATGACGGCGCTCCTATATATCCTAACATTGGGGTAGAGGCATTGTTTGTAACAGCAGATGAAAGCCAGATGGAAAGACGAGCCGGTGGAACGGCTATGCCATCTGCCTGGCAATATTGATACATATCCCAAAGACTATTCATTGCAGAGGCGCCAGCCCAAGTCATAGCCTCAGTGCTACCAGCGTTGCTGTTATAGCTGAACGTATATGAAATATTTTCCATGCCGGTTGAACTGTACAGGCCGATGTTCTTTTTTATTGGGAAGACGTACTGCCATACTTTTAAAGCGCCGTTAATGCCCCTTACTGATGCAGCGCCGCTTTTCATCTTAACCAATACTGTAGCCTTTTTACGATAGCTTCTATTAACCTGAAAACGTCCGTTTGCATCTGTAGTTGTATTAACCAGGTTGAACCAACGGCGAGTTTTTACGGTTACTCCACGCAATGGTAAATCCATTCCTATAGTATTATCCTGTACTCTTATAATTCCCGCCGGTTTGTACTTTCTGCTATTTGTAATTACTTCTTGTGTTAATGTTTCGTCCTCATTACCTGTTATACGCATAGCTTCATTATACAAATCGAACGGGCTTATGCCAGCATGTTTCAAATTTTCGGTTGCCTTGCGTATGGCGCTGTTAACCTTTCTATAGTTAAGTCCGCAATCATATGGCATTCCACTAGCATCATAACACGGGCCAGTATATCTATCCCATGGATTCGGATCAGGCTCCCACGGATCAGCGTCCTGCGTATCACCGTCATAAGTATCTGTGTTTTCTTCTGTAAATAAATACAGATCTGCCAGCTTAGTAACCATTATGCCATTGGGTAATGGTTCGTCTATAGGCAAAACGGTATATAAGTAGGTTGGTTGGTCAGCAGGTATTGCAGGATCCTGGTACCAGTCGCCCAGATATTCGATTTCAGAGTCAAACGGCACATCCGAGAGTTCGTATCCCAATAATTCTAGCCTTGTTACATCTTCGGTAGAAGCGGGTTTAAAGCGCAGGTATTTGTGCGTTGCAGTAATTACGCTATTTGCGACGACTGCATTTGTTCTGGAGCCATTTGATTTTGATTGAAGGCTAACAACTGCGCGACGAATATTTTCAACTGTGTATGGATTCTCCATTTTATTACCTAAGATGGTTGCAGTACCTGCATTAGATGGCTCTTGGGTAACAGAGGCATGGTCGGGTTGTGGGATTTGCTCATTTGACATTTTGTTACAGCTATTTATCATTGCTGTAAATAGCAACAGTGCAGCGATCCTCACCAGTGAAGTTTTGGGAGTCATGTTTAAGGATTTAAAGATTAAGCATGGAAGGTAGAGAGGCGAATTTTTATTTGGTTGTCGAGCCAATCAAAAAAATAGCCCGAAAAATGTGCCTTGCGAAGGTGTTATATTAATAATTTCCGGTGGTTCGTGTATGCAATAATATCATCTATTCATTTTAGACAAAAAATCGCTTTCGTTATTGTTCTGGATGTTTGGCAGGGGATGTCGAATTAATGATGAAGCGATGTTAATCCCAATATATGTAGGTCTTGTAAAGCATGTTATATCTGGCCGTTTCAAAGGCAGCTTTTAGTTGGCAGCAGTAAAAATGACAAAGAGAGAGGCGGAATAATGCTTGTCAAAGGCAGCTAGAGCTAGTAGAAGAAAGATCGACTAACATTGATGACGGATTGCAAATGTTACTCAGAAAATCGTGTTCACAGACTTATTCAACACAATAACAAAGAATCACATTATACCTCTTCAAAAGTTCCATGGGGACTAGTAATTTCTCAAAAAAAATTTTTGAGAAATGAATATTAATTGTCAAATTTACAATTGAATGCTTGCCGGTTGTGTTTTGCGCTGCAAAATTTTCGATTTGCTGGCTGTAGCTTTTATGCGCATTGATTTTTGATGCATTCTTTAAAACGAGCTGTTGTGTGGGCTTATTCACTTCATGTTTAATGGCGAAGGGTAATTGGATACAATTAGGCAGAACATGCAAAGCACTGCGAAGGCTTGATGGGGGAGCAACAGATTTGGAGACGTGATAGCGAAATTTTATAGCACAGTGTTAAACATTCGCAGTTTTGTTGTTCTACTGGTTCGGCTTATGCGAGACATTTATACAAGCCTGAATATTCTGCAGAATGATTCCGCGAATTTTCATTCTGCGGTTAAAATTTATATTGATGCACTTGAGTGGGGAGTATCGGTTTGATAAAATCAGGCACAAGCTGGTGATCACGTAATATTTTAAACCAAACACATAGCATATATATGAAAAGGCTACTCTTTTATATTTTCGCTTTGCTTTATTGTGCAGGAGCCCTGCATGCACAGGATGTTATTCAACAGGCTCCAACAGGCTTTGATACACTGCGTGCAAATATTTCGCATGGAACAATAGACACTATCACCTACGATTCCAAAACGGTTGGTGTTAAGCGCAGGGCAATTATTTATACGCCTCCCGGCTTTTCAAAAAAAAATAAATATCCTGTGTTGTACCTGTTGCATGGCATAGGTGGCGATGAGAAAGAATGGCTGAATGGCGGCACGCCGCAAATAATACTGGATAATCTTTATGCAGAGGGTAAGATAGAACCCATGATTGTAGTAATGCCCAATGGACGCGCCATGAAAGACGACCGTGCCGTTGGCAATATTTTCGATAAAGACAAAGTGGAAGCATTCACCACTTTTGAAAAAGATCTGCTGCACGATCTGATACCGTATATTCAAAAGAAATATCCCGTATTTACAGACCGCGAGCACCGCGCTATTGCGGGCCTGTCTATGGGGGGCGGGCAATCGTTGAATTTTGGATTGGGTAACCTGGACGTATTTGCGTGGATAGGCGGTTTTTCTTCTGCGCCCAATACCAAACCTCCGCAGGAGTTATTACCTGATGCAGAAGCCGCCAAACAAAAATTGAAGCTGCTCTTTATATCCTGTGGAGCGAGTGATGGCTTGATCAATTTCAGCAAGCGTACGCATGATTATTTGCAAAAGAATAGTGTACCGCACATATACTATGTAGAGCCTGGTGTACACGATTTCAAAGTATGGAAGAATGGCTTGTATATGTTTTCCCAACTCATCTTTAAACCTGTTGATACATCAACCTTTTCCAAATATCCTGTCGTAGGTGCGCCTGCCGCAACCAATGTGCGTAATGCAAAATACCCGCAGATATTACCGGACAGTCGCGTTATCTTCCGCATTAAAGCGCCGGAAGCCAAAAATGTGCAGGTTGATCTGGGTAGGAAATATGATATGGTAAAAGATACAGGTGACACCTGGACGGTAACAACAGATTCCATCAGTGAAGGCTTTCACTATTATTCACTACTTATTGACGGCATTGCTGTTGCAGACCCTGCCAGCGAAACCTTTTACGGGATGGGGCGCATGGCCAGTGGCATTGAAATACCCTTTGCCGGTGGCGCTTATTATGCACTGCGCGATGTACCACATGGCGATATACGTATAAAGAAATATTTTTCAAAAGTTACCAATTCATGGCGGCAACTGTATATATACACGCCTCCCGGTTATGACTCTGCGATAAACAATAAGTATCCTGTACTCTATATTTTGCATGGCGGTGGAGAAGATGAACGTGGATGGGCTACGCAGGGCAAGACAGACCTGATACTGGACAATCTTATTGCTGCAAAGAAAGCAACCCCTATGATTATTGTAATGCCCGACGCAAATATTGGAATGGGAGGCTTTAACGCAAACGGCATCGAAACCTCATTGAAAATTTTTGAGAGGGAAATGAAAGAAAGCCTGATTCCTTTTGTGGAGAAAAATTTCCGTGCATTGCAAGATGCTAAAAGCAGGGCATTGGCAGGACTATCGCTGGGAGGTATGCACACACTTTATACCGGCATTAAGAATACCGATATGTTTTCTTACCTCGGTGTGTTCAGTTCGGGATGGATTATACCAATGATGAGCACACTTGCTGATGCTCAATATGCATTCATAAAAGATAATGCAGATAAAATCAATGGTAATCTAAAACAACTTTGGATTGCCATGGGAGGCAAAGAAGACATTGCCTATAAAAATTGCCAGTTGATGTTGGGCAGGCTGAAAGACCTTAATATCAAATATACGTACAGCGAATATCCCGGAGGTCACACATGGCCTGTTTGGCGCAACAACCTGTACAATTTTGCGCCTCTGTTGTTCAGATAAACCTTGTGCTATGAAATAAAATACATGTACTTGATTATAAAAGAAACACATTTTACGATAAGCGGGCAGACTCAGCTGTCTAAGATTGACAGTTAGATGTTTTAGAAATAATTCCGAAAAAGCCAACCATGATTCGAATCTATTCTCCACTATTGATCCCGGTTGTATCCTTTATCAAATGGACCGGACAGAGCCTGTTTTATTTTTTTAGATCGATAGCTGGGCTGTTCTTTCTTTCATCAATGTTTAGCGTTGCGCATGCACAAACAGCGCATAACCCTATCATATTCGCGGATGTTCCGGATATGTCCATGATTCGCGTGAACAATACTTACTACATGAGTAGTACGACGATGCACATGAGTCCCGGCGTGCCCATAATGAAATCAAAAGATCTTGTCAACTGGCATATTGTTTCTTACGCCTGTAATGTTTTGGACGGCACTGATGAATTAAACCTTGAAAACGGTAAAACTGCTTATGGAAAAGGTTCCTGGGCCAGCAGTCTGCGTTTTCATAATGGTACTTTTTATGTCAGCACGTTCTCCGGCACTACCGGTAAAACCTATATTTTTTCAACAAAAAATATTGAAAAAGGGCCCTGGCAGAAAGTTAGTTTCAAACCGGTTCTGCATGATCACTCTCTTTTTTTCGACGATGATGGCAGGGTGTATATGGTATATGGCAGTGGCAGGATAATGCTTGCAGAGCTGGCAGATGACCTCTCCGGTATTAAGCCCGGTACAACAAGCCAGACACTTATAGAGAATGCAAGTAAACCAGCAGGCTCTAATATAGGGCTCCCGGCGGAAGGCTCGCAGTTGTTTAAAGTCAACGGGAAATATTACCTCTTCAACATTTGCTGGCCTAAGGGTGGTATGCGCACTGTAACCATACACCGGGCAAACAACCTCGCGGGGCCATGGGAAGGAAGGGTGGCTCTGCAGGACCGGGGAATTGCGCAGGGCGGACTGATAAGTACCCAGACTGGAGAGTGGTATGCTTATCTGTTCCGCGATTTTGGATCGGTAGGACGTATTCCTTACCTGGTACCTGTAAATTGGATAGATGGTTGGCCTGTCCTGGGCATCGATGGTATTGTGCCGGATACACTTCCTCTGCCTGCCAGCCATGGCCTTAATCCGGGTATTGTCATCTCCGATGAGTTTAGCCGTAACGCTTCTAAAGCAACACTGCCGGCCGCCTGGCAATGGAATCATAATCCGGACAATGAACACTGGTCGCTGTCTCAAAGGCCAGGTTTTTTACGACTTACTACCAGCAGGGTTGATACTTCTGTGCTTCTGACCCGGAATACGCTAACGCAACGCACCTACGGGCCGGCATGCACAGGCGAGACAGCTATCGATATCTCCAACATGAAGGACGGCGACTGCGCAGGCCTTATACTGTTGCAAAAAAAATTCGGATGGGTAGGGGTAAAAGCAGAAAATGGGAAAAAGAATATCGTTATGGTTAGTGCTGAATCAGGAGATCCCAAAGAGATTGCACGTGTGCCTCTCGAACAACAAACAATTTGGCTAAAGGCGACATGCAATTTTGAAAACCAGGAAGACCGGGCCCTGTTCTATTACAGCACGGATGGTAAAGCGTGGAAGGCCATCGGTCAGCCGCTTCATATGTCCTATACATTGCCTCATTTTATGGGGTACAGGTTCGGCCTTTTCAATTATGCAACAGATCAGCCGGGAGGTTATGTGGATTTTGATTTTTTTCATACGTTTCACGGTATTTCAGAAAAGTAATTAACTGCGCTTTGCTCAAAATGTAAACATTATATTTGTCGCAACATAACCTACAATTATGGCACAACAAACTACACACCTGGGCGAAAAAATAAAGCGCGTAAGAGAAATGATGGGAGTGAAACAAGATGCCCTGGCAATAGAACTGGGTGACGATTGGAATCAGAAAAAAGTATCGATGCTGGAAGCCAAAGCTGAAATAGATCCCGCATTGTTAGAACAGGTTGCAAACGCTCTTAAAGTACCCAAAGAAGTAATAGAGAATTTTGATACGGAAAAGGTGTTTAATGTTTTTTCCAACCACAACACCTATAACGATGCCTCTTTCATCGTAAATGGAACTAATAATTATGCGGCCAATGACTATTTGGATAAAATAATTGAGTTGCATAAAGAGAAAGAAGCATTATTTGAAAGAATGCTGAAAGAAAAAGATGAGATGATTGCGAGGTTAGAACGGATGATGGAAAATAAATAGTCCTGATAGAGGAATACATACAGATCTACAAATAGACATCCCACTATGCGCCTTTAAAAATCGTATGATGCATAAGACTTGTTGTAAGTTTTACCATCACCATCGTTGTCATTATTGATGCCAATACTTTTTTGCGCATAATCGCATTTTATTATTTTTGGCAAATATTAATTATGAACAGAAATACCTGTCCTCCGCCGGCAGAATTTTAATTCTTCTTCCCATCATCAAAGAAGAGAACGTGTAGCGGTGATATCTCATCGGCACGTTATACTATGCTTTAAATTTTCAACTTTTTTAATTGCGGTTAAATTTTGCTTCCTTAGAAATGGAGTTCATTCTTTATGAAAAAATCATATTTTCTATTGCATACTGCTGTGCTATTTCTTGGGCTTTCTCCCGTGTTTGGTAAAATTATCTCGCTTAATGAGGGATTGCTTACCTGGTACAGAGTATGTTTCTCTGCGGTTATTCTGTTTCTAGTTTTGAAGCTATTTAAGGTAAATACCCTTATCAGTTTTCGGGAGAAGTTTGATATTGCAAAAATTGGAATGCTCCTTACCTTATCCTGGGTATTCTTTTATGCGGGTATCAAATACTCCAACATTTCTATTGGCGTGGTTTGTTATTGCGCGGCGAGTTTCATTACGGCTGTATTAGAGCCTTTGATTAATAGACAAAAATTCAGGTTGTCGGAGTTTTTGTTGAGTGCCTTAACAATAGTAGGTATTGGTTTGATTTTCCATTTCGACACCTCTTACCGGTTGGGAATTGCATTGGGTGTGATTTCCCCAATATTTTATGCGCTTTATTCGATTTACAACAAACGGCTGGCCGGACGCTATGACAGTAAACTCATCAGCTATTATCAAATGGTTGGAGGAACGGTTGGTTTGGGAATTTTGCTCCCGGTTTACCTGTTTTTCTTTCCTACAGAAACCGTTATTCCCGATTTGAAGAATACTGTTTATCTGCTTTTATTATCATTGTTCTGCACGGTGCTTGTTTATGTTTGTCTTACAGAAGCACTTAAAAAGATCTCAGCATTTACGGCAAATCTTAGTATGAACCTGGAACCGGTTTATGCGATTATTGTGGCGTTTTTATTCTTTGGAGAAAGCAAAGAAGTGAACTTTTCATTTTATGCCGGATTGTTTTTTATAGTTCTTTCCGTTGTTTTGCAAACGCTTATTTCTGCCCGGAAGGTCAAATAAAAGTTGCAAAGAAGGCACAGGTTTTACGCTTGTGCTTTCTTTGCAGTTCATGTGGGATTATGCTTTCGTTTCAAGCTTTTTGATTCAATGAAGATGTTAACCTGGAATGGCTATTGTTTGTTTAGAAAAGGCTGTGAGCTCGCGAATAGTGAATCAACTTCAATCTAGGAGCAGGTCTGTCATCGATTTTAATCTATAAATCTTTTGTAATATTTTGATTTTAAATCTTCGCATTGTACCTTATCAAAAAACTCTTATGAACAAAAGCATCTTAGGTTACGCCCTAGCCCTAATTGTGACCCTGAGTAGTACAAGTTGTAAAAAACTAATAGATTTTGTAAATCATCCGCCTAGTCAGGCCGGCACTAGCGGGTGTAAGGTTGTTAGTACAACGGAAATGGTTAGGTTTTACATCTTTGAGAATGGCGCCGCTTGTGGCTATGGGCCTGATTGTGTTAAAGACATTGTCGCGCTACCGGTTGTTTATAAAGTTTATTACAATGCACAGGGAAATCCCGACAGTATAACATGGAAGCCATTTGGGGTAGATACTGTGGCTCAGGCCCAGCCTCAAAATCACGGTGGCTTTAGAAACCGGTATTTTAAGTACGACGCGCAGGGAAGACTCATTGCCTATGTAACGAAAGGCAGTTATAGTACCGCTCCCATTAGTTCTTTAAATTGGGAAAATTATACATATCCTGATGCGCATACGATGAAAGTTAATGGCACCGGAACGATTAAGTTAGATGATTCAATGCGGGTAATTTCTGATGTCACTAGAACATTTGAGTATGATAGTAATGGCAACTTAGAACTCAACCCTGCTAATGAGTTCCAAAGCAACGAGTATATGTCTCAAGTCTGGGGTGACAATCAGCGCCTGACTTATTCTTTAGATAAAAAAACACCAAGGCAGCTTAATTGGGTGTTTATGTTTATAGACCGGGATTTTAGTAAGAACGCTTCCAATGAATTATGGTTCAATTTTAATTCAAACGGCTATCCGGAGGAAATGGATGGAGACGGACCTAATGCAAATTATCTGCCCGGTTACCAAGAAATACTTTTTGGCGCTTATTCAAATATTTTGTCTTACGAGGAACTTATGGGCCATCATAGTATTCAATATGCATGCACAGAAACGCCTCCTTCAAAGAAGTAAGAACAATGTTTCTGACAACTGATTTTGTTAAACCCACCTCTTTATACAGGTGGGTTTATTTTTATAATTGCATGTGTTGCTGGACGTATCCTTTGCCCAGATTAATATCAGACAATCATCTATAAACCGCTACAAAGCGAGAAGCAAATATGTTTTATGAACAGGCATATCGTATGTGTAAACTGGAATATACACTGGCAAAAAATTAAATCTTTTCCCCAAAAAAAGACCTCACCTATAAAGATGAGGCCAACTCTAAATCATATTTCCTAAATCCTTTTTTGTTTGATCGCTTTACTGCTTAACTATTTTCTTTGTTTCTTTTATTGATCCAATTTGCGTTTGTACCAAGTAAACCCCTGCAATATAAATGAAAGAGGAAAAATGCAAATTAAAATTTAAGCCCAACATAAAAATGTCAGGCTTCACCAAACTGACTGCCGGGAGATAAACTGCAAGTTGTATTTTTCCGTAACAAAGAATATAGTGCAGTCGCCACGCAAAGCTGTCGCTAAGCCCAAACTGCTGTACCAGTTCAATTTAACAAGACGCTCTCTTTACAATAATCACTACGTATTTTCAAAACTCAGTACCTCTACTTAGAAAAGCCCGTGCCGGTGCGGATAGTTTTGCTGCATAATAAAACTACTATGATCAGAAAAAAATCAACACGACTTATGCTGGCTATGTCGTGCATAACTATTCTGCTTCTTTCTGCTGCCTGTAGAAAGCACAATGACCTTGAAACAAATAAAAGCCCGTATCAGAATTTTCCGTCAAGCCCTATACCCGATGAGCTCGAAGACGTCTTATGGTTTTGGGGCGGTCTGGGCCCTATTGAATATTATGACCGCGATGGACATGAGGTAGGCAACGGCACCGAATCTGCCCGCCAGTATAGTTTTACAGAAGTAGGAGGACAGGGTAGATTGGAATTCACCCAATACCTTGGACTGCGTAATGCCTCTGATTGCGTAACAGAGATTTATACAACGAAGAAGGCGACTGTGAAATTTGAAGGCAATGATAAGTTCACCTTCTATCCCGTGGAAGGCAATTTTAAGACAGTGAAGAAAGGGTATTCAGATAACGGCACTACCACACGCAAAGCTGAAGGCGATGATCTGAAAGCAGAAACGTATTTGTGGGAAGTAAAAAGCTTTGATGGTCTTCCGCTGCTTTATATCTACAATGAAACTGACGTCGCTAAGCTCGATCCCGTCTTTGTGTACGATTTTACGAGATAAAATTTCTTGCAATCAAATTAGTATAACATGAAAAAGATTATTTTCCTGCTTGTTATTGCCTTGCCTGTTGCAGGCTTTGCGCAATCAGGACTGCTAAGTAAACTCAAGCAAAAAGTAAAAGACCGTATAGAGCAGCGCACCGATGAAGGGATGGATAAAGCCATCGATAAAACGGAAGAGGGCGTAAAGAAAACAACAACTGCAAAATCGAAAGACGCGAACAAAGACGAACCAACAGCAACAACAGAGGCAACATCCACAGACCCGCAGTCATCATTTGCAAGTTATTCGCATTACGATTTTATTCCGGGCGATAATATTGTGTATGCAGAAGATTTCTCTCAGGATGTGATTGGCGAGTTTCCATTGAAGTGGGCCACTAGCAGCCGTGGCGAAACCGTTACCATCAAAGGAACTGAAGGGAAATGGCTGCGCATGTTTCAAAATGGATTGTTTCTTTCACCTTACATTAAAAACCTTCCTGAAAATTTTACCGCCGAGTTTGATCTTGTATCTCAATGTTAGTGAAGCCACGGAGAGTGATGTTTTTCCTGAAATAGATGTATTCCTGCTGAATGACGCTGCGGGTGATGAAAAAGGGAAAAACTTTTTCAGCTCGCAATCGGGGATCAGCGGTAATTTGAGATAACATATTAATAAATTTTGGTAGCATACCGGTAATTTCGGGCGGACTACAGTTAGAAAACAGGGTTGTTTAAGTTTTACCGCTTTTAGATAGATGCTTAGCGCTATGCCTGACGTAATCAGCGGCTGAACCGAGTCGCTCCAAAGGTAAAGCCACTCATTTTTTTGCACACTGGCATTTGTTTGTAAAAGTCACTATTCACATGGATCACAGGATTTGCATATAATCTGGTATATAGTTTCGTTGTTCCCGAAAGTATAGAATCAGAAGCATTTTCGAGCGCAAGAGCTACAACTAAAACAGAGTCAGACTGCCATGTGTTTTCGAATTTCCAATAATCATACTGATTATTTCTATAATAAACAGAATTGTAAGATGTTGCCGGCATGTGTTGATAGTATATATATTTTGACGCTGCCTGATAAGAGTCAAGGAAATAAACAGGATATCCTTTTGCTTTTTCTTTTATTTGAGCAGTTCGCATTTCATTGCCGTGCAGTTCCCCGTTAAGGCCTATTTTATCACTAACAAAATCCCAGATAAAAGCCGCGCGTATCAACAATATTAATCCCAATGAAAGCGGAAATAATTTATATAAGATTCTTTCAAGCTTATAATTTTTATCCAGGTAGTTATGTAATAACAGCATCCCGGGGATCAGTGCGATAGATGTCCAGTAAGGTTCTATGCGTCCTTTAAACGACGAAAGAAAAAAGAAACCTAATGTGCCCAATACGATATACTTCAAAGTACGTAACCATACGTCACCGGTTGCTTGCCGTTTGTATGCGGCAAGTAAAACCATCCAGCCAGTCAAAGGTCCAAATATAAACAGTTGCCCAAGCATGTAATCGGTCGTGTAAGATAAATGATAGTCCTTCGGATAACGTTCTATAAGATGATATACAAGAGAAGGAAATCCGTACTTGTATTGCCAATACAGATGAGGAAGAAATAATACCAACCCCAACAAGGATGCTATCCAAAATTTCTTATCGGCCAGCAACTGAAAATTTGCCAGTACAGTAAAACCTATAAGCAATATGCCGTGATATTTGCTATACATTAAAGCAGCCATGCAAATACCCAGAAGAAAAGTATTTCGCCATGTTTTACTTTGCAAAAACGAGCGGTATACCCATAAAAACAGCGTAGAAAATAAAACCAGGAAAACATCCGGAACTGCTAATACGGCTCCAATTTGTATGAGCCCGGTCGACAGTATTAAAATAATCAGCCTGTTAGGCTGGTAGCTTTTTTGTAAAGCGTACATTACCATCGTACAAACAAAAAAGGCAAGTACGGAAAACAAACGTATCCCGAGTGTCCTGTGAAAAATGAAACTTCCTAGTTTTATCATTAAAGCTACCATTGGCGGATGGTCATAATATCCCCAATCCAAATGTTGTGAATACATCCAGTAATAGGCTTCATCATCAAGTAATTCAGTAAATCCTGCCTGTATCAGATTCAACACCATTAAGGAGACCATCACGATAATATAAGTACGTTTTTCTTTCATTTTCTCGCGTCCAATGAAAAAAGAACGTAATGATTGAAGTTTTTTATCGATGTTTAGTTCTAACACAGCGTTTGGTGATTCCTTTTTGAGCGCTTTGATTCCTTTAAAGATAACTTGTTCCAACTACTTTTTATAACTGTAATTATCACCATTGCATGCCCCGCGTATTTGGCCAGCGGGTTTTCGATAAGTGATCTGCAAGATTCCGGTTCACGGATTATAAACCAATTAAAAATATTGATTAAAAAGCCGGCTGCATATTAACTATCCCACCCTCAAAAGCATTCCAAATAGAAGCGATTTTAAGAGAAAATATACTTTTGTAATGCTAACGTTGAGCTGAATAAAACAGAATAAAGTATGGCGTTTTTGCCAATCAATTATAAACTTCTGAAAATCTGCAAGATACATGGCCGTTGACACAAAAAAACTCACAGTATTGTTGGCCTTTTGTGTCATGTCATTATACGATGGTATCGCTTTTTAAGGTAAGCAGCGATTAATGGCATTTGCAACGAAATTTTCTTCTCGCAAGACCGTCCGCTAAATCTCCTCCCAAACCTTGTAAGACAGGCAGAGACTTTGCATGCAAAATTAAAGAAGCTTAATTTCAATAAAATTTAAGATTATAGCATTCTCTCCTCCTACAACTCACTCCTCTGCATATGCTTCATCGCCACATATTCCGATGGCGTCATACTAAATTGCCTGTGAAAATCACGGCCAAAGTTTGATTGATGTGCATAGCCAACAAGGTCCGCCACTTCATAAATTTTGTAATCTTTTTCTGCAAGCAATGCTGCGGCTTTTTTTAACCGGGCCAGGTTAATCAGCTCATTGGGTGACATATTTGAAAGCCCCTTTATTTTCCTGTACAATGTCGCTTTGCTCATATGCATCAGCTTTGCGAGTTGTTCAACATCAAGGCTGGTATTCTCAATATTCTGCAGAATGATATCATTTAAATGATCGAGGAAATGTTCATCTGCTTTTGAATAGGCGATGCTTTTTATGTGGGCTAATGGAGATTTGGCAAAATACTCTCTTATCTTGTTCCTGTTGTTTAAAAGACTTTGGATCTGTGCCTGCAAATGATGTTGGGAGAAGGGTTTTTCGATATATGCATCGGCGCCCAGTTCCAGTCCTTCGATCTTTGATTGCAGTGTATTTCTTGCGGTGAGCAGAATTACGGGTGTATGACTGAATTCAAAGCTGGTTTTTATTTTCTTACACAGATCAAAGCCATCCATCACCGGCATCATTACATCACTTATTACCAGTTGAATATTTTCAGCCTCCAGGATCCGCAACGCTTCTTTGCCATTATGCGCTTTGGTAACGGTATACTGATCGTTTAGTTCTTTAGCTATGAAATCAAGGATCTCTTTATGGTCCTCAACAAGCAGTATAGTTGGTTTTGTTGATGTTGTATGCGCTTCTTTGTATTGCTCAGCTACGGCTTCTTCTTTGTCTTCATTTACTTCTTCGTATAACTGGAATTCTTTTTCCTGGTGAATGGGCAACACCAGCACAAACAGGTTTTGCAAAGCATCTGTTATGTTAAGGCTTAGCGTGCCGTTATGTAATTCCGCAAGCGAACGCGATAGGGGCAAACCGATCCCTGTTCCCGGTTGCTTTTCCGTCTCTTTCATTCGATAGAACGGTTCGAATATTTTTTCTTTCATCTCTGCAGGAATAATGAAGCCGTCATTTTTTACCTCAATACTAAAGTGTGTGTCCTCGCTGTTGAAAGGCATTAGACGTAAGTGTACAGTTGTATCAGCATACTTAATGGCATTGTTTAACAGATTGCTGATGATCTTGGTGAACGCTTCTTTGTCGATATATGCATGAAGGTGAATACCCGGTAATTGTAATTTGAATGACAGCTCTTTTTGTTCGGCAGCAGGACGAAAGCGGCTGAATATTTCTTCCAGCATTTCAGATATGTCTGCCTTGACAAAGCTTAAGCTAAATCCGTTGGTTTCAGTTTTCCGAAAATCAAGCAGTTGATTCGTTAGATCAACAAGCCGGTTGGTATTCTTTTCCATAATCTTCAGGTTTTCTTTTATTTCCGGTAAGTGGGTTGCTTTTTCAATTGTTTTTTCAAGTGGCAATTTTATCAGCGTAAGAGGTGTTCTTATTTCGTGCGCCACATTGGTAAAGAACTCAATTTTGGCGTGATAGATTTCTTTTTCTTTTTCATTCTCCAGCAATTCAATTTTTCTCCTGTTCTTTTCTTCAACTTTTTTATGGTAGTTTCTAAGCAATACAAAGGCAAGGAGTGTTCCACTCAGAAAATAAATTAAATAAGCCCAGTCGCTAGCCCACCATGGTGGCAATATTTCTATTTGGAGTATTGTGGGAACGTCGTTCCAGATTCCACTGCTATTGGACGCCTTTACTTTAAATGTATATTTTCCTGGTGACAGCTTTGTGAAATAAACTTTGCGGTTCGTTTTTAAATATACCCAGTCTTTGTCAAGTCCTTCCATTTTGTAAGCATATTCAGCCATTTCCGGCGCCGTATAACTTAATGCTGCAAAGTCAAAACTAAACGATGACTGATCGTGCTGTAAGATGATCTTGTTTGTATAAGAGACAGATTTTTTTAATGGTGAATTGTTTTTGTTTACCGGCAGTTCTTTATTAAATACCTGTATGCCTGTTAAGTAAACAGTGGGGACGTAGGTGTTTCTCGTAAAGTCGGCAGGATTAAAGCAGATCAAGCCTTTTAATGACCCGAAATATAATTTTCCACTTTTATCCTTATAAGCTGAATTGTAATTGAACTGGTCTGTGAGTAACCCGTTTGCCTTTGTATAGATCTTCACGGCTTCAGTAATCGGATCAAAACATACCAATCCTTTAGATGTGGTGATCCACAAATCTCCTTTGTTATCTTCCAGTATGGAATAAGTGACATTGCTTGGTAAGCCATTTGCCGTGCTGTATCTTTTAAAATTATTTTTGTCCATATTGTACCGGCAAAAGCCATTCTCGGTAGTGATCCAGATGATGTGGCGGCTGTCTTCAAATATATTATTGATGGTATTGTTGCTCAGGCTGGCATCATCATTCAAATTGTATCTGAACATGCCATTTTTTTTGGTTGCCGTATTATAGTAATAAAGACCTTCTCTGTAAGTGCCAGCCCAGATGGTGCCATTCTTATCTTCCAGAATGGTTTGCACCAGAGATATGTCAGGTACTTGCGGCACCGGCATAAAGCCACTATCCGTCATGTTATAAGTAAATAACCCTCTGGCAGTGCCGACAAGAATCTCTCCATTGTTTTTTTTATAAAAGCATTCTATAAAGTTGCTCTTAAAAGTATTGTGTTGCGTATCTGCGTTATAATGCTTGATCACCTGCCGGCTTTTTATACGCATGATGTCAAGCCCATGTTCGAATGTGCCTATAAATAATGTGTCGCCCAATGCAAGCAAACCATGAATATTCGAGTGAGAAATGCTGCCGGAGCCTGAAGGTTTGTAGGTTTGAAAAATGCCGGTTTTAATATCAAGTCTGTTGAGTCCGGCATCTTCGGTGCCAATCCACAAATGGCCATAGTTGTCAGCGCAGATTTCGCGCACAGACGTTCCACTGATGGAACTTGTACCGAACTGCGGAAAATATTTTTGAAAGAAAGTGTACTGTTTAGGCAGATAGTTGATACCGCCGAAATAAGTTCCGCACCAGGTGCCGCCTTCTTTATCTTTTAACAGTGTGTAAGTAGCATTGTCGCTTAATGAAGAAGGATTATTGTACTCTTTGATAAGATGCCTGCACTTTTTTGTTTTTACATTGTAAACGTATAAGCCGGATTCTGTCGCGGTCCAAAACTCGTCATCATTACTTTGTATAAAGTCTCTTGCAAAAATTTCGGTGTTATCGTCATTGTATGTAAACACATCTTCATAGATCAATGTTTTTGTGTTAAACATTTTTACTCCCTGCGTTGATGTGCCAATGAGGATCATATTTTTGCCGAATGGTCTTATTTTTTCAATCCATTTTGCTTTAGGTATTTTTGAATGCGAAAAGACATCGTAGCTGTCAAAGCTCCTATGGGTCGCGTTATAAGCCATAATGCTTCCTGTAACATTCGCAATCCAAAGCCTGCCATCAGGTGCAATGCACAATGATCCCGCGTCAATGCCTGGCTTGTCAAACGCTGTCAGCGATTTAGTTAGGATGTTATATTCATACAGTACCAGGCCGGCAATAAACCAAAGGTGCTGATTGTCGTCCATAACAATATCTCTTACTTCCATTTCCGGTACATGAGCAATACGATTGAAGTCCTCACTGGATGGGTTATATCTGAACAAGCCGCGATCGGTACCCACCCACAGGTTCTCGTTTTTGTCTTCATAAAGTGAATGTATAAAGTTGCTGCCAATGCTCAGGGAATCACGGGGTATATTCCGGAAAATCTTAAATGAGTAGCCATCAAACCTGTTGAGGCCGTCTTTTGTTCCAAACCACATGAAGCCTTTTTTATCCTGCAGGCTGCAGATAACAGAGTTGTTGGACAGGCCATGCTCTACCTGGTAATGCCTGAAATAAAACGATTGTGCATCAAGCACCTTTGACATAAGCACGCACAGTAGTATGGTTACTATCTTTTTCAATGACTTTCAATCATGGATGAACTTACAACTATCCCGGAATATTCAGGCGTATTTTTTATAAGTGGTGACTAATATTGTTGTCAACATCGAAATTGAATCAGTTTGATAAACTTGTGATACGTAATGATAAATGCCTTGCTTATGGATGAACGTACTTTGTAGCCGGGTTCTTATAGCCGTAAATCCGAATGGTTGCTGCTGCAAGAAACTATCACCATTACATCATCAAACTGATTGACTGCCATGAAAGTTATTAAACACTTTTTGAAGGCAATGTTATATGCATTCCCTTCACAGGCAATGAGAAAAGCGACATTGCTTCCCCTCATTCTTATCTCCTCATTTGGTTCCGTTTTTAGCCAGACAACAACTAAAGTTTCGGGCACCGTTGCAGATAGTAGCGGAAGTGTTCTTTCAAATGTAACCGTAACAGAGAAAGGTTCATCCACAAGGGCTGAGACAGCAGTTAACGGAGCATTTACCATTAGCATAAGTAACCCTAACGCCGTGCTTGTTTTCTCATTACTTGGCTATGCGCCAAAGGAAGTAAGCGTAGCAGGGCAAACGATGATCAACGTTTCACTGCAACAGGTTTCAAATAGCCTGCAGGATGTAGTAGTTGTAGGTTATGGAACGCAGAAAAAGTCGAGTCTCACAGGTGCTGTTTCAGTTGTAAGGCCTGAAGAAATTCAAAAGCGGCAGGCCACTACCGTTGGGGAAGCGTTACAGGGGCTTGCCACCGGCGTAAATGTACGGGGAGGAGGGCAACCAGGATCAGAAGCAAGCATCCAGATCCGCGGGCTGAAAAACATGTCTAACGCAAATCCACTCTATGTTATTGATGGCATGATCACCACTGCCAACCGCGATTTTAATCCGGATGATATTGAAAGCCTGCAAATATTAAAAGATGCATCTGCTGCTGCTATCTATGGTTCGCGTGCGGCAAACGGCGTAATCATTATCACGACTAAAAAAGGAAAGTCAGGGCCAATGCGCATTGATTTTTCCGGTAAGGCGAGCGTGCAACAAACGCCAAAATATAGCCTCACTGCAACCCCTGCTTTTGTTAAGCTGAATGATACTGCATATTCCAATGCTGGCATTCCGCAATCAAACTGGCAAAAACATAATCTAAATAACAATACTGACTGGCAGGATGCTGCTTTTCAAACCGGAAACATGCAGGACTATAACCTGAGCTTTTCAGGAGGAGGGAACAGTGGTAGTTACCTGGTGTCTGCAAACTATTTTGACAACAAAGGAACAGTGATCAGTACAGGATTTAAGCGCATTGGCCTGCGTGTGAACACCCAGGGGACGAAGGGTATTTTTAGTATCGGAGAAAATGTAGCCATTACCAACGCGCAATCAGATGAAATGAGTGGTAACCCATATGTTGATGTTGTGCGCATGCTTCCAACTATTTCTATTTATAATCCAAATAATCCCGGTGGATATGGTTATGGCAATGAAGACAGCGCCCGCACGTTCGGTACCAATCCGGTTGCACATGCTGATCTCGAAGATCAAAAGAATGAGAACTTCAGGGTGAGAGGCAATGTATGGTCCGAGTTAAAATTTCTTCCTTATCTGAAATACAGGCTTAACCTTGGTTATGAAACCAGCAACGATCACTATAACTATTTTAGAAAAAAAGGAAGCTGGACATTGAACCAGCCCGATGATCCCTCCATTGCGAACGAGAACCGTGCAAGGTTTCAGTCATCTCTGATCGAAAACACGTTGAACTTTAATAAAACCTTTGGAAAACACAGTGTGGCGGCAGTTGTGGGGCAGACTTATCAGCATGACTATTACGAGCAGATCTGGGGCAACAAACGCAATATGTTATATAACCCCACCACCAATACCTACTATAAAGTGCTGGATCAGGGTAATACGCCAACTACCGGCGGTTATATTAATGAGGCAGTCTTGCTTTCTTACCTGGGTCGTGTAGAATATAGTTATGATGATAAGTATTTGTTGAACGGCGTAATAAGACGCGATGGCACTTCCCGTCTTGGTGCGGCGAATCGCTGGGGTAACTTTCCTTCTGTTTCAGCCGCATGGCGCATAAGCCGTGAGAAATTTTTTAACGTGTCGTGGATTGATGATCTTAAGCTGCGCGCAAGCTACGGTACACTTGGTAGCAGTAACATCGGTTACTGGGATTATATACCTGTTATTAATACAAACTCCACAATGGTGGTTGGTACAGATCAGCATCTGGAAGCCGGCGCTACACAGGTAAAACTTGTAAACTCAGACCTGCGTTGGGAACAGCTCGTTCAACAGAACTACGGATTTGACGCGGTGTTTTTGCAAAACCGGTTAAGTGTAACTGCGGAATATTTTATTGCCGAAACAAAGGATGTATTAACGCCAATGCCTATACTGCTCACTACTGGCAATGACGGAGGTAACCCCTATGTAAATGCGGTAACGCTCAGAAACAAAGGCTTCGAGTTTTCTGCAACATATCGTGAAAACAGAACGCCGGTTAAATACTTTGGAACTGTTAATGTTACAACGCTTCGCAATAAAGTCTCCGACCTTGGCTATAACAGGAGCCGTTTGTTTGATGGTAATACAGTAACTGCGATTGGCAATCCGATTGGTATGTGGTATCTGCTACAAACCGATGGACTATTTCAAAATCAGGCGGAAATTGATGCTTATAAAAACAAGGACGGCAAAGTAATTCAGCCGGATGCAAAGCCCGGCGATATACGCTTTTTAGACAATAACGGCGATGGACAGATAACCAACGATGACAAGGCCATTGTTGGAAGTCCGTGGCCCAAATGGGAGATGGGGCTTAACCTGGGGGTTTCCTACAAAAACTTTGATCTTACAATGAACTGGTTCGGTTCTTTCGGAGCCAAGGTGTACAACGGATATCACAGCGTGGTTGACAGGTTTGATGACAATTCGAATTACAGGAGTGATGTAAGTCCATGGTCTCCAACAAACACGAATACAAGTTTTCCAAGAATTGTATATGCTACCACACTCAATTCAAGGGGTGACACAGAAAGATGGCTTGAAGATGGAAGTTTCTTCCGAATGAAATACATCAGTCTTGGTTATACAATTCCTGCAAGGGCGCTTAAAACGATCGGCTTCTCAAGTGCACAGATCTCGTTGTCTGCTCAGAACCTGATTACGTTTACAAAGTACCAGGGATTAGATCCGGAGTTTGTGAATACCAACATTTTTCAGAAAGGGTTCGACAATTTCGCTTTTCCTAACCTAAAAACATATACCGTGAGTTTACAATTTGGATTCTAGTGGTGGTAAGAATGTGTCCTACACTTTTGGACACATTCTTACCAATTTGAAATCTAACGGTAACGGTTTTATGTAAGTAGAGTCGCGATGCATCGCATTTCTACAATTCAAAACGACAATTATTATGAAAAATATGCTCACCAAAATAACATGTTCCTTTATTGCGCTTTCCGCGGTATTGATTTCATGTAAAAAGGATACACTGAATATTGATAATCCCAATACACTCACCGCAACACAATTCTGGAAGACCGAAGCAGATGCTCAATCGGGGCTAAATGCAGCGTACACAATGTTTTATAAGCCAGGTATCTGGAGCAGATGGATCTATTTCAGGCTTGATCTTACTTCTGATGAAGGCTGGAGCCAAAGTCCATGGATTGAGCTCGGTGACTGGACCCGTTTTCAATATGTAAATTATGATTTTTGGGAAGGAAATGTAAACACGTTCAGGGATACTTATAAAGCTGTGTTCAGATGTAACCAGGTACTTGATAACATTGAAAATATTCCCTTTGCTGATAACAACAAGAAAGAGCAGATAAAGGCGCAGGCGAAATTTTTACGCGCATTGCATTATTACTATGCGGCGTTGCTTTGGGAAAATGTTCCGTTGGTTTTGGTTACATCTAAAGCTGATGATATGCCCCAGCAAAATACTTTGCAGGAAGTGTGGGCCCAGGTAGAAAAAGATCTTACAGAGGCAGCGCAGGCATTACCGGCGAAATGGGATGATGCAAGTGTGGGCCGCCCAACAAAAGGAGCTGTTATGGGTTTTCTTGCAAGAACCTACATGCAGCAGCATAAGTGGACAGAGGCAAAAAATGCATTGGATTATTTTTTTACAGGTGATGGGCGTGGCATGTATAGTTTGGTCCCCAGCTTTAAAGACAACTTTACACACTACAATGAAAACAACAGCGAGTCTGTATTTGAAATACAATTCTCTGATGCAAATATAGGTGGTGGCGATGGTGATGATCCCAACCAGGGAATGGGTAACAACCGTGAACAGTTCTTTGCACCGCGCGGAATAGGCTGGTCAGACGGACAGGCGAGACACTGGATGGTCGACGAATTTAAAAAGGAAAAAACAATTGATGGTAAGCTTGATCCGCGTTTACAAAGTACATTGTTCTATAAAGAAATTACCCAGGATTTTGGTGATAAGATCTATGGTCGCGACTGGCAGTGGGGAGATGATGAAGCCTGGTTCAGAAAGTACCAGCGCGATTATTACCGCACTACAGAGGATTATTATGCACAGGTAAATAACCGGTTGATCCGCTATGCAGATATTTTGTTGTTGTATGCTGAAGTGTTGAACGAACTGGGACAAACGGCCAGTGCATATCAATATGTTGATCAGGTGCGTGCGCGTGCAACGTTAAACAAGCTTGAAGTTACACATCCTGAAATAGGAAATGATAAGGCCAAATTTAAAGAACGCCTGAAAATGGAACGAGAGCTTGAACTATGCGGTGAAAGTGTGCGTTGGGCAGATCTGAAACGTTGGGGTGATCTTGATAGCCAGGCTGCGGTGGATAAAGTGGCGCAGCGTGATCCTGATTTTAAAAACTTTGTTGTTGGTAAGCATATAAGGTTGCCTCTTCCGCAGCAGGAAGTAAATAATAATACGAACCTTAAACAAAACCCCGGTTATTGATCAAAGAAATTAAGCGCCTGTAATAAGGCGCTTATTATCGCTCATTTTAAAACTACGTGAATGAAATTGCTGAAATTTTCTTTGGTTGTTTTGGTTGGATATTGCCTGTTACAAAGTTGTGCATCGCACAAAAAGCAAGAAGAAAGTAAACGCGATATCTGGACCGGAAAAACGGCAGAAGACTGGTATAAAAAACAAGGATGGCTTGTGGGCGCCAATTTTATTCCGAGCAATGCTATTAATCAGCTCGAGATGTGGCAGGCCGAAACTTTCGATACTGCAACCATTGACAAGGAATTATCATGGGCAGAAAGTTTGGGAATGAATACTGTTCGTGTTTTTTTACATGACCTGCTGTATGCGCAGGATTCAGCAGGCTTTATTCAAAGAATCAACACATTCCTTCAAATAGCAAACAGGCATAAGATCAAGCCATTGTTTGTATTATTTGATTCTTGTTGGGATCCTTTTCCAAAACTGGGGAAGCAGAGAGAGCCAAAGCCTTTTGTACATAATTCGGGATGGGTGCAAAGTCCGGGTTACGATGCATTGAAAGATTCTGCTCAGTATCCCCGGCTTGAAAAGTATGTGAAAGGAATAGTGAGCCACTTTGCTGGCGATGACCGCATTCTTGGATGGGACATTTGGAATGAGCCTGACAATCCTACGGGAGCATCTTATGGCAAGGTAGATCTTCCTAATAAGGTGCATTATGTGTTACCCCTGCTTAAAAAAGCTTTCGAATGGGCTCGTCAGGGCAATCCTTCGCAACCACTTACCTCTGGAATTTGGGTTGGCAACTGGGTGGCGCAAGACAGTATGAAGCCCATTGAAAAATTGCAGATCGAAGAATCAGATGTTATCTCATTTCACAACTATGATGATCCCGGTACATTTGAGCAAAAAATCCTCCAGTTACAACGTTACGGTAAACCCATTTTGTGCACTGAATATATGGCAAGGCCAAACGGCAGTACTTTTCAGGGCTTTCTTCCCGTTGCAAAAAAATACAACGTGGCCATGTATAACTGGGGCTTTGTAAATGGCAAAACGCAAACTATTTATCCCTGGGATAGTTGGACAAAAAGGTACACAGCCGAGCCTCCCTTATGGTTTCATGATATATTTAAAAAAGATGGTACACCTTATCGCACACAAGAAACAGATTCGATAAAATTGCTTATCGGAAAAAAGTAAATGAGTTAATGTAAGTCGTACAATGGACTGCTTCCAGGCGACAAACTGATTTAAGAATAAGCGATAGATCTGTATTTAGCAGTTTTTACTTTTGACTTTACCTGGCTTATGTTAAAGAATATCATTTTTACTGTTGCTCTTATTGCAAGTGTTCAGCATGTAACATCTCAAAAGATCAATAACCCGGTGCTGCCAGGTGTTGCGGATGCTGGTGTAATAAAATTCAACGGCGAATATTATGTTGGAGGTGTTTTTACCAAAGGCAGTTTTTACAGATCGAAAGATTTGGTAAACTGGAGCGGACCGCAGCATGTGTTCAGTATGAATAATGATTGGGCGACCAAATTCGGGATCGGTGATGAGCAGATCCATGCCAATGACATTAACTATATCAACGGCCTGTTTCACATGTACTGGTCAGTAAACTATTGGGGAAAGGACAGAAATGTGATCCATATCGGGCATGCTGTTTCACCAAATATTACAGGCCCTTTTGCTGAGCCCGACAAAACTAGCTGGCTTGATAACCGCATAGATCCAAAACTTTTTATAGACGATGACGGGAAGCTTTATTTATACATGGTAAAGTTTACTGAGGGGAATACAATATGGGTACGGCCAATGAAAGATCCGCAGACATTTGAAGGCGAACCAAGTTATGTCTTCTCTTCCTTACCCAATACCTGGGAGACTTTAGATAACAGGGTGGAAGAAGGGCCATGGGTCATGAAATACAGAAACCGTTATTACCTCATGTATAACACCAACCATACAGCAACTGAATGGGGTAATTACGCATTAGGCGTTGCTGAAGCGGCTTCTCCACTGGGATTTAATCATGGAAATAAATATCCATATCCTGTAGTACAATCCAATCAGTGGGATCTCGATGAAAAGTATGTTGATCTACTGAAGTTTCAGAATAACGGCGACTACCTCTATGTTACAGAAAAGCCTGGTGAAAAATGGAACGGTAAAAATTTTAATGCAGCTGACTGGCAGAGCGGAAAAGCTGGTTTTGGCAACCTTGTTATACCCAATTCAACCACCCGGAAGGTACAGACGCTCTGGCAGTCAGACAATTTATGGATAAGGAAAACATTTGTCTTTAATATGTCCGCTGCAGGTAATTTGGCCTTGCGCATACACCACGACGGACCTACGAAAGTATATATTAACGGACAGGCGATTTATGAGAGTGACAGCAACAATTATGCAATGATCCCGCTTGATCAAAACACAAAACAATCTTTGAATAATGGCGAGAATGTACTGGCGATTAGTTGTATTAAAGGAAGGCATTCTGCTTTTTTGGATGTATCTCTTTTTGATATGAAGGGTGATGTTACTGACGATATTTTAATAACACCCGGTCAGCCAAATATTGTTCACGGTCCGAATGGCTTCGATTGGTGGCTGGTTTATATGGCAAACAAAAACAAAGAGCGGAGAGGGCAATTTATTAACCAGGTACATTTCTTTGATAAAACGATGTATGTGGACGGGGTTACCTCCGGCAATACAATAGGTTATCATGCGGCGCCGTCAATGCCTACGTTTGGCGATTTGTTTGATGATAGCCTTTCGTTGCGAAAAAAATGGCAGGTGGAATCGGGTAGCTGGCAGATAATGGGCGGCGAATTGCAGCAACTGAATAACACATCGTCTCGTAGTTTTATTAAAAGTACTGCGGCTGTCAATTATTTATTTGAAGTAAATATTAAAATAGGGGGGGGTAATTCTGCAAAGGTCGGAATTTATGCCTATTACAAGAGTAAACAAGATTGGCTCAAAATATCATTGAATCGGCAAACAATGTCATGTCAGTATGAACTGATGCAAAATGGTAAAAGTCAGACGCGATCTTTTTCGCTTCCAAAAGGTTTTAATTTCAAGGCTTATCATAAAATAAGCTCGTATAAAAATGCAGCGGGTTTTACGGTTAGGATAGATGATCTTCCTGCACCCGGCAGTGATGTTATAAAAACCGGATTTGCACAAGCGGGATTGCCCGGCATCTTTACAGAAAATGCAAAAGCATTTTTTGATGGCATTATCTACACCATAGGTTGGGATGAGTTTGATGGGACAATAACAGGCTGGCAATCAACTACGAAAGGGAAAAATAGCTGGAGTGTTTCTTCACAAGGGTTGAATCAATCGAACGCAACTGGAGAACAGAAAGTTTTTAAAGGCGACAATCTTTTGGCTTATGACTTTAATGTTCAGATAAAAAACAATTCGGATCAGGGAAGCGCTGGTATGTATGCGATGTATGCAGGTGAAGGCGATTATATTAAGGCGGGTTTTGATTATCAAAGAAAATCGCTTGTTATATCCGGCATGATAAATAATAAGGCGATTGAGGAAAAAGTCATCAGTCTTGAAACTATGCAACCTGTATATGCAGACATGACCTACAGCGATTTTCTTGAAAAGCATTTTTCCTTTAAAGTACCCGTGTATCTAAATGCACTAAAACTCAATAAGAATGGCTATTTGAAAAAGGATACACTCATAGATAAGATATACGATAAGGTGGATATCTGGTATCATGATCACGACAAATGGCTTCCATTAAAATACAAATTGGCGGAATCGGATCATCCCTTATTTGATAAAATAGTATTTGATCAGATCAAAGCAGATGAGCTGAAGTTTACGAACAAACAGGCAAGTGACCATAACATTTATATTTATAAGTTGTGGGCAAACGAAGTGTTTAAGCAATCATATAATTTAAGAGTTGTAAAGATGGGTACACGTATTTTGTTTTTTGTAGATGGCAAACATGTATACGAATTAAAACAAACAATGCCGGCATCGGGAGTTGGATTATATACCAATAATTCAACAGCGAGTTTTAACGGAATTACGCTGCATGATTTGAAATAACTTCAACTATTGAATGGGTTCCTTTGAATAAGATGCGTTTAGAACCCTGGGAGACAATAATTGCAGTTGAATTTCCAATGAACAAATCCCTTCGGGCAATGTCATTAAGTTAAGGACATTTAATGCTCCAGCGGAGCTTCCTGTTTGTAGAAAATCAGGATTTTAATATCATCCGACTCCAGCGGAGTCTCCTGTAAAGCTTGACAGGTAGCTCCTAACGGAGCTTGAACGATCTATTTTTTTTCTTTCTACAAACGGGATGCTCTTACGGAGCAACACCTGCGAATCATCCTTGACTTAATGACATTGCCCTTCGGGATTGCATGGGAATAGCTCACTATTCTTGATTAAATTAAATTGCCTAACGTTACTATTGTCGATAGTTTTTATCAATGCAAACATTGTCCAACATGAAATTAAAAGCTGTTCTATTGATTGCCATTATAGCAATCAATACAGGCGCATTTTCCCAGTCGCAAACAATAATCAACTGGAATCAACAAGTGCTTATTAATAACATTCCTGTTTTCACAGATTCAGGTAAGGTTTCTGAAGCTGGCGGTACCAATGGAAGAAAGCATGGCTTGTACGGATCGCAATATGCACGCTTGTTGCATCTTACAAATGGTAAGTGGCTTGCTGCTTACACAGTCTCAAGAAACAATGGTTATGCAAAAGATCCGGACGGTGGCCTTGAGCTTGAAGTTGCCCAAAGCGGTGACAATGGTCAGCATTGGGAGCCGGTCGCAGTTATTACAGATCATGGTCGCGATCTTGATAATGCGGAAATGATACAGAGCAAAGATGGATCGATCCTGCTCGCCTGCCGTTCCGTTAGATGGCAGGAGTCTTATCTTTTACCCGTATACAAAAGCAGCGATGCAGGCAAAACATGGAGACGGATTAGCATAATTGACAAAAACGAAGGCAAGCGGGGTGAGTTGGGTAAACCGGATAAAGGCGTTTATGAACCACATTTGTACTTGCTGGATAATGGTAAATTATCAGTGATGTATGCCAACGAAATTCATGTCACAGAAAATCCCTCTTACAGCCAGATCATTTCTCAGAAGATATCTGATGATGGCGGCGCTACCTGGGGCAAAGAGATTTGGGTTGCGTATGAAAAAGGTCATAATGCTTCCAGGCCAGGAATGCCTGTCTGGACAAAAATGAAGAATGGAAAATTTATAGTGGTCTATGAAATTTGTGGTCCTGAAAAATGCAATATTTATTACAAGATCAGTAACGACGGCATCAACTGGCCGGAAGGATTGGGCAATGTTATTCCTGACCAGCTGGGCGGACCTTATATTTTAAGTTGCTCAAATGGTAGCCTGATCGTTACATCTAACTCAAGCAATATGTCAGTAAGCGATGATTATGGGGTGCATTGGCGCAAAGTTCAAAGCGCCTGGCCTAAAACGCTTTGGCCTTCTCTGTACGAATTTGATGAAATGAAGGTTGGGGCTGTTAATTCCGTTCCAAGGACAGAGGGCGGTAATAATATACAGGTTAGATTTGGAGAGATAGCACAGAGCAAGTAATCCGCAGTTCGGGATGTTCCGCAGGGTATTCCGAACTACAGATAAATAGGGATGTTAATCCCGTTAAATGTTGATGTGCGATTAAAGTAAAAATGACCGTAAGTCCTGATAAAGAAATTGGAAATCCATTTAGTCTCTGGTTCGACATGTGATGCGCTAAAATACCGAATAGCCTGTGCTTCTTGCGTTAACTCCAAATGTTCTAGCTTTACATCCGAAAACGCAATAAAATCTCTCACTCATGGATCGCAGATCAACACTTGGGCAAAACGGTTCGTTCCTGCAAATATTGACGGTTTGTTTTAACGAAAAACAAAGGGCCGATCTGCTGTTCGATGATAATGGTCTCACCAGGGCGAGCGGATATATACGGTTGATCAACGGCACCGCCAACGCGCCATATCTGGAAATGGAGGATGGTCAAAAGATCAGCATAAGGAGCATAGTTGCCGTGAACGGAACGTTTTCTGATAACTATTGTGAATGTTAATGAGGGCATTCAACCAATAACTTTTTGCACACGTTAATGCTCCGGTCAATTGGCCATTGGGATGTATTACGGCACATAAACAGCTTTCCACAGTCAGTTCATTACCCGAAAGATCAGCAAATAAATCAGGGGACAAACGATACGTCCGTTCACTACTTTGTAGCGATGGATGGCCCTGGCAATTTGCTATTTATTGTTCCGAATAGCATGCCATAGTAGTAAGGTGGAAAATACCTTATGTCGCTATTGATTAATAGTCAATTTGATTTATAGTTCGACATGCGCTACGCCAAAAGGTCGAACAGCTTTAGGGATTAAATAACATGATCCCTTGGGAGCATCATTAACTTTGGAATATTTACATGTGCGGGTTGCCGTATAATAAATTGAACAGCATCCACGATATCTGCCGTGGTTAATGGTTCTTTGATATTCATGCTGTCTTTGGGATGCACAGGCCAATTCTTATGTAATTCGGTTACCACTAAGCCGGGTTCAATACATGATACACGAACTGCCGTGCCAGCTAATTCCATGCGAAGCGCTTCTGACAATGCTTCCATTGCAAACTTCGAAGCAGCATATGCTCCTGCAGTGGGCCTCACCTTTGTTCCAAGTACACTGCTGAAATTAATAACGTGTCCCAAACCTTGTTTTTTGAATATTTTCAAAAAAGCGTACGTTAATCTGAAGGTGGCTTCTACATTCAGGCGGATCATTGCGACCATTTTCTCGATATCAATTTCTTCAATAGAGCCAACTTCAATAGAGCCGGCACAGTTGAACAAGTAATGACACTCACCATACTTCTCCATTATATGTTTTTCAAGATCATGCTGAAATTCAGGCAACATAATGTCGCCTGCGATAATGTCAACATTCTCTGATTTTAAAGCATTCAGGCGATCGATCCGGCGTGCAGTAACAACCAGCTGATAGGCATCATCATTTTTAAGTGATTCTGCAATTGCATGCCCGATACCGCTACTAGCACCCGTGATAAGGCATATCTTTTTTGACCTCGTCATATAGTTTTTTGAATTTGCTTTAGTGTAAAGAACTTAACAAAGATTGACGGAAGATAACAAGATTAAGTCACGTTTTCCTTCTCAGCATTCTTCGCTGGCCAGGAACTTTCATTCAAAATATACTCAAAAGCTTTGTTGTATTAATCAGGTGCTTTATAGATCTCACCGATTCGTTCAGGATGCTATATGCCGGAATTTTTTTTGAAAATCAAAGCGCATTGCTAATGTGGCACAACCCATAAATGGACCGGCATTCAACTGTCAACGTTATTTATATTAGCCAGGTTGCTTTACTGCCGTGCCCCAGGTGTAAACTCTTTTTATTGAAGGATTTTTTTTCAGGTTGGCCACGGCCACATCTGTTATTTTAGTTTTATTTAAGTTAACGGCTTCGAGGTGCTTAAGTAATTCGAGATTATTACTCACATCATCTGTAACCGGGTTATTTTCTATCCGTAATTTTTCAAGATTAACGAATGACTTTAAAATGTGCAGATCGCTATCCGTAAAGTTATTGCCGGACAGGTTTAGCCAGATAACATTTTTGGCCAACGCCATCAGATCGTTGCTGATCTCTGACATTTTCACGCCCGAATTGGCCGGAAGTGTAATGTCCAGCATCACCGGCTTATTTAACATCAACCTTACCATTAATCCTTTTGTTCTTAAGCGCGCCATCGCCAAAGTGTCTGTCTGCATTGGGATATCAGGATTGACAGCCTGAGTACTCATTTCGTCGTTACTGGTTCCATTATCAGGTTGATGAAAGCCCAGGTAGGTGCCTACCTGCATTTGTATAGAGTCCGGGTTTTTTAACTGTGCCATCGTTTTACCTTCCACTGCACCGGCCTTCTCTATCCACCATTTAATTATCTCGATCTCATTTTTTGAAAGCGGTGGTTTGCCGTCTGCGGGCATATAATCTTTGTGCTCAGGATCGAGGGTGACACGCTTATATAGTTCGCTTTCGGCTAATTTTCCGGGAACGATCGCCGGGCCACTCTTGCCACCCTTTAATAATGCTTGCAGGTTATCGACCGATAATTTTCCCTTCCGTTTGCCACCCTGGTGACACTGGGCACATTTATTCTGTAATATAGGCTCGACAACATCTTCAAATATCATGGCGCTTTGAACGCTTGCCGGCTTTTCACGCACCTGCTGCATTAGTGTACGCATACTGATGTACTCGTTACCGTGCGTAAGGCTTGCGCCCTGATGACCACTATAGCTCATAAGCGCTATAAGACTGATCAGTAAAACGGAGAATAGTTTTCGCGGAATGTGTACCTCAAGCATCACTTTTTCCGTAGACAAATAATATAACACACCTGAAATAATTGCAAGGGCAATACCAGACAACTTATGGTTGATTAATACAGTCTTGTCATAATCGCCGGATATGGATAATATGTAACCCAATAAACAGGCTAGCACTGCTGATACAAATCCAATAAATAATGTTACTGATACGGCTGGCTTTAAATTCTCGTATTTTTTCCTGTAGGATAAAAGGTTGAGAATTGCTGCCAGTATTATAAAACCAATTGGCAGATGCACAACAAGCGGATGCAAATGGCCCGAAAATGTAGTGATGTTGCCTAGCGTCATATCAATGTGGTTCAGTTAAGAGTTGTCGATTTCAAACGTTATAAAATATAATTGTCGCAAAAGCTCTGTGGTACTCTGTGTCTTCTCTGGCTGTTTCTCCGTGTAACAAATTTCCTGCTCGAACTTTCCATGAATCTCTGTTATAGTATCAACTTAATATATCCTTTACAACTTTTCCCTCCACATCTGTAAGTCTGAAACGCCTGCCCTGAAATTTGTAGGTAAGCCGTTCATGATCTATACCCATGAGGTGCAGGAGTGTGGCCTGGAAATCGTGTACATGCACCGGGTCTTTTATAATGTTATAGCTAAAGTCATCCGTTTCGCCATAGGTTACACCAGGCTTAACTCCCGCGCCCGCCATCCACATGGTAAAACAACGCGGATGGTGGTCACGGCCGTAATCATTTGGTGTAAGCTTGCCTTGTGAATACACGGTACGGCCAAATTCGCCGCCCCATATCACCAGTGTATCTTCCAATAACCCCCGTTGTTTAAGATCTTTAATTAGCGCCGCGGTCGCCTGGTCTGTTGCCTTACATTGCGCTGCTATGCCTGATGGAAGACTGGTGTGCTGATCCCAGCCCTGGTGATACAGCTGCACAAATTTTACGTCTTTTTCCAACAGCTTACGTGCAAGTAAACAGTTGGCTGCATAGGTGCCGGAATCCCTGCTATCCGGGCCGTACATTTCAAATATCTCGTTTGGTTCATCTGCTGTGCTCAACACGTCCGGTACGGAGGTTTGCATACGATAGGCCATCTCATATTGCGCTATACGGGCATCCACTTCCGGATCGCCGTAAGCAGCGTTTTGCAGCTGATTTAGTTTTGACAGATAATCCAGCATTTCTTTACGGTCCTCACCATCGTATCCATCAGGGTTATTGAGAAATAACACCGGATCTTTCCCCGCTCTAAACTGCACTCCCTGGAACTTAGATGGCAGGAAACCGTTACCCCATAGCCGCGAATAAAGCGGCTGATCTTTCTGTCCGTTTTTGGAAACAAGCACAATAAAAGTTGGCAGGTTATTGTTATCAGACCCAAGCCCATAACTTACCCAGGATCCAATGGAAGGCCTGCCGGGTAACTGATTACCCGTTTGAAAAAAAGTAATAGCAGGATCATGATTGATGGCCTCTGAATGCATCGATTTTACGATACATAGCTCATCAACAACTTCTGCTGTAAACGGCATCAACTCGCTCATCCATGTGCCGGTTTGGCCATGCTGGTTAAATTTATAGTATGATGGTACTACAGGTAATGCACTTTGATTGGCGCTCATACCGGTAAGCCGTTGCCCTTTCCGCACCGAATCCGGTAGGTTTTGACCCATCATTTTGGCAAGCATGGGTTTGTAATCGAAGGTTTCAAATTGCGATGGACCGCCGCTTTGAAACAAATAAACCACCCTTTTTGCTTTTGGTGCAAAGTGAGGCAAGGCCCTTAATATATCGGCCTCCAGGTCGCCGGTAGCAGCAACTTCCGCTTTGGAGGCGCCGCCAAATAAACTGTTGCCGAACAATGAACCCAGCGCCAACGCCCCAATACCTAATGAGGTCCTGGTTAAAAAATTCCTTCGGTCGAGCCTTTTATTGAGCTCGTTAAATTCTGGTGTATTGAGCCTAAACTCATCATCATGATGAAAATCAGACATACAATTATCTTTTAGTTAGTGATGCATCTGAATTAATGATAGTACTGGCAACCACCGAGTTGGCGGCAATCATAGAGCTATCCAGCGTTTTATCTGTTTTATATTGCCCTGCATTAAGCCAGCCGGCCTGCTTTTCAGGATGCAGCCTGAACTTTTTAAGCTCAGCCTGTTGCATGGTTAAGAGCAGATTTATTTCGTTTGGCATAGGCCTTCTCCCGGTAAGCTTACGGTAAGTTGTAATGATGGCTTCGCGGCTGTCGGGGATCCGGGTCATTTGCTCACCCATTACCTTGGCCGCTTCCACAAAGGTTGGATCATTAAGGGTTACCAATGCCTGAAGGGGCGTGTTGGTTTTTTGCCTCCGCATGATGCAGTAACTGCGTGCCGTGGCATCAAAGGTTGCCAATGTTGGGTTGGGCACCGAACGCTTAATGATCACGTATAAGCTGCGCCGGTAAACAGATCTGCCGGTGTCTGCGCTATACGTAGTATTGTTAATCTCCCAAAGGCCTTCAGGCTGATAGGGTTTCACACTTTTGCCGCCTATTTCTGCGTTAAGTAATCCACTTGCAAAAAGCGCATTGTCGCGGATCATTTCGGCCTGCATGCGATAAGCCGGGCCATGTGAAAGGAAACGGTTGTCTGGGTCTTTTTCTACGGACTTTTTGCTTGCGCGGGAATCCTGACGGTACGTGGCTGACATCACAATCATTTTATTGAGCTTCTTTACGTCCCAGCCCGATTCAATAAAGGTTGTAGCCAGCCAATCCAGCAGCTCGGGATGACTTGGCATTTCGCCCTGGTTGCCAAAATCCTCAGCAGTTTTTACTATACCCGTTCCGAAAAAGTTTTGCCAAAAACGGTTTACAGCAACCCTTGCAGCCAGTGGATTATTGGGGTTGGTTGCCCATTGTGCCAGGCCATACCTGTTTTTAGGCAAGTGTTTATCAAAAGGTAAAATAGCCTCCGGCGTATTTGGATAAACCTGCTCCCCGGGCATATCATAATTGCCCCGTTTTAGCAAGAATGTTTTTTTAGGTTGGGCCATTTCCCGCATCACCATTACTTCATCAATATTCTCTGTCGAATCTGATAGTTGGGTCCGCAATGCGGTTAATTTTTGTTCCTCGGATTGTACATTTGGGTCGATGGCTGAAACATAATAAGCCCTTAAATTATTTAAATCATCAGGCGATAATGCCGCTTTATTCTTGAATGTAATTTCCGACCAGTTTGCTTTTTGAGCTAATATCTTAATTTCATATGGAGTTAATGCCCGGTTATAAACGGTAATGTCATCAACCTTGCCATCCTTAAAGCCACGGCCACGCCACCAGGCGCCTATTTGCAGGCCCGGGCCGCCTCCGTTAAAGAGGATGTCTTTGGTAAGCTCATCCATCGTGGTCTCCATGGGTAATTCAAGGCCATCCATATATAATTTAAGACCGGCAGCCTTTGACGAACCATCGTAAGTAACAGTGAGCTGTATCCATTTATCGCGCGCTACATCATTAATACTCACTCTGGTAATAGCATTTGACGGGGCCGTATGCGCCATATTCAGCTCCAGTTTGTTGTTCTTCAAATAAAGATGGTATCCTTTAAAATTATACAAACGCTCGGCGGTGCTTTTATGAAAAATAACGCCCTCGGTAAGCTGCTTTGGAATGTTTACCCATAAGCCTATGGTAAAAGGCTGCGACCGCCTGAAAATGCCGGTCTTGTTCAGATCAAGCCAGGTGTCACCATTAAGTACAATGGCTTTGCCGCTACCCCGCTCCTCAAGCACTGCTTTATCTCCCGGTTGACCGGTTTCGCGTTTCATTGAGGCTATATCTTTGGGATTAATGCTATTGACCAGGCTTCCTTTATCAAAGGTGTAAAAAGCCTGTATACCGGTACGCGGAACTTTATCTTCAGATAGTTTTTTGTAGCCTCCGTCATTCATCCATTTATCAAAGCCTATGGTAGCGTTGCGTTCGGTTGCAGCAAGTTTTTTAAGCTCATTGTTGATGTTGTTATTGATGAACAGGAGGAGCTTTTCTTTTTCTGCAGTCGGCAGCAGCAATGTTGGTGTAGGCAGGGCGTCGTCAAAAGAGATCTGGCCGGCTTCTTTTATATTGTTGAAAAAACTGAACAGCTCATAGTAATTCTTCTGGGATATCGGATCGAATTTATGATCGTGACATTTAGCGCATCCTACAGACATGCCCAGTATTGCATTGCCAAACGTATTTGTTCTGTCTACAACATATTCGGTTTGGAATTCCTCCTCAATAATACCTCCCTCCATGTTTTGCGGATGGTTGCGATTAAACGCTGTGGCTATTATCATATCGCGGGTTGGGTGGGGCATCAGATCGCCGGCCAGTTGCCATTGGATAAACTTATCATAGCTCATATTGGTATTGAAGGCCTTGATTACCCAGTCGCGGTACGGTGACATGTCTCTGACCCTGTCAACAGTATATCCATGTGAATCGGCATATCTCGCGACATCCAGCCAGTCAACTGCCATTTTTTCTCCATAGTGTTGGGATGCGAGCAATCTGTCGACCTGTTTTTCATAAGCATTAGGAGCATTGTCATTTACAAAATTATCTATCTCGGACAGGGTAGGCGGTAGCCCTGTAAGATCAAGTGTAACACGGCGCAGCAGTAATTCCTTGTCTGCTTCTTTTGACGGTTCCAGCTTTTGCTGTTTTAACCTGGCTAATACAAAATTATCGATGGGGTTGATTATAATGCCATCTGCTTCCGGTATCTCAGGCTTTACGGGTTTTACAAAAGCCCAATGGGGTTTGTAAACCGCACCATCTTCAATCCATTTGATCAGCACCGCTTTTTCCTGTGCTGTAAGGGTATGGTGCGATTCGGGTGAAGGCATCATATACTTCGGATCATTTGACAAGATACGGTGAAAAACTTCGCTGCCTTCTAAGTTTCCGGGATCTATTGCCACTTTGCCCGGGTCCTCCGGTAAACTGCCATAAGCGAACTTGTCGATATCCAACCGCAGACCTGCCTGTTGTTTAGCTTTATCGGGCCCATGGCAGGCAAAACATTTATCAGACAGAATAGGTTTTACGTCCATGTTATAATCTGGTGAAGCAGGTAAAGCATTGTATGCTTCCTTTACATCAGGAAGTAAATCAATGGCTGTTGAATAATGGTAGAAGCCGGCAAACAACAATAAGGCAACAAGCAATATAGATATAAGCCTTCTCATGAAGCAATGTTCTTGTTTATAATTTAATTTATTACATATTGCGCAAATACCCCTGATATAGTGTATTGCTAATCAAAATCTATCCTGTTGCCAACGCGTAAAGCAGGAAAACTCCTGTGCTAAAGGTGAAAAATCTGTCCTGAATTCTTATGGCAAAAAGCTCAGCAGATTGCCTGCTAAACTATATGTTCTTATGTATAAACATACGAAAAGTTTACAATTGCAATTCAATGCCGTTTAGTTATGCAAGCATTGCCAACTTTAGGAGATTGTTCCTGAGGTGTCGATGAAGGATTTGAAGCTTAATTCATTGCCGTCTGCTTTAGCTGACGGGAAACGAAACTAATTGAATATGGCTTTAGCCCGCAATCCATTTTTTAGGCTAAAGCCCGGTTTAAAAGATAAGCCACTGTCCGTCAGCTAAAGCATAATGTCGTTTAGTTAAGATGCTTTAGTGGTGTTGCTCCGTAGGAGCATCCTGTTTGTAGAAAGAAAAAAAAGATCGACCAGCTCCGGTAGGAGCTACCGGTTAAGCATTACAGGAGACTCTGCCGGAGTCTGATGACATTTAAAAATTCTGATTTTCTACAAACAGGGAGCTCCGCCGGAGTGGCACATAGCAGACACACAGAATCCCAGAGACTATACGATGCCTGCTTAGCTAAGCGACATTGATTATTTAATCTTAAATAATTTATCTCTAAACCAGAGATATTGGTATCTTTTGCCTTTTTGAGAAGACAAATAAATATACTGTTCACTACCTTTTTGACAACCACTCAATCATGAATAAAAACTTTCTTCGCTCTGCATTCACCTTACTTTACATTGCTCTCAATTGTACTGGTCCATTTGCCCAGACAGCAGTTTTGCCAACGCAATGGACAAAAGCTGCGATGGATGCTACGGTGCCTTTTTCAGAATATCCAAGACCACAATTGCAGCGCGACGATTGGATGTGCCTGAATGGCAAATGGGATTATAGAGGGGGAAAAAATGTTGCCAACGCACTGGATCCAAAAGAAGCGATAACATTTGATAGCGAAGCGGAACAGATCCTGGTTCCTTATTGTCCCGAGTCTGTATTGTCCGGTATTCAACGTCCCCAGGAGATCAACATGTGGTATCGCCGCAGTTTTGAAATTCCTTCCGCATGGAAAAGCAAGCAGGTCATTATTCACTTCGAAGCAGTGGCTTATCAGGCAACACTTTTTGTAAACGGACATAAAGCAGGCACTCACGCCGGTAGTTATGATGCTTTTAGTTTTGATATAACACAATATTTAGTGAATGGTAAGAATACATTGGTAGTAGCAGTTCTGGATCTCAATGATGGGCGTGTTCCATCTGGCAAAAGCGGGCCAAGAGGTGATTATACTTTCTGTTCAGGCATATGGCAAACCGTGTGGTTAGAGCCGGTAAACAAAACATATATTGAAAACATCCGTCTGCTGCCTGATCTTGCTAATAGTCGCCTGAAAGTGCAAGTAGCCACTAAGGGTGAGGGAAAAGTATCAGCAATAGCACTCGATGGAAACAACGTTGTTTCGCAAGCGGAATCAACAAGCGGCAACTATTTTTATCTGCCGGTGAAAACACCAAAGCTTTGGTCGCCGGATAACCCTTTTTTATATGACCTTACGATCAGCTTAAAAGATGCGAAGGGAAATGTTGATAAGGTAAAAAGCTATTTCGGCATGCGCGATATTAAGTTAGGCAAGGTTAATGGCGTCGTACGGCCGTTGATCAATGGCAGTTTTATGATGCAGCTTGGCTTGCTTGACCAGGGTTATTGGCCGGATGGTATATTGACCGCGCCGACGGAAGAAGCACTTAAGTTTGATGTTGAATTTACCAAAAAGGCCGGGTTTAACCTGATCCGCAAGCATATGAAAACCGAGCCGCAGCGTTTTTATTACTGGGCCGACAAACTGGGATTATTCGTTTGGCAGGATATGCCTGCGATATGGTATCAGCATGAAGATTCTGCCGCAACAAGAACTGAATTTCGTAAAGAGTTAAAACTGTTGATTGACGAACATTACAATTCACCATCCATTATCACTTGGGTGCCTTTCAACGAAAACTGGGGAGCGTTTGATGTGAAGGAGATTACAGATTGGGTGAAGCAATATGATCCGTCAAGACTTGTGAATGGTAACTCCGGTTTCAATAATAATCCTTCTTATCAAAAAGCTTATGGCGATCCCGGGAATGGAGATTATGTTGATACGCATATTTATGTGGGGCCGTATAAGGCCTCGGTGCCGGATGAACACCGGGCTGCATCGTTAGGCGAATTTGGAGGCGTAGGTTTATTTGTTCGTGATCATATGTGGCCCGTTGAGAATAATGCATATGCCTATGAACCGACAAAGCAACGGCTAACGGAACGGTACGTCTTTTTATTAGATCAGGTAGAGCAGTTAATGAAATACAAAGGCCTGAGCGTGGCTATTTATACGCAGACAACAGACGTAGAGCACGAGGTGAATGGTTTGCTTACTTATGACAGGGCTTTTGAAAAAATGGAGATAGAAAAAGTTAAAGCGGTGAATGAAGCTGTGATTAAAGCAAGCTATAAATTGAAGCCTTAGGCGAATAGAAAATCGTTTCGTGAAAAGCCTCGCGGAAATGCGGAGCTTTGCATTTCCCCAAAATTAATTTCCATTTCCCGCTGTCCGGGATGTTCCGCAGGGCATCCCGGACTACAGATATAAAGGGATATTAATCCCCCTGCAACACTGATGCGTGGCTGGTAAAAAATATTTATAGCTTGATTAAGGATTGAAATTCCATTTAATCTGGTGTTCGACATGCGTTGCGCTAACATGTCGAACGGCATGAAGCATATCGAACACCATGAATTTCATCAACAAAAAAGCCTCATTCAGGAATGAACAAGGCGAGTTAAACCAAAAAACATGTATCTGTTCAAGCTTTTAGTAACACTTAACTTCTTTCGAGCACACTCTGCAATAGTTGTCTTGCAAAAAAAATGCGACTTTTTATTGTTCCCATTGGCTCATCCAGCAAACTTGCAATCTCTGCATATTTATAGCCCTCCATGTGTAATAGGAAGGGCGTTTTAAACTTGTCCGGCAATTTGTCAATTTGAGATGAAATAGTGCCGGAGTAAGTATCTATATAATAGCTTTTATCCAATCTGTTTGCCAGTTGCAGATTTTCTATTTGTGTATAGAGTGGTTGAAATGACTTCTTTTTGCGCCGGTAGATATTGATAAATATATTTCGCATAATGACGTAAAGCCAGGGGCGAAGATCTATTCCGTTTTTGTAGTTGTCCCGGTACTCCAGGGCTTTGCAGAGCGTTTCCTGTTGAAGGTCATCTGCATCCTGTGCATTTCGGGTAAACTTCAATGCTTGTGTTTTAAGGAATGTTGCATTTTGCAACAATAATTCGGAAAATTGTATTTTTTCCATAACCAGAATTTAGGCTATCAAAAGTTATAAAATTTAAGCAATAATGTGTTGGTTTAACCGTAAAGCGGAAGAAGATAAAATATTGTATTGGTAATCCTCATCAAAAACGGATGAGGCATTCAACCTGCAGAAAATAGTCGCGGTATTTGTATAATGCATCGCCCAAACGGCCGATATGATCAACAAATTTTAGAGATGATGTGCTACACGATGAAGGATACGCAACAAAATTTTGCTTTGCTGGAAGATGGAATAAACTATCACCAATTTTAAGAGTTGCAAAAATTTCGTTTGGACAGAAGTGAACAACTGGAATACATCTCGCTATGGGTAAAATAATGAAAGGGATAAAGTAACTCCGCGAAGCCGGATCTTCGCGGAGATGAATTTGTTAGTAATCTTCATTGTTGATTGAGATCACTAAAATATCGATGTCAATGCCAGGGTTGTTTTTAATTCATTGCCGTTGTGCTTCTGATCTGAGATTTTGATTTCTCTCCTCACTAAAGAGGAATGGCAATGAAAAAATGTTCTTATTGATTGCAGCTATTTCCACTTAGAGATTATGCGCATAGTATTCGCTTTCAAATCCTCCGTCTTCGTATAACTTCAAAATAGAAAAGCCTGGTGGCGTTTCAAAATAATACCCTGGTCCTGCCGAATCTTTGTCACCCTGTCCCCACCAAAATCCGCTCATCGCACCATTGCAGCAATACCAAACGTTATTGTAAAACGTTTTGTCGTATAAATGATTGTGTCCGCTGAGAGAGGCACGTACTTTGTCTTTATGTTTGTAAAAAAGGTCTTTCAGCTTTTTATGGTCACTGTGATTGCCACCCACGAGTGTTGGTGTTGCTCCAAATGTTGGAAAGTGAGACATTATCAGGGTAGGCGTATTCTCCGGCGTACTGGCAAGATCAGCCTCTAACCATTTGAATTGTTCTTCGTCCAGTGAGATGTCGTGTGTGTTGTTCCCATCCAATACAATAAAATGCCAACCAGTGCGGGTGAAACTATAATACCGGTGCGGAATCTTCAGGCGCTTTACTACATAGTCTTTCCCATACATTTCATCTTTTGTATCAGGTGCTGCCCACCAGGGATCGTGATTGCCGATGCAACTATAGATGTCATACCCCTTTATCTGTTTGAGGCAATCATCCCAGATCTGCCACTGCTCTGTAACGCTTTCTCTTTTTACATTGCTGTACGATGCGTCGTTGATGGAATCGCCGGTGTTTAAAAAGAAGTCAATTTTTAGCCCCTTTATTTTGTTCAGGCAATCCTTAAACCGTTGTGGTGCATTGTCTCCGGGACGTATATGCACATCGGTAATGTGTGCTAATGTTAGAGCAGGTTTTTTGGGGTTTAGGGCTGAACTGTTATTCGCGCCAACAGACAACGGCAACGTTGCTAAGGCCGGCAGGCTTGTCAAAAATTTTTTTCTATCCATAATGTGGAATTATATAAAGAAGCGTTTCAATAGTTAGAGAAAGTCAGCGCAATAGTGCATGTCAAAAACTAATCCATTGAAACGACTTCCTGATATTGTTATGTTGATTAATGTTTGTTATTCCCAGCCAAAAGGTTGCTTTAATTTCGGGTTTTGAGTTATTTCCAAAACCGGTATGGGCAAATAATAATACTTAGGTGCTACAAAGTTTCTTGGTGCAAGCCCTGTTACAATTGCGCCACCATTCTCTCCATTTTGGAGATAAACCGTTACGCCCTGATCTCCGAAGGATCCTGCTTTGTAATAGATCAGCGTTTGCCCTAGTGAATTTTGCAGTTTGTCGGCTTCTGCCGGTATCGCATCAGATTTTTTTATTAGAATAATGTCCGCAATGCCATCTCCGGTAAGGTCATACTGGCCAAGACCGGGGAAATAAAGACCTTGTGCGTATGGTGCAAAACAAGTTGCTCCTGCGTTCCAACGTAGCAGGTCGTTGTAGCGTTGGCCTTCCAGTGCAAACTCCACTCTTTTTTCTCTTCTGATCTCCAGGATTAGTCCCTTGTTTGCTCCGGAAACATCAGGATATTTGGCCGCTAAAACTGCGTCCGGGCTGGCGTTTGCCGCTGCCATGTTCAATGCAGGCATGCCGGCACGTGTTCTTAGCAAGCCTATTGTTTGATCAATATCCGCCTGTGTTACTGTTCCTAACTCGGCACTAGCCTCGGCATAAGTCAGTAACACTTCTGCATAGCGAATGGCTGCCACGTCAACGCTGCTGACAATTGTGCCGTCTGTGCTATTATTATTAAATCCTTTCAACTGATGGTACCCTGTAAAATTGTTGTTTAGTTTCTGCACATAAGGTTTGGTGCCCGGTATTACTGCTAACCCCGGGTATATATATGTAGCATACAAACGTAAATCCCTGTTTTGAAATTCTTCAACAAATTGTTTTTTCTGATAGTTAGGAATGTCCGTATATCTCGTTCCATCTTTCATTAAATAGGTCTGCACTAAATCTTTTGAAGGGGATTGCTCGTAATCCAGTAATCCAAAATTTCCGGAACTGGATACACCTTTTGCAACATCATACGCAGTATTTAAAATCACTTCCTTATTTCCGCTGAGGTCTGCAGTGTTAAACAGATCGGCATAGTTAGCAGTCAGCGTAAATTTTCCGGAGGCCATAATATCACCTGCCTGTTTCTGCGCCATTTGCAAAAATCTGGCAGCAGTGCTTTGCAGGTTCAATTCAGCGTGATATTTACGGTAGGTTCCTTCAAACAACGCCATACGTGCGTACATCGCTTTTACAGCCCAAAGACCGGGAGTGCCTGCAGGAACTTTCTCCATTACATTGTTGGCAGCAAAATCCAGGTCCGCAAAAATGCTGTCCACTACAGCGGTGCGCGGATCGCTGGCCTTGTATAATTGAGCGGAGTCAGATGGGTTAATGGTGTAGCTATACCACGGAACATCCGAATAGTTTTTTACTTTGTCTAGATAGAACTTTGCACGATAATAACGGGCCAAACCCGCGTAGTGATTTTTGGTATTTTCCGGCACATTGGCTTTTGCATAATTGTCCAGAAAATAGTTAATGGATCTCAATCTGCCCCATGTCCAGTTATTAGGTGTATTCTGAGAACTCACGTTACCACCCATCAGGTTTTTCATGGTTACGTTGCCCGTTGTTGCATAATCATCTGTTGCCTGTTCATTTCCATTTACGAAGAGGGATGACCCGGGGTGATCCAGAAGTCCATTAATATAAAGTGATAAGTCACTTTCTGTATTAAAATAGAGTTGAGGTGAAATAATGGTTTGTGGATAGCGATCCAAAAAATCCTTCTTGCAAGAACTCAACAATACAAACGTGGTGATGATTGTTATGTACTTTTTCATCTGTTTATTATTTCTAATGATCTGATATGCCTGGCCAAATAATTTTTTTAAGTGAATTATTCTTAAGGCCCATTTCATTTATATGTTTTTTAATGACCGGTAATTAAAAGTCAAGATTTACACCAACTGAATATTTTCTCTGGTATGGATATGCCCAGCCATAGCCATCGACAATAGCTTCAGGATCGACGTATTTTTTAATCTTTGAAAATTCAAACAGGTTTTCCCCGGTGAAAAATATCCTGAGTTTTTGCATGCCTAATCGCCTGATCACATTATGTGGCAAACTGTATCCTACAGTTAAATTTTTGACTCTCAGATATGCGGCGCTTAACATGTACTTTGTTTGCGGAATATCAAGGCCTGAACCATAGTTGTTATCTGCAAGCCATGCCTGCAACACGGGGTAATATGAGTTTGTATTTGCATTCGACAGGCCCGCTGCATTGTATGAATTGGAGTAGGTTGCTTTTTCTGCATCCGTTGCCGCTGTCTCTCTGTAAAAATCAAGGTTCCAGGGATAAATATTCGCATAAGGTTGTTGGTAAGGTCCCCAGAATAAATAATGATGAGGGTAATAATCCATTTTAGCAACACCCTGTAAGAATACCGACACATCGATATTGTTCCATGCCATGCTTACATTGAATGAATAACGATACCTGGGTCTTGAATTACCAATAATGCGTAAATCACCAGGATCTTTATCACTCGTGCCTTTTGTGATTTTCTGATCGCCATTTTGATCTATGTACCTGGGCCATCCGGGTACAATATTTAGTGCTCCCCACGGAACGATGGCGCTCTCATCCAGCTTGGCTATTTCATTCGTATTTTTAAAGAATCCATCGCTTACCAAACCCCACATTTCCCCGATAGTTTGTCCCTGGCGATATGGAGCTGAAAACAATCCCAGGGGATTATCATATTTGGTGATTACACTTTTATCATCCCAAACCTGCGCTTTCAGATTTAATGAAAAAGGTTTAGCAGCTACCGTGAACGTGGTATTATATGCGGCTGAAAATTCCCAACCTTTGGTAGACATATCTGCTGCATTTTGTTGTGGAGCTGAAGTACCTAAAACGGCCGGAAGAACTTTCGATGGTACTAACATTCCTGTTGTATTGCGCACATAGTAGTCAAACGTAACGTTAAGATGATTGTTGAGAAATCCTAAATCCGCTCCAAAATTGCGAACACCAACACTTTCCCATGTGTAATTGTCTGGATCCACATTCAGGCCAGGCACAGTGGTAATGGGTTGCTGACCAGCACCGTTGATCAAATATCCTGAAGTGCCTAATCCAAGCCCCTGGATGTATCCATAATAGCTTACCGACTGATTTCCCTGCTTTGCGTAAGAAGCGCGTAGTTTAAAGGTAGAAACTGCTGGAGCTATGGGATCCCAGAAACGCTCTTTGTTTACTACCCAGGCACCGGAAACGCCGGGTGAAAATGCCCAACGTCCATTAGACGGAAATCTTGATGAGCCATCTTTACGACCTGTGAAAGTAGCAATGTAGCGGTCTTTAAATGTGTAATCTGCCCGTCCAAAATAACTTCTGATAGCATAATCATAATAAGAAGATCCAAAACCTGATTGTGTAATACCTGGATTAGTGCCCAGCGTAAGACCTATATATGGAAGGCTGGAAGAAATTAACTGGTTTCTGCTTACAGATAGTGGATTCCATTGATAATACTCCTGGTTGTAGCCGGCGGTAACTTTAATATTATGAGATCCGAATGTCTTATTATAATTCGCAAATACGTCATAAATGTCCTGTTTTACAGTTCCATTGACATTGGTAATAGAGCCCGGCGCATTAACGGATCTTACATCATTAGGTCCATATCCAACCTGTACGGGAAGATAGGAGTAATAGCCATTCCAAAGTTCCCGTTTATTGCTGGCAGTTCCGGTGATCGTTAAGTCGCCGTTCAATAATATTACTGTTCCTCTTAAAATATTATTGAAGCCAAAACGCGTTTCTTTATTTCTTCCCCCATCAACTAATTCTGCTGCAAGAATACCCGCAGTATTATTTCCCCAGGAGCCATCAGGGTTTTTAGGCACGTTAACCGGTTGCGTATAATATACATCGGTTACATTGTAGGAAGGCATATCCTTCACCAATTGATAAACACTCATATTGTCTTCTATCTTCAGCCATGATAAAGGGTTGATGCCGATATTAGACCTCAGGCCATACCTGTTCCAGTCGTTTTTTGTGAGTTTGATCAGACCGTTTTCGTTGGTATAGTCAGCCGATAATAAATAATTAATCGGTGTTTTTCCCGCAGAAGAGCCGCTGAAAGAAAGTGTGTGATATTGTGAGAAGTTACTGTTACTAAAGAAATAGTTATTAAAGTTGTAATTACCCATATATGCCCATTGTGTAGGATTATCAGGATTTGGCATTACTTCTGGTGCTGACGATGGGTCATCTGACCGTTGCTTGGCCCAGGTTTGTTCCCATGGGGTAAAGCTGGCATAATCCCACGGAGTATTTTGGGTAGCGGTTTTCATCACCTTTTTATAAATAAACGGATCAGTTATGGGTTCAGGCATCACTGTTCTTTTCGATATAGCGAAATAATCGTTGTAGGAAACAGTTTGACGGCCACCCGATTTTCCTTTCTTGGTAACGATCATGAGCACGCCGAATGCTGAACGGGCTCCATATATAGCGGCAGATGCACCATCACGTAATGTAGTGATGGATTCTACATCTGATGGGTTTATTCTTAATAGATCATCCGTCTGGGCAGCAACGCCATCGATCAATATTAAAGGAGACCCGCCTCCTCCATTGATGGATCCAAGTCCACGAATGTTAATGTTGGGAACGCTTCCCGGTGTACCGCCTGAATAAGTAATATTTAAACCTGCGCTAAGCCCCTGCAATCCTTGCAGTATATTGGCAACCGGACGTTCTGCAATTACGCGTCCTGCGATCTGATCAACAGCTCCGGTAATCTCATTTTTTTTACGGGTTCCGTAACCAACATTTACTACTACATCCTGCAACTGATCACTGCTTCCATTCAATTGCAGGTATACGTTTGCCACATTGTTTCCATTCACCCGGAGCTCTTTTAACTCATATCCTAATGAGTTAAATATAAGGGTGGCATTCTTTTGACAGGAAATCGAATAGGTTCCGGATTCATTGGTGGTGACACCGTTACTCGTGCCTTTTATTGTAACAGCAACTCCCTGTAGTAAGCTGCTATCCTTGGCTGACCGCACTACGCCGGTAATTTTTACGTTCTGAGCGCTGGCATAAATACACAACACGTAAAACAGAATCGCAAAAGACAGTTTTTGCATTGTTTAATTTTTAGAGATTTACGATAGTTTTTAAATTTTGAAAGAATAAGCAGATTATTTGTTTATGGTATTTCACTATCTACATATTACTTCACTATAGCCAGCGCATCATGTAAACAGAATGCAAAAATGAGTGTTTTGGGTATGTTCGAACATTAATAAATCATTAATTAGTTTGATTGAACGTTCATTTAATAAAAAAATACGGGAAAGCCCTTTAGATTGCAGAAAAAAACATGTAACGGGTAGCTGCCAGTAGAAAAATGAAGGTCTGGAAAACGTCTGCCTGAAGGTTGAAATACTCAAAAAATGATCACCCAATCTTAGGTTTTAATTGGCTTATCAGTTAAAAAACATTATTTAAACATTAAACTTGAGTTAATTAGTAAGATTCTGTATTTTCATCCAAAACCAGGATCGTCGTAATCAACGATGTTAAGAGACTTAATATGGGAAGAAAAAGCTTAAAGGAACCAAGGCAAAAAGAAATTATAAAAGCCTTTTATAAAGTAGCGAAGAAAGAGGGACTGGAAGAAACCTCCATAGCGAAAATAGCGGAAGTAATGAACGTAAACCCCAGCCTCATTGTGCATTATTTCAAAAACAAGCAGGAATTAGTGTATGCCCTGGTGACCTACATATTAGACAAGTATATGCTTATTTACAATGTGGACAACACAAATACGCCCACTTTACAGGACCTTAAGAAACTGATTGATAATTTATTTTCAAAAAAATGGAATAACCTGTTTGATGACGGATTATTTTATAGTTGTTATGCACTCTCCTTCAGAGATAAAAAAGTCAGGCAAATGTATTACAATATCGGCAGCACGCTTCGCAGCAAACTGGCTGCCTTTATTGAATTGTGTACCGCTGAAAAAATATTATCTGTGAAAAATATTGAAGAAGTGGCTGATAAACTCTTTGTGCTGGTTGATGGCTCCTATTTTTATGTAAGTATTATTCCTGAGAGAAAAGAATATGAAAAAATAATAGAGCGACATAAAGCTGCCGCCTACAATTTACTTGGAATTTCCTGATCCATTTTGTTTTTAAAATATTTGATGATCCCCACAATGGCAATAAGGCCCCATAAACTGTTTGCTGAGCTGTTTGGTCCGTCGTGAAGGTTGTAAGCTTTAATTGCCAGGCCTGCACCGCCGATAAGATTGAGCAACTGAAAAAGCCATCCATCAAAAGGGATGCATCGAAAGTTTAATAATAAATAGGCGAGCGTGCAACAACTAAACCCTATCCAGCCAATGTAATCAATCAGCATAAATTTTTTTTGCTAAAAATAGAGTTTTATTTAAAAAATCGTCAGGTTGCTCCCGGCGTGTTGACATAGACCTTGGATATATTTTGCTGAGTATTTCCATGATTTTTTAAGAGGAATCCGTCCGATAATTTGAACGCATATATAATCAACGAACAGAGTGGAGAACGCTTGCCTTTTACTTAAGAAAGGTCAACCTTAATTCCGGATCCGGATTGGACATATTTATTGTCTCGTGAATTGCATAGCTGGTATTTTTTATTAAGCCCATTCTGAAAGGCTCTAAAATCCACTGTTTTGTAGAATTGGTTCAAATTTTAAAGCCTGATTGAGATCGCGCTTTTTGGTTTCTATTGGTTGAAAAGATCTTATTTCTTTTATGGATAACAATTGATAACGATTTGAAAAACTTATTCAGCGTAGCCAGCCTTAAGTTGTTCTGTTTTGTCTGACAATAGAGGAGCGATGGGCGGTTTGGATTTTTTGTGCGGGTAAAATAATCAAACGTTTGCGTAATTTTTTAGCGCCGCCGGCACCCGGAGGTTGGAATCGTTTTCAATTACAGGTAGAAAATATTGAGTCGGTGGTAGAAGATCTTAAGAAACATGGCGCCACATTCAGAAACAAAATTGTACAGGGTGTTCGAGGCAAACAGATACTTCTTGAAGATCCTTCAAAGAACGTAATTGAATTATTTGAATTTCCTTCCTGATAAGATCAACGATCCGGGACATTTTATTTCACCATTATTCATTCATCGTATTAAGACGACTTTATCATAGGGTGAACATTTTACACACAACAAATATTCCAATCATCATTTGATGATTAGCTGCCGGATTGTTTTTTATTCCTGAGAGCGTTCAAAAACTACTTTGAGGCCTGGATCCGTTTCTCATGAACCATTACAGATGAATGCGATTTGACTTTTATGCCTGCCCTTTAGTATCTTCGGTTTCTTCATTCCCTGTTAATTTATCCCATAGCTTTTTGGCGCCTTCTTTAATGTCGTCCAGTTTTTCTTCTATTTCCTCTTTAATGTGACCTGATTTAACATCTTCCCAAACTTCTTCTGCTTTTTCTTTGATATCACCGGCTATTTCCGTTGCTTTTTCTTTAACGTCGCCGGCCAGATCTGCAGCCTTGTTTTTCCATTCGTCAAAAGTGCTTTCAGCTTTATCGGCGGCCTCTCCGGCCACATTTTCGGCCTTGTCTTTGGCATCGCCGGCAGCGTCCTTTACCTTTTCTTTCATTTCATTAAATGTATCGGCGGCTTTTTCGTTGGATTTATCTTCCGGGAAAGTTGCGTTAGTGTCTTGCATAAAATTTGTTTTTAATTGTTGATCATAAAAAGTACAATTTGCAAACAAAAATGTCAAGTAGTTGTTCACTGTTTTTAATTATTTAACGGGTATTACCGCTGCCGGGTAGGGTGAAGGATGTTTAAAGACCGTATTGCAACATCAATTGAATGTTTGCTACCTTTAACCGCTATTTTCCAGCATATTGCATAAAAATTTGTTTCATGCCGAACGCCAGTGTTTTAATTATTGATGATGAGGACAAATTGAGGGGACTATTAAAACGTATCATTACACTTGAAGGTTATACTGTTTTGGAGGCACCTACACTTAAGCTTGCACATAAAATATTAGAAAAAGAACCTGTTGACGTTATTCTGTGTGATGTAAAATTACCGGATGGTAACGGGGTAGACTTTGTGCAGCAGATAAAACCTCAGTACCCGTTAATAGAAACTATTCTGCTTACAGCCTACGGAAATATTCACGACGGGGTGCAGGCTATCAAAAACGGCGCATTTGACTATATAACTAAAGGTGATGACAATGAAAAAATCATTCCCTTGCTGGCCCGTGCGACAGAAAAGGCGCAATTGCAAAAACGCATTCAGCAACTGGAGAAACAAGTTGGCCGCAAATACAGCTTCGATACCATCCTGGGGAATTCGTCTTCCATAAAACAAGCGATTGCGATGGCGCAAAAAGTAAGTGCTACAGACGCGACCGTATTGCTGATGGGTGAAACTGGCAGCGGGAAAGAAGTATTTGCACAGGCCATTCATTTTAACAGCAAACGGACGAAAGGGAATTTCGTCGCGATTAACTGTAGCGCATTTACGAAAGATCTTTTGGAAAGCGAAATCTTCGGACATAAAGCCGGCGCATTTACCGGTGCCGTAAAAGATAAAAAGGGGTTGATTGAAGAGGCAGATAATGGTACACTCTTTTTGGATGAGATGGGGGAAATGCCGCTGGAGTTGCAGGCGAAATTGTTGCGGGTACTTGAGAACAATGAATACATCAAAGTGGGTGACACAAAAACGCTGAAGGCAAATGTGCGCATAATAGCTGCCACCAACCGAAACCTGGAAGAGGAGGTGAACAACGGACATTTCAGGGAAGATCTTTTTTACAGATTAAATGTGTTTACCATCACCCTGCCGTCGCTGAATGAACGAAAGGAAGATATTCCGCTCTTCGCAACTTTTTACGTAAAAATGTTCAGCGACAAGTTGGGTAAGAATATAAAAGGTATCGACAAAGAAGCTCTGCAATTATTGAAGAACCATAATTGGAAGGGCAATATCCGTGAATTAAAGAATATCATTGAAAGGGCGTGTATTTTGGCTGACGGGCACCAACTTATCGTAAATGATCTGCCAATTGATTTCCAGGAAGTTCATGAACCCAGGTTTCTTTCGGCCTTCGACCTTGCTGCCGTTGAGAAACTACATATACAACGCGTATTAAATCATACCGGCGGAAATAAAACTGAAGCCGCCAGGCTGATGAATATCGGTTTGACGACGCTGTACAGGAAGATAGAGGAGTATGGAATTAGGTAAGACGTGTAAGACGTGTAAGACAGTAAGATAGTAAGACCGTAAGACAGTAAGATAGTAAGATAGTAAGATGGTAAGATGGTAAGATGGTAATAGGTATAAGATAATAAAAGACTGATCAGCCCGAAGCATATTGACGCTCACACCTGATACCTGATACCTCACACCTGATACCTGATCGCTGACAGCTGACAGCTCTGTGTCAGCGGCAAAAGCTGCTTCTATCCATCACCTCCATACACGCACGGGAGTTGTGATAGGGACATTTCCAAAAGCCGGCTTTGTCGGCGTTTACCAGGCTATTGTCTTCTTTTCTGCCCCAGAACCATTCGCCATTTTGAAGATCAAGTATTTTCTCTTTTACAAACGACCAGGTTTTTAATGACTGATGCAGGTATTTTTCATCGCAGGTTAACTGATAGGCATTTATGTAGCCGACCATTCCCTCCGCTTGTGGCCACCAATCCCGTTGTTTATTTATTTTTCCGGTGGCAGGGTTATACTCATACCAAATGCTGCCATCACTGCCAATGCCCACGTGTACGGCGTCGGCAATTTTTACCGCATAATCTTTGAAAACATCTATCCAGTGCGCATCATTGATCACCTGTGCACATTGCAATAACAGCCATGCGGATTCTATGTCGTGACCGTAAGATATTACATCTGGCTGTTCCTTCCAGTTCTCATCAAAGAACAGGCGGTTAAAATACTTGTTGTGATCAATAAAGTAAAGATCAAATACTTCCAGTAAACCTGCAATTCTTTGCTTTAATGTTTCGTCCGGCCAAACTTTATACAAACTGGCATAAGCTTCAATCAGGTGCAAATGCGTATTCATTGTTTTCTTTTGCTTGGCATTTTTTGCTATGGAGCTGGCATTGTCAATATCTTTCCAATCGCGGGTAAAAACTTCCATATAGCCTTTCTTCACAGAATCATAACTGTACTTCTCAATGAGTGAAAACAGGTCTTTGGCAAAGTTCAATGCAGCTTCATTTTTTGACGCTGCATAATAGGCGCTCATGCCATACAGGCAAAAAGCCACACCATATATTTGTTTGCGGCTGTCCAGCATATTGCCTTTTGCATCTACGCTCCAGTAAACACCGCCATGTTCGTTATCTTTAAAGTATGCCATTATATAGTCATAGGCACGTTGCGCCATTTCAAGATATTCCTTTTTTGCTTCGCGGCTATAGGCAGTTGAAAATGTCCATAAAATACGCCCATGTAACACAATGCCTTTTTCTGCTCCAGGTTTTGGCTGGTTATTATTATTCACGCTGCCGTAAAAACCACCATCCGTTTTGTCTATGGTATATTTCATCCAGTAATTGAGAATACGATGCAATTCGGCCGATACTTCTTCTGAATATTGTTGCAGAAAATTCTTCATGGCAAGCTGGTTGTTTTAGGTGTTTGACAAGACAACGATGTTTATAAATGTAATTATTTTTTTGCTGTGAAACATCAATGAGATTCATCAAAAAATACTTGCATTAAATAGCTTTATGCGCTTGCAAATCTCATTTTATTTTTTGTACATTTGGTTAGATAAGTCACACAATTACAAGTGAATCACTTGACGAATCAGAGCTAACAGAACGGAAAAATCAACTGCCATTTTTATCCCTCCCAATGATTATTCTCTACAATTAATCATTTATTAAACTGGTTTGTATGAAAAAAATTCAACTACTGTATTATGTCCTTTTTGTCGGAATTGTTATCTCCTCATGTAAAAAAGATATGGATAAGGTTGACTGGCGTTTGCCAAGTACAACCTCCGGCCTTAAACATGATCGTGGCTTTATCGTAATCGCAAAAGAAGGGGCAAAACTTGAAAACATTGCTGCAAGCCTCACTAATCTTGGATGTAAAAAATTTGTTTTAAAAGAATCCATTAAAGAGTTAAGTCTTATTCATGTACAAACACCTGATCCTACTTTCCCGGAAAAAGCAAGGGCTGTTGCTGATGTGCAGTCTGTAGTAGTAGACGTGGTTGCTCAATGGCATTTGCCAACCCGTTTGAAGAGTTCAGGTTATTCTGTATCTAACACTCCCGCTTCAGAATATACGGATAAGCTGAACCGCAATCCCTGGAGCTTTTTACAATGGGATCTTCAGGCGGCTAAAGTAGCAAACGCATGGAATAAAGGTTATGAAGGAGCCGGGGCCAAGGTTGCAGTTCTGGATGGAGGCTTTCAAACTAAAAACCCGGACATAGCGGACAATATTATTCTTAAGCAAAATTTTATTGACGGCGAAACTATAGATTACAAAGGTTCTGAAGGTTTTAGTCACGGAACAAATGTTGCGGGAATAATAGCAGGCATTGACAACAATTTAGGCATAGTAGGCGTGGCGCCTAAAGCCAAGCTTATATTGGTTAAAGTGTTAGATGACGCAGGTAGCGGACCTTTCAGTGCATTGATCAACGGTATTTATTTTGCTGCAACACATGGCGCCAATATAATAAACATGAGCCTTGGTGCTGAGTTGCCGCTTAAGGCCTATAAAGACGATAACGGAACCCCGGATGACCCTTCTGATGATTTTATTGTTCGCCCCGACAAAGATGTTCGCGATCTTATAATTGCGCTTAACAGGGCAACTGTATTTGCAAATAACGTTGGCGCTACGCTGATAGCTGCTGCTGGCAACGACGGTGTAAATTATGACCAGGAAAAGAACTTTATTACTTATCCTGCAAACTGCATCGGTGTATTGGCTGTTTCAGCTACAGGGCCTATTGGCTGGGCAAAAAATCACAACACATTCCTGTATGTGCCGGCATCATTTAGCAATACGGGAAAGAACTTTATTTCTTTCGCCGCATCAGGCGGTTCTTATCCTGAGCATCTGGACGTAAGTAATGTAACTGTTGGACCGGTAACCGCCCCGGCTTATGTATTTGACTGGGTGTTTGGTTTAGGTTTTGAAGACAATGGCGATTTCCTTGTTGGCTGGGTTGCGGGTACAAGCCAGGCCACTCCACATGTTAGTGCTATAGCCGCAATGATCTATGGTAAATACAAACAGCTGTCATCTCCTCATTTGATTGCTGATATTCTCCGTCGGAGTTCAATAGATCTTGGTCCTAAGAACAGGGATGCAGATTATGGATATGGAGAAGTTGATGCCGGCAAGGCCATTACTTACTAATCAAACTCAAAGGCAGTATGAGAAATTAAGTGAGACAAAGTTGATGTTAACTCGGTTTTGATAACAATGAGCCGCTGTAATTAAAACAGCGGCTTATTTATTTCTTGAAAAAAGTATAAGCATAACCCACGAGTATTGTTGCAGCGCCAACATTGTTCTTGCCGTTTTCTGCTCCCTTCTGAATATTAAAGAATCCGTAGTTACCACCTATTTCAAAGAATACAAGATTTTGGTGTGATATTTTATAAGAAATACCTGCGTGCCCGTCAATGCCTCCGTTAAATGAATGTAACTGGCTTTTTATATCCTCTGTATTGTCGAATGATTGCGAACCAACGGGGAGGGGTTGTTGATGTCCTTCGTCAAGATAGATCTTGCTGTTGCCGGTTGTAACTTGTTTTGCGGATAACAGAAAGCTTACAAAAGGTCCTGCGCTGAGGAAAAAAGCAAATTTGGATTTTGAGTGATTGAAGGGCCAGGTAAACTTTGCGAGCATAGGTACCATCAGGTAATTGATTTTTGCCTGGCTTTTGAAGTTTGCATATAAATATTGCGGAACCTGGCCCGGCGGAAACATTGCTGCCCATTCCGGCGTAACCGGAAAAGCCTGGTAACCCTTTTTCTGGCCGCCCTGCGCTGAATACGCTATCGCAGGTTGTATGGAAAATACATCAGTAAGTTTAAACTCGGCAAAAATTCCGGCGTCAGGCCCGGTGCTGGACTTATATCCCGTATTTATCGGGTTTTTATAAGCAGTTCCGGTAGTTAAATTGGGAATGCTTATACCGCCTCTTACACCCAGCGAAACAAACTGCGCCCTGCTCGTTAAACAACACACAGCTACGCAACCGGCCAATAGTACTTTTTTCGTGATCATTGATTTATGAATTAACTGATTTGCTCAAAAAAATTCACAGCAAGGATATCAACACTTATAAGCAGGAATGGTTGTTCCCGTAATACTTCAACTATTTGCAGGAGTTACTCTTCAGCAGGCTTCTATCTGCACAGCGCCGTATTTTATTCGCCGGTCTGTTTTAATGATCTGTTGTACAGTAAAGTTATTAATACGTAAGTATTTATGCAAGGAAATGACGCAGGTATTCAATGAGAAGGTTAACAATAAATAAAAGCGTGTGGCATCTTTTATATTAAGCCTGTTTTAGAAAATCGCGAAACCAGTATCCGGAATTCTTTATTGTTCTTAGTTGTGTTTTGAAATCTACATGAATTAAGCCGAACCTGGCTTTATATCCTTCAGCCCATTCGAAGTTGTCAGTCAGCGTCCACGCATAATAACCTTTTATGTTCACGCCTTCATGTTTGGCTCTTAACGCTGCTTGCAGGTGCTGCTTAAAATAATCAACTCGTTGCTCATCGTTAACCACAGCATTTTTAACTTCATCCTTGTAGGCTGCACCATTTTCAGTTATCAGAATCTCTTTCACTGTTCCGTACAGCCAGAATCTTTTGATGATCCTGTAGAAGCTTTCTGCATTCACTTCCCAGCCAAGGCCGGTATGAGGCACCTTCCTTGTTGCGGCTTTAACTTCAGATGCATGAATGTGCGGAATGATGGAGTTGTGCCGCACCACAACAGGAAAATAATTCTGCAAGCCAATAAAGTCAAATTTAAAGTGCATGCGGTCTGTATACTTCCAGGCTTTATTGTGTATCTCCAGTCGCTCTATCAGTTTAAAATCGTCCTGCGGATAACCCCTTCCCAGTGCGGGTTCTATAAATAACCGGTTCAGAATTACATCAACTCTTTTTGCGGCCAAAACATCTTCTTCTTTTGTTGAAAATGGCAGGACTTCAGAACAGGAAAAAGTTGTGCCGATATAGGATTTGTGAACCAGCGCACGAAGGATCTCACCTCCATCAGCCTGGGCCAGAACAGCCTGGTGAATTGCGGAGAAATAGTTGGTAAGCCCCGTTTTGCCAGGTGCATGTTTGCCCAGCATGTAGCCAAGTGACGTAAAGCTTGCAGGCTCGTTCAGCACTATCCAGTTTTTAACTCTGTCACCAAACTCCTCGGCACAAACCGTCGCAAAACGCGCAAACCAGCGTTGCATCCTGTAGCTCGTCCAACCGCCTTCTTTTTCCAGTGGTTGTGGCAGATCCCAATGGTACAGCGTTACAAGGGGTGTTAAACCCAATTCAAGGCATTCATCAATCAGTTTGTTGTAGAACGCTATACCTTCCTTATTTACGCGGCCAATGCCTTCGGGCAATATTCTTGGCCAGGAGATAGAAAATCTGAAAGAGTTAAAACCGAGCGCTTTTGCCAATAGCAGGTCTTCTTTATAACGATGATAAAAATCGCAGCTGACTAAAGGGTTTGTGCCGCCTTTAATTTTTCCGTTCCTGCGGGAAAAAACATCCCATATACTTACACCTCTGCCCCCAACATTGTGCCCTCCCTCATTTTGTTGGGCAGCTATTGCTACTCCCCATAAAAAATTATCGCCAAATGCTTTCGCAGACAAACGGGCCGATTGAAATGGATTCATAAACTCCCTTTTGGACTTTAGATAACAATAATGTTGATCTGTTGTTTTTTAATGTATGAAGATGAACTTTCCCGCGCTAAATAAATATTAGCATAATATTACTATTTGGTTATTAATTTAATGATCATTTTTGAAATCAGACTTTATTAAAAGATCTAAATGTTGAATTGCAGGCATTATAAACCGGTTTTAAATATGAAAAAAGCAGTCTTATCTGTTTGCGCGCTGTTCAGCTTAAGTGTTTTGTTTGGGCAGAAATATGACAATATTTATTTTCATCTTTATACTGACAGCGTAAAAAAAGGTGTGTATAATTATATTAACGTAGATGGAAAGTTGGCGAATGGAAAGTATCTTCCTTTGGGAAGTGATGAGGTGCAATTTTCGTCAAGCTACGGTAAATGGGATGGTAACAGCCTTATTATCGATTCATCCTACACACGTGATTCGGTGGTGGTTTCAGCTTATCTGAAGTCAAAGCCATCTCTCAGATTAACTACAACTATCTATATTAAAAAGAAACCGGATGATGAGCTTCCATTGCCTTCAGATGTCCAGTTAAACCGTCCCGCGAAAAGAAAGAGCAAGAATTAAAAAAAATGAAACATAATTTTATTTTAAAATAATATTGTATTTTGCCGGTCTAAGTCAGAATAACGAGAAAAACTTTTACTATAAGGTACCCAATGTTCACTGCAGCAGTGGGTCGCCTTATCAGCATAACTCTGTGGATGAACGCCCTAATAGTAACAGAACCTTAAAATTTCATCCATATGCAAATTCATGTTAGCAATCAGTCCTTTCCTGGATTTGACCAACCCGCATCAAACCTGTCGGCGTTTTTGTTTTGCCTTGACACATTTATTATTTCCTTGCGAGGAGGCAGTATCGTCAAATTTTCAACCAGCAATGTTTCGGAATTCAAACAATGGCTCATTGAGAACAAAGTGAGGGAAGTTGCCACAGAATCCCGGCGGTAGCTAACCATGCCAATACTAAAAGCCTGTTCGTCGTATTAGCGTATCAGAAAAGCAGGGATAAGCCTCTCTTCATTTACAAAAAATAATCCGCAAGACAGGCTTTTTTGTGCCCTTAAGTCTGTAAAAAGAGGATGAAATATTTTGAACAACCCAATGCCTGCTTTTCTCGTATAATCTTGTATGTGGAAAAAACTATCCAGGAATATTTCAGGGAACATTTTACAGCAAATAATTAACCTGCTTTCAGGAATCGCAATTTTTTATATTCTTTCAAGAAATATGGATAAGACCAGTTTTGGAGAGCTTAACTGGTGCCTGGCCTTTTTGTTAACCGGCTTTTCGGTTTTGTCGTTTGGATTGGATCAGCTTACCGTGAAAAAAATTGCAGCCGGCGAAGATTCTTTCCGGGTAATTCCTCTTTTTGTTTTTCACACGGTCAGCACCGGTTTATTATTCTGTCTTTCTATATTAGCTGCATGTATCCTGGCACCGGGAAATAACTGGCTGATCACATTGTTTCTGCTTGGTACGGGAAAACTGATGATCTATTTTTCTCTTCCCTTTAAGCAGGCGGCCGCAGGATTCGAAAAGTTTACCTTGCTTGCACGGATGTCTGTTGTTTCAAATATCATTAAGAGTGTTGCTTTAATTTATTTCAGTTCGGTGCACATGCTCTCAAATGACCTGATCATTGGCATTTTTATAGCAGGCGATTTTTTGGAATTCCTTGTGTCAATTTATCTGTTCCGGCAAGCTTTTAAACATGCCGGACGTAAATTCATTAACAGGCAAGGATACCTGTCGTTGCTAAAAGAAACACTTCCTCAGATCGGCGTAGTTGTGTGTACTGCCGTCATGTCGCGATTCGACTGGATCTTTATAGGGTTGGTATTATCAGCATCTAAGCTTGCGGAATACAGTTTTGCTTATAAAGTATATGAAATATCCACGGTTCCACTGCTTGTAATCGCACCATTGCTGGTGCCCCGTTTTGTGAAATTCTTTCAGAAACAAAATGATTTAACCAGCGTATATGCCATCGTAAAACTTGAAATGATCATTTGCTCGTTCGTAATCCTGATGCTGAATATTTTATGGGCACCACTAACAGATGCCATTACCGTTAATAAATACGGCGCGGTAAATAGCTATACCATTTTCATACTTACCCTTTGTACGCCCCTGCTTTATGTAAACAATGTTTTGTGGGCTATTGCTTTTGCACAGGGAAAGCTTAAAAGTGTATTCAGGGTAATACTTATTACCTGCTGCGTGAATATTGTTGGGGATTGCATTTTAATTCCCTTGTTCGGGAATGAAGGTGCGTCAATTGCCTGTTTGCTGGCATTGATTGCGCAAACGGCTTTGTATCTAAAGCAGGATGTGCACTTTGTTTTTTCGAGAATAATCCAGTCATTGATTGGTTACCCCCTGTGTGCAATAGGTTGTATTTACGTGGCCGGCTATGCTGGTGATTATGTTGTATATAAAGTGCTTGCTGGAGCGGGCCTTTACCTTGTCCTGGTTGTTGCCACAAACAGGTTTATAAAGAAAGACGTGCATTCAGGACTGCGAATGCTGGTTCCGGATTTTTAAAGGCCCGCAAGCAACCTTTCAGCTATGTCAACGTATTCATTAATGAATAACATTCAGATAGTTGTATGAACAACGCGATTAAGGCGGCCTCCAGGAAATTTGTAAATTCCATAGACTGGAAATTATTGGTGTTCTTATTGCTTTTTCTGAATGTAAAGCTCATCGTCAAGCTGGCCGCCGTTATCCTCGCATATGTTTTCAGGCCGGGTTTTTCACTTGGGATAAAGAAAACAGATCGCGCAATTCCCCTCTTTTATTTTTTACTTATTGTAATAGCATGTTTTAATTTTCTGCTGTTTAAAGATTTTACCAATCTGCATTATGATATTGTATTTATAACCGGCATTGGCTTCTGGCTCCTTTGTCTGCTTGCAGTTAACCAGGTGCGCATTGCTGCCATGCAAAATCCCCCCGAAAAAACGCACAATACCTTGCTTGTCTTTTTTATTACCAATTGCGTTGCTTCTTTTATCCGGCTCGCAACTATCATTTTGGATGCCGGTGCATTAAACCCCTACCGTTACCAGGGCATGTATCAGAAGTATTTTATTGGAACAGGAGATTTGATCAGGGGCATTACATTCGATACTTCAACAACCAACGCCGTGATCTGTGCTGCAGGTGTGGTTTATTTTCTGTGCAGAAAACAGGCGTTGATGACGCTGCTTTGCATGGCAACACTGTTACTAACTGGCAGTAATTTCACCAACCTGGCATTAATTGCTGTAATGATATACCTGTTTGCATTCCGGAGCGACCGGCTGCAAAAAAGCCTGATGGTTATTTGCTGTATGTTGCTGGTTGTTTTTATGGCGAAGATTTCGCCACAGAATGATACTTATGCAACCGGCATTATAAAAAAACTGTTTTCTAAAAATAATTATCCGGGGCTATCAGCATCAAATACTTCAAAGCAAATAACCGCAGAACCTACGGATCCTGAAGCTGAGAAAAAAGCATTTGCCAAACATTATCTTGATAGCATAAGCATGTTGTTGGCGAAGCTGGAAGCCAAATCGGCGCAATCACCCGATGAAGTTGCTGTTGGCGGAACAGTACCGGTGTTTTCGGAGAGACCTGAAATTCCGCAACCCAGTATTCATTCCCAACCTTTTCAACGGAAAAAAGATACACTGACCGAACAGCGGGTATTGATCAATTATATTCAGCATTCAGAACCTGCAAACAACAAAGTGTCAGCGTTTCCTGAAAAGTATCCGGGTAAGCTGATCTCATTTATACAAACCGGTAATTACTTTAAACTACATCCGGGCAAAATGCTTACAGGTAACGGGATGGGCAAATTTTCATCCAAACTTGCTTTCAGGGCGACGGCCTTAAATATCAGTGGTGGCTATCCGTCCCGCTTTTCTTATGTAAACAATGACTTCAGGGATAACCATCTTGCCACATTTCTCAATTTCTTCAGCAAAGATGCTGAAATGCATTCCGTCGTTAATACACCTAATTCCGTTTACAATCAATTGATGGGCGAATATGGATTGATGGGTATCGCTGCTTTTGTTTTTGCATACATTTTCTATTGGATTGGCCGGTTTAAAAAAGGAGGTTTCGGATTTCCCTTGCTGTTGTTGCTGTGTGCAATATTTTTTGTTGATTATTGGTTTGAGCAACTCTCCATAGTTGTGTTATTTGAGTTGATGATGTTCCTCGATATAAAAGAAGAAAAGACCGCGCAACGCACTAAAGCTATGACATGGAAAGACCAGGTGTTACAGTACTGATGCCGGCTTATAATGCTGGTTGTTATATTGCTGAAGCAATAGAGTCCGTACTGTGCCAGACAATGAAGAATTTTGAATTGTTGATAATAAATGATGGCTCAACCGATAATACGGAAGAAGTGATCCGCTCCCTTGATGATAGTCGCATAACTGTAATATCACAGAAACATAAAGGCGTGGCCCAGGCCCTGAATGCCGGCTTGCACCACGCAAAAGGAGAATACATTGCGCGTTTTGATGCGGATGATATTTGCTTTCCTGAAAGATTGGAAAAACAGAAACATTTTCTTGACGTCAATCCGGACTACGTTATCACCGGCGGTGACGCGGTGTATATTTCTGAAATGGGTGATTATCTATGCCATTACACATGTCCTTCCCATGATGATGAGCAGTTAAAGGCATCTTTATTAACAATATGTCCGTTTATTCATTCAAGTGTGATGTACAGGAAAGCTGTAGTTATGCTATGTGGTGGCTATAACGAGCTGGCGCACAACATGGAGGATCATTTGCTTTGGGTGCAATTAAGCAGGAAAGGTAAGTTCTGCAATTTTGCTGAACCGTTGATCAAAGTTCGTTTTAATCCTGCTTCGGTAACAATAGATGAGCGATGGCGCGGCAAATACTTCAGATCATTAAAGTACGATATCTTGAAAAAAGGCTTTATCACAGAGTCTGAAGGTTATGCTTTGTGGAACATTATACACAGGCAGGATAACCAAAAAATTAAAAAGGGTGCCTACTATGCACTGTGTGGCAAAAAGTATCTCATCAACAATCATCAGCCGAAAAATGCAAGGGTGTATATCAAAAAGGCTATAAAGATCTCGCCATTGCGGTTGGATAATTATGCATTGCTGGTAGCTAGCTTTTTTCCCCCTGCATTGATAAAATGGCTGCACCAAAAGATCAATTAACATGCATAACGACGCCATACATATGATGGAGATAAGCGTGGCATTAATTGGCCGGGCAACCTTGTACGAGGCACCTGGCGGAGATACTGTGCAGATAATGCAGACAGCAGATTTTCTTAACAGGATTGGTGTAAAAGCTGAAGTTAGACTTACCGATGAAAAAATAGATTACGAAGCCTATGATCTGCTGCACTTTTTTAACATTACAAGGCCGGCGGACATCTTGTTTCATATAAAGAAATCAAACAAAAGATTTGTTGTTTCAACTATTCATATTGATTATTCAGCGTATGATAAAACACATCGCCGGGGCTTGTCCGGTATGCTGCTTAAGTATTTGTCCCCCGATAGCTGCGAATACCTGAAAACCATTTTTCGCTGGATTAAAGGGAAAGACAAACTTATCAGCTATTCTTACTTATGGAAAGGGCAATCCGAAAGTATACAGGAAGTGCTTGCTAAGTCGTCTCTCATATTGCCGAATTCCGCATCTGAATATAGCAGGTTGAAGAAAGTTTATGGAGCATTGCCGGGCTATAGAATTATTAACAATGGAATTGATCCCGGGTTGTTTTCTTCTTCGGGTAATGATATGCGCAGCCCTGACCTGGTTATTTGCGTAGCCAGAATTGAGGGAATAAAAAACCAGCTTAATCTGATTAAAGCACTGAACAATACCCGCTATAAATTATTGCTGATTGGATCTCCGGCGCCTAATCAATTCGCCTATTATACAAAATGTAAAAAATTAGCTGCGCAGAATATTCTATTTATTGATCATCTTCCACAGCAGGAATTACTGTATTATTATAAACGGGCAAGCATTCACATCCTACCGAGTTTCTTTGAAACAACGGGGTTAAGTTCTCTGGAGGCGGCAGCAATGGGTTGCAAAATAGTTATTACGGATAAGGGTGATGCCGGAGATTATTTTGGGGACATGGCAGACTACTGTGATCCGCATTCGCCAGAAAGTATTTACGATGCAGTAGTACGTGCGGGCATAAGACAATATGATGAAAGCTTGCAGCAGAAAATATTGGACTGCTATACATGGTACGAAGCAACTAAAAACACTAAACGTGCGTATAAAGAAGTAATACAATTATATGAAACTACGCATCGGAATTTTGGGTACGCGTGGAATCCCTAATAATTATGGAGGTTTTGAGCAAATATCCGCCTACCTGGCGCAGGGTCTTGTGCAGCGCGGACATGAAGTAACTGTGTACAACGGCCATAAACATCCGTATCAACTCACCACATGGAGAGGTATTAACATTGTGCATTGCCATAATCCCGAGCATTGGATGGGCATGTCGGGGCAGTTTGTTTACGATCTAAATTGTATTCTTGATGCGAGAAAACGGTCTTTTGACGCAATCCTGATAATGGGATATACGAGTAGCTCCGTCTGGGGAAAATTGTATCCGCGTGATTCTGTAATTATTTCAAACATGGATGGCCTTGAATGGATGCGCACCAAATACTCAAAGCCGGTGCAGCGGTTCTTGCAATTTGCAGAGAAGCTTGCAGTAAAATTCAGTGATAATTATATAGCAGATTCACTGGCGATTCAAAAATATTTAAGAGATAAATACGACATCTCGCCGGCATACATTCCATATGCGGCCGAGATTATGCCATTTACGGATGATCGTATTTGCAACGAATTCAGGCTTATTAAGCACAACTACATGTTGTTGATAGCCCGCATGGAACCAGAAAATAATATTGATACAATTCTGTCAGGTTTTACAAAAAGCAGTACATCACAACATATGGTGGTTGTAGGAGATACAGCCAACAAACATGGCAGACATCTGGTAAATATATTCAGGAATGATAAGCGGATCTTATTTGCCGGGCCGGTATTTGATACACAAAAGCTTCATTCATTAAGAAGTTTTTCAAGTCTTTATTTTCACGGTCATAGTGTTGGGGGAACCAATCCGTCACTGCTTGAGGCGATGGCGAGCAAAGTATATGTTGTGGCGCATGATAACGCATTTAACAGGCAAATACTGGAAAAGGATGCGAGCTATTTTAACACAGCGCTGGATATAAAGAAAATCATAGAAGAGGATATTCCCGCCGTTAAAAAGGAAACGGCCATTGAGGATAACTTTAATAAGATCATACACAGGTATAACTGGGACAGGATAGTTGCAAAGTATGAACAATTCATTCTCTCATGTTGTAATTCCGCAACCGTTGAAGAACATATTTATCATCCGGGATACATTGGCAAATAAGATCAGTTACTATCATCTGTTACTGTTTCTTGTAAGCCTGCCGTTCGACAGATTTTATTCCGAACTGGTGCTGATCAGCTTCAGCATGCATACACTGCTGCACCTGAGACGCCTTCGTTTTCCTTTTCTTCCTGTACGGAAGTTATTACTTGTTCTCTCACTGTTTTTGATAACGCTGTTTACTGTGCTGTACACTTCAGAAAACGAAGAAGGGCTCAGTAAAGCCGGCCGTCAACTGGCGCTGATAATTTTTCCTGTGATGTTCGTGTGCACAAAACTGGATCTCAATAAGTATAAACATCAGCTTTTCCTGGCTTTTTCCCTCACGATAACGCTTACTGTTATATACTTGTACTATGACGCGTTGCACACGATTGTTTATAATAAACTGCTTGTCGCAACCTTGTTCACTCCGGCATTTATCAATCAGAATTTCACTGCGCCAATTGAACTACATGCCACATATATGGCGATGTATGTTTGTTTTTCTCTCTTATTTATGATCTATTGCGCTTTACATTCAGCAATCCGGGTCCGTAAGGTACTGTATTTATCAGCCGCTGTGCTTTTAACCGGTGCACTTGTTCAGCTTGGATCAAGATCAGTGTTGGTCGCCGCAATCATAGGGGCTAATTGCATTCTGCCGATCACCATAAGTTCAGTTAAGCGAAAGATCATTTACCTGTCTGCAACCATCACAGGTTCTGCAATTGTAGTTATCGGAATTACAACGGCGCCGGTATTAAAAAGCCGGTATATTTCAGGTTTCAGACAGGATATTACGGCAAATATTGCCATCCCAACAATACCGGAACCCCGTATGGCGAGATGGGAATCGGCACTCCATGTAATCAATCAACACCCTTTGTTGGGTTATGGAGCTGGTGCGGAAATTCCTGTTTTAAAACAGCAATATTTTAAGGATGGTTTATACATTTCTTACTACAATGAGTTGAATGCCCACAATCAATATTTAAGTATGGCAGTAACATCGGGCTATGTTGGGTTGGCTGTGTTTATGCTTATACTGTTGGAATGTTTCAGGCTGGCGCTGAAAAACAGGGATGTAATGTTTTTAAGTTTTCTGGTAATTATAGCAGTAGCTTCTTTTTCGGAAAATATTCTCGATTTAAATAAAGGGATTTTTTTTATCGCGTTTTTTCTGTCGTTCTTCCTGCTGTCTGATTTCAGCGACAATTTTAAGGTCGTCAATGAACTGCCAGGCAGGGCAACCTTTGAACGCGCCTGATCGTTTATATTAAAGAAATAAATGTTTGATCCTGTAACGTTTTTTTTACTTCAATTTGTTATTCGTGCGCGATTTAGAAAAGGACATACTGGCAACGCTTACGTACTTTGATAACTTCAGGTATCCGCTTACGCAGAAGGAAATTTATTCATTCCTGCAGGAGCGTTGTACAAGGGACGTTGTTGGTGCCAGCCTGCAGAAGATGGTTTGCAACAACACCGTTTACCGCATGCAGGACTATTACAGTCTGAATAATGATATTGATTACGTAGTAAGACGAAAAAAAGGATACGAGCAGGCCTTGAAATTAATTTCGAAAGGAGAGAAGATCGCTTCTTTTATCAGTCATTTTCCATTTGTACGTGGCATCGCAATATCCGGCTCGTTATCGAAATATTTTGCTGATGAAAATGCTGATATAGATTTCTTTATCATTACTTCCACCAACAGGGTTTGGATTGCGCGTTCATTTACCCATTTGCTAAAGAAGTTAAGTTTTCTCTTTGGAAAACAGCACTTGTTGTGTATGAACTATTACATTGACGAAAGCAAGCCAGAAATTATTGAGAAGAATATTTTTACGGCGACGGAAGTTGTTACGCTGATTCCTGTTAAAGGCGTTAGTGCTTTTGATAACTTTTTTGAAGCCAACAACTGGACTGCTGAATACCTGCCCAACTTTTTTATGCCGCTCAGGCGCAATGCTGAAATGAGCACAAATGTTGTGAAACGGTTGGTAGAACTGCTGTTAAAAGGTAAAGCCGGCAATGCACTAGATACATGGTTGATGCACATGACAGATCATAGATGGCAAAGAAAAAAAATGGCAAAAAAAATGAACGGGCATGGAAATATTATGAGCATGGCGGTACATAAACATTGCTCCAAGCCCGATCCATCCATCTTTCAGCGCCAACTTCTTGAAACTTATGAAAAAAAGCTCTCGGAGATTTTAAAGATAAATGAACAAGTTTCCCTGTCTGCCGTTAAATAATAAAAGGACCCCGGGCATGTTAGATATTTCCATAGTGATCATTGCCAAAAATGAAGCAAGCGATATTGCCGAATGTATAAAAAGTGCGAGGACAATCAGCAATGATATTGTTGTAACAGATACCGGGAGCATAGATTGCACCACGCGCATTGCAAAAGAATGCGGTGCACATGTTGTTAATGCTACCTGGATTAACTATGGTGTGGCAAGAAATGTTGGGGCTGCAATGGCAAAACATGACTGGATAATTGCCCTGGATGCTGACGAACGCATTACGCCAGACCTGGCGGAAGCTATAAGAAGAATCGATTGTGATGATCCTGATCTTGCTTTTGGATTTGAGCGTAAAAATTATTTCAGAAAAAAGCGAATACGTTTTGGTGATTGGGGTCATGATATCGTTTACAGGTTGTACAATCGTACCTGTAGCAAGTGGCAAAATGTTCCCGTTCATGAAATTTTACAAGGAGATAACTTAGTAAAAAGGAAAATTCAGGGCCGTTTGCTTCACTATACAGTAGCAAGTATGCATGAATACACCAATAAGATTGCCCGATATGCTTTTTTAAGTGCAGGCAAATACATGGAGCAAAAACGCAGACCTAATTTTTTCAAAAAAATTTTTTCCGCTCCGGTGAACTTTATGGCTTGTTACTTTCTCCGGCTTGGTTTTCTTGATGGTAAAGAGGGGTTTATTATTGCTGTGTATACGGCATGGTATAGCTATCTTAAATACCATTATTTTTCTGAGATGTACAAAAAAACTCATGATCTTAACCTGGGAAGAGCGCTGTCAAAATCAATAGTGAGTAGATGACAGGAGTGTAAGTTCAGGTGAATTAATCATCCGTTTTTCTTTAGTACAATAATATAGTAGTCTCCTATGCAGTTCCATGGCCAGCATCGCTTCAGCTTGTTTTCTGCATTTTTAAGAAAAGCAAAAGAACCGGAATGGTTTTCTGCGAAATGCTCTACATAAGATGGCGGTACCAGTGTGCACAGCCCTTCCTGAGCCACAACAGAAAATTTGTTTTTCAATACTCTTTTGACAAAGTTGGCGTTGTAATACCAACAGGTAAAATAAGTGTCTTCTACCCTTGCTTTAGCTCCGTTGCTCTTGAAGAATCGGCGGGTGGCGGTTTTGAATTTTCCTTTTAGAACAAGTAGTGTTTCCCACAGGCAGAATTTGGGTAAAATTACCAGGCATGCAATTCCACGAGGTTTAAGTAGTTCATCAAAAGATGATAGTACTTTATCCAGTTCTCCGGTACAATTCAATCCTCCAAAATTGCTAAAGATGGCATCATATTTTTCCTGGCTGGCAAGTTGATTCAGGGAAGTAAAGGAGCGTTGTTCTGTTGAGATTTTGTCGGCAAGATTATGCTGTCGGATTTTTACGGATAGTTTGTTCAGCATGCCTTCTGCAATATCTGTTGCGTGAACAAAGTATCCTTTTTTTGCAAAGTAGATGGCGTCTTCACCCGTGCCGCAATTCAGCTCCAGCATTTTTTGTCCGGGTTGTACGTATTGCTCAACTACGGATCTCACCCGGTCTCTTTTGTATTGAACAATGGTGTTGTTGATATACAATTCATCAAATACTTCAGCCTGTTTGCTAAACGCGGATGCCGCAAGCTGCTCATTATTGTTTTGCAATACTACGTTCATGCCTGTACGTTTTGCAGGGTGAAGAGTTTTATTTTGTCAATAAAGGTTACCGGCATATAGTAGAATACGGATAACGCTTTTTTGATATCGCTGATGCTAACGGCGCCGGGTTGACTGATCATTTCACGCAGTCTTGTAACGGCAATCCTGCATTTATAATTGTTATGGACAAAGCGGTGTAACTGTTTATAGAATGAGGGCGCGTAAGTATTTCGAAACATCAGGGCCAGTTCACCGGAATCGGTCCAGTTGGTTTTTTCCCGCATGGCCTCCTTTACTTTTTCATAAAAGCCAGTACCGGGCAGCGGATAAGAAACGGATATGCCTATTTCATGCGGTAGCAACTCGTTGATCATTTTGATAGTGAGTTTAATGTCCTCTTTTGTTTCTCCGAGGTAACCAAACTGGATGAATAGGGAAGGCTTTATGTTGTGTTTCTTTAGCAGATTTGTTGCCTGGTGGATCTGTTCAATGGTAATCCCTTTATCCATTGCATTTAGAATTTTTTGAGAACCGCTTTCCGCACCCATCCACGCATTATCACAACCGGCCTGTTGCAGCGATTGAACGTAAGCAGGTTGTAGCAGAAGATCGGCCCGCGATTGGATCTTAAACCTGAACCTGAGATTTTCTTTGTTTACAAGTGCCGCAAATTCCTGTACCCAGCCGGGCTTTAGACCGAAAATGTCGTCGCAGAACCATACGTGATCAAAGCCATAAGTCCTCATTAAATACTTTAATTCAGTAACTACATTTTCGGGCGAACGCGAATTGTAGCGATTGCCGTAAATAGGCTTTGCGCACCAGTTGCATTTAAACGGGCATCCCCGTGTTGTGGCAATGTTTATGGAGAAATACCCTTCGTGTTTTAGCCAGGTGCTTTTGTATTTATTCATGTCTGCCAGATCCCACGCAGCCATTGGCAATGTGTCAAGTTCTTTCAGTACATTTCGCTTAATAGTTTTTATAGTATTGTTGCCATCAAGAAACACAATGCCGGGTACGTTATAAAGATCGTTTGCTCCGGAAGTAATAGTGTTGATCAGTTCCAGGAGTGTTAATTCTCCTTCGCCAACCAAAACAAAGTCAGCGCCTGCTTGCAGGTATTTTTCAAAATGATCCGTTGCGTCCGAGCTGGAAATGATGATTTTGCAGTTAAATGCAGACGCCAGTTCAATCATACGAACGGCAGCCTCACGCATATTTGTAAGACACATTTTTGTGAGGTAGTTAAATCCATCATCATAAATAACAAGAAAATCGGGAGATGAATTTTTTAAACTGTGAGTAATTTCATCCGGGGATTGAGCGAACATCGTATCAAATAATGAAACTTCATACCCATTGGCTCTCATTAATGCTGCTGCACACAAAGTACCCAACGGAGCATAAGGCCTGCCAATGTTCTCCTGCTTTTTATCAAAATGCAAAAAATAAGAATGTGTGAATAAAATCTTCTTCATAGCTGGGAGTTTGTTTAATTGGCAGCAGGATTTACCCCTGGCGGAAGATTGAGTGAACAAACGCATCGTTTGCATACCGGATTCTCACAAGTATTCAGATCTTTTCTGAAATGGATAGCTTTTTCGCTGTTGAGGATCTGATCAAACGTGTTATTTTTAATGTTTCCAATGACGTTATGAAAGAAACATGGTTTAACAGAACCATCCGCCTCAACTACAGCAGAAACCCAGGGTGCGTTACATTTCCTGTAAGGAAAATCATTTAACCCGGCAAACGCCGCATAGTACTCGTAGATCTTCCATATTTTTTCGGGAGTCTCTTTTATATAACCCCTTGCAAAATCGCCGGAGTTATATTCTATCAGCTCTTCAACAATCTTCTTAAGTTCTGGTAACTGTGATTCGTTTATGAGAAGCTGATTTTTAACCGCATCATCCCATCCCTCCGCATGGTTAAATGCTGTACTCGTAACATCTGCAGGCAGGAAACTGATGCTGTCCAGTTTCATTTCTTTTGCGGCTTCAACAATTTTCGGCCATATCCTAAAGTTGAGTTGATGGATAACTGTGCGGCCGGAGATCTTGTATCCTGGCTTTAGAGACTTTATCAGGTGAACGCTTTCTTTGGTTTTGGCAAAAGCGTTCTCCACGTTACGAATGCTGTTGTGAACAGGTTCGTCACCATCAAGCGAAATAATTATATCATCCACATATTTAACCAGCATTTCAGCGTGGCGTTTAATGGCATGTCCGCTCGTAAGCAAAGTTATTTTGAGATGATGTTTTTTCAGAATGCCGCACAGCGTGAAAAAATTGGGATGAAGAATCGCTTCTCCTCCGGACATTACAACCTGCACAGTCCTGAGTTTTTTTAAGGAACGCATCAAGCCCGCAACATCAGTCTCGGTCAGTTGCTTCAGGTTTTTGTTGCCTTTCCATATATCGCACATCACACAACGGCAATTACATGCACTGTGCGGCATTAATATTACAATAGGCAATGCTGTTATAATATCGGTTTGCAATGTTCTGTACCGCTGATATGTTTGATATAAAGACTGTCTTCTCATTGTTAAATCCTTAATCGATTAGCTTTGTTTGATGAGGCTGCTGCCTCTGTGCAACTCTGTGTATTCTCCGTGAAACTCTGTGTAATTGCATTTTTTTATTACACAGAGAAAAGGCAGAAGTAGACACAGAGTTGCACAGAGAATAAATCCAGATGTTCAAAACCCCTGTATTTCCGGTTGCCTGTATTTCCATACACGCTGCAACAGCTTAATTTCATACGGATACTGATAGATATTAACCTTGTAACGCATTGCAGCCAGCAACTTAATAGCAGCTTTTCTTATTCCACTTAGCCGTATATCCGTAACCGTAGGGTAGTATCCGTTCAAAACGGTTTCAAAATTCCTGATCTTGTCTACCATTGCAGGCGTTAGCCAGGGTGTGAGTGGATTTTTTCGCAGATCGAAATTTGCCCAGTGTGGACTAATCCAATCATCAAGCGTCTGCGGAAATTGAAAACCCTTTGCCTGTGCTTCAGCAAACAAGCCCGATCCTTCCGTTGGGACCGGGGTGTATATATAAATAACAATTTCAGTTGAAGGATTTATCCTCTTTATTTTTTTGATAAAGGCAATGTCGAAATCTATTTGCTCATCCACCTGCCCAGCTGTTGCGGCCGGAGTTCCCAATACGAAAGAGTATTCAGGAATGATATCGAACTTTTTCATGCGGGCTGCAAATGCTGCAATCTGTTCTCCGCTTTGTGTTCCGCCTTTGTCCATCTGTTTCAACACTGCATCATTGCCACTCTCTGCGCCGAAGAAAATAATTTTGCAGCCGGACTCTCTGATCAATTGTAATGATGCATCCGAGAACTTTGTCATGGTATCAATGCGCGCCATTCCCCACCACGTCATCTTTTCCGGCTTAATAAGTTTGGCAAATTCTACCGCACGCTTTTCTGAAACAAAAAAATTGTTATCATGAAACTCAATGGCGTCGGCGCCCCATTTGTCCTTCACATATTTTACATCTTCATAAACTTTTTGAGCAGATTTGGCCTTCCAGCGTGCTTCATAGATAGGTACAACGGAGCAGAATGCACATGTAAATGGACATCCGATGCTGGAATGGTAGGCAAAGGTCTTTTTCCCGAGGTAGGTCTTGCCGAGGTATTTTTCCATGCCATACATCGTATCCAGTTTATCGTAGGGCAAAGAAGGCAATGTATCCTGCTCAATAAGATCTTCTTTTGCTGTTTTTACAATATCATCTCCGGATTTGTAAATAATGTTTTTGATCAGTTCGTAAGGCGTATTGTTTTCTAACGCGTCAATCAGCCGCGGAAAGCAATGGTCGCCAGGGCCATTTACAACAAAGTCAACGTAGCCAGATTGCAACACTGCCTTGTATTGCTGAGAAGGAAAATAGCCGCCCCATATCATAACGGTGTCCGGATTGTTGATCTTGATATGGTTTGCTATAGCAACAGCCTGCTTTAATTGAGGGCCCGGCATTACAGTAAATCCGATGTATTTGTATTCACCGGTTCTTAAATAGCTGCTGATTTTTTCAGCGGGATCATTCTCCCTGTTCCCATCCACAATAACCCAATCATACATGCCTTCTATGGATGCGGCAATGTTTAAAATCGAATTTGGAACACGGTATTTAAAATTTGCGCTCCGGGGGTTAAAAAGCAATACTTTATTTCTGGCGGGCATAATCCTGCATTTGATACCGCTAATAAATACGGAATCAAAAAGGAAAAGTTGCCTGCATTTAGGCTCTGCGGCCACATACTTTCAAAATATCTGTTGTGGTTGCCAAACGGAGGCAACTCTTATGGGCTTTGGCCGTACTATTTTAAATGAGCATTCGGGGTAAATGTTCAATAAAGGCGCGGAGGGGTACGAAGCAAGCCACAGTTCAAAGGGGAATACCTGCTTCCGGTTCTCTTCCTGCGCCTTTGCCAATTAGTTTTTTGCAATGGAGTCTTGTCAGAAATAAAGAAATCATGCGTGTCTTAAGTTATTTTAAGCAGTTACTTACACATGGTCCCGTTGAAAAGGCGCCCGAAAAAGCCTATGATCTATGGGCGGCATCCTATGATATGCAGCCTGGAAACCTGATGCTGGACCTTGATGAAATAGTTTTCACCAATATGCTGAGAAACGTTTCTCTTTCTCATAAAAAGGTTGCTGATATAGGCTGCGGCACGGGCAGGCATTGGAATCGCCTGAGACAGCAGAACCCTGCCTTGCTTTATGGTTTCGATGTCTCTTCTCAAATGCTTCAGCGTCTGAAAGAAAAATTCCCCGAAGCTGTAACGCAAAAAATATCCGGGAGTAAATACAGCAATATCCCCGCAGGCTTTTTTGATGTAATTGTGAGTACGCTTACCATCGCACACATGCCGCATATTCTGGATGTGATCTCAGAATGGGAGCGGATTTTAAAACCCGGGGGAGATATTCTGCTGACAGATTATCATCCCGACGCGCTGGCAAGGGGTGGCAAGCGGACCTTTCAATATCACAATCACCTTATCAGTATCAAGAACTTCATTTACCCGGTTGAGTTAATTATTCGCCTGGGGCAACAGAAAAATCTACAGGCGATGGATCTGCAACAGATCAATGTATCCGGGGAACACCGGCACTATTATGAGCAGAAAAATGCGTTGCATGTTTATGAAAAATTCACAGGTACTCCAATTGTTTATGGGATCCATTTAAAAAAATCAGATGCAGTTGCGTAATGTGTTTATAGAAAATCAGTGTGATCTTTTCGATATAGAGATATCAGGAGATTGTATTGCTTCGATAAAACCTGCAATGCAACGACAAGTTCCTGCAACGGGAGAAATTTACCTCAACAACGCAATAGCAATTCCTGGTTTGATCAATTCGCATGATCATCTTGACTTTAACCTGTTTCCCGCGTTGGGTGACCGGTATTATAAAGATTACCGCGAATGGGCGCAACATATACACAGTGCATATAAAGCAGAAATAGATAAAGTACTTGCCGTGCCCGTGGAAATGCGTGTGCAGTGGGGGATGTATAAAAATTTATTGTGCGGTGTTACAACTGTTGTTAATCATGGACTGCCTCTTTTTTGTGCGTCTGATATCGTAGATGTTTTTCAACATTGCCAGTCATTGCATTCTGTTGGGTTTGAAAAAATGTGGCGGTTGAAATTGAACAACCCGCTGCGTTTGCGTAAGTCAGTGGCAATACATGTGGGAGAAGGAATAAATGGCCTCGCTGAACGGGAGATCAATAAACTTCTGGCGGCGAATGTGCTGGGGCGCGAGCTTATTGCTGTGCACGGTGTTGCAATGAATGCTTTACAGGCACGAAAGTTTAAGGCACTGGTCTGGTGTCCGGCTTCCAACTATTTTATGTTTAACAAGACGGCTGATATAAACAATTTGAAGCACGGAACTGTTATTCTTTTTGGAAGCGATTCTGTACTAACGGCAGACTGGAGTATGCTTCGCCATATTCATCTGGCCAGGCGTTTAGGTGTACTATCGGATGAAGAACTTTTGCAATCACTAACAACATCGCCCGCTGCAATATGGGAGTTGGATAGGCTGGGAAAAATTCAGGAGAGTTATTATGCGGATATTGTGGTGGCTGATCAAAGAAATAAAAAAGGACTCGATGCCGCGCTTTCAATCACTTCGAAAGATATTTTGCTGGTGATAAAAAAGGGTAGGGTTCAGTTGTTTGATGAAACGCTGGTAAATCAAATACTATCATCTAAGCTTGATGTGGAGGATTTTAACTGCATTGTTGTAGAGGGGCAGGTAAAATACGTACGTGGAAATATTTCGCAGTTGATAGATCGTATTAGGTCTTATTATCCTGAAGCATCTCTTCCTGTAAAAAAGTTAAAACCTAAAGAACAAATAAATGCTTACGCTTCTTGACATTACATTTTTTTCAAACCATGAATTTAAGACCGGTAGCGAGTTAATCAGGTCACAAGCTTCCGCATTGGGCTATCTTGACTTTATCGGGCAGCAGATGCATGTTGAAGTGATAAAGCATATACGTTCTGAAGAACATTTGGAAGTAAATAATATTCCCTTTCATTTTTTTAAAACAACTAACCGGTTTTTTAGTGTACCATTTAAAACCTTGCAGTACGTAAGGAAGATAAAGCCGGATGTGGTACTAGTACAAGGCCTTATCTTTCCTTTTCAGGTTATGCTTTTAAAAGCTGTTCTGGGAAAACGGACTATTATACTTGCGCAGCATCATGGAGAGCAGGCCAACAAATCAATCCTTCGTAACTTCTTTAATAAGCTGGCTGATAAATGTATAACAGCCTACCTGTTCAATACTCCTGCTTATGCTGAAAAAAGATTGCTGCAGAAAACAATAGCCCATAGCAGAAAAATAAAGCAGCTGCCGGAAGGTTCTAATTCCTTCACCCAAAAAAATAAACAGCAGGCAAGAGTTGAGCTGAACATTGACGCAAAAGGACCTGTTTTTTTATGGGTTGGCAGGCTAAATGAAAATAAGGACCCGCTTACTATTTTAAAAGCTTTTGAGTTATACTCATTTCTTGTGCCCGGTGCCCGGCTTTATATGATCTATCAGACCGATAATTTATTGAGGCAGATAAGAACTGTGCTAGGACAAGATAGCCAGCTGCAGGAACGCGTCCATTTGGTTGGGAAAGTTGACCATGAGGAATTGGAATCCTGGTACAATGCGGCCGATTTTTTTCTGAGTGGCAGCCATTCTGAATACGGAGGATTTGCTGTGTTGGAAGCTATGGCTTGTGGGTGTATTCCGGTTACTACCAATATCCCTACCATGCAACAATATTTGCAACACGGAAAACTGGGATTTCTTTTTGCTCCTGGCGATGTTGCAGCGTTAGCTAACGTATTACTTGACCTCGAAAACTATGATATTGAAAAAATGTCAAAGGATATTGCGGCACATTTCAGACATACATATTCCTTTGAGAAAATTGCAGATGGATTGAAAGAAATATGTTTCGGCTTATACTTCGAACAGGTTCAGCACTTCCCGCACGGTGTCGTGAATGCTGTAAGTGCAAACGGGTGAGTGATCCAGGGATTCATCTTTTAAAATCTGTATCGCATGTTCGGCCATTTCCTCCGTAGAACTAACTATTGTCCAATGATTAAAATCCTTTCGCATCGGCTTGCAAAAGCTGATAACATATGCCCCGGCCCGTAATGCTTCTGAACAAACGGTACTAAATCCTTCATATGAAGATGTGTGCAGAAAAACTTTGGTTTGCTGCATTAATAAAAGCGCGGATCCGTGCGATACTTCTCCTGCTACATTTATGTCATTTTGCAATCCGTATTGGTCAATCAGTTCATACAAATGGTCCCGTTCCGGGCCTTCTCCGCAAAGAACCACATTTATAGAACCCAGTTTGCTTTTCACTGCCCGGACAACATCTATAAACAGGTCGTATTTTTTTAAAGGAATGAGTGATCCTGCACCCATTATATCAATCGTTCTTTCGCTCTGCATCGTTCTGAAAAGACTCCCATCCATACCTATTGGAATTACTGACGGAATTTGTATGCCGTAACTTTCATAGAAGGTTTTTGCAACAGCGTCGGATATTGCTATCAGTTCTTCGGGCAGGGTATTCATCAAATATTTGTAGCGGTTATTCTTCTTCGCGTCCTGGCCCAGCAGCCATGTGTAATGTTTTACGCCGTACCGTCTTCCGAATTTTTTACCAATCAATGCACATTCGCCAAGCCATAAGCTTAAAATGCCAATGACATGGTTTTGCCTGTTCAATGTTTTTAAAGTTTGCCAAACCTGCATCCACACCCATAATCTGTTTATTTTTCCTTTGTTGGAGCCACCGAGACCAATTACCTGGATGTTGTGCCACTTGTATTTTTTTGCAATAAAAGGGTATTGAAAACTGATAATAACAATATTCAGCAGGGGGCGTTCTTTTTGAAGATTTTTTACAAATACCTGTATGGAAGGCAGGCAAGAAGTGTCTGCTTCGTTTACCGGGAAGCCAGGAGTAAGGATGATGAATGTTTTTCTATCAGCCAATTTCAATTGTTTTATTGCAATATGCCAGACTTTTTTTGTTGTGTGTGATGAGCAGGATGATTTTTCCCTGTGCCGCCAGCGACTGGAAATATGTTAACAGTGCAGCTTCTGACGCTGTATCGAGCTCTTTAAATGGTTCGTCAAGAATAATCAGATCTGCATTTTTATAAAGTGCTCTGGCAATCGTTATTCGTTGCCGTTGCCCTCCACTTAGGTTTTTACCCGAATCCGAAATGCCGGCGGTGGTTGCAGTAGCGGTGTTTTCAATTATTTGTTGCATGCCGGTTGCCGAAATAATGTGCTCGACTTTGGTTGTGGCCTCCTGTTCCTGTCCAAACGTGATATTGTTCAATATTGAATCCCTGAATATAAAAGGCTGTTGTTTTACATAGGCGATAAGATCGCCAGCCTGTTGGCGCTCCTGTGATGAAGTGTTTCTGCCGTTTATTTTTATGCTGCCTGAAGATGGGGAGAGGAAGCCTAACAACAAATGCACGGCCGTTGTTTTGCCTTTGCCCGACAGGCCATGAATGCCTGCCATGTCTCCGCTTTCAAGATACATGTTCATGTTATTGAGAATAGGTTTGGAGCTGTATCCAAAAGAAACCTCTTTAAATTCAATGCTATTTATTTGGCCTGGTAATTGGATTGTGGCTGTTTTAATAGCGTCAGAATTTCTTGAGGAGATCGGGTGAATGGAATATGCATATGCCTTAATTAAACCTGAGGCATTCAGTATTTTTACAATGCCAGGTATTATTTTGTATGCCGCAGCAAGAAATGCACCGAGCATAACAATTTGTACGTGCGTAGTTCCGGAAAGGAATTTGTTCAGTGCAATAAGTACAAACAGTCCGGCAACAGCAAATACTTCCATAAATCCGGTAGGCATGGATTGAATGCTTTGTTGTTCGGCCAGGCTATAGTTCATTTTTTGTTGGTAGCGGGCAAACCGGTTTACAAAGAAGGGCTGCGCATTGTACAGATTGGCTTCAACAAAGCCCGCTAATGCCTCGTGTAAATGTTGCAACGATTTCTCACTGCTTTGCTTTACTGACAGTTTGAGGCGGCTTGCCTTTTTTTTAATGATAGAAGCACATAAAACAACCGGCGGCGCCAGTACTGCAAATAGCAATAAGAACATTGCGGGGCTGTATGTAAGTATCGCGCCAACAGTAATTATCAGCAGCAAAACCTGTCCCGTTATTTGTTGAAGGCTTCGTAAAACATAGTAAGCAAATTCAATTGGTTCCTGCGAAATTTTTCTTGAGTAAACTGCTGAGTCAGTTTGAACATAATCTGTATAATCTGATTTGAAATAGTTGGCAAGATTTTCAGCGGAAATTCGTAAGGCTACATCGTAAACAAAATGATACTGTTTTTTGAGCGTGATTGCCGTGAAAAAGTTTTTCATTACAAACAGAAGTAACAGTATAAAGACCGGTAGTAAGGATCCGTCGTTAAAATAACTATTGCCGGTAAATTGACTGGCTCCGGAATAAATGCTGGTTAACCATACCAATGCCGCCATAAATCCAACATCAGCGATGCTTAGCAGCACGTCAAAAAAAGTAATGGTAAGAAATTGCCTTTTCTCATGTGTTGTCAATGCCTGGAAAATATGTTGTGCGATGCGTTTCACGGATTTTACAAGGGAATTTGTTAACGGAAAAGATTGATGAATGTCCGAAGTATAATAGTCATATCCATTTTTAATGACCAGTGATAAATATAGTGCAGATCCATGTCCAGTCTGGCTTTAAGCATATTGGCGTCTTCTGTAAAACCATAATGTCCCAGCGATTGCGCGAGGCCCGTAATGCCAGGCTTTACATCATGCCGGAGTTTGTATGATGCAATCAGTGTTTCATTTCTCCGGTTCTCGGCTATCATATACGGGCGAGGACCCACAAAGGACATTTCACCTCTCAACACATTAAAAAACTGTGGCAGCTCATCCAAATGTGTTTTGCGAAAGAAATTGCCAACTGATGTTATTCTTTGATCATTTTTATAAGCACCCTTTCTGTCTGCATCAGCATTTACCACCATGGTTCTGAATTTAATGCAGTTGAAAACCTCGCCATTTTTCTTATTTCGCTTTTGCACGAAGAATACCGGACCTTTTGAATTTAGTTTGATAATACATGCAATTAAAGGAACCAGCCATGATAATATAAATAGAACGGCTGCAGAAGATACAATGATGTCGAACGCTCGTTTCAAAAAAACATTGTATTGCTTTTGTAATGGCAATAAAGGTTTCTCAAGTACCAATAGTGCCGGTGTATCATCTGTTTTATGGAGAACCGGCTCGATTATTTCATTGTAAATTTCAACGCGACCATTCATACCTGTAGTCTTAAAGTTTGCAGCCGTAAACACGTAGTTTGACAATACGATGCTGACCGGATAGTAATTGTAAGATGATAGAAGTAAGAAGAGTTAATGTTTTATCCACACAATGCAACAGCTTCATTGCTTTTTTTTATAATTTTTTGTAGCAGTACGCGGGCCTTTGAAAGGTTGGACTTGGAGGTACCTTCTGAAATACCCAGGCGGGCCGCAATTTCCTGGTGCGTAAATCCGTCAATTACAAACATGTTAAACACTGCCCTGTAACCGGGGGGAAGCTTCCTTATTTCACCAACAAGCTCTTTGTAAAGGCATGACTGGTCCGATGTCATACTGCTTGTTTCTGCGGCCCAAACGGCATCGAAATTTCCTCCTATTTCCGGAATGAATTCATGTTTACGTAAATGATCAATTGCCGTATTAACCATAATAGTGCGCATCCATCCCATCAGCATTCTTTCCACATGCTCGGTGTCGCTATTCGAAAATTTATCAAAGTGTCTGAAAACTTTTACATAACCGTCATTCACAATGTCCACTGCTTTTTCATAGCGATATACATACCGGAAAACGATTTTCAAACAATAGCCATAGTATTTGTTGTATAACAGTTTTTGATCGCGGGGATTGTTATGGATACAACCGGCTATTATTTGTTGAATATTTTCCAACGGACACTCGTATTTATACCCAATGAATACGATGAGTTTAAAAAATGGTTGCCTGTTTGTAGAATAATTTTATGCAGTTTATGCATAGTATTTTTCTGTCGGTTGCGTCATAAATCCGACATAGTTAGATGACTACTTCTTTTGCCATTCGGATAATTATTATTTCTCTTAATAATTGATTAAATTAGTCACACAAAATTGCACCGTGAGATCCGTCCGCTTCCGGTATATTATTCTTTTAATCCTCGTATTTGTTGTGTGTGTAGTTGTGTATAAACTATCCACCCGGAACGCACAAAAAAAACTATATAGCTCCGCTTTTGATTCAGTTAAATCTTCTGCAAGCGGTATTCACTGGCACGCGCCGGATACAAGTCTGATACCGGATACAGAAGACGGAAAGATGATAAAGTATGGCCGAGAGCTGATTTTAAATACAGCTTATTATCTCGGTCCGAAAGGAAAGGTTGCGAAAGTATCCAACGGCATGAACTGCCAGAACTGTCATATTGATGCGGGCACAAAACCTTTTGGAAATTGTTTCTCAGCAGTGGCTTCTGTTTACCCGGTATTCAGACCCAGAAGCGGCATTGTAGAATCAATTGAATATCGTGTGAACGACTGCATGCAAAGGAGTCTTAACGGAACAACGATCGATACAACAAGCAGAGAAATGAAAGCCATGGTGGCTTACTTAAAATGGGTGGGAAAGGATGTTCCCAGGGGCGTGAAACCTGCAGGTGCCAATATTGAAGAGCTTGCTTTTTTAGACAGGCCGGCTGACGTAGCCAAAGGTAAGATTGTGTACACGGCGCAGTGTGTCCGCTGTCATGGAACTAACGGACAGGGGCTTGTGTCGGCAGATTCCGCAGGATATGTATATCCTCCTTTATGGGGAGTACACAGCTACAATACCGGTGCCGGGTTGTATCGCTTAAGCAGGTTCGCCGGTTATGTAAAAAATAATATGCCTTTTGGTACAAGTCATGAGAAGCCGGTCCTCACGAATGAAGAAGCCTGGGATGTTGCTGCTTATGTCAACTCTCAGTCAAGGCCACAAAGATCTTTTCCCAAAGACTGGCCAAACCTTAAGCTAAAAGCTATTGACCAGCCTTTCGGTCCTTATGCAGATTCGTTCTCGCAACAACAACACAAATACGGACCATTTGGGCCGATAAAGCGTGCGAGAGAGAAAGCTAATGCTACAGCTACCGCCGTGAAGTAGCTGGTAATATTCAATATTTTTTATTTCCACTAGCCTGCGAAGCAATAAGCGCATCCGTGTTCCTGAGCGCGGCCTACAGCCCATACGCCAGATGGCACAACCTGTATGTTGGGTAATACACCTGCAGTCCATTCTTTTTTAATAGCGACGGCATCGCCATTCATTCCCATCGCTGCCATGCCGCTGTAAACAGTAAGTGCCATATCGCATACGCAGAACATAACACCACTTTTCTGCAGGTCTTCAATACCGATTTGGATTTCACCAACGCCCGGTATTTTATCTGCAGGTCTTTGTAAAAAAGGATTGGATGTAGCAGCTGCTTTTGTTTGAGGGTCTTCTACCTTAAACATTTCACCGAATTTGTATTTCTGCCACAAATCGTTATTCATTGCGTAACCGATTGCCGAATGACGCAACACTACAACTGCCGAGCACATGTTTTCCGGCGTGCCGGTGGCAGCGTTCGTTACCAGGTAAACTTTAGTCCATGCGAAAGGAAAAATTTCGTGTGGCTGTGTTACATCAAATACAATACGATGTTTGCCCTTTATGGTGTTGAACCAGGCATCAGCGTCTGCAGGACTGCCTGCTATCCCGGTTTCGGCATTCAGTTGAAACGGATTAACAAGAGAAGCCATTCCTAATGTGGCAGCTCCTGTTGCAATAGAACCAATAAATGCACGGCGGGGCGTTTTTGAAGAGGTACTTTGGTTAGACATATGTGCTTTTTTTAGTGAGAGATATTTTGGCAAGAGTCAACAAAAAGTAATAAAAAATAATGATTCTTAAAAGCAAAATGAAATCTATTTATCATTAGGTGAAAAGTTTAGAAAATGAATGTCTCATAGTCTTAGGGCCAATTTTTCCGTGATTGCAGACGAGGTGATACCTATAAAAAATTGTTTGTTCCGATCAGAAGACGGAATTGATAATCAACGGCATATTTTGTATATTTTATGTCTGTTAAAGTCTTCAGCTATGAAATATTACCTTGTATTATTTGTAGTTGCCCTGTTGTCAATACAAATCGCAGTTGCTCAGTCCCGTCCGTACAACGTGGTATTCGACCTTACAACAAAAGATTCTGTTAGCCAACAGTCTGTAATTCGCTGGATAAATTTGATTTCAAAAAACAATGCCGACGCAAAACTCGAAGTAGTGATGTATGGTCAGGGGTTGGATCTTGTTACGAAAGGAAAATCAATTGTAGCCGATGATGTTACAAAGCTGGCTCAAAACAAGAATGTATCTTTTGCAGTTTGTGATATTGCCATGAAGCATCAGAATGTTGACAAAAGCCAGTTATTACCGGGAGTTACAACGGTTCCTGATGGAATTTATGAGATCATTACCAAACAAGGCGAAGGGTGGGGTTATATAAAAGTTACGCACTAACAGCTTTTCTGCGTTTGCGGGATAAAAACTTCCAGGTGTAGTCTATAAGAATAACCCAAAACTTGCACCGCTGGTGCAAGAAATTGGGTCGGGCCAATAATGTGCTCATTATGGAAAAATGTAAAGACAAGAGAATTTCGTTTCCAAATGAATAAATAAATTGATAACTGGATTATTCGCAGGGGGATGTTATTTTGTAATGGTTTTGAAATGATCGCATCATCAAAAAAGGATTACAAACATTGTAATCCTTTTGCCAATCCGAGGACTCGTATGCTTTGTCCTCAATAAAAAAATTGCTCTGAAATTATTTTTCCGTCTTTCACTTCATATAACATAATCTGGTCAATTCTAACTCTGCCAAAACCGTTGACGTCGATGTCCGTCGTTCTCCCTACCGCAAAGTGATTGCCGGTTACAATCGGGCCTGAAGTTTTAAGTTCATGTGCTGCTGTAACATGCTTTAAAAACTCCTCGCCCTTTGCACGTATTGCAGTTTTACCCTCGGCATTTTTGAAATAGGGAGATGCTGGCGGCTCAATGCTTTTTGCATCATCAGCAAAAAGTTCATCCTGTATCTCAAACCATTTTTCCTGCTGCGCAAGTTCATTGAACCGATCGGCAACCTCTTGCGTTGTTTGTATGATGTTTAATGTGTCGTTCACAGTGTTTTTATTTTTTAATTTTAACTTTTGAATTGCTAGTTTCCGCCATTCATTCTTGCATCAATTTCTCTTTGAAATTTATTCGCCTCTTTTTTGTTGGGCTCGCCTTTGCCGGTGGTAACCAGCTTGTAAAGGCTGTTTCTGATATAGTTGGTCCAGCTGTCTTTACATACGTCAAAACACTCATATTCCGGAACCAGGCCCTGGTGTGTAAAGCGGAGTTCTGTTTTATTGTCTTTTTCAGAAATGTCGAAAATTACATAGGTATCCGTCCATTCGCTTTTGTCTTCCGTAAAGTTGAAATAGTTCTCTAAAACATGCCATACTACTTTCTTGCCAGGTACTACTTCTGTTAATTTTATGCGACAGCTATGAACATCTTTATAATGATAGTCGAACTCGTCATTGAGTTTTTCAGTGCCGCCTTCAATTTCTTCAGACCACCAACCGCGAACATTGGTGACTGCTTTGAAAACTACTTCCGGAGATTGATCTACCACAATTGAGGTAGTAAAACTTTGGTTGTCCATAACCCTTTGTTTTTGTTTGTTAATTGTTAATAGTTGTTGGCTGCGATGCTTGTGTTCAGCGCATTTAAGTGAGTGGTCAAAAGTCACATGCACCGGGCAGAGATAGATATGGAACAAGCGCTGATTTTAATTGCTCTCAACTGCAGCTTTAACTTTGTAAGGCTGACCTTTTCCTGTCGTGATGAAGCTGTACAAACTATTGGATATATAATCCTGCCAGGCGTTAGAGCAATCAGTGTAGCATTGAATTTTAGGAGCAAGCCCGATATGTGTAAAACGCACCTCCGTTTGGTTTTCCTTTTTTGTAATGTCGAAGCTTATTTTTGTTCCGTTCCATTCCTGCTTGTCCTGCAAAAAATTAAGTTGACTGTCTGTTATAAGCCATACAATTTTAGATGAAGGAACAGACTCAATTAATTTTTGTTTGGAATAATGTATGTCAGCAAAGCGGACTGCAAATTCATCATTCAACTTTTCTGAATTGCCTTCAATCTCATCTATCCACCATCCTCTTACATTATTGATAGCATTGAAGACTTCTTCCGGAGTTTTATCTACGAGGAAGTTAACTGTAAAATCTTGTGTAGCCATTGTTATGTGTTTTTGATTGTGAAAATTGCTTGGTAAAAGTATTGTCTAAATATGGCTTGAACAGGGTGGGTATTGGACTTTGTTGCGGGGCAATCTGGCCAGATTGTTTTAGTATTCAAATTGTATCTGACAGCAGATGTCGCATCCGGCTTTGAAAGGTCGGCCGGAAAGAAAAATATTCGCACCTTCCTTTATAAAGGCCTTGACAGTGGGGCTGTCCACGGTGTTATCGCCGTAAATAAGGCCTGCTTTGTTTTCGGGCTTTTGCATTTGTTTTTAGTTTTTGGTAAGTTTTTGTGTTACGGATTTCAAAGCTATTGTCTTGGCCCCAAAAAAGTCGGGTGTGAAATAGACTTTCTGTTGGGTTGATTTGGCCATTGCTTTTTTATACATTTAGGTAAATTTTACTTATGAAATACGTTACGATAGTTGTGCCGGACTGTGAGTTGAACCTGAATAGTATAGCTGGTGCGTATGAGATCCTGACAAGGGCTAATGACTATTGGCAAAAGATCGGAAACCGGTCACGGCTTGATGTACGGATTGCCGGGTTCGTTTCGGAAAGCAAAATCAATGGCGGGTATTTTACAGTTCATCCGACAGATATAGGCCAGATTAAAAAGACGGATCTTTTGATCATTCCATCCATATTTGGTGATTATGCGAAAACGGTTAAAAAGAATGACGGCCTCATCGATTGGATCGGCGATCAGTACAAAAGAGGTGCTGAAATAGCCAGTATGTGCTCAGGCGCATTTTTGCTTGCGGCAACAGGACTTCTTGAAGGTAAAACCTGCTCCACTCATTGGAATGCGATAGAAAAGTTCAGAGAAATGTATCCTAACGTTAAGATCGCTGAGGATAAAATTATCACCGATGAAAACGGGATCTACACTAACGGAGGAGGCTATTCGTTCCTGAACCTGATGCTTTATTTGGTGGAAAAAATTTTTGACAGGGCCGCGGCTGTTTTTTGTTCAAAAGTTTTTCAGATTGATATTGAAAGGACAACGCAATCACAGTTCACAATCTTTCACATTCAAAAAGGACATGGTGATGATGTGATCAACAGAGCACAGATGTACATTGAAGAGAATATTGATGCAAAAATATCTTTTGAAAAACTGGCATCACAACTTGCGGTCAGCAGGCGCAACTTCGACAGGCGGTTTGTGAAGGCAACGGGGAATACGCCGGTGGAATATCTTCAACGCGTAAAGGTTGAAGCTGCAAAGAAAGAACTGGAGAAAGGTCGCAAATCAGTATTCGAAATTATGAATGACGTCGGTTACGCCGATGATAAAGCTTTCAGGGAAGTTTTTAAAAAAGTAACAGGCTTATCGCCTTTAGATTATAAAAACAAGTATAGTAAGGTGGAACTTGCATCCTGATATGTAATATCAATCATCCTTATTTTAAATGCACGCCGCTTAGTGCTGCACATAGTTCAAAAAAACGGTCCTGCACTTGCATATCCGCGGCTGCGGCAAGAAAATTTTTCATTCGTTGGTGGTAAAAGTAGTTGCCTGTAACCAATGCATTGCTATCTGAACTTACAGCCAACCAGCATTGCGTAATAGCGCCTTCTTCAAGGTTGTCGGGAGCGGATTGGCCGCCCATTTTGGTAGCAACCCATCCGGGTTCAACGGCATTTGAGTAAACATCTGGCCATAGTCTTGCCACAGCCTGCGAAAGTATAAGGTCATGCAATTTTGAATCAGAATAAGCCTGGAAGCCATTCCAGTGACGTTTCTCCCACGTTATATCCTGCAGGCTGGTATCACCTTGTGTATGTAAACCAGAACTAAGATAGATCAGGCGCTTAGGTTTGTTAATTAATGCGGTCAGCAGATAGGGTGCCATGCTGTTAACTGCAAACACGTCCGGCAATCCATCTACCGTTACTTTACGTTTGGGCTCTCTGTAACCCATTGCGGCATTATGTATAATAGCATCAAACGCGCCCAACGAGTTAATTTTTTCCGCCAGTTGTATGGTCTCTTTAACAGACGAAAGATCGGCCGCAATAGCTGTCTCTGCGCCGGGCAAAGCTGCTAACGCATCGTGTATTCTTTTTTCATTCCTGGCATGTAATACTACCTGGTGCCCTTCTTTTATTAAATTTCTTGCCGCCATTTGTCCAAGTCCATCAGGAGAGCCTGTGATAAAAATTCTTGCCATAATTTTTGTTTTCTACAAAATTGAATTTCAATAGCTGAACAACCCTTGCCAATTGGTAAATCTACCTGCTACAACGGTAAATTAAATCATGATGGCTAATTGTGCTGCATTTATTTATGAACTAAATTGATTGTTGACGGCGAGCCTGGTTGAGTTAGGTGAAGGGGAATATGTATTGATAGGTGGCTTAACGCCGAAATTTCTTACTCATAAATGATGAAGGGTTCTCTTTTCAAAATAAAAAGGTGCATATTGCGCAGATTGTAAAGCAGAATTTTGCCAGAATTAAATTTCGGCTTTACAAACCCTTACAAGTAAACAATATGCGAACATCCAACAAATCCGCCATAGGCTTTATATTCATTACCTTATTGATCGATGTAATGGGCTGGGGTTTGATCATCCCTGTGATGGCTGATCTTATCGCCCAGCTGAAAGGTATCCCTGTTAATGAGGCCAGTACATATGGGGCGTTGCTTTTGTCAGTGTTTGCAGTAACTCAATTTTTGTTCGCGCCAGTTGTCGGCAATCTAAGTGACCAATATGGACGCCGGCCGGTATTGTTATTTTCCCTGTTGGGTTTTGGTATTGACTACATTGTTCTTGCACTGGCACCAGCTTATGGATGGCTGTTTGTAGGCCGCGTTGTTGCCGGTATTACAGGTGCAAGTTTTACAACGGCTTCTGCATATATCGCAGACGTAAGTACAAATGAAACGAGAGCAAAAAATTTTGGATTGATCGGAGCGGCGTTTGGTTTAGGTTTTGTCTTAGGTCCTGCGCTCGGTGCCTTGCTGGCTACCTGGGGTATACGTGCACCCTTTTACGCAGCAGCAGGGCTTTGTTTGTTAAACTGTTTGTACGGATATTTTTTATTACCTGAATCTTTGGATAAAGACAAGAGAAGAAAGTTTGAATGGAAGAGGGCCAATCCCTTTGGCTCGTTGAAATTTCTTACAAAACATCCTGAAATTGGCGGCCTCGCAATTTGCTTTTTCCTGATTTATCTGGGCGCCCAGTCGGTGCAGGGCAATTGGAATTTCTTTACTATTTACCGGTTTAAATGGAGCGAGAAAATGGTAGGCATTTCGCTCGCTGTGGTGGGCGTGCTGGTGGGTGCCGTGCAGGGTGGCCTGACACGCGTGATCAATCCAAAAATCGGAAATGAAAAAAGTATCTATCTGGGGCTTTCGTTATATACACTTGGTTTAATCCTGTTTGCTTTTGCCACACAGGGGTGGATGATGTTTGCTTTTCTTATTCCGTATTGCCTGGGTGGTATTTGTGGACCTTCTTTGCAATCAGTAATATCCGGGCATGTACCCACCAATCAGCAGGGCGAATTGCAAGGCGCGCTTACAAGCCTGATGAGTCTTACCACCATCATCGGTCCGTTGATCATGAACAACACTTTTGCATATTTTACTTCTGACAAAGCTCCTTTCTATTTCCCGGGGATCCATTTCCTTATCGGAGCAACCTGCATGTTATTGAGTGTGATTATCGCAAATAAAGTTTTAAGCCGTGAGAAGAAAGAACATCCCGAACTAATAAGTGTAATTGAAGGGAAAGGAGAGAGTGGTCAGTTTAATGCGCATTAATGCCTCAAACTACTTCACAATTAATGATAGCTCAAATTCTCCTGTATTAGAAACAGCGATAAAATGTATGCAGCGATTTTCATCTGACCATTATTTGGGAGTAAGTTATGAAATGGATAACAGTAATTAATCCCGAACTTAATTTATTGCATAAAAATATTTTTGAATGTGATTTGATATTTATCTTTGCCGGTATCCTAAACGCTTAAATATGCCAGTACAAGAAGTTCCTATTGAAGGTCTGCAAGTGATCCGCAGCATACAAAGTCGCATTTACGAAATAAGAGGGTTTAAAGTAATGTTAGATAGAGATTGGCTGCACTCTACCAGGTTCCAACGAAATCCTTAAACCTTTCAGTTAAAAGGAATTTAAGGCGATTTCCGGATGATTTTATGTTTCAGTTGACTAAAGAGGAAGCAAACATCTTAGAATCACAGATCGTTAATAACTCATATTCTTTGAGGTTTCAATTTGAAACCTCAAATCGTAGGGGTGGGGCGAGGTATCTGCCGTATGCTTTTACCGAACAAGGCATAGCTATGCTCAGCGGAATTTTAAACAGCGATAAGGCTATTGCTATGAATATAGCCATCATGCGCGCTTTTGTTGAAATAAGAAAGATCGTACTAGCAAAAGAAGATGTTAGGGAGCAATTGCGGCTGATACAACAGCGGATTTGCGAACACGATACACAGCTTTCAGCCATTTATGATGCAATTGAAAACCTGCTGGATGACAAGGCCGCTGAACGTAAATGGGAGGAAAGGGCGCGAATAGGTTTTGTGAAATAGTCCAAATACTTTTATGCTTCGCGATAGTTTATTCATAGCGTGGTGCCCGTTAAGAAATGCAGCAGCTGCTTATGCTTGTGCATGGGGCTCGTGAAAAGCCACGTGTTTCCAGATTAGAAAACATACAATTAGACCGCGCCATTGGTGTCTGCAATAAACTTAAACAAGCCATTAATGGAAATATATGGCTGTAAATCAGCAAGAAGACACACATAGTGAAATCAGCAATCACCAAATCAGACACCAGACATTTTACAAATGCTTACAATCCCATAAACTTGAACGCGGGCGTGTTTACAAAAGAGTTTACGGCATTGCCCGCATAAGTTTGGTTGGGAATTGTTTGATGGATGGGTAGAGACGTTGCATTGCAACGTCTCGGTTGTTGAAACGCAACGTCTCGGTTGTTGAAACGCAATATTTTGATTGTTGAAACGCAACATTTTGATTGTTGAAATACAACGTCCGGATTGTGGAAATAAAAAATGTTGCAATGCAACATTTTATGATGTTACGTTGCAACATTTTTGTTTATAACATGATAGAGACGTTGCAATGCAACGTCTCTACCCACCATTATTCAATCATCACCTTTTCTTCAAAAACACCATCCTTGCAAATTACCTGTATAAAATAAATTCCGGACGATGCGCCCGATACATTTACTGGTATTGTTTGCATTTTGCTAAATCCCTTCAATATTTTGTCCATAACCATTCTACCGTTCGCGTCTGTAACGCGGATCCTTGCATCTGCTGTATTAACGTTGTTCAGCCTGATTGAAAATGCGCCTTTATTCGGATTGGGAAATACACTGATCTTTTGATCATTATTCAAATAGTTGCCAATAGCCAAAGCTGCAGCATTTACAGTTCCCTTCACTGCAAGATTTTTTGTTGATGCGCCCGGAGAGCTTAATGTGATGTTGCTATTGTATGTGCCCGCGGCATCTGATGCTTTCAACCGTACATATATTATTTTGGATGCGACTTCCTTACCTGTTGGTGCAAATGCCAGGCTCGGACCATAGCCACCTCCTGATGTTAACGATATCTCATAACCTGCGGGTGCTGTTACTGTTGCGTTGCTTGTTAAGTATAGTCCGCTAACAGAGAATGATTGCGCCGCTGAAGCAGTTCCTGATGTTGTAGTGAAAGTCTTTAATACTGGTACTGACATCTTGCGGATGCGATTGTTATTCGCGTCAGCAACATAAATATTTCCTGTTGCATCAACTACAAGACCCTTAGGCTGATTAAATTTTGAAAGCGTTCCAATGCTGTCTTTAAAGCCTGCTGTAGTTCCTGCCAGTGTTGTAACCACACCCAGCGGTGATATTTTACGAATGCGGTTATTGCCGGCATCTGCCACAAATACATTGCCGGATACGTCAATGGCCACTCCGTTAGGTTGATTAAACTGTGCTGAAGCACCGGTTCCATCCGCGAAGCCCTTTGTACTGCCTGCCAGGGTTGTTACTACGCCTGTAGGTGAAATTTTCCGGATAACGTGGTTGTCAATGTCTGCAACATAAATATTGCCACCTGGGTCAACTACTGCACCAACTGGTCTTCTGAACTGGGCGTTTCCTCCCGTATCATTTACAAGACCCGCTACACTGCTGCCCGCAAATGTGGAAACTGCAGCCGCCTGAGTAATTTTGCGTATCCGGTTATTCAGGCCATCCGCCACATAAATATTGCCGGATGTATCTGTTCCCACACCTTGCAATGCATTGAACTTGGCTACACTGCCTACGCCGTTTGCAAAGCCTTTGCTGCTACCGGCAAAAGTGGTTACAACGGCAGCCGGAGTAATCTTGCGTACTACATTGTTGGCATTGTCCGCAACATAAGTATTGTTTGCTGCGTCGGTAGCTACTCCCATCGGCTGGTTGAATTGTGCCGCTGTTCCGGTAGCATTCACCAATCCCGGTGTTCCACTACCTGCAAACGTTGTAACTACGCCTGCTGTTGTTACTTTGCGGATGCGGTTGTTACCCTGGTCTGCCACGAGGATGGTGCCTGTTGTATTGATGCCTATTCCTCGCGGACCGCTAAACTGTGCAGCAGCACCTGTTCCATCAGCAAAGCCAATTGTGCTTCCTGCAAGCGTGGTAACAGCTATCGGATCAAATCTTAGTACCGGCCCAAATGTAAATCCCGCTACAGGTAACATTTTTGTTGTAGCCCCCGTGCTGCTTAAGCTGATATTGCCGTTGTGCAGGCCGGCGCCCGATGAGCTTTTTAGTCGTATGTAGATAGTAACAGAAGGACGTTCTCCAGACATTGGTGCTAGCGATAAGCTATTTACGTAACCTCCTCCGGGCGATAAGGATACTTCATAACCAGCAGGTGGAGTGACTGATATATTAGCTGTTAAATTATTTCCGCTCACACGAAATGACTGGCGGGCAGAAGCAAGCCCGGTTGATGTGATAAATGGATTTAACTTAACAACACTTAGCTTTCTGATACGATGCTGATCTGCTATGTAATAGTTGCCGTTTTTATCTGCTGTAATGCCATTCAGGTTAAAGAAATGCGCGGCAGGTCCCACACCGTCAGCAAAGGTGGGATCGGTGCCACCGCTGCCTGCAAGCCTGCTCGCAACCCTTAATGGTGTAATCTTCCGGATAATATTATCTCCCGAGGAAGAAGCAACATCTACAGTTAAGTGGATGTTATTGAGTGAGTCGATCGTTATTCCGATCGGAAACCCGAAAATATCTGACCCACCTTCCGAAGTTGTTTCCAGGCTGGTTAGCACAATGGATGTAACCGTAGTATCCGGTGTAATCTTTCGCATGGGCCCATAATATTCCAGCACATATAAGTTTCCTGTTTTATCAGCCATTATATCGTGTGCCGACCCGAAGCCTGAGTGCGTTCCTTTTCCATCGTATGAATCTGTTCCTCCATCACCTGCAAATGTGCTTACTGCGCCGGCTGGTGTAATCTTCCGTATGCGATAGTTATACCGGTCTACAGCAAAAATATTTCCCGCGGCATTGATGGTAATTCCTACCAGTCCGTCAAACCTCGCGGCAGCTCCTGTGGCATTTACATAACCGGACGCAGCAGCCCCTGCAAGTGTTGAAACAGTGCCGCCTGGTGTTATTTTGCGAATGCGTGTGCCGCCGTCTGCAACATATACATTACCGCTATTGTCAACAGTTATTCCTGTTGGTGAAGAAAACCTGGCGGATGCGGCGGCGCCATCCAGATATCCGGCAACTCCGGTTCCTGCATAAGTAGTTACAACGCCATCTGTTGTCATCTTTCTTATGCGATTGTTGTTGCGGTCGCATATGAAAATATTTCCAGAGATTTTATCGAATATCATATTGGCGGGAAGATTAAATCTTGCAGCCAGGCCTGTGCCGTTGGCAAATCCAGACGCCGAATCGCCTGCAATTGTTACTACTGAATTTGCGTCAAAGTTGACCACCGTTTGTGCGCTGCTTTGTAGCTGAAAGAACAATAATAAAAAAGGAAAAATAATTATCCCTAAAACACTACGGAAGGCAGATTCTGCAGCTCTGCCAACTTTAATCGTATGTTGACAAAACCGATAAGGTATTTGTAGTCGTCGTTTCATTTTTTGTTTGTTTAAGCAATTGAAAAGAATTGATTAATAACAAGATTCAATACAAATTGATCTTACTACAGTAACCGGATGTTCTGTTATAGATTTAGGGAGCCTCTCAGGAGAAGCCACTATTGCGATAACCCGGTATGAAGAATATATCAGCGCGCATTATTGAGGTAGTAACTAACATTAAAATTCAGGATGGATTTAAATGCAAAAAATTCCGGCAAGCAGTATCAAACTTTTGTCCAGACAAGAGATGATTTTGTATCAGGCAATGAAAAAACGGAAAATGCTCTGCTGATTCCATTCTCCACAGATGATGTTATACTAACAGCGCAGCTTCTCCAGTCGCTTTCGCTTAATGTAATGAGGAACGGGGCAGTTAACATTGTTTATGAGGTTACAATATGATTTATTCATTGCGAACAGGTTTGTGTTTACTTATTTGACAGGCTTTTCGGGGGACGTTGGAGTGCTGAAGTAAAGGGGATTTGCGCGTACAAGGGAATTGATACAATATTAAAAATGTTTAGGCAAAAAGGCCAGAGCACAGCACATGACGCGGCCTTTTTAATTTTTCTTTAATGGATGTTGTTATACATGGTAGAGACGTTGCATTGCAACGTCTCTACGTTTTGCAACGTCTCCCCGTTTTGTGCCGTTTGAATATTAAGAGGTGTTTCATTGCAACGAAATATGACGAGACGTTGCGTTGCAACGTCCCTACCATTTTTTTGCTGTATCCCATTGAATTTGAAGGTAAAAAGGTTAAAAGTTAGGGTTCTCTTGAACTTTTATCAACTCCGCATGTTGTATAATATTCAGCCGAATGTTTTGTGTGTACGGCAGTTCTGTTAAACAAACAAGCAATTGCCTGCTTATGGGACAGGTATTCTGTGTTCGTGCCGTGCTGTTAAAAGCAATTCTTTTCCGTTCGCCTTCCATTATTGAAAACTGCAACCGCATCTTTTAAAACAAAAAAACACTCATTATGGTAGCATGCACCATCCTGCGCAAAACGCTAGTAGTATCAGCTCTTGCGGCGTTTACAATCAATGCCGGACTGGCTCAAAAGAAACCCAATATTCTTGTCATTTTTGGTGATGATATCGGTATTCCTCAAATCAGTGCATACACTAAAGGGTTAATGGGGTATCAAACGCCTAATATCGATCGTATTGCAAATGAAGGATGCCTTTTCACTGATTCATACGGGCAGCAAAGCTGTACGGCTGGCCGCGCATCTTTTATTCTTGGTGAAGAACCTTTCCGTACAGGGTTATTGACCATTGGAATGCCCGGAGATCCTCACGGAATTACTTCGTGGATGCCAACCATTGCAGACATCATGAAAACGCAGGGTTATGCAACAGGTCAGTTCGGAAAAAATCACCTGGGCGATCGTGATGAACATCTGCCAACCAAGCATGGGTTTGATGAGTTCTTTGGTAATCTCTATCACCTGAATGCGGAAGAAGAGCCGGAAGGATACTTCTACCCCAAAGATCCTGATTTTAAGAAAAAATATGGACCACGCGGCGTTATTCATTCTACCGCTGATGGTAAAGTGGAAGATACTGGCCCCCTGACTTCAAAACGTATGGAAACTGTGGATGAAGAATTTTTGGGTGCAGCGAAGAAATTCATCGATAAATCAGCTAAAGCCGACAAGCCCTTCTTTGTATGGTTCAACAGTACGCGTATGCACGTGTTTACACACCTGAAGGCAGAATCGATGGGTAAAACAGGTAAGGGAATTCATGCAGATGGTATGGTAGAACACGATGGAATGGTTGGCGAATTGCTGAAACAATTGGATGATTTGAAAATTGCTGATAATACTATAGTAGTTTATACCACAGATAACGGCGCTGAAATTGCGCTATGGCCAGACGGCGCCATGACTATGTTCCGCGGTGAAAAAGGAACTACATGGGAGGGAGGTTTCCGCATTCCTATGATGGTTAGATGGCCCGGCGTTATTAAACCAGGAACAGTAAGCAACGAAGTTATTTCGCTGATAGACTGGTTCCCAACTTTATGCGCTGCCGCAGGCGCTCCTGATATCAAAGAAAAACTCGCTGCGGGCTTTTCTGCCAATGGCAAAAACTTTAAGGTTCATCTCGATGGATACAATTTCCTTCCTTATCTGCAAGGCAAGGAAAAAACTGGTCCGCGCGACGCCATCTATTATTTTGACCAGGCTGGCAATCTGAACGCCATCAGATGGAATGACTGGAAAGTGAGCTTTGCTATTAACTCACGCGGAAATATTGCAACCTCAACAAGAGAGGTGACTGCATGGGCTACGATCACTAATCTGCGAATGGACCCTTACGAGCGCGGGATGGAAGAAGGGGGAGAATCTGTAAAGTTTTTTGGTCAGCAGATGTGGTTATTGGTACCGATCCAGGGAAAGATCAAAAGCTTTTTCAGTGATTTTGATAAGTATCCTTATCAAACTGGCAGCACATTAAATGCAAGTAATATCAATTATGGTTTGTTGCGACAGCAGGACGCGCTTAAACGGCTGAAGGAATTAGAAAATATGTCTGCGCCGAATAATTAAATGATTCATTAGTAACGATTTTTTCAAACCACAAACATTTAAAATGTAATTATGAAAAGAAAAGGACTACAGGGTAGATACTATCTGCTGCTAACGATAGTATGCCTCATGAGCAGTGTTTCATTTGCTCAAAACAAACCCAATATTCTGGTAATTTTTGGCGATGACGTTGGGCTCACCAATATCAGCGCATATGGCCAGGGAGTTGTAGGCTACATGACTCCTAATCTCGACAAGCTGGCTCATTCCGGGCTTATGTTCACAGACTATTATGCAGAAAATAGTTGTACCGCCGGGCGCTCTACTTTTATAACAGGACAGTGTGCTAAACGTACAGGAATGTCCAAGGTTGGTATTCCTGGTGCTCCTGTTGGATTGCAGGACAGGGATATTACTATCGCGCAGGCATTGAAACCACTTGGTTACGCAACAGCGCAATTCGGTAAAAATCACCTGGGAGACAGGGATGAATTTTTACCCACAAGGCATGGCTTTGATGAATTCTTTGGTAATCTGTATCATCTGAATGCGGAAGAGGAACCAGAGCATCCTACATGGCCAAAAGATGATCCTGCATTTACGAAGGCTAACTCCCCACGCGGTGTGATTCATTCAACAGCCGATGGTAAAGTGGAAGATACTGGTCCGCTTACAATCAAAAGAATGGAAACCATTGACGATGAAACTACCTCGGCCTGTATGGAGTTTATTAAAAAACAGGCACAGAATGGCAAGCCATTTTTTACCTGGATGAATTTTACACGCATGCATTTTAAAACGCACGTTCGTCCTTCCATGCTTAACAGAGCCGGAATGCCCGGTAATTTTTATGCAGATGGCATGCTGGAACTGGATGATAATGTTGGCAAACTAATGAAGCTATTGGATGATCTTAAATTAACAGATAATACTATCGTTGTATTTACAACCGATAATGGTCCTAACCAATTCAGCTGGCCCGATGCAGCTACAACTCCTTTCCGCAGTGAGAAGAATACCAATTGGGAAGGTGCTTACCGTGTACCTGCATTCGTACGCTGGCCAGGACATATACAGCCCGGTGGACTGACCAATCAAATGTTTTCCGGAATGGATTGGTTCCCTACACTACTGGCTGCAGCAGGCAATGCCAATATTAAAGACGAGTTGTTGAATGGTAAAAATGTAGGCGGAAAAACCTTTAAAGTTCACCTGGATGGTTATAATCAACTTGATTTCATTACTGGTAAGACCGATAAGAGCGCAAGAACTGAGTTTCCTTATTTTAATGACGATGCGCAATTAGTTGCATTCAGGTACCAGGACTGGAAAATGGTTGTTCGTGAACAACCCAAGGTCGGGGGCTTTGAAGTCTGGTCGTATCCTTTTACCACATACCGGGTTCCTAAGGTATTTAATTTGAGAATGGATCCGTTTGAGCGGGCTGATCTTGTTTCTGACAATTATTATCAATGGCTGGTAGACAATGATTACAAAATAGGACAGATAAGTACGCATGCTGTTGGTTTTCTTGAAACCTTCATTAAATATCCACCTTCGCAATTGCCGGCTTCATTCTCGGTTGACGGAGTGGAGGAAGATATTAACAAAGCCACGGAGTCAAATATGAAACATCCCTCAATGGTTACGCAGCCGGATAAAAAATAACATAACTACAAAAAGCTACATTCTGAAGTATCCCGGATGTAGCTTTTTTTATAGGCTTCTAATCCCTGACTATAAACAATTCCAATAAATATATTATTACGATATGAAAGGTATTCTTGGTGCATCTATACCTGCTTTGATTTTGGCTGCCTGCAGCCAGTCCGGTGAAGAAAGATCTTGCAAAAGAACCTTCGGTTGATCTGTATCTCGGACCTAAAGCGCCTGCGGGAAAAGAAAAGCAATGGATTAAAACCATCCCCGGAAAAGGCTGGTTTGTGTATATAAGAATTTATGGTCCGGAGCAGGCAGCTTTTGACGGAAGCTGGAAGCCGGGAGATTTTGAAGAAGTCAGGTAAGTGAATGGTGAATAGTCGGTCCATGTCGTTTCCTTAAGAATAAGTGTCATTCATCAAGTACGATTTACGAAGTACGAAGTACGTGATTTTGGGCTTGCTTTGTTTTTCCTGACCTCTTAAGGAAACGACGTTGAATAGTCAATAGTGAAAAGTGGATCAGCACTGCTTTTTGGGGTAGTGATTACTGTTTGAATAAGAAGAATAACTGAGAATGCCAGCCATAGCCATTAGGAGCTTAAAGATTAAAAGAAAAGCAAGCAATACTATTTTCCTATTGTCCGTAGGATATTAACCTATCTGTCATCTCATTTTTGATTAAATGCACGTAGTGAATAGTCAATAGTGAACTAAGACTGTTCCATTATGAACAATGATGAATCAATCGAGCCTGTTCGAGATTAAGTACTTCGTACTTCAAACTTCTTACTTGGCGTCGTTCTGACAACAATATTTTTTATAATCAAAATAAATGATCCGCATATGAAGCATCTCTTAGTGTTTGCGGTAACAATACAGGTATTTGCAGCATGTAATTCTTCCGGAACCACTTCCGGCAGTGCGCCGGCTTCGGATACAGCGCAGACTGCAACGTTTAAGCCTGCTAACGTGAATGAGCAAGTGTTATATAACCGCGCATTCAATGCTGTTATCTGGGGTATGCCTGCTGTTAATTCAGAGCTTATGCACGAAAGTTTGTTACAGGCGAAAGGTGATTATAACCAGATTGTGTATTGGTCAGACCTGGTTAATTCAAAGAATCAGACGCTTACTCCCAATCCTGATGTCATTTATGTAAATCCGTTTTATGATACACGTAAAGGACCTGTTGTATTGGAGATTCCTCCGGCTGAAGGTTGGTCATCCATCACGGGTTCGCTTGACGATGCATGGCAAACCGCAATAGAAGATGTTGGTCCTGCCGGCGTTGACAAAGGTAAAGGTGGTAAGTATCTGATAACTCCTCCGGGTTACAAGGATAAGGTCCCGGCAGGTTATATATCCATGCCATCCTCAACCTATACAGGTTTTGCTATTTTGCGTTCAAATATTGGCGCCGGTACCAAAGAAGATATTGCAAAAGCTGTTGAATATGGCAAAAGAGTTAAGATCTATCCTTACGCGCAGGCAGCCAATCCACCTCAATCTGTAATGGTAGATTTGATGCAAACACCTTTCGGAAATATCATTCCCTATAACATACATTTCTTTGAATCACTTAACAGTTTTGTGCAAAGAGAGCCCTGGCTGACCCGCGATATGGTGATGGTTGAACAGTTAAAGACAATTGGAATTGAAAAGGGGAAAAACTTTACCCCTGATGCCCGCACAAAAGAAGTGCTTACCGCTGCTATAGCTGACGCGCATAAATGGCTGGACGGGCAATATGAAATGGTTTTTAAGCCTCCGTTTTATGATGGCACAAATTGGGCCTTGCCTGCAAACCCTCAAACACTGAAAGCGATAACTGAAAATTATACAGATGCAAATAATTATCCGGTTGATGGAAGAGCTATTGCATATTCAATAGCTTATTTCAGCGCAAAACATCTTGGATCGGGACAGTTTTATCTGATGAGCATAAAGGATAAGGATAAAAAAACTTTTGATGGCTCCGCTTTATACAAGTTGCATTTGCCTGCCAATGTACCTGTTAAATTATATTGGTCGGTGACTGCATATGACCGCGAAACGCATGCACTGATTGAGGGACTGCCGCACGCAAGCAGGGCTTCCACATCGCCCGGTCTTCAAAAGAATGCCGACGGATCAGTTGATGTTTACATTGGAGCAAAGGCTCCTGCAGGTAAAGAAGCTAACTGGATCCCCACTGATGCTAAAAGCGGATTTGAACTGATGGCTCGTTTTTATGGTCCGGAAAAAGAATTCTTTGAGAAGAAATGGACAATGGGGGATGCAGAGAAGGTAAAAGAATAAGAAGCACTTTTTGTAAGTGCGCAGCTGCTCCTTAAGCTGCAGCACCCCGGCGCAATTTTTGCCGTGCAGGTGGTGCCTAAATCAGCTTTTGTGAAAGTTATCATCATAGCAGGCATTTTACAATATTGCAAGACCTGATTATGTAGGAAACTGGCAGGCAGTGTTTCAATTACGGGTGATTTTTTAGTGGAATTGTGCAAGCGTAACAGCAGTCATAATCTGGAGCTTTGTTTTGCAGCGATTGACTTTGCACCCGGACTGAATAACCGGACTTGTGTTGTTGCAACAATTTTGGGTGCATTGTTGTTGTTGTTGTTGTTGAAAGTTGTTGTACCCGTAGTTAAGAAATCTACTTTACGTAATTTACTTTCTTCAACAATTGCAGCATATCGTAAACAGTTAAAAAATACCATATGAATTACAAATCGCTGCTGCTCCAAATAACAATGATTGTCACATTGTTAGCATGCCAGAATAAACATGAGGCACATGAAGTGAATGACGCTGACGAGGTTAAAGTGAACAAGGTGATGATATTGGCTGATAGCGTATTAACAGCTGATCAGCAGGCAAAACTTACACCTGATGAAATTATTGCTCTGCTAAAAAAAGGGAATGATGAGTTTGTATCCGATAGCTTAACGGTAAGGAATAATAGCGCAAAAGTGCGCAGGGCTGCACTTGGCCAATATCCAAAAGCTGTTATCTTGTCCTGCCTGGATTCGCGGGTACCTGTTGAAGATGTATTTCATCGGGGTATAGGCGATGTATTCGTGGCCCGTATTGCAGGGAATTTTGTAAATGAGGATATACTGGGCAGCATGGAGTTCGGTTGCAAAGTGGCTGGCGCCAAGGTAATTCTTGTATTAGGGCACGAGTACTGCGGTGCAATTAAATCAGCTATTGATGATGTAAAGCTCGGTAACATAACTGCAATGCTTTCCAAAATAAGGCCCGCTGTAACAAGCCTGACATCCTTTACAGGAGATAAGACTTCTAAGAACAATGATTTTGTTCATGCAGTTTGCGAGCAGAATGTCAAGCTGACCATGCAGCAGATCACTGCAAAAAGCCCTATGCTAAAAGAGTTGGTGGATAAGAATCAGCTTAAGGTGGTAGGTGCTATTTATAACATGAATACAGGTAAGGTCGATTTCCTTTAATAGTAGTAATAAAACTCTGTGGTTCTCCATGTATCCTCTGTATTTTTCTCTGTGTAACGGTTCTTAAATTAAATTATTATTACACAGAGCAACACTGAGAGCACACAGAGTTCCACAGAGACTTTATGCTGTCTTCATTTTCAATTATCCCCGCCTGAATGACGTCAGTCGGGCAGGCACTATCAATTATCCATTGAATTACTCCGTCCTCAAACTGTTTACCGGATTTGCAATGGCAGCTTTAATCGCAGAATAGCCCACTGTCAGCCACGCTATCATAATTGAACAAATAAGTGTTATAATAAAGAACCCTAAACCAATATCTATTCTGAAACTATATTGTTCCAGCCAATGATGCATGAAATACCATGCGACGGGTGCTGCTATTAAAAACGCTACAGCAATAAGTAAGGTAAACTCGCGCGACAAAAGCAAAAGAATATTGCCAAGTGAAGCGCCCAATACTTTGCGAATACCAATCTCTTTTCTTTTTCTTTGCGCCATAAAGCTCACAAGCCCATATAGACCGAGACATGAAATAAAGATGGCAATGCCTGAAAAGATCTTATATAGTTGACTAAGCTGCTTTTCCTGTTTGTAATAATCCGCAATGGACTGGTCTATAAAGTCGTATTCGAAAACATAGTCCGGAAACACTTTGTTCCATGTAGCTTCCATCCCGGCAAGCACCTGTTTTGTTTTGCCTGGTTTTATCCTGACGTTAGCTACTCCAAAGCTCCCTTTGGCTGACATCATTACAACAGGGTCTATCGGGTCTTTTAATGAATGCATGTGGAAGTCTTTTACTACGCCGACAATTGGACTCAGCTTGCCCGCTACATTTATTTGCTTTCCGATCGCATCCTGTGGGGTGCCAAAACCAAGCGCTTTTACCAGCGTCTCGTTCACTACAAACTCACCTGCCGTATCCGAAGGGTAGTACACGCGGCCCGCTGCCATTTTAAAATTATAAAGACTGAAATAGCCGGTATCTGCCGGTTTCATATTAACAATCAGGTCAGCTTTCTTTGTGTTGTTCGAAGCCAGTCTGAGATCTGTTGCCCAGCCACCGTTGGCCGCGGGCGTAAATGTGCTGAAGCTTAGTTCAGCAACGCCCGGTATGCTGCTGAGTTCATCACGTAACCGCACATACTTAGTGCGGCTTGCACTGTCGCGCGGCAGACTCGCATTCACGATCGCTTCTTTGCTGAAACCCATGTCTGCATTGCTGAAATAATTCATTTGCGCCACTACCACCAGGGTGCCAATGATAAGCGTTTGCGCTATCACAAACTGGAATACCACCAATCCTCTTCTGAGCGTAATGCCTTTGCCTGCTTCAGAAGTTAGCTTGCCTTTTAACACATTTATAGGGTTGAAACCGGCAAGAATAAGTGCCGGATAAAAACCTGATAAAATTGTAACTATAACTAATGAGAGCAGTATGAATAATATTGTTGACGGTGTGAATAAACTACCTGCCGTTAGATTGATTTCAAGCAGCCTGTTTAAGAACGGAAGAAAGATAACAGACACTATTATCGCCCCGATCATTGCAATAATACAAGCGGCACCGGTTTCGCTGAAAAATTGCACTACCAGTTGCTTGCGTGTGCCTCCTAACACTTTTCTCACACCCACTTCTTTCGACCTGATGACAGCATTGGCAGTAGAAAGATTGATGAAGTTTACGCAGGCTATAATCAGGAGGAACATTCCTATAAGTGTAAGCGCAGTTACCATTTGTTTGCTGAATGTGCGACCGTTGAAATTGCCCAGCCGTTCATCAAAGTGCATTTCTTTTAAAGGTTGAAGCTGCAATTTGTAACCGGCATGTTCCGGAGGTATATGCCTGGTGATAAAAGCCGGTAACAAGGCGCTCATTTGCGCTGCAGAATAGTTGGGTGGCAATTGTATAAAACAATAGTTGTTATCTTCAATGCTAACCCAGTCGTTCATGTTGGCATCCATAGTGGGATAAGAAATCACCATCCCCAGCGGAAAATCTGTATTGACCGGAGGATTTTCCAGAATGCCGGTGACTTTTAAATTGAGCCCGTAAGCTTTTACCACTTTACCTAAAGCTGTATGCCAGTCCCCAAAATATTTTGTTGCAAATTTCTTTGAAAGCAAGATTGTATTAGGTTCAGTAATAGCATTGTTTGCATTGCCTTCCACGATCTTGAAATCGAACATGTTGAAAAAGCGTTGTTCCGCAATGAATATACCGCTGGCTTCCTTGAATTTCTTGACAGTCTCGCCATTGTTGCCTGGAATAGTTACCTGCACATTGTTGTCCGACATTATAGCGGCGGCATTTTTTAATTGGGGATAATCCAGTCTTAAGCCATTGGTAACTGGAAAAGGAACGCCGGTTCTGTAGTCGCGGTCATCGCCCGTTTTGCCGGCCCTTACAACACGGTAAATATTTTTTTTGTTTGAATGGAAATCGTCAAAGCTGCTTTCGTATGATATCACAAGAAATATCAGTAAAAATGCGCTGAACCCTACAATGAGTCCTGTAATGTTGACGATCGCATGCACTTTATTGCGCAGCAAATTTCTAAAGGCTGTTTTCAAATAGTTTTTGAACATGGCTGATGGTTTTGACCGGTCGAAGTAGGACGGACTTTTAGCTTCCAGAACGGTGCCAGTCATATTAATTTATTTTAATCACATTATTATATATGAGGATATAATTCATGTGTTCGTTTTTGATACGCCGGCTGTCCGGTTATAATCGCTGACCGGAGCCATATTGCAAACAAAAGAAGAAAAAGACGCAGTGATTTAAAGAGATATTATGGCAATCCGGATTTTGTTCAAATATTAAATCGCTCAAACAATTTCAAAAATGCATTGTTGTTTTTTACGTGATTAAACGATGGATGATTTGATTTTTTCTTTTCATAAAAATGCCTTCATGAATAAAGTACTATTTATTTTCTGCTTTCTTTTTTTGATTGCTTCATGCGGCTCAGATAATGGACAAGGCAATAATGCTTCGTCTTCAAATGAAGTTGATACATCTGTTGTTCAAACTGCCAGGCAGGCATACATATTTTCTGTGCCACTTGCGTTAATGGATATCACACGCAGAAAGATGACGGATGGAAAAAATAAAGACGCGGCAGCCATCAATACATTCGCACACAAATCAGCATTTCCTGATGCAGATTTCCGGGATGTTGTGAGGCCCAATGCTGACACATACTATTCTACTGCAACGCTGGACTTAAGTCAGGGAGCCCTTGTATTATCAGTTCCTGATACAAAGGGCCGCTATTACATGATGCCGATGCTGGATGCATACACCAATGTATTTGCCTCGCCGGGAAGCAGAACTACCGGAACAAAAGCCGGCAACTTTTTGATCACGGGACCAGGTTGGACAGGAACAGTTCCTGCTAACATGCCGCAACTGAAATCGCCAACAAGCCTGGTATGGATAATTGGCCGTACGCAGGTTAACAGTAAAGAAGATGGAAATAAAATTGTTGTTCCCATTCAGCATCAATATAAACTTACGCCTTTGAATGAATGGGGTAAAGCGTATACTCCTCCCGGGCCCATGCCAGATAACAACCTTTCAAAATTAAACCCGAATGAGATTGTTAAAACTATGCCCATCGATGAATTCTTTAATTACACGAATAATTTAATGATAAAAAATCCGCCGGCAGAGGCAGATAAACCTGTAATGGAAAAATTTGCATTATTAGGCATTAAACCTGGTGGAAAGTTTGCATTGGATAGTTTTAATGCGGCAACCCAGGAGGCCTTAAAGAAAATACCTGCTGAGTTCTTTGCATCTGCAAGTAGTTTTTTTGCTAAGCCCAAAGAGCTCGTAAACGGATGGGTGCCTATGCACAACACCGGTGCTTATGGCACGGATTATCAATCCAGAGCGCTTGTTGCTTATGGTGGTTTGGGCGCCAACCTTCCTGAGGATGCAATTTATCCTTCTGCTGCGTTTGATGAAAGTGGAAATGCTTTGAATGGAGCAAACAATTATGTTATTCATTTCGCTAAAGGTGAAACACCACCAGCCAATGCATTTTGGTCGCTCACTATGTACGATCCTGAAGGTTTTATGATAAAGAATCCCATTAATCGCAATGCAATAGGCGATAGAAGTAATCTAAAGACAAATGCAGACGGTTCTACAGATATATTCATTCAACACAATTCGCCGGGTAAAGACAAAGAAAGTAACTGGCTGCCTGCGCCGGAAGGAGCATTCAATGTTTTGATGAGAGTTTACTGGCCAAAGCAAGAGATATTAAGCGGCGCTTGGAAAGCACCGGGAATAATGAAAGCAAAATAGCAAAACTGACAGGTGTTTTTAATATACTGAAACACAGATTTTTTATTGTATTTAGCTCATTGATTATCTAAAATAAAATCAGGAATGATGAAAAGTTTAGACAAAAAAATTGCCATTGTTACCGGTGCAGGATCTGGTATTGGTCGTGCTATATCATTGCTCTATGCATCCGAAGGAGCCAAAATAGTGGTGTCTGATATTAGTGAAGCGGGAGGGAATGAAACTGTAAAGGAAATTGAATCAAAAGGGGGAAAAGCCCTTTTTGTAAAAGCAGATACATCAAAACCTGGCGACAGTGAGCAATTAGTGAATGAAGCTGTAAAACATTTCGGAGCGCTGCATATAGCTGTGAACAATGCGGGTATTGGCGGCCCAATAAGTTCAGTGGGCGAATATCCGGTCGACGGATGGGATAAGGTGATCTCAATTAATTTGTCCGGTGTTTTTTATGGTCTGCGTTATCAAATACCTGCGATCATTGCGGCAGGCGGAGGAAGCATCGTAAACATGGCATCTATTTTAGGTAAAGTAGGAACAAAGGGTTCAGCCGCCTATGTTGCAGCGAAGCACGGTGTTATCGGACTTACCGAGACTGCTGCACTGGAATATGGGGATAAAAACATTAGAATAAACGCTATTGGACCAGGGTATATTGTAACACCATTGCTAAGTGGAATGGATGAGGCAGCAAGAAAAGCATTGATCAGCCTTCACCCGATGGGTAGACTTGGAACAGCCGAAGAAGTTGCTGAACTGGCATTGTGGCTCAATTCTGATAAAGCATCTTTTGTTACCGGTGCATATTATAATGTTGATGGCGGCTATCTCGCGCAATAATGTTTTATCATGTTGCTGTGGCCTGCATCTGTCTGAAACAGGATACTGCAAATAAATAAAGAATCAACAGCGGGCATCGAACTATAAAATCAGATATCAGTGCAGGATTCAGCTCTCTGTGCTCCTCGGTGTCTTCTCGGTATTTTTCTCTGTGAAAGAATTTCCTGTCTTCTAAACTTTCAAAATCGCATTCAGTATAAAAAATAAACAAATCAGCCCTGCAATATATTGAAGAAGAAAGTATGCAACTGTTTGCAGGTTTCCGAACCTGATCTTCGTAAAATCTATTTTGAATGAAAAAAAGATGAAGGATGTGTAAAGGAAAACAAGGCTGGCATGCCGTACGTAATTTTTGTTTTCAAATGCGTCTTCCATTTTATCGATAATAGAACTTACAGGATAAATCAGTTGAAGGCGTTGCCATGTAAATAAATTAATGAAGAAAAAAATCAACAGTAATATCAGGCTGATCCAGATAACCCTTCCTTTGTTATAACCATAGTTCCACCATGTGCGGTTTACAAAATTCAACGTCTTTTCAACGATGCCGCCCCTGGATGCCAATTGATTTCTATAGTCAATGTCTACTTGTTTGTAAGATTCCGTTTTTGCTTCCCCTTTAAGTTTTTCTAACAAAGAAACATACACGTTATTAATGTCATCAGTTCCCTCATTATCGTCAAAAAATAAATGCAGGCCTGCAGGATACTTAAAGTTTGAAGCCGTAATATCGGTGCGGACAATTTTTAAATAACAATCCTTATTGTTAGGGATAGGAGAGAAGGCTATGCCGGATGGTAGTTTGCCACAATCTTCCAGTATTAATGTGTCAAAACGTAAATCAGCCAGTGAAGCCGATGGACCAAATTTGCAGGAGACAAAATATAAATTCTGGATCCTGGAACCTTTGCAATTGAAGCTTCCGTTAATAAAACATTTATTAAAGAAAATAGATTTGACGATGGACGCAGCATCTTTTGATGTGAAAATAGAATCGATAAAAGTAGCATTAAGTGTGTCTTCTACAAATGTAATATCATTAAGACCGGAGTTGCTAAATGTAATGCCATTCAGGTTTGAATGCTCTATAAGGATGGAGGATGTGTCTTTTAGCGAGCGGATATTTTCAAACCAGAGAGAACCAGTGGATGAACTGTCTGAAAACTCCGGCAAATTTGAAAGGAACACAAAGTCAGTGGTGTCATTTTTAAAGGACATATTTCCCGTGCAACCGGAAATAGATAAGGTGTCGAGATAGCTGTTGTTAATATTCAGTCCCAAAAAACTACTGAAAGCATTGTTCATTAACGTAAATGAATATGGCTTGTGTTTAGGGCCTGAATTATTGAATGCTTCGATAGTTATAGAAGAACTAAAAAAAGTGTTTCTGAAGTATGGAGGATCAGGATTCGGACTATTGTAAAAATTACAATGGTCAATAAAAAGGCTGTCTGCGAACCACACATTTCCGGTAGCTGAATAAAGCTTTTCAAAGATTTTGTCATAGGGCAAAACACTTAAGAGAAAATCCTTGCCGTTGACATACGGAATGAGCTTGTCCGTTATTTTTCTTAGAACCGGTTGGGAGTTGTCCGGCGGATTGTCGTTATTAATTGCCAGTTTGTTTCCAAACATTATTGGGTGGATGGTGTCGTTCTGGGCATAAATACTATTTAACAAAAGCAAAAGCAGGGCCGTTAGACGGAGTTGTTTCATATAACCCAATTTACTAAACTCGTTTGCGAATTGCAATAGGGTGTTGAAGAAGCGTGGTATCTGTTTATTTCACAGCCAGGTATTTTAACCACGGAAGTAAAAGAGTTTGGTTCACCGGGTTTCACGGAAGAATACAAGATACTTGTTTCAGTAGAAACGTTCCCGGGCGACTCTGTGAGATAAACCCCTTTGCCTCTGTGGTTAATGTGCTTTCGTATCTGCCTTGCGAGGCCATTTGATGCTTTTAAATCACCTGGATATTTGCTAACTTAGTAGACGGGTTCCATTCCCTGCGACTATGTTTGCTGCGGCCGTTTTGATCACCCGCACCACTTGTTTAACGGACCTTTCCATTCAATTGATGTCTTCTGTATCGGGTAAACTATTTGCCGCCAGCCAGCAAACTATTGCTGCACCTTCCTAATCGATTTCATAAAGCTTACCTATGAGCAAAAAAAAGATTAAGCAATTGCGAAAAATAGCAGAAACAAGAAAAGCTGTTTCACTTTCACGCTTGTCGGTCAGGGTAGATAAATCATCACGTCACCCTGCCCGGAATATACTTTTTAAACTGTTGCTCCCTGTGCTGGTAATAATGATTTTGATAATCTCTATTCCTTACCTGCGTGACTATTTCTTCAAATCAAAAAGACAAATGGCATTTGAACAGTATCATCGTATCGGATTGACTATTCCCAAAGAAGTTCAGGTAAATCAGGGTGTGATACAATTAAAGCTGGGTAAGGGGGATGGGGAAAGCCTGCCTGTCTCGAAGCTTAAAGAGGGATTTTATGTCAATGGAAAAATTTCTTCTGCCTGCTCTAATGATCCTTATAAGATCTATCTGAAGCTGGAAGATCAAAAAGTTTTTATTTCGGCACAGATTAAGTCGTTTGATGGAAAATTGATAGGAGAGATCCGCAATAATAAATGGGTGTTAAAAGATGAACAGATTTTGGACTATCATGGAGATGGCTCTACCTATTTTGAAGTAATGGATAAAAATAAAAGAATACCGCTAAGCATAACCAGCAACGGAACAGAAATATTGTTGAGCGGTTTTTTTATTGATAAGGACTGCTTTGTTGTATTGGGTGAGGATGCACTTGTGACAAAAGATTTAAATGAAGCGCAAATCAAAGCTGCAGCCATTACACCTTATATGGTTTTTGATAGTGTTGTTGAAAATTAACGGGGTCGCTTTGATGCAAACAACAATGCGTTTAATGCTTTGTGCCTGTACTGCATTAAACGCATTTTGTTTCGTGATCGAGGTTCTGTTATGCTGTGTCAGGGCTGCTGAATATCAGCTTGTTCACATGTTCAATCTCATCCTGAACAATTGTATGCCCCATATTAGGATAAATTTTTTCAGTCACATCAGCTCCCATTTCTCTTAAAATGTTGCTGGTTGCATAAACCCTTTGAACCGGAACGTGAAAATCAGGATCACTTGTGCCTATAAAAACGGGCGTATTATCGAAATTGCCGGCATAGTTCTCTCTGTAGATATGATCTCCTATAAGGCCTCCGGTGAACGCCGCAATTCCACCCCATCTAGTTGCATTGCGTGTTGCAAATTCCAGTGTAAGGCAGGCTCCCTGGGAAAAGCCCATCATATAAATATTGCTTTTGTCAATGCCAGCCGTAACAATATCCTGTACTATGTCCTTCAATAGATCAATTGCTGAACTGAGCCATGGCTCGTTCTGTTGCACAGGTGCGATGAACGAAAAAGGATACCATGTGTTATTTGTTGCCTGCGGTGCGAGCAGTGCAAAGTCCGTAAGTTTAAAATACTGAGCCAGGGATAAAATATCAGAAGCGCTTGCTCCCCGTCCGTGCAGCAGGATCAATGCTTTTGATGCTTCAGACAATGGCTTGCCCGAAGTGGTTATATTTTTTTGATGCATATCATTATTTATAATTATCAGCAAGAAAAGAAACCGGGTCCACTACGTTTTCAATCTCTTTTCTCATTGGTTCATATTGTGGTGGAAGTTTTAAAGCTTCACCCAAATGTGCTGGTTCTTCATCTACCGCAAATCCCGGTCCTGATGTGGCTATTTCAAATAATACACCTCCGGGCTCTCTGAAATAAATGGATGTAAAATATTGTCTGTCCAACACAGGTGTGGGATTAAGCATGCGTGCGGAAATTTTCTGCCTGGCTTCCAACTGTGTTTCTGCATTGGGCGTTGCAAAAGCAATATGGTGAACGGTTCCGTTGCCTCCCAAACCTCGCAGCCTGTCAGGCATGCAAAGAATGTCCACATAATTTCCGGGTTTATCGTTTGCGGCGAAACGGAAGCGGTTTCCTTCCTCTGCTATCAGCGTGTGATCCATTTGTTCAGTAAGTAAAGCCGCGGTCCGCTCATAACCTTCTTCCCATATTTCCACATTATAAAAACCTTTGATAGCATGTTCTTCCGGTATGTGTCCGTAACTGAATCCGGGCCTGCTGTCTTTGTCAGTAAAAATCAACTCAAGTCCCAACCCGTCATGATCCTCAAAGTAAATAAAAGCCTCGGTTTTAAGTCTTTCCTGCACAGGCTTTTGTTTTATATCATATTTGGTTAATCGTTCCTGCCAGTATCCAATGCTATTGTACGGAACAGAAAAGCTGGTTGTATTAAGCATGCCCTTGCCATGTCTGCCGCTTTGAATGTGGCCATAAGGGAAAAATGTGAGTATGCTTCCTGGTGAACCCTGTTCGTCGCCGTAATAAAAATGATAGACTTCCGGTGCATCAAAGTTTACGGTTTTCTTCACAAGTCTCAGTCCGAGGATACCAGCGTAAAAATCAATGTTCTTCTGCGATTTGCCTGCAATGGCTGTTACATGGTGAATACCGGTGATTAATTGGCTCATATAATTGATTGATAAAAAATGATTGGTAAGTAGCTTGCTGGCCCGCACAGCTGTTCGAGGGCAAAATAATTATCTTTTCAAAAAAAATCAAATACCAGCATTGATTCCTGCAACAATTGCCAGCATTTGTACGATAAAAAGTTTGTTTGCCCGAGTATAAGTATGCCAGGCAACAAGTTTGTTTGGATTTTTAAAATTCGTATCGCAACAAGCGGAGCATGTTGTTGAACGGCGGCATTGTTGTCATGAGGCCATAGAGTAAGCGGTATCCTAACGGAAGTTCCTTTATGTAGGGAGATTGGAATACAGACAGACCGGAAATTCTTGTAAGTCTTAGGTCCAGTTGGTCTAGATCAGTAAGGTCGTTCACTGCCCATTTATGAATAGCGCCTGTTGTTGCTTTCAATTTCTTTTGCCCCGACCGGATGGCAAAGGAACTCATCACATCAAAGATCAATTGTCCGTGCGGAAAAAAAGTTATTAGCCTGTTTAGTAATATTCTAACCTCTTCTTCTGTTAGGTATTCAAGCAGGCCTTCAGCTATTATTATCGCGGGGCGATCTGTTGGCAATTGTTTCATCCAGCTAAGCGCGGTTACAGGAGAAGCAATCATCGTATAGCCATTCCTGTCTTCGAAAAAGTTCTGTCTTAGTTGGATAACTTCCGGGTAGTCCAGGTCAAACCAACGGATATTCATTGGTGGATTAATTCTTGCAATCCTCGAGTCCAATCCACAACCAAGGTTAAGTACAACTGCGTTGGGGTTGTTTGCCAGGTATTCTTTCAGCCATTCGTCATATTGCCTGGCTCTTACAACGATAATATTGTTGTTGGCAAGGCTTGTTAATTTATTGAAATCGTAATTGATCTGTTGCGCAATAGCTTCGGCGGTTTTGTCACAAAGTATAGAGCGTGACGAACGACTGTCGAGTGCTTTGGCATACAAAGTAATAAGTAAGGTTTCTTTCTCCTCTGTGAGAAGAATTTGACTTGTCTTTGGCATGGACAATCACTTTAAATCTGGTCTTTGTAGATAACGGTACCGGATTTATGTCAAGCTTCTGTGGGTAAGAATAAGTGATTCAGATAATATGAAAGATAGTAATTTTTGTAGTTATTTCAAGATGATTATGGTTAAAAATATCCTTTTGTGAAGAATGTTTAGCGATTGATCATGATGATATGTGCGTGCATATGTTATTTATTCAATCTGTAGTGAAACCTTGTATAAGGAATATAAAATCCCAATTTGGAAAAGCCTTCATAAGCTGCTTTGTTCTTCGTTGTATCTGGTAATTCAATGTCTGCGACAAATAATCTTGCGCCCCCTTTTATTCCTTCATTGATAGCTTTCCGCCAAATGGCAAAGTCCGGCGCGTGATCATCTGTCATTACACCGGGTACAGGCGCATCTACCCCTGAAAAGACGGTTTTTTCACTTGTCGTGAAAAACGAACGGCAGGCAACTATTTTGTTGTCACGTTAGGCTACATAAAGCCTCCATCCGTTACGAAGCGCAAAGGCGCGCGGCCATTCGTAAAAATTGAATTTATACGTGTTAATAAGGAAGTTTACCCAGTCGTTTTTTAAAGACCCATCTACCTGTTTTACAATGATAGGATCAGAAGTATTTACTATCGGCCTGTTATTCCTCACAAATTTTCATATAATGTTCTTTTTCTTTCTTGTCAAATTTTTCGATGGAGTTCCGCAGCATTGTTCTGGGCATCGTTGCGGCATGTTTATCCAAAAAGGCACGAAGGCCCTTGGGGTCTTTATCTCCGGCGAAGCGCAGCATCCAACCAGCAGCCTTGTGAATCAGGTCTTCTTTGTCGAGCAACAGGATCTCTGCAATTTTGAAAGTATCTGCAGTCTCACCTTTTTTTATAAAATAGCAGGTGCCAAGGATGGAAGTTCTCCGCTCCCAGATATTTTTTGATTTAGCCAGTCGGTATAAAATCTTTCTTGGTTTATCAATAAGATAACTGCCTACCATATGTAAACAACCGAGATCTACAAGATCCCAGTTGTTTACGCGATCGTGTCTGTTCATGTAAAGGTCATACAGTTCTTTGAGGCGCGGTCCGGTGATTGTTTTATCGCGCGATGCTTTATCCATAATACTCAGCGCACCGGCTCGAACTTCATGGATCGGACTCTCGAGTAACTTTTCGATTTCTTTTGCCGGCATGGCAATGACCGTTTTCGCCAGTTCAAAAAGCTGGCCCATTTTCACGCCGATGAACTGATCTCCTTCACCGTATGAACCGGCTTCTGATTTAAAATAACGCTGAATTTTTTTAAGTTCATCATCGGATTGCAGCGCAGTGAGTCTGATGATGAACTGGCGAGCCGTTAGATCTTTTGTTGCAGCAAGGGATTTTGGCATCGTGATTATTTTGACTGAAGTTATTTAGGCATCTTGCTGAGATCCATGTAAAGCATGTTCCATTTGTGCCCATCGGGATCGCTGAAAGCAAATCCGTACATCCATCCCTGGTTTAATTGTGGTTTGGAGTAAATGTTTCCTCCTGCCTTTTCAACTTTTGCAGCCATTTCATCCACTTCCTGCTGACTTTCGGCACTGAATGAAATTAATACTTCAGAATTATCGGTGCCGGTGATCACATTGTTTGATGTAAAGCTTTTGAATATGTGTTCTGCGAAAAGCATTACCGCAACATTTTTTTCACTCATCATCAGGCAAGCGGAATTAACTCCGTCAGCATGTTGTGCGTTGAATGTAAAACCAAGATCAGTGAAAAATGTTTGGGCCCTTTTTACATCTTTTACAGGAAGATTGAGCCATACGTCTTTAACCATAAGAGTTGTTTTTTTTGTGTTTGAATTTTTATAATGAAATTATTTTGCCAGCAGATCATCAAGCCGGCTAAAGCCTTCGCTAAGTCCTTTCTCCATGCCAGATTGAACAAGACCGTCCCTGTCTGCCACTGAGCGAAACACAGAATGAATGGTTACTTTGGTTCTGTTGTCCGGCAATGCTTCAAAGAAGGCGCTGTCCAGGCTAACATGTCCTCTTTCAGGCAAGCCTTCAAACTCAAAAGTCTGAATAACCCTTTCAGGTGCAGTAACTTCATGCACCGCACCATTAAAGGCATAGTCATTTCCATTCTTATCGGAATGAATGTACCTGTAGGAGCCGCCTGTTCTGCAGTCGTATTTTTCAATTCTCATTGCCAGATCTTTTGGACCAAGCCATTGAATAACAAGATCCGGATCTGTGTAGGCTTTAAACACCAGCTCTCTCGGAGCATCGAACTCTCTTGTGATGTGCAGTTCCTGTTTACCTGGTTCGGCGGTTACTTTTGTCTGATTTTTAGATGCCATGATTATTTGTTTTTTCTTTTTTTCGAAGATTGCATTTGTGCCAGCAGATCGTCCATTTTGTTAAACCGGTCTTCCCATGCCTGGCGGAATGGTTCAAGCCAGTCCGCAACTGCGGCAAGGTTATTAAGCTGAGCTTCGCAATAACGTTCCCTGCCTTGTTGTTTGATGGTGATCAAACCACATTCATGTAAAATTTTGATATGCTGGGAAATGGCCGGCCTGCTAACGTTAAAATTTTCGGCAATAGCATTCAGGTTCATTGACTGAAACGCTATAAGCGCAATGATAGCGCGCCGTGTTGGATCGGCTATTGCCTGGAAAACATCTCTTCTTGCCTGTGATCTCATAAAATATGTAAGTATTCGCTTACTAAATTAAATGTAAGTATTCACTTACGCAAGTTTTTTTGGGGGAAAATTTTGAAAAAGGTATCAGGTGTCAGGTATCAGGTATCAGGTATCAGGTATCAGGTATCAGGTATCAGGTGTCAGGTATCAGGTGTCAGGTTTGAGGTATAAGGTCTGAGGTATAAGGCCTGAGGCATGAGGCTTGAGGAGTAGGGGTGAGAAGAAGGTTTTATTGGTTATTTCATATTGAAACTTGTATTCTCTTTATTGGGTTTTGGCGAAAATGAGAACTTTTTTCGCAATTGGTTTTCGTGATTATAGACTGATTTTTTTTGTAAAAGATATCCTATACACGTGTGCAAATAAACTTATTTCACGGCTGGCTTATAAAAGTTTAAGGTCAAACCACAAACACAAGGTTTTCGATCAAAAATTAAACAGCTCCTTCTTCTCTCACGACTTTAAACCTCATTGAGACCTTATACCTCAAACCTGAAACCTGATACCTGACACCTTTCTTCACTCCCCCTTATACCACTCAATCACAAATTCACCAATAGCTTCCGCCAGTTCTTTGTTATCGCCATGTTGAAATGTCCACATTTTGTTATCGCACTGTAGAAGGCCAATTGATTTGTCTTCTATTACAACATTGAATTGCTTGGGGTAATCTTTATCATTGTCTCCAATAGGTATCAGCGTTCCCGAAATAGTGTCAAGATTTGCTGTTACAACAAAGTCAAAGGGGTCATATTTCATGATTTTACTTTTATACATAGGGCCACAAAAAAAACGCCAGAATAAAATTGTAAAAAGCATCAGGCATGGCAGAAGTCCTGTTCAACTATTTTCAAACCAATACGATTGATTGTTTAAGAATATTTCTGATTAAGGCTGAAAGCTGGATCTTTTAATTTTATTTTTGGCCGGTAAAAATGCGCGAAGGGCACATAATGACGGATTTCGCGCCAAATTAATTTTAAATAGATACTTTTCTGAATGAAAGAACAGTTAATTACATTGGTCGGTAGATTAAAAGACAATTCACTTACGTTTAAGGAGGTGATTGAATTTATTGAAGCGAGTTATCAACATCAGCCCACTGCATTCAAAAACGGAGAGACGTACAATGAAGCAACGCAAAACCAGGGGAGCGCGAAAGTTTTTGCGTTTGCCCAACTAAATAATCTAAGTAAAGAAGACACGCTTTACCTGTTTGCAGAACATTATCAGTCGGTATTAAATAATCCCAGTGGTATGGATCATCAGAATATCAGGCAATTTATGGCGCACGGATGGGACGGTATAGCTTTTGAGGGGCAGGCGCTGCTTCCCAAATAATTGAAATTATTAAAGGCTATCAATCATCGATAGCCTTTAGTTTTAATCATGATAGCAATTCACTCTCTGATGGTCGTTTTGTCATCAAGTGTCATCCTTGCGATTTCGTCTTTTCGTTTGAACGATACACCTTTATGTTGCTGTATATATCTTATTAGTTCGTTGGTGGTTTTTACCATTTGCGGAGTGCCTCCAATGCGGTCGTGAAAGCTGATGGACATCAGTCTGCGGCGGTTTTCAGACTCGGGATATAGCTGGTCAAATTCCATTTTAACCTGGTTAAAGAACTGATCTGTTGAAAAGTTTTTTCCTTCAATCAAAAGAATATCATTGTTGCGGAGCGTATAAGGCACAACTGCAAAATCTTTATTGTTCACTTTAATAATAAAGGGCTCGTCCCGACTCAAATCATCAATGTGATAAATAAACCCGAGTTCTTGTAAAATGTTTAATGTGTTGGCACCACGCCTTAACCAGTTGGCATTGTACCCAACGGGTTTTACTCCTGTGATTTTTTCGATAGCATCCGCACCATCTTTTTCGAATTTTTTTTCTTCTTCGTAATTCATGTTGTATTGGGTTGCCCAGTTCATTCCATGTGCCGCAGCTTCATGTCCACGCTCAACTATTTCTTTAGCGAGAAATGGATTTTTAAGTACTGCTGCGCTTACCATATGCGATGTGACTTTAATGCCAAGCCTTTCCCAATTGTCCAGCATACGGGGAATACCCTCCTTATAACCATATTCAAACCATGTTGCGCCGGGAAGGTCAGTGTAGCCTTTTTGCATGTTTTTCGGGAAAGGGCTTTCTGCATTATCAGGCTGTCCACCTGCTTCAAATTGCATAGATATGGAGACTACCAGTCGAGATCCATCCGGCCAGTATGTTTTTTCTTTTGACTGCATAGATTGTTTGTTTTGTGAGATACTTTTTCCTGTGAAGGATTGAACTGTACTCGTTAAAGCCAGTATGCCGCTTTGTTTAATAAATTTTCTTCTGCTGCTCATCAGGTACTATTTTTTAAACAATATATTATCGATTGCTAACGTGTTATAGCCAGATGCGTTGATCAGTGCAGCAAATATGGCTACATGTATTAACTGTGAAGGCAGTGCATCCCAATTTTCAATCAATGCCGTGCCGGTTATAAGCATGATCATGACAATAGATCCGGCAATTAATGCAGGTCTCGTAAATAAACCGAGCATAATAAGGAGACCAATAGTGAACTCCGCAACAGGCAATACATAGCTGAACGGCAATACCAGTCCGTTAGGCAGCATCGATTTTTCAAAATTGCCTGTCATCCACTTACTAAAGGTTTGTAATTTGGGTAAGCGTACAAGTCCGTGCCCCAGCATACTTGCGCCAATGGCCAATCTGAGTAATAAAAATGACGTTGTGTTCATGTTATCTTTTATTTATGATGTAAAATTCGGGACCACTAACTGCTTTCGCTTGTATTTAGGAAGGATTGATTTGTATTTTTGCAGGAATGGAGATTAGAAATATTTATCAGCCTTTTGAACTGGATGTTCTCGAAATAAATGAATACGCTGCGAAAATCCATAAGAATACTTTCTTTGAAATGATCTTTGTATTAGAAGGTGAAGGTGTTCAGATCGTCAATGATCACCGGTTACCTTACAGTCCTGATAAATTATTTCTGATCTTTCCCAGTGACCGTCATGGCTTCGAAGTAAGTAAGCCAACCACGTTTTTGTTCATCAGGTTTAATAATAATTACCTTAAAACGCAGAGCAGAGAGTGGGTGCAGAAAGTGGAGTATATTTTTCATAATCACAATCATTTACCTGGCTGCATTCTCTCAAATGTTTCCGATAAGCCGTTGGTGAGGGCACTTGCAGAAGCTATTATTCTTGAAAATGAAAGTCGCTTTCCAAACAGGGGAGAAGTGATCAGCCAGTTTATCAATACGATCATAACCATCGCCGCCCGTAATATTTCTGTAAAAGAACCGGCCATTGCTGCAGACCCAACAAACGAGGCCCTGGCGTTGATAAATTATGTACACAGAAATATTTTTTTGCCGGACAAGCTAAGAGCTGATATTGTTGCTGCGCATTTTCATGTTTCCCAGAATTATATAGGTGAATATTTTAAAAAGAATACTGGTGAAAACATGCAGCAATATATAGCCTTGTACAAAATGAAATTGATAGAAACGCGGCTGAAGTATACCAATATGCGCCTTAAAGAGATTAGCGATGAATTTGGTTTTACTGATCTGAGCCATCTCAACCGGATCTTCAAAAAATACAACGGCCTTAGCCCCACAGAATTCCGTAGAAATCATTTGGTTACAGAAGATTGATTTTTTTCTTTGTTAAAGAGATAAAATAAATTTTGTAAAATAATACCAATCGGTATAATTTTGTGTGATAATTCTTTCCTGTTATGACAAAGGCGGAAAAAACCAGACAGTACATTATCGAAAAAACTGCTCCCATTTTTAATGTGAAAGGTTATTCGGGCACGTCTATGTCTGATATTACAGATGCCACAGGTCTTACAAAGGGTAGCATTTACGGTAATTTTGAGAATAAGGATGCCGTTGCATTGGCGGCATTTGAATGTAACCTGGAAAAGATCAACTCTTACGTAAAACAGGAGATCAGCAAAAGAAAAACCTACAAAGACAAATTGCTGGTGTATGTTACTTTCTATGAGAATTTTTTTAAATCTCCATTTCCGGAAGGTGGTTGTCCAATCCTTAATACAGCCATCGAATCTGATGATACGCATCCTCAATTAAAAGAAAAAGCCAGTGATGCAATTGTATCATGGAAGAATAGTCTTTCTGCAATTATAAAAAAAGGTATTGAGGCAAAGGAGTTCAGGACTGATGTTGTTCCTGAGCAGTCTGCTATAGCTTTAATTGCATTGATAGAGGGTGGAATAATGATATCAAAGCTTACAAACAAGCTCAATTTCAGGAAAATGATCATGGAGTCTGTTGAAAAAATGATCAACGATCTCACTTAAATTTTTTTGCTTTAAAATATACCAATCGGTATATTATAAGAGTAATCACATTAAATAAACAAAAAATGAAAACTTCAGGAAACACAGTACTTGTAACAGGCGGAAGCGCAGGTATTGGATTTGCAATTGCAAAACAATTTTCAGAAAATGGTAATAAAGTAATTATTACGGGCAGAAATCGCCAGAAGCTGGAGCAGGCAGCAGCATCATTGAAAAATACCGTTGCAATTGTCAGTGATATTACAAAAGACGCGGACGTTGACGGGCTCGTTAAGCAGATCTCAAAAGAATACCCTGGGCTGAACGTAATTGTGAACAACGCCGGCTTTGCCGCAGCCTATAAACTTTCTGCAGAAGCAGGGGCTTACGAAAAGGCAAGTGCTGAGATGTTGACTAATTACCTGGCTATTGTTCGCATTACTGAAAAGTTATTGCCTGTATTACATTCAAATGCTAATGCGGCAATTGTAAATGTTACGTCTATTGTAGCGTTTTCGCCCAATCATTTTATTTCTACGTATGCTGCGAGCAAAGCGGCATTACATTCTTATACGCAATCATTACGTATAACGCTTGCGCAAACAGGGCATATCAAAGTATTTGAACTGATGCCGCCGCTTGTTAATACAGATTTTTCACAGTCAATTGGTGGTGAGAAGGGGATACCTGCGTCACAGGTTGCCGATGAGCTTTTCGATGCATTAAACAGTGATGTTTATGAGATACATGTAGGAGGAACTGCTGATCTTTACAGGTTGTTTCTTTCCTCTCCGGCAGAAGCATTGAAAGCGATGAATAACTAAGAATGAGTTCCTTAAAGATGATGAAAACAATAAAGGCGGGTATAATGAATACCGCCTTTATTGAAGTTGCTGACGGGTCTTTATCTGTCGATCACGCTGCTGATGATTGGTGAAGTGGATAATCGGTATAACCATGTTCAGCTCCGCCATAGTGCAGATGCCGTTCTGGTGGAGTTAAAGGCCAATCGTTCCTTAGCCGGTCCGCAAGGTCCGGATTGGCAATAAAAGGCTCGCCAAATCCGGCAAGATCAATGATTCCGGCAGACAGGTATTCGTCTGATTTCTTCTTATCCATTCCGCCTGCCAATATGACGATTCCCTTGTACCATGATTTGAAGCGTGACATAAATCCTTCAGGTAGTGCAAAACTTCCGCGGGATTTTTGATCCATGATATGAACGTACGCAATCTGTCTTTCACTTAACTCTTCCGCCAAATACTTGTATGTTGCTTCAATCTCATCATAATGCGGAAGTTCGTGCAGGCCCCCGTAAGGCGTTAAACGTATAGCGACTTTTTCAGCGCCAATTGCATCAACGCAGGCATCAATAACTTCAAGGAGAAAACGGCTGCGGTTAACGATATCGCCTCCGTATTCATCCATTCTGTTGTTTACAAAAGGATTTAGAAATTGCTCAATTAAATAACCGTTGGCTCCATGTATCTCAATACCGTCAAAGCCGGCTTTAACTGCGTTGGCTGCTGCTTTCGCAAAATCATGTACAATATCCTTGACCTCAGAGGTTGCTAACGGACGTGGTTTTGTGCAGGGGACAAAATTTTCTTTACCATTTTCATCGTAACCCCACGCAAAAGATTTTATAGCCTGGATATCTGAGCTGCTCACCGGTGCAATGCCGCCGGGCTGGTTAGTAACATGCGATACACGGCCAACATGCCACAGCTGGGTGAATATTTTGCTACCTTCTTCATGAACGGCCTGTGTTACAAGTTTCCAGCCTTCCACCTGTTCATCTGTATACAATCCCGGGATATGCAACACGCCCATTGAAGTTGGTGATATAGCTGTGCCTTCAGTAATGATCAGGCCAGCACCAGCGCGTTGTTTGTAGTATAAGGCATTCAACTTATTGGGTATGCCATTTGGGTTACGTGCCCTGGTCATTGGTGCCATTACAATCCTGTTTTTTAATTGTAAGCCTTTATCGTTAAAAGGTTTAAATAAACTCATACGATTAATTTTTATAAAATGGATAATCTGTATAACCAATGTCACTGCCACCAAAAAACTTCTTTCCGTCAGGTGAGTTTAATGGTAGATTGTTCAGCAAACGATAAGGCAGATCGGGGTTGGCAATAAACGGTCTGCCAAATGCGATTAGATCCGCCCAACCATTCGCAATCGCCTCTTCGGCTCTTTGTTTAGTGTATTTGCCGGCATAGATTAGCGTTCCCGAGAATGCCTTGCGATAGGCTTCTTTAAATTCGGCCGGCATTATAGGTGCATTTTCCCAGTCTGCTTCTGCAATATGGATGTAAGCAACTCCAATCTCATTCAGCATTTTTGCAGCAGCCAGGTATGTTTCTTCAGGATTATCATCAATCGCACCCATCAATGTAGTTAAAGGCGCCTGTCTTATACCAACTTTTTCTTTGCCCACAGCGTTTACTACGGCGGTGGCAACTTCTTTTAAAAATCTCAAGCGGTTTTCAAGTGATCCGCCATATTCATCAGTTCGCTTGTTTGTTTGCGAATCGGTGAATTGTTCTAAAAGATATCCATTTGCGCCATGTAGTTCAACGCCGTCAAATCCTGCCGCTATTGCATTTTTGGCTGCTTGTGCATAGTCATTCACGATGGCTTTTATTTCATCTTTTGTTAATTCCCTGGGCATGGAATGCTGCAGCATTTCTCCTGCACCAGCCGAAGGACCTTTTCCTTCCGGATCAACAAATACTTTTACACCGTCCGCAAGAATTGCGGAAGGCGCAACAGGAGACTGTTGATTTTCCTGGAGCGATGTATGAGAAACCCGGCCTACGTGCCAGAGTTGCGCGAATATTATTCCGCCTTGTTTGTGCACAGCGTCGGTTACTTTTTTCCAGCCATCGATCTGTTCTTTTGTATAGATGCCGGGCGTCCACGCATAACCCTGGCCCTGCCGGCTGATTTGTGTTCCTTCGGAAATAATAAGCCCCGCAGTTGCGCGTTGGCTGTAGTATTCAGCCATCAGATCTGTAGCTACATCTCCGTTTGCAGCACGGGAACGCGTCATGGGGGGCATGATGATCCTGTTTTTTAGCAGATGATCACCAAGCTGGTATGTTGTGAAAAGCATGTCAAATTCAGTTTAATTGTTGAATAAAAAATGCGTTAGTTAATGAGGGAAAGTTCTTTGTTGATAAAGGCCATTTCTTCCGGAGTAATATCAATGTCCATTGATTGTGCATTGCTGACGGCTTGTTCCGCATTTCTCGCACCTGCCAAAACAACGGTAATGCCTTTTTGTAAGGTGGTCCATCTAAGCACCAGTTGCGCAAGCGTAGCATTTGTGCCTTTGGCTATCGGTGTGATCTTTGCCAGGAAATCCGCTACTTTATCCAACTGAAATTGTTCGAAGTAGCCATTGCGGTGGTCATCGTTCTTTAATTTGCTGTCCTTAAAATATTTGCCGGTGAGTAATCCTCTTTCCATTGGGCTGTATGCAATGATGCTGATATTTCTTTCAATAGAGTAGGGCAAAACATCTTTTTCTATGGCACGGTTTAACATGCTGTATGAAACCTGGTTAGATGCAAGACCGATTGTATTTTCTGCTTCGTGCAGTTGCTGAAGATTATAATTAGATACGCCTGCAGCTTTTATCTTGCCCTGTTGAATCAGCCGGTTCAGCGTATCCATTGTTTCATCAACCGGCGTTGTATTATCCGGCCAGTGTAATTGAAGCAAATCAACATAATCAGTTTTCAGGCGACGAAGACTTTCTTCCAGTTCCTTAACAATATTGGCTTTTGCCCCGTACTTGTAGACAGGAATATTGCGGCCATTGTCTTGAGCATCAAAAAAGTATTCACCATTTCCGCTATTGCTGCCGTCCCAGACAAGGCCGAATTTCGTTAGTAACTGTACTTTAGTTCTGTCTTTTCCTTTCAAAGCTTCTCCAATCATCTCTTCGCTTAGTCCAAAACCATAAAATGGTGCTGTATCAATTGTTGTGACACCATTATCAAGAGAGGCGTGTATAGATGCAATGGAGTCTTTCTTTTCGTTTCCGCCCCACATGTTTCCGCCAATAGCAAAGGCTCCGTATGTTATTGCTGATAATTGCAGTTCAGTGTTTCCTAGTCTTCTGTATTCCATCATTTATTTTTTTTGTCAGGGCAAAATTCACTCAAAACATATTATTATCATAATAACTTAAGTTTTACATTTGTATCATAAAAATGATAGATAAAAATGCTCAATCTGGAATGGCTACGAACATTTAAAGCGATTTATGAAACCGGTACACTTACAGGCGCTGCGCAGGCCCTGTATATCTCCCAGCCGGGAGTGAGTCTTCATCTGAACTCACTGGAAGCATATACAGGATATAAATTATTTGACCGTTCGGCAAAAAAGATGGTACCAACAGAGCGGGGAAAAGTATTGTACAATTTTATACTTGAGCCGATTAATAAACTGGGTACTGCAGAACAATTGTTTCATAAGAGTACGAAAGAGGACAGGGCAACCATCAGTATTGGAATGTGTTTTGAAACGTTTCAGTTCACACTGGAAAAGCATATTTCTTCACTACCTTTTAATGTAATCATCAAGTTTGGCGAGTATCCGCAAATGCTGCAGGATCTTGATAAGGGGCTGCTGGATCTGATCATCACTCCTCAAAAGGGTGAACAGAAAAATCTTGAATACAAAGCTTTTTCCAAAGAGCGGATTGTATTGGTTTGCGGGGCTAAAACAGATGTAAAGCAGTTAACCTCACTACTTAAGAAAGATAAAATTAAAGAAGCCATTCAATGGCTTAAGCAACAGATCTGGTACAGCACTGCAGCTGATATGGAGCATTTGAAAAAATTCTGGCAAATGAACTTCAAGACAAATATTGATTTTAAGCCTAATTACATTGTGCCAAATATTAGCTCCATCGTGCGTTGCTTAAGTGGCGAAGAAGGCTTCTCGGTAGTGCCGGATTTTTTATGCCGCGGAGAAATTGCATCAGGTAGTTTGAAGCTTGCGTGGGAAGGCAACAATATCATTGAAAATACATTGTATTTCGGCACAAGAAAGAAAACGATGTACGAGAATGAAATCAATCGTGTGAAGGAAATATTCGAGAAACAAAAGCTTTAAAGAAATGTCTGATGTCTGATGTCTGATGTCTGATTTTCCGATCTCTGATTTCGGACACGATAATATTTCGTCAATTGTTGAAAATAAGAAGTGCTAAGTGTGATTTTTTGATGTCTGATCTGGACGCGATGATTACTTATGTCTGATGTCTGATTTTCCGATCTCTGATTTCGGACACGATAATGTTTTGTCAATTGTTGAAAATAAGAAGTGCCAAATGTGATTTCGGTGTTGCACATAAAGAAATCAGACATCAGCGATCAAAAAATCAGCGATCAAAAATCAGCATGTTAAATTTCATAAAGCTCCAACGGTAGCCCATCCGGATCGGTGAAAAATGTAAAGCGTTTTCGGGTGTATGGGTCTATTCTTATAGGTTCGGAGATAACATTTTTTGAAGCTAGTTCTTTAACTGCAATATCTATGTTGTTCACCTGGAAAGCGAGATGCCTTAAGCCGCAGGCTTCCGGCCTGGATGGTCTTGGTGGCGGCGCGGGAAAAGAAAATAATTCAATCACGTAATTGGATCCCAGTGCCAGGTCAAGTTTGTAGGACTGCCTTTCTGTGCGATAAACTTCCCGCACAATAGTCATGTTCAGTACTTCTGTATAAAATTTTTTTGATCGTTCGTAATCCGAACAGATAATCGCTATATGATGTATGCCTGATAACTCAAGACTCATGTGGAAATTGTTTGAGAGCGAAATTACAGGATGATATTGGTTTTTATGTGGGTGTTAGTTTTTCTTTGCTTAGAGCCGGACTAAAATGCATAAATATGGTGGGCGTTATTTCTTCTATTTTGAATGGGTTAATTTCCACATTTTATATCGCTCTTTCAGGCAATGTCCGCATGGCCGGTAACCAGCCAAAATGGCTTCCTCTTCATTGGAGAAAAATATCCTGTTCTTAGCTTTCATTCTTTTGCCGGATGAACAGGATAGTCTTCCGTAGATTTTTCCGGGTATATAACCTGCGTATTGAATTGTCCCCTGCCTGATGAGTTTGCGAAGCTGCTTTTTCTGGCTGGCTTCATCAACGCCTGCGTCAATTTGCCTGATCATATAATAGTCCGGAATGTGAGGTTAATTCTGCCTTCAGTTATTTTGGGTTCTTTAGGGATGCTGTGTAGCCAATGGTGTTGCGTTGCGCCCTTCATTAACAAGAAGCTGCCACTATTGAGTGTTGCTTTTTGAGTAGGCGTTTTTTCTTTTGCGTGTTTGAAGCAAAATGTTCTGTCGGAGCCAAAGCTTACTGACCCAATTACCGGGTTAATGCCCAATTCCTTTTCATTGTCTTTGTGCCAGCCCATGCTATCATAACCGTTGCGATAAAAGTTAAGTAGTGCACTGGTGAAAATATGGTTAGCAACGCTTTCAATTCTGTGTTTTATTTCAAGAAGTTCTTTTGACCAGGGATGCGGATGCATTGTAATGCCTGAATAGCTGTACGGTTTTTGCTCGTCGCCGTACCATGCAGTTAATCTTGGTTGCATTATTTGCTTACCGAAAATAACAATGGGTTCCTGTTTCCATTGAATGCTTTCTGCAAGCAGATCATATAATTTGCTGCTTTCCTCCTTAGTAAACAATGCCGGAAATAAATATACTTCTCCATCAAAAGGCAATAAGTTCTTCGGTTTGGTCATCGAATGTTGTTTTAAATCTATTATTTATGCCATGGTGGGCAATTCAATGTCGTTTGTTAACAATATCAAATGCTCATAAAATATCACAATCAGCTCAAGATTCGGGAGACCTCTCCTGTCGTCGACATGACGATGCGGGTGCAGATTTCCTTATCATTACGGACCAGGCGTTTGTGCTGCAGCATCTATTTTTTCTGATGAGCCAGGATCGTCATGTCGACGTCAGGAGACATCTCCCAAAATTGACGATGTATGCTTTAAATATCCTACATTAAACTAAAGGATGAATCTAAGATGCTTCAGCATGAATTACACCTTTCGCAGCTTCCCATCCAATCATTGCAGACTTGCGTGTGCTTCCCCAATGGTATTGTCCAATTTCTCCGGTTGATCTGATCACTCTGTGACAAGGTATGAGGAATGCCACCGGATTGCCGGCAACTGCTGTACCTACCGCCCGGGATGCGCCTGCATACCCTGCCTGCTCAGCCAATCCCGAATATGTGGTAAGTGAGCCAAGCGGAATCTTTAGCAGCGTTTCCCAGATTTTAATTTGAAAAGGCGAACCCTTTAGGTGTAGTTTGATTTGCCCGAGCTTACTCCAGTCCTGGCCAAAAATAAACAATGCGTTTTGTTGAATGCTGTCCACTATTTGCGTGTACTGTGCATTGGGGAATTTTTGTTTAAGATCCCCTAAAGCCATATCTGCTTTCTCGTCCGCAAAAGCCATGTGGCATATTCCTTTTGATGTGGAAGCAACGATGATGTTGCCAAACGGACTTTCGGCAAAGCTATAATTGATATGCAGCAGTTCACCTCCGTTTTTGTATTCACCTGGCGTCATGCCTTCCACTTTGATAAACAGGTCATGTAATCTTCCTGTTCCGGATAATCCTGTTTCAAAAGCTGCATCAAAAAGGGTAGCTCCGTTATTTTTTAACATCTGCTTTGCATGCTCAATACTTAAATATTGGAGGAATTGTTTGGGACTTACCCCTGCCCAATCCTTAAACATCCGTTGAAAATGAAAAGGGCTTAGATGTATATGTTCTGCAGCCTCTTCAAGGCTTGGCTGATTTTTAAAATTGTTTTTTAAATAATCAATGGATGCAGCTATTCTTTTGTAATCTGTTTCCTGTTGCGTTTCCATGTTAAAATATTTCATCTGTTAAAGAATATTTCCTGCAGGTTTGTAAAACAAAGTTATCATTATGTGTGCGGGCTTTAAACCCGTTTCTTGCTAAGATTATTTGCGCGGGTTACATTGTTATTAATGTGATTTCTTTTGCAAATATTAGGAAAGTGCATCGTGAAAAATAATGCCCAGTGTGTGTCTGTTGCCGCTATGTACCGGGCTTACTCCATGTTTCACGGTTGCACGGTAATAACCCTTTGAACCCTTTACAGGCCGGAAGTTTGTCGTAAACAATAACATGTCTCCTTTTTTGGGTTGAATTACGCTGGCCCTGGATTGCGCCCGCGGCACAGATTCAGTCAAAACAAATTCGCCGCCCGTATAATCTTCTCCGGGTTCGTTAAGTAATAAAACCAGCTGAAAGGGAAACCAAACCTCGCCATAAAGATCCTGATGTAGTGTGTTAAAACCATTCTCCCCGTATTTTAGGATAAGGACGGTTGGCTTGTCCTGACCGTGGTCGTAACAAATCTGTTTAAATGCGTCATGCGTTGATGGATATTCTTTGTCAATTTGCAGTGCTTTCATCCACCTGTTTGCCACGGGAGCAAGATAAGCGTAAACAGTTTCCCTGATAGCTGTAATGAGTTGCGGCAATGGATATTTGAAATATTTGTACTCACCGCTGCCAAAACGATAGCGTTCCATTACAATTGTTTTGCGATATAAATCCTCTTCATTGTACCGGGCAATAGATTGTTCGCATTCTGAAGGGGTTAATACATTTTCTACAACGGAGTACCCGTTATGTGTAAGGTTCTCTCCAGCGCTTATCCAATCTTTGCCGTCAAGTCTGTCTTTTATACTTACCATAATAAAATTTTGTAAGACAAAGTTACCTGTGGTTATTGCCGTTGAAGAACCCGATTCTTGCGGTGTTTGGTCATTGAAAAATAGCTGCGGAAGTGGCGTGCATTTTGATTTGACGATATACTGCCTTTGCTGTATCTGTTGAAAAATAAAATGTATTTTATGCCGGCAACAAAAACTGCAAAAAAGAAAACTGCAAAAACAAGCAAACGCAAGTGGTCTGCACGGGTTATGCAAACCAGTGACGCGCTTGATCTCGAAAAATCCATTTTTAAATCAGATGATCCTAAGAAAATAGCATCATCGTTGAAGCGTTCAGCAAAAAAGAGTCATCGCAGAAAAGGAACGCCCTTTCAATCCGCCATGTCTATGCTTAATTTTTATATCAATCGTGCAGGTCATAATTTATCGGCTTCTCATAAAAAGGTATTGGAAGATGCCAAAAATGAGTTGCGCATTGCGTTTGACAGACCAGCTAAGTGACGTCGTAAGTTGTACGTTGTAAGTTGTACGTTATACGTTCGGGTTATATGGAGTGAGTGTGTGCCTCTCCGAAAGATATTGCCAGTGCCGGACTGTCGTGTGAATTTTATTCCGCGCCGAACATTTTCAATTGTCCCCGCCTGAACGGCTTCAGTCGGGCAGGAATTTTTACTTGTCAATTGAAAAAATCGCTATTGCATAAGTGCAAAATAATGACCATTTTTATTGTAGCATCTATAATAATCAAAGCTGCTAAGCCGATACGTTTTGCTTAAGCTGTTATCGCGATGAGATATGCCTGAATTCAGGTGCTTCGTAAATCGTACTTCGTACTTAATACAGGTGCGGCTTTGCCAGGCTGATGTTCTTTTTTCAGCCGGTGTTTATTTAAATACACTAATATGGCAACCAGTAAAAAACTAAGCAGGTTATTGAGGGGATATTCATTAGATCCCGGCTTTTCCACGAGGCTGGATACAATGTCCATCAACGAAATGGTTTATGAAATAAGATGGGAGGATGTAAGTAAAGGTCCTATAGGCGAATATTTCGAAGTGATCGATTATGATCCTGCCAGTAATTGTTTTTATGATCCTGTTGAACTTAATTCGGTTGAAGTGCTTGCGCAGAACGGCCTTCCTCCAAGTGAGGGTAATCCGGCTTTTCATCAGCAGTTTGTTTACACTATAGCGATGCAAACGCTGGAACATTTTGAAAAGTCACTGGGACGCCGTGTTATTTGGTCGCCGCGCATAGTAGTAACCGGAAAGAATGAAGGACAACGCGAGCGCCTCGCTGTTAAGCAGGAATACGTTCCTAAATTGCGTTTGTATCCGCATGCATTCCGCGAAGCAAATGCTTATTACGATCCTGAAAAGAAAGCTGTTCTATTCGGCTATTTTGAAGCCGCTGCAACTGCAAGAGGAAGCAATCTTCCGGGCGGGGTAATATTTTCTTGTCTTTCGCCAGACATTATTTCGCACGAGCTTACACATGCACTTCTTGATAGTATCCATCCGAGATTTATTGAAAATACAAATGTTGATGCACCAGCTTTTCACGAAGCCTTTGCCGATATTGTAGCGTTGCTTCAACGTTTTTCGGTGCCTTCTTTACTGGAGTATTCTATTGCTTCAACAAAAGGTAATCTGGGTGAATACAGTTTTCTGGGAGAGCTGGCCACGCAGTTTGGTACCGCTTTGGAAAATGGAAGAGGGGCTTTGCGCGGAGCCATAGGAAAAGTGGATGAAAAAACAGGAAAATGGCAGAAATATAAGCCTGATCCTTCTTTGTACCATACAGTGTTTGAGCCGCATGAGCGGGGATCGGTTCTTGTGGCTGTTATTTTTGATGCATTCATCAGGTTGTATAATGTGAAGACTGCAGATCTGCTCCGCATCGCCACTAACGGTTCCGGCATTTTGCAGCCGGGGGCCATTCACCCGGATCTTGTGAAACGCCTCGCCAGGGAAGCTGCAGAAATAGCCGCGCATCTTTTACATGTTTGTATAAGAGCACTTGATTATTGTCCGCCGGTTGATATTACCTATGGCGATTATCTGCGCGCATTGATAACTGCGGATGTTGATACTGCTCCAAAAGATGAGAGTGGCTATCGCATCGCATTGATTGAGGCATTCAGAAGCTGGGGTATATTTCCTGACCGTGTGAATACATTATCTGTTGAAAGTTTATGCTGGTCCAAACAGGATAATCTTACCCAGGCAGAAAAGAAAGCGGTTGCTTATATAGCCCGCCAGCTAAAAGAATGGGTTGCACCAATTGTTGAATTGAGTTATACTGATGGTGTTGACAGAAAAGAAATTTATATGGCATCTCAAAAAGTGCAAAAAGACCTGCATGATCTGTTGGTGCAGAAAAAAGTGAACATCATTAATAGTGGAGACTGGTCTTCTTTAATGAAAAAATTTGGATTGGCAGACGGGCGCGTTGCATTCAGGTATGATGATGAAACCATTACTTCAGATGCAATGCCTCCTATTGAGGTACATAAAGTGCGGCCCGTTTACCGTGTTGGCAGGGAGGGTGTTGTCGTCGATCAGGTGATTGTTACCTTAAGTCAGACTGTGCGCATTAACAAAGGAAATCTGAAAGGTTCAAAGTTTAGAGGCGGCTGTACTTTCATTCTTAATATATCAAAGGGGTATGATCTTGAATATGTCATTTATAAAAATGTAGCAAGCCAGCAAAGATTTAAAAGACAAATGGATTACCAGATGGGCAAAACAGAAGAGTTTGTTGCACTTTCTGAATCGATGTATGAAGAGGAGTCTGGCTTTAAGAATATCAGTTTTGCCAAACTACATCTTCATTAAAAATAATATTATGGCAAAAGATCTGACAGCAAATGTAAGAATGTACCAGGTAGGCGAGCTGGGTGATTGTTTTTTGCTCACTTTTATTGAAGATGCGGATGAAGTAAACGTGCTGATCGATTGTGGTTCGTTTCGCAATTCTTCAAAATCGCAGGAGCGTTTAAGTGCAATCGTAAAAAACATCAAGAGTAAATTAAACGGCAAAAAACTGGATGTTGTTGTAGGTACACATCAGCACAATGATCATGTGTCCGGTTTTGTTCATTGTAAGGAATTGTTTAAAAATAATATTAAGCAAGTGTGGCTGTCCTGGCTGGATGATCCTAAAAGTGCTCTTGCAAGGAGGGTGAATGATGATCAGAAGAAATTACTCGGACAGTTACAGGCCATTCATGCACAGATAGCGCGTTTAAATGTAAAGGGCGACTATTCTCCTGTTAAAGATATACTTGGATTTTACGGTGTTGATGCGCCCGGATCAGCCGTGCCTGCAGAAGGTATTGCCAATCTGAAAATACTTGGTGATGAGAAAGTTGATTATCTGACGCCTGGTGAAATAAAACGGTTACCCGGCATTGGTGTTAACGTGTATGTTTTGGGACCTCCGAGAAATATGCGATTGCTTTTTGACAAAGATCCTGATAAGGATGAGACATATGATCCTGCGCTGGCTCTGGCCAATAAAGATGCTGAAAAGTTGCTTTCTGCGCTGCGGGCCAAAGTGGGATCGGCGGACAAGCAGGAAGAGCAGTTTCCTTTCAATAAAGTTTACAAAAAAACAGAAAGCAAAGCAGATCAGGAGATTGTCAGGGTGTATAACAATCATCTGAATAGCTGGCAAAAGATCGATGCGGACTGGCTTAACCAGGCAAACAGGCTGGCTTTGTTTCTGGATTCATTTACCAATAATGGAAGTCTTGCGCTGGCATTCGAATTGGTGAAATCGGGCAAGGTGTTGCTTTTTGCTGCCGATGCGCAAGTGGGCAACTGGCTGTCGTGGCAGGATATTAAATGGCCGGTGAAAAATATGACGACAAATGATTTGCTGACCAACACTGTTTTGTATAAAGTTGGGCATCATGCCAGTCATAATGGCACACTAAAGAAAGCATTGGAAACGATGAAGCATGAAGAACTGGTAGCAATGATACCGGTTGATAAAAGCGACCCTAACATTACCAAGAAGAATGGCTGGAAAATGCCGGCCAAAAACCTCTTTCAGCGTCTGAAAGAAAAGACACATTTTCGTGTGCTTACTATGGACGACGGATTTGCAGACGGTTGTAATCCTGTAAAAGACAAACCAAAAAGCAAATGGAACGAGCTGCCCTTCAAACCAAAGATTGATAAAAAGAATTTTTTTGTTGAATACAAAATTCAAGGGTAGTGCAATTGATAATGGATAGTTGATGATTGAAAATGAGGGGGGCGAATGTGCAAATTTGAGAATGTGCGGATGTGCGAATGCGTTGCGAAGTTAAACTTGTTGAAATTTGTGTAAGTAATTTATGCCACATCAAATTCCAATGATTAAGTAAATTACGCCCGAATGCCATTCATCTGCACATTTTCATATTTGCTCGTCTGCATATTTTCACATTTGCACATCTGCACATTCGCAAATTTGCACATTCGCACATCTGCACATCCGCACATTGTCAATTACCTCCAAGCCACAGCAGGCTGTTAATAATTAACTGGTTCTGTGTTTCGTTGGCAAATGTGAAAGATAATTCCTTGTTTGTTTTATGTTCATAGTCAATATCGTTGTGGCCCATGTTCATGTAAACCATTTTATACTTTTTATTTGTCCATACAACAGGATAGTAGCCGTTGTGCCATATTTCATGCTGCTTTGGGCCCGTGCCTAATGGGAAGCTTGTAGAGTCTATTGACAATAAAATCGTGATATCCGGATTTTTTCTTAGATCGTTGGACCATCTGTACCATTCGTTGGGAGAGGACTTGAATGTTACGGGTAATCCTTTCGTTATGACATTATCTGGCTGCTCAACGCGCAGTACAGCTGACGTTGGCCGCCATGTGTTGCTTACATAAGATCCGGACCCGAGAAACTCATTGTGATACCAATCCCAGTTTTGAGGAAAGTCAGAGGGCGTAAGCGCAAAACCCGAAAAATGAAAACCCATCCATGCACCGCCATTTTCCATATACTTTTTAAATGCCTCGCGTTGCGCTGGATCGTCCGGGCGTGTGTCAAGAAATAAAACCACTTTGTAGTTAGCAAGAAAAGTTGCATTCAGATTATTCCAGTCGTTGGTAGAGTCATAAGAAAAATTATACTTACGCGCCATTTCAGGAAACCATTTATTTGCTTCATGAACAAAACTGATATGTGCCTGGTCATTTCTGGCCGTATAAAATGCGATCACTTTAAATTTAGTCTGCGCAAAAGATTCAAATGTGGTTAAGCAAATCAGGCATGCAATAATGGAACAAAGAAACAACCTGGTTACACGGTTAACTGAATGCATCGATATAGTTTGTTTTACGGGATTAATAGTTATTAAAACTAAATGTTTTAATAACAGGATGCAAGAATTTATAAGAGTGTGAAATGTTCAGCGTAAAAAAACTTCGGGACGAATTTCATCCCGAAGTAGTGTGAATATATTATAGCATATAGCAAAGCCGGAGCGGTTGGTATGCTATCTCTGAATCACCATTTTCTTGGTATCTACAAGTTTGTTGTCAATATACAGGGAGTAGTTATAAATACCTGATGCAAGCAGGTTGGCATCAACATTTATATTGCCTCTGCCGCTGCCACTCAGGCTCATTGTCTTTAGTACTTTACCGCTTTGGTCAGTCAGTACCATTTGCGCTTTTGAAAAAGTTTGCGGTAATGAATAAGTGATGGTTGTGTTCCCTCTGAATGGATTAGGAGAGTTTTGTTCCAGTAACCCGTTGGTAAGAGATACAGCGCCGGTAGAAGGCAGCTTTAAAGCAGCTTCAATCTTTGCGATACGTGCTTCAAGATTGGCATTTTCTACTTTCAGACTATCATTCTGTAGGCTGAGTTGTTGTACCGCTTTAACAAGAGGCACAACAAAATCTGAATAACGGAGGCCGTAAAAATCCTTATCATTTTTTGGTGCATCAACACCACTAAAATCATAGTGGATCCTCTTTGCTACCGCTTCAACTTCCTGGGCTACAAATCCAGTGTATACCACTTTGCTCTTTTCTGATGCAGCCTCTTTTTCTGCTGCCATTGCCTTTTGTTGAACTGCAGGGTCATCATCTGTCTTAGGTCTTGCTGTATAAGACTGTAATGTTGAAGTAATGCCTGCTGCATCAAGATTGTAGGTGATGGGGCGAAGTGCATTGATAAATTCAAGGCCAGGTACATCTTCCTTTATATTCTTTTTAAAACGGCCATCGGAGAAAGAAGTAAAGCCTACTGCGCCTCCTATGCTTGTTACATTAGCGTCACCAAGCCTTACCTGGTTAGACGCAGTGGTGGGAGCGTGATAACCAACAGCAGTACTGTTTATAGGAGTAAAGGTTGCCCCATAGGTATCCCATCCAAGAAATGTACAGTTGTTGCTGGCATAATATCCTGCGTATGCTCCAAAACCCGAGTTGTAAGAACCTGTGTTAGAATAAAGCGAATAGGTTCCTGCTGCTGTGTTGCTTGTTCCCGCTGTGTTGGTATAGAGTGAATAGGTTCCGAAAGAGCTGTTGTAAGAGCCTGTAGTATTACTGTAAGATGCACGTGAACCGGTTGATGTATTGTACAGGCCTGATGTGTTGGCGTATGAAGCTTTGCTACCCACTGCTACGTTAAATCCGGCAGTAGTTGAGTTGAAGTACAATGCAGAGTCTCCAACTGCAACAGTGTTAGTTGCGCCAGTGCTGCTGAATAGCGCGTGTGAACCAATGGCAACATTGCTGAAGCCTCCTGAATTGTAATAATTAGCATAATATCCGCTCGCTACATTATCGTTCCCGCTTTTGTTTTGTTGTAGCGCATATACACCGTCAGCTACATTGTTGCTTCCTGTCGTGTTGTTTAATAATGCCCAAACGCCGTTGGCAGTATTGCGTGAGCCGCTTGTAGTATAGTATAATGCCTGGAAGCCTATACCGGTGTTGTCGTATGCGCTGCCGGTGGTTGCAAATAATGCCTGGTATCCTACGCCTGTATTGTAACCGCTTGTGGTGTTAGAATATAATGCCTGGTAACCTACAGCCACATTGTAATATCCTGTTGTGTTTTTGTACAATGCCTTGCTGCCTATACCTGTGTTTTGATAAGCGCTGGTACTGTTAAGTAATGCGGAGTCGCCAACAGCCACGGAGTTGCTTCCTGTCTGGTTCTTGCTAAGCGCCATAATGCCAACAGCAACATTTGAATGTCCCGTAGTGTTTGCTTTAAGCGCATAGTATCCAACCCCAACATTTGAAGAGCCAACTGTGTTGCCAAATAAAGATAAAAAGCCAACTGCGGTGTTGTTTGCTCCTGTCGTGTTTGAAAAGAGTGTCTTAAAGCCAGTGCCCGTGTTGTTTGATCCGGTTGTGTTTGAATACAAGGCAGATTGCCCTAAAGCCGCATTGTTACTTCCTGAAGTTATTTTAGCCAGGGAGTAGGCGCCAAAACCCGAGTTGTAGCTTCCTGTAAGCGCGGTGGTGCCTGCATTAGCTCCCGTGAAAATGTTGCCCGTACCTGTTGCGTGCAATGTTAATGCCGTGTTTACGTACACGCGGCCACCGAGGTAAATATATCTCCAGGCTTTGGTGGATGTACCAAGGTCTAACGTGTTGTTGGCATTTGGAGTAAGTGTTTTGTTAATTGATGTGGTTACAAGATTGGAAAGTGCAGTGTTGGCTTGTTCAAAACTTTGTGTGCAAAAAACACCTGACGTAATTGCAGCAGCCATCAGCATGTAGAATTTTTTTTTCATACAAGTTAAATTTTTTGTGTGAAGCGATAGCAGATAAAGGAGATATGTATGCCGCGGAGTTATTAACCGGACAATGCTTCTTAAATATTAATTTCGACTTTTATACCCTTACTAGTGCTTGTGCAAAATGCCAGTCTTATGCAGTACGGATTATGTTGCCAGGTATACAGTAAATATTGTTCCGGTTAATAAGGCCGTTCCATTGGGGAGCCAAATAAGACAAACCATGAGGATCGATAACAAAATAGAAAGAAAAAATAGTAGTTGCAAGAGGTATTTTCTCAACATTTTTCAATGATTGAACGTTTAGATTATTATTGTGAAGCTCTTGTCTGATGCTGGTTCCAATAAAATTAAACAAGCCTGTTGTGCGGAAAAAAATATAAACTGCCAGCATAAACAAGAACGTGTAATAGTTTTGCTGACTAAATATTTATACTGTAATAAAAAGCGTTATGAGAAAGTCCTTGTTATTGCTGCTATTTTGCGCGGGCATTCAGCTATGCCTTTTCTCTCAAAATAGTATTCTTGTTTTTCAGAGTGATTTTGGTTTAAAAGATGGAGCCGTTTCTGCTATGAAGGGCGTGGCAATGGGGGTTTCACCTCAACTGAAAATATTTGATCTTACGCATGAAATCCCGGCATTCAATATCTGGGAGGCTGCTTACCGCCTGCAACAAACAGCCCAGTATTGGCCTGTGGGTACTGTATTTGTTTCCGTTGTGGATCCTGGTGTAGGGTCTGAAAGGAAATCGGTGGTGCTTAAAACAAAATCGGGACATTTTTTTGTAACGCCCGATAATGGTACGCTTACGCTTATCGCGCAGCATCTTGGTATTGACAGTGTAAGAGAGATTGATGAGGTCAAAAACAGGTTGAAAAATTCAAATGCGTCATACACATTTCACGGCCGGGATGTGTATGCTTACACAGGTGCCAGGCTGGCATCGGGAACGATTCGGTTTGATGAGGTTGGTGGTGTGCTGCCAGCGCAGGTGGTTACAATCGATTTTCAGCAGCCGGTATTTGAGAATGGTGTGGTAAAAGGAAACATTCCAATTCTTGATATACAATACGGAAACGTGTGGACGAATATAGATAAGGAGACATTTAATAAGCTTGAACCTAAATACGGCGACAAATTGAATGTTCAGATCTTCCATAATCAAAAACTGGTATATAAAGGTGTGTTGCCTTACGAGACTACATTCTCAGGCGTGCCAAATGGTAAGCCGCTGTGCTATCTGAATAGTTTATTAAATGTGTCGTTTGCTTTAAACCAGGGAAATTTCTCACGGGTAAATAAAATCTTTAGTGGTCCGGACTGGAGTGTGACTATTTCAAAATAATTAAACGTAACAGCTGTTTGTTACTTAATGCTGAAGAATCGTTTTCATAAAACGATTCTACGATTTTCAAAATCTTAAAACCTGGAAAATGAAATCATTACAACTGCTTATTGTTATGTGCGTCATATATTGTGTACCTGTTTATGCACAAAATGTTGCTGCGGGTAAAGTATTGGATGCTCATACAGGAAAGGCTTTGGCTGGTGCGATAGTGCAGACGCAAAATGGTAATAAATCCGTTATAACCGACAATGAAGGAAATTTCAAGATCAATGTGCCCATAGGCCAAATGCTGCAGGCAAGTCACCTGGGCTTTACAACACTTGCCTTCCAGGCTGAAACTTATAGTGAAGTGCGGCTATCTGAAAATGTAAATGATCTTTCGGCTGTAACAGTTGTGGGAAGCAGGAATTTGAAAAGGTCAATTGACAATTCACCTGTGCCGGTTGATGTAATTGAATTGAAGTCTGCAACTAAAACACTACCACAGGTAGATTTGAATCAAATGCTTAACTACCTTGCCCCGTCCTTTAACTCAGCCAGGCAATCTTCATCTGACGGAACTGAGCACATTGATCCTGCGTCCTTGCGCGGACTGGGACCGGATCAGACACTGGTGCTTATTAACGGCAAGAGGAGGCATACTACTTCACTTTTAAACAACCAGGGAACTTTCGGAAATGGTTCAGTGGGCACAGATTTGAATGCAATTCCTGTTTCAGCAATCGATCACATTGAAATACTGCGTGATGGTGCTTCGGCCCAATATGGTTCGGACGCCATAGCCGGCGTTATAAATATTGTTCTGAAAAAGAATACCAGGACATTTCAGGCCGGCGTTACGGGCGGTGTTACTTCACGCGGAGATGGCGGTACAAGTAATGTGAACCTTAACTGGGGTGGCACACTGGGTAAGAATGGCGGCTTTATCAATCTCACCGGTGATTTTTTATACAGGGGAAAAACAACAAGAACCCAGGAGCACAACCTTACCATCTTCAACCAGTTTGCATTGCCTGAAGATGCAGCCAACGGTGGTGCATTTACGTACGATTTTAGTGCAGATCCTGCTGCGTTGCGTGCTTATGATGACAGCGTTCTGAAAGCCAGGAACCTTAAAAGAGCTGATTTTAACTTCCAGATAGGCGATGCGAAAATTTTGAATTCAGGCGTTTTCTATAACCTGAGTCTTCCCTTTAAAAATAATAAGGCAGAATTCTATTCTTTTGGCGGATTCAATTATCGCGATGGGATGGGTTTTGGTTTCCGCAGATTGCCGAGTGAGGAATGGAACATGGTATATTCAATTTTTCCTAATGGGTATCAACCCAATACTGAGTCGCATATTTATGACGAGTCAGTCGCAGTTGGGTTAAAATGGAAATATGGCAAATGGAACATGGATCTCAGCAACAATATTGGCAATAACCGATTTGATTACATCGTAAACAATACGGTAAATGCTTCAATGAAAGAAAATAGCCCCACTACCTTTAAAGCAGGTGGTCACGCTTTTTTGCAGAACACGGTTAACCTCGATGCGAGCCGCTATTTTGAAACAGTTGCACAGGGATTGAACCTTGGCCTGGGGGCGGAGTTCCGGTACGAAAAATATACCATTCGTGAGGGTGAAGAGGCATCATGGAAAAATTACGGATTATACACCCAGCCTGACGGAACAACTATAGATACCTTGGGTCTGTCCGGCGGGTCTCAATCATTCGGAGGTTTTACACCATACAACGCCGGAACACACGACCGGAGCAATATTTCTGTTTATGCAGATGCCGAGCTGGATGTAACGAAATCATTCACCCTGGCAGGATCTGCGCGGTTTGAGCATTACAGTGATTTTGGAAGTACTATAAACGGAAAGCTTGCTGCACGGTATGCCATCAATAAAGTGTTCGCTTTGCGGGGGGCAATCAGCACAGGTTTCCGCGCACCGTCACTTCAACAGCAATTTTTTAGTTATGTAAGTACAGATCTTGTAAATGGCAAAATCGGGCAATCGGGTTTCTTTCCAACAAATAGCGACGTTGCAGCGTTTATCGGAATTCCGAAATTGAAAGAAGAGACTTCAGTTAACGCAAGTGCAGGCTTCACTGTTTCGCCCGGTAAAAATCTGCGGATCACTGTTGACGGTTATTATATTAAGGTGAATGACAGAATAACACTTACCGGAAACTTCGGGCAGGATGCCTACGGCAATGTGGACTCCGTTATTGCTGATTACCTGATTCCTTATGGAGCCAATACCGCACGGTTCTTTGTGAATTCAGTTGACACAAAAACACTGGGGGTTGATCTTGTTACTACCTACACCTATCGCATTAACAACAATAACAAGCTCGATTTTACGCTTGCCGCCAATTATAATAATAATGAGGTTGTGCAGGTAAACAGCATTCCTGAAAAACTGGCTTCCCAGCCGGATGTATATTTTAGCCCGGCGGAAAGAGCATTGATAGAGACGATCAATCCGAGAACGAAGGTCAACTTTACGATCAATTATAAAGTGCGCAATCTTACCGTGCTGCTGCGTAATGAGTATTTTGGTGAGGTGACAAAAAATGGTTTTCCATTTGGTGAAGTGCAGCTACATAAAGGCAAAACTGTTACCGATATTGCACTGAGCTACGACTTTTCCAAACACTTCACATTATCCGCCGGAGCCAATAATATTTTCGATATTTTTCCTGACAGGCAGGTGTATAGCAACAGCTACTTTGGTGTATTTAAATATGCACCGGTGCAAATGGGTACTACCGGCACTTTTTATTTTGTAAGACTGCTTGTAAGTGTGGCGGGAAAAGCCAAATAAGGAAATCTAATGCCTTAGCATTTTCCTTGTTTAATAAATGATTACGAAATAGTATAAAAAAAATATGTTTTCCCAATAGTAAATCTCTCCGCTTTTTTTCTCCTGTAGTAAATAACCATTCAATCCTGTTTCCCTGGCCTGTCGATAACCAGGAGGTTGTCTAAAGCCAGGTACTTCGTACTTCGTAACTCGTACTTGACGTGTGACAATTTATAAAGAACAGGCATTGGATCGTGATATCAACTTTATGGACTATTTACTATACGAACCGGAAGACTTTGCTTCAGACGAATCTTATCTCAGGTATTATTTTAAACTGAATAAGAAGGATATCGCGTTTTGGGAAAGCTGGATAAGCAATCACCCGGAAAAACTGGATGTGATCGTTAATGCCGATGAACTGATCAGTTTACTTTCTTTTCATGTGTCTGAAGATGCTGTGGAGAAGGAATTGGGCCGGCTGATGAGTGATATCAAAGCTGGTGCCATCAAAATCACTCCGGATAAAACTAATGCAGCTAAGAAAGTTTCCGCAAAGGCAAGGCCGTTAAGATATCTTAAGATCGTTTCTTTTACGCTTGCAGCCGCAGTGGTTCTGGTATTTCTGGCAAGGATAACAATTCTTGCGCCGTCAGCAGTAGTAGATGCGGAAACACCCGGTATGACCGCAAGCATCACAAAAACAAATAACGGTGCCGGCACTATGCTGCTGACGCTGGAAGATAGTTCTGTTGTGACCCTGAAACCCGGAAGTTCCGTAACCTACGCCGCTCATTTTGCTCCTGATAAACGTGAAATAATGCTGGATGGTGAAGCCTTTTTCCAGGTTTCTAAAAATCCTGCGCGACCATTCTTTGTGTATTACGGCAACCTTGTAACACATGTGCTGGGGACAAGCTTCAATGTGAAGATTGATAAGGTACAGAAGAAAATTGAAGTGGCCGTCCGTACAGGCAGGGTAGAGGTGTATGAAAAAAATAATAAAGGAACAAGTAAGCAAAATACGCCCCAAAAGGAAAAAGGAGTGGTGCTCACGCCAAACCAAAAAGTCATCTACACAATAGATACAAAAAGCTTTGAGGCAACACTGGTTGACAAACCTATGCCTCTGCTTGCCCATCACGACAATGTTGACACCGTTACCACGGTCTACAACATCAGTAAAGAAACTTTTGTATTTAAATCAGAACGACTGGCCGATATAATAAAGGTATTGGAAGATGTTTACGGAATTGACATACAGGTTGAAAACGACCATTTGAACAACTGCCATTTTTCCGGCGATCTCACGAGGATGGACCTGTATGGTAAGCTCGATATTATTTGTAAAACGGTGGGGGCGTCTTATAAAATAACAGGAACCAGTATACTTATAAAGGGAAAAAATTTGCAGTAATGCAGCCAGGGTATTGTTTTCAGTATACCTGATATCGCCGTTTCTTAATTCTACCTGAGAAAAAGATTGCTATTATTTAATCACTAAAACCATTGCCATTATGAGAAGATCCGCTGTAAAAAACACTTAACAACCAACAGCCGGAGCATAAAAAAACCGGTAATGTTCCAGCATTACCGGCTTAAGGCTATGCGCCCGGTTTTATCCGCGTACACATTTATTAACGAACAAAACCATGCTAATTTATGGAAAAAAAGCAATTGATTGCTTCAATACTGCTTGTAATGAAAGTAACCATTCTACAAATTGCGCTGGCGGCTATATGTTGTTTCTCGGTATATGCCAACAAGGGGGAAGCGCAAGTTTTACTAAATAAAACTGTCACCATATCTGCAAAGGAAAATACGCTTGCAGAAGTTTTGGTGACAATTCAAAAACAAACCGGTGTTAAATTCATTTTTAGTGCCGAAGGAATACAGGTTGACCGCAAAGTGAATTTTGTGGTAAAGAATAAAAAACTGCTGACCATTCTTTCAGAAGATCTGAAAGCGCTTGGCATCGGCTACAGTATTGTGGATGACCAGGTGCTGTTGTTTGCACTCGACAAGGATGACGATAAAACGGCAGAATTGCTAAGCTATTTTAATGCCGCGCGTCAGCGAAAGATAACGATAACCGGCCATGTGCTGGATGACCGGAATATGGCACTCCCAAACGTAAGCATACAGGAGAAGGGTACTTCAAACGGCGTAACATCTAAAGAAGACGGCTCATTTGAAATTGACGTTGAAGGCAATAGCTCCGTGTTGATTTTTAGTTTTGTCGGTTTTTTGCCGCAGGAGGTTGCTGTTGCCTCTCGCCATGATATAACAGTCAATCTTCAAAACGAAGCTTCCAAACTTGGGGAAGTAGTTGTGATCGGTTACGGAACACAAAAGAAGGCAACGTTAACCGGATCTGTGTCAAGTATAACAGCCAAGGAACTAAAGACTGCAACCAATGCCAACGTGGCCAATATGCTGGCAGGCAAGTTGCCGGGCTTCAGGGTAACACAGCGCAATAGTGAGCCGGGTAGTTATGCTACAGACTTTGATATCCGTGGGTTTGGCAGTCCGCTGATGATTATTGATGGTGTGCCCCGCGACAATTTTACCCGGCTTGATCCAAATGAAATTGAAAGTGTTTCCATTCTGAAAGATGCATCTGCCGCGGTTTATGGGGTAAAGGCTGCCAATGGTGTGTTGCTGATTACTACCAAACGTGGTAAAAGCGGCAAGACTGATCTTACCTATTCCGGTACATTCGGATGGGCGAGCATTGCCAACTCTCCGGATGTAATGAATGCTTATGAGTATGCAACTCTTATCAATGAATCTGACTTTAATACCGGAAAAACAACGCCCACCTATTCACAGGATGCCTTACAAAAGTTTAAGGACGGAACAACGCCAGGCACTGACTGGTACGGCCTGGTTGTACGTGACAGGGCTCCGCAAATGCAGCACAATTTAAGTGCAAGCGGCGGTACAGATAAGATTAAGTACTTCATGTCTTTAGGGTATTATGATGAACAGGGTATCTGGAAGTCCGGTGATCTCAATTACAAACGTTATAACTTCCGCTCCAATATCAATGCGCAGATCACAAAGAATCTTGATGCTGAATTGTTGATCAATGGCATTTCGGATAAGAAGATGGAACCGGGTGAACCAACCTGGGTTGTCTTTAAATCCATGTGGATGCAAATCCCTACCATTCCTGTATATGCTAACAACAATCCAGCATACCTGAGCAATGTTGCCGATGGTACACATCCGCTTGCAGTTACCAATGCAGATATCTCAGGTTACAATCAAACATCAACAAGAACTTTCCAGGGAACATTTGCGCTTAATTATAAAATACCTTTTGTTGATGGCCTAAAGGCAAGAGGATTGTTTAGTTATGACAGCAAATACATGTTCACCAAGAACTGGAGAAAACAATTTGCATTGTATGACTACGATAATGCAACAGATCAATACAGGCCAACTTATTCTCACAGTCCTTCCAATATGTCAGAAGGTTTTGATCAGGTGGATTTTACAACATTACAGGCTTCTCTTAACTATGATAAACGTTTTGGAAAACATAACGTCAAGGGCTTGCTGTTGTTTGAAAAGCTGAATCAAAAGGTTAACAATTTCAACGCTTCACGTGAGTTTTCGCTCGATGCCATTGATCAATTGTATGCCGGTAATGATAACAATACGCAGGCAAGCTCAAGCTCGCAGTCTCCTGGGTTTAGCGGTAACGGACCATTGTTTGATTATGTGCGTGAGGGTATTGTCGGTAGATTCAATTATGATTATGAAGGCAAATATTTAGTAGAAGGAAGTTTCCGTTATGACGGTTCCTCAAAGTTTGCCGAAGGGCATCGTTGGGGATTCTTTCCTGCTGTATCCGGTGGTTGGAGAATATCTGAAGAAGAATTCTTCCGCAATCTGCTGCCGGTTGTCAATAACCTGAAATTACGTGCATCCTACGGTAAGCTTGGTGATGATGCTTCTTCAGCGTTTCAATATCTAACAGGCTACAATTACCCAGGTGGTTCTTACTACATGTTCGGTAGTTCATTGATTGCGAACTTAACGCCGCGCGGTATGGCCAATCCCAATCTTACATGGTATACTTCTCAGCTAACCGATATAGGTCTGGATATGGATTTCTTTCACGGAAAGTTACATGCTGAGTTTGATGTTTTTAAAAGAAAGAGAGAAGGTTTGCTCGCAACACGCGTGCTAAGTCTGCCTGGAACAGTTGGCGCAGGATTGCCCCAGGAAAATTTGAACAGCGATATGCAGCATGGCTTTGAATTATTGTTAAGTCATAGTAATAAAATAGGCGGTGTGCTGTATAATGTATCGGGAAATGTTTCTTTTACCCGTTCTAAAAACCTGTATGTTGAACGTGCTGCATCCAACAATAGCTATCGCAACTGGCGCGATAACAATAATGACAGATGGTCTGATACTTATTGGGGATATCATGTGTTGGGTCAGTTCGGGTCAATGGATGAAATAAAGAATTCGCCTGTACAGGATGGTGATGGTAACAGGAAATTATTGCCCGGTGATTTGAAATATGAAGATGTAAACAAAGATGGCATTATTGACGATAATGATGTTAAGCCCATTGGTCGCAACAGTACTACTCCTGAAATAAATTTTGGTTTTACACTGGGTGCTCAATGGCGCGGTTTTGATATTAATATGCTTTTCCAGGGCGCTGGAAATTTCACAGTTGACTATCTTGGTTCTGATCAGTTGGCGAAACCATTACCCTGGGGCCGCAACGGTCTTGCAATTTTCACTGACAGATGGCATAAGGCTGATATGTTTGATACAAAAAGCGACGCATGGATCCCCGGCAAATACCCTTCAACAAGACCTAATGGCTCAGCTCCATGGAATTACCTTACTTCTGATTTCTGGCTTCATGACGCAACTTACCTGCGTTTGAAAAGTGTTGAAATTGGTTATACAATACCGGCAAAACTGCTGAACAGGATTGGTATTAAGGCATTTCGCGTATATGCGAACGGATTTAACCTGTTTACGTGGAGCGGTCTTAACAGCGTGGTGGATCCTGAGCATACCAAAGACACATACGGGTATCAATATCCTATCACCAAGAATTATAACATTGGGTTAAACATCACGTTCTAAAAACGTGATGAAATGTTGAACATGTTAAAACCGAAAAGAATGAAGAAAGTAAATTCCTATATAATGTTCCTTGTCCTTTCGCTTGTTATATTCAACTCATGCGATAAGGATCTGAATGTTCCTCCTCAGAATATATTGCAGGATGATGACCTGTATTCCAATGAATCTGCGGTTACCGCCTATTTTGCTACATTGTATAACGATCTGCCTGTTGAAGATTTTAATTTCAGCAAGAACGGATTCAATACATGGGCTGATGGCGGAGGTTTTCTGCACGATTTGAGTGACGAATCCATCACAAACCAGACCGATAATAAAAGCAGCATTGGTGATGGAACCTGGCTACAATACTGGGCATACGGCTCTGTTAGAAATGTAAATGATTTTATTGCCAAGCTGCCAACATCCAGCTTTACTGATGATAAAAAGAAGCAATGGATGGGTGAGGCGAGATTTATTCGTGCGTACTATTATTTTGGGATGGTTAAACGTTACGGAGGTGTTCCTTTGATTACGGTTGTGCAAAACTACACAGGCAATAATCTGCAGGAATTGCAAGTGCCCCGTAATACCGAAAAGGAATTGTATGATTTTGTTGCGGCTGAACTGGACAGTGCTGCCAACTTACTTCCTGATGCGGGTGGCCAGGGCGCCGATCAGTTGGGTAAAGTAAATAAATATACAGCACTTGCTTTAAAATCACGGGCCATGCTTTATGCAGCATCTATTGCGCAATACGGCACTGTTCAGTTGAATGGCCTGGTAGGCATACCTTCGGCAGAGGCACCCAAATACTGGCAGGCTGCCTACGATGCTGCAAAAAAAGTGATCGACGCAGGCCATTATTCTTTATACAATAAGAACCCGGACAAGACACAGAACTTTACTGCGTTGTTTCTTGATGCATCCAGCAGCGAAAACATTTTTATCAAGCAATTCAGCTATCCTAAAAAAACACACAGTTATGACAACTGGAATCTGCCTTATTCCGTTCGTGGTACTGCTGGTTACGGAAGCCGCACCAATCCAACGCTGGAACTTGCTGAACAATATGAATACATCGATGGATCAGATGGTAAGCTGCAGTTAAATGATGCTTCCGGTAATCCCAAACAATATGCTTCTCCTACAGATCTTTTCAGGAATAAAGATCCCCGTTTCGGAGCTACTTATATCTATCCGTTTGCAGATTGGAAAGGGACGACTATTGATATACAGGCTGGTATTATAGATAATGGCCAGGTAATCACGTCAGGCCGGTTTGATGATCTTTATAATGGCAAACATATCATCGGCGCAAATGGCATTGGTGGCGGTGGTGGAGAGGTTTCTCAAACAGGCTTCTATATCCGTAAATATCTCAATTCAGCCTATGACCGTTCTAAGGTTGCTCCATGGACATCAGCCCAGGCTTTTATTGACATGAGATATGCTGAAGTGTTATTGAACTTTGCGGAAGCTGCAATAGAGTTGCATAATGTGACTGATGCCAAATGGGCCTTGAATCAGTTGCGTGACAGGGCCGGCATTGCTTTGCTGGCTGATAACCAGGTAACGCGTGAAAAAGTGCGCCATGAAAGGCAGGTGGAACTTGCGTTTGAAAGTCACCGCTATTGGGATATCAGGAGATGGCGTATTGCAGATAAAATACTCAACAATAGCAAAACATCTGCACTGTTGCCATATCTCGTGCTCAGCAATAATTCATACATCTTTAAAACATCACCGGTGGGATTTCCCAAAACATTTACTACCAATCTGTACTATGAACGTGTAGATCCGAACGAAATATCAAAGAATCCTAAGCTGGTGCAGAACCCGGGCTATTAGGGTATGTATGATTATGAGCCAATCATTAAATGCGTTTTTACAATCAAATTGATTAAGAATGAAAAAAGTAAATATACAATTGGTTATTATCTGCATGCTGGCATCGCTTTGTGCCTGCACCAAGCAGGATAACTATAGTGCACCTTCAGCAACAGTTATGGGAAGCGTGATAGACGCCACTACCGGAAAGCCAATACAGACCGAACAACCCAACGGAATAAAAATGCGCTTGCTTGAAGAGAAGTATGGCGCAAATGTTAGTCCGTTAGATTACTGGATAAAAGCAGATGGCACTTTTGATATTGCAAATGTTTTTTCCGGGCAATACAAAGTTGTTCCGATAGAAGGCGCCTTCTTTCCTGCAGATACGGCTGTTGTGGATATCGAAGGTGTAAAAGAAGTGAGTTTTACAGTTACCCCTTTTTTAACCTTAACCACAAGCGCAACAGTTTCAGGCACAGATGTAATTGTTAATTACAAGTTGTCGAGAGCTAAGGTTGCAGATAAGATCCTCGATTGCAAATCATTGCTTTCTGCGTATCCAACAGTAAGTTATGCTATCAATGAGATGTCTGTAACTCATGATCTGACGCTTGTTCCTGACGAAACTGCGTTAAGTACATCTTACGCGGACACATTGCATAACGTTGGCGCCGGTACTTATTATGTAAGGGCTGCAGCAAGAACCAACAATGCCAACAATAAATACAATTATTCAGAAGTGATTGAAGTGAAGGTGCAGTAAGATTTTTTCTCTCATCCTTATTCAGAACAGGGTTATCCTGCATGGTTTACCTTAAGCCGTATAGCTAAATGCTGTGCGGCTTTTTTATGTTGTTCCTGCAGCGGTGTGGAAAGGGCACCAATAACCGGTTTAGGTCTTCAATGATCCCCGAAAACCGCAAAGCACAATATTTATTGATTGACGAACAAAGCCACCAGGAGAAGAAGCATCAAAAGAATAAGATCTTGAAATATTTCCTCAAAATGTTTAGAGAGGTATAAACCTGGTTATAAACCGTGCGTGGTGTTGTTTTGGTTATTGCGGCAATTTCATCGTAAGATTTGTCTTCAAAAAATTTCATTTCTATTATTTCAAGTTGCCGGGGAGAAAGTTTGCTTATGGCTCGTTTTACTTTGTCCTTGTTTTCTTCATCAGTTTGTGCCTGGATAAGTAATTGCTCGTACGAAAGTTGAAAGTGCGATCTTTCACTTTCTTCTGAATGACCTGTAGTGGTTTGCTGTTGCCTGATCTGTTTGTTGATGCTGTTTCTCAGGCAGGTTTTAAGATAAGCCGGGATTTGCTGAATGTGAAGATCATGTCGTCTGTTCCATAGCTCAAGAAATGTTTCGTGAATGCAATCCTTGGTAACATTAATATCCCGGCTCAGTTTCAATCCATACCGGAAAAGCATGGCATAATTTTCCCTGTACATTTCCGTAAATGCATCAAGGTTGTCATGTTGAATGGATGTCCACTGGCTGCTGGTCTCTTTGTTCATTGTTAGTTCACATGGTTGCACTCAGTTTGCTTAAGCATAAAGCAGTATGGCAATAGCACCGGTCTGATGTATGTAGCAAGTTAAAAAGAAAGTAGAAGAATATACTTCCTTTCCCACAATTTTTCTTAAAAAAACGCAAGAGTTGCTTATCTTATAAGAATTGAAAACACCGGGAAATATTATGGAAAATCCGGCGCTTACAATCTCATTAAGTTTAAAAGTTTCAGCATGCGCAAAACCATTCAACTAACGTTGGCTTGCATGATTCTATTGCTCCAGCTAAGCCAGGCTCAAAACAACAGTCAGTCATTACAGATAAAAAATAAAATATTATGGGACACATATGGGGTACCACATGTGTATGCCGGCTCCGTTGCCGGAATGTATTATGGTTTTGGCTGGTCGCAAATGCATAGCCATGCCAGCCTTTTGTTGCAATTATACGGCGAGGCAAGGGGTAAGGCGGCTGAATATTGGGGCGAACGATATCTTATGCTCGATAAAAAGATTCTTTCTTTTGATGTTCCTTCTATTGCAGATAAGATGTACACCAAACAAAATGCTTTTTACAAAACTTATCTTGATGCTTTTGCAAAGGGTATTAATGATTATGCCGCAGCACATCCTGAAGATATTGATACTGTTTACAGACAGGTACTTCCGGTTAAGCCGCAGGATGTGCTGGCGCATGGTGTGCGTGTTTGCTACCTTGAATTTTTAGCGCCCAACGATATTGGTGACGTTTCCCATATGATTATGGCAGGTTCAAATGCCTATGCGGTTGCTCCCTCCAGGTCTGCTAACGGTCATGCCTTGTTGTTGGCAAATCCGCACCTGCCCTGGGAAGATCTGTTTATTTTTTATGAAGCGCATTTAAAGGCGCCGGGATTTAATGCTTACGGTGCAACGCTTATTGGTTTTCCAATGCTGGCAATTGCTTTTAATGAACATCTTGGCTGGACACACACTGTAAATACGATTGATGGTTCGGATAAATATGAGCTTACGTTAAAAGATGACGGTTATTTGCTGGATGGGAAAAAAGAAATGTTCAGCGATAAACCTATAATGATCCGTGTTAAAAAAGATGATGGTGGTTTTCGTGAAGAATCATTTATTATAAGGAGTTCCAAACACGGCTCGGTATTGGGAACGAAGAATGGGAAAGCTTATGCTGTGCGAATTGCAGGAATTGATCATCCAGATATTTTCTATGAATGGCACCGCATGGCAGCAGCTACCAGCCGGAAAGATTTTGAATCGGCATTGCGGATGATGCAACTGCCTATGTTTAATGTGGTATATGCGGATGATAAAGGCAATATAGCCTACAATTTTGCGGGCAATGTTCCGGTGAGAGATACGGGAGACTGGAGGCTCTGGCACAGCAATATTGATGGGACCAGATCAAAATTTATTTGGAACGCCTTCCACTCTTATGAGCAATTACCCCGGTTGGTAAATCCGGCAACGGGATTTTTACAAAATGCAAATGATCCGCCGTGGACATGCACTTACCCCACTGTGTTAAAACCCGACAACTATCCGGCCTATATGTCGCCACTGGAGATGGACCTTCGCCCACAGCGGGCTGTGAATATGATCAAAGACCAAAAGGCCATCACTTTGCAGCAGTTGATCGATGACAAATTCAATACAGGAATGGAAGCTGCAGACAGGCTGGTTCCGCTATTGATTGAGGCTGCAGGAAAGTATGGCGATTCTCTTGCACAAAAAGCAGCTGAAGTGTTAAAGCAATGGGACAGAAAAACAGATAGCAGCAGTTCCGGTGCTTTGCTGTTCATGCGTTGGGCCGAACGGAATGGCAGAGATCCGTTTGCTGAACCGTGGAATTTTAAACATCCGGTGGAAACACCATCAGGCCTGAAGGATCCACAACAGGCTGTTGCAGCCTTAGACTCCGCGGCAAGAGACCTTATCAGGTTTGTTGGTCGTATGGACATTCCTTATGGCCAGGTGTTCCGGCTGCGGTCCGAGCATTTTGATTACGCCGGGAATGGTGGGCCCGGTACCTTTGGTATTTTCCGCACACTGCATTATAAGCCCGACAAGGACGGCCGATTCAAAGCAATTGCCGGCGACAGCTACATTGCCGCCGTTGAATTTGGCAGCCAGGTAAAAGCGAAAGTGTTGCTTAATTATAGCAATTCATCCCAGAAGGGCAGTAAACATTCTGAAGATCAGTTAAAGCTGGTATCGCAAAAGCAACTTCGGGATGCATGGTTTACTGATGAAGAAATTAGTCAACACACAGAAGCCGAAGAAGTGTTGAAGTTTTGAGAAAAGATACGTTCTGTGGGTAATAAGAAAAGTTACACTGAGTTGCACGGAGGAGACACAGAGTTGCACAGAGTTTTTGTTAAAAAAATAACTCACTAATAAAAATCCATTGATTAGCCCTTCTTCTCTTGCGAATGTTAAATAAAATTCCAATCTTGTTGGCAACAACCTAAATCAATTAAAATATGGCTAAATCCGTAAACACGGGCGGTATAGTGCCCGGCGTTACCCTGCTAAAACGCATTGGCTACTCCAATATCAATACACTTGAAAATAACAACAGCGCTTTCTTCTATGAAGCAGGCATGATGATAGACGCTGACGGAGCCTATCATGCTTATCACCCCGATAATAAATCAGGACTGGATTATTTAGGTAATGCGGGTGTTCCCGGTAACTGGTGGGCGTTGGTGACCAATAATGGAAAACCGTCGGGTACCCCCGTTGTTCAAAAAAGCACAGATCCTGCTCCGGGATTTTATATCTCCACCACCTCGTTGCAGGACGCATCAAAAAATGCAACCGATGCAAGCCGTTATGTTGATTCTGAGTCAATCAACTTTATTGTATTGCCAGGTGGTTTAGGGTTGTCGCAAAAGCTGGGCGACTTTGCAATTGTAATTAATCCTGCAACAGGCGCATACGAATATGCGGTTTATGCGGATGGTGGTCCGGCAAATAAAATAGGTGAAGCTTCCATAGCGCTGGCAAAAGCTTTGGGTGTTCCATTCAGTCCCAAGAATGGAGGTGTGGCCAGTGGTATAGTGTACATTGTTTTTCCCAACAGTAAAGCTGGCTGGCCGTTAACACAGGTAGACATAGATCACCATGCTTCTGCTTTGTTCAGTGGGTGGGGAGGTATAGATCAGGCAAAAAAAGTATTTCCGTTTATGAACTGGGGAGTGTGAAGATTTGAGATTTGAAATTTGAGATTTGAACTTCCAGGTCGTTGCGCCGCCGCTTCTTTGCGTTCTCCGCGTGAAATAATGAAATGCCATGTCTTGCGCCGTTGCCTCTTTGCGCGCTTTGCGTGAAACCCAATTCGGGTAGGCTTCGTTTGCAGTCGTTCTTAATCAAACAGTATTTGATTTGAATTTCGAGGTCGCTGCGTCGCCGCTTCTTTGCGTTCGCCGCGTGAAACAATGAAATGCCATGTCTTGCGCCGTTGCCTCTTTGCGCGCTTTGCGTGAAACCCAATTCGGGTAGGCTTTGTTTGCAGTCGTTCTTAATCGAATAGTATTTGATTTGCACTTCCAGGTCGCTGCGTCGCCGCTTCTTTGCGTTCGCCGCGTGAAACAATGAAATGTAATGTCTTTGCGCCGTTGCTTCTTTGCGCGCTTTGCGTGAAACCCAATTCGGCCAGGCTTCGTTTGCAGTCGTTCTCAATTAAGCAGTATTTGATTTGCACTTCCAGGTCGTTGCGCCGCCGCTTCTTTGCGTTCGCCGCGTGAAACAATAAAATGCCATGTCTTTGTGCCGTTGCCTCTTTTCGCGCTTTGCGTGAGACCCAATTCGGGTAGGCTTCGTTTGCAGTCGTTCTTAATCAAATAATATTTGATTTGCACTTCCAGGTCGTTGCGCCGCCGCTTCTTTGCGTTCGCCGCGTGAAACAATAAAATGTAATGTCTTTGCGCCGTTGCTTCTTTGCGCGCTTTGCGTGAAGCCCTCCCGCGGAAAAAAACAATACCTGCCTGAAGCAGCCTTCTGCATTTTTTGTATCTTTATTGCTCACCAAAAAAAAGGAGGTATTCATGAAATCTACAGATCAATCATGGAAGCCTTCGGTTATTATCGCGTAACCGGGCGAATACCATAGAAATAATCTGCCGGCAGGATTTGCCGGGAAGCCGCTGGAAACAGTGGCTTTTTTATGGATACTATCGTTGATATAGCTCTATAAAACCATTATGCGCTCAACCGTCCAATAGGCGGCGATCATCGCGATAATTACTGAAAGCGGGTAAACAATTCTTTTCCTGTAAAAATATTTTTTCCCAAAAGGCAGGATGATCAGTCCGAAAACAAGTAGTATTACGATGATCTGCCCTGCTTCCACCCCAAGGTTAAATGATAGTACTGAAGTAAAAAATTGATTGCGCGGCAACCCTACACCGTTAAGTGCGCTCGCAAACCCCATCCCGTGTATTAATCCAAACATAAATACGACAAGTATGCGCCAGGCCTTTAATTCATTCAATACAATATTTTCTATCGCCACAAAAACAATGGATAAAGAAATGACAGGTTCTACAACAGCTCCCGGCGCCACCAGTATATTCTTCATGCTCAGTGCAAGGGTAACGGAGTGCGCCACTGTGAAAGCTGTTGCCTGCCAAAAGATGGTCCTGATCTTGTTGCTGAGCAGGCAAAGGCTGATAATAAACAAAATGTGATCAAATCCTTCCGGAATAATATGTGTAACGCCCATTCTGAAATAATAACCAATCACCTCATGTGCCGGCGCTTTCTCCATTGCATAGTTTATAATGGTGTGGCCCCACACTGCACTGGCAATACAGACGGCGATCAGGAGGAGTACTATGTGTTTGGTTCCAGGCATCAGGTATCAGGTATCAGGTGTAAGGTATTAGGTTTGAGGCATCAGCTGCGATGACACATTCGCACATTTGCACATTTGCACATTCGCACATTTCCATTGTCAACTTTCAATTTTCAATTATTCCTTGCCAGTTCCGACTTCGATTGTATCAACTGCGCCCTGTGTAACAGTGTCGGATTTTTACTGTTGGTCTTTAACGCCGTTTTTAAATAGGGCAAAGCCTTGTCGTATTCTCCTCTGTTATAATAAACCCATGCAACAGCCTCATTAACATCTATGTTGTCGGGGCGCCTGTTGTATTCCAGCAATGCATGCTCCAGCGCCTTGTTATAGTCATGTATGTTCAGGTAAGCGTATGCAAGTTCGCGATCAACATAGTGTCCAATGTTTTCATCGGTATTGCCGCTTAATGCTTCTTTGTTCATTTCATTAATAATACTGTTTTCAAGTGTAGCAGCTTTGTCCGGCTGGCTGGCGAGACGGTATGCGTCGCTAAGTCCTTCCTGTATTGAAAAATCGGTAACCTGTGTATTCGCGTCTGTGTAATACTTAATGGCTGTTTTATAATCTTTCTGCGCTACAGCAAGACGGGCAAATCCGGCGAGCGCGTAAGCATACCCCGGTCTTTCATTGAGTGCTATGGTGTACTGCATTTTTGCATTTTGAAGGTCACCGGTATTTTCATATAAATGCCCCAGTTGTATTCTGGCCCATTCAGTAGTTTCATCACCCGGAGGGCCTGCATCTACCGCAAGTTTCATTGCTTCAATGGCTCCGGCATAGTCGCCGTATATTTCCCGCAAATAAGATACACGTGAATAAGAACGGAGATCCGGTCTGAGGTCAATCATTCTTTCAGCGCTGCTTACGGCGGAATCATAATAACCCATTTCAACATTGCCGTCAACGATCAAGCCGTACACATACGAACTGTATGGATTTTTGATAAGTATTTTTTTTGCTGTTTGTAATCCTTCTGCAAAATGATGCTGAGAAAGATAGATTACGGATTCCGTTACAGACGCTTCAAAATTGTCGGGCTCCAGTTTAAGAGCGTCTTTTGCATATTTCAAAGCAGCTTTGTCATAGTAGGCATAGTTTCCTGTTATTCTTCCTTCCTGAATGTATAGCTGTGCCAGGGATATCAATGATTTTTTGTCGTTGGCGTCGGCGGCAATGCTTCTTAATAATGCGGCTGCCTTTAATCTTGTGTTCTTCCACTCTTCTGTTGTTGCTGCAACCCCCTTTCTTGGAAGCAATACATAAACTGAACTGTTCTCCTTATAGAGGTTTTTTTTGTATTTAATCAATACAACAGCAAGTATACTAACACATGCCAACGATGCAATTATATATAAGGTAGCTTTTTTCATCATTCAATTTTTATGGCTGCAAATCTTTTCAGATCACAAAAGAAAAATAAGCCCGGCAAAGCCGGACTTATTTTAGCACACAAGCCACTATTCCTTTAGTATGCGTACGCTTTGTTTCAGGCTCCCGTTTATAATAGCACTAACATAATAAACGCCTTTTGCTATTTTACTGCTATTCCAGTCGATTGAGTAAGTTCCGGCATCCTGCTGTTTATTTACCAGCACATTTAATTGTTTGCCTGTTGCGTCATAAACTGCAATCATAACTTTTGAAGGAACTGCAACATGGTATTTAACAGTGTTTGTACTGATTGCAGGATTAGGGTACGCTGTAAGAAATACTTCCGGAGACGTAAGTGCCAGTTTGTCCATCGGCTGGTTAATGTCCGCTACAGGGACATCGTTTTCCTGTCTTGACCGGTTCATGTTGGAAGCCTCATCACAGGTGCAATGACTTGTTCCGGCCCATGGAAGTTGTTCGTAAGGAAAATGCCTTTTAAACGTTGTGTCATTTTCGTTTACGCCTGTGCTGTACGTAAGAACATTTATCAAGTCCTGAGTAACCGGACTCTTACTGGGCACAAAATCATCATACCATAATCCCAGGGCGGCAAGAACCATACCGCTAACGGCTTGTAATTCTATGCGGGTAACATCGTCTTCCAGTCTTCTTCCGTTGGGAAATCCATCCATGTTAGGAATCCACTGAATGTTTTTTGTTTTGTTGTAAGCAGTGTCAGTAAGACCAAGAACTGCAGCCTGTATCAAGCCAAGAGAACTAAATTTAGGGTCATCTCTCTTGGTCGGGTTAACGGCCATATTTAAGCGCAGCATGTCTCCTCCATTAGGTAAAAAATTGCTGACGAAAGGTTTGCCGGGTGCAAGTGGATTTCCGGCCTTACCGGTTGCCAGTTGATAAGGAGGAAGATTAGGGACGCCTGTATTGAAGATTGGCCATAAGTCAACAGATCTTGGGGACTTTGGTGCTGGTAACAACAATTTCCCAAAAGCATCTTCGGCAAGGGCAGTACCATTAAGTGCTGATGATCCCTTCAAGCTAAACAAACCGTCCTGCTGATTGCCAAAGCCGAATGCGCCCAGTGAATTGCGTTGAATGCGAAGTTGCTTCAAAGCGGGTATAGCGCCGCCGAAAAAAGTATCATCCATGTACAAGGCCAGCTCGGGATTATAAAAGTATTTGCCGAAAATGTTGAGGTATGTCAGATCCTGGTAAGGAGTTAATGAGTTCCAGAAATCTTTCCATCCGATAGGAATCACGGCTTCGTTGGTTAACGGCATACCCAGTCTGGAAACCTGTACCCATTTACCGGAATGCGTTTCTGTACCATCTCCGTTTAATACACGCATGCTTCTTCTGCTGGCTGATGCCCATACACCAATTACATAATCCGGGTCGAGAATGTTCTTCGCCTTTCTTAATCCAACATGATTTTTTTGTAAAGTTTCAATGTCAATTTGTAATGCAATGGTTGATACGTTTTTACATTTTAATGCGTCAGAAGAAGGGAGCGTATTCCGTGTAGTACGCGGCGCATCTCCCAGGTCAAAAATGCCTCCGAGATCAACAAAGAAGGGATCATCAACGGGGCCGGCAAATACCTGTTCTCCGGTGGTTGCCGTAGTAATAGCTGAAGCATATAACGTTCCATAGTCATGCGCATTTAAACCTACCGGTGAACTTATGGATCTTGGACCAATATTGTACGGCGGAACAACGCCATCCTGTACAATGGTTTGAAAGCTGGAGCCGCCATTCATGCTTCTTTCAAGTGTGTAAGTAGTTTTGAGATTTTGTTTCCCTAACCTGATGTTGAAGAATGTTGTTGGATCTTCGTTTGCTTTTTTGAATGTAAAGCGATACACAATGTCATCACCGGGTGTACTTACATTGTTGTCAACGTGGATTTCATAACGGATGTTTTCTCCAAACTGATAGTAATTGGGCCCGCCATTGGGTAATTGTCCCGGATAATAATTGGCGATGATCGTTATTTTATCCTGTTTGTCAACACTTCTAAAAACGTAAAGGTCAGTGTTATCAGCCTGCGGATCATTGGCTATCAATGGTGCTTCCCTGTGGCTGGAAGACATTAGGAATGCAGCAATACCCGCAAGGCAGCCTACGGCCCACAGCCGTTTGCCTGCATTTAAATGTTTTTTCATAAACATGTTTTTTACGGAATACAGAAAATGAAGTAGCAGTAAATGAGAAGGGGTCGAATTCTGTTTTACGTCATTTAAAGTTTCGTAAAAATCTACGAGAAACGCAATGGCATAGATTTCAAAAGGCAAAAAAGATTTCCGCATCTTTTCCGGATTTTTATAAGGCGGTGTTCGAATCCCGCGCCCGCCATTCATTTACTAATCCAAAAATTAGCATATCTGCACATTGTGCATTCGCACATTCGCATATTTGGATACTTCTTTTGAGTAAATTGTACCTCATTAAACTTAGACATATGTTTTCTGTGAAAAGGGTTTATGCTTCAGGCATCAGGTCTGCACTGCTTCTTACAGCTTTTTTGTTCATGGTGAATTGCCTGAATGCTCAACAATTGCTGAGAGTTGCGGTAGCTGGCCTTACGCATGATCATGTACATAACATAATGAATCAGTATAAAAGAAAGGAAGTGGTCATTCTTGGTATCGCGGAGTCTGATCCGCAGTTAGTAGCACGTTATAAAAAAAGCTATCAGCTGCCTGATTCTCTTTTCTACACAAATCTTGATGACTTATTGCGTCATGTAAAACCAGATGCAGTACTGGCCTATAATGCCATTTCCGAACATTTAGCTGTGATTGAAGCCTGTGCACCTAAAGGCATCTCCGTTATGGTAGAGAAGCCATTGACCACCACAGTTAAAGATGCAGAACGGGTTGCGGAACTTGCAAAAAAATACAATATACATGTGCTGACTAACTATGAAACCACATGGTATAACAGCAATCAGCAGATTAAAGATATTGTTGCACAGCAGTCAATAGGGGATATCCGGAAAATGATCGTTCACTCTGGCCACCAGGGGCCAAAAGAGATCGGATGCAGCAAAGACTTTCTGCAATGGCTTACTGATCCTGTAAAGAATGGAGGCGGAGCCATTCGGGATTTTGGTTGCTATGGCGCTAACCTTATGACATGGCTTATGAATGGAAAAGCACCCATCGCAGTTACTGCCGTAACACATCGCATTAAACCAAACGTTTATCCAAAGGTGGATGATGATGCAACTATTTTACTTGAATACGCAGATGCAACCGGAATAGTCGAAGCTTCATGGAACTGGCCATTTGGAATAAAAGATATGGAAGTGTTTGGGGTAACAGGGTATTTGCATGCATTGAACGGCAACACACTCCAGCAGAGAATGAAAGATAAATATGAAGACCTGCCGGTAAAGCAAGCTGCCTATAAGGATAACCTGCCTTATCTTGCCGATGTGCTCAGTGGAAAGATCAAGCCAGGCAATGATCTTTCTTCGCTCGAAAACAATATTATTGTCGTTCGCATTTTAGAAGCTGCAAGCAAATCTGCCAGGGAAGGGAAAAGGATTGTTCTCTAGGTATCATTAATGACATAACGTTGCCAGATTTATGTACATGAATCTGGCAACGTTATTTATTTATAATTGGTTGAGAATACAAAACTTAACATAGAATCGTTGGCTGAATATTAAATTTATATTACCTTTTCGTTAAGCAAACACAATAATTTATGTCTAAAGCAATCAGCACGGTTAAAGCTGCAGTTCCTACAAAAAAAGAAGCCCGCAAACTAATCTCCGAAAAAATTGAACAAGCACTGCCCGAATTGAAAACTGCTCTTGGTGATAAAAAATTTCAACATCGCTTAAAGAAAGCCGTTAAAATATTGAGTGAGGATTTTACAGCAGTATCCGCATCCGCATCGGCGCCAAAAGTAAACGAAACTCCTTCTTCAGCCGAGCCAGCTAAACAAAATGTGCCTGTAAAAAAAGCAGCCAACGCAAAACCTGTGCCCAGCGCCAAAGCTAAAAGCGTTAAGCCCAAGGCGGCAAAGGCGGCGAAATAGGATATAAATGGGCGAATGTGCGTATGTGCAAATGATTTCCATAAGTGAATTTAATGGGGTTGGAACTGGCGGTGAATAGCTGACAGCTTATAGCTTATCTTTGCCGCGGCATTGAAAATTAATGATGACGCATGAAATTTGAGCAGTATAACATTTCCCCGGAAATAAAAAGAAGTCTTTCAGAATTAGGTTTTAAAAGGCCTACAGATATTCAGTTTAAAGCAATTCCCTCCATTTTAAAAGGTGATGATGTGCTTGCAGTTGCTCAGACAGGAACCGGGAAAACTGCCGCTTTTGCTATTCCTGTCCTGGATATTCTTCAACAGCAAAAAAAACGCTTTAAAGCAGACAAACACGTCAGATGCCTTGTAATGGTGCCGACACGTGAGCTCGCGATACAGATTTCAGACGTGTTTAAGCAGGTTGGTAAACATACAAAAGTGAGCATTCTTGGGTTGTATGGTGGGGTTGAGCAGGAACCTCAAATCAAAAAGCTTGAAAAAGGCGTTGATGTTTTGATAGCTACTCCGGGAAGAATGTTTGACCTGGTTAATCAAAAACACCTGGATCTAAGCGGGGTTGATATCCTGATTTTGGATGAAGCAGATCATATGCTTGATCTTGGCTTTATAAAAGACATCCGCGATGTGATCAGGTTTCTTCCTAAAAATCACCAGACCTTATTTTTTTCTGCTACGATAGATAAAACGATCAAAGATCTCGCCTATTCGGTGTTGAATACGCGTAATCCCATACGCATCCAGATCTCCCCGCAGGATCCTGTTTCAAAAAATGTAACACATTCGGTTGCGTTCGTTGAAATGGATGACAAGCGTTTTTTTCTTGAGCGACTGATAAAAGAATATCCGGAAAATAAAATATTGGTATTCGTTCGTACGAAAGTGCGTGCGGAACGCGTGTTTAATGCTATGCAGCGTGTTGGTATTCAAACCCTAACAATGCACGGCGGAAAGGAGCAGGATGACAGGCTTACAGTAATGGATAAATTTAAAGATGGCAATGTAAAAGTATTGATTACAACAGACGTTAATGCAAGGGGAATAGATATTCCCAACGTTGAATATGTTGTGAACTACGATTTGCCGGACGAGCCTGAAAACTATGTTCACCGTGTGGGACGCACCGGTCGTGGCGTTCAGAAGGGAAGAGCAGTATCTTTTTGCAGCCCTGAGGAAAAACCTGTGCTTGACAAGATCCAAAAATACCTGGGCAAGGAAATCACTGAAATGAAAATTGATAAGGCTGATTACCGCGAAACGCTTGCCTTTACGGAAGATACGCCTAACGACAACTGGCGTTTGCTTTTGGAGCAGGAGGAGAAAAGTAAGTTGAAGAAGAGGAAGAAGAAGTAGTTTTAAGCTTAAAGCCTAAAGCCTAAAGCTTAGAACTGGTTGTAAGTTATACGTTATACGTTTATTGAAGCGAAGGATGGAATTTTGGCCTCAAAATTCAAAACGCCGAAGTAGTTGTAAGTTTTAAGTCAATAAAAAAGTCCAAAGTTTATTGCCCTTGCTTTAAACTTTGGACTTTCTGTTTTTTCGGTTTTAGGCTTTACCCCTTACACCTCATGCCTCACACCTTACTCCTTTATAAATATCTCTGTCTTAAATCCTGTCTTGCTCTTGACTGAAACTGCATATGATCCGGATGGCAATTGCAGGTTGCTGAATTTCTTGTGATAGTGGCCGCTGAAATTACTTAAGCTTTCCGTATAGTAAGTACGGCCATCGGCAATGCCAACAATTCTTAATGTCATATCCTGTTTGTCGGCAACACTAAAATCAACAGTAATAATGTTGCTGGTTGGATTAGGATATACTTTCAAAGCTGTTGGCGCTGCGACATCCGCTGTTGCGTTATTGACGGCTCTTGCTGAATCGGTTGCCGCTATACGGGCACTGGTTTTATTGATGATGATCTTTGATTTGTCGAACACCGCGGTTGTCTGTTTTGTGCTGTTATGACTATTCACTGCAAACCCAACATAAACACTTTTTCCATTCAAGCCCATTCCAGGCAAGTAGATTGGCCTTATAAGAAGTGACCATGTAACACTGTCCGGTGAAATATAAGCACTGTAAGTATCTCCTTTTTTAACTATGCGCAGATAATAAGGCGCTTTTATGCCACTCACATATTTAACGGATGTGGATGCGCCGTTTTCGGCCCTGTATTGATAAAATGCACCCATTCCGCTGGTGACTCCTATAAAAAAGTTTCTTGACTCCGGTGCAAGAGATTCTCTGAACATAAGGCCGGCCTCGTTACCTGCATTGACTTTGTCCTGGGATGCAACTCTTGTATCAATTTGGCCGTCGCCGGCAAATGGCCTGTAAACGTAGCGGAAGTTGTCGGCAAATTTAATGGCATCGTCTCCTGAGCCTGTTACTTTGTAGCTGTCTTTAGACTTGATGAAGCATACTGATCCAGCCTGAGCAACATTGCCAATATCCAGCGTGTTTATACCATACATTAAAGGAGAGCAGGTAGTATCAACCGGTGGCATTATAATAGTATCTTTTGGCACCAGGCTGAACTCATTAAATATAACTGTTGACGTTTTTGAATTGTTGTGGCTGGTTACTGCCAGGCCTGCATAGATCGGATAATCACCGCCGCCAAAGTTGGGTATTTTAATTGATCCAAGCTGTGTCCAGTTTATACTGTCCTTTGAAATATATGCTGTGTAGGTTGTATTTTCTTTTGCAAGGGCCAGGTAGCATGGTGCCTTAAAGCCCGGTATAAGAGCGTTTGTGCTGGTAGCTCTTGTAACATATCTGTACTGGAACGTAACACCGCTGCCACTTGTAATGCCAACAAACGCAAAGCGTGAGGTTGCATCCAGTGATTCCCTGAACATAATGCCTGCTTTATTCAAAAGATCTGCATCATCCTGGCTGGTTACTTTTACAACCAACCTGGTGCTTCCGCTGACCGTTTTGTATGCATACCTGAATGCGTCACCGTTATTTCCTATATCGACACCCGATCCTTTAATAGTAAATGATGTTTTAGGCGCGTCGTAACAGGCTTGTCCGCCTATCGCAATATCGCCAATATCATTTGTGTAGAACCTGGTTGGTAAAAGTCCGCAATCTGTGCATGTCAGTGTATTGAAGCTGGCTTCTTCCGAGTAGCTGCTTACGCCGGTTTTGGCACAGCTTGATTGAACCCTGTAGCTGTAGTAGTTGCCACATGTTAATCCGGTGATCACCAACGAATCACTTTTGGTTGTGAAGGTTTGCCATTTGGAGCTGGACTGCGGTTTAATCTGCACATAGTAAGAAGGTGAGTTGGTATAGTTCCACCGGATGGTAGCTCCCGTGGCAGTGATATGGTTCACCGTTACCCCGTTTGGCGTAATGCATCCCTGTATAGGGTTCCCGAATACTTTCATTTCAAGAACAGAATATCCGCCGGCAGTAGCTTTTGCTGTGCAATACAAGCGGACATACCGGCCAAGTGTCAATGCATCAAAACTATTATTTTGCGTGTTGTTGTTGGTAACAGTTGCAATGGATTTCCATGAAGCGGCATCATTAGATACCTGCACCTGGAAGTCTTTAGCGTAACTGGCGTTCCAGTTAATGGTTACATTACATATCGAATCAATCTCTCCCAGATCTACATAAAGCCACTCTGGCGTACTATTGTTTGCACTGGCCCATCTTGTTGTATTATTTCCATCAAAAGCCAGCCCGGGTAATAAGGTTGTGTTTTCATTTGAGGATGAATAAGCCGGCTTAGCAAGTGCCACGTTTGTACTGGAGTTGCACACGGGCTTTTGTGGAGTAGTATCAATAATGCCATACACGTTAAGTTGATTGCTGAAAGTAGCAAGGTAAACTTTTCCGTTAGCAATAGTGGGAGAGGAGAATTTAGCATAAAAACCAACCCCATCGCGATTAGCGTTTTGATTGGAATTCCAGAGCTCATTTGTTACATCATTGGCGTCAAATGCACGCAGAATGCCCGGTCTTAAAGATTGGTTGGCGTCGCCGTTAGCCGAATAGCTTGTCCATACTATGCCGCTTCCGTCTTTTGAGTTGTTGGACGATGTGCTTATCATAGCGCCATTTGCCCCGACAGGGCCTTGCGGACTGGCGGAGACAACATTGTCAACATCCAGCGTATTGCTTGTTCTATCGAAAGGATAAGCTTTAAGCTGCGAGTTTTCGCTCCACACATAAACAAATTCGTTTGTGCTGCTTTTGTAGTAAGATGGCTGGCACCTCATTGTAGCGTTATTTCCTAAAATGATCGTCTGCGCCACATTGTTATAAGTGCTGTTAAAACCACCGAGATTATCAGTGTTTAGTACATATAGATTACCGTCTTTACAGCCGGTAACATATCTTTTGGCCCCGGGAATAAGAAAGGCTGCCATACTACCGTAATCAAGGTCGGCCATTTCAAGTGTTATGAAGTTTTTTGGTGTAAAAAAGCTTGTTACAGCCAGCGTGTTGTTGGTTGGTTTGAGCTTGATGGCACTTTCTCCTCTATTTGAAAGGTCATTCACATCTTTGTTGGTACCAACAGCGCCGTTACCCGTAACCAGGTACATAAATCCTGCTTCATCTATTGCAGGTCCGCCGCCGCTCTGCCAAAGACCGGCTTCATAACCATTTGCGGTTGCGTTATATACATATTTTAAAGCAAGCGTTTGGGCATCATATCCCAATACCCATCCATGATAGGGCTGCCAGTCGCAATGCGAAGAAAAGGTAACATACACAATACCGTTATGTAATGTAAGCGCCTGTCGCTGGTTGTTTTTCTGAGGGTCAAAACTAATCACACCATTTACATTTCCAGATCCGACGCCATTTGAAGTAGCTATTATTTCAAGCGGACTATTTGCTCTTTCGTTGCCCGTTGTTACATCAAGCGCATGAAAATATTGCGTATAGGTTCCGGTGGTACCGGTAGTGGTTCTCGTTACAAAATAAATTGTTTTGGAAACGGAATCTATTACAGGCGTACCCAGGATGCCCATGTTGCCGAAAACATCTTTGTAGTTTCCGCCACAGGCGCCTGTCATGTCTGTGTTGCGTGGAGGTCTTTGTCCTGCAGGTGTAAAATTCTTGTTCCAGTAAAGAGTGCCATTGTCAGCGTCGGCTGCATAAACGCTGTTGTTGGTTGTAGCAAGAAATACAACATTGTGTTTGCCATTGGCAATGTTCAGATTTGAAAGCACCAACGGCTGAGCATACAACTGGTCGTCAACCTGTACTTTAAAAATCTTCCCGAATTGTTTTACGTTAACATTGCCTGGGTTTAAAACAGTTTCGTTGTTGTTCCAGCCTGTCCGGGCGAGGTCATTGTGCTGGGTTACAACTGAAACCTGGCCGCTAGCTATAATGAACGGCACAACTGACATAAGCAGAAAACTGATTTTCCTTACCATAAATGCGTTTTTGGTATTAGTTCATGGGCTGTAAAAAGTATGTGAGGTACCGGTTTTTCAGGAGATGGAGAAAATAGTCAATCAAGGAATATTAGTAATTACGGGGCGTTTAAAACGCAATTCGAATATAAAAAAAAGTTTGAAAATTTTAATCGTCTGCAGCCGGTAAAATTAGCATAAAGGCAGCCGGGGATTACTATGCCTCCTGTGTTTTTAAAAAATCACTCGTCCCTTTTTTGTTTAGAATGATTAAACACAGTCAAACGATTGCGTGTATTAACAGGCCATTTTCTTAATAATATTGTCCTTATTCACTTATGAAATCTTGCACAATGAAACTACGGTACTTGCTACTATTAGGTTTTCAGGTAATGTTTGCCAGAGTAGCCTTTACTCAGAAGGGTACAGCTTCCCAATCCCAAAATCTTGTGGTCATTACATTTGATGGCGTTAGATGGCACGAGATATTTAAAGGCGCCGATTTGTCTTTGTTGAAGGATAAAAAATTTAATTCATCGGACTCCTTGTTAAGAATTGAAAAATACTGGTCGGACGAACCTGGTGAGCGCAGAAGTAAACTAATGCCTTTTTTGTGGAACTATATCGTAAAGAATGGTCAGTTATATGGAAACCGCGATGCCGGCAATTTCGTCAATGTAAAAAATCCATATTGGTTTTCTTACCCGGGAAGAAGTGAAAGCTTTTGTGGCTATGTGGATACAGCTGTTAATTCTAACGATTTTCCGGATAACCCAAACACCAATGTGTTTGAATTTATCAACCAGCAACCATTATACAAAGGCAAGGTAGCCGGTTTTGCCAGTTGGAATGTTGTAGCGCATGCACTCAACAGAAACCGCAGCGGTATGTATGTAAATGTGGCGTATGAAGAAATAAAGGGGGATAAACTAACTCCGCTTGAACAGTTTGCAAATGAAACGCAGCGCTACGAACCAACAATATTCGGCGCTTCTGAACGTGTGGATGCTTCAACTTTTATGCTGACGAAAGCTTATATACAGGCAAAGCATCCGAAAGTGATCTATATTGATCTGGGTGATACTGATGAATATGCTCATGAAGGTCATTACGACAAATATCTTGATGCAATACACAACTGCGATGCAATGATCAGCAGTCTGTGGAACTACATGCAAGGCGATGCCTTTTATAAGAACAATACAAGTTTTGTGGTAGTTCCAGATCATGGAAGGGGTGAAGGTGATAAATGGACCGATCACGGCTCAAAAACACCACATTCTAATGATACATGGATATTGACTTTCGGTGCCGGTATTAAGCACTCAGGTGAAATAAAAGCCAAAGGTCAACTATACAATGAACAGTTTGCTCAAACCATCGCCGGATTATTAGGACTCAGGTTTAACGCCACGCACCCTGTTGCTCCGGCCATTGATGGTATTATAAAATAAGACGTTGACGTAATATCTTGCAGTTTCATTCCAAATGCAATATCTTATTGACATTTGGAATGAAACTTTTTTTATCTATGCCACAACCGATGCTTATGAGGTTTAGAACTTTTTTTGTTTGCACTCTAGGTGTGTTCAGTCCGCTCGTTATGCTTGCGCAGGATGCTCATTATTGGTCCACAGATTATAGTGCCGGTGGCTTTTTCCTGCCGGGAGCAGCGATTGCAAACAATAAAGACAGCGGCGTTTATTTTTATAATCCGGCTTTGATCGGGGTGTCTCCAAAATCAACCATTTCTATCAATGCCAGCTTATACCAGTATGAATCAATTAAAATAAAAAATGGAGCTGGTACAGGCTACGATTTGAAATCTGGTGTTGCAAGCTCTGTTCCTCAAATGCTTTCCGGAAGTTTTGCGTTTAAAGGGAAAAAGCCTGTAACTATTGCGTACGCTTTAATCCGCTCGCCTAATCTTAGCTATCAGGCAACACAAAGAAGGGATGAGAAATTTAATGTATTAGATGATAGTTATAGTCCGGGAAGTGAATATTTCATTGGACAATATGTTACGCAAAATCTTGTGAGTGAAACGTCTGGCCAGATCAGCACCGGATTCAAGTTAGATAAACATTGGTCTGTGGGGATTACGATGGATGGCAACCTTCACAAACAGAATTACAACGTTACTTATAATGCCCGTGCACTTGTAAATCCAGGTGGTGATACCACTTTCCCAATTGTAAGTAACGACCTTTATTACTTAGCTAACTACAATAATGTTGGATTGCGTTTTAAGGCCGGCGTTGCGTATGATGCGGGAAAACATCACCTTGGAATGATTGTCAATACCCCGCTCATTCATATAGCAGGCAGTGGCCTTATAGTAAGTGATTATGTACTTAATAACATGAAAACCGGCGATGGAGATTATGTGAGCCTGCTTGCAAATAGCCGGCAGGAAAATCTTCCGGTAAAATGGAAAGTGCCAATGAGTGTTGGTCTTGGATATAATTACGACTACAGAAAAGGACAGATTTATTTTGCAGCGGAATATTTTAATAAAGTAGATGAATATAATATCATAACACCCAGAAATGATTATTTTCTGCGGCCGGATACCGGCGACAATAATGCCATTACATCTTCCTTATTGCGTTTGAAAGATGTAAGAAAAAGTGTGCTGAATGTTGCTGTTGGTGCCAGTTATGCACTGATGCCTGATATAACCGGGTATATCGCATTGCGTACTGATTTTGCTTATACAAGTCCCGGTCTGTTTTTTAGCCTGGAAGGCTTCGAACCTTATACATGTTATTGGAATAATTACCATCTTCAAATAGGTTCAAATATTAAACGCCAGAAATACAATCTGCGCGCAGGCTTTTCCTTTGCATACGGATCTTCAAGGAATTATTTACAGGAGGTGAACTTCGATCATCCCAATGAAGATAACTTTCTCCTGGGCGACGCGGGCCAAACAAAAGCAACGCATTTTTCTATGGGATTTATTTTGTCGTATATACATAATTTGTAGGAGGAGCTATCAGCTGTCAGCTATTAGCTATCAGCCGCGGGGGGCAGGTTTCAGGTTTCAGGTTTCAGGTATAAGGCATGAGGCATGAGGTATGAGGTGTACGGTAATGGCCTAAGGAATAACTCAAAGAGAATATGATTTGAGAATATCGTATCGGGAGTGTGAGTACCCACATCGTACACCGTACACCGTACACCGTACATCACTTCACATCGTATATTTTTCTCAGACAGTTCATTTCGTACTTCTTACCTCGTACTTCGTACTTGCTTAATCGTATTTTGGCAGCGAATACTCCTTCTGCTTTTTATTATACTGCTTAATATATTTTTTGCTGCTTTTTATTCCTACGCTCGACATAATTCCGTGTAAAGTAGTTTTTATCCAATAGTTAAATACAAACTTCTCCTGGTCGCGTTCAAAATAGGCTACTGCGTATTTGTCATTTTTCTTGCGTAGGATGACGTTGTTTGCAAGCCAGTTTTTTACGTTGAGCATCATGGTTGTTTTGGAGGTGTCGTTAGGATTTAAAAGTTTTACCTTGAGATCACTGTAATAAAAATTCATATGGCCTGCGGCTGCATATTTGTTGCCGGTAAAACGGGCAAACAATGTATCTGATTCACCATCGGAAACACGCACAGCAGCGAGAGGGGTGGTTATATTGCTTAGCGGCAATAATTGTTTGGGAGATGCGTTTACGCTTAGCCTGAAATACGAAAGAGAATCATTGTAAGACTCCTGGTAGTGCATGTTCCTGATGCGCTTGTCAAATAATTCAGCATTTGCAGAAATAGTCAGACTATCATTGCCATTATCTGTATTCCGGATGTTTGTTATTACAGCATTAATATTGGTGAGTGGAATAATACCTTCTTTCTTTGTTGTTGCTGAAATCTCGTGTATGGTCACACTGCTTTGTTTTAACGTGAGTGAGTCGATTTGCATCGGGTAAGAGATGTTTTCGATCAGCTTTGTGGGCATGGGCTTAACGGAGCCGTGGTTGAATGGAACGTTCTTGTCTCTGCTTGTTTCCAGTGCAATGCTATACAACGAAATATTGCGGATGTTCAACAAGGAGTCTCCGTTATGCCTGTTGAATTTCACTCCTGCCATAGTTGCCGAATCGCCACGGATGGTCATATAATCAGCTTGCCATTGTGCGTTTTTAAAAGCTTCATCACGTGAAATATTTGGATGCATGCTAAACGTTCCGATACTTAGCTTTTCTGCTGCCGGATTCCATTTAATACTTGCGGCTTTTAGTGTTGATCCGGGTGTTTTGTAGTAGAAGCCTGTTTCATTAATGGTAGTTTTGGGTAGTAATTTTTCAAGTGTATTGTTCTGATAACGCTGTAGGGAAAAATCTTTGTCTTCAAAGCTTCCTGTCGCGTTATTTAGCGTAAGCCGGGAACCAGAACGGTTTTGAGAAATGTATATTCCGTTAAACCACCTGATAAACAACCCGGTATTCAATGTAAACGTGTTGCCCGGCTCTTTCACTATTTTCCCTTTGGTAAGTGTAATTGATCCAGTGGGAAGAGACAGGTACATATTTTTTTTGGTAAATCGAAAATCATTAACAGTAAGTGCTGCTGTATCATACATGAAGCCGGCAGCTGATTCTTTTTGACTGTTGAACTGTCTTATATGGAAATTGACGTTGGCATTTAAGGATGTAGTGTCATGTTCGTTTTGGGCAATATACCGGACGTTTGTATTGTTCAGCAGCATATGTTCTATCTTAATGTTTGCGGGAAACGCCGGCGTTTTGCTATGATCCGGGTTGTTTTCACTTCTTGTTAGCATGGTAAGGGAAGCTCCGTTTGTAGCAAATGAATGCAAACGAATATCAGACATGTCAGTGGAATGAATGCTGGTTCTTGTCTTCAGAAATGGAATATCCAATGACATAGAAGTACTATTCCTGTTTGTGTAAACTGAAGCTTCATGAATTGTCACTTCATCCTTGCTGTTTAAATTGATCCGTTTAATGATAGCCTGCAAACCCTTATTGTTAAGATGTATATTGTTGAGCTGACCTTCAGTGTTCCCCCAGTTGAAAAATTGTTTTTGCGTATGAATATGATCCACGCACAAATTCTCTGCATTGAAATTCAGTGATAATTTTTGTGCAGAGTGTTTATAAAAAAGAAGATCATCTATATCAAGCCTGGCGACGTTTATTGGCGGAAGGTATTTTGTGTCGCTGTTAACAGTTGGACTATTTTTGTCGGTTGTATTCACGGTCAATTGATGTACTTTCAATGCATCGATTTGTATAATTCTGCGTTGCGCCCAAAGATCCCAGTCAAGTATCTCCCAATACACATTGTCTGCGTTTACAGAAATGCCGTTGTTAATGGTGAGTTGAGCATTGCCAATTGAATTGTGCCTTCTGAAACCATCAAATTGGTAGTTGTTCACCACCAGATTGATTTTGGGAGAATTTAGTTTAGCCTCCTTTATCAAAAGCATCGGCAACGAGCGCTTGATATCTATCAGTGAATCGCTGGTTAAAAAGTGGTCAAGCAAAATATCTGCATTCAGGCCTTTAACTTGCAGATGCACGGGAGATTCTCCTGTTGAATTGTAACGTAAATTACCATTGATAACACGAAAATCTTTTACATTGATTAGCTCACGGAGTCCGTGCAACGTCTCATAAAATTTGTTAACTTTTCCTGATGAGTCCGCTGCTATTGTTGTAGAAGATTTACTTTTCTTCGTATATACTATAATTTCTGGTCTTGTAAGTTCTGCGCTATCCGCCACCAGTTTCTTCCTGATCAGGTTTTCAATACTGATGTTTTTTAAATAAAGCAAAGGTGTATTGAACGTAAATCCTTTATCAGGATGGTTTTTTAAGGTTGGAGTAAACGATGCGTTCCGGAAAAAAATATCATTATTGTGGAGCGTAAATTCATCAATCGTCATTTGGAAAAGACTATCAGGTGTAACAAATGTTATTTGTTTGAGGTTCAACTGAACACTGTCTGCACCTATTTCTTGACTGCTGTCTGGTGATAAGCCCAGGTTATACAACTTTAGATTTGTTCTTTGAGTTATGTATGAACTTGCGCCCTGGTTGTTTGCGTTGAATATGATTTGACCTTCCTGAATATCAATATATTTAAAGTTCATTGACTTAAACAGTCTTTTTACGGATTCTGTGATAGCAGCAGATGTGTCATGCACGCTTGTCTTTGGGGCATTCAGCCCAAGAACAGGTCTTATGCAAATGAGCGTATCAAGAATCAATTTTTCCTGTTCGTAAATAGCCGGCAGATGTTTTGATTTGAAGAAGAGTTTTTCTGCGCTGAATGTAAGCCCGTTGTTTGTTTCGTTGGGCAGAATGGTCAGCTTGGAGGAGTCTATTTCAAAATAACCGTTTTTCCCGGAGAAGTGCAGCTTCGAAAAGGCTACTTCATGATAACCGTCCGGCAACATCCAGTTTTGATCAGTGAGGGAAAGATCAATGTCCTCAGACGAAAGAACATAATTTGATGACTTCTCCTTTTTTGAAAAATTACGTATCAGCAGGTTGATGTGATTGCTAAAAAATGGATGACTCTTGTGAAGGCTGCTATAGGCAAAGGTGCCGTTCTGTAAAGTGAATGATCTTACATTTAAGTGATTGATGACCCTGCCAAGTATATTAACAATTTCTGTTGTCTGAAAACTTACCTGTGTGTTCTTTTTAGTCTGCTCATGTGCATGTGTTCTCAATTCTGGTAAAATAATCGCGAGACTGTCTACTGAAACACGTTTATGAAATACAAGATCTTTCCATGAATTGATCGCAAGGTATATTCGCGGAATTTTTACGTCGTGGTGAGGATCTGTGTGTAAAGTGTCATGACACGATAACACAGCATTGTTAACAACCAATGTCTTGTGCCAGAGAGATACATCAATATCAGAGGCGTTAAATGAATAATTCTTTTTGGATTCCCTGCTGACAACAAACTGCACAATGTCTTTAAATCGATATACAATTATATAATATGCAATACCTCCAAGTATAAAGCGTGCGACGATCAAGACAAGGATTCTTTTCAGCCATTTTCTTTGGCGGGAGGAAATCTTCATATTGTAAAAGATATACCTGCAATGAATTATCCCTTACAATATACGGTCGGAACTGTTAAAATAAAATACTGTATTTACTTTTCCATTGTTTGTTTTGGTTACTTCTTTCCTGGTGTTAGAGGTGTAACTTTGTTGACAATGTCAAGGGAATAAAGATAGCCGTCTGCACTGCCAAAATAGATAGTTGAGTCTCTTATAACCGGAGAAGAAACGATCGGTCCCAGCGTATAAAATTCATCCATTACTTTTTTGTTCGGGGCGTAAAAAGACAGATCCGCGTTTTGGGCTTTATACATAAAATTAAGTGTGTCATTCTTTAGAACGGTACCAGCTTTATGTAGCCTGGCACTTGTGTTGAATTCTGCTGCACGTGCCGTTGTGTCTGCCAAACTCAATCCGTAAAATTTGCCCGTAAAATCTCCGAAGAATGCTGTGTTGCCAGCAATAACGGGTGATGAATAAACATATCCGCAGGTTTTGAATTTCCTCTTTTCCTGGCCTGTCCTGGCATCCAATGCCAGCATAAGGAAAGTGTCAGACGTGCCGACATATATCACGCCATCTTGCGCCGCAGCTGTGCTTAATATCCAGGAACCATCGGCCGGATATTTCCATACTACTTCTCCTGATGTTGCGTTTAAGGCGTAGAAGAAAGCGTCTCTTGCGCCAAAATAGATCAGGTCATTATAAACAGTTGCGGATGCCTGTATACCGCTCATCGGCATCTTGTCGCCGGTTTTAAATTTCCATTTTGCTTTTCCGGAGCTTGCATCTATCGCATACATATAGGTATCCCAGCTTCCAATATAGATCGTGTTTTTGTATAACAGTGGAGATGTGTGTATTACGCCGTTGGTTGCAAATTTCCATTTTAATGTGCCGTCTTTTGCGTTAACAGCATATACATTTCCGTCGCTGCTTCCAAAATAAATTGTTTCATTCTGAACGTTATTGTCAGATAACGGTGATGAAATAAAAAAGTCCCAGAGATCCTCTGTATAAAGGTCATCAGGCTTAAGGCCAAAATATCCTTTTCCGCCAATCCATTTTTCTCCGCCTGTTTTAAACTTCCATTTCATTTTTCCGGAAGTAATATCTACTGCATAAAAATTGCCATCAAAGCTTCCGAAATATACGGTTCCATTAGATACCGCAGGTGATGAATGGACAGCTCCGCCTGTTTTGAATTTCCATTTTAGCTGTCCTGTTTCTTGAACGGCGTAGAGGTTCCCGTCTTCACTCCCAATAAAAATGCAGTCTTTGTAGATGGCAGGTGAAGAGAATATTCTTCCGCCTGTTTTGAATTTCCAATGTTCTGTAAATCCAATTGCGGAAGCCGGGTTAAAGTGGCCAATACTTCTGTTTTTGTCCTGAAACATAGAGGTGGTAACCGTTGTGCCTTGCTGTGCCTGGGCTGCGATTGACAAGGTTACCGCTGCTGCCAGCAGTACGTTTTTCTTCATGGCGGTTTGATTAGTTTAAAGGGAACGTTGACAGGAAATTTTATTCGCCGGTGAAATAGTTTGTAAAGCCGTGTAGTTTATAGGATATGTCTGCAAATTCAACCGTGCACTGTGGTCCTTTTGGTGATTGGGCATAAAAGCCCAGTCGCATATTCGTTTTGTCGTATGCAAACGTTCTTAAAATATTCCATTGTTTTCCGTCTGCTGAGTAATAAAAACAAAAAACGTTTCCGGCTGTAGCTGCCTTAATATAGACCTGCCTGGTTGTAAGTGCAGCATGGTAACTGTCGTCTGTAATTTTATTTTTAATCACAGAAGAGCTTACATGAATGGTTCGCTCGTCGCTTCGCTCAAACAAGAGTTTTGCCCAGTTAGATGAATCGCTGTAGATGATGATGGCGCCTGCATCGTAAACACTGTCAAACGTTGTAGACAGGCGGGCTGAGAAAATGAAATTGGAATCGGGTGTGAAGAGCAATTTTGGTGCGTTATTAATATAATAACTTCCGTCAAGGGCTACATACTGATCCGTTTTGGCCTGTGCGACAATTTTAATACTGTTGCCGGACGTTACAGTGAAGCTTTTTGGACTATTGATCCATGTAAATGCATGCGGAACGGCGGATAACTTAACATCTTTTTGTTGCTGTGCAAAACTGAAATAATGTGCCGATAAAAAAATCAAAGTAGTAAGCAATGCAGGTTTCATGTTGATTTTTAGTTTGCCCCGTCAGGTTTGTTAGTAATGGTATAGTATTCAAACTTACTGCAAACAATATTTTATGCTATTAAAAAATGATTAGAGGCAAATAAAACATGCAGTTGGTAACGTCAATCCTCAATTCATCAGCGGTTTTCCGCAATTCAACAGAAAAGTATCCTGTTTGTGAAATTTCACATTCCACAAGGGTTGCAGGCTGTGTTTCTTTGCATTCATAAATATCAACTATGCATGGTTGGTATAGGTTATCAACCCAATCCCTGCTTTAAGGCAGCGTAAATTCCATGTTCTGTCCCGTGTAAACCGCTAAACCCGATTAAGTATTTTTAACGTAATGTAAAAATGAAACCCTTCCCTTATCTAACGGTAATCGTTATTGCTGTCTGCTTATTTTTTGCATCCGCTACCTATGCAAATGACAGCCTGAGCAGTTTTAATAATTATAAAATTGCTTTCGTTGAAAAGGCGCTGGCGCACAAAACAACGCTTGGTATCAGCAAAAACGGCAAAGCTATTGAAGGCTTTTACTTTCCCGGAAAAACAGGTAAAAAAGCGCTTGTAATAGCAGGTGTGCATGGCTCGGAATTGTCCGGTATTGAAGTTGCAAGACAACTGGTAAACGAACTGATGCAAGACACCGTCCGGGACTATAGCACGCTCGTTATTCCCTGCTTGTTTGTAGATAATGCGCTCATGGCTATGGGAGCACCTGCGCAAATTGGCAGCGTAAAAAATCTAGGGCGTTATACCGCTTCCGGTGCGGTTGATCCAAACAGGCAAATGCCTTCTCCGGGAAAAGCCTACAACCCTGCAACGGGGCTGGATCATTTGCATCGTTCAATTGAGAAGGAGAATGGATTGTTGTTGCAGATTATCGCTGCATTCAAACCTGACCGCATAGTTAGCATTCATGCTATCAGAGATACATCACGGGCCGGCATTTATGCAGATCCCCGTACTGATGCAAGGGGTTATGCACTTGGCTTTGAAAGAGACAGTACACTGGCTATAAAAATGGCCGCCCATATTTCTGCAAACGGGGGAGTAGTTCCCGGGAACTTGTTAACGCTACGGACCAATGCAAAATATCCGAGTGATCCTGCCATTGCGAATGCCGGTGAAAAGCAACCACGGGCGTCCTGCGGATCATCGCTTCCGGGGAATGTTGGCTGCGGCATTTCTTTAGGTACATGGGCAACTACCGCAGTTGTGGACGATGATGATCCAACCAATAACAGGGATGCGATAACGCTTATCACAATGGAATTCCCGGGCTCAAAACGTACTGTTGATTACGACATAGCTGCTGATGTCGAAGCTTGCAAAAAGAATGTACACGCTTATGCGGGATGCATAAAAGAGGTGTTTTTGAAAAATTAGATTTGTTTGAAAGAATGGCTTTTTTAAATTTGAAAAATACAGTTACACATAGCTGCCCGGAGGCGGCACAGAGAATAGGCCCCGGGCCCAACAGACATTCAGCGATGCTTATAGGTCCAGGCCGCACTGAGTCATAAAATCATTGCAGAACACTTTTCTTGTTTGTTCGTCCAGCAATTGTTTTCTGCACTGCAGCCATTTATTAACGTTGGCTTCTCCATACATATTTTTGAGCCGTTGCGGGGTAAGATTAAAATTGATCTTGCCCCAATGGAGGGTATAGGGAATGTTCAGCTCTTCAAGCCTGTCCCATACTTTCTGGAAGAAGTCGCGGGTTACTTTTGCCTCAACTCCATCCAATTCCAGCACACAGGTTGACGGGTATCTTGTAAAGCCGAGCAGCGCATTTGTTCCTTTTACAAAACGCAAAGCCAAAGCGCCGGGGAAAGGTGTTTCTTTATTTACGTCAATAATAACGTCAATTACTTTTGATGCATCGGCCCTGTTTACCGCAATAGCTCCGCTGGCTGCTTTGCCGCGGAATTTTGTATTGCTGAATGTTTCCCCCAAAGTACCAAATGCCGGCGGTACGGCTTTAAAAGCGAGTGGCATTAGCTTGTTTACGAGAGGAGGAACCAACAAAGTTGAGATGGTAGATCCCAGGGTGTCAAGTATTGTCTGCACAAGACCAAGTGTTGTTTCGCCGTAAGTGTGTCCTTCGGAATCTCTTACACGCCTGGGGTAATCTTTTGTGTAAGGCATCTTGTACAGAACTTTAAAGAATACGCCTTTGGCTGCATTCCCGGGCTCAAAATTGTGCGGGTTTAATAGTACTTCAAAATGGTATAACGATTTGTCCGGTCCGTCAACGGGGTATGGCAGTAGTGTACTTATTCCGTCGAAGATAGTATTGTTAATGGCATTTACCAGCGCATCGTTGTAAGTGATCTGATCGCTTCTTCTTTCTTCCAACAAAAAAAGCGGTTCTGTCTCTATCAATACACCATGAATAAAACCGAAGCTGCCAAAACTAACAACAGCAGAATTAAACATGTCATCATCACTTATTTTTTCCGCGCCAAGCCATTTAATGAATTCGTCGGAAGCAACGGGGTTGGATTGGCGCTGAAGGAATACATGCTTGTCGGGGCCGCTAATTATATGCAAGCCAACAATTGTATCATGCACAGCGCCCACGCGATATGCTGAGCCATGTGTTCCGGTAGATGTAGCTCCTGCCAGGGATTGCATGTTGCTGGCGCCCGAAGCTTTGGGTGATCGGCCACGTTGCTGAAGGATGTCTTCCAGTTGCATAACGCTCATGCCGCACTGCACAAAAAAGAGATCATCGCTGTGTTTACCACTCTGCAAATATTCAGGTGCTACGAAGGAATTATTTAACGCAAAGGAAAGCCGGAGTGACTTCGTATCTACTACGCCACCGGGACAAACAGCTACTTCCGAAAATGACCATCCGTTACCCATGGCGCGCATGGACAGATTATTATCAATGGCATATTTCACCAGCCACATAAAATTGGAGGTAGTGGCTTTATATTGTTCTTCTTCGTCTGTAATGGATGAAGGAAGCACCAGTTTAAAAGATGCGTCTTTTTGAAATTTGCACGTAAAGTTTTCGTGTCCATTGGTCCACTCGTCAATTTCCCAAAGTTGAATTCCTTCCGGATAGGTTAGTGCCATAGGTCAAACATTTTACATTGAGAATATGATTTCAATCAACAGAAGTTTTCATCTGCAATTTCTGGTTTCTCTCCATGTTAGTTTGTCCCGAGAATTTTTGTCTTTGGCTCAGGCGGAGCACAGCACCATTCAACTTTTTGTGGTATTACAATGCCAAGTGTTGCTACCGTAATCAATGCATAACCAAAATTATTCTTGACAGTCACGCCATTCAAATGGTTAAAAGAAGCATCACATTTGGGATCAACATCTTTTGGCTGTACCAGTCCCCAGGCAAACGACCATGTAGTTTTGCTATACGCCGGATTGTTGGCAACTGTATTGCAATCATATTTGGTAACAACATGCGTGGTACTGCAACTATATAATAAAACGATAATGACAAACAAGCTTGCAGTTTTCGACAAACGATCGGAGTATTTCATTGTCTAAGGTTTTGAGGAGTATAAAAAGGAAAGCCATAATAAAAATAGAAAAAAGCGTGGTGGATTGCAATGGGGAAAAACACAGGGAGATGTGTGATGTTAGATGCCCGCCCGTACCGACGGCACGTTCGGGCGGGTACGGTGTACGATGTGAGGTGTCAGGTATCAGGTGTGAGGTTTTAAAGTACGAATTACGAAGTACGAAGTACGTTGGGTGCAGCACGTTAAGAGAATGTAAGATGTACGGTTCTAGGTTATGCCCATACTGACGGTGCGTTTGGCCAGGTACGATGTGATTGGCAAATTCAAAATTCTAAAGTTAAAAATATTACAAGGGCTTCGTTTATTATAAAAAAGGATCGAAAAGAGAATCAATGACTACGTCTTTGGCTCATAGCTGAAAGCTGATAGCTCACAGCTACTTGTGTGTTACCACATTTCCTTCTCCATCCAGCTCCACAAAAGGATTGTATACAATTTCCCAATAATTGTTTTCAATATCGGCAATGTAACCCGCATAGCCGCCCCAGAAAATTTTCTGTGGCTCTTTAACAACGGATACGCCTTTGCTTATCAGTTGGGCAAAAATGTCGTCAACCTCTTTTTCGGAAGAAAGATTAATAGCAAGTGTAAATTGTTTAAAGCCCTGCCCGTCATGATGAATGCCGATATCTTCGGCCAGCTCATCGGCCGGAAACAACGCCAGTATAAAAGAATTCATCTTGAAGAAAACAATTCCGTTTTCATCTTTTACCGGCTTCCATTCAAAAACATCTATATAAAATTGTTTCAGTTTCTCAAGGTTCTCCGCGCCAATCGTAATAAAGCTGATGGCTTGTTTCATATGCAAATTTTTTTGGAAAGAAAAAGGCAGTCTCTTCAGAACTGCCTTATTATTTTATGCTGTCAGTAACCACCTGGTTACGGTTATGTTTGTAGATTTTTGTGCTAAAGTATTATGTGTCTCAATTCCTCTCACGCTGCTACACCTAACGTACTTCGTACCTCGTAATTCGTACTTGGCCACATTCATCAGGATCGTGCCCACGTCGTACACCGTACCCGCCCGAACGTGCCGTCGGTACGTTCGGGCGGGCATCTAACACCGTACATTCCTAGTCCCAAATCTCTTCCTTGCCTTCAAGCCACAACTTAACTGACTTGGTAGTGACGCTCTTTGGTCTTTCGAGCGGAAGTCCCAGGGCTCTGTCCCAGCAAAGGCTTGCAAGCACGCCAAGTGCGCGGCTAACACCAAACAATACGGTGTAAAATTCATATTCAACCAGGCCGTAGTGTACAAGCAACGCACCGCTATGCGCATCTACATTTGGCCAGGGGTTTTTAATTTTTCCAAGCGACTGCAAAATCGGTGGAACCATTTCATAAATGTTCCATACCGTGCGGCAGAGTTTGTCCTGAGGCATGTGCTTTTTACCAAACTCCATTTGTGCTGTAAAGCGGGGATCGGTTTTGCGAAGTACAGCGTGGCCATAGCCTGGCACTACTTTTCCGGCTGCAAGTGTCTTTTTGGTATATTCAGCTATCTCTTCACGTGCAGGAAGGTCGGTACCGAGTTCTTGCTGCATTTCATATATCCATTTGATTACTTCCTGGTTAGCAAGACCGTGAAGAGGGCCCGCCAGGCCGTTCATGCCGGCAGCAAAGCTCAAATACGGATCGCTCAATGCAGAGCCAACAAGGTGTGTAGTGTGTGCAGATACGTTTCCTCCTTCGTGGTCGGCATGAATGGTCATGTATAAGCGCATGAGTTCTTTAAAGTCTTCGCTTTCATAGCCAAGCATATGTGCAAAGTTTCCAGCCCAATCCAGCATACCGTCAGGATGTATATGATCGCTATTTTTATATTTCCGGCGATAGATGTAAGCTGCGATGCGTGGCAGCCTGGCTATCAGGTTCAACACATCTTCAAATGTTGCATGCCAGTAGTCTTTTTTATTCATCCCCTTGGCATATTCACGTGAAAAAACACTCTCTGTTTGAAGAGCCATTACGCCGGTAACAAACATTGTCATAGGATGTGAAGTCAATGGCAATGCATCTATCATGTCAAATACGTGATTGGGCACATGTGAGCGTCTTTGTAGCGTAGAAGTAACAAATTCAACTTGCTCTTCATTAGGCAGCTCATCCATTAACATTAAATAGAATAAGCCTTCAGGTAATGGTTCGTTTCCGTCTTTTGCTTTAGGAAGTTTTTCCTGCAGTTCCGGAATGGAATATCCTCTGAAACGAATACCTTCCTGTGCATCGAGCAATGAAGTTTCCGAAACAAGGCCGGTGATGCCACGCATACCCTGGTAAACCTGAGCAAGGGATACCTCACCAATTTTTTTGGTGCCATGTTCTTTCAATAAATCTTTGATTTCGGCATTGGCTGCATCGGCCTTCGCCTTAAACCGTTCTTTTAATAATTCCATAAACTCAAAATTTTTTTCACCGGCTTACAAAGAAATGAAGGGTATGTTGTGCCGATGGGTAAAGGTAATTGAAGTTGCTTTTGAGAACAAAAAAGAAAGGAACAAATGTTGAAAAGCTTGTGAATAGTGATTGAGAGACGATTAGCAGATGATTAAAAGTCAGTCATGAAAGGCCCTGCAATCCAATAACAGCCGGTAGGAGTCTTTATATTATTGAAGGCTAATGATTGATAGTTAATTATTTGATAACAAGAAAAATATCTGCTTGCATAAATGCGGTAACCGTTGCAGCTTGATGCAACTATCCAAAATCAATTGCGCGTTTCTTTAACTAAACGGATGATGCGGGAAGGACATACTGATATTATTTAGGTGCTTTGCGGTAGAAATAATAAGCTACAAACGAAAATATTATGTTGGGAAGCCATGCTGCAATAAGCGGAGGAAAGTTTCCTTTTACCGAAAACATACTTGAAAAACGGTCGGTAATAATAAATGCAGCAGCAGTAAGAAAGCCCAAAGCCAGGTGCGCGCCGCTGCCTCCACGCACTTTACGCGCGGCCAGAACGGCTCCTATTATGGTAAGGATGATCACCGCGACAGGCGTTGCATCTCTGCGGTACTTTTCTATTTTCAATGCGTTGATCGTCTCAGAACCTCGCAATTCTTCCAGTTGAATAAAGCGGTTTAGCTGAGGTGAAGTCATTTTATCTTTAGTGAACTCATCCTGGCTAAGGTCAAACGGAATGAAATTAAAACGCATGTGTGTATCGGGAGTAATGCCTACTGTTTCTTTAAGTCCGTTTACCGTGCGCTGAAAAACATTTCTCATTTCCCAGCTTCTCTTTGCAGTATCCCACATGATCCTTTCTGCACGCAGGTTGTAGACTAACTGATTGCCCTTAATACGGTATAACGAAGCTGGCCCGCCCGTTTTCCCTGCCGTATCATAATAATGAATGCTCGCGTAGGTAAAAGAATCAAGCCTGAAATATTTATTCACCTGCTTTTGAAGCAAAGGATTATAACTTGAATTGGCATTAACATAATTAGTTTCAAAATATGTTCTCTTTACTTCAGCACGCGGAATAACATACTGGTTCGCGAACCACAATATTGTTGCAAGAAAAATTCCGCCGAGCCAGTAAGGAACAAGAAACCTTTTGAAACTGGTTCCGCTGGCCAGAATTGCGATCACCTCGCTTTTGCCTGCCATTTTAGAGGTAAAGAAAATCACCGCAATAAACACGAACAAAGGAAACAGCAGTGCAATGATATGCGGTATAAATGCGAGAAAGTAGTCGGTAACAATCTTATAAAAACTCCATCCGCTTTTTACAAAGTCATCAGTTTTTTCACTGGTGTCAATCACCACTGAAATAATGGTAAACAGGAATATCGAAAAGAAGAAAGTGGTTAAAAATTTCTTTAGTATGTACCAGTCTAATTTCTTCATTTAGTGGATGCTCGTTTGTCAATGGACAAAAGTAATGGAAAACTTGTTGCGGAGGTGTGAAATAGCTGTCAGCTTTTAGCTATCAGCTATCAGCTTGGGGTGTCAGGTATCAGGTATCAGGTTTCAGGCATAAGGTGTAAGGTGTAAGGTGTTAGGTATAAGGTGTTAGGTATAAGATATAAGGGCGTAAGGTATAAGGTGCATTAATCTCTCGTATTAAATATTTTCCGCCCAACAGAAAAATCCTGCCAATCTCCTAATCCCATAAATCTTGGTCCAGACAAAATCCCGGTCCTAATCAGAGGCGTTGTTTCAATCTCAGCACCATCCCGTTTTTCCAGGCTCTGAAATCGCCGGCTATTATATGTTTCCGCGCTTCACCGACCAGCCAGAGGTAGAAAGTAAGATTCTGAAGGCTTGCCAGCTCCAGCGCCAGAATTTCGTTGGCTACGAAAAGGTGGCGCAAATAAGCCTTTGTGTAGTAATTGCTGGTTTCGCAATCAATGCCATCGTCAATAGGAGTGAAATCGGTGGCCCATTTTTTATTGCGGATATTTATTACACCTTTTGAAGTGAAAAGCATGCCATTGCGGCCATTACGCGTTGGCATTACGCAGTCGAACATATCAATACCAAGACTAATACATTCAAGTATATTCCACGGAGTACCTACGCCCATTAAGTATCTCGGCTTTTCGGAGGGTAAATGGCCACAGCATAGCTCGGTAAATTCATACATCATTTCTTCCGGTTCGCCCACGCTTAAACCGCCAATGGCATTGCCCACGGCTCCCTTCGAAGCAATGTATTCACATGATGCCACACGCAGATCCTTGTAAATGCTGCCCTGAACAATTGGAAAGAGATTTTGCGAGTAGCCATATTTGTCCGGCGTGTCGTAAAAGTGCTTGAAACCTCTGTCCAGCCAGCGATGTGTAAGCTCCATGCTTTTTTTAGCATAAGCATATTCGCAGGGGTAAGGTGTGCATTCATCAAACGCCATAACGATGTCAGCACCTATGCTGCGCTGTATATCCATCACGTTTTCAGGAGTGAACAAATGACGACTACCATCTATATGACTTTGAAAAAGTGCTCCTTCTTCTTTTAACTTTCTGTTTTCGGCCAGGGAAAATACCTGGTAACCGCCGCTATCTGTCAAAATTGGCCTGTTCCATCCATTGAATTTATGCAAGCCACCGGCTTCTTCCAGTATGTTAGTTCCCGGTCTTAAATAAAGGTGATACGTATTTCCAAGAATGATCTGGGCCTTTATGTCACGCTCAAGCTGCTGTTGATTTACAGCTTTCACACTGCCTGCAGTGCCAACGGGCATAAAGATCGGCGTTAATATTTCGCCGTGATCCGTTGTCATTTTTCCCGCCCGGGCCTTGCTGTTGTTGTCTGTATGCTGTAATTCGAACGCTAAAGCTGCCATAGCGCGCAAAGATAAGAGAAGAAGACCGTAAGATTGTAAGAGCGTAAGACAGTAAGACAGTAAGACCGTAAGACGTGTAAGACCGTAAGACAGTAAGAACGTAAGAGAGTAAGAGGGTAATCGTCGTGTTTCGCCTTGTCGTAAGTGGCTTCGTGGTTCAAAACCTTTGTGCTTCTTTCCGTCTTTGCGACTTTGTGGCAAAAAACGCCGTGTATCGTATTGTCGCGGTGTCTCCGTGGTTCAAAACCTTTCCACTTCCTGTGGAAAATCTTCGCCCAAATCTGTCAATGTTAAATTACTTTTGCGCCTATGGACTTTATTTTTGCCCTGGCCTGGTGGCAACATTTAATCTTTATTGCTTTCTGTGTTATTATAATTATACAGCTTTTCTATTACCTCCGTTACTTTAGAAAGCTGGCCAATTATGCTGCCCCCAAAAAAGAGCAGTCGCAGGAATATCCCGTTTCGGTGATCATTTGTGCGAGAGATGAAGCGCCAAATTTAATTAAGAATCTTCCGGGCATCCTGGTCCAGAATTATAAGACAACGCATGAAATAATTGTCGTGAATGACAATAGCGTGGATGATACAAAATACCTGTTGGACGAATTTCGCAAGTCATTCAAGAATCTCACACCCATCGCATTAACACAGGAAGCCAAATTGATCCCGGGCAAAAAGTTTCCGCTTTCAATGGGAATCAAGTCTGCTAAATATGAGATTGTACTGCTGACAGATGCGGATTGCGTACCTGCTTCGGAATACTGGATCCAGCAAATGCAGGACGGATATCACAATGGGATAGAAGTAGTATTGGGTTACGGCTCCTATTACAAAATGCCCGGACTGCTTAACAAGATCATCCGTTTCGAAACATTTCATACAGCGCTTCAATACTTGTCGTTCGCACTTGCCGGAAAAGCATACATGGGTGTAGGACGAAATCTTTCCTATAAAAAAGATGTGTTCTTCAGAAACAAAGGTTTTTCTGCGATCAACATGATTCCAAGCGGAGATGACGACCTGTTTATTAATATGGTCGCAAACAAACACAATACCGCTATCGTAATAGATCAGGATGCGCATACATTGAGTGAACCGAAGAAAACATGGACAGAGTGGTGGCGACAAAAAAGCAGGCATTACACAACTGCTAAATATTATAAAAAGAATCACAAGTTTTTGTTGGGATTGTATTCGCTGTCCCACGCTTTGGTTTATCCGTTGTTAATTGCGTCAATCATCTTTTTTAACTGGTGGCTGGCGCTAAGTGTGTTTACTGTGCGTTTGGTTGTACTCGCCGTTATTTGGAAAAAGGCTATGAAGAAACTCAACGAAGAAGATTTATGGCCAATGTTCCTGCTTTTTGATATCTGGATGTTTATCTACTATACCTTGTTTACGCCAACGCTGGTGAAGAAGCCGGGTAAGAATTGGAAATAGTGAACGGTTCGCTCTTTCGGAATAGAAATACGATCAACTTAATTCAAGCTTTTAATGGACATCATACTTAAGTATTTTTCTGATTTCACAGAGACACAAACAAAACAGTTTGCCGCTCTGGGTGAATTGTATAGCGATTGGAACAGCAAGATCAACGTGATCTCGAGGAAAGATATTGAGGGTTTGTACGAAAAGCATGTATTACATTCATTAAGCATTGCTGCTGTAATTGAATTTAAACCAGGTACTCAGATCATTGATATTGGTACCGGCGGTGGTTTTCCAGGTATTCCGCTGGCCATCATGTTTCCTGAAGTGCAATTTCATTTGGTAGACAGTATCGCCAAAAAACTAAAAGTTGTTCAGGGTGTGGCTGACGGTGTCGGCTTGACGAACGTGACCGTTCAGCATACAAGAGCGGAAGAAATAAAAAACAGGAAGTTTGATTTTGTTGTGTCGCGTGCCGTTGCTCCGCTGAAAGAGTTATGGACATGGGGCAAGCCGCTGATCAAAAAAGGCAACACGCAGGAATTACCCAATGGTTTAATCTGCCTCAAGGGCGGAGATCTTGCCCAGGAAATCTTCGAAAGCGGTCTTCGTCCCCGCATGGTCCCCATCGATCAAATCTTTAAGGAAGAATATTTTAAGGAGAAGTTTTTGTTGCACGTAACGGCGTAGCCGTTGAAGTCAAAATTCAAAAGTAAAAATTCAAAACTTTAGTTTTGACCTTGTTATCTTTTTGCGGCTACTGAATGTCGTTAAAAAAATAAGCAACAGTTTGACCTGCGTTTTTGAGTTTTAAATTTTAACCTGTAATAGTTCTCTAAACCTGCCGCACCTATTTTTTGATTTTTACTTTTGAATTTTGACTTTATTTCTCAATCCTGCTCACACTCGCCAACACCGTCGTACAAAATCCTAACAAAGCGATTAATGAAAACGACCACCTGAGGTTGGAGGCTTCGGCAACGAAACCGATGAGTGGCGGACCAAATAAGAATCCGAAATAACCAATTGTGGAAGTTGCCGCAATTGCAACGCCTGCGGGCATTGTAGATGATTTGCCGGCAGTGGCATACACAAGCGGAACGACAGAAGAAACGCCAAGACCCACCAATAAGAATCCGATGGTGGCCGGAACCAGGAAGGGAAAAATTACCGACACCAATAAGCCTACTGCAATAACAAGACCGCTGCATTGGATCATTGTTTTCTTGCCGAGTTTTTCGCTTAACCAATCACCGGCAAAACGTCCGCCTGCCATGGTACACATAAATGCAGTGTAGCCAAGTGTTACCATTTCTTTTGGAGGCATCACAACTTTCCTGAAATAAATACCACTCCAGTCAAACATCGTTCCTTCGCAGATCATACAACAAAAAGCAATCAATCCGAGTTTTAGTAAGAACTTGTCCGGCTTTGCAAAAAGGGGATGTTCGCCTTCGTGTTGGGTGTCTTCTTTTAAGGTATACCTGTAGAAAATTAAAACAGTTAAGAGTTCTGCTGCAGTAATAATACAGAAATGAACAAATGGCGTAATGTTATGCGACACCATAAATGTTCCGATCAATGCCCCGGTGAAACCGGCTATGCTCCAGACACCGTGAAACGAAGCCATGATAGATCTTTCATAGATCATTTCAATACCAACAGCCTGCGTGTTGATGGAGATATTCATAATGTTTCCTGCAAAGCCATAAGAGAAAAGAATGGCGCAAAGCTGCCAAACATTAGTAGCCAGGCCAAGCAATGGAAGAATACATGCATATAAACATGCGGAAATAATTACCATGCGACGGCTGCCGAAACGTGCAACCAAAATACCGGAAAAGGGAAGGCTCACCATAAGTCCAATTGGTAATGCCAATAATATTCCGCCCCAGGCAGCTTCATTCAATTGAAGTTTTTGTTGAATGTTTGGAATGCGCGAAGCCCAGCTTGCGAAACAGAGGCCGGCGAGGAAAAAAAATACACTTACTGCTATACGGGTTCTTCTTTGTGAGACATTTTCAGCCAGTTTAGCCATTGTTTTGGTTTCGTTCTTTAAAGTGGCAAAATTAATTCAATTGAGGTTAAAAGCATTAGGAAACAATTATCAAAAAATATTAAGTTTGACCTGTATCAATCGGAAACGTTTCCATTCACGTTCAAGAAACAACAGGCAGTCAATACCAGTAACCGGTACCATCATTAGTCATCCGTAAAATAAATTTTATGGCAAAAGCAACTGCATCCTCAAAAAAAGAAACAAAGCCCATCAAATACGCAGATAAGTCTGAAGGCCAGCCTGAACTCGTGCCGGTCTTTAATAAACTTGTAGAACTGCTGAGTCCTTACGAAAAAGGGTCTATCATTAAGGTTGGCGGTAAAGAGGGGCAGATCTCCCTTATCAGTAAAAAAGAAATAGAAGTAGCCGGACGTAAGCGGCCTGAACAGTATTTCGCCTCTGCATTGGTGCAAAAAGGTTACGTCGGGTTTTATTTTATGCCTGTTTATTCAGATACTGATATTAAAGAAGTATTTAAACCTGAATTGCTAAAACTTCTGAAAGGAAAGAGTTGCTTCCACATTAAAAAAGCGGATGAAGAAATCTACAAGCAAATAAAAGATGCTTTGAAGATGGGATATAAGATATATAAGGATAGGAAGTGGATTGACTGACGATGTACGATGTTAGATGCCTTCCCGTACCGGCGGCACGCTCGGGCGGGTACGATGTTGGAAGATGTCTGATGTCGGATTTTTTGATGTCTGATTTGTTCTGGTGCGGGCTGCGTAACTAAACACTATTAGCTTCAAAATTTAGATAAGTCAGGATCGAATTTTTTATTCTTCCATAGGCCTCAAACCTCAAACCTCACGCCTAAAGCCTGATACCTGCTCGCTGATAGCCGATAGCTAATAGCTAATAGCTGACAGCTGACCGCTCACAGCTAATTTAATTCTCAATCAATACTTTTCTTTCGTATTTTCAGCCTGCACTAAAAAATGCTGCCATGCCTATGTATATTCTTTCTAACGATGAAGTGCAGACATTCCACAACGATGGATATGTGATTGTCCGGAATTTATTTTCTGCAGAAGAGATAAATAAATTATATAGTCTGGCCACAGGTGATGATGTTGTAAAAAACAATGCTTTTGATCTGAATGATCAGACCGGTAAAAAAACAAAACTGACGCTCTGGTTTAAGCCGGGTAACGATTTATATAGTTTACTGATCAGAAGTGAACGCATGGTGTATTCTGCAGCCAAACTGCTGGACAGTGAAGCACCGGTTTGTCATTTTCATACCAAGCTCATGCAAAAAGAACCGAAAGTCGGAGGCGCATGGGAGTGGCACCAGGATTATGGTTATTGGTACAAGAACCAATTCCTGTTTCCGGATCAGCTGATAAGCATAATGGTTGCACTTACTGAAGCAAACAAAGAGAATGGTTGTTTACAGGTGATCAAAGGCTCACATAAACTCGGCCGCGTTAACCATGGATTTGCCGGAGAACAGGTAGGTGCAGATATGGTAATGGTAAATCATTGTTTAGATACAATGGAACATGTTTATGTAGAACTGCAACCGGGCGATGCATTATTTTTTCACAGCAACCTGTTGCATAGATCCGAAGCGAACTTAAGCGACAGACCACGATGGTCACTGATCTCCTGTTATAACTCACTCTCAAATCCTGCTTATAATGATGACTCCACAGCCTGGAAAGAACCGGTGCAGGTTGTACCGGATGAAATGCTGATGCAGTCAGAAGCCGTGGGAGCAAGCAATGAAGGAGATTTTTTAAGAAAAGAAAATGATCCTGCATTGAAGGAAAGTGGTTGGGAGAAGGAGGTGGAAACGAAGCTGTGAGCTATTAGCTTTCAGCTATGAGCCTTTGACTTAGTTGCATAGCCATTATAATATTATTCTCTTTAAAATAAAAAGCAACCTCGCCTCGCGATCTGTTGCACCAAAGCTAACCTGTTTGAATTATAAGCTAATAGCTGATAGCTAATAGCTGATAGCTAATAGCTGACAGCTATAAAAACACCAATCATGAATCTATCCATACGCACCAGGCTTTCTGCTATGATGTTTTTAGAGTTCTTTATTTGGGGCTCGTGGTATGTAACAATGGGCACTTACTTGGATAAAGTGCTTTCTGCAACCGGAGATCAGATAGGGGATGCCTATAGTGCAATGGCAATTGCTACAATCATTTCTCCGTTTTTTGTCGGTATGGTAGCCGATCGTTTTTTCAATGCGGAAAGGGTTTTGGGTGTGCTTCACTTAGCCGGAGCCGCGTTGCTTTGGTATATAACAACTATCACCAACCCCAATTTCTTTTACTGGCCCATGCTGTTGTATTCGCTCATGTATGCGCCTACAATGGCACTGGCGAACTCCGTAGCTTTCCGCCAGATGAGCGATCCGGGGAAAGAGTTCGCATCTGTCCGGGTGCTGGGCTCCATCGGCTGGATTGCAACGGGTTGGCTGATTGATAAAGTCTTCAAAGTATCAACCGATCAACTGGTGTTCACTTTCAAAATGGCCGCTGTTGCTTCCGTAGCATTGGGATTACTTAGTTTCTTCCTTCCTTCAACGCCGCCAAAGGCAAAAGGTACAAAAGCTTCCTTCGCGCAAACACTGGGCGCTGACGCATTCGTGTTGTTTAAGGACAGATCATTTACTATCTTTTTCATCTCATCTATATTGATCTGTATTCCGCTTGCATTTTATTACAGCCTGGCTAATCTGTACCTAACGGAAGCCGGCCTGCCGGACCCGACAAGTAAAATGACATTAGGTCAGTTTTCAGAAGCTTTCTTCATATTGCTCATTCCGTTTTTCTTTAAAAGATTTGGCGTAAAATGGATGATTGCCATTGGCATGATTGCCTGGGTGTTGAGATTCATGTGCTTTGGATTTGGTGACAGCAGTTCAGGAATCTGGATGTTGTATGCAGGAATTATTCTGCATGGCGTCTGCTTTGACTTCTTCTTTGTAACAGGTCAGATCTATACTGACAGCAAAGCTGGAATAAAGATTCAAAGCTCTGCACAAGGTATGATCACGATGGCGACCTACGGAGTAGGTATGTGGATCGGTTCGTTATTGTCTGGTTATGTGAAGAGTTTCTATTCCGCTGGAGATATTGTTCATTGGAAAAGCATCTGGATGGTGCCGGCAGGCATCGCGTTAGCTGTGTTCGTATTATTCCAATTGTTCTTTAAAGATAACAAGAGAACGGCAGTGCAGGCGGAAGCGGTGGGAATGGTGTAGAGGGGTAAAAAAGTGAATGGTGAATGGTCAATAGTGAAAGGTGCGGCACGTCGCTGTTTGTATTAGCAGATTTAGGATTGATTGCCTGATGCAATAATTTCGTGTAGGCATATAGCTATATTAATGGACGGATACGCTCAAAGTAAAAAGTCAAAAAAATGCAGGAAGATAGATGACTCTTTTAATTCCGGCGATAGAAGGGGGGAATAGCCTACTGCCTTTCAAAATATAACGAGTAGAGCCTGGTTGAAAAAAGGAACAAAGCTGCACTTTGGAGAGGCGTGGGCGGCAAAACGGCCGGAGGCATTCGTGTTTGCCTTGATCTTTTGGTTCTTTTGGATCAAGCCAAAAGAACATGAAAAAAGAGTTTCTGCTTTCACACTTTAATGGCATCGTTAATGAATTCGTCATTCTATTTTCCCCAAGATGCCTTAACTTGCTCAATCATCATCTAACGAAAAAAACACGTACAACGTATAACTTATAACTTAAAGACATTGTCATGAAAAAAATTGCTATGCTCGGCGCCGGATTCATCGGCCGTTTTTACGCAGATGCTTTACAGGGTTTAAGAAGCAGGGATAAAGTAGTATGCATTTATGCAAGACGGGAGGAAAGTGCAAAAAAGTTTGCTGCCGATTATAATTGCGAGCACTGGACTACGAGTATGGAAGAAGCTGTTGCTAATCCGGATGTTGAAGTAGTTTGTATCGCGTTGCCCAACAACCTGCATGAAGAAGCTGTGATGCTTTGCTGCAAGCACAAAAAAGCTGTTATTACAACAAAGCCGCTTGGCCGCAATGCCGAGGAAGCAAAACGCATGTTGCTTGCTGTGGAAGAGGCCGGCATTTTCAATGGATACCTTGAAGACCTGGTATATACACCCAAATTCATCAAAGCGCATGAAAGTGTGAAGAACGGTGCTGTTGGCCGTGTGCTGTGGGCGAAGAGCCGCGAAACACATCCTGGCCCGCACAGCGAATGGTTCTGGAATATTGAACAGGCAGGCGGTGGATGTATCCTCGATTTGGGCTGTCACTGCATTGAGATTGGCAGAAGCTACATTGGAAAAGATATTAAACCTGTTGAAGTAATGTGTTGGGCGGATACACAGGTAAAACCCATCGATGCAGAAGACCATGCTATCGGTTTAGTGAAATATGAAAACGGGGCCATCGGTCAGTTTGAAGTAAGCTGGACATTCCGCGGTGGTATGGATCTGCGGGATGAAGTAATGGGAAGCGAGGGAACAATCTGGATCAACAGTTTTTTACGTACCGGATTTGAAATGTTTACTACAGGCAAGGGCGCTGACTATGTTGCTGAAAAAGCAGAAAGCAATACCGGCTGGCTTTTTCCTGTCGGTGACGAAGTAAATGAACTGGGTTATAATCATATGTTCATGGACATGTTCAACAGCATGGAAAAAGGCGTGGATCCCAGGGAAACATTTTATGACGGATATGTTGTTAATGCCATCATTGATGCTGCTTACAAATCAGCCAAAACTAAATTGTGGGAGCCTGTGAAACTGGATATCTGGCGTGGTAAAGAAGGTCTTACAAAAGACAGCCACCTTGTTGAATACGATGCAGATAACTATCTGATCAAAGAAGAAATGACACATTACGGAGCAAAAAAAGTGATCGTTAAAAATAAACATACAGGAAAGATTGAGGAAAAAGAAGTGAAGTAGTGAAGCCGTGAATGGTGAAAAGTGAATAGTGAAAGGTGGGACAGCTTTTAATTCTTTGAGCAGCTTAATTGTAGAAAGTACGAAGTACGAATTACGAAGTACTTAGGTTCAGGCGGGTTTATTTTTCTCAATTCCTTTCAACGATTATGAAGATCGAAATTGATAAACTTGTTAGCACTTAAGTACTTCGTACTTCGTAACTCGTACTTACAGGAATGTGAAGACTGAAAACAGTAAACTTGTTCGAGCCAGGTACTTCGTACTTCGTAACTCGTACTTGACCATGGTTCATGTTTAGTTAATAATACACCGGAGCTTGGTGAATAGCTAAAAGCTCATAGCTCATAGCTTACAGCTCCCCAACATCTAACGAATGAAGCAAGCATTGAGAAGCCAGAACTGGTTTGGTAAAAAAGGTAAAGACGGTTTTATATATCGTGCGTGGATGAAAAAGCAAGGCATCCCGGGGCATGAATTTGACGGCAGGCCTGTCATAGGCATTTGTAACACCTGGAGCGAATTAACGCCTTGCAACGGACATTTCAGGGAACTGGCGGAATGTGTTAAGCGCGGCGTGTATGAAGCAGGCGGATTCCCGGTTGAATTTCCGGTAATGTCATTAGGTGAGACGCTGATGAAACCTACGGCAATGCTCTTCCGTAATCTTGTGAGTATGGATGTGGAAGAATCTATCCGGGGCAATCCTATCGACGGCGTTGTATTGCTATGCGGTTGCGATAAAACTACGCCGGCATTATTGATGGGTGCATGCAGTGTTGATATCCCTTCAATTATTGTTTCAGGCGGTCCCATGTTAACTGGTAAGCATCGCGGTCAGAGTATCAGCACCAGTGATATCTGGCGTTTTAGCGAAGCGGTTCGTTCTGGTAAAATGACCAACGAAGAATTGCTGCTTGCTGAGGCTGGCATGTGTCGTAGCGATGGGCATTGTGCTGTTATGGGTACCGCATCTACGATGGCTTGTATGGCTGAATCTTTGGGAATGACATTGCCGGGCAACGCAGCTATTCCTGCTCCTGATGCAGCAAGAAAAGTGCTGGCACATATGTCAGGAACAGAGATCGTAAAGATGGTAAAAGAAGATCGCAAACCTTCTGATATTCTCACAAGACAGGCATTTGAAAATGCAATCATGGTGAACGCTGCTATAGGCGGATCAACCAATTTTGTGATCCATTTGTTGGCGATAGCCGGGAGGGTAGGCATTGATCTTACTTTGGAAGACTTCGATAAATATTCAAAGGATATTCCACTGATCGCAAATTTGCAACCTTCCGGTCAATACTTTATGGAAGATATGTACTATGCCGGCGGACTTCCTGCTGTGATCAAAGGTCTGCTGGATACACTGAACAGTGATGCTGTTACAGTAAATGGAAAAAGTATAAAAGATAACTATGCAGGTTCGGTCAGCTACAATGAAGAAGTTATCTCTGGTGTGGACAAACCATTCAATCCAACATCCGGCATCATTGTGCTGAAAGGAAATCTTTGTGAAACAGGCGCTGTTATTAAACCCTCCGCAGCAAGTGAACACCTGATGAAACACAAAGGCCGGGCCGTTGTGTTTGACAATATTGAAGATTACAAGGCAAGGGTAGATGATCCTAACCTGGATGTGGATGAAACCTGTGTGATGGTATTAAAGAATGTTGGTCCTAAAGGTTATCCCGGTATGCCGGAAGTTGGCAATATGGGATTACCTCAAAAAATACTGGCAAAAGGAGTGAAGGATATGGTCCGCATTTCCGATGGACGAATGAGTGGCACCGGTTTCGGAACAGTTGTATTGCATGCTACGCCGGAAGCAACGGAAGGCGGCAATTTTGCGCTCGTGCAGAATGGAGATATCATTGAATTAGATGTTCGCGCAAGACTTCTTCAGTTGCATGTTTCCGATGAAGAGTTGGCCGCAAGAAGACAACAATGGAAAGCGCCGGCTCCTCATGTTGAAAGAGGTTATGTAGGGCAATACATCAAACACGTCGAGCAAGCCAATCAGGGCGCCGATCTTGATTTTCTGAAAGGAAAATCCGGCAGTGAGGTAACGCGGGATTCTCATTAAGCTATCAGCTATCAGCCATCAGCTATCTGATCAATTTTGATTAGCGTTAAATTATTCAAACGGTCAATACCTGACATCTGATACCTGACGCCTGATACTTCATACCTCATTCCTCACCTTTTATTCACTGGGCTGAAAGCTAATAGCTGACAGCTGAAAGCTTAAAACATGTCTAACGATTTTTCTCAAAAGGTTGCTATTGTTACCGGTGCCGGACAGGGCATCGGTTTTGAAATTTGTTGCCAGCTTGCCAAAAATGGCGCAAAGGTTTTATTGAATGATATTGATCAGCAGTTAACGGATCATGCTGTTTCGGAGATAAATGCCAAATATCCGGATTCCTGTATTGGCCTTAGTGGTGATTGCGCAGATATCAATTTTATCCGCGAAATGGTCAAAACGGCTGTAAATAAATTCGGTCAGCTGAATATGGTAATGGCTAACGCAGGTATTACTTTGTTTGGAGACTTCCTTACCTATTCACCGGATGCGTTTTACAAAGTATTGCATACCAATCTTGGCGGCAGTTTCTTCCTGGCGCAGGAAGCCTCTAAACAAATGATCAGCCAGGGAAATGGCGGAAGCATTCTTTTTATGTCATCCGTAACTGGCCACCAGGCACATAAAAATCTCGCGGCTTATGGAATGACCAAGGCCGCTCTTGAAATGCTTGCAAAAAACCTGGTGATTGAAGTGTCTCAATACAAGATCACAGTAAATGCTATCGCGCCTGGTGCTACCGCTACTGAACGCACGCTGGAGGACAAAGATTATAACAAGGTATGGTCAACAATTACCCCAATGGGGCGACCAGCTAAAACCTCGGATATTGCCAATGCAGCGCTATTCTTCCTTTCTCCCTCTTCAGGCCATATTACAGGTCAAAGTTTAGTGATTGATGGTGGATGGACATCTGTAAGCCCTTCTCCATATGATTGATTTATAAATTTTAAGGTGAAAATAGTTTAATAAAGGGCCAATTTTCAGGGCCCTTATTTTACCAATACTCCACATTTGTTAACTAAAAGTTATTCAAGAAATTTCTCAATTCCTTAGCTATTATTCAACACCTTTCACAGAAAATTGGAAAATATTAGTTGTTTAAATAACTAATTTCGGCGCCGTTAAAGAGAGATGAATTCATGCAGACTATTACGCTTGCAATCCATGGCGGGGCAGGGACAATTTTGAAGGAGGACATGACACCCGAACTAGAGCAGGCTTATTATAACGGACTGCAGGAAGCATTGAACGGAGGATATGCTGTTTTGGAAGAAGGTGGTTCGGCAGTCAATGCCATAAAGGCGGCCATCGTTATTTTGGAAGACAACATGTTGTTCAACGCGGGAAGGGGATCTGTCTTTACAAAAAAGGGTGTGCAGGAAATGGATGCAGCCATCATGGATGGAAAAACATTAGATGCCGGTGCAGTAACCGGCGTGAGAAATGTTCGAAATCCGATTGAGCTGGCGACGGAAGTGATGCGAAACAGCAACCACGTGTTTTTGAGCGGAAAAGGTGCTACTGATTTCGCGATCAAACAAGGTATAAAGCTGGAGCCGGATGAATACTTTTTCTCGCAGTTCCGCTATGATCAATGGAAGGCCATCAGGGATTCTGATAATTATTCTTTAGATCATACGCATCAACACCTGGAAGAACTGATGAAGGATAAAAAGTTCGGTACAGTTGGTGCAGTTGCGCTGGATGCAGAAGGAAATATCGCTGCAGCTACAAGCACCGGTGGCATGACGAACAAGAAGTATGGCAGGATAGGAGATAGTCCAATTATAGGTTCAGGAACTTACGCCAACAACAAAACATGCGGCATTAGCTGCACCGGTCACGGAGAAATGTTCATCAGATCTGTAGCCGCTTACGACGTAAGTTGTTTGATGGAATACAAAGGAATGAGTTTGAAAGATGCAATGGAAGTGGTGGTGAATGAGAAACTGGTAAAAATGGGCGGCGAAGGCGGAATGATCGGAGTGGATGCCCGGGGGAATGCTGTGATGGTTTTGAATAGCGCCGGAATGTACCGCGCAGGACGCAGCAGTAATGGATGGAATGAACTAGCTATTTATAAATGAACCCATCGTGGGTAGTCACATGAGAACAAACCCCGTTCTGTTTAATTACAGGCGGGGTTTTTATTTTGGAGAACCACGGCGGCACGGCGACAAAGCGGAACACGGAGTTTATTAATTGAAAATTGAAAGGTGACAATTGAAAATGATTGCCAATAAAAAAGCATGAGCCGTTTTGATGAAGACTCATGCTTTTAAAAAAATACATTGTTACACAGAGAAAAATACAGAGGATACACAGAATTTCACAGAGCAACGTCTGTTCATTTGCACATTCGCACATTTCCTCATTTGCACATCTGCACATTCCCCATCATTTTCAATTTTCAATTCTCCATTATCAATTACTTCACCTCTACCGGTATAAAGATCAGCGGCGTTGGTAAGCATGAAGCTCCCGGAGGAGAATAAGTCAGATGTATGGTCTGCTCTTCGCCATTGGCTGCCGGTTTAAAGACCTGTACCAATATCGCCTCAGGTGCTTTTCTTGTAATCAGTGTATTGGAAGGAAGCTGAATAACACCTTCTTTGAATTTGCCCCCACTAACAACCATTGTATTCGCCATTCCGCTGCACCATTGGTTGTTATCGCTGCGCGAGTTCCAGGTTACAAGTGCCAGTCCTTTGCCGTCGCTGCTCTTCCATTTAATCTCCATATTATACATTACACCATAGTTACCGTCAAGTCTTGCCACTTCCGCGGTAGAGCTTTCTTTGCCAAGCACCCAGGGATCTTTGTCGCCGTCGGCCACTATTATTTGAGACACACCATTTTTTGTATCCAGCACAGTGTCATTAAACAACCTGTAGTTGCTAACGCCAAACACACCTCTGCCAGCGCCGCTGTGCGATTTTGTAGGTATCACAGTTTTGATGCGTTCCATCGCAACGGGAGCAGGCGTTTTAGGATCAGTTTGTACAATACTGATCTCGCCTGGCTGATCAATCACAAATTCATACAATCCATGAACAAGCTCATCATACTTCACTACAAACTTTTCCTGGGCCGGGTCAATAGCAACGGCTTCGCCAGCTTTAATCGTGCGGATATTATTGTCTCCTTTAGAAGCAAAATAATCAGCAAGTCCTTGTTTACCTATCTGGAAATAATTAGCGCTTGGGCGCTGTGAGGAATATTTCAACATGCGCAGGTGCATTGGCGCTTTCCCGGTATTCCTGATCACAGCAGTTATCTTGCGGTCGATCTTCGCAGGCTCTTTTATTCCGTTTACATTATATACATACAGGCGGACTGTCCCCGGCTGCACAGGCTCTCTGAATGCAATGGCTTCAGGAACGCGGATATACTCCGGATCATCGGAGATCAGGAATTGTGGCCCGGGCTGTACTATTTTCTGATAGCTGATCAATGGCAATTTTTCAGTCAGAAATCCCGGTAGTTCTACAATATGACCCTGAGGAGTATTTAGCAATGTTTTTGTCTGCTCTTCAGTTATTTGTTGTGAGAAAGACGAAAGGCTACAGCTAATAGTGAAGCCAAGCAAAATTGTCCTGGAGGTTAGTTTCAGGTTAATTCTTTTCATGGGAGAAAGTTTGCCTAATTAAGAAAATAATTTCGTTATCAGACAAACTTAATAATTTATTTTATAAACTAAGTTTATTTTATACTCAATTTTTAATAATAAGGGCTACTTTTCAATCAATCCACCGGAAAGTAATTTGTTTCTTGCAAGCAAACAGCCGCCAATTACCCCTGCTTTTTCGTGTAGTTTTGACATGCGTAGCTGTGTATCATTATTTACAAGGCTTAGCGAGTATTTATTAAGGGCGCTGCGTATGGGCAATCGTATATAATCGCCGGTTTCTGCAAGTGTGCCGCCTAATATTACCAGTTCGGGGTTGAAGATATTTATCAATACGGATATACCGCGTCCGATCTTTTCACCAAGTTCAGCAATCAACTCTATACACAGAACGTCTTCATTATTGGTTGCCTCAATAATATCTGCCAATCGCAAGTCTGCCGGCAACGATTTGTTCTTTAATAATACAGAGGTAGAGCCATGTTCTATTCTATCTTTAAATAATCTTATGAGTGCCTGTCCTGAAGCTTCTGTTTCCAGGCAACCTTTCTTTCCGCAATGGCAAATGATCTCATTGGTAAATAAAGGAATGTGGCCAAACTCTCCGCCAAAGCCTGACTTGCCACGGTAAATATGACCATCTATCATAATGCCTAAACCAATGCCATAGTCAAGGTTTACAAACAGAACATTCTTCTCATCATGTACATTACCAGTATGAAATTCGCCATACGCCATGGCGCGCGAATCATTCTCAAGAAAAGCCGGAATGCCTATAGTTCTTTCAACAACTTTGCTTAACGGCTCTTCATTAAAGTGGAAAAAGCTATAGCTGTAGCCACTTTCGCTATTGACGCGCCCGGAAAGATTGAGACAGATGGCGAGTATTTTTTTACGGTTGACTGAAAGTCCACCGATAAAAGTCTGTATAATGTGAATCAACTGGTCGAACGATTCGTTTGTATTCGCTAACTTAAAAGGCACATGCATTTGTGAAGTGACCATGTTCTTCTTAAAGTCCAGGAGACCAAGGTTGATATAGAAATTCTTGATATCAACACCCACAAAAAATCCGGATTCAGCAACGAGCCCATACATGCTTGCCCTTCTGCCACCCTTCGAATCTACTTTGCCGTAATCCTTTACCAGGCCAGCAGTGATCAATTCGTTGATCAGGCTCGTCGTCTTCGGAACACTTATGTTTAATGCTGTTGCAAGGTCTGTAATAGTGGAGTCACCGGTATCATCAAGATAATTGATAATGGCTCTTTTCAGCGACTTGTTTTTAAAGGCTACCCCGGCAATATTATCGTCAGAAAATATCTCGAGTATACTATGTTGAACTGACATGAATAGATACAGTTATTAAATGTGACTCTTTAAAAATATAAACTTCCCCACGAAAAAAGACAAAATTATTCTATTAAAATAATTTTTTTTATCAAGATTGATTTTTAAATAAAAATTATTATAAATTTACCGTCGAAAGTAAAAAAAATTAGAAAGATACATGCAGATCGTAGAAGCTAAAGCTAATGGACAGTCAAGAGTGGACATTACCTCCTATGCAGAACTATATAAAAATGAGTTGCTCCACAATGTGCTTCCGTTTTGGGAAAAGCACAGTCGCGACGAAGTGAACGGCGGTTTTTTTACCTGCCTCAACCGTGAGGGTAAAGTTTATGATACCGACAAATTTATGTGGTTGCAGGGACGGCAGGTTTGGTGCTTCAGTTATATGTATCATAATATAGAATGGAGGAAAGAATGGATGGATATGGCATTGCTGGGTGCCGGGTTCATGGAAAAACATGGAAGGGATGAAAATGGCAACTGGTATTTTTCAACAACTGCGGAGGGTAAACCGCTGATACAGCCGTATAACATTTTTAGTGACTGCTTTGCTGCGATGGGATTTGCTGCGTTGGATAAAATATTGCCAACAGACAGGTACAAGGAGATTGCCGTGAACACGTTTGAAAATATTCTTCGCCGCCAGAACAACTGGAAAGGCAAATACAACAAAAGCTTCGAAGGAACGCGTTCGCTTAAGAGTTTTAGCCTGCCGATGATTCTCTGTAATCTTTCTATAGAGCTGGAACATTTACTGGGAACACAAAGAGTGAACTCATTTATACCCACAGTGATCCATGAAGTAATGGATGTTTTTTACCAGCAGGACCATGGTTTGATATTGGAGAATGTGTATGCCGACGGCAGTTTCTGCAACAGCTTTGAAGGCAGGTTATTAAATCCTGGTCATGCAATTGAGGCGATGTGGTTCATTATGGATCTGGGTAAAAGGCTGAATGATCAGGCGCTGATCCAAAAGGCATGCGACATTATGCTACATACGCTTGAGCATGGATGGGACAAAACATTTGGTGGCATCTTCTACTTTATGGATGTGCTGAACAACCCACCACTACAATTAGAGTGGGATCAAAAATTATGGTGGGTGCATGTGGAAGCGCTGGTTGCACTGGCTAAAGGCTATGCACTAACCGGTGATGACCGTTGTTTGCGTTGGTTTGAAAAAGTACACGACTATAGCTGGAAACATTTTAGAGATGAAGCATATGGAGAATGGTTTGGTTACCTGGATAGAAGAGGAGATGTGTTACTGAATGCCAAAGGCGGTAAATGGAAAGGTTGCTTTCATATTCCCCGTGCCCTGTACCAGGTTTGGAAAACATTTGAAAACATAGATTAAGGACCGTTAGATCAAACATCCCTTTCTGCCGTCGGGCAGAAGGCGGATGTTGAATACGATTGCCTGTAGACCGGAAATGCCTAGAGCGTAGTGTGTGCCATAGTTCTTATTGTATAACTAACGATTTGCGCCCAATGAACAATGGAATTTGTCTTCGATGCCAATTGTCATTTGATTACTGCATACATCAGATGCGTATGACAAAAACAAATGTGGTAATGACAGTTAAAAAAAATGTATTGCTGCTGCTTTTGCTGCTTATTAGTACTTCTTTTTTGCAGGCTCAGCAATCAATCAAAACAAACATATTGGTAGTTGGTGGTGGCGCCAGTGGCAGCGCTGCGGCTATACAGGCTGCAGGCATGGGTGTGAATACTTTGGTGGTTGAAGAAACAGCCTGGCTTGGCGGTATGCTTACATCTGCCGGTGTATCTGCAATTGATGGCGATCATAAAATGCCTTCCGGGATCTGGGGCGAGTTCAGGCAACAATTATATAGTTACTACGGCGGTCCAAATGCAGTAGCAACGGGATGGGTTAGTAATACCTTGTTTGAGCCGCATGTAGGTAATGCAGTACTGCAAAAAATGGTTGCTGCGGAAAATAAAGTACAGGTATGGTTCAACACAAAGTGGAAGTCCGTTAGGAAGACAGCCAGTGGTTGGGATGTTATTGTTGAAAGAAATAAAAAGCAGCAAACAATAGCCACAGATATTTTAGTTGATGCCACTGAACTGGGCGATGTAATGGCCGCCGCCGGTGTGCATTATACTATTGGCATGGACAGCAAATATGATACCGGTGAAGAGCAGGCGCCCGAAAAGGCTAACAACATTGTACAGGATCTCACTTATGTTGCTGTGCTCAAAGATTTTGGCAAGAATGCCGATAAAACAATCAGGAAACCGGAAGGGTACGATCCTGCTGAATTTTCCTGCAGTTGCGATGTGTCAGATCCTGCATCTTTTGACAGCCCGGATAACAACTGCCACAAGATGATGCAATACGGCCGTTTGCCGAACAACAAATACATGATCAACTGGCCGAAGTGCGGCAACGACTATTACTTAAATATTATTGAGAAGACACCCGGACAACGTGAAGATGCTTTGCGTGAAGCCAAACTGCATACGCTTAGGTTTGTGTATTATCTGCAAACTGTACTGGGATATAAAAATCTTGGTTTAGCTGATGATGAGTTTCCTACGGCCGATAAACTACCGATGATACCATATCACCGTGAATCACGAAGAATGGATGGCCTTGTACGTTTATCACTTCCTTATGTTGCCACTCCTTACGACAATGCACAACCGTTATACAGAACTGGCATCGCAGTAGGCGATTACCCAATAGATCATCACCATGAAAAAAATAAGGATGGCCGTTTGATTGACTTTGTAAAGATCAGGGTGCCTTCCTATAACGTGCCAATGGGCAGCCTTATTCCTAAGGGTATAGATGGATTGATCGTCGCAGAAAAAAGCATTAGTGTTACCAATATCGTCAATGGTGCAACCAGGTTGCAGCCAGTTGTGCTGCAGATCGGACAAGCCGCCGGAGCTATGGCTGCTTTGTGTGTGCAACAGCATGTTCAACCCAAAGAACTGGATGTGCGCCAGGTACAACAACAGCTGCTAAAAGCAAATGGCTACGTTATGCCTTTTGTAGATGTTAATCCGGCTGATCCTCAATTTGAAATTATTCAAAAGATTGGTGCTACAGGCATCTTGCGTGGAGCCGGTGTGCCTTATCAGTGGGCCAACCAAACATGGTTCTACCCTGAGCAGCCGGTAAGTGGTTACGAGCTTGTAAAAGGTTTAAGACCATATTATACTTCATTAAAAAATTATTGGGCAGCATCCGGTGAAATGCTTACCGCAGAAGCGCTTGCGGTGATATTGAAAGCAATAGGGATAAGTGTATCTGCATCACAATTACAGAATGACATAAAAGAAGCAGGCATTACTAATAGCGACAAGTACCTGAGCCGAAGGGCAATTGCAGTACTGCTGGATAAATACGCGCATCCTTTTGAAAGAAAGATAAGTATTACAGGTGAGTTGCAATAGCTGACGATTAGGTTCCTGGCGGGAAATTATTCAATAGTAGTTCTGCTACCGTTTACATGAATTAAGATTCGAAACAATATTATATAACCTCCAATTTAAACCAATACAATGTATATGAGACAATCATGGTATCAAGTATATGATTGGCGAAGGATATGGTCGTTGATCATATTCCTCACATTTCATACTTTATCATTTGCCCAGACAAAAACTGTGTCCGGTACTGTTTCCGGCACCGATGGAAAACCTTTAGAAGGTGTTTCTATTCTTGTAAGAGGAACTACAAGAGGCATTGCTTCTGATGTAAATGGTCACTTTAGTTTGGCTGTTCCATCAGATAATGTAACACTGATCGTTTCTATGTCAGGCTACAAAACCATCAACGTTGATGCAAAAGCCGGCGAGCCGGTAAGCATCACACTTGCAGAAAATCCCAAAGATCTTGATGAGGTAGTTGTAGTAGGTTACGGCAAACAGCGTAAGGCAAACGTCATTGGTTCTGTTTCGCAGATCAATTCAGAACAATTGAAACAGATGCCGACAATGAACGTAACCAATGCACTGGCTGGCCGTATGCCCGGTTTGACTACGTTGCAGCAATCCGGTCGACCTGGTGCTGATGATGCAACATTGCGTATCAGGGGAGTCGGAACTTACGGCGCAAGCCAGGGGCCGTTGATCATCATTGACAATGTGCAACGTCCTTCCTTTAGTAATTTGGATCCTGAAGAAATTGAGAGTATAACAATATTGAAAGATGCAGTTTCTACTGCTGTATATGGGTTGCAAGCGGCGAATGGTATTATACTTATTACTACCAAACGCGGCAAAACGCAAAAAGCAACTGTTACCTATGATGGTGGCGTTACGCTTAGCCAGAATACGCGTTTCCCCAAATTTCTGAATGGTCCTGATTACATGACCTGGTACAATAAGGGAACGGACATGGATAATGATTATCTCTCGCATACCGGTGCAGATCCTGTTCCTTATGTGTACACACAGGATCAGATAGATGCCGTTAAGAACGGCACAAATACCAATCCGTTATTAGGTAATACAGATTGGATCGGTCAGCTGATCGGAAGAAATGCTATGTCGCAACAACACAATATCAGCGTGCGTGGCGGTACTGATAAAATGAAATACTTCACTTCAATCGGTATGCTGGACCAGGATGGTGTGGTAAAAAATACAGGCTTCAAGCGCTATAACGTGCGTACGAACCTGGATGCAGAATTAAATAAAGTGCTTTCAGTTTCTGTTGATCTTGGTGCGCGCCAGCAGCTCACTAACACACCGGGTATTTCTCCGGATAACACAGCCTACATGAACCCTTTTTACCAGGCTGTTCGTATGTTGCCTAACATGCCAATGTATGCGCCGAATGGATTGCCAACCGGCTATTACAGCAATGCAGGCTGGGTTAACCCGATTGCTTCTGTTGATCAATCCGGTTACCAGAACGGTATTACTGATGTGTTCCAGGGGAATGTTACGTTCAATGTAAAGATTCCTTGGGTTAAGGGACTGGAAGCAAAATTGCTTACTGCCTACGACAAGAGCTCAACAGAGAATAAAGGATGGTTAACGCCTTATACTTTAATGGGCCGCCAGCGTGACCAGGTGACAGGTGATTATGTTGAAATAAACACTTTACCTGGTATTACCAAAACATCTCTGCGCCAATCATACAGCAAATACGACAGAAAAACATTCCAGCCAAGTATTACTTATAATGGGCGGTTTGGTGATCATTCAGTTTCTGCTCTTGCATTGTATGAATGGTCTCAGCAAAAATCAAACGTGTTCTCAACAGGCGCCAGTAATTTCCCGCTGAAAGATCTGCAGGAAATCGATTATGGAAGTCCTGCCGCAATAGATCAGATCGCTCCAACCGGATCAAGCAATATTGATGATTCAAGAGCGGGTTATGTTGTTCGTTTGAACTACTCATACAAAGACAAATACTTGTTGGAAGTTGCAAGCAGATATGATGCATCTGTAAACTTCCTTCCTGCCAACCGTTGGGGTTTGTTCCCTGCTGCGGCTTTAGGCTGGGTAGTAAGTAAAGAAAAGTTTTTTGACGGGATCAGCACTACGCTTAATTATCTTAAGCTAAAAGGTTCTGTTGGTAAACTGGGTAACGATGTTGCCAGTCGTTTTGCCTACATGCAGACTTATGCACTTACCAGTGATCCTGTTGTTGTTATTGGTGGCAAACCGGTATCAGCATTGTATACAAGCGCTCCGCCAAATGTGAACATTCACTGGGAAACATCTGTGTTGACAAACGTTGGCTTTGAATCTGTTTTCTGGAGAGGATTACTTGGCGTTGACTTTGAGTGGTTCTACAAGAACACAAAAGACATCCTCGACAATCCGGGTACATTATACCCAATGTCGCTTGGTGGTTATGCGCCTGCCAGCATCAACTACGGTATAGTTGATAACAGGGGCTTTGATCTGCAGGTAAGGCATCGCAATAAAATAGGTAAGATTAACTATAGCGTTACAGCTAACGTTAACTGGGCAAAAAACAAGATCATCCGTTTAAATGAAAGCCCGGGATTACCACAATGGCAGCGCCGCGTAGGCAGAAGTATTGGCGATAAGATGGGCTTTATTGTAGATGGTATGTACCAGACATGGGATGAAGCTTCCAACGGAACATCACCCAGCAACGGCGTTGTTGCCCCGGGCTTTTTCAAATACCGCGATCTGAATGGCGATGGCCGCTTAACACGTGAAGATGATATGACTTTCGTTGGGCATAGCAATCTTCCACAGTTAATGTATGGTTTGAACCTGGATTTCAGCTATGCAGGATTTGATTTCTCTGCATTGTTCCAGGGTGCTGCTATCAGCAACGTAAATCTTGCCGGTACTTATGAAGGTTCAAGCGGAACAAGTGGTATTGATGACAATACGCCATTTACTAAAACTTTCTATGGTTACGGTAATTCACCTTACTTCCTGGTGGAAGATTCATGGACGCCGGATAATCCCAATGCGAAATTCCCCCGTCTTACTGCTTACAAAGCATCACTTTCTTCCAACAATGCGCACTCTAACTCAGGCTGGATCAGAGATGGTTCTTACCTGAGATTGAAATCAGTTCAGTTGGGATATACGTTGCCAGCAAAAGTGTTAAGCAGCATGAAGTTGCAACAGATCCGGTTTTATGTATCCGGCTTCAACCTGGTAACATGGGATAAACTGAAATACATGGACCCTGAAATGCCTAACGTAAACAATGGATTTTATCCGCAGCAACGTTTGTACTCTGCCGGTGTAAATGTCACATTCTAAAATCAACATGTTTATGAACACTATATCATCTATTATAAAAAAGACATTTTTTGCTGCAGGCATCTTCATGATTGTAAATGGCTGTAAGGTTGATATATCACCCACTGACCGTTATACGGAAGACGCTGTATGGAGCAATCCTGCTAACATGGAACTGTACATAAATGGTATGTACAGTGAATTTTCAACATTCAAATTCGGCGCCTTTCCGATAGGTTATGACAATGCTACGGATGCGCTTTCTGATATTGAAAAATATACGTCAACGCTCGCTGGTAATGGTACGGTGAATATTCTTGCCACCGATGCGTCAAGGGTAAACGCCGCAGGCCCACAGTTGAACTACTGGCAGGCTGGCTATACCCGCATCCGCAGGCTCAATGAATTTTTAGATGGCCTGGCCAACTATGCCAAGGTTGATGAAACAGCTAAAAAGCAATATGAGGCGGAAGCCCGTTTCATAAGAGGTTATGTTTATTTCTGGCTGGTAAAGCTGCACGGAAGCGTGATATTGCTGGATAATATTGGTGAATACAATACCAAGTCGCACGAGCGATCCAGTGAAGAAGATTGTTACAAGTTTATTGCCGCAGACTTTTCTTTTGCCGCAGAGAACTTACCTAAAGTTTGGGATGCAGAGCGTTCCGGACGTGCGACCAAAGGCGCGGCTTACGGAATGCTGGCCCGTACATGGTTGTATGCGGCATCTATTGCTGAATATGACAAGAAGCAGTTCAACAAAGATCCTTTAACAGGCGTTTCTGCAAGCAATGCAAGTGCTTATTACAAAAATGCATCCGACGCAGCTGAAGCTGTTATTGCACTTTCTAAAGAAGGGTATTACGAATTGGAATCTGATTTCGCTAACATTTTCACCAATAAAAATACCTCAGAAGCCATCTTTAAGATCGATTTTGTAGCACCACAGATCACGCACAACCTTGATCTTGGTTTTGCTCCTGCCGCTGATGCGCCCGGTCAATGTCTTGTGTATGGTGTGCCAACAGCCGAACTGGTGAATGAATTTGAAATGAGTGATGGTTCTAAATTTTCCTGGAGCAATGCTACACAAGCCGCTAATCCATATGAAAACAGGGAGCAGCGTTTTTATGGTTCAGTGCTTTACAACGGCGCAAGCTGGAAGGGGCGCACGATCAACACAACGCCTGATGATCCCATTGAAGGATTTTCAGAGTATGGTGTGAATACAGATCCACACAGAACCGTTACAGGATATTATATAAGGAAAGGGATTAACCCGACCGTGAATGATTTTGTGGTGAATAAAAGCACCCAAAGCTGGATTGAATTGCGTTACGCAGAAATACTGTTGATTGAAGCCGAAGCAAAAGCGAAACTGAATGATATCGGTAATGCTCAAATGGCATTGAATACGCTCCGCAACAAAAGAGGCTTGCCTAACACTGCAGCAAGCACTGTGCCCCAATTAATGGATGCAGTGGAACACGAACGTAAAGTTGAACTGGCTTTTGAAGGACAACGGTACTGGGATCTACGTCGTTGGCGCAAAGCCCACACCGTTCTGAACAATGTTCGTTTTACCGGACATAAAGTAACACCAACAGGCAGCGGATTTAAATATGAGGTTGTTAATTGCGACAATATGAATCGCCAGTTTACACCTGCTTTATATTATATCCCGATCCCTGTATCTGAGCTGCAGAACAATCCGGGGCTTACACAAATCCAGGGATGGTAATCTCTGGTCAGAAGGTGCAATTTGGCCGGTATGTGAATGTGTAAAGCTGCCGGCTTTATAAAAATTAATGACTCAAACTAAAAATACTGGCATGAAAAAAATGCTGTTTTTGTCACTGGTATCGGCTTTAATGCTGGCATCGATCAGTTCCTGCCGCAAAGCCGATGCTGTTATCCGCAAGGAGCAAAGCGCTCTGAGCGATATTTACCTTACTACTGAAGGAAAGGGCGGCGAACGCTTATTTGATCCCCGCTACAGCGCAAATAATGATACCGTTTATTTTGATGTTCCGTGGTATTACCCGGTTGATTCGGACAACGAAGTTGATCTTACCAAAATGATTATAAGGTCAACGATACCAACCGATGCGAAAATGGCGCCAACATTAGGCACTGTTATGGATCTTACAAAACCTGTTACGTTAACTGTAACTGCAGGTAATGGCAAACAAAATACTTATGTGGTGGTGGCTAAGAAAGTAGGTGACGTCTCTATTACTTCTGCCGCTATTGCTTATGAAGCTGAAGGTGCTACGCAAAACCTGGAAGGTGTTATACAGCAGAATGAAATTTTGTTTTATGTACTGCCGGGAACAGATGTAACTAAATCAACTTTTACTTATGAGATCAACAAACATTCAAAAGGCTCAATTGCTTCAGGTACCGTGATTGATCTGACCAACCCCGTGCCGTTTACTGTAACCGGGGTTGATAATGTTCCTAAAACATATACACTCAGGGCAACCGAGCCGGTAAAGCTGGCTTATGGTGTTGGTATTAACCGAAAGCTCTTTACTAAAACAGCGGCTGAATTATCATTCGGTGCCAATATGGAAACAAGCATTGCTGTGAGTGGGGATTATCTTGTTCTGGTAAGAAGAACATCTCCTTCAAAGTACAGCGTGTACAACAGGTTTACAGGTGCATATGTGCAGGAAATGATGAATCCGTTTGGTTCTACACTTTCATTCCAGATGGTAGAAGATAGTACGGGTAATTTACTCGCAGCTTCATGGGCGCCAAAGAATGCCAACTTTACGTTGTATAAATTCAAGAGTCCGCTGGATGCAAGTCCTGTGAAAGTACTGGAGTGGACAAACAATAATCCGGCCGGAATCACGGCTGACGGTGGTGTTGGCAGAAGAGTGAATGTGTACGGTGATCTGAATAAAGATGCGATCATTATGGCCCCTGCCGGATTGTCTGATGTAATATACAGGTGGAGAATCGTAGGTGGTCAGGTTGTTAGCAACACACCTGAAGTGATTAAATACAAATCAATTGCCGGAGGTTCTTCTTCTTTCCTCGGTTATTATGCAGAAGCGCAGCCTGTTTCTGCCGATGCAAACGCCAACTATTTTATCAACTACCAGTTTGAAGTGGCATTGGTAAATGGTTCTACGCACGAACGTATCACCGCGCTTAATTTAGGCTGGCCTGTTGTGTTTACCATGCCTACAGCCTATGCACGTTTTAACAACGCCAATTACCTCGCCATTGTTAAGTACCTGAATACATATGATCTTAACCAGGTACAGACGAGCCTGTATGATGTAACACAGCAATCAAAAATATCAATGGATCCAGCAAGTGATGATTACAGTTCTTTCAATGTGTATAATTCCACTTTGCTTACAGGTACTACCAACGGTAATGGTACTGCTGACATTTGTATAGGATTCTCCAATAACAAGGAAAGAATGCAGGTGTACACGCTGCTCACTAACGGTGGCATATCTGCACAGGAGTTCACGAATTACGCTAAATAAAATAAACATCCGGCCGTGTTGCAATGGCATGGCCGGATGCTTGCTAACTACTTCCTCACCTTACAACAATAAATGATGAAGCGCTTATTAGTTGCATGCTGTTTGCTGGCTGCCTTGAGCTCAGTCTCAATGACAGCCTGTAAAAAGACCAGTGATAACCCAACGCCACCGACGCCAGGCCCGGGAACCGATACAACCGAAACGCCGGTGACAGGGCGGAACGTGCTTGCATGGGTTGATTCCCGGTCCAATGTGTTCGGGACGTACGGAAGATTAAATGACACGGCACAAATAAAAACAGTACTCGACACGCTCAAAATGGTTGGTGTAACCGGCCTGGTAATTGACGTAAAGGGAAGCAGTGGCTATACCATGTATCCCAGTGCTTACGCCAAACAGGTTACAAGTCTTGATGGTAAATCGCTGCCCGCGGGTGTTGATTATGTTGGTTTCATGATTAAGGAGGCGAAGAAACGTTCATTTAAGATCTATACATCTATTGTAACATTTGTGGAGGGCGAAGGTGGTACGAACCGGGGAACAGTGTTTGATGATCCGTCTTTTAAAAGTAAGTATGAATCCATTGTATGCGATGTAAATGGCAACCGTGTGCCTATTACAACAACCGGGCGCAATGCATTTGTAAATCCTGCAATGCCTGAAATGCAGGAAAGAGCATTGAACATTATCAAGGAAATTGTTCAGAAATATGATATAGATGGCTTTATACTGGATTATGCGCGCTATAGCGATATTGATGCTGATTTTTCTGATTTCAGCAAAAACAAGTTTATCGACTTTTTGAAAGAAAAGTACAGCGATAATGATGCTTCGGCGATGAAATTCCCAACTGACATCGTTGCATCCTGGAAAAACAGCAGTGGACAAATAGTGCCTGACGGTACCGGTAAGTATTACAAAAAATGGTTATTGTACAGGGCCTCTGTTATTCATGACTTTTTCAAGAAAGCAAGAGAGGCAGTGAAAAGCGTCAAGTCTTCCGTTTCGTTTGGCGTGTATGTTGGTGCATGGTATTCGTCTTATTACCAGGTAGGTGTTAACTGGGCCAGCCAGGATTATGATCCTTTTAATGATCAGGCCATCCGTTTCGACTGGGCATACCCCGGCTACAACCAGACAGGTTATGCCGAGCAATTGGATGTTTTGATGACCGGAAATTATTTTACACAACTTATGCTGGCCGATAATCCTGCCACTGCATCCCTGACTTATCACTGGTGGAGCGTGGAAGGTTCTTTGAATGGAATAAAGTATGTAACAAAGAATAAAGTGCCATTGTACGGAAGTATTGATATGGGAAATGTGGATTGGCCGGGTAAAGCCGATATTTCAAAAACAATTAAATATATTCTGAATAACACTTCGGGTGGTGTGATGCTGTTTGACGTGGTGCATGCTTACGCACCGCAATACAACAGGTTAAAACAACCATTGTGGGATGCTATTAAAGAAGGTACAAAACAATAACAGCAAACATGAATTGCGTAAAAAATATCATTCTGTTTTTGTTTTTGCTCCAGCAGTCGTTATATCCGCTGCATACGCTTGCGCAGCGGAATAACGGCTTTGTTCACATTATTGTAAAAGGCAAGGTGAAAGATTCTAACGGACGTCCCTTGACGAATGTTCCGGTAACTGATGGTACTAATATTATCTATACAAATGCGGCCGGAGAATACCAACTCCAAACTACGAACGAAGCCACATTTGTGTACCTGACTGTTCCATCCGGTTATGAAATCCCGGTAAAAGAGAACATGGCTTCTTTCTACAAAGAGATAAAAGCGGTTAATGGATTATTTTCTGCAGATTTTACATTAAAAAAGCTGGAAAAAGATGATACGCGCCACTTTGCAATTGTTTGGGCCGATCCGCAGATTAACAATGAAGATGATGCTGCGCAATTGATGACCACAGCTGTTAAAGACACAAAAGCTTTTGCAGCGGAATTGTCTAAGCAAGCGCCGGTTCACGGTCTCGCAGCAGGCGATCTTTCCTGGGATTCACAAGCCATTATTCCTGCCTATAAAAAAGCCATCAAAGAAACAGGCGTTCCATTTTTCCAGGTACTAGGCAATCACGATATGGATTACAATGTAAGGAGCGACGAACAGTCTGATCATACTTTCAGGAAAAATATGGGGCCAGCTTGGTATTCTTTTAATCGCGGGAAAGCGCATTACATCGTACTGGACAACGTTTTTTATTATTCTGACGGATATAATTACATGGGCTATATCACAGAAAAGCAATTCAGGTGGCTGGAGCAGGATTTGCGTAGCGTCAAGCCCGGTTCGTTGGTGTTTGTCTCCATGCATATTTCAGCTTACACAAATGAAAGACAGCGTAACAGTGCAAAGGAAGATCATCCGGGCGCTGTTACAGTCAACAGGCGTTTTCTGTATGATTTACTGAAGCCTTACCAGACACATTTACTGACCGGTCATACGCATTATAATGAGAATGTAATTGGCAATGGTGTCTATGAACATATTCAGGCAGCAGTTTGCGGCACATGGTGGACTTCTTCATTGTGTTGTGACGGAACTCCAGCTGGTTATGGTGTTTATGAAATAAATGGTGACAGCCTTAGTTGGTACTACAAATCAATAGGGAAGGATAAAAACTACCAATTCAGTATCCATAATAAAGGAAGTTATAAAAACCGGCCCAATGATGTCGGTGTAAACATCTGGAACTGGGACAGCTCATGGAAAGTTGTTTGGTATGAAGACGATGTATTAAAGGGTGAAATGCTGCAGCAAACCGATTATGATGCAGATGTTGTATCATTCCTCAATGGAAAAAATAAGCCTGCACGTTGTTCATGGGCTGCGCCCTTGCTTACAGATCATTTATTTTTTGCAGCACCTTCCTTAGTGGCAAAGAAAATCCGGATTGAAGCAACAGATCGTTTTGGAAATGTTTATCGTGAGACGGTTGAGGTTAATAATTAATAAAGAGGTATAAGCAGTAATGAAAATTGTTCAACAAAGGAATAAAAGTCTTGATGCGTTAAGAGGAATGGCAATACTCGCGATGGTGCTTTCGAGTAGCATTGCGTTCGGTATTCTGCCGGAATGGATGTATCATGCGCAGGAGCCTCCTCCATTTCATGCATTCAATCCGCAGCTTCCCGGAATTACCTGGGTTGACCTGGTATTTCCTTTTTTTCTTTTCAGCATGGGAGCTGCAATTCCGCTCGCGTTGAATAAGAAGTTAAAAGAAGGTGCGTCGTTTCTGTCAATACTTTCTATTGCCGGAAGAAGATATTTGCTACTTGTGTTTTTCGCTCTGTTTACAATGCATATCAGATCCGTAGTGCAGGGTGTAGAGCCTCAGTCTTCAAAACAACTGTTACCATTACTTGGATTTGTATTGCTGTTTTTTCAATTGTATAAACCTGCCGGCGACAAAAAAGCCACGCTGTTTTCAACCCTGAAAATAATTGCATATGCAGGTTCTGTAGCTCTGTTGTTTGTGCTGCCGTATAAAGATGGTCAGCAGTTTTCATTGTATAACAGTGATATCATCATTATTGTACTCGCCAACATGGCCCTCTTCGGAACAATTGTTTGGTGGCTCACAAGAAATAATCTACTCCTTCGGTTAGGCATTCTTCCGTTCGTGATGGCTATTCTGTTGACGTCGAAAGAGGCGGGAAGCTGGAACGAAGGGCTGTTTAACTGGACTTCCGCAGCATGGATGTACAAGTTCTACTATCTTAAATATCTCTTCATCATTGTTCCAGGCACTATAGCGGGCGAGTGGTTATTACAAGACGGTATTCAAAGCTCCGAAAATACTAAACAGGAGAAAGGCAATGCTTTGGTGGCGCTCGGGTGCTTTTTGATCATACTCTCAAATGTTATTCTGCTTTTTGCAAGGTACACGGCCTTAAATCTGTTCATAACTGTCACCCTATGTGTTTGTATATATCTTATACTGTCAAGAAGAGAGCGCGAAAATAAATTGACGGATCGTTTTTTTAAAGCCGGCGCTTACTTGCTGTTGCTCGGCCTTTTCTTTGAAGCATTTGAAGGTGGTATTAAGAAAGATCCTTCTACTTTCAGCTACTATTTTGTGACGGGTGGACTGGCGTTTTTGTTACTAATTATTTTAAATGTGTTACAACACGTAAAGGCTGGTACCGTAATAATCAACTATTTTAGCACGAATGGGAAAAATCCGATGGTTGCTTATGTGGCAGGAAACCTGGTGCTGCTTCCATTGTTAAAATTTTCTGGCGCAGTTAAAATATATTCGGCAATGCAGCAAAGCCAGTTTTCCGGGTTTCTAAGTGGTGTGCTGTTTACTGCATTGGTGTCAGTAATTACCATATTCTTCACGAAGAGAGGTTGGTTCTGGAAAACATGATCTACATCTTTTGTGAAATTTCTTTTCAATTCACCCTTAGCAAGCTTTAAAATTTTGAGTATGCAATTGAAGCGTTCAACTGTGAAGATGATCAAACAAAAAATATTGTTAGCTGGGATAACTATCGCGTCCGCGTTGCCAGCGCGGGCTCAGCAGGTTGACAGCTCGTTTCACAATTACCTGTATGATAGCCGGCTGGCCTACTTCAATCAGCTACCGGTAGTGGATAATACAATTATTTTCTGGGGAGACAGTATTACCCATTGGGGCGATTGGGCAGAGTTGCTTGGTTTTAAAAAGGTGCTGAACAGGGGAATTGCAGGCGACAATACTTATGGCTTACGTGGCCGCATTGATGAAGTGTTGCGGCACAAACCAAAAAAGTTATTCATTTTGATCGGAACAAACGACCTTAATAAAAAGATCCCCGTTTCATACATCATAGATAATTATAAAAAGATGATCGCTGAAATAAAACAGCGTTCGTCTTCAACAGCCATCTACGTTCAAAGTGTTTTCCCGATTAATGATAGTCTTATTGGCAGGCAATATTATTCCGCCACCAATGAGCAGATTTCAGAACTGAACAACGCATTGCAAAAAATGTCAGCGGAACAGAATGTTCCTTATCTGAACATTCATGATGCATTGATGGACGATAAACGTCAAATGGCCGCCTCTTACACATACGACGGTCTGCACCTTTCAGGCAAAGGCTACCTCGCCTGGATTGGCTATCTGAAGCGTAATAAATTTTTATAAATAATTCAGTTAGCACCAAATAGAGCTGACTGATCCTTTGACTATTCACTATTCACCATTGACTATAAGTTTTACCCCTGATGAATCTATCAACAATCGACATTTTAATCATCCTCGCTTACCTGGTCATCATCATTGGCCTCGGTTTCTGGATCTCCAAAAAGGCTTCCAAGAACATTCAGTCTTACTTTCTTGGTGACAACAATATCAAATGGTATTGGCTCGGGTTCAGCAACAGCAGCGGCATGTTTGATGTAAGCGGCACCGCGTTTTATGTAGCGCTGTTGTTTATTTACGGCTTTAAGGCTGCATGGCTACCATGGCTTTGGCCCATCTGGAACCAGATCTTTGTGATGGTTTTTCTTGCCATTTGGATCCGGCGAAGCAAGGCTATTACCGGCGCTGACTGGATCATTAAACGATTCGGCGACGACAAGGGTGGACGGTTAGCGCACATGATTGTTGTGCTGTTCGCTATTATCAGTGTGATTGGTTTTATCGGCTATGTGTTTGTTGGTATCGGAAAATTTGCTGCAAACATTCTTCCATGGGATCTTTCAAACAATGTTTTCACCAATCAGCAGATGTACGCCTTTATCATTATCGCATTAACTACGATGTATACTATTAAAGGCGGTATGTATAGCGTTGTTGCTACCGAAGTGCTTCAATATGGCATATTGGTGGTCAGCTGTATTCTTGTGGTGACGTATGCTGTGCGGGACGTGGATTACACTACTTTGCATCAGCACCTGCCAAATGGCTGGGCTTCTTTCTGGCCGGATTGGAAACTGAATATCAATTGGGGTAGCACTTTTCCCCAGGCTAATCAAAAAATTGAAGAAGACGGATTTATGTGGTTTGGTGCGCTTGTATTGATGATGACGGCAAAAGGAATCTTTTCAAGCCTTGCAGGTCCTGTGCCAGGCTTCGATATGCAGCGTATCCTCAGCGCCAAGAAACCATCGGAAGCGGCATTGCTAACAGGGTTCACCAATCTTGTGTTGTATATCCCGCTGTTTATGATGGTTAGTGCGCTTACTTTAATAGGATTCACTTATTTTATGTCTGATCTTCAATCGCAGGCACGGCCTGATTTTGAGATGGTGTTAAGTCGTGTTGTGGGAAGTTATTTGCCCGCAGGTATAAGAGGCGTTGTGCTGGCGGGTTTGCTGGCTTCTTTTATGAGCACGTTCTCGGCATTTGTAAATGCTGCTCCGGCATATCTTGTAAATGACTTTTATAAAAAATATTTCAAACCTTCCGAGTCGCCTAAGCACTATGTGAAATGCAGCTACTTTGTATCCATAGGCATTATCCTGATAGGCTGTATTTTCGGACTATTCGCAAATTCTCTAAGTTCTCTGACATTGTGGATCTCGTCAGCATTGTATGGCGGTTACGCGGCAGCCAACGTGCTTAAATGGATCTGGTGGCGCTTTAATGGCTATGGTTATTTTGCAGGAATGCTGGCCGGGCTTATCGCTGCCACATTTGTTCCAAATCTTATGGCATGGTTAAGTGCCAATTATTTTACAGAATATAAGGACTTGTTCGGAAGCGGAATAGGAACGCTGATCTCCTTCTTTATAATCCTTGTGTTGTCACTCTCTGCAAGTATTGTCGGTTGTTTGTTAACACCCCATGCAGACAGGCGTACGCTGGAAAATTTTTATGCCAGCACTAAGCCATGGGGATGGTGGAAGCCTGTATTGCGTTGGGTGAAGAAAATTGATCCCGCATTTGAGCCCAATAAACAGTTTAAATGGGATATGCTGAATGTGCTTGTTGGCATTTGCTGGCAGATGAGCATGGTGTCTATGCCAATGTTCTTTGTATTTGGCTATGTGCAATATGGGTTTATCGCTATGTCCGTTTGGTTAATCTGTATGATCACTTTAAAATTCACCTGGTACAACCGTCTGAAAATTACTGCGCATGAAACAATTGAACTGGCTAACTATAGCCATGCTGACGCTTTGCATTAAGAGTAATGCGCAGGATCCGGCATCGCCTGATACCAGTTATGCCAATGGTTATTACATGGCAAGGGTTCATTTTTTTGAAAAGCTTCATCCTGCACCTAAACCGATCGTGTTTTTGGGTAATAGCATAACTGAAGCCGGAGCATGGAGTGAAGTGTTGCCGGGTAGAAATGTTGTTAACCGGGGAATCAGCGGCGACAATTCTTATGGTGTATTAGCAAGACTGGACCAGGTGCTTGCAGCACATCCTTCAAAGATTTTTTTGCTGATTGGCATCAACGATTTGAAGAGAGGTACATCGCCAGTATTCATTGCCGGAAATTATGTAAAGATTGTTGAGAAGATTAAAAAGACATCTCCCAAAACAAAACTTTTCTTACAAAGTGTTTTGCCGGTAAATGAAGGTATGTTGCCGTCGATCTATTCAAAGATCAATAATGAGATAGTCCGGAATTTAAATGATAGTCTTAGCGCAATCGCTAACCGCTACAAGGTTCCGTTTATCGATCTGCATGAAATTTTTGAAGACGATAACCATCAGTTAAAAAAGGAGTTTTCGACGGATGGATTGCACCTGAAACCAGACGCTTATATTCTGTGGGCCGAATATCTGACACGCAAAAAATATTTATAAATAAGTTCAAACTCAAAGTACAATGAGATCATTGTTGATTTGTTTTTTTCTCCTCACGTCAGTATCTCTGATTGCTCAAAAAGTTCCGGGCAAAATTGACAGTAGCTATAACAATACGTATTACCAGGGGCGTATGGAGCTCTTTAATAATCTCCCCATAACTAAAAATGCTATTGTGTTTCTTGGGAACAGTATAACTGAACGAGGTGCATGGAATGAGTTGTTGCCCGGCAAAAAAATAATGAACCGGGGCATAGGCGGTGATAATACTTTTGGTGTTTTGGCAAGGCTGGATGGCATTGTAAAAGCACAACCGAAAAAGATCTTTCTGTTGATCGGGATCAATGATCTCAGCAGGGGATTGCCATTGGATGAGATTGCAAATAACTATCAGAGAATTCTTGATTATTTTAAAACGTATTCTCCCAAAACAAGGATCTATGTGCAAAGCGTATTGCCGTTGAACGAGGCTGTAGTTACGGCGGATTATCTTAAGAATAAAAAGGATAGCATTCTTCAATTGAACATCCGGATCAAAGAGATTGCCGGCAAGTACAATTTGCCGTATCTCAACCTGCATGAAATATTTGCGGATCAGAATGGTGACTTGAAAAAGGAACTTACTGCTGATGGTATACACCTTAAACCCGCTGCGTATGTTATGTGGGTTAAATATTTGCAAGAGCATAAATACCTGTAAGTATGAAGAAGATTGCCTATGGCCTGTTGCTGATGCTGTTGCCGGTTTGTGTAAAAGCACAACAGGCAGAAAGAATGGTATACAGTATTAAGGACGCCGATACACTTTGGATTGATCACTACAAGCCAACTGCTTCAGCCAACGGAATGTCTGTATTGTTTGTTCACGGTGGTGCATTTACTGGCGGAGATCCGTCAAACCAAACACCGTTAGCGGAAGGATTGAATAAACTGGGCTACCGGGTTTTTGTAATGAAATACAGATTGTATTTAAAAGGTAAAAGTTTTGGTTGTGAAACAGCTACTCCCGAAAAATTGAAAGCCATACGCATTGCTATAGAGGATGCTGAAAATGCAACGGCTTATCTCGCAACTCATTTTAAAGATCTTGACGTTGATACGACAAAGCTCTTCCTTACCGGTAGTAGTGCTGGTGCAGAAACAGTTTTAAACCTTGTATGGAATCCCTTCAAGCCAAAGAAAGATACATCTTCACCAAAATTCAAATATGCCGGCGTGCTATCGTTTTCAGGGGCGTTGCTGGATCTGACTCGACTGAAAAATGCGCCCGTAACTCCGCTGTTAATGATGCACGGAACCAATGACCAGCTTGTTCCGTTTGGTACAGATGCACACAGATTTTGCAATGCATCAGACAACGGATGGTTAATGATGTTTGGATCTTCTACCATTTACCAGGAAATGCGAAAAAAACAGTTGCCGGTTATTTTATACACCTACGAGGGATTGGGACATGAAGTAAGCAATTTTATGTTCAGGAGATTTGCCGAGATGGATACTTTTATGAAAGCGGCTGTCAATAGAAATGTGGAATCAAAATCTATTGTTATCGCAAAACAAGCTAAAGACTAGAATGAAAAAGTATTTTCCGTTTCTAAGTTGTGTAATGGTTGCCGCATTTGTGTTTAATTCATTGAATGCGCAATATGATAGCTCCTTTCAAACCACCTATTACGGTCAAAAAGTAACTCAGTTCAGACTGATTGCTGATACGGAGGAAGATGAAATCATCTTTCTTGGCGACAGCATTACTGATATTGCCGAATGGGCGGATCTTTTTAAAAACTATAAAATAAAAAACCGCGGCATCAATGGCGACAAAACTTTCGGTGTACTTAACCGGCTGGATGAAGTAACCAAAAGGAAACCCTCTAAAGTGTTCATCATGATCGGCGTTAATGATATCGCATCCAATGTGCCAGATAGCTTCATTCTGCGTAATTACGCATCCATCGTTAAAAGAATAAAGCAGGAGTCGCCGGCTACTTCTATTTGTATTCAAAGCATTCTTCCTACAAACGACGCTTTTACTGAATTTAAGCGTCACCAGGGAAAGGATGAGCATATTCGCTCGGTAAACAAAGGGTTGAAGCAACTTGCCTTGGAACAGCATTGCACTTATCTCGATCTGTATTCATTGATGTTGGATACAGAAGGCAAGCTGGACAGAAAATATACCAACGACGGGCTGCATCTGACAGGTGAAGGATACATGGTTTGGAAGAAGGCATTGTTAGATAATAAGCTTCTTTAAGAAGTGTACGTGTTCACTTTATTAATAAAGAATTTTAATAAGACAAAATGAAGATCACTGGAACTTTCCTGGATGAAATAAGTCACGACATCCCTCATCAAAACTGGGGCCCAAAAGAATGGCGGAGGGATTTTGAATACATGAAAGCCGTAGGAATTGATACGGTAATATTGATCCGCAGTGGTTACAGAAGGTTCATTACATATCCGTCAACATACCTGGTAAATGAACATGGTTGTTATACCCCCCCGGTAGATCTTGTTGAGCTGTTTCTCTCACTTGCCGACGAACTAGGTATGCAATTTTATTTCGGATTGTATGACAGCGGTAAATATTGGGATACTGGCAACATGCAGCATGAGATAGATAGCAACCGGTTTGTTATTGATGAAGTATGGCAGCAATATGGTCATCACAAGAGTTTTAAAGGCTGGTACCTGAGCATGGAGATCAGCCGTAAAACAAAAGGCGCAGCGGGAGCTTTTCGCACATTGGGTTTGCAGTGTAAGGACGTGAGCAACGGACTGCCGACATTTATTTCGCCATGGATTGATGGCCGCAAAGCTGTAATGGCAGCTTCCGGTGCGCTTACAAAAGATGATGCGGTGTCTTTAAAAGAACACGAAGAGGAGTGGAGTGAAATATTCAGCGGTATTCAGGGCGCCGTAGATGCCGTAGCTTTTCAGGATGGCCACATCGATTATCATGAGCTGGATGATTTTTTCCGGATCAACAAAAAGATGGCTGACCAGTTTGGTTTGCAATGCTGGACCAACGCCGAGAGCTTTGATCGTGATATGCCCATTAAATTTCTTCCTGTAAAATTTGAAAAATTACGTTTGAAACTGGAGGCAGCGCGTCGTGCAGGTTACAATAAAGCAATAACATTTGAATTTTCCCATTTTATGAGCCCGCAGTCTGCCTATCTGCAGGCCGGTCATTTATACAACCGGTACCAGGAGTACCTGCAGGAACTTGAAAGTAAAGATTTTAAATAGCTGTGTCACGTCGATGAGACGTAACTCAATTTTGGTTTGAAAAAACACGCCCCGCCTGTCCAGGCGGGGTTTATTTTGAAGATATTTAGCCACAGAAGCACAGAAGTACAGAAGCTTAGAGGTGAATTTCTGTGTTTCAGTGCTTCTGTGGCTAAATCAACTCTTTCGCTTCGATCAACGTACCACGTATTACTTATCACGTACAACTTCCAAAAACTTTGCCTGTTGCTTCCGTTTTTTATCTTTCTTTGACGAATGAAAAAATATGCGGTAATAGTAGCCGGCGGCTCCGGTGTAAGAATGGGGAATAGTGTTCCGAAGCAGTTTTTGTTGTTGCACGGAAAGCCGCTCCTATGGTATACGCTGCATTCTTTTTTGCGTTCTTACCCGGATCTGCAGATCATCCTGGTATTACCGGAAGATCATATGCCAAAAGGCCGGGAGGTTATTAATATGCTGGACGCCTCTGACCGCATAACCGTTACTTCCGGCGGCAAAACAAGATATCACTCAGTCCGCAACGGATTACAACTCGTGCCGGATGACAGCGTTGTTTTCGTTCATGATGGCGTTAGATGCCTGATTTCAGTTCCTTTGATCCACCGTTGCTATAAACAGGCTGTAGAAAAAGGTAGCGCTATTCCTGCTGTGGCTGCGACGGATAGCATCCGCATTGCATCAGGCGAGGAACATCATGTAGCTGACAGGCAGCAGGTGCGTATTATTCAAACCCCCCAGACTTTTTTAAGTAATATTATCAAACCAGCTTTTGAACAGGAGTATAGCGATGATTTTACAGATGAAGCAACTGTGGTGGAAGCTTTTGGAACAAAAGTGTTTCTTACCGAAGGTGACTACGATAATATCAAAATAACGCGCCCCGTGGATATGATGATCGCCGAGAGAATTATTGAAGAAAGGCTGGCGCTACGCCAGGCGTGATCGGTGAACCACGGAGACACGACGACACGGCGAAACACGGCGGGTTACTACTATAATAAACAGATGAACAGGATGACTTTCCTGATATTTTCGTTGTGATTCTTTATGTCGTAATGTCTCCGTGGTTCAAAACCTAGTTTGAGCCCGTCAGGGCTTTCATCGGGGTTTTGCGTTTGCCATCTTTCGTATCGTCTGTTTCCGGGGCGGCGACTCCCTTCACATTCACCTTATACCGCATAATTACCCGGTCGTTGTACACCACATTCAGCCATTCGGTTTGCGGTTCAATAACGAACACGGCGCTTACTTTGCTGCCGGAAGATGGCCTTTCAAGGTATTCCCAACAATCAAACTGAAATAGTGAAGAGCTATCCAGGTACGGATCGCTGGAGATCCAAAGCCGTTTAATCCTGTCAGTACTTTCTACTTCAAATAGTATACTGTCACCTGGTGAAGCTTCAACCAGGCCTTTTTCGGGTTTAAATGAAAGAATGGTAGAATGGCTGAATTCGCTTGTCTTGAATGGTGTGCGATTGTATTCAGCAAGAGATGGTGGTTCCGGCAAAAGCGCCCATTTCACATCTTCAGGATAGTGATCCCAGATAAATGTTTTAGGAGAAGGCAGAAAATAGTTAGCATCATACTGTCTTTCAAACTCATTATGACCATTAATGTAACCCGCAGCCCAAGTGGCATCCAGCAGATACCAGTTGCTATCGATCATAACGGCGTTCCATTTGTGATTGCTGATAAATCGCTGACCAACACGGTTCATATTGGTTTTTGCGTAACCTGTTATTACCTCACTTGTAATTCCTGCATGCTCGCAAAGTGTTTTGAAGAGCCTTGCGTAGCCATCGCATACTGCAACCTTTCTTTTGAGGACAAGCCGGGAAACACGTTCGTCAAGAGATGGCAGGACAGAACTCGTGTCATATTCTTCCTCATCCTTGTTGCCTTTTCTTACATAGCGATTCTGGTAAAATACGTTTGTATTGTAATCGATGTTATTTACGATCCAGAAAAAGATAGCTCTAACCTTTTCCATTTCAGTCTTTGCGTCGGCGGTGAGAAGTTGAGAGAGTGTATCTGTTGATGTTGTAGCATAGGCGGTATTATCTACGATATAGTTAGCTAATCGTACCTGGGCATTTGTTACAGAAACAAGGAAAAATAAAGCAACAGCCAGCAAGCCTTTCATAATCACAATGTGCAGTTATGCGCACTTTCTAAAGTTCCGAAAAACCGCGAATAAAAAGAAATGGCAGGGATTTTTTAATCAGATGAGAATAGTGTTGTGACTGGTTTTGATAGCCGATCAAACTTGTCCTACACTTTCAAAGTGTAGGACAAGTTTGATCCGGATCGTTTTATTGGAAAGTTTGTTGATTTGGTTCAGATAAATAAGATCGAATCCCACGATAGGAGGGGGCTCCTGAATAAGAATCTGATTGCGATAGTTTACGGACATAAAAAAAGCAGCGAAATTTCATCTATCCCGCTGCCTTTTTTGTCTTTTGCTTTTGAATTTTTACTTAACGCCTTACGCCTCAAACCTCAAACCTCAAGCCTTTTCTCTTCCTCTCTATCCCTTCGCCACCGCTGCATTTATCTTGTCCAGTATCTGGTGCGCCACTTCCATGGCAATAAATCCGTCTATTTCACTTACAACGGTGGGGGTATTGTTGTTGATGGCGTCAACAAAAGCTGTTAATTCTTCTTTTATAGCGTTAACAACATGCGTTTCGGGATTGGAAATGGCGATGGTTTTGGTGCCATAAGGCGTTTCCAGGTCGAAAGTAAAAGCGTCTTTGTCTTCATCAGTTTTTAGCTTAATGATCTCGCTTTTCTTTTCCAGGAAGTCGATGCCGATATATGCATCTTTCTGGAACAGGCGCATTTTACGCATTTTCTTCATGCTGATCCTGCTGCTGGTAAGGTTGGCAACGCAGCCATTATTGAACTCAATACGTACGTTGGCAATATCCGGTGTGTCGGTCATAACCGCAACGCCGCTGGCTGAAATATGCTTTACATCGCTGTGTACAATGCTGAGAATGATATCAATGTCATGGATCATCAGGTCCAGGATAACACTTACTTCAGTTCCCCGGGGGTTAAACTGTGCCAGCCTGTGCACCTCAATAAACATTGGCTGGAGCTTCAGGTGTTTTACCGACTGGTAGGCCGGGTTAAACCTTTCCACATGGCCAACCTGCACTTTAACGTTGGCCTCGCGGGCCATTTCCACAATCTGCTTTCCTTCTTCGATGGTATTGGCCAGCGGTTTTTCTACAAACACGTGCTTGCCACGGCGAATAGCTTTTTCACACAATTCAAAATGAAAGTTTGTGGGAGCAATAATATCAACAGCATCAACCAGTTTCAGTAGTTCGTCGGGAGTGTTAAACCGCTTCAATCCATATTTTTCAACAACTTCTTTTGCAGTGCTGTCATTAGGGTCGAAAAATCCAACAAGTTCTACGTTTTCAATTTCTTTCCAGTTATTCAAATGAAATTTTCCAAGATGTCCAACGCCAAATATTCCAACTTTCAGCATAGCAAATTATTTAAGGCGGTAAAGATAGAGTAATTGAAAATTGAAAGTTGAAAATTGATAATGAGGGACAGCTTTCGATTTCCGGTAAGAATGCAGGACTAAAAAAGGCAACAGAAAAAACTGTTGCCTCCATATACTAAAAGTGTTAACTAATTCTTCTACCCGATCATTTTCAATTTTCAACTGTCAATAGAAAAAAGCCTTTACAAGAGAATAGTTTTATTTAATCACTCGCTCATGTCGTTGTCAATTTTCAACTATCAATTGTCAATTACTTAGAGGACAGGATCTTGTGCCCCAGCTTATCTCTCTTTGTAGTCAGATACTTTTCATTGTGTGGATTGGGTATCACTTCAATCGGTACAATTTCAGTGATTTCAAGGCCGTAACCGCTGAGCCCGGCGCGTTTGCGCGGATTGTTGCTCATCAGTTTTAACTTGGTGATATTAAGCTTGCGGAGGATTTGCGCGCCTACACCATAATCTCTTTCATCCATTCCAAAGCCCAGGTGAAGGTTGGCTTCAACAGTGTCCATACCCTGTTCCTGAAGTTTGTAAGCTTTCAGTTTATTCATTAATCCAATACCGCGACCTTCCTGGTTCATGTAAAGAATCACGCCTTTTCCTTCTTTGTCAACCATTTGCATGGCTTTGTGAAGCTGTTCGCCACAATCGCAACGGAAGCTTCCAAGGATATCACCTGTGAAGCAGCTGGAGTGTACGCGGGTAAGTACAGGCTCATCTTTCTCCCATTCGCCTTTAATTAGTGCCAGGTGTTCACCTCCTGTAAGTTTTTCCTTGAATGCAACCAGCGTAAAATCGCCATATTTAGTAGGCATATTAACGCGAACAACCTCATCTATAAGAGAGTCGATTTTTAACCTGTATTCAATTAGGTCCTTGATGGAAATAATCTTCAGGTCAAATTTTTCGGCAATTATCTTCAGCTCAGGCAATCTTGCCATTGAACCATCTTCATTCATAATCTCAACCAAAACGCCTGCCGGTTCAAAACCTGCCAGTCTTGCCAAATCAACTGTAGCTTCAGTATGTCCCGTTCTTCTCAAAACGCCACCTTCTTTCGCCCTTAAAGGAAAAATGTGGCCGGGTCTTCCCAGGTCTTCCGGTTTTATATTCGGATCAATCAATGCCTGCACGGTTTTAGCCCTGTCGTGAGCGCTAATTCCGGTAGTGCAACCGTGTCCCAGTAAATCGATGCTAACGGTAAAAGGAGTAGCGTGCAGTGCGGTGTTGTTGTTGACCATCAGGTTCAACTCCAGTTCATCCGCTTTTTTTTCTGTGATAGGAGCGCAGATCAAACCGCGGCCTTCCTTACTCATAAAATTGATGATCTCGGGGGTAACATTTTTTGCTGCAGTAACAAAATCACCTTCATTCTCACGGTCTTCATCGTCCACAACAATAACCAGTTTTCCTTGTTTTATATCCTCAATAGCACTTTCAATCGAATTCAACATAATCTATAAATATGCTGCAAAATTACGACAACCACGTTAATAGACCGCAACATTTAGGTGTCAGCAGCGAGTGGGGACATTAAAATTCTGCTTTTCATAAAATTTATCGTTGAAAGTTAATAAATTGTTAACCGTGGCAGGCATTGTATATTACTGTTAATGGCTTTTTTTAATACTGAAATGTTTAATTCTATGCGACTTGTCAGGCTGTTGTATATGTTTGCGGGCTTAGTGTTTCCGGCGCTGCTGCTATCTCAGGTAACTACGAGTAACATGAGCGGGCTGGTTAAAAATCTTAAAGGAGACCCTTTATCCGGCGCATCAGTTACAATTACGCACCAACCTACAGGAACGGTGTATTCAACCAGTACAACCTCCCGGGGACATTTTAGTGTAAGCAATATGCAGGCGGGTGGGCCTTATTCCGTCGAAGTTTCTTATATCGGTTATGAAAAGCAAAAGAAAGATGATATCTACCTGAATCTGGGCGAAACCGGAGATGTGGATCTTGTACTCACCGAAACGGCGCAGGAGTTAGCAGCGGTGACCGTTAGTGGTGCAAGAAAGAGCGCTGATCCTGCCGGAAAAGGCGGAGCGGAAACAATTATCGGAAGAGATAAAATGACAAATCTGCCAACTGTAGGCAGAACCCTGGGGGATTACCTGCGTGCAGTTCCGCAGGCAAAACTGACCACAGCCGATGGAGGTATTACTATTGCCGGGCAAAATAACCGTTATAATTCTTTTTATATAGACGGTGCGGTAAATAATGATGTGTATGGTTTGTCAAATTCCGGAACCAATGGCGGGCAGGCGGGGATTACGCCTATTTCTATTGATGCCATTGATCAGTTCCAGGTAGTTGTGTCTCCTTACGATGCATCTATCGGCAATTTTGTTGGCGGAGGTATCAATGCGATAACACGTGCCGGAACCAATACTACACAAGCTTCTGTATATGGCTTTTACCGCAACCAGGCGCTGGCGGGTAAAACGCCCACTGGTCCAAAAGACCAGGCGACAAAGCTGAATAGTTTTACCAACAAAACATATGGGTTCAGAGTAGGCGGTGCGCTTGTTAAAAACAAACTTTTTTATTTTATTAATATAGAACAACAACGGGATGTAAGGCCGCAACCTTTTGACGTTAGTGCATACCAGGGCAACACAAGTATTACAGACATTAATGCACTTTCAGCTTATTTGAAAAATACCTATGGATACGATGCAGGCGGTTATGTTAGCAACGATGAAAAGGTTAAGGCTGATAGAATAGCTGCAAGAATAGACTGGAACATCGATACCAAAAACAAACTCACTGTAAGCTATCGTTATCTTAACGGAGAGCGGAATAATGTAACCGCAAGCAGTACAACAGCAATTAACTTTTATAATAACGGATATGTGTTTCCCACAAAAACAAATTCCATATCAGCAGAATTAAAAAGTAATACAGGAACACGAACAAACAACAAATTACTCTTCACTTTTACGAATGTTACAGATGACAGAAACCCAATAGGGCAGGCTTTTCCGCGTGTTCAGATCTTTGACGGAACAGGAACAAGCTCTGGTCAGGGCATTATTTTTGGGCCGGATAACAGCTCTACCCAAAACAAGCTGGTGCAAAAGAATTTCAGTCTTTTTGATGCCTTTAAATGGAGCATGGGCAGACACAATTTTACCTTTGGAACAGATGATGAGATCAATGATGTGTACAATGTATTTATACAGAATACTTTTGGAAATTATCAATACAAAAGCCTGCAGGCGTTCTATAATAATGATACCGTGAATCAATACTCGGTTGGTTATCCTTTGGTGGATAACAGGCTGGATGATAACACTGCAGCTGCTGCTAAGTTTAAAACTATGCGCCTTGCTTTTTTTGTGAATGATGAGTTCAAAGTGTCTGAAAATCTAACGTTGAATTTTGGTCTGAGAGCTGATTATACCCGTTTTCTTACGAAGCCTGCAACTGATGCCTTTACTAACGATAGTGCCTTGACGAAGTTTGCCCGGTACTATGATCTTGAAGGTGCGAGATCTGGTCTGCGACCTGAGATCCCCGTCGCCGTTTCTCCAAGGCTGGGTATTACCTATAAAATTCCGGAAGAGAACCTTATTATACGTGGTGGAATAGGTTTGTTTACGGGCCGCATTCCATTGGTTTGGCCAGGCGGTATATACAATAATAACGGTATAAACCAGGGTGGCTTTACCGTAAGTAACAGTCAGAACAAGGCGGCACTTGGTCTCATTAAATTCCGCGATGACCCTTACGGACAATGGCGGGCAAATGAAGTTGGCATAACGTTAAGTAAAGGTGCATTGAACCTGATCTCTGAAAAATTCAAAATGCCTAAGTTGTTGCGCACATCGGTGGCCATTGAAAAAAGACTACCTAAAGGCTGGTCCGTTATCGGAGAGGGAATTGTCAGTTATAATATTAACGAGATCTATTATACCAACATAAATTTGTTGCCGCCGGTTGATAAAATAAACAGTCCTGATAACCGTAATGTATATCCTTCGCCGGTTACCATTCCAATAACTGCCGATGGAAAAAATCCTTACGACAATGCTATCTTGTTGTCCAATGCAAAAGGCAACAAGGGCTTTGCTTACAACTTCACGCTCACTGTAAACAAAACAAACAACAAAGGTTGGGGCTTTAACTTCAATTACAGTTTCGGCGATTCGTATATAACCAATGAAGGTACAAGCTCGGTAAACTTTAGTCAGTGGCGGTTTATGGAAACAGTAAATGGCCGCAACTATATAACCAGGTCAAGATCGGATTTTAGTGCGGGCCATAGAATATTTGCATACGCAAGTAAAAAGTTTACGTATGCAAAGAACAAGCTGGCTACCACAGTTTCACTGGTATATATTGGTCAGTCAGGTGCGCCATTCAGCTACGTGTATTCGGGCGCGCTGGTGAGAGATGATGCATCCGGAGGTAATGATTTGTTATACGTCCCCACTTCGGAAGAAGTCAATGGAATGGAATTTCTGAGCAATACTGTCGGCTCGGGTTCTAATGCGGTTACTTATACACCTGATGAACAACGGGCCGCATTCAACCGGTATATTGATAACGATAAATATCTAAGCAAAAGAAGAGGTGAGTATGTTGAAAGAAACGGCAGCAGGCTACCTTTTACGAACATTGTTGACCTGAAGATTGCGCAGGATTTTAATGTGAAGATTGGCAAAAACAAGTACCAGTTTCAGTTGACTTATGACATGTTCAACTTTACCAATTTCCTGAACAGGAACTGGGGAAGAATGTATTTTTTAAGCAATGATCAATATGCGCTGGTCGGCTTTGCGGGGTATAAATCTGCTGCGGACTTCACTCCAACCTATAAATTTAATCCGCAGAACAACACAAGAACACCCTGGGGAGTAAGCACCAGCAATGTTCCGCAATACAGTGCCAGGTGGGTTAGTCAGATTGGGTTAAGAATTAGTATGAATTAGAACAGATAGCCTACCGCGGTTTGAGGATCGCTACAAGCGATAGAGAAAGCCTGCGAAGCCAGGAGGCATAGCAGAGCGGAGCGGAGGTTAACGTTCGGTGCCGCTTCAAAGCTGTGTGGCCTTACGTTGCGGCTTTCAGCGCGTTGCTGTAAGAACTTTTCTTTTCCATTATAAAATCTTAAATTTCACATTATTTAAACCCCAAAAATCAACTCATGAACTTTTTTACACGTCTGTCTAATGGATGGACACTCGCAAAAACCAGCTTCCAGGTTTTAAGCAATAACAAGCAACTGATTGCTTTCCCCATCTTGTCCGGCATTTCACTTATCCTGCTTATCGGATCGTTTATCGGAGCCATGTTCGGGTTTGGCGTTTTCGGAGAAAATTTCTTTGAAGAACAGGCGCAAAACAAATTGTTTGTTTATGGCGTTACATTCCTGTTTTATGTGGTCAACTATTTTGTGATCGTCTTCTTTAACATGGCGCTCATTCATTGCGCTGACCTGTATTTTAAAGGAGAACAAAATATTACAGTTCGGCAGGGACTCGCATTTAGCGTAAGCCGTATCGGCGCAATATTCGCCTGGGCATTGTTCGCAGGAACCGTCGGTGCTTTGTTGAAAATAATTCAGGAGAACTCCGGTCTGCTGGGTAAAATAATTACAGGCATTATCGGCGTTGTCTGGAACGTTGCTACATTTTTTGTTGTTCCGGTCATTGCATACGAAAATGTAAATCCGGTAGATGCAGTTAAGCGTTCATCTTCCATAATGAAAGAAAAATGGGGCGAAAGCATTGCTGCTAACTTTAGTTTTGGGCTGGTGCAGTTTCTCCTGATATTGGCAGCGTTGGCAATCGGATTTGTTTTGGCCGCCGCTATTCACCCTATTGCAGGCATCGCCGCAGGAGCTGTCCTTGTTTTTCTTGTCATGGCTATTGTCAGTGCCACACAAACTATTTTCATTAGCGCAGTTTACCGCAATATTAATGGAACACTGGATGATCACTTTAATCAGCAAATGATAGACGACCTGTTTCAGAAAAAATGATAATGTCGTCTGGAATTCAGCGCAGCTTTTAATTCAAGCTTTCAGCCACATATTTCGTTTTCGGATTATGTGGCTGAAAATTTATAGGCTCGTAGCCGTTTAGGGTTTATATCGCTACAAGTGATAGCGTAGGCCTGCGAAGCCAGGAGGCTTAGCAGAGCGTGAAGAGCGTGACCAGCCAGGCCTTCGCTAAGATCTTCGCTTAATAGCTGATAGCTGATAGCTGATAGCTGATAGCTGATAGCTGATAGCTGATAGCTGATAGCTGATAGCTGATAGCTGATTGCTTTTTCCTCCCATTCCGCTAATTTTATAGCCTTCATTTCTAAAACAAACAATTTATGAGCTATACACCAGCAGCCAGCCGGTACGAAACAATGAAATATAACAGGACAGGAAGAAGCGGATTATTATTGCCTGCTGTATCACTCGGCCTGTGGCACAATTTCGGATCGGTTGATGTATTTGATAACGGGCGTGCCATTGTGCGCCGCGCATTTGATCGTGGTATTACACACTTCGATCTTGCCAATAACTATGGCCCTGAGCCCGGCAGCGCAGAAGAAAATTTTGGTAAGATCCTTCAGAAAGATTTCGGTGGCAATTTGCGCGATGAGCTGATCATTTCATCCAAGGCGGGCTATTTAATGTGGCCTGGTCCTTATGGTGAATGGGGCTCCAGGAAATATTTGATCGCAAGCTGTAACCAGAGCTTAAAAAGGATGGGACTTGATTATGTAGATATATTTTATTCCCATCGGCCTGACCCAAACACACCACTTGAAGAAACCATGATGGCATTGGATTCGATTGTAAGGCAGGGGAAAGCGCTTTATGTCGGCATTTCAAACTATAGGCCCGACGAGGCAATGAGAGCCATTGAAATTTTGCAGGAGTTAGGTACGCCCTGTTTAATACATCAACCTAAGTATTCCATGTTTGAAAGATGGGTGGAAGAAGGGTTGCTGGATGTGCTGGAAGGGCATGGCGTTGGATGTATTCCTTTCTCACCTTTGGCCCAGGGTATGTTAACTGACAGATATCTGAAAGGCATTCCTTCAGATTCCAGGGCTGCAAAATCGCATGGTTATTTAAAAACTGAAGAGATTACAGAAAACAGGTTAAAACAGATTTCCCAACTCAATGATATAGCCGCTAGCCGCGGGCAATCTTTAGCTCAAATGGCGCTGTCATGGTTGCTCAAAGATCATCGCATTACGTCCGTTCTGATTGGCGCAAGTTCAGTAGCCCAGTTGGATAATAATATTGACGCAATAAGCAATCTTGAGTATGCTCCTGATGAACTGGAAGCAATCGAGAAGGTATTGAAGATTTCATAGATAAGCAGACAGTACATCATAAACAAATCTGTCCTACACCTCGCAGGTGTAGGACAGATTTGTTTAGCGAAAACTTGCTATTCAAACAACTGTGCCCTCCGTGAAAAAACTCCCTGTCCTCTGTGGTTAAATATTAGCTCTTTAATGGCCAAAATCTTTTCTATAGCACAAAACCTTCGCTACCATCATTTTCCCCCGCCTGACTGACGCAGTCGGGCAGGAATTCTCCATTTTCAATTATTTTACAAACTGCAACAACCACTCCCTCGCCTCCTTATCATCCGTAAAGGACTTCATGGGTATAGGTGGCGGCTTTAGCTTGAACAATATCTTCATGATAAATTGCGCCAGGCCGGGTTTTGAAACCATGGCCATCGCAGAATAAATATTGGGCAATTGCTCCGTTGAAAATTTCCTTGTTGCTTTATCAGGCACCGGAGAATTTTTCAGGTAAATCAGCAACGGCACTTTTTTATTGCCGGTTATCCTTTTTACTAATTCTACGTTATTAGAAATATTTTCAACCGTTCTAAGTACACTTTTAGAATAGGAATACAATATCCCTTCTTTATCAAGATAGTAATCTGCAATCTCGCCGGGAATAAGCTGAATTTCGGATGGAGGATTCATGAAGTTTATTTGTTGTGAAGGCAAGATACCGAAGAATGAACTACCGGGCAGGTGAAACTTATCTGTCCTACTTTCAAAGTGTAGGACAGATAAGTTTCTGCAGGAATGCGATACATGCCGCGTGGATGCTGGCTGAAACTTGTCCTGCACTTTCAAAGGGTAGGACAAGTTTCAGCTATCTCTTTCCGGCGCGAATACGGACACAAACCGTATCAAAACCGTACAGTTTTTTCCAAAGATGTTTATTAACCAATTGATTTTCAAGTCGCTGACCGTCTGGCATTTTCTTAGTTGCGCATCGGCAGTGTAGTGGCATTTGCTAAAAAGTAAGCTTACGGACCTGTCACTATGCAAAAATTAAAACGTATAACGAGCAACGTATAACTTACATCTAACTTGGCTAGCTATGTTCAGGAATTATTTCAAAATTGCATGGAGAAATTTGTTCAGGAACAAAGGATTCTCAATAACAAATATTTCGGGCCTTACAATTGGTATGACCTGTACCATTTTTATCATGCTGTGGGTGCAGGATGAGCTAGGCTACGATAAATTTCACGCCAACTACGGAAATATTTTCCAGGTGATGGCCAACCGCGATTTTAACAACCAGGTATTTACCGATCCTAATATGGTACTACCACTTGCGGCTTCATTGGAAAAAGATGTTCCGCAGGTAAAACGTGCCGCCGTTGTAACCCACCGATATCCTACTGTTTTCACCAACGGGGATGTGATGCTAAAAAAAGATGGCTACACGGTTAGTGAACATTTTTTTGATATGTTCACCTGGAAGTTTATCAAAGGAAATGCGGCATCTGCTCTGACTGATCCTTCCTCAATTGTGCTTACACAATCCACTGCCAGGGCTTTATTCGGAGATGCAGATCCGATGGGTAAGATGCTTAAGATAGACAATAACTCCAATGCAAAAGTTACTGCCGTTGTGGCTGATGTGCCGGGCAATTCAACTTTTCAGTTTGATTATATAAGACCATTCAATTACTCTTCAGACGATGTTAAGAGAGCAATGGCCAACTGGCAAAGCTCTTCATGGGAAGTGTATGTGCAAACTGACCCGGGAGTGAATATTGCCACACTGGAGCAAAATATCAATAAGGTTGAAAAGTCACACAATCCCAATGACAAGGTGAGTACGTACTTCACTTTTGCCATGAATAAATGGAGACTTTACAGCGATTTTAAAAATGGCAAAAATGTTGGCGGGATGATAGAATATGTGCGATTGTTCTCCATCATCGCCGTAATTATTCTGTTGATAGCCTGCGTAAATTTCATGAATCTTTCTACCGCCCGTTCTGAGAAGAGAGCAAAAGAAGTTGGGGTTAGAAAAACATTGGGATCGGATAAAAGGCAATTAATTATCCAGTTCTTTTTTGAATCAATGATCCTGGCGCTGATCGCATTTATTTTTTCCATCATTGCAGTATTTGTGCTATTGCCCGCGTTTAATACAATGGTAGATAAACGTCTTGTGTTAGATCTCACTCAACCTTTGTTCTGGGCAGGTTCTGTATTAATTATTCTGATCACAGGCATTGTCGCAGGAAGTTATCCCGCATTGTACCTTTCTTCATTTAATCCTGCAAGGGTGCTTAAAGGAACTTTTCTTCCCGGCAAACAGGCTGTATTGCCAAGGCGCGTGCTTGTAGTAACGCAGTTTGTGATCTCAATTTTACTGATCTCAGCTACGATTATTGTTTACCAGCAAATTCAACATATAAAGGACAGGAATATTGGTTACAATCCCAATAACCTTATTATGATATCGACTACTGATGATGTGCAAAAGAACTATGAGGTAATAAAACAGGAGCTGACCCAAACTGGTATGGTGAGCGCTGTTACGCGCACATTGTCTCCGATTACTGATATCTGGTGGAGATCTCCGGGACCTGACTACAGCGGAAAACCTGCTGATGCCAATATTATATTTGCCGGCGAAAACACTGATGTTGATTTCACCAAAACAATGGGCATTAAAATGTTGCAGGGGCATGACTTCGCAGGTGTTCCGTCTGACTCTGGTGCTGTGCTTCTTAATAAGGCAGCAGTTGAAGCCATGAACATAAAAGATCCGGTGGGCATGCAGTTGCGTTATGGCAAGAATTATACGGTTATCGGCGTCGCGGATAATGTAATTATGGGCTCACCGTTTGAACCGGTTGATCCGATGATGATATTCTATAACCCTGCCGGTACAGCATCTTTAAGCATCAGGCTGAATGAGTCTGCGCAATTATCCAAAGCTTTACCCGCTATTGAAAATATCTTCAAAAAGTATAATCCTGCAAATCCATTTGAATACCGGTTTGCCGATAAAGAATTCGCTAAGAAATTTATTACCGAAGATCTGATCAGTAAGATCACCAACATTTTTGCGGGACTGGCCATATTTATCTGTTGTATCGGCCTGGCGGGACTGGCATCATTCACTATAGAAAAACGCATCCGCGAAATTGGCATCCGCAAAGTATTAGGTGCCAGTGTGCAACAATTGTTAATGCTGATCTCAAGAGAATTTTTGAAACTGGTATTGATTGCGTTCGTCATTGCCGCACCGTTAACCTGGTGGTTGATGAATAACTGGCTTGAAAAATACACGTTCCGCATTAATATAAATGTCTGGCTGCTGGGTATTGTAGGCTTGCTGGTATTGTTACTTACATTGGTTGTGGTAAGTCTTAATACTTTGAGAGCGGCGGTAGCGAATCCGGTTAAAAGCTTGCGGACAGAATAATTGACAATTGACAATTGAAAATGGACAATGAATTTGGCAGTTAAAGATCGATGAGCGTGCCAGCATTAGCGTACTTCGTACTTCGTAATTCGTACTTGGAAAGTCCCAACTTACCAATAAAAATTATTGATAAGTAAAATTGAATTTTATGTTGAAGAACTATTTAAAAATTGCCTGGAGAAATCTGCTAAAGAATAAGGCATTTTCTTTCATTAACATAATGGGACTGGCCATTGGTATTTCTGTGTGTTTTATCATTATGCTTTTTGTGCAGAATGAGCTGAGTTACGACCGGTTTAATGAGAAGGCCGACAGAATGTTCAGGATTGTTTTCAAAGCGGATATTAACGGCGGTAAGATAAATGAAAGCAATGTGATGCCTCCCGTTGCCGGGGCTTTGATAAATGATTATCCTGAAGTTGAGCAGGTAACAAGGCTGCAGGCAAGTGGTCAGCCAAAAGTTACTTATAATGATAAGGTCTTTAAAGAAGGACAACTGGCATTGGTTGATGCCAATTTCTTCAATGTGTTTACCATTCCGTTTGTAAAGGGCGATCTCAAAACGGCGTTGACTGAACCTAATACAGTTGTGATTACAAAAGCGTTTTCGCACAAATATTTTGGTAATGAGGAGCCTTTGGGAAAATTGATCAGCATTAATAACAATAATACGCTGTGCAAAGTAACCGGGGTTATTGATCAGATTCCGGTTAATTCACATTTTCATTTTGATCTCTTTGTTTCAATGGCAAGTTTACCGTCGGCTAAATCTCAAAGCTGGATGGAGTCGGGCTTCTTTACTTACCTGGTGCTGAAGAAGGATTATGATTACAAAAAGCTGGAAGCAAAGTTGCCCAATATGGTTGAAAAATATATGGGGCCGCAAATTCAACAGGCAATGGGCTTGAGTCTTGCGCAGTTCCGGACTAAGGGAAATCAATTAGGTTTTGAGTTACAGCCACTAACGGACATCCATTTGCATTCTCACAGCAATTTTGAATTTGAACCGGGAGGAGATATACGATACATCTACATTTTCGGCGTAGTAGCCATTTTCATGTTGCTTATTGCCTGCATTAATTTTATCAATCTCTCTACTGCAAGCGCTTCAAAAAGAGCGAAAGAAGTTGGCGTAAGAAAAGTCATGGGCTCAGACAGATGGGATCTGATAAAACAATTCTTGTTAGAGTCCGCGTTGATCACATTTTTGGCGCTGATAATTTCTGTTGTACTTGTGCGCCTTGCTTTACCGGTATTCAATACACTATCTGGTAAAGACTTAACATTGGGGTTCAGCTTGCAACGCCTTGCCGGTATTGTTGGCATCGGTCTGGGTGTAAGCGTTTTGGCGGGCATGTATCCAGCGTTTTTTCTTTCTTCATTCAGACCCATAGCTACGCTTAAGGGTAAACTGAGTGCAAGCACAAATACGTATGGGTTAAGAAGCGGTCTGGTAGTATTTCAGTTCTTTATTTCAGTTTGCCTGATCACAGGCACAATCGTGGTGTATCAGCAAATGAAATATATCCAAAACAAAAAACTTGGTTACGATAAGGATCAGTTACTGGTGCTTTCAAATAGCCAGGTATTAGGAAAAAATGAAACTGTTTTCAGGGATCAGTTGCTGCGCGATTCGCGTGTAGCGGATGCGACGATTTCAGGTTACAAACCCGCTGGGCCAAGCTATAATAATAATGCGCTTGCCTATCCGGAAGGAAAGGATAATGCAATAATGAAAACGCTGGAATACAAGATCGACGAACACTATATTCCAACCTTCGGTATGAAGATGGCGGCTGGCAGAAATTTCTCGCCTGAGTTTGGGACAGACTCAGCGGCCATGATCATTAATGAAACCGCCGCAAAAGCATTTGGTTGGGGAAATGATGCCATAGGCAAGCGGATCATTCGTGAAAACAGCGACCATGGAAAAAACTTTGCTTATACAGTAGTAGGCGTTGTGAAGGATTTTCATTTTAAATCTCTTCATGAGGCAATAACGCCATTGTTGATGGTGCTCCATCCTGAATCCGGAATTGTAGTGAAAGTGAAAACAAAAGATATTCCTGGATTACTTGCTGCAATGAAAACGCAGTGGGCCGCTTTTGGTCCGGAAGAACCTCTTGCCTATGATTTTATGGATGAATTGTATAGTGCCACATATACTGCTGAACAAAAGACAGGCCGGATCCTTAACATATTTGCAGTGCTTACCGTATTTGTCGCATGCATGGGATTGTTTGGCCTGGTTACATACACTGCAGAACAGCGCGCAAAAGAAATAGGCATCAGAAAAATACTGGGTGCAAGTGTAACACAGGTAACAACCATGCTGTCAAAGGAGTTTTTAAGATTGGTGTTGATCAGTTGCATAGTGGCATTCCCGTTATCCTACTGGGCCATGACGAAATGGTTGCAGGACTTTGCATACAGGATCCATATTTCCTGGCTGGTATTTGTTATTGCAGGATTGGCAGCAATTATGATAGCTCTGGTTACGATAAGTTTTCAGGCTATCAAAGCGGCGATTGCAAATCCGGTAAAAAGCCTGCGCACTGAATAACATACGATAAAAAGCAATGCAAATGAAACTGGAAAAAAGCATTACGATCCTTTATTCAAGAAACATATCCTCCAGTATTGCTTATTATACGGATAAGCTTGGCTTTACAGATAAATGGGAATGGGACAGCCCTGCAACATTCGGAGGAATATCGCGGGATGACGTGGAAATATTTTTCTGCAAGGAAGGACAAGGACATCCCGGAACATGGCTTGCAATTGTAGTGGATAGCGTTGATGAGTATTATGAAAGTATCAGGGATAAGGGGGCAAAGATCATTGCCCTGCCAGAAGATAAAGAATGGAATATGAGAGAAATGTTGATTGAAGATCCTGATGGGCATATAATCCGGATTGGTAACCGTATTAACTGTGATTAAAATATTATTTGTATTGTTGAAAACATTAAATGCATCTCATGTTAATTTCTTTTTTTAAGACAACATTCCGAAACCTGCGCAAAAATAAAATATACAGCATTCTGAATATTTTGGGATTGGCTATAGGTATTGCGTGTGCGGCACTCATTTTTTTATGGGTAGAGGATGAAGTGAACTGGGATAACGTACATCTGAAAAAAGACAACATTTACTATGTAAGAGAAAATCAAAAATACGATTCCTATACAGCAACTTTCAGTTCTACACCGGGCCTGCTTGGTCCGGCAATTCAGGAAGAAATTCCAGGTATTGAAAATACCTGCCGCACCCTGGAAGATACGAGATCACTGCTTTTTACAGTTAACGATAAGCCGGTTTATGCGAGCGGAAAATATGTAGAAGCTTCATTCTTCGATATGTTTACGTTCCCTTTTGTTGAGGGTAATGCAAAAACAGCATTCTCTCAGTTGTATTCATTGGTGATTACGGAGAAAGCTGCTAAGAAATTTTTTGGTGAGGATCATAATGTTGTGGGGAAGACAATACGCGTTGACAATAAACAGGATTATGTTGTAAGCGGTGTGTTGAAGGACATTCCTGAAAATTCTTCCCTGCAGTTTGAATGGTTATCGCCTTTCAAAATTTATTTTGATCAAAGTCCGTGGCTTAAGGAATGGAACAGTAACTCATTAAGCACTTATGTACAGCTTAAGCCGGGCGTGGATACTGCATCCGTAAATAAACAGCTGTATAATTTTATTCAAAAAAGAGAACCGTTGGCAATTGCACGACCCTTCTTGTTTAGTATGAAAGATTGGAAATTGCGCGACGAATTTGATGGAGGTAAACAAACAGGCGGTGGCGGTATTGTGTATGTTCGCTTGTTCTCTATCATTGCCTGGATCATTTTGTTCATTGCTTGTATCAACTTTATGAACCTTGCCACAGCAAGAAGTGAAAAACGTGCAAGAGAAGTAGGTGTAAAGAAAGTGCTTGGTGCGGGAAAGAGAAGATTGGTGCTGCAATTTATTGGTGAAGCTGTTTTTATGGCGATGATTGCTGCAGTCTTTGCATTGATAATTATCTCTCTGGCTTTGCCTGCCTTCAACACACTTGTGCAGAAAAATTTGTCGCCCGGGTTTGATAATGTGTACCACATAATCATCCTCTTGTTAATAACACTGGTCTGCGGACTTGTTGCAGGTAGTTACCCCTCCTTGTATTTGTCATCATTCAATCCGGTTGCTGTACTAAAGGGTTTTAAATTGAAGAACAGTAGCGCCGCATATATCCGTAAAGGGCTTGTGATTGTACAATTCAGTGTGAGTATTATTCTCATTATAAGTACCATAATCATTTACCAGCAGATCCAGCATGTAAAAAGCCGCGACCTTGGGTTCAATAAGAACAACCTGATTGCGATAGATGTGGTTGGCGATATGGCGAAGAACTACAGCGTGATTAAAGAAGATTTAATGACTTCGGGTTTGATACAGGATGTCGCCTTGTCAGATCATCCAACAATTTATGGCGGCAATAATACCAATGGTTTTGCATGGGAAGGAAAATCCAGGGATAATAAGATCCTTATTTCTAACCGCGGTGTAAGCCCGGGATTTTTTTCAACCTCCGGGATGACAATGCTGGAAGGAAGAGATTTTCGTGAGACAGATTCCATGAACCTGGATAGCAGGAAAATTGTTACAAATGTTATCATAACTGAATCTATGGCCCACCTGATGGGTAAAGGAAGCGCCATTGGAAAAATAATTTACAACCAGGATGATACAACGTTGCATGCAACGGTAATCGGCGTAGTGAAGGATTATGTGTATGGTTATATGTACGGCAAGCCGGACCCTGTTGCTTTTTTCTGTACACCACCGCGGGGCGAATCCGTTATGTATGTTCGTATTAAGCGGCAAAGTGGTTCTGGTACTGCACTACGCAAGATAGAGTCTGTAATGAAAAAGTATAATCCGGCTTATCCTTTCAGCTACACATTTGTTGATGATCAATTCAACAACCTGTTTTTGAATGAGGCGTTGATTAGCAAGTTATCCCGCGTATTTGCAACGCTTGCAATTATTATTTCCTGCCTCGGCCTGTTTGGTCTTGCTGCCTACACTGCTGAAAGACGAACAAAAGAAATTGGCGTTCGAAAAGTGCTTGGCGCAAGCGTGTCCGGTATAGCTGGGTTGTTATCAAAAGAGTTTATTAAGCTGGTAGTGCTTTCCTGCCTGGTGGCTTTTCCGCTTGCCTGGTGGATCATGCATAGTTGGCTGCAAAACTATCCGTATAGAATAGAAATAGACTTATGGGTATTTGCTGTTGCCGGTATAGCAGCTATTGTTATATCTCTGGCCACTATTAGCTTCCAGGCGGTAAAGGCCGCGATAGCGAATCCGGTGAAAAGCCTGAGGACGGAATAATTGAAAATGTGCGAATGTGCGAATGTGCGAGTGTGCAAATGTGCAAATGTGTAAATGTGCGAATGGGGAAATGTGTGGTGATTGTAAAATATTAAACTGGTTAAAATTAAAGAGATCAGCGATCAAAAAATCAGACATCAGACATAAAAGGCGTTATGACCTGAAACCTGATACCTGATACCCATCGCCTCCACAATGCAAAACTCTACTGTATGTTTAAAAGTTATGCTGTTACTGCAATTAGATCGTTATGGAAGAATAGAATATTCGCCATGATCAATATAATTGGTCTGGCCATAGGAATAAGCGCCTCGTTGGTTATTTATTTGCTTGCTCATTATCATTTTAACTTTGATAAGTTTGAAAAAGATAGCGATCGGGTTTATAGGGTGGTCTCCAACTTTAGTTTTTCAAATGAAGTCTATCATAATTCCGGTGTCACCGATCCTATGGCAGCGGCAGTGCGCAAAGACATAACTGGTCTGGAATCGGTTGTGCCCTTTCGCACGTGGAACGGCGATGTAAAAGTTGGTGTTCCTGGCGCAGCCGGAAAAGAAAATACAATTTTTAAGCATGAAGAGCATGTAGTCTTCGCCGACAGCAATTATTTTTCACTTATTTCTTATCGCTGGCTTGCCGGTTCGCCAAAAACATCTTTACGGAACCCCTATCAAACAGTACTAACGGAGTCTAATGCTAAACTTTATTTTCCTGGCTTAAACGTTTCAGCGGTTATCGGAAAAGAGATCTATCTAAACGATACAATAGTAGCAACGATCGCCGGAGTAGTAGAGGATATAAAAGAAAATACTGATTTTTCATTCAAAACCTTTATTGCTTATTCTACCTTAGAAAGTACTTCCTTAAAGCCCTCTAACTGGGATCAATGGAGTAGCACAAACGGTGCGCAGCAATTGTACGTAAAATTATATCCGGGGGTAAAACCAACGCAGATCCAAAAACAGATTGATCAGTTATATAAAAAATATAAGCCGAATGATCCCAGCGATCACAGTACCAGCTGGTATCTGTTGCAACCTTTAAGTGATGTGCACTTTAACGCCGATTATGGCACGTATGGCAAGCCCCTCGCAAATAAGCCAACATTGTATGGTCTTCTGGCGGTGGCTGCTTTTTTGTTGTTACTTGGTTGTATCAATTTTATCAACCTCACTACGGCGCATGCTTCGCAGCGGGCAAAAGAGATAGGCATTCGTAAAACAATGGGTAGTTCGCGAAAGCAATTGATTGTGCAATTTCTTTCAGAAACATTTATACTTACAGCTATCGCTACGTTGCTATCAGTGGGTTTAACGCCGTTAATTCTAAAAGCTTTCTCCGGATTTATTCCAAAGGATCTTCATTTTAACCTTGTTGCACATCCCGGCATTCTTGTTTTTCTTTTATTACTAATGATGCTTGTTACGCTTTTGTCAGGTTTTTATCCGGCTATTGTACTTTCTGGTTATAAGCCAGTGCTTGTTTTAAAAAATCAGGCTTACTCCGGTACAAGTAAAACAAGGGCTTCATGGTTGCGCAAATCCTTAACTGTTTCGCAGTTTGTTATTGCGCAGATCTTCATTATGGCCACAATACTTGTGAGCAAACAGATCAATTATTCGCTCAACAAGGATATGGGTTTTAAAAAAGATGCCATTCTGTACGTGCAAACGAATTTTTATGATACGGTGCGCAGCAATAAAGCTGTATTCATGAATAAGCTCAGAGAGATTCCTGAAATAGCAATGCTGAGCATGTGTACCAATCCGCCATCATCCAACAGTACATGGAGCGGCACGATCACATACAAGGATGGAAAGAAAGAGATAGAATCTGATGTGCAACAAAAATATGGTGACAGTAATTATATCAGGTTGTATCATCTGCAATTACTTGCCGGCAAAAATATTCAGACTACCGATACAGCTGTTGCGTTGTTGATCAACGAAACGTATGCGCATATTCTTGGTTTCAATAAACCGGCGGAGGCGGTTGGTAAATATCTGCAGTTTAACGATAAGCAAATGCCGATAGTTGGTGTTGTTGCAGATTTTAACCAAATGTCTTTGCATCAGCCGGTGAAGCCGCTGGTTATCGCAAGCTGGTCAACTAACGAACGTAACATCAGTATAGCGCTTCATCCACAAAACGAATCCGGAACAGTCTGGAAAACAGCCATCAGCAAAATCGAAAAAGCGTGGAAAGAAGTTTATCCGAACGATGATTTTGAATATCATTTTTTTGATGAAGACATTGCCAAATACTACACTCAGGAACAAAATATGTCAGGCTTGCTGAAGTGGGCAACCGGTCTTGCTATTTTTATCAGTTGTCTTGGCTTGCTCGGTCTTGTAATATTTACTACCACCCAACGTACCAAGGAAATTGGTGTGCGCAAAGTATTGGGTGCATCGGTTGCTCAAATTATATCAATGATCTCAAAGGATTTCCTTGTCCTGGTAGTCCTTGCATTTGTAATTGCAGCGCCGTTGGCCTGGTTAGGAATGAATAAGTGGCTGGAGAATTTTGCCTATCGTACAAGTGTAAGCTGGTGGATATTTTTAGTAAGCGGAACTATAATGATAGTAATAGCCTTACTAACCCTGGGCATTCAAACAGTGAAAGCTGCAACGGCAAATCCGGTGAAAAGCCTTAGGACGGAGTAATTGAGAATGTGTAGATGTGCGAATATGCAAATGTGAAAATGAGAGCCAGGTATATGAACGCAAAATGTGAAAACGTACAACGTATAACTTATAACGTACAACTACAAAGCTATGTTTAAAAACTATTTTAAAACCGCGTGGCGCAACGTAATGAAAAGTAAAACCTTTTCTGCGATTAACGTGCTGGGACTTGCGATAGGAATTGCAGCATTCTTGTTGATTGTAAATTACCTGCGCTTTGAATATAGTTTTGATAATTTTCATGTAAATAAAGAGCGGATCTATCGTGTGCCAATGGTGGTAACTGAGACCGGAGGCAAGCCGCAGAAGTTTGCTTTTAACTATCCTGCCCTGGCGCCGGCGATGAAAGCCGACTTTCCTGAGGTGCAGGAAGCAATCCGTTTTAGAAAAAGATGGGGTGTAGTTCAGCATGGTGATCAAAGAATTATTGAAGATGGTATGATCTATTATGTGGATCCGGCTGTGTTCAATGTTTTTTCTTTTGGTTTTGAAAAAGGAACGGCGGCTACTGCTTTGGTAGAGTTAAATGATGCAGCTATCACACATTCAACTGCGGTAAAATATTTCGGCACGGCCGATGTTGTTGGTAAAACACTGCATTATGATAATGAGGATTTTGTTGTTAAGGCTGTTATGAGTGATATTCCTGCAAATTCGCATATCAATTTTCATATTCTTCTTAACTACAATAAATATATCCAGATTACAAAAAACGATGCCAATACAAGTTGGGGATGGAGTGATTTTTATACATATCTGTTGCTTAAGCCGGGCGTTAACATAAGCGCCTTGCAAGCAAAAATGCCAGCGTTTGCGCAAAAATATATGGGTGATCTTATGAAGAAGAATGGCTTCGATAACTCATTTATTTTGGAGCCATTAAAGGATATTCACGCAAAATCTGATTATGATTACGAGTTTCCCGGCAATGGAAACTTATATTATCTCAGGTACCTTGGTATAGCAGCGGTACTTATTTTATTGATCGCGCTTATCAATTATGTAAATCTATCTACGGCGCGTTCTTTGGAACGTTCAAAAGAAGTTGGTGTTCGAAAGGTGATAGGCGCTACTAAAATTCAATTGGTAAGGCAGTTTATCTCCGAAACGTTTTTATTAAACGCACTTGGTATTGTTATTGGTTTTTGCCTTTTCAGGCTGGCGCTTCCCGGGTTTGCGAAACTGATCGGTCATGATGTTGTTGATCTGCAAACAAGCGGTTGGCTCTTCTGGGCAGGTACATTTGCCATTTTTGCTTTTAGCACATTGGTAGCAGGTTTTTATCCTGCTTTTGTGTTGTCTTCTTTTCAGCCGGCACAAACATTAAAATCTGTGACAGGTTTCACCGGTATAAAAGCCGGTCGCAATTACCTCAGGAAATTTTTAGTGATTGTACAATTTGCTACGGCTATAATCCTGATAGGAGGGGCGATAGGTTTTTATCGCCAGCTGCAATTCATGAGCAACAAGAGCCTCGGGATTGATATTGATCAAACACTTGTGTTAAAGCAAACAATAGGCCTGGATAGTACAAAGAAAAGTTCAGTAGAGGGCGTTATTAATGATTTGCAGAAGATTCCGGGAGTGGAATATGTAACTGTTTCGAGCAATGTGCCGGGTAATGAGGTGGGCGGTTCTTCCGGCTTCACGTTGCTTAATTCAAAGAATGATAAAAGGTGCCGGACATTTGCTATAGATGAGAATTTTGTACCTCATTTTGGTCTCACCATGATTGCCGGTAGAAACTTCGATAAAGACAGGCCGTTTAGTAACGATTCCACGCAAATTGTAAATATAATCATTAATGAAACCGCAGCTAAGATTTTTGGATTTAATAAGCCCGCGGATGCAATTAATCAATTGTTAACCAGTGCAGGTACGAAATGTAAAATAATTGGCGTGATGAATGACTATCACCAGGAATCGCTGCAATACAATTTTGACCCGGTTGTTTACTATCCGGAGCATCGGTATAATATGGACAATTTTTGTCTGAAACTCAAAACAAACAATCTTGCCCGGGTGGTGGATCAGGCAAAGAAAACATGGGCTGCAGCATTTCCGGAGAGCCCTTTGCAATATTTCTTTTTAGATGAATACTTTGACAGGCAGTATAAAAATGATCAGTTATTTTCTGCCATACTTTGGTGGTTTACGCTGCTCGCTATTATTATTGCCAGTCTCGGTTTGCTGGGCCTTTCCTTATATACCGTCGCAAAAAGAACAAAAGAAATAGGCGTGCGCAAAGTGCTCGGCGCAACTGTTTGGCAGATCACTACGCTTATCACAAAAGATTATATAAAACTTGTTCTGCTCGCGGGTATCGTTGCTGTGCCGGTTGCTTATTTTTTGCTGCAAAACTGGTTGGAAGATTATGCATTTCATATCAACATTGGTATCTGGTTTTTCTTCCTGCCACTATTGTTGATAGCTGTAATTGCGCTGGCAACAGTATTACTTCAATCTGTAAAAGCGGCTATGTCCAATCCGGTGAAAAGTTTAAGAACGGAATAGCAATCTAATTGACAATTGATAGGTGATAATTGAAAATGTGCGAATGTGCAAATATGAAAATGTGCAAATATGAAAATGTGCGAATGAATAAAGGTGGAAAACGTACAACGTAAAACTTATAACGTACAACGTATAACTCGAAAACGAATGCTTAAAAACTATTTTAAAACAGCATGGCGGAGCCTTAGCAGACAAAAAGCTTACAGTCTTATTAATGTGCTTGGCCTTACATTGGGTATAGCCTGCAGTATCGTGATCTTTCTGGTGGTTCAGTATGAACTTGCGTATGACCGGTTTCACACAAAAGCTGACCGTATTTACAGGGTCACGTTAAATGCTATCGATTTTAATCCGAGTGTGTCTATGGCCATAGCACCGAAGATTCGCAATGATTTTCCTGAGTTGAAAGCAGTAACGCAGGTCTGGTTTCATCAATCTGCGGTAATGACCTTAGGTGATACAAAGTACGAGGAGAAAAATCTTGCATTGGTCGATCAATATTTTACTTCTGTTTTTGACTATAAATGGCTGGAAGGCAACGCTAAAACTGCATTAAATGAGCCCAACACAATTGTGTTGACAGAAACAATGGCTCACAAGTATTTTGGCGATAAAGAAGCGATGGGGAAGGTTGTTCGACTTGATGATAAATTAGATTTGAAAGTCACCGGCGTAATTGAAGATGTGCCTGGCAACACGCACTTGCCTTTTAATTTTTTAGTGTCTTTTGAAACGGTGAGAAAAGACATGGAGAAGAGAGGTGCCATGTCAGAGTTCTATTGGATAAACAATGGTGCCTTTACTTACATTGTATTGCCGGAGAATTATCCGGTTAAGAATGTGCAAAGCAGGATACACAGTTTTGTTGAAAAGAATTGGAGCAAACAGCTGGCTGACGAAGCAAGATTGCCTTTGCAACCGTTGACTGATATTCATTTTGATCAGCGTTATCTCAACAATACGATCAGCTATACCACTTCCCGTGAAACTTATTACGCTTTGATAGCGGTTGCTGTACTGATCATTATTGTTGCCTGTATTAATTTCATCAACCTGGCTACTGCACAGGCTATTCGCCGCGCTAAAGAAGTGGGTGTGCGCAAGGTGTTAGGTGTACGGCGTAGCCAGTTGATATTTCAATTTTTGGGCGAAACCACCATTATGGTGTTTGCCGCATTGCTGCTTGCCTTGTTGGTGACTTGCCTTTTTTTACCGCAGCTATCAAAATGGCTGGATATCAAAATTTATTTCGGTCAGCTTGCAACGTTGCAAACCATTTCGCTGATTCTCGCAGGGACCGTTGCCATCATTGTTTTGGCTGGTTGTTATCCCGCGTTCGTACAATCTGCATTTAAGCCGGCACTGTCTCTAAAAAATAAGGCAGATATTTCTTCCGGTAAATTAACACTTCGTAAAAGCCTCGTCGCAATGCAGTTTGCGATTTCACAGGTAATGATTGTAGGAACGCTTGTGGTGGCCTATCAAATGGACTTCTTCCAGAATCGCGACCTTGGGTTTAATAAAGACGCCGTAATTTCTTTAGGTATACCCGATGCAAAGAAGGCTGCCACATTAAAACAGGAGTTGTTAAGAAACCCCGGTGTAAAAGCGCTAAGCTTTTCATCCGGCGGTCCTGTTTATGGAAATTTCTTCTGTCCTTTCAGATCGCCAGAGCTTGGAGTAGCAAAGGATGACGTTACCGAAATGAAATTTATCGATGAAACATATACAGACATGTTTCAGCTGAAAATGCTTGCAGGAGAAAAAATAGTTCGCACCGCAGCAACGGAAAAAGATACTACTTATAATGTTGTGGTGAATGAGGCGATGATCCATAAACTCGGTATTCAGAATCCGCGGGACGCAATAGGCAAGCCTGTTATCCTGAATGGTAACTGGTATTGCACCATCCAGGGAGTTGTGCAGGATTTTCAGAGTGAGTCGAAACATAAAAAGATCCGGCCATGTGCATTGTTGTATCGCGAAGATGTTTTTTTTAATGCCAGTGTAAAAATTTATCCCGCAAACATGGATAAAACACTCGCCGCAATTAACAAAACCTGGTCCGGTTTGTTTCCTGATAAAGTATTCAAATACGAATTTTTAGATGATCATATAGCCGCATGGTACAGGCAGGAGCAAAAGGAGTACACTGCTTTCAAGATGTTTGCGGGGATCGCCATTGTGATTGGATGTCTTGGATTGTATGGCCTTGTGGCATTTGCCGCAGCGCAACGCACAAAAGAGGTGGGTGTAAGAAAGGTGTTAGGCGCGTCGCTGACTGATATTGTTTTCCTGTTTTCAAAAGAATTTATCTGGTTAATTGCCATAGCATTTCTAATCGCTGCGCCGATTGCCTATTACGTAATGAGTAACTGGTTGCAAGGTTTCGCCTATCATATAAATATTGGTGCGGAAATATTTGTAATCGCCATTTTGTCGTCGATTGTTATTGCTGCCTGTACGATTGCCTACCAGGCGATAAAAGCCGCAGTGGCAAATCCGGTGATGGCGCTGAGGAGCGAGTAAGTTAATTGATAATGGAGAATTGAAAATTGACAATGGAATGTCTTTTAGTTAAGATTTGATCATATTCAACGCGTATAAAGTATCACGATCTGGTCAATATTTGGGAGAGCTCTCCTGGCGTGCCAATGACAGATTTTTTAGCAGCTACTATTTTTCCCGTAGGGAATTAAGCTCAATAGAAATGAGCGAATCGGGGACCTCATAGTCCTTTAGGACTTTAACCGAATAAAAGGGTTAATGTCCTACGGACAAGAAGGCCTTGTATGTTTTGGGTTTCTATTAAACTTAAAGTCCTACGGACTATCGGCGAAAAGTGTACTGTCATTCTATTTTTGATTGTGGTAAACCAAATTTCCCAGTCGAGGTAACGACGGGGTTCCAGATTTGCACATTATTACGTACTTGCTATAAGTGCTGTTGTGATTGCTTTCCTGATAAGCCAGGATCGTCATGTCGACAATAGGAGACATCTCCCAAAGTTGACGATGCCTGCTTAACTAAACGACGTTGAAGTGACAATGAATGTTTTTGCTACAAGCTGAAGGCTGATAGCTGACAGCTCAAAGCTCTCCTTTTTCACAAGCTAAAGGCTGATAGCTGATAGCTCAAAGCTAAATCTATGTTTGAGAATTATTTCAAGATTGCCTGGAGAAATTTGTGGAGGAATAAGCTATTCTCCGTTATAAAAATCCTTGGCCTGAGCATTGGTCTTACTGTATGTATGCTCATTTTGCTGTATACAAAAGATGAGCTGAGCTATGATCAGTTCAATGAAAATAAAGCACAGATCTTTCGCATCATTCAAACCTGGCAAATAGGGAAGGAGCAGTCACAGGTTATCGGCACGACAAACAGTATCATGGGCGAGACCTTTGCAAAGGAAATTCCGGAAATTCAACAATACATAAGGGTTAGCGGAGCCAATGTAACAGTTAAAAAGGACGATGAAGTGGTAACAGAAAGCCCCTTATGTGTCGATGAGAATTTTCTGTCTGTATTTACTTTTCCATTATTAAGAGGCAGCACGAGAACCGCGTTGAAAGACCCGCATTCTGTTGTTTTGTCAAAAGATATGGCGAAGAAATATTTCGGCACTACTGATGTGGTTGGCGAAACGATGCAGCTTAAAATAGACAATGAGTTTGAAAATTTCACCGTAGCTGCGGTTGCGGAAAATTTCCCGGAAAATTCATCACTTAAAGCGGGTATGTTGCTGCCGTATAAATGGTATGAAAAATTCAATAATAATGTTGATTGGGTTGGTGGCAGCATCAACGGCTTTGTGTTGATCTCTCCGCAGGAGAATATTAAAACAATTGTCGGTAAAATGCAGGCTGTGTTTGATAAGAACACGAAAGACCACTTGCTTGAACTGAAACAAAAACAAGATCTGACAATTAATATTAAACTGGATCTGCAACCACTTTTGGATATTCATCTCAGCACAAAAGCAGGTCCCGGGAACGGTATGTCAGATGGCAGCAAGCCGGTTTATTCTTATGTGCTCACCTGTATTGCTATTTTTATCCTGATCATTGCATGCATCAACTTTATAAACCTGGCAGTGGCGCAATCACTCAAAAGAAGCAAGGAGATCGGCATCCGGAAAGTGGTGGGGAGCACCAGGAAACAATTGGTAAAACAGTTTCTTGTTGAGTCATTTGTTGTCGCACTTGTTGCCTTTGCTCTGGCAATTGTGCTAACAATAATACTGTTGCCATTCTTCAATCAGCTTGCCAACAAGAAATTAAGTCTCTCATATCTTTCAGATGGTTATTTGTATGCGGGTTATTTTCTGTTGTTGATGCTAACTGCTTTTGTTTCCGGTTTCTACCCTTCCCTTGTGTTGTCAGCTTTTCAGCCGGTTAAGGTATTATACAGCAGGCAGAAGTTAACGGGCCGGAATTATCTTACAAAAGGATTGATCGTATTACAGTTTACGCTCGCCATCTTTCTGATCATCGGCACATTAACCGTCAATAGTCAGTTAGATTTCCTGTTACACAAAGACCTCGGATTTGATAGTAAGGGAATGGTTCGTTTGAATATCCCTGTAAATAATTCAAGTAACAATTTACCGGATCTTTTCAAAAATGAGTTACTAAACAAACACAACATAATAGCGGTAGCTGCAAAAAATGGTGGACGGAGTATTTCAAGCATGAAGGCAAATGGCAAAAAGTTGACTATTGAGAACAACCGGGTAGATGATCAGTATTTTCCCGCATTTAAAATACCGTTTGTAGCCGGAAGAAACTTCTCTGCAGACTATCCTTCCGACATAAGTGCATCTGTTATCGTGAATGAAGCTTTTGCAAAAGAAGCCGGTTGGAAAGCCGGTGAAGCTGTAGGTAAGGTTGTATATAATCATGATGATAAAAACAACCCGGTGACAATAATTGGCGTAGTGAAAGATTATCATTTTCTTTCTCTGAAGGAAAAAATTTCTCCTGCATTTTTTACGATGGATACCACTTTCAACTACGGAGAAATTTGGGTGAAGATTGGCTCGCAGGACGTTCCTAAAACGCTCGCATTGCTGCAAAATACATTCAGTAAGTTGGTGCCTTATTATCCCTATTCCTATCAGTTTATGGATGACCTGAACGCAAAGAATTATGAAGTGGAAACCAAATGGAAGCAGATCATCAGCATTGCTTCCGGGTTGTTCATTTTCATTTCTTGTATTGGATTATTGGGACTGGTTATTTTATCCATAGAACAGCGAACCAAAGAAATTGGTATTCGTAAAGTGCTCGGCGCGGCAGTTTCAAAAATCCTCATTTTAATTTCACGGGAATTTGTCGTTCTGATCTCCATAGCATTTTTAATTGCTGTTCCTGTCGGTTATTATTTCACTGACAAATGGTTACAGGCCTTTGCCTACAGGATCAATGTTGGTTGGTGGATCTTCGCAATAGCAGGTTTGGGAACGTTGCTCATTGCTTTGCTTACGCTAAGTTTCCAGGCAATTAAAGCAGCAACGGCGAATCCCGTTAAAAGTCTCAGAACTGAGTAAATACAAATAATTGACAATGGATAATTGACAATTGAGAATGATGGACCAGAAGGTTTAGAGGACGGATACCCTTAGTAACTGACAATTTTTATTGTGCGGTGACATGGCTGATAGCTAATAGCTGACAGCTGATAGCTCCCGCCCCTGCTCGCTTCCGCACACGAAGTGTTCGTTTTCGTACACCTGCTGATGGTGAACCACACTCAAATCCCTTATAAATAAGGGTTTCAGATATTGGCATACGTGTTGGATAATTTTACCGGCGAATTGTGCGCTGCCCAAAATTGTGTGAAAAGGATAGACTTAGTCAATTAAAATTTACAACATGTTCAGGAATTACCTTAGGACCACGTGGAGATCGTTGCAGAAGAACCGGATTTTCAGTTTTATCAATATTGTTGGTCTGGCCATTGGGATTGCTTGCGCGGCATTCATCTTTCTTTGGGTCGAAGATGAGGTCACTTACAATCATTATTTTAATAAAAGGGATAATCTCTATAAAATTAAAGATCGTCAAACCTATGACGGTAAGACCTTTACATTTGACGCAACCCCGGGTCCGTTAGCGGAAGGTATTAAGCGTGAAATTCCGGGTATAAAGAATACCGCCCGTTCAAGCTGGGGCGATCGTGTGCTGTTTTCACTAAATGAAAAAAATACCTACGAACAGGGCGCTTATGTGGACTCTTCTTTCTTTTCCATGTTTCAACTGGACTTCATAAAGGGAAACCCGGCGCATGTGTTTGATCAGTTGTATGCTGTTGTATTGTCCGAAACCCTCGCAAAAAAATATTTTAACTCAGCCGATGTTATCGGTAAAACGCTGAAGATAAATAATGATCAGGAGTATATTGTTACAGGGGTTATCAAAGATCTTCCCAAAAACGTTTCGTTCAAATTTGACTGGCTTTCTCCTTTTCAGATTGTTTTAAACAAAACCTCCTGGTTAAAAGATTGGGGAAGTAATGGTATTGTAACATACGTAGAAACCGAGCCCAATGCCAGTGTTGATGCGATAAATAAAAAATTGTACGGGTATATACAAACAAAAGGTAAGGACCTGAATGCAAGAATGTCCATTTACCCCATGAGCAGGTGGCGTTTATACGATAGTTACGAGGATGGTAAAGAAGTTCCCGGCAGAGTAAAATATGTGAAGCTGTTTAGCCTGATAGCATGGATCATTCTCCTGATAGCCTGCATCAACTTTATGAATCTTTCAACTGCGCGCTCAGAAAAACGCGCACGGGAAGTAGGTGTTAGAAAGGCGCTTGGAGCGAACAGGCCAGGCCTCATACTACAGTTTATAGCCGAGTCTCTGATCATGAGCTTTATCTCAGTGTTGCTCGCTATTACAATCATCTATCTTGCTTTACCTGCCTTTAACAACCTGGTAGATAAGCAACTTACCGTTCAGCTTTTCAAACCGGTACATATCACTGCATTGTTTGTTATTACCGTTCTTTGCGGATTGATCGCCGGTAGTTATCCTGCCTTTTATCTGTCATCCTTCCATCCGGTAACAGTGCTGAAAGGGCTCAACCTGAAACTCGGTAACAGTGCGGGTTTCATTAGAAAGGGACTTGTTATAGCACAGTTTGCCGTATCGGTGATTTTCATTATCAGTACAATTATTATTTACAGACAAATTCAACATGTTAAGAGCCGTGATATAGGTTATAATAAAAGTGACCTGGTTTATATGAACCTTACAGGCAACATGAAGCAGAATTTCGATGTGATAAAAAATGATCTTCTGCAGACCGGTCTTGTAGAAAATGCGTGTTTAAGTCATAACCTGGTATTGAATCTCGGTAGTAATTCGGGAAATTTTAGCTGGGAAGGAAAAGATCCCAGCAAGGAAATTTTGATCACAATCGAAGCTGCAAGCCCCGAATACGTCTCAACCCTGGGTATGCAGATTAGAGATGGACGGGATTTCTATGCCGATGTAAAATCTGATAGTAATAACATCATCATCAATGAGTCGCTTGCAAGGATCATCAATAAGAAAAATATTGTCGGGTCTGTTATCTCCAGGGGTGATGGCAGCCGTTATACCGTTGTTGGAGTGGTGAAGGACTTTCTTTATAATGACATGTATTCGTCGCCCGCACCACTGATCTTGTTTTCAGATAAAACAAAATATGTAAACGAACTCACTGTTCGCCTGAAGCCCCGGACAGACCTGAAATCTGCATTGGCAAAAATGGAGGATGTGGTAAAAAAAGATAATCCGGGCTATCCGGTTGAATACAAGTTTGTGGATGATACATTCAGCAAAATGTTTCAATCAGAAAGCCTGATCGGAACTTTAGCCGGCTTGTTTGCAGTGCTTGCAATTCTTATCTCTTGTCTTGGATTGTTCGGATTGGCTGCATTTACCGCTGAGCAACGCAAAAAGGAAATCGGTATCAGAAAAGTGTTGGGTGCCAGCGTGCAGGGAATGGCTGCATTGCTTTCAAAAGAGTTTCTGCAGTTAGTGGGTATAGCTTGCCTGGTCGCATTCCCGATAGCCTGGTGGATGATGCATAATTGGCTGCAGGGCTACAACTACAGGGTTGAGATCAGCTGGTGGATATTTGTTGCCGCAGGCGTGCTTTCAGTATTGATTGCATTACTTACCGTTTGTTTCCAGGCAATTAAGGCAGCTATTGCTAATCCCGTGAAGAGCCTTAGAACTGAATAATGTGCAAATGTGCAAATATGCAAATGTGCAAATATGCAAATGTGTGAATATGCAAATGTGTGAATATGCAAATGTGCGAATATGCAAATGAGTATATCTGGAATGTTTGATGCTGAGGATGAGACAAGAACAATATAACATACACAAGCTGAAAGCTGATAGCTGATAGCTCAAAGCAGATCTATGTATTTCAAAACTATTTGGAGACGCCTGATACGCAATAAAGCCTTTTCGTTCATTAATATTTTTGGACTGGCAATAGGCTTAACATCCTGTCTGCTCATCGTTATGTACATACTGGATGAAAGCAGCTATGACCAACACCATAAAGATGGCGACAGGTTATTTCGCATTGCATTAGTAAGCAATAAGGTAGAAACATGGGCGGCCGCGGCTGCGCCACTTGCTTTTACAGTAAAAAGCAATTTGCCGGAAATTGAACAATCTGCCAGGTTGATGACTTTTCCTGATATCGCTAAAATGCTTATCCGCAACAAGAATACGAGCGATCAAAAACAATTTTTTGAAACCAATGGCTATTATGTCGATTCAACTTTCTTTCAGCTTTTTACCTACAACTTTGTTTATGGAAACGGTATGGCGGCACTGAATGCGCCTAATACAATGGTCATTTCCAAAGAAATGTCCGAACGTTTTTTTGGAAAAGAGAATCCTGTCAACAAGCCGCTTTCCGTTAATACACCATTCGGTGAATTCAATTACACAGTAAAAGCTGTTTTTGACAACTCAACTTACAAGTCACACATTCCTGCGAACTATTTTCTTTCCATGCGCAACCAGGACATGTGGAACTGGGTAACACAGCAAACAAACCTGGTTAGCAACAACGTATTTTATACCTATATAAAACTGAAGTCACAGGTTGATGCAAAACAATTCGGGACGAAGCTGAATACATTCTTTGATAAACAAGCAGGTGAGGAAATGAAGACGTTCGGTTTTAAAAACACACTTTTTTTGCAGCCTGTTAAAGATATCTATCTGCATTCAGCTATAGGTAATGAGATTAGGCCCAATGGTGCCATTACTTATTTATATATACTCGGATCAATAGCCGCATTCATATTGGTTATTGCCTGTATTAATTTTATGAATCTTTCAACTGCCCGTTCTGAAAAACGCGCCAGGGAAGTAGCTGTGAAGAAAGTGATAGGGGCAGGCAGACGTTTATTGGTCTGGCAATTGTTGGGTGAGTCTTTTATTATGTGCATTGCAGCCCTGGTGATTGCGATAGCCTTTACAAGCATCTTGCTGCCTTATTTCAATGCGCTTACACATAAAAATATCCGGTTGGCAGATGAACCGCGTCTGATCGTTTGGATTGCCATCATTACACTGGCTACAGGTTTGTTTGCCGGCATTTATCCGGCATTTTATCTGTCCTCTTTTAAGCCGGTTCAAATTCTAAAAGGTAAAATCATTAACAGCTTTTCGGCAACGGCTTTGCGGAAAGGATTGGTAGTTTTTCAGTTTGCTATTTCTGTTTGCCTGGTGATTGCTGCTGTTGTTATCTGGAAGCAGTTGAACTACCTGGATCACCAGCAACTTGGTTTTAATACAGAACAGAAATTGGTGCTGCCGTTGCAGGATGGCTATCTGAATAGTGAAAGCAATTACACTGCTTTAAAAAATGAACTGTTACAACAGCCTGAAGTGAAAGCCGTAACATGTGGTTCGGCATATCCGGGAATTGTTAATCTGAATGATATGCTTTTCTTTGCGGAAGGCAAAGCAAAAGATGATAATGTTGATGTGCATACAGCTTCCATCGGTGAGAATTATATTGAAACGATGGGCTTTCAATTGCTGAGTGGCAGGTCATTTTCAAAAGATTTTACTGCTGATTCTTTAAGCATTATTTTAAATGAAACAGCGGTAAAACAGCTCGGTTACACTGCAGAAAACGCTATTGGCAGAAAAGCAAATTATAATATTGGAAAATATCATGGTGCCTTACAAATAGTCGGCGTTGTTAAAGATTTCAATTTCGAAAGCCTGCACAATCACATTGAACCTTACGGTTTTACTACAACTACTTTTGGCAGCAGGTTTGGTTACCTGATCGCCAATCTCAATACAAAAGATTATGCCCGTGCGATCAATAAAATTGAGCACGTATGGACCAAACTAAACCCTACAGTGCCGTTTCGCTATTCTTTTGTAGATAAGGATTTTCAGCACAATTATGAAAAGGAGCAGCTAACGTCAAGACTCGTAACATACTTTACCATCATTGCAATTCTGATCGCCTGCCTTGGATTATTTGGCCTTTCAATATTTGCCGCTGAGCAAAAAAGAAAAGAAGTCGGGATCAGAAAAGTACTCGGTGCTTCTGCAGGACAAATCTCATTGCTCTTGTCGAAAGAGTTTATCACATTGGTTGTTGTCGGTGTGGTCATAGCATCGCCTGTGGCATGGCTCATTATGAATAAATGGCTGCAGGGATTTGCTTATCGTACAAGTATAAGCTGGTGGATGTTCGCCGTTGCGGGCTTGTCCGCAGTTTGTATTGCTTTTTTTACCATCAGTTTTCAATCGATAAAAGCGGCGTTGGCGAACCCGGTGAAGAGTTTGAGGACGGAGTAATGCAATGAATGTGCGAATGTGTAGATGTGCAAATGTGCGAATAAGGAGATGGAAATCAATGTTAACAGGAACGAGGTACAATTATAATAACCAGGCTGAAAGCTGATAGCTGACAGCTCATAGCTAAATCTATGCTTAAGAACTATCTGTTACTTGCTGTAAAGAATTTCCGGAAACAGAAAATGTTTTCGTTGATTAATGTGCTGGGTTTAACCGTTGGTATAACCTGCTGCTTAATGATCTTTCTGTTTATTACCAATGAATTCAGTTATGATAAGTTTCATAAGAACGGAAACAACATCTATCGAATAATGCGCGTTGGCAATATAGATGGCGTTGTAAAGAATATTCCTTGGGTATCTCCTATGTATGGTCCTACATTAGCGAGCGATTATCCTGATATGGTGCAAAAAACAACGCGCGTCTCTCCCGATAATGACCTGGTGACCTATAATAACATTTCTTTTAATGAAAAGAAAATTTACCTGGTTGACAGTAACTTCTTTCAGTTCTTCAGCTTCAAATTATTAAAGGGAAATCCGGCAGGCGTGTTGAGTGAGCCTGGCAGCATTGTAATGACAGCCTCCGCAGCAAAAAAATATTTTGGCAATGATGATCCCATTGGAAAAACGGTTGAGCTAAATAAGAAGCTGCGCTTGAAAGTAACCGGTATTGCGGAAGATGTTCCGGTGAATTCTCATCTTGAATTTGACATGGTTGTGCCAATTGCTAACTGGAAGAATGAAGGTTGGATGAATCAATGGCCCGGCAACAACCTGTTTGTTTATCTCCAGTTAAATCCTGCGGTAAAGCCTGAGCAATTAATTAGCCGCTTTCCCGCGTTTATGGATAAATACCTGGGTAAGTTTTATAGAGAAAATGGTTTCAAGATGGATCTAACGATGCATCCGCTAAAGGATATTTATTTTGAAGGCGAATCGCCCTGGGATAATGTTAAGCACGGCAGCAAAAAGATGGTGTATGTTTTTATGAGTATCGCCGCGTTGATTTTGATTATTGCCTGCATCAATTTTATGAACCTCGCAACTGCGCGTGCAACAGACAGGTCTAAGGAAGTGGGGCTGCGCAAAGTAATGGGTGCAGTTCGGCGTCAACTGGCATTACAGTTTATTTTTGAATCACTGTTGTTCGCTACACTGGCTTCTGTTCTCGCACTTGTTTTATTGCAACTCATTATGCCGGCTTACACTAATTTCCTTGGTTATAAATTACCTTCTTATTGGAATGATCCCAGGGTATACCTGTTTCTTCTTGGTGTGATTGTAGTAGTCGGTTTACTTGCCGGAAGTTATCCTGCATTATTGATGTCTTCTTTTTCTCCTATTGAATCACTGAAAGGAAAACTGAGAACAGGAAAAGGAGGTGCATTTTTTAGAAAGACATTGGTTGTTTTCCAATTCGGTATTTCTGTATTGCTCATTATTAGTGTTACCATTGTAATGAAGCAAATGCATTACCTGCGTACCTCTGACATGGGCTTTGATAAAGAACAATCCATGATCGTCAGGTTAGACAACCACGACATCTGGGAGAAAAAGATCCAGTTTAAAAACCAATTGCAGGCTGATCCTTCCGTGGCGAATGTTTCGGTGATGACGGGCGAACCGGGAGGCTTTCATGACAGTTATGGATTTGACGTGCAAGGCAAGCCCGGTGAACGAATGATGTTTAATACGGAGTTTGCCGATTTTGAATATGTTCCAACGCTTGGATTGAGAATTATTGCAGGAAGAAATTTTTCTTCACAGTTTCCAACCGATTCAACTAACGCTGCCATCATTAACCGTGCAGCGGCGATTAAGATGGGTTATACACCGGAGCAGGCTATTGGTAAGTGGATCAAGAATTTAAGCCAGGATAGTTTGCCAAGAACAATTGTTGGCGTTGTAGAAGATTATCATTTTGCATCATTAAAGCAAGTGATAGGGCCACTGGTTATTTCAACAAAAAAAGATGATAGAAGGCTCGTGGTCATCAAACTTAAGTTGACAAATCTTCCTCAGGCAATTGATCGCATCAGAAAGATCTACACATCAGAGGTGCCGGATTATCCTTTTGAATACACATTTCTTGATGAGCGTTTCAATAAGTTGTATAAATCCGAAGCAAGCCAGGAAACGCTATTGAGTGTATTCTCCATTATAGCGATTTGTATTGCCTGTCTTGGATTATTCGGGCTTGCATCTTATACAGCCATAAAAAGAACAAAAGAGATCGGTGTTAGAAAAGTGCTGGGCTCATCCGTTGAAAATATTGTATTGTTGTTGTCTAAAGATTTGTTGAAGCCTGTTTTGTTGGGAACACTTATCGCTGTTCCTTTGGGATATTTCGTGATGCAAAAATGGTTGCAGAGCTTTGCTTACAAGGTGGATATTCATTGGTGGATGTTTGCTATTGCTGCAATGATCGCAGTAATGATAGCTTTGTTCACCGTGAGCGTTCAGGCTGTTAAAGCGGCGCTGGCAAACCCGGTGAAAAGTCTGAGAACGGAATAAGGGTTAGGAATTGGCTAATGTCGTTTCGTTAAGAAAAATGTTTTAAATGCTGATTGTATTTGTTGCGTTGCTGGTCATTGAATGTCATGTCGGGGATAGGAGACATCTCTCAACGTTCAACGGATTTGTGTTCGGGAGACCTCTCGTGTCGCGTCAATGACAGAGTAAGGCTGTTTTTCATTGCCGTCTGCTTTAGCTGACGGAGAATCAAACTAATTGAATATGGCTTTAGCCACACAATCCAATTTTTGGGGCTAAAGTCGGGCTTTAAAGATCAACCACTGTCCGTCAGCAAAAGCAGACGGCAATGAATCGAAGGCTATTAAGTAATAAACGAGAATTTGAGAATGCTACAGAACTATTTTAAAGTTGCTATCAGAAACCTGTTGAAAAATAAAACTGCGTCGGCCATCAATATTTTTGGCTTGACGATAGGGTTGACATGTTGTTTGTTGATCAGTCTCTACATCCGTCATGAAGTGAGTTTTGATGACTTTCAAAAGAATGGAGACCGCATCGCCCGTGTCATTATGGAATATAGTTTTGATGGTGGTAGCGCATCTGGAAAAGGCAACTATACAAGTGTGCGCGTGGCACCGGTATTGCAACGGACTTTTCCCGAAGTTGAATCAGCGGTCCGGATGACTGCTTACGAAAAAGTGGTCTATTATAACGATAAAATGATCAGCGAAAAACATTTTATGTATGCTGATCCTTCTTTCTTTAAAATCTTTTCATTCAGGCTTAAAGATGGAGACGCCAACCAGGCGCTCAATGCGCCTTATGATGTTGTTCTTACTGAGTCTGCTGCAAAGAAATATTTTGGTGAACAAAATCCAATTGGAAAAGCTTTCCGGGTTGGCAATGACAGCAACTTATATCATGTTACAGGAGTAATGCAGGATCTTCCTGATAACTCACAGGTCCGTTTCGATTTTCTTGCCTCATTTTCGTCGCTTGGTATTAGACCTGAGTCTGAAAATACTTACTGGAATGCCAACTACACAACTTATTTGTTGCTTAATAACAATCGGTCGATAGCCGGGCTGCAGGCTAAACTTCCTGCTTTCATGAAAAAAGAAATGCAGGGGGCAAACGCAACCATTAACTTTTACCTGGAGCAATTCAATAAGATACATTTGTATTCGCCGTATGACAGTTTCGTTCCCAACAACAGTATCTCCTACATGTTTATACTTGGTGCCGTTGCATTGCTTATTCTCATTATCGCCTGTTCAACTTATATTAACCTGAGTACTGCCCGGTCGCTGGAAAGAGCAAAAGAAGTGGGAGTGAGAAAAGTGATCGGTGCAGGGAAAAACCAGTTGTTCTGGCAGTTTATTGGCGAATCTGTTTTGGTTTGTCTTGCAGCGGTTGTATTAAGTTTGTTAGTAGCTTCTGCGTTGCTGCCCTTCTTTAATAAGCTTACAAATGCAACACTGGACGGCGCTTCATTGCTTTCGTTGCCATTCATTTCATTCCTGTTGGTGCTGGTTGTACTTGTTAGTTTATTGGCAGGGGCTTATCCTTCTTTTATACTGGCAGATTTCCGGCCGGTAACCGTTCTTAAAGGTTCCTTCAAAAACACCGGAAAAGGACAAACACTAAGAAGATCTCTCATTGTATTCCAGTTTGCTATTTCCGTATTTCTCATCATATCAACTTTCATTGTTCAGCGGCAGTTGTATTTTATTCAGCATGCCAAGCTTGGATATGATCGTGAACATATAGTGGTGCTGCCAATGGATGGCAAAATGGTTCAAAGCATTCCGCTGATGAAGCAACAGCTCAAAAGCAATTCAAATGTGCTGAATGTTTCTTATTGCTATAGAACACCGGTAGAAGGCGGCGGTGGATACAATATGCGCTCTGCGTCCATGCCGCAAACACAACAGATTGCTGTTACTGCAAATCCGATAGATGAAGACTTTGTTCCTACTGTCGGAATGCAAATTATTGCAGGTGAGAATATCTCATTGCAGGATGTAAAGGATGCTTCACTGGATTCAAATGCACGCTTTCATTTTATTTTGAATGAATCTGCGGCCCGCCAGTTGGGCTGGTCCGCACAGGATGCTGTCGGTAAAAGAATGTTCCTTGATGACACTCGCCCCGGTATCGTGAAAGCTGTTGTAAAAGACTTTCATTTCAGGTCTATGCGTGAGCCTATCAAACCATTTGTACTTTTTCCTGAAGCCAGCGGCCGCGAGATAATGGTGAAGATTAATGGTGCATACCTCACTCAAACCATTGCTTTTATTGAATCAAAATGGAAAGAGCTCGTGCCGCATCGTCCGTTTGAATATCATTTTATGGACGAAGATTACAACGAATTGTATAGTGCCGAATTAAGATTAGGTAAGGTGATGGATCTGTTTGCGGGTATCGCCATCGTGTTGGCGTGCCTTGGTCTGCTTGGCCTTTCTGCATATTCTGCACAACAACGCATAAAAGAAATAGGTGTGCGCAAAGTGTTGGGCGCTTCCGTAAGCAGTATTGTAATTGCATTGTCCAAAGACTTTATCCGCCTTACAGTAATTGCTATAGTAATTGCTTTTCCTGTGGCATGGTGGGCAACCACAAAATGGCTGGAAGATTTCTCTTACAGGACAGATATTTCGTGGACCATCTATCTCATCGCAGCAATACTAACTATTGTGTTGGCGGTTTTAACAGTGAGCCTGCAAACAGTAAAAGCAGCAATGAGTAATCCGGTTAAGAGTTTGAGAACGGAATAATTGAAAATTGAAAGTTGAAAATTGACAATGAATGATGATTTGCGAATGAGGAAAAGTGCGAATGTGCGAATGTGCAAATGTGTAAATGTGCGAATGTGAAATAACACAATATTGAAATGATATAGTAATGCTAAAAAGAGTAAAAAAGAGAACAATAGTGGGCAGCTCTCTGTGTAACTCAGTGTCTTCTCCTTGTGACTCTGTGTAACTTTTTATCGCCCTTTTTGGTTTTCAAACATAGGAACTAAAAAATAGCAGCATGTTTAGAAACTACAGTTTATTAGCAGTCAGAAATATCCTGCGTAAAAAGTTTTATTCAGCCATTAACCTCGCCGGGCTTAGCATTGCAAGCGCATTTTGTATTTTGGTATACCTGTATGTTAAGCATGAACAGTCCTTTGATAAATTTCATGCAAATGTTTCTCAGTTATACAGGCTGGAGCAGAATGATCTGTGGCAGTCAGATGAAAAGAAAAAGAGCAGTCTTTTTTCTTTCATGCTGAAAGATGAACAAGCTGCTGTTATACAACATCCGGCAATCTTGTCCGGCGAGCTGGAAAAAGTATTTCCCGAAATAGCGCAAACAGTCAGGGTGCAGCAATCTTACCAGGCAAAAGTTAGAGTAGGTACGCAGAGTTTTGAGGAGAAAAAAAACATTGCGTATGTTGATAAAAATTTTTTCACAGTATTCAGCTTTCCATTGTTGCGCGGTAATCCCGCAACCGCACTTGCTGAAAAGAACAACATTGTTATTAGTGAAAATGTTGCCTTCAAATATTTTGGCAATGCTGATCCAGTCGGCCGCACAATTCTTCTGCCGAATGATGATAGTACAGTGTGTATTGTAAGTGCTGTTGCTAAAAATTTTCCCGCCAATTCCAGTTATCGTTTTGATCTGTTGATGCCCAGAACATCAACTGCTGATTATGCAGAAAAGATGAGTACGGGTCTTAATACGTCAAGCGATCAGATCATCATTCAATTGAAAAAAGGAGTAGACGCTATAAATTTTGAAAAAAGGCTTGATGCGTTTACAAGAAAATATTATGAATCAGCGCTAAAAGAGTGGGCCGCTTTCCCCGGAAGCACCATCAAAACAGATAACTTTCATGTGCACATTCGTCCATTTGCAGATGCGCATTATTCCGCTGGTTCTGGTTGGGGACATTACACTGATCTGAAAAATATCTATCAGTTGATTAGCCTGGCAATTGTTATCCTGATCATAGCCTGTTTAAATTACATTCTGCTTACGTTAACCGGTACCGTATCGCGCTCACAGGAAGTAGGTATCCGTAAGACAATAGGCGCGGAAAGAAAACAGCTCGTGTTGCAGTTTTATATCGAAACACAGATGCTGGCGTTTATTTCAGTAGTCGTTGGCCTTGTGCTTGCCATTATTTGTTTGCCATTCTTTAACGGTCTTACAGGATCAGAAATAAGCATACAGTTTTTCTCAGCAGGTAATATAATCCTTTTGTTGGGCTCTCTGGCAGTAGTATTGGGTATTATTGCCGGCGTATATCCTGCATTAGTAATGTCCGGCTTAAAGCCACTCAATATGTTGCGTAAATTTTCTGCATACAGACTCAACCCCTATTTGTCGAAAATTTTGGTTACAACGCAGTTCGCTGTTTGCATCATTCTCATAATTTCAACGCTTGCCATTAATAAGCAGATAGCATTTATCAATCATAAGTATTTGGGTTTTGATAAGGAGCAGATCATCACGTTGAATAATCCTTTTAATAATGCTAACGACACGCGTCTGCTAAAGGAACGGCTGGAGAATTTTGCTGCAACAGATCCTTCAATAGCTGACTTTAGCAATACTTATCTTGGCTATAACAACACCAATAACTATCGCATCAATGATCAGAAGACAATGGCAGAAGTTTTTGATGTGGATTATAATTATTTTTCCTTCTTCAAAATTCCGATTGTAAAAGGCAGAAATTTTTCCCGCTTCATTCCGGAGGATAGCGCAAAAATTCAGCTTGCAGAAGGTCAATACATGAAAGGTGCATCAGCCACAAGGCAGGCTGTTATCGTAAATGAAACATTGTATAAAATGCTGGGAAGCCCCGAGCTCAATACGATCAATGCCTCACTTGGCGGAAGGATCATTGGTGTATGTAAAGATTATTATCCCGACGATCTTACCAAAACGATTTCGCCTTCATTGCACAGGATAGAAAAATGGTACGGAAGTTCATTTTCATTCAGGATCAGGCCCAATCAAAACATGCCGCAAGTGTTAGACAGACTTCATGCAAGCTGGAACAAACTAACTGGCGGAGAGCCTTTTTCGTATTCTTTTTTGGATGAAACTGTCGCTCAAAATTATGAAGCATATCTCCGCTGGATGAAGACTGTTACAGCCGCATGTATACTGGCCATATGTATTGCTTGCATGGGATTGTTTGGCTTATCTGGTTTGTCAACAACTGCACGCGTAAAAGAGATAGGTATTCGAAAAGTGTTGGGTGCCTCTGTGAGTGATCTGTTTTTACTCTTGAACAGGGGAATGCTTATCACTGCGTTTGTTGCATTTGTAATCGCAATTCCAATAGCCTTGTTATTGGTGAATGCGTGGCTTCAAAACTTCGCGTACCGGATAACGCCGGATTGGTCGTTGTTCGCCGGTGCAGGAATTATTAGCCTGGTAACAGCAATTATAGCCGTAAGTTATCACACAATAAAAACGGCGATTGCAAATCCGGTGAACAGCCTGAGGACTGAATAATTGAAAATGGAAAATTGACAATTGAAAATGAAGGATGAGTTGCGAATGTGCAAATGTGTGTATGTGCAAATTGTGAAATAGATCGGATAGTAATGATAGAAAGAATGAAAAGAACAAGAATAGTAAACAGCTCTCTGTGCAGCTCAGTGTCTTCTCCGTGAAACTCTGTGTAACTGTATTTTCATTTCAACGTTATATGTCATATTGATCTAAACCGTCCTATATGTTTAAGAACTATCTCAAAACCGCCGTGCGTGGTTTATTGAAAAACAAATTTTCCGCCTTCATTAACGTGAGTGGACTTGCCGTTGGAATGGCTGTATCAATGTTAATCGGGTTATGGATCTGGAATGAAATATCGTTTGATAAATACTTTCAGCATTACGACCGCATTTCGCAGGTAATGCAAAACCAGTCCTTCAATGGTGAAGTAAGTACAGGGCCGGGTAATGTAATTCCGTTAGCGGCAGAGCTGAGAAGAAGTTATGGGGACGACTTTAAATATGTTGTCCTGTCTTCCTGGAACATGAACAGTCTTATCGCAGCAGGAGAGAAGAAGCTTAGCTTACAGGGTAGTTATATGGAATCCGGTGCGCCGGAAATGCTTTCCCTCAATATGGTCGCCGGCACACGAAAAGCATTCAATGAACCCGCATCTGTTTTGTTATCACAATCAACTGCAAAAGCGCTGTTCGGGAATGATGATCCCGTGGGAAAGATTGTTAAGATAGATGGTGATCTGCAGGAAAAAGTCGCCGGTGTTTATGAAGACTTCCCTTTAAATACCAGCTTTAAAGACGTGGCATTTATTGCTCCGTTTTTTGATTTGAAAAGCTGGGTAAGCGGCAATGAGAACAACTGGTATAATTCATCTTTTCAATTGTTTGTAGAGCTTTCGGATAAGGCTGACAGGGAAAGGGTTTCAGCTAAAATAAAAGATATCAAACTGAATAAGATAGACGCTAAGACTGCACAGCTTCAAAAGCCACAGATGTTTCTGTTCCCAATGAGTAAGTGGCACTTGTATTCCGATTTTAAGAATGGCATAAGTGTGGGAGGAAGGATACAATATGTGTGGATGTTTGCGATAATAGGCGTGTTTGTTTTGTTGCTCGCTTGCATCAACTTTATGAACCTGAGCACCGCGCGAAGTGAGAAGCGTGCTAAGGAGGTGGGCATTCGTAAGGCAGTTGGTTCACTCCGTTCACAACTGGTAATGCAGTTTTTCTGTGAGTCGTTGGTAGTTGCTTTGTGCGGCTTTGTTTTATCAATATTGTTAGTATTATTCATTCTTCCCTTTTTCAACCAGGTAACCGAAAAAAATATTCATCTGCCTTGGAGCAATGCGTATTTCTGGATGATGATTATTGGATTTACACTGCTGACAGGATTGATCGCCGGTATTTATCCCGCATTGTATCTTTCCTCATTCCGGCCGGTAAAAGTATTGAAGGGCGTTTTTAAAGGCGGCCGGTATGCTGCGACTCCCAGGAAAGTTTTAGTCGTTGTTCAATTCACTGTTTCCGTTATTCTGATCATCAGTACAGTTACTGTTTTCAGACAGGTGCAGTTCGCTAAAAGCCGGCCGATTGGCTACACGCGCGAAGGATTGATCACCATTATCATGAAGACATACAATTACCACAACAGTATGTCCGCAATGCGTAATGATCTGCTGCAACAAGGTGCTATTACCGATATGGCTGAGTCGAATACACCGGTTACAGAAAACGATCATTTTGATGATAGTTTTAACTGGAAGGATAAAGATCCGCAAAGCTCCATAAAGTTTAATACTGTTGGTATAGCGGGGCAATATGGTAAAACGATCGGCTGGCAATTTGTGAATGGAAGAGATTTTTCCCCGCAAATGGCAACCGATTCTTCTGCAATTGTAATCAATGAAACAGCCGCAAAATATATGGGCTTTAAAAACCCGGTAGGAGAGGCTGTGAAATGGCAGAATAAGTCTTACACAATAATAGGTGTGATAAAAGATATGATAATGGAATCTCCCTATTCGCCAACAAAACAAACTGTATTCTATTTGGATTCAAGCATCGGCGGAATAGTAAATATCCGGCTCAGCCCAAACAGGTCAACTGCTTCATCTCTCGCGATGATTGAAGCTGTCTGTAAGAAATATTCACCAGAAGAGCCGTTTGATTACAAATTTGCGGATGAGGATTATGCAAGAAAGTTTGCGGATGAAGAACGTGTTGGAAAACTTGCCGGGTTCTTTGCAATACTGGCAATCTTCATCAGTTGCCTTGGTTTATTCGGTATGGCGTCATTTGTTGCAGAGCAACGTACTAAGGAAATTGGCGTAAGAAAAGTATTGGGCGCTTCAGTCTTAAGTCTTTGGGAATTGATGTCGAAGGAATTTGTTACGCTGGCTGTAATTGCATTCCTGATCGCTTCGCCTGTTGCATATTATTTCATGCATAACTGGTTGCAGAATTACGAATACAGGGCGCCATTGTCCTGGTGGATTTTCGCCGCTACAGGTATTGGTTCTCTCGTTATCACCTTACTTACCGTAAGCTACCAGTCAATTAAAGCGGCGCTTGCAAATCCTGTAAAAAGCCTTAGAACAGAATAATGGATAATTGAAAGTTGATAATTGAAAATGATGGGGAATGGGTGAATGAGCGAATGTGCAAATGAGCGAATGTGCAAATGTGCGAATGTATGAACTGCAACTTTGGGACTGTGCAAGTAAATGGTCAAAATTTTTGAACATTAAATTTTACTTCGCGTGCCGTTGCGTTTCGCCGCCCCTCTGCGTTCTTTGCGTGAAACCCATCCGCCGTGTGCAAAAAAGGCCCCGCTTTAGCGGAGCCCTTATTATTTCTATCTTCCACGAAATCTTCGCTTCAGATTTTTTACTTTGGAATTTTGACCTAATCTTACTTCACTTCCTCAAACTCTGCATCCTGAACATCTTCCGGACCTTTTGCTTCAGCTCCGGCCTGTTGTGCACCAGCACCAGCTTGTTCGGTACCGTTACCACCTGCAGCCTGCTGAGCCTTGTAGATCTCTTCGCTTGCAGCTGTCCATGCATTGTTCATTTCAGCCAGGGCCTTATCAATTGCATCAGCATCCTGGTTTTTGTGTGCTTCTTTCAGCTTAGTCAAAGCATCTTCAATAGGTGCTTTTTTATCAGCAGGGATCTTATCTCCAAATTCTTTCAATTGCTTTTCAGTCTGGAAGATTAAGCTATCCGCCTGGTTCAGTTTTTCAACTTTTTCACGGGCAGCTTTATCAGTTGCTTCGTTGGCTTTAGCTTCATTCTTCATTTTTTCGATCTCATCCTTGCTTAAACCGCTACCTGCTTCAATACGGATCTTCTGTTCTTTGCCGGTTCCTTTATCTTTCGCGTTAACGTGTAAGATACCGTTAGCATCGATGTCAAAAGTAACTTCAATCTGAGGAACACCTCTTGGAGCTGGTGGTATACCATCCAGGTTAAATACGCCCAGGCTCTTGTTATCTTTCGCCATACTTCTTTCACCCTGCAATACATGGATCTGTACGCCTGGTTGATTATCGCTGGCTGTAGAGAATGTTTCCGTTTTCTTTGTAGGAATGGTTGTGTTAGAAGAGATCATTGTAGTCATTACACCACCATAAGTTTCAATACCCAGGCTTAACGGGGTAACATCCAACAACAATACATCTTTCACTTCACCGGTTAACACCGCACCCTGAATAGCAGCACCAACAGCAACTACCTCATCAGGGTTAACACCACGGTTTGGTTTTTTGCCGAAGAATTTTTCTACTATTTCCTGTACTTTAGGGATACGTGTACTACCACCTACCAGGATCACTTCATCAATTTGTGAAGCAGAGTAACCAGCATCTTTCAATGCAGCCTCACAAGGCTTCAAACATCTTTCAAATAATTTGTCAGCCAGTTGTTCAAATTTGGCTCTTGTAAGTTTTATTACAAGGTGTTTAGGAACACCGTCAACTGCAGTAATGTAAGGCAGGTTAATCTCTGTTTCAGAAGAAGAAGACAATTCAATCTTAGCTTTTTCAGCTGCTTCTTTCAAACGCTGAAGCGCCATTGGATCTTTGCGCAGGTCAACTGCTTCCTGGCTTTTGAATTCATCAGCCAACCAGTCCATGATCACTTTATCAAAGTCATCACCACCTAAGTGTGTATCACCGTTGGTGCTTTTTACTTCAAAAACGCCATCGCCCAGTTCAAGAACTGAGATATCGAATGTACCACCACCCAGGTCAAATACTGCTATTTTCTGGTCAGCGTGTTTTTTATCCAAACCATAAGCCAGTGCCGCAGCAGTAGGCTCGTTCACAATACGGCGTACGTTTAAACCAGCGATTTCACCAGCCTCTTTGGTAGCCTGGCGCTGAGCATCGTTGAAGTAGGCAGGAACGGTAATAACCGCTTCTGTAACTTCCTGTCCCAGGTAATCTTCAGCAGTTTTTTTCATTTTCTGCAGAATCATGGCGGAGATTTCCTGTGGAGTATATAATCTGCCATCAATGTCCACACGAACAGTATTATTGTCACCTTTTGCTACTTTATAGCTCCAGTGGCTTATTTCTTCGGTCACTTCGTCAAATCTGCGACCCATAAAACGCTTAACACTCATTATGGTGTTATGCGGGTTAGTAATGGCCTGACGTTTAGCGGGATCACCTACTTTACGTTCGCCATTTTTTAAGAAGGCTACAACTGAAGGCGTTGTACGGCGGCCTTCATCGTTGGCGATTACCACCGGTTCGTTACCTTCCATTACAGCTACGCAACTGTTAGTTGTGCCTAAGTCAATACCTATTATCTTTCCCATATCATTTAAATCCTTTAAGGTTTGTATTAGAATGTCTCTTTTCTTAGTCAATGATTATGCCATCGACTGACAAAATGAAAAATTGGCAGATGCAAGCTTAAAGCTTAAAACCCAAAGCCTAAAGCAAGGGCCTAAAGCGTAATGCCTAAAGCTTAAAGCCTTGTCTTTCGGCATCCCTGAGTTTTACCGCAGTTATTGAAGTTTGCTTCCAGAAAGTTTTCGACCTGCCTAACAAATTCTGAAGAAAGTAAACGTCTCGAACACTCAACTGCAAGTTTTAGGCTTTACGCTTTAGGCTTTAAGCTTGCCTCGCCTTGGCTTCAATCTTGTACTCCTTTCCCTAAAGGCCTCATATGGTAAAAAAATATTTACCTGTTTTGACAGTGATTTTGATGTTTTCCTGCCAAAATCAGCATAAAAATACCACGGAAACCCCGGCTGACACCGTTCAAACGGCCATAAAACCGGTTGATCTTCCTGAACCATTTGCTACCAAATCCACTTCAAAATTTTGTAATGTCATTGGTTGGCAAGATTCAATTATACCAAAAGCTCCTGACGGATTCGTTGTGACCAGGTTCGCTTCGGGACTCAATAATCCGAGGTGGATTTATCAGGCACCTAACGGAGATATTTTTGTTTCCCAGGCATCCACCAATCCGGGCGCAATAAAAAAACTGGAAGCGCAGGTTTCCGGGAAGGCGAAGTCTCAAAACATGGGCAACAGCGCCAATTCGGTGATTTTGTTTAAAGATGCCAATAATGATGGCGTGGCGGATACATCAGAGGTGTTTTTGTCCGGCCTTGACCAGCCGTTTGGGATGCTTGTTTTGGGTAATTTCTTCTACGTGGCAAATACAGATGCGTTGCTCAGGTTTCCCTATCAACCAGGGCAGACGAGCATTAAAGCTGCTCCGCAAGAAATTTTGACACTTCCCAAAGGCGGATACAACAATCACTGGACGAGAAACCTGCTTGCAAACAGCGATAACTCAAAGATCTTCATTTCCGTAGGTTCAGGTTCCAATAACGCAGAACACGGTATGGATAATGAAATCAGACGGGCTGACATATTAGAGATCAATCCCGACGGATCTGGAGAAAAAATATATGCCTGGGGTTTGAGAAATCCGGTAGGAATGGGTTGGGCGCCCGGAACCAATACTTTATGGACAGCAGTAAATGAACGGGATGAATTGGGAGACGGCCTGGTTCCTGACTATCTTACTTCGGTAAAAGAAGGTGGATTTTATGGTTGGCCCTACAGTTATTTCGGACAGCATAAAGATCCGCGAATGAAAGGCGAACGCCCCGATCTTGTTGCAAAAGCTATCGTTCCCGATGTGTCTTTGGGTTCGCACACAGCTTCGTTAGGACTGGCGTTTTATGACAAGAACGAGTTTCCTTCAAAATACCAGGGTGGTGCGTTTATTGGTCAGCATGGTTCGTGGAATTCTTCCAAATTGGTTGGATATAAAGTTGTTTTTGTTCCTTTTAAAAACGGCAGGCCGATAGGAGAGCCGGAAGATTTTTTAACCGGCTTCATTGCAGATGAAGCCAGTGGTAAGGTTTATGGCAGGCCCGTAGGTGTGGCTGTTTTAAGTAACGGCGCGCTCCTTGTTGCGGATGATGCATCGAATACAATTTGGTGTGTGAGGAAGAAGGGATAAGCGTAAGCTTAGAGCTAAAAGCCTAAAGCTTAAAGCTTGTGTTGGCACACCTGAAACATCCTTGTATAAATGAAAAGCGTTCAAAACAGATGTTTGTTTTGGACGCTTTTTATAAATAACATTTTACGCCTTGGTTCGTGTCTCACGAACCAAATTGTTCATTTATGTTATGATGTCTCGTGGGGCACGAGCCATGGCTTTAGGAAGTGATAAGCTTAGAGCCTAAAGCTTAAAGCCAGGGTTGGCGCGCTTGAAGCAATTCCGACTAAACGAAAAGAGTCCAAAATCAGATAGTTGTTTTGGACTCTTTTCATGACTAATATTTTAATTACCGCGCCGTGGTTCGTGTCTTACGAAACACTTATAAATAAGGGTCTCGTGGGATAAGAGCCACGGCTTCAAATGCGAAAGGCAAATTTGATATTGAGGTCTCAGTTCTAAGCTTTGGGCTTTAGGCTTTAAGCTTCTCTCTAATAATACAAATTAGACAACACATTCTTCGGGTCGTTTGTAGAAGGTTTAAGCCCCAAAAAACTGGTGAGTTGTGTTGGTGAAATAAGCCCGCCAAGCTTTGTTTTTAATCCGTTGAACAGGGATGTGAACTTGGTATTGTAAGAGCCGGCATCTGTTTGTTGTAATGGTAATATTTTTGATTTCTGCGTCAGGAAATCTGTTATAGCACTCGTAACCCCGGGTTTCTGGGTATCGGTTAGTGACAAGGCCGGCACAAGTTTTCCCATGATGCTTTTTGTAAGGCTTTTTACATTAAATCCTGAAGAGGCTGCGCTTGTAAGATCGCCCGGAACTGTTTGCGCATGAACAGTTGTTATTATTAAGATGGCAGCAGCGAACAGGAAAAATAATTTTTTCATGGTAATGTGTTTAAAATGAATAGGAGTAAGGTAATAACAATTTTTGGGACGTAAAGTTCAGGCCCGATTAAAAATGAAATCGTTACCGACAACGTTTGCGTAAAAAAATCTTGTTTTTGCGCTTGTTTGCATTAAATATAGTTATAGACTTGTCATAATAGTTGTCTTTTTTAGTAGCTGTCGCTCTGAAATTTGCCACATGAAAAAAGAGTCTTTCTTCTCTGCATGTTCAATTGAATAGCACTCCAGGAGATCTTAATGATGGTTTTTTCAGCATAGCCAATTTTATTTATATACCTAAAAATGGAATATGCGAAAATTTTTGGATGAAAACTTTCTTTTGCAATCAAACACTGCACAACGGCTTTATCATGAGTTCGCAAAGGATATGCCTATCATTGACTATCATTGCCACTTGCCCCCCGCACAAATAGCAAAGAACTACCAGTTTAAAAATCTTACGGAAATCTGGCTATATGGCGATCATTATAAGTGGAGGGCCATGCGGACCAATGGTGTTGATGAAAGATACTGCACCGGTGATGCAACTGATTATGAGAAGTTTGAACAATGGGCGGCAACTGTTCCATATACACTACGTAACCCGTTGCATCACTGGACGCACCTTGAGTTGCAACGGTACTTCAATGTTAACGATATTCTGGAGCCCTCAAGCGCCAAAGACATATATGATACCTGTACTGCATTGTTGCAAACACCGGAATATACCGTTCAGAATCTTTTAAGAAAGATGAATGTTGTACAGGTTTGTACGACCGATGATCCTGTAGATACATTGTGTGATCATAAACAATTGAAGAAAGACGGTTTTGAGATTCCGGTTAATCCTGCTTTCAGGCCTGATGCCGCAATGAATGTGGATGATCCTGTTGTATTTAACGCCTATCTGAAAAAGCTGGAGACGGCCACGGGTATTGATATCACATCATTCAATCAGTTCCTTGATGCGATAAAGGACAGGCATGATTACTTTGCCGCCAATGGGTGTACCGTTTCTGATCACGGTTTGGAAGAAATGTATGCAGATGATTTTACTGAAAAGGAGATCATACTTATATTTAACCGCGTTCGTAACGGAGAGGTATTGTCGCTGAAGGAAAGAAGACAGTTTAAGTCGGCCATGTTAATATATTTTGCAGAGCTGGATTGGGAAAAAGGCTGGGTGCAGCAATATCACCTGGGAGCATTGCGCAATAACAATAAACGGCTGTTGCAAAAGCTCGGCCCGGATACAGGCTGGGATTCTATGGGCGACTTTTCCCAGGCAAGGAGCCTTGCCCGCTTCCTGTCAAGAATGGACAGTGATGATAAGCTGGCAAAAACAATACTGTATAACCTGAATCCTGCTGATAACGAAGTAATGGCGACAATGATCGGGAACTTTAATGATGGCTCGGTTGCAGGTAAAATACAATATGGTTCTGCATGGTGGTTCCTCGATCAGAAAGATGGAATGATCAGGCAGATCAATACGCTGTCCAATATGGGATTGATCAGCAGGTTTATTGGCATGCTGACAGATTCCAGAAGCTTTCTTTCTTTTCCCCGTCATGAATATTTCAGGCGTATTGTTTGTAATTTGTTCGGCGCAGAGGTCGAGAACGGTGAATTGCCCAATGATATAAACTGGATCGGAAAAGTTGTTCAGGATATTTGTTACTATAACGCGAAGAATTATTTTAATTTTTAAAATCAATATCTTCCAGCAGTAAACAAGTAAAATAAAATCCAAAAAGCCGGTGTAAAGATGTGGGAGGATGATCAAAACGCAGCCTTTGCTGATACCTGATACCTGACACCTGATACCTGGCGTTTTATACCAATGAAGAAAGTTTTATGTTTTGGAGAGTTGTTGTTACGCATGTCTCCGCAGTTGCACGGCAAATGGATGCATGATAACGTGATGTCCGTTTATGTAGGTGGTGCTGAATTGAACGTGGCTACTGCGTTAACAAAATGGGAGCTACCCGTTGGTTATTGTACGGCGTTGCCGCATAACTACCTTGCGACAGAAATAGTAGAAGAATTAAAGCAAAAGAAAATAGATACATCTTCCATCCATTTTGGCGGAGAAAGGATCGGGTTATATTACCTGCCACAAGGCGCAGACCTGAAACATGCAGGTGTTATATATGACAGGGCTTATTCATCTTTCGGAGAACTAACAACCGGCGTAATAGACTGGGATACAGTTTTAAATGATGTAAGCTGGTTTCATTTTTCGGCAATAAGTCCGGCTTTGAGTAGAAGAGCAGCTGATGTTTGTAAGGAAGCACTGGAGGTGGCGCATAAGAAAGGGATTTTCATATCTGTTGATCTTAATTACCGCTCAAAGCTTTGGCAATACGGAGAAAAGCCCGTTTCCGTTATGCGTGAACTGGTTGAATATTGCGATATGGTGATGGGAAATATCTGGGCTGCAAACACTTTACTGGGAATTGAAATTGATCATGACATTCACCAGAAGGGAACAAAAGAAGCCTACCTGGCGCACGCCGAAAAAACATCAAAGGCCATTGAAGAGACCTTTCACAAATGCCACACCGTTGCCAATACATTCAGATTTGATAATGGTGAAGAGGGTATCAGGTATTACACAACATTATTCACGAATAAAGCGCAACATTTTTCCGCAGAATATGTTGCCGACAGTATAACGGACAAAGTTGGAAGTGGCGATTGTTTTATGGCTGGCTTAATCTACGGGCTGTATCATAAACACCCGCCGCAGGAGGTAATAGATTTTGCAACTGCTGCGGCCTTTGGTAAGCTAAGTGAGACAGGAGATGCAACCAATCAGACAATTGAAGATGTACGTCAAAAAATAATTCATCATGGATAAGAAATCAGCTATACTGGATGTGATCCCTCAGCAAGGAATGTTGCCACTGTTTTTTCATGAAGATGCAGAAGTGAGTGCAAATGTTTTGCGTGCGTTGTATGCGGCAGGAATAAGGGCGGTTGAATATACCAACAGAGGATCGGCGGCACTGAAGAATTTTTCTGTGCTTAGAAACCTTTGTGATTCAGAATTAAAAGACATGTACCTGGGGATAGGTACCATTAAAAATGAACATGCAGCTGTATCATTTATTAATGCCGGCGCGGATTTTATAATTAGCCCGGGTATTATTGACGAAGTTGCCGAAGCTGCAAAATCACTAAGAATGCTTTGGGTTCCGGGTTGTATGACGCCAACGGAAATTATCCGTGCTGAAAATATGGGCGCGACTTTTATTAAATTGTTCCCAGGAAATTTGTTGGGCCCGCAATTTGTACAATCCATCAAAGAATTATTCCCCACATTGTTTTTTATGCCTACCGGCGGAGTTGAATTAGATAAGGAGAATCTTGAAGCCTGGTTTAAATCCGGCGTTTGCGCCGTAGGGATGGGAAGCAAACTGATCACAAAAAATTTATTACAGCAAAAAGACTATTCAAGCATAACTACACTAACGAAAGAAGCATTGGAAATTATTAATGCCATCAAAAAATAACGATTGATGTATACAACGAGCACGCCTCCTGCCATTGAAAAAATTGCCATCGGAAAATACCGATGGACCATTTGTGCACTGATATTTTTTGCCACGACCATCAACTACCTGGACAGACAGGTGATCAGCCTGTTAAAATCAACGCTTGAAAAAGAGTTTACGTGGAGTGAAACAGATTATGCTAACCTTGTAACCTGCTTTCAGCTGTGTTATGCTTTAGGAATGATAGGTGCAGGTAGATTAATAGACAAGCTGGGTACAAAGATCGGTTATGCACTAGCTACAGCTTTGTGGAGCATTGCTGCATTGGGTCATGGTCTTGTAACAAGCACGCTCGGATTCTTTGTTGCAAGAGGTTTCTTAGGTGTAACAGAATCCGGCAACTTTCCTGCAGCTATCAAAACAGTGGCTGAATGGTTTCCTAAAAAGGAACGTGCGCTGGCTACCGGTATATTTAATTCTGGCACAAATATCGGCGCCATAGTGGCACCGCTTTCTGTACCGTTTATTGCTCAAAAAATGGGTTGGAAAGCAGCTTTTGTAATTACCGGGCTAATCGGTTTTATCTGGCTTATTTTCTGGTTTCTGCTGTATGAAGTGCCCAAAAAACAAAAGAGATTAAGCAAGTCTGAATACGATTATATCCACAGCGACAAAGACGAACTACAGGAAACAACAGAAGTAAAACATGAAAAAGTATCCTGGGGTACATTGCTTAAATACAGACAAACCTGGGCCTTTGCAATAGGTAAAGGATTAACAGATCCTATGTGGTGGTTCTTTTTATTCTGGCTTCCTGATATTCTGGAAAAACAATACGGTCTGAGTTCAACTGAAAAGGCATTCCCGGTTGCTGTTGCTTACACCATTGCAACCCTTGGTAGCATAGGTGGCGGATGGTTGCCTTTGCGATTGATCAAAAATGGAATGCCTGTTTTTTCTGCACGTAAAAAGTCCATGCTCATCTATGCATGTTGTGCATTACCGGTAATAACGGCTCAGTACTTTGGTGGTTCTAACATGTGGCTGGCAGTGTGTATTATCAGTCTTGCAATGGCTGCGCACCAGGCATGGAGCGCGAATATCTTTACAACTGCAAGCGATATGTTTCCCAAACATACGCTGGGCTCCATCACCGGTATTGGCGGCATGTTCGGCGCAGTAGGCGGAATTATGATTGCCAAGCTGGCTGGTGCATTGTTTGATCATTATAAAGCTTTGGGACATATTCAAACCGGCTACACTATTATGTTTGTTGTATGTGGCTCTGCTTATCTTGTCACCTGGACGATCATGCATTTGTTAGTGCCGAAAATGAGGCGTGTGGAAATATAATACCTCTCAATGATTGTATAAAATCATTATTGTCCGACTAAAAGTGTGAAACTGGAATTTAATTGTCAATAGTAGTGTTAACCTATTATGATTTATAAATAGAGAAGATTGAGCTCAACGTAGGCAATCCCGAAGGGATGAAATTATTATAGAAGTGCGTAAATTATTTATTAAAACCCGAAGGGTTGACATTACATTATAGAATGTCAACCCTTCGGGTTTTAAATACAGGTGCGTATATTCTTCTATAATAATTTCATCCCTTCGGGATTGGATGGACCTGTTCTAAAATGTTTCTCTTTACAATTATTATTACCTTGGTTGTACGAAAAATAAACGGCTGTTGCATGGAAGGCGCTAAACTGATTCAGACAACTTAAGAAGACCGATTTGTTGATACATCTTCAAAAAATCAAAACTGTTCCATGCTTCTTTGATTTTTCCATGTTCGCATTTTGCCCAGCAGATGCCGGAAAAATTGACCTCCTTGTTAGTCGGAATATGCAAGGCGTGCACCGTGCATCTCACGGCTTCAATGCCATCTTCTTTGATGGCATCTTCCATCTGAATGTCGATGTTTGTGAAATCCTTTTTGAAGTTTGCGTAAAATGTTCTGAATCCCTCCGGGCCTGGCAGATTGGAGTCAATATCTCCAAGGCCATGCCTTGTGGCGTTTTCATGCATCAGGCTTTCTGCGATATCAATGTTTCCTTTGTTCCAGACCTCATTCAGCCATTTGTACACCAGGGTTTGTTCCAGGTTAGGCATTGTAGTAAGTTTTTAGGATTAAAAAATAGACACATAAATTAATCGATTTTAAATTGATTTGCAAATCGGTTAAGCTACCGGTATTCGCGTGTTATTGTTATACATCTTTAAGCTCATTTATTTGGGTCAGATGTTGAATGCGAGTGTCTTTACAAAGGATGCAATCACTATATTGAAGAAGAAGGCCAAAAAATCAGATCAACATACAAGATAATTTCGCTTCCGGCAATTGAAGGGGCTTGCAGTCATCTGTCTTTCCAAATTAATGAGTAGCGCCTGTTGCATAGATAAAACAAAGCCGCACTTTGGAGAGGCGCGGGAGGGCAAAACGGCCGGAGGCATCCGTGTTTGCCTTGATTTTTTGGTTCTTTTGGATCAAGCCAAAAGAACATAAAAGAGAAAACGGTTCCAATATGCTATGTAAAGACATTTTTCCCACCGCTGTTGAATCAAATCTCATACACTACCTCGCGCCATCCAAAAAATAAAGCTTTATATTTATCCCTCTGACAAAACTGCTTTCAAAAAAATCATTAATTCATTCCTCATGATTGCTTATAAGAAAGGCTTATTGCTCTGCTTAATATTGATTTTTGCAACACAGCGTTTAATTGCTCAATCAATCGAAAAAGTTGATGTATGCATTTATGGAGGAACCTCTGCCGGTGTTATCGCTGCCTATACTGCCAGGAAGTTACACAAGACTGTATTATTGATAGAACCCGGTAACAGATTGGGCGGACTGACAACAGGTGGTCTCGGATATACAGATATCGGCAACAAATATGCCATTACGGGTTTGGCAAGAGATTATTATCGCCGTATCGGTAAACACTATGGCCGCTTTGAGCAATGGATCTTTGAACCCAAAGTTGCACTGCAGATTTTTCAGCAATACATTGATGACGCCCAATTGAATATCCGTCTTCAGCACCGATTGGCGAGTGTAAAAAAGGTGAATGGCTCAATTACTGAAATAGAAGTAACGAACTTAAACAGCGGAAAAAATATACAGGTTAAAGCCGGCATGTTCATTGATTGCTCATATGAAGGAGACCTGATGGCAAAGGCCGGTGTCTCATACATGGTAGGTCGTGAAGCCAATGCGGATTACAATGAAACATACAACGGAATACAACTTCGTGAAAAACATCAATTCCCTGATAGCATTAATCCTTACAAAGAACCGGGCAAACCCGGAAGTGGACTTTTGTGGGGCATAAGTCCTGAACCGTTAGGGACAATTGGAGCCGGTGACAAAAAAGTACAGACGTACAATTTCAGGATATGCCTGACAAATGATCCCACTAATCGCATAGAGATCACCAGGCCTGAAGATTATGATCCTGCACGTTATGAATTATTATTGCGAGTGCTGGAGAAAAGACCTGCTAAAGATCTTAATGGTATTATGAAGGTAGACCTGATGCCAAATCATAAAACCGATATCAATAACAATGGGGCATTTTCAACAGATATGATCGGTGAGAACTATAATTATCCTGAAGGCGATGCTGCGATAAGAAAAGCCATCATTAAAAAGCATGAGAACTATACCAAAGGTTTTTTGTATTTCGTGGGTCATGATAGCCGTATGCCGCAGCATTTGCGTGATATGATGTTGCAATGGGGGTATCCGAAAGATGAATACACAGATAATGGCAACTGGACACCTCAATTATACATTAGAGAAGCCCGCAGAATGAAGGGCGCCTATATAATGACACAAGCGAATTGCGAAGCGCGCGAGACCGTTACCGATGGTATTGGGATGGCAGCTTATACAATGGATTCCCATAATTGCCAGCGCATTGTTGTAAACGGCATGGTAAAGAATGAGGGGGATGTGCAAATAGGGGGCTTTGGTCCTTATCCTATATCTTACAGATCTATTATTCCCAAAGCCGATGAATGTAAAAATCTTTTTGTACCGGTTTGCCTGTCTGCCACTCATATTGCATATGGTTCCATAAGAATGGAGCCGGTATTTATGGAGCTTGGACAGTCGGCCGCAGTAGCTGCAGTGGAAGCGCTTAACACGGGAACAACTGTGCAGAATGTAGATATTAAAAAAGTACAGCAATCATTACTAGATAATCCGTTGGTTAACGGAAAAATACAGGAAGTGCTTGTGGATAATGACGATACAAAGCATGTTGTTGTTACCGGCAATTGGAAAAAACAAAAAGGAGGTTCTTACGGACCATCCCTTTATGCAAATGATAGTAAGGGGGGAGAAGCGGGCTCCGTTCGTTTTAACGTTGACATACCAAAGGACGGGAAATATCGTGTCTACAGCTATTTACCTAAGCTGGAAAATGCAGCGTTACATACGCATTTCACCATTTTTGACGGGAACAACAAGCATGACCATGCAGTTGATGCATCAGCTATAAAGGTCGAAGGGCAAACGTCCGGTGAATGGATTGACCTTGGTGCATACAGTTTCAAAAAAGAGGGCAAAGCTTATGTTGAAATAAATAACGAAAAAGCAGATGGAGTAGTAGTGGCTGATGCAATCCTGTTCATACCTGAGTAATAAGCTGCTTTTTTTCTAAAGTTCGCCAGGGAAGCGAGTATTTTTGTATCTGTTACATCGTTTTTAATGCAATAATGCGTTGACTAACTATGGAGGTTTAATAGTAATTCTGACCGTAGATCTATCATTTGCTATCTTAAGGTTATTGGTACGCAAACAATATAAAGTTGCGCACCAATAACCAAAAAATACCGATGTTTTTTGAAAGCCTAGTTCAATTTAACAAGATGCTGTTCTTGTTCTTTTGATAATTGATCCTTCTCAATAATCTGAAGTGATGCATTTGCAGATTTTGTTTTCATCGTTTCAAAAATACCGTGATTATCCAGCTTGTACATTGCGCCTGTAGCAGGATCGATGATCAGCATTCCAATAACGCCACCCAAAAGAATGTTACCAAAATACCATCCGTTCAGTTTGCATTCAACCGTCATTTTTTTAGTTTCAAATCCACTTTTTGTCAAAGTAATTGTATAGGATTCCTTTGCAAAAAAAGAGGATCCGGACTTTAACTTGAACGCAGCCGGAGAAGTTCCTTTGTAAACTTCAATACCTTTTCTATTGGTCACTGAAATTTCAGCACCTGCCGGGTTGGTGTCAACTGAAAAAGGCCAATTAGATTTACTTACGATGGATGCACATCCTGTAGATAACATGGCAAATGCAACTGCAATTGCAGAGAGCCTGGTACGAGACATAGTTTTTCGTTTTAAGGATTAAGATTTTAAAATCCCTGATTAAAAAATAGGGCGCAAAAATAAAAGAATGTTTAACTCAAAAAAATATTTCTATTATTGATGAAGTCAGCTTGTTATTACAAACATGCTCATTTCGTGCTACAAGTAAATTGAATTATTTGCAGGTAGGTTGCGATACGCTTTTCGTTAGCGTTCTGCCAGAACGGTGAGCCATGGTAACTTGGCTCTAACGGCAAGGCATCTTATTTGTTGCTCTTTAGCGCTGATCATATTTGTTTTGGTCTTTTATGTTGAAGAATACAGGAGTCCTGCTTTTCAGATGAACGCAGATGTAAATGAACGCAAGAAAGGTGAAGTTTTCGGAGATGATACATCCACCGGTGCTCAGATTTTCACCCGAAAAACGCTTTGATGCAGAAAAAGAAAAATGAGAATTACTTCTGTTATATTCCAACTGATTAATATTTCTTTTGGCTTACTGTTTAAATCCACAGTTAAATAGCTTCCCGCTTCAATTGCTGATTGGCTGAATGTATATAATAGATTCAATAAAAATAAATGCATTTACGCTATTGCATAAATAAAAAAAAGTTGTTAATTTTTGTTCTTATTATCGCTTGTCATTACTGTCCACGCCATACTTCACTGTCCGGTATCCTCTGCAATAAAACCACGAGCAACACAATTTGTAAGTAACCGATGTAGTGCTGGTTTCGATAATGAAGCGTTGTCGCCACGGGTGATAGTGTGTATTCTAGTAATTAGAATTTTTCATTTGGATTCAAGCGTACACTATTATGTATTGTTATACCCCTTTAAAGAACAAAGAATGTTCCTTATCCCGGAAGCTAACTTTCAATACACGGTTTAAATTCTTAACCCGGCCCGTCAATTCTTGTATTCATACCTTTCTCTGCATAACAACTATTCTTTTCGTGAGGCATATTCGTTTGCGAAGATGGGCATAATATCTTTCATATTATGCCCTTTTAAATACCCTTTTCAAAATCAAATCCGCCCTATACACCATTCCTGTTTAATGTGTGTAGGGGCTATCTATTACCTCAACTATAATAAAACCGTGATCTATGTTTACTCCTCATAAAAGAAAAATTCATATCCCTTTTTTAGGGGGGCGATGTAACGAAATAAGTCGCTTCTTTAAAAAAGTAGTCCCGCTTTTGCTTACCGCCATATTACTTTATTCCTATCAGTCATATGCGCAATTGGCGCCCGTTTATCCGCCTGCCGGAGGATTTCGCATTGACGGTGGTTTAAAAGCCAACACACCTACTGCTAACCAGGGTGACTGGGTAGCAGGGCCTGGAGGCACCGGTGGCTTTGTGCTGACAGACTCTGGCGTTGCCGTTGTTGGCGCCACTACGGGCCTTAAACGTGATGCATATAACAGTAACCTGGACTTTATCTTTACAACAGGAAGTAAGTTTGACGACAGTATACCCGCTTTACATTGGACCCAATCTACTGCGCCGAATAAGAATGATATTAATAACGCGATGTACCACGTATCAAGAGACACTTCCAATAATAACCAGTGGATCATAATTGGTGGTGACCGTCTTTCTACAAGTGGGACAAGCTACATAGATTTTGAATTTTTGCAGAATACGCTGGCTAGAAATCCATCAGGTGGCGGCTTCACTGGTGGCGGTCCTAACGGCGGCAGAACCATCAATGACCTGGTTATTTCAATGGAATACACTAACGGCGGTGTTGCGGCCAATGTATTCTTTTATCAATGGAAAGCCAAGGCTGGTGGCGGTTACGAGTTTGTTCAATTTACTCCGCCCGCCGGTACTGCTTTTGCATTAACCAATGGTGTTAATGAATCCGTTCCTTTTGGGGCTTTTGGTTCTACCACATATCAACCATTTGCATTTGTTGAAGCAGCTATTAATATCACAAAACTGTTGGCTGCAACAGGAGATGCCTGTGCCGGCCTGAGCGTTAAAACGCTTTGGATAAAAACAAAAGCGTCAGCGTCTTCAACTGCTGCGCTGAAAGATTTTGTTGAACCAATACCTGTCTCCTTCACTTTTGGTTCGGCCAGCATCAAATATGCCGGACCGTTCTGCGCAAAAGGTACGGCTTCTGTTGACTTAACCGGTATTACCGGAGGTACATTCTCTGCGCCTGCAGGTCTTAGCATTAATGCCAGTACCGGGTTAATAGATCTTGCAGCTAGTACACCAGGAACTTATGAGATTACGTATACCTTCAATAGTGGCAATGGTTGTATTAAAACTGCAAAAGCAACAGTGGTAATCAATCCATTCCCGTCATGTAGTATTACCGGGCCGGACGGACCACTTTGTCCGGGGACAACAGGAAACACCTACACCGGATCCGGAGGTGTTAAATTCAAATGGACCATATCAGGTAATGGCTCTATTGTTGGCAGCGACAGCAGTTCGTCTGTAACTGTTACAGCCGGCAATAATTGTAACGCATCATTTACATTAGGATTAACAACTACCAACTCCAGTGGCTGTTCAAGCACCTGCAGTAAAGATGTAGTTGTTAAGGACACAATAAAGCCAGTGATTAATTGTCCGGGAAATAAACAACTCGAATGCGGTGCGGCTTCTGATACTTCCAAAACAGGAAAAGCAACCGCTACCGATAACTGCGGCGGAACTGTAACAATTAGTTACACAGATGCTGCAACAGCTGCGGGTTGTAACGGAAAAGCAGGAATTGACAGGACATGGAAAGCTATAGACGCTTGTGGTAACTTCAGTACTTGTGTACAGCACATTACGTTCATTGATACAACCAAGCCTGTGATCACATGTCCTGGTAACAAACAATTGACATGTGGCGCACCAACTGACACAGTACACACAGGAAAAGCAACTGCAACTGATAATTGCGGCGGTACAGTAATAATAACTCATACCGATGCAGCTACTGCAGCTTCTTGTGCAGGAATACCAGGTATTGACCGTACATGGAGAGCTACAGATGCATGCGGTAACTTTAGCACTTGTGTACAGCACATTACATTCATAGACACAACTGCTCCTTCAATTACCTGTCCTGCTCCGGTAACTGTAGAATGTGCTGGAGACGTGCCAACTCCAGATCCGAAGTCAGTAACCACTTCTGATAATTGTAGTGGTTCAGTTACAGTTGAATTTGTAAAAGACGAAGCTTCAGGCAGCTGTCCTAAGATTATTACCCGCACATATAAGGCAACAGACGCCTGCGGTAATACTAATACTTGTACACAAACAATTACAGTGAAGGACGTAACTCCGCCAACTATTGCTTGTGTGCCTGATGTTAAAGTTGAATGTGGAGATGCTACAGATACTACGGCTACAGGTACACCTGTTGCTACTGATAACTGCGGCAAACCTACGCTCACACATAAGGATGTAAACAGTTCTCAAAATTGCTACACACTAATCACACGCACATGGACTGCTACTGACGGTTGTGGCAATACAACAACCTGTGTACAGCATATTACTGTAACAGATCGAACAGCGCCAATTGTTAGTTGTCCGTCAGATAAAGTATTGTCATGTGGTGAATCAACTGATCCGTCTAACACCGGAACAGCTACAGCTTCAGACAATTGCTCTTCTGCAGCAGAAATCAATATATTCTATACTGATGCTCCGGTTGCAGGTTCAGCATGCCCTGGCAGCACAAATATAGATCGTACATGGACTGCTATAGACGGTGCGGGTAACATTGGTACTTGTGTACAGCACATTACTTTCGTTCAGAATGTTGCTCCTCTTACAAAAGTGAAAACAGCATCTGTTCAAAAACCTGTAAGGGCTACAACACAAAAGAGCACTACTCAGGCCAGTGTGAATAAGGATAAGAAAGTTGCTTCCGCAAGCAAAAACAGCAGCGGCTTACAAGTGACAGCTTATCCCAATCCATTCCAGAAAAAAGTAAACTTTAGAATTGTTTCTGCAACTTCCGGTAAGGCAGTTTTGGAAGTTTACAATATCTCTGGTCAAAAACTGGGAAATGCTTTTGAAGGTAAACTTGATGCAGGTGTTGCAAGGGATGTTCAGTACACGCTTCCTTTTGCATCAAATTCAATGCTGATTTATAAATTGTCTGTAGGTGGTAAATCAGCAAGCGGAAAAATTCAATCGCTCGAATAGTATTAAGTAAGTTTAGCTGAAATAGGGGCCGAAAAAAAGAGGGGTAGTATCATTTACTTGATACTACCCCTTCTTATTGGGTAGTTTATAATCCGGTTTTGCACTGCCAGCTGAAAGCTCTAAGCTGGCAGCCAATAGCTCATATATCATTTATTTGATACTACCCTTTCTTATTGAGTATTTACAAGTAAGTCTTTAGATAAAGCCATTGACAATCAATGCCCCGCGACGTTTGTAATTAAACTTTGCGGCTTGATCTAATAGCTAATTGCTGATGCAATGTCGTTTAGTTAAGAGTTTGTAGTATTTAACACGCATAAGGTATCACGATCAGATCAATATTCGGGAGACCTCTCCTGTCGTCGAGGTGACGATGCGGTTCAAGAATTCAACATGATCATGTACTTGTTACCAGTGCTGTTGTGATTAGTTTTTCCGACAAGCCCGGATCGTCATGTCGACGATAGGCGACATCTCCCAAAGTTGACGATGCCTGCTTAACTAAACGACATTGAATTGCTAATAGCTGATAGCTGATAGCTGATAGCTCTAAGACTTGGCAACCTTTGTTTTGAATGAAAAATAAGTCTGGCTGATATAACTGAAGATCACCACAAACACAGTAGTAACAATTTTTGCTATCGTAGGATACCAACCCATGTGATCCACGAAAAGTTTGAGAAAAACGTAATTAAGAAAGATGCAGCCAATAATTACAAGAAAATAACGGAACAATTGGATATGTCCTTTTAATCCCGATTCCTGGAATATTACATACCGGCTGAGATAAAAACCAAAAGGAAACGTAACACAAAATGACATGAAGAATGAGGCGATGTGCGGACTCAGTGTTACAATTCCAAGATCGACATTTTGTTTGTGCAGGATGAAATTATAGCTAACCGAAAACAGAATGATATCTAAAAGTGTGTTTGTTCCACCGCAGGCAGCATAGCGAAAAGTTTGCAGAGGAATAAACTTTTTAAACGGCGGGTAGAAAAAATCTACCAGCGCCAGAATTTTTTTTCTTATAGAATGGTGCAGTTTCTTCATTGCGGCGGCGAAGATAATAACTCAAAATAAGGCAACATTGTTAATAATAAAAACAATGCCATATTATATTTTAATAAAACTAACGTGTGTTAACCAGGGAGACCTGAGCCGACTTACGACCCTGAAACAGAAGGCTTAATATAATTACAGCTAAGGCTCCCACCACGTTCAGCCACAAAAATCCGAAGCCAATTATGCCTTTTTTGTCGAGAATAAACAGGGCTATTATCAGTATTTCGCCCAAAACAGCGGCCCAAAACACGGCGTTGGCGCCGATTCTTTTCATGTAAAAAGCAACAAGGAAGATTCCCAGGATTACACCATAAAACAACGAACCCAATACATTTACAGCTTCTATCAGGCTGCCCATCCGGTTACTGAACTGCGCCACCACGATACAAAACACGCCCCATCCCAACGTAAACCATCGCGAGAGATGGTATTGCCTGCGCTCGTTTTCTATTATGTCCTTTCGATGACTATTGAATCTGCAATAGAAATCAATCATGGTACAGGAGGCAAGCGCGTTTAATGCCGCTGCTATTGAGCCCCAGGCTGCAAGAAAAATTATGGCCACAAGTAGACCTACCAGACCCTTTGGAAGGTTGTCGATCACAAAGCGTAAAAAGATATAATTTGTGTCATTCGTATCAATTGTACTGTCCGCCTTGCTTAAGTAAGTTTTATAATCAGTCCTGATAATATTTAAATGATTATTGAAATAAGCCAGACTGTCGCGGTACAAACCGGTTTGGGTTTCGTTGTTGCTTTTTTCAGCCGCAGCATATGCCGTAACCAATTTCTGCTGATGCTGGCTTGCAAGATCAAAGTCCCGTTCAATTTTTCTTAATGTGTCGCCATAAGCGGTTTGGTATACTTTTTCGCTGACGCCACTGTTGAAGAAAACCGGGCCGCTTTTGAACTGATAAAAAGTAAATAAAAGCGCCCCAATTAGCAGTATCAGAAACTGCATCGGCACTTTTATAAGTCCATTCATCAATAATCCCAGCCTGCTTTCTGTCGTATCTTTTGCTGTTAAGTAACGCCCAACCTGGCTCTGATCCGTACCAAAATAACTGAGCGCCAGGAAAAATCCACCGATTATGCCGCTGATAAGGTTGTAGCGATCCTTCCATTCAAAGCCATTTTCTGTAAAGCCGGTAGTGATAACATTCAATTTTCCACTTGCGCCGCTTACTTTCAAAGCATCAACAAAACCTATCCCGTCAGGCAGTTTATGCACGATAAAATAGCCGGCAATGAACATTCCGGCGAAAATAATAATGAGCTGCAATTGCTGTGTGTACGCAACTGCTTTTGCGCCACCGGTTACTGTATAAATGATCAATAAACCACCCATTACGATGTTGGTCCAGTAGATGTCCCATCCGAACAGCGCCGATAAAATGATAGAAGGCGCATATATACTAATTCCTGTAGAAAGTCCCCTTGACAGTAAAAAAAGTGCTGATGTAAAGGTTCGTGTTTTTACATCAAATCTTGTTTCGAGAAACTCGTATGCGGTAAAGACTTTTAATTTATTGAAGATTGGAACGAAAGTAATACATAGCAAAACCATTGCTATGGGCAACCCGAAATAGTACTGAACGAAACGCATCCCATCAGTAAAAGCCTGTCCGGGGGCAGATAAAAAAGTGACTGCACTGGCTTGCGTGCCCATTATACTTAACAGTATAAGATACCAGGGCATGCTCCTGTTGCTCAGGAAGTAGCCTTCAAGATTTTTGGTAGTACGGCTTTTATACAGACCATAAATAATAATGCCGGCAAGCGTAAGTACTAAGACAATCCAATCGAATTGAGTCATGAAAATTGTTTAGTGAACCAATAGAAGAAAACAATCATTACCAACAATGCTATCAGTACCAGGAGGTACCAGCTTCGCCATTTTTTGAATAAAGGAATGTTTTCTTTCATATGTTGATTTGAGGTGTCAGGTGTTAGGCGTAAGGTATCAGGTGTCAGGTATCAGGTAAAAGGCATGAGGCGTAAGGTTTGAGGCATCAGGCAAATGTTGGATTTCAACTTATTGCCTTACCCCATTCATTCGCCACGGCATCTGCACATTCGCCCATTTGCCCATTTGCCCATTTGCACATTTGCACATTTGCACATTGGCACATTTTCAATTATCTCCGTCTTCTCCTGCCGCTGGCCAGGCCGCCTCCAAGCAATCCGATAATAAGACCGATAAGTAATCCGGCACGGACATTTTTGATCAATAACCCTAAAGCAACCCCAAGCACTATTAAAAACACAATGCCTACTTGTCTCCTGTTTTCCATAATAAGCCGCTAAAATCGGAAAATAATGTTTGTAAACGCAACCGCTGGTAATATTTTTGGCTATTAGCTGTCGGCTGTTAGCTTTTAGCTTGGGTATCAGGCGTCAGGTATCAGGTGTGAGGTGTAAGGTATTAGGTATCAGGTATAGGTGTGAAGTGTAAGGCGTAAGGTTTGAGGCATATTAAATCGAATTTGTTAAAATATCGAATGTCCAAGACTTACTTTACACCCTGAATCTTAATCCTGAATTACAGAGAACTAAAACCTAAAACTTGCTACCTCATATCTGATACTCACTGCTGTCAGCTACCAGCTTTTTGCCATGGAAGGCTGTAGTAAAAAAATAACCAGCCGAACCACGCGTACTTCGTACTTCGTAAATCGTACTTTAAAACATTCTGGTTTGACAATTCCTACACCGTACATCGTACCCGCCCGAACGTGCCGTCGGTACGGGCAGGCATCTAACATCGCACATTCTGACATGGAAAGCTGTAGCCAAAAAATAACCAGCTGAACCATGCGTACTTCGTACTTCGTAAATCGTACTTTAAAACATTCTGGTTTGAAAATACTTACATCGTACACCGTACATCGTACATCGTACATTCTAGTTGTTTTTCGGAAGCCCTATCAAATTTGCCATCAATCTGTACGCGCCGCCAACACCTGCTGGTAGTTCCCGGAAGAACACGATGCCGGTGTATACAAAATTGCCTTTGCCATAGGGCGCGATGATCAGGCTGCCTTTACTCTCGTTACTGTCCCACGAATCTTTCATGGAGAGTGGCGTCTGATAATGTGAATCTATTTGCTCCGCGTGATAAATGCTGCGTTCCTGGATCCAGCCATCAAAATCTTTCGAAGTTATTTTGTTGGGAAAATTTAGTGCTGAGTTATCAGGAAGTGTAATGTTCACTTTGGCATTTTCTTCTGTTACCCTTGTTCTGCTGATAAGGAAAGGGTAGGGGCCGATCCTGGCATCAAACGGTCCGGCAGAGCTGTTGGTATTGTACTGAACAATCAGGTTGCCTCCATTTTTAATGTAGTTCATCAGAACATCATACTTTAATGTGATCCAGGGATACACATTATAAGCACGGACGCCTGTGATAATTGCATCAAACTGTTTCAGGTTTTCGTCTGTAACCTCAGCTTCAGTTAAAATTTTCAGCTCATAACCCATTTGAATGAGTGACTGCGGCACTTTATCTCCGGCACCAACAATATACCCGATCTTTTTGCCTGCCGTTTTTATTTCTTCGTTCACGAGTGTTGTTGCATCACGATAGAAATAATTGATATGCGGAATGTGATCGTACTGAATTGTGCGCAGGTAGTGAGAAAACACCAGTCTCTTTCCATTGATGCCTGCGATAATGTCTACAGTCAGTTTTTTACCGAGATCTTTTTTGGCTATTTCCTTCAACGGCAATAAGGCCGCAAAAGTCTTTCCTTCTTCAAAATTTACAACGGTGTCTTTGCTGTATACGATTGAAGATTCCTGGTTTATTTTAATGGTAACCTTAACGTTCGCTGCATTTATGTTCGATTTGTATTGAACCTTTAGCGTAGGATTCTCTGTAAGAACATTTCCCGGTTTTATATTGGTGAGAACCACAGAGGGTGACATAGAAGTGATAACCGGTGTAATTACCACCAGCGGCTGGTATAGTTCACCTTTTACAGGGTCGGTGTATTTGTATTGCACCGGCCTGTTTACAGAAAGGCGCAGTCCGTTAATGTTAAGCACGAATGTGGCGGTATATGCAGGACCGTTTTCTGCATTGCCTATCAGGAACTGGTTGGCTACATCAAAGCTGCCACCGTTAACCAAAGGTTTTTCAAGCCAGTATGGTTGAGACGGTTCTTTGTGATCAGGAACCTTCATTCTTTTTAAAACAATCACGTTCTTGTTAACCGGAAGATCAACTCTTAATGCTGTATCGAATGCGGAAACAACAATGCTCTCAAGTGTCGCGCGTACGTCGTTTCTTTTATTAGCAAAGAACTGAAGATTTATATCGCTTTCAGGAACTACATACTCACTGCTGCTTGTAACATCAAGAAAAATTCCACTGCATGCAACAATCAGTTGTTGAATCTCCTTTAGCTTTTGCAATATCCACGGACTGTTTACAAACGATGATGTTTGCATTGCCTTATAAAGAGATACAAGACTATCAACAGAATGTTCCGGATGCTCAAAATTGTAATTGCTGATGATATTGTCAATTCTTGATTGAAGTGCGTCGTAGTTGGTGTTTGGTGTTTTCTGTGGATTTGCTGTGGCAATGGCTTTGAATTCCCCGCTGGTTGCCATTGGCTGATTATCGGAGTCACGTTCAGCAAGCCGCTGTGTTGTGGTAACGATCCCTTCCATCAGGTCCTCTTTTGGTGCAGAACCTCCTGTAGTTGTAAAAAACTCGTATGACTCACCACGCTGGCGGGCAACACCAAATCCCTGGCTTTTATGCTGGCTGCGGCTCTCACTAGCAATCTCTCCATAACCTTTGCCCAGAACCGGATTATAAACACCTACATCAATTTTGAACTGATCCGGAGATGTTGTGTTGGTGCCCCCAAAGTTGAAAGTGTTCCAAAGAATGCGTTTAGCTTGCCATGGACGAACACCATAGGTGAACTGTTCCGGGAACTTTGTACTGTCTGCAGCAATTTTGAATGCTTCATTCGCCAACAAGGCCGAAGCCCAGTGATGTCCGTGACCTGCGCGCTCATCGCCGGGGAAGCGGGTAATGATTACGTCGGGGCGGAATTTTCTAATCACCCAAACAACATCGCTTAATATTTTGTCGTGTCCCCAAATTTTCAATGCTTCTTCCGCATTTTTACTAAAGCCGAAATCATAAGCACGGCTAAAGAACTGCTCAGGACCGTCAATTCTGCGTGCTGCCAGTAATTCCTGCGTGCGGATCAACCCTAATTCAATACCCTGCTCGTCGCCAATCAAATTCTGGCCACCATCGCCTCTCGTTAAGCTCAAATATCCCGTGCGGTATTGTTTTTCTTTGGCCAGGTATGCCAGCAGCCTGGTGTTTTCATCATCCGGGTGCGCAGCTATATATAACACGCTCCCAAATACATTTAATTTCTTTAGTTGCTGATAAATTTCCGCGCTGGTATAAGTAACCGGAACCTGCGCAGTCAAATGACTGTATATAAAAGAGGTAAACAATCCAAAAAGCAGGTAAGCTTTGGCAACGGTATTTTTATTCATTAGCATGTTGAATTAAGGTTTACGAAGATAAGTTGATTCGCTGAGAAGTTGAATTGTTGGGAAAAGGGGGATTAATATAATTATTTGATAAAAATTGTATATGAAAAGATGCTGAAGATAAATGCATTCATATTATTTCTCCTGAACGCAAAGTCCCTGCCCTGCTCACATGGCCCTGGGAGGAGACTTTGCGAAATCAGAGAAGGCTCATGCAGTGAGAGGCATCTAATAAGTTTTAGAATGACACATGGCGAATTTGTTTGTTCTCCTAAACGCAAAGTCCCAGGCACACGCACAAAAGCCTTTGTGGAGACTTTGCGAAGAAGGTTCTGGTGAGGGGGGGTATTGTCGAAGTTTTTACTTAGAAAGAAAGGTGGCTCATGCAGTTGAGTATGTCAACTTCTTTATTTCAATAGTACTCCTCCAAAAACGCAAAGTCCCAGGCTTTTTCACAAGGCTTTTAGGGAGACTTTGCGGAGAAGCCTCTTGAAATAATGTTTGTTCTCGCCAGATCCCAGCGGTTTGAACTTCTCCGCAAAGTCTCCTTCCAGACTATGTGCGTTAGGCAGGGACTTTGCGAATTGGAAGAGGCTCGTGTAGTGAGAGGCATCTAATACATTTTAGAGCACATTAAACAGCTACAACAAGTAGCATCTGATTGTAATGCAATCTGTGATGATTTGTGTTATTTGATAGTTCTGCTAAATTTATTTATTCTCCTAAACGCAAAGTCCCAGGCATATGCACAAAAGCCTTTGTGGAGACTTTGCGAAGAAGGTTCTGGCGAGAGTGTTATTGTCGAAGACTTTGCTTAGAAAGAAAGCAATCTGTACTGATTTGTGTTATTTGATAGTTCTACTAAATTTATTTATTCTCCTAAAAGTGAGGAATTTAATCACAATACAAGTTCAAAGCATTCTTTCGCCCTTATTGGTATTGCACACTCACGCTGCCGTCGTTGTTGTGTGTGTCGGGCAGGTAAGTGAGCGAAAGCACACCAACAACAAAGTGTGCCGGTATATACTAATAGTAAACCAAATAGTCCGTTTGTCGAGTGGCTCGTTTGATTTTGCTTCGATATATGCGCTGCTGTTGTATTTTTTTTCTTGCCTCATTCACTGCTGCGGCCATGTTAGCGCAGCGTGTGTCGCCCGGCAGACAAGTGAGGATTTTTATCGTAATAGAAGTGCAAGAACTTCGTGAGATAGGAGGAGATGATGGCAAAAGCACCAATCATAAAAGTCGCTTGAACACCTCAAGCGGCTTTGTAATATTTACGAAACGGGAGTTCATTTGTTTAGAAAAGAACATGCAGTTCATTGACTGCTCGATTATCTAAAATGAGATGAATATCTGGTTGTCTCACTTGTGTTGTTGGTACGCTTTCACACCTTGAACTTCTCCGCAAAGTCTCCTCCCAGACTATGTGCGTTAGGCAGGGACTTTGCGAATTGGAAGAGGCTCGTATAGTGAGAGGCATCTAATACGTTTTAGAGCACATTAAACAGCTACAACAAGTAGCATCTGATTGTAATGCAATCTGTGATGATCTGTGTTATTTGATAGTTCTGCTAAATTTATTTATTCTCCTAAACGCAAAGTCCCAGGCACACGCACAAAAGCCTTTGTGGAGACTTTGCGAAGAAGGTTCTGGCGAGAGTGTTATTGTCGAAGACTTTGCTTAGAAAGAATGCCAATGTGTGTGGGAATGGACTTTGCGAAGAAACCCCTGGAAATAATGTTTTGCCTTCGCCAAATTCCAGCGGTGCAAACTTCTCCGCAAAGTCTCCTCCCAAGCCATGTGCGTTAGGCAGGGAATTTGCGAATCGGAGGAGGCTCACGCAGTGAGACGCATCTAATAAGTTTTAGAATCACACATGGCGAATTTATTTGTTCTTCTAACCGCAAAGTCCCAGGCATACGCGCAAAAGCCTCTATGGAGACTTTGCAAAGAAGGTTCTGGTGAGCGTGTTATTGTCGAAGATTTTGCCTAGAAAATGGGCTTAGAGAGACTTTGCGAAGAAGCCTCTGTAAATAATGCTTTGTTCTGCCATATCCTCACGGTGCGAACTTCTCCGCAAAGTCTCCTCCCAGACTATGTGCGTTAGGCAGGGACTTTGCGAAATCAGAGAGGGTTATTTTCGTCAGGTGTATCTAATCACTTTAAGATGAATCAGGCATCAATAAACTGCAAGCCATTTACTCAATATTATACATTAACTCTATATTTGAAAGTATTAAACATATAGCTCGATGAGTGTAAGAAAGCTCATTCCGGAAACAGATGGGGTTTATTTTATAACATTTACGTGTGCAAGATGGCTGCCTTTATTTAAGATAATAAATGGTTATGATGTTGTGTATAATTGGTTTAACGTCCTGAAGCAAAAAGGACATTTTATTATTGGTTATGTTGTAATGCCTGATCATGTGCATGCTATCATCGCCTTCCGCAACACTGGTAAACAAATAAATAAGACCATTGGTAATGGCAAAAGATTCATGGCATATGAAATTGTGCGGCGTTTAAAAAATCTGGGTTGTGATGAAGTGCTTGAGCAAATGCAAGGTATGGTAAATAATACTCAAAAGTTGCTTAACAAACATCATGAAGTATTTGAACCGTCATTTGATTGGAAAGAATGCAGAACGGAAAAGTTTATCATACAGAAGCTGGATTACATCCATTGGAACCCTTGCAAATCAGAAAACAGACTTGTAGAATTACCAGAGCAATATGAACATAGTTCTGCCAAATATTATATAGCTGCTGAGCAGGGAGCATATGCGATAACCAGTTATATGGAGTTGGAGGACGTAAATCTAACTATTTAACTGTATCATTTTATGTTACCGGGTTACGCCTAACGAATATGTTTGTTCTCCTAAACGCAAAGTCCCAGGCATACGCACAAAAGCTCTTATGGAGACTTTGCGGAGAAGCCTCTGAAAATGATGTTTAGTTCTCGCCAAATCCAAGCGGTTTGAACTTCTCCGCAAAGTCTCCTCCCAATCCATGTGCGTTAGGCAGGGACTTTGCGAATTGGAGGCGGCTCATGAAGTGAGAGGCATCTAATAAGTTTTAGAATGACACATGGTGAATTTGTTTGTTCTTCTGAACGCAAAGTCCCAGGCATACACACAAAAGCCTTTGTGGAGACTTTGCGGAAGGTTCTGGTGAAAGTGTTATTGTTGAAGACTTTGCTTAGAAAAAAGAACATGCAGTTCATTGACTGCTCGATTATCTAAAATGAGATGAATATCTGGTTGTCTCACTTGTGTTGTTGGTACGCTTTCACACCTTTTCTTTGCGGCATACCAACAACGGCGGTCTGCGTAGATGTGCAACAAGATCAATCCGAATTGTGTGTGAAACTAATTTTAGATTTAAATAAATTGACGATCGGGGTTTCCTATTTTTATTCCGTAACACCAACAACGGCTGAGATAAGATTTAATATTGGAGACTTTGCGGAGAAATAAAGCCTACTCAGGTTTAGTTCTTCCAAATAAGAAATAAATAGCATAGAAAAATTAGAAGCAACTCTTCTTAAAAGAAGAGGATTGCTTAACAAAGATAATGCAAAAATAAACATGTGGTCGAATGCGACCACATGTTTATTTTAAAATATTTCCACCTTGGTTTTATAAATGGAAATAGAAAACAAAAAAGAAATTAGAAAGCTATTCGGTGCTTATTTAAAAAAGCACCGAGAGGAAGTACTTAAAGTTTCAAGTATCCGTCAATTATCATTTGACTCCGAATTAGATTCAAGTAAGCTGACAAAAATAGAAAAGGGGCAAATAGATTTTCGATTTGACACCTTGCTGGAGATTGCCAGGACATATAAAATCCACCCAACGAAACTTTTTAATTTCAGATTCGATTTTGACGACTGATGTAGAGTCTCCTCTAAAAGCCAACAAGTGTGGGCAGAGATTTTGCGAATCAAAAAAGCAAAGTCCAGCTACTTACGCAAGGTCTTGAGACTTTGCGAAGAAGTCTATCAAGATCATGTCCGGTAGCATATGTCTATGTATCACTCTAAATCGGTATTGTTGCTGTGATAGCAACAGCTGTCTCGCTCAATTGAAGTTGTTTATCCAGCAAGTCTTTTTGCGCTTCCATCCGCATGTTATAATTCCAATCCGCAAACAAATTGTAAAATTCGACCGTAGCCTGCAATGCACTGGTGTTGAACGAATTTGCACCAATGTACTCGTAGTGCATGTCTTGCAATGCATTCAATGCTACAGGAATTGGTAGGATATTCAGATTGTCTATGCTTTTTAATACTTTAGTCGCGTGGAGTACTTTTAGTTTAAATTGTTCGAATTTGGTTTTCATATTTGTCGCCAATTCAATCGCTTGAGCTTTGGTGTTGTCTTGGCGGAACGCATCGAGCAAAGTCACCATTTCATTAAAGAAGACTAAATTGTCGAGCGAAAGGCGAAGTGCCGTAAAATATTGGGCATAGCAATTCTGAAGCCACGCGCTATTAGCAGGATTGAGGCGAAATGCTTTTTGATGGTAATAATGATATACCGTTTCGTCAGCAAAAACTTGCGCATTTTTCAGTTGCTTTAACGATTTTTCCAGGTCATTTCTAATCATCGTTGCATCATCTCGGCTGTATTTATTTCCATCAAAATCGAAATTGCGGATACCCGATGTTTTGTCTTCTACAAACTTCAGCGCAGCAATATCTTCTTCCATTGCTGCAGTTTTGTTGTTCAAATCTTTGTTTTCGCGCATGTATGCATAGATGTCTGTAAAGCTAACAGGCTTTATCTGTGCCGGATCAAACTCCTCAATGTTTCGATGGTTGTAATACCCATTGTAAGCTTCATTGTAATTATACTTTTCGCGCGCCAGTTTCAACTCCTGCTGAAAAGTTACATCGCAACCGATTTGCAAGTCATCAGGTTGCTCGAATGTTACATTTCGATAGATCAGATCCGTCATCGTTTCTTCCAGTTTTGACAAGTTGCGAAACAAACCGGTGGCAGGCGTATCTACAACTGTGCCAATAATGTTCAATTTTTTGAGCGCATCTTCACGCTGATGACGTGTCGGATGAGATGCCCACTGGTTGTTGATTACTACACGATTAAATTTCTGGTAGACGTTTGTTGCTGCATCATCGAAAACAGGCAGGCTGTTTTTTACCGGCAACAGAGATTCCTTTGCTAGTGCAGTTGCAACCAACTGTTGCTGTGTATATGCATTCTTACCGCGACGGTTTTCCTTTAGCCAACCATTATATTTATCGATCACAAAGTTATAGCAGGCGTCAGCGAAATCGATACGGCGCAACGCGTGAATAGCATTGTTGCTGCCACTTACTTTAGCAGAAATGGCATCCGCATGAAATTCCATTTCCCGAGATAGACCCAGATAATTTTTATTTATTACTTTATAAGCACGTTGTAGTATCCACTGAATGCATTGCACCACTTTTACCGTGATTGCAGCACATGCTGCAAACGTCTGATGTATATTTGCCCAGCTCTGTAAGACCGCGCTGTAACTATTGTTTTCATACAACATGTTGTATATTACCTTATTTACCTGGTACACATAGCTGCCCGCTTTCATACTCTTTTGGGAAAAATGTCCGAATTCATGTGCCAGCACAGCTTTAAACTCACTCAGGTTCAGCATGTTCACCAAACCTATACCTATGGTCAGATTTTTTCGTACCGGAAAAAATAAACTTTTGAAACTGGAATCATACGAAACAAATGCGTTTACCTCTTGTGTAAAATAAATATGCTTGGGAAAGCTGGTGCCTACCTCTTTGCTTACGTTTCGCACAAATGCAAACAGCTCCGGATAGTCGCGTTCTGTTGCTTCAATCTTATCGCCATGGTCTTCTTTTTTCGTTGCAAAAAGAAATTTTACCAGAAAGAAACAGATCATTAAGCCAACGCCCATCAGCCCGATACCAAGCAAAATAAACCAGATGTTGTGGATATTAATCAAAATAAATCCGCCGGCGAAAGCAAAGCAAAAGCCGACAAGAATACCAAGCGCCAATAAAATGAGGTAAAGGAAAAAGAAAGCGACAATACTGGCGACAACAATGCCAACGTTCTTTTTGAAACTATGATTCGGCACGATAAGGTTTTCCGGAATATCGGAAGGAGCAGCAGGGTAAGTATTTGGTTCCAATGTCTGGGTTTTAGAATTAAAGCAACAAATATGGTAAATAATTGGTGTTTTGCAGAGAATTATTTGTAGATCAAAAAAAGCCAGGCGAAAATCTTCCAGCTAACAAAGGAAGATTACCACCTGAATTCATTTTCTTCCCGCCAGTCCCAGCGGTGCGAACTTCCTCGCAGGCCAGGTGTGTCAGGCAGGAACTTTGCGAAATCAAAGGTGTTTTATGTAGTTGCTGCACTCCACGTCTTTTCCTAAATAGATCCTCCGCACAATTTTTGCATTCAAAAAATAATAACGTTAAATTAGTTGAAAATTAAACCAAAATGATAACCAGTACCCACCGCAAATTTGGGGCAACGTTGGTGTTGTCTGCTATATTACTAACAGGCATCTACGGTTGTGGCAACAATGCAGCCACCGAAGAGAAAAAAGCAGACACGACTGTAACACCCGCTGCCGACACAACAATGAAACCAGCTGATACTACTAAAAAGCTCGCGCCGGCAGACGTTGCACAGCCTTCTGATACAGGAAGAGATATTAAAGTACCCCAACCCACGCGCTAATCCAGGCTTTCATATATGATTATATCACTGGACCAGGCATGGCTTCACCTGCACCTTCTTCAGTGATATCTTCCTGATTGGCTTTGACTTCCTCAAAATGTTTGTGATGCTTCAGGTAGTTGTATTCTGCCAGTTTTGTTAGCAACCAGTGTTGTATCTTATGATGCGCCGGTGTAATAATGGCTGCTATGGCAACAAAAATTACGATCTCTATAACGGGCGAATGATGCGATTTTTCTGCAATGAACGGATGGAGCAACAATGTTATGTATTCGAAAAATAAGAGTACTGACACAATGCCCATAAATTCAACCAGGCGCTTGTGCACTTTCCTGCGGCTAATAAGAAGGCTGATTAAAAAGAAAATGGGAATCATAATGCCAATAAAAAGTAACTGCAGCTTTTCTTTCCTGTCTATAATTTGTTCTTGCCGTTGCTGTTCCAGTTCTGCCTGTCTTACCTGCTCAGCTGTGCTCATGTTTTGCAGTTCGCGTATTTTCTCAGTGCTTTCAATAGAATCCTTTAAGGATCCGGCCATTTGGAGGTAGGCATAAGCACTGTCAATGCTATTTTTCTTCTTATAAAGGCGCGATAAGAAATCAATAGCATTAAGGCTCCTTACAATAAACTGGTTATTCGCAGCAATTGAGAATGATTGTTTGCCATACCAAAAGGCTGAATCCTGGTACTGCGGTCCCATGCGTTCAAACACCTGGGCCATACCCAATGCACTTTCGGCATACGTGGAATAATTGTCATTGACTACTATATAAGGAAGACCTGCGCGATAATTTTTGAGGGCCAGCGTATCATTTCGCGACTTTCTATAAATGTTTCCGAGGTTATTAAGAGCAGTTCCGATCAATAATGTGTTATTTGCCTGAATACTGCTGTCAAGGCATTTTTGTGTGTACACAATTGCAGAGTCAAGCATGTTTTTCTTCTCGTAAATATCGCCAATGCTGAGAAGGCAATAAGGTGCGTAGCTATGTAATATCCTGGTAATTGAATCGGGTCTGTTTATGAATGCCTGTTTATCATTGATAATTGAATCTGCTTTTTTGGCGTATGCTAATCCTTTATCAAAGTCTTTTGATTCGGCATACAATGAGGCTATATAGAGATAAGACAGGGTAAGATCTTTCGCAGACTCCTGGGCTTCATCTATCTTTAATTTGGCAATAGAATACTCGAGTGATTTGGTAAAATTGCCCAAACTTTTATAAGCGATCGCCATTTGGCTCAGCGCATAAGATTCTCCCTTTATATCTTTGTTTTTCTTCGATAAAAACCATGCACTTTGCGCGAGTAGTAATGCAGAATCAGGCCTTGAATCCTGGTAAAAAAAACTAAGCGAATTCAATAGGTCTATCTTTTTATGATCTGTTTTTTCAATGCGTAAAAGTGCAGATAAGCTATCTGTTTTGCGGTTTTGAGTAAATGCAAATAGCATGTTTAGCAGGAGTACGAGTGTGAGGTTCAATTTTTTCATTGCGGCCGGCGTATGGTGATGTGGTACCTAAGTTAGCATTAATATTTAGAAGATTGTTGTTGTCTGGGCACTTGTTATCGAGCCGGAATAATCGTATATTGTTTGACGTGAAGCCGGTAGTACATCGTACACCGTACCCGCCCGAACGTGCCGTCGGTACGGGCGGGCATCGTACATCCCCGATGCTTTCTCATTTCCTTTTCGCAAAACAACTTAATACGCCGTTCCTATGCGAATACGTCTTTTGTCATCTTGCTTTTTGCTGCTTTGCCTTTTGTTTGTAAGTAGCCGCGTGTTTCCGCAAGCGCAAGGACCTGCAAAGGGCGAACGATACATGTTTTGCGTGGGCGTGAACAATTACCTGGCCAACGTTAATTATGCTACCTGCCAGATCTGTAAGGACCGCGGGATTAAAAACCTGAACGGATGCCTGAACGACGTAGATACTATTTCGAAATTGTTTATTAAATACTATGATTTTTTACCAGGGAACGTCACCATCTTTCGTGACCAGGAAGCGTCGCGCACAGCGATCATGCAAAAATTCAATCAACTATTAGCTAAATGCAGGAAGGGAGATTACTTTGTATTCTTTTATTCTGGGCATGGGAGCTATGAATATGAATCAGCCAACGACAATCAATTAAGGACAGGCAAAGGATATCGCAACACAATACTGTCTGCAGATATCACGCAGCCCGGCATTTCCGACATTAATAGTGCTGAGCTGAACAAGATCTTTTCTGCTTTTACCGACAAAGGGGTTGTACTGACTGTAATAACCGACTGTTGCCACAGTGCCACCAACACACGTGGCAGCACCATCTTCGAAGCAGATTCAGCAAGAGAAGTTAAGCCTTCGTTAGAGCCGGGGAAATTTATCTCAGCAGGCACTGCTACTACCCGTCGCCTGGATCAATCAGGTGCGCTCACTATTGGTTCATGCCAGGACAATGAAATAGCCAGTGAAGCGCAGGTTGCTGCCAAAACATACTATGGCGCGTTTACCATTAGCTTTTGCAGATCTGTTACAGAATGGAGCCAGGCGCCGATCGATGTATTGCTTGACCGCACTGTTTCAAAGTTGCGCCTGTTGAATAAGCAGCAAACGCCGAATATAGAAGCAGATAAAAGACGCAAACAGAATCTCATAGGTTCGGCGCCGGCACAGGTGAAAAAAGCGACCTATTCGCTTAAGTGTGCCAATTGTTCCGCAAAACAAATGCCTGTAATAGCAGCAGGTTTTACAGATGATATTTTAAACGATGATATTCTTGTGGACACCAGGACCAAAGACAGCATTAAAGTAACCAACGTTGGCCTGACGGAAACAGAAGTGACACTGATGAATCAGAGCGCCAAATGGAAAGCGGCTGACCTGACGACATTGAGCTTTACCGTATTAAAAAAACTGCCGAACCCCGATCCGCCACTGAAAATATATCTCGGAGGCAGTTTGAGCGAGGATGTTTATAGTGGCATCATCGACAAAGCGAAAGCGCTATATCAACAAAATAGTCCGGGATATGAATGGATGAACCCGTCGTATCAGAATTTACCTGATGCAGTGTTTTTTTACAACAATGGCTGGAAACTGAACAGGAATGGTGAGATGGAAACTGTTGCATTTGACAACCCGGATTCAACAGCGGTCAACAACCTAATTACAGCTGCAAAATCGCGCAACGTATATCTGCAATTACCGCCGCCGCAGGCGTTAATCGATCAGCTGAAAACGAAGCTTTCCGCAGAAAGAAACAGAAACATCAAAGTAGTGAACACGCCGTCGGCTGCAGATTATATGCTTGCAGGACATTTCATCAACAACGGTAACAATATTGCGTATGGATGGGAGAAAACGATTCTTGGCAGGGATATCAACAAAGGAAACGGACTCACTGCAGTGACAGATTTTTTTGCCGGAGGCAGCAGTTATCCGGTGGACAGCCTTGTGGAAAGGGTGAGACGGCTTTCGGTACTGGCAAACTGGTTATCCATGACTTCACCTCCGCCTGATAAAACGATGATCTTTCCCTACCACCTCGCCATAAAAAATAGCGGCAATAAGCAGAAAGCAGATGAGAAAACAACGGGTAGATCCGGCATCCAGGACAAGCTTGATATCGGCATTGAAAAAGATGCGGGCTCAACATTGCCGACTGATAAGATAACGCCGTTATTCATCTATGTGATGTCGATCGATCCCAAAGGAAATACCTATCTTTTGTATCCGCAACCAAGAACAAGTATCCTCACTTATCCCAACAGTATTTTGTATGATACCAGCTTTTATCACCTGGCTACGGTGAGACATACCACGCCCGGCACTTATCACTATGTTTTTATTGCATTACGCGAACCCGTTTCCAACCGCGATATTTTTACCCGGCGCGGCGTTGTAAAAGGCGATCAGCCTGAGTTTAGTGATAACCCGCTGGAAGCTTTGCTAAATGAAGAAGGGGCGGGGCAAAGAGGTGATATTAAATCTTTCGATCACTGGATGTTGAAACGTGTTGATATTATTACAGAAGATAAAAAACGATGAACTGTATGTTGTGCGCCAAAACATTTTCTTTGCTGTTTTTGATGACATGCCTCATTAATGCAGGTGCACAATCACCTTCTCTTGTATTACAAAAGGGACATTTGAGAACAGTAAATTCAGCAAGGTTTAGCCCGGATGGCAAACAAATGGTAACAACCAGCGAAGATGGTATTATAAAAATCTGGGATGCGTTTAGCCAAAAACTAATTACAGAACTGGGCGGAAACGGTCTTGTTTATCTCGATGCATCTTTTTCTTCTGACGGGAAAAAAATTACATCCATCGCCCAGCGATCATTGGGCATGCAATCCAATTCCGGAAAGGAGTTTAACAATGTTCCGTTTTATGTATGGGACATAGAAAGCGGCCGTCTTGTGTATGAAAGTGTAAATGGTTATGAAACGTCCACGCTTAGCCCGGACAGTAAATGGGTAGCCGTGCATCCGGATAAAATAAAAAAGTATCAGAACGACGCCACCTGGAAAACAGTAACCGACGGGCCGATCAATATTTACTATGCAGCAACGGGCAAATTATTTAAGCAAATAACCCGGTACGAAGATATAACGACAGAAGCAGAATCATTCATTGCATTTGCGTCGGACAGCACCCTGTTAATTGCCGTATACGCTGCGGTAAACCAGGCCCAGCCATTGTATATAACAAAATTCACGGTTCTTAATTTTATTACAGATACGGAAGTGGCCTCTTGTAGCGATACCAGCAAAACTTACAAGAGCGGCCAGTGGTTGATGAGTCCCGGACACAAATATCTTTTTCACTATAGAGAGGAATATAACTCATTTACAGTGCCTGTAGTTCATTATGATGCATTTACAGAGTTATGGGATGTACTGCGGCTTAAAATGATCTGGAAACAACCGATAGCGCTGGAAAATTGCAGCTTCAGTAAAAACGATTCCTCCATGTTGATAACCTACAACGTGCCCAAACCCCCGGTTGACAGTAACAACTTTGTGCCTTCGGCAAGAAAACTTGTTCACTTTGTTTTGAAAGATACGATGCAGGCAATTTTTCCGGAGGATGAATATGACATGGCTGTCGTTAGCACGAACGGTAATGGACAACTATTTTATGCAACGGCAGAAATGCAATTGCACAATAAAGACACCGTTTGCCGCTTCAATATCTTTAACGATGCGAATAAAATAATCAGCCACTATGAAAGCAAGAACCCCGTAACGGCCATGACATTCAGCCCGAATGATAAGTTTCTCGTTACGGGCCATGCTGACGGTAATTTAAGCCTTTGGGATTTTACAGATACAACAGCAAAAGAGATTGCCAACAGTGGTAATGTGATCGACCCGATCGTCAAAATGCACACCAGCAGTGCATCTTCGAAAGTATGGTACATAACAAGAACCATGTATGGCATGCAGGATGTGAATTCGATCAATAAATTATCGTTTCTCTCTTCCGGCCTGTCAACTGTACAGGATGTTCATTATTTACAAAAAGACAAATACAGCGTTCTGAACCTGGGAGAAGCATATCAGCCGACCGGAACGTTTCTGATCATCAATAATGACACGCCTTCCATCGTAAAGGAAATGCACTTTGATACAAACGGGGGCACAGAGCTTCTTTTAGGCAACAACGCTAATACGCCGGAAAATCCTGGCGAAAATAAAAAGTACATCAAACTTGATTATCCGGGGCTTCAGTCATTTACGGTATATACAACAACTACAGACATTGTGAACCCTAACAGGAACATGTTCATAGAAAGTGCTGTATTGACGTCTGGTGTATTGAAGAGCAGTAAAGGCACCGATACGACATTGCTCATTGCTGATCGGGACAACCTTCAATACAATGACGAATTGAAAAGTTACATTTTTACTTATGATGTACCTTATGCTATAAGGAAAGCCAGGCCAAAGGATATTGTAAATCCGCTTTCTCCTAAAGTCCATAACCTGTTTTTACCGGAGCCGGCTATCAGTGATGATGGCAAATATTTGCTGGGACGTCACTATACAGGCAAGCTCACCGACCCCAATTTTTATTATTGCCAGGACCTGCAAAGCAATCTCGTTTTCAAAACGCCTGTAGAATTTAAAGCAGAAAAAATTGGTAATATAAGCAAGTTCTTTATCAGCCCAAACAAAAAACTGGCTTGCATTTTATCTGATCCGTTATTTGCATTAGGTGCGCATTCAGTAAGAGTGGTGAATGCAAAAAGCGGCGCGCCACTCTATAATTTAAAAATGAATACTGCCGGGGTTGTTAACGGAGCGGTGTATACACCTGATAGCAAGTACGTATATACATGGTGTGAAAGTGGCACACTTACGAAGTGGAACCTCGCAAACGGACAGGAAGTTTTTACGATGGTGTTCTTTAAGGATCATGATTATGCCATCATTTTACCGGAGGGATATTATTTCATTTCTTCGAGAACCGACGCCAAATACCTGAACTTTAAACTCAATAACAAGCTGTATAATTTCAGTCAGTTTGATCTGCAGTTTAACCGGCCGGATAAAGTGTTGCAGGCGATCGGCAGCAACGACAAACGCCTGATAGATGAATATTACAAAGCATGGCAGGGCCGGATAAAGAAAAACGGCTTTACCGAAAAAGATTTTAACAGCAGCACGCTGCACGTGCCTTCTATTTTAGTTAACACGACGAATATTCAGCCTTTTACAGCAACACAACAGCTAACGCTTGCATTTACCATTTCCGACAGCCTCTATAACATACGGAGCTATAATGTTTTTATAAATGACGTGCCATTAAACGGCATTAGCGGCAAGCAACTTGTTAACGCTTCGCATAGCGCCAACATTATACAGACTGTTTTACTAAGCGAAGGCATGAACAAGATTGAAATAAACTGCACGAATGAAAACGCAGTCGTAAGCAGAAAAGAGGCCTTATACGTGACCTACAAGCCGGAAAAACAATCAACCGCAAAGACTTATTTTATCGGCATTGGTATTAACAATTACAGCGCACACTCTTCCTTTGTGGATCTTAGCTACTGTTTGAAGGATATACGGGATTTAAGTGGTGCACTTAAGCAGAAGTATAACGAGAATATGATAACTGATACATTAATGAATGAAGCTGCCACTAAGGAAAATATTCTTGCGCTTAAACAAAAACTCATGAATACCACTGTAGATGACAGGGTGATTATTAGTTTTAGCGGACATGGTATGGTGGATCCGGAACATCCGGATGATTTTTATTTTGTTACCGGCAATACAGATGTACACAATCCGTCAGCAAACGGCATCTCTTATGCACAACTTGAAGAATTGCTGGACAGCATTCCTGCAAGAAAAAAACTGATGTTGTTGGATGCGTGCCATAGCGGAGAATCAGACGGAAGTGCTAATAACAGCGTCAAAAATATACCGGGAACAAAAAAGGGAAGCGATGACAATGATAAAAACAACGCTGGCAGCATTGAAATTTTGGATGTCGTAGAAAACAATGATCCATCGCACAGTTCGTCGACTGATATTTTCAAATTGATGAAAGAAGCATTTGTTGATATCAGGAGAAACAATGGCGCCTATGTGCTCTCGGCTGCACAAAGTAATGAATCTGCCGGTGAAGGTGGTGGCATTACAAATGGCTGGTTTACTTCCTGCATTATCGCGCAGGTACAACAATACAGCAGCATGAGCATTAATGAGCTTAGTACAAAAGTGAATCAATGTGTAAGCGCAAAATCCGGCGGTAGTCAAAATACAGACAACAGGCAGGAGCTGGCAGAGTTTAATTGGTTGTTGTGGTGAGGAAATAAAAAGGGAAGATTACTTTATTGTATGCTGGAATCTGTGTGGCTTTTCCCTGTCGTTTTTTGCTTAAACACCATGAATAGCGGATGGATAGACTGTCTTGAATGGACGCATATACTTTATAAATCGCCGATACAATCGGCTGGAAATTAGTAGACACGAGAGGTCCTTCGGAACTCTCGCGCCAGAGGAGGCGATAAAAAGGGAAGATTACTTTATTGTATGCTGGAATCTGTGTGGCTTTTTCCTGTCGTTTTTTGCTTAAACACCATGAATAGCGGATGGATAGACTGTCTTGAATGGACGCATATACTTTATAAATCGCCGATACAATCGGCTGGAAATTAGTAGACACGGGAGGTCCTTCGGAACTCTCGCGCCAGAGGACCAGAGGATATGTTCGTCGCCCGTCCCGTTTTCAATAGGAAGTTAGTTGCAGACCTGGCTTATTTAAATGTAGCGATTATTGTGTTTTGGTATTGCGTGATCAACCATTTGTCATTTTGTTTGACTATCACCATTGTTGTTATTAGTCTTTCGTCCTGGTGTTTATTATTGCCCCTGTCTATACCATCAGGGAGATAGTACGCGCCTGTTTGCTGACTAAGAACAGTTGCGATCGCAACATCAGGTTTAATGAAGCGAATTGTCATGCTGTCCACCTTTATAGAAACATTCTTCAATAGCGCCTCGTGTACTTTTTTGAACATTGCTGGTGTCTCATTCGTATGTTTTCCATGCAATCCATAAGGATTAATCATATAACAGTCTTCGGTCGTATAGTTGGATATGTCACTATAATCATGTTTATTAAAGCTATTGAACCAGGAATTTGCAACTTGTTTTACCGACTGTTCGTCGGTTTGGTTTTGGGAGATTCCAGCTAAGCTGATGATAAAACCCGCACATAATAAAAATGTCTTCCTCATATATAGCATTTTAGAATGATTGTATTATGGGATTTATAAGTTTGCAGCTTACGTCCGGGCAATGGCGATATGGTATTCCGTGTTTCGTCCTTCCCTGACCGAAGTTGAATAGAATTACTACAATTTGATGATAAGTACTACAGCCGGCTAATATGCGCATAGAATAGCAACTAACCGTTCATAATATTGCCGTCTTTCTGGCGTGAGTGATCTTTAGGGACGGTTGTGCCAGAGAGGATCACATGCATTTTAACTCGCGCGATTGTACAGGAAAGGAAGCAGAAGTTATTATTGTTGCGTGATATCGCTCTTTGTATTCTTATGCCTCCGCTGTAGTCGGATCTATTGTATCATAAATTTTGGAGATTTTGTTGGCTGGAAAACCTCCTTTTTCAGCATGCTCAAGAATGGTTTTTTCGTCAGGTGCAATGTATACACAGTATATTTTGTCGCCGGTTACATAGCTATGTATCCATTGAATTTCAGGTCCCATAACTCTTAATACATCACATGATTTTTGAGACATGCTTGTAAGGTCTTGCTTTGAAGAGTTACCTACTCCGGGTACTTCTCGTTCAATAACAAATTTTGGCATATTCAACGCTTTAAAAATGAGTAATAAGCAGGAATTTAAATTTGAATCATTTTGTGGCCAGTACGGTATTTAATTTCTTGTGCGTTATACGTAAGTCAAATTAATTGATTTGATGGACTTTGTCAATAGGTGAGACTTTATTGAAATGAAGATTTAATGATCATGACTGCTGCAGAAAAGACATGTCTCCGGTTATTTCATCACTTTTTCGTCTGAAGCAACTTTTGGAGTATCTTTTGGTTCTTTAGGTTTTTTGCTGAAAACTTTTTCAAAATCCCTTGAGTAAGAGAGCCCAATTCCCTGGCGGGTTTTGCGTCCGATAGCACTACCTCCGGTTGCAATATCAAGGGAGCTTTTGTTGAAAACAATAAATCGCAACTTACGGTCCTGAGTTATCAGCCATTGTACGGAAATGTCCGGCAACCATTGAAAACTTCCCGTTTGAGTGGTGTTGTTTCCTACACCAAAATCAAGGCCCGTTCCAAATGATAGTATGATACGGTCGTTCAGGATCCGTTGATTTACTTTCAGGTTAATGTTCTGCCTGTCCATGCGGGTTGTTCCTGTAGTGGCCTCGTTCTGTGTAAGAATACTTGAACTGCTGTAGGTAGATGTTGAGATATCAAACTGCAGGCTTTTATCACCTGTAATTTTAAACAATACATCGGACAATATTTTATTGGCCTGATCGGCTATCTTCTGTGAAATCGTGTTGATGCCCAGCGACGCACTTAGACCACCAAAATTGCTGTTGTTCGGTCCGGTGCCTGTTGGATAAAATGAACCGAACACAATAAGCATACTGGCCTGTTTCAGCATTTCGTTCTGATCACTTTCCAGTCTGCGTATGTACATCGCCAGTTCCTGGTTATTCTTAATGGTACTGTAATCCGGAAAGTCTATGGAGAAGTCAATATCCGGCCTGCTTAGTTTTCCCGTCAACTGCGCTATTACATAAACATCACCGCGATAACTCTGCAGGTCAGTCGTTGCGCTTGATAATATGGCAGAGTTGCTGATCAGTTCTTTCAGGCTCACATTGTTTGCAGTATATTTTGCCTCTACATTAAGGCGGGCATCGTAAGGGTCGCCTGTCCATTCAATATAATTACCCGACCCAGCCAATAGCTCAAATGGTTTTCGGATGAATGACTGGAAGTTGAAGTTGTACAAGCCCCGTTCAATATTGTAGCGGCCTTTCATTGTCATATCTCCCTTGGATGGTACATGAATCAGCATGCGGCCATTACCTGTCGCCTGTATTACGTCACCGGTAAGTTCATCAAGAATTACATCTATCTGGGCTTTGTTGTTGGCGGTAAGATCAAGGTCTATATTAAGCCTTGTATTTTCTTTTGCAATTAATTTTTGTTCAGTTCCGTATTGTTTAAACACAATAAAATCAGCTTCAGCACTTTCCTTACTGGTAGTTGTAAGAATGTAGATATGTGTAGTATCATTAACCTCGCCGGTAATGCCCATTTGCATATTATCCTGCGGGCCTTTTAAGCTGAATGCTATTTTTCCGATAGCTCTTCCGTAAAAAGTGCTGTTATCCGCTTTTTTGGTATTTAATACCAGCAGTTTGTTCGACGTAATGTCAAAGTCATATCGCATGTCTTTGAATCCATGTTCATATAGTTTTCCTTTTACGGTAGCTGTTCTTTTTGCATCGTCCTTAATGGTAAACTGGCCAAAATCTATAAGACCTTCGGAAAAATTGAACACAGCAGAGTCTATCGTATAATGCACTTTGGTATAATCAACCGTCAGGCTGCCTTCTCTTAATGCTACTTTGCCAATAAGATCGGGAGCCTGGGGATCGCCTTTTACAATAAGCTTTCCGGATGCTCTTCCTTTTACATCAGAAAATATGCCTTCAAGAAACTGGTTCAGGATGACCACACGTGCATCTTCCAGGTCAAGTGTGGTATTCAATGCATTGCCGGTAGAATCTTTCAGATCATACGAGCCTTCACCTTTTAATTTATATCCGGCATTATCTGAGCTAACGTTGAAATTAATCAGGCCGCTTGCATTGTTTAAATGTCCTTTTACGAACACGGTGCCGATTGAGTCGTTGTTTAACCTGAACTCATCGGCCTTAATATTCGCGTCCGCTTCAAACTTGCCGAAGAAATCTCTCAGATAAACTTCGCCATTTGCAAGACCTTCCAGTGTCGGCTGCTTCATTAATAAAGGCGTAAAGTCTCCTAACACAAGGTTCTTGATCTTTACCACCAGGTTACTTGTATTGCCGCCATCTTCTTCCTGTGTTTCTACAGCAATTTCCTGGAAACCCTGGCTGAATTTTACGTTAGATGCAGAGGCAAAGCTTTTTCGGACAACTATTTCGCCTTCTTTTTCAAGATTCCATTTTTTATCATTGATAATAAATGAGGAAGGCCTGAACTTAACTCTTACACCATCATTGAGCGTGTACACATCTGCATTTAAACTGGCATTGTTTAATGTACTGTTAGCTTTTGTTGTAAGATGTACCACGGAATGGTCTTCAGCCGAAGCAACGGTTAAGTCTGTTCCCGGAAAATAAGTGCTGTCTGAAATATGAATGCTTCCGATATCTCCTGTAAGGGTAAGGTTCTTATAATCGCCGCGCCCGTTTACCCGGGCATTTTCAATTTTGTATTTGTCATATTGAACGAAAGGAATATCCATTCCTACATAGAACCCTGAATCCTCTGTATTTACGCCCCCGGCTATTACCGCATTGTCCAGCCCGGTCAGTTTTGCATCGAGTATAGATGCATATTTGGCGAACTGCCGCGTTTTAAATACAACAATGAATTTTTGATTTTTCGGAACGGTTACGGGATCATTAATTAATGACGGGTAATATTTATGCAGGAAACCCTGGAAGCTGGTTGAAAGGTCAAGAATGTTGTATTGTCCACGAACCAACAGATCAAACTCATTGCTTTGCACATGTAATATCTTTCTGTTAGCTGAATCAACAAATGCATTCAGCGTGAGCGAGTCAAAGCTCAGTTTGCTGCTGTCATGCATAAGGTTGGCGTTCAGTATTTTGGCCGTTCCTAAAAAGGCGTCGATGTTCTTTCCTTTAAAGTTAAGGTCAAATAAGCCTGTCAGCTCGAAGTGATCGTGCGGGGTAAAGTTGAGTTTTTGAAAGTTAGAGTTTACAAGGTCACCCAATACGTTGAAGCTCGGTTGTTCTCCGTTCAGATCTATTGCTATACTACTGGTGAAATTAAAATTGGGATCATTCGATTTGAATTCGCCATTAAACAGTTTTTTCTGGATATTACCGTTGATGATGAGATCAGAATAATTGTACCCGTTAAACTCAAACTGCTTGAATGTTCCATCCAGCACAGTATTCAGACGTGACAGATTAAAACTTCTTCCGTTGATCTTTCCGTCGAAGGTTACTCTTCCAAAAAGATCATTATCAATAAAACGGCCAAGATTAAACTGGCGCGTATTAACGGTTCCGGAATAGGAGGGGTCTCCTTTCCCGGGTAGTTTAATACTGATGTTAGTGTAGGCGCCGCCAAGGCTGCTGGTGATTGTGCCATTCGTTGTAAAATCATGGATGGTACCTTTATAGCTGCCGACAAAACGGATATCGCCAAGTGCCGCCAGATCTGGCGTTTTTATATCCTGCAGCCCTTTATACAGAATAGCAGATTCATTATAATTGGTTTGAATATTGCCATCCGTAAAATTGATCTGTGTTTTATCTATATCTGGCAGGCCGTGCATGCTAAGATGCCCACTAACGTAGGTAGCATTGCCGCTCTTTAAAAAGAGGTTTTTTACATCGAAATGGCTCACGGTTCCGTCAAATCTTCCGCTCATTAATACTTCCTTTTTCCAGTCTTTCATTTCCGGGGCAAAAAAGGCAATATCATCCGAGTGAACCAGCGAATTACGGAAACGTGCAGTCATCGTTACACTGTCAACATACTCATTCATATCCTCATTAAAGTCATCGAACCTCATCGCATAGTAATCGGTAAGGTGACTTTTGTTCGTCCTCAGATCCATCCTGGCAAACTCCATTATTTGTGGAGTAAGCCTGAACTGTGCAGTTAACTTTTTTATTGCCAGGCCACTTCTTTCCTTTGCAGACAATTCAATTTTAGCCTTAATGGTGTCTTTAATGAACGTGAGATTATTGAAGTTGGCGTTGATGTTGCTGATCCAGATGTTGGCCGGCTCAAAATATCCGGGAGTTACTGGCCTCCCGGGCTGTTCGATGGCTATATATCCGTTGGTGAGTTTTAATTTTTTTGCGCTAACAGAAATATCACCTTCATTAAAATACATCCCGGTGTCAATTTGTTTTTTGGGGCGAAGGCTGTCTGGTCTTAATCCTTCAAAATCGTACAGGGCAAAATATGGTTTATCGAGTTCTACTTCGTTAAAGGAGAAAATACTTTTCTCCATGTCCATTTTCTCGGCATCCATTACCATGCTGCCTATTTTAACTAGCATACGTTGCCCTATCCACTTGTCATTATAGAGGAAAGAGACATTCTTTAAGTCAACTTTTTTGATGTCGAAAACGGTGCCTTTGGAAGAATCTGCAGCAGTAGCAGGTTTAGACCCGGTCACCTTAGCAGAAAGCTGGCTTGTATCTTTTCCTGAAAAATGGTCCGCTATAAACTGGTAGTTCCAGGTTTTTGTAGTGCGTTGCAGTTTAATGTTCGCATCTTCCAGCCCTACATATTTAAAGTCTGCAGTTCTCTTAAAAAAGAACCAGTCAGTTATTCTTATCTTAAGCTTGCCGGCGTAAAGAAGCGTGTCTTTTTTTTCATCCCGGATAAGCGTTCCCTCAAGGTTGGCGCGATTAAAAAGCGAAAGGCTTACGTGTTGAACGCTGACTTCCGTATTCAGATCTTTGGATAAACGTTTGGTAACTTTACCTAATATGTAGTTCTGTACTGTTTCGGTTTGAATAAGCAGCCATACCAGCAGTAAAAATGCCAGTAAAATCAAGAGCGAACGACCCAATATCCTCAGAGATTTCTTAACTATTTTCATTCCTCAAAACAGCACACTAATTAAGGTGGCAAGATAATTCTAAAAATTTGAACGGTAAGTTTATTTGTAGAGGTGTTTCAAATATTAGGAAGAGTTTTATGTGAGATAAAAAAGGGCCGCATATTTTGTATGATATGCGGCCGGATATATAATAGAGGAGTCTGTCGTTGATTTGCCAGTTTTTATAAATCGCTTCTATACAACTAGTGAATAGTGAATAGTCAATGGTGAAGGGCACAAACTGGCTGAGTAAATATATGCAGCTCTAGCCATGACGGACCTCCGGCGTAACTTCTTGTACGTCCTTATATACCTTATACGGTTCAAAAAACTTCGCTTCGGTCAGCTTTAGGCTTTAAGCTTTATCAGTTGTTTACAAAGAAACGTTGGCGCGGCCAACATCCTACTTCTATAGTATCTTATTCAAACAGCTTGCCAGTTTTTCCAGATCACCGGGAGTATGCAACGCATTTAACACAATGCGTTGAATTTTTTTTCCGTTCGGATCCGGATAGGCGAAGGATGAGATAATTACTCCTTCTTCGGCCAGTGCCAGCTCATTGACAGACGATGGAAGAATAAAAATGGGAAGCCCGTTTGGAGAGCTGATCCTGGCAGTATCTCCGATCAACGATCGAAAATGCCTGATGTTCTGATCAAGCTTTTTTCGCCGTGACGCATACAACTCCTGTGCGTGTATAAACGCATATAAAAACGCCGGCGAAGGTGCAGTTGCGGCTGTATATTCCGGCATGTCCCTGAGTTTGGAGGCAACTTCTTTTGAGCAGCTTATTGCCCCTGCTATAATATTACAGGCTTTTGACAGGGAATAAGTGATCAGGCCCTTGTCTTTCGCAAATGGAAGGGATGATGCAATTCCTTCACCATTGGCACCCAGCAGGCCAAATCCGTGCGAGTCATCTACAATGTAGAAATCTGTTTGGGGCTTGAAAAAAGAAAAATTATTGACGGTGGCGTCCAGGATATTGACTGAATCTGTTGCAACAATATTTCCTTTTGAGGGCTGTAAATTGCCAAACCTTGGCCTGATTGCCGGATGGGCATTGGCTGGATATTGCAATTGTTGCTGCCAAAGCTCTGTAGAGAGTTTGCCAGCGATAAATCCGGATGACACCAGCACCGTTTCTGCAAAGCCGGTGATGGAAGAAAGCAGCTGTTCGCATTCTTCAAACAAGGCCAGCCTGGTATTGGAAATACGGGAAGAAGGAAAAAGTGGCCCGAATTTGCGCAGCCCTTCCTGGAGTAGTGCATTAAATTCAGGTACATGGCTCATTCCGAGATAGCTGTACCCGGAGAAAAATAAATATTCCTTTCCATTGCTAACGGCTGTGCGGCCGGGCTGTTCTTCAAAAATGAAAGTGTGCATTAGAAATTAAAAATTCAAGGTCAAAAGGTAAAGTGGTGTTAGATCGTATAATCCGCGAGTGGACAGGCTGGCTAATTTAACAGCAATTTGATTTGAGCCAGTGTAATATCCCGGTAGTCGTTGATAATAAGATCGGCTTCTCCCAGGTCTTCACGCGCATGTGTGGTGGAAAGTGCCACAACTCTCATCCCCGCGCCTTTTGCAGCCTTGATACCGGCAATGGCGTCTTCAAAGGCTACACATTTTGCCGGATCTGCTTTTACGAGTTCCGCCGCTTTCAGGTAAATTTCCGGATTGGGTTTACCCCTGGTGATATATGTTGAGTCGACTACTACTTCAAAATAATGCCGCATAGACAACCTGTCGAATGCAAACTGGATATTTACTGGCAGCCCCGATGTAGCTACGGCCATCGGAATGTTTTCTGCCGAAATAGATTGAAGCAGATCCATGAGCCCGGATATGGGTGCAATATGCGGTTCATACAATTTGCGATACAACGATTCTTTTTGATCAATATAATCCGCAAGTTCTTCGGTTGTCAGCTTGCGGCTAAATATGTCTTCAAATATTTCCCTGTTGACTTTCCCATTCATATTTTTTTTGTAGTGCTCCATGGTAAGTTCACGGCCAAGACCCCTGTAAAATTCCTGCCATGCCATAATATGATAGGGATTGTTGTCAATAAGCGTTCCATCCATGTCAAAAATGATTGCTTGCGGTTTCATGGCTATTTTTTAGTTTTTGGAATACTTAATGATTGCCAGTGCTGATCCTTCAGCATTTTGCCAATCATTACTATTTGGCCTACGTGATAGGCATAATGTGCCAGTTGTCTCAAAAATGCATCAAATGCAAATAACGGTTCAGACCTTATGTAGACGGTATTCATCAACTCTTCAGGCTTAATATCTGCAATTGCTTTAAACACGCAGTTCCAACCGGTCTGCCAAAAGTCAAGCAGATCTTTTGTTGTCGTATCTGACGCTTCAAATTCGGCATCGCGCTTCCGCCATTGTTTTTCGCCATCTTCTGTAAGAAAATTGGTAAACCTGCTCATCATGTTGCCGTACATGTGTTGTATAATAATGGCTATGCTGTTGCTCTCTTCTGAAGGCTTGAAGTAGAAGTCATTTTCTTCCAACTGCTTAAACGTTTCGTCGCCCAGGTTTTTGTAAGATCTGAATCTTTTCTCAAGGTCGGTTAGAAAGTTTTGTTCGAATTGCATGGTGGTGTATTTAGCCGTCAGCTATCAGCTTTCAGGCGATGAGTTATTTTATAGTCTAATTAAAAGCCAGTCTTCTAGTTCATATTATATGTCAATCAGTCATTTGAAACATTATGGTCTCCAATATCAGACATCCAAACATCAGACATCAGCGATCTCTGGTTTTCGGCTTTAAGCTTTAAGCTTTGAGCTTTACGCTTTCAGCTCAAAACCCCGCCACACTATCATCGCCTCTTTTATCCGCTGCTGTTTCCAGCTTGCCGCCGTTTATTTTAATGAGTTCTGTCCGGCCAATTGCGCCACGCTGCTCGATCGTATAACCCATTTGTTTCAATGCCTCACTGGTTGATGTTAAAAAAGTCTTTTCAATATATACGACATCAGGCAGCCACTGGTGATGAAATTTTGGTTTGTTTACAGCATCTTCAGCATTCATGGAGAAATCAACCACATTCACAATACTTTGAAAAACTGAAGTAGGAATTGTTGTTCCCCCGGGCGTGCCTACCACAACAAAAGGCTTATTGTCCTTTAGCAGCAAAGTGGGCGTCATGGAACTTAGCATGCGTTTGCCCGGCTGAATGGCGTTCGCTTCTCCGCCTATTGCGCCGTACATATTGGGGACGCCAGGTTTTATACTGAAGTCATCCATTTCATCATTCAGCAAAAAGCCGGCGCCACCAACCACGGTTTTGCTGCCATAGCCATTGTTAAGGGTAGTTGTAACAGCAACCATGTTGCCTTCTGCATCCATAATGCTTAAATGAGTTGTCTCCTCACTTTCTTTCAAAATGCCGTAGCTGATATTGGTGCTTTTTCCCGCTTTATCAACTGCATAGTCCTGCATCCGTTGTGTAAGGTAGGTATCACTCATCAGCATCTTTGCCGGCACTTTCCAAAAATCGGGATCTCCCATGTATTGAGCTCTGTCTGCATAAGCGCGACGTTCAACTTCTACCATTAATTGCACCGCTTTGGGCGATTGAAATCCATATTCATTCAAAGGAAATTTTTCAGCCATTTTCAGCATTTGAGCAAGCAGTATTCCGCCGCTGCTGGGGGGAGCAAAGCTCACAACCTCAACTCCGCGGTAGCTGAATGTTACCGGCTTTCTTTCTTTCGCTGAATAGTCTTTCAGGTCTTGCAAGGTTATTAAGCCATTTCCCCGTTCCATTTCGTTTACAATTAATTCCGCAGTCAGCCCTTCGTAAAAACCTTTTTGGCCATTGTCTCTAATGCGCTTCAACGTTTCGGCAAGATCCTTTTGAATTAAAGTATCTCCGGCTTTCCATTCACCATCTTTAATAAAAGCAGAGCGTTTGGTGCTATACTTAATAAAGTCAGCTTTATTACCGTTCAGGGATCTGGCCTCATGTTCGGTAATTACAAAACCGTACTCAGCAAGATCGATGGCTGGCTGTATCAATGTTTTGAATGGAAGTTTTGCATAAGGAAAGGTTGCAAAAAGTCCTGCGACAGTCCCCGGAACGCCGGAGGACAAATGACCGTTTTGAGAAAGCGTGGTCTGAGCCGTTCCTTCTTTATCAAGATACATATCGCGACTGGCACTGGCAGGTGCTTTCTCACGGTAATCAAGCCCGATCAAATTTCCATCCTTTTTTCTGGCCAATAAAAATCCGCCGCCACCAAGATTACCGGCACCGGGGTAAACAACTGCCAAAGCAAGTTGTGTTGCTATTGCGGCATCAAAGGCATTTCCCCCTTGTTGCATAATTGCAGCCCCAACCATACTGGCTAACGGATGTGCACTTGCGACGGAAGCTTTGTTGAAAGTTGCAGTTTTGGTAATCGTGTATTTATACGGGTCGACTTTATTTCCTGCTCCAACCAGCGGTTGCTGCGCTGTTATTGATTGTAATAAAGTGGTTAGTGAAATTAGTAGTAGCGTGTTCTTCTTCATATGGCAATTTAAAGAAAAGAATGAAGCGAGGTGTCAGGTATCAGGTATCAGGTTTGAGGTTTGAGGTGTGAGGCGTGAGGTATGGGGTATAGACCTCAGGATGAGGGAGCATTGCATGCCTGATTTATGAGGCGCATAATGCAGGTTTTGAAAGTTCCTATCAGAATAGCAGATGAAATAGCTGATCCAGTTTCATTTGCACAGACGAATTATGCCTTTGCCCAAATAATACTCTCAAACCACAAACCACGCACCTCATACCTCAATCCTCACGCCTCACGCCTTCAATCCTCAATCCTCAATCCTCAAACCTGATATCTGACACCTGATACCTGAAACCTGAAACCTGTCTCTCCATTCTCCCCAAATTCTCCTATTTTCACTCTTCTATTTCCACATATTATGAAGAAAATACTTGCGTTGCTACTATTGGCAAATGTTACTAACTGTCTTGTTGCTCAATCGCTTGAGTCTCCCGAGCAATTTTTGCACTATAAGGTGGGAACGAAATTTACACCCCATTATAAATTAATTGAATATTTCAAGAGGATAGCGCAGGCAAAACCGGATATGGTTAAGTATGAGCAATACGGCGCCACCAACGAAGGGCGCGAGCTTGCTTTGGTATATGTAGCACTTCCCGAAAATCTTAAGCAGCTTGAAACCATCCGGCAGAATAATCTGAAGATGGCTGGAATAGGAAAAGACAAATCGGCTACGGGCGCAGTAAAGTCACCCGTTGTTGTTTGGTTGAGCTATAATGTCCATGGAAACGAGCCCGCTTCTTCTGAAGCCGCGATGCTGACCTTATTTGCTTTAGTAGATCCGGCCAATACGCAGACAAAAGAGTGGTTGAAGAATACGGTGATCGTAATGGATCCATGTGTAAATCCTGACGGTCGCGACCGGTATGTAAACTGGTACAACACGGTTGCAGGAACAAACAACAATGTTGATCCGCAATCGCGCGAACACAGTGAGCCCTGGCCGCAAGGCAGGTCCAATCACTATAATTTTGACCTGAATCGTGACTGGGCATGGCAAACACAAATTGAATCCCGGCAGCGCATGAAAAAGTATAATGAGTGGATGCCGCAGGTGCATGTTGATTTTCACGAGCAAGGTTATAATCAACCCTATTATTTCGCACCGGCAGCGGAACCCTATCACGAGGTGATCACTCAATGGCAGCGTGATTTTCAAACCCTGATCGGAAAAAATAACGCAAAATATTTTGATGCAAACGGATGGCTATATTTTACGCGTCAGCGCTTTGATCTGTTTTATCCATCCTACGGTGATACTTATCCAATGTACAATGGTGCTATCGGTATGACGTTTGAGCAGGGTGGGATCCGCGCCGGACTTGGTGTTGTTAACAGTGAAAAAGATACGCTTACGCTGGTTGACAGGGCTACACATCATTACACTACCGGATTATCAACAATTGAGACTTCTTCAAAAAACGCAGACAGATTATTAACCGAGTTTCAAAAATTTTTCGAGAATAACCGCAACGGAACAAGTAACAATTTTAAGACCTATGTGGTTACTTCGCGCAGTTTCAATAATATTAAAGCGGTTGCCGATCTCCTGGATAAGAATGGAATTGAATATGGTTCTGTAACAGCATCCGGCTTCAAAGGCTATAACTATTTTTCAGGAAAGGATGAGGCATTTGTTAATGAAGGTTATCAGCTGGCTGTCTCTGCATATCAGCCGAGAAGCGCAATGGCAAGGGTATTGTTTGAGCCGGTTACCAAATTGAACGATTCTATTACTTATGATATTACAGCATGGTCCCTGCCGTACGTTTATGGTGTAAAAGCTTATGCGGTAAAAGAAAAGCTTGACGTTGGTGCTCTTAAGACTGCTCCCGCATTACAAAAAGTCAGCTCTGATTACGGATTGCTGATTCCTTATAACTCTTTTGACGGTGCAAAACTGTTGGCCGCATTGTTGAAAAGGAAAGTTCGTGTGCGGGTAAGTGACAAGCCTTTTACCTACAACAATAAAGTGTACAAGCAAGGTACTTTGATTGTTTTGAAAGGCAACAACACAGCCAACTGGAGCGATATAGTGAACAATCTTTGTGCAGAATTCAATATTCAGCCTGAAGCAGTAGCTGGCGGATTTGTTGACCAGGGAGCTGATTTTGGTTCGCCGGATATAAGATTTTTAAAGCCTGTGAAAGTGGCGATGCTTACCGGGGAACAAACTTCTTCACTCTCAGCCGGAGAAGTGTGGAACTTTTTTGACCAGGTATTGAACTATCCTCTAACATTATTAAATGCAAATGAACTGGGCAGGATTACACTGAGTAACTATGATGTTTTAATAATGCCTGATGGAAATTACAAAGCTTTTGATGATACCAGGTTAAGTGATAAGCTAAAGAATTTTGTAGCAGACGGAGGTAAGCTGATCGCAATGGAAAATGCCGTTAAACAAATGGCTGCCGGCGATTGGGGAATTAAGCTGAAGGACGATAAAATTGATGACAAAGGAAAGGAAAACAAGGAAGATTCTTTGCTGCTAAAAAGATATTCAGAGCGTGAGCGTGATGAAGTGGCAAACGAAATCCCTGGTGCTATTTATAAAGTCCGGCTGGACAATACGCATCCGCTTGCTTTTGGTTATCCTGATTTCTATTACACTTTAAAGCAGGATGGCAATATGTACGAATACACAAAGAACGGCTGGAATGTTGGTACAATTTCGTCCAAAGATCATGTGGCTGGTTTTGTCGGCAGCAAACTTATGCCGCATTTAAAGAACGGCCTTTTGTTTGGTGAGCAAAACATAGGCTCAGGCTCCGTTATCTATCTTGCCGATGATGTGCTTTTTAGAAATTTCTGGGAGAACGGCAGGCTGATGTTTGTTAATGCGGTTTTCATAGCCGATTAAGCTGTGGTTGAGTTATGGTTGAGTTGTTGTTGAGTTGTACGTTGTAAGTTATACGTTGTACGTTTATCGAAGCGGGTTGAGTTATACGTTGTAAGTTGTACGTGATACGTTTATCATAGCAAAGAAGAGTAGCGCATAGTGCGCACCGGAATAAACATTAGGCTGCACAACCCTTCGCTTTGATCAACGTATAACTTAAAACGTATAACGTACAACTATTTAGTCACCTGGAATTTACCGCTTTCAATAATGCGGCCTGTTTTATCGCGGAGTTGGTAAACATAGATACCACGGAAATACTCGTCCAGTTGAACGGTGATCTTGGCATTGGAGACCGGCATGTCAGCCATTTTTTTACCGGTGAAACTGTAAATCTGGAGCGTGGCCGTTTTTTCAATTGATTTGTCGAACTCAAAATTTACGAACGCCACGGCAGGGTTGGGGTAGCATTTGATAACTTTCGGTTCTTTGTCGTCGGCCATAAAACCTGTGGCATGACCGAACATAACATGGCTGCCGGCCATAAGCAGGACCAGCAAAAAGGCTTTTTTTGTTAAAGATGGTTTCCGGTGTAATAAATGTGCCATATTAACGTTCGCTCTAACAAAGTTAACCGAAAATTTCACCTGACAATGAGTTAGATATACTTTTTACATCTCATTTTAATTTGTTGAACACTGATAGTCATCTTATTCAACTGCAATTTTGTTCAAATGAGATTGTTAAAATTTGAAGAAAGGGCAATAAATGGCTGTCCGCTGTTAGCTATCAGCTATTAGCTTTTGCCCACCATTCCCCATTTTTCTAACTCTTATGATCGCGCTATCATATTCTCTTACCCTCTCAAGAATCATTCTCGCTACATAAAACATACGGTTCATACAACCCATTCGTTGCCCCTCTTACTGTCTTTTAAGCTGTCAGCTATTAGCTATTAGCTATTAGCTATCGGCTGAGCCCGTCTTGCCCAATTATCTAATCCTTGTGGTCGTACTATCGTATTTTCTTACCCTCTCAAAAATCATTCTCGCTACATAAAACATACGGTTCATACATTGCATTCGTTGCCGCCTCTTACGGTCTTTTAAGCTGTCAGCTTTAGCCCCTTTTTGCAAATTTTCTAACATCTCTATAAACATACGGTTAACTCGACCCGTTCGTTGCCCATTCTTACTGTCTTACGATCTTACGCGTCTTACGGTCTTTTAAGCTATCAGCTATTAGCCTGGGCCCGTCTTCCCCCAATTTTCTAACTCTTACAATCATGCTACGTATTTTCTTGCCCTCTCAAAAATCTTTCTCGCCACTTAACACATTCAGTTAATACAACTCATTCGATGCCTATCTTACTATCTTACTATCTTACTGTCTTACGGTCTTACGGTCTTTTAAGCTGTCAGCTTTAAGCTATCAGCTATTAGCCTGGGCCCGTCTTCCCCTAATTTTCTAGCTCTTCCCGTCATGCTATCGTATTTTCTTACCCTCTCAAAAATCTTTCTCGCTACTTAACACATTCAGTTAATACAACTCATTCGTTGCCCTTCTTACGATCTTACTGTCTTACGGTCTTACGGTCTTACATGTCTTACGGTCTTCTTAAACCTTCCACCTCTCCATCCCATACGCGCTATCCCAAAACATCCATTCCATTTTTGTGGTTTTGACAAACGCTTCGGTCATAGCCTGTTGCTGTGTGGGTGTTAGTTGAGCAGCTTTTTCATCAGCGATAGCGATTGCCCTTTTCACGGAAATGGCGAATTCTTCTCCTGCATATGTGTCTATCCATTGCTGGTAAGGATTGTTTTCTTTTTGTTGGTTTGCATAGATATGGTCACCCACTTTTTTGTAGATCCAAAAACAAGGAAGCACGGCGGCAATTGCCACTTCGACGGAGTCCAGGTATGCGCGGCGGAAAAGGTGATCTGTATACAATTGACAGGTCGGCGAGATCTCAGCTATTTCAGAGACCTGCCACGCAGAAAAATAATTTTCATGAAGCGCTCTTTCAACAACAACGGCGCCCTCGGCAAACCGAATGAAATCCAATGACTCTGCTGAAGGTAATTTGGAAGCAATGATGGCAAGCACCTTGCTGAATGCGCTGAGGTAATGCGCATCCTGCATCATATAAAAACGAAAACGCTCAGTAGTTAAGGTTCCTGCCATCAATTCTTTATTAAAGGGCATGTCCAGTATTTTCTCATAGATCTGTTCGATGCTGTTCCATGCGTGTTCACTCCAGTTCATAATTCAATGTAAGATGTTATTTAATGTGCGATGTTAATCAATGTACGATGTTAGATGTACGATGTTAGATGTACGGTGTACGATGTTCTGATGTCTGATGTTTTGATGTCTGGTGTGGTTGCGACTTTTTCAGGGTCGAATATTCATGGCGAAGCTATTTTCACCTCAGGCCTTACGCCTTATTCCTCAAACCTTATTCCTCTTGCCTCTCCTGAAACCTGATACCTCACGCCTCACCCCTCACGCCTTCCTTCCCCAATAACATATTTTTTCATGGCCTTGGGCGCATAAAAATGATTTAATGGTCCATTGCCTTTTCCGGTAAGTACGTCTTTGCCATGATCTATTGCATTGTAAGTGTAGTCATGTGCAAGCTGAATGGACTCGGGAATTGAGTTTTTCATTGCAAGAAAAGCAGCGATGGCTGAGGATAATGTGCAGCCAGTTCCATGTGTATTGTTGGTAGGAATATAAGGTGCTTCAATAATGATTTTTTGTCCCTTTTTGTGCATCCATACATCAAACAGCTGATCAGTTTTAAGATGTCCTCCCTTGATTAAAACAGAGGTACATCCTGATTGTAATATATGTTTACCAGCCTGTTGCATGGTCTCTGTATCATGTATTGAAGATCCGGTAAGAATGGATGCTTCATCCAGGTTGGGTGTTACAACCGCTGCCAGTGGGAACAAATATTCTCTTAAAGCATCAGAGATATTGCCCGACGAAAGTTTGTCGCCACTTGTTGCTATCATAACAGGATCCACAACAATTGGAATGTTGGGATAATTTTTCAAAGTTCTTGCAACTGCCGTTACAAGTGAAGGCGTATGCAACATGCCTATTTTAATGGCAGCGGGCTGAATATCGTCAATAACAGCGGTGATCTGTCCGCGGACAATATCTTCCGGAATGCTATGTATCCCGGAGACGCCCACTGTATTTTGAACGGTAATAGCCGTTATGGCGCTGCAACCGTAACATCCCAATGCGGAGAACGTTTTCAGATCAGCCTGTATGCCCGCACCGCCACCGCTGTCAGAGCCGGCAATGGTCATTACCGGCGCATAAGTAAATTTCTTCTCTGTCATGATCTGCTGTTTTTTTCAATTTCATTACGCAACATAGCAGCTGCTTTTTCCGGATCATCCGCACTGCAGATAGCTGATACTACAGCAACACAATCTGCGCCAGCTTTTATAACATCCGCCACGTTGGTTAGGTTGATGTTGCCTATGGCAACAAGGGGTTTTGTGGTTGCTTTGCGCATCCATCTTATGCCATCAAGTCCCCATTCTCTTACCGTGTCCACCTTTGTGGAAGTGTTAAAAACAGGACTGATGCCAAGATAATCCGAAGGTATTATTTCGGTATTGTTAAGTTGTTCTTCATACTCAATAGAATAACCAAGACAATTGCATTGGGGCCATGCTGCTCTTATTGCAGTCGGTGAAAGATCACTGTTGCCTACATGAACGCCGTATGCATGAATGTATTGAGCAACCTGCCAGCGATCGTTTATGATAAGCGGAATGTTGTTTTTTGAAAGCAGGGATTGCAGTTCGGTTGCCGTATTGGTGAATACTTCTTCAGTGGCGTGCTTGTCCCTGAACTGTACAATATCAACGCCGCCTTTAACAGCTGCAGCAACAACATCCAGTAATTTTTTGCCTTTACAGGCGAGTTCATTTGTTACCAGATAAAGCTTATGTGGAAATGCCATATTATTTGTTTAATTGTCCCAAACGTTGCTCAAATCAATTCCGCCATTGTTAAACAATGTGTACAGTTTCCATAAAAGTTGTTACATCCATTGTATAAAGCGCATCAAGAAAAGCCGTTTGCAATGTTGCTGGTCCGCCTGCTTTTTTCACTGCGACCTCTCCCGCAACTCCCATCATTGCCATTGCTGCGCAGGTGGCCAGGTGCGCATCTGCCTGAACTGCACAAAACGCTCCGGTCAGGGCAGACGCGGTACACCCCATTCCTGTAATCCGGGTCATAAGAGCATGCCCGTTCTTCAAGCCGGTAACCATATCATTGCTGGTGATATAGTCCGTTTCTCCTGAAATGCAAACCACGCATTTAAGTTGATTGCTCAGTTGTTTGGCTGCTTCGATGGCATCATTGCTGGAATGAGTGCTATCCACACCCCTGGTTTTGTTTTCAGCGTTAGCAACAGCAAGTATTTCAGAAGCGTTACCTCTTATAACCGCAGGCCTGTGTATCGCCAGCAATTCCGCGATAACCTGGTTCCGGTAGGCGGTAGCACCTGCACCAACAGGGTCCAGTACCCATGGTTTGTTCTTTGCTTCTGCTGCTTTAATAGCAATTTTCATGCTATTTACCCAGTTGCTGTCCAATGTGCCGATGTTAACTACCAATGCACCGGAAATATTTACCATATCATCCATCTCCTCAGCAGCATGGGCCATTATTGGCGAGGCTCCGGCAGCCAGTAAAGCGTTGGCGTTAAAATTCATTACCACATAGTTCGTAATGCTGTGTACCAGCGGGGATCTTTCTTTAACAGCCACAACCTGCTGCCATAATAATTCTTTTGTCATGAAACTTTTTTTAGCGCGATAGGAGGATGGCCGTGCAAAGAAAGGAACATAGAAAGCCTTTGCTTTTTCCTACGACGGTATTAACCGTATCAGGTACCAAGGGTATCATCTCAGTTCCATAAAAGGAACACCCCTAAAGCGGATGCAAAATAAGGAATTCAGGGGAAAGGTGAAAGCTAAAAGCTTAAAGCCTAAAGCTTAAAGCCTAAGGCGGAGAACCTTAATTTTATGAATGGACAATTGAAAGTTCCTGCCCGACTAACATCGTTCAGGCGGGGAAAATTGACAATGGAATGTGCAAATGAGGGGATATGCAAATGTGCGAATGAGAGAATATGCAAATGAGAGAATATGCAAATGTGCAAATATGGAATGAGTGAAAATGAGATGTGTATGACAACGCTTCCGGTTAGGAAGGCTCATAGCTAAAAGCTGATAGCTGATAGCTAAAATTAAGATCTGGATACGCAAATACAACCCCCGGCGTTAAAAACTAACCTGACACCTGATACCTGATACCTTAAAGCTCAAAGCTGAAAGCTGATAGCTGACAGCTCTACACAAACGTTTGCCTTAATATGCTTTCCCGTGATTTTTATTCGGGTTTATTCAAGAAATTAGCGTTTTACTGTACACACCAAAAAAAGTAGTAATGAAATCTAACCGTAGAAACTTTTTACGCAACATAACTCTTGGTTCAGGAGTACTTGCCGTTGGTTTGCCTTCCATTGGAAAGTCTGCAAATGTTGCAGAAGAAACATTTGATGCAGCACCTCAGAACGGAAAACAACAATTTAACATGAGCGGGTATGCTGCTCCAAAACTGGATAAAGTTCGTATTGGTATTATTGGTCTGGGTATGAGAGGGCCTGGTGCTGTACAAAGAATGTCTTATATAGAAGGTGTTGAAATAAAAGCTTTGTGTGATAAACAGGCTGATCGCGTTGCAAAAGCGCAGAAAATCCTCGAGAAAGCCGGAATTCCGAAAGCAAAGGAATATACCGGTGAAGATGGTTGGAAAGCATTGTGTGAAAGCAATGATATTGATCTTGTGTATATATGCACGCCATGGCATTACCACACGCCAATGGCTGTATATGCAATGAAGAATGGCAAACACGCCTGCACGGAAGTTCCTGCTGCAGTTACAATAGATGAGTGCTGGCAATTGGTGGAGACTTCAGAGAAAACAAAAAAGCATTGTATGATGCTTGAGAATTGTTGCTATGATTTCTTTGAACAACTGACCCTGAACATGGCGCGTAATGGTATGTTCGGTGAATTGATTCATGCAGAAGGCGCTTATTTGCACAACCTGCTTGATCTCAACTTTGATAAGAATGGCTATGCTGATATGTGGAGGCTGAAAGAGAATGCCACAAGAAACGGTAATCTGTATCCAACACATGGTCTTGGACCGATTGCACAATGCATGAACATAAACCGGGGAGACAATTTTGATCACCTGGTTTCTATGTCCAGCAATGATTTTCTAATGGGAGCAGAGGCTAAAAAGAGAGCTGCCAGCGATTCGTTCTACAATCAATTTGTTGGCAAGCCTTACCGTGGTGATATGAATACTACGATCATCCGCACAATTAACGGCAAGACCATTATGCTGCAGCATGATGTTACTTCTCCGCGTCCTTATTCACGTATTCACCTGTTAAGCGGTACAAAAGGCATGGCGAGCAAATGGCCTTCGCCTGAGCGAATTGCACTTGGTGAAGAATGGATGAAAGAAAGTGAATTGAAGGATCTGTACGATAAATACACCACACCATTGGTAAAACATGTTGGCGATATTGCAAAGAAAGTCGGCGGACATGGTGGTATGGATTTCATCATGGACTGGCGCACGATCGATTGTCTGCGTAACGGATTGCCATTAGATCAAAACGTATATGACGCTGCATTGTGGAGCTGTGTTTCTCCGCTTAGTGAAAAATCTGTGGCGAACAGATCTAAGTCCGTTGATGTGCCTGACTTTACGAGAGGAAGCTACAAGACAAACAAGCCTGTGGACCTTACACTTGAAGGTGGTGGTAATACAACGGTTCGCAGTGTAAAATCATAATAGGTTAAAAAGGAAGAAAGCCGGTTGCTTTAGGGCACCGGCTTTTTAATGCCCTGTTGTTATAGAAATTTCAAGAACTATTTTATTTTTTATGAGAAAGATAATTTATACCGCCGTTGCATTGTTAATGGCCAGCGTGGTTATTTATGCGCAGGAGCCCCAAATGCATGTGCCATTAGGTGGAAACACTTTTTTTGACAAGCAAAGCAAAAAGATAAAACTGAATGAAAATGGCATTTCAAACTGGACCGATAATGCCGTTCATCCGGTTGTATATGTGAGGGTAAATAAAACCGGCAGTTTAAAGATTGATCTTAAAGCAAAGTGTAGCTCCGGAAATAGTAAGGTTGGCATTTCCGCCGGAACATCAAAAGCTTCGCTGAACATAACGGATAAAGATTGGAAAGTATATGAAGGGTTTGCATACAACGTTACAGACACCGGTTATATCGCTGTTAAGCTGGAACTATTGAATGGGACTGCGCCCGATATCTCAGATTTAATTATTAGCGGTTCTGCAACAGAAGGGAAAGTGGATTATGTAAGAGATGAGTTTTATTGGGGAAGGAGAGGGCCTTCCGTACATCTCAATTATTTATTGCCGGAAGACAAACAGTTTGAATGGTTTTATAATGAATTAACTATCCCCGTTGGATCGGATCCGCTTGGTTCTTATTTTATGAGCAATGGATTTGGTGAAGGATATTGTGGCATCCAGGTGAATTCGCCTACCGAAAGACGGGTTTTGTTTTCAGTTTGGAGCCCGTTTAAAACAGACGATCCCAAAAGTATTCCTGATTCTGCAAAGATCAAATTGCTTAAACAAGGGGAAGGCGTGCATATTGGCGAGTTTGGCAACGAAGGTTCTGGTGGACAAAGCTATCTCCGTTATAGCTGGAAAGCGGGAAACACTTATAAATTTCTAACGCATGTAAAACCCGACGGCAAAGGAAGAACGGAGTACACTTCTTACTTCTTTGCACCGGAGCAAAATAAATGGATGCTGATAGCTTCTTTTTCACGTCCGCTGACAAATACATACTATAAACACGCGCATTCATTCCTTGAAAATTTTGATCCTGAAATGGGAGCGCACAACCGCAAGGTATTCTGCAACAATCAGTGGGCGATGGACACCAATGGTAACTGGACGGAATTGACGAAAGCGCGTTTTACTGCTGATGCTACAGCAAAAAAAGGTGCACGTTATGATTATGCAGGAGGGGAAGAGAACGGTTCTTTCTACATGACAAATTGCGGGTTCTTTAAAACGTATACGCCGATTAACAGCGTGTTTGAAAGAAAGGCAATGGGTAAACAGCCTGTTATTGATTTTAAAACATTACCGTGATAAGCTTAAAGCCTAAAGCGCAAAGCTTAGAACTGGATCCCGGGGGCAAGCCCGGGATTTTTTTTGAACCATTGAAAGAATTTTTTAAACCATATAAGGCATATAAGAAAATATAAGATGGGACGAAAAACGTACTGGCTCCGAATAGAATGGTTCTTGATACTAGAAAATTTGATTTGTGCTAATGTCTTTCATTCCCTGGTAAACTTTCTGCAACAAGCCCTGAAAGGGCGACCAGCATTAGTCCAGGGCAACGCCCGGGATAATAAATGCAATATCGATTAAGCCCTGAAAGGGCGAAAGCAAAACGAAAAATAGTTTGCATTCCTTTTTATGTTTACGCACTTGAAATGCGTTACAGTTCTTATCCTAAAGATAACCACTGCTCATTTTTAGCATAAAAAACCTATTATTTACGATGGTATAAAAAAGATTGTGGGGAGTTGCTAACGCCCTTTCAGGGCTTGACAAACATTTGTGACCTTGTCCATAGGGCGTTGCCCCATGCTAATGCTCCAAGGCCTTCAGCCTTGGCCATTGAAACTTTTCGCTGTCAGCAATGAACTTTCAACCTTTACATGCAGCCAATGTAGCGAAGTAACCGAAGTAGGTCAATCAAAACCTTTATATCCTTATATGCCTTATGTGCAACTAGTCAATGGTCAATGGTGAAGGTCCGAGCTGGTTAAGTAAATATATTGCCGTTTAAGTGTTATTATTATGATCCCTGGCAAAAGTTCTTATTTGCTCTTATATTTTTTAAATGGTTTAAAAACCTTCGCTTCGGTCAGCTTTAGGCTTTACGCTTTGGGCTTTAAGCTTTCTCAGTTGTTTACGAAGAAACGTTGGCGCGGCCAACACCTTACTTATATGGTTCGATAGTTTTAGCCTTTAAGCTTTGAGCTTTAAGCTTTCACCAGGATCATTAACTTAGCTAATCTTTTAGATGGTTAAATCAAATCAATATGCAACAACCTGAAGTTTGGATGCGTGGTCCCGCAGAGGGTGTGCCATCTTTATTGCAACCCGCGGCACATGCACTTTTACAGGCAAGAGAAGAAGTTAATGAAATAATGAACAACTTTCCGGATAACCTCTTGTGGGAACGGCCGGCAAATGTTGCCTCTCCTGCATTTCATCTGCAACATCTGAGCGGTGTAATTAACCGCCTGCTGACTTATGCAAAAGGAGAAATGCTTAACCAGGAACAATTGGACGCTCTTGCTAAAGAAGGCAAAGAAGACAGCTCCATAACGGTAGCCGGATTGTTGAAACAATTCAACGAACGCATAGACGAAGCAATCAGTCAATTAAAAAATACGGACGAAAAAACACTTACTGATTTTCGAGGCGTGGGCCGCAAACAATTGCCATCAACGGTTCAGGGCTTGTTGTTTCATGCGGCCGAACATACCATGCGGCACCTGGGACAGTTACTGGTAACAGTAAGGATTATCCGAAGTCAGGCAAAACAGCAACGTGGCTTATAAAGACAATCCCTGAAATAAATTACTCCAGGGATTTTTTTATTTGAGTGTATGAAACTGAAACTAAGGTTTGAGTTCTTCCAGTATAATTTCCCTTATTTCTGATTGCTGATTAAAAATATCTGTGAGCTGTAATGTAAGATAGTAAGTCTTCTTTTCTGAAGGCAGGTTGGGAACATGGATGGCTACATTTCTTGCGTCCGGATCGGTGCCTTCCTGCGTTGCGATTGGTTTTCCTGTATGCGCCTGGTTGTCGTACACTGCAATAGTGTAGGAAAGCTGCGGTGCGTTTGAGGTCTTAATTGACCAGTTAACATACATGTTCTTATCATCCTTATCGTAGTAAACACCGGCATCATAAATAGCTGCCGCGTTGATGATGGTTTTTCAATGTTTCATTTAAAAAGGAAGTGATTATCTTTCTTGATGACTTTCACTGCATGATTTTATTTGCAGTCGTTGCAGGCAAAAGGTTTTGCATAAGTTGCTACATCTGGTACAAGTAAATCTGTTGTTAGTAGTTTTTGTAGAAGGTATAATAACTTAAGTATAAATAAATAATATTTTTTTATTAAATAATAAGTTTTATTTATATTAGCAACGTCTAATTAATCTAAAAATATAATATGTCCATACGCCGTTTTTGTAAATTCTGTTTAGGCTATTTAATATTTAAACCAATCTTTAGATAAGTTGCCCTGTGAATTTGCGAAAATTAAGATTAGTTGACATGTCTATTAATTGAAGATGCTAGCGTGTGTTCAATGATCAAAAAATTAAACTTGTGAGCTATATCTATATTGTTTTTTATTGAATAATCATAACTAATTGAGTCCATCACCCCTAAAGCCCATATAATTTGAAAAGTAAATTAGAGTTTCAATCTCTCATATCGGTTGTTGTTCCTTTTTTAAATGAGGAAGATAATGTTGATCTAATGTATAGTGCTCTTTCTGAAGAATTACTATCATCTACCTATGAAATTATTTTTATAGACGACGGTAGTTCTGATAACACTTGGGGGCGAATAATGGGTTGTATCCATTTTGATAAAAAAGTAAAAGGTATAAAACTATCTCGATGTTTTGGGCATCAAAATGCTTTAAAAGCAGGAATTGACATTGCAAAAGGTGATTGTGTAATTACGATCGACGGCGATTTGCAGCAGCCCCCACATGTGATCAATAACTTAATTCAGAAATGGAAAGAAGGGTACAAGATAGTTAACGCAGAAAGAGTATCAAATTCAAATCAAGGTATAATAAAAGGTATTCTTTCTCAATTTTTTTATCTAATATATAAATACCTAAATAAATCTCAGACGCTCAATTGGAATGTTTCTGATTTTCGACTTATGGATCGGCAAGTTGTAAATATTCTAAAAGAAATAAGCGGACAAAATTTATTTATTAGAGGCACCATTCAGTGGATGGGATTTAGGCAATCTTATGTCAAATATCAGCTGCAAAAGAGAGCTTTTGGGCAATCTAAATTTACACTAAAAAAAATGCTTGAATTGGCAAGTATAGGACTAACTTCTGGAGGAATCACGCCTTTGAGATTATCCCTTTTTATGGGATTTATTTTCGCCTTTTTCGCTTTTATTTATTGTCTTTATGCGTTGTATGCGACCATTTTTTTGAAGTCAGTAATGCCGGGATGGGCGTCTGTTATTGCGAGTATATTATTACTATCCGGCGTTCAGCTAATAGTATTAGGGATAATCGGCGAATATATTGGGAAACTTTTTATTCAAAGCAAAAAACATCCTAGTTATATCATCGATGAAATAAGTAAAGATTCATCTGAATTAGTAAAGGATAAGTATTTAGTCAACCCATACAATAATAAAAACAAAAACGAATGAAAAGGACAAAAATCGTCGTTCTAACAGTTTCTATGATTTCTGGATTTATTTTATTTTTTGCTTGTTCAAAAAGAGACAACAAAGACTTATTTGAAGGTTTGAATAGTAACGGGAATCTAGAATATTACCGCAGCATACTCAATTCTAATAAGCTGAGTGGAAAAGAGTTTTATCTGGTGCTTAATAAATATGAAAAACTGGTAAGGGATAGTCTTATACAGGCCTCGAAGTCGGAAAATACACATGAAAATGATAGAGTGCTGGAGAACTCTTTACAGTATGTAACTACGTTAAAATACTGCTCGACGTCCGGAGTCATGACGGGTGCTGGTAATGGTATTTTGCTTCAAACTGGTAGCAACTCAAGTGGATCAATACAGGCTTCAGCATTTGCAATAAGCGGATCGCATGGCACGATCTCTCAAGTTGGAAGTTTGGAGCAAGGAAGTAATTTTCAAGGTGTAAGTACTGTGAGGTTTTACCTTCAAGGGGATTTCAGTACGTCTTCAACTATTAACGGAGGGTATAATACGACTATTGGAACAAGTAACACATCAGTCGGTGCCACCGCTGGGTATTCTTCAACAAGTAGTGGTTATCAATCAAACATCTATGTTGTTACTGCTAATATGCAGAGTGGTTGCCCTGTAGCATTGTCTGCAGTGATTTTGCCGCCCGGTACTTCAATAGAACCTTTGCCTTAAGGCAACTACATTACTTTACAATCGGGGTCGGTGATTAATACTGTTTATCGTTATTATTGTAAGGTTATTTTCGAAAATTAAACAGATAAGACCTGCGCTGAAGTGTCCGCCCTTATCTCGGGCTGTGCTGATTTAAGTAATTCTGTGCAAGATTTTCGGACTAACTCCTTAAAAATTCTTACACTTTCAATACTGCTATATTTTGATTAAAATAGGGATTAATTTATTTTGTATGCTTTGACTAAATCCTATTTTATGCCCGATAGTAGTAGAAATCGATAGATGAGTGCTTAGAATAGCAGCGGCAGGTCTTATTGATGTTTCGTAGGTTTGTTATCATGTATATTACCTCCATAAGTATTTAATCAGTAATGTCAAAAACTGGCACATATTGCGTTTTAAAATACAATGTGCTTGAATGATTATGAACTCCGCCTAAGAACTCAAAGCCACTGATGCCAGGCTATCTATCTATCTATCTATCTTGGTGTTTTATTTTTAGAAAAGATAAAAAAATAAAAATGTCTTTTTATAATCAAAATATTTCGAAATATTTTAGTTGCATTAACTTAGCAATCTTACTTTATTTGTTAATATTCCTTCCAATACTATCGACTAGTTTTATCCCAGATTCGGATGATATTTGGTATGTTGTGGACAATCCGCAATTGGAAAGCTTTCGCTTTAAAGAGGTTTTTTTTAGTTCATATAAGGGGCAATACTCTCCAATGAACACGCTTATTTTATTTTTGATTAAGGAGGCTTTTGGTTTAAAAGCCTTTTATTTCCATTTATATTCCGTTGCATTACATGCTGCTAACACTGTAATTCTCTATAATATCATTTTAATCCTTTTTAGTGGAAAAGAACAATGTAAACATATATCTTTTTTGATCGCATTTTTATTTTTATTCCATCCTCTACAAATAGAGGCAGTGGCCTGGATATCGGCAAGTAAGTGGTTATTGGTTACTTTTTTCATGCTTTTGTCAGTTTTGTTTTATTTACAATACACTATTCACTCAAATTCCGGTTGTTTTGTTTACAGTTTTTTGTTTTTTTTTCTGGCTTTCTTATCAAAAGAAGTAAGCGTAGTTCTCCCCTTATTACTTCTAGTTATTGAAATTTTCTTTTTAAAAAGAGGTTTTTTTGCAATGAGAATTCTACTTCCTTATTTTGGTTTTTCTCTGATTTTCGGAATTGTCACTTTGCAGTTCCCAATTTTTCAACCAGATATGCAGCAGCTAAGAATAGAGGGAACTTTTAATTTTGTGGATAATATTGTTTTTAGCTTCGGTTGTCTAGCTGACTATTTTTTTTACTTGATCATTCCCATTCATAGAGGATGGGCTCTTGGTCTTATTACTGGACAAGAAAATATGCTGCCTACCGCATCAGCAGTCGTGGTAATAATTTTTTGTGTTGGGTTATATTATTTTACAGATGATATCAAGTTGATGGGCTGTTTTTTATTTTTCGTTACTAGTGTCTTTTTTACATTGCCAATTTTTCCCGCAATAAAGACCTGTCTCATTGCTGATAGATATGTTTATTTTGCGGGAATAGGTATATGGAGCAGTCTGATCTATATGCTCCATGACAAAAATAATTATATAAAAGCACTTTTGTATTCGTATATGCTGTACTTGGTAATTTTTGATTTAATCGAAACCGGAAAGTGGTATAATGTATTGTGATTGTACTTCGTGGATTATTTAATTGGTAGCTGACATCAGTAAATTATTTATATAAATGCCAACACACAAAATTAATTGCACCTTTTGCGGTAGCAGCAACACACTCCTGCTTTATAAACATAAGTACCATCCATACATTACTCAACATGGGCCAATCGATTTTTATAAATGCAAATATTGCAAGTCAGGTTTTACTTATCCATTGCCAACATCCACTTCCCTCGCAAATCTATATGCTTCTTTTTGTGACGGTCTAAATCCAAATACTAAAAAGATGAGACTGGAAAGTTCTTTTGATAAGTGGTTTAACCAATGTATTAATAATGCGCTCAATTATAGCCAGAAGAAGTACACTTCGAAAGATTATTTTACATGGATAGATATTGGTGCAGGAGGGGGAGAGCTCTCGAAATTAATGTCAAAAAAATTTCCTAGATCGAAAGGAGTAGCGATCGATTTTCATCCTAGACCAAAATTTCTTGATGATTGTAAAAATCTCGAGTGGCTGCAAGTAGACTTAAATAAAAAAGGATTTGGATCTATTTTTAGATCAAAATTTGATTTAGTATTCTCAATCACAGTTATAGAACATATACTTATACCTAATGTATTTATATCAGACTGCTTGTCTATCATGAAAAATACAGGGACCTTTTACATCACGGCACCAGCATTTGGGAGCTTAGCTTCCAGAATTTTAAAGGGACGTTGGTCGTATTTAATATTTGGTGAACATATAAATATACCATCGAAAAGAGGGATTATATTGCTGATGAGTCAAGAGGCTAACAATAAACAATTTAATAAACCTATTATTTTTTCTCGCTCTATAATTCTGCCATATCCGTTGGTTTACTACTTAAAGCATTTTGGACTTAATAATATCGCAAATTTTTTTTCGGAAAAAATTTGTTTGTCACTTCCTACAGGAATTCTGGAAGCGGGCGTGTGTTTTAAAAATGAACCCCTGACTTCACGATAGCTATATAGTGTTTGAACGAAGCCGAATGATGCTATTCTTTTTTTGTATGATCATAAATAAAGTATCCTACTTGTGTTTTGTCTCCGCCTGTATACCACCTACGGACAACATTTGTATACCATTGTCCTGGCACCCAGCCAAAATCACAATATGAATGCTGGCCGATTCCTTCTCCACCAAATCCATCAAAAGTCATGGGATCTTTATACACAGCGTGGATTTGCACTTTATTCGGAAAATCCAAAATAGAAAAAATGTTGTTCAAGGGAATACTATGCTCACCTTTTCCATTTTTGTTTTGCAAGCCACAGTTGCCGCCGCTTTTGCCGATACCAAACTGTACCGCGCATGTGTATGTATAAGGCGCGTTGCCTTCCGCTGGTGTCATTACATCTGCCATCAACAGATCGGCAGTTGCGCTCGTTTGAAATTTAGCGCCAACATATGGTCTTCATTTTGGGCAGGATTGGGCCTTCAGTTTATCTGCATGGATAACTGACGCAAAAAGCAAGGCGAGTAAAAGAGTTCTTTTCATATTTGTTCATGCTAAAAAGAACTGCATCTTTCGGACGTCGCCGTAAAGATGCAGTTTTGGTTAAGATAATAAGCTTTACTGAAAATGAAGCAGTGAATGCTATCTATGCGTAATGTTTAAAATTTTCAGGTCAATCAGGTATGATCCGGGTACTTGTACACGCATTGGTATTCTTATGGAAAAATCATACCCGGTCATCTTTAAAAGAGCCAAGATAATGTGGGTCAGCTTTGTCCTGGGTAGTAGCCGCCACCAACATTCGCAGCCCATGTTGCTGTACTGTCTATATGAACAAATTTTGTTGGTATGCGATAATACACATTGTATCCATTACCCAATGATGCGATAGGAAATGGAACCAGCGGGAATTTTAAGAACATAGCTGTATCCAGTGCTTTGTAGATATCCGGTGCATAATCCTGTAAGTTTTGTAAAAAAGGCGGCGTTGGATTTAAACCTGAATTCGGGCGTTTTGCAACCTCACCTTTTGCGGGATTGAATACCTGGCCGTTCTTATCAGTTATTCTTACAATTACAACATTTGGTGTATCTGCAAAGCGGGTGATTTTTTCAACAACAAACGGATTGTTGGTTCCGTTAAAAAGCAAATTATTGGTTGGACCGCTTGCAGTATTAGCAAAGCCGGCCCAAGAGTCTACTTCATCAAGGATAGGCAACCTGTTGCGTGCAAAATTCTGCACGTTTACGCCAATCGCGTTGAGCTGTTGCTGCTGAGACTTGTTGATCACTGTTCTTTTCCACGAGAACGTGCATACAACGGACATCGAAAATTTTTTATAACTGATATCATTGGTGAAGCCGCCTGTGAACCTGGGGTTTCGGATTACTATATTTATAATTAATTAAATAATTTATATATTAAATATAAAAATGCAAACGTTTGATTATTAATTATCAAACGTTTGTGTTCTAATTTTAGTTTTAGACATTAAAAGCGGGTTATTAATAGAAGTTATTCTATTTTTATGCAGATCAATTATTGGGGAAATTGGGCTATGTTGATCGGGCATGTGCAGTATGCAGGTGCGAATTTTTCTTTGCGATATGGGTTGATGCGGGATAACGAGTTAAACGATGAGAAAATGTGGCAAATCCCTTTGTAAAAAGAAACCTTTGGCGAATGGGCTAAAATAAAAAATGCCACATCACTCAGATAAATGATGCGGCATTTTTATTTTATTGGAATTGTTTAGTAACCCCAGCTCTTCATTATTTTGAAATCTTCTTTTACAGTATCCAGCGGAGCCATTCCCTGGTAAGATTCCTGTTCAATGATGAATTGAGTTGTTCCACCTGATTTTCTTCCAAGGTCCACAATCTCTTTTACAGGAATAACGCCTTTACCAAGCACAGTGCTCTCATATCCGCCCATTTCACCTTTCTCACTTTTGATCTCGTCTTTTACGTGCATTGACTCAAATCTTCCGGGATATTTTTTCATGATGTCCAATGCTCTTCCGCCAGCGCCATACATATTACCGATATCAAGCTGCTGAACCACCAGTTTGGGATCTGTATTTTGGAGGATCAGATCAAACAGTTTTTCACCACCAAGTTGTGTGCTGAATTCAAAATCGTGGTTATGGTAGCCGAAGCGCATTCCTGATTTTTTACAAAGCTCACCACTCTTGTTAAACACTTCCATATAGCGTTTAAAATCGTTGATGTCTTTGCGCAAGCTTTCATCCAGCCACGGACTGATCACGATTTGCTGGCCAACAGTTGCAGCATCTTCCACAGTGTATTTCCATGCATCGGTAAAGTCTTTTTTACTTTCGTCCCAGTGGTTGCGGGCCATAACAGTATGTCCGCTTGGCATGGAAAGGCCAAGATCGCTCAATACTTTTTTAAATTCTGTTGCTGAATAACCATAAAATTTCCGGTTGATGTAATTAGCGTGCTCAACATTTTTATAACCCATATCAGCCAGCGCTTTTAGTGTGGCCAATGGATCTTTCTTCATATCATCTCTTACAGAATACAACTGAACACCTAATAATTCATTTTTGCTTTTAGCGGCAAACAGTTCGTTGGACAACATGCTGCTTCCGGCAACAAACAGCGCGCTTGTTTTCAAAAAATTTCTGCGGGATTGATGCATATAAGTTTGTTTTGTTTTGGCAAGAAAGGAATAAATATAATTGAAAATGTGCAAATGAGGGAATGTGCAAATGGGAGAATGAAATTGACAATTGAAAGTTGACAATTGAAAATGGGGGATGTGCAAATTAGAGAATGTGCGAATATGCGAATGGAGAAATGTAATTGAAAATTGAAAAGTGACAATTGAAAATGGGAGAGACAGAATGTGCAAATATGAGAATGTGCGAATATGCTAATGGAGGGGAGAGTTGATAATCGATGAAAACCTTATCGAACAGACGCTTTCACCACCGACGTCGTTACCCAGTTATAAAAAATAAATTCAGTGTCACTTCGATAAGTATCTGAAGGGGCGGTGGCAATAGCACAGGGCACCGCCCTGTGGACAAAAATCGAGGCCGAGTAACCCCTGAAAGGGCGAAGGCAAATAAGTCAATTAATTCGGCAATTGTCAAAGCCTGTCCTTCAGACCTTAGACCTCATTCCTTACACCTTACGCCTGCTGAAACCTGATACCTGATACCCGCCCAGCTCATAGCTCAAAGCTGACAGCTCATAGCTAAAATAAGAAGAGAGCTCATTGCTGAACTCTCTTCCCGGTTATTTTTGACAACTGTTGCAGTTGATGATTACCATCTGCTGCCGTTGTTGCTGTAAGAGCGTCTGTTGCCACCGCCACCGTTGTTGCTTTTTTCTTCTCTTGGTTTAGCAACTGTAACGTTGATAGCGCGACCTTCTACGTGCGCACCATTCAATTCTTTGATAGCTTTTTCTGCTGCAGCGTCATCAGTCATTTCAACGAAACCGAAGCCACGGCTGCGCTGAGTAAATTTGTCCATAATAACTTTTGCAGAAGAAACATCACCATACTCTTCGAAAAAACCTCTTAAGTCATCATCTTCAACGTTGAAGCTTAAGTTTGAAACATAAATGTTCATGATAAATAATTAACTTTTTAATTAATATCTGAGAAAAAACAGGGCGTAAAGAAGGCTTTATGGCTAAATGCGAAATGCGTAGCAGATGCGTAGCAGAAAGATCGATCAATTACTAAATACTGTAAAACTCAAATTAACGAGGCGAAGGTAAGCTTAAACTTATAGCGAACAAAATATTTAAAAAAGGCAACATAGATTTAACGTAAAAGAAAACCTATATTTAGTCCTCGTTTTTATACCAAAACAGCCTTAATGCCTGCTGCATTTGGATTTCTGCATTAAAAAACCGGCGGAAGGTCGATTTTTTGCAAAATTTCAATCGGTTGCATTCTGTTAACATTTATATTTGATACGCTCAAAAACAATCAATGAAAAACATTTTACGATTTAGCTTTGCCATTTTAGTGGTAAGTGCCTTGTTGCTTGGCTGTAGCCAGAAAAGGTCGGGAAATCCCAGGATTCTTGTTTTTACAAAAACTGCAGGGTTTCACCATAGTTCCATTCCCGCCGGTGTTAAAGCCATTCAGCAACTGGCTGCGGAAAATAAATTCGATGTTGACACTACTTCCGATGCCGAAATGTTTACAGAAGATACACTTAAAAAGTATTCGGCTGTTGTGTTTTTAAGTACCACCGGAAATTTATTGACTAGCTACCAGGAAGCCGATTTCGAAAGGTATATCCAGGCCGGTGGCGGTTACGTGGGGATTCACGCTGCCTCTGACGCCGAATATGACTGGGGCTGGTACGGCAGACTTGTCGGCGGTTATTTTGATAGTCATCCTGCCCAACAGGAAGCTGTAATAAAAGTGGTTGATGCCAATAATGAGGCAACCAAACACCTGCCGGCAACATGGAAAAGGTTGGACGAATGGTATAATTTCAAAAAGCTGAATCCCGATGTACATGTATTGCTTGCGATTGACGAGAAAAGTTACCAGGGAGGTACAAACGGAGACAATCACCCCATGGCATGGTACCATGATTATGATGGTGGCCGTGCATGGTATACTGAGCTGGGCCATACTGACGAATCTTACAGCGATCCCAATTACCTGAAACATATTTTGGCAGGTATTAAATATGCCATCGGTGAAAACAAAAATCTTGATTATGCAAAAGCTAAGAGCTTGCGCGTACCGGAGGAAGACAGGTTTACAAAAGTGCAGCTGGTTCAGGGTACATTTTTCGAGCCTACCGAGTTAACCGTGCTGCCTAATCTTGACATCCTTGTTTCTCAACGCAGGGGAGAGGTATTGCTTTATAAAAATGACACAAAAACAGTTAAACAGGCGGGCTTCCTGAATGTGTATTATAAAACTGTTCATACGCCAGGTGTAAATGCTGAAGAGGGTTTGCTTGGTATTCAAAAAGATCCTGATTTCGCAAAAAATCACTTCATTTATTTATATTATAGTCCGGTAGATACTTCTGTAAACAGGTTATCACGTTTTACCTTAAATAACGACACAATCGATCCGAAATCGGAGAAAGTGATCCTTCAGCTCTATTCTCAAAGAGAGATCTGTTGTCATACAGGCGGTTCCATCGCCTTTGGTAAGAACAGAGAACTGTTTGTTTCCACCGGAGATAACTCAACGCCGTTTGATGAGCCTAATCAAAAATATGTGAGCCATGGATATGCACCGCTGGACGACAGACCGGGCCATCAGCAATATGACGTTCGTCGCAGCTCCGGCAATACAAATGACCTTCGCGGAAAAATATTACGCATCATCGTAAATGAAGATGGTACATACAGCATTCCTGAAGGAAACCTTTTCCCGAAAGATGAAAAGAAAGCACGTCCCGAAATTTATGTAATGGGTGATCGTAATCCATACCGTATTTCTGTGGATCCTAAAAATAACTATTTGTACTGGGGTGAAGTAGGTCCGGATGCGAATACTGACAGCCTGGATACGCGCGGACCACGTGGTTACGATGAAGTTAACCAGGCAAGGAAAGCCGGTTACTTTGGATGGCCACTGTTTATCGGGAACAACTATCCTTATCATGCATACGATTATGCAACAGGTACAACAGGTGCAGCATTTGATCCTAAAAAGCCGATCAACAATTCAAAGAATAATACAGGTTTAACAGAATTGCCTCCTGCACAGCCGGCATTTATCTGGTATCCTTATGGTGAGTCGAAAGAATTCCCTTCACTTGGTTCTGGCGGAAGAACTGCAATGGCTGGTCCGGTTTATTATTCAGACCTGTATCCTAAGGAAACAAGGTTCCCTGATTATTACAACGGTAAGTTCTTCTTCTATGAATGGATCCGCGGCTTCATTAAACCAGTTACCATGTTACCAAATGGTGATTTTGACAAGATGGAATCGTTTATGCCCGACACGAAATTCAATGCGCCAATTGATATGGACCTTGGCCCCGACGGCAGATTGTATATCCTTGAATATGGTAACGGGTGGTTTACAAAGAATGCGGATGCTGGCCTGGTTCGTATCGACTACAACGGTGGTAACCGCGCGCCAAAAATTGCAGGCATTACTGTTGATAAAACGTCAGGAACACTTCCTTTAACTGTAAATATTGCTGTTGAAGCAAAAGACCCAGAGCGCGATGCACTTACTTATATATGGACGCTTGGTGACGGCACAACAAAGGAAACAAAAGAACCTTCTTTAAAATACACGTTCAATAAAGCCGGTGATTACAATATTTCTGTTGATGTGAAAGATGATAAAAACGCAACGTCAAAAAGCGATATTGTAAATGTATATGCAGGTAATGAAGCGCCGACTGTTAATGTGGCCGTAGAAGGTAATCAAACATTCTATTTTCCCGGCACGCCAGTAAAATATGCTGTTGCAATTGAAGACAAAGACGATACAGCAAAAGTGAAAGATCCGGCTGATCTTGTTGTGACTGCAAACTATATTGAAGGGTCTGATAAAGCAGCCATGCCGCAGGGACACCAGGTAATGAGTGCCGCAGCTAATGGCAAGAACCTGATGCTTTCTTTTGATTGTAAAGCTTGTCATAAGGTAGATGAAAAATCAATCGGACCAGCATTTACAGCTGTTTCCCAGAAATATGCAAAGAATCCGAATGCAATGGCATATCTCACCAATAAGATAACTAAAGGTGGCGGCGGTGTTTGGGGCGAAACTGCCATGTCTGCACATCCTGATATTAAAGAAGGGGACCTGAAACAAATTGTTTCGTGGATCCTTTCACTGGAAGCTAATAAGAATGTAAAATCATTGCCTGCAAGCGGTTCTGTTTCTCCAACAATGAATCAACCATTGAAGGATCGCGGCATACTGTATATTTCTGCTACTTATACTGACAAAGGCGGGGCTAACATTAAACCTTTAAGTGGCAGCGCGACAACGGAACTTCGCAACAGCAAAATGACTTTTGGCCGCATCCAGAAAATGCAGGACTTCTCTAAAAACTTTTTCAACGGGACAGCCTATATGTTGGTTCCAAAAACAACTGGATGGTTTGCTGTTGAAGATATAGATCTGACAGGAATTAAGCAGGCTGCATTAACATTGGGCTGGTTAACTCAGCCGGTTGGCGCGTTCACATTTGAATTGCACCTGGATGCACCTGACGGAAAGAAATTAGGCGAATTAACCTTTAATGGAGCTGCCGGAAAAGATGAGAGCAAGAAACCAAAATCCCAGGTTGTATCAGCAAAAGTAGAGCCTGTTACAGATGGTAAAAAACACACAGTATATGTTGTAAGCAAAGCAAAAGACGCAAGCGGCGGAAATAACATGCTTGCACTTTCTTCACTGGAGTTGATGAATAAATAATCATTTTTGAAACGATATAAAAAGCCCGGAGCAAATTGTTCCGGGCTTTTTTGCAAGTTTTGTAATTGCCCTACACTTCAAAAGTGTAGGACAATTACAAACCTTTGTTCAACCTCTTTCAATGCTGATGATGGAACTGGTTTTCAGGTGTCCTACACTTCAAAAGTGTAGGACACCTGAAACATGCATGATCATTATAGCTTTACGCTTTAGGCTTTACGCTTTAAGCTTGTCCTACTCAAAAATCTTCAAATACCTCTTCACCGAGTAATCAAACTTTTCTTTCGCATCTGTCGGAATATTCATCCATTCAAATGCACCATGAATTTCATCAAAGGGAAGATCTTTTACCTGTTCGTTGATATATAGAATATCTTTCTCGCGAAGTGGCAACATGTTGGGGTAGCTGTACATGAAGCTTAATTGTTTGCGGTCGCGACAAACATAAATGCTGTCGCCGGTCAATAATGTGCCATCACTACCATGATGAGGTAACAGTAATACAGTGCTTCCGGCATAATGGCCGCCTACGTGAATGATCTTTATATCATCCCATAACAGCTTTTCTTTGCCGTCAAATGTTTCGATAGAATCATCCTGTTCCATGATCCACTGGCTGTCATTCTCGTGCAGATAAATTTGGCAGTTAAAGATCCGTGCCCATTCAACCATCAGGCTATAATAATGCGGATGTGAAATAGTAATGGCTTTAAGACCGCCTTTGGACTCAATAAATGATACGGTTTGTTCATCCACAAAGGGCAGGCAGTCCCACAATACATTGCCGCCGGGTGAAACTACAAAATGAGCTTTTTGCCCTATGGCGAAATTTGGAAATAGTCTCAGGTCGTACAAATTCTTCTGCAATTGCGAAAAGCGGATGCCCCTGTTCCTGGCAATGGCATCATAGCTCGTCCAGGCCTGTCCTTCGTCTCCAACATATTGCCGTTCATCATTACAAATAAGGCAACTGTCTACAGGTGTTTTCTCCTTAGTATAACGTGTGCCGCAGGTTGCACAAATATTGGTTACATGGCTATCGGTTATAATTAGTGACATGGTATTTGCTTTTAAACCTGTAGCTAATTTAAACATTAAGCAATGAAGTAAGAAGACGTATGTTGACCCGACTGTGAAAGTTGATGATATAACCGCGACCGGACTTACTTATTGCTGATTCTCCTGTTGCGGGAATTTGAGTAAAGAGATATTTTTGAGGGATGGTACAGTTTAAAGCAGTAATAGAACAATTTGCAGCGCAAGGCGAAAAAACAGGCTGGAGCTATATTAATGTGCCTGCAGAAATTGCCTTGCAACTAAAGCCTGACAATAAAAAAAGTTTTCGCGTAAAGGGGAAACTGGATAATTATACAATTAAAGGCGTTGCGCTACTGCCTATGGGCGGCGGTGATTTTATTATGGCGATCAATGCTGATATGAGAAAGGGTATTGGAAAACGCAAAGGCGCCTCCGTTATGGTGAAGCTGGAAGTGGATAAAGTGATAATGATTGTACCGGATGATTTAATGGAATGCTTTAACGATGAGCCGGGGACTTTTGATCAGTTTCAGACGCTGGCAAAATCGCACCAGGGATATTTCATCAAATGGATCAATGAAGCAAAGACAGAACAGACGCGCACAAAACGTATTGCCCTGACTGTTTCTGCCATGGCGAAAAAGTATGATTACGGAACGATGATAAGGGAGTCGAGGAAGGAGGTCTGAGGCTTAGGGCTGGTTGTAAGTTTTACGTTGTACGTTTATCGGAGCGAAGGTTTGGAAGTTCAAATCGTGATTGCAGTTGTACAGGAAGAATTATGGTTACACAGAGGAGCACGGAGAAGACACGGAGTTGCACGGAGGGTGGGCCGAATCTTCGACAAGTTGCAGTCGGCAATAAGGCTTAAATCGCAAAGCCGAAAGCAGTGTATCGATAGATATTGCGTTTCATCCTTATTGACGGAAAACTTAGCGTGTATCCCAAAAAGGCGCCTGCCAAAAATCCTTCACTATTCACTATTGACTATTCACTAGTACACTTAAAACGCTTGAAAGACTAAAGTTGCATCCAAAAAAAAACCTGCCAAAAACCCTTCACTATTCACTATTGACCATTGACTTGCAGCTACCGTCTGCATTAGTTTTCAGCTTTCAGCTTTGGGCTTTAAGCTTAATTCATGTTTATGATACATCTTCAAATCCTCTAAAAACGCATCTATCTGTTCCTGCTTAACGCCGGGCATGCAGATGATGTGAGCAATATCTTCTTCAGATGCCAGTTGCCATTTGGCAATGATGTCTTCGTGTGGCTTTTTTAGTACGACTGTTATAGCGTTTGGATTTCGCCATGCGGGCCAGCCGGTTTCCTGTAATTTTTTTTCGGTATAAGCTGCAAGATCAAGTGACTCTTGCGCCCGGTATCTGAATCCTTCAATGCCCCATTTCTTGATAGCATACCACAAAAACCAGGGCGTGTGCCCATTGCGTGAACCGGTGATTGTCGTATCAAGCGAGCCAATGTATGGAACCATCTGGCCAATTCTATCTTTATAATTTTTCTTTACAATCACAAGTCCGCATGGAATAGGAGCACCGATAAATTTATGACCACTTATCGCAATACTATCCGCGCCATCAACAAAATCGAACGGATGATGTGGTTCAAGTAAAGCTGTATAAACGCCGGCGAGTGCGGCATCGCTATGAATATAATATTGACGGATAGCCATCTTTTTTACAACGGACTTAATGATGGCTACATTATCTTTTGCTTCTGTCATTGTAGTGCCTATGTTGGCAAATACAATGGCTGGCCGGTGGCGGTGTTGCGAAAGGATCTCTTCAAGATCCTCATAGTTCATTTCCCCTGAAGGCTGAGAGCGGATCACTATCCTGTCCATTTTCAGCAAATGCAGATTCTTTTGGACGCTATAGTGTGTGGCTTCTGAATGATACACCATTGCATTGGGATACAATTCGCGTGCGAGGTACAGGGCATACAAATTGCCTTCAGTTCCGCCGTTGGTAACATAACCCCAGTAATTGTGTTGTGGCGCGCGGAAAAGATTGGCAAAAAAATCGATCACTTCATTTTCTTCCTTTTTAGTGCTGAGTATGCTGGTTGATTCCACACGAGGGTCGCCGACATTATTCAACGGATAACGCATGATCTCATTCAACTCACTATAGTCAAAATCCCTGGATGTCGGATATCCCAGCATTTTATAACTGCTATCTACAATCCTGGCGAAATGTTCTTTGATGAGTGCGCTATCAGCACTGTTCAGTTCGAATTTCATTGGAGCGAAAAATTTGGCGGCAAAAGTAATGGCTTTAAACGGGTTTTGAAAGAAGAAAGTTACTGATTGTTAGTTTTTAACTCAGTATCAATTAATTGAAAATTGACAATTGACAATTGAAAATGAATGTGCGAATGAGTAAATATGCGAATGTGCAAATTTTTATATGCGTCAAACCGAATTCTGGATAGTCATTTTCAAAGCAAATCAGCCATCCTCAAATCAGAAATCAGACATTGCCGGTTACCATTTTCAATTGCCCCCGCCTGATTGACGCAGTCGGGCAGGAATTCTCCATTTTCAATTAAAAAAGCCTAACACCGGTTGCGCGTTGACATCGGTATTAGGCTTTGCGCTTTAGGCTTTAAGCTTTAAGCTACTATTTCATTTTAACTCCAAGCTGTGACCACATTGTGAGCCCGGATTGAATTGAGCGGTGTTCGGTCATCTGGCCGGAACTGTTAAATGTGAAAATGTCTGCGTCTTTATACTTGTATGATTTACCGTTGGCTTTCATGCCCATAAAATCATTTTTAAAAGTACCGCTCCAGTCGCCGATAATCACTACCTGATCGCCTTCAGCAAAAGTCATAAGGTTTTCACCTTTAACATCGGGGAATGATTTCAGGAATGTTTGAATTCCGGCCTTAATGCTGTCTTTTCCTTTTGTAGGCGGCATGCTGCCATCGCCGTAATCTATGGCATCCGCTGTTGCATCTTTCAGAACATCATCAGCGTTGTGATTGTTAAATGCCTGGATAGAAGCGAGTGCAGCTGCCTTGTTTTTTTCGGTCATACTTGTCTTTGATTCCATCGCCGGATTTGTCGACATGGCCGTGTCTTTCATCTTTGTCGAGGACGGATTGTTGCCGCAGGATGTTGCTAACAGCGCGATTAGCGCCAGAGGAATGAACTTTTTCATTTTTGTGAATTTATGAAAGGTTGAGAAAGAGCGAGGGAGTGAGCTGTCAGCTTTTAGCTATGAACTATCAGCTGATCATTCTCACAATTGGTATTAGTACTGGTGAAGACAATATCTGCGATCAATAAATCATTAAATCAGACATCTGCTTCACATCCAGCATCGCGAACGTGCCGTCGGTACGGGCTGGCACCTAACATCGTACAATTATTTTGCTCCTACCTGAGCCCAGAATACAGACATATTTTGCACGCCGCGGTGTTCAATTATTTGTCCGGCATCATTGAACGTATACAAATCTGCATCCTTAAATTTGAATGATTTACCTGTCGGTTTTTTACCCATGAATTCACCCTTGAAAGTGCCGCTCCAGTCCCCAAATACCACCACTTTATTGCCATCAGCTAAAGCCAGCAGATTTTCGCCCTTCATGTCAGGAAATGATGTGAAAAAATCTTTCATTAAAGCCTTAATAGAATCCCTGCCTTTCAAACCAGCGTCAGTGCCATCACCATAGTCAATCATATCAGGTGCAGCATCTTTAAATATCTGATCAACAGAATGTGTATTAAAACCCTGAATGCTGGCAAGTGCAGTTGCTTTATTTTTTTCTTCCATAGCCTCTTTATTGTCTGTTGCATTAGAAGTTGCCGCCGTGGTGTCTTTTTGTGTAGAAGAAGATTGATTACTGGTGCATGATGTTGTTAGTAACAATGCGATTGCAAGAGGAATGATCTGAGCTTTCATTTTTAAGTTTTATGAAGGTTAAATATTATGAGCGGTACTTAATAATGGACGGATATAACAAAGTAATAAATCTAACGTGTGTTTCAAAATCAAATTCGTTAAAGGAATAAATGGTTTGCAACGTGATTGATCTGTGTTTATAAAAAAATGTCATCATAAAGTGTTCGCTTGTTTCATTATCGAACAAAAAAATGTTCGGTATCGAACGCTTTTAAAAAATGACATTTTTTATTGATGTTGATTTTCAATCTGTTATGACTCGTTTTTCAATTGGCATCAACTTGGAATTGTTATATGCATCAAACAAAAAACAACATCTGACAATCTTTAAACTTAATTTATGAAACACCTAATGTTAACCTTCGCATTTATTCTTACTGTTGCTGCCACTTCATTCGCAGCAGAAAATGAAGTAAGCTTTAACATCACTAAGAGCCTTAATAAGAACTTCCCTAAAGCTGAAAATGTTAAATGGACTGTTAAGAAAGAATTTGTAAAAGCCAACTTTACATGGCACGATACAAAGATTGAAGCTTATTATACCCAGGATGGCGACTTGATAGGAATGGGCAGAAGTGTTGATAAAGATCGTTTGCCTCTTGCCTCGCTGAATGTGATTGATCAAAAATACGCTGACTATACAATTACTGACGCTGTAGAGTTTACTTATACAGATAAAGGAACAAGTTATTATGTGGCTGCAAACAATGGCACTGTAAAAGTTATATTGAATATTTCTGTAGAAGGTGAAGTGACCGTTTTCAAGAAAGAAAAACTGTAAACTGAATTACAAAGAGCGTTATGAATAGTTGGACACTTTTATAACGCTCTTACCTTAAATAGAACAAGTGGATACTAGAAAATGGACCAATCCTAACCCTTTTTTACATAAACGTTATTTTAGCGGCAGCAGCCTTATCCATAAAAAGACTAAAGCTGTTATGTTTACGGAGCAGGCTTGCCGGAACATCAGTGCTTATTTCTCCTTCAATCACTTTTTTTACGATCGATGCTTTCTTCTCTCCATTAACCATAAGTATCACATGCCTGGCTTTCATGATGGACGCAATGCCAAGTGTTAACCCGTGAGAAAGCGTTGTTTGTGACTTGAAATATTTCTGTCCCACCTCTTTTGTGACAGGTGCCAGCTCTGAGATGTGAGAATGAAGGAGTGGAGAAGTTCCTGGTTCATTCATGCCTATGTGGCCATTCAAACCGAGGCCCAGAACAATTACATCGATACCTTTATTTGCATTGATAAATTGTTCAACCCGGTGGCATTCATTTTCCTGGTCTGCGGCTCTTCCATCAAAAAAACCGATATGATCTTCTTTTATTTCAAGTGGTGTAAATAAATGCCTATCGAGGTAATTGCGACAACTCCCTTCATCTTCTCCGTTCATGCCACCCCATTCATCTAATCCAACGTAGTACCAGTCGCCTGCATTGATGATCTGTTGTTGATGCCTTTTAACAAGCTCCTTATACAGACCTGTTGGTGTATCGCCGGACGCAGGGCAAAACAATGGATGATCAGATTTGTTAAGATGACTGATCACCTCATCGGCAACTTCTCTTGATAATGCTTCGTAAGAATCCGCAATCGAAATGTTCATAAAGAGGGTTTTAAGGCCGGAAAGGTAAGAAATAGCTATCAGCTATTAGCTGTCAGCTATCAGCTTTTGGGTGTCAGGTGCCAGGTTTCAGGTATCAGGTATCAGGTATCAGGTATTAGGTATGAGGTATGAGGTATAAGGTTTTAGGCCTTACTCCCTGGACTTATATATCTATCCTTCGCACATTCTCGCATCCGCACATTTGCACATTCGCACATTTGCACATCCGCCCATCCGCACATTCGCGCATCCGCACATCCGCACATCCGCACATTTGCACATCCGCACATCCACAATTCATTTTCAACTTTCACCTGTCAATTTTCAATTGAAGTAGTATCGCTGCTCCATCATTTACTCCAACTATTATCTTATTGTTATTAATAACTGCAGCGCTTCTTACATTTCCTTTTAATTGCAATCCGCTTTTGTATTGGGGTGCGTAGCTGAAATTTCCTTTACCGTCACCCAATAATAAAACGCCATGGTTAGCTGTATATCTTCCAAATTTTATTCGTGTCCAGGAGTTGTTACCGGTGAGTAAAATATCTTTTTTACCATCGTTATTGGCATCTGTAATGACAATGCTGTAAACCGGAGCATATTGTGCTTCGACAGGAAGGTTGTGTTGTATAAACCCGTTAGTACCTCTGTTTTCCAGGTAGACGGTCCTCATGTTTTCAGCCTTAAGAAAACCGGCGCTGTTCAACTGTTCAGGAGGAAAAACATCTTTGATGCTTGCAGATGCATATTCGTGGTATTCCAGAAATTTCTTTTTTAACGAGGGAAGCTGATCGGTGAGATCATCTCTTGAATAAACCGGATATGACACGCCGTTGATATAATAGCAAACAATCGGATCTATAGATCCATTTCCATCAAAGTCTTTATAATAAACTGTCACCGGTTTCTTTTCTGAAGCTTTGAATTGTGTGTTGGTCCCGCAGTTGCCGACAATTAGATCAAGATCGCCATCTCCATCCATATCTTCAGCCGTGATCGTATTCCACCAGCCTGTGGACGGAAATTGAATGTAAGCAGACGATGCGTCAGATAAGGCTCCCTTGTTGTTGATGAAAACTTTAACCGGCATCCATTCGCCGGTAACAACCAGGTCAGGCTGTTGATCATTGTTTACATCCAACCATGCAGCACTGGTGACCATGCCAATATTTGCAAGTCCTGGTGCCAGTTTTGCTGTTTGATCGGTAAAAGTTCCTTTGCCGTCGTTTATCAGTAATTTGCTCGGTGGTGTTGAAGGATATTTACCCGGTATAAGCCTTCCGCCTACAAACAGATCCATGTCTCCATCTCCATCTATATCAGCTGCTTTAACGCAACCTTTACTGAAAGTTAATGCAGGAAGTGCATGTTGATTTTTAGTAAAGTTGCCTTTGCCATCATTCATGTATAACCTGTCCTGGAATAAAGGATCGTTCTCATTAAATTCATAACCGCCTGCTGCAACATACAGGTCCGGATCACCATCATTGTCTGCGTCAAAAAACGTAGCTGCCACATCTTCGCTTAGTGAGTCTGCTGCTATTGCAGGTTGATTGGTTTTAGTAAAACTGCCCTGCTTGTTTTGCAGGTAAACAGAAGATGGTTGTTGTTTGGCTCCTCCAACAAAAATGTCATCCAATCCATCTTTATTTATATCGGCAGATATTATGCACGGTCCTTGTCTTGACAAATAATTAGGCAGAAGTGTTTGTATGGTAAAGTCGTTAAACTGATTTTCTTTGTGGCGTATGTTATCCAGTGATGTGGATGAAAAATAACCAACAGGCCGAACCGTATCATATGTCCAGGTATCATGCGCGTCGGTTTGTTTTATTGCTAATGTTTGATTTGTTTTCACTTGTTGCAACTTCTGGTATTGATCATTGGGCCAGATAATGATAATAGAATCGACAATTGAATGCTGACCAAGTCCGAAATTTAATACAGGATCAACTGATGACTGAAAGCCTCTCACCGGCATTTGCTCCTGGTAGTACAAAGTATCCCTGCAATAAACTTTTACTTTCGTGCCGGTTCCGATACTGTTAGTTTTGATACCTGTTAACTGTATTCGCAGAAAATTATTTTTGCTGAGTGCTTCACTGTTATTTTTATATATGCCAGCAAAATCGTTGGTGTTGCAGACGATCATATCAAGGTCACCGTCATTATCAAGATCAGCATAAGCGGCACCTGATGAAACTGATTTATCGCTCATTCCCCAATCGTCTGTTTTCTTTGTAAAAGTTTCATCGCCGTTGTTTTTGAAAATGTAGTTGGCAATCTTATTAGCAGGCATTTTATCAATAAAATCCTTGTTGTTGCCTGTTCTGTTAAGTTGATTGCCCTGGGCGGCACGATCAATGCTGTACTTAATAAAATCCATGTCAGTGTAGTCCTTTACATATCCATTGCTCACAAAGAGATCTTTATTTCCATCATTGTCGTAGTCAGCCATTAATGCACTCCAGCTCCAGTCAGTATTTGATATGCCAGCTAATTGACCAATCTCACTGAATGTCCCGTCGCCGTTGTTTTTTTGCAACATGTTCCGGCTGTATTGATAGAAAAAGCCACGGCTGAAGAGATATTGAAATTTGTCGAAGTTCTCTGCGCCGCTATGCATTTTTTGTGTGAGGTTATCTTCGGGAAGCATGTCCAGAGTAATGATGTCCGGCTTACCGTCGTTGTTGAAATCAGCAACATCCGATCCCATTGAATACAAGGAAACCTGGTCCATGCATTTGTTTAGTGCTTCACTAAAAGTTCCGTTGCGATTGTTGATGAAAAGATAATCGGGTTCGTTAAAATCATTGGATACATATACATCTGGCCAGCCATCATTATTAATGTCCGATACTGCAAGGCCTAAACCAAATGTAAATACGTTGGATGTAATGCCGGCTTGTTCACTAACATTGGTAAAGTGTCCGTTGTCGTTTCTGTATAATTTATTAGCAAAGTCCGGATTGCGTTGATTTCTCAACTCGGGATTTTCTTGTGCTCCTGTAGTATATTTTTGTAGTGAGTGATTGATGATGAAGCAATCCAGATCGCCATCCTTATCATAGTCAAAAAAAGATGCCTGAGTGGAATAACCCTGATCAGCCAAGCCGTATTCTTCCGCTTTTTCTGTAAAGGTCAGGTCTCCGTTATTGATAAAGAGCAGATTCTTCCTTCTTTGAGGATTAACATCCGCGCTTCTGCAGATGTAAATGTCAAGCTTGCCATCACCGTTTACATCAGCCATTGTTGCGCCTGTGCACCATCCCTGCTTATCTGCAACGCCGCTTTTGGCAGTAATATCCTCAAACTCAAAATTCCCTTTGTTTAAGTAAAGCCGGTTTTTAACCATGTTACCCGTAAAAAGTATGTCCTGTAATCCGTCATTGTTAATGTCGCCGATGGCCACTCCGTTACCATTGTAGAAATAAGTATAATTCAATACACTTAAACCTTCTCCTTCAAACAGTGTGTTTTGAAAATGAATGCCTGTTTTGTCTTTGTCAAGTCTTGTAAAAAGGTGAGATGTATCGTTGCTGCAGCTACAAAAAAACAGTACTGAAAAGCAGGATATGGTCAGCCAATTTTTCACAGAAGTAACGATGGTATGCATTAAACTGTTGGTATTAGTAATGGAAAGAAGCTTCATTTAAATATAAAAAGATTCCATCAATTGCTGATGGAATCTTTTGAGTTGTACGTTGTACGTGATAAGTTTTACGTTATAAGTTTTACGTTGTACGTTATACGTTGCAAGTGGTGCAGGCTAATTACTCCATTAACCTGGCGCCTGAAACCTGAAGCTAATAGCTGATAGCTATTGGCTATCAGTTCTTATCCCACCACAACGGCGTAGTAACCTTATCCGGACCATTCAACAACTTAACAGCATCTTCAACAGCTTTACCGTTGGTTTGCGTTTCAGACAGAAGGAAAGGAATTCTTCTGATCCACTGTGTTGTTGTGTTGGTGATGTCCGGATTGTCTGAATTGGCAACGGGATATAATTTAAGTACATGGCTTCTTCTGTAATCTGCCCATGCTTCCATGCCATCAGGGAACAATGCCAGCCATTTTTGTGTAGCGATCTGTTCCTTCTGAATATTAACGTCTGCGGTGTTGAATTTAACCGGAATGGTTGTCATTGGCGCTGACTTCAGGTAATCATTAGGAGCTACTGGAACAGCAGTGCTGTTGATGTAATTATTGATAACAGTGGCGTCAATAATTCCCCATTGGTGAAGAGACTGTGTAATGCCTTTTTCGTACAGATCCTTAGCTGTTCCACCCATGTTCCAACCGAGTAATGCACCTTCAGCGCGTATAAAATATGCCTCCGCAGAGCACATTACGTTTTGCGGTGTGTTCAGGTAGTCGCTTGAACCCAATGAAACGCCATTCTTGTCGGTAACGTTTGGAGATGCCCAGCGTTTACCAACGTGAGAGTTATTGTCAGCTTTATTAATGTCTTCTGTTAATTGTGTTGCTGTTAATCCATTTCTTACGCCTTCATAAGTGCCGGTGTTTTTAGCAGGCACAAAATAGATAGACATTCTCGGATCGGCATAACCTTTCAGAACAGATTCCATTGAAGCGCTCATTCTGAACTCGTTCCAGTCAGACATAATGGATAGACCGTTACCGTCACTGCCTTTGGTACTTCTTGTTACAAGCGCATCATCATCGGGGCTGGTAGCAAGAACGCCTCCGGCGTATGCAGCTTCAGCTTCTGTTTTTGCACGGGCAGGATCAACTTTTGAAATCCTCATAGCCAGGCGTAAACGCAATGTATTGGCAAATAAGATCCATTTGTTTACATTGCCTTTGTAAATAATATCGTAGCTGCCTCCAAAAGCAGTAGTGCTTGTTTGCCCTTTTAAAACATTTACTGCATCAGTCAGGCGCTTAAAGAAATCATCATAGATCTTATCCTGCGGGTCATACGGTACTGAGCTGATAGGTTGACCAATGCTGAAGTAAGGTATAGGTCCCCAATAATCTGTTACTTTATGGAAAGTGTATACCCACCAAACATTGGCAATGGCATTTTCGACAGTTGATGGATCTGTGTTTTGTAAAATTGTCTGTAACTGTGGCATCACATCTGTATACATCGGGTTAAATGCTGCTCCAACCCAGTCCATGCGGATCACCAACCGGTCTGATGGGAAGTACGTTGCTACGCATGCAAAGTATTGCGCATACTGATCAGAGAACAGGTTTTGCGCAACCTGGTAGTTCCATTGGCTGTTGGTGGCCGTTGACTGAGCTTTTGTGAAAAGGAAAGGAATTTCAGCCGGACCTACAGTTGCCACGGAATTTTTATCTGTATTTATTTCGTCGAATTTCTTGGTACATGAAAGCATCATCCCGGTGAGCGTAACACTGAGGAGTGCCAGTTTAACTCGTGTTCCAGAAAATACTTGTATTATTTTCATATCGTAATAAGTTTAAAAATTATAGAGAGATCCTCAGGTTAAAGTTAAATGTGCGTGTTGCCGGAAGAGTTCCATATTCAACACCCTGGTAGTTTCCGTTACCAAGGCTCATATCAGGATCAAACCACATTTTGCGTTTGTCAAGTCCTGGTATATCCAATGTGGAACTACCTCTGTACAGCCAGAGCAGGTTACGCGCAGAAGCTGCTACTTTCAGGCCTTTGATAAAGAATCCCGGTTTAACTGGTATGTCATATCCAAGAGAAAGTTCCCTTACTCTGAAGCTGGTTGCGTCGTACGCAAAGAACTCACCATTACCATAACGTTTACCTGATGCTATCTGCCAGAAATCCTGTGCTTTAATAGTTGCACCTACACTGCTGCCGCTTGAACTAACACCATGCAGGTTCCATCCGCCTTCCCGGTATTTCTCAGTGCCTTCTGTTATGCCGCTAAATGCAAGGTTCATTTCTGTACCGGATACCATTGTACCGCCTACGCGTCCGTCCATAAGAATGCGGAGTGAAAACCTTTTGTAAGTGAACGTATTTGTAAAGCCAATGTTTTCTTTAGGATTAAAGTTGCCGATGTATTCCTGTGCACCAGTGGCAATCGGGCGTCCCAGTGAATCCACAACATAGTTTCCTTTACCGTCTCTTTGCCATTTAAATGCGAGCAGATCGCCATATGCACCACCTTCCTGGGCAATCGGAGTTGCAGAACGTCCGTAACCGCCGCCCAGATAAACGATCTTAAGATCGCTGCTGATCTCTTTTACCTTGCTGCGGTTTAAAGAGAAGTTCACTGTCATATCCCAGCTGAAGTTTGGCGTTTTAACAGGGGTAGCATTTACAATCAACTCAAAGCCCTGGTTTTGAATATTACCTGCGTTGATATATTTGTTAGCATAACCTGTTGCCACAGGAAGACCAATCTGCAGAAGCTGGTTGAAAGAGTTGCTCTTGTACCAGGTTGCACTGAATCCAATTCTGTCTTTAAGAAATCTTGCTTCAACGCCGGCTTCAATGTTCTTAACTATTTCAGGTTTCAAACCCGGAATAGGTAGTGTTGAGCTACGCGTAAGAGAACCGTTGCCTGCTCCCTGGTTGTAAGCGTATGTAGTTTTAAGTAAACCGAACTGACCGCCGTTACCTACTTCAGCATAGTTGATGTTTGCTTTCAGGAAAGAAATGCTTTTTGGCAGTGTAAACAGATCGGATAATACTGCTGATCCACCGACTGAATAATACTGGTAAGAGTACGGAGATGGAAGGCGCGAATCCCAGTCATTACGTATGCTCGCATCAAGGAACAACGCATCTTTAAAAGAGAAACTTGCCTGGCCGAATACGGATTGTGTCTGTACTTCATTTGCACTTGAGATCAATGCCGGGTTTGTTGCAAAGTTCAAACTGAATTTATTAGTCACATTCAAACCGTCAGCCTGTGATCTGTTTGATTCAAATGTAGCATCCTGGTAAATAGCACCTGCGTGATAAGTTACATTCAGGTCTTTGGCAATTTTGTTGTGTCCTTCCAGAATCAAATCATACCACTGTTGTGTCGTAGTAATGTTTGTTTTAGCATAGTAGCCACCGGCCTGTGTTGCCCACAATATGGTTCCCTGTGAGTAAAGTTCTTCAAGCTTGTCTATTCTTCTGTCGATGTTGGCGCGTCCTGTAAGATTAAGCCAGTCGTTGATTTGATATTTAGCTGAAATAAAACCCATGATACGATCCCTGGTTTCATTCAATGCTGTTCTGTTGATCATCCAGTAGGGATTCTGGTAAATAGATGAAAGCGTTGATGGCCATGCTGTAGGAACGGGAATTCCCAGGCTGTTAAACGTTTCTGAGTTTTGAGCGTCTGTAATTGCTACGTTGCGTGGTATCTGGTAAATGTCAATAACAGGGGCGTTTTCTTCACCTGTTCTTGGCTTATTCATGATGTGCTGGTTGATGTAAGTAACTTTTGCATCAGTTGAAAAATGCTTACCTAACTGGTTGCTTACTCTTAATGTAACTGTATTTCTCATCAGGTCATTCTTAGGTATAATGCCCTGAATATTATTGTTGGTGTAAGAAAGATATGTTTGCATCTTGTCGCTACCACCAGATATACCGATTGAGTTATTAAGACTTAATCCATCTCTGAAGAAGTCTTTGATATTATCAGGTTGAGATGAATAAGTACGGCTTTGTCCGAGATAATTTGTGTAAGACTGTCCGGTCATTTTCGCACCCCAGCTTTCGCCTGATGAAGGATCAAGTGTATTACCGTTACCTTGTCCGTAGCTGTTTTGAACTTTTGGCAGAGCGAACGGTGTTTCAATCGCAATGCCGGAGTTAACGTCAACAGCTATGCGATCTTTTCTTCCTTTTTTTGTTGTAATAACCAAAACACCATTACCGGCCTGGCTACCGTACAAAGCTGCGGCAGATGCACCTTTCAATACGGTCATAGATTCAATGTCATCCGGGTTAATGTTTGATGCACCGTCAGACCCTTGTACAGAACCAAAGTCACTGCCTGCGGTGCTGTATGTGTCATTGTTGATAGGAACACCATCAACAACTATCAGGGCGTTATTATCACCCTGTAACGACCTGTTACCTCTCAACACAATCCTCGCACCACTTCCAGGTCCGCCGGAACCTTGTGTAATTACGGCGTTGGCTACTTTACCTTGTAATGAGTTAAGTACGTTATTTGCATCCCTTACTCCTGTTAACTCTGATGGCTTAACGCTTTGCGTGGCGTAAACCAGTGTTTTAGATTGACGGGTGATACCTAATGCAGTAACAACAACTTCATTTGCTACACTTGTAGATTCAGCAAGCACAATATCTGGTACAGTGCTTTCTGAAGCATCTACAGATACTTCTACGTTAGTGTAACCAATAGAAGAGACTACAAGTATTACTTTGCCTGAAGTGCTGAGGGTAAAAGACCCGTCAGTTTCAGTTGCTGTTCCTTTAGATGTTCCCTTAACAAGTACGGATGCGCCGGGGATAGGTTTGTTTGTTGCCGACAAAACTTTCCCTTTAATGGTTCGCGTTTGGGCATGCAATAAAAGCCCTAAAAATAAAAGCGGGATAATGAGTGCCCCTTTTAATTTCCTCATAGCTGGTTTGGTTTAATTATAAAAGAAGTAGACTTTCAGTAGACAAGTAATAGAAGACAGGGTCGGAAATGTTTCGATCATGCACTCATCGTCAAGATGAGTCATCCTGATTTTTGTTTCTCATGTCCTAAGCTTTAGCAGTTTATAAGTAAAAATTACAATAAGCTTTGGGAACTAGCAAATTGTGTTCCATTAGTCAAACGTTTGCGTAAAAAATAAAAAAAGAATTTAATCGATTTTAAATCTTTGATATCTGTACCTTAAAAAAAGATTACAAAAACAAGGCATATTTTTTATGTAATCGGTTTCAAAAAAAGAATCATCAAATGAACGGATGTTTGATCAATGGAAAGATCAGTGTCCTACGCTTTTAAATTGCACAAGGATTTTTGTTTGATTGCGAAACATGGTAAGATATTTTATTTTAGGAGAATGTTTTCAATGATGCTAAGGATATGCATTGTTTTAGTTCTTCTATGTTTCCTGCAATTAGAAATTTAGTTTGTAGTTAAACAAATGTCGTATTCATGTATAAGATGCTTATGGGTAAGAAATACAGGCAAGCGAAAATGGTAAGTTGGTTCGCGCCGAAAATGCTTTTTCAAACCGGGATAAAAGTAGCTATCTCCGGACTCTTTGGAAACTATGCAGACAAACGCGAAATGGAGGCAGCACTGGCTGACAAGGCAACTGATGAAAAGGAGTTAAGCAGTATGGCGGCGGATTATTCACAACGTGATGAGATGTGGATTGATTTTGTAAGTGATACAGGCGATGGATTTAATTCCACATTTTCAATTGCCCGCAGCATTGCTCAACAACAACTGCGCGTTCAGGATCATAACAGTGTACACTTGTTGAAAAGAGGCAAGATCCTTCTGCTTGGAGGAGATCAGATCTATCCTGCGCCAACTGCTGATGCTTATGAAAATAAATTCAGAACGCCTTTTGAAGCAGCCTTTCCTCTTGAAGAAAATGATCATGATCGTCCTCACATGTTTGCTATTCCCGGTAATCATGACTGGTACGACGGTTTAGGAAACTTTTTAAAAGTATTTTGTCAGCAGAGAAACATTGGTAATTGGAAAACACTGCAACGGCGCAGTTATTTTGCTTTGCCATTACCGCATGATCATTGGATCTGGGCAATTGATGTGCAGCTTGATGAGGATATTGATAAGCCACAGTTGGAATATTTTCAACGCATTGCCGACAATCATATGAAACAAGGCGACAAAATTATATTGCTAACTGCCGAGCCTGCATGGATCTATCATGAACTGTACAAGACAGACAAGTCATATAATCGCTTTAATTTCTTTGTGGAGAATTACATAACGGGTAGTGATGACAGGCCGCTTGCAAAATCTTTTTGTTTGTCCGTTGTTTTAACCGGTGATCTTCATCATTACTCGCATTACGAGTCTTTAAGAGAAGGTGCTTGTTGCAAGCATTTTATTGGTTCCGGCGGTGGAGGTGCCTTTCTTCATTTTACACACAATCTTCCTGCAGAATTAACCACATTAAAGGGTGGTGCAAAACTTAAGAGTTGTTTTCCTGATGCAAAAACATCTTATACATTACTGCATGGTGTTTTGCTGTTCTTTTGGAAGAACCCATTGTTCGCCGCACTGCTTAGTGTTGTGTATTGCCTGTTATTGTGGTTTTTGCAAAGTGCCCAACCTAATTATATGCAAACGTTAAGCAGGGTTTCCTTCAGCGGATTTTTATCCGTTACAGGAAGAGCCATATTAGCAACGCCATTTGTGTTTTTGCTCTGCGCATTGATCGTTGCCGGATTTTACAATTTTACAGATAAGAAAAAAGGAATGCGTCGCGTAAAGTGGTTTGGCCTTATTCATGGAATTCTGCAATGTATGTTGCCTTTTTTAAGCTTTTGGTTTGTAGCAAGAACTTATTATCCCGTGTTGATGGAAGAAGTGTTGAAAGTATATTGGTGGCCAATATTTGCATTGATCATAGCCGTCACCGGTTTTATACAGGGCGGAATTTTTATGGGGTTATATCTGTACGTTTCCAATCTTGTTTTTAATAACCATATTGATGAAGCTTCATCGGCACTGGCTTGTGAAGATTATAAAAATTTTCTCAAAGTGCGGCTTAATAAAGATGGTTTGTGTATTTATCCGGTTGGTATTAAAAAGGTTACAAAATCGTGGAAGCAAAAGTATATCCGGGGAAAATTAATTGTTGAAGGTGAACTACCGGAATGTCATCTTATAGAAGATCCTATTGTTATTAAAAATAAATGAAAAAAGGGTGATGAAAGTCTTGTGCAATAGTTGAGGTGATTGATTTTCAGGTAATTTAAGTGGCATTAAACTTGCAGCTAATCCGGCTATAACTAACCGCTTATTGATAGATTGATAAATGAGGTAAAAATTTTTGCTGCAGTGCATACTAGAACGTATTTGCGACCGTTAGATATAATAGATTGTAAAACAGGACGCCCTCAAAGAAGCCATCAGAACCTGTGTTAAATGATAATGGCCTCTGCAAGATTAATTTTATCACTAAGACGTTGCTACAAAAAATATTTATTGTAAATTGATAATATCAATATCTACAATAGTATAAGCTTTTTTATCATACCTATTGAGGGTATATCCGGCTGCTGTTTCTACAGTAGCCTTAATTTTATTACTTAAATATATAAGCACTTATATAGTTAATTACGCCTTCTTGAGGTGCATTGTTTAAATGCCGGGTGTGTCTATTGCAATGATGCGCAGTGATTATCTGGAAAGGAAGTGTTGTCTCTGCACAAGTGCGGTAGACACAAAGCTGAGCCGCATACTTGCGCCAGGAATCTGATTTCCTATCAGCAGGAAGCTCTGTTGGTGCTTTAGATGTTCTTAACTAAATGACGTTGTCCACGATTTTGCTTTTTGCGGTTTGCTAAAGCGCAATGTCATTTAGTTAAGGATGGTTCGCTGGTGTTGCTCCGTAGGAGCATCCGCTTTGTAGAAAGAAAAAAACGCATCGTTCAAGCTCCTTTAGGAGCTACCTGTCAAGCGTTACAGGAGACTCCGCTCGAATCCGGTGATATTTTTAAAATCCTGATTTTCTACAAACAGAAGCTCCGCCGGAGCTATAAATATTCTTAACCAAATGACATTGTGCTAAAGCGGAACGGCAATGAAAAGAACTTGTACATTTGCTTCTCTCTCGTATTCATTTTTAGACAACGATTTAAAAGATACACGATGAAAGCAATCGGATTTAAAAAGTCATTACCTATAGCAGAGCAGGAGAGTTTTATAGAGTTTGAATTGGATAAGCCTGTTCCCGGCGACCGCGATTTGCTGGTTAGAATTAAAGCAATCAGCGTTAACCCTGTTGATTTTAAAGTCAGGCAAAATAGCGCAAAAGAAAACGTTCTTGCTGAACCAAAGATCATTGGCTGGGATGCAGCAGGAATAGTTGAATCGGTTGGGAAGTCTGTTACACTATTTAAACCCGGAGATGAAGTGTATTATGCCGGTGACCTGACCAGGCCCGGGTCAAATGCAGAATATCAGCTCGTAGATGAAAGGATTGTCGGCAGAAAACCTTTAAAACTAAACGATGCCGAGGCTGCTGCGATGCCACTTACTACACTAACTGCATGGGAAGTTTTATTTGATCGTTTTCGCATTGATGACAGGGATAAAGGTAAGTCTGTGCTCGTACTTGGCGGTGCCGGAGGCGTAGGTTCAATTGCGATTCAGCTTGCTAAGAAAATAGCAGGTTTACATGTTATCGCTACCGCCAGTCGCCCGGAAACCGAGGAATGGTGCAGGCAAATGGGAGCAGATGTTGTAGTTAATCATCATCATTTGATAGAAGATCTCGGGAAGGCCGGTTATAAAGAAATTGATTTTATTATTGATCTTGTTGATATTAACAGCTATTGGGATACCGTTGTACAACTTATCAAGCCTCAGGGACATATTGCTTCCATAACAGGTTCAGCTGCTCCGGTTGCATTGAATAAGCTGAAGAATAAAAGTGTAACATTCTCCTGGGAACTTATGTATACGCGTTCAATGTATCAAACCGATGATATGATCGAGCAACATAATATTCTTAATAAGGTAGCCGATCTGCTCGATAATGGGACTATTGTACATACGCTGAATACAACATTCAATGGGTTTACTGTAGATAATTTGAAAGAAGCACATCGCTTGCAGGAATCCGGAAAATCAATTGGCAAAACAGTTATTGTTTTTTAGTGTGAAGTGCTACGTATTAGGCGTGTTTAAAAACCAAAAGCATGAAATTATCAAATAACAAGATCCTTATTACCGGCGGAGCTAGTGGTATTGGATTTGGACTTGCACAAAGATTTGTACAGGAAGGGAATACAGTTATTATTTGCGGGCGCCGTGAATCGGCATTAAAAGAAGCTGCATCAAAGCTGCCTTCTGTTATTACAAAAGTGTGTGACCTGGCAATAGCCCAGGAGAGAGAAGATCTTTATAAATGGATTGAAAAAGAACATAACGATCTAAATGTATTGGTAAACAATGCCGGTATTCAAAATTGGATGTCGTTTGAGGATGAAGATTTTTATGAAAAAGCAAAAACTGAAATCATAACAAATGTTGAAGCACCAGTGCACTTAATTAAACTGTTTTTGGAACTTCCCGGGCTGAATACCATTCTTAACGTTACTTCCGGGCTTTCGTTTGTCCCATTAACAAAGGTGCCCGTTTATTCAGCAACAAAAGCTTTTTTTCATTCCTTTACACTTTCAATGCAGCACCTGTTAAAGCCAAAGGGAATAGAAGTTATAGAAGTAGTGCCGCCTGCATTAAATACAGATCTTGGTGGCAAAGGTATTCATGATTTTGCACCACCGGTTGAAGGCTTTATCGATGCAATATTTGCGCAGTTGAAAGAAGGCAAGACCCAACTTACGTACGGCTTCAGTGAAGCTATGGTAAATGCCGGTCCGGCCGATTTGCAAATGGCATTCGCCCGTATGAATGGAACCGAATAAGTACGAATTACGAACTACGAAGTACTTAAGTGTGACAGGTCTTTTTTTCTCAACACCATAAGAAGACATTATCTGAAACTGTAATTACTGTTGCAAAAAAAATGTTGGTATGTCCAGCCGTTATCAATTCCGGCTTACACACCAACATTTTATAATTCTTTATCCGTTCTTAAAAACTTTCTTTCTAATCTTTTATCCTTCTTACTCTCTTACCCGTCTCACGGTCTTACATGTCTTACGATCTTACATGTCTTACGATCTTACATGTCTTACGGTCTTACATGTCTTACTCTCTTACGGTATTCCTAATCCCCGTCCAGCAAATTCCCCAATCCACCCAATATGCTGCCTTCTTCTTTACGGTTATACGTGCCATATTGTAATATGCGACCGGCGAGACGACTAATCGGAAGACTTTGGATCCAGACTTTACCAGGTCCGCGAAGTGTCGCAAAGAAAACACCCTCACCTCCGAATAAAGTGTTTTTGATGCCACCTACGAACTGGATATCATATTCAACATTAGCTGTGAAAGCGACGATACAGCCGGTGTCAATTTTAATCAGCTCGCCAGGCATCAGTTCCTTTTCTACTACATGTCCGCCGGCGTGCATAAAGGCCATACCGTCGCCATCCAGGCGTTCCATGATAAATCCTTCGCCACCAAACAGACCCGTGCCGAGTTTTCGCTGAAATTCTATTCCGATGCTAACCCCTTTTGCTGCGCAGAGAAAGGCATCTTTCTGGCAAATTATTCTTCCACCCAGGCGAAGAAGGTCAAGCGGAATGATCTTTCCGGGATAAGGCGAGGCAAAGCTTACATGTCTTTTTCCTTGTCCTATGTTTGTAAAGGCTGTCATGAATAGGTTTTCGCCCACAAGTAACCTTTTGCCTGCGCTGAAAAGTTTGCCGAGAAGTCCACCTGATTGTTGCTGGCTGCCATCTCCAAAAATTGTCTGCATCTGTATACCATCGTCCATCATCATAAAAGCGCCAGGCTCGGCAACGGCTGTTTCCCCCGGATCAAGTTCAACTTCTACATATTGCATCTCTTCACCAAAGATCCTGTAGTCAATCTCGTGATTATTGATCATAAAATGAGTTTTAATATTTTAGGTTGAAAGTAGCAAAATGATGAACACGATTTCTGAAGAAAGGGAGATTTTATGCTATTGGTGTGCCAATTATATGAATGGAGAATAGGAGGGAGGATTGTAAGAGCGTTCGGGGTATTCATATTGATTCAATGTCGGTATTAATCGAATTTTATCTTTCTCTTTTTCATTTCCTCTTTTAGCTTGTCAGGAATGTCGCGGCATTTGCAATTCTTCGCATGTTCAAGATGCCATTCAATGCGTTGCTCTGTAGTGGCATTCTTCGGCATTGGGTGAGCAAGGTGCCATTCTTTGTTGAGTTTCATATGAGATTTTTGATTGTCTTATGGATAATTTTTTTCTGATGGTTTGAAATAACTGTTCAGAAACGGATTTAAATCCAACCACATTAATCTCGTTTCATGTATGTCATCTAATGAACCAAGAAAATCAAATCCATTTTTAAGGTAGAAGGTAGTTGCCTTTTTTTTGGCATCTACAATAAGAAATTTACAAGCACATGATTTATTACACTCAATTGCAATGCTGATAATGTAATTGAGTATTTCCTGTCCAATGCCTTTATTATGCAAATTTTTGTCGACGGCCAATCGGCCGATTTTAATCGCGCCGAAACTTTTTAAATGACGCTTTTCATAAGGAATTCCTCTTTTTTTCAAAAAGGCTTTTCGCTGATTTGCCGAAGTAAAGCTAATCTCTTCTACTCTTAAGGAATCATTGAACAGCGAAAAATAAGCAATCATTTTTCGGTGCTGATTTAGTACCATGAAAGTCTTTGCGAGGTGGGCCGACGCATAATTTATTGCATCTTCCTGAAAAAAGTCATTGAGGTCGTCATCTCCACAATCAAAAGCTGGTAATAATGTTTCTCTGGAAATTGGGCGTAGGGTAAAAATGGGCAAGGGATAATTTTTTAATTGATATGGCGTCGAAATTTTTTTGCGCTCTCAAAAATTGCATTCATTCTCTCGATGCTTATGATTTCGTGCTTTTTCTTTTCAATTTTTTTTAAAAAGATTTCAGCATCTCTGCCTTTTAAGTCAGGCGTATTCTTAATTGGTTTGGCCATCAGTATTCTTTGCAAATTATGAAAGCTCAAAAATAATAAAAAAATATCATATTAATATGCCTGTCAATTTAATGAAAACTCAAAGTAAACCGGCAAATGATCAGATATCAATCGTGCTTCACTCACATTCGCAAGTGATCTGTAAAAATGAATAGCGTCAGCCTTTAAATATGAGACCTTTTCCGGTTTAAAGAAGATATTATCAAATTCAGATGCCAGGCATTCCTGATTAGCGCATTTTTGCCTGAGACTGGTCTTTTGATTGGTCAGTGCAGGAATGTATCCCATCTGCTTTAAAGGATTAAAAACAGAATGCGATTGTGGCAAGTTGAAATCACCGCAAAACAGCAAATTCAGATCTGGATATTCATCGGGCAGGAACCTGAAATATTTTATTTCGGTTTGAGGTTGTTTGCTTTTAGTGATGGCGTGAAAATTTGCCAGTGTAAAAGTTTTGCCGTTAAAAGAAAAACTGCAATAAAAAGGTTCGCGGTCTATTTGTCGATGATAAGCTTGCTCCAGCCAGGGTTTAGTGATCCGTTTTAGGAGCCTGGGTTTCCATAAGTATGCATACCGTTCTCTTTTGTAAGAGTTATCGCCGCTTGTAGGTTCACTGATTACATAATCCCATTTTTCGCCTTTCCTGTTGAGTATATCAGCAAGTTTCGCGACAGCTTGTGCGCCACCATAACCAGCAACAACTTCCTGTATCATCAGAATGTCAAAATCTTTTACCGTGTTTGCAATGAAGTTGATAGCAGAATCGGATTTGCTTTTGCCAAAATCCTTGAGATTCCATGAACAAATGGTGATTGAGTTTTTCGCTGTGTATGCAGAAGTTGAAAGCTGGCATAGCACAACAGTAAAAATCATTAGTATCCGATAAGTAATTTTTTTCCAGATCTGCATATGTCTATCTTATTGCTACCTGAACTTTTTGAGATCATCCAGGGAAATTCCTAATGTTCTGAGATTGTTTTTTACAATCATGATCGGGACAGGATCAATATGGTCCTGAAGTACAATCGGTCGCGTAGCCTTTTCATGAATATAGACATAATGACGTTTGTGATGTCTTAGTAGCTGACAGCCGACACGTTCAAGAAATCTCAGGAAGTGTTTTAAGGGGAATATTATTAGGGTTCATTACTTTGCTGCGTTCAAAAGGTCAAATGTATGGGTTTGGATTTTTTCTTGTAATCGTGCTTGTTAATCATCTCAGTGAGGTTGTCGTCTTTTTGAACAAGCCATGAAAAAGTTGGTGGCATAGGAGCGTGCCTGGCTTTGATTTTCCACCCTCTTTTCTGCAAGTCTTCAATAAGGCTGTTATTATTGGCTGTAAAATGCAGGTATTCATCCAAAACCACATCCCAACTCCGTCTGGCGTCAGAGAGCGTGTTGCAATAGCCAACAAGATCAAGGGCCGGACTGTAGACGTAAAAAATTCCATCTTCTTTATATTCAATTACGTCAATTTTTACCGTTACAACCTGATGCTGGTTACTCAATTTGTATGAGTCTATATATTTCCCCGTTGAAGGCATATGCATTTTTCTTCACCTTAAATGTAACTCAGAATATAAACGACCCGGAAAGGAAGTCGCAATTTCTGTAATGTAGTAAATGAATTGCTTGTAATAGGCTCAGGTTCTATTTTGGGTTTACTGTTAAAAAAAGAAAACCCCTGATTTCTCAGAGGTTTTTCGAGTGCCCCAGGCGGGACTTGAACCCGCACTCGCGTTTGCGGCGAACAGGATTTTAAGTCCTGCGTGTCTACCAATTCCACCACCAGGGCGAACCGTTTGTTGATTGATCTTCCAGGAAAATCAACCGAAAAAAAATCCCGCATTTAGCGGGAATCTTTCAGAGCGGAAGACCGGGCTCGAACCGGCCACCCCGACCTTGGCAAGGTCGTGCTCTACCAAATGAGCTACTTCCGCTTGTTTATTTAAAGAACTTTTGTTGGTTGTTTTTGTTTTGGGAGTGCAAAGATAGAAATCTGTTTGAAACTTCAAAATTTTTCTTCAAAAATTTTTTATTTGTATTCAGGAGTATACTTTGTACTGCTCTGAATTTCTACATCAGGCTTTCCCTTATAACGTTGGTTATATAAACGATAGCAACCGCCTAACACAAACGCTAAAACGCAAAATACCTGTACATAAAAAAGAAAACGAGATGAGCTTACCCAGTTGTATCTAAAATCTTTTTCTTTTATATTTTCTGTTTCCTGTGACATAATCTCTTGATTGCGTTGCAAAAATAAGGGAGTACGCAGTAAAAAACGAAAAGAAATCTGATAAATTTTTTTTGATACGCAACATGCATTTAAAATCACATGTTATATATCGTGCTCAAAATGTTGTTGCTATTGCTTCTTATTTGTTTCCAATAATGTCCGAAAATTTTTTCATGTTGTTTACAAAATAGTTCCACACAATTGAGCGGTTGTATACACCTGTTAATGTTGTAAAAGGTCTTTTGGTGTAAGGTGCTTTCAACGAGTGTAGTAGTCTCCATTTCACCACACTTACATGCGCTTTCAAAACTGCTGTAAATGATTTGGGATATCCTGTAAACAAGTTTTTACAGGCAAATAATATATCAAGAAAAAAACGCAAGGGCAATTTCCAGATGCGTTCCTGCCACGGAAGATTTTTACATAACATGATCAGGTTATTGCGGAAATTCAAATATACTTTTCTCTCATTGCCTTTTGGTAACGTTCCTCCGCCAACATGATACACCACGGAAGCCGGACAGCTCATTATTTTATGTCCCTTCAACTGCATTCGCCAGCAGAGATCAATTTCTTCCATGTGCGCAAAAAAGTAGGCGTCAAATCCCCTGCAGTCCTGAAACACCGAAGCCCTCACAAACATAGCTGCGCCGGATGCCCAAAATACCGGAGCCGTTGAATTATATTGCCGAACATCTTTTTCACACACTTCAAATACACGTCCTCGTGAAAAAGGATAACCAAGGTAGTCGATCCATCCGCCGGCACCCCCCGCATATTCAAATAATTCTGGTTCGTGATAGGAGAGTAATTTTGGCTGGCACGCAGCAATAGCTTTGTCAGATTCCATCAACGTGATAATGGGCTCTATCCATCCCCGTGATACTTCCACATCAGAGTTTAGCAACACATAATAGTCGCTTTTAACCTGTTCAAGTGCTTTGTTGTAACCTCCGGCAAATCCATAGTTCCTGTCAAGAATAATAAGTTCAACAGATGGAAAAGATTCCCTCAAAAGTGCCAAAGAGTTATCGGTAGAGGCGTTATCTGCTACAATAACTCTTGCATATTCTGCAGAGCAGGACAGTACGGAAGGCAGAAATTTCTGCAGATAGTGAACACCGTTATAATTCAATATTACGATCGCAACAGTTGGTTGAGTCAAGCGTTTGTTATTTGGCCAAAAATAAAGATAATTAGCTATCAGCTGTCAGCTATCAGCCATCGACCATGTAGGATGTTAGATGCCCGCCCGTACCGGCGGCACGTTCGGGCGGGTACGGTGTACGATGTCAGACGCCGGAAAGGAAAGCATTTCAAGTACGAATTACGAAGTACGAGGTACGCAGGTTTGGTTCTGTTTATTCTTTTTTGCGCATCGCTCAATTTTCAGTCTGCTAATAAAACCCTGTGTTAATCTTATAAATCCACCGATCCGGTAAATCCTGGTTCTGACAAAAAAACTCCGATCAAGTCTGTCCTACTCCTGCCAATCCATCAATCACATAAATCCCGGTCCAGACAAAAGAAGCTATCGGCGATGTATGTACAATGTTAGGTGCACGATGTACTATGTGGGGTGCCGGAAAGGAAGGCACTTCAAGGACGAATTACGAAGTACTAAGTACGCAGGGTTGGTTCTGTTCATTCTTTTTTGAGCATCGCTCAATTTTCAGTCAGCCAGTAAAGCCCTCTGTTAATCCTGCCAATCTTCCAATCCCATAAATCCCGGTCAAGACAAATCCCGGTCTCAACAATAAATCAACTCCCAATCAAAAATCCAGTAAACCATTTAATCCCGTGAATCCCGGTCCAGACAAAAAATCCAAATCATTTTTCAGATTACAGAAACTATTAAATCTTTATTTTTGTTTGATAACTGTATTCCTGGTTATTAAAGGTTATGAAGAAAATAGAACTGGAAATTGTAGCATTATCGCATAGCATTACGCAGACGCATTCTTATGCGGTTGTGTTGGGAGAAGTGAATGGACTACGCCGTTTACCAATAGTAATTGGTGGTTTTGAAGCCCAGGCAATAGCTGTTGCACTTGAGCGGATGCAACCCAGCAGGCCCCTCACGCATGATCTTATGAAAAATTTCATGAATGCCTTTAACGTGGATTTGATGGAAATAGTGATCAATGACCTGCAGGAAGGTATTTTTTACTCCAAGCTTGTTTGCATTAATGAACATGATACGGTAGAAATTGACAGCCGTACAAGCGATGCACTTGCACTGGCTGTTCGTTTCGGATGTCCCATCTACACATACGATCATATTTTGGAAAGCGCTGGTATTTTGATGGAAGATACAGGCAAGAAAAAGAAATCTGAAGTGCCTGTAAATGATCCTTCAACCAGCGTTGGACGTGAAGATCTGTCTAAACTGAGTCTTGAAGAGCTAAATACATTGCTGGTTGAAGTGCTCGATCAGGAAGATTATATACGTGCCATTGCCATCAGGGATGAAATCAACAAAAGAAAGTAGGCACAATGATCGTTTTTCCAAACTGCAAAATCAACCTGGGTTTAAATATTATCAGCAAACGATCAGACGGGTTCCATAACCTGGAGACTGTTTTCTATCCGCTACCATTACGGGATTCCCTGGAAATTATTTCAGACGAATCCGGCGACGTTTCATTTACCAGTTCCGGCATTTCCATTCCCGGAAGCGCGGAGGGAAACCTGTGTATAAAAGCCTACGACCTCCTCAAAAAAGATTTTCCACAACTGCCGGGTATAAAAATGCATTTGCATAAGAGTATACCTATTGGTGCAGGTTTGGGGGGCGGTAGTGCAGACGGCGCTTACACACTTTTATTGCTTAACCGGAAGTTTCAACTGGCTATAAGTGAAGAAAATCTCATTGATTATGCCCTGCAGTTGGGCAGCGACTGCCCTTTTTTTATAATAAATAAACCTTGCTTTGCTACTGGCAGGGGAGAACAGATGGAGCCATTGCCCGTTGATCTGGCTGCATATAAGTTCGTAATCGTTAATCCTCAAATACATATCAATACGGGATGGGCCTTTTCGCAGCTAAGTCCGGCTAAACCAGTGCAATCTGTAAAAGACATTGTTTGTCAGCCGGTAGAAAACTGGAAGGCTTCGCTGTTCAATGATTTTGAGCAACCTGTTGTTAAACAATACCCCGAAATTGCCGGGATAAAGGACACTTTGTATGCCCAGGGGGCTGTTTACGCCTCAATGAGTGGAAGCGGAAGTACCGTGTATGGCCTTTTTCCCGCCCCGGCTACACCTCAATTTGACTTTCCCGCACATTACCTGGCTTTAGACCTGCCCTCGATTTAATGGAAATTTAATATTGATTTCTGCAAATCGTTAGAATGTATCTATTTTTTTGTACATTTTATTGAACGATTTCAAATATTTACCTGCCCAACTGTCGAAAACAGTGATTTGTGTTCATTTATTTCGTAATTTTAGTCGCCTGCCAAATTATTTTTTCCAAAATAAATTTTCGTTTGCCTATGCCTGTACAACACAGACATGAGGGATTATATGACCCCTCCTTTGAACATGACGCTTGTGGAATTGGATTTGTGGCCAACATAAAGGGCAACAAAGGCCACCAGATTATTTCTGATGCGTTAACGGTGCTGGAGAACATGGAGCACCGTGGTGCTTGTGGATGTGAGAATAACACCGGCGATGGAGCAGGTATTATGATCCAAACCCCACATGAATTCTTTTTTGATGAATGCATAAAACTAGGCGTTCATCTGCCGGCTTTTGGAAAGTACGGTGTGGGTGTGATCTTTTTTCCTAAGGAGATCCGCCTGAGAGAAGAGTGTCGCGACATTTTTAACCGCTCTGCTGAAAAGCTCGGTTTGGAAGTGCTGGCTTACCGCAAAATTCCCGTTAACCAGAATGGCATCGGGGCAACGGCCCTTTCCGTAGAGCCGGAAATGGAGCAGGTGTTCGTAGCTTGCCCGGATCATATTAACAATCCGGATGAGTTCGAACGCAAACTTTTTGTACTCCGTAACTACGCCAGCCACACAATTAATAATACTGTTAAGAAAGATGCTGTAGGCTTCTACATCGCATCCCTTTCTTATAAAACGGTGGTTTACAAGGGTCAGCTGATCAGTAGCCAGGTGCGTCATTACTTCCCTGATTTAAGTAATAAAAGGGTGGTGAGTGCATTTGGACTGGTTCACTCACGTTTTGCCACCAATACATTCCCTTCCTGGAATCTCGCTCAACCGTTCCGCTTTATCGCGCACAACGGTGAAATCAATACATTACAAGGTAACCTCAACTGGTTGAAAACCAGTGAAAATGGGTTTGAGTCTTCTTTATTTACAAAAGAAGAGCTTGAAATGATTTTACCTGTTGCCATTTCAGGTCAGAGTGACTCTGCCTGTCTTGACAATATGATTGAGATGCTTACACTTAGCGGCCGCTCATTACCACATGTAATGATGATGCTGATTCCTGAGGCCTGGGATGGCAACGAACACATGAATCCGCTCAAGAAGGCATTCTATGAATATCATGCCTGCTTAATGGAGCCATGGGATGGTCCGGCTTCTATTTCTTTCACTGATGGAAAAATAATTGGCGCAACGCTGGACAGGAATGGTCTTCGTCCTTCACGTTATTGTGTAACGAAGGATGACCGCGTGATCATGGCCTCAGAGTCTGGTGCTTTACCGGTTGATCCTTCTATCATTAAAGAAAAAGGCCGTCTTCAGCCTGGTAAAATGTTCGTTGTGGACATGGAGCAGGGAAGAATTATCAGCGATGAGGAATTGAAACAGGATATCTGTTCTCAAAAACCTTATGCTGAGTGGCTGAATAAATATAAAATACGTCTGGAAGAATTACCTGAGCCAAGAGTGCTGTTTACACACCTTGAAACAGACCAGATCTTTAAATATCAGAAAGCATTCGGTTATTCAACCGAAGACCTGGAAACGATCATCGCACCAATGGCGTTGGACGGTAAAGAGCCAATCGGTTCTATGGGAACTGACGTGCCTTTGGCCGTTTTAAGTAACCAGCCTCAGCATTTAAGCAGCTATTTCAAGCAGTTGTTTGCCCAGGTTACCAATCCACCAATCGATCCGATCCGTGAAAGAATGGTGATGTCACTGGCGACCTTCGTTGGTAACAATGGCAATTTGTTGAAAGAAGATCCGCTGAGCTGCCACTGCGTTGCATTGAAACATCCTGTTCTGAACAATCACGAGCTGGAGAAATTGCGCAGTATTGATACGGGTATTTTCCAGGCAAAAACATTACAGACTTATTTCAGGGCCAGCGGCAAGCCGGGAGCGTTAAAAGCAGGTCTTGACAGACTTTGCCGTTATGCTGTTGATGCTGTTAACGATGGTTTTGAAGTATTAATATTATCAGACAGGGCGATCGATAGTGAGCACGCACCAATTCCGTCTCTGCTGGCCGTTTCAGCTGTTCACCACCACTTGATCCGCAAGGGTTTACGCGGACAGGTAGGATTGGTAGTTGAAGCCGGCGACGTTTGGGAAGTTCACCACTTTGCTTGTTTGATCGGATTTGGTGCAACTGCCATCAATCCTTACCTGGCACTGTCTTCTATCCGTGATATGAAATTGAACGGAAGGCTGGATACTTCACTGGATGTTGAATACCTTAAGAAGAATTACGTTAAAGCTGTTTGTGACGGTTTGCTGAAAGTGTTCTCTAAAATGGGTATCTCTACCTTCCAGTCATACCAGGGTGCACAGATTTTTGAGATCATCGGTTTAAACAGAAGTCTGGTAGATATGTATTTCTCCGGAGCAACTTCCCGTATTGAGGGAATGGGCCTGGATGAAGTTGCAAAAGAAACACTTACCAAACACTTCTTAGGCTTTAGCAGAAAAGATATACCTGTTGACCGTTTACCTGTTGGTGGTTTATACCAATGGAAACGTAAAGGGGAGTTCCACCTGTTCAATCCGCAAACCATTCACTTGTTGCAGTATTCAACAAGAATGAATGATTACAATACTTTCAAAAAGTATTCAAAAACGGTGAATGATCAGGGTGAAAAAGCTGCTACACTCAGAAGCTTGTTCCAATTCAAGAAAAACAGACCTTCTATCTCAATTGATGAAGTAGAACCTGCAGAAAATATATACAAACGCTTTGCTACCGGCGCCATGAGCTTTGGCTCTATTTCATGGGAAGCGCATACAACATTGGCAATTGCAATGAACCGTCTTGGCGGTAAGAGCAATACCGGTGAAGGTGGTGAAGATGATATCAGGTATACACCGTTGGAAAATGGCGACTCAATGCGCTCTTCTATCAAACAGGTAGCTTCTGCACGTTTTGGTGTTACGAGCTACTACTTGACTGAGGCAGATGAGTTGCAAATTAAGATGGCACAGGGTGCAAAACCTGGTGAAGGTGGACAGTTACCTGGTCATAAAGTTGATGACTGGATTGGTAAAACAAGACACTCTACTCCGGGTGTTGGTTTGATCTCTCCTCCACCGCACCACGATATTTATTCAATTGAGGATCTTGCACAATTGATCTTCGATTTGAAGAATGCAAACCGTGCTGCAAGAATCAACGTTAAACTGGTTTCTAAAGCAGGTGTAGGTACAATTGCTGCCGGTGTGGCAAAAGCTAAAGCCGATGTTATCCTGGTATCTGGCCACGATGGTGGTACGGGTGCATCTCCTGTAAGTTCAATTAAACATGCAGGTTTGCCGTGGGAACTTGGTTTGGCAGAAACACATCAGACACTTGTAAGAAATAAATTACGCAGCCGTGTAGTTGTGCAGACAGATGGTCAGTTGAAAACCGGCCGTGATGTGGCAATTGCTACATTGTTAGGTGCTGAAGAATGGGGTGTTGCAACAGCTGCACTGGTTGTAGAAGGTTGTATCATGATGCGTAAGTGTCATTTGAATACCTGTCCCGTTGGTGTGGCTACCCAGGATCCTGATCTGAGAAAACGCTTCAGCGGCAATGCGGACCACGTTGTTAACTTCTTTAAGTTCATTACACAGGAGCTTAGAGAGATAATGGCTGAGCTTGGTTTCAGAACCATCAATGAAATGGTTGGCCAGGTTGATTGCCTTGAAAACCGTGAAGGTGTTTCCCATTGGAAGTACAGCAAACTGGATCTTTCTGCTATCTTATATAAGGAGCCTGCGAGTCCTTATGTAGGTCTTTACAAACAGGAAGAACAGGATCATGGTTTGACTGAAGTGCTTGACTGGAAACTGCTGGAAGCTGCGCAACCTGCATTACAGCGTAAGGAAAAAGTAAAAGCTGAATTTAATATTAAGAATACGGACCGTACAGCGGGAACAATCCTTTCTAACGAGATCACGAAGATCTACAAAGCTGATGGTTTGCCGGAAGATACCCTGCATTACAAATTTACAGGTACTGCCGGTCAGAGCTTTGGCGCCTTCAACACAAATGGTGTTACGTTAGAACTGGAAGGTGATGCAAATGACTATTTTGGAAAAGGACTTAGCGGCGCCAGGTTGGTTGTCTATCCGCCGAAACAAGCGTCATTTGTTCCTGAAGAAAACATCCTGATAGGAAATGTTGCTTTCTATGGTGCTACATCCGGAGAATCATTCATCCGCGGTAAAGCCGGCGAACGTTTTGGCGTGCGCAACTCAGGTGCCCGCGTGGTAGTTGAAGGTGTGGGTGATCATGGTTGTGAGTACATGACGGGAGGTACTGTTGTAATTCTTGGCCCAACAGGAAGAAACTTTGCGGCGGGTATGAGCGGTGGTATTGCTTATGTGTATGATGTTCAGGGTAAGTTCTCATCTATGTGTAATGCAGAGATGGTTGATCTTGATCCTGTAAATGAAGAAGATGCCAGGTTACTGCATACGATGATCAGCAGGCATCTTGATTACACAGGCAGTACTGTAGCAAAATTTGTACTGGATGATTTTGAAAACCAGTTGAAGAATTTTGTGAAAGTCTTCCCAAGAGATTACAAGAAAGTGCTTACAGAAAGAAAACAAAAAGCAGAAGTAAGCAAGTAGAAAACAACATTTAACCAACAACAACCCGGCATGCATAATTGATATGCCGGGTTAACAATAAACATCACAATGGGTAAACCTACAGGATTTTTGGAGTTTACAAGAGAGCTTCCTGCAAAAAGACCCGTAGAGGAGCGTGTAAATGATTACAAAGAGTTTGTTGAAAGATTCGAACCTGAGAAACTCAATCAACAATCTGCACGCTGCATGAATTGCGGTATTCCTTTCTGCCATAGCGGCTGTCCTTTGGGCAACGTTATTCCTGAGTTCAATGATGCGGTTTATCGCAAGAGCTGGGCGGAAGCGTACGACATCTTGAGTTCAACAAACAACTTCCCTGAATTTACGGGACGAATTTGTCCTGCACCATGCGAGAGTGCATGCGTGCTTGGTATCAATCAGCCTGCTGTTACTATTGAAGAAATAGAAAAACACATTATTGAAATAGCTTTTGAAAAGGGATTGGTTAAAGCGCAGAAGCCGAATGTAAGAACAGGTAAGAAGATTGCTGTAGTAGGAAGTGGTCCTGCAGGACTGGCTGCTGCTGCGCAATTGAACTATGCTGGTCATAGTGTTACCGTGTTCGAAAGAGATGATGCTCCCGGTGGTTTGTTGCGTTATGGCATTCCTGATTTCAAACTGGAAAAATGGGTGATTGACAGACGTGTTAACCTGATGGAAGAAGAGGGTGTCGTGTTTAAATGCAATGCGAATGTTGGTGTAAATGTTCCGCTGAATGATATTCTAAGAGAATTTCACGCAGTAGTACTGGCTGGCGGTTCAACTGTTCCGCGCGATCTTCCAATACCCGGAAGGAACCTGGAAGGAGTTTACTTTGCGATGCAATTCCTGAAGCAACAGAATAAACGTGTTGCAGGAAAAGACCCGCTGGCAAATGCTGCCATTGAAAGCAATATCTATTCAAAAGAATTATCAGCAAAAGATAAACATGTTGTTGTTATAGGTGGTGGTGATACCGGTAGTGACTGTGTAGGTACATCTAACCGTCACGGTGCAAAAAGTGTAACACAGTTTGAACTGATGCCTCAGCCACCGTCAAGCCGCACTCCGTTTATGCCCTGGCCAACTTACCCAATGGTATTAAAAACATCATCTTCTCACGAAGAGGGTGTACAACGTCAGTGGGCTATTGCGACTAAGGAATTTATTGGCGATGAAAATGGTAATCTTAAAGAACTGAAGATCGTTGATCTTGAGTGGAAACTTTCTGATGACGGAAGACCTGCTCAGTTTGTAGAGATCAAAGGAAGCGAAAGAGTTATTCCTTGCGATATGGCATTTCTTGCAATGGGATTTGTATCTCCTGAAAAGAAAGGACTTATTGAAGACCTTGATGTTGAACTTGACGACAGAGGAAATGTTAAGGCTACAGAGAAAGAATACCAGACGAGCATTCCAAAGATCTTTGCTTGTGGTGACATGAGAAGAGGTCAGTCTTTGGTTGTTTGGGCAATAAGTGAAGGCCGTGAGTGCGCCCGTAAAGTTGATGAGTTCCTGATGGAATATTCATTGCTTGAGAGCAAAGATCTGGCCTGGGTTACACAGATCTAATCTGGAAATTATATTGTTTCGTAAATACAGGGCCGTTACTTTCATAAAGTAACGGCCTTTGCTTTATGTATGATCGACGATTTTGTTCTTTTATAAACAAATGTTAGTGAGTTTTGAATAGGCAAAATTTCTATGCTAAAAAACTGTTATTTTAAAAAGTGTCTCTATATTTGTTTTAAGTTATTTTTAAGCTAAACCCATTGCAATGAAAAACCATTGCGTAACTGCATAAGCAGAGTTCTCACCTCGGATAACACCACAGATTTTAATTCATTTAATTATTAGTTGCTTTTCTGACTAAACCGGAAAAGGCAGTTATATATTTTTTAGTCAACTAAAACCCAAACATGAATTAATGAAAAAAATGCTACTAATCGTGCTTTGTCTGTGTGTGGCAAAGTGCTGGGCGCAAAGCCGCTCAATTTCCGGTAAAGTTGTAGACTCACTGGACAACCCTATCGCAAAAGCCTCCATTGCTATTAAAGGAAGCAGGGGAGGAACTTACTCAAACGAAGATGGATCATTTACACTAACGGTGCCCGGTACTGCGAAGGCGCTGGTAGTAACGGCTGTTGGGTTTGTGGAGAATGAAGTGCGGATCGGGTCTGGTAATACTCTACAAGTCGTAATGAAGCGAATTGATCACCGGTTAGAAGACATTGTTGTCGTTGCATACGGAACAGCGAGGAAAAGCACTTACACAGGCTCAGCGGTTCAGATAAACGCAGACAAGATAGCTTCGCGGCCCCTCACAAATGTAATAAAGGCCCTGGATGGCCTCGCGCCTGGTGTTCAGGCAAGTTCAGGAACCGGTCAGCCAGGAGAAGCGCCTTCGATAAGAATCCGCGGATTCGGATCTGTAAATGCATCTAATGCTCCACTATATGTCGTAGATGGTGTTCCATACATGGAAGGATTGCAGAATTTAAACTCGGATGATATTGAAAGTATCTCGGTTTTAAAAGATGCTGCTTCCACAGCTATGTACGGAAGTAAGGCCGCCAATGGAGTAATTATTATTACTACAAAAAGAGGTAGAAAAGATCAGAATAAACTTCAGATACGCGTTGTTCAGGGCGTAAGCGAACGCAGTATTCCGGAGTATAACAGGGTTGCTGCGGGAAGTTATTACCCGTTGATGTGGGAAGCACTGCGAAACAATTATATTTCAACAGGTAGTACGACGGATAATGCTAATCAAAAAGCCACCAATAACATTAAAAATTATCTATACTATAATCCTTTTAATGTTCCTGATAATGAAATTGTGGGTGTTGATGGAAAGCTTAATTCGAATGCCAGCCTTATATATGCTAATGATCTGGATTGGTATAGTCCCATTTTGCGTACCGGAAACCGGGGAGACTATGGAATAAGCTACAGTGGCGGCACAGACAAAAACGATTACTTTGTTTCATTAGGCTATTTAAAGGACAATGGATATCTCAAAAAAACTGATTACGAACGGGTAACTGGTCGCATTAGTGCCAATTCGCAAATACGATCGTGGCTAAAGACAGGTCTTAATATTTCAGGAACAATAAGTAAATCTAATTACGCGGCGACTGCAGATAATAGCACTGGATATTCGAATCCTTTTTTCTTTAGCAGGAATATAGGGCCCATATATCCCGTATATGTTCATGATATGAAAACTGGTGACTTTGTCCTTGACGAAAGTGGCAATAGAATCTTTGATTTTGGTAATAACAATGCGGAAATAGCAGGTTATCCGGCGCAACGACCTTCCGGAGCAAGCCCCGGACGTCACATAGTAGCAGAGACTCAATGGAATAATCAGTTATACAAGTCCAACACGCTGAGCGGCAGAACCTATATGGAAATACCTTTCTTGCGGGATTTTAAGTTCACCACGAATCTCAGTGCTGATGTAACATCCTATAATAGTTCGTTTGCAGAAAACAGATTTGTAGGAGACGGCGCGCCTGCAGGCAGATTACAAAAAAGAAACTATTCAAGCACTTCAATTAACTTTAACCAGCTTCTACGCTATTCAAAATCTTTTCATGGACACGCTATAGAAGCGCTTGTCGGTCACGAAAGTTACAAGTATCTATTCAGTAATACGTCGGGGCTTAAACAAAGCATTGGCGTAGATGGAAACGACGAGTTCATTAACTATTCAACCATTAACAGTCTTACGTCTTATTCCAACGAATACCATACCGAGGGTTATTTGGCGCGGGTGGATTATAGTTATCGTAGTAAGTACTTCGGGTCGGCATCGTTTCGAAAAGATGGCTCATCTGTTTTTTATAAACCATGGGGTTCGTTTTGGTCCCTCGGCGCAGGCTGGAGAATGGACCAAGAGGATTTTTTAAAAAGCGTTAAATGGGTTAATCTATTAAAGCTTAGAGCTTCATACGGCGAAACGGGTAACGACTTTATTTTAAATAGTGATGGGTCTCGAAATTACTACGCTTATCAGGAGCTGTCAGAGCTTGGAGTAAATAATGGAAACAATTTTGGCATTCTAAAGACGTCGAAAGAAAATAAGGACCTAACATGGGAGAACAACAAGAGCTTTGACCTAGGGGTTGAATTTAGTGTTTTTGAAAACAGGTTTAATGGTTCAGTTGAATTTTTTAATCGTCAGAGCGATAATTTATTGTTTGCTGTGCGTCTGCCGTTGTCTGGCGGATTGATATCTGAATATCAGAACGTGGGAACGATGAAGAACTACGGAGTAGAAGCTCAGTTAAACGGTGTTGTCATTCAAAATAAGGACTTTAAATGGAGTCTTGGCGCTAACGTGACGTTCCTTAAAAACACCATAACAAAACTTAATGAAGATTCTCGCAAGAACGGTATAATCAATGGCACCAAAAAGCTTTTAGAAGGCCACTCCCTGTATGATTATTGGCTAAGAAGTTGGTATGGAGTGGATGTTGACAATGGTGATGCCTTATGGAAGATGGATCCAGCAGCCAATTTCAATAGTGCGGATTGCAAAATTATAAAAGGGGATACAGTTACATCTAATTACAATAAAGCGTTGTATGAATACAATGGGTCTGCAATTCCCAAATTTTATGGAGGAATAACGAGCTCTTTTAACTACAAAAACTTTGATCTTGCCATTTTGCTCACGTATCAGGTAGGCGGAAAAGTCTATGACGGCAATTACTCCCAGCTAATGCACTCCGGTAATTTTGGAACTGCCTGGGCTTCAGAGATAAACGGACGCTGGCAAAAGTCTGGCGATATCACAAATATACCAAGGCTTGACTATAGCAAGAGATCGGTTTATGATGTCCAAAGTAGCAGATGGTTGGTTGACGGATCTTACCTGAATGTTAAATCAATTTCACTTGGCTATACACTTCCACAAAGGCTTTTAGGAAAGGCCGAAATCTCGTCGCTTCGCGCGTTCGTCAGCGCAGAAAACATTTGGATGTTTACTGCGCATAAAGGGATGAATCCACAGCAAGCATTTACCGGCGTAGCAAGTAATGATTACATACCAGCCCGCATGCTGCAAGTTGGGCTTAATGTTAACTTTTAATTATTACAGATTTTTAAATGAACTATATGCGACTAAGACATTTCCTTACAGGATTAATTTTGGGTTTGCTAACAATTTCCTGTAAAAAAGATTTTTTAAAAACAGCGCCGACAGATGCCACAAACGCCAATCAGGCATATGCAACAACTAAAGGTTGTTATACAGCTTTGGAAGGGATAAATCGACTGATGTATATGCAATCGGACTATAATGGTACATATAATATGGACCAATGTGGCCAGCAGTCAACAAATATTCGAATGGATATGATGGGCGCAGATAACGTGTCTTCGGGGTCAGGAAATGGATGGTATAATGAATCCTACGATTGGACCGGTCATAGAAGTGCAACCGGCAGAGAAACACGATATCTCTATTATTATTATTACCGGATCATCCGAAACGCAAATGGATTAATAGAAAATACAGGCAACGCCACAGGTAGTGAGGGAGAGCGTAAGTCAATTAAAGGCCAAGCATATGTATATCGTGCATGGTCACATTTTATGCTTGTGCAACTGTTCGCCCAGCGGTACGATGCAGCCAAAAGCAACGATCAGCCGGGAGTAGTATATCAAACTTTTTCTCAGGATTTTTCGCCCAAGCCACGAGCAACCGTTGAGAATGTTTATAAACAGATTAATGGCGATCTTGATTCTGCTATAAGCTTGCTATCACCGAACGTTCCTGTTAGAGATGACGTTTCGAATATTGACTTGAGCGTGGCAAAGGGAATAAAGGCTAGAGTAGCGTTGGTAATGCAAGACTGGAATAATGCTGTTAAATATGCTTCCGAAGCATGCGTTGGCTATTCCCTAATGACGAATGCTCAATATTTGTCCGGATTTAATGATTTCACAAATCCGGAATGGATGTGGGGGAGTCGGGTCATAAGTGATCAGAATAACTACTTCTATTCATTCTTTGCATTTATGAGCCCAAATTTCAATTCAACTTTTATCAGGACCAATACTCGCCTCATTAATTCCTCCTTGTATAAAATGATACCAGCGACAGATATTCGAGCTAAATGCTGGGACCCGTCTGGAGAGTACACATTGACGCAGCCTCCAAAGAAGAAGCTGCCATATGTTACAAAAAAATTTCTGGCTCAAGACGCTGGCAGTAGTTTGGGCGATCTTGTCTACATGCGGTCAGCTGAAATGTATCTCATTCAGGCCGAGGCAAAAGCGCGCATGAATGATGATGAAGGCGCCAAAAATGTATTGGAAATTCTTCTGAAAAACAGGAATCCGAGTGGGTATCAAAGGCCAACAGAGATTGGGAATGCCTTGGTTCAATATGTTCTTGCGCAGCGCAGAATAGAACTTTGGGGAGAAGGATTTGCTTTCCTTGATTTGAAACGTTGTAATCTTGCACTGAACAGAACCAGCGCCAATCACGACGCTGCACTATGTAGGATTTTGCAAATGCCATCGGGCGACAAGCAGTGGCAATTTCTCATTCCTCAGGATGAGATTAATGCCACAGGAGGAATCGTCACGCAAAATGAACTTTAATTTCACACGGAGAAAAAAAGACTGGTTCGCCAGTCTTTTTAGTTTAAATGATTGTTTAGTTTAATATTATCTATCATAGTTATTTAGGTCATTGAGAACATAATCGGATAGTTTATCAATTTTTCCGCACATTATTTGGACCATATCCTTTAAATAATATCATTTCATCGAGCCAAATTCATTAGGTCAACAGTGTTGGGTTTGAGTTCAACACATATTTGTATTTATATAATTTATCAGTCTTTTTCATTAAAATAACATTATAAATAAAAATATCCATCTTTGCTTTTTGTTCAATTTATACAAAAGTGTTAATTTCAATTCTAGATATTATATTTAATATTTTATAATCTTTCTGAAAAAACACTTAACATGAGCAGACTCACCACCAAACAAGTACTCCCATTTTTAATCCTGGCAGCTGTTGCATTGGCTGCTATTTTTATTCCCTCCCAAACCCTGTTCGACGGTAGCAAAGTTTACAACAGTGCTGATATAGCCTGGATCATTGTAGCTACCGCGCTGGTGTTTTTGATGACACCTGGTCTGGCATTTTTCTATGGTGGTATGGTTCACCGCAAAAACGTGATCTCAACCATGATCAAAAGCGTGGTTGCAGCAGGTATCGTTAGCGTACTTTGGGTTGTTGTTGGCTTTAGCCTTTGTTTTGGTAAATCCATTGGCGGATTTATCGGCGATCCTACAACATTCCTGTTCTTTAAAAATGTTGCTTCCGGTGCTCCATGGAGCCTCGCCCCAACTATTCCGCTAACGCTGTTTGCTTTGTTTCAGCTGATGTTTGCTATCATCACTCCGGGCCTGGTTGTAGGTGCCGTTGCTGAAAGGATCCGTTTTACTTCTTATGCATTATTTATAGCGCTGTTCAGCTTGCTGGTATATGCGCCAATAGCACACTGGACATGGCATCCTGATGGCTTCCTGTTCAAAATGGGCGTATTAGACTTTGCGGGTGGTACAGTAGTACATATTTCTGCAGGTTGTGCTGCTCTTGCCGGTGCAATGGTATTGAAAAGAAGAAAAGCGCACCTTGAGCACAAAGAAATTCCGCCAGCTAACGTTCCTTATGTACTTATCGGAACCGGTTTGCTTTGGTTCGGTTGGTTTGGTTTCAATGCCGGATCTGCATTAGGTGCAAACTCTTTGTCTGTTGCGGCTTTTGCTACAACTAATACTGCTGCTGCTGCTGCTGGTTTGTCCTGGATGTTCTTCGACATTATGAAAGGTAAAAAACCTTCAGTATTAGGTTTCTGTATTGGAGCGGTTGTTGGTCTTGTGGCTATCACTCCTGCTGCTGGTTTCGTAGCAATTCCTCAAAGTATTTTCATTGGCGTTCTGGCTGCCATCATTTCCAACGTCGCTGTTTACTACAAACAAAAATCAACTTTGGATGATACGTTGGATGTGTTCCCCTGCCACGGTATCGGCGGTATGGTAGGTATGTTAATGACAGGTATTTTCGCTACAAAAACAGTGAATAGCGCCGGTGCCGACGGCCTTTTTTACGGAAATGCAGCTTTCTTCCTTACTCAGTTAAAAGCATTGGCAATAGTTGTTGCATACAGCTTTACGGTATCATTCGCCATCTTCAAATTCATCAATTTTATCCTTCCATTGCGTGTAAGCGAGGCGGATGAAGAAGTTGGTCTGGACGAATCTCAACACAACGAAAAATATCTTCAGGGTACTCTACTGGTACACACTACAAGTACCGAGAATGGTTTATTGACTGAAGAAGAAAAAGAAAAGGTACAGCTTGCTTTATAAGATTTGAACTTCTGGACAAAGTTCAAAAAAGCGCTATACCTTCTCATTTAACACTTAAAACTTACTGCAATGTTACAAAAAATTTTGACTACGGGCGTAGCTGTGGCCACATGTGCCCTGTCTTACGCCCAGGACACGGATTCTACGAAAGAAAAATCGTCGGCCTTTAAGTTATCCGGATCCGCAGACGTGTATTACAGGTATAATTTTTCAAAACCTAAAGACGCTCCCTATAACAACCTGACCAGCTTTACCAATTCCCAAAACTCCTTTGAGTTAGGGATGGCTTCGTTAAAAGCGGAACATACAATTGGTAAAGTTGGAATGGTTGCAGATCTTGGCTTTGGCAAAAGAGCGGAAGACTTTTCGTATAACGACGCCAAATCAACACTAGCCATCAAACAATTGTATTTAACTTATTCTCCATCGGCAGCGTTGAAGTTTACTGCCGGTAGCTGGGCAACACATATTGGATACGAATTGGTTGATGCTTATCTCAACAGAAACTATAGCATGAGCTATATGTTCTCTTACGGTCCATTTTTCCATACCGGTGTTAAAGCTGATATCTCGCTGGGAGGTAAAAGTACTTTAATGGTGGGCGTAGCAAATCCTACCGATTTCAAGAGTGCTTCCACTATGCCCAAGATGATCATTGCGCAATATGCCGTTGCTACCAAGGATGATAAGTTCAAAGCTTACCTGAACTACCAGGGCGGAAAATACAATGATTCTGCAAAGCTGTACCAGGGCGATGTGGTATTGACTTACGCGTTCGGCGACAAATTTAATATGGGTTACAACGGTACCGTACAATCCCGAAATATGAAACAAAACGACAAGTGGGGGTCTTCAAATAGCTGGTGGGGATCAGCATTATACCTTAATGCTGACCCAATTAGCTGGTTTGGTCTGACGCTGCGCGGCGAATATTTCAGTGATAAAAATGATGTATTGGGTATTCACGGCGCAGGTACCACAGGTCTCGGAAATGTTTTTGAAACTACCTTGTCAGCCAACTTTAAAATTGATAACCTGACTATCATTCCAGAATTCAGGTTAGATAATAGTAAAAACGCTGTATTTGTTAATTCTGCTAATGAACTGAAAAAATCTACCGGAACTTTTATTGTGGCCGCAACCTATCATTTCTAATAGGGAATCTACTGACTAAAAGATATTCCTTGTTTGTATGAGGCTAAATACTACTGCTATTGACCCCGCCATGTGCGGGGTTTATCGCGTGTAGCTGTGAGCTATCAGCTATTAGATATGAGGTGTCAGGTATCAGCTATGAAGGTGCGAGGTGTAAGGTATGAGGCCGATCATTCAACTAATAAAGCATTTTCTTATTTTAGGCATGCACATTTTCAATTTTCAATTCATGTCGTTTAGTTAAGAGTTTGTAGTATTTAACATGCATAAAGTATCACGATCAGATCAATATTCTGGAGACCTCTCCTGTCGTCGAGGTGACGATGCGGTTCAAGACTTGAACATTATCATGTACTTATTACCAGTGCTGTTGAGATTACTTTTTCTAATAAGCCCGGATCGTCATGTCGACGATAGGAGACATCTCCCAAAGTTGTCGATGCCCGCTTAACTAAACGACATTGAATTATCCATTTTCCATTCTCCATTTTATCCGCACATTTGCATATTCGCACATTTGCTCATTTGCCAATTCGCTTCAGCGCCTCGCGCTTGCTAAGGGGAGCTAACGCGTTGTTTTGAACGAATTGCTTCACCCAATCGGGATTTGTTTTTGAATATTCACGCAATGCCCATCCGATGGCTTTTTGTATGAAGAATTCTTTGGAGTGTTTGCAGTTAAGAATGTATGCTGATAATAAAGCAGTGTCTGTATCTTTCTTGTAAGCTTTTTGAAACATAATGCTGCTCCGTTGCAGCCACATATTTGGCGATTCGTTCCATTTTTTTATCACAGGTATTTTATTCGGAAAAAGCTTGAAAAATGGACCGGTCCATTCACTTGCAATAGCATCAACACTGTCCCACCAGCTTTTATGCAAGATGCAGTATTCCATTAGTTTTAGGGATGATGTTGTCCAGGATTTTTTATGTGCTGCAAAGAATTCGATTGCAAAATATTGATGTTCCCGCTGTGGTTGCATCCACAATTCTTTCACAATTGCTTCTATCTCTTTAATGTCGGATAGTGGAGTCCGTTTTATGTATGGTTTTGTGATGGATGTTCTGAGTGGCGTTTTTAGTCCGAAAAACTCAAACTGATTTAATAGATAAGCTTTGGCACCAACGGCATTTTCTGCATTGGCGTTTTCCGCAAAAGCATTGTTAACAGGCAGAATATACTTGTGCATGTATTTATGTCTATTTTAGTGCAACAAATTGCAATTAAATGGAAGGGCTGATCATTTTTATAATATCCGCTTCAATATTAGCATTTCTGTTGTTCAGGAAAAAGAAAATTGATCTCAGCGACATTATGTTGCCGGCTGATTACAAAAATATACTAGAGCGATATGTAGCTTATTATCGTGCGTTGCCTGCAGATAAAAAATTGCTTTTTGAAGAACGGGTGAAGCTTTTTCTTTCTTATGTAAGAATTCATGGTGTTAAGAATGATGTTACCGATACAGACAGGTTACTGGTAGCGGCAAGTGCTGTTATACCTATTTTCGGATTTGCGGATTGGCATTACTATAACCTTAAAGATGTGTTGTTGTATAATGATACATTCAATGCAGAAAGTTTTGCGACAGAAGGTGAGGATAGAAATGTGCTCGGAATGGTAGGCAGCGGAACGATGAGTCAAATGATGATCTTATCCAAGGATGCTTTGTACCAGGGATTTCAGAATACAACAGACAAGAGTAATGCGGCTATTCATGAATTTGTTCATCTGATAGATAAAGCAGATGGCAATGCCGATGGTATTCCTGAAGCTTTGATGAGTAATCAATACGTCTTGCCGTGGTTACGTCTGATTCATAATGATATTAAGGCAATCATGCAGCATAATTCTGATATCAATCCTTATGGTGCTACAAATGAAGCGGAGTTTTTTGCAGTTGCAGCAGAATATTTTTTTGAGCAACCAGATCTGTTTCAGCAAAAACATCCGCAGTTATTTGATGCAATGGAAAAAATATTCCGCCAGGAACCCGCAACATCGTCTGGAAAAAATAATGTGAAGTCAGGCTAAGATCAATTACAACTAACGATCATAGCCTGACTAAGTATTTATTCAGTTAGATCAATCACTTTTCTTTCATTGTTGCTTTTGAATGCAGCTTCAATGATTTTGATGATACGTATGCCGTCATCAGCTGTTACCGGAACAGGCTTTCCTGATGTGAATGCCTTGTACAGGTCATCATAATAACCAACATAATTGCCTGCGGGGGCTGCCAGTTTTTCTTTTATATCCGTACCGTTCTTTTCTGCGTGAAGCAAGCCTTCTTCGCTGGCTGGTTCAATTCCCCAGCCTGAGTAAGATGGTTTTTTTCCTGCAATTAGATCGGCTTCCTGAACATCAGCTCTTGACTTAAGGAATGAGCCTTTTGTTCCATGTAAAGAATATGCCGGCAATGGTTCCTTTACGATGTAGCTTGACTTTACTCGTACGCGTAGTGAAGGATAGTATAGCAGCACTTCAAAATAGTCGTCAACCTGGGATTCAGGACGAAGTGTGCGTATGTCGGCAAATACTGCTTCCGGAAAACTAAATAACTGCAGCGCCTGGTCTATCAGATGGGCGCCAAGATCATATAAAACACCCGTGCCAATACCTGGAACTTCTTTGTGTGCCTTTGGGCTAAGTTGTTTGTTGAAGCGATCAAAATGAATTTCTGCTTCAACAATGTCGCCAAGCAGTTTATCATGTACAACCTGTCTCACCAGAGAAAAATCACTGTCGTATCTTCTGTTGTGATAAACACTCAATAATTTGTTTTGCTTTACGCTTAATTCTTTTAATTCTTCTGCTTCAGCAATTGTGTTGGTAAAAGGTTTTTCTACAACAACGTTTTTGCCTGCCAGCAATGCCTTTTTGGTGTAGTCATAGTGCGTTACATTAGGTGTGTTGACAACTACGAGGTCCACGGTTTCATCTTCCAGGATCTCTTCTAGTGACGTGTAACTTTTTACTCCGGGATAAGCCTCCTGGATCAATTTCTTACTTCTTTCCCATGCGCCGGTCAATTTAAAGCCGGGATGCAGATCTATAAATGGTGCATGAAATACCTTGCCGCTCATTCCGAATGAGCAAAGTGCCGTGTTAATTATTTGCATGATTATTTAGTTTGAGAAATAAGCATTGCGTGCTTAAACATGTATTGCCGAAGTTAGATATTTTTAGATAACGGTAGAGACGTTGCAATGCAACGTCTCTACCGTTATCTAAAAATAAAAAAACATTTATTGTACCGGCACAAGCTTATAAACCTTGCCTGCATTGCCGGAAGGGCCTGTATTTCCTGAAACAGTCAGGTAGATCTCGCCATCTGAATCCTGCCCAAAACCTTTGAGATAATATCCTAAATCATTTGGATAAGTTTTTAAAGGAACCAGGTCATAGCTCCATGGTCCGCTGTCACTTGTTTGCGCGATGAACAGTTGTCCGTCAGGGCTTCCGTTTGTTTGTGAGAAGGTTCCAAAAAGATATTTGCCCTCGTAGTTAGGTATAGCTTTGCCACGATAAACATTTCCACCAATGATGGTTGTTGCTTTTCCGCCTTGCGGATTTGCTGCATTATTTACTTCAATTACAGGATCAATTAATTTTTCTCCGAATTTACCTGTGTCCGGGCATGCTGACATTACCTGCAAAGGATTTGCAGCATCAAAGCAGTGTGATCCTTCCTTAACATTCCAGCCGTAGTTTCCACCTTTTTCCACAACATCAATTTCTTCATATAGACTTTGGCCCGCATCGCCCGCAATTAGTTTGCGAGCGCCGCCCATATCAAATGAAAAACGGTAAGGATTGCGAAATCCGTAAGCATAAATTTCATCCAATCCGGTTTTGCCTACAAACGGGTTGTCTGAAGGGACTGCATAGGGTTTAGCTCCGTTAACGTCAATACGGAGGATGTTGCCAAAGAGGTTAGCTTCAATATCCTGGCCATTGCCTCCTGCGTTAGCTGTATACCAGTCATCAACATGTCCGGGTGCAACGTCATTGGCAGCACCTCCATCGCCTATGGCTATATAAAGATATCCGTCTGATCCAAAAGCAATGGTGCCTCCGTTATGATTGGATTGTGGATCATCCAGTTCAAGCAAACGTCTTTCAGAACCCATATCCGCAACATTAGGGTCGCCTGATACTTTATATTCTGCAATCACACTCAGGTTATCCCATGTCGTTCCGCCTGCGGGAGCGCCAGGGCGGGGCGGGGCCGTGTAATAAATGTAAAACAGGCCGTTGGTTTTATAATTGGGGTGAAAAGCCAGCCCGAGTAATCCTCTTTCATCATAGGCAGCGTTCAGGCTAACCATTTTACTGGTGACATCCATAAATGGAGCAGCCATTTTCTTGCCCTGGGCATCCAACAGCCAAATCTTTCCTGATTGATCCAGAACTGCCAATCGTTTTGAATCATCCGGAATTGAAATAACTCCCAACGGCGAAACAAGGCTATCTGCAACCAGTTTCAAATCAACTCCCTTAACAGGAGGAGGTGGTGGTTCATCATGCTTTTTGCAGCTCTGCATAAAAAGCGAAATGCCCAGCAGTACCGCAATACTAAAGCCTGCGGTAGTCATCTTGCTTTTGTTTGATCCTTTCATAAGTGTAACTATTAGTAGTGAAAAAATTACTATTGAAAGAATGTTCGTATAAACGAACGACCTGTCAGGTCTTAAACAAAAGAGTAAGTTGGTTTAATGAGTATAAGTCCCCTGATTAATTAAAACGTCGTAATTGCTTGCCGGTTGCCAGTATGCAATTTTTTAATGCTGAATGTTTTTTGGTGGATCAGAATAATCTCACCAAAAAACATTCCGGCTTACAGATGTTGTTATTGCGACATTGAATGTCACTGGCTATAATCGCTGATACTCAGCCGTTAGTCATTTCTTCTTCCAAATGTAAAAGCATGAGAAATTCTGAAGGAAAATGTATTTGTTGCGTAGCTGGCGAAACAATGTTCATAACGTAGTCCAATATTAAGTTGAACAATTCCACCTGGCTCAAAAAGATAGCCAAAGCCTGCTCCGGCTGTTGGACCACCGGGCTTAGCATCACTATATATGCCATCCTGGTTATGTGTTTGAAGCGTGGTGTAACCGAAACTGTAACCGGCATATGGTTCAACATAAAGGCCGCTGCCGGATTGATTCAGTGTATATCGATAACCGGCAAGGCACGGTATCAGCGCCAATTCTTCATCATTACTTTTAAAATAGCGAACTCCGCCTTCAAGTGTAATGTAATTGACCTCTGCAACAGGGATACTAAAGTTTAAAAAAGCACTAAGCCCGGTAGCTTTAAAGTTTTTTGAAGAGATATGCGAGACTTCTATCTGTGCATAAGAAAATTTCAATCCGATCGTCAACACGACGAATAGCAGCAGTTTTGTTTTCATGAGGATAATGGTTAGAGTTTTGTTTAAAGATGAATTTTAATAGTTTAGGGCGCAAATATATGGAAAACTAATTCATATAGCCTTCTATATCACTAGTGAATAGTGAATGGTCAATGGTGAAGGTTCGAGCTGGCTAAGTAAATGTATCATCGTTTAAATGTTATTATTATCCTGAGCAAAAGTTCTTAGGCGCTCTTATATTTCTTAAATGGTCTAACAACTTCGCTGCGATCCGGCTTTAGGCTTTACGCTTTGGGCTTTAAGCCTTATCAGTTGTTTACAAAAAATATTGGTGCGGCCGACTAAACACAATCAAAATAAAAATCCCCGCTTCAGTTGAAACGGGGATTTTTATTTGCGTTGCTTTCAGGTAAGCTTAGTTAGCTGCTACCTGTCTGCGAATAATATTCAAAGCACCTCCGGCTTTAAACCATTCAATCTGTTGTGCATTGTATGTATGGTTTGCAACTATGGTGTCTGAAGAACCATCTTTATGATGCAATACAATTTCCAACGGTTTGCCTGGTTCAAATGAAGTAAGACCAATTATGTCAACGATGTCATCTTCCTGAATCTTGTCGTAATCATTCTTATCTGCAAAAGTAAGCGCAAGCATACCTTGCTTTTTAAGATTGGTTTCGTGGATACGTGCAAATGATTTGGTAAGTACTACGCGAACGCCAAGGTGACGTGGTTCCATCGCTGCATGCTCACGTGAAGAACCTTCACCATAGTTTTCGTCACCCACAACAATTGATCCTATACCAGCTGCTTTATAAGCACGCTGTGTAGCAGGAACGGGGCCATATTCACCTGTAAGCTGATTCTTGATATTATCAGTTTTATCGTTGTAGAAGTTTACAGCACCAATTAACATGTTATTGGAGATGTTATCCAGGTGACCACGGAATTTCAACCATGGACCAGCCATAGAGATATGGTCAGTTGTACATTTTCCTTTCGCTTTGATCAACAGTTTCAGACCTTTCAGATCAGTACCTTCCCATGCAGCAAACGGATCAAGTAATTGTAAACGGTTAGAAGTAGGAGATACTTCTACTTTTACACCACTACCGTCAGCAGCAGGAGCCTGGTATCCGGGATCATCAACATCAAATCCTTTTGTCGGAAGTTCATCTCCGCTTGGAGGATCAAGTTTCACTTGCTCACCTTTCTCATTTACAAGTGTATCTGTAAGTGGGTTAAAGGTAAGGTCGCCTGCAATGGCTAATGCTGTCACTAATTCAGGAGAAGCAACAAAAGCGTATGTATTTGGGTTGCCATCAGCACGCTTCGCAAAGTTTCTGTTGAAGCTGTGAACGATGGTATTTTTTTCTGCCTTTTCAGCACCAACTCTGTCCCACATACCAATACAAGGTCCGCAGGCATTGGCAAATACTTTTGCACCTATTGTATCAAATACATCCAGGAAGCCATCTCTTTCAATGGTGTAGCGAACTTGCTCAGAACCTGGAGTAATCGTAAATTCTGCTTTTGTTTTCAGGCCTTTTTCTGAAACCTGTTTGGCAAGGCTTACGGCTCTTGAAATATCTTCATAAGAAGAGTTAGTACAGCTACCGATCAAACCCACTTCAATTTTTGTAGGCCATCCATTGGCAACTGCAGTTTCTTTCATTTTTGAGATAGGAGTAGCAAGGTCTGGAGTAAATGGTCCGTTCAGGTGTGGTTCCAGTTCGCTCAGATTGATCTCAATCACCTGGTCGAAATATTTTTCAGGGTCAGCGTAAACTTCAGCATCGGCGGTCAGGTGCTCTTTTACGCCATTTGCCATTTCTGCAACATCACCACGGCCGGTTGCACGCAGGTAACGTTCCATGCTTTCGTCGTAACCAAAGGTTGATGTGGTTGCACCAATCTCGGCGCCCATGTTACAAATTGTGCCTTTTCCGGTACAGCTCATGCTTGTTGCACCTTCGCCAAAATATTCTACAATACAACCGGTACCACCCTTTACAGTTAAAATGCCGGCTACTTTCAGGATAACGTCTTTAGGAGCGGCCCAGCCATTTAATTTGCCGGTGAGTTTAATACCGATCAGTTTGGGCCATTTCAGTTCCCATGGTAATCCTGCCATCACGTCGCACGCATCAGCACCACCAACACCTATTGCAATCATACCTAAGCCACCGGCGTTAACCGTATGGCTGTCGGTTCCTATCATCATTCCGCCAGGGAACGCATAGTTTTCCAGAACTACCTGGTGAATAATACCGGCGCCTGGTTTCCAGAAACCGATACCATATTTATTAGATACAGATGCAAGGAAATCATATACTTCCTTGCTCTCATTTACTGCTTTTTCGAGGTCAATTTTGGCTTCGGTTTTTGCTGTGATCAGGTGGTCGCAGTGAACGGTAGAAGGTACTGCCACTTTAGGGCGTCCCGCCTGCATAAATTGCAATAAAGCCATTTGAGCGGTAGCGTCCTGCATGGCAACGCGGTCAGGAGCAAAGTCAACATAGCTTTTACCTCTCTCAAAACCCTGTAAAGCCTGGTCTGTATGCAGGTGCGCAAATAATATTTTTTCTGATAATGTTAAAGGCCTGCCGAGGAATTTACGAGCGGCGTCAACTTTTCCTGGTATCTCTGCGTATACCTTCTTGATCATTTCAATGTCAAAAGCCATAATGATAAAATTTTATAGTATTATATCTGGGTTCGCAAATTGAAAATAGGTTAGATGCAGGATGCGTGTTACATGGCAACTTTCAATCTGCATTTTGCGTTGCGAATTTACGTTAAAAAAAATGTCTGAACCGGTATTTTTCACATAAAATGCCGCAGTATTGTTAATTACATAAAGCCGCAACGGTTAGAAAAGTCTTAAAACAAATGGTTATATGTTTTTGCCTTTTTTTATAATATATTGCCCTTAAGTATAGATAACCGGCCAAAATGCCAGATGCCTGAACAACAATTATTTAACCTATAATAGTTTTTTTGAAAAATTGATTGTTGCAAATTGAATCAATTTTTTAAATTGCGTATATGAACAAGTTGAGAAATTTCATCGAATGGCAGGCATTTGGTGTATGCTCAGCCATTGGGGAAAGACTGGGTATAGCTACCTCCCGTATCAGAATGTGGTTTATCTACATTTCTTTTTTAACGATGGGGTCGCCACTTATTGTGTATATGGTAATGGCCTTTTGGCTTAATATTAAAAAATACATGTTGAACGCAAAACGCAATCCTATTAAATACCTATAAAATCCAATAGCTTTTGCTTGAAGTCAATTATAACCAAACCAATTTTGAAGAACTCTTAAAGCATTTTTCCCGTACGTTTAAGGTGAAGGTGAAAACTGACACCATCTATTTGCCGGAGGACATCGGAGAAGGATATTTCCGCATTTTTTCAATCAACGGCCTGGAAATTCTTATATCCAACTATACGCTTAAACAAAATGTATTGTTCAAAAGGAATAAGATAGCTAAAGAGATTTACACTTTCAGGTTTGATGAAATGCTGCAGGAAACAGGCGAATCTTCGCCGAAATCTTCTGTGTTGCTATCCTGTACAACGCACGACTGGCTTTTTTTGCACCCCGCAGGCGTTCATCTGAACAGTGCATCCGTGATCATTTCTAAAGAGTGGCTACACAATTTTTTAGGAAGTGAAGAGAGTGCAAATGATATCCGGAAATTTCTGATGCTGCAAACAAACCTGTTTATTTACGAACCGCTGGATGCTGAATATAAAACGGTTTTGACGGATTTGATCTGCTGTTTGAATGACAAACGTTTTGAGCAACTGAGTGTTTTTAACAGAATAATGCTTCTTATTGAACGTTTTTTTACAAGAATTCTTTATAAAATCAATGAAACAAATTTTGATGTAAAAGTTTCAACCGAAGACATTGAGCGTTTGAAGAAAGTTGAGGCTGAATTATTGAAAGATTTTACCGCCGAGCCCCTGAGTATTAACAAGCTGGCCAAACTGGCCGCTATGAGTCCTACCAAACTTAAATCAGTGTTTAAGGAAATATATGGCATACCTATATACCAGTATTTTCAAAAATCACGTATGAACAAAGCGAAAGCGATGTTACTTTCTAAAAAATATAGTGTAAAAGAAGTAGGACTTGAATTGGGGTATACGAACATGAGTAATTTTGCGAAGGCGTTTAGTAAATCCTTCGGTCAGCTCCCCAGCGAAGTGTCCGGTAAATAAAAAAATAACCTGTGGAACTTTTATATAACAGCACTAACTACATTGACTTTCTGAGGCTGCTGGCGATCCAGTTTGGCGCGAAGGTGCACAATAATTTTATTCGTATACCAGACGCCATCGGAACGGGGTATGTTTGGGCTGAAAATCTTTCTGACGGGTTATCTATCCTGGTTACAGATGGGGTCCTTAAAAAGGAATATATTTTCAACCGGCATCCTTCACATACGCAATCATATATCCTGCATTTCAATGATATAAATGCCGAATCTGACGGAGGGGGTGATAATCCGGACCTTAAAAACGGCGATTCACAAATACTTCAGCAGGCGGTTTTACTGGCCAACATTAATATAGCTACCAAGTTTGTATTGCCTGCAAATGTGCGGCTGCGTACAGTAAAAATCATTTTTGAGAAAAACAGCCTGCTTCCTTACATGACCAGTGAAGTGTTTGATGAATTTGTGGGAAGTTATTTTTCTGAAATGGCTAAAACCCGTGTAATTGAGCCGCTCGATGCGGAATACAGGGATATTGTGGGGGAACTGATAAAGGAAAAAATAGATCATCCCCTCAGGAATATTTTTATTAATAACCGGGTTCGATTGTTGCTGGAAAGATTTGCCGTCAAAATTATGACACGCATATCTTCAAAATCCGACATGCAGAAATTGAGTGATGACGAAATTGCGCGGCTGATGATGGTGGAAGCGTTGCTGGTTAAGGATTACTCACTTTCTCCTCCTACGATAGATAAACTTTCCAAGCTTTCCGCAATGAGCCCGACAAAGCTCAAAAGAGATTTTAAATCCATGTATGGATCGCCGATATACGAATACTACCAGAAGAACAGGATGGCTTATGCAAAAAAGCTGCTAACAAGCGGCAAGTATTCCATCAAAGAAATAGGTATGCTCGTTGGTTATAGTAACCTTGGCCATTTTGCAGCCGCTTTTAAAAAGGAGTTTGACGTTCTACCCAGCGAGATGATCAATACCAAAGATATACGACTCGAATTTCAATAGCCGTGAGCTTTCAGCCATTAGCCGTCAGCTCACAGCCCTCTTACACGTCTTACTATCTTACGATCTTACTGTCTTACTGTCTTACGGTCTTCCCCGTCTCAGATGGCTTTCCTCAATCTCACCAGCTTTTCCAACAACCCTTCCAGCAGGTCCAGTTTCAGCATATTCGCTCCATCGCTTTTAGCAACGGCAGGGTTGGGATGTGTTTCGATGAACAAGCCATCCGCACCTGTTGCGATTGCTGCTTTGGCGATGGTTTCAATAAGCTGCGGATTTCCGCCGGTAACGCCTGATGTCTGGTTGGGCTGTTGCAGGCTGTGTGTGCAATCCATTATTACAGGAGCGTTGTGCTCTTTCATCCATGGAATGTTTCTATAGTCTACAACAAGGTCCTGGTAGCCAAAAGTGGTTCCGCGCTCAGTCAGCATCACCTTGTCATTGCCGGCCTTTCTAATTTTTTCAGCAGCGAATTGCATAGAAGGTCCGCTAAGGAACTGGCCTTTTTTTACATTCACTATTTTGCCTGTATCTGCTGCCGCCAGAAGAAGATCAGTCTGCCTGCACAAAAAAGCAGGGATCTGAAGTATATCAATGTATTCAGCCGCTACGGCAGCTTCATCATGCGCGTGAACATCGCTTGTTACCGGCAGTTTGTAATGTTCGCCTACTTTCTTCAACAAATGCAGACCGGTATCATCACCCAATCCCGTAAACGAGTTCGCGCTTGTACGATTGGCCTTTCTGTATGATGCTTTAAAAACGTAGGGAATGCCCAGGTTGCGACAAATGCCATATACTTTATCGGCAACTTCCATTACCAGTTCTTCACTTTCTACCACACAAGGTCCGGCAATAAGGAAGAAGTTATTGGAATCATATTGCTGATTGCTAAACAGATCTGAAAGAAATGGTGCTAACATAACTAAGTATTTGCTTTTTCAACTGCGAACTTACTGTAAGTTTTTCTTTTCTTTGCTGCCCGAGAAGAAAGGTTTGAACCACGGCGACACGAAGGCACGAAAATCGCCCAGATTCCAGGACATATATGTGGCGGCTACCAATAGGCTGATACCTGACAGCTGATACCTGATAGCTAAACGTGCATCTTATTGCCTTTGAGCCTTCGTGGCCCAAGCTGATAGCTCAAAGCTGATAGCTGACAGCTAAAAGAGTGCAAGCGATTGACTACTTTTCGAGCCATCGTTTTTTATACTTTCAATTTTTGAAAAAATACTACTTAAATATTCAGTCATGGTAAAAGAAAAAATTTTAGTGATAGGAGCCAGCGGCCAGATTGGCGTTGAGTTAACACTGGCACTCAGGAAGATCTACGGAAATAACAATGTCGTAGCTTCCGACCTGCGCGAGGAAAATGAACTATTGAAAGGCACAGGACCGTATGTTTCGCTGGACGTTATGAATAAAGAAATGCTGCACGTGCAGGTGATCAGGCAGAATATCACTCAGATTTATCTTTTGGCTGCAATATTGAGCGCGACAGGTGAGAAAAACCCAAATCTCGCCTGGCACCTGAATATGCAGAGCCTTTTGAATGTACTGGATATTGCGCGTGAAGAACATTTGCACAAAGTGTACTGGCCTTCGTCAATAGCTGTTTTCGGGCCAACATCTCCAAAGCAATATTGTCCGCAGCAGACAGTTATTGAACCAATAACGGTATATGGTATCAGTAAATATGCCGGTGAATTCTGGTGCAATTATTACAATCAGCGTTACGGGGTTGATGTAAGAAGCCTGAGGTATCCTGGTTTGATCAGTTATAAATCAGCACCCGGAGGAGGAACAACTGACTACGCCGTAGAAATATACCACGAGGCCCTGGAAGAAAAGAAATATGAATGCTTCCTGAAAGAAGATACTTATTTACCGATGATGTACATGCCGGATGCGATTAAAGCGACGATTGACCTGATGGAGGCTCCAGCAGAAAAGATCTCAATAAGAACTTCTTATAACCTTTCGGCAATGAGCTTTTCTCCAAAAGAAATCGCTACGGCCATCCAACAACATATCCCTGACTTTCAAATCGACTACAAACCGGACTATCGGCAGGCTATAGCTGACAGCTGGCCTCAGAGCATTGATGATTCTGTTGCCCGCAACGACTGGGGATGGAGCCATGAATACGATCTTGAACGCATGACAAAAGATATGCTCGAGAACTTAAAAAAAGCCTAAAGCATAGAGCTTAAAGCCTAAAACTAAATGTAGTCCCACTCGAGACACTCGCAGAATGAAAAGTGGATCTTAGGAAGAGGGTTAATGATAAAATCGGTTTAGTTAAAGGCTACCCGGAAGAAGTACATTAACTCAGGCGACAATAGTTTTAGGCTTTGGGCTTTAGGCTTTCGGCTTTAATTTTTTAGCTTTAAGCTCGCCCTCAGCTTTTAAAATAACTTCCTTATTTTTAGCACATGTTTGGAGTGACCATTTTAGGAAATAATTCAGCCATACCGGCTTATGACAGACATCCGACCGCCCAGGTGGTTACTCTGAACGAACAACTGTTCCTGATTGATTGTGGCGAAGGTACACAGATGCAATTGAGCCGTTTTAAAATAAGAAGGAGCAAGATCAATCATATACTTATTTCCCATCTTCACGGAGATCACTATTTTGGTCTTGCGGGTTTAATCACCAGCATGGGACTTCTGGGCCGCGATCATGACCTTTACCTGCATGCTCCTGAACCGCTTTGGGAAATAATACAACTGCAGCTGAAAGTTGCCGATACCAGGCTGCCGTTCAATTTACACTTTCAGCCACTTATTGAAGAAGGGCTTATTGTAGACAATGATAAGTTTACAATTGAGTGTTTTAAAGTCTATCATCGCATACCGTGCTGGGGATTTGTTATAAAAGAAAAAAAGAAGCCGCGCAAAATTGACCGCGAAAAAGCTGTGGAATATGAGGTGCCCGCTATCTTCTACGAACGTTTAAAGAATGGCGAAGATTATGTAGTGAAGGATGGTAATGTTATTAAAAATGAATGGGTGACAATTGCCAACACACCACCCAAAAGCTATGGGTATTGCGCTGACACAGTTTACACAGAATCAATAGCGGACAAGGTAAAAGACTGCACGTTACTGTACCACGAAACAACCTACCTTAAAGATTTAGAAGAACGTGCAGCTGCACGTTACCACACCACTACTGTCCAGGCCGCCCAAATTGCCAATCTGGCAAATGCCGAAAAACTACTCATTGGCCACTTCAGCAGCAAATATGAATTGCTGGATGAGTTTTTGAATGAAACGCAAGAAGTGTTTGCTTCAACGCAACTGGCGCTGGAAGGGGTGACTTACCTTGTTTAACGAATTTTAATTTTAATTTGGTTTAAATATAGAGGGATATATATTTGCTGTTAGAACAACATGCAATGCCTACACCTGTGATAAAGCCCAACAAAATCAATCCTTTTTTTGAAGAACCTGCGTACATATTCTCTCATGAAACACCTCTAACCAAATTCAAAACAAAAATTAATTACCTTTTTTAACTAACCTTCACGTGAAAGCAAAACTACCACTGTTATTTATTGTATGTACTGTTGCCGTATTAGGTTGTGCCAAGTCTACCAACAAACCAGACGTGCAGAATGAGCCCAATTCAGGGGACAAGCAGGTCTTACACAGGGTAAGCCTGAATCTTGGCAAATTTGAAGTCGACTACGCACGGAAAGCCAACGCAAAAGAAATGAGTGCAGCCGAGTATTTGCAGTATTTATCCTATTCAATATTCGATTCAACAGGAAAGCGGGTACACGGAATAGAACAAAGGAGCTTTGCTCCTCCCTATCTTCCGGTAACGGGCGTTATATCGGATTCTTTGCCATCAGGTATGTACACCGTTGTATTGGCAGGAATGAAGATCGACAATGATTCCAGCATGTTTATAAAATCACCCGAAAATATTATGACCATGCAAATTCAAAATCGCCGAGCGTTGTGGTATGGTGGTTCAAATATATTTTACAAAAAATTTGCTTTAAGGGTATCTAACAGTGACACGTCATTAAGCAGTATTAAACTTGACAAAATAACCGGAAAGCTTGAACTGAATTTGCTTGACTCAGCTCTTCCCGCTAATGTTTACGGAGTATCTCTTGAGTTTCGTAACACACCTGCTTTCTTTAATGTTGGTAATGAATTGGTGTCAAATGTTGATACACTTAACAGGTACTATTTTTGGCCTGCTCCAGGACATGTTTTTCCTGATATGAGTAGTTTTCATATTGGATCGGAAAACAGGCTTGTTGTTACAATACGTGCTTATGACAGACAAGGAGCACTCCTAAAGGAAAAGGTAGTAGGTGGTGTCATAATTTACAAGAATAAAAGAACGATTCTTTCAGGGAAACTTTTCCCCGGTCCGGCAGATGTTGAAATTCCGGTAACGGTGGATCCTGATTTTCCCGAAACTACATATCAGACTTTCTAACAAAAAAACGTTTTTAATTTATTACAGTAAATCAGATATGGTTAGATTATTAGTTCTTATTTCGATTATTTGTTCTGTTGCAGTTAGCTGTAATAAAACGAATGACATTCAGCTTAAAAATAACAGTGTACTTACTAACGGAAATATGCACAAGGTCAGTTATAAACTGAATGGCCTCGGTGATTTGGGCAACGGCAGGACAAATAGCAAAGAAGTTGCAGCTGGTAGTTATCTGGACTATCTTTTTTACGCCGTTTATGATTCAACAGGAAAACTGGTTCACAAAAAAGAGCAAAGAAAAATATTCTCACCGGATAACTTTGGTTTTATTTCTGATTCACTATTGACCGGATCATACAATGTTGTGGTGGCAGGAACGAAAGATTCACTTCTGTTTGCTAATGGATATAATCAGCTAAATACACTGCAACTTTCGGGTAATTTTCCGCAGGATGTTTTCTGTTCAAAGTTTTCTCTGTCTGTTGGAAATAAGGATACATCGCTGAATAATATTCGACTGGACAGACTAACGGGGCAACTTGAGATCGTACTGACGGATAGCCTTTTGGCGCTTTTATATCAAACAATAACATGCTCCGTCACAAACCATCCCCAGGCATATAACGTAATGGCAGATTCAACGGTGGGTAGTACATATGCGGGTCGTACTTTTTATGGTTATCAGATGGGACAAAAAACATCCGTTTTTGATGCATTCTTTTTGGGATCGGATTCAACTTACACGATAGAAATTCTCGCTAATACAGGTTACTTAGGGGGAAATGTGTCTAAGAAAATAAAAAATGTAAAGCTTTACAGGAATAAGAAAACCATCTTAACGGGTAGCTTTAATAATGCATCATCAACTGTTAATGCGAACCGAGCCGGTGATGTTACGGACAAACATTTCATCATTCAACATTTTTAATAATCAGGTCGTCCAATTGGACGGCCTGTTAATCCAAATATCAACTTAATAACCATGAGATTAACTTCAATTGTACCGCTTGTATTTCTTTCTTTGATTTTTAATTCGTGTTCAAAAAACGCGGGTATCGATCAGCAGCCTGTTGACCAAATACCCGATCTGTCCAAAACGCATAGTGTAGCATTTGATTTTAGCAATTTTAAAGTCAGTTATAACGAGCGGGCATCTAACAAGGAAGTTGCGGCGAAGGATTACCTCTCAATAATATCTATAATAGCTTTTGATTCCGCCGGTAATCATGCAAATAGCGTTGTACAAAGCACTTACGGTGGTAACACTTCCGGTTTTGATGCAATTTCTCTTCCATTAAAAGCAGGTACTTATACTTTTTTAGTTGAAGGAACTGCCAAAGAAAACCAGCAACTTTTTACCGATTTTTCGGAGCTGAGCACAACCCGGTTGATGACATCTTTAAGTCATGATGATCGCCATGGTTCTGATGTTTTCTACAACAAATTCGTTTTAACAGTTGGCGATCGCGATACAACAATAAACACGTTAAGGCTCGAGAGGTTAACTGGACTGTTAGAAATTCAATTCACAGACACTTTGCCGGAAAACGTAGAAAGGGTAGACGTTAAACTGTATGATGCTCCATTCTCTTATTACGTGGCTGAGGATAGCGTAAAAGGTAGGGACAGCATGTTTGTTGGGCAAATAGCAAGAAATACAAACATAGATTCACTGAAGGTTAGCAATTTCTTTTTTGGAACAAATACACCGGTGACTGTTGTAATAAAGACATATGATAAGAATGGCAATTTTATGTTTGAAAAACGTGTTGATAACATATTTGTTTACAGAAATAAAAAAACTATCCTTAAAGGAAAATTGTATCCGACAAATTTATCTGTAGGAATGCCGGTGACAGTTGATCCTGACTTTGCGGAGATAATTAATCAGAGTTTCTAACGAAAGCAGCTCAATTGCTTTTTCTTTTATAATACTTATTACCCGGCTCAGACTTAAGGAGCCGGCTTAAATGCTTCAGGACACCTTACGCTAGAAGGTATTACTTGTTTAACAAATTTTTAAAATTTAATTTGATTGAAATATAACCGGCTATATATTTGTGCCATTCTAACTAAATGATTAAACTCTAAACCTGTGAAGCTAATCCGTAAAAATTACATTCCTTTTTTGAAGAGACCAGATAATTCAACATCACCTGTTTTTTTAATTGTAAAGCAATAAGCCGACTTTTTGCTGGAATGTATATTTTTTAATAAACCTGGATATGAAGACAGAAGCATCAATATTATTACTTGCTTGCAGCTTTACCTTATTTGCGTGTACAAAATCTTCCGAAAAGACTGAAGAAAACGCACCGCTTCCAATAGAACACACATTTGATCAAGCCAAATATGCCGTTACTTTTAGCCTTGGAAATGTTGATGTTGACAAAGGTGGACGAATGGGCAATAAAGAAATGCAGGCGAGTGACTACTTGTGGTCATTCTTTTACGCAGCATATGATTCAACTGGAAAAATGGTGAGTTCTCTGATCCAAAATAAATTTGATGAGAATGATATGCCCACATCCCATTTCGGTCTTGTATTAGATTCTCTTGCGACAGGAAGCTATACTATCGTTCTGGCAGGGTCCAACAAGTTTATTGAAAGCCAGGCAATAAACTTGGAAACCTTGCCTGGTCTACAATTTAAGAACTTTTTTGGAACGGATTTTTTCTATAAAAAACTTAGAGTAAATGTTGTAAATAAAGATACCTCATATACAACGGTAAAGTTGAACCGGCTGACAAGTCGTTTACACGTTAAATTTAAGGACACATTTCCTCAAGCTGTTAACCATGTTGTTCTGACGATAGATAATATGCCATCACTACTTTCTCCGGTTGATGATTCTTTAAGTATGCCAGTCTCCGGGGATTTTAATATGGGACTTGTGGATAATGTAATGCAACAGGAAGCCGATTTGGATTGCATTGGATCGTACAATGGACTTCGCATTACAATTAAAGCTTACGACGTTCACAACGTGATTCTTCAACAAAAAGTAGTCGATAATATTTACCTGTATCCCAATAAAAAAGTAATCCTAACAGGTAATCTTGATAATATTTCCGACGGCGGTTCGAATCCAATTGTAGTTACGCTTGATCCGGATTACGATGAAACAAGTACGGTAGAATTTTAATAAACATAATAAAACTTCTGAATCTCTAAAAATATTTAAAGAAATGATCGCAAAATTATATTTGATCGTATCCGCGGTTTGCATAGCGGCAGTCGCTTGTACTAAATCAGCAAGTAAGCCGGATATAGAAGCCGAAAAGCCAGCTATCGTTGAAACTGAACCACAATTGCATAGAATAAGCTTTAATTTTTCTGATTTTGAAATAAGTTATCAAGGTGGAAAAGCGATAGCCAAAGAGATGGCTGTGAAAGATTTTCTCAAATCCTTGTATTACGCGGTATATGATTCCACAGGTGAAGAGATTAAAAGGATTGACTTTGGGAGTAACTCTTATCCAAATAAACTAGTACCCGCGCAAATTCAAGATTCGTTGAAAGCTGGCAAATACACTATTGTATTTGCTGGAGGAAAGGATACCCTTTGTGTAAATCCAGGCAAGACTACTTTATCCGATCTGTCGATAATGAATTGGTTTAATCAGGATATATTTTATAAAAAATTTGTCTTAACGGTTTCGGATCATGACACTTCTCTTACTAGTATTCGCTTGGAGCGAATAACTGGCAGTCTGGAAGTAACGCTGAAAGATTCTGTGTTGCCTGCTAACGTGGCGAGCTTGGTCTTTTTGACCAGAAATAGACCTGGCTACTTTGGCGTGATGCAAGACGTTATAGTAGGGCTTGATAGTTCGTATGCTGGTGATTTTAACCCGGGTTTTAATTCGTATCCAGTTAACATTACTAGTTCTTATTTTGGATCCAATAGCAACTTGCAAGTTGTAATTCGTGCTTACGATAAAACTCGTGCAATCATAAAAGAGAAAATTGTTGATGGAGTACACGTATATGTAAATAAGAAAACCGTGCTTTCTGGAAAGCTGTTTCCGACACCCTCAGAAGTCGAAATACCCATAACAGTCGATCCTGATTTTGCAGAAACAATCAACCAAACTTTCTAATCACAAGTTCACTTCAATATCAACCTCAACCAATAATTATGCTCAGGATATTTGTTTATTCATTGCTCGGTTATGTTATTGCAGCCGGTTGTAAAAAGGATCTGGCAAACACTGTTGCACAAGACAATTACCAGGGTCAGGAAAAAGTGTATCAGGTTAGCTATAGTATGAAGGGGTTTGGTATTACGGATAAAAGCAGTTTGACTAACAAGGAAACCGCGGCTAATGACTACCTTGATTATCTCTTTTATGGCGCCTACGATTCAACGGGTAAACTTGTACGCAAAATTGAGCAGGCAAAACGTGCGGGGACTGAATTTGGAACGATTTCCAATTCATTGAAAAGTGGTAATTATACTATCGTGCTGGCAGCGACAAAGGATTCAATCTTATATACATCAGGCGTCGATCAATTGAATACCTTGCAATTGTCAGGACAGTTTCCCCAGGACATTTTTTATAAAAAATTCTCGTTGAATATTGCAGATCGCGATACGTCATTCGATAACATTCGTCTGGACAGGTTGACTGGACTGCTGGAAATAGTGCTTACAGATACCGTCACATACACTAACATTTCAATGTTAGTTACCAGTATAGACAACTCCCCGGGATTTTATAACGTAGCGGGGGACTCATTAACCGGAACGATTGCTACCTACCATGAATACCATAGTCTCTTATTCGGGTCGCAGGATCCGTCGACGTTTTTTGACGGATTTTATTGGGGTACGAATCAGCCGTTGACTTTAAAAATTATTGCACTGGACTGGAGCCGTCATTTTTACATGCAAAGGATAATACAAAACGTGCATATATACCCCAATAAAAAAACTGTTCTCACCGGCAATTTTATGAGCGGTACTGAAACAAGCACTGCCAGCAGGATTAGTTATTCGGTTGACAAACGTACCGTCACTCAACATTTTTAACTGTCCATTTTAAACACCTTAAGTTAACGGTAATGAATAAAATATTATTAACTGCAATAGTCATAGGGTTACTAAGTGCGACATCATGTTCCAAATCTACTAATAACCCAGGTTCCAATCAGCCTGAGCCTCCTGATCCCCCGCAGCAACCTGAACAGCCGGTCACAAAAACAAAATATGGGATAACGTTTAAGTTTTCCAGTATTGATGTGCAGGCAAACGGCAGAGTTAGTTATAAGGAAATGCTGCCTTCAACCTATCTTAAATATGTATTTTACGGTGCATACGATTCGAGTGGTACATTGGTGAGTAAAAAAGAATTGGATAAAGTAAACGGAACCTACAGCGGCAGTTTTGATGCGGTATCCGATTCATTGAAGCCGGGAAAATATACTGTGATACTGGGAGGTTCAAACGGCACTATATTGGAAGAGAACACAAGTAGTTTATTGAAGTTTCTTCAATTTTCAAGTAAACATTCTGAAGACGTTTTTTATAAAAAAATGCAGGTAAATGTATCTGCAACAGATAGCACTTATAATGGCGTACGATTGAACCGCATAACAAGTCTGCTGGAAGTTAAATTGACAGATACATTGCCGGGCTTCATAAGCCACGTGTCTGTTGCAATAGATAATCAACCGACAATTTTTAATGTAGGTACTGAAACTTTCACTAATGCTGATTCTGTAAAAAACGTAGCTGATTATCTCCAATCTCAGGATCCTTTGCTTACCGTTTTATTGCGATGCTTTGCTTCTGACAATAAACATACCGTAACCATTACGGCATATGGCAACGACGGCAACCCCGTTTTTCAAAAAACAATCACTAATGTAACTGTTTCTGGCAATAATACAACTCAGCTCACTGGAACGCTTTCAGATGCGCCAGTAGGGTTAAAACCTTTTGTCGTAACACTTGATCCGGACTATGATGAAACCACAACGATCGAGTTTTAATATTTAAATACAATTTCATTCTTATTAAACGCTTAAATAACATGAGCAAAAAATTTTATGTAATTGCATTGGCTGCATGTATCGCGGCAGTTGCATGCAGTAAATCATCGTCCAGACCAGAAGAAAATCAGCCAGGGGGGGCACAGCCACAAACCGGCTCGTCATCTGTCAAATATCCTGTGCACTTTAGCATCGGAAATATTGAGGTGACCGAGAATGGGCGCACAGGAAACAAAGAAGTTCCCGCAGCAAATTTCCTGCGTTATTTCTTCTACGGTGCTTATGATTCTTCAGGCAGACTGATCAGTAAAAAAATACAAAGTGCGGATGATGTTATTGCTTATCCATGGAATAATGGAGAGGTATCAGATTCATTGCCTGCCGGAAAGTACACGATCGTTTTAGCTGGTGCCAACTGGTCTTTTTTTGAGGAAGAGAATCGCGAGGATAGCTTGCTTAATGTACTTAAGTTGGCGTCAAAACATGGCCAGGATATCTTTCACAGGAAATTTGACGTCACTGTTTCAGAAAAAGATACAACTTATGGAAATGTTCGCCTAAGCAGGCTGAGTGGCTTGTTTCAATATAAAATAACAGATACATTACCTGATGAGGTGATTGCGATTTCTGTGCTAATTGATAACATGCCTACTTATTATAGTCCTGCTAATGATTCACTCACTGCAATTGATAATATTAGATTTTATAATTACTACGATCGTGGAAACAGTCCGTTTATATCCGGTCAGTTCAGTTTCCTTGGGTCTCAAAATAAACACAGAGTAACCATTTCGGGACGCACAGCTTCTGATAAAACTTTATATGAAAAAGTAATTGAAAATGTTTTTATAACACCTAACAAGATAACCATCTTAAGAGGTACATTATCTGATGCTCCTGTCGGTGGAAATCCAATTATTCTCACTGCAGATCCGGATTATGCGGATACAACCTATGTAAACTTTTAATAAAGTCTGTAGAATTACTGAAAGCGAAAAAAGAGTAACAATAAAGCTGGTATCCACAAAATACCGGCTTTATTTATTCAAATACCCCACAAATCCCTTAATTAACTCACTCATGCTATTAATGCTATTCATAGGCAGTGCGTGCGATACATCGAACACATCATGGTAAGCAGTGGGGCCGCCCATTGTGTACATGAAAAATGCCGGTACGCCTGCTTCGCTGAACCAGTAATGGTCGCTGTTGGCAGCTTTTCCGCGGGATTTGATTTCAGGAACCAGCTTTTGAGAGTTGTTTATATTTTGCAACGCTGTAAACGCTTCGGGATATTCGGTGGCGTTTACAACTGTAATGCCTTTTTCGCCGGTTCCAAGTAAATCAAGGTTGACTACAAAACGAATTTTATCAAGAGATACCAGAGGGTTCTCTACAAAATAACGGGATCCGATAAGCCCGGCTTCCTCTGCCGCAAAGCAGATAAATCCAATAGAATATTTTTGAGGATGTGCGGCATAATAATTAGCAAGTGTTAGCAATAAACTTACACCGCTTGCATTATCGTTGGCACCCGGAAAAAATACATTATTCCCCATACCGCCTAAATGGTCATAATGTGCAGTGATAAAAATGATTGAATCCGGCTGTTCTGTTCCTTTCACAAAGCCGCAGACGTTGGCTGCAGTAAAATCGCTGACTAACTCGTTTTGTATGTCAGTCTTTATTTTTCCTGGTATTCTCCTGACTCTGTTCTTGTCGATAATAATGGTGGTTTGGTTGCTTTCTTTATGTGCTACTGACCATGTTAGCTTGTTAGCGAGAATTACCTCGATCTTTTTACTTGTATCAAAAAAGTGAATGCTATCAGTGGCCGTTAATCTTCCTTTTGCTTTAGTTCCTTTGCTATCCGGAGATACTATAAAATCTTTCCCGGCATAAAGGCGTTTACCGTTAAGCTTCACTTTCATCTTTCCGGGGAAAGTATTTACGGGAAAAGCAAATGATTGGGTGTATTCCTCTCCATTCAATGGTCGCAAGCCAATTGTCTTAAACTGCCGTTGCAGAAAATCAGCTGCTTTGCTCATTCCATTTTTCGTGTATCCGCGTCCCCAGTACGCAGCACTGGTTAACGTATCTACAATCTTACGTGCATAAGTGGAATCATCGGCATGCACACCGCAAACAATAAAACACAATAATGCAAAAATCAAAACCTTCTTCATCATACTTACATTTCAAACCTGACACCAGTATGAACCTTGTGTCTTCATTTGGCTAAAGCCATTGATGTCAAACGAATTCTCATCCGTCGGCTAAAGCACGACGGTAATGAACCAGAGCTTGCAGAAACCAGGTAATCTCAAATTTCAAATCTCCATTACCTCACCAACCACCTGTAAAACTCTGGAAAATATCTTCTCCATGTTTCTTCATTATGTTGCCCTAGCGGGAACGTGACTTCACGAATGTCATATTTGCTTTTTGTACTGATCAGATCAGTCATCTTCTTCATGTCGTTTACCATCGTTTCACTTTCTTTATTTCCGGCATAGAAGAAGAACCGAGGATTGGTGGTCCATTTAGTTTTTTGTACTTCATCATACATCTGGGGAACAACCTGGAATGAAGGAGAAAAAACGCCCACAGCTCCAAATACATTAGAGTACTTTAACATCGCGTAAAGGCTTATAATAGCGCCCATACTGCTTCCGGCAATGTAGGTGTGTGCCGGGTCTTTAAGTGTTCTGTATTGCTTGTCGATATAGGGCTTTAGTGTTTGAGCAAGAAAATCAACATACTGTGCGCCTTCACCTTTACCATATTTGCTGTCAAATGGATTGTATTCAGTCATTCTTTTATCTCCGCCATTTTCAATACCAATAACGATGCACTCTTTATGTAGAACGTTACTCAGAGAGTCGAGGCATTCATCAATTCCCCATTCGCCAAAAGCTGCTGTTCTTTCGTTAAAAAGATTTTGTCCATCCTGCATGTACAGAACAGGATAGGCTTTTCCTTTGGTCTGGTTATAACTTTTTGGAAGATAGATCCATATTTTTCTTGTACGGTTCAATTGCGGAATGAAGAAGGCGGAGTCCATTAGCGACACTTGCTCCGTGGCTGTGAACGGTTTCACTTTATCCGGGTAATCATCTTTCCATCCTTTAATAAAAAACTCCATGGTAGTGTCGGCTGAAACTTCAATAATATGATTGTCTATCTCAGTTCCGTTTGCTGCTGTCTCTACCTTTTCAAAACTTCCCCTGGTGAACTTAAATTCATAATGTCCGGGAGCAACGTTTTTGAGAACAATTGCTTTCCTGGTTCCACCAAATGGTTTGAGTTTGTAGCCGGCATCGTTTGGGTTCCAGTTATTGAAAGTGCCGGTAGCGTATATGTCTTCAAGCTTTTTAGTAGCGCTGTTTGTTACAACGAGCCGAACGGTATATTGTGTAAAAGCAGCCACCGATAAGAATATAAAGGTTAGAGAAAGCAATGTTTTTTTCATCATTCCAAAATTATTCGAGGATGGAAGTTAAGTTATAAAATGGTTGATATTTTTTTCTTTTGACATAATTGAAATTCCTTTTCTTCGTTAAAGAAAAAACAATTTCCATGAAAAACACGCTTGTTGCCCTGGGGGCAATACTGTTGCTTGCATCGTGCACCAAAGAGCAACAAACCAACTCATCCACTGCTAAACTGGTATTTAAATTCAAGTTCGATTCTACACAGGTCAGGTTGAATAATGTAGGACAGCCCGCTGTTATCCCTGATGGAAATGCAGGTCAAAGTCCGAGGTTCAATTCCATGAGTTCGCATTATATCGAGCTGACTCCCACAGGATTAACGCCTTTGGGTAAAGGTGCGGTCGTATACAAAGCCCCTGAAACAACAGCAGGCGGAGCGAATGCGATCGACTTCGAAAAATCAACACTTGCAGGTAACAATGAAACTTTTTATTCTGCTCCAATTAGCGGAATAGCTCCGGGAAGTTATGAATGGTTGAGAGTTTCATTGGCTTACCAGAATTATGATATTACTTACCATGTAGATACAACAAACAGTCATTTTTCTTATAAAGCTGACTGGACGGGCACCATTGCTTCCTTTATTGGGTTCAATACCTATATCAAAACATTAACTGTAAAAACACAATCAGTAGATGTAAATGCGAATAAAAAGCAAGGCTTTTGGGCATTTGAATTTCATCCTGAATTAAATCTGAAATTACCGGTTGCGACGGGGCAAGCGCCTGAGGGAGCAACAACTGTAGTAAATCCGATTTTCGCCACATCGCCCATTCCGCAGGGATCCTGCGTTGTTACGGCGCATATGCAGCCTGGCAAACTTGTAATTACAGGAAAGGAAACTGAAGATATTGTGATAGAGGTTTCTCTTTCTACCAACAAAAGTTTTGAATGGAAAGAAGTTGTAAAAGACGGCAAATGGGAGCCACTAAAAAAGGAGCAGGTAGTTGATATGGGGATAAGAGGAATGATCGCCACAATTAAGTAGTTGAAAGTTGAAAATTGACAATTGAAAATGATGGGCCCGTTTTTGCATTGATGACCATTCATTTTCAATTGTCAATTCAACAATCTCCCAAAGTTGACGATCCGTCCTAATTAAAAGATTTAAATCAATAGTTGAAAATAATGTCTAACTCTCCGCTCCGATCATTATCCATTTTCAATTGTCAATTTTCAATTAAACCTCAGCTTCCCTGCTCAACCTGTGCCACTTCATATTTCGGCTTGCCATCAACCTGCACCGGCTGATAATAAGTTTCTCCAACTTTGACATAAGTCTGATCGCCAATCTTGACTTCTTCTCCACCTTCCGGAAGGTTATCTACAACAGCTCCCGCAGGTGGCGGAACAACTTTGTATTGGGTTCCTGATTGTTGATAATATGCACCACCATAATAGTAGTTCGTAGTATTATTTACAACCACCGTTTGGGCATTAGAAGGTATGGTAGTAATCGTTCCTCCAACCGGTGCCTGAACTACAGTATAGCCTCCGCTGGAAGGAGCATACCATACGCCCTGATCATAATGATAAGTTTCGTTTGCAACTGCAACTACGATGGCTGTTGTAGCAAGCGTTGCTATAAAAAATCCCCAGGGATGCCATACCGGTCCCCAATAAAACGGCCGGTAAGGATGATAGTAATACGGGTGATAGGCATAATAGCGCGCGCCTCCCCAAACATAGGGCGGGCGGGTATATGTAGCTATTGCATTTCTTTGTACAACTGTATTGCGGTTGTTAACTACATTTACATCTCTGCTTCTGTCAACATTTATATTAACAGTATTGCCACTTATGTTCGTGTTATTGCTGTTGCGGGTATTGTTGCTGTTGCGGTTGTTTACAGTATTTGTTTTGTTGCCGACATTCTGCCTGCCCGTATTGGTTCGGTTACCAATATTTTGATTGGTTGCGCCCGGGATATTTCTGTTGGTATTGTTCGTTCTGTTTGTTGCTCCTGAAAGATTTCTGCTGGGTGCAGCTGCGGGCCGGTTGTTTGTTCGAATACTTCCGCCGTTGATTGAACGGTTGTTTGCAGCTGGCCTTGACATTGCACCGCGTGAGGCACCATGGTTCATACGTTGTGCTTCGACCTGGACACTGCTGGTCAGCACTAAAATTGTGACTGCAAAGAAAATGGTATGTATGTTTTTTACTTGTTTCATGGCAGGTGTTTTTGGTTTACTGATCGTTCTTTGACATGATCCTGATTTCATGTGCATTGGGTGGTGGCAAAAATGTAAACATCGCAGCTGGTAAATCAGGATTGATCTCCCACTCAGAAAATGAGGCAAGGTATTGCGGACTACCTTTTTGTGTTTTATAAGTGATCACAAATCTCGCCGGAAGGGTATAGGCATCATTGCTGATCCAGAATTCAAAATTCTTTTCCTTGCCGGATGCCTGTATATCAAAATATTCTTTGCCTCCGACTGTAACGATTCCGTTGTAACGTATTATGTCTGCATCTTCCATAAGATCATCAGTAAATGCAGGGTAGAAAAAATCAGCTGCAGGAAATTCCACATCATAGTGTGTATGAACGCTGTCGATCATTTTTATAATGGTTTCAGGCGCAGGTATAAGACCATAGTTATTCTCGTCAAAAGAATAATAGGCAACCTGGCTACCATCATACATGTATTGCCTGTGACCTTTATGACCATGTGCGTTGATCAGCATTTTATCCGGCCCGCTCATGTACACTGAATAATCAGAAAATTCTTTTCTTAAACCAAACGACGAATCAGCATAATCGTTGGCCGCGTTTAATTTAAAACTACAGGACCGTAGATCACCAATAACATCGGCCATCCTGTCGATGATCAACAAGGCAGTGGTATCAAACTGCTTATTTTGTGCGGATAAGGTAAGAGAGATAAATACCGGCAAAAAACAACCCAAAAGCTTTTTCATACTTGTTGTTTTATACTCAAAGTGTGATTTGGCGTTAACCAATCTTTGTTGTGTAACAACTAATTGTTGGGAATGTTTGAAATTGCTGTGGCGTATTTGACGATGAAGGGAAGATATATGTTATGTGGTTGCAGGTAAAAAGCAACGTTTTAGGGCTGATCGCGAATAAAAAAAGCATTCCGTTATTGCGGAATGCTTTTAAATTTTATTTGTTCTTGCGACTTACTTATTCGTCACCATATAAGCTTTAATCTTATTAAACAATTCGTCACTTACCGGTGTAACGGGTAAACGAAGTGCGTTGCTTATTAAGCCTGCATTTGCCATAAATGCTTTAACGCCGGCAGGATTATTCTCTGCAAACATCAGATCATAGGCTTCGATCAGTTTATCATTCATCTGCTTCGCTTCAACAAAATCATTGCGAAGACACTGACGGATCATTTCGGAAAATTTGAATGGATAAGCATTGGCGGCAACGCTTATGATGCCTTCCATGCCACATGCAATTTGCGGTAATGCCAAACCATCATCTCCACTCACAACCAAAAAGTCTTCCGGCTTATCACGCAATATTTTCATCACCTGCGCCATGTCGCCGCTGGCTTCTTTTATCCCAGCAATATTTTCAACTTCCCGGGCGAGTTTCAATGTAGTAGCGGCTTCTACATTACGGCCAGATCTTCCTGGAACATTATACAGCAATATTGGTTTCGGAGCAACTTTGGCCAACGCTTTATAGTGCTCGAAAATTCCTTGTTGAGAAGGTTTGCTGTAATATGGCGATGCACTTAAAATAGCGGTAGCATCATCCAGCGGAAAGTTGCCCAGCTCATTTTCCAGCTCTTTTGTATTATTTCCTCCGATTCCAACAACTACAGGTACACGCTTATTCACGCGCAGGTAAGTATATTTTATTATACTTGTTTTTTCCGTTTTATCCAGCGTAGGAGTTTCACCTGTCGTGCCTAATGTTACAATGTATTCTACCTTGCCATCAATAACATGATCTATTATTTTACCAAGAGCATCGTAGTCTACGTCACCGTTAGCATTAAAAGGAGTAACAAGTGCTACCCCGGTTCCTTTAAGTTGATTGCGTAAAGACATTTATGTAATTGTTGAAATTATTTGTAGTTCCTACTCGTTCCAGAAGCCCATTCTTCCAAATTTTTCGATTCGCTGGTTAACGCGATCTTCAGGAGAGATATTCTTTAATTCATTAAGTGCTTTAACGATAGAGTCCTTAAGATATGCAGCGGCTTCGGTATAGTTCCAGTGAGCACCGCCGCTTGGTTCTGGTACGATCTCGTCTACCAGTCCAAATCCCTTCATATCTGTAGAAGTTAAACGTAATTGTTGTGCTGCAACTTCCTTTTTTTCCCAGCTGCGCCAAAGGATAGCGCTACAGTTTTCAGGCGAAATAACTGTGTACCATGTGTTTTCCATCATTAAAACCCTGTCTCCGACACCTATTCCTAAAGCTCCGCCACTGGCACCCTCACCAATGATTACGCATATCACCGGGACTTTCAGCCGGATCATTTCATATATGTTGCGTGCAATTGCTTCCCCCTGTCCGCGTTCTTCGGCTTCCTGACCAGGAAATGCACCCGGAGTATCGATCAGTGTAATTACAGGTTTGTTGAATTTTTCGGCCAGCTTCATCAGACGCAACGCTTTGCGGTAGCCTTCCGGGTTGGCCATACCAAAATTGCGTTGCTGACGCATTTTGGTATTGATACCTTTTTGCTGACCTACGATCATTACCGTGTGGCCATCAATTTGGGCAAAACCGCCAAGCATCGCTTTGTCATCGCGCACATTTCTGTCGCCATGCAGTTCAACGAAACCCGTGGTCATTTTTTCAATATATTTCATGGTGTACGGCCTGTCCGGATGACGGCTCAGCTGCACACGCTGCCATGGTGTTAAGTTGGCGGTGATTTCCTTACGTTTTTCAACAATCAGATCTTCTAATTGCTGAATATTGGAAGAATAATCAATTTTTGTATTTTTCTCAGCCATCTTTTTGGTCTGGTCGATCTGTTCATACAACTCCCTGATCGGCTGTTCAAAATCTAAAAATTGTCTATTTGGGTATTGCGGCATACTCGATTTACGAATGTTGGGGGGTAAAATTACAGTTTCAATACATACGGAGAACTAATTTTTAAAATTAAGTGAATAAAATGGACAACTGTCTATATTAACAAATATTAGTAATTATGCCATTGACTCACTTTCGTTATGGGTTGAAGTATTGTTAGCTCCTGTTAAACGGAATTTCGTTCACGCATAATTCAGGATTTACATAAGCCAGGGACCGTTAGCCGATAGACTTTAGCCTTGCAATTGCTGCTTTGGGATCCTTATCTTTAAATACGGTACTGCCTGCAACAAGAACATCAGCTCCGGCGGTAACAATCTCTTTCGCATTTTCAAACGTTACACCACCGTCTATTTCAATTAGAACAGAAAGTTTTCTTTCCTGGATCATCTGCCGTAACTGCGCAATTTTGGTTAGGGTAAAAGGAATGAATTCCTGCCCGCCAAAACCGGGGTTAACACTCATCAGGTTCACAAAATCGATGTCATGAAGTATGTCAGAAAGAAAATTTACCGGCGTATGCGGGTTAACGGCAATACCGGCCCTCATTCCCAGAGATTTTATTTGCTGGATATTGCGATGAAGGTTCGGGCACGCTTCTATATGTACGCAAAGATTGTCGGCCCCCGCATTTTTAAAAGCTTCTGCATAGTTGCCCGGCTCTTCGATCATCAGGTGAACGTCGCATACTTTTTTAGTGGTTTTGCGTATTGCGGCAACTACCGGAAGCCCAAAGCTGATATTAGGAACAAAACGTCCATCCATAATATCCAGGTGAAACCATTCCGCCTCACTTTCGTTTACCATAGTGCATTCATCCGCCAGGCGTAAAAAATCCGATGCTAAAAAAGAAGGAGCGATTATGGGCATATGATTCGTTTAAACAAAGTAAAAAGTAAAAAGTCAAAAGTCAAAAAGTGAATAGTGAATGGTCAATAGTCAAAAATGCAGCATCTTGAATCTTGGTGCAGCCTTAATTTCAAATTTCAAATCTCAAATTTCAAATCTCCTCTTATTCTCCCAATCTTTTCAATCCCTCTCTGGCTTCGGTAAGATTTTTATCAAGGCTAAGCGATTGTTGATATTTCATGATGGCGCTGTCCTTTTTGCCGGTCATTTCGTAACAACGTGCAATATAATAATATGCATCTGCATATAGATTATTAACGGAGGAAGCAAACTGAAAAACTTTCAGGGCCTCATCATATTGTTTGTTATCAAAATAAACCAGACCTTTTTCTATGTAAGCCGGCATATAAGTAAAATCTGCGGCAATGCACTGATCAAATAACTTAACGGCCTCGGCTATATGTTTCATTCTGGAATGATAAATGCCTGCAATGAAATTGCAATGTGCATCGTATTCACGGCCCAGCCCCATATCAAGAATACGGTTGCAGATTTTGAGTGCCTTGTCATTCTTTTGCTCCGCATACATATTGGCGAGAGCCAGTTGTGCATCAGGAGAGGGATATATCCTTATAGCATTGATATAACTTCTTTCTGCGCTGGCAGAGTCTTTTGCGTCTTCTTCAATTTGTCCCCGGGTAAACCAAAGGCCATAGTTGAGGCTGTCTTTCCTGATCAGCGTGTCCAAATGAATAAGCGCCTCTTTATACTGACCAATACTGTCCAGCGCCGTAACATATTTCAGGCGCAGGCCAACACTATCAGGTTGAAGTGCTACAGCTTTTTTCAGACCTGTTACGTAAGCTGGTATTTCGTCTTTTTTAGCGACTTCATTTGCCGCTTGCTTTTGATCATTACTGCCGCAGGATGAAAACAACGTCACTAGTGCAAATACTGTGATAGAAGTAAGAATATATGTCCTCATGGAGGCAAATGTAATAAGCTATTAGCTGTCAGCTATCAGCTATCAGCTTTCAGCCGGAAAAAAATCACCGGATGTTGACCCGCAATAAGGTTGCATAGTAGGATTTGTCTTAAGAAGCCTTCGGAATATCAAGATGCAAATCAGAATAGAAAAGAAGAAATGTTTCAATAAACTTTCCGGAATATCAAGTTGTCAATATTGATTAACCGGACCAAAACTGAACTGGCTGATAGCTGATAGCTAATAGCTGATAGCTTGTTTTTCCACTTTATGCTCTATATTCGCATGGGCTGAAGAATAGTGGGTTTTATTCCGTTGCTAAATATTTAAAACATGTATACAGGACTATTGCATTTACACAGTTTTTTAAGATGGATTATTTTAATCTTACTTCTGGTAAATATCTTCAAACATTTTTCAGCAGGAAACAGGCCTTTTACTGCAGGTGATAAAAAAGCCGGATTGTTTTTAATGATAGCGGCTCATACTACTTTTTTGGTTGGTTTGTATTTATGGTTTGCAGGCGCACGAGGCTACCAGCTTATTGCAAATAATGGCATGTCGGTAGTAATGAAAGACAGCACAATGAGATTTTTTGCAATAGAGCATATTACGGCAATGCTAATCGCGATTGTACTGATCACAATTGGCAGAGGCGTATCAAAGAAAAATCTCCCAGATGCTACAAAGCATAAGAGATCAGCAATTTTATTTTTGATTGCCCTGATCATTATTCTCGCTTCTATTCCGTGGCCATTCAGAGCTGCACTAGGCAGTAACTGGATCTAGTCAAAATATTTGATCTGAAAATATAAAGCCCCACCGGTTAAGGTGAGGGCTTTTTTAATTTATAAAGAAAGATTTAATCGACAAGCATGTATGGAAATAATTAACCTCGCGTGTTTGATGCGCCCAGCTGATAGCTGATAGCTAAAAGCTGATAGCTACCTAATAATTATGTTTTCCGACATGTTTGAACGCCCGGCGAATAAAATAGCTTTTTACAAACTCAGGTACAATGCAACTAATACTATAGCCTAATCTGTTTATTGTTCCGGGAATAATTCTTTCTTTCCTTTTCAGCATTTGATCTATCGCTATAAATGCTACTTCCTCCGGCTGAAGAATAGATTTTTTAGCAAGCCCTTTCAGATCAGCATTGATTGCAGTTGTATTCGGATTACTATCGGTTCCTCCGGGACATAGCACGCTTACAGAAATATTGTAATCTCTTAATTCCAGTGCGAGGGATCTTGAAAACGTATAAATATATGCTTTGGACGCAGCATAAACAGATTTATGTGGCATGGCGAAAAAACCGCCCATACTACCTGTATTCAGAATATGAGAAGGTGCGTTTTGCTTAAGATCATCCATAAACAAACGCGTAAGAGAACTGGTTGTCGTTACGTTGAGATGAATCTGTGAAACGTAAAAATCAAGCGGCAATTTTTCAAAAGCGCCTTTTGATCCAACTCCTACGTTATTGATTAAAACATTTACCCGGTAATTATTTTCCTTTACCCAATTATACACTGCGGTAGATGAACAATGCTGCGATAGATCGATTCCGAAACCGTTACACGACACGTTGAATTTATCTCTTATGTATTCAACAAGTGAATCCAGTTCTTTGCAGGGAAGGGATATTAGCAGCAGGTTCATTCCACGTTTAGCACATTCTATAGCCAGTGCTTTGCCAATGCCGCTGCTGGCTCCTGTAATTAAAGTGAAATAGCTAGGTGTCATTCTTTATTTTGTTGTTTTATCCAGTCAACGGTTTTTTGCAGACCTTCTTTTAACGGAATATAAGTATAACCAAGTTCGCGTTCAGCTTTTTCGCAGCTTAGCGACCAGTTGTAAAAATATTTTTTGATCCATTTGGGGGTTAGCAAGGGAGCCTTTCCAGTGAGTTTAGTTCTAATCATCAATGCGTAGCCGGCAAGCATCATCGCCCAAACAGGTAAATTTATCAGCTTCAGTTTCTTTCCTGTTATATCTCCTAATATATCAAAAAATTCATTGTAAGAAGCATTTACGCCCGATAAAATATACCGTTCTCCACTTCTGCCTCTTTGCATGGCAAGTATATGCCCGTTTACAATATCATCTATGTACACATAGCTACCGGTTTTGGTGCCGTCACCAGGCATTATTTTCCATCTTCCACTCATGTATAGTTTAGTAAGCCTTGTTACTGCGTTACTTTCCGATTCTATCCCAGGGCCATAAATACGTGGCGGATTTACAATAACGATATGCATTCCGTATTTGTTACAATACTCCTTACACAATTCTTCGGCTTGTGTTTTTGTGTCTTCATATTCGTTAAACACATTCCCTAACCTGGCGTCATCTTCTTTAACCGGATGACTGCCTGATGGTCCTAAAACGCCTCCTGTCGAGGTAAACACAATCTTCTGAACGCCACATTTTCTGGCGGCATCTAAAACAAAGCGTGTTGCTTCCACATTCATTTTGTAAAAGGTACTTACATCTTTGGCCCATACCCTGGCGAATGCAGCCAGGTGATACACCTGTTCACAACCTTCCATTGCTTTTTCTAAAGAATCGGGTTCTGTAATGTCCCCTTCAAAAAGTTTAATGTTAGGATGATTCAGCAGGGGAGCCTTGTTTACCGAACGGATTAATGCATGAACCGTATTACCTTCCCTCGCGAGCCTTAATGCGAGATTATTTCCTATATATCCTGTTGCGCCTGTTATAAATATTCTCATCCGTAACAATTTTATTTAATAGAACAATCTATCCGATAAGTCCGGGCAATAGTAATACAACGGACATAACAAATACCCCTATTGCAAGGATAAATTTTATTTTTATGAAAGATAGGGAAAAGCCGTCAGGTGTGAGCTATCAGCTGTCAGCTATGAGCTATTAGCTTGGGGAGGTATCAGGTATCAGGTATCAGGTATCAGGTATCAGGTATCAGGTATCAGGTATCAGGTACCAGGTGTGAGGAGTAGGGTATAAGGCATGAGGTATCGGTATGTTAGGATATCCGGGTGAAATTTTTTAACAATAACTGTCCGGGCAACAGTCGCGATCTCAAAATTAATTACTTCGTAAATCGTACTTCATACTTGCGGCACACTTACATTTTGATGCAACCCTATGCAATAAACGTGTTAAAGAAATTATAGTGATTTCAAAATTGAGTACTTCGTAAATCGTACTTCGTACTTGCGGCATGCACATTTCACATCTAAAATAGTACATCTGACACCGTACATCTAACATCGTACATCTAACATCGTACATCACCTCACCTTATGTCTTCTACTGTTTTTTTCTCCAGTATTGCAAGATTGGCGTCCCGTACCTCGCACATAACGCGATTGAGACCGCAGTGTTTTTCATCGCAGTTCTTGCATTTTTCGTAAAAGTGAAGGCTAACGCAGGGGAGGAGGGCAATGGGACCGTCGATTAGCCGCAAGACTTCCGCCAGGTAAACTTTGGCCGGATCTTTAGCAAAAAAGTAACCGCCGCCCTTTCCTTTCTTACTGTCAAGAATACCCGCTTTTTTTAATTCTAATAGGATGTTTTCCAGGAATTTCAAGGGAATTTTTTTCTTCTTTGAAATCTCAGCTATTAAAACAGGGCCTTCTTCTTTTTGTTGTGCCAGATACATAAGCGCTTTAAACGCATATTGAGTCTTTTTCGAGAGCATGAAACTTTTATTAAACAAACAAAAATGAGAAAATTTATTCGATTAGCAAGTTTTATACGGTTCTCCGATGCTTTTAGTAGGAATACGAGATTGAATTCTTGCGCTTTTTTACTACAGAAGGTTTATAATGAATGTGTTATTTAAGGAAATTATCATGAATATAATCCACTACGCTCACCAGGCTGTTAGTGCTGTTGTACACTTCCAGTTGTCTGTCGGCACCTGTGCCATGTTCAAGTATCTTGTGGATATAGGATATTGCATGGCGGCTTCCAAGATGATCTACCACGTCATCAACAAAGTCTAACAATTCAAATATCAGCACCCTGGTATTGACTTCAGTTTCCTTACCAAAGTCAATTAGCGAGCCATCAATGCCGTAACGGCTGGCGCGCCATTTATTTTCGTTAATTAATGCGCGGTGATAGGAGATAAAGTTCATGTTTTGCGTCCGTAGCTTATACAGCTTTACACAAATGGCCTGGAAAATCGCGGTGATAGCAATTGTTTCGTCTACAGTGAGGGGTACGTCGCAGATCCGGAATTCAACTGTGTTGAAGAAAGGATGCACGCGCAGATCGTACCAGATCTTTTTTGCATTGTCAATGCAATTGGTTTTAATCAAAAGGTTGACATAGTTATCGTAGGCTTCAATGCTTTGAAAATGATCCGGGATGCCGGTACGGGGGAACTTATCAAATATTTTCGAACGATAAGATTTGTAGCCGGTTAACCTTCCTTCCCAAAAAGGTGAATTGACACTCAATGCATAAACGTGAGGCAGAAAATACCGGGCGGAGTTGGCAATATGCAGCGCCATTTTCCTGTCTTCCATACCCACATGCACATGCAGGCCAAATATAAGGTTGCTGCGGGCTGCTTCCTGCAGCTCATTTACTATCTGGCTATAACGGGCGTGGTCCGTGATAAGCTGACTTTGCCAGTGACTAAAGGGATGGGTACCTGCGGCGCCCACCCAGTAACCGAGGTCTCCGGCTATTTGAGAAATGGTCTGGCGCAACGTCATCACATCATGATAGGCATCCTCCACATTGCGGCAAATATCAGTGCCAACTTCTACCACTGCCTGGTGCATTTCCGCTTTCACCTTGTCTTTGATCACTTTGTGTCCCTCGTTCACAATCTGCTGCTCATGGCTCTTCAGCTCCCTTGTTACGGGATCAATTACCATGTATTCTTCTTCAACACCGAGTGTGAAATTGTTATAGTTGATATCTGCCATTGCTGTCTTTGTTTTCAGGCGGGCCAAAAAAAGGAGTGTAAATTAGGTTGATTTTTTTACTTTAAATGTTCTGCTCATCATTCTTTTCAGCTGCGTGTACACTGTGCTTCACAAATGCGCCCCACGTTAAATTGTTTGCTCCGTTACCAGGATTAAATGCTTTTGCTTTTTCAATGGCAAAATTCCCCATTGCTTCTACCACCCAGGCAAAATTTTCTTCGCCAACACTGTTCCGGTCAGCATCCGGAGCCGGATTGCAAAAATCGATAGCATAAGGAACGCCATCACGAATAGCCAGTTCAACAGTGTTAAAATCGTATCCCAGGTTTTGGTTGATACGCAAAACAATGCTTTCCATTTCTTTATACAATTGTTCCGAAGGCGTAAAACCAGCCGAATACCGCAGGTGATGCGGGTTGCGCGGTTCATATGGCATTATGTGGACATGTTTGCCTCCTACACAATAGCAACGGTAATATTCAGTAAAAACAATTTCCTCCTGTAAAAGCATTACCAATCTCCCGGTTTCTGCATATTTAGAGAAGAAGTCAGTCGTATCTTCCAGTTTGTATACGCTTTTCCAGCCTCCACCCGCGAAAGGCTTCATGTATGCAGGAAATCCTATATATTCAAAAATGCTGTTCCACTCAAGTGGGTATGATAGATTGTTGAAGGACTCTTCTGTTGTTTCTTCCGGCATATCATGTGATGGAAGTATTACTGTTTTAGGTACCGGAACGTTTATTTTAGTGGCAAGACAGTTATTGAAAAATTTCTCGTCTGCGCTCCACCAAAAAGGGTTATTGATCACTGCGGTGCCATTTAGTGCAGCATTTTTAAGATAGGCGCGATAAAAAGGAACATCATGGCTGATTCTGTCGACTATTACTGCATAGGGAGAAGGAGCACCCTGTTCAACCTTGTTGATATTTACGGACTCCGCCACTATGTCCGGCAAATTCATACGATTGATATATTCAACAAATCCCTGAGGAAATGTTCGTTCCTGGCCATAAATAATACCTATTTTTTTCATAAGCGCCAGTTATATTGTCCCGTTGCTATTACCGGTTAAGAGTGCGTAGACATGCATATTTCCTTATGCCCGGAGCAACAATATTGACCTTTTGGTAATAAATATTTACCCACTGAATGTAGAATATTTTTTGTTTTTCCTCAACTAAAAGTGTTTGAAAAAATAATGATATGTTGACCCACAAAAAAATAACCGGTCTCTGATTTTGACCCATGTACCCGTTTGTTGCTTATTTTTGGAAATATGAGAATGTCGCGAACCCGTGTGTATAACAGTTTGCTGGTGCAACAAAAAGTTTTTTACTCCGTATTTCTGGAAAGAGATATAACGATAGATGCATATTTACCAAAAAATATCGCTCGACCTGAAAACCTGAGTCTGCTGCTGATCAATGACGGGCAGGATCTTGGTTCAATGGATTTTGGATCGCTGCTTGACGACATGATCTCAGCCTCAACTATTTCTCCTCTTATCTGTATTGGAATTCACTGCGGCGAGGAACGAAAAATGGAATATGGTGTGGCATATAGTGCAGATTACCAGGGACTGGGCGCAAAGGCGGGATTGTATAGCAAGTTCATTCTTGATGAACTTATTCCTTTGATTCGCAAATCATATAATATAGCTTCTTTCAAAGAAAAATGTTTCGCGGGATTTTCTCTTGGAGGATTGAGTGCCCTTGACATTGCATGGAATCATGCCAGAGAATTCAATAAGGTTGGCATTTTTAGTGGTGCGTTATGGTGGAGAAGAAGATCTTATGAGGATGGATATTCGGATGATAGAGACCGTTTGATGCACTTGCAGGTCCGCAATGGGTACTACTATCCCTGGATGAAATTCTTTATTGAATGCGGAGCGCTTGACGAAACTGCGGATCGCAACAACAATGGTATTATTGACAGCATTGACGACGCGCGGGATCTTATCAAAGAATTGAAAGGCAAAGGCTATACAGAAGAACAGATCTGCTATAAAGAATTACCTGACGGCCGCCACGACGTTGCCACCTGGGCGAAAGTGATGCCAGAGTTTCTGAAATGGGGTTTTTCTGTTGAAAATTGACAATTGAAAATGACCGGTCTCTTGCAAAACACTATTAATCTCTGTTGCAGGTTCTGGGTAGGACTACGTGTGAAGCGCTTAATATTATAACTCTGACTAAACGACTTAGAACTGACAATTGAGAATGCTGGCGCCACTACCTTCATTTTCAATTGTCAATTTTCAACTGTCAATTAAATTAATTGATCTTATAAACCGGGTATCTCAAATGCGCTGGTTCGTAATACGGAGAATGTGTATACACAAATCTCAATTGCTCTTTGGCGGATGCGGCAAATACGCTATCCTTCTGCTTTTTTTCATTCAGCAGTTGCTTAACCTCAGGGTGAGCTGCAATGTATTTGGCTGCTACGTCTTCCCACCGGTAGTCACTGTAACCTTCCTTTTGTTGTAGTATGGCATCAAAAAAATTCCAGCTAAAAAAACTGTCGTCGCTTTGAGGTTCAAGCGTTTCAACGATATAGCGGTCTGTTGCCTGACCAGTATAAATTAGATAATCTCCTTGTCTGAACTGGAGCGATTGTTTGCTGGTGGCAAGCTTTACATCATAATTGCGGTGGTGCTTTTCAAATGGTTTGGGATAACTCTTATAATCTTCTATACGATAAGCTTCTACTTCAATTGTCGTGTCAGTTTTTAACTGCTGCATTTTCACTCCGTTTAATGCAAGCAGATCGGTTACATTGTGCCATCCTTGCGGTATAATGTATGCTTTTGCTTTTGTGGTAACATTTACGGGATTGAGATAGTTGTAAAATTTAACCGCTGTTTCAAATGGCTTTTCATGGTTATAGAATAAACGCTTCATACCGGTAACTGCGCTAACAATGCTGTCACCTGTGTAGCCTTTAAAACGGATCATATCAAAACGCGCAGTATCAGGTTTCCAGCTTAACGCAAACTCCATTTGTTTTTTTACATCTTCTATAGAAGCCTTTCTTGTAGCAATGATCTTATCTGCATATTTAGATGCTTCTTCAATCATTGTCTGCATAAGCGCGTATGTACTTAATACCCTGTCTTTAAAAGGTTTTAGCATATGGGTTTCGGACATAAATGAAATAGTCTGAAACAAAGTAGCATAACCGGTGCTATATCGCGGCGCGTCATAAAAAGCGGTCCAGCCTTTTTGCATATTTCCGTCTTCAAAATTCACGTACGGCGTCATTAACATGTTCTTTTTGTTCATGCCTTTGTACAGGGCTGGTTCGAACTCATCGTGTAAAAATTTGCCAACTTCACCACCAAGTTTATCGTGTTGAGTTGTGAGAAGCGTCATTGTATATTGATAGTCTGCTCCATCACTTACATGGTTATCCAGGAATATATCAGGGTTTACTTCGTGAAATATTTGTGTAAAAGCAATGGCGTTGCGGCTGTCACATTTAATAAAGTCCCTGTTCAGATCCAGGTTTTGCGCATTGCCTCTGAAACCGTAGCTCTCGGGTCCATCTTGGTTTACGCGGGAATAAGTGTTGCGGTTAAGACTTCCTCCGATATTATAAATAGGTATAACGGCCAATACTACATTTGGTGGAACTTTAATTGCTCCCGTGCAGGCATCGCGCAACAACATCATGCTGGCATCTATGCCATCAGGTTCACCGGGATGTATGCCATTGTTTATAAGCATTACAATCTTGCCCTGCTGGTGCCATTTGCTGGGATCAAATTGCTTATCCGAACTGTAAATCAATAAATGTAAGGGTAAGCCTGCGTCTGTAATGTTTTTTTTAGTTATTTTTAAGCTACCAAAACTGGCAGATAAAGCGTGATAGAACTTAATGCAATCAGAATATGTAACTGTTTGTTTTCCGGAGCTTTTTTCAAAAGTTGTTAATGGGCTTTGTGCATGTAAAAAGTGTATAAAGAAAATAGATAATGTTAAAATCGTTTTTTTCATTAAATTGTATTTAATTTTCCTTAAATATTTCTTATATAAAATCAGGTAAAAATAATGGAAAACACTTACCGTATTCTTTTAGCTGAGGATGAACCTAAACTTAGCCAGGTTATGCAGGATGAGCTAGCCCGCCAGGGATACCATGCCGATGTTGCTTATGATGGATTGATTGCCGAAAAGATGTTTAGACAGCATAACTATTCCCTTGTCATATTGGACATCAACCTGCCCTACAAAAACGGTCTGGCATTGTGTAAAGAATTCAGAACCCTTAACAAGAACGTTCCTATTATTATGCTCACCGCTTTAGGTGAACTGCAGGATAAGATGGATGCTTTTAACCTGGGCGCTGATGACTATATAGTAAAGCCTTTCCATTTCGATGAATTGTTTGCACGCATTAAGGTGTTTCTGAAAAGAGCCGATGCTGCAAGCGAACCTGCGGAAAAAGTAACTGTTGCTGACCTGGAGATTGACATGGAAAATAAAACTGTGACAAGGGGAGGCAAAAACATTAATCTTACTGCAAAAGAATTTGCATTACTGGTATTGTTGTGTAAGAATAAAGGAAAAGTGATTGCAAAACAGGATATCCTGGAAAAGGTGTGGGATTTGAGTTTTGATACTGGTACCAATACTATTGAAGTATACATTAGCTTTTTACGGAACAAGGTTGACAAACCTTTTGAAACCAAATTAATACATACCAAACCAGGCTTCGGTTATTATGTAAGAGAAACATCGCTTTCATGAATTTAAAACTCAAGTTTACTTTATTATTATGTTTACTGGTTTCGGTTGTTCTTATTTCGTGTATTAGTGTAATCTATCTGCTTTACGCCAATACGCGGAAAGAAGCATATACCAACAGGCTTTGGTCCAAGGTGTGGGGAACCTACCAGCATGAGTTTAAAATCGACAGCCTGCCTGCGCGCGTGCAGGATCAGGTGGAGCGATACCCTGCGGGCTATTTTGCAGATGTATATGTGATTGGGGTAGATAGTACCGGCTCAATTTTTTACAGAAATCCGGATTCACTTTTTGTAAAAAGGCCTTCTTCGCAGTTATTGGATGAAATAAAGCGTCGGCCGTCTTTTGAATTTGAAGATGGTGAAAGAGAAAATGTCGGGATTTACTTTAAGGACCAAAACTGCATATTTATAGCATCCGGCTGGGATTTAAACGGAAAGGGAAGACTTGAGAAACTAAGACTTATCATGGGAGGAGTGTTGCTGGGCGGCATTGTGCTTGCTGCTTTTGCAGCATTTGTATACGCTAACCAGGCAATCAAACCTTTGGTAAAGCTGGGCAACCAGATGGATAGCATCTCTGCCAATAATTTAAAGGAGCGTATTAATGTAGGTGACAGTTATGAAGAGCTGAAACTGATCGTGTCTAACTTTAACGATATGCTTGACCGGTTGGACAAATCTTTTGAGACGCAGAAAAGCTTTGTGCATCACGCATCTCACGAATTAAGAACGCCCCTGGCAAGTATGCTGTCTCAAACGGAGTCGGCTTTGCGAAGAGATCTGGATAACGGTGACTTCAATAAAGTGTTGCTGTCTTTAAAAGAAGACCAGCAGAACATGATTGATCTTACGAATTCACTGCTTACTCTTTCTCAATACGAGCGTATCACGCACAATAAGGAGTGGAATGTAATCAGGCTTGATGAGATTCTTTATGAAGCCATTGCTTTTGTAAAGAAATCCTTCGCTGATATTAATATAACCGTCGATTTCCTCACTGTTCCGGAAGATGAACTTTCGCTCTCCATTCACGGCAGTGAGCCTTTGTTGCGCTCCGCTTTTTTCAATCTTTTGAAAAATGCTTATTATTATTCCGATAATAAAAGTGTGGAAGTAATACTGGCAGAAGATGAGCATTATATTACGTTATCATTTCTAAATACGGGGCAAACCCTTACGGAAACAGAACAGTCTCGTTTATTTATCCCTTTCTTCCGTGGAAGTAATTCACAAAGGGAAAAAGGCTTTGGTCTTGGTTTGCCAATCGTTAACAGAATAGTTAACGTACATAAAGGAGAAATCACTTATTCAATACAAAACGGCAAAAACTGTTTTAGGGTTTCATTCGCTAAGTAGCTAATAGGTGTCAGCTGTGAGCTATCAGCTATCAGCTACTTAGGTGTAACCTGTTAATGTTTATTTGAGAAACACTAACTGCCGAAAAGGCTCTATCACTTCCTTTAATTTGCAATAGAAAATCTTCAAATATTTGTTTGAAACTTATGCAAAACGTAAGATCCGAGATCAAAAAATCAGACATCAGCGATCTGCTTTTAAGCCAGCTCGATCAACGTGATCTCCGGCAAAATGCCCACACGGCCGGGATAACCAATAAATCCGTAACCGCGGTTTACATATAATTTTTGTGATCCTTCACGATATAGGCCGGCCCATTGTTTATATACCCACTGTACAGGGCTCCACTTGAAATAATGATTTTCCACACCGAACTGCATGCCATGCGTATGACCTGCAAGCATCAGGTCAATATCCGGATATTTAACCCTCACTTCGGCATCCCAATGGCTCGGGTCATGACTCATTAAAATCTTAAAAGGATATTTTTCAGAACCCGGGTAGGCCTGGTCCATTTTTCCATATTTAGCGAAATTGGCTTTGCTGCTCCAGTTTTCAATGCCAATTAACGCAATAGATTCACCGTTTTTTTCGAGAGGGATATGTTCATTCATAAGCAAACGCCATCCCAGATCCTTGTGTACATTCTTTAATCTTTCCAGGTTTTCAATTTTGGCTTCCTTGCTGGGCCATTGAACGTAATCGCCGTAATCGTGATTGCCCAATGTGCTAAACACACCCAGTGGCGCTTTTAATCTGCTGAACACATCCATGTAATCAGTCATCTCTTCGGCTCTGTCATTTACCAGGTCACCTGTAAATAGTATCAGATCGGCATTTTGTTGCAAAATCAGGTCAACCCCATGGCTAACCGCATGTTTATCATTGAAGCTTCCGCTGTGTATATCGCTTATATGAACAATCTTCAATCCCTTAAATGATGAAGGAAGATTTTTGAATGCCAGTTTTACTTTTTTTACGTGGTAGTTGTACTTGTTGGAAAAACCATACATCAGGCTGGAGAATAAACCACCACCAACAATAAGGCCCAGCCAGCTTAAAAAAGTGGAGCGGCCAAGTTTGTTTCCTGGTTCAACCACGTGGGCACCGGTTGTTGAAAATATTTTAGTCATCAACCAAAGGGCGCCACGCCTGACGTCGTCAACCAAAAAAAATACTGTCGCCACCACTTTTGCCAGGAAAAGTCCGACAAGAATTGCAAAAACATAATTTCTGAAAAAACGATGAGTCTGCAGCCACTGCCAGTAGGGGAAGAGCATGATTGTGATAAGCGCGGCCCCCGAAATGACCCAGTAAACCGAATAGATGATTATCCTTGTTTTTTCGCCAGCATTTTGAGTTAATGAACGAATGGCAGAAAAAATATATAGATCCAGCAGCAGTAAAATGAATAGAAAAATCCAGAGACCTCCTTTGCTACGCATAAGAAAAATTTCAGTGATGAGTAAAAATAAAGCAAAATCGTGTTGAAAGATGGCTAAAATCCACTAACGGACAATGCTTTTGGTAATGGTCAGATTAACGACGCCAATTTCCGAAGCCATCTTGCCCGGACATCCGATGCTGGGACTACGGCGACAAGGGTGTCAGCCAAATCTGCCAAAAATGTGGGTAAAATTATGCTTATCTATACTGCTAAAAGAATAATATTGTTTCGCTAAGTGGGCACGAAAAATTATTTTTGCTGCCTTTGAAAATATAGCTGCTAAAAAAATGGCAGGTATACATTAAAAAATAATCCGATGAAACTTACGTTCTATGCACATTCTTGTTTTGCTGTTGAAATAAAAGGAAAAAGAATTTTGTTCGATCCGTTTATTACAGGCAATCCAGCTGCGCAGGGGATTGACGTGAATAGCATCGGGGCGGATTTCGTGTTTTTATCTCATGGTCACGGCGATCATGTGGCCGATGCTGCAGGAATTGCAAAAAGAACGGGTGCGCTGTGCGTGGGAAATCCCGAAGTAATGGGATGGCTGGAAAGACAAGGCGTAACCAACACAATCCATATGAATCATGGCGGCCCGGTATCGCATGATTTTAGTTTCGGAAAAGTAAGAGGTGTTAATGCTGTGCACTCTTCGTCCCTGCCGGACGGAAGTTATGGTGGCAATCCGCTGGGTTTTGTATTTAACACAGAGGAGGGCGATTTTTATTTTGCCGGTGATACGGCTCTTACGCTGGATATGCAATTAATTCCGCTTTGGGCCAAACTGCAATTTGCTGTTTTGCCGGTTGGCGGTCATTTTACCATGGATGCAACAGATGCACTAAAGGCCAGTGAGTTTATAAAATGTGATACTATTGTTGGTGTGCACCATGGCACTTTTGGAATAATTAAGATTGATACCCAAAAAGCGGAGGATGATTTTAAAGCTGCCGGAAAAAAGCTTTTGCTGCCGGCTCCGCTGGAAACCATCAGCTTTTAATGAATCGGGGTTAATTATTCGGGAAAAAGCAACAACATCAAAATCCTTCAAAGGGAATAAGGATAAAAATATGGCAAGAATAATAGGCGTAGCAAATCAGAAGGGAGGTGTAGGAAAAACCACCTCGGCCATTAACGTGGCCGCAAGTTTTGCTGTTCTGGAGTACAGGACTTTGCTGGTGGATGCAGATCCTCAGGCCAACAGCACTACTGGTGTTGGATTCGATCTGCACAATATTACAAGCAGCTTGTATGACTGTATGGTGAACAATGCCACTGCTTCAGATGTGATATTGAAAAGTGAGATTCCTAATTTAGATCTGATCCCTTCACACATTGACCTTGTTGGAGCTGAGATTGAAATGATCAATTATCCCAACAGGGAAATGGTAATGAAAAATATACTTGATCCGGTTAAGGATCAGTATGACTTCATTATTATCGATTGTTCACCCTCGTTGGGTCTTATAACTGTTAATGCGCTTGTAGCCGCAAATAGTGTTATTGTACCTGTACAATGTGAGTTCTTTGCCCTGGAAGGTTTGGGTAAGTTATTGAATACTATAAAGATCGTTCAAAGCCGTTTAAACCCGGATTTACAAATTGAAGGTATTCTGATGACCATGTATGACGGCCGTTTGCGCTTGTGCAACCAGGTAGTAAGCGAAGTAAGAAGGCATTTTGATGAAATGGTATTTGATACAATTGTACATCGCAATACCAGGCTGAGTGAGGCTCCCAGCGTTGGCAAGCCGGTAATATTGTATGACGCTGAAAGTAAGGGTTCAGTTAACTATCTGAACCTGGCAAAAGAAATTTTGCAAAAGAATAATCTCACAAAGATGACCAACGAAGAACGGATCATCGAGTAGAACAAAGCAGTGTTACTTAGCCGCTTATGGAATGAATGTTGTTTGATTCATAAGCAAGGGCTGCGGACTGCAATTCGCAGCCGGAATGGCGAAATTCCAAATAATATTGCGATATAACCCCTGGGATTTACTTTTGCACCGTGAAAATGAAACAAGCCGTTTAGAAGTTGATGTACAAATTATGAAAAAAGAAATGAGCGCACCCAAACAAAATAAAGAGTTATTAGGTAAAGGCATAAGGTCTTTATTACAAAATATAGATGCTGATTTAAAAACTACAACCGGTAATTTAAAGAACTCGGTTGTGGAGCAGGCTACAGGCGTAACACGCATAGCTCTTACTGAAATTGAAATAAACCCTAAGAACCCCCGTAAAGACTTCGACGAACAGGCATTAAATGAACTGGCCGCATCAATTAAGTTGCACGATATTATTCAGCCACTTACTGTTTCAAGATTAGCCAACGGTAAATACCAGCTTATTGCAGGGGAACGCCGTTTCAGGGCATCAAAGATTGCCGGTATAAAAGATGTGCCTGCATATATCCGACAGGCAAATGACGCCGAATTGCTGGAACTGGCGTTGTTGGAAAACCTGCAGCGTGAAGACCTGAATGCTATTGAGATTGGCCTGAGCTACAAGCGTATGATGGACGAACTGACTTATACGCAGGAGCAGGTTGCCGAACGCATGGGCAAAGAAAGGAGTACTGTAACCAACTATATACGCTTACTCAAATTACCACCGGATATTCAACTTGGTGTGCGCAATGGAACGATGAGTATGGGCCATGCGAGAGCGCTGATCAACATAGATACAGTTGACAAACAACTGTATGTTTTTAACGAAATAAAGAACAAAGGACTGAGTGTTCGCCAGACAGAAGAATTGGTTCGCAACTTATATAAGGCTGAAAATAAGGATGTTAAAGTTGCACCAAAATCAGATCTGCCTCCTGCTTACAAAAGAATACAGGATAATTTAGCTTCTCATTTTGGAACTAAAGTTAAACTGGCGCATAACAAAAAAGGTTATGGAAGCATAACCCTTGAGTATTACTCATTGGAAGAATTGAATAAACTTCTTGACCTTATGAGTGTGCAAGCCAGCTAATAAGCGTAGCATTTCATGAAGATCCATTTTATTTTATTGATATTGATTACGCTCGTTCTGCGCGTAAACGCGCAGGATGCTAAACAGCAGCTTGGACAAACAAATACTTTTGACACGACAAAGCAGGCTAATATTAAAGCCGATAGCATTGTTGGTGTAAAAAAAGATTCTATTGTCGTAAAAAAACATCACGATCCCCACAAAGCCACAAGGCGCTCCGCCATTATTCCCGGTTGGGGGCAGGCATACAATAAAGAGTACTGGAAGATTCCTATTGTTTATGCTGCTATTGGAATTCCCACTTATACATTTCTGTACAATAACGAATGGTATAAAAAAACGCGGGATGCGTACAGCATTGTTGTTAATAAGGAATATGACCGTTATGACGAGATAGATCCTGCATTGATCAACAAAGAAACCGGCCTGCCTATTGACGCGAATGCGTTGCAGAACTACCGTAATGAATTTAGAAGGAACAGAGATTATTCAATCATCTTTTTTATGATAGCGTGGGGATTGAATGTGGTAGATGCGACCGTTTTTGCGCATTTAAAAGAATTCGATATCAGCGAAGACCTTAGTATGCGGGTAAAGCCAGCTTACGATTTTAATACAAAGGCACCGGGACTTACATTTGCATTCAATTTCAAAAATCCGGTTCCGAAGCAGTGGATAGTTAAGTAGGAATTGAAAATTGACAGTTGAAAATTGACAATGTGGGCGGTGATGACAAGTTGAGCCTGTTAGATTTAAGGAAACAAGATTGTGATTAGGTACTTCGTACTTCGTAACTCGTACTTAAAATATTTATACCAAAGCTGATAGCTCATTAATTGCTTTCAGCTCTTAAACGAATTGAATATGAAAATTGCGCTTATTGGATACGGCAAAATGGGTAAAGCCATTGAAGAAATTGCATTGGAAAAAGGCCATGAAATAGTGTTGAAAATTGATGCTGACAATCAGGGTGATTTTACTGCTGACAATCTTAAGAAAGCGGATGTTGCAATTGAATTTACAAGTCCGCACAGTGCAGTTGAAAATATTAAAAAGTGCCTGGAGTTTGGCGTTCCGGTAGTTAGCGGCTCAACAGGCTGGCTTGAACACTGGAACGAGGTAAAAGAAAAATGTGAGGATAAAAATGGTGCACTTCTTTATGCAAGCAATTATAGTGTGGGAGTGAACATATTTTTCGAACTGAACAAATACCTCGCTAAAATGATGCAGCCACACCAGGAATACGATGTAATGCTGGAGGAGATTCATCATACGCAGAAAAAAGATTCGCCAAGCGGTACTGCCATCACACTGGCCGAGGGTGTTATGCAGGCTTTTAAAAACAAAAAGCAATGGGTTAACCATATTAGCGATAACGTGGATGATCTGGAAATAATCAGCGAAAGAGTAGATCCTGCTCCTGGCACACACAAGATCAAGTATCGCTCTGCTATTGACGATATTGAAATCATTCACACCGCCCATAACCGCAAGGGCTTTGCCGGCGGCGCCGTATTAGCGGCAGAATTCCTGGTAGGGAAGAAGGGTATTTATAGCATGAAAGAGGTGTTGGGACTGTAAGTGAATGTGCGAATGAGTAAATGTGCAGATGTGCGAATGAAGGAAATACAGATGCCCATACTTTATAAAAAAGGGTTTAAATGAATAAATAAAAAACTTGCCTTCAGGCAAGTTTTTTATTTTAATACTTCGCTTCGATAAACGTATAACGTAAAACTTATAACGTACAACGTCAAAGCCCGATCCTGAACCCCGCCTTAAATGAAAACCACGAATTCCAACCTGAAGAAACGCCGTTGGTTCCGGCAAATCCATCATAATTAATTCCAAGATCTAACGGTCCGACCTTTGCTCCAAGGCCTGCATCAGCGGTAAACCGGGCAGAAAAGAAATCGGCGAACCGAAAAAATAAAGAGTTAGATAAGCTCCACTGTTTACTGCCGGATATAAAATTGGATTTAAAATCGTATGATTATTCATAGAGTTTCTGTAATAAAGAATCTGTGGCGTCAATCGCTCACCCTATCAGAAAGGTGGAGAAATCCAAAAATCACTCAAAGAATTTGTTGAAATAAGTGTTGATTGACTTAATGTTTCATAAAGCTTCACATTATTGTCAATCTCTTAGTGTCATAGCAATTCCATCTAAAAGATTATAATATTGAAAATAAGTATGTTAAAGTTTGATAAAATGACATATATCATTTATTTATCAAGGCATACGGGGCAACTTGTCTTATTCTTGGGAAGCGAAGTAAAGCTGCCACATAGTAAAAAAGGATATGGCAGTATAGTCTCAAGTATAGCTAATTAAACAAGTTGTATTATTTCATGAAGATGCGCTTGACCCTGTCTATATTGTTATTTATTTCCATGCTGTATATCAATGCCCAGGAAAGCAGACAACAGCTTAAGCAAACTAATGAGTTCGATAGTAGCATTAAAGCTCCAATTAAATCAGAAAACGCTGCAAATAATAAAAATGACTTCCCAGTTGTAAAGCATCACAATCCACATAAAGCCACAAGACGTTCTGCTGTGTTGCCCGGATGGGGACAAGCCTACAACAAAGAATATTGGAAAATTCCTATTGTATATGCTGCTATCGGTATTCCTACTTATACATTTTTATACTATAATCAATGGTATAAAAAAACAAGAAAAGCTTATACAATTGTCGTAAATAAGGAATATAATCGGTATGATGAAATTGATCCAGCTTTAATTAGCAACCGAACCGGATTACCTATAGATCTCAACTCGTTGCAAAATTATCGTAATGAGTTTAGGCGAAACAGGGATTATTCGATTGTATTCTTTGTAATTGCCTGGGGACTGAACGTTGTAGACGCAACGGTTTTCGGACATTTAAAGGAGTTTGATGTAACTGAAGATTTAAGCATTAGTGTGCAGCCTGCTTTTGACATTGCCACCAACTCGCCTGGACTCACATTCGCATTTAATTGGAAAAACTCTTCACCCAAGCAATGGTTAATTAGATAGGGGAAACGCCCAAAATTTAAAGCATCAACTAGCTAATTCTACTTCGCTTCGATAAACGTATAACGTAAAACTTATAACGTACAACGTCAAAGCCCGATCCTGAACCCTGCCTTAAATGAAAACCACGAATTCCAACCTGAAGAAACGCCGTTGGTTCCGGCAAATCCATCATAATTAATTCCAAGATCTAACGGTCCGACCTTTGCTCCAAGGCCTGCATCAGCGGTAAACCGGGCAGATCCACTCATCAGCTTGTTGTCGACGCTGGCAACGCCCGCATTCAGGTTAAAGAACAATAGTTTTGTGACAAGGTAATGCCTCAGGCCGACTTTTATAGGTACATATTTAAGATCCCCCGCTGGGCTTCCACTCTTGTTGAAAAAGTTTGTATAACCAATAGTGCCTGTGAGAAATGTTTTATTTAGGCCTATACCAACGCCGCCCTCTACACCTAATCCATAATTGTAATAATTAGCCATCGAGCCGGTTGGCGCATCGTAAATGCCATGCCCGAAAAGAAAAACGAGCTTTTGAGCGTTCAGTTTTTGCATGGAAAAGCCAAAAAATAACAGGAGAAATAAACAGGATGATTGAATTAACGTGCGCTTCATGCTAAAAAATTTTATATGTAAAATTGTCTCTCTTATGCCTGTTCTAAATATTATGCCATGTTTTTGTGAAGAGCGGCGTTAAAATTACCCGGCGGACAGCGTTGAAATTCAATACAATTTTACCTTGCAGGCAACGTTTTGTGCGAGGATGGTATCTTTTTCACGTAGATGTTTTAAAACTGAATTTATTTGACGGAGCAGGAGATGATTAAAGGGTGCATTCAGAAGGATGCAAGCTGCCAGCGTATGCTGTTTAACACATATGCCGGCAAGATGATGACTGTCTGCCTGCGATATGCCTGCGACCACGCTGAAGCGGAAGATATTCTACAGGAAGCCTTTATAAGAGTGTTCACATACATAGCCCAATACAAGAACGAAGGATCCTTCGAAGGTTGGATAAGAAGAATTGTAGTAACTACTGCACTGAAAGTAATCAACAAAAGAAAGATAAGGTTTAATGAATTGAATGATGTGGTTGAAGGCTCCGCACATACGGAATCGTATGCGCTGACAAATCTTAGTGAAGAAGAGTTGTTGAAGATGATAAACGCGTTGCCGGATGGATACAGGCTTGTATTTAACCTGAATGCCATTGAAGGATACAGTCATGAAGAGATCGCGAAAATGCTGAATATTCAACCTGGAACAAGTCGCAGTCAGTTGGTAAAAGCCAGGCGCATGTTGCAGGACCAGATAAAATTATTTCAAAAAATTGCCGTATAGTTATGACAGAGAACGAATTTGACGAGTTTTTCCGGCGAAAGTTGCACGACTTTGAAAGTCATGTGCCGGAGGACAGCTGGAGTAAGATACAGCGACGGGTTGATGACGACAGGAGGCGCCCATTCCTGTGGTGGACGCTCGCGGCGGTACTGTTTATCGGAATAGCTACCGGGGGGTACTTTATGCAGCAGCAACATGGGCAGCGCAACGGCCAGCTGGCAGGAAAACATCAATCAACACAAGAAAAAGATCAAACAAAAACAAATGCGAATGATTTAAATTCTACACAAACAGATTCATTGGTTTCTACAGATACAAACAACAATAACTCATCTGAAAATAAAGCGGCTGAAGAAAATACGGCAAGTGACAAACGGGCCGGCATTGCCGCAGTAAATGCCCCTGCCGGAAAAACTAAATTGCAAGCCAACGATAAAAGCACAATCGCAAAATCTTATGGCAGGGACAACCCGGCGTTGATAAAAGATGCAGAAGCCCATACTCAGGTGCCTGGCAATGCAGAAAAAGCAAAGAGCATTGACGAAAAAAATGAATTGAATGCGTCTGATGTTACAGCAAAAACAAGCAATGATCAAACAGTATTGGGCGTTGACACGGCTGCGGGTAATGCTGTGGTAGCCAATAAAGCTGTGCCTTCTACACAAAAACAAACTACAGAAACTGCGGTAACCAAGAAGAAGGAAAAACAGTCCACATCAACATCGAAGGACAGGTTTATAGAAGTATATGCTTCTCCTGCTTATAGCTGGCAGAAAACTGATGCAAAAGCAGGGTATGAAAATTATGTTTCTGAAAAAAATGCAGCAGAAAAATCATCAATATCATTCAATGCAGGCTTTCGACTCACACAAAAATTGAACGATCACTTTTTTATAAAGTCAGGTCTGCAATACACCCAGGTCAATCAAAAATTTACATACAATACACCAAATGTGTACAGGGATGTGCCGGTAACGGTGCAAAGGTATATCACGACCGATGCAGGTGCCGTTAATTCATTTGTGAGTGTAAGCATGGCCCGTATGATAGGCTATAGCACGGTGACTGTTAATAATCACTACTCGAGTCTTGAATTACCGGTGCTGGTCGGGTACGAAACCAATGGAGATAAGTTTAAAGCGGCTTTTTCGGCCGGTGTAATCTTCAATCTTCATTCGTGGTACAACGGCTCTATTGTCGATACATTTTATAATGCAAGCAGTATAAAAGATTTTGATCCGTACAAGAATAACATGGGATTAAGCTTGTATTTCGGTGTGGGATTATCAAGAAAACTATCAGAACGAGCATCATTGTTTGCAGAACCTTATTTGCAATACAGATTGGGCAATATGACAAAATCGTCGGCGCCCTTTACGCAAAAGATTAACGTGGGAGGCTTGTCGCTGGGTTTAAAATATAAATTTTAAAGCACAGGCAACGATTTAAAGTGAGTAGTTATCTATTTGATACCACATGTTTGGGCAACGATAAGCTATGTCAATCTTAAAAAATATCGTGTTGGTTACATGTGGTTAAACTATCAATTTTTTACAAGATATATGAAGCGGATTTTCTTATACTCATTTATTGTCTTTTTGCTGGCAGGCTGTGCCAAAGAAGCATCCAATGAGTTTGTGGCTTATCCGAATAATCCGCAGAACGACACTTCGTGGAAGGCATCAATCAGTAACGACGCTCCCGTTAATGCTTTATTATCCCTTCTTTCATCACCGCCTGTTGTGGACTCGTTTGATATAAGTACAGGCGGTGTTTTGCATTGTGCAGAAAATGCTGTGATCATCTTTCCTGCAAATTGTACAAAAGAGACAGTTTCCGGTAAAATTATAGTTGAGGCCATCTTCCTTAAATCAAAAGGTGATATGGTTCGCTTTGGCAAGCCTACTGTAAGCGATAATTATGTGCTGGTTAGTGGTGGTGCTTTTCACATAAAAATTGTAAAAGACGGGCAGGAATTGCACGTATCGGATGCTGTGCGTATTTCTGTTAAATATGTCAGTCAGGAGTTGGATAAGAAAATGAAGGTTTTTTACGGAGACACATCTGTAAATGCAACAGATGGATTTAATTGGGTTCCGGCAACCGATTCATCCCGCATTGATTTGTGGCAGGATGGTGCATTGTCGGGTTATAATATCTTCCCAAAGAATATAGGTTGGATCAATTGTGACAAGTTTGCCGACAGTACGGTGCCTTCAACAAAGCTAAATGCAGTACTTCCGGTTAATTTTACCAATATCAATACAGCTGTTTTCATTGTGTTTAAAGATCAGTGGTCAGTGCTGCGGATGAGTGCTGATGTGCCTAACAGGTATTTTTATACACATAAGGTTCCGCTTGATAAAAAAGTAATAATTGTAAGCATTTCTCTTATCGGAACGGATCTTTACATAGGAGCAAAAGACACGGTTGTTACGGCTGATGCGGTAATTGAATTGCAGCCTGTGGTTAAGAGCAAAAAAGATATTATAGATTTTCTTGCTGCCTTGTAGCATTGCAATAAATAACTTGTATTTGTGAGGTGTTTTTAGCCTTGTCATTTTGGGGGATGACAGGGCTTTTTTGTTTTATAGAAAGATGCTACTACCCTCTGTGAATTTCTCATTTAATTTTACACCTTTATATTTGCCTTCAAATTGATGTTATGAGTATAGCAATAAGAAACGACTGGACCCTTGAAGAGATTCATGAAATTTACAATACACCGTTGCTGGAGTTGGTTTTTAAAGCTGCTAACGTTCACCGTGAATATAATGATACTGCCGAAGTGCAGGTTTGTACACTATTAAGCATCAAGACGGGTGGTTGCACCGAGGATTGCGCTTATTGCCCGCAGGCTGCGCGCTATAACACAGGTGTTAACGTACAGGCATTGATGAAGAAAGAGGAAGTGCTTGCTTACGCTCAAAAAGCAAAAGATGCAGGAAGTACACGTTTTTGTATGGGAGCTGCCTGGCGCGAAGTGAGGGATAACAGGGATTTTGACCGTGTGTTGGAAATGGTGAAAGGAGTTAATGAGATGGGAATGGAAGTTTGCTGTACGCTCGGTATGCTGACTGAAGACCAGGCCAAGAAACTGGCTGACGCGGGTTTATATGCTTATAACCACAACCTGGACACATCCAGCGAATACTATGAATCAATCATTACTACCCGTACATATGAAGAGCGTTTGAATACGTTGGATAATGTTCGCAAGGCCGGTGTTTCCGTTTGCTGTGGTGGTATCATTGGTTTAGGTGAGACGCATGAAGATAGAATTGGCATGTTGCACACACTGGCCACAATGCCTCAACATCCTGAAAGCGTTCCCATCAACGCGTTGGTTCGTGTTGCCGGAACACCGTTGGAAAATAATCAAAAGACAGATATTTGGGATATGGTAAGAATGATTGCCACTGCACGCATTCTGATGCCAAAAACTATGGTGAGATTAAGCGCCGGAAGAACAGAGATGAATGTGGCAGAACAAGCGCTTTGCTTTATGGCTGGCGCGAATTCAATTTTCGCGGGCGATAAACTGCTTACTACGCCAAATCCTTCATTTGATGAAGATAACCGGATGTTCGATTTGCTTGGATTGAAACCAAGAGAATCATTCAAAGCTGAAAAACAGAAGTTAGCGGAAATGTTTGAGTAGCTGTGAGCTGTCAGCTATAAGCCATTAGCTATTAGCTATCAGCTATTAGCCTTCAGGTCTGACAAGTTCAAGTCATCTATACAAGAAAGCGCCAGTGGAGTTCTCTTTACTGGCGCTTTTGTATTATAAGTTTTTAGATCTTGCCAGTCAATCCTTATATGCAGAAGAAACAAGGAGTGCGACGAATAGCTAAAAGCTGATAGCTGACAGCTAATAGCTACTTCACCATTCTCCCAATCTTTGTATTGCCCCCGACAAAAAATACGGCATCGCTGTTCTTTGCTTTACGTACTGCGTGAAAGCTTTCAGTTGAAATGTTCTTCCACGTAATACCATTATCGCCGCTGATATCAACACCGTTCAAACCGCAGGCAATGATCTGGGCAGAAGAAATAAAGGTTACGCCGGAATGGTAATTAAAAGGTGTTTTAGGAAAAGTTGCAAAGCGAAGACTTCCCGCCTTTCTGAATTCATCAAAGAAAACATAGCAACTGTCATGTCTGTCGCGCTGGTTGAAATCTCCCCCGACAATTGAAATACTGTTGTTGAATACGGCCAGTGCATTGGCGCCGGTTGATTCTTTTCCTTTCATGAGAGGAAGATTGTATGGCGTGGTATTATAAAAGAGCCTTGAATTTTTTCCGCCTGTCACCGCCAGGAAATTCTTCCCGCGCATCAGTTTTATATTGCCGCCACTGGAAGCAAAGCAAGCTTCGCCTTCATCAACTTTCGGGCGTTTTTCCATGGAGGCTGCCTGCCATGTATCGCCATTGTTGTCTGTAAATGCAATAAACAATTTACCGTCGATTGGGTCGCCTACAACCACACCTGTGTTATTGTCGTAAAAGTCCATTGCATCGAGAAACATACCTTTTGTACTGTCGAGAAATACAGTTTTCCATGTTTTGCCGGCATCGGTTGTTTTCAATATGGCTGCTGGCTCTGCAATAGCTATAATGATGGCCGTATTGGCGTCGAAAGCCTCAATGTCCCTGAAATCACGTGTTTCAAAACCTTTCACTGTTTTCCATTCCCATGTTCTGCCGCCATCTGTAGAGCGGCCAACATTGCCGTTGGAACCACTTGCCCACACTACGTTGTCATCAATGGGAGAAACGCCTCTTAATGAAGCTCTTGAGCCTGTAGAGAGCACTTCTACATGCTGGGCAACAGCAGTGAAACCAAGGAAAATAAAAACAATCAACAAGATTTTTGGCAATTTCATATAACTCTGTCCAATTTTGCAGCCTCAATTTAATACATAATCTAACAAGAATATGATTCCTTACTGGATGAGCAGAACGCAATTGCTGCTTGGAGATGAAAAAGTTGAAAACCTGATGAACAAGCATGTGCTGGTGGCCGGCTTGGGCGGTGTTGGTGGTATTTGTGCAGAAATGATCGTGCGTAGCGGTGTGGGTAAAATAACTATTGTTGATGCAGATGTAGTTGATCTTAGTAACTGCAACAGGCAGGTAGTGGCGCTGCAAAGCAATGCGGGTAACCTGAAAGCTGAAGAGATGGCTTCAAGGTTGCAGGCAATAAACCCGGATTTGCAAATTACTGTTGTTACGACTTTCCTGAATGTAGAAACAACAGCCGGAATTCTGGATGCACATCCGTTAGATTATGCTGTTGACTGTATTGATACGCTGGGTTCAAAAGTTTTTTTTATAAAATCCTGCATGGAAAGAAATATCCCCATTGTAAGCTCGATGGGTGCGGGCGGCAAGGTAGATCCGTTACAAATAAAAATAGAAGATATTAGTCGTAGTTATAATTGCACACTGGCAAAATATGTTCGTAAGAGACTGCACGAAGTAGGAATTCGGACCGGTTTTAAAGTAGTGTTTAGTCCGGAAGAAATCGACGAGACCCGCGTAATCGTTACAGAAAAAGCGCATCCCAAAAAAACATTGATCGGCACCATCAGTTACATGCCAGCGATTTTTGGATGTATGGTGGCAAGTGTGGTGATAAGGGGCATGATGGGGGAATAGGATGATGTGAATAGTGAATAGTCAATGGTGAAAGGTGAATGGTCAATAGTGAATAGTGAAAGGTGAAACTTGCTGATAGGTGTGCTTGTTTGATTAGAGCCCAGAGAATAGTTGATAATCAGATTATGTCCAAATAGTTTCGTGTTGAAAAAACGCGATCATTAACGTTACGATTCAACTTTTTATTTAGCGGAGTCAATTACACAACATGCCTGTGTGATTGAAGTAACCACAATGCCCAAAACAGGTTCATGCGTGGAAGGCAGCCCTGAAAGGGCGTAAGCACCAGCGCAGGGCAACGCCCTGTGTATTTTAAGCAAAATACAATCAAGCCCTGAAGGGGCGCAAGCGTCAATTTTATCACAACAATAGTATTAATCAACAGCGTTCCGACTGCACACGTATTCCCGGATCGTTACAATCAGTTCCTGAGCTTTGGGCTTTAGGCTCTAAGCTTTAAGCTTTGCCTTTCCCCTTTCCTTCTTAACTTTAACCATGCAGTTTCCAAAAGATATTATTGCGCGTTATTGCAACACAGGCGTTAGGCGGGCAGAAATGAAAGCGGTGGTTATTCCTGCTGACAATTCATTTAAAGGTGGTGATGTGTTGCAGACAATGCACTGCCTTGAATTAGTAATATCGGGAAACCTGCATGTCCGGTACAATGACGAATTGATAAAGATTGAAAAAGATGATATCCAATTCCGTAAACGCGGCAATTATATTATACATCCATCCATAGATTATTCTGCGATATTGTTTTTTATGGATGACGAATTTATACGTGACTTCATCAAGGAGATTGACATCTTTTCAAAAGAAACTTTTACTGCGGAATTGCCGCCGTTTGTTTTCAAAAGTTCTGCATTCATCAATCACTCGATAGAGGAATCAATCGGTAAAATAAAGCGCCAGGAAGTGTTTACACCATGCATAGTAAAGCTAACTGCATTGCAGGCAATGTTTCATATTTTCTCTAACGAGCCATCCCGGACTTTTGCAACTTACCTGCGATTTCTCGTGAGTGAACGGAAGATTGATTTATCCTACTTTATGGAGACGAATTTTTCCCAAAACATGAGTCTCGAGGAAATGGCGAAACTTACCGGACGCAGCCTGAGCACTTTCAAAAAAGAATTTTCTGAATTGTATAACGATACGCCGCAAAAATGGCTGATTAACCGCCGTCTGCAGCATGCGCACTATTTATTAAAAGAAACCAATCAGCCTGTAACCCAAATAGCCTATGACTGTGGGTTTGAGAATAATTCCCATTTTTCAAAAGCATACCGCACCAAATACGGGGTGGCGCCAACTTCCTCACGCGCCCAACTACAATAATTTTTTCTACTGACTTTTCAGCACACAATAAAAACTTTTCAGCAAACAGGAGAGAAGGGATGTTCTGCAATTTTGAATTGCAAATAATTATTCAAATCAAAGATGAAAAGTCAGGTTATGAAAAAAGATATAAACGTACGATTGATAAGACACGCAACAATTGTTATAGAGATCGGTGATGTAAAATTTTTAGTGGATCCGCTTCTGGCTGCAAAAGATACTTATGATCCGGTTGCAAATTCCGGTACGCAGATCCGCTATCCGAGGATCGAATTGCCCATCGGGCAGGACGAACTAACAGCCTTAATTAAAGATGTTGATGCAGTGCTTGTGACACATACACATCGTGACCACTGGGATGATCTGGCGCAACAAATGATTGATAAGGAAAAACCTTTATTTTGTCAGCCTGCAGATTTGGAGAAAATTCAATCACAGGGTTTTACAAACCTGAAGGCCGTTGCAGATGAACTATCTTTCAAATCGATAAAAATAAACAGAACTGGTGGTCAGCATGGCACCGGCGAGATCGGTAAAAAAATGGGTGTCGTTTCTGGTTTTGTGTTGAATAACGGAGCTGCCTCTGTGTACGTTGCTGGCGACACAATCTGGTGCGGGGAAGTAAAAGACGCTTTACAAATGTATCATCCCGATGTTACTGTTGTAAATGCAGGTGCGCCTCAATATACCACCGGAGATCCGATCACCATGACTTCAGCAGATATCGTAAAAGTCTATAAAGAATTGCCTTCAACAGATATTATTGCTGTACACATGGACACTATCAGTCATGCTAAAGTCAGCAGAAAACAACTCAGGGAACAATTGACCGAATGTGGTTATTTGGAGAAAGTGAGTATTCCGGAAGATGGAGAGGTGGTAAGACGGTAAGACGTGTAAGACGTGTAAGACGTGTAAGACATGTAAGACATGTAAGACATGTAAGACCGTAAGATAGTAAGAAGGAGATAGAAGTGCAAGATTAATAAGATAATAAATGTCTGATCCTTGGCTTATGCCTTACGCCTTATGCCTCAAACCTGAAACCTGACACCTGATACCTCACTGCTACTCCGCCCACGCATCGCGCTCATCTGGGGAGAATTTCCAGGGGGCGAAATTGTTTTCGGTATTGCTGAACATGGCGTTCCACTCCTGGGGTGCATTGCTTTCTTCCATAACAAGGTAGCGGCGTAATTGTAAAATAATATCAAGCGGATTAATGCTAACAGGGCATTGCTCCACGCAGGCATTACAAGTGGTGCATGCTCTTAATTCTTCTTCGGAAATGTAGTCCCGCAACAATGTTTTGTTATCGTCAACAAAGGTTTTGTTCTTGTCAATGTTTCGTCCGATTTCTTCGGACCGGTCACGGGTCTTCATCATAATTGTACGCGGACTCAATAATTTTCCTGTAATGTTTGCCGGGCAGGCATCGGAGCAACGGCCGCATTCTGTGCAGCTATAAGCGTCCAGCAGATTTTTCCAGCTCAGATCGGCTACGTCTTTAGCACCGAATTTTTTATGATCGGATTGTGCAGCGTCTCCGGCAGGTGCCAGTTCCGGCTGCATGGCATACAATACTTCGTTCTGGATCTCAGGCATATTGGTCATCTTGCCTTTCGGTTCCAGGCGTCCGTAGTACGCATTTGGAAATGCAAAAATGATATGCAAATGTTTAGAATAAGGCAGGTAATTGAGGAATGCAAAAATGCCTGTAATATGTAACCACCAGCAGATCCGTTCAAAAACTACAATCGTCGAATTGCTGAAACCGCTTAATAACGGATGCAGCATTTGTGAAAAGAAAAAATTGCCTGTAAGATGTTCGCCGTAATCGCCATAATTCTGTTGCTGGAGATAAGTGTCGCATGCATTCATTTTCAGGAAAAGGATCATTAACAAGATCTCAGTGATCAGAATATAGTTGGCATCGCTTCTTGGCCAGCCATCCAGATCTTTACTGATGAAACGACGCAGTTTGATGATATTTCTTCTGATCAAAAAAGCCGCACAAACGATAATAACACCAACTGCCAGGAATTCAAAAGCATTGATCAGCCAGGTATATACTTCGCCCATTGGTTCTGCAAAAAGCCGGTGCTTCCCTAAAATGCCATCCAGGAAAATTTCTGCAACTTCGAGATTAATAATTATGAATCCCGCATAAACAATAAAGTGCATTACCGCAACCAGCGGTTTTTTAAACATCTTTTTCTGGCCAAATGCAAGCAACAATACATTCTTCATGCGCTCAGACGGACGATCATTGATCTGTTCATCTCTGCCCAGCAAAATGTTTCTTCTTATTGCAGATATCTTTTTTGAGAAGAGCCAGATAGCAAATCCTGCAAGCAGTATAAATAATGTTTCCTGAATCAAATGCATACGGCCAAGTTGTGTGCTAAGATAATGCTTTTAAGCTATCAGCTGTCAGCTTTCAGCTATGAGCTTTGTGCTTTCGCAATTGATGAACAGCATCCAATTACAAGAATAATTTAGAAACCGCTTAGAAGATCAATCTCCATGGTAAACGAGAAATAGCTGAAAGCCGATAGCTGTCAGCTTTCAGCTATGAACTTTGTGCTTTCGCAATTGATGAATAGCATCCAATTAAAAGAATAATTTAGAAGCCGCTTAGAAGAACAATCTCCAGGGGAAACGAGAAATTGCTGATAGCTGATAGCTGATAGCTGATGGCTGATTGCTGATAGCTGAAAGCTGACAGCTAAGAAAGCGCCAACGCGAGCGCCGTAACATCATAATCTCCCATGCCTTTCTCTATACATTTATTCATCTGCTGCTGCAGCAACTTTCCCAACGGCATGTTGGCTTGCGTTTCTGAGGCCTGTTCTGCTACCAGGTTTACATCTTTTAGTGCAAGCTTTAAACTGAATGCCGCAGGCTGATAGGCTTCTTTCAACAAAAGGTTGCCATAGTTGATGTATGCCGGTGCTGCAAAAATGGTCTGTGTAAGCATGTTCATCCATTGTTCTGCATCAATGCCGCTGTGCCTGGCAAGGCTAATGCCTTCAGACATTGCCTGTATGGCAGATACAATCAAATAGTTGCTGCAGAGTTTGGCTGTATTGGCTGCGCCTGCATCTTCTCCATAGGTCCATATATTAACAGCACCAGCATCATGCAGAATAGGTTCAATTACATCCTGTAATTCTTCGTTGCCTGATACGAGAAAATTAAGCTTCCTTGCTTTTGCTGCTTCGGGTCTGCCAAGTATTGGAGCTGTTATATAATTGTTGTTATGTTGCTGATGCAGTTGCGCAAGTGCAATTGAAGTGGCAGGCAATATGGTGCTCATGGAAATATGGATGCCTTCGGCTTTTAAATTGGCTGCAATTCCGTTTTCGCCCTGCGTAATATTATTAATGGCAGCATCGTCAGATACAATACTGATAACAATATCGCACAAGGACGCCAGTTCCTTTACTGACTGGCAAAGCGTTGCTCCTTTGGCGATCAAATGCTGTGCTTTTGCCGCAGTTCTGTTGTAGACATATAGTTCTTTCCTTTTCTCCAGTAAATTTTCTGCAATAGGCGTACCCAGGTTTCCTAAACCAATAAAGCCGATTTTCATACATTGATTTTTGTGGTGAGGAATGACGTTTTTTCTTACACGGACCTTTTTCAAATATAAAAAACTAGGGTCATACAAGTACCGGTTTGGACTTAACTTGTTTAAAAATTATTATAAAGTAATATGTGTTTGAGGCAAATATTTTAATCGGCGGAACGATTTGCGAATTTCATTTTACTGTATGTTTGGCAACTAATTTATACCTTAACAATGTCTGCAAGATTAGTACCCTTTTTACTCTGTATCCTGTGTAATGTACTCTATGCCTCGGAAAAAGTATCCATCAAACCAGCGCCTTCATGGCTGCTGAAGATGCATGTGGATTTGAATCGCAAACCAAATCAGCGAAATATAAGTGATGGATATTATATGGAGTTGAGTGACAACCAGGTAAATATTTCTCAGCAAACATCTTACTTCCATTTTATCCGGCACATTGTTAATGAATCCGGCGTTCAAAATGGTTCGGAGGTCTCGGTGACTTTTGCGCCCGCCTATGAAAATGTTTCTTTCCATGAGATTACGATCTGGCGTGAAGGAAAAGTAGTAAGTACACTTTCAAAAGAGCAGATAAAGATTGCCGAGGAAGAATCCGACGCATCTTCTTATCAATATAATGGAACAAAGCGGACGTATGTTCTGCTGAAAGATGTGAGAAAAGATGACCGCATAGAAGTGGCTTATTCCGTCAAGGGGTTTAATCCCGTATTTAGTGGCAAGTATGAAAGTGAATTTTATTTTGTTAAGACCACGGAGATCTGCAATTATTTCAGGACTGTAATTGCACCGAAAGGAAGAACATTCTATTTCAAATATTTTGATCATGCACCCGCCCCTGTAGAAAGTGATCAGGGAAACGATCATATTTATCAGTGGGATAATCCAGAATTAAAACTGTATGAGAGCGAAAATAACACGCCAGGATGGTACTATGGTTATCCCTATGCATCGATGACTGAATACAGCAATTGGAAGGATGTAGCTGACTGGGGATTACAAACATTTAAAAACTATGACTATAATATTTCTGGTGCTTTAAAGGAGAAAATTGCACAATGGAATAAGGAGACTGCAGGCGATCAGGATGCATTTATTGAGAAAGCTTTGCAGTTTGTGCAAAACCAGGTCCGTTATCTTGGGTTGGAGATGGGGGAGAATACACACAAACCACATTCGCCGGACGAAGTTTTCAAGAACAGGTTCGGAGATTGTAAAGACAAATCCCTGTTGCTAACTGCAATTCTTAAGCAGCAAAATATCTCCGCCTATGTTGTGCTGGTGAATACCAATATGCGTAGCAAATTGACAGAATCAGCGCCGGGCGCAACGCAATTCAACCACGCTATTGTTGCCATTGAAAGAAGTGATGATTTATACATTTATGTCGATCCCACTTTTACGCATCAGATGGGAAGCATCGCAAACATCTATGTGCCGGCATTTGAATGGGGATTGATGTTGCGGAAGGGAACCAATGATCTGAGCCGGGTAGTTCAGGGAGGCATCACATCAACTGCTGTTAAAGAAACATTCTATATCACAGCAAAAGGCAAGGGTGAAAGCAGGATGGAAGTTCAATCTGAGTATAAAGGTGGCGCCGCTGATGATATGCGAAGCACTTTCTCAGAAAACAGTTTCCGGGATCTTGAAGACAGCTATGTGAAATATTATGCAAAAAGCTATGAAGGCATTAAGCAGACGAATGAATTTAAGATAGTGGACGATAGTCTTGCCAACAAACTCACCATCAACAAGTATTATACAATACCCCAGATGTGGACGACCGAAAATGGTGTGGACAAATTTAACGTTACCAGCTTCCCGATCTACAACAGCCTGCCCAATCCAACTACCTTAACAACTGATGTTCCACAGGTTTTGGAATTTCCGTTAAATATACAGCATACGTTGAGCCTCAACATGCCTTCGGAGTGGTCATTCGACTATGATCCGGTAAGAATCTCCACTGATTCCTATGAGTTTGTTTTTTTGCCATCGGTGGTTGGTAATAAAATAGAACTTGTTTATAGCCTTAAAACACTTAAAGATCATGTACCGGTAAAAGATCTTGCAGCATATAAAGAAGATTATAAAAAGATGGTTGATCTGTTAGAGTTTAAGTTTACTTCGAATGGAAATGTGCCGTCCAAAAAACAGACGCATGGTGTTAGCGGTGATGCGTTTAATACTTGGTCCGCGTTATATGCCGCAGTAGCGCTTGCGCTTTTTTTCCTGCTGTTCATCTATTTAAACAAACAGTCTGTTCATACAGAAGCTTTTCAACATTGGCATGAGGAACCTCGTTTGACAGGATGGGTTATAGTACTGGGTATAACGCTGGGTCTTTCGTTGCTATTGAACGTGGTAAGTTTTGTAAAGATCAACTACTTTAGCAATGGATCATGGGAGGCAATTACTGCTTCAGGGGGCAAAACCATGCAGTTTATTTATGTGTTTGAGCTTGTCTGTTTTCTTTTCCGGATTTGCGGATTAATCGCATTGCTCTATTGGTACTTTCAAAAGCGGGATATATTTCCGCGTATGTTTATAGGCTTCAATGTAAATGTAATTATGCTCAGCTTTTTACTGACAACAACCTATAGTACTGTAAAGTCAAATCCAACGTTCGGCGATCTTACCAAAAACGGCGTGACCTCGACTGCCCGAGCCTTTTTTTATGCAGCAATCTGGATTACTTATGTACTTAGATCGGAACAGGTGAAAAGAACGTTTATCTACCCATTCAGCAAAAAAGGAAAAGCGAATCAAGGTAATGGCAATAGAGTAGCCGAAGCACTCGAAGAAGAGTTTAAAAATGAATAGCGTAGCTTGTTCTTCATAAAAGAAAAACCGCAGACAAAGTACATCATCTGCGGTTTTTTTATATAGTTAAAAGTTCAACAGTTTTAAAGTAAAGTGACCTGTTCAAAATTGAGCACCTCGTACTTCAAACATCGTACTTCGTACTTTAACTGACTCCTGCGCCAGCGTTGATCTGCTCTTCAGGATTTACAAAATGAAGTTTGCCACTTGCATCTTCAGCCATCAATATCATGCCGTTGCTTTCTATGCCGCGCATTTTACGTGGTGCAAGATTTATAACAACAACAACCTGTTTGCCGACGATATCTTCAGGTTTGAAATGCATTGCAATACCTGATACAATTGTTCTTGTTTCGAAGCCTAGATCGACGGAAAGCTTCAATAATTTGTCTGCTTTCTCAACTTTTTCTGCGGTAACGATTTTTCCCACGCGAAGATCCAGTTTGGCAAAATCATCATATACGATTTCTGATTTCACCGGAGCCGTTTCTTTTACCGGTTCAGTAGCAGGTGCGGCAGTAGCTTTCTGTTTGGATGCTTCCTGCAATTTTGTGATCTGGGCTTTTACTTCATCATCTTCAATTTTTCTGAACAGCAATTCAGGAGCGCGGAGTGTGTATCCTACACTCAACAATTTCATGCTTCCTGCATTGCTCCATTCCAATACTTTATCAACCAGCTTCATCATGTGCAGCATTTTCTTGGCTGTGAATGGAAGGAAAGGATTGATAAATATTCCCAGGTTACCACACAGTTGCAGGCAAATATGCAGTGTATTGTCAATTGATTTTTGCGCATCAGGATTTTCTGCAAGTTTCTTTGCTACGATCCACGGTTCTTTATCCTGCATGTATTTGTTACCCTTGCGCGCAAGATCAATTACTTCAAACAATGCCTCGCGGAACTTATACTGTTCTAACAGTCCCTCAACTTTTGCTTTGGTCTGCTGAATATCCTCTACTATTTTTTTGTCAGCATCGTCAACAATATCAGTATGCAGTACTGGCACTTTGCCGCCACACAATTTGTGCATCAGTACAAACGTGCGGTTTACAAAGTTGCCGAATATGCTCACAAGTTCACTGTTGTTGGCATCCTGGAAGCCTTTCCAGGTAAACTCACTGTCCTTTGTTTCAGGAGAGATAGTATTCAGATAATAGCGTAAAACGTCCGCCATCTGGCTTCCCCCATTTTCTTTTTTGATAAAATCATCAATGTAATCCTGCATATCCAGCTTCCAGTTTCTGCTGGTGCTCATTTTATCTCCTTCAAGATTCATGAATTCATTGGCAGGCACATTTGCCGGAACAATATTTCCGTGCAGCTTAAGCATTACGGGGAAAATGATGCAGTGGAAGACTATATTATCCTTGCCGATAAAATGGACAAGTTTAGTGTCTTCGTTATACCAATAGGGTTTCCAGTCTTTATTATTGTCAATTGCCCATTGTTTTGTGGCACTGATGTAGCCAATAGGAGCATCAAACCAAACGTACAACACTTTGCCTTCTGCATCGGGCAAAGGAACTTTAATACCCCAGTCAAGATCACGAGTGACAGCACGTGGTTGTAGTCCACCATCTATCCAGCTTTTACACTGACCAACTACGGTTGGGCGCCAGTCGCTTTTATGTTGTTCCAGGATCCACTCGCGAAGCCATTCTTCATGTTTGTTCAAAGGGAGATACCAGTGTTTGGTAGGCTTTTTTATTGGTGCTTTTCCGCTGAGTGTACTAACCGGGTTGATCAGCATGTCTGGACTTAGCGATGTTCCGCATTTTTCACACTGGTCGCCAAATGCATTTTCAAATCCGCAGTTAGGACAAGTACCTTTTATAAAACGGTCAGCGAGGAAGGTTTTTGTCTCCTCATCATAATATTGCTCGCTGTCTATTACTTCCAGTTCATTGCGATCATTCAGGTAAGTGAAAAACTCCTGAGTTGTTTCATGGTGAATGGGTTCGCTTGTTCTGTGGTAGATATCAAATGAAATTCCCAGGTCATCAAAATTCTGTTTAATGATGGGATGGTATTTGTCAATAATAGCCCTGGCAGTTGTTCCTTCTTTCATGGCCTGAATGGGGATAGCAGTGCCATGCTCATCACTTCCGCAAACAAAAACAACATCTCTTTTTTGCGCGCGCAAATATCTTACATAAATGTCCGCCGGAAGATATGCACCCGCAAGGTGCCCTATGTGCTTTAAACCATTGGCATAAGGAAGCGCCGCCGTAATTAAATATCTGGTGGGAGTATTCGTCTTTTCTGTATTTGCCACTGTATCAATCTTGCCTGTTTCTGTACTCATTAGTCGTAATAATTTTTGTATTTGCTCGAATGTGGTTCGTCCGCCCCAAAACGAACAAACGGCTGCAAAAATAAACAATTAAGGGCAAAGGTTCGTGGAAGGGTGAGTTTGGGGCTAAATCCTTCAAACTCATAGCAGAAAAATATTTAATTTACCGTTCTTAGAAGTTTTACGTTGTAAGTTATACGTTGTACGTTTGCTCAAGCGGTGTTTAGTCGGCTTACAACCCTTATACATAATTTATTGTCAGGTGAATAGAAAAAACTTCCTTCAACATACAGGCCTACTAATAGCTGGGGCGGGTGTATCCAACAGTGTGATGGCTGCAACAAACTCTTCAGCACATTCCTGGATCATTCCACCATATTTGCAAAAAGGTGATACGATCGGGATAACATCTCCTGCAGGGTATATTCTTGAAAAAGATATTCAGTCCGCCGTTCAGAAGATCCAATCCTGGGGCTTTAAGGTTGAAATAGGAAAGACGATTGGTACACGCGACGGAAGTCTTGGTGGTACAGATGCCGCGCGACTGACCGATTTTCAAAACATGCTTAACAGCCGGCATATTAAAGCAATTTTATGTGCGCGTGGTGGCTATGGCCTGGTGCGGATCATCGATCAGATGGATTTTAGCAAGCTGCGTGCTCATCCAAAATGGATCATTGGATTTAGCGACATAACGGTGCTGCATTGCCACATCAATAACAATCATCGGATTGCAACTATTCATTCGAAAATGTGTAATAGTTTCCCGGATGACTGGGCAAAAGCAGATCCCGTTCAGGTGCAAACAATTGAATCCATACAAAAGGTTCTTACCGGCACAAAAATGAGCTATAATGCGCCTTATAATGCTTTCAACAGAACTGGAAAAGCTTCGGGTATTTTGGTTGGGGGCAATCTTAGAACAATGGAAAACCTTGCTGCTACAGATTCTGATATTGATACGCACGGCAAAATATTATTTGTGGAAGATACCGGGGAATATCTTTACAATATAGACCGGATGTTCTGGAGTTTTAAACGCACAGGCAAATTAAAGCATCTTGGAGGGTTAATTGTTGGCGGCTTTAATACCAAAGCAGAAACTAATCCTGACGATGAGTTTACAAAAAGCCTGTTTGAAATAGTGATGGAAAAAGTAAAGCCTTATAACTATCCCGTTTGTTTTGATTTTCCTGTGGGACATCAGAAGAATAATTTTGCGCTGAAATGTGGTGTGAGACACAGGTTGACTGTGGCGAGCGAGGGAAGTTCTTTAATTGAAAATTGAAAATGGACAATTGAAAATGATGGCTAAATGTGCGAATGTGCGAATTTGTAAATGTGCGAATCCGTGTACTTCGTATTCGTACTTAAAACGATTTATTAGAAAACAATATTCATAATAATTACAACATTCAATTGAGTTAGTAGAGCTGATAGCTGATAGCTGATAGCTCAAAGCTATTTTCAATTGTGTCGATAAAGCTGACAGCTGATAGCTGAAAGCTCAAAGCTCTACTATGATTATTCCTCCTTATCTTAAAAAAGGTGATACTATTGGCATTGTTTGTCCTTCAGGATATATGCCATTTGAAAAAGCGCAGACCTGTATTGATACGCTGCAACAATGGGGCTACAAAGTAAAAGTGGGTAAAACATTGGGCAATCAGTCCAATTATTTTTCAGGAACTGACGAAGAGCGGCTTGCTGACCTGCAGGCTATGCTGGATGATAAAAGTGTGCATGCTATATTGTGTGGAAGAGGAGGATATGGTTTAAGCAGGATTGTTGATGATATAGATTTCCGTCATTTTAAAAAACATCCGAAGTGGATCATTGGTTACAGTGATATTACACTGCTACATGCGCATTTATATACAAAATTGAAAACGGCGTCCCTGCATTCTCCGATGGCTGCAGCGTTTAATGATGGCGGTGCTAAAAATGAATTTGTGCTGTCTTTGAAAAAAGCGTTAGAAGGGAAACACTCCCAATACAACACACTGCCACATGCATTAAACAGAAAGGGTGTTGCACAGGGAGAACTTATTGGGGGAAATCTTTCCTTAGTGATCAATATCATTGGATCAGTTTCAGACTTCAAAACAAAAAGTACAATATTGTTTTTGGAAGATGTGGGTGAATACATCTACAGCGTTGACAGAATGATGATGCAATTAAAGCGCGCCGGTAAATTAGATAATCTTTCCGGTCTTGTAGTCGGTGGATTTACCGATATGAAAGACACCACGATTCCTTTTGGTCAAAACGTATACGACGCCATTTACGATAAGGTTAAAGAATATAGTTACCCTGTCTGTTTTGACTTTCCGGTGAGCCACACAGATCGCAATTATGCCTTAAAAGTTGGTGTAAATCATGAACTTACGATAAATAAAACCAAGGTATTGCTGAAAGAATTACATTAATGCTGTACCGTTAATTGTGGCTATGCTGGCACAGAATTTTCATTACAATTCTAAACGTTAGTTATGAAAAAGGAAGCTGCAAAAGATACCCATCCCATCACAAAGAAAGAGGATGTCCAAAAAAGCAATGACGAACATATAGACCAGGATTTTGAAGGTTTTCCTCATAATCCCGCGAAAGAAGATATCATCAATCCAAAGACAAAAGAAGATGCAAAAACGGCAGGCTTAAAGAAAGAGGATATCAAAAAGATGGAAAAGAAGGATGATGACGAGATATATTCCGTTGGCTCCGGCGGCGCATTTGACGCAACGGAAGATGTGAGCGAAGACGAAGATTAGGGTGAACCACGGAGACACGACGACACGAAAGAAACACAAAGGTTTTTGAAACCCGTCCGATCCGGCACGGGCGGGCACGAAAGCACGAAGGACACAAAGGTGCACAAAGTAAGTATTGCATATTATGCTTGAACGCCACTAATATATACAATTGAACCAGGAAGGCGCACTACCTAAAGAAACATAAAGGTTTTTGAAACCCGTCCGATCCGGCACGGGCGGGCACGAAGGACACAAAGGTGCACAAAGTAAGTGTTCCATATTATGCTTGAACGCTATTAATCTATATAATTGAACCAGAAAGGCACGCGACACGAAAGAAACACAAAGGTTTTTGAAACCCGTCCGATCCGGCACGGGCGGGCACGAAGGACACAAAGGGCAAAAGCGTCAAGAGATTTTCCGCTCCGATCATTGTCAATTCTCCATTTTCAATTTTCAATTAACTAAGTGTTCCTCCGTGTCGCCCTGTCTCCGTGGTTACAAAGCTTTGCGCATGAAGCGCAGCCAGTTGCCGTGCATCACGTTTTTAATATCTTCCTGTGAATATCCCCGTTTGCTTAACAACACAGGAACTTTCTGTAAATCTGCTATCGTTTCAAGATCATAAGGGCATTGCTCTTTTCCAAAAGCGCCGTCAAGATCACTGCCAATTCCAATGTGAAGTGCGTTGCCTGCAAGCTGGCAAATATGATCCATGTGATCCACCATCTTTTCCAGGTTACAATTCATCTGCTCCGGTGTAGACTGGTGGCGTATCCAGCCGGGAACCATCATCCATGCATCAAGCGCACCGCCGATTACAGCGCCTCTTTCAATCAGTACTTTGATTTGTTCATCGCTGAACTGGCGATTGTGATTCACCAGTGCTCTACAGTTATTATGGCTGGCCCAGACATTTCCTTTGAAAATTTCCATGGCATCCCAAAAGGCATCATCACACAAATGTGTTGCATCCAGGATCATATCCAGCCGGTCCATCTCTTTTAAAAGTTGCTTGCCTTGCTCGTTCAGGTGACCAGTTGCATCAGTTCCATTTGCATAGCGGCCGGGTCCGTAATGAGCTGGTCCTACGGCGCGCAAACCATTTGCATAAGCCCGTTCAAGATGTTGTATTGTAACGAGGGAGTCGGCGCCTTCCAGACTAAGAATAAAACCAATGGGTTTGGCTGTGTTCTCAATGTCCTCGTTTGTCCATAAAGTAATATGCTGCTCAAGGCCAGCAACATTTTTTATCATTACCATTTCGCCGGCTGCTTCCATTGACTTATACCATGATAATTGTGCCTGAGTTTGCGCCCAGGCCTGTTCAGGTGAATGCCACCCCGGTAAAGGATTGTCCGGTGCAACATATCTCGCGATCTGTGTAGCCACCACAAGACCAATATTTCCCTGTCTCAACGCGGGCAGCGACACCGTTCCTTTGGCTCTGTCCGGTTTATCAGTAAGGCCTTTTTCTCTTTCCCTGATGTTTGCAATGCTCTCGCGCAGATCCCTGTTCCACTCCATTGCATTCATGCTTAAATCTAAATGAGCGTCTATTGTAAACATATTCAAAGTTCAAAAGATTGTGTAATTGAAAATTGAAAGTTGACAATTGAAAATGATAGAAAACCGGCAGTAACCTTCATTTTCAATTTTCAATTGTCAACTTTCAATTAAATGTTTATTTTTCTTTTTCTCGCAACAACATCCCAAAAGCCAACTGCATTGTTGTTTTCTATCACAACAGCAGTATCATATAAGGCAACGGTGGGGCATATATGTACCGGTACGGCATACAAAACATCCCCGATGGTATATATGGAAGCGTCCGGCACTTTAATCACCATATGCTCCTCACTTTGTGAAACGGGTAATGCTTCAGGTGCATTGAGAAAAGCTACCCTTGGCAGGGGATTTTCAGCAGCAACAGATTTGTGCCCCAGATCAAGACAGACAGTCTGATGATCAATCAATGAGATTACACGCGTAATAACAAGTGCCGCGTATTCAAAAGGTTCATCCGGTGCGATCTGTTTGTAACCCCAATCCCAGAAAACAAATGTCCCGGGACTACATTCGACATTTTCGCGATGTATATGCGTGGGGAATGTTGGCGTGCCACCCACTACCACGGTCAAAGGGTGGTTCGTTACAGACTCAAGGGCTTCTGAAAGTATAAGCACTTTTTGAAAAGCCTCGTCACTTTTATGTTGGCGAACGGTCAAATCAGTATCGCGAATGTTGCCATCATATGCATGCAATCCAATTACCCTTATGAATGGCAACAATTGAATCGCTTCGAACAAATACAAAGCGTGTGCTGGTTGTATACCGGTTCTGTTCATGCCGGTGTTTAAGTCGATGTACACATGTATTGTCTGCTCATATTTTTGACCCAGCTCTGACAAATGCTGCGCAGGGACGATGTGATCAACAAGACAGGAAAAATAAGTAGCCGGATACTGCTTGATGAGCTCAATAAACCTTTCGGCTTTTGGACCAACAGGTTGATAAGCCAGCAATACATCTTTTGCGTTTATCTGTGCAAGCATCTCGGCTTCAGCAATGGTTGCGCATTTAAACTTGCTGATGCCTGCATCCATCATCAGGGAGCAAACTTCCGCAATCTTGTTTGTTTTAACATGTGGCCGCAACTTATTTGGATCGCCAATCATTCTAACGGCACGCGCAATATTTTGTCTTACGCGATCCCTATAAACAACCAATGCAGGAGAGTCTATCGTGGAAATATTTTCTATCTCAAACCAATCCATAGAACTTACGTGTTTTGAGAAAAAATAAAATTGAAGTCAAAATTCAAAAATCAAAATTCAAAACGATGAATGTTTGTAACTGGCTTAGTTGTTTGCCTGCGGGATACTATTTTGAATTTTGACTTTTAACCTTTGAATTTATTACTCTAGTTCAAATAAAGCTTCTATTTCAACAGGAATGTTTTCTGGCAGTGAGCCCATGCCCACGGCGCTTCTTACGCCGATGCCATTGTCCTCGCCCCAGATCTTTGTAAATAATTCGCTGCATCCGTTGATGATATAAGGATGTTTTCCAAAATCAGGCGTGCAGTTCACCATACCCAGCACTTTAATCACTCTTTTTATTTTATCCAGCGAACCAAGATTGGTTTTTATGGTAGATAAGATGGTCAGGCCAACCTGTTGAGCAGCCAGTTTTCCTTCGTCTTCATTTAATCCCTGGCCAACGCGGCCAAAAATTAAAGTGCCGTCAGTCTGAACAGGACCGTGTCCCGATACATAACAATGCTTGCCATCTATAACTAAAGGCTTATAAACACCCTTGGGTGCCGGAGCTGGAGGAAGTGTCAATCCAAGTTGTTCGAATCTTTCGTCTGCGGTCATTGTGTTGATTTTTATAAGAAATAGGTCAAAAGTAAAAAGTCAGAACTAAAAAAACATCACAGCCGGGAGTCACAGTTCAACTACCTAAAATACTATATTTTTTCTGTGATAGCGCCGCAAAGGTTTTTAATGCATTCACGCTAATGAACGTGCGAGGATGCAGAAGCGTTCAGCACATTTATTTTACAAAATAGTTCAACATAAATACACCAATTAACCCGACAACGGAAACGATGGTTTCCATAAAGCTCCAGGTTCTTATTGTTTGCTTGAAAGACAGGTTGAAATATTCTTTGAACAGCCAGAAGCCGGGGTCATTTACATGAGAAAACATCAGGCTGCCGGCGCCGGTGGCCAATACCATCAAACTGGGGTTTACACCACTGCTTGCAATAAGTGGTGCTACAATACCTGCCGTTGTGAGGCCTGCAACAGTTGCAGAACCTACGCTTACTCTTATTATGGCGCTAATGCTCCACGCAACAAACAGCGGATGAACGTTCATGGTTTGCAGAGAGCTTGCAATCTGGTTGCTAATGCCTGTATCTGTAAGCACTTGTTTTAAAGCACCTGCGCCGCCTATTACAAAAATGATCATTGAGATGTCCTTAACCGCATCACCTAGTGAATTGCTTACATCGTTAACGGTCCTCCCTTGACGAACACCCAGTGTATAAATACCGGTGATAACGGTAAGCAGCATTGCGGTAACCGGTTCGCCGAGGGATATGATAATTGTTTTTAACATGGATTCTTCGTGAAGAACCGATTTGGTTATGGCTGCGGTTGTTATTAAAATAACGGGAAGAAAAGCTGTTATAATACTATTGAACATGCCCGGTAGTTCATTTTCCTGTTTGTGTTTAACAGCAAAAGTATCTATTGGTTTGGCGTTGAAATTTCGCAATGTCATAGCAAATACAGGACCTGCAAGTATAATAGCCGGTACAGCTACAATCAATCCTAACAGCAATGTTTGTCCCAGGTCTGCATGAAACTGTTGCACCAAAGCTGTCGGAGATGGGTGTGGTGGCAGATATCCATGTGTAACAGATAATGCGGACAGAGCCGGCAATCCAATATAAACAGCCGGTAACTTGTATCGTGATGCAATGCTGATAATCAAAGGAACAAGCAGAACAAATCCGACATTGTAAAATAGCGGAATGCCAATTACAAAAGCTGTAACTACCAGTGCCCAAACCAGGTTTTTTCTTCCGAACCCCTTCACCAATCCATTGGCAATTCTTTCGGCTGCCCCGCTATCAGCAACCAGCTTACCCAGCATGGCACCAAGGCCGATGATAGCAACAAGCGACCCCAATATATCGCCGATCCCTTTTTGAACCGAAGTGCTTATTGAAATAATATCCTGTCCATGCGCAAGACCAATGAGAATAGAAACGACAAGAAACGAAAGAAATGCATTTAGCTTAACACCCGTTATTAAAACGATCAACAAAATAATTCCGGCAATAAGTATGATATATGACATGCAAGCTAGTTGGTTGTTTTAAGTAATAGAAAAGGAAGATAGCCAATATTTGCCTATTAATATTCCATCATTTCGGTGAGATTGGAATTTTTAAGGATATGGCTGTTGATTAGTTGGCATGAATTGTTTATCGAACTTCCCGGCACGATTCATTATCGGAATCAATTAACTTTGCGTTTTAATAGATAAAAATTATCAGTAGAGATGACCTTTACACAGTTAGAATATATAGTTGCGGTAGATACATACAGACATTTTGCAGAAGCGGCTTCACAATGCTATGTAACCCAGCCAACCCTGAGCATGCAGATTCAGAAGCTGGAAGAAGAACTGGGCGTTAAGATTTTTGACAGGAGTAAACAGCCGGTATTGCCAACCGAACCTGGCATTGAAATTATTGAACAGGCAAGAAAAGTTCTTGCTGAACGCGATGCACTTACCGAAATGATAGAAGCTAAAAAAGGTATTGTAAATGGCGAACTGAAAATTGGCATTATTCCAACGTTGGCGCCCTATTTACTGCCCTTGTTTATACCCGGATTTGCGAAGAAATATCCCAAAGTGAAAGTTATTGTGCACGAATTAACTACAGATCTGATACTGGCTCGGTTGCGTGAAGGGAAAATAGATGTGGGCGTACTGGTTACTCCGTTGAATGAGCATGGTATTAAAGAACATATTCTCTTCTATGAAGAGCTGCTGGTGTATGTTTCTAAAAACAACGATGCGTACAAAAAGAGTTATGTTCTTGCAAAAGATATTGACCCCAGCAAATTGTGGTTGCTGGAGGAAGGCCATTGTTTCCGTTCCCAGATCATTAACCTGTGCGAGCTGAAGAAAAGTAGTAAGGAAGGTAATCTCTTCGAATATGAAGCAGGAAGCCTGGAGACATTGCGCCGGTTGGTGGATCTAAATGATGGCATAACCATTCTTCCGGAACTGGCAACGATGGATATTTCTCCCAAACAGCAACAGAACCTCCGTTATTTCAAAAATCCCGTTCCTGTAAGGGAAGTGAGTATTGTAACACACCGTGATTTTGTAAAAAAGAAATTGGTGGAGCTGTTGAAAAAAGAGATCCTTGCTTCAATACCGGATAAAATAAAGAAGAATAAAAAGACGACGGTAGTGCCTATTTAATGGAGAATTGAAAAGGGAAAATTGATAATGGGATTAGAGTTGTCTGGATCCGGATTTATGGGATGAAAGGATTGTCAGGATTAGAATCGTTTGGTGAATGGCGACAGCACAATATTTAATTCAGATATCCGGGCATCCAACATCAGACATCCCAAGATCAGAGATCAACAAATCAGACATCAGCGATCAATAAGTCAGAGATCATCATCTCAGGCCTCTTTCTCAAATTCTTTTCTCCACGCGTCCATACCACCCTTTAGGTTAAAGAGATTAGTGAATCCAAATTTTTGGTGCAGACGTTGAATGGCTATGCCGCTTCTGATGCCCTTGCGGCAATAAAAAATGACGGGTTTATCTTTGGGTATTTCTTCCGCGCGGGTCATAATGTCTTCCATTGGAATTAACAGACCGCCGATGTTAAATTCTTCGTGCTCATGAGGTTCACGAACATCAATTAAATGGATATTTTCTCCGGCCTCCATTTTCTCCTTCAACGCTGTAACAGATATCTGATGCATACAAAAAACAGGGCCCACTGAAATCTCAATGGGCCGAATTAAGTTCTATAATTATTGAAAAGCTACGAAAGAATTAGCGAGCCTAAGATTAGGTACTTCGTACTTCGTAAATCGTACTTTGCGAAAGTTCGAGGTAAGACAGCACCGGTTCACCATTCACTATTCACGCTTAAATGTGTTCATGTTCCGAGAAAATCCGCTTCAAAGGAATAGTCGCAACAGGCGAAACGATCAATGGGAATTTTTCAACGGTAACAAAGCTGGGGTCAAGTCCAAAGCCTCTCTCTTCGCTCAGGCTTATTTCCTTCAGCCAGAAGTAAAGCTTCATGATCATCTTTTCGAAGATGGGCAGCTCGTTGTCACTGGACAGATACTTTTCCATCACAATAAACTGGAAGTCGCCAACAACATTGTTTTTCTCCAGGCTCTCGTACCGGCTCGTGATGTTTACTTCCTTGTTATTTACCAGTTCTTCCACAACTTTTCTGAACATCAGGTTGATCTTTTGCTCAACACGGAAGCCAACCCTGAACTCGATACGGATGATATCGTTCGGAATAATGTGATCAACAATATACTCGCAAGTGTAAGGATCGTCCAGCACATCTACGTGCACAAACCAATAGATATCCGCCCGTTTGGGCTTTTTATTCAAAATGGAGTAGATGATCTTATGCTCAATTTCCTTAGGGTTATTGGCACTGGTCATATACACCAGGTGCGTAGCATATTTTGGAACAGTTTTGTCGTTGCTTAGTTCCTGGATCATTGGCAGATAATGTTCCAACCGCACAAATTCCACATAGCGATTCTTGATCTTCCTGCTGCGGAACCAGGTATACATAACACAAAAAAGCCCACCACCCATAATAAGTGATACGAAACCGCCGTGCGGGAATTTATCCAAATTAGCGAAAAGGAAACTGCCCTCAATAGCGAAATAGACAAAGAGATACAGATATATTAATGCCGGATGCGTTCGTTTCGAGACGAGATAATTGGCAAACAAAACAGAGGTTGCGATCATACACATGGTAATGGCCAGACCGTAAGCCGCCTCCATGTTGCTTGATTCTCTGAAATACAAAACAATGCCAATACAGCCAAAGAACAATAACAGGTTAATGCCGGGAATATATAATTGCCCCCGCTCTTCTGTAGGATAATTGATTTTCATCTTTGGCCACAGGTTGAGTCGCATAGCTTCACTGATCAATGTAAAGCTTCCGCTGATCAACGCCTGGCTCGCAATAATGGCTGCCGCGGTCGCAATTACTACACCCGCAATGGTAAACCATGGGGGCATAATGCCATAAAATGGATTGATTAGCGAAACCGCATTTGGAAATTCTTTGATGAAAACCGGATCATGCAACATTTTGTCTGTTGCGAATACGGTACCGTGATGATGGGATAAAAGCCATGCCCCTTGTCCGAGGTAGTTAAGTATCAAACAGGTCTTTACAAATATCCAGGAGTACCTGATGTTCCATTTACCACAGTGGCCAAGGTCAGAGTAAAGCGCTTCGGCCCCTGTAGTACAGAGGAAAACGGCACCCAACAGCCAAAATCCTTTAGGATAAGTGATTAGTAATTTAATACCATAATAAGGATTCAGCGCCTTGAAAATCTGCATATCATCGCTTAGGTGCGAAATACCGAGTATCGCCAATATGGTAAACCACAAAAACATGATAGGCCCAAATAGCTTTCCGATTGAAGCAGTTCCAAATTGCTGAACAAAAAACAATATTGAAATAATAAGCACTACAATATATACAATGGTATTGGGGCCCATAAGATGTTCAAGCGCTGGCATTCTGCCAAGCTCCTCAATTGCAGAAGTAACAGTAATAGGAGGGGTGATCATTCCATCCGCCAAAAGCGCGGCTCCTCCAAGCATTGCCGGTATAACCAGCCATTTTTTTCGCCGCCTTACCAACGCATACAATGAAAAAATGCCACCTTCACCCCGGTTATCGGCTTCAAGGGTCAGTAGCACATATTTGATGGTAGTTTGTAAAGTTAGCGTCCAGATAATGCATGAAACGCCGCCAAGAATAAGGTTTTCTCCAATTGGTTTGCCTCCTATTATGGCGCTCATTACGTATAAAGGAGAGGTTCCAATATCTCCGTAAATAATTCCTAAAGCAACGATTAAGCCCGCCATCGTTACTTTATTGTGATTCTTGCCCACTTAGTAATAATTTGTCTTAAAATCTAAAAATCTTAACAAATGTATAGTGAAAAAGTTATGTGACTGTAAAAATGATTTTCAGCAAAAAACGTTACTGAATGTTATTTGAATTATTTAACCAAATAATGGACCGTTTTATGCTCGTTTAACGTTTTTTTGTAAAGCAAAAAGGTTAAACAGGTTTTGTTTCGTTATGAAAATTCTTTGATTTAACTTAACCTCTCCTTTACTGAAGTTTGTTGTTAATTATAAAAATTTTGCAAGCTTTAAGCTTACATTTGTTAGGAAAATATTAAGCGGCCAGATTATGATTAGAAGGACATTATTTTTTGCTACTTTATTGCTTTGCCTGTTCTCATTTGCAAATGCCCAGAAGATAACTTATTCCGACCCGGATAAAGACGATCCCAGACAAGTAAACTTTGATATAATTGGTAGATTGAATGATCATTTTCTTGTGTATAAGAATACCAGGAACGCTTTCAACATTACTGTTTATGATAGCGAAATGAAGCAGGTTGGTAAACAAGATCTTGCATTTCTTCCCCAGCGTACACTAGGGGTAGATTTTTTGGCTTACAAGGATTTTGTGTATGTGTTTTTTCAGTTTCAAAGAAAAAACAGCGTTTATGCAGCTTACGTTAAATTAAATGCTGAGGCGAAATTGATGATGGACCCGGTTATTCTGGATACGACTGAGGTAAATTACAGCAGTAGTTCCAAGATCTATACATTCATAAACAGTGATGACAAGAAGAAGATTGCAGTATTCAAGATCAACAGTAAAAATGATCGCAGCTATGTGGTAACAACAGTGTTGTTTGATCACGATATGACCAGGGTGAATAAACGTCAGGTAAAGGTCGCGATGGATAACAAAAATGATTTCCTGAATGAGTTTACAGTTGATAATGATGGTGACCTGGTCTTTTTACGTTCTTCCGGTTCCTCTCAGAAGAACAATATAACAAAACTTACATTGTTCTATGCAGGAGTGACGGAAGATTCTGTAACTGCATACGACCTTACATTGTCCAAAATTTACCTGGATGATATTCGTGTAAAGGCCGATAATATCAATAAGAATTTTCTCATCACTTCTTTTTTCAGCTCAGGGAAAAAAGGCAATGTAGACGGTTTGTACGCAACATTGTGGAGCAAAACAAGCAAAACAGAAAGGGCTACAACCAATACGACTTTTAACGAAGACCTGCGTAATGAAGCAAAAACTGAAGGCAGCCTTAAAGCCGCTTTCAATAATTATTACCTGCAGAACATAGTAATGAAAAAGAACGGTGGATTTTTTGTGGCTTCTGAATCCGTGTACACTTCTTCCCGGGGTGGTATGTACAACCGTTGGGATTACATGTACGGATCACCCTTTATGTCGCCGATAGATTACTATTATTACAGCCCATACTACAGCGGTTATTACCCCTGGGGAAGATGGGGTGGCTTCAATAATATAACAAGGTATTATGCGGACAATATCGCTATCCTTTCTTTTGACTCTACTGCAAACCTTGATTGGGGAAATGTGATCACCAAATCACAGTTTGATGATAATACCGATAACTTTATCGGCTATACAACTTTCAATACTGGCAGTGAGGTTCATTTTATTTACAACCTGTCAGAAAAAAGAACCCTTTTGTTAAATGATCAAAGCATTGATATAAAGGGACAGATCACCAGAAATCCAACCTTCCGCAACCTGGATAAGGGTTACGAGTTTATGCCAAGGTATGCGAAGCAGGTTGGTTCGCATACTATGATAGTTCCCTGCCAGTACCGGAACTACATCTGTTTTGCAAAGATTGAATTCTAAATAGTTGAACAAATATTAACATCATAACGTTAGTACATTATGCATTCGCCGGATAAAACGAAGAATCGTTCCGGTGATTAAGTGAGAACCGGACTGTGAAGATTTTAACATTAGCAAGCTGAGAGCACTCTTTCAATAAGGCTGCTTATAAACAGATAGATTTGATATCAATTTTCAGGGACCGTTCATCGGCAAATGTTTTCTGGTTAATATTTTTCAGCGTGTTGCTGCACGCACACTTTCTTGTGCGCCCCGTAGAAGTTCCGGCCTTTGTAGAACAGGGCTTTTTAGGGTATTTTGTTCAAAAATATATCTCTCCACTACCTTCTGTGGCGATTACCCTTCTTTATCAGGTCATCGTGTTGCTTCAGGCACTGCGTTTAAATTATATTTTGAATGATGTAAGAATGTTTCAACGGCAGTCGTTCACGCCTGCATTGTCTTATGTGCTGCTAACGGCTTTGCTACCCGAATGGAACACACTTTCGCCTGCACTTATCGCCAACAGTTTTATTATTTGGCTGATCTACAGATTGCCAAAATTGTACAATACGCAAAGTCCCAAAACGCTTATCTACAATATGGGTATCATTGCAGGTATTGCTGTAATGGCCTATTACCCGTCATTACCGCTTATTTTGGTGGTCTATTTCAGCATTGCAATTCTGCGGCCTTTAAAACCCAACGAATGGTTTATATTGTTGATGGGAATACTTACGCCCTTTTATTTTTGGGCGGCATGGTTGTTTATTAATGACCGTTTGCCAGACATTAAAGCGTTTATTCCCCGTTGGCAACCTCATATAATTGTAGTGAAAAATTATGTGCACGCAATTATCACATACAGTCTACTGGGCATTTGTATTTTAGGCGGCTTAATAACATGGCAGAACAATAACGGCAGAATGCTTATACAAGTAAGAAAAGTCTGGGCCGTTCTGCTCATCATGCTGGTATTGTTTATTCCCATGGTTTTCCTGGTACCCAACGTTTCAACAGAAGCATTGTTGTTAAGCATTGTGCCTGCCGCGGCTATTCTGGCCAATCTTTTTCTTTACCCAAGAAGTTTGGTTTTACCCACGATAATATTTGTATTGTGCATAGCCCTCGTTATTTATAACAACTGGGATTTAGGCTTTTAGAATTTTCAGTAATGAGTTTCGGATGGCTTATGTCGGATCTTGTGATCTCTGATTTCGGTGGTAATGATGGTTCTTGCATTTATTGAAAATGCAAGTGATCGAGTGTGTTTGTTTCATCTTAGAATAAGAAGAGTCAAATATCGTTTTAAGGTTGAACAGGAAGAAATCAGACATCAGAGATCCTCAGATCAGCGATCCTCAAATCAGAGATCATTCAACTGCCCGCCACTTATAGCTTCTTATTTTTTCTTCAGCGAAGATTTACGCACGATCAGCTCTGCATCAACAAAAACCATTTCCGGCTCATGATGTTCATGTGGTGCACGCAATTGTTCAACCAGCTTCAAAGCGGCAGCTTCTCCTATTTTGATGCCCGGGTAATTGATCGTAGTTAGGCGCGGCTCTACGATCTTGCTGATAACGTCATTGTTAAAACCAACAACGGCAATATCTTCAGGGATGCGTATTCCTTTTTCCTTAAGCGTTTGCATTACCACTGCGGCGCAGAAATCGTTCGTGATAAAGATGCCGTCTGGCATCGGATTCATTGACGCAATTGTATCGGCAGCTTCAATACTTGCATGTTCACTCAAATCGTTAATGATCACCAGCTCTTCTTTATAGCAAAGCGCGTTATCGTTAAGCGCCTGTTTATACCCCTGAAGCCTTTCGTTATATACATTTCGTTTTAAGCTGGCCGTAATATGTGCAATGCGTTTGCAGCCTTCATCTATCAAATGTTTTGTAGCGGCGTAGCCTGCTGCGTAGTTATCTATCACAACTTTGGTTGCAGGAGTGTCTTTATCCACGCGGTCAAAAAATACAACGGGAATTCCTTTTTTCAGAAAAGGGTCATAGTGCTGAAGACTTTCAGTATCGTACGCCAACGATGCAAGCAGCCCGTCAACTCTCTTATGAAAAAGATTGTTTGCATTGGCAGCTTCTTTTTTGCTTGTTTCGGAAGAGTGACCAATGATAAGATCGTAACCACTTTCTGTAGTAACTTTTTCAATGCCTGCGAGAACCGAGGTAATAAAGTTACTGTTCAGTTCATGCACAATAACGCCAATGGTATGTGTCTTTTGCTGGCGCAGGTTACTGGCAAAGTTGTTGGAGCGGTATCCCAGTTCTTTGGCAAGTTCCTGGATCTTATTTTTGGTCTCCATTTTTATGGCAGGATGGTTTTTCAGTCCCCTGCTCACGGTAGCAGGCGAAATTTTCATAATCCGGGCCAAATCGTAAATGGTAACTTCTTTTTCTCTTTTCATAAGTGTTCAGTCCACAAGCTAAAATTGTTTATTTAATTTCAAAACAAAAAATCAATGCAATCGGTTGCAAATTTGAAATTTCCTATTATATTTACGTCCGCTATCAGTTTTTAGAGGCAAATTAATAGTATTGCATCGCCATATGGACAACTTTCTGCTGCATAGCCCGCCAGAATCTTCCATGAGTAACATTGATAGTTAAAATTGAACCATAATATGCTATTGCTGGGAATAGATGTAGGAACATCATCAATAAAAGTGTCTGTGGTAGATGCAAATTCACAACGTTGTGTTGCATCCGCCTTTTTTCCGGAAACAGAAGCGGAAATTATATCGCATGAAAGTGGTTGGGCTGAACAGTCTCCCGATTCGTGGTGGAATTTCGCCCGTCAGGCGATAAAAAAGGCGCATGCTTCTAAATTGTACAATCCGAAAGATATAGCTGCAATTGGTATTGCTTACCAAATGCACGGATTGGTACTGGTAGATAAGGATCAGCAGGTGTTACGGGATTCGATCATATGGTGCGACAGTCGTGCAGTTCCTTACGGTGACAAAGCGTTTGCAACTATTGGAGAAGAAAAATGCCTGAGTCATTTGCTAAACTCCCCGGGGAATTTTACCGCAGCCAAACTTGCCTGGGTAAAAGAAAACGAGCCGGAGGTTTATGAAAAGATTTATAAATTAATGTTGCCGGGTGATTTTATCGCCATGAAATTAACCGGTAGTATCTCTACAAGTGTATCCTCTCTGTCAGAAGGTATTTTTTGGGATTTTAAGGAAGATGCTTTGTCAGAAGACGTGTTGACTTTCTTCGATTTCGATCGCAGTGTAATCCCATCTATACAAAATGTATTTAGTGAGCATGGTCGGGTATCCCAAAGTGTGGCGGATGAATTGCAATTGACAGCGGGTATTCCTGTAAGTTATAAAGCCGGTGACCAGCCCAATAACGCATTATCTCTAAATGTTCTGGAACCAGGTGAAGTTGCTTCAACTGCAGGTACATCCGGAGTTATTTATGGAGTTAGCGACCAGCTTGCGTACGACCCGCTATCAAGGGTAAACAGCTTTGCACACGTTAACTACACAAGCGATAATAAGCGGATAGGTGTGCTGCTTTGCATTAACGGCACAGGTATATTGAACAGGTGGTTGAAAGAAACTGTGGGAAGGAATGAAAGTTACGCGGCCCTTAATGAAGCTGCTGCCGACATTAAACCGGGCAGCAACGGATTATCCATTTTACCTTTTGGAAATGGTGCCGAACGCATTTTAAATAACAAGATCGTGGGCGCACAAATTCATAATATAGATCTTAACAAACATACTCCGGCCCACATTTACCGGGCAGGGCAGGAGGGAATTGCTTATTCCTTCAGGTATGGTCTGGATATTATGCGCGAGAACGGAATGACGCCATCGGTGATACGCGCCGGTAAGGCAAATATGTTTTTGAGCGATGTGTTTGCCAGGGCATTTGTGAATGTTACGAATGTACCGGTTGAATTATATGATAACGATGGTAGCGTTGGTGCTGCGCTGGGTGCAGGCATAGGATGTGGCTTCTTCAGTACGCAAAAAGAAGCATTCACAAACATGAAGCGTTTGACGACCATAGAGCCTTCGGCCAATAACGACGGGTACGAAGCATATTATCAACAATGGAAAACAATTTTAAAAAATGTTATTGGCGGTGTAAGGCTTGAGGTGTAAGGTATAAGGTGTAAGGTATAAGGTATAAGGTATAAGGTGTAAGGTATAAGGTGAAAGGTATGAGGTTTTCTGGTGATGAACATAACTGGTTATGCGGGAGAAAAGGCGCTAACATAATCCGTCAATCCCCAAATCTGATAAATCCAGATACAAACAAAATTCCAAATCAATTTCATAAATAATAAATCAAACAACTATGTCAGTATTACTTGGTGAGAAAGAATATTTCAAAGGCATCGGGCAAATTAAATACGAAGGTGCACAAACAGATAATCCGCTTGCTTTTCGCTGGTATGATGAAAACAAAGTAGTGGCAGGCAAAACCATGAAAGAGCATTTGCGTTTTGCATGCGCATACTGGCATAGCTTCTGCGGTAACGGTGGCGATCCTTTTGGAGGCCAAACTCATTTTTTTGAGTGGGACAAAAAAGCTGATGCAGTTGAAAGAGCAAAAGATAAAATGGATGCTGCTTTTGAATTCATCACCAAGATGAATATGCCTTACTACTGTTTTCATGATGTGGATGTTGTTGATTATGGTAATGATGTAGTTGAAAATGAAAGAAGACTACAGGCATTGGTTGATTATGCAAAGGAAAAACAGGCAGCCACGGGCGTTAAACTGTTATGGGGTACAGCAAACCTGTTTTCCGCAGTGCGTTATATGAATGGTGCTGCAACCAATCCGGATTTTAATGTGCTAACGCATGCTGCGGCACAGGTAAAGGCTGCGCTTGACGCAACAATAGCTTTAGGTGGAGAAAACTATGTGTTCTGGGGCGGAAGAGAAGGCTATATGTCATTGCTGAACACCAACATGAAACGCGAACAGGAGCACCTGGCAATGTTCCTGCATAAAGCCAAAGATTACGCAAGATCGCAAGGGTTTAAAGGAACATTCTTTATCGAGCCAAAACCATGCGAGCCAACCAAACACCAGTATGATTATGATTCAGCAACAGTAATTGGTTTCCTGCGCCAGTTTGATTTAATTAATGATTTTAAACTGAACGTTGAGGTAAACCATGCTACATTGGCGGGACATACTTTCCAGCATGAATTGCAGGTTGCCGCGGATGCAGGCTTACTGGGTAGCATTGACGCTAACCGTGGTGATTATCAAAATGGCTGGGATACTGACCAGTTCCCCAACAACATCAATGAGCTTACTGAAGCAATGCTGATCATTCTTGAAAATGGCGGTTTTGGCGGCGGCGGTATCAACTTTGATGCTAAGCGCAGAAGAAACTCTACAGATAACGAAGACTTGTTCTATGCACATGTTGGTGGTATGGACACGTTCGCAAGAGCGTTGATCGTTGCTGACAAAATATTACAGAACGGTGAATACAACAAGATCCGCAATGCCCGCTATGCTTCTTTTGATAACGGCGATGGTAAAGCGTTTGAAGAAGGTAAGCTGTCATTAGAAAATCTTCGCGACCTTGCAGCTAAAAACGGCGAACCTGCAGTTACCAGCGGCAGACAAGAGTATTTGGAAAATTTGATCAATAGATTTATTTAGTGAAAAGTGAATGGTGAATGGTGAAGGGTGAATAGTGAATAGTGAAATGTGCGGCACCATAATAATACGCCTCCGGTTTACTTGATTGAAGATATTGACGATAAAAGTTTGACGAAATTGTCCGATTTATATAACAGGCTACTTCGAAAAGAGGTAGCCTGTTTGTTTATTGCCCACTTTGGTGACTTTGGTGAAAAGTGAATGGTGAATAGTGAAATGTGTGGCACCATAATAATGCGCATCCGGTTGAAGACATTGACGACAAAAGTTTGCCGAGATTTTATATAACAGGCTACTTCGAAAAGAGGTAGCCTGTTTGTTTATTGCAATCCAGTGACCATGGCCATTGAAACGATTCTTATTCACTATTTATAGAACAATCTATAAAATCGGATATCTTTTCTTTTTTTGAATCATTTTGTGTTTTGGCCATTAGCATAAACTTAAGCTTTAGGGCTATTTTAGTGGCTTTTGCGAATACTTTCCCAGATAAGGATAATGAATCTTTCTTCAAAGATGGCAATCCGAGAATTTGTATTCAATTTTCTTGTAGCTGCTTAGCCCCATTTCACGGGTATTTATATAATTTTTTCGACGCCTTTACATTCTTTATCCATACTACTTTTACTTTATATGCATTTACTTTTATAAGTTAAAGCTAAATGTGTGAAGGGTATCAGGCTACATTAGATTTTTAGCTTTCATACCAAATCTTTCGGATAGAATTAAGCAATCCCATAAAAATAAATACGGTTTGGAGAAAAAGGATTTAATACCAATTTTAAAACAATATTTCCCGCATTCGGTCGGATGCATGTTGAATGGCAGCCAAGTAAGAAATATTCAACTTTCGTCAGGATCGGACATCGATGTTTTTATTTTTGATCTTTTGTTCTCACATATAACGACCTATTCATTTGAGCACGACGGATATTTGTTGGATGTAACAATTATCCCCCTTATTGATATCCAAAATGTTCTTTCTGACGCTTGTAATGAAGTGCGAGGCGCAATGCTAACGGCTATTATAGAGAGCGAAATTCTAGATGATACCAATTCAATAATTAGAGATATTCAACATAAGGCAACTGAGTATTATACGATACCTAATCCCGGGAGGGCCATGATTTATAATGACCTGGTATATCAGTTAAAGAAGATTGCAGTTAAGGCAAAGAAAAAAATATCGCCACTTGAAAAAATAATTTATGTTTCAGATTTTATTGGCCACATAACCAGTGTCGAATGTTTTCGTGCCTCAGGATGGATTCCAACCAAAAAGGCAAAAGCAGATTTTTTGTTGAAAGAGAGGCCAGATTTTGCTGAAAAAATAATACATATTTTTAATGAGGTTGTAGTCGAATCAAAACTGGACTTTTTGTCTCAATACGTTGAGGATTATCTGAAAATGATACCACCCATTGAAAACTTTTTTACAGCTTCGGATGAACTTGTACTGGATATTTCTATCGGTGGCATTGAAAGAAAAGACGATGCTTTTAAATTGATATTCCTTATAAAAGACAACAGTCTGCTCAATTCTCATTTTAGGTATTTTTTCTTCTCGCCTAAAAAATATTTTCACACATTCAAAAACGACATCTGCATTGTATTTAAATGTCGCGATCTTTCATTAGAGCTTGTACTGCTGGACGCGTTGAAAAAACTATATTATTCTGCATTCCATAACGAGTTGGTCTGTTATAAAATATTTGGTTGGCAATTCCGCCTTTTAGCTTCTAATGTCAAACCTTATGTCGATGCGCTAAAAGAGCAGATCTGCAGCTTTCTTTTAATCACATACATTGAAAGGAGGAATGAAACTCTTTTTCTTGCATTTATTATCTGCGTGTTAGAAGAGGTTTTAATGCAATGCCGGACTGAGTTGCAAGATTGCATTAAGGCTAATTTTATTTTGATGCAACGGTTGTTATTTGCAACAGGACAGGAGGCCGATATAAGATCTTATACCGAACTAATAAACGAACGGAATTTCAGGTATGGCTTTTTAGAAGATAAATATATGAATATAGCTAATGAACTTAAACTGCTTATTGAAAAACAAGGACGCCTGCCATGCAATATGGTCGAAACTATTTCTCAAATGATTGCTCATAGCAATGAGTATAACAAATCATTACCACCGTATCTGAATTCAGTATTACAGTTGTTTGAAATAAAACCGGTCTCCGTTGTGACCGTATATATGTTGCTAGTGGAAGAAGTGTTATCAATGTGTTACAATTCTGATGATGGGCTATTAGTTTTATACTATTTAACAAAAATGCATCAATCCAAAGATAAACGTCTATAACACAACAACATGTTTTTTTAATCTCAAAAAATATAGCGTATGAAATTTGTAGAGTTTCTTACCCAGTTTCCTGTAATGGACGACGCTGAACTGCAGTCAATTAAAGGCGGAGGAACACTTCCGCCGGTAACAGTTACAACCTATATCGGTGGAGGGGGGAGCGGAGGAAGTGGTGGAGGCTCCTATGATTCCAGTCAAATAGTGAGTATAAGCCAAGGATTTAATGATACATCTCAACCCACTTATACAACTTCCATGGATTATTTTAAAGCGCATTTTCAAAATTTTAAAACTAATCATCCCGTTGTTTTCGTTGACAATGAAGCACCGCCCGGATATACAATGAATGGGGATAGGAGATTTGTAGATGCCAGAGGGAACGTTTCAGATGCTGCTACCAAACTAGTTAACGGATTTATATTTATTTATGTGGATAGCTACGTTTTGAACACAGAAATGCCAGATTTTGTAAGACAGGAAATCTTAGGCCATGAACTAGTGCACGCAAAGCAAATTGAAGAACATTATGACATGTATGTTAATAATAATGCTCAATTTACATTAAACAGTGAATACGCGGCATATCAATATTCTCTAAATTCCGCCAAAGCAGCTGGTGATCAGGTCGGTATCCAGTTTTTTCAAAATCTTTTGAATACAGACTATTCGGGTGGAAAGGCTGCGAATTGGACTAGTAATTATTCTGACGTACCGACTAGATAGAGCATTTTAAAATTCAAATTTATAAAGCTGCCATTTGATGTGAGTGGCAGCTTACTAACATAAAAGATAAAATATGACTAAATATAATCTAGTTCTCCTGGTGTTTATCCTATTTGGATATACTTCAAGTGCTCAATCTGGCTTTCGATCGAAAGTTGAAGTAGAATTGAAGTTAATTCAAAAACAAGACAAGCAGTCTGGACAAATTATGGCGCTCAGTTTGACTATTATTAATAGGTCGGGGAGTGATATTTTTATACCTGGTTTTTCTGCAGAAATGATTTCTGGTCTAACTGTTTACAAAAAAGAATTAAGCGGGTACAAGAAGACTTCATTGTATCCCACGGTTGCGGGGTGTGCCGTGCCTCCAAGGCCGAATAAAATTGTTGGAATGTTGCTTAAGCAAGATAAATTGCGCTTTACACTTCAGGACAGTATTTTCCAGGCATATTTAAAAACAGAAACCTCAGATAACAGACTAAGACTAAATAATGCTATTGATCAGCCTTTTTTTTTGAAAGCAAATCAAAGGGTAGAAAACTATACCGTAGTTGGACTTGAAGAATTATTGAAGACTAATGCAGAATACAAAATCTGTTTTGAACCAAGAGTTCATGAGAATGCTAAGGAATTTCCTGACAACATTTTTAATTATCAAAAGTATATACCAATTGAAGTCGAAGCTAACACAATATATTACCAGGTAATAAAATAGAAGGTTGCAATAAAAAAAATAGTTTTGGCAGCTATAATGCTGTTGAAAAATGCAAGTGCAGGGGATGATTCAATCCGAAAAATCCACGCACAATTATACCTCATTCAAAAAAGCGTGATAATAATACTTGTAAGTGCTTGCCTGTGGGAATATCAGTTTTTAACGACTCGGATGAGGATGTTTTTGTTCTGTTTTTTTAGCCAGATTGGGCGACGGATACATATTTGTAAAAAAGATTCCGTTGATAACTTAAAGAAAATCTCCTTATTGGATGAAGTGAAAGGATGCGACATCTGAAAAAAAATGTCATCATCATTATTGCATATGCGCTTTTTACTTTTATGATAAACGGAATAGCCAAATCACTAGGCGGTCAATGCAAGAAACAAATCGAGCTCAGTGTAGTATTTTTAATGCGTTAGTCCAATCTGAGAATACTGAAAAATACAGTTCAAGTAAATGAGGAGACTGACCAGCCGTTATTTTTAAAGGTAAATGAGAGTCTGAAAAATTGGCGGGTAATTGCTTTAGTCAACATCTTAGTACGTCAGCGGAGTACAAGTTCATCCATACTAAGAGTAATCGTGATGCTGCCGAAGTTTTCTTGATGCCATCTTTGCATAAAAACGTTACATCTTGGCTAAAGTAGAGTATAATAGCTTTATTGCGAGGTGATGCATTAGAGCTATTCTCCAATGATTAACTTTTAAATCCTTAACGCCTTGTTTCCACACGAATACCAGCTAGATGCAAAAGATTGCGGCCCTGCATCAATTAAAATTATAGCTAAATACTATGGGCGTTTTTATAGCCTGCAATTTTTACGGGATCTTTGCGGCATTACACGCGAAGGCGTAAGTTTCTTGGATATTAGTCACGCTTGTGAAAAAATAGGCCTTCGCACACTCAATACAAAAATAACCTGGGAGGAATTGCAAAGGGCGCCGCTTCCGTGTATAATACATTGGAATGAAGATCACTTTGTAGTCTTGTACAAGATTAAAAAGAGAAAGAAGTTTATTGGACAAAGCAGCAATGAGCCAAATCATACAGTTTATATATCTGATCCTGCGAAAGGATTATTAAAATATTCACAACAAGATTTTAAAAAAGGTTGGCTCGGTAACAGGGATCGTTGGGCTGTAATGCTGATGGAGCCAATGGCAGATTTTAAACAACGAGATGTTGTTGAAAAGAAGGAAAGACTAAAAACGGTGGAAAACGTTCTGGGCTACTTTACTCCCTACAAAAAGGCCTTCAGAACCCTGCTGTTTGTAATGTTGATTGTAACATTGCTTCAGTCGCTGTTGCCATTTATTTCAAAGTCGGTAATCGATGTAGGGATCCAAACAAACGACGTCAATTTTATTTATCTTGTTTTAATCGCAAACATAGTTATCATTCTTAGTACGCTTCTTTGTAACGTGGTGCGAGACTGGATTCTGTTACATCTTACCTCAAGAGTCAATATTGCGATTATTTCTGATTATCTCATTAAGTTAATGCGATTGCCCATTACATTTTTTGAAAATAAACTTGTTGGTGATATTATTCAAAGAGCCAATGATCATGAACGTATTCGGGCTTTTGTGATGAACAACTCACTAAGCTTTCTATTTTCAACACTCACTTTTTTTGTGTTTATCGGTGTATTATTCTCATATAACCAGTTATTAGCTGTTATTTATATCGTTGGAAACGCTCTTTATATTGGCTGGATATTCCTGTTCTTTTCAATCAGGAGGAAATTAGATTGGGAGTATTTTGAGCTTGTTTCAAAGAACCAAAGTTTTTGGGTTGAAACTATCGGCGGTATCCTTGATATAAAGGTTAATAACTATGAGAACAAGAAAAGGTGGCGGTGGGAAGGTATTCAGGTGAGAATGCACAAACTCAACCAGAAAGTACTCGCGATAAATAGCATGCAAACGCTAGGAGGGCAATTTTTTAACCAGCTTACAAATTTATCTATAACTTTTTTTTGTGCAGTTCAAGTGCTGAAAGGTCAAGCGACTTTCGGAGTTATGATTGCTACACAGTTTATAATTGGCATACTCGGTGGACCCATTGCTCAATTCATTTCTTTTATCCAGTCGTTCCAATATGCAAAAATTAGTTTTTTTCGTTTAAATGAGGTTCATCAACTTGAAGAAGAAGAGGAACGGGTAACTGGTTCGGTTTTATTTCCTGATAGCAAAAGTCTTTTTTTAAAGAATGTTAGTTTTCAGTATTCTGTAAATACAGCTCCCGTACTACGCAATATTTCATTGATCATTCCGCAGCATCAGGTTACCGCAATTGTAGGTGATAGCGGAAGTGGAAAATCGACACTTTTAAAGGTTATCATGCGACTGTATAAACCAACGTATGGAAATATTTATATAGGAAATACGAATCTGGAAAATATCAGCCTACGTGACTGGCGAAACAACTGTGGCGTGGTACTGCAAGATGGAAAAATTTTTAATGACACTATATTAAACAATATTGTACTTGAAGATGATAATATCGATTACAGTCGTTTAAGAAAAGCAGTGCGAGTCGCAAATATAGAGGGTGAAATAGACGCAATGCCGTTAGGGTATCAGACAATGATGGGTGAGGAAGGCAGAGGTCTCAGTGGCGGGCAAAAACAAAGAGTATTAATAGCGAGGGCCCTCTATAAAGATCCTGATTATCTGTTTTTTGACGAAGCCACAAACTCTCTGGATGCGATAAATGAACAGAAAATAGTTGATGCGTTGGATGCAGTGTTTAATAATAAAACAGTGATTGTAATTGCGCACCGTTTAAGCACTATTGTCAAGGCTCAACAAATCATTGTCATCCACAAGGGAAGTGTTGTAGAAATTGGGAATCACGACATTTTAATGAAAAAAGAAAACGGGCATTATGCTGCTTTAGTGAAAGCTCAAATGGGAGGAATGTTATATGCAAGCTGAAAAAGAAGCAGTAATGCACTTATCTTTACGACAGCATAGGTCCGAAGAAGTAACGCACATTTTGGAGCGTATGCCGAACAGATTTGGAACAGTCATTTGTGTTATTGTTTTTGTTTTAGTATCTGCAATGTTGTTCTTTGGATGGATTATTAAATATCCCGATGTTTTAAGAGGAGAGGTTACTATCAACAATTTATCTGCTCCTGTTAAATTAGTTTCTAATAGTGAAGGTAGATTGTCGTTATTAACCGATACTGGTAAATATGTTAATGAAAGTGATTATATAGCTGTAATAAAAAATCCAGCCGGCATTATAGACGTTCTTCATGTTGACAGTCTTGTTAAGAACGTAGATATTCGCAAACTAGCTTACAACGTGCACCGGCATTATTTTCCCGAAACTGTTTCGATAGGAGAAATTAATCAACCGTATTTCGATTTTTTGACTTCACTCTATCAATATCTGGATTATTATCACGAAAAGCCCTTCGAGATTCAGCGAAGCATTTTGCAAAAACAATCATTGTCGCAGCAATCATTATTGCGAAATGCACATAATAATTATAAAACAGAGCATGAAAAATATAAATTAAGTCAAGGATTTTATTACCGCGACTCAATTTTATTTCATCAAAAGGTTATTTCTGCTGATGAATTTGAAAAAAATAAACTGGCCCTGGAAAACGGCAAACAGCAGTATGAAGCACTGGAGAGAGATATTACATCTAGCAAATACCAGATTGAAGAGACCAATAGTAAAATACAGCAGCTTAATGTGCAACAAATTGAAAAGGAACATAACCTGGAGATAATTCTATATAATGCTTATTACCGGCTTGTAGATGCGATTAGGCAATGGGAGCATAAGTATGTTTTCGTGGCCCCTTTCGCTGGCAAAGTTGAATTTTTAAATTTCTGGAAAAACAATGATTATATAGAGAAAGGAACTGAAACATTTTCTATAATACCGGAAACGTCCGCATTAAGGGGCCAAGTTCATCTTCCAACCAGTGGTGCAGGGAAAATTAAAGTAGGTCAAGACGTAATTGTTAAACTCGACGATTATCCTTATATCCAATTTGGTTCAATTCAAGGGCGGGTACAGGGCATATCGCTGATTGCGAATCAGCAAATGAATGTGAATAATCAAAGGGTAACCAACTACCTCGTAACAATATCGTTTCCAAATAGTTTAAAGACAAATTACGGCTCATTGCTGAAATTTCGATCTGAGGCAAGGGGAACAGCTGAGATCATTACAGAGAAGAGACGCTTAATTGAGAGGATATTTGACAATTTAAAGTATTCCGTGCATTAATGCATAGTTTAAAATCATGATGAATCATTTTGTCATGATTAAAGCCGAGCATTGATTGCTTTGGTCTACTAGATATTGTATGAATTCAATCTGAAATCACTTCCGCTTCTTCACTATTCACCATTCACTATTTGGCTTTCTGATGAATTTGTTATAAATTCCTCACTCATTTAACTTGCTTATGAATCGCTTGCTAACCGCAGACTATATCGTTTTTGCCATTTACTTTGTCATTGTTGCCACGTACGGTTATTTTATCTATCAAACCAAGAAAGCCAAAACACTTAATTCAAAAGATTTCTTTTTAGCAGAAGGATCTCTTACCTGGTGGGCAATCGGCGCATCGCTTATTGCTTCTAATATTTCTGCGGAACATTTTATCGGTATGTCCGGTTCCGGGTTTGCTTTGGGATTAGCCATATCAACCTATGAGTGGATGGCAGCAGCTACACTTATAATCGTCGCAATCTTTTTTATTCCGGTGTACCTGAAGAATAAGATTTACACCATGCCGCAGTTTTTATCGCAGCGGTATAACGATACCGTGAGTACAATTATGGCGATATTCTGGTTGCTGGTATATGTGTTCGTTAATCTTACTTCCATCATTTACCTCGGCGCGTTGGCTGTTTCTTCGATTTCAGGAATAAGCTTTGAATGGTGCATGGTAGGGTTAGGAATCTTTTCCATTATTGTAACATTGGGAGGGATGAAAGTGATCGGGTACACCGACGTTATCCAGGTGTTGGTACTTATTATGGGAGGACTAGTGACGACCTATCTCGCTTTGAACCTGGTTAGTGAGCGGTTTGGTTATGGGAAAGATATTTTAAAAGGACTAAGTGTAATACATGAAAAAGCTTCGTCACATTTTCACATGATCTTCGATAAGTCGCATCCTTATTATAAAGATTTGCCTGGCCTTTCTGTATTGATCGGTGGTATGTGGATCAACAACCTGAATTATTGGGGATGTAATCAATATATAACCCAACGTGCATTGGGTGCGGATTTAAAAACGGCAAGAAGCGGATTGTTGTTTGCAGCTTTTCTAAAATTGCTTGTACCATTAATTGTTGTAATTCCCGGCATTACCATGTTCGTAATGCATCAGAATGGAATGTTCCAGAAAGAGATGGTTGATGCCGCAGGCGTAATAAAACCTGATCAGGCCTATCCAACTTTAATGAACCTGTTACCTCCGGGTTTGAAAGGGCTGGCTTTCGCTGCGCTTACTGCGGCAATTGTGGCATCGTTAGCTGGTAAGGCGAACAGTATTTCAACCATTTTTTCGCTTGATATCTATCACAAATATTTTAAGAAAGATGCAACAGAAAAGCAATTGGTAACAACCGGGAGACTAACAGTTGTTGTGGCGATGTTACTCGCTACAATTGTTGCTCCTGCTTTAAAATCGCTGGACCAGGCTTACCAGTTTATCCAGGAATATGTTGGCTTTATTTCTCCTGGTGTATTCGCTATTTTCCTGTTGGGCTTTTTCTGGAAGAGGACGACTTCTGCAGCAGCACTTACTTCAGCGTTGTTAACCATTCCGCTCTCAGCGGTGTTGAAGTTTTTGCCGGTTTGGACAAACGGAGCTTTTCCTGATTATCCTTTTCTGGACCGCATGACCATTGTTTTCGCAATTCTGATTGCACTTGTGATTATCATAAGCCTGTTAAGTTCGCCCGGAAAAGAAGAACATAAAGCCCTGATCGTTGATAAATCCATGTTTAAAAGTTCGCCCGGATTTATTTTCGGCTCAGTGATCATTATGGGGATTTTGACGGCCCTGTACACAATTTTTTGGTAGTTTTTTTTAAGCTTAAAGCCTAAAGCCTAAAGCCCAAAGCCTAAAGCTGGTGGTTCAGTTTTAAACATGCTGATGCATTTTAGGGCACTTTAGCGTAAAACATTCATTAACAACTCATAAACAGACTTGCATCATAGACGGTTTAGTTTTAAGCTTTAAGCTTTAGGCTTTGAGCTTTCTTCTTTCCGCTTTTTTTTGTAAATTTCACTATTAAAAACCGCTTGCATGAAAAACGAAACGACATTTTCGGCTGATGAAATAGCCCCATTACATAGTATTGAGCAATGGGAAGATGACGTGTTGGAACGCTATCCCGAACCAGGAGAGCCCGCAAAAACAAAAGAAGAATTTCGCAATTATGATAATCCCGGACGTGATACCGTACGGGAGTTTTACAGGCTGAATCACAAATACCAGACCTACGATTTTGTTATAGAGAAAGAAAAAGATTTTCTTCAGTTCAACCGCAAAGAATTGAAATGGTGGGACGCGATGGAATTTCTGAACACATTGGTAGATGATTCAGATCCTGATATTGATCTGGATCAGCTGCAACACTTGTTGCAGACTGCAGAAGCTATCCGCGCCGATGGTCACCCTGACTGGTTTGTACTGACAGGTTTCATTCATGATATGGGTAAAGTTTTGTGCTTGTTTGGAGAACCCCAGTGGGCCGTTGTTGGAGATACATTTCCTGTGGGCTGTAAGCATTCAGACAAAATTGTTTATCCTGAATTTTTCAAAGACAATCCGGATTCATACGACGAACGTTATAATACAAAATATGGTATTTATGAACATGGTTGCGGATTAAGAAATGTTCATATGTCATGGGGGCACGATGAGTACCTCTATCAAATGCTCAAGGATTATATGCCCGAACCGGCATTGTATATGATCCGCTATCACTCTTTCTATTCCCAGCATCGTGAAAACTCCTATGATCATTTACTGGATGATCATGATCGCGAGATGTTTGACTGGGTGAGAAAATTTAATCCTTATGATCTGTATTCAAAGAGTCCGAAACCTCCGGTGGTTTCAGAGCTAAGGCCTTACTATGAAGATCTGATCGCGAAATATTTGCCTTCAACAATCAAGCTGTAAGCTATTAGCTGTCAGCAATGAAGGTCAGTCTGCAGGTTCCGGAGTTCGCAATAAATCAGACATCCGGGATCATAACATCAGACATATCCAATCTGATTCCGGATAAAAAAGTTGAAAACACCACGTTTTCAACTTTTTTTGTTTATCCTCATTACTGCCTCTATTTTTACCCGTTATTCAACATTCACATGAAAAAGAAAATACTCCTGGCCACAGCTTTAGTGGCCATATTTGCCGCCTGCAAACAGGCTGACAATAAAAAAGAAGGCCTACAGGGTGATATCCTTATTACAAACATGGACACAACCGTAAATCCGGCACAGGACTTTTTTGACTTTGCCAACGGAGGATGGCTGAAAAAGAATCCGATTCCGGGTGATGAAACCGGTTGGGGGATCGGCCAGCTGGTTAACAAAGAGCTATACGAGCGCAAGCTGAAAATTAACCAGGATGCGGCCTCAAAGAAAGATGCCAAAGGTGTTGAACAACAAATCGGCGATTTTTGGAAAGCCGGGATGGACACAGTCAGCATAGAAAAAATGGGACTTGATCCGCTTAAGTCCGGGTTGGCAAAAATTAACGCCGTTTCAAATATTGCAGGGTTAATGTCTGTTGCTGCGGAGTTACATAAAATGGGCGTAGGCGTCTTCTTTGATGAAGGAATTTCCCAGGACGCGATGAACAGCGATGTCATGTCATTTCAATTGTGGCAGGGTGGACTTGGGTTGCCTAACCGCGATTACTACTTTAAAACAGATGAGCGTACTACTAAAATACGCAATGCATACCCCGGTTATATATCCAAAGTTTTTCAGCTAGCAGGTAACGATACAGCAACAGCCGCAAAAAAAGCAACAGCCATTGTTGCGCTGGAAACGCAGTTGGCAAAAGCTTCGCGCAAGTTGGAGGACCTGCGTGATCCTTATAAAAATTATAATAAGATGAGTGTTGCCGGTCTGCAAAAGACTGCGCCCGGCGTTGACTGGAACAGGACCTTCCTGGAAATTGGATTGCCTAAATTAGATACTGTAATAATTGGTCAGCCGGAATTCTACAAAGCGCTGAATGAAGTAGTAACGAAAGAGTCTTTACAAACCCTGAAGGACTATATGTCTTTTCATTTGGTGAATGATTTTGCTCCATATCTAAGTAAGGCATTTGTTGACGCAAAATTTGATTTCTATAATAAGACAATCCGTGGCGCACAAGAGCAGCGTCCGCGTTGGAAGCGTGTGCTGGATGCAGAGGAAGGCGCCATGGGAGAAGCGCTGGGACAATTGTTCGCGAAAGAATATTTTAACGAGAAAGCCAAAGCCCGTTATGAAGAAATGGTTGAACGCGTACGTTTAGCTTACAAAGCGCGCATAGAGAAACTGGACTGGATGGGCGATAGCACAAAACAGAAAGCCCTTACTAAATTAGCCGGTATCAAAAAGAAAGTTGGTTACCCGGATAAGTGGAAAGATTTTTCTGCAATGAAAATCACGCCAACATCTTACGTGCAGAATATCATTGCATCACGTGAGTGGTGGAACCAATACAACATCAATAAACTTGGTAAGCCTGTTGATCGCGATGAATGGGACATGACACCGCAGACATACAATGCCTATTACAATCCCTCCAACAACGAAATTGTTTTGCCTGCCGGACAGTTTACTGTGCCTGGTTACAGGGATGAACAATTGGATGATGCGTTGGTGTATGGTTATGCTGCTGCATCAACTATTGGTCATGAGATTACGCATGGTTTTGATGATGAAGGCCGCCAGTTTGATGAAAAAGGTAATCTGCACAGCTGGTGGACAAAAGAAGATGAAACCAAGTTTACGCAGCGTGCACAATTGCTCGTTAATCAGTTTAATAACATTGTTGCTTTGGATACGATGCATCTGAATGGCAAAGCATCATTGGGAGAAAACCTGGCTGATCTTGGCGGAATCCTTATAGGGCTTGATGCCTTCAAACAAACAGATGCCTACAAGAAAGGAGAGAAGATCAACGGACATACACCGCTGCAGCGCTTCTTCCTGGGCTATTCACTTGGATGGCTGTATCAGAATCGTAAAGAACAATTAGCCAGCCAGATCCTGACTGATGTACATGCGCCTGCTAAATTCCGGGTAAATGGTCCGTTTCCCAATGTGCCTGAATTCTATGAAGCATTTAATGTTAAACAGGGCGATAAAATGTATTTGGCGGATAGTTTGAGGGTGAAGCTCTGGTAATTGACAATTGAAAATGGAAAATTGAAAATTGGGTAGATGTGCAAATGTGCAAATATGAGAATGTGAGGATGTGCAAATATGTAAATGTGCAAATGCAATAACCGTGGACTACTGACAGCCTTGCTAAAACCCGAAGGGTTGAAATTATTATAGCTCTTACATAATGAGATGAACTAAAATCCCGAAGGGATGACATTATATGAAGATGGGTTCGATAACCACCTATGGATTGATAGAATAAAGAAGGTTGAAAGTTTTTACGCTTTCAACCTTTTATTTATCCAACAATTTCTGTGTCAGTGCTTAAACAAATCAGACATCAGCAAATCAGAGATCAGCGATCCTTCTTATTTTTTGTTTCTTTCGCCGTCACATAAAACATCTTCTCAATTCCCTCTTTCGTGATCAATGCTTTTTGACCTTCTGAAATATTGCTGCTCTGCCATTTTGTGGTTGGCTTAATGGAGATTGAGCTGCTTTCATTCTGCAGCACTACCGGCAGGTTAAAGCTGTTGATGCAATTGGTCCATTTATAAGATACTTTCTTGCCATCTTCAGAGAAATAATATTCCAGAACGGGAATAGTTGTATTGCGTAAATACTGATCAAATACCGGCGCGAAATTTATTCCGCTTTCTTTGATAATGTATTTCTCTATCTCCTGTGTTGTTACAGTTGAATGGTAGAACGTCTTACTCAATCCGCGCAATATATTTCTGAATTTTTCATCATTGTTAATTGCATGGCGGATTGTATGCAGCAGGTTGGCTCCTTTGGGATACATATCGCCGCTACCTTCCTGGTTAACGCCATAATGCCCGATAATGGTCGCCCTGTTTTGAATACCACGGCGTTGTCCGTAATTGTATTCATTCGCTGCTTCTTTACCGCTTTGGCATTCAGTGAACAAGGTTTCGCTGTAGTCAGTAAATCCTTCATGCACCCACATATCAGCTATGTCTTTGCTGGTAATGTTGTTACCAAACCATTCATGGCCACTTTCATGAACAATGATATAGTCCCATTTCAATCCCCAGCCTGTACCTGAGAGATCCCTTCCGAGATAGCCATTCATAAACTTATTCCCGTAGGCTACTGCACTTTGGTGTTCCATGCCAAGGTGTGGCGACTGAACAAGCTTATAGCTGTCTTCATAAAACGGATAAGGTCCGAACCAATGCTCAAAGCAGGAAAGCATCGGCTTTACTTGTTTAAATTGTTCTTTAGCCTGATCTAAATCCTCCTGCAATGCCCAGAAGCTCAGATCAAGTTTGCCTTTTTCGCCATCAAACGAATCAGTAAAGTTCACATACTTACCTATGTAAGGTATAATGTCGTAGTTGTTAATTGGATTTTTTACCTCCCATTTATACGTAGCCAGTCCGTTTTCTTTTTTAAGATCTGTCATTCGTCCGTTGCCAACCGCTACTAATGTGTCAGGCACAGTTATGGATAGACTTGCTCCATTATCCGGCTCATCGCTCTGATGATCTTTGCATGGATACCACACGCTGGCCCCCAGACCCTGGCAGGCCACACTCATCCAGGCATTACCGTTACGGTCATGTTTCCAGATCCAGCCACCATCCCAGGGTGGGTTCACCGCTTCTTTGGGAGTACCATGGTATTCAATGGTCATTTTTCTTTCGCCTGGTTTTATCTTGTACTTTTTATTGGTATCGCGTACATAAGCCCAGCATACGTTATCCTCCTGTTTAAAGGAGATATCTTCATTTTCGTCACCTTGAATTTTGTCAACAATTAAGGGCTTCTGCAAATCAATCTGCATAGTATAAACGCCGCTGTCGAAATAAGTGATGGTCGTTTTTCCCAGGATGCTTTTGGTACTATAATCAGGTTTTACCCAGATGTCATATTTCAATACATTCCAGTTTCTTCTTTCTGGGGTTATTGAGCCACGCAAAGTATCTGCGTGCGTGTATTTTGCGTGATCAGTCATTAATTGAGCATGTAAATCGTGTCCACAGAGAAATGCCACGGAAAAAAATAGTAATAGTTTCTTCATAAAATAAAAATAGGATATTCGATTAATTATGGCAGAGAAGTTTTACAGGAACGGCGTAAGAAGCTACGCTTATCACAATAAATGGTCAATATTTGGCTATTTGATGATAGTGTTTGTCTGTGCCTGTATTTCCTGTAATTCCGGGAGAACTGAAAATAAACAAGTGTTCATTTATAATGAAGTTACCGGTATTGCCACACTTGATCCCGCCTTCGCAAAGAACCAGTCCGTTATGTGGGCAGTTCATCAACTCTACAACACATTGATTGAAGTAGATGAAAACATGAAAATCGCTCCATCCCTTGCAACGCGTTGGGAGATCAGCGATGACAGGCTTACATATACATTTCATTTGCGTACAGATGTATATTTCCAGGACAATGATGCCTTTCCCAATGGCAAAGGGCGCAAAATGACCGCGACTGATATCGCTTATAGTTTACAACGAATAAGAGATGCTAAAACTGCAAGCAGTGGTGCATGGATCTTTAACAACCGGGTTGCTGAGGATGGTTTTGTAGCAGTAGATGATTCAACTTTCAAGGTTAAGCTCATCAGGCCATTTCAGCCAATTCTCGGCATTCTCAGCATGCAATATTGTAGCATCATCGCGCGTGAAGCTGTAGAAAAATATGGGCCGGACTATAGGCGTCATCCGTGTGGAACCGGACCTTTTCAATTGAGTTTGTGGGAAGAAGGCCAGGCGATGATTCTGCAGAAGAACCCGCATTATTGGGAAAAAGATACTAACGGAGCTGCATTGCCGTACCTGGATGCGGTGAAAATAAGTTTCTTCGATAACAAGGCAACGGAGTTCCTGTTATTCAGGCAGGGACAGTTAAGTTTTATCAACGATATTGATCCTTCTTTTAAGGATGAAGTACTCACTAAAAAAGGAGAATTGCGTAAGGAATGGCAGGGAAAAATTGTTCTTCAAAAGCATGAATATCTGAATACAGAATATTTCGGGATACTGGTGGATGATAAAAGTAATCTTCTTGCAAATTCACCGGTAAAGATCAAGGCTGTGAGGCAGGCCATGAACTATGCAGTCGATAAGAGGAAACTGGTAATGTATCTCCGCAATTCAATCGGGCTACCTGCGGAATCAGGTATTGTGCCGGATGGATTTCCTTCTCAAAATGTACAAATGGTAAAAGGGTATACTTATGATCCATCGAAGGCCGCAGCCTTATTGAAGGCTGCGGGGTTTGATAAAGGTCAGGGATTGCCGCCGGTTAAATTGCTAACAATACCGATCTATGAGGATATTGCCAGCTTTTGTGCAAAGCAGATGGAAGAAGTTGGTTTAAAAGTCCAGGTGGAAGTAGTGCAAAAGGCATTGCTGCTTGAACAGACCGCAAAATCACAAGCTTTATTTTTCAGGGCGAGCTGGATGGCAGATTATCCTGATGCGGAAAATTACATGACGATGTTTTATAGCAAAAATCCCGCTCCGCCAAACTACACAAGATATAAGAATCCAGCCTTTGATGTATTGTATGAAAAAGCGTTGCAGGAAACCAATGATTCTTTGCGCTATGCTTTGTACCGGCAAATGGATCAAATGGTAATTAACGACGCCCCGGTAATGCCGATATTTTATGATGAAGTAATTCATCTTGTAAACAATCATGTCGAAAACATGCACGCCAATGCGTTAAATCTGTTAGAACTGAGGAAGGTAAAAATTAAGTAGATTTTTTTATTGAACTATATAAGTAAGGTGTGGCCGCGCCAACATTTCTTTGTAAACAACTGAGAAAGCCCAAAGCCTAAAGCTGACCGAAGCGAAGTTTTTTAAACCATATAAGTCATATAAGGGCGTGTAAGACCTTACCACCCGAGGTTAATGCTGATTAGGGTAGTTTATGCCTACTCAGCCAGTTTGTGCCCTTCACCATTGACCAATTGACTATTCACCAGTTGTTTAGAAGATACATAAGAAAATATAAGGTTTGTGACTGGATTACCTGAAAACTTACTGCTTCTAATACTCAAATAATTAAATCCCTAATTGCATTAAATTATTGTAGGACGGTGCAAGAATTCTCGCTCGCAAACTTAAATGTCCTTATATGTCTTATATGGTTCAAAAAAAATCTTATTGTTTTAAAAGCTGAATTTGACGCCAAGTTGAGGCAGCAGCATGTCTGTTTCAGATGATTTTTCAGTAAACACAACATTGCCCGCGTCATCTATTTTAGGATCTGTGAGGTATTTGTTATTCTGCCCAAGCAGGTAAGACATTTTAGCTTCCAACCATAAATTGCCTCTTTTGTTTAACGCAATGTCAACGCCGGCGGAGCCTCCATATGCCAATGTCCATCTTGCTTTGCTGGAATTGGAATAGCCATTGTCATAGTCGCTGTAGTAAGAACTCACGTTAATAGAAGAATAAAAATCATTAAATCCAAACATGCCATCAATAAAAGGTTTAACAGTCGCTTTGCCCGGAGGCTGCAATCGCATGTTGAAAAAGATAGAAAAAACATTGCTGCTGGCCGTAATTCCATACTCATCATAATAACCGTTTACATAGCCATAAAATGTTGAGGATCTAAGACCTCTTACCTGGTAGCCTAGCTCAAGCCCAACATAAACAGGCGCCATATCTGAGGGCTGGTACAAAAAATTGAATCTCGCGCCAACAGCCGTTTTATCACTTACATCCTTGAACTCACCCACAGGAATACCTGCGTTTACATTAAACACCGCGGAAAATTTCTGCCCAAACGAAAACTGTACAAGGCAACAGGCAATTATTACTATAATAACTCTCATTTGTAAGTTTGATACAATAATACGACGGCCGTGATGTATGTCCATGTCCGTTCATCAAAAATGCAGCTTAAAAAGGGACTCGCGAGGAGGAAGACGATCGATCGGGAAGTCATTTACGGGGCAGTGCCGTTCATCAATCTAATTGAAACAAAAAAAGCCAATGAAAGAATTCATTGGCCTTTGGTTTTAAAATCATAGGGGGAAGATTTCAAAACGGTATTTATTTTTTAAGCTTATCCTTAAATATTTTTTCAAATTTTTCAACCTTGGGCTGGATTACATATCTGCAATACATCTGTCCGGGATTGCTGTTGTAGTAATCCTGGTGATATTCTTCCGCCGAATAAAAAACTGTATAAGGTTCAATTGTAGTAACCACAGGTTTGTCGTATGCGCCGCTTTTATTTATCTCATCTTTATAATGCTGCGCTTTTTCTTTTTGTTCTTCATTATGATAGAAAATAGCGCTGCGGTATTGTGTTCCCACATCATTTCCCTGCCTGTTAAGTGTGGTTGGATCGTGCGTTTTCCAAAATACCTCCAGCAATTCATCATACGTAACCTTTTTAGGGTCATAAATTATCTGGCACACTTCTGCATGATTGGTTGTGCCAGTACTAACCTGCTCGTAGGTAGGGTGAGCAACATTGCCTCCGCTATAGCCGCTGACAACTTTTACAACTCCTTCCAGTCGTTGAAACACCGCTTCGGTACACCAAAAACAACCAGTGCCAAAAGTGGCAGTGTCCGTCGCGACATGTGCAGCCGCCAAAGGTTTGTCTTCGCTCATACTTTTCTTCTGATTTATTTGACCTGCACAGGAGGTTAATACCAGTGCGGTGATGAATGTAGCATTAAAAGCTTTAGATAATCTAGACCACATGGCTGCAAATAGCAATTATTATGTTGGTTGAACAAGTTAATTAACATTTTTACAATAATGCAGCCGGAATAGAAGAAAGTTATGGAAATTAGGAGCTAATTTAAATAACAACAACCGACAGCTAATTTGTTTACCCGGCGTTTGATCGATTTTAAGAAAAAGTTGTAAAAACAGCAGTTTGTATGCGACTGAACAAATAAATTAACTTTGCCGGTCAATTGGATTTATTACATGAAATTATACCCGGAATCAGCGAGCACGCAGTTGGAGTTTGATAAGGTAAAGGCGTTATTAACAGAACATTGTAGAACGGTTTATGCTAAAAATAAAGCAGAAAACTTACGTATACACACCAAAAAAGAATTTATAGATACGGAGCTGCAACAAACGAATGAGTTTAAGATGTTGCTGCTGCAGAGCCAATATTTTCCCAACGATTTTGTGCTGAACATAGCCAGAGAGATTAAACTGCTCAGCATTCCCGGCAGCATGCTGGGAGGGGAGCAGCTTATGTTTGTGCGTAAACTGGCCGATTGTGTTCAGAATATTTTCAGATGGTTTGATAGCGAAAAACGTCTCGCCTATCCGGCGATGACCAGGGTGATAGAAGGTACATATTATGAAAAAACTATTATAGAGCTGATTGATGATGTGCTGGATGAATATGGAAATGTAAAAGACAACGCATCGCCGGAATTGCAGAAGATACGCATGAGTCTCTTTAGAAAACGGAACGAATTGCGCCGTGTTTTTGAAAGGGTGATTGCTAAGCTGGCAAAATCCGGCTACACCGCCGATATTGATGAAAGCTTTAGCAATGGGAGAAGGGTTGTGGCCGTTTTTTCAGAATACAAGAGACAGGTAAAAGGTATTCTTCACGGTGAAAGTGATAGCAGGAAAACAGCTTACATTGAGCCTGAAGAAACCATCGAACTGAATAATGATGTGTTCTCCCTGGAGAACGAGGAGCAAAAGGAAGTAACCCGGATATTGCGTGAGCTTACAGCAAAGCTTTCAGTATATAGCGCGTTACTGCAAGTCTATCTGCAGGTAGTTGGTGAATTTGATTTCATCAGGGCGAAAGGGAGGCTTGCCGTTGACATGAACGGAAACTATCCGAATGTGCTGGATAAGGCGATCATTGACATGAAAGATGCTTATCATCCACTATTGTTTCTCTATAACAAACAATCAGGAAAGCCTACTATTCCGGTTACATTAACGCTCGATGGTAATCAGCGCATTCTTGTGATCAGCGGTCCGAATGCTGGTGGTAAAACTGTAACCATGAAGACCATCGGATTGAACCAGATGATGTTGCAAAGTGGTTTACTGGTGCCTGTTAGTCCTGTTTCTCAAATGGGTATCTTCAAGCAGTTGTTTATTCACATAGGCGATACACAAAGCATCGAGTTTGAGTTGAGTACGTATTCATCTCACCTGTTGCATATGAAGCATTTTATTGAAAATGCCAATGGCAAAACAATGTTCTTTATTGATGAGCTGGGAAGCGGGAGTGATCCCAACCTTGGTGGTGCTTTTGCCGAAGTGATTATGGAGGAATTGGCGCGCAGGCATGCTTTTGGAATTGTAACCACGCACTATCTCAATCTTAAAGTGATGGCGAACCATACGATTGGAATTGTGAATGGTGCAATGGCTTTTGATGAAAAGAACTTGCAGCCCTTGTATAAATTAATGGTAGGAAAACCCGGAAGCTCCTACACTTTTTCGATAGCGGAACGCATCGGTTTACCGCAACATCTCATTAATCGCGCAAAAAAGCTGGTTGATGAAGATCATTTCAGACTGGATAAGTTGTTAAACAATACGGAGCAGGATCTTCAGAAGCTGGATAAGGAAAAACGTGATCTGCAGCGTTTATTAAAAGAGAACGAAAAGCTGAAGAAAGAGATGGAGGTGGTGCTTGATAAAGAAAGGCATAAACAACAGGTTGAATTGATCAGGCACCAAAACAAGATTACAGAGGAACGCATTAATGAATTAAAAGATACTGAAAGGAAGCTAAAACAGATCGTATTAGAGTGGCGCAAGTCTGAGAACAAGGAAGAAGTGATGCGCAACGTGCAGAACCTGCTGTTTAAAAAGAAAGAGCAGGTAGTGAATAACAAGCTGGCGAAAAAAGTTGAATCTAAATACCGTGAGACTGCCGCTGAAATAGCAATTGGCACCAAAGTGAAAATGAAAAAGAATCACCAGGTGGGAATTGTAAAGGAGATCAGGGGACGTCGTGCTGTTGTTCAGATCGGGTTATTACCGATGAGTGTGGATTTAAAAGATCTTGTTGCAGTTGAAGAAAAAATTATTACAACTGAATAAAGGTTTTATATTTGATAATTATGTTGTTTTCGGGATCATTCCCGGAAACAACATAAAATCAAAACGATAGCTTATGATGCCTGATTACTCAGGTAGTTGAGTAATTATGCCATAGCGCCGTTTATCAGCATTAAATTCCCAATGAAACACTCAAATATCCCATGGCTAGCTTTAACAACGTGTTGTTAATTGAAGACGATCCTGTAACGGTAATCGTATGTGACCGCATTACTAAGTCAACCGGATTTTCCAAATCTTTTAATTACGTAGAAAACGGTCTTGAAGGACTTAACTACATCAAGCGCAAGGCAACTGAAGCAGATCCGAGCCTGCCTGATTTAATTCTGCTTGATCTGAATATGCCTGTTATGGATGGGTGGGAATTTCTGGACCGGTTTAGTGAAATCGCGCATCTGTTTCCTAATCAGCCAGCCGTTTATATATTGTCATCTTCTGTAGATGCTGAAGATCAACACAGGGCACTTGCGTATCCTATGGTGAAAAACTTTCTTTCCAAGCCGCTCAATAAAAAATATCTCGAGAAGATTACAACGGAATGCAGTGTGAGTTACTATTAAGAATTTCAGCAACTAAATGATATAATACATAAAGGCAATCGCGTTATGAGAAGATTACGCGGCTGCCTTTATGTAAATTGACATTATTTCTTTATAACTGCGAATACCAGCAATAACCATCCTGCAATAAAGCATAATCCGCCAATAGGAGTAATAGCCCCCAGCCAGTTCATGCTGGTATTGTTATTCGCTCTGAAAAAAGTAAGCAGGTATAATGATCCACAGAAAAGCGCAGTTCCAGCAATAAATAATCTTCCGCTCCAAAGCAATGCACCACTGCCAAAACTTTGGAAAAGTATGCTTACTGCCAGCAGTGCAAATACGTGATAGAACTGATATTTTACTGCTGTTTCAAAAATGTTCAGTACATCTTCTCCTACTTTACCTCTAAGACCATGAGAACCGAACGCACCCAATGCAACGCTTAGCGCGCCGAGAAGGCCTGCTACAACCAGGAATGTTTTATGCATGTTGTTTAATGATTTCGATGATGTTCTTTTCTGAAAGCTTGTCGCCCGATAAACGGTATTTTGCCTGCGAATAAGCCGGAGTTCTTTCGACCAGTTTACTGCTTAGGAAGTCTACTAATTCATTATCAGATAAATCGCTGATCAATGGTCTGTGAGCTTTTCCCGGTTTCAATCGTTCCGCCAGTGTTTCAGGAGTCTCATCAATCCAGATGGTAATACCATTCTTGTTCATCCACTCCATGTTGTTGTTCAGGCAGGGCGTGCCACCACCTGTAGCAAGCACAAAACTTTTCTTTTCACCAAACCATCTCAAAAGTTTTGCTTCTGCTTTGCGGAAGTATTCTTCACCATCTTCAGCAAATATTTCTGCTATGGATTTTTCTTCAAGATTTTCAATAAGGTGATCAAGATCGTATGATCCGCACTTTAACTTCTTCGCTAATTTAGAGCTCCAATAGCTCTTGCCCGAGCCCATCATTCCGATTAAGAAAACTTTATATCCATTAACCGCTGTCTCCGTAGCATTATTTGTTGCTGTCTTCTTTTGCATGTTTGATTGTTATACTTAAGGGATGCGCAAAAGTAGGGAAATGTGCGAATGGGTAAATGTGCGAATATGCGAATGGAAGAAAACTTGTCTCCCGAAAATGCAAATGATAATTTCCGGAATTTTTTATGCAATGAATATGTGCGGATTATAAAGCCAGCGTCTTTTTCGATGTGGAAATTATTTTCCCTAAAATTTTGAGAAGTGTTTCGAGTTGAAGTAAGAGTCTATTCGGATTAGGATATGATTTTGATGCCTCGCAAAGTTTCAGCCAATAAATTGTTTCTTCCGCTTCTTTGTATGCAATCTTCATCTTGTGCACAAAATCCTTTTTGCTTTCTGCAGCCTGAGCTTCTTTTACATTGGCTCCTATGGACGTGCCGCTTCTTAATAATTGATTAGCAAGGGTGTACTTTCTTTTTTCTTCCAGCTGGTCGCAAAACTCAATTATCTCTAAAGCAAACGCAAAACTGAGCGTTACGATTGGGTTGGGTTGACCATTCATTGTTTTGACTATTTATAGGGTTGTTCTTTAAAAAAGATAAAAATTAATGCTATTACCGCACATTTTCATACTCGCACATTTGCACATTCACCCATTTGCACATTCGCACATTTACTCATTCGCACATTTACTCATTCGCACATTCACCAGCTATTTGAATGCATTAAACCCTGTCACATCCATTCCCGTAATTAACAGGTGAACATCGTGTGTGCCTTCGTAAGTGAGAACGCTTTCAATATTCATCATGTGGCGCATAATGGAGTATTCGCCGGTAATGCCCATCCCGCCGAGAACCTGCCGCGCGTCGCGGGTAATGTCTGCCGCTATTTCACAACTATTGCGTTTGGCCATACTTACCTGTTGAGGTGTTGCTTTTCCTTCATTCATTAATACACCCAATCTCCAGACAAGCAGCTGGGCCTTTGTAATCTCAGTGATCATCTCGGCCAGCTTTTTTTGTTGTAACTGAAAAGCTCCGATGGGTTTATCAAACTGAATGCGTTCCTTACTATAGCGCAGAGCTGTATCATAGCAATCCATGGCTGCTCCTAATGCACCCCAGGCAATGCCATAACGTGCTTTTGTGAGGCAGCTCAATGGTCCTTTCAATCCTTTAATATCTGGTAGCAGGTTTTCTTTTGGAACTTTTACATCGTGAAAGACGAGCTCTCCGGTTGCACTTGCTCGAAGGCTCCATTTACCATGGGTTGTCGGCGTTGTAAAACCTTCCATGCCGCGCTCAAGAATTAGTCCGCGGATCTCGCCGGCTTCATCCTTCGCCCAAACGACAGCAACCTGGGCATATGGCGCATTGCTGATCCACATTTTAGAGCCGTTCAATACATAATGATCTCCTGCATCACTGAAATTTGAAAGCATTCCGGATGGATTGCTTCCATGGTCAGGTTCTGTAAGACCAAAACAACCGAGCCATTCGCCGCTAGCCAGCTTAGGTAAATATTTCCTGCGCTGCTCTTCTGAACCGTACGCATAAATAGGAAACATGACAAGAGAACCCTGCACACTGGCAGTAGAACGAACACCGCTGTCGCCCCTTTCAAGCTCCTGCATCATCAGGCCATAGCTAATATAATCAAGTCCGCCGCCACCATATTCCACAGGAATCGTTGGGCCAAAACACCCCAATTCGCCCATCTGCCTGACAATGTGTTCCGGAAATTCAGCGCGTTGTGCATAATCCTCTATAACAGGAGAAATTTCTTTCTTTACATAACTGCGCACTGTATCCCTGACCATCTTTTGCTCTTCAGTCAACAACTCATCCACCTGAAAATAATCGGGCGATTGAAATAAATCTGTTTTGGCTGCCATAGACGTTTTGCTTTTTGTGGTTGCCCGGTGAACGGGCCGAATATGTTGTTAGGGTAAAATAACAAATCAGCATCGCCAGCCCTGGCTATTTAAAAATCATTCTGCTTCACACTAAGGCCAACGCGAATTAAAATACTAACCTTTGTTCACAAATTTATATGTATTCGCTATATACTCGTCATTATTGTACTTTTATTTCACACCAAAAACCTGCGTATGAAAAAATTATTTTGCTCCCTTATAATGCTTTTTCCACTATTGTTGTTTGCTCAGACTAAGGGAAAAAATGACAATGAAAAATTCGAACCCATCCAGCTATATTTCGTTATGCTGGTAAAAGGGCCTAACCGGACACAGGACTCTATTACCGCGGCCAAAATTCAGGAAGGTCAGATGGCCAATATTGGAAAGCTGGCGAAGGAAGGTAAGTTAATTGTGGCCGGTCCTTTTATGGATGATACAAACTGGAGGGGACTTTTTATATTAAAATGCCAGGATGCCGCTGAATGTGAGAATTTGTTGAAGACGGATCCCGCAATATCTTCGGGCAGACTGACTTACGAAGTCCACCCGTGGATGACGGGTAAAAATTGTCTTTTTAAATAATTCCTGTACAGGCTGGCAATAAAAAGCTTGCACATGTATAATGTGCAAGCATCTATCGAAAAAGGAAACCAAACTCCAAATAAAAACAGTTAGTATCACCCAAGAAATCAACCTGGTCACAAGGCAGATAATTCCGGAAAATACTTCGGAACACCCGAAGAGAATTAAAATAATACAATACACAGCATATTAAAAGAACTAATGATTGATTGGTAGTATCAGTTGTGTGTACGGCAGACTGGCTGCTATAAAAGCTAATTAACAGGAATGAATTTGTCGCGTTTCAACTGCCGCCCTCTATTTTTGTACCATGGACCTACTATTGAAGTTCAAACAATTTATCGCGAATGCGGTTCCTCAGCTACATCCTTCAAACGATGAACTATTGGTTGCGGTGAGTGGAGGAATTGACAGTATTGTGCTGACTGATCTTTTAATAAAAAGCAAGTTTGATGTAGCCATAGCCCATTGTAATTTTCAGCTTAGAGGAGCTGAAAGTGACCGGGACGAGGCTTTTGTTCATCAATTGGCGGATCGTTATGGTGTCCCGCTTTTTGTACAACGATTTAATACAAAACAATTTGCGGAGGAGAACAAATTATCCATCCAGGAAGCTGCGCGCAAACTCCGGTATGACTGGTTTGGGGAAATATTAGAAAACAAGACAGCGAAATCCGGTAATCCTGCTTATCTGGCAACAGCACATCATGCTGATGATAATGTTGAAACAATGCTAATGCACTTTTTCCGGGGAACAGGTATACAAGGATTGACCGGCATGCCCTTTTATCATAAGGAGAGGAGAATGGTTCGTCCATTATTATTTGCCTCCAGGGAGGAGATTCTGGTTTATGCGAACGACCACAGATTGGCATGGGTCGAAGATTCTTCCAATGCGTCTGATAAATATACCCGTAATCTTTTCCGCAATAAGATCATCCCGTCTCTTAAAGAAGTGTTTCCTCAATTAGAAGAAAACTTGCAGGGTAATTTGCAACGTTTTTCAGAGATCGCAGAATTGTATACTGAGGTTGTAGCACAACATAAAAAGAAATTAATTGAAACCCGGGGAAGCGAGGTCCATATTCCTCTTTTAAAACTGCAGAAGACCAGTCCTTTAAAGACAATAATTTTTGAAATCATTAAAGAATATAATTTCTCGAGTGCCCAGGTTGATGAGCTGATCAAACTCTTTGATGCCGATAACGGAAGTTTCATTGAATCAGCATCCCGCAGGATTATAAAAAATCGCGGCTGGCTAATTATAGCGCCTAAAAAGAATGATATAGCTGATCATATAATAATCGAAGAAAAAGAGACGCATGTTCATTTTTCCAATGGCGAGCTGCATATCAAAAAACTTGATGGTGCAAACATTCAGGTGTCAGCAGATAAAGACGTTGCCCTACTCGACGCTTCGGCAATCCGGTTCCCGTTATTGTTACGCAAATGGAAGCAAGGCGATTATTTTTATCCGCTTGGCATGAAAAAAAAGAAAAAACTCAGCCGCTTTTTTATCGACCAAAAATTATCTCTTGTCGATAAAGAAAGCGCCTGGGTGTTGGAGATGGATAAAAAGATTGTGTGGGTTGTTGGCCATCGCATAGATGACCGTTTCAAACTTACACCCGGAACGAAGAATGTGATTGCGATTAAGAAGCTGTGAGCTTTTAGCTCTCAGCTATCAGCAATGGAATCATGTGTTACCCGGTAGTATCCTCAGAAGTAAGTATTGACTTCATTGTCAAATATCTATTTTCCATTGTCAATTGAAGTAGCTCTGTACCTGGAAAATAAAGTTCTCCACCGGTCTGTAATCGCTCAGGAAATAAGACATTACTATAACGAAAGCAATGCCGAAAACAGCGCCCCAGAAGTGGGCTGAATGATTGATATTGTCACCGCCTCGTTTAGACATATAGGCTGTTAAGCCAAGATAAAGTGGACCGAAAACAAATCCGGGAATAACGGGAGGAATAATAAACAATCCAATTTTTGCAAGCGGCACGAGGAAGATGCCGGCAAAAACAACAGCAGATACAGCACCGGAAGCTCCGAGACTGCGATAATAATAGTTGTCTTTATTCTTTGCATAAGTTGGGATCATACAAACCACCAATGCAATTACATACATTGCCAGGTATAACAACTTGGCTCTCTCTCCGAAGATCTGATGAAAATATTTTTCAACAAGATCTCCAAACAGGTATAAGGAAAACATATTAAATGCGAGGTGGCCAAGATCGGCGTGAATCAAACCACATGTGATAAAACGATACCATTGGTTTTGTTTGCTGATAGCCGGTGGATAAAAAATCAGATCCTCTGTAATCTTGGAATTGGAAAAAGCCGTAAAAGAAACAATACAAGTTATGATGATGATGATAAGTGTTAATGATAAAGCCATTTACGCGGTTTAAGAAGGATAAAAATAGGGAAATGATTTGGATAGTCTGGATCTGGATTTTTTTCTGGACCGGGATTTTGAGGATTAAATGATTAAAGGATTGTTATAATTGAAAATGTGCGAATGGGTGAATGTGCGAATATGCAAGTGGGAGAATATGCGGATGTGAAAATGTGCGGATGTGAAAAATGCGAATATCTGATGTCGGATTTTTTTATGTCTGATTTCTCTCGGTTCAGGAGGCTAATTGAGCGCTATCAACTTTGGAAAGCACGCTTAGCTGAAGTAATATTTTCAATTGCCTGAAATCAGTCTGCTCCCGCACCTTACCCCTTACGCCTAACGCCTCATACCTCACGCCTGATACCTGATACCTCACGCCTCACAGCTACACATGGTGATACTTCTCATTTTTAATGATCGTACACGCCCGGTAGACTTGTTCGGCAAGGATCAATCTTACGAGCATGTGCGGGAATACAAGTTTGGAAAGGCTCCAGGTATAATTTGCACGTGCAGAAACTGTGGCATCAACGCCAAATGCACCGCCGATAAGGAAGACGATACGTTTGGTGCTTTCGTTGGCTCGTTGCTGAATAAATGTAGCCAATTCGGGCGATGTTAATTGTTTTCCTCTTTCATCCAGCAAAACAAGAAAATCGTCTTGTTGAACTTGCTGAAGGATAAGTTTTGCTTCCTGCTTTTTCAGTTCTTTTTCGTCAAGCGATGCGGCATTTTTTGGCGGCGCAATGATTTGCCAGTCCGCACTGAAATACCTGCTCACCCGTTTGGTGAAATCATCTACCCCTGCCTTTATGTAGGCTTCATGCGGTTTGCCAACTGAGTAAAATTGAATTTTCATATATTAGGTATCAGGTGCCAGGTATCAGGTGTGAGGCTTGAGGTGTAAGGCTTGAAGTGTAAGGATTCGCCCTCACATCGTACACCGTACCCGCCCGAACGTGCCGTCGGTACGGGCGGGCATCTAACATCGTGCATGTCCCTCACATCGTACATCGTACATCTCACATCGTACATATCCTCACATCGTACATTCGCCTGCCGTTTACACCGCGAAAGTAACTACTCAACACGTTTCCCGCGCCATCATTGTAAAATGTTTTCATTTCTCGTTTGGGTTATGTAATTTAGTCCACCAATTTAGTAGTTAAAAGAAAATGCTATGCGTGGTAAATTCTGTTGTTGTTGCGGAGTGAGATAATAAGAGAGAATTTAAAGGCAAACGATATTATGCCCTTCTCTCTGTGAGAAGGGTTTATTTTTAATACACCAAATATGCGATATCCGGGTTTTATTTTAAGTGATAACCTGCCTTCCAGCAAAGAGATTCACACTTTTACAGAATCCCTTATAGCATATCTTTTTCCTGTTACTGATGAACCTGAACTGTTTTTGGAACATCACGAGGCCACGATGTACAAGTTGCAAAAGCAACTTGCGTGTTTAATTGAATCCGTAGATCGAAGTCAGGAGTTGGAAAAAGAACTAATAGCCGACGATTTTTTTAATTCCCTGGAAGACATAAAAGATCTGTTAGTAAAAGACGCGCAGTTGATCCTTGATTTTGATCCTGCGGCAACATCACTAGAGGAAGTTATCTTGTCATATCCCGGTTTTCAGGCTTTGATGGTTCACCGGCTGGCGCATAAATTATACCAAGCAAAGGTTCCGCTCATTCCAAGAATTATAAGTGAGTGGGCACATAGTAAAACAGGGATAGATATAAATCCCGGAGCTCAAATCGGTTCACCGTTCTTTATCGATCACGGTACTGGCGTAGTAATTGGCGAAACCACCGTCATCGGTAATAACGTAAAAATATACCAGAGCGTAACACTTGGTGCGCTGGCTGTGCGTAAAGAAGATGCTTCCAGCAAACGTCATCCCACTATAGAAGACAATGTGATCATTTATGCAGGGAGTACAATACTTGGTGGCAACACTGTAATAGGTCATGATAGTATTATCGGCGGAAATACCTGGATAACAAAAAGTATCCTCCCTTTCAGCGTCGTTTATCACAGAAACCAGACAGTGGTTAATGACAGAAAGGATTTTGAAGAGCCGATCAATTTTGTAATTTAAGAGCTGTCAGCTATCAGCTATCAGCTTTTAGTTTGTTGATGAGTTATGATCAGCACGCTTTAATTCATCAGTATATAAGGTTAGTAGAAAAATAATTAATAAATCAATACTCAATGAGCCAGGGCTGAAAGCTAATAACTGACAGTGGCAGCTCCAAAAATCTCAACGGATGAAAGCAAACAGTATCCTTGAAACGATAGGAAATACCCCGCATGTAAAGATCAACAGATTGTACCCCTCCAACATAGAAGTTTGGAGCAAACTCGAAAGAGCAAATCCGGGTGGCAGCATTAAAGACCGTATTGCATTGTCAATGGTTGAAGATGCAGAAAAAAAAGGATTGCTAAGTTCTGACAGTGTTATAATTGAACCTACGTCTGGCAATACAGGTATCGGGCTGGCAATGGTTGCTGCTGTAAAAGGCTACAAACTTATTCTTGTAATGCCTGAGAGCATGAGTGTTGAGCGCAGAAGACTGATGAGCGTTTACGGCGCTACATTTGAGCTTACGCCACGCGAAAAAGGAATGAAGGGTGCAATTGAAAAAGCAAAGGAACTGGTTGAATCAACACCTAATGCATGGATGCCACAACAATTTGATAACCCGGCAAACGTAGATGTACATATCAGGACAACCGCGGAGGAAATAGTAAAAGATTTTCCTGAAGGTCTGGACTTTTTAATTACAGGTGTTGGCACCGGCGGACATATTACCGGCGTTGGTGAAGTGTTGAAAAACCATTTTCCTAACCTGAAGGTTTTTGCAGTTGAACCTGAGCTTTCTCCGGTTATCAGTGGCGGAAGTCCCGGTCCGCATCCTATACAGGGAATTGGTGCAGGCTTTATTCCTGCAAACCTCCATACAGATGTACTTGATGGCGTGATCCTCGTTAACAAAGATGAAGCTTTTGAATACACACGAAGAGCAGCAACAGAAGAAGGCATTTTTCAGGGTATTTCAAGCGGCGGCACTATGGCTGCACTTGCTAAGAAATTGCCTGAAATTCCTGCAGGTAGCCGTGTGCTGATCTTTAACTACGATACGGGTGAAAGGTATTTGAGTATTGAAGGACTTTATTAGAAGACCGTAAGACTGTAAGATAGTAAGACCGTAAGACAGTAAGACAGTAAGACGTGTAAGATGGGTAAGATGGGTAAGAAAAATAAAACCTGTCAGGATTGTCAGAAATGGTAAGATTTGTCTGATGGGGTGTAAGATGAAAATAAGCAAGATGAATACAGGTACTTCGTACTTCGTAAATCGTACTTGTTTCCAATCAAGATTGTCAGAAATGGTAAGATTTGTCTGATGGGGTGTAAGATGAAAATAAGCAAGATGAATACAGGTACTTCGTACTTCGTAAATCGTACTTGTTTCCAATCAGGATTGTCAGAAATGGTAAGATTTGTCTGATGGGGTGTAAGATGAAAATAAGCAAGATGAATACAAGTACTTCGTACTTCGTAAATCGTGCTTGTTTCCAATCAGGATTGTCAGAAATGGTAAGATTTGTCTGATGGGTGTAAGATGAAAATAAGCAAGATGAATACAGGTACTTCGTACTTCGTAAATCGTACTTGTTTCCAATCAAGATTGTCAGAAATGGTAAGATTTGTCTGATAGGGTGTAAGATGAAAATAAACAGGATGAATACTGGTACTTCGTACTTCGTACTTCGTAAATCGTACTTGTTTCCAAATTAACGGTACTACTTTTGCTATATGAACGAGCGATTGAAGCAATGCGATCCTGAGAAGATGGCATTGCTTTTTCAACGTTAACATAGCATGAAGAACAAACTTTCAATATTCCTTGTATTTTTTATCAACTGGTTCTGTTCGTGTGAAAAAACAATTCACCTGACTGTCGCAGATCAGCCGGCAAAGCTTGTTGTTGATGGCAGTATTGAAAATGGACAGCAACCTCTCATTTTTCTCTCAACATCGCTCAATTACTTCAGTACGATTACACCAGAAGAACTGGCTTCGAGTTTTGTACACGATGCAGTGGTGACTATTAGTGACGGAATAAAAACGGTCAGGTTAAAAGAATTTTCTTACAAAGATTCAGTATCGGGATACACAGGTTATTTTTATACAACAGATCCTTTGTTGCCTTCTCAGGCATTTAGAGGTAAAGTAAATACAACTTATTCGCTACAAATACAAACTCCGGATTCAATTACTTATACAGCTTCTACTACTATCCCGGCAATTGCAAAAAAATGTGACTCTTTGTGGTGGTTGCCCGCGCCAGCTGCAAATGACGACACAACCCTGGCAGTTGTTATGGGGCGTTTTACTGACCCACCGGGACTTGGAAACTATGTAAGGGGATATACGCGCGTGAACAGCGAACCCTTTTATCCACCGGCAAATTCAGTATTTGACGATCAGTTTACCGATGGAACCACGTATGATTTCCAAATTGTTAAAGGACAGCGAAAAGGAGGCTCCAATACCTTTAATAATGATACAGATGATTTCTTTCACAGGGGGGATACTGTTACACTCAGACTTTCAAACATAGATAAGGCTACTTACGACTTTTGGCGTACCTGGGAGTTCAGCTATCAGAGTGTAGGTAACCCGTTTGCCTCGCCCACAAAGGTTTTGAGCAATATTTCGGGTAACGCTCTGGGCGTTTTCGCAGGTTATGGCTCTCAATACAAAACCATCGTTATCCCCAAATAAATCACCATTAACGCATCTATTACGGAATTAATAAATATTGAATCCTTTGGTTCAATATTTTTGCAGACTTAAATAAACCAGTATGGAAAATGAAGTTGTAGAAAAAGTACATTGTTTGATCATTGGTTCTGGTCCTGCAGGCTATACAGCAGCCATTTATGCAGCGAGAGCAAATATGAAACCTGTATTGTACCAGGGTATTCAGCCTGGTGGACAGTTGACCATAACTACAGAGGTAGAAAATTATCCCGGGTATCCCGAAGGCATACAAGGACCAGAAATGATGGTTCATTTTGAAAAACAGGCCGCACGCATGGGGGCCGATATCCGTTTTGGACTGGCTACAAACGTAGATTTTACCGGTCCTGTACATAAAGTTCAGATTGATGAAGACAAGTGGATAGAAGCTGACACAGTGATCATTTCAACCGGCGCTTCAGCAAAATGGCTTGGCCTGGAAAGTGAGCAGCGTTTGAATGGTTACGGTGTAAGTGCCTGCGCAGTGTGTGATGGATTTTTCTTCCGTGGAAAAGAAGTAGCGATCATTGGTGCCGGCGACACTGCCTGCGAAGAGGCGGTTTATCTTTCAAAACTTGCGACTACAGTGCATATGATTGTGCGTAAGGGTGAAGACGGAATGAAGGCAAGTAAAGTAATGCAGGACAGGGTAAAAAGCACACCTAACATCAAGGTCTACTGGAACTCTGAAACCGTTGAAATACTTGGTGAGCATAAAGTTGACAGTGTTAAGATCAAAAACAATATCAGCCATGAAGAGCAGACGATTCCTGTAAGTGCATTCTTTGTTGCGATAGGCCACCAGCCTAACAGCGACATATTTAAAGGATGGCTTGAGATGGATGAGACTGGTTATATTCAAACAATTCCAGGTACATCTAAAACAAATATCGCTGGTGTATTTGCAGCAGGCGATGTGCAGGATAAGATCTATCGCCAGGCTGTAACCGCCGCTGGCAGTGGATGTATGGCAGCACTTGATGCAGAGAGATATTTGAGTGAGAAGGGCGTTGTATAGGAGGAGGGCTTAAAGCTAAAGCGCAAAGCTTAAAGCTTGGTGAGTTGTACGTTGTAAGTTATACGTTGTACGTTGATCGAGGAGTGAGGTAGAAGGCTTGAGGTATGAGGTATAAGGTCTAAGGTATGAGGCATGAGTAAGATTGCCGTACTTTGATTGAAGAGCAGGTTTTGAGTGACAATAGGTGTTTTAAACCTAAGCCTTTGTGTTCTTTAGCGCATTCGCGCCTTCTTTAAAAGGTACTCAATTTCTTTGACTCCTTTGTGTCCTTCGTGTCTTCGTCTTTCAAACTGTATTTCTCACTTGTTTGTAACAAAAACAGCATAAAAAAAATTATGCACTCTTATACTCTGAACAGTAGCTGATAGCTGATAGCTCATAGCTGACAGCTTACTAACATTCGTTTAAAACTTGTGAAAAAAATTTGTTGCGAATTACATTGTAACTATATTTGAGCCTCAATGATGACAAAAGCAAATACATACGGTTACTTTTACTTCTTTTTCTTTTACTTTTTTAGAAGCAAGAGCCGGGTCGTGTTTGCTACGATATAAGATTAAATAAAAAAATCAGCAATACAGTCCCGGCAAAAAGCCGGGACTTTTTTTGTTATATGGCAACGAAAGTCTCAATACAAGGATACGAAGGCAGTTTTCACCAGGTGGCTGCACAGCAATATTTCGGCAAAGATGTAGAAGTGATTGCCTGCGCAACATTTAGAGAAGTAGTTAAAATTGCAGCTAACAAAAAGGAAAGTAACGGCGGTGTAATGGCCATCGAGAATTCCATCGCCGGAAGCATTTTACCCAACTACACGTTGTTACAAAAAAGCAATCTGAAAGTGGTGGGCGAAGTTTACCTCCAAATCAGGCAACATCTTTTAGTTAACCCCGGTGTTAAGTTTGAAGACATACGTGAGGTGCACTCTCACCCCATTGCCATATTACAGTGCATGGATTACCTGGATAAACACAACTGGAAACTTGTAGAGACAGAAGATACAGCCCTGAGTGCAAAACACATCCATCAGCACAAAAGCAAACATATAGCAGGTATAGCAAGCAAGCTGGCTGCAGAACTTTTTCAACTGGAGGTAATCGCGCCCAATATTCACACAATGAAAAACAACTACACACGTTTTCTTGTGTTGCAGAGAGAAGATGAGGCGCAAACAGTTCCGGATGCAAATAAGGCATCCGTTAATTTTCATACAGACCACTCAAGAGGAAGTTTAGCCAGAGTGCTTACTACCATTGCAGATGGCGGTATCAACTTAAGCAAACTGCAAAGCTTTCCTATTCCCGGAACGGAATGGAAGTATAGCTTTCATGCAGACATGGAATTTGATTCTCTGGACCAGTTTGAATCCGTGCTGGGCAAGATGAAGAAAGTTACCGAAGACATGAAAGTGTATGGTGTATATAAAAAAGGAAAAACGATCTAAAGCAGCAAGTACGAAGTTAGAAGGACGAATTACCGGATCAACAACTTGCTCCTTTACAAAACTTCCAACAAATTGCAAATGACAAAAAACGTACAACGTAGAACTTATAACGTATAACTAACATGACAACGGCGAAAAGACTAAACGGCATAGGTGAATATTATTTTTCTCAAAAGCTAAGAGAAATAGACGAACTGAATAAGCAAGGCAAAAACATTATCAACCTGGGTATTGGAAGTCCGGACCTTCCGCCACATCCTGATGTGATTAAAGTTCTGCAGGATGAAAGTGCAAAGCCCAATGTGCATGCTTATCAGAACTACAAAGGTTCTCCTGTATTACGTAAGGCTTTCGCTGATTGGTACAGCAAATGGTATGGAGTTGAGTTGAATGTCGATACGGAAATACTACCACTGATCGGAAGCAAGGAAGGTATTATGCATATCTGCATGACTTACCTGAACGAAGGCGATGTAGTATTGGCACCCAATCCCGGTTATCCAACGTATAGAAGTGCAGCTAAGTTAGCCGGTGGAACTATCAAAGAATATTCTTTAAAAGAAAGCACCAACTGGTTTCCTGATTTTGAAGAGTTGGAAGCTTTCGTCAGGGAGGGTAACGTTAAGTTGATGTTCGTGAACTATCCGCAGATGCCAACAGGCCAGCTTCCTACAACTGAGTTGTTTGAGCAGTTGGTGGCATTTGCTAAAAAGCATAATGTCCTGCTTGTTCATGATAATCCGTACAGCTTTATCCTGAATAACAATCCCCAAAGCCTGTTAAGTGTGGCGGGCGCAAAAGATGTGGCGATTGAACTAAATTCATTAAGTAAATCACAAAATATGGCGGGCTGGCGCGTAGGGGTGCTGGTTGGTGCTAAAGATAGAATTGATGAAGTATTGCGTTTTAAAAGCAATATGGATAGCGGCATGTTCCTTCCTGTACAACTGGCGGCTGCAAAAGCTTTGAGCCTGGAGCAGGACTGGTACGATAGCGTAAATAAAGTGTATGGGGAAAGACGTTCTAAGGTTTATGAATTACTCGATACACTAAAATGTGAATATTCAAAGGACCAGGTAGGTATGTTCATGTGGGCGAAGATTCCTGATGATTATAAAGATTGCTATGCAATTGCAGATGAAGTGTTGTACAACAGCAATGTGTTTATAACACCCGGAGGAATATTTGGAACAGAAGGCGAGCGCTATATAAGAATTAGTTTGTGCGGTTCAATCGAACGCTTTGAAGAAGCAATAAGGAGGATATCTGATGTCTGATTTTTTGATCGCTGATCTCTTAAGTGCAACAGCAATAGTAGATATCAAAACGGTTGATTTTCGGACTTTATAAAATTAATCAAAAGCTTAGCACCAACGCAGATCAGACATCAGACATCAAAAAATCTGAGAACGAAGAAGAATCTCTGATTTTTTGATCGCTGATCTCTTAAGTACAACAGCAATAGCAGATATCAAAACGGTTGATTTTCGGACTTTGTAAAATTAATCAAAAGCTTAGCACCAAAGCAGATCAGACATCAGACATCAAAAAATCTGAGATTAATAATTGTCACGCTCTCGCATTAAAACAAATCAGAGATCGGACATCTAAAAATCAGCGATAAAGAAAATGGTTGTTACAATAATAGGCATAGGATTAATCGGGGGTTCAATGGCTCTGACATTGAAGGAGAAGGGTTTTGCCGATAGTGTAATCGGTGTGGATGCAAAAGAAGAACATCAGCAAAAGGCGTTGGAACTGGGACTTGTAGATGAAATACTTCCGCTGGAAGAGGCAGTAAAAAAATCAGACGTTGTTGTGTTGGCCATCCCGGTAAATGCCTGCGTTAAAGTATTGCCGCAGATCCTGAACTGGGTAGACAAACAAGTGGTGATAGATGCAGGTTCAACGAAAGGCAGTTTAATAGCAGCCGTAAAAAATCATCCTAAAAGAAAAAGATACGTCCCTACACATCCGATGTGGGGGACGGAGTATTCCGGACCTGAAGCAGCAATAAGAGGTGGTTTCGTCAATAAGGCAACTGTTATCTGTAGCAAGGAGGATAGCGATGCGGACGCGGTTGAGGTTGCAGAACAATTGTACAAAACACTTGGTATGCACCTAGTGTACATGAATGCAGAGGCCCACGATGTACATGTGGCATATATCAGTCATATTTCTCATATAACATCATTCGCCCTGGCTAATACCGTATTGGAGAAGGAAAAAGAAGAGGACGCCATTTTTGAACTGGCAAGTGCGGGTTTTGAAAGTACTGTGAGGCTGGCGAAAAGTAACCCGGCCATGTGGGTGCCGATATTCATGCAGAATAAAGAGAATGTATTAGATGTTTTAAATGAGCATATTTCCCAGTTGCGCAAGTTCAAAGCCTGCCTCGAAAAGGAGAACTATGAATACTTGCAGGAGTTGATTGAGAATGCGAATAAGATCAGGAGGATCATTAAATAATTGATAATGGACAAGTGATAATTGACGATGCGGTTCGGTTTGGGATGGAATACGATTTAACAAATAGCGCAGCGGAGATAACTAAAAGCTCACAGCTGATAGCTTGAAAATCAGCATGAATTATAAAAAAAATAATATAGCATAGAGCAAGGATAATCCAACAAATCAATTGATACGTGCTTTTTCGGGGTTACCTTTGCGCAAATATTAAATAGTAATGATAACATTTGAAGGATTGGGATTAGAAGAGCGATTGGTAAAGGCTACCAGTGAATTAGGCTTTGTTAATCCTACTGCCATACAGGAAAAGGCTATTCCTGTTTTGTTAAGTGGCACAAAAGATTTGATTGGTCTGGCGCAGACCGGTACGGGTAAAACAGCTGCATTTAGTTTGCCGTTGTTGCAGTTGATTGATGCGGAACAAAAGCATCCTCAGGCGTTGGTGGTTTGTCCAACACGTGAGCTTTGTCTGCAGATAGTTAAAGAAATAGAGCAATTTAAAAAACATATAAAAGGTGTTCATGTAGTTGCGGTTTATGGTGGAGCTTCAATCGGATTGCAGATAAGAGATTTGAAAAGAGGTGTGCAGATTGTTGTGGCAACTCCGGGAAGATTGATTGATCTGATTGAGCGTAAAGCCATCAACCTGGAAGAAATTGAATATGTGGTTTTGGATGAGGCGGATGAAATGTTGAACATGGGCTTTAAAGAAGATATCGAATTCATTCTTCAAAACACGCCTAAACGTGAAAGTACCTGGTTGTTCAGTGCGACAATGCCGCCAGAAATTCGCAAGGTGAGCAAACGTTACATGACAGACCCGATTGAGGTTACAGTTGGCAAGGTTAACACCGCCAATAAAAACATCGATCATCAGTACTACGTAACAACTGCACATCAACGTTATCAGTCGTTGAAAAGACTGATCGATTTTAATCCTGGTATCTATGGCATCATCTTTACGCGTACCAAAGCTGATGCCCAGGAAATTGCAGAGAAACTTACTCGTGAGGGTTATGATATAGATGCATTGCATGGTGATTTAACCCAGCAACAACGTGATAAGGTAATGGGGCAGTTCCGCGATAAAAGTCTGCAGTTATTAATTGCTACGGACGTTGCGGCAAGAGGTATAGATGTTCAGGGAATCACACACGTAATTAACTATGAGCTTCCTGATGATGTGGAAGTTTACACACACAGAAGCGGTAGAACAGGACGCGCGGGCAACACTGGTATTTGTATGAGCATTGTGCATGCAAGGGAATTGTACAGGCTAAGACAAATTCAGAACATTGTAAACTCGCCTTTCAACAGGTTGGAAATACCAAGCGGTAAAGATGTTTGTCGCAAGCAGTTCTTCTACTTTATGGATAAATTACTGCAAACAGATATCAGCCATGGGGACTATGAAACTTATGTTCCAATGCTCGCTGAAAAATTTGCAGACGTTTCTAAGGAAGAAGTACTGAAGCGGGTAGCGGCAATGGAGTTCGATAGATTTTTGAAATATTATGAAAATGCCGAAGATCTGAATGTTAGAGAGCAATCACGTGATGCCCGCGGAAGAGACAGGGCTGGTGCTAGAAGAGACGATCAAAGAGGTGGCCGTGAAAGAGGAAATTACAATGCAGCCGGTAACGGTGAAATGACGCGACTCTTTGTAAATCTTGGAAGCAAAGACGGTTTCTATAAAGCAAGTTTCCTTCAGTTCATTCTTGACATGAGTGATTTGAGAAAAGATGTGTTAGGAAGAATAGACATGAAGGAAATGAATAGCTGGATCGAAATTGACAAACGTGCAGCTGGACAAATGATCAAAGCCATTGATGGTAAAAACTACAAAGGCAGAAGGATCAGAATGAACGACGCAAACAGCAGATAGTAATTGATAATTGACAATGGATAATTGACAACTGACAATTAATTCCAAGCGTTCATTTTCAATTATCCATTTTCAATTTTCAATTAAAAAAATAAAGTAAAGACCACGATATGCAAGCAACACAATCAGCAGCCAAAGAATTGGTGCAGGAAAAATGGAACAAGCGTCCATTGATTATTTCCGGTCCGTGCAGTGCCGAGACCGAAGAGCAGGTATTGGAAACAGCCGTACGTTTACATAAAACAGGTAAAGTAGATGTAATGCGCGCAGGTATTTGGAAACCCCGTACCAGGCCCGGAAGTTTTGAAGGCATTGGAACCAAAGGCTTGCCCTGGATGCAACAGGCTAAAAAATTAACCGGTATTCCGGTTGCAGTGGAAGTTGCTACAGCTAAACAGGTAGAAGATGCATTGCATTTTGATGTAGATATTCTTTGGATTGGTGCACGCACAACCGTGAACCCATTCAGCGTACAGGAAGTTGCAGATGCTTTGCGTGGCGTAGATGTTCCTGTATTGATCAAGAACCCGATCAACCCTGATCTGGAACTGTGGATCGGTGCAGTTGAACGTGTAGCCAAAGCAGGTATTAAGCAAATCGGTTTAATTCACCGTGGCTTTAGCTCTTACGGTAATACAGAATACCGTAACGCGCCAATGTGGCACCTGGCTATCGAAATGAAACGCCGCAATCCTGAGTTGATGATGATCAACGATCCTTCACATATCTGCGGCCGCAGAGACATTCTTCAGGATGTTGCTCAAAAAGCAATTGACCTGGATTTCGATGGTTTGATCATTGAGAGCCATATCGATCCTGATAAAGCATGGAGCGATGCTAAACAACAGATCACTCCTGAGCGTTTGGCTGAAATGCTAGACAGCATTGCATGGCGTAAAGAAGATGTTGCATCTGAAGAGTATCATGCAGCATTGGAAAAATTACGTCAGCAGATCAACCACCTGGATGATGAGTTGATGCAGATTCTTGGTCAGCGTATGAAAATTGCTGAGAACATAGGTCAGTACAAGAAAGAAAACAACATCACCATCCTTCAGACAAACCGCTGGAACGAGATCCTGGAAAGAGCTTACAACAGAGGCGAGAAAATAGGATTAAGCAAAGAGTTCATCACCAAATATTTTGATGCGGTACACATGGAAAGTATCAACCATCAGAATAAGATCATGAATTCATAGTCAATACAAAGTACGAGTTACGAAGTTAGAAGTACTTAGTTTTTCGGCTTCGTAACTCCATACTTACCCGTTTCCAACCATTTCAGCGTGATCGATTAAGTGAACGGCTTACACCTGGGTACTTCGTACTTCGTAATTCGTACTTTAACCGCCTTCTCGCTTTAACCAACGCTTCGCCTCGTAATGACAAAAAAAGTTATTAGTTTTTCCACGGCATCAACTTCCTTTTACTTCGATGCATCTTTTGATCTTCTCGAAAAGCTTACATCAAAAGAAAATTCAGTCATCATTACTGATGAAAATATCTTCAACAAAAACGGTAAGAAATTCAAAGGCTGGAACACAATTGTATTAAAAGCCGGAGAAGAATTTAAAGTGCAGGCAACTGTTGATTCTATCATAGACCAGATGATCAGTTACGGCCTGGACAGAAAATCTTTTGTGGTAGGTGTTGGTGGAGGTGTGGTTACGGATATTGCAGGATATGTGGCTAGTATTTACATGCGTGGTGTTAAGTTTGGCTTTGTGCCAACATCCATACTTGCAATGGTAGACGCTTCCATAGGAGGTAAGAATGGTATTGATGTAGGAGCCTATAAAAATATGGTTGGCCTTATTCGCCAGCCTTCTTTTTTGCTGTACGATTATTCTTTGCTGAAGAGCTTGCCTAAAGAACAATGGGTAAATGGATTTGCTGAAATTATTAAACATGCCTGCATTAAAGATGCCGCCATGTTTAAACTATTAGAGCAACATAAACTTACCGATTTTCAAAAGGATAAGATTTTGCTGAATAAACTCATTCAGCGTAACGCATTGATAAAAGCCAAAGTAGTTGAGCAGGATGAATTTGAGCAGGGTGATAGAAAACTGCTGAACTTTGGTCACACACTTGGCCACGCTATTGAAAATAAATACCAGTTACCACACGGTTACGCGGTATCAATAGGAATGGTAGTAGCGGCTTACTTAAGTGTAAATGAGGCTGGTTTTAAAGGAGTAGAAAGATTGGTGAGCCTGATTGAAAAATATGGCCTGCCTGCTTTTGCTCAATTCGATGTAGAAGAAGCGATCCAAATGATGCGTGCAGATAAAAAACGCATCAAAGATGAATTGCATTATGTGCTGTTGGAAAAGATTGGCAAAGGCATCATTAAACCATTAACAACAAAAGAAATTCAGCCGATTCTTGAGCAATTGGCAGGGTAGAGGTAGTGAAAAGTGAATGGTGAATAGTGAAAGGTGAAGCATGCTGATAAAACTCAAGCCTTACACCTCAAACCTTACACCTGAAGCCTTACACCTGGAACCTTACACCTAATACAACAAACATGAGCGACACACATACATCATATAAAGCAACGGTACAACCATCAGTATTAAAGGGAAATATTTTTGCGCCGGCATCTAAAAGCTCCATGCAAAGAGCATGTGCTGCTGCGCTGGTAAGAAAAGGAGAAAGCAATATCACCAACCCTGGTATCAGCAACGACGATAAAGCGGCACTTGGCGTAATAGAAGCACTGGGAGCAAAATGGAAAATCGAAGACGAGATTTTAAAAGTGAACAGCGAAGGCGTTAATGCTGCCGGAAATGAGATTAATTGCGGCGAGAGTGGACTTGGTATTAGGATGTTTGCGCCACTGGTTGCATTAAATAAGCATGAAATCACCATCAATGGGGAAGGAAGTTTGCTGACAAGGCCGATGGACTTCTTTGATGAAGTACTTCCTGCGTTGAGCGTTTCTGTTAATTCTAACGGAGGCAAATTACCGTTGAAGATAAAGGGGCCTTTGCAACCTTCAAATATTACCATTGACGGATCACTGAGTTCTCAGTTTTTGACCGGTTTGTTGATGGCTTATGCAGCTGCAGATGCGAGTGATGTGAGCATTAAGGTAATTGATCTTAAAAGCAAGCCTTATGTAGACCTTACATTGAAAGTGATGCAGGATTTTGGCCTGAAACTGCCTGAGAACAGGAATTATGAAGAATTTTATTTTCCTGCAATACCGGTAAATCAAAATGCGACGGTAATTGATTACACTGTGGAAGGAGACTGGAGCGGCGGCGCATTTTTACTGGTAGCCGGCGCTGTTAATGGTGATATTGTTGTGAAAGGATTGGATGTGGCTTCTACACAGGCCGATAAGGCTGTGTTGCAGGCTTTGATTGATTGTGGCTGTAAGATTTCCATCCAGGATGCACAGATTGAAATAAGCAGTGCTCCGCTAAAAGCATTTCATTTTAATGCGACGGATTGTCCTGACCTGTTTCCTCCATTAGTAGCTTTGGCTTCTTATTGCGAAGGGACAACGGTTATTGAAGGCGTTCATCGCTTAACACATAAAGAAAGCAATCGTGCATTAACGTTGCAGGATGAGTTCGGTAAGATGGGCGTGGAAATAGAATTGCAGGATAACCTGATGCTGATTAAAGGCGGCAAAGGTGTAAAAGGTACGAAAGTGCATTCCCGTTACGATCACCGTATTGCAATGGCTTGTGCTGTAGCAGCATTAAAAGCAGAAGGCGATACAGAGATCGAAGAGGCTCAGGCGGTAGGAAAATCCTATCCTAATTTCTTTGAGCATATTCAACAACTAGGCGCGAAAGTGGAGAAAGCGTAAAGCGTAAAGCTTAAAGCCCAAAGCCTAAAGCTGAAAACTTAGAACTCATTGAAGATTGTAAACATATTTAAAGTTGGGTACTTCGTACTTCGTAATTCGTACCTGGAACAAAGTGTGATTGAATAGAAAGCACGATCTCAACTATTAATTTAACTAACTTGATATGAATAGCTTCGGACGTATATTTCGTGTAAACATTTTTGGTGAATCGCACGGCGAAAGTGCGGGTATTAATATTGACGGTGTTCCGGCAGGATTGGCATTGAGTGTTGAAGATTTTTTAGAGGATATTGAAAGAAGAAAAGGTGGTACACAAAAAGGAACAACACCAAGACAAGAGAGCGATCTGCCTATTTTCAAAAGCGGCATTTTCAATAATACGACAACCGGTGCGCCCATCACCATTTTGTTTGAAAACAACAATACACGTTCCGGTGACTATCAAAAGCAACGCGCTGTTCCACGTCCGGGTCACGCAGATTTTGTTGCACATAAGAAGTTTGGTGGATTCGAAGATTATCGTGGCGGCGGACATTTCAGCGGCAGATTAACTGTTTGTCTTGTTGCTGCTGGTGTTATTGCAAAAAAGTTGCTGGATCAAATCACCGTAAAATCAACCATCCTTGAAATTGGTGGTGAAGCTGATCTGGAGAAAGGCCTGCAAAAAGCTATTGATGCAAAAGATTCTATTGGTGGTATTGTTGAATGCCGGGTGAATGGTTTGCCAATTGGATTGGGAGAACCATTCTTTGACAGTGCTGAGTCCTTACTGGCCCATGCCGTGTTCGCTATTCCTGCTGTTCGTGGTGTTGAATTTGGTACAGGTTTCGCGGCTGCAAAAATGTTTGGTGTAGAACATAACGATGCAATCCTTGACGAAAGCGGTAAAACACGCACCAACCACGCCGGCGGTATTGTTGGTGGCATCACAAACAGCAATGAACTGGTATTTCGCATCGCTATAAAACCAACATCATCTACACCAAAAGAACAACAGACGTGGAACTGGGAGACAAATGAAATTGAGTCGTTCTCGGTTAAAGGTCGTCATGATCTTTGCATAGCGTTACGCGTGCCCGTTGTTTTGGAAGCAGTAACTGCCATGGTTCTTGCCGACTTAATGTTGCTTGAGCAGCATATTCCGAGAATTTTACCAGCTAAAGCTTAAGAATCTTCAGCTATGAGCAATAAAATAATTTATCACGTAACAACAAAAGGAGAGTGGGAGATAGCGTTAGATAATGGCTTCTATGAAGCCCCCTCTCTTTACGCTGAAGGTTTTATTCATTGCAGCGAAGAACACCAGGTGGAAGGTGTGCTAAAGCGATATTTTGAAGGAAAGGCGCCTTTAATTAAACTGGTAATTGATCCAAATAAATTAAACCAGCGGCTGCAGTATGATTTTTCGCCGAAAATGAATGATACATTTCCCCACATCTACGGCAGGATCAATATTGATGCGATCATTGAGGCGATAGAGTTATAACATGACGGCTAATTCAGACGATTTTTTTTGGGATAATATTTGTTCTACACTTTCAAAGTCATAGCTTATTTGTCCTACACTTTGAAAAGTGTAGGACAAATAAGCTGATTTTTGAAGCCTTCAATAAATATTTTATGCATGATTTTATCATAAACGCATCTATTCAAATTGTTCCGGTTGTACAGGACAGACATCCCTATGAGTGGGTAGATGAAGCCATCGCCGTTATTCAGCAATCAGGCATCAAATATGAAGTAGGAGCTTTTAATACGGTGCTGGAAGGGCGATATGAAGACGTGATGAAAGTGATCGACGATGTAAATGAATTCCTCTACTTTAAAGGATGCAGTGAATGGATCAGTAATGTGCAGATCCAGATCCGCAGTAACGGCGATATAACTGCTAATGAAAAGACCGATAAATTCCGGCAATAAATTTTTTTCAGATCGTCGCTAAGCGGCACCTTTAGACAATACACATATTTATAGCGTCGTCTTGCATTTTCTTACTATCTTACGGTATTACTGTCTTACTATTTTAATACTATGGCGCAAAACAAATGTCTTTTTAATCACGGCATAGATACCGTAATTATCAGGGTGTCTGATATTAAGGAAGCAAGAAAGTGGTATTGTGATGTTCTTGGATTAACGCCGGTTTGGGATGATCCTGTCGAGGATCTTGTAGTATTTGAAACGGGCGGCATGACAAGTCTTACAATATGGCAAAGTGATCAGCCCATTAAAGTTGATAAAAAAACAGGTTCTTATCCCATCTTTAAGACTACAGAGATAGAAAAGGCTTATCAGCAATTGAAAGATAAAGGCGTTAATGTGGACGAGCTGGTTGATGAAACATTGTTGAAATACTTTTTTTTCTATGATGGAGACGGAAATATCTTGGAGGCATGCCAGGTAGAGCAGTAATTGCATTTACTGATTATCGATCAACGGTCAAATTCAAATCCATGAAACGGGGCATCCTTTTATTTCTGTCATTTATAGTCTCTGTCCACGCTTTTTCGCAACAATCCATAAATCAACTGATCCTCAAAAAAGACTATCTGTCTGTTAAAGAAAGCTTGCTCCAACAACAAGCACCGGTACTTTCCGGGGATCAATTTGCTATTTATTCCGCCGTACTTTTAAATGCGTTCGGCAATGCGGACAGCTCTATGCAAATACTTAGCCGGCTTGAAAGAATAGATGGCATAAAGGATGATACGTTGGCGTACCTGTATTATAAAACGGTATATGATAATTACATAAAACTTTTTGAGTACAAAAAAGCGTTTGATGCGGGGACTGCATTGCTTCAACGATATCCGCAGTTTATTGATCCAGGTGATCTGGAAGATGAAAAAGAAGCCCTTAAAATCTGGCAAATGGTTCAAAATATTCCTCCTCAAAAAATACTTCAACCAGATAAAACCAATATTCATTTTACAAAAGATAAAGCCAACTTGTGGAATCTTCCGGTAGCTAATAAAGACAGCAGCTACGATTTTGTCTTTGATTCAGGAGCCGGTATTTCAACTATTACGGATACCTATGCCGGGTTACTTGGTCTTAAGTATATCAACAATGCGACTGTTAGTATCAGAAGTGGTATCACTGGCATTCCTACCCGGGCGAAAATGGCCTATGCAGAGTCATTGCGTATTGGCGATATCGAAATAACGAACAGCTTGTTTCTTGTCTTTCCGGACACTGCATTAAGTTTTGCAAATGGTGCATATAATATCAATGGGATCATCGGCTTTCCCGTTATTAAGGAAATGGGAACACTTAATTTTTCAGAAAATGAACTAGAGGTTACCAGGAGCCGGCGAGAAAATGATCCTGCTCCCAATCTGGCAATGGATGAATTAAAGCCGGTTATTTATCTTAGTTACAAAGGGGGATTGCTGCCGTTTACATTTGATTTCGGCGCTCAAAGCACCATGTTTAGCGATGTTTTCTACAGATCTTTTAAAAGCGATTTTCAGACCAATTGCGTAGACACAGTTTTACGCGTTGGAGGAACCTCAGGAGAAAAAGTAATGCAGGTTGTTAAATGTCCGATGCTGGAATTGAAATGTAATAATGCAGTAATAAAGTTAACGGATGCAATTGTCAGCAAGGACACACTTAGTACCAATGCAGATATTTATTATGGCAATATTGGCCAGGATGTAATCGGGCAATTCAAAACCATGATCATCGATTTTAAGCAGAGCTATGTAAAATTTGAATAACTAAATACAGTTACTCAGAGTAATACGGAGTAGACGTGGAGTAGACGTGGAGTTGCACAGAGATAAAACCCAACGTAAATGAGGACAGATTTCATCTAAACGAAATTGTAGTGCTATTACTTGCCTAAATCATCAAAACTCACATCAAGCGCTTCAAAGTTTCCGGGCCATGAATAATGCCACCATTCAGTCTCAAGAGGCTTAAATCCATATTTGATCATCGTTTCTTTTAAAAGCTTTCTGTTGGCCAGAACTTTTGGAGGTAAAGCAGTGTAGCTGTGATGCGCCGAATCCGTAAAGTTGTCAAAAGCCGTCCCCATATCCAATTCTTTCTTTGTCTTCAGATCAATGATCGTCAGATCCACCGCCGCACCTTTATTGTGACCGCTCGCTTTAGCCGGATTTGCAACGTAGCGCTCATCATTGATAAGCTCCCAGAATTTTTTGGTAACGCTATAGGGTCTGTATGCATCAAATATTTTGAGTCCGTAATTTTTTGAAGAAAGTGCTGCCTGTACTTTCTGCAAGGCTTTAGCTGCAGGCAATCGCAAATATGTATCGTTGGTTTTAGAAGGGTATAATGCCTGGTGTGTAAAGTTATTGGTGGATGCATAAGAAAGTTCTATGGCTATGTCAGGAATAAGCGTTGATAAGGATACCATCTGTTTATTGCTGTCAAGATCAATAGTATGTTCAAGCAATTTTTTTGTAGTTATAACTGCTACCTTATATTTGTTTTTCGGCACAATAATTGACGATTGGGCCGCGACATAACCCGAAACCAATAACATGACAAGGAATTTCAAGAAAGAATACCTATATTTCATCATAGCAACGCAAGGATACAAAAGAAAATATCAAATAGCTTGATTATGAAATTTGGCGCTGTAATTATTTTTTTACTGTGTGTTTCTCCATTGCTTGCTCAGTCTGACGCTGCAGATAGCAGCCATGTTGTTTATGGAATAGCCAGTTTCTATAGTAAAAGTCTCCAGGGAACCAAAACGTCTACCGGGGAAAAATTCGATCACGATTTGCCTACTGCGGCCAGCAACAACTTTAAGCTCGGCACATGGGTAAGAATAACAAATCTGCGCAATGGTAAATCTGTTGTTGTGAGGATCAATGACCGCATGCATAAGAGCATGTCAAAGAAAGGGCGCGTTGTTGATGTAACCCGATCAGCGGCTGTTGAACTTGATTTTGTCAAACGAGGCCTTACGAGAGTAAAGGTAGAGGAGGTACCGAAGGGAACGACAGAGTGAGGAGGATGTACGATGTTAGATGTACGGTGTTAGATGTAAGGAGATGTCTGATTTTTATGTATGATGTACGATTTTAGATGTTCGATGTAGATGCAATGTTAGATTTAGATGTACTGGTTAGCGATATGTGTGATGTATGTTTTTTTATTTTCCGATTTTTTTGATATCTGACTTGTAGGTGCTGATTTCGCCTTCACCTGAATTGATACCTGGACAACAGAAGATTAGCTCATAGCTTACAGCTTACCTGATACCTTACGCCTGATACCTAATGCCTCACGCCTCCTGCCTTCCCAAAATTTCTTCTCCACTCAATGAAACATATTTTAAAATTTGTGCTATTTTAGTAAGATTGAAAATCACTGTACCTATTATAAATTGCGTGTATGAAGAAAGTGATGCTTTCTCTTTTTACATTTACCCTTGTTTTTGTTCATGCCCAAAAGACAAGTTTTAAAAAGAAGCCCACTCTTGCTATACATCTTGTGCTGAATGATTTCAATACTGCAGACCTTATCAAGAAAAATTCTTTGGGATCTGTGCTGAATAATAAAGACTGGAGCAGGATAAAAGATATGGACGCGGGATTTGCTCTCCAATATTTACAGGGAATAACGAACGGAATAGATCTCGCTGCAAGAATGGATATAACATACCTTGATTATCTGTTTAAGAACAGACCTCCTTTGGGTACGGATAATCCGTTGCTTGAAACAGACTTCAGTGCACATGCCAAGTTGCTTCCGGACAATTATCTCGTTTCTCCTTATGTTGCATGCGGAGTAGGTATATCCAAATACACCTCATACTGGGGCCTGTATATGCCGCTGGGCGCCGGCTTACAAATAAGTCTTGGTCCTGCGGAAGTTTATTTCTTTACGGACTTTCAATACCGTGTTCCACTTACATCGAACGTAAACAATCATTTCAACTATTCTATAGGGTTTGGTGCACCAATAGGTGGAAGAAATAATGATAAATCGACTCCTGTATCTCCATTTTAATTTATACTCAACTGATAGTTTGTGAGTTAACTGATTGGTGTTTCGGCGCTGATAAATAAGTTGCTATTGCGTAGCGTTTTTCTTAAATTGTATATTCAATCCCGTGTTGTTAAGCGAGTGTTGCCCTAATTTGTTCACCATTAAAACAAGTGCCAATGAATATTGAATTTAAACATATCGGGCAGTTGGTAACTGCAACAGTAATCCTCAAAACCGGTCAATTGCGTGACACCGTTTTGGTTATCCCGAAGAAGATCATGCAGGGTATAAGTGAGTTGCTGTTTTACCAGGATCCGGATGGAGAATGGCGCACTGATACAGAGTTCGAAAAAGATTATCCTGCTACGGTAAATAATATCAAATCAGCCATTTTTTACGATTGCTAAATTGCCCGGACTTTTGAAACGATTGCCTGTTATTCAACTCTTTTATTGCCATTACTTCTGTTTCCAGTCCTGACTATCTTACTACATACTTAATATTAGCCTGCTTTAGGTAAAGCAAGATTTAAAATTATGTACAAAAATAAAAGGCCGTTAAAGGCCTTTTATTTTTAACTGTACCTGGTATATGATTGGTTTGTCAAACCTGGAGTTGTTGAAAGGAATGAAGCGCCTCATAATTATGTACTTCGTACCTGCCTGAACGTGTTCAGTACGGGCAGGCTTCGTAAATTGTACTTGCCATACGATTAATCATCATGTCCATGACCATGTCCGCGTCCATGACCTTTATAATGTCCGTTGCCGTTACCATGACCACCTTTGTATTCTTTTACTACATAGTGCCTGTTGTCACGAATAACCTGTTGTTTGCCATACCATCCTCTGTAGCATGAATATTTATCACGATAGTAAGGAGCACGCAAATAGGGTCTTGGCTCATTAACTACAACTTTATAGCCTCTGTACATATCGTAATTCCTGTAGCGTACTGGTAAAGATGCAGCAAAGATCCATCGGCCACCGTCCAGGTAAACATACTGGCGTTGCGGTACATTATAATAGACGTCAATATCCGGCATGTAGTAATAGTCTACGTAATCGTATCCTACAGGGCCCCAGGCTGGCTGGCTGCCAATATTAAGATTCACATTTACTCTAACCTGTGCAGAAGCATTATTGTAAATAAACCCTGCGGCCATTACCATTGCTATTAGTGTTATCTTTTTCATTGTTAGTTGTTTACTGAAACTAATACCTAATAGCATGCCAGTGGCAATTTGAATTTGTTTAAGAAATGTGAAAGCATTTAAAAAATTACAGGTTTAATCTAATAGCCGAAAAGTCTGCGCATTTTGCCGTAATATCCCAACTAAAATGGCGGCATAAACGCAATTTTTTTAAAAAAAATCTGTTTCAAATCGAATTCATCACGCCCCATCCGGTGCACGCATCCCAGCCTTTTTTCGCCTTGTATCCTTGCTGGGTTGACGTGGTAATGTTGTTACCTTTTGTAATATCTCTGCAAAACTTAGCCGGTGTGCTATACAAGCCCGGGTGTACATAGCCGGCAGCCATGCCTTTCGCCTCGTTAACCAAAGCAATTAAGCCGGCCATTAACGGGGCCACCGCACTTGTGCCTCCAATGGGAAATGTTTGTCCGTCAACCCGCACTCTGTAGCCGGTTTGAGGATCGGCGTTTCCTGCTATATCCGGCAGTCCTCGTCCTTTAAAACCGGTACTTACAGATTTTGGAATTTTTGTTTTGGACTGAAAAGTTGGTCTTGTAAAGAAATCACTTACTCCGCCTCCTGTTGCACCCATATTTTTAGCTGATTCGTTCCAAACAATTTCAGAGGAAACGGCATTGTTCTGAATGGCCAGTTTGGTGCCCCCGCAAGCAAGTATATAAGGACTGGAAGAAGGAAAGTCAACATGTGCTTTTCCGTCGCTCACGCGGTCTGCAGAACCGTCATCCCCTGCTGCTGCGCAAATCGTAATGCCAAGCACTGCTGCAGCTTTGAAGGCTTCATTATAACTGTTTAGTGATTGGGTTGTCCATGCGTTTTCTGCAGCTCCCCAGCTGATTGAAATAACCGATGGCTTGTTCTTCGTATCATGTACTGCGGTTGTAATTGCATCGAGAAAGCCCTTGTCCGTGTTGGGAGCGAAGTATACTACTATTTTGGACTTAGGAGCTATTGCGCCGGCTACTTCAATGTCCAGCGCCACTTCAGCATCCGCGCTGTTGATTTCTCCTGTTGGCGTATTTTTTCCTCCATCAATTGACACAGCTTTCACTGAAGGGCTGCTCACGCCTATACTTTTGAAATAAGCAGTAAGATCCTTTCTCTTATAACCTCCCCCAAGTTCAATTATGCCGATGCATTGTCCCTCGCCTGTCTGGTTAGGCGGAAATCCATAAGCCATTCCTACATCCACTGGTGAATATCCCTGGAAAGTGGCTGCGTTAGGGCGTATCATACCAACCGGCTGACTCATTCTGAACATTGGCCTGGCCACCGGACGGTTATCCAATCCAAATACACCTTCTATCACGTTTTCCAAATCGGCCGGTACATTGATGTAGCCGGTGCGTGTTCTGAAAACAGTGCCGTCCGGATGCTTGTGATGGGACAGCGTAAGTTGAAAAGCTTTTTCAAAATCGATGGCTCTTCCATGTGCAATAATTGTGCGGCGGGCGCTGTCAGATTCCACAACTGAAAGTTTATTTTCTTTGAGAAACTTTTCAACCCGGGCCATATCTTCTGCAGATGCACCGAACATTTTCTCGTATTCGGCATGCGAGTATCTTTTTCCCTGTTCCAATGTTTTTTCAATGCTTTGTTTTCTTCTGACCCGGATGGTGACATCCATTTTTTCGTTCCTGCTACCTTTTGTGGTTGTAGTTTCCGGGGATGGCGCGGCTTTTGCGCTGCCACGCAGTTGTACATAATTTGTTTTTGTTGGCATATAGCAACGTTTTTTATGCCTACTCTTGTTCCGTTTTCGGCTTTCCGGTGCTTACTTGTTTTTTTAAAGTCGTGTTTCTGCGATTAAACGACTATTATTCAGCAGGGAAATTGAAAAGACCTGGCAGCTAATCCTTCGTGCATAAAACAATAGCGGTTTTTGTTAAATGAGTGCATCATTTTTTTGCCGTCTATGCAACAAAGTATTTGCTTATGCATTGGGGGTACTTACAAAATATTATTGAAGGTTGACAACTATCTACCGGCAGCAGGAGAGACTACAAAGTTTGAAAATGCCCGTGAAAGTTGCAAGTAGAAAATGTGAAAATTAGGGCATAAAAAAAGACCGGAAAAATTCCGGCCTTCCTGAATATTGATTGTTTCTGTTAAACATATTTGGTAACACCTGGTTTTGCAACGGCGTAGTAGCCTTCTGCATCAGGGGTAACGGGAGGAACAGTATCCCATGTATAAGTTTTAGGATGAAGATCAAGACCGCTATTGATAGCTTTGTCCCATTCAATAATCTGTCCGCTATAAGTTGCCATTCTACCCAGAATTGATGTCATAGAGCTTTTGGCGCCGTTTTCAGCCTGGTCAAATTTGTATTCACCTTTGGCAATTGCTTCAAACAGTTCATCATGCTCTGTCTGGTATGGGTTATTTTCAGCTTTTCTATCGTACTGGTATAACACTTTTCCTTTATGATCAACAATGTTAGCAGCACCTGTTTGGATCTTTCCTTTGGTACCTACAAACAGCTCATCCACTTTGCTCATAGTACCAGGAATGTGACGGCACTGGCTGTTCAGAATAAATCCATCAGCATAATGGAACTCAACATAGTGGTGGTCGAAGATTTCGCCGTACTCTTTACCGGTACGTACCTGTCTTCCGCCCATACCTTGCGCCTTGATTGGATAGCTTCCTTTAAACCAGTTAATAACGTCAAGATTGTGAATATGTTGTTCAGTGATATGATCACCACACAACCAAACGAAATAGTACCAGTTACGCATTTGGTATTCCATTTCAGTTTGACCCGGTTTGCGCGGACGAACCCAAACGCCATCGTTATTCCACCACGCCTGTGCAGATGTCATTTCACCGATCAGGTCTTTACGTTTGATCAGTTCGCGGTATGAATTCTGGAAATGGCGTTGCAATCCAACTACCACATTCAGTTTCTTTTGTTTGGCAGTCTGTGCCGCAGCTAAAACCCTTTGTACACCTGCAGGATCAGTAGCCACAGGTTTTTCCATGAAGATGTGCTTGTTTTGTTTTACAGCTTCTTCAAAATGGATGGGGCGGAAGCCGGGAGGTGTAGCCAGGATAACTACATCGGCTAACGCTATGGCCTTTTGGTAGGCATCAAAGCCTACAAATTTGCGGTCCTCAGGAACGTCAATACGGCTGGCGTCAATTTCGCCATTGGTAGTAAGTTCTTTGTATGCACCGTCAAGCCTGTCCCTGAAAGCATCAGCCATGGCAACAAGCTTTATGTTCTGTTTGGTAAGCAGAGCCTGGCTTGCAGCGCCGGTTCCGCGGCCGCCACAGCCAATTAGCGCGATTTTTATTACATCGCTGGAGCCGGAAAAGTAATTGGCTCTTGTGAGAAAAGGAGCAGCCATCAAGCCGCCTGCGATAAGTGATGTTTGCTTCACAAAGTTGCGGCGTGAAGTTTGGTTGTTGTTTGCATCGTTAGTCATACAAAATTTTGTTTTAAAGTGGTTTTATTTTGTACCGAGATATTTATTGAAAAAAGCGTTTATTTCATCTGCCGAGGGCTGCTGTAAAGGGCGAACCAACCTGAATCCAACCTGCATGCCGTCTGTCAGCCACCATTTGCTTTTGGGCATCTGTGGGTCTCTTTTGTTCCATGAAGCTAGCGATTTATCACGAGCTGCGCATCTTAAAGCAGATGCATTATCCATGTAACCGCCGCCTCTTACTGACTTTGGATATTTGCTTGCGGGTGGAATAACAGGATTATTTGCGGTGGCGCCTATTGTTGTAAAATAATTTGCATCATATTGATCAAGCGTCCATTCAGCAACGTTGCCGAGCATATCGTATAATCCCCATGCATTGGGCTTCTTTTGCCCAACCTGGTGATATTTATTTCCACTGTTTGATGCGAACCAGGCGTATTCTTTCAATTTAGAACTGTCATCTCCAAAATAATAAGCTGTTGGTTTACCTGCGCGGCTGGCATATTCCCATTCAGCTTCGCTTGGTAAACGGTAGAACTGACCGGTTTTCTTGTACAGCCATCTGCAATACATTAAAGCTGTCATATGAGACATGCTATTTACGGGATATCCGCCAACCTTACCCATTCCCCAGCTTAGATCTATATATTGTGGTGTTGGTCTTGTTACTGCATCAACCTCTGAGTTTACGCTGGTATTCTGATCATTAAAGAAAAGGAGAAACTCATCATAAGTAACTTCATGCTCGCCCATCCAGAACGCGGCAATTGAAACACTTTTTTGGGGTCCTTCATCGGGTTTATGAAGTTTGTCTTTATCACTGCTTCCCATTGTGAATGAACCACCCTGAATAGGAACCATTTTAAATTTTACTGAAGAACCCGGAATAGTTGTCTGATAAGCGGTAAAATCTTTGTTTTGAGCGTTAATAACTGAAAATAATAGTAATCCCTGTAAAAGAAGTAAACATTTCATGATGGTATAGTGCAATAATGAGGGCTAAATATATTCAACATTCGGTTTTAAACCGCGCCCGGCTAATAATTTTTTGCTAGTGTGAAGCGTTTGTGCTTAAATTTAAACCTCAATTATACAATTATTAATCTATGCAACGTAGAAAATTTGTGCACCAATCACTGCTTGCGGGTGCCTCTGTTTTTGCTGCCTCTGCCGTTAAAGCTGCCAACGATGAAAAAGATCTGTCAGTTAATGCTGACAAGCCTTTTAACCTCAATTACGCTATTCATGATGGAATGTTTAAAAATAATGGCGGCAAAGATTTTGTCGATCAGATAAAATACGCTTACGATTTGGGATTCAGATCAATTGAAGATAATGGCATGACCGGCCGCTCAGTTGAAGACCAGAAAAAAATAGGTGATACACTGACAAAACTCGGTATGACGATGGGCGTTTTCGTAGTAGATAAAGGTGGCAACTCTGCAAATTCACTTTCTACCGGTAAAGCCGAATACCTGGAAATATTTTTGAAAGGATGCCGCCAGGCCGTTGAAGTTGCCAAACGTGTAAATGCAAAATGGGTAACTGTTGTTCCGGGAAATTTTGAAAGGCATTTGCCGATTGGGATCCAAACCGCGAATGTTGTTGATGCCTTACGCAAAGGCGCAGCCATTCTTGAGCCAAATAATATTGTGATGGTGCTGGAACCGCTGAGTGACTCGCCTGATCTGTTCTTACAGACATCTGATCAGACGTACGAAATATGTAAAGCTGTAAACAGCCCGTCCTGCAAAATATTGTTCGACATGTACCACATGCAAAAAAATGAGGGAAACATGATCCACAATATTGATCTCTGCTGGGATGAAATAGCTTATTTCCAGATAGGTGACAACCCCGGAAGAAATGAACCAACAACTGGTGAGGTTAACTACAAAAATATTTTCAAACACATCTACAATAAAGGTTACAAAGGCGTTCTCGGTATGGAACACGGCAATTCTCAACCGGGTAAAGAAGGTGAGATGGCATTGCTGAAAGCTTACCGCGACAGTGATAGCTTTATGTAGCTGTGAGCTATCAGCTCTTAGCTCTTAGCCGTTAGCTGCAAATTTTTTAAGGCCGTTCACATTTTTGTGAGCGGTTTTTTTTGAGGTATCAGGTTTCAGGTGTCAGGTATCAGGTAGCACAAAGTGTGAAGCATAAGGTATAAGGTGTAAAATATAAGGTATAAGGATTAAGGTATAAGGATTAAGGTATAAGGATTAAGGTATAAGGCGTAAGTTAAGAGTGCTTAGGTTTAAGAGCCAGGTAAGGCTGTGTCAGGCAACTATAATTTTTAATTTAGCTATAGCTGTGCTCTAAAGTTGATTGCACCCAATTAGCCTGCTGCACCGAAAGAAATCAGAGATGAAAAAATCCGACATCAGACATTCGCATATTTCCCATCCGCACATTTGCACATCTACACATTTGCACATTCGCACATTTTTCCATCCGCCATTTTCCCCGCCTGACTGACGCAGTCGGGCAGGAATTCTCCACTTTCAATTTTCAATTATATCAATCCTTAAATCCACCAATCCCCTAAATCCCGGTCCAGAAAAAAATCCCAATCAAAAAAAATCTTTCCAATCTTAGCGTTTGACTAAAAAAATTAGTATTTTGCAGCTAAATCACTTAGTTATGAGTTATGCCGGAAAAAATCTTCGTTATCTGCGCAAACTTCGCGGCTGGACACAAGAAGAATTTGCGAACAAACTTAAAATTAAACGTTCGCTGGTAGGTGCTTATGAAGAAGAGCGGGCTGAGCCACGCCTTGATGTGCTTGAAAATATCTGCAGCATTTTTAAGTTGAGCCTGGATGACTTGCTGTTGAAAGATGTTACAGCGCAAAAAAGCGGAGGCAGCTACTTAGATAAAAGAAGGCAGTTAAAAATGAGCTCTGACAGCCAGGTGATCCATTTTGTTCCTGTTAAGGCTGCAGCCGGCTATCTGGCAGGTTATGCAGATCCTGAGTTTGTGGACGAGCTGAATACTTTTACTTTACCAATGCTGGCGCCGGGCCATTACCGCGCGTTTGAAATTGTCGGCGATAGTATGTTGCCAACACCCAGCGGCAGTGTTATTGTAGGAGAGAAGGTGGAAGATGTGGAAGACTTGAAGACAAACAATACCTATATAGTTATATCCAAAAACGAAGGCATTGTTTATAAAAGAGTGGTCCGCAACAACAAAGTAAAGACCCGTGTAACACTGGTTAGCGATAACCCGCAGTTTGAGCCGTACCAGGTTAGCGTAGAGGACATTCTGGAAGTATGGAAAGCACAAATGGTTATTACCAAAGCCAATACTGTTCAACGCTGGGATGTGAATCACCTTGCTTCTTTGGTAACAGATTTGCAGGACCAGGTGAGTAGTTTGAAGAAGAAAATGAACTAGGAGGCAATTCAAAATTCAAAAGTAAAAATTCAAAAATAGTTTCGACTATAAATGAAACTATGTTTCACTTGAATATTTGAGTTGACGATTGGCAGGTAAAAAACTAAAGCTCTTGCAAATGGTCATCGTTTTGACTTTTGACTTTTGACTTTTGACTTTTGACTTCGCCGACCATCACGCGATTACTTTTAACTATTTTGGCTTTTTCATTGGGGGTTATAAATTAAGAAAGGGTTGCAATTGCAACCCTTTCCATTTGACCTATCTAAGCAAACATGAGAACATCTTAATACTTATCCCAGAAAAGTTTGGTTTCAACATCGTCGCCACCAATTTTAGACGCAGCGCTTGTGTAGTTTTTACCATTTAACTGTTGCTCGTTACTTGGGTAAGTAAGCCTGGTAGGGAAGCCTGATATAGCAGCCACAGGAGGCGTTAATTTAGGATAATCCATTCTTCTCAATTCAGTCCATCCTTCATACGGGCGGTTGTACATTGCCAGCCATTTTTGGAAGCCGATTTTTTCTTTCCAGTCACCTTTTGCAGTTGCATAAGCAACATCAGTTCTTGCTAAATAAGCGTTAGCATCAGCTTCAGTTCCACCCCAGCCAATGATTGACGCCTTTATTGCGTTATTGTAATGAGATTCTGCAGTACCTGATACATTATATCCACGTTCTTTGGCTTCTGCACGGTAGAATTCTGTTTCTACATAATCCATAAATACCTCTGGTGCAGTAGCGGCAGAAACTTTATCACTTGGTTTTGACATGTCAGAGAAGGTATTAACTTTCCCAACAACACCACCTTTATATAATCCATCATTGTTAACACCAAAGTAATTCGCCTTTCTTGGATCACTCATAGAAATAAGAAGGTTCATTAGATCTTCTGATGCAACATAGTCCGGACGTCCGCCTAAAACTATATCAGCATACAGTGGATTTGTATTGGGAGTGCTACCCTGGTAAGTCACCTTTGCATCATCTGCAGAAGAAGACAGCGCCGCTGCATCTGAAGCTTCAACATTTGCCTTAGCTGTGTTGCCATCACTATCAGCCAGAAGCATACCCATTTTCATGCGCAGCGAGTTGGCGAATTTTTTCCAGCTGCTAACATTTCCTTTGTATAACAAATCTTCAGAAGATGTAAATGCTACACCGGCTGTGTTTAGTTTGGTCATATCATCAGCAACCCTTTTCAATAGATCTGCATAAACGGTTTGTGCATCATCATACACAGGGAAAAGATTGCTTGGGTTAAGCGCCTCTGTATAGGGGATATCACCAAAAGTATTTACAAGTATATCAAATGTATAAACCTGCATCAGATCGATAATAGCCAGCTTGTTGGCTTTAACAATCGGATCTAAAGTGTTGTCAGCTGTAATAAGCCTTGCAGATTCGTTCAGATCAGCCAAAACATCCTTGTACATGATTGTCCACCATGTTTGAGGAATATTACGTGTTGCAAAATCGTACTGAGCCTCGTCCTGGTAAACGGCCATTGCCCAATGCTTTACTGTAAACCTGAAAACGTTGGTGTTAACGCTCGCTGAAGCCAATGCATCAGACAGGTTTCTTGTTGCATTAGAAAACAAAGTTGGCGCAGGAACGTTGGCAGGCCTTTTTGTTTCATCGTTGAAGTGCGATATATTCTTTGTGCAGCTCACAAAGAATAAACCCGATGTTATTATAAAGAGTAATTTTTTCATGTTGTTTTTTTTAGAACTTAACTTTTAAGTTTACACCAATAGATCTTGTAGTTGGGTAAGCGCCACTTTGAACACCCTGAATGTTACCTGCAGTAAGGTTTTCTTCAGGATCTGCATAAGGCAGGTTTTTGTAAATCAGCCACAAGTTTCTGCCTACCAGTGAAAAATCTGCGCCTTTGATAAATCTTATGTTGTTAAACATTTTTTGAGGGAAAGTATAAGTAATAGTAGTCTCTCTCAGCTTTACATAACTTGCATCGTACGCATAACCTGCACGTGGCATTGCTGGGGAGTTGGCATCTATTACAACTCGTTGTGTATTTACTTTTCCATCAGCAGTAACGCCATCCAGAATTCTGCCACCGCCATCTGCCAGGCTGTTTCTTACTGGTTTGCCCAGATCATTCAAGCCTGCGCTTTCAGGATAAATACCTGTGTAGTTGGTACCATAAAACATGTCTAATGACCATACTGTACCGCCACTGCGTGTATCTATCAAAAAGCCCAGGGTTACGTTTTTGTATTTGAAGCTGTTGTAAACACCACCGATCCAATTAGGGTTGTAGTTACCCAATACATTGGTTGTTGTAGTGGTTGTAGCATAATAGCCATTATCCTTAACAAGTTTGGGGCTTGATCCGTCCCATGCTTTAGTTTTTGTTGGATCTTTAGGATCTATCATCATCCATGTGTTGCCCTGAATTGTTCCATAAGGCTGACCTTTAGTAGCGTTTACGGTAATCCCAGCCTGGAAAGAACCTAGCAAAAGGTTTTCGCTCTTGTCATACAATTCAACTACTTTATTTCTGTTCATGCTCCAGTTTACATTAACATTCCAAACGAAGTCTTTTGTTTTAACCGGAGTGCCATAAACTGATAATTCAACACCTTTGTTTGCTACTGTACCGGCATTTACATACTTGGTTGAAAAACCGGTAGCTGTAGATGTTGCAGCCGGAATAATCTGGTTGATCGTATTTGTCATGTAATAAGTTGCATCAAAACCAATGCGACTCTTCAAGAATGACATTTCCAAACCAATCTCTTTACTGGATGTTATTTCAGGTTTTAAAGTGCTGTTGTTTTTTGTGTTTGGTAACGAGAACAGGATTGTGCTTCCAAATGCATTAGGCTGGTCGTATATGTCTTTAATACTTCCCCAGGGCGCACCGTTACCTACTGTAGCGTAGTTGAGCCTTAATTTACCTGAAGAAAGCCATGTTAAATCCTGTAAATGATGAGAGAACAACCAGCTACCTGAAACACCGTAGTAATTGTATGCGTTGTTATCAGCTGGTAACGTGGAGAATCTGTCCCTTCTGATAGTTCCGTCAAGTGTTAAGAACTCTTTATATACAAAAGTTGCACCTGCAAAATAACCATCAACAGCTATTGGCTGATTAGTTTCTACGGGGTTAGGCAATGTACCTTTAGAGTTGGCTATAGAATATAAATCCGGAACAATTAAGCCACCTGAAGTTGTTTGGTAATTGGTTCTGATATTGTTTCTTCTGATATTGGTACCGGCAACCGCTTTGAAATTCAGGTCCCTTGTCAGTTGCTTGTCAACATTGGCCATCAGGTCATAGTTGGTTTCGCTGTAATTTTTGTCAAGGCGGCTGTACATGGGTGTGTTTTGGCTACCTACAGCTATACGTTCTTCCTGGAAGTCAGTATAAGTATCAAGTGTTACTCTTCCCAACAGGTTTAACCAATCGGTGATTTTATAGTTCAATGCTACGTTTCCAAAAACTCTGGATCTGCTATCTTGTTCATAGTTCTTGTAAACGGTCCAGTAATAGTTGTCGGTGTACGCTGGTACTGTTCCGGCAGCTGTTGACGGATCTTTCCAGTTCCATGTAATGTTTTGGTTGTTTCTAAAATAAGCTGCTTTTTGTTCCTGGATATCTACGTTAGTCTGGTACCATTGGCGGAAGTTTTGGTTTACGTTTCTACCACTATAGCCGGTGCCATAACGTCCTTTACCATTTATTAAGGAATAGTTTGCAGCAGCACTAACACTTACTCTGTCGGTAATGTTATAAGATGCACCAAAGTTGATGATGTTCTTTTTGATGCTACTGTTGGGCAACGTACCTCTTTCAATATTGTTTGTGTAGCCAAGTTTAAAAAAGCCTTTATCTGAAGCCGTGTTCAAAAAAATGCTGTTGTTGGTAGAAACAGCCGTTTCATAAAATGTTGACGGATCATTTTTTGCTGCAACCCACGGTGTTGCTTTGTGATAAGTAGGAGAAGATGGATCAAATGCATCCCATTGGTATACCATCAGATTAGGATCGAACTTGGCACCATAAGAAGCATCTTCTGCAGTTGGTGTAACAAGATCCTTAACGCCGTCTCCATCTACATCAAAATAATAAAAACCATCTTTTTGATAAGAATCAGAATAACCAGCGCCATAGCTTTTCTGGTATTTAGGGAAGGTTTTTTTGTCAATTTTGCCAACGATAACGCCAGAGTTAACAATGATGTTTAATCCTTTCTTACCTTTCTTAGTGGTAATCATTACTACACCATTAGCTGCTCTTGAGCCATATAGCGCTGTAGCTGCGGCGCCTTTTAACACGTTCACAGACTCAATGTCATCAGGGTTAATATCTGCAGCGGCATTTCCATAGTCGTAACCGCCGCGCCCTCTTGCCTGATCAGTGTTTCCTTTTGTAGTAGAAGTTTCGGTGCTGGCAATTGTATTGTCAACGGGTACACCATCAACAACAAATAATGCCTGGTTATTACCTGTAAGCGATTTAACGCCACGCATTACAACGTTAGTAGAACCACCGATAGAATTGCCTTGCCTGATTTCTAAACCAGATATTTTACCAGATAAAGCACTGGCAAAGTTACTTCCTCTTGTAGCACTTACATCGTCGCCTTTAATTTGCTGAGCTGCGTAAGGAAGTGAGTTTTTACTTCTTTTAATACCTAACGCTGTTACAACAACTTCTTCAAGTTTAACGTCAGCAGCAGTAAGTACAATGGTGAAATTTGATTTGTCTGCGATAGTTACTTCCTGGTTATTATGGCTAACTGAAGTAACGACAATAGCCTTTGCATTAGCTGGAACACTAAGTGTAAAAACACCTTCCTCGTTGGCTGAAGTACCAACACTAGTTCCCTTTACTTTAATTGATGCAAGGGGGATAGGCAGCCCTTTGTCATCCGTTACCTTTCCGGTAATTGTCCGGTTTTGAGCATGAGCCACAATAATACATAGGCACATACTCATGAGTACGAGCAATTTTCTCATGTGATCGTTTTTTTTAAATTGAAAATTGAAAAAGAAAAAAACTTATATGAATGGTTACAGTATTATTTTTTCAATGGGATTTACGTATGATGGACTGATTGGAATTGGGACGTAGCACGTCTTTGGGTACAAATAAATCATTTGCATTGAAGAGTATTTTTTTCATGTTTGTTTGGCCAAAATAGTCATAAAATGATGTTAACAAATCGTTACGGATTTTTTTTATCCAATTTTAATTCCTTTTAATTGGTGTAAACGGGGAGATTAAAAGAGATTAAAAAAATATTAATGCATCAATGTTGGTGATTTGAAAAAAACACCCGGGCACTTTTAAAAACAGCTATATTCAGCACGAGGAACAAGGCGAAATGAAATTAGAACAGACAAAAGGATATAACATAATTCAAAAGTGGTTGAGGGCCAAAGGGTTTAAAGCTTTTGATTTTCAAAAGCAGGCCTGGCAATACATCGTTAATGATGAAAGTGGACTTGTTAATGCTCCAACAGGGTTTGGTAAGACTTTTTCTGTCTTCCTGGGAAGTGTCATTCAATTTATTAACGATCATCATGAAACATATCTAACCGCTTCCAAAAATGGCCTTCAGCTCTTATGGGTAACGCCTTTGCGGGCTTTGGCTAAGGATATTGGCCGCGCGATGGAGGATGTGATTAATGAATTGGGTATGCAATGGAAAGTGGGCATCAGGAATGGTGATACGGATCTTAACGAGCGCGCCAAACAAAAAAGGCAAATGCCTGAGGTTCTTATCATTACACCGGAAAGCCTGCACCTATTGCTTGCACAAAAAGAGTATCCGTTAGTATTCAGAAACCTGAATGTGATTGCTGTGGATGAATGGCATGAACTGTTGGGAAGCAAACGTGGCGTTCAGGTGGAACTTGCTTTATCAAGAATTGTAAGCATGCGTAACAATGTGGAAGAGATAGAAGTGAGTAAAAAGAAACGGTCGTCAAGAAAACTCTGCCTGTGGGGGATAAGCGCTACTGTCGGTAATCTGCATGAAGCTGCGGACGTTTTGTTGTCGCCGTTGAAGCGGTTCATAAATGACGAAGGTGATGAGAAGGGCTATTTCATTATAAAAGCAAATCTTGATAAGAAGACAGATGTGTTATCTGTTATTCCGCCAGAGATTGAGAAATATCCATGGGCTGGACATTTAGGAATTAAATTGGCCGCGCAAATAGTTCCTATTATAGAGCAAAGCAATACCACCCTCATTTTTATCAATACCAGGGGAATGAGTGAGTTGTGGTATCAAACCTTATTAAATGTAGCGCCCCAACTTGCAGGGGCTATTGCACTTCACCACGGCAGTATTGAGCAAGAGTTGCGGATTTGGGTAGAGGAGGCATTGCATACACAAAAGCTAAAGGCAGTTGTGTGTACCGCAAGTCTTGATCTTGGTGTCGACTTTCGTCCTGTTGATACTGTTATCCAGGTTGGATCTCCTAAAGGTGTATCACGTTTTCTGCAACGCGCAGGCCGCAGCGGTCACAGGCCCGGAGATGTGAGCAGGATCTATTTTTTGCCAACGCATTCGTTGGAGCTGGTTGAAGCAGCTGCGCTTAAACAGGCCATAAAACAGGGATTGATAGAAGGGCGGGAACCGCTTACGCTTTGCTTTGATGTGTTGATCCAGTACTTATGTACACTCGCAATTGGCGAAGGTTTTAAAGCTGAAGAAATATTTGAAGAAGTAAAAAGCACTTATTGTTTTGCAGATATAAATGAGGCAGAATGGCTGGAAGTATTACACCATATCACAAACGGTGGTGATGCTTTGCAGAATTATGATGAATACAAAAAAGTGGAACTGGAAGATGGTTTGTACAGGATGAAAAGCAGGCGCATGGCCATGCGCCACCGGCTACATATAGGCACCATCGTTAGTGATGCTATGATGAAAGTGAAATTTATGGGCGGAGGTTATATCGGTGTAATAGAAGAGTATTTTATCAGCAGGTTGGAGCCGGGTGATGTATTTACATTAGCAGGAAGAAACCTAGAGCTGGTAACTATTAAAGACATGACGGCCTTTGTGCGTAAATCATCTGCAAAAAAAGCAATTGTGCCGAGCTGGATGGGGGGACGCATGAGTCTGACAGCAAACCTGGGGCGCATTCTACGCTACACCTTCGATAAGATCATTGATAACAATTACGATGAAATTGAATTAAAAAGCCTCAAGCCTTTGTTTGATCTGCAACGCGAACTGTCTCATATTCCCAAGGCGAATGAATTGCTGATGGAGCATTTTGAGGATGGCGACGGATATCACCTTTTGGTGTATCCTTTTGAAGGACGTCAGGTGCATGAAGCAATGAGTTCGCTAATAGCTTATCGCATCAGTAAATTCAGACCGATCACATTTTCCATTGCTATGAATGATTATGGCTTTGAATTGTTGAGCGATCAGCCCATTCCTGTAGACGATACAAATGCGTATGATCTTTTTACATCGGACAATCTTATGGCAGATATACAGCGTAGTGTGAACAGTGTTGAGATGGCTTCGCGTAAATTCCGTGATATTGCTGTAATTGGCGGCCTGATCTTCCAAGGATATCCGGGAGAACAAAAGAAAGCGAGACATCTGCAATCTTCAGCATCTCTTTTGTTCCGGGTTTTCTTAGAGCATGATCCGGATAATCTTTTGCTGCGCCAGGCATACCAGGAAGTCTTCTCTCAACAAATGGAGGAATTGCGTTTACGCAATGCCTTAGAGCGTATTCAGCAGAGCAATATAGTTATAACCGTTCCCGAAAGATATACCCCGCTTTCATTTCCGATCATTGTTGATGGATTAAGCCGGTATAATCTTTCTTCTGAAAAACTCGCCGACCGTATTAGAAGAATGCAGGTGAGAATGGAAAAATAATGGACAATTGAAGTTGATAATTGAAAATGAGGGAGAATGTGCGAATGTGCGAATGTGTAAATGTGCGAATGAAGGCATTGTCAAGCTGAGATCTATGTGAATTAATAATTACTGTAATTGTTCGTTTTCTCTCTGTGTAACTGTATTTTAATCATTTACATAAATCCCAAAAAAATAGTTAGACCAATTAAGATCTAACTATCAATTAAAACATTGTATATAGCACTGTTATTTCATTGTGCATGTTTCACATTTGCACATTTACTCATTCGCACATTTGCACATTCGCACATTCGCACATCATTGTCAATTATCAACTTTCAATTGTCAATTGATCTCACTTCACAACAATCTCTGCAATTTGGCTGGTGTGCGCACTAAAATAACCTAACGCACCACCCTTTATGTTGCTTACAGGGTTGGCCGGTGCTGTGCCTGATCCTGTAGATTGTTCAAGACTTGTCCAGTAGTTATATACATTATCATCAACGCATTGCATTTCCAACCGGGCAATGTCGTTTGTTTTAAAAGCACTGTCGCTTTCATTCATGATCAGCGGTCGTGAATTAACCTTGCCATCAGAAAATTCATCGTTCTGACTATATAAGGTTTTATCAAGAATACCATTTTTGTATTGTTCAAAATGGTAGTTGTTCTTTGCATTCTTCGGGTCTGTAAATGCTGGTATCAGACATTTAATTGTGCTTCCAAAAAAGTCAAGCGAGGTAATGTAAATGCTGTCCAGGTTCACTTTTGCAGGCATGGTGGAAGATGCAGAAAAGGAACTGCTTCCAATATTTACCAGCAGGTTATATGTGCGTCCTTGTAGCCCAATTATACGGCTGGTAGTATAGCTGCCGCTGGATGTTTCCTTGAGTGTGTCTTTAATGCCGGTGTTGTCAGAAATAATAACCTGTGCGCCGCTAATGGTCGCAAAGTTGTTATCGGCTGAAAAGCTATTGGTCTGCGAGATCTTGACTGTATATGGGCCGGCGCCATCATTAATGATGCCTTCAATAACATACTTTTTATCGGCGTCTTTAAGATCAATGTTGACCACTTTCTGGCAGGCATATAATGTAACTGCACAAAAAATAAATATGTATGTAAGAACTTTCATGCTAAAAAAGTTAAGCGTTAAAATTTGAAGTTGTAAGAGACAGAAGGCACCCATTTGAATAATGTAGTTTGCACTGCTTCTGTTTTATTGGGGTCATTTTCTCCTTCACGGAAAGTGATCGTGTAAGCGTTCTCCCTTCCATATGCGTTGTACAGACTGAATGCCAGCTCTGACGAAAATTTCTTTGTTTTCTTTAGCTGAAGTGTGGCGCCAAGATCAAGTCTGTGGTACGCTGGCATGCGATATCCGTTGCGTTCTGTGTAATAGAAGATAACACGGTCATCAACCTTGTATTTGCCGCTTGGGAACGTTACAGCATCTCCGGTATAATACACCCAGTTGGCTGATAAGCTCCATTTTTTGTTGAGTTGATAAATGCCCACAATAGCAATGTCATGCGTTCTGTCCTGCCTTGCATTGTACCATTGAAAGTTATTAATGCCGTCAATCTTCTTTTCAGATTTTGATAAAGTATAGCTTAACCAGCCCGTGAATTTTCCAGCCTTTTTCTTAAACAACCATTCAATACCGTACGCCCTTCCTTTACCATACAATAGCTGTGTTTCTATGGCATCATTGTTGTAAATGTTCGCGCCGTCGCGATAGTCAATCTGGTTTTGCATGCTTTTGTAATATGCTTCAACAGTCAATTCATACATCAATCCAATGTTTTTGTAGTAGCCAACAGAGAATTGATCACTTATTTCCGGCTTGATCATATTATTACTTGCAACCCATTTATCCGTTGGCGTGCTGGATGTTGAGTTAGAAAGTAAGTGAAGATTTTGTACGTTGCGCACATAAGAAGCCTTAACGGATGATGTTGCATTTAACTGGTAACTTGCTGCTAATCTCGGTTCGAGATTGAAGTATGTTTTTGCAACTTCGCCTGATTTATAATGTAACGTATCAGTAATTTTTCCGCTGCTATCAACATTGTAAAAATCACCCGGGCCTATTATACTAAATGCAGTTAGCCTTAATCCGTAGGTAATATTCAACCTGTCGGCAGCCTTCCAGTTATTGGTAACATAAGCTGCATTCTCCCATGAATATCTTTTCTGAAACGCAGTGTTATTTATGCCCGATGTTGCAGATGCAGTAATCTCACCGGGAGTTATTGTGTGATGAATGGCATTCACTCCGAAGCGAAGGTTGTTCTTATTGTTTAAGTACCATTGAAACTCTTCTTTCAGGTTCCAGTCTTGTAGCTGCGAGAAGATAGAGAAATCATTACCGCCGTTGCGTATGCGTATTTTATAATTGTAATTACTGAAAATAATAGAAGTGTTAGAAAAAAGCTTGTTGCTAAAAATATGATTCCATCTTAAGGTTCCGGTACCGTTGCCCCATTTGATGCCAAAAGTTTGTCCTACGCCGAGATTGTCGTTACCGAAATACCCTGACAAATACAATCTGTCTTTTTTGCCAAGTATATAATTAAGCTTAGCATTAAGATCATAAAAATAGAGCGAGTTATTGTTGATAGATGAATCGGGGGATAGCTTTAAAAATACATCTGCATACGTTCTTCTTGCAGAAACAAGAAAAGATGATTTGTCTTTTTGAACAGGTCCCTCAATATTCAGTTTCGCAGAGATCAAACCAATTCCACCACTCACATTATAATCCTGGTTATTGCCATCATTCATCTTAACATCTACTACAGACGAAAGTCTTCCTCCATATTGTGCCGGCATGCCGCCCTTGTATAAGGTTACATCTTTAATGGCATCTGAATTAAACGTAGAGAAGAAACCAAGTAAATGTGATGCATTATACACGGGCGCTTCGTCGAGTAATATCAGGTTTTGATCAGACGCACCGCCGCGTACATAGAAACCTGCGTTGCCATCGCCTGCAGACTTTACACCGGGCAGCAACTGAATAGCTTTTAACACATCTCTTTCCCCTAGCAGCATAGGGATTTTTTTTGTGTCATTGATGGAGATGTGCTCCATTCCCATTTGAGCACTACTAAGGCTTCTGCCTTTGGTTGTTGATGTTACAGTAACATTTTCAAGAGCAGCGGCTTCATCTTCCAATAAAATATTCAGTTCAACATTTTTGGTAAGATTTACATCGATGGATTGTTGCGAGAATCCTATCGCGCCTATTTCAAATGTATATTTTCCTGATGGCAGGCTTATTGAGAAGAAACCGTAATCGTTAGTGGTAATTCCGAAAGTTGTTCCTGAAGCTTTTACTGATGCGCCGATAATACTTTCTCCTTTCGTCTTTGATTTAACCGATCCGCTGAAGGTAAATTTTTCCTGGGCGTGAAGTTGCAGGGAAAAAAATAACAACGCGAGCGAAGTGATCAAAAGCCTTGTCTTGCTTGCTTTCATGTTGTTTTAATTAATGGGCGCAAACATAATTTTAATTTGTTAGTCAATTGTAAACAAAATGATAAATGGAAAACCAACCTCGTTTAGTTAAGCAGGCATCATCAACTTTGGGAGATGTCTCCTATTATCTATATAACGATCCTGGCTGATCAGAAAAAGTAATCACAACCACACTAGTAACAAGTGCATAATAATGTGCAAGTGTGAAACCGCATCGTCAGCTCGACTGGGGGTTTGGCTGTCACAATCAAAGATGTAATGACAGGACTCTGTCACAACCACACCGACTGACTCCGATTCATTGCCATCTGCTTTAGCAGACGGACAGTGGTTTATCTTTAAACCGGGCTTTAGCCCAAAAATCGATTGTGTGGCTAAGCCATATTCAATTAGTTTCATTTTCCGTCAGCTGAAGCAGACGGCAATGAAAAAACAGCCTTAATCTGTCATTGGCAAGACGGGTGAGGTCTCACGAATATTAACCTGATCATGGCATTGTACACGCATTGCATATTGCCAACTCTTAATTAAACGACATTGAAATAGAAAATGGTCAAAAATCATTTTTTACAACGTAATAGTTTGCGTACCCTGTTTAAAATTTACACACCTTGTTGAAATATGTATTACCGTCATTACCAAACATATGGATGTCTGACAATAGGTTGAAGATTTTTCTTTTCAACTTCGGCTGCTTTAATTTGTTGATTCTTTGATGTATTTAATTACTACCGGTGATGATTGTACTATTGACAACTGATTGATTGTTTACCCCTACACCTGAATTTGATTTTTTATTTAAATTCCCTTTCACTTCCATACACGTCGCGAAAATTGTATTTTGCCATTTCATTTTTGATGCTGTTTATGAAACAAATATTTACATGGATATTACTGTCATTGACAGGTGCATTCTCTGCATTTTCACAACAGTCAGATACAATTGTGGTTATAAAAGCTGATCGCCTTTTTGACGGGGAAGCAATATATGCAAACTATGCTGTGGCAGTGAAAGGCAATAAAATTATAGCTACCGGTAACGAAAAAGATTTTCACCTGGATGGAGTAATTAAAAGGATTGAATTGCCTGGTTGTACTATTTTGCCCGGTTTGATAGAAGGACATTCACATTTATTTCTGCATCCTTACAATGAAACGAAATGGGACCAACAAGTGCTAAATGAATCAATTGCTGAACGTACGGCACGCGCTGTTGTTCACGCAGAAAAAACCTTGATGGCCGGTTTTACTACGGTAAGAGATTTAGGTACGGAAAGTGCCGGATATGCCGATGTTGGCCTTAAGGACGCAATTGAAAAAGGTATAATCCCCGGTCCGCGTATGATTGTTGCGACACGTGCAATTGTGGCAACCGGTAGTTATGAACCTAAGCTGAAAAATAATGCGCACAATATCATAAAGGGTGCAGCTGAAGCAGATGGGGTTGAAGGACTGACAAAAGAAGTACGTACCCAGATCGGAAACGGTGCCGATGTAATTAAAGTGTATGCAGATTTTAATTGGGGGTTGAATAAAACAGCTGAGCCAACATTTACGGTTGATGAATTAAAAGCTGTAGTCGCTGTAGCTTCATCAAGTGGAAGAAAAGTTGTTGCCCATGCCACAACAGCCGAAGGGATGCGCAGGTCTGTCTTGGCAGGCATCAGCACAATTGAACATGGCGATAATGGAACTGCTGAAGTATTTGATTTAATGGTTAAAAACAAAGTCCCGCTTTGTCCAACCATTTCAGCAGACATAGCAGTAAGTGAATATGCAGGATGGAAAAAAGGAATGCCGGAGCCCGATCGCATAAGAGAAAAACGAAAAAGTTTTGGACTGGCCCTTCAAAAGGGTGTAACGATTTGTTTTGGTGGTGATGTTGGTGTTTACGCGCACGGCGATAATGCCCGGGAAATGGAAGCAATGGTAGAATACGGAATGAAACCATTCTATGTATTGAAAAGTGCGACCTCTGTTAATGCTGATGTTTTTGGCTATAGCGATTTTATCGGAAGAATAAAAGCCGGCCTGTATGCAGACATCATCGCCGTCGAAGGTGATCCTGTCAACAACATCAGCGACATAAGAAAATTAAAACTGATCATGAAAGATGGAAAAATATACAAGTTGCAACAAGAATAATCTGTTCTTTGTTATACACTTCCGTAGCAAATCTTCCATCTTACTTGATCCCATGCTGATAGCTAATGGCTAATTGCTAATTGCTGATAGCTGAAACCTGAAACCTGACACCTATATTTGCACCCTTATGGCTTCAGCGGTTCGTTATAGTATTTATGGCAATACATTTCATATTTTGCCGCAACGTGCATTGTTTTGGGAAGAAGAGAAAGCACTTATAGTCGCGGATCTGCATTTGGGTAAGACCGGGCATTTCCGCAAAGCCGGTATTGCAGTTCCCCAGACAGTGTACAAAAATGATCTTCACCGGTTATTCAGTCTTGTACAGCAGTATAACGTGGAGAAACTGATTATAGCCGGCGACATGTTTCATAGTGTAGAAAATAAGGAAATTGAACTTTTTATCCGGTGGCGAAATGATCTTGAGTGGCTCGATGTTTTTTTGATAAAAGGTAACCATGATATTTTACGTGATGACTTTTACAAAAGAGCAAACATCCGGCTTTTCGATGAGCAGTTGTTAATAGGTAAGTTTTGTTTTGTGCATGATCAGGAGTCTTGCAATGATGAAACAGAGAATGAGATTTTTTACTTCTGTGGACATATTCATCCCGGCGTATTAATAACCGGCGGAAGCAGGCAGGCGCTTCGTTTTGCCTGTTATCATTTTACGCGCACTCATGCTATTTTACCCGCTTTCAGTGCTTTCACGGGGTTGTATACCATAAAGCCAAAAGCCGGAGAAAAGGTATTTGCAATTGTGGAGAATGAGGTGATGGAGGTGTGAGGACTCGAGGTGTCAGGTATCAGGTTTCAGGTGGCAGTCAGCTTTCAGCTATGAGCCATCAGCTTATCTTTCGAATATTGGTGTTTGTTCTACAGAAAGTTATGTCAGCGATAAATAAATCAGACATCAAAAAATCACACATCAGACATTTTTTCACATCTAACACCATACATCTAACATCGTACACCGCACACCTAACATCGTACATTAAACCACCATCACCTCAACCCCCATATCCTCCAAAGATTTCACTGTCCGTTCACTTACGCCGGAGTCGGTAATAATCCTGTCAACCTGGTCAAAATTGCAAATGCGGCCAAAGCCACGTTTACCGAACTTGGATGAGTCTGTAAGAATAATGGTTTCTTCGGCAGCCTGTATCATACTCTGGTTAATATTGGCTTCCATCATATTGCTTGTCGTGCAGCCATATTGAATATCTATGCCATCCACACCCAGAAATAATTTACTGCAGGCAAATTGTGTAAGCATTTGCTGAGCGAACGGTCCACTGACAGAAGTTGATGTTTTTCTGATAATTCCCCCGAGCTGAATCACTTCTATATCCGGTTTTTTAATGAGCGCCATTGCCACATTTATTGCTGACGTTAACACAGTCAATTGCTCTTTTGCCTCAATGAGCAATGCAAGTTGTAAAACAGAAGTGCCTGATGCAATAATGATGGCATCATTTGGTACGATTAATTCAGCAGCTTTTTGGGCTATTCTTATTTTTTGATCGATGTTAATGAGCTCCTTTTCATTGACGTGAATATCCTGGATATATGGATTTTGCTGCGTGATACTGCCATGCGATTTAAAAAGTAATTTTTTTGTTTCCAACTGTTTTAAATCCTTTCGAATTGTTACCGGCGAAACTTCCAACTCTTCCGAAAGGTCAATGACCCGGATCTCTTTTTCTTTTGAAAGTTTATCCAGAATATAGGCGTGTCTTTTAGACATGGACAGTTTCATCATCGCTTTCTTTTTAGTAAATCTCTTTCTTTATGTATTCTGGCTGACTGAGCTATCATCAGCTGTTCATCTCAAAGCAAAATTATTTAAACTCTTTGTTCCGCTATTGTGTTTTATTCTCAAGATAATCCCGTGTTTTTGAAAAACATAACAAATATCATCTTTTAGAAATAAATAGTAATTATTTTTGTTTCGAAATGTTTCTAAAGTGTTTCGAATTGTTTCAAAATGCAAATTATGAAGAGAAGCGAAATAATCAACCGGATAGAAAATGATGAGGTTTGGGATTTTATAATTGTTGGCGGAGGCGCAACCGGTCTGGGCACTGCATTGGATGCGGCAAGTCGCGGATATTCCGCCGTATTATTTGAACAAGCTGACCTGGCGAAAGGCACATCAAGTCGTAGTACGAAACTGGTTCATGGCGGAGTGCGGTATATGGCCCAGGGGGATATTGGATTGGTGCGTGAAGCCTGTCACGAACGCGGATTGCTATTGAAAAATGCACCTCATCTAACCAAAAATCAATCTTTCGTTATACCCAATTATTCATGGTTTGATAATGTTTTATATACGGTCGGTCTGAAATTTTACGATATGCTCGCCGGAAAGCTGAGCCTTGGAAAATCGAAATACATCAACAAACGCAAGACTATTGAACAACTGCCTACAATTAAGCAGAAAGGTTTAAAAGGTGGTGTGTTATACTACGACGGGCAATTTGATGATGCACGTTTGGCGGTGAATATCGCACAAAGTGCTGTTGAACAGGGCGCGGTGATTATGAACTACGCAAAAGTTGTAGGATTAAACAAAGACAATGCCGGCAAAGTGGCCGGGGTTGAAGTTAAAGATATCGAGACGGGAAGAGTTTTTAAAATTAAAGGACGGTCCGTAATCAATGCTACCGGGGTTTATGTTGATGATCTCCTGATGATGGATAATCCCGCAGGAAAAAAAATGGTCCGCCCCAGTCAGGGTGTCCATTTGGTTTTTGAAAGATCATTTCTCGACGGAGAAAGTGCATTGATGATCCCGAAAACAGATGATGGCCGTGTTTTATTTGCAGTTCCCTGGCATGATAAACTGGTTGTAGGAACAACCGACACGCTCCGTGATCATCCCGAACTTGAGCCACATGCTTTGGAGCAGGAAATTGAATTTATCCTTCAAACAGCAGGCCGTTACTTAACACGCAAACCTACACGAGCCGATGTGCTTTCTGTGTTTGCCGGATTAAGACCTTTGGCTGCTCCTCAGGGTGAAGGTAAAAGCACTAAAGAAATATCCCGGAATCATAAAATAATTGTGTCCCGAAGCGGGCTTGTTACCATTACAGGAGGCAAGTGGACAACATTTCGGCGCATGGCGCAGGATACTGTTGATAAAACGATCGCAACAGCCCGGCTTGAGTTTAAACCGTGTGTAACGCAACATTTCAAAATCCATGGCTACGCCGAAAATGTTGACAGATCGGATCACTTGTATGTGTACGGATCAGATATCCCTGATGTAAAAAAGATCATGGAACAAGAGCCTGGGATGAACGAAAAACTCTCAGCAAAATATGGCTATACAAAAGCTGAAGTAGCCTGGGCTGCACGATATGAATTTGCCCGTAGCGTGGAAGACGTGCTTGCACGCAGATGCCGCTTGTTGTTTACAGATGCACATGCAGCCATAGAAGCTGCGCCTGCAGTGGCACAAGTGCTTGCAAAAGAACTTGGGCATGATGAAGACTGGGTGCTTAAACAGATTGCTTCATTCGATCAAATAGCCCGGGGCTATCTGTTAAATTAAAACTTAAGGCTTTCATCGCATGTCTTTATTATCGTCTTATATTTATTGTTTGCGTGAAGAGATCGCTGCGGTGCGCCATTTTTATAACTATAAAACTTCCATATGAAAGATGAGAAATTTATCCTGGCGCTTGATCAGGGTACAACGAGTTCTCGCGCGATAGTTTTTAATCACAAAGGAGAGATCGTTGCACTTTCCCAAAGACCTTTTGAACAGATTTTTCCCAAGCCAGGATGGGTTGAACATGATGCAAGTGAAATCTGGTATTCCCAATCTTCTGTTGCTGCCGAAGCCATTGCCCGGGCTAATTTAACCGGTAAAGAAATTGCTGCCATAGGTATAACCAATCAGCGTGAAACGACTGTTGTGTGGGATAAAGAAACAGGCCTTCCTATTTATAATGCAATCGTGTGGCAGGATAGAAGAACGGCTAAGCATTGTGATGAATTAAAAGCGCAGGGACTTGATGCGAAGATCCGCGAAAAAACAGGACTGGTGATCGATGCTTATTTTTCTGCTACTAAAGTAAAATGGATACTGGATAATGTGGATGGTGCACGCGACAGAGCTGAAAGAGGTAAGCTGTGTTTTGGTACTGTTGATAGCTGGCTTACATGGAAATTCTCACGCGGCAAAATGCATATTACCGATGTTACAAATGCCAGCCGCACCATGTTATTTAATATTAACACAATGGAGTGGGATAAGGATCTGTTATCCATTTTCAACATTCCTGCCAATATGCTGCCGGAGGTGAAACAGAGTAGCGAAATATACGGTGAAACTGCTACAACTTTATTTGCTACAAAAATTCCGATTGCAGGCATTGCCGGTGATCAGCAAGCTGCATTGTTTGGCCAGATGTGTGTAGAACCTGGTATGGCGAAGAATACATACGGTACAGGATGCTTCCTGTTAATGAATACCGGCGATAAACCAGTTCAATCAAAAAATAATCTTATTACTACTGTTGCATGGACAATAAATGGTAAGACAACTTATGCTTTGGAGGGAAGTGTGTTTGTCGGCGGAGCGGCTATCCAATGGTTGCGTGATGGCTTGAAAATCATTGATAACTCTGCAGAAAGTGAAACCATGGCGGAATCAGTTCCTGATAATGGTGGTGTTTATTTTGTTCCGGCTCTTACCGGGCTTGGTGCGCCTCATTGGGATCAATATGCGCGTGGTGCAATTCTTGGGATCACCCGCGGAACTACTGCAGCCCATATTGCACGTGCAGCGTTGGAAGGTATAGCTTTCCAGGTGCATGAGCTACTATCAGCGATGGAAGCTGATAGCGGTAAAAAAACAGTCGAGCTGCGTGTTGACGGGGGAGCAGTTGCCAATAACAGGCTGATGCAGTTTCAGTCAGACATTTTCTCCAGCAATGTAATCAGGCCAAAAGTGTTGGAGACAACTGCTTTGGGCGCGGCTTATCTTGCAGGTCTTGCTGTAGGGTATTGGAAAGATATAGATGAGATCAAACATCAATGGGCGGTGGACAGGCAGTTTGAACCTTCTATGAAAAAAGAAGATGTTTGCAGCTTGCTTCGCTATTGGAAGAAAGCTGTCGAAAGATCCAAAAATTGGGTCGAGGAATAACGATATGGAATTGTTTGTCAATAATCAGTTTTCAATTTCTGTTAACCTGAAACAATAAAAGCTGATAGCTCATAGCTGATAGCTGACAGCTTCATAAAAACAATCAATATGAACCTCCTTGTTTCTGAATTTATAGGCACCATGGTCCTGATACTTTTAGGGGATGGTGTAGTAGCCAACGTTGTTCTTAAAGGTACTAAAGGACATAACGGCGGCTGGATCGTTATTACAACCGCATGGGCATTTGCAGTATTCTGCGGTGTAATTGTTGCGGCGCCAAGTGGCGCTCATTTGAACCCGGCCGTAACCATCGGCCTGGCCGTTGCAGGAAAGTTTGCGTGGGCAAATGCACTGCCATTTATCATTGCTCAGATTCTTGGGGCAATGGTTGGTGCATTCCTGGTATGGATAATTTATAGAGATCATTTCGATGCATCTTCTGATGATCCGGGAGGACAATTGGCCGTGTTTTCGACAGGTCCTGCCATTCGTAACCCGTTTAGTAATATTGTGAGTGAAATCATTGGCACCTTCGTCCTAATATTTGTTATCCTCTATTGTGGCGCGGGATCAAATGTGCAGGGGCTTGCGGCTTTAGGGCCTTTGCCTGTCGCAATACTTGTGTTTGCCATAGGTTTATCATTAGGTGGAACTACTGGCTATGCTATTAATCCTGCCCGTGATTTTGGTCCCCGCGTTATGCATGCCCTGTTGCCGATGAAAGGCAAAGGGAGTAGTGACTGGGGTTATGCGTGGATACCCATTTTAGGACCAATTACCGGAGCTGCTCTTGCCGCACTGGTATTTGCGTTGCTTCAATAAATGAGTCTTCATCAATACCGCTCGTGATTACTGCATCATTTTATTGCGGCGGTATTGATCTCTTTAATCCCTTCTTTTTAAAAAACTACAACCATTTCCTTCTTGCCGAATACATTATTCGTGCAGAACTCACTCATTTATAATCGAACCTTTTTATTGCTAACCGGTCTTGTCTGGCTGTTTTTGTATTGCCAGGTAAGTAGTTGTCTGTACACCTGTTACGTGTTTTTTACAAGAACGCGAACTCGTGAATGGCCGGGTCATGCCTTTTAAAAATGGGTTATAATAGAGTGGGTTTAGAATCGGTAAAAGTGCTGGTTGTGGTTAAAATTTTATATCATGAGAAAAATACACTTTTTAGCAGGGTGCCTGTTCTGTATGGTGTTGGCAAGCAGGCTGCATGCGCAGACGAATGACGAGAAGGCCTCTGCATTTAACCCTGTTGATTTTACCATGCAGCTAAAGAATATGCATTTATGGCGTGGCTATGTGGTAAGCAATACTGCCCTGGCAGATGTGGATCTCGGTGTCAAAACGAAAAACGGTGAATGGAAGGCAGGTGTTTGGGGCGCTGCCGGCTTTACCGGCGTGTATAAAGAGTTCGACTATTACCTGTCTTATACCAAAAAAGGATTCACTGCCGCATTTTGGGATATTTATAATTTTTCAGAAAATGCTACCTGGAACAATAAGGAAGTATTTAATTACAAAGATGGTCAGTGCGGCCATATTCTTGATCTCTCCGTGACTTATCAATTGCAGGGAAAGTTTCCCCTAAAAGCAAGCTGGGCAACATTGTTGTATGGACGTGACAAAGATTCAAAGAATGATAAGAACCGTTACTCGACGTATGTAGAGTTGGGTTATCCTGTTTTAAAAAGTAAAAAGGTAAATCTTGATTTTGGAATCGGCGGTGCATTCGCCTTAAAACCGGAAACCGGCTGCGACGCGAATTTTTATAGCAGCAAGCCAAATATCGTCAACATAAATTTCACTGCATCCAAAACGGTTGTGTTGGGAACTTATGCGCTCCCTGTATCGGCAATGGTAATGTGGAATCCTGAATTGAATCATGCCAACATTCAACTGGCGCTGAATATCTTCTAGGTAGATTCATTAATAGCCCGGAGTCTTCTCTGCGAAACCCTGTGTAACTGTATCCCTAAGGGAGCTGCATGCATCTGCACATATCCCTAAAAAAGAAAGCAGGAAGTGATTTTCCTGCTTTCTTTTTATTCCTCATAAATTAAGTTCTCTCTATTCCCATGCAAGGGCACTTGCTCCTAAAATGGCTGCGTCTGATTCTTTCAGATGACTTACCAGTATCTTCACTTTGTTATGAAATACCTGGATCAGGTTAGCTTCCATATGCTCTCTTGTTGGTTTCAAGATCAGGTCGCCCGCTTTTGTTAAACCGCCAAAAAGAATGATCGCTTCCGGGCTGCTGAACATAACAAAGTTTGCCAGCGCCATACCTAAGATCTTACCTGTATATTCAAATATTTCTTTTGCTACTTCATCACCCTGCATTGCTGCATCGTAAACATGCTTTGAATTCAATTCATCTTTTGGCAGGTCTCTCAAAGAGCTTGGTTTGTCTGTATGCTCCATTACTTCAAGCGCTGTAAGTCTAACGCCGGTAGCTGATGCATAACTTTCCAGAGAGCCTTTTTTGCCGGTTCCTTCATGATAGCGACCGTCCGGAATAGTAATGGTATGTCCCAATTCACCCGCAAATCCATCATGCCCGTAGATTAATTGGCCATTGGCTACAATGCCACTTCCTACGCCGGTTCCAAGCGTTATCATAATAAAATCTTTCATGCCTTTTGCTGCACCATACATCATTTCTCCAATAGCAGCTGCGTTAGCATCATTGGTCAAAACCACAGGAAGCTGAAATTTGTCCTGTATCAATTTTGCCAAAGGAATAATACCTCTCCATGGAAGATTTGGAGCATATTCTATTGTACCCGTATAAAAATTTCCGTTAGGAGCGCCTACACCAATACCCTTCATACGGCCAATCCCGCCAGCTTTTTGAATCAGGACACTCAGGCTGTCATACAGTTCATCAATAAAAGTTTCAATCGTCTTGTGCTTTTTTGTGGAGATCTCACTCGAAAACAAAACATTACCCACTTTATCAACTATGCCGAATTTGGTACCGGTTCCTCCGATGTCAATTCCAATTGCCAATGCTTCGAGGGAGGGTGAGATTGTGCTGCTCATAATTTGAATTTATATATTAAAATTCTCCCTTCGCTAAATAACGAAGGGAGATAAAAACTATGTTTCCTAAAACAAAGGATTAATTAGTGCCCTCCGCCGATCTGCTCGTCAAAGTTAAGACCCTGTGCCTTCAGTACAGATCTTAGTTTAACAGCGAGGAATGCAAGGAATGCAAAACCGGCAGCTGCTACCAGGTAAGACTGGTGCATGTAGTGTGTGCCATCAGGTTTGGTAATATCACCCAATGCACCCTGGAATGGAGGGATAATAGCGCCACCCAAAATCATCATGATGAGGAACGCTGAACCCTGGCTGGTATATTTTCCAAGTCCGGCAACGCTTAGAGAGAAGATACATGGCCACATGATAGAGCAACATAAGCCACCTGCTATAAATGAGTACACCGACACAATACCTCTGGTGAACACACCCGTCAGCATTAATGCAGTTGCTAATAAAGCGAGGGTAAGCAGTGTTTTTACCGGTTTCTCCTGTCCAAAAAGGAACGCAGCAATGGCAACAGCTATACAAATAGTGTAAGGCAGCAATTCACCGATGGTGTTGCCATACAAATGGTTCACAAATAAAATCACGCCGAAGGCTACAAACGGAACAATAACTGTAGCAATCTTCTTGCCCGTCTCAGAAAGGTTGAAAACACCAATAGCACCGGTCCATCTACCAATCATCAGGCTTCCCCAGTAGAGAGAAACGAACTTGGAGATCTTGCTTTCATCCAATCCTTCGGGTGTAAGATATCCCGGAGTTTTTAACAATGCGCCGAAGTTGTTATCAATAGTAACCTCAACACCTACATATACAAATATGCCGATCATACCATAGATAAGCTGAGGATATTTCATCGCTCCCCAACCTTCACTGTTTTTAATGGCGCGGCTATTTGAATAAAAAAGAATTGACACTACCATGATCAATGTAAGTACCAATAACGGCAATTTCTGAATATTCGTCAACTGGCCTACAATGATAATTGCAATGATTAAACCAGTCATGGTGATAAGCGATTTTGAAGCCTTATGAGAAGCTTCAAATTTCGAATCATCCTTGCCATCCGGTAATTTAGAAAAGGTGAAGAACAAGGCTACCGCAGCAAATACCGCAGCAACAATCATGTAAAGTGTGTTAACATTCGTAACCGTAACATTGGTTTGTTCGCCGCCAACTGATCCAAACAGGAAGAAGCTCACAATGATTGGTCCTAATGTCGTTCCGAATGAGTTAACGCCGCCGGCAAGGTTAAGCCTGTGCGAACCTGTAGAAGGATCTCCAAGAGAAATTGCGAAAGGTTGTGCCGCAGTTTGTTGTAGTGAGAATCCAAGTGCCACAATAAAAAACGAAGCAAGAATAAGCGGGAATGAGTTCATGTTCGCAGAAGGAATAATACCTAATGCACCCACAACTGAAATTGCAAGACCGTAGATGATACCTTTTTTGTAACCGATTTTGTTCAGGATGTCATAACCCAGAGCGCTGGATATAAGATACAGCGCCAGGGAGCCAATAAAGTAAGCTCCATAAAAAGCAGATCCTATCAATTGAGATTCGAACTGAGTTAACTTAAAATGCGTTTTACAAAAGGGGATAAAAATGCTGTTGCTGGCTGCTATGAAGCCCCAGAAGAAGAATACGATCACCAACGTGGCAAGCGCTCCGCTGTTCGTTTTAATTGTTTTCGGGGTGGTTGTTAATGTTTCACTCATGTCAATCAATTCAATTAGATTTAAAAAGATTGCCGAAAGTAATCCACAATTTAGTTCCGAAAAAATTTTATATGTTTTTAGCCTTTATATAGATAAGACGCGTTAACTTGTCGTAGGGTTTAAGTAGCATATTGTTTCGGCTACACAAAATCTTTTTCGCTCAAAAAAAGTATGTAATATTATTCTTTTTTATTACGTAAATCTTCAAAGCATTCAATGGAAATAATACATGTATCGGCAGAATGTTATCCTGTGGCAAAGGCAGGTGGATTGGGAGATGTGGTGGGGGCTTTACCAAAATACCAGGTGAAAATGGGGCATAACGCCAAAGTGGTTATGCCTATGTATAAGACCAGGTTCCTTTATAAGAATGAATGGGTGGTTGATTTTAAAGGAAGGGCCAATCTTGGCGACTGGTGGTTTGACTTTACAATCATCAAAGAAAAACACAATGTTCTTGGATTTGACCTTTATCTTGTTGACATAGACGGTTTGCTCAACAGGGAAAAAATATATGGTTATGACGACGATACTCAAAGGTTTGTTGCCTTCCAGATTGCAGTAATAACCTGGTTGAACAGTTGGCAACATAAGCCGGATGTGGTACATTGTCATGACTATCATACAGGGTTAATTCCCTTTATGATGAAATATTGTATTGATTACAGCTACAAATTATCCGGTATACCTTCTGTTATTACTATTCACAATGCGCAATACCAGGGATGGATGACCTGGGATAAAAGCGTTTATATTCCGCGATGGGATGCCTGGAAAAGTGGTTTGCTTGAATGGGGCGGTGTGATCAATCCACTGGCCGCAGGTATTAAATCCGCCTGGAAAGTGACCACAGTAAGCTGGAGCTATCTGCAGGAACTGCGCGAAAGTGCAAACGGGTTGGAAGCGCTGTTTGAATATGAAAAGGGTAAATGCGTTGGTATCCTTAACGGCATTGACGCAGATGTATGGGATCCTGCAATTGATAAGTACATCCAAAAAAACTATACCATTGATGAAGTGAACGCCGGCAAAGAGGCCAATAAACTTGCTTTATGTAAAGAGTTTAATCTTGATCCGGAAAAACCTTTGGTTATATTTATAGGAAGGCTGGTGGGAGAGAAGGCTGCTGATGTTTTGCCTGATGCTATTATGTCTTCCATGTATGCAACATCTAACGGTGTAAACTTCCTGATCCTTGGTAGTGGAGAAACGCATGTTGAATGGCAGCTGAGTAGCCTGAATCATCAGTTCAATGGCAACTACCACGCAGTTATTGGTTATAATGAAACGTTGAGCCATAACATGTATGCGGGAGCAGATTTTCTGCTGATGCCAAGCAGGGTTGAGCCATGCGGACTTAACCAGATGTACTCTATGAAATACGGAACCGTTCCCGTGGTGAGAAATACGGGCGGCCTGCGTGATACGGTTGTTGACATGGGTGATTGGCAAGGCTGGGGCATAAGATTCAATAATGCCAGTGTTCAGGACATTACTTATTCAATTGACAGGGCAGTTGAAGTATATAAAGATAAAACGCATCTTAACTGGATGAGACAGCACATGATGAACCTTGACAATAGCTGGGAACATTCAGTTCAGCAATACCTAAACATTTATAAAAGTTTAAAATAAAAACGTGTCATATGTTTTCACTAGCAAATTCCGTAGTAGCAGTAATTCTTGGAGGTGGCGCGGGAACCCGGTTATACCCCCTTACAGCAAGCCGTTCAAAACCAGCTGTGCCGATTGCCGGTAAATACAGGCTGGTTGATATTCCGATCAGTAACTGTATCAACTCAAACATTAACCGAATGTTTGTGCTGACGCAGTTTAACTCGGCATCTTTGAACAAGCATATTAAAAACACTTACCAGTTTAGCGCGTTCAGTAATGGTTTTGTAGACATCCTGGCAGCCGAACAGACACCTGAAAACCAGGGCTGGTATCAGGGTACAGCCGATGCGGTGAGACAATCGCTGAGACACATTGCCAATAATGAATACCAGTATGTGTTGATATTAAGTGGCGACCAGTTGTATCAAATGGATTTTGCAGAAATGATCACGGAGCACAAAAAGAGAGGTGCCGACATCTCGATCGCCACAATACCGGTAGGCGACAGGGATGCTCCTGAATTTGGTATCATGAAAAAAGATGAAAACAATTATATCACGTCTTTCATAGAAAAACCTAAAAAGGATATCTTAGGCGAGTGGGTTAGTGATACCGGCGATGCAATGCGCAGAGAAGGAAGAAATTATCTTGCTTCTATGGGTATCTATGTTTTTAGCAAGAGTGCGCTTGATGATCTGCTAAAAAATGAATATCCCGATGCTACGGATTTTGGTAAAGAAATAATTCCTCACTCCATCGATAAATACAAAGTAGTCAGCTACCAGTATGATGGTTACTGGACAGATATCGGAAATATCTATTCCTTCTTCGAAGCCAACCTGGCTTTAACGCAGGATATACCGCCGTTTAACATGTTTGATAACAGCAGAACGGTATACAGCCGCGCCAGAATGTTGCCTCCGGCAAAGATCAGCGGCAGCACGCTGGAGAAAACAGTGATTGCAGATGGGTCAATAATTATGGCCAGCAGGGTAGAAAATTGCGTTATAGGCATCAGAGCAAGAGTTGGGCATGGAACAACACTGGTGAATTGTTATATTATGGGTAACGATTATTACGAAACCCTGGAGCAGATATCTGACTATTCATCTAAGGGAATTCCGATGATAGGCATCGGTGATCGTTGCTATATCAAGAATGCCATTATTGACAAAAATTGCCGTATTGGAAACGATGTACGCATTAATGGTGGGCCGCATCTGGAAAATACTGATCATGCATTGTACACCGTTAAAGAAGGTATCGTTGTTGTTAAAAAAGGCGCGGTTTTGCCAAACGGGTTTGTGATATAATTTAATTTACGCGTACGCGTAGAGACGTTGCATTGCAACGTCTCTACAATTGCAACGTCCCAACGGTTGCAACGCCCCCAACGTTGCACCCCAAAAAACAAATGCACATCGCAAGATGTGCATTTGTTTTTTCATCAATCAAAATCCACAAAAAAAGAGACGTTGCCTTTGCAACGTCCCCGATCAAAATCACGTTAAATAAGGGTAAGAGGAATATTGTTAATAATTATTTCGAATTGATCGTCAAATTCCGCTTAACCAGGCATTTCTTGTGCCATTTTTTCCCCAGTCTTTCATCGCTTCTTTTAACTGGACCTGCAGCTCTTTATTGGTAATCTTTTTTCCTTTCTTAGGAGCAACAAGGCTTTCAGGTTTTACATCAATCAGCTCAAGCTTTGTGGCGAACCAGGTTGTATTTAGTCTCGGGATTGCAATTCCGAGGATCATTCCGGGTAAACCTGTAAATGATTCCGGACCTCCGGAAGGAATGATCTGATCCGTGTAAAATGCAATAACATATACAGAATCCATAATAATGCCAACAGCCTTCCTGCACTCAAAACCTGCTATCGTGCGCGTGTCCATCGTAATGCGCCAGTTAATGTTTCTGATGCTGTCATCAATCAGAAACGTATTATCATAGACTTTTTTTAGTGCTATGTTTTGATGCTTGTCAAGGTCTGAATACACAATGTTTTCATTGGCTGGACCAACTAACCAGTCGTTCACCCTTTGCGGTGGCGTCACATCGCGTCCTGGTTTGTACAATGTTTTATCGTCATTGAAGGATAAATCAAAGTAAGCTGTATATGTCTGTGGTGTTACTTTCTTAAAAGATTCGAGCCATGCTCTGTCCTCGCCGTCGGCCATGCCATCTATCGTTTTATGAAGATTGATCTTTTTCTCGTACTCAATCTTTCCTTTTGTTATAAATACATCTTGAGCTTTAACGGTACACAGTAACAGCAGTGCGAATATTGTTGATATGATCTGTTTCATTCTTTTAGTTTTTTTTTAGTTTGCTCCAGCCGGGTTTCTTGAAAAGTTCCAAACGAAGCTTAAAAGGAAATACCTTGTGAGGGTTTGATAATTTGATTGAGTCATTACACTTGAGCTGATATTTCTATTATAACCTTTGTTCTGGTTAAGAATGTCATAGCCAGAAAATTTGATCATACCCTTGTCGTCTTTCAATAATTTGCGGCCTATGTAAGCATTCCACAAGAACACGTTGTTGTTGTTGTCGAACACCACTGTTTTCTGACGAAGATTTACTTCCAGCTCATTGTTCAATTCAAACTTGCCAGGTAGCTGAATATTGATATTCAGGTTGTGATATTGCGTCCAGTAATTTGTTTTTACACTGGAGTTGACAGATGATGTCGAGTAGTTGTAGTTGGTATTTCCGTAGTACCAGATATCAAATTTCTTCTCTTTAGATTTGCTAAAAGAGTAGTTCATGCCCGGTGCGTAGTTTTTGGTTACGTTGTTCACATTGTTCACAAAATTGGTGTATTGTGATGCGTTGAAATTGAGGCCTACATTAAACCGGAAATCGAACTTCTTCACTTTCATACCATAGCCGCTACCGAAGTAAGTATTATAGTTGCCGTTGGTATTTATATATTGATAAACAGTTCTACCGTTTTGATCAATGTATGTAGACTGCACTATGGCATTGCTGGTTGTACTGAAATTACCATACATGTAAATACCGCGCTGGCTAAGTACTTTATAAGAGTTGTAACCAAAATCAAAACTGTGCCTGAATGCTTGTTTCAATAACGGGTTACCGACTGTTACAACCAACGGATTGGTATTGTCTGCAACCGGCTGAATCTGGTTGATAGAAGGTTGCGTGGTACTTCCATTATAATTTAAACGCAGGCTTGAGCTTCCGCTGAACTTGTATTGCAAGTTGGCTCTTGGAAAGAAGTTGGTGTAATGCCTTGTAAAAGTTGTGTCTTTAAAAAGGTCTTCCTGGTTAAAGTTCTGGAAGGCAACATCTGATCCCGCAGACGCCGTTAACTTTTTACCATTGTACCTAAATGCCGTACCCGCCGTATTGGTTAGCACATCAAACTTGTAATGATTACTCAAAGTGTCTGCAAGATCATCATATTTTCCTCCGGCGGATTTGTTATAGGACAATCTTTCCGCATCATTCTTGTTTGTTCTAATCGCGTAGCTCAATTCCCAGAATACCCTCTGGGCAAGTGGTTCGGTGTAAACCAGTTTGGTGTTTAGGGTTGAAATATGCTGGTTATTCTGTTTCAACTGGTCGGTAAGACTATCTTTCCATATCCCTTCAGTTGGTTTGGATGTAAGTGCATACAGATAACCACTCGATGTTGAATTAGTTGTTAGCTGATCAACATTCAGCGATATCGTTCTGCCCGCCTTTTTAAATTTATGACGCAGCAATGCTGTTATTTTGAGATTGTCGCTTTCTCCGTCAGATGTATTTTTTCTGACGCTTCTCAATATCGTGTCGCCATAACCATTGAGGTTTACATTGGCGTATTCCGAATAAGAGGAAGACTGTCCTTTATAACCATTCAATGTTAATTTTAAAGACGTGGCACTGTCTATATTGTATTCATAAATTCCGCTGACTGAATGTCTGAATCTCGTGCTGAAAGTTTTGCGAGCTTCTGTATTATAAAATGCTCCGTTTTTGCCGGTATCACTGGTGAGAGATTGCGTAATTGTGTTACCAACGCCCTCTACATTCAATTTATTGAATCTGTAGCTGGCATTTATATTCTGTTTATCATTATTGTATTTGTTAGAGTAGTTAGCACCTGCAGCCCAGCTTTTTGGCAAACCGTCACCGTAATAGCTAAGATCATCACCGCTTCCGGAGGAGAAGTAATAGCCAAAATCTTCGTTGTAATCAATATTGCTCCCGCCGCCGTAGCGTGAGTTTTCATCCCAATTCAAGCCTGTTTTACCAGTGCTGCTGGCAATTCCGTATACCGAGAATTTCTTTTTCGCCCTGAACCGGTTGAACATTACACTATTGTTCCATCGGTCATTCAACCCGCCGCCCAGGTCTATCTTTCCAAAATAGCCTTTCTTCTTATCTTCCTTTAACTTGAGGTTGATGGTTTTTTTGCTTTGCCCGTCATCAATACCGGTAAAGGCAGCCTGGTCGCTCTTTTTATCAAATACCTGCACTTTGTCAATGGCATCAGCCTGCAAGTTCTTGGTTGCGACGGTTGGATCGTCTCCAAAGAATTCTTCACCGTCCACCAAAATCTTTTCAATATTGGTACCCTGCGCAGTAATCTTTCCATCCTTATCTATGGTAATGCCGGGCATTTTTTTTAGCAGTTCTTCTACAGAAGCTCCGGGCCTTACTTTAAAGCTATCGGCAGTGTACTCTGTTGTGTCGCCCTTCATGCGGATAGCGGCCAGCTGCGAACGAACAGTCACATCCGCCAGCAGGTTAGCTTTCAGCGTAAGCATCACTTTTCCAAGGTCCAGATTGCTGTTGCTTTGAAGAGAAATATGATCTGCGTAATCAGCATATCCTTTATGGGTGATTAAAATGCCGTATTGGCCGGAATCAAGCTGCGAGAAATTAAAGGAGCCGTCCTGTTTGCTCCTCGTAAATTTATAAAGGGATGAGTCTGATGATCGCAATAGGGTAATAGTTGTATTAACAAGGTTGGTTTTGTTAGTGGTATCCCGTATGGACCCCTTAATTGTTGCTTTTTGGGCATGGGCACAATAACAGGTACCTGCACATAGTAACAGCGCAATAAGTCTCTTCATTTGGTGGTAGTTTTGTTGCGGCGCAAAAAGCACACGCTTGTTTTTACAAGGATTATTCTAATGGTCCGGCTAATACTTTTTTTGCATCTAAAAATGTGTTACATGGGGTAGTGTTACACATAGCAAATAATGAAGAAACACATTCGCACGGGTCACTCTTCGCAGTGCATTATTTCGGTTTGTATAACGTTATGATAAGGTCTCTCCGATCAGTATTCCTTCCCGGAGGTAATGTTGTCTCAAATGTATAACTAAAAATTTAGTTAAAGGTAAACGTTTAGTTAATTATGAGAGATGCGGATATTTTTCTTTTCCATAAACAGTTTCGAAAAAAAATTATTGTTCTCTAAATCAGAAAAATATGCTTGGCAATTTCTTTTATTTCCTTAAAAATTGCGCCTTAATAGTCCTAATTTTACGTTAATGGTAATCATTCAGTTATAAGCGGTAAATCTGTATTGTGTTTTTCTGCAGACTGCCCGCTTGGATAAGCATAGCCGCGGGTAACCTTTCAAAAAAAAAATCTTCCTTATGCCACAGACACACGAAAAGTACGAGGATATACATTTTGTTGACAGTTCTAAACCGGTATGGAATTATTCATTGTTCTCAGACGAAGATATCAGGAACTTTCAGAGTGGCACGCACTACAGGTTGTATGAATTGTTTGGGAACAAACAAATAGAGTCCTTGCAAACATGGGGAACTTATTTTGCTGTCTGGGCGCCTAATGCCACGCAGGTAAGTGTTATAGGTAATTTCAATCATTGGGACAATCAGGCGCATAAGCTATATGTACGGTTGGATAATTCCGGGATCTGGGAAGGATTTATTCCTAATATTCCCGCCGGAGAGTCTTATAAATATCATATACACGGAGCGAATGGAATAACGGTTGACAAAGGCGATCCTTTTAGTCACTTATGGGAAAAGAGACCGCTCACCGCGTCCATTACATGGGGGACTTATTATGAATGGAATGACGGTGCATGGATGAAAGAACGTAAAAAGCACAATTCACTGAATGCCCCGTGGAGCGTGTATGAGGTTCACCTTGCAAGTTGGATGCGGCCTGATAAAAACGACGAAGAGTCTTATAATACATATGCCCAGATAGCCGAGCGTCTTGTTCCTTATGTAAAGGAAATGGGATTCACACATGTGGAATTGATGCCGGTAATGGAACATCCCTTCGACGGCAGTTGGGGCTACCAGGGAACAGGGTATTTTGCGCCGACATCCCGTTTCGGAAGTCCCCAAGGGTTTGCTGCACTGGTAGAAGCTTTTCACCTGGCAGGCATTGGTGTTATACTTGATTGGGTGCCTTCGCATTTTCCCTATGATGCGCACGGTTTGTTTATGTTTGACGGAGCCCATACCTACGAATATGCGGATATGCGCAAAGGGTATCATCCGGACTGGAACAGTTACATATTTAACTATGCAAGAGGCGAGGTGAAGAGTTTTCTGATAAGCAGCGCGCGGTTCTGGTGCGACAGATTTCACATAGACGGATTAAGGGTTGATGCAGTAAGTTCGATTCTCCGACTTGATTACAGCCGTAATGAAGGTCAATGGGAGCCAAACGCCTTTGGTGGAAATGGCAACCTGGAAGCTATTGCTTTTGTGAAAGACCTGAATGAAACATTGTTTCGCGATTTCCCGGACATACAAACCATTGCTGAAGAAGCTACAGACTGGCCGCAGATCAGTAAGCCTACATTCGAAGGTGGTTTAGGTTTTGGCATGAAATGGATGATGGGATGGATGCATGATACGCTGGACTACTTTAAAATTGATCCCATTTTCAGACCTGCTTACCAGGATAAATTTTCGTTCAGTATGATGTATTTCTATGACGAGAATTTTATGTTGCCTTTGAGTCATGATGAAGTGGTTCATGGTAAAAGCCCTATGTTGTACAAAATGCCAGGCGATGAATGGCAGAAATTTGCGAACCTGCGCACATTATATACATATATGTTCACCCACCCTGGCGCAAAGTTGCTGTTTATGGGTAATGAATTTGGAGCAACCAACGAATGGAATTATAAAAGTGAACTTCAATGGGATCTGTTGCAACATGTGAGTCATGGTGGCATGCGTTATTGTGTTAAGCAGCTAAATGAACTTTACCGGAAGGAGCCGGCATTGCATGAAAAACAATTTTTACCCGGCGGTTTTGAATGGGTAGATCTTGATCATAGAAGCGAATGTATTATTGCTTACAAGCGCCGCGGATTAAAACCGGAAGATGATGTGGTTGTTGTATTGAACATGACACCTGTGGTAAGGCATAACTGGGAAATATATGTATATGGTAAGTCCACCTGGAAAGAGATCTTCAACAGTGATTCTCCTCAATATTGGGGAAGCGGGGATGTTTACAATCCTGAAATAAAAACGGAACTGGTCGAAAAGGAAACAAGAAAATATAAGCTGATCTTACAATTGCCACCATTGTCCGGCATTGTGATAAAATAATTTGCTCTACTCATATAACGGGAAGAAGGCGCTGAAAGTCTTCTTCCCGTTTTTTTATGCCCTGAAGTCAATTGTGACAAAACAACGAACACCGGTAATTCCAGATCCATACGGAGCTATTTTTTGAACGCTGATAAATGTCTTTGATCTGGCATCATTAAAAGACGGCATTAGATATTTATTGTCATTTATTTTTTCTTGCTGATATTATAGTAAGCTGAAGTTCCTCATGCCACTAATACGAATTTTTTCAATAAATGATTTGAATGTGGTGAGAAGATTTATTTATGTGTCAATCCTTACAAGCCTTGCAGGGCAAAGGGTTCATAAATGCGTCATGCAAGAAAATGATTTTTGTCATAATTATTTATGAACTGTATCATAATAACATGAAACAAACGTCATTTCACAGGGGTGTTTTCTGTTCTACGTTTGTGCTGATTTAAACATCGTGCATCACTAAACACCATTATTATGAAAATGAATATTATCAGGAGTTTCAAAACTCTACTAAACTACTCCTTACTCGCTTCTGCGTTCGCTTTCATATCTTTTTCAGGAAAAGCTCAAACTCAATACCATCTTACTACCAATAAGATGACTATAGAAGGTACATCCAATATCCACGACTGGTCAATGCAATCTTCCAGTGCGACCGGAGGAGCTGTGATAACAACAAATCCCACGAATTTACTGACAGATTTAGCTAACGTAAATTTTTCCGTACCCGTGGAAACGCTAAAAAGCGAGAAAAGCGGTCTGGATAAAAACGCTTACAAAGCTTTGAAAACAGACAAATTCAAATCCATTGTTTTTCACGCAGTAAAAACTACTATCGCTCCGGCTAGTGGCAACACCTACAATCTTTCAGCTGCAGGAAAACTTACTATCTCTGGTGTAGCCCGCGATGTGGTGCTTACAGCGGTAGGAGTAATGGCAGGCGATAAAAGCATTAATGTTAAAGGCGCATACAAATTAAAAATGACTGACTACTCAGTGGAACCGCCATCTCTGATGTTCGGAGCCATTAAAACAGCCGACGAGGTTACACTACGATATGAAATAGTATTTAAACCGTAATAAGCCCCTTTTTAAATCCAGTTTATCCAAGATTATTCCCGGGTTAACCCGTGGCCAAGAAACAACAACCATTCAACAAAATGAATTTTATGAAACCTAATCGCACAAAACTATCTCGTGCTGCTCTCTTAATGATGGTAGGATTACCTCTAGCTACTTTTGCACAAGACACCACAAAAGACTCAAAAGATTTTTCCTACGGAAAACCCAGTTTCTGGCGTTCTTACGATCAAAAAGGTATCAACGTTTTTGAAACCGGTAAACAAGATTACAACAAACCTTATGATGGAATGAAGATCCGGTTTGGTGCATCTTTCACCCAGCAGTTTCAAAACCTGAAACATAAAAATCCGGACGCGCAGGACAACCAGGGCGTGAATAAACTATATCCCATTTCAGATGCATTCATGACTGCACAGGCCAATTTGTTCCTGGATGCGCAACTTGCGGATGGTATTCGCCTGAATGTTACAAGTTACCTGTCTTCACGTCACCACAATGAAACCTGGGTAAAAGGCGGATACATTCAATTTGATAAACTTCCCTTCAAAGGCAAAATATGGGATGATATTATGAAAGTAACCACCATTAAAATTGGTGAGTATGATGTGAACTATGGTGATCAGCATTTCAGAAGGTCTGATGGCGGACATGTGCTTTATAATGCCTTTATGGATAACTACATTATGGATGCGTTCACAACAGAAATAGGTGGTGATATTACTGTACAGAAAAACGGATTATTTGGAGTGCTTGGAATTACAGGCGGTACTTTAAAAGGCTACGCAGATTCTGTTTGGCAGAACACTGTAAACCCCAAAGGTCAGTTACAGCCTTCTATAATCCTTAAAGCAGGCTTCGACAAACAAGTGAACGAAGATTTGCGAGTACGTGTTTCCGGCAGCTGGTACCACAATGGAAATACAGGTAATAAATGGAACACTTTGTATTGGGGCGACAGAACCGGTTCTAACTACCAGAACGTGATGGAAAAATGGAAAGGTGCAGACGGCAACGTGCAGGCGTTGACAGCTATTCCATGGTCAGGCAGATTGAATCCACAATTCAGCCAGAGAGTTGACGCGTTTATGCTGAATGGCTTCCTGAAATATAAAGGCTTTGAATTCTTTGGTACATATGAAACCGCATCAGGATGCAGTGGTACCACGTATTCAGGCGCCAATACAAAATTCACAGACAGCGTAAAACGCACAATGAATCAATATGCAGTTGAAGGTATTTACAGATTTAGCATAGGAAGGCCAGAAAACTTGTTTATTGGTGCACGTTATAATTCAGTATCCGGAAAACTGGCAAATACACCAACCATTACCTATAATGGTGATATCACAGTTAACCGCGTAGCCTTAAGTGCAGGTTGGTTCCTTACAAAGAACGTGTTGTTGAAAGGTGAATTGGTGAACCAGCAATACAAAAATTTCCCTGCAGCTGACTGGCGCAGCGGCGGAAAATTCAATGGTTATGTAATTGAAGCCACCATTGGGTTCTAAGATTTTTTCAAGGTTCGATGTATATTTGATGTAGCCGGTTCTTTAACCGGCTTTTTTTTGTTAAAAGCCTAAAGCCTAAAGCTGAAAGCCTAAAGCCTAAAGCTGAAAGCCTAAAGCCTAAAGCTTATAAAATCGTGCCTGAGGTTATTTTCTTAATTTATGACTTGTTGATGTCCTACGGGCAATAAGGGCTAATAGGTTGTTCGCTCTATTGAGCTTTATGCCCTACCGGCAAAATTAAGATCGCGAGACGATAAAGACATTCTTTTAGATCAACGTTAAGTGGTAGGATAAAAGCTGAAAGCTTATGTAATCGTTCCTGAGGCGATTGCCTTATTCTTCGGCTTGTTGATGTCCTACGGACAAGAAGGACTAATAGGTTGTTCGCTCTATTGAGCTTTATGCCCTACGGGCAAAAATAAGATCGCGGGTCGATAAAGACATTCTTTTAGATCAACGTTAGTGGTAGGATAAAAGCTGAAAGCTT
>CP128386.1:1200620-1573243 GCA_030345135.1 Chitinophagaceae bacterium DXS
AGATCGCGGGTCGATAAAGACATTCTTTTAGATCAACGTTAGTGGTAGGATAAAAGCTGAAAGCTTATGTAATCGTTCCTGAGGCGATTGCCTTATTCTGCGGCTTGTTGATGTCCTACGGACAAGAAGGGCTAATAGGTTGTTCGCTCTATTGAGCTTTATGCCCTACGGGCAAAAATTAAGGCCGCGGGTCGATAAAGAAATTAGTCTGGATGCAACGTTAGTGGTAGGATAAAAGCTCAAAGCTTATGTAATCGTTTTTGAGGCGATTGCCTTATTCTTCGGCTTGTTTATGTCCTACGGGCAATAAGGGCTAATAGGTTGTTTGTTCTATTGAGCTTTATGCCCTACGGGCAAAATTAAGATAGCGGGTCCATAACGAAATTAGTCTGGATGCAACGTTAAACAGAGTGGCACTAAAAGTTGAAAGCTAAATGATTATAAAATCGTGCCTGAGGCTTTCTCTGTGCAACTCAGTGGCTCCTCCGTGCAACTCCGTGTAACTGTATTTTAAATTAAAAAAGCGGAGCTTTTCAAAAAACTCCGCTTCAATCATTTTCAATTATCCATTATCAACTTTCAATTACTTACATTCTCTCCGGAACAGCTATTCCTAACATATTCATGCCTCTCTTAATTGTCTGCGCTGTTAATGCTGCAAGTTGCAAACGCAATGATTTTTTTTCTTCACTTTCAGCATTGCCAATAGAATGTTTTGTATAGAAGGAATTAAATACTTGCGCCAGGTTGAAAATATAAATAGCTATTTTGGATGGATCGTGCTCTTTTGCTGCTTCCTGAATTGTTTCAGGGAACTGCTCCAATGTGTTGATCACACTTTTTTCAAGCTCCAGCAAAGATCTGTCATTCACCAGCGGTTGTGCATTGCCGCTGAATGATTCCTTACGCAAGATACTTTTGATCCTTGCATGTGTGTATTGAATAAAAGGACCGGTAAAACCGTGGAAGTCGATGCTTTCCTCAGGATTGAAGATCATTTTCTTTTTAGGATCAACTCTCAGTAAAAAGAATTTAAGCGCACCAATGCCGATCGTATCGTACAAGCCGGTTAATTCATCTTCATTAAAGTCTTTCACCTTTCCAAGCTCTTCAGTTTTTTGTTGAGCGATGTTTACCATTTCATCTACCAGGTCGTCAGCATCAACAACAGTTCCTTCACGGCTCTTCATCTTCCCTGTAGGAAGTTCAACCATGCCATAGCTTAAATGAAAAATGCCGTCAGCAGATGGTAAACCTAATTTTTGAGCAATCAGCTTCAATACTTTAAAATGATAGTTCTGTTCGTCACCCACTACATAAATGCTCTGATCGCATTTATATTCTTCGTATTTGTGAACGGCAAGACCAATGTCCTGCGTCATGTATACGGAAGTGCCATCTCTTCTTCTTACAATCTTTTGATCCAGGCCATCTGATGTAAGATCGATCCAAACGCTGCCGTCTTCCTTTTGAAAGAAAACACCTTTGTTCAGGCCGGTCTCAACAAGGTCTTTACCTAACAGGTAAGTCTGACTCTCGTAATATATTTTATCAAAATTACTTCCTATGCGTTTGTAGGTCTCGTCAAAACCCTTGTAAACCCAGCTATTCATGTTGCTCCACAATTCAATCACCTCAGGTTTTCCTGCTTCCCAGTCAACCAGCATTTGTTGAGCAGCTTTCATGATCGGTGCTTCTTTTTCAGCATCATCTTTTGACATGCCGGAAGCAATAAGCTCTTCAACTTCTTTCTTATAAGCATCGTTGAATTTTACATAATAATCCCCAACAAAATGATCGCCTTTTACGCCGGTACTTTCCGGCGTGGCACCATTCGCAAACAGTTGCCAGGCTATCATGCTTTTACAGATATGGATGCCCCTGTCGTTCACGATACAAGTTTTTACGATGTCGTAACCGGCTGCTTCCAGCACAGAGGCAACACTCCATCCAAGAAAATTATTTCTAAGGTGCCCCAGGTGCAGTGGCTTGTTGGTGTTGGGCGAAGAATACTCAACCATAACTTTTTGCCCGGTTTTAGGGAGCAGGCCAAATGATGGGTTAGCATGTTCCTTTTGAAGGAAATCAATCCAGTATGCATCTGCAACAACAAGGTTCAAAAAGCCTTTTATGATATTAAAACCGTAGTAAAAATCAGGGTAGTTTTCCTGCAAATAGCTGCCAATTTCGTTGCCCAGTGCCTCCGGCGACTTTTTCAGTTGCTTTACAAAAGCAAATAATACAATGGTGTAGTCGCCCTCAAATTCCGGTTTGGTGGCATTTACCAATATGGTATCGCTTTGTATATCAATATTATATAATGCTTTGATAGCCTCGGCAGCGGACTGTTTTATTTGCGCAACAACACTCATTTTTAATTATTTGGGTGGCAAAAATAACAATTGCAGGGCTACAATAAAACTCTAAATACGGGTGCCGCCAGGCAAACGAGAATAAAAGACAAAATTGATTTATCTTAGGTAAGAAATTATTCATGCTGATTTTCGACCCTCGACTGTAAATGGAGAGCTGAGTGAGATGGGTAAACATTTTGAAACGGGAAGAAGCTAACAAAGACCGGAATGTTCTACTTTTAATGACAGGCGTATGAGATTAAATTTTTACAGATTAACTACACTTATCGTATTTTTTTTACTACTGATAAATAACGGGGTTGGATTTGCGCAGAAAAAGAAAAGTACCAGTCCAAATGTAATAACCGAACCCGCCAGGAAAAAATATACCAGCCTTTTATGGGAAATAACAGGGAATGGTTTATCCAGACCGTCCTATCTTTTTGGAACAATGCATATAAGCAACAAGCTGGTGTTTAATTTAAGTGATTCCTTCTATTCCGCCATTCGAAATGTTGATGTTGTTGCACTTGAACAAAATCCCGAAGTGTGGCAGGAAGAATGGTCCCTCAGTAACAATAATGATGACAATGCGTCTTTTTTAAAAGGAACAGACTACTCCAGCATAGCAGACGACAGACTTACCATACAAACATTTGCCATCAATAATTATGATGCAAAACTAAAAGCAGCCCTCGCTTCCGAAGCGCGGCTTGTAAACGGTATGCTTTACCGGAACAATGTTGGCATGGAGGATTTTGAAGAAGAAACCTATCTGGATATGTATATATACCGGTTGGGCAGGAAGTTGAATAAAGTGGTGACTGGTGTAGAAGATTACAAACAATCCAACAAGCTTGTGCGCGAAGCTTATGTGGCCCTGTATAAAGACAAGAACAGGAAACAAAGTTCGTTTAATGGTTACAGTGACAGGAAGCGTATGGAAGACGCCTACAGAAGGGGTGATCTTGATGTGCTTGACTCCCTGCAAATGCTAAGCATTGTATCGGAAGCTTTCCAGGAAAAGTTTATGTACAGGCGGAATGTGATCCAGGCAAATTCTATTGATACAATCATAAAACACAGATCCCTTTTTGTAGGCGTTGGAGCGGCGCATCTTCCCGGTGAAAGGGGAGTGATCGAACTGCTGCGCAAGAAAGGTTATACGCTAAGACCTGTTTACACAGGCAGGCGCGACAGCGACGAGAAAGAACGCGTAGAAAAGATCCGCGTGCCCGTAGTTTTTACACGTCAGTATGCTGAGGACAGTTTGTTTAGCGTGGAAATACCCGGCAAAAAATTATACCGTTACAATAGTTATGGTAATCTGAATATGGTGCAGTATGCTGATATGGGTAATGGAAGCTACTACATGGTTACACGTGTTAAAACAAACGCCGTGCTGCTGGGCCAGCAGCAGTCAATAGTGCTTAAAAAAGTAGACAGCCTGTTGTATGAAAATATTCCCGGCAAAATAGTAAGCAAACGTGCAATTGTTAAAAATGGCTACAACGGTTTTGATATTACCAACAGAACACGAAAAGGTGACGAACAACGGTACAATATTTATATACTTCCGGATGAGATCATCATCTTCAAAGTGAGTGGTATTAATGACTATATTACTGATGGTAAGGAGGCCGATCAGTTTTTTGCTTCCGTGAACATAAGAACGACGGACAATTCGATTGCAAATAATTTTCAACCATTGTACGGTGGTTTTAAAATTGATTTTCCCGTCAAACCGTTATACGTTCCTGACGAAAGAAACAATAAAAAGAGAAGTGAGTGGCTGGCATCTGATAAAAATGGCAATGCATGGTTTGTTTATAAAGCAAACCTGCATCAGTATGACTATGTTGAAGCCGACAGTTTTGAGCTGGGCCTGATGAAAGAAAGTTTTAGTACAGCAAGGGTAATTAAGAAGAATATTAATAGCATAGCCGGCAACTTGAATAAATATCCATTTTACGATAATGTTTATTTGCACGAAGATGGATCCTTTGTTAAAGTCAGGTTTCTTATTCAGGGCAATAATTATTTTGTTATTGGTTCGAAGTACAGGAATGATGAAAAAACAGCGGATGCATTCATCAGGTCTTTTGCTATAACTCCATTTGTGTACGTACAGGCGACGGAAAGAAAAGATACAGCGTTGGGCTTTACGGTAAAGAGTCCGTTCTTTTATAAGATAAATACCGATACCAACAACGTTTCCATTGCAGATCTATATGGTTCGGGCGATGACGATGATGAGTCTGCGACTGTTAGTGAAGCGATGAGCAATTTTTCGATAAAGGTTGTCGAGAATGATACAACAGGAGAACATGTCGCTGTTCTTTCCTTCAAAATGCCTAAATACATGTATCTGAAAGACTCCGCTGATTTCAAAAAAACAATGAATTTTTTCTCTGGCAGGGATTCAACTTACGTCATCCGCTCTAAAACCCAACGCCTGACAAGAGACAACTGGCTGGTAAATAATCTTGTATATGGCGATACTGCAAGCAGCAGGATTTTGACACTGCAGTCTTATTACAAGAACGGAGTGTACTTCTATTTGGCAAACCAGGGCGACACCATTTCAGCCCCCAGCAGTTTTGTAAAAGAATTTTTTGATACGTTCACGCCTGCAGATACATTTAAAACGTTCAATGCTTTTGAAAAGAAATCCAAACTCTTTTTCTCAGATTATTATAGTACTGACAGCAGTGTGGCAAAGAAAGCCAGGCGTTATATTAAAGGACCTTTATTTGATTCTTCCGATCTGCCTCAAATAAAAAATGCTATTGCCAGACTATCGTGGAAAGACAAGAATTATATCTATCTGAAAAAGAAATGGATCGATGTCGTCGGAAGTTTTGATGATACAGCTTCCGTTAATTACCTGGCTTCATTATATACTGCAGTAAAGGATACAATAGATCTTCAGAACGGAGTGCTTGATGCATTACTGGACATGAAGACAAAGGCTTCTTTTGAGACATTTAAAAAGCTTGTGCTGAATGATCCTCCTGCCATACTTTCATCTGCAGATGATGATTATTCTTTTAATTATTCAAACCGGAGTATTAAAAGCAAAAGAGCCTACCTTAATTACAAGTGGAATCAATTGTATGATACTTTGTCTCTTTCTGCTGCTATAATACCAGACTTGCTGGATTTAATGGTGCTTGAAGATTATAAATATGATGCAGAAAGATTACTGCGTTATGCTGTTGATAGCGGGTACATAAAAGCCGCGCAATACAAACAATACCAGACAAAATTTTTGCTGGAAGCCAAACAGGCATTGAAGAAACAAATAGCTAAGGAGGATAAGGCTGAAATGAGCAAGCTTAATGACCGGAATTATAATAACAGGGATGATGACGATGCTTCCGATTATGTAAGGAGTGCCACAAGCAATGCTTTAAGTAATTATATAGGTCTGTTGATTCCGTTTTGGGATCAGTCACAGGATGTGCAATTATTTTTTGATAAGCTGTTACATTTAAAAAACAAGCGGATAAAAATGGACGCCGTAGTTGCCATGATAAAAAACAACCGGCCGGTGAACGATAGCGTAACGGGTGCCATTGCCGCTGATGATAAACTCAGATTAGCTTTTTATAAAGCAATGAGCAGTCTTAATAAACTACAGTTATTTCCTAAAGCTTATAAGGCGCAGCCACAAATGGCGCTTAGTATACTGAAAAATGCTTCGGTTTATATGAGTGCAGATTCAATTGTGTATTTAGACAGGATAAGCGTTCAGCAGGGTAAATATAAGGGATGGGCATACCTGTATAAATACAAGAAAGATAAAGGCGATACCGAATGGCAAATCGCCATATCCGGGTTGCAACCTGCTGACACAACAAAGATCAGCGTTGATGAAGATATGCTTACAAGTGATGAAATTGATACTGACAGGATTTTTATCCGTTACACTGACGATATTGTTAGAAAGGAAGAGCCGCTTGCTCCTCAGCTGCAGAAGGTTGTCAAAAAATCGTTGTATGCGCTGAAGCCCAGTTCGGCAAGATTTTTACAAAATTCCAATGATAGCGACGATGAAGACAGCTATGTTGCTGATGCGGTAAAGGCGAGGAGATATGAGTGAATGGGCGACTTTGCAAATGTGCGAATGAGTAAATGTGCAAATGTGCAAATGTATCGGGTTGGAGGATAATGTTTCAGTGACGTTTCGCGAAGCCTTTGGTTTCGTGGATTACTCAATCGCCTCTGGCGATTGCAATTAACGCGAATTATGAATGGGCTTAAATAATACAGGAAGCCTTTAGACCTTGGGGATAGCACTTATCAATTGTTGTGTGTAAGCCTGTTGCGGATGGTTGTAAAGATCTTCTGCATTGCCCTCTTCAATAATGCTGCCTTTGTGCATTACAAAAATTCTGTCGCTGGTGTACTTTACAACAGACAGATCATGCGAGATGAAAATAGCTGTGAATCCGAAATCTTTCTTTAAATCATTCAACAGGTTCAGAACCTGTGCCTGCACACTAACGTCAAGTGCAGAAACACTTTCATCACAAATAATAAATCTTGGTTGTAAGGCAAGTGCCCTTGCAATTACAATGCGCTGACGCTGTCCTCCGCTGAATTCATGCGGGTAGCGGTGATAATGCTCCGGCTTTAAGTTTACTTTTTCCAACAACTCAATTACTTTTTCTTTTCGGATTGCTTTCGTTGGATAAATATTGTGAACCCGGAGCGGCTCTGCGATGGCATCACCGATTTTTTTTCGTGGATGCAGCGATGAATAAGGATCCTGGAAAATGATCTGGATATCTTTTCTAAACGCATTCCATTGAGATTTGGATGCAGTAACAATATCGGTACCGTCAAAAAAGATTTTGCCTTCATCAGGTTTTATTAAGCCTGCGATACTTCTTCCAACAGTTGTTTTGCCACATCCGGATTCACCCACAAGTCCAATGGTCTCGCCTTCAAAAACGCTACAGCTAATATTGTTTACCGCTGTATTGTATTTCAGAACTTTTCCGAGGAAGGTCTTTTTAGTGGCGAATCGTACTGTGAGATCCCGGATGTCCAATATTTTCTTTTCCGGTTTTGGTTGATGTTGTTCTGAAATTGCCGGCACTCCCCGGATGTTAAACTGTTTTTCGAAGATATTTCCTTCGGCATCTACTTCCATGAAGTCACTGACAACGGGAAGTCTTTGTTGCTTTTCATATAACGCGGGGCGACATGCAAGAAGTGCTTTTGTGTAGGGGTGTTGCGCATTGTTGAAAATCTGTTTGCGCGTTCCTCGTTCTACAACGCGGCCTTTATACATTACAACAATCCTGTCTGCAATTTCTGAAATGACTCCAAGATCATGCGAAATAAATATCACGCCCATATTGTTCTGTAACTGCAGCTGTTTGATCAGCTCCAACACACTTTTTTGAACTGTGACATCCAGTGCAGTGGTCGGCTCGTCGCATATAAGCAGGGTAGGAGAACAGCTCATAGCCATGGCTATCATCACGCGCTGTTTCTGTCCACCGCTTATTTCATGCGGATATTTGGTGAAAATGCCTTCCGGATCTGGTAGTTTCACTTGCCGAAAAAGTCCGATTGTTTCTTTTTTTGCTGCCTCTTCTGTTAGATTCTTGTGGAGTTTAATCGCTTCCTTCACCTGGTTGCCGCATGTGTGCACAGGATTTAGTGATGTCATTGGTTCCTGGAAGATCATCGCTATTTTATTTCCGCGAATGTTCTCAAGCTCATCCTCACTGCATTTCAATAAGTCAATTGTAGCATCCCCTTCCGTAAACACAATTTTACCGCTGGTAAAAACGGCAGGCGGTGTGGGCAATAATTGCAGAACCGATAATGAAGTGACAGATTTTCCTGATCCGGACTCTCCAACAATTGCAACCAGCTCGCCCTTGCACACATCAATAGAAACATCATGCAACGCCTGTGTAGCCGCCCCATCCTGTATAAACTCAACGCTCAGATGCTGTATAGATAAAAGTGGCTTCATGCGTAATTGATTGGACTTTTAAGTTATGCTTCCGAAACCTATAACGTACAACTTATAACGTACAACGTAGAACTTCTAAAATTGCAAATGCCTAACCGTTAGCCCATTGTTGATGAGTTGCTTCAATGAGTCTATTCCGATTTTTAAATGTTGCTCCACATATTGCGTAGTAACTTTTTTATCGCTTTCTTCAGTTTTTACACCTTCCGGTATCATTGGCTGATCGCTTACCAGCAGCAAGGCGCCTGTTGGAATTTTATTGGCAAACCCAACCATAAAAATAGTGGCGGTTTCCATATCTATAGCATACGCTCTGATGCGTTGCAGGTATTTTTTAAACTCCTCATCATGTTCCCAAACCCGTCTGTTAGTCGTATATACGGGACCTGTCCAGTAATCAACTTTATACTCGCGTATTGTTGTGGAGATCGCCTTTTGTAAGGCGAATGCCGGCAGTGCCGGAACTTCTGGTGGAAAATAATCGTTGGAGGTACCTTCGCCTCTTATCGCTGCAATGGGCAATATAAGATCTCCGATATTATTTCTTTTTTTCAAACCACCACATTTGCCAAGAAATAAAACCGCTTTAGGTGAAATCGCAGCCAGTAGATCCATTACCGTAGCCGCTCCCGGGCTTCCCATTCCAAAATTTATAATCGTGATACCTTCGGCGGTTGCACATTGAAAAGGTTTATCTTCACCAACAATCTGAACATTGTTCCATTCTGCAAACATGTGAACATAATTGCTAAAGTTGGTAAGCAGTACATATTTTCCAAAATTGTTCAGTTTTTCCCCGGTATATCTCGGCAACCAGTTGTTTACAATTTCATCTTTCGTTTTCATCCTTTTATATTTTATCAGTTATTCAGGGCAATACTAGCCTCCATTTTATCAGCAGCCTGGGAAAGGGGATGACGTCTGGTTTGTAAATATAGATAAAAGGGGCATAAGGTGAGGTCTGAGGTGGCAGGTATCAGGTATCAGGGATAAGGTGTAAGGCATAAGATGCGAGGTATGAGATGTAGGGTAGGAATCAGGTTTGAAGCGTAAGTCGAGTATAAAGAATGAGGTGCCAGTGTCAGGTATATTTTCGAAACACCGTACACCGTACACCGTACACCGTACACCGTACACCGTACACCGTACACCGTACATCGTACATCGTACATCGTACACCGTACATCTTACATCATACATTGTCCTAAATTAACATTGCTGAGAAGAAATACCTGATAGCTGACCGCTGATAGCTTACAGCTACCTACTTTTGTCGCATGTTGCAAATACTGTATCCGGATCATCCGTATAAAATAAAACAAGAGGATAATAAAGAATGGATATTTGACGAAGTGCGCAAAAAATGGCTTCGTTTAACGCCGGAAGAGTGGGTAAGGCAAAATTTTGTTCAGTACCTGATACAGCAAAAAATGTATCCCGCGTCTCTTATAGGGATAGAGAAAGAACTATTGTTGAACGATATTAAAAAGCGTTGCGATATTCTTGTCTTCAAGAACGGACTGCCCTTTATGCTGGTAGAATGCAAAGAGATGAATGTGCCGCTCTCAGATAATGTGTTGCAGCAGATACTGGCGTATAACGTAGCCATGCCAGTGAAATATTTATGTGTTACCAATGGAACATATTGTTACTTGTGGTTGTTAGATAACGGGACTGTGACTATGCTGACCTCATTTCCGGGATGGAATGAGCTGTAAATACTGTATCCCGGTCGTCAATTGAATTTTTTGTAAATCACTTCCATTTTTGAGAAAAACTTTACAATTTCATGGTCCAATTGTTACTACATTTAGACGATTATTAAAATACATCAATATGAAAAAATACATGCTTCTTTGTTTCCTGCTCGCAGCTTCGTTTGTGCAGGCCCAAAATCCTATTTTTTATCTCCTCATAGGGACGTACACAAAAAATCAGAAGGATGGTATTTATGTATATCGATTTAATCCCAACAAAACAGAGGCTACGTTTGTAAGTAAAACTTCAGGTGTAGAAAATCCATCTTATCTCGCTATCTCAAAAGACCAGAAATTCGTTTATGCTGTAAATGAAAATGGCGATGATAAAGGCGCCGTAAGCTCTTTTGCGCTCGACAAAAAGAAAGGTGAGCTTACTTTTTTGAATAAACAATCCAGCGGTGGGGATGCTCCTTGCTATGTGACTGTTGATTCAACCGGTAAAAATGTGATCGCGGCAAATTATAGCGGGGGTAATTTTTCTGTTTTTAAAACGAACGCAGACGGCTCTTTGCAGCCATCAACCCAGGTGATAGCTCATGAAGGATATGGTGTGAATGTGAAAAGACAGGAGCAACCGCACGTTCATAGCGTGGTTCTTTCACCGGACCAAAAATTTTTATTTGTAGCAGATCTGGGTAACGACAGGTTATATCGTTATTCATTTGATGCAAGTGATGCCAAAGAGCCGGTTAAGCCGCTTGATCCCGCTTATTATGAGTTGCCCGACAATTCCGGTCCGAGACACCTGGCGTTTCATCCCAATGGAAAATTCGCTTATTTAATGACAGAATTAAGCGGTAAAGTGGTGGTTTACCAGTATGACAATGGTAACCTAACCGAAATTCAAACCGTAAATTCCGACAATAGTGGGAGTAAAGATGATAAAGGCGGCGCCGATGTCCACGTTACGCCGAACGGAAAATTTGCGTATTCGTCCAATCGTGTTACGGCAAATGATATTACTGTTTACCGGGTAGGTAGTGATGGAAAACTAACTGAAGCCGAGCATAAGAAAACCGGTATGCATCCGCGTAATTTTATGATCGATCCTACAGGGAGATTCCTCCTGGTTGCAAATAAGGACAGCAACAATATCCAGATCTTTGTGATCAATAAAAATTACGGTCTGCTGGAAGATACCGGTGTTACGATTAATGTAGATCAACCGGTTTGTCTTAAGATGGTTCCGGTTAATTGATTGATACTGAATTAAAATATATATAATGTAAAAGCATATTTATCCGCGGAGCTGGTTAAATATGCTTTTTGCTTTCTTTTGCGTTATAGTGCAGAGAACGCTTTTTATTCATTACATGGCAACATTTGGCCATTTTTTGGGGTCTTAGTAAGCAATATGTCAAGATTTTTGGTGCTCATATGTCTGTTTGCCGTAGCAGTATCATCGCTACGGGCGCAACAAGTCTGTTCGGCACTTGGTCAAAATTCATCCAGCGCTTTTCCGGTTTGCGGTACCGCTGTTTTTAAACAGACCTCTGTGCCAATTTGCGGAGGCAAACCCGTTCCCGGCCCATGTATATTTGATCATCTTACAGATAAAAACCCATTTTGGTATAGATTCACTTGTTTTAAGGGTGGAACATTGGGGTTTCTTATAACGCCAAATACATTGAGTGAAGATTATGACTGGCAACTATTTGATATAACAGGGCATGATCCTGTTGATGTTTTTCTTGTCCGCTCCCTGTTTGTATCATGCAACTGGAGTGGAGAACCGGGGTTGACGGGCGCTTCTTCAAACGGCACACAAAATGATGTTTGCGCCGGTTTCGGGAAGCCTAAATTTAGTTCAATGCCCAATCTGATTGAAGGACATCAATACTTGCTGCTTATCAGTCATTTTAGTGATAGTCAAAGCGGATATAGTCTTTCTTTTGGGGGAGGGACTGCAAGTATAATCGATCCGCTTGATCCGGCATTGTCTGAAGCTACTGCCTATTGTGGCGGATTAACCATACGAATTAAAGTAAACAAAAAAATGCGTTGCACATCTTTGGCCGCAGACGGAAGCGATTTTTCTGTTTCTACGGCAGCAGGCAAGATTGTAAGCGCAACCGGTGTTAGTTGTACTACCGGCTTTGATATGGATTTAATTGACCTCAAATTAAGCAACCCGCTACCTCCGGGAGATTATACTATTAATATGAAAAGGGGCGCGGATAATAATACTTTGCTCGACTATTGCGATAGGGAAATTCCAGAGGGAAGTAGCCTTAAAGTTACTGTCTATCCGTTGGAGCCTACGCCAATGGACAGTGTAAAGCCGGTTGTTTGTGCGCCTGATCAGTTAGAACTTGTATTCAGAAGTCCGATGCTATGTAGTAGTATAGCCAAAGATGGAAGTGATTTTGTTGTCTCCGGTCCGTCGGCAGTAACTATAAAAAGCGCTGCGGGCGTTTGTGACGATCAGGGGAGCACTACAAGCATTAAGCTTCAGTTATCCGAAGCAATAAAGGTCGGAGGACTTTATACGATTAAACTGCAGCATGGAACTGATGGAAATTCCATTTTTGACGTCTGCTCTAAAGAAACGCCCGTTGGATCATCCATCGATCTAAAAGTTGCAGATGTTGTTAATGCAAGTTATACGATGAATGTAAGTTATGGTTGCAAGCAGGATACTGTGTACTTAATTAACGATGGCAGTGGCGGTGTAAATAAATGGAACTGGTTTATTGATAGTACATCTTTTAGTCAGCAGCAATCACCGGTAATGTTCTTTTCTGATTTTGGTGATCATTCTATTACCCTTGCAGTTTCTAACGGAGTTTGTAGTGATACTGTCTCCGGAATGTTGCAACTAAACAATAAACTAAAAGCAGTTTTTGAAGCACCGACAGATGTTTGTCCGGGTGATCTGGTTACGATAAAAAACAACAGCATCGGCAATATAACTTCCTTTACCTGGGACTTTGATAACGGAACAAGAAGCACGCAAAGCAGCCCGCAGCCGCAATCTTTTGCACCTCCTCAAAGAGGGTTGGAAAAATGGTATACCTTAAGCCTGGTAGTACAGAACCAATACAATTGTTTTGATACGGCAACACAGAAAATCCGCGCACTCGCAAGTTGTTTTGTTGCTGTGCCTACTGCATTTACACCCAACAATGACGGATTAAATGACTTTCTATACCCATTGAATGGTTACAAAACAACCGACCTGGAATTCAAAGTATACAATCGTTTGGGGCAGTTGGTATTTGAAACAAGAAACTGGACCAACAAGTGGGATGGAACCTACAAAGGCAATCCACAACCGACAGGCACTTATGTATGGATGTTGACCTATACAGATGTAGAAACCAAACAGAAGTATAGTTATAAGGGGACTTCGCTGCTGATGAGGTGAGGGAAGCTTAAAGCCTAAAGCTTAAAGCTTAGAACCTGGGTGATGACTTGAATGTTGTTTTTTCTTCTTTTTTAGTAATTAATACTGATTGAAGGGCATTTGAGGCGTCTCTGTGGCAAATAGAAGAAGGCTTAAAGCCTAAAGCTCAAAGCTTAGAACCGGGGTGATAACTGCGATTAAATATCTTCTCTTTTTTGATAACTAAAGTCTGCTGAACGCATCTGGTTTTGCAAATATAAATTTGCTGTATTTTATAAAACAAAAAACTGCGGAACAATCATTCCGCAGTCTGTATATATCATCAGGCGACAAGTTTTAAGTTTTAAGCTTTGAGCTTTAGGCTTTAAGCTTAACGCATCATCCACTCTTTCAATGCATCAAATCCTGCTTTCATTTCAATACTTTGTTTTGATTTGCCCTGCAGGTATTGCACACTTTCAGGAAATTCAATTTTTGTATTGGTTGACTGCTCCACTACTTCAGGGAACTTTACAGGATGCGCAGTCTCAAGGAAAAATCCTTTTTGATCGCTGTGTTCAGAGAGATATTCGTTCAAAGCATAATAGCCCACTGCGCCATGCGGGTCCAAAGTATAATGATGCTCGTTGTATACTTTTTTTATTGTGGCAGCAGTTGTCGCATCATCAATGCTGGTACTGCTGAATATCTTTTTCAGATCAGAGACTTCCTGTCCGAATAATTCCATTATACGCACAAAGTTGCTTGGATTACCCACATCCATTGCATTAGAAATGGTTGCGATAGCAGCCTTTGGCTTATATTCTCCGGTTTGTAAAAAGTTGGGAACAACATCATTTACGTTGCAGGCAGCTATAAAATGCTCTACAGGTAATCCGGATTTATAAGCGATCACGCCGGCGCAGATGTTTCCAAAATTACCGCTGGGTACGCATATAACGGGTGCGCCACTATGCTGCCACTGCTGATATGCAAAGAAGTAATACAATTGCTGTGGCAGCCAGCGCGCCACATTGATGGAGTTTGCAGATGTTAAAGAATACTTTTCGTTAAGATCAGTATCAGCAAAAGCCTGCTTTACCATTGCCTGACAGTCATCAAATGTACCTTCAACTTCAAGAGCAGTGATGTTTTGTCCGAGTGTGGTAAGCTGAAGTTCCTGGATTGGACTTACTTTTCCCTGAGGATAAAGTATAACTACATCAACGCCCTCAACCCCTAAAAAGCCATTAGCCACAGCTCCGCCGGTATCACCGGATGTTGCCACCAGTACTGTTGTGTGTTGATTGCTGTTTCGATTAAAATAACCCAGGCAGCGGCTCATAAAACGTGCACCTACATCTTTGAATGCAAGTGTTGGTCCGTGGAAAAGTTCCAATGAAGAAATGCGTTCTGTAACAGGAACCAATGGAAACTCAAAATTGATCGTCTCGCTTACAATTTTTTGCAAAACTTCATCCGGAATGCTTCCTGCAACATAAGGCTTCATTACGGTAAAGCCAATCTCATCTTTTGAGTAAGACTTTATGTTGGCAACAAAATCTTTTGGTAACGAAGGAATACTTTCAGGAAAGTATAAACCTTTATCGGGAGCCTGTCCTTTAACTGCAGCTTCAGCAAAGCTTACCGCGGGTGACTGTTTTTGTAGACTATAATAGTTCATTGTTAGTTGGATGATGAAAAAAGTGAATGGTGAAAAGTGAATGGTCAATAGTGAATAGTCAATGTTGTTCTTAACGTACAACGTATAACTTATAACTTCTCTACGCTCCTCACTCTCACACCTTCAGTATTAATGCTTGTTACATGTGTATGGAAATCGATACCGATGCGTGTGTAAACCTGCTCCATTGCAAGAGATACTTGTTTCGCTGTTTCCGCATCTTTACTAAGCATAAAAATAGAAGGGCCGGAGCCGGAAATACCACCGCCCAATGCGCCTGCTTCTTTGCTCAGTTTCTTTACTTCGTCAAAACCAGGAATCAGGATACTGCGTACCGGTTCTATAATAACATCTTCAAGTGAACGGCCGATCAGATCATAATCACCTTTAATAAAACCAGCTACGAGACCTGCAATATTGCCCCATTGTCTGATGGCATCACGCAGCAATACATTTTGCCTGAGGATTTGCCGTGCATCAGCCGTCCGCACTTCAATCTGCGGGTGCACAACTGTTACATGCAACGGCGGAGCCTCTATGCTCACAATATCAAGCGGGTGTATCGATCTGATGAGTGTAACGCCGCCAAAAATGCAAGGTGCAATATTATCAGCGTGTTTCACACCGCTGGCAACTTTTTCACCAAACATCGCAAAGCGAACAAGGTCATCTTTTGAAAAGCGATTGTCGAGGAGGTGATTGGCAGCAACAACGGCACCAGCCGCGCTTGCTGCGCTGGAACCAATACCACTGCCTGGTTTAATGATCTTTTTGCTTACTAACGTAAGACCCTTTACGTCCGGAGTTTCATCCAGCAACGCCAGTAAAGCAGCGCCGCTTACATTTTTTTCAGCTTCAGTCGGAAGGTCATAATCATCATTGTTGATAATATGAACGCCCGGTTCATCGCTCAGGTAAACGGCAAGCTCGTCGCAAGGTTCATTCAATGCAAAGCCCAGTATATCAAACCCGCACACAACATTCGCCACAGTTGCAGAGGGATAAGCAACAGCTCCCGCACCGGTTATATTCATCATGGTTGTTACTTGTTGGTTGTTTGGTAACATCGGTTAAAATTTAAATTCAAAAGTCAAAATTCAAAAGCCAAAATCAAGGCCGCCTAAAATGACGTGTGATCAAGTTATGTGTTTTTAACTTTTTAATTTTGACTTTTTACTTTCTACGGTGCTGCAATTCTTAATATATCCGCAAACACACCGCTGGCAGTTACATCTGCTCCGGCACCTGCACCTTTAACCACCAAAGGCTGGTCAGTATAGCGCTGGGTATAGAATAATACTATATTATCCTTGCCATACAGGTGGTAAAAATCAGAGTGTGACGGTATATGTTGCAGGCCAACATTCGCCTTGCCATTTTCGAAAGATGCAACAAATTTCAGCTTGCAATTTTTAGCGGCTGCTTCTTCGTATAAAGCTTTGAAGTGTGCTTCCTGGTTGGCCATTTCTTTGTAAAAATCATCTACACTTCCGTCAAAACAGCTGGCTGGCAAGAAGTAATTGTTGGTAATATCATCCATTTCAATTTGTTCCCCTGCTTCACGGGCAAGTATCATTATTTTACGCATCACGTCAGTGCCGCCAAGATCAAGTCTTGGATCCGGTTCTGTATAGCCTTCATCCTGTGCCTGCTTAACAACTTCGGCAAACGGACGGCTTCCATCATAATTATTGAACACAAAGTTCAGTGTGCCCGATAATACCGCTTGTATTTTATTCACCTGGTCACCACTTCTTCTCAAATCGTTCAGCGTTCCTATAACCGGTAATCCTGCTCCAACATTTGTTTCGAAACGGTATTCAGCGTTAAATTCTCTTGCCGTAGATTTTAATTGTGAATAATTGCTATACGGTGATGACGCTGCAATTTTGTTACACGCAACAATCGAAATACTTTTTTCAAGCAGCCTGTTGTAAACCGCAGCTACATCAGCGTTTGCGGTAACATCAACAAATACTGAGTTACGTAGATTTTTATCTATAACAGTATCTACAAAGCGCTCCAACTCCATTGGTTGTGCATTTTTTAAAGCCTCTTTCCAACTGCGGAGATCAATCTCGTTACCATTATCGACAAACAGCATTTGTTTGCTGTTGGCAATACCGGTAACGCGCACTTGCAGGTTAAGATGTTCCAGTAAGAATTGTTTCTGCTGGTTGAGTTGTTCCATCAGCTTGCCACCAACATTGCCAACTCCAACTATAAATACGTTTAACTGTTTGTGGACAGATTCGAAGAATGCTTCGTGTAAAACGTTCACACCTTTCTTCACATCAGCAACTGAAATCACTGCTGAAATGTTTCTTTCAGAAGATCCTTGTGCTATAGCTCTTATATTGATACCGTTTCTACCAAGGGCGCCAAACATTTTTCCGGCTATGCCCGGATGGCTTTTCATTTTATCTCCAACCAGTGCAATGATTGCATGGCCCTCTTCAACCTTTAATGGATCAACCTTCTTCTGATTCAATTCTGTTTCGAATGCAGCATCAACAACATTTTTTGCCTTGGCTGCATCTGCGGCATTGATCGCAACGCAGATAGAATGTTCAGAAGAGCTTTGCGTGATAAGGATCACATTGATCTTTTCATTAGCCAACGCTTCAAACAATCTTTTTGAAAAACCCGGAATACCTACCATGCCGCTACCTTCCAGGCTTAGTAATGTAACACTGTTTATGCTGGAAATGCCGGTAATGATTTCGCTGCCATCATGCTCGCCGGCGCTTTCAATCACAGTGCCGGCTTCATTTGGTGCAAAAGTGTTTTTAACCCAGGTAGGTATATTCTTTTGCATTACAGGTTGTATAGTAGGAGGGTAAATTACTTTGGCACCAAAATGCGAAAGTTCCATCGCTTCCTGGTATGAAGTGCGGTTGATGGTTTTGGCGTTGGCCACCCATCTTGGGTCAGCAGTCATCATACCTGTTACATCTGTCCATATTTCAAGAGCGGAAGCATCAAGGGCTGCTGCAAAGATGGCGGCAGTGTAATCAGAGCCACCTCTTCCTAACGTAGTAGTATTGCTGTTGGCGTCAGATGCTATAAATCCGGGAGCGAGAAATGCCTGTTTTCCGGAAGCAGCAACTGTGGAACTGATGATTTCATTTGTATCCTTAAAGTTAACTGCTGCAAAACCGAAGTTATTGTTGGTTTTGATCAGTTTACGGCTGTCCAGCCATTCATGTTGAATATTGGCTGAAGACATGAATGCTGAAATGATCTTTGAAGAAAGCAGTTCACCAAAGCTGATGATACGGTCTTTGGTGCGAAGTGACAGTTCTCTTATATAGAATACACTATTGCATATTTCGTCCAGCTCATTAAAGTGCTGTTTTACCATGCTAAGGCAACTGCTCTGATGTGTAACCGGCAGTAAAGCTCTGGCTGTGTCGAGATGCTTGGTTTCTAAGGCCTGAAGCACTTCTTTATAACTTTCGTCGCCCTTTTCTGCAAGGGTTCCCGCATTGATCAGTTGATCCGTAACGCCGCCCAATGCTGATACTACAACTACTTTTGGTTGTTGTTCATTTTTTACTATCTGAACAACTTTCTGTATGTTTTCCGCATTGGCAACAGATGAGCCGCCGAATTTTAATACTTTCATATAGATGCTCCCCGAAGATGGAACAGGGTGATTTGCGTTTGGAAATAAGATTAGTTAGTTTGCACTTTTATTTTGAAATACCAGTAAAACAAAGGTTTCTTTTCAAAAGTCAGCTTAAAAAAGCCCCGATGGTGATATGATGAATTGCAACCCTTTACAGGGTTGTAATAATAATTGTAGTTGTAGCTGAAATAGCTACAGGCGTTGATGAGAAGATATGGTAGTTAGAAGTTGTCATTTTTTTATAACGGTGGTGAAGTTAAGCGACCGTATTTTTATAACAAGCGTTAGTATCAATGTTTTTTGCTTTTAAACAAAATATCTGCTGAATTAGCCGTTTGCAGGTTGAATTAAAAAATCAGCCGGAATTACACCGATTGCATCAATTACGCAATCGTTTGATATTATTTTTTGGGTGAACAATGAGTAATATAGCAAACGATTATTTGCGCCGTGACTGAAAACAATACACCACAGCTTTTATTCCAGCAACTTGCCAACGGAGACCAGCGATCGCTTGAAATGCTTTACAAGATGTATTATTCACGCCTGACCGGATTTGTTACAGGGTTTGTAAAGAACAAGGAATCTGCTGAAGAAGTTGTGTCTGATGTTTTTGTAAGCATCTGGCAGCAACGGGAAAAACTACCATCCATAGAGCATCCATCTACTTATCTTTTTACCTGTGCAAGAAACGCAGCACTCAATTACATCCGCAAGTTTGGTAACAGCAGGGTTGTTTTTATGGAAGATAGCGGCTGCGCGGTATTAACCGAAAATACCGATCCATCAAAAGAGCTTGAAAAGAAAGAGCTCATGATAAAAATGGATCGTGCTATCGAGTCCCTTCCACTGCAGTGCAAAACAATTTTCAGGCTCGTCAAAGAACAAGGCTTTAAGTGCCGCGAAGTCGCAGAAATAATGAATCTTTCTACACGTACTGTTGAAACGCAAGTATACAAAGCTGTTAAAAAGCTGGATGAAGTACTATCCGAACGCCACACGTCATCTAATAAGCCATCGAACAAGGGCTCTTTTTTCTCCCTATTATTTTTTTTCTCTTTTTTTTAATTCCGCGTACGTAGTTTTTCAAAAACGCGTGTCTGTATAGTTGCGCATAACAATCAACAACGTTTTCTGAAAGGGGCAAACATCGCCTGTTTTAGAGTAACAAGATTGAATAACCTAATGCCCAAGGGCAATTATCAGACTGATATGGACAATGATCAATTTTTGCTACTTGTGAGTAAACACATGGCCGGAACCATTCTTCCTGAGGAAACTGAGTTGCTGCAAAAAACAATTGAGACGGATAGCAATTACAAAGAGAAGTTTGTTCTGCTGGAAGAATATTGTTCGCAGAACAAGCAGGAAGAAGCGATGGCACAATATGCCTTTGACAAGATATTGGCGAGAATAAAAAATGCAGACCTTGTTGAGACAGCACCTGTGCGCAGGATGTCTACGTGGCGAAAAATCGTGATAGCCGGCGCGGCAGCTGCAGTTGTCATCATGGTGGTATTGGTAACTTTTTTAGTAAAACACAATACACTACAGCGCGACGTGGTGCTTGCTAACAAAGAGATACATAACGATGTTGGGAAACAATCAATGCTTACACTGGATGATGGCACAAAGATCTGGTTGAATGAAAGAAGCAAGGTTTCTTATAATGATGCGTTTGGTAAAACCCGCAGGGAAATATATCTGAGCGGCGAAGCTTTTTTTGACGTAGCTAAAAATGAGCATGTGCCATTGGTTATTCATGCCCGGAACATTGACATCAGGGTTAAGGGAACGGCCTTCAATGTTTCAGCGTATAATGAAGATGATGTTATCGAAACATCTTTAATACGTGGCATTGTAGAGGTTGTAAACAAAGCCGACGCTGACAGGGCTATTATTCTAAAGCCAAATGAAAAACTGGTAATAAAAGCAGTGAACTCGTCGGGTGGAGAGGCTGTGAAAAAGCTGCAGGATGAGGCAGTAACCCAATCGTACACAATTCAATCATTGCATGTAGAGCCTACGAGTTCACTTGTGCCCGAATTATCCTGGATGAATAAAAAGCTGGTTTTTTACAAAGAGAGCTTTGATAAACTGGTCGAAAAAATGGAACGCCGCTACCTTGTTAAAATTCATATTGTTGATGCAGATCTAAAGCAACAAAAATTCACCGGTGTTTTTGACACGGAAAGTCTTGACCAGGCGTTAAAGGCGCTGCAATACTCGTACTACTTTAAATATTCAATAAAAAACAAAGAAGTATTTATCACCAAAAACTAATGCATTAAAAATCTACTGCCTATGACGTAAGGAGATACATAAAAAAGGGAGAACTGACTTCTCCCTAAGCCGGTAAATAAAGCGGAAAGCGGTTTACAGATTGGCGTCTACACCTCTTTCCTATTACTTAATTAACAGCATTTAAAATTATGAAGAAAATCGCTTTGCTTGATCATCTGCCCCAAAAAAGGCAGGTGGTAAAAATTCTACTGCTTATGAAACTGGTAATGTTCCTGCTAACTGTTGTTTGCCTGCAGGCATATTCCAAAGGAATTTCCCAGGAAAAGATCAGCATTTCAGTTGAGAAAAAAAATCTGAAAGAAGTGCTGGCAATTATTCAGCAAAAAAGTGCGTACCGCATTTTATATAACGACAATATTGTGGGTAATGACTGGCAGGTTACACTGTCTCTAAAGGATGCAAATGTTGCGGAAGTGCTCGAAAAAGTACTGGCCAATACATCGCTTAACTACAAATTGTTAGATAATAACCTGATTGTTATCAGCCAGTCTGCTTATGTTGCCAGGAATGTAATAAAGGGTTCTGTTGCGGACGACAAGGGTAATCCGTTAGCAGGGGTGTCTGTTACTATTAAAAATTCACAAAGGGGCGTTGTTAGCTCTGCGGATGGCCTTTTTTCGATTGAGGCAGATAAGGGAGATATATTGGAGTTTTCGCTCATCGGTCACAAGACCGTCACAATCGAAATTAAAAATGACAACGATCTGGCTGTTACACTCGCACAGGAAGCAGCAAGTCTTAATGATATTATAGTTGTTGGATATGGTACACAAAAGAAAGGCGATCTGACCGGTTCTGTAGGTGTTGTTAAGACAGAGCAGGCTTTGAAATCAAGACCGGCAACAAACGTTCAGGAACTGTTTGCAGGGTCTGTGCCCGGTTTGAATGTTACGAAAAGTTCCGGTGCAGTGGGGTCGGGAGGAAGCCTGAATATTCGCGGCGTATCTACAATAGGAGGCAGTTCCGGGGTATTGGTATTGATAGATGGAACACCCGGAAATATTTACACCCTAAACCCTAATGATATAGAAAGTGTTTCGGTACTGAAGGATGCTGCATCTGCTGCTATCTATGGATCGCGAGCTGCAAACGGCGTATTGCTCATTACTACCAAAACAGGCAAAGGCGTTATTAACAGTAAGCCGGTAGTTGAGGTAGCGTCAAGCGTAGGTTTGCAAAGCCCCCAATTTAGATTGGATTTTGTTGGTGCGGCTGATTATATGAAGTTGTGGGATCAGGCACTGGTTAATGATGGCAAAGATCCATTGTATGGAGAGCAGGGGCTTGCAGACCTTAAGGCGGGCAAGTATGCCGACAATAAATGGTACAAAGAGATCTATAAAAAGAGTACCATCATCAACAATAACTACATGTCAGTTTCGGGTAAGGCGGATTACATCACCTATAGAATCTCCGGTTCTTATGATTACCAGGATGGAACATTGCCTAATAATAATTACAACCGGTACATCATCCGTCCCGATCTCTCGATAAAGCTTGCAAAAAATCTTACACTGGGTGCAAATGTGCAGTACACTGAAACAAAAATTAATCAGCCCCAGGGTGGAACAGAGATCTGGCAAACGCAGTCGGCAAGAGTTTCTCCCATCAGCTTTATCTATAACAAACAAGGTCAGTATGGTGCAGGATCAGCTATGGCGGGCAATCCCATTGCCGGCGTGAACGAAGGTGGTTATAATCTGCAAAAGGTGAAGGAGCTGCTGAACATTTTTGATCTCACCTATACACCTGTTAAAAACCTTAACCTGAAAGGAAGCTTTTCATCTTATTCATTTGATTCACGTACAACAAATAAGGTGAACACGTACAACCTGTATAATGATGACGGCACCATTTATTCCGTGCAAAACCAGGTAAACAGCCTTAGTGAAGCATCTGGCAATAACAGGCGCAACATGCTGCAATTAACAGCGGATTATGGCGTTCAGGTTAATCGTCATAGTATAAAAGCGCTTGTAGGCTATTCGCAGGAGTATTACAAACAAACTTCGTTCTCCGCCTCCAGGGACAATATGCCGTTTGATGGTATAGATGTGCTTGATGTAGGTATAGCAAACAAGCAAAATAACGGAACTGCAAGCGATGTGGCTATTCAGTCGGTTTTTGGAAGAATTAACTATGATTATGACGGAAAGTATTTGTTGCAGGTTAATGCAAGAGGAGACGGATCGTCACGTTTTGCTCCTGGTCACAGGTGGGGTTATTTCCCCTCTTTCTCGGCAGGATGGAATATGCATCGTGAAAAATTTCTTAGTGATGTTAAGTGGCTTTCCCAGTTAAAGCTTCGTGCATCGTGGGGTACATTGGGCGATGCTGAAAAAGTGGCGTATTATCCAACAGCCGCGGTGCTGGCTTTTTCACCAAATATCTATGCTTTTAACGGGGCAATCGTGCCAGGTGCATGGAACAATGTTGCGGTAAATCCAAATATAACATGGGAAAAAGCAGAAGTAACCAACTTTGGTGTAGACGCGGGTTTCTTTAAGCAGAAACTGCAGGTAACCGTAGAGTATTTTATCAATAAGCGCAGTAATATTTTGTACCAGGCACCCGTACCAACGGAGTTTGGCTTGCCGGCGCCGTTGAGCAACCTGCTTAAAATGCAAAACAAAGGGCTTGATGCATCTGTAAGTTACAATGACAGAAGCGGTAATTTTTATTGGGGTATTGATGCCAATGCAAGCTTCTCCCGTAACAAGGTGCTTGACCTGCATGGCACTGGTCCATGGATAGGTGGCAGCACTTATACGGCTGAAGGATTGCCTTACAATCTTCCTTATGGCCTACAGGCCGTAGGTTTGTTCCAGAGTGATGCTGATGTTGCAAAAAATCCTTCACAGGGAACCAACGTGTTTGCAGGCAACATCCAGTATAAAAATCAGAATGGAGATAACCAGATTGATGGCAGCGACAGGATTATTCTCAATAAAAATGTAGTGCCCATTAACTACGGTTCTAATTTAAGTTTTGGATGGAAGAATATTGACTTATCTATGAACCTGTATGGTGTATATAATCAATATCGATACATGCAGGGATATGAAGGATGGGCATTTTATCTTTCTCAGAATGCGCGCCCTATGCACATGGATGCGTGGACTCCGCAAAATCCTAATGCATCTTACCCGAGATTGTCTATCCAATATACGTCCAATGATACAAAGTATTCAAGTTACTGGTTGAGAAAAGCATCTTACCTCAAACTGCAGAACCTTCAGGTGGGCTATACGCTGCCAAGGCAGGTATTGAGCAAAATGCATGTGAACTATGTACGTTTTTATGTGTCAGCGCAAAACCTGGCCACGCTCACAAATTACCCGGGGTTTGATCCGGAAGGTAATTATTATCCAATCTCAAGAACGGTATCATTTGGCGTAAATCTTAAATTCTAACTACCATGAAGAGGCTTTTATATATCATCATACCTGTTGTAGGTCTGTTTGCAGCAGGATGCAACAAGTTTTTAGATCGCCAACCGCTGGCGCAGGCATCAGAGAGTACATTCTGGAAAACCGCAGCTGATGCAGATAAAGGATTAAATGCGGTCTATTCTACACTTCCTGACAGCCGTGATTTCTGGCGCGATTGCCATAGCGATAATTCTGTTATGACGAATGCATGGGGTGAAGGAGGAATGGGTTATATCTGCCAGGGTACACAATCCCCGACAGATGGTTATATCAGTGAGGAATGGGCATATAGCAAATTGCGAATGGCACTTTATTTTTTGGACAAACTAAAAGGTATGTCCATTGATGAGAATTTGAAAAAACGTTATGAAGGTGAAGCGAGATTTATTTTGGCCATCCGTTATTTCCGTATGGTGAGATTGTTTGGCGATATTCCGCTAATCAAGGAAGCTCCAGTCAGCCTGGAGGACGCAGCACTACCGAGAAGTCCGGCAAGTGAAGTGTTGAATTATGTAATTAGCAATGTAGAAACTGCTGTGGCAAATTTACCCGTTACTTATCCAAATAACGATGCGGGGAGAATAACGAAAGGTGCTGCATTAATGCTCAAGGCAGATGTTTACCTGTACATGGCGAGCATTAAGAAATTTCATCAGAACCAGGACGATGCCAGTCTTTGGAAACAGGCAGCAGATGCAGCACAGACGGTAATTGATCTTGGTGCAGGGTATGATCTGGAAAGTGATTATTCTTATCTCTTTAAACACGAATCAAATAACAATAATAAAGAAGTGATCCTGGCTTATCAGTATGTGAAAAACGAGATCACCAATATGTTGCCGGTACTGGCTTCTCCAACTGGAACCGGTATAACAGGAGAGGGCTGGGCTAGCTTTTGCCCCACAAGAGATCTCGTAGATTCTTATTTGTGTACAGACGGTAAGTCTATTAAAACATCTTCGTTGTATGATAAGAATAATCCGTGGGCAAATCGTGATAAACGCCTGCAGCAGACATTCCTTTTGCCGGGTGTGCCATGTCTCAGACCAGACGGAACATATCAGCCTTATCAGCCACATCCTTCTTACGGAAATCCCGAGCGCATGAACAACGAAGGTGGAGGCCTTACCGGATACATGTATTTGAAGTTTGCTGAGCCAACCAATCCTGATCCGGAAAATGCGTATATGAACTTTCCTTTGTACCGCTTTGCTGAAACTTATCTGATGCTGGCAGAAGCATTAAATGAATACGAGCCGGGCAATGGAAAAATTGCATGGGCAATGGATAAGGTACGTGCGAGATCTGGTCTTCCGGGAGTAGATGACCTGCAGGGTAATCAATCTGCAATGCGTGATGCTATTCGTGAAGAACGTCGCCATGAATTTGTTGCTGAGCATAAACGTTATTTCGATATTCTTCGTTGGAAAATTGCAGAGAATGTATTGAATAAGCCGGCCTACGGCATTAACAGTAATGTGAATGACCCGATCGGTGACTGGTCAAAGCCGCAGTTTATGGCCCAGAACCGTGTCTTCGATCCCAATAAGCATTACCTGTGGCCCGTACCCCAAACGGCGCTTGATAAGAACAAGAACCTGACACAGAATAAGGGTTGGTAATAGTGAATTGCGGCAAAGGAATGGTGAATATCAACTAATGTTGATTTGTGCGTCATTGCGAACTTGCAGAGGTGGCTAAGCCGTTGGATGAGTAAGTTGAATTTTTAATTCATTCAACGGCATTAGTCAGAAATACTTTGAACTTATAATTGCCTAACTCTGAATCTTTAAGAAATGATCCTAAAACCGAATGTCACTAAACCGAATGTTGCAGCGCAGCAATCCTCGCCGTTTCACAAAATCATTAGCTGGAGTTAATGAGGATTTGCTATAGATGATTGATTCCGGTTCATTGACAAAATAAATACTATGTTACGTGTAATAGCTTTTCTGCGTATTGTTGGCGTCGTTTGTTTGATGGTTTTTATTGGTTGTAAAATCCTGGGTTATCATCAGGTGGCAAATTATGTTATCAGGGTAACCCTGGTTAGTTTTTCAGTAATTATCGCTTTACAGTTGTACTATAGGTATATCCGTGATTATTTTGGAAAAAAGGATGTTGATGCAGATGAATGTAATGTAAGTTGACTTTAATTTGAAACTCAATAGAAAAATATGAAGCGTAGGTCTTTTTTAAAACAAGGCAGCCTGGTTGTAGGTGGCGTCATAGGCGGCACTTCCTTCCTTAAAGGTTTTGCAACACCATTTGTTGCAGATTATCCTTTGCACAATATCCCTGTGAACAAAGGACTTGATGCAAAATGGATTAAGTCGTTATACGAAACGGGAAGAGCAAGCACCTATTGCAAAACAAAAAATGAATTGAAATACATCGGTATGCCCGCCGGTGGTTTGCATAGCGGCACGTTGTATATGGGTGGAGACGGACGTTTGTGGCTTTGGGGTATTTATAATGATGACCGTGAAGGTGTGGATCCGCGGGAAGTGTATTGGAATGATGGAACAAAGGAACGCAAGATTCGCCCGCGTGATGGGGCGAACTACGTTGAGCCAACGTTGGCCAGTAATAAAAGAATACTGGAGCAGGGAATTGCCGTTAAGATAACCTACGGAGGTGTTACCGTTATAAAGCAACTGAATGAAGATGATTGGGATGATGTGATCTTTGAAGCAACCTACCCATTGGCAACGGTGAAGTATGTTGACAAGAAATTGCCCGTTGAAGTGGTGTTAAAGGGCGGTGCTTTTTTTGTGCCGCTAAATACTGATTACAGTGAGTTGCCTGCTACTTTCCAGGATATTGAAGTTAAAAATATTTCTTCTTCTAATGTGGAGATAGTTATTGCCGGATGGTTAGAAAACGGAGCTAACAAGATAACCGCTAAACCCGGTGACGGGCGACGCAAGAACGAAGTGAAGCTGCAGGCCCGATATTCCTCGATACTATCTTCCTTCATTGCATCGAAGGAGGACGCTAATACACAGCGCGATGCAGGAACCATGTGCTTTTCAGTAATGAATCAAAAAAGCGTGGTAAACACTTCAGCCGATCCCTTCCCTGTTAAAGATGCATTTTTCTCTGAAAGTAAACAAGATGCTTCGGAGAAGGATATTGATGAAAAACTGGTGGCAAGTATATCCGTACCCGGAACAATTGCGCCGGGAAAGACATTTTCCGCCAGTTTTGTTATCGCCTGGCATTTTAATCATTCCCTGAAGAAATTGAATGGCCGGATGCCGGAAAGTAAAGATGGCTATTACTACGCTACCCGTTTTAAAGATGCAGGGGAAGTGATGAATTATGTTGCCAGAAACTTTAAAACCATTCATGACAATACTTTGCTGTGGCAAAAAACATTTTATGATTCCAGTCTGCCAAAATGGTTTCTCGAAAGAACTTTTTTAAACATCGGAACGATAGCAACGGCCAATACCTATCGCTTTGCAAGCGGACGTTTCTGGGGATGGGAAGGCGTGAATGCCTGCGAGGGAACCTGTACGCATGTGTGGCAGTATGGTCATACGCTTGGCCGTATGTTTCCATCGCTGGAACGCGATACCAGGGAGCGTGTTGATCTTGGTGTTGCGATGCAGCAGGATGGTGGGATCATCTTCCGCGGAGAATTCGAAGAGCGCCCTGCAATAGATGGACAAGCAGGCACAATATTGCGGATCTATCGCGAGCATCAGATGTCTGCTGATAATTCTTTCCTTAACAATAACTGGAACAAGATAAAAAAAGCTGTAACCTTTATGTTGCAGCAGGATAAGAACGGTGATGGATTGACAGATACTCCAATGGAAAATACACTGGATGCTGTTTGGGAGGGTGAAATTGCATGGATTGCCGGACTTTGCATTGCTGCAGCCAAAGCTGCACAGTTGATGGCGGAAGAAATGGGTGATACTTCTTTTGCAGAGACATGTAAAGATTATGTATCAAAGGGAGGAAAGAATATGAGTGAGCTGTTCAATGGAGAATATTTTATTCACCGGCCAGATGCCAAAGAGGGACGTAAAAAATTGGGCTCTTATAACACGTGTCATATAGACCAGGTTTACGGACAAAGCTGGGCTTTCCAGGTTGGGCTCGGTAGATTGTGGGATAAAGAAAAAACATTGTCGGCTTTACGAAGCCTGTGGAAATACAATTTTGCGCCTGATGTTGGTCCGTATATTAAGACGCATACTGGCGGAAGGCCTTATGCATTGCCAGGAGAGGCAGGCCTGATCATGAATACAAACCCACACAATGAGCCGAAGGCATACGGTGAAGATGTGACCTGGCAGCTCGGTTATTTTCATGAATGTATGTCCGGCTTTGAACACCAGGTTGCGGCGCACATGATGGCTGAAGGTATGACGGATGAAGCGTTGGTGCTGACAAAGTCAATCCATGACCGGTATCATGCTGCAAAAAGAAATCCGTATAATGAAATTGAGTGCAGCGACCATTATGCCCGTGCAATGGCCAGCTACGGTACGTTTATAACAGCCTGCGGATTTGAGTATCATGGCCCGAAAGGTTATATGCGGTTTGCGCCGGCATTTAATGCGGCAAACTTTAAAGCGCCTTTTACTGCTGCGCAGGGATGGGGTACATATGAACAAAGCATTGGTGGTGGTATACAAAAACATAGCTTTAATGTGAAGTACGGTGAGCTTGTATTGCAGACAATAAGTATTCAGAAAAAAGATGCATCGCCGGTTGCAAAGGTTTCAGTATTTCTTGGTTCGCAGAAAATACCTGCAAGGTTTAAACAAAATGGCAAGGATGTAACTATTGAGTTAAGCAATAAGATAACTATACAACCCAATCAAACACTGGCGATTGTTGTATAATTTTTTGTTACACAGAGAAAATACAGGAGAAGACACGGAGTTGCACAGAGAAAAGCCTCTGTGTAACTCCGTGCCTTCTTTGTGTAACTCCGTGTAACTGTATTCCTCTAATATTTAAACCTTTTGATGCCATTCTTTAATAACAGCACATTGAAATTTATCAGTAGTCCTATCGGTTTGTTTGCAAACTTCATATAAGTCAATATTTGCGCTTCGTGAACGGGTGCCAGAGCATCTACAGATTTTAGTTCCAGGACCAGCGTCTTCTCCACTAAAATATCAATTCTGTAACCGCAGTTTAAGTGTATTTGCTTATAGATGACCGGGACCGGTGCCTGCCTTTCAATTTGTAATCCAGCCTTCATTAGTTCAAATGCCAGACATTCTTCGTGTGCAGATTCTAATAAGCCAGGCCCGAGACTTTTGTGTATTTCAATTGCACAGCCGATCACTTTGTTTGTTATGGCGTTTATGTCCATGATAAAATGAGTTTAAGGTGCGCGCAATATAATTGAGCAGTTGCGTTTAATCTATGATTAAGGTTCCCTTTTTTGATTTGTCACCAATATCCGATAACTTAAGTGTATCAAAACTGAACGAGGTATGACCATCCATCTGCCAACTAACCGTGTCGCTGCTATTGATGTCACGCGGGCTTTAACCATGCTCCTGATGATCTTTGTAAATGATCTTTGGTCATTAAGAGATATCCCCGGTTGGTTGGAACATGTTGCAGCAAAAGACGACGGAATGGGTTTAGCAGATACTGTTTTTCCTGCATTTCTTTTTATCGTGGGATTATCCATTCCATTTGCGATTGCGGCCAGAATAAAAAAGGGAGATGATAATCCCCATATAGTCAAACACATACTTTCGCGTTCGCTTGCATTGCTGGTGATGGGTGTTTTTCTTGTGAACGGAGAAGAAATAAACGAAGCAGCTACCGGTATGCCAAGGGTTGTATGGAACATCATTTGCTGTACTTGTTTCATTGTACTTTGGAACGTTTATCCCAAATCAGCTAATAAACGAATGATTAATGTGGGCAAGTCTGTTGCCCTTGTTCTTTTAGTTGTGCTTGCTATTTTTTATCGTGGCGGCAAAGCGCCCGATGTTCATTATTTTTCAACCTCCTGGTGGGGAATATTGGGTCTCATCGGATGGTCTTATTTAGTGGGAAGTTTAGCCTGTTTTATAGCTCGTGAGAAAATTATCATAACAGTTATTTTTTGGCTGCTTTTTCTCGGTTTATGCATTGCGCGGCATGCACATGTTTTACCTCAAAACCTGGTGTTGCACGCGATTGTTGGTCCGCTCGGAGAGGGTGGCCTCGCTGCATTGGTTTTAGGAGGAGTAATAACAGGACAAATATTCCGCTACTTTATGTCAGGACAGCAATGGCAAAAGATGTTACTGACTTATTTGGTGCTTGCTATCCTGTTACTGGTTGCAGGTTTTGGCGTGCGGCCGCTAGACGGTATATCCAAGATTCGCGCCACACCAAGCTGGGTACTTATTTGCAGCTCAATTACGTTGTTTCTTTTCATAGTAGTATTCCTTGTTGCAGATGTTTGGGGTAAAGCATCCTTGTTTAACCCAATCAAGCCTGCAGGAACAGATACCTTACTGTGTTACCTCATGCCTTATTATGCCTATGCGATTGTCGTTTTGTTCAATCTGGGTTTGCCGGGGCCATTGCTCGTCGGAGCCGTTGGATTGTTGAAATCTTTCTTTTTCTCATTAATCATGATCTGGTGCGCTGGCGGATTGAACAGGATTGGCATCAAGCTCAAACTTTAATTTAATTGATAATGGAAAAGAGAAAATTGAAAATGAATATGCGAATGAGTGGATGTGCAAATGGGTAAATATGCGAATGTGCGAATGAGCTATGGAAATTGCCTGGTTCTAATTTTGTGTACACTTCGCTACGATCATTTTCAATTTTCCCCGCCTGAATGACATCAGTCGGGCAGGAACTTTCAATTATCCATTATCTAAAAACCATTCCGCAGTTTCTTTTATTGCTTGCTCATACGAAGTCGGCGTAAAAGCAAATGCTTTCTGGAATTTGGATGAATCAAATTCAAATGGATAGTCGTTCTGACACATCATTTCATTCATCTCTTTCATAAATCTGTTAAACAGGCCTGAAACAGACAGCAGCCATTTGGGTACAACCTGTACGTTGTTCTTTGCTTTCATGTATTTAGCAGCCAGATCAACAAATTGTTTTCCTGTAAGCGCCGGCGATACGGCCGGAAGATGCCAGGTTTGACCATAGGCTTTTTCGCTTGTCGCCAGCATATATAAGGCCTTTGCTGCATCCGGTGTATAGTTAAATGATCTTGGAACATTTGCATTGCCCAGCCATTGCGCGGTTTTTCCGTTCTTCATTCTTTCAAATACCATTAGTCCTGTAGCGCTTTTATCAATGCATCTTGGTCCGTAGAAGTCAACTGCTTTTGCTATTGCAGCTTTAATTCTGCCTGCATTCATTTCATCTAAAAGCATCTGGTCAATTTCGGCTCTTAATGCGCCTTTTTTACTTATGGGTTTGAAAGGCGTTTCTTCGGTGATCTTTCCATCAACGCGGCCATACATATAAGCATTGTCAAAGAAAACAAGTTTGGCTTTGCACGCCTTACATGCTTCAATTACATTTCTCATTATAACGGGCCAGCTTTTGCGCCAGACATGAATGTTATATTCCAGGCCGACTAATAAATAGACTATATCAGAACCATTCACGGCTTTCAATACCTGTTGATAGTTTAAAACGTCTGCAGCCATGGTTTCTGCACCGGCTACGGCTTTGGGATTCCTTGATACGAGGCGGATGTTTTCTTTGTTTGCCAATAATACAGGAACCAGTTCTGTAGCGATTGTTCCATTTGCGCCGAGAAGAGTATGAAGTGCCATAGTTTGTTTGTTTTGTTAACACAAAGCTATGGCCGTTATGAGGCGGAAATCGTTGACTTTGGTTAAGAAAAAATCCGCTGCATTCTTCTTTTTCTGATGCGGCTGAGCGATTCAGGCGTGATGCCCAGGAATGATGCAATGTAATGTTGGGGAATGCGATGGATATGTTCGCCATTGTCTTCAATGGCTTTAATATAGCGCTGCTCAGGAGTTTTTAACAGCATGCTGTGCAATCTTTCTTCAAGACATGAAACAAGATATTCAGCAATGTATCGTCCAAAAAGCTCAATTCCTGGATGATGCTTGTAAAGCCATTGCAGATCGTTGTATTGAATAGCAAGGATCTCTGAATTTTCGATTGCCTCAACAGTAGCATATGATGGCGCTTGTTTAAGAAAGCTGTTATATGAACTTACCCAGTTATTTTCGAACGAGAAATATGTGGTGATCTCTTTTCCATCGATGGTCTGGTAATACCTGAAACTTCCGCTAAGTATAAATGCTACTTCCTTGCATACCTTTCCCTCGGTAACAAATTTCTCTTTACGGCGGATGGTTTTATGTTGCAGCCTTTCTTCAAGATCTTTCCAGGCTTCATCATCAATGTTAACCATCTTCTTCAGGTATTCGTATAACGGAGCTGTATTCATGCTTCAACCAGATTGGTAATAAATCAACTACAATAGTTAAAAGATAAAGAAAAAAAACTAGATGCCCAGCACCTCTTTCATTCGCGCATAGCCTGCTTTACTCACTGGTAAGCGGGCGCCGGTATTCAGCAGCACAAGGTGACTGTCTTTCTCGTAAGGATCGATACGTGTGATCAGTTGTGTGTTTACAATGTATGAACGATGAACGCGAACGAATTGCTGCGACGGCAAACTTTGTTCAAAAAAAGTCATCGTTTTCTTTTTAAGAAAGGAGCCTTCTGCTGTATATATTTTTACATAATCATCGGCGGCCTCAAGGTATTGGATCTGTGCAACGGGAATAATTTTGATCTTCCCGCCGTCTTTTAAAACGATGCGGCTGCTTTGTGTTGGAGAAAGGGATGCTGTTTCAAGAATAGCTTCAGTTTTTTCAACAGATGGTTTCGCCTGTTGCAATAACTTCTGCATGGCTTTGTCAAATCTTTCTTTACTAAAGGGTTTGAGAAGATAATCTACGGCGTGCGCTTCAAACGCCTTGATTGCATATTCTTCGAAAGCAGTTGTGAAGATAACGTTAGGCGGAGTTTCAATCAATTCCAGCATTTCAAAGCCGTTTATCTTCGGCATTTGGATATCGAGGAAAATCAGGTCCGGCTGGTGTTGCTGAATAGCCTTTACACCTTCGAAACCATCATTGCATTCCTGCACAATTTCTATTTCAGGATATCCTTGCAAATATTCTCTTACAATCACTCTTGCCAGTGGTTCATCATCTATTAATATAGCTTTCATCTGTGTTGTATTTAAAGCGCAAAGCTTAAAGCGTAAAGCTCAAAGCTTAGTGCCAACCGTTAAAATAATATGCTTCAACTACTAGTTTTTCGTCCTTTTGTGTTTGTCACTTTCTTTTTCTTGAAAAAAAGAAAGTAACCAAAGAAAATTCAAGGCAAACCCGATCCCTCCGGGCGTTTTGCCGGGCCATCTCCTCCCCATGTGCAACTTACATCACGAATTAAGTCAGCTTTTGTTGTCCGTCATTGATTGGATGAGGTTTTTCGCTAAAGTCAGAGACGCTTGCCAAAACCAAACGACCCGCATTTTCAATTGTCAACTTTCAATTGTCAATTATAAATTCTCAATTCTCAATTCTCCATTCTCACTCATCTGCGGCACTACTATCGTTGTTATAAATGTGTCATTATGTTTTTCTGTCTGCAAAAGGTCCTGTCTTGCATACAGCAGAAATAATCTTCTTTTTATAGAGGCAAGTCCGAAGCCTGTTCCCTGTAGTGGTTGAGAAGTCTCAGGATCAAAAGGATTACTTACAGAAATAACCAGGTGCCCGTTTTCGCTTGCAGCATTAATGCGGATGATTACTTCTCCTACAGTATCATACAACCCAAATTTAATGGCGTTTTCCACAACCGGTTGCAACAGCAGGGGAGGGATCTTCATTTGAAGTGAAGCTTCATCATGTTTTAATTCTGTTTGTAACCGGTAGCCAAAACGTACTTTTTCAATATCCAGGTATAGTTGCAGGTATTCCAGTTCTTCAGAAAGATTGGTTAGCTGCTGATCATCCCTGCGTAATGTTCCCCTCAAAAAATCGCTCAACTGCTGTATCATATGCCTCGCTTTTTCCGGTTGCATTCCGGTAAGCGCACTTATTGAATTTAAGCTGTTAAACAAAAAGTGAGGTTGCAGCTGCTGCCTGAGTTTAAATAATTCAGCTTCTCTTGTAAGTCTTTCCGCTTCAGCATTCCGGGCGTCAATACGTTTCTGTTCTTCCTGTGTGTACCAAAGCAGGCTGATAAATGCCATACAGCTTACCATTGAGAATGCAATGGCAAAACGGATTGGCAATGATTTGCTGTACAATGTTAAATAATGTTCGTCATCAGGAAACAAATGAACCAAAATCAGCCTTGAGATACACAGCCAGACAGAACTTATGCCTATACCCACGATCAGCACATACCAGTATTTTTCCCGCCTCGGCAGGTAATACTTCATGTTATTAAAAATAAGCAGGCAGCCCGCTGAGAGCAGCACATTGCTAATAAGGCTGTCAGTAATAACCTGTACGTTAGTCAGTTCAAAGTTGGTTAACGCAATCGCGTGGATGATACTTATTGTTGTCCACCAGATTGCGTTAATCAGCAAAAGTCTTTTTTGTGACGAAGCGGTAAGTGTGTTCAAATGAATGTTAATTTAACCTGATGCACTGATGCGTACTGTTCTCCAGTAAGTGTGTTGCTTTCAGTTTCGTTACACGAATATAAATATCGGCATCGTCTTCTTCATGAATGCGGGAATACATTTCCGCGCCGTCAATAAGATCATCCAGTTTAAATACTTCAGGAACATCAATAAACTTCCAGTGAACCGGTTTTTGTGAAGCGTTCAAAAAGTTGTCCTGCTCTCTTTCGCCAATCTTCCTGGCTTTATAAAAAGCATGTAGTTCATCATCGGCCATTACAAGCCTGAGTTGTTCATCAAACTGAGGAGTGTGAGAACCATCTCCACAAATTATCCGGTAAACGAGTTTGGCGAGATACCATTGCATAGCTTGGAATTTTTGTAGTCAGACAATTGAATTATGAAGGTGTTATATGCTTAGAAAAGCGCTGAAAACAGTCTTTTGAAAAAGCCCGGTTTCGGCATAACATTATTGTGCAGTGATGTTATTTTCCATTCGCCATCCTGCAGTATAAGAACATGGGTGTGATAAGCGTACGTTGAGCTGGCAACCTTTGCCTGCCATCTGTTGTATAAAGCAAGCTTAACATGAACTATGGCAGTGTTGCTGTTCAATATTTTCACTTTGCTTATATCGGCAGAAAGTGTAGTGCCGTCATCATTGTGATTGAGCAATTTATCATATTTGGCGGAAGCGCCTGAGCATCCTGAAACCTGGTTCTGAAAATTCACAAAATCACAGTCGTTTGTAAAGCAGGAAGTAAAGCGTGCTTTGTCGTTATTACTCCATGCCTCTCTGAGTGTCTCATACACTTTGCGAACATTCCTTTCATCTGCGGACATGACCATTTCATTTACAGTCACTGCATAATACCTGTCAACAGGTGCTTGTACTGATGATTGAAGGGAGATTGTCATAACGTCTACTTTGTGTGTTAGCAATAATGGCTTTTACAGGGATGTTGGGTTGGTATGTTACCGATTAGTAGCTATTGATTTCAATACCTCCAAAGACGCATGTGCCTTTTATGATAAGGATCTTGTTGCTGTCAATCTCGGTGTTAATAAACTGTCTTTTGTCCTCGATTCCGCCAAATACAGCTGCCATTTCGCTTTTCACATCCCAGTTGGAAGGGACGATCAGTTTTGTGCCGCCGAATATGTTGGTTACGTCTATGATCACTCTTCCCTGGATATCTGCTTTTGTAAGATCAATTTCAGATCCGCCCATAAAGCTGGTGATATCGCCGCCTTTAAAGTTTTTTGAAAGGATCACTTTTTTTGTTGATCCGAAGACCGCTGTTGCGTCCAGGTATTCACCATCGCCGGAATTGATTACATCTGCCGCCGTTTGATGGTGCTGCTCCATTTTTTCACGCCATTCATCACGCCATTGTTGTTTAAAACGGTCTTTCCATTCGTCTCTGTGACGGAAATGTTTCGGGCGGAAGATAAGCACGAGACCCACTGCCATAATACAGATCGGCGCAATGTAGTTGTGAAGGTTAATGTCCTGCACATATTTATCAGCAATAAATAAACCGCCGATAAGTAACAGGATATATCCGCCTATATTTCTGAAACGATGTTTTATAAGTGTTATAAGTCCGATAACCACCAGGATCATTGGCCATTCAAAAATCCAGCCCGGAATGCCAGCGCCCATCTTGTAAGCCAGTAATAAGGCGCCACCAATGAGAAAAAATATGCCGACTAATGCTCCACCGCCTCTGCGCCCTCTTAGTCTATTAGGTTCCATACAAGTCATTTTTATTTTTTTGTTTGATAGAACAAAGCTATTACGCTGATAGCCACCGACAAACGGCTAATAGGGCGTTAAGCTGAAATGGTAGGTAAATGGCGGAAAATGGTAGGCGAAAGAAGAAGACCGTAAGAGAGGAAGACGTGTAAGACCGTAAGACCGTAAGAGAGTAAGACGTGTAAGACGTGTAAGACAAGAAAAGACCCGTAAGATAGTAAGAGAGTAAGACAGTAAGAGGTGTGCCGTGTGTCTCAAGCCTTAAACCTTACGCCTGACACCCGAAAAGAAAAACCTGCCTACAAAAAGTAAACGGCTCTGGAATATGGAAAAGCTGATAGCTGACTGCTGATAGCTGACAGCTATTCTGATACCTCAAAAAAAAGCCGCCTACCAAAAGTAAACGGCTCTCAAATATGGAAAAAGCTGATAGCTCACAGCTAATAGCTGACAGCTACTACACGCTTACATTAAAGTCTCTCAACGCGTCGTTGAGGCTGGTTTTAAGATCGGTGCTGGGCTTGCGCTGACCAATGATCAGGGCGCAGCTAACGCCGAAGGAACCAGCAGCAAAATCTTTGTTGTAAGTACCGGGGATAACTACGCTTCTTGCCGGAACATGTCCTTTGTATTCAACGGGTTCGCTGCCGGTTACATCTATGATCTTTGTTGATTTTGTTAATACCACGTTGGCGCCCAATACAGCTTCTTTTTCAACAACAACACCTTCAACAACTATGCAACGGCTTCCGATGAAACATCCATCTTCAATAATTACCGGGGTTGCCTGTAATGGCTCTAAAACGCCTCCAATGCCTACGCCGCCGCTCAGGTGAACGTTTTTACCTATCTGCGCGCAGCTTCCTACTGTTGCCCATGTATCAACCATTGTTCCTTCGTCCACGTAAGCGCCGATGTTTACATAGCTTGGCATAAGAACAACATTGCGGCCCAAAAATGCGCCATAACGCGCTACTGCGTGCGGTACGGCACGTACACCAAGGTCTTTGTAATTATGTTTTAATTTCATTTTGTCATAGAACTCAAATGGAGGTAGGTCCCAGGTCCTCATCTGCTGAATACCAAAGTACATCAGTATCGCCTGTTTAACCCATTCGTTTGCCACCCAGCCGTTTTCAGTAGGTTCTGCAGTTCTCAATCTACCCTTATCCAATTCCTCTATAACGGTTTTAACAGCCTCGGTATAGTCATTTTCCTTCACCAGCTCCCTGTTTTGCCAGGCTTCCTGTATTAGTTGTTTCAATTCCATTATGCAAAATTTTTTGCGAAAATAAGGATTATGAGGATGTGGGGATGGGTAAATGTGCGAATGGGGAGGAATTGAAAATTGAAAGTTGAAAATTGAAAATGAATGTGCGAATGGGTGAATGTGCAAATATGCGAATGGAATTGAAAATGTGAACTTTGCCTTCAAATTGTTCAGATATGTTAAGAAGACTAAAATCCTAAATTTCAAATCTCAAATTCCCACCTGATACCTGACGCCTGATACCTGATACCCCGTGGTTCATAGCTGATAGCTCATAGCTCAAAGCTCACCGCTAATAGCCTTTCATTCCGTAATATTGTTCCCTAAATCGCTAATCATGAGTTTGGATTTTATGATGGATGTAGAAAAATGTATCGAAGTGTTGTCTGCAGGCGGAGTGATATTATATCCTACTGATACAGTCTGGGGACTTGGCTGCGATGCAACAAATGAGGCGGCTGTTGATAAAATAATGGCTATTAAGGAAAGACCGGCAAATAAAAGTTTCGTTGTTTTAGTGGCAAGCGAAAGACAGGTAATGCAACACGCTGCAAGTGTAGATTTGGCTGTGTTTGATTATTTACAAAGCGTTAATCACCCAACAACTGTTATTTATGAACATGCACTTGGTATCGCTGAAAATGCGCTTGCTGCAGATGGCTCAGTTGCCATGCGTATATGCAATGAAGAATTTTGCAAACACATGATTAAACGATTTAGAAAACCCATTATAAGTACCTCTGCAAATATAAGTGGTGCGCCTGCGGCAGCAACATTCCCAGAGATAAGCGACGTGATTAAAGAGCGTGTGGACTATATTGTTGAATATAGACGTGATGATGTTTCAACTAAACTTCCATCTGCTATTATAAAATGGGAGAATGGTAACATAATAAAGCTTCGATAATTTTCTGAAAATGTTTATACTGAATGTATTAGAAGATGTGTGAAAATTTCTCACTCAAATTCAGCAATATTTAACTTGCATTATTGGCATTCTGGTTGTAGATTATATTTAATTTAAACAGACATGCCGAAAATCATTCTCGATATTCCCGTTAATAAAATGCATCCGGTGTTAAGCCTGATCGCAGAGATGGGATTAGAACCAAAGGGGACTGACAGCGGTTATGAGACCTACAAGTGGAACAGTAAAAAAAGTGAATCAGTTTTAAACAATAAGCTGAACACTTTTGCTCTGCTGTTTGACTGGGAGTTTTTTGAAAACGAGCTGGAGTTTGAGTAGACCAGTAAGCACTTGTTGCCGGTGTTTAAAACATTAAATCCACTCCGAACTATCGTTTTTTAATTACAACAGTATCTCTCATAAATCAGTACGCGTAATACTGGTGCCGGTTATCACTGCTTCTCTTTTTCTGATCGTATTTACTGTGGCATTAGGTGTAGCATCAATTTTTTGAGTGCGCCTTTCAAACCCTTTGCGGTTCCGGAAATCTTTGTCCACATGCGCACATAAGGTGTTTCAAAACCGGACATAGTAATTTAATTTTACTATGTAATCTACCTATTTTCAATAAAGTGCATAATGGCTTATAGTTGGTAGTGTACAACGAACTAAACAGCATTTTATGTTCGGTAACTACTTTAAAATTGCATGGAGAAGTCTAATTCGAAATAAAGCATTTTCTTTTATAAACATCTTCGGGTTGGCACTTGGTTTAATGTGTAGCATACTCATCATGTTATGGGTAAATGATGAGTATAGTGTAGACAGGTTCCACAGCAACGGGGACTATCTTTACCAGATTTATGAACGTCAGTATTATGATGGAAAAATTAATGCAGGTTATTCTACGCAAGGTCTGCTTGCGGATGAACTAAAAAAGAATGTTCCTGAATTGCAATATGCAAGTGCTATGGATCGGGCTGCAGCACCGGGTGCGAGCTCTACATTCGAAGCCGGTAACAAAATAAATAAGATGGACGGCTATTTTGCAGGCAGTGATTTCTTCAGCATGTTTAGTTATCCCTTATTAAAAGGTAAAGCAGATGCAGCGCTAAGTTCTCCGTCAGCCATTGCCATTTCACGAAAAATGGCTGATATGTTTTTTGGTGATGCTGCTAATGCAATAGGCAAAACAATCCGGTATGAAAACAAAGAAGATCTTGAGGTTACAGCAGTATTTGACGATCTCCCGGCTAACTCTTCCATGCAGTTTGATTTTGTCAGAAGCTGGATAGCCTACGTTAGAGACAATGCCTGGGTAAAAAACTGGGGCAACACAAGCCCGTCTACATATATCCAGCTCCGTAAGGATGCTGAGCCCAAAAAAGTAGAAGCGAAGATCAAACACTTTATTTATAATTATCGACAGAAAGATCCTGCATCGCGCACTGAACTTGCACTACAATCATATCCTGATAAATATCTGCATTCAAACTTTAGTGATGGTCAGATCAATGGCGGCCGGATCGAATATGTACACCTGTTTACATTGGTTGCAATTTTTACGTTGCTTATTGCGTGCATTAATTTTATGAACCTTGCAACAGCGCAATCAGGTAAACGTGCAAAAGAAGTGGGGCTGCGTAAAGTAATAGGCGCAGTCCGTTCTTCGTTGATAGGTCAGTTTATTGGTGAAGCAGTGCTGCTTACCCTGGTTTCTATTTTCATAGCGATACTATTGGTCGTATTGCTTTTGCCTGCCTTTAATAGTGTAACGGGTAAACAACTTTCATTGCCATTTAATTATCCAATGTTCTGGATCATTTTGGCCGGACTTATAGTCGTAACGGGTCTTACTGCAGGGAGCTATCCTGCTATCTTTCTGTCATCAATGAATCCTGTCCAAGTATTTAAAAGTGGTATTAAAGCAGGATGGGGAGCAGTATTTTTCCGGAAGGTTCTTGTCGTATTTCAGTTTTCGCTTTCAGTATTACTTATTGTAGGGATGATTGTCATCTATCGCCAGATGAACTACATACAGAGCAGAAACCTTGGGTACGATCGCGATAATTTGATCTATGTTCCGATAGAAGGAGATCTTGTGAAAAATTATAGTGTGTTTAAAAATAAGGCTGCTAATGTGCCCGGTATTATAAATGTTTCAAAGATGCGTAATTCTCCAACGATCATTGAACATCACACAGGCAGCATTTACTGGCAGGGTAAAGATCCCAATCTTGAAGTGTCTTTTGCCGACGGTGTTGTAGGATATGATTTTGTAAAGACGATGAAACTTGAAATGGCTGCGGGAAGAGATTTTTCAAAAGAATTCAGCAGCGATTCAACTGCCTATATCATTAATGAAACTGCAGCAAAAAGAATAGGTTACCAGGATCCTGTGGGACAGACAATCAAATGGGGCAACCATCCTGGGACAATCATTGGCGTTGTAAAAGATTTTCATTTTAACTCACTGCATCAGGCAATTGATCCGCTGATCATGCGTCTCGATGAAAATTGGTCGTGGGGCACTATTCTGATTCGTGTGCAAGGTGGAAAAACGAAAGATGTACTGACTCAATTAGAAAAAATATGCAAAGAGTTAAATCCCAAGTTTCCATTTGCATATCAATTCTCAGATCTCGAATATGCCAGGCTGTATAAGAGCGAGCAAGTGGTAAGTAAACTTTCTGGCTTCTTTGCATTCCTTGCCATATTTATTTCGTGTTTAGGCTTGTTTGGACTGGCTACTTTTACAGCTGCGCAACGTACAAAAGAAATTGGTGTGCGAAAAGTGTTAGGCGCATCTGTTGCGAATATAGCAGGAATGTTGTCCGGTGATTTTTTAAAGCTGGTTGGTATAGCTTTTATTATTGCATTTCCTGTCGCATGGCTGGTGATGAATAACTGGTTGCAGAATTTCGCTTATAAGATCAATATCGAATGGTGGATGTTTGCTGTGGCAGGTTTTGCTACTGTTTGCATTGCGCTGCTAACCGTCTCTTATCAGAGCATTAAAGCAGCCTTGAACAATCCGGTAAATAGCTTGAGGACTGAATAGTTAATTGGCTGATGCTGCTAAAGTTTGATGGCAGTATCAGCTTCTCTTTATACATTTTTTCTAACAAGCCCTATCCCTAAAACAAGCAATCCGAAAGCCAGTATAACAGCTCCTGCAAAAGCCAGGTATATAAAGCCGTTTGGTTCTGTGGCATCAGGTTTTAAAACAGAAAAGAAGAACGCCGCAGGAAGGAGTATTGCAGACGCCGGAATGCAGCTTCGTACGATCGTTTTCCAGTTTTCAGAAAGTGCAGTTTCATCAACATATATGAGTGCTACCAGCGAGAGGATCAGCAGTACACCGGCATGTGCATGGCCTGCTCTGAATAAATTTTGCCTCAGCTGGTTTTGCATATAACGTGGATCATTAATGAGAAAGTTCAAAAGACTTACTCCTCCATAAATCACTGTAGGAAGTACAATCAACAAAATTCCTGCAGTGCGTTTTGATCTTGTAGTCATAACTATATTTTTGAAGCATGGAAATTCTTTGATACTCCGGATGCCGCATCATTTCTTTTCTGCAAACTTTTCCAGTGCCTTTCTTTCTTTGGCTGTCAGACTGGCCATTCCCTTTGTATTTATTTTGTCAAGGATCCGGTCAATTTCCTGTTGTGTTTCATGTTTAGCTATGTTGTATTTCTGATCGATGGTAACGTTCCGGTAATGACGATTAAAGAAGTTATTGTCAACAAAAAGCAAATGCGGCCGTGTTATAATTATGTATAAAAAAACTGCAGCCGGCGTTATGATCAATAATATCGGACGATAGTTTTCCATGATGGATGACGGATGCATTAGTATTGCAACGACCATTCCAATGATTGCTCCTCCGAGATGAGCGTCGTGCCCAACATTGTCTTTTCTTGAGCGAACGGCATAGATGGAAAATAACACATACCCAAGTCCGTAAACCCATGCCGGAAAACTGATAGGTAATAAAAAGAAACCGATCTGCATTGAAGGGAACAATGCGATGCTTGCAAATATAACGGCACACACGGCGCCCGAAGCTCCCACTGCGGAATAATCATCGTGATACCTGTGAATAAATAATGACAAAAGATTACCGCCTATTAAACCTGAAAAATAAATGACCAGAAATTTAAAGCTGCCGAGATACGCTTCTACGTTGTAACTGAAAATGTACAGGGAAAGCATGTTGAAGATCAGGTGCATCCAGCTGATATGCAGGAAGCCTGAGGTAATAAGTCTCTTATAATCCTTGTAAATAAGAATTTTATCGATTTCAAATGTGTACTTGTAATAAAAAGACTGGTCTTTAAATCCCCTGTAAGAAATTACAAAGGTCAGCGCAATCAGAAGAAACGTTATAATGCCGATGTCACTCATTGGATAACAAATTGTAAAAAATTAATAGCTCAGACAGCCCGATTTCCTGGTTATAAATTGTTTTTAAATTTAAAAATGAAAAGGCAATATTCGCGCGAAAGACAAGAAAGTTTTATGATTTTTTGAACAGAATGTTTGTGGGTTGTAAATGGGTTTCTTTGACTTTGCCGGGTTACGTAATTAAAAGCAATTTTTGATCGGACGCGAGGGGGATCTTACAAATAAAAATTGTGTAATGTGTTGTTGGTATGTTTCGCTCATTTCGTTATCATATATCAACGGCCGGGTGCAAAATGTCAAAAGGCAGAAAAAGTTTCGCGACTTTCCTGCCTTTTGATAACTGTCCTTTTTTAATACTTCAGTAGCTCGGATTAGGTGACATTCATTTTAGTCATTCCAGGTTTTTACATCTCCTTCCATTTTCTTTAATGTCTCACTGTACTGTTTTTGATCAGGACCTGCTGCGGCCACAGCTTTTTTCTGCCATTCTATGGCTTCATCTTTTCTACCTAATTTATATAACAGGTTGGCGTAAGTATCAATATACATAGCAACATCTTTGTCTTTAAAAGTCTGTTTGCTCCACTCAAGCGCCTGACGTAAGCAAGCTTCATCTTTACAATTTTGAAAAACGCTCCACGCATATTCGTTGAGATCTTCAATCGTTATTTTGTCGCCGTATTTGCTTACATATTCGGTGATACTTGTTTGATAATTTGCCCAATCTCCCTTAATCCTATAAAATGTGACCCTGATATATGCTAATATTTCGGGTGCTTTATCCTGATATCTTTGACTGATTAGCTCATTTAGTTTTGTCCAGGCGGAATCTTGCACTGTCTTGTTAAAGAGCAACGGTGTAGCCTCCTCCCTGAAGATAACGCGATTAACAACGGACTCTGCCCTGCCTTTGCCAAGTATATTATTTACTTTTTCCGGGTGGTACAAGAAGATGGTGAAACCAGTATCTTTAATAGAATTAGTAAAATCCCGAAGAAACTGTATATTATCTTTGGTGTATAAGTCTTGTTGTGTTTTCAGGTAAGCGTTTGCAAGCATTCTAGCCTTATCTCTGTCAAATGCTTCCATAGCTGCATACGCAACCGACTTAATGGATTCCGGATTCTTGGCGCCATTCTCAAAGTTTTTTAACAAAGTGTAATATTGTTTGGAAGGATCCAGTGCATTTGACGCTCGCTGAATGAATTGATCTGCTTCCCCACCGCCAACCATTCTATGTACTAATGTGCCGTTTGGGGCAAAAAATAAGAACGTGGGAAATGCCTGAATTTTATATTTAGTCATTATATCATGTCCATCTGCATACCATTTTTTAATTTCTTCATTGTCGCTGGCGGTAGTGTCAAGCTGCACTTTTACATTAATAAAATTGGCGTTAAAATAGTCGCCGACTTTTTCCTGCGGGAAGACGGTGTTGGTCATATATCTACACGGGCCACACCACGTGGTAAAACAGTCCATGAAGATGTACTTATTTTCTGCTTTTGCTTTAGCCAGTATCTGCTTCCAGCTATTACCGTGTTCAAAATGAATGCCTTTCTCCTGGGCCAGACATACGAAAGGCAATGAAAGAAGAAAAATAAAAAGCTGTTTCATAATAAAGGGATTTAGTTAAATGGGTGATTAATATCAAGTAGGTGAAAATTGCGTACCTAGTTAAAAGTATTCTGAAAAAGATGATCTGTCAAAATTAGTTATGAAATAAAAAGTTAATGTAATGGATATATAAGCGTGCCTGAAATAAAAAGCGAGATGGAAATTGTTGCCATCTCGCTTTTTACATTTTCAATTTTCCCCGCCTGACTGACGTTAGCCGGGCAGGAATTCTCCACTTTCAATTACTATAACTAACTCCCATGTTATACAACATGAAAGCCCATTTGTCAGCCTGTTCCTCAATGATCTTAGATGTTGGTTTTCCTGCTCCATGACCGGCCTTTGATTCAATTCTTATAATGACAGGATTGTTGCAGCTTTGTGCAGCCTGTAATGTTGCTGCAAACTTGAATGAATGCGCCGGAACAACACGGTCATCATGATCGGCAGTGGTAACCATTGTTGCCGGATAACAAGTGCCTTTATTAATGGCATGAACGGGAGAGTATTTATGCAGGTACTCAAACATTTCCTTGTTATCATCTGCGGTGCCGTAATCATAAGACCAGCCGGCGCCGGCGGTGAATTTGTGATAACGGAGCATATCCATTACGCCAACAGCCGGGAAACACACTTTATAGAGGTCCGGACGTTGCGTCATACATGCGCCGACAAGGAGCCCTCCATTAGAACCGCCTGATATTGCCAGGTAATCTTTGCTGGTATATTTTTCTTTTATCAGGTATTCTGCCGCAGCAATAAAATCATCAAATACATTTTGTTTTTGCAATTTGGTTCCGGCTTTGTGCCAGTCATCTCCATACTCGCCGCCACCGCGTAAGTTCGGAACTGCATAGATGCCGCCATTCTCCATAAACACCAGGTTGCTTACGCTAAAGCCGGGTGTAAGGCTAATATTAAATCCGCCATAACCGTACAGCATTAAAGGATTGTGGCCGTTTAGCTGAATGCCTTTTTTGTGCGTAATGATCATGGGAATTTTCGTGCCGTCCTTTGAAGTATAAAATACCTGTTTGCTTTCAAAGTTGTCAGGATTAAACTGAACCGCCGGCTTTTTATAGAGTTCACTTTTTCCGGTAGCTATATCGTACTTAAATAACGTATACGGATATATGTAGGAGGTAAAGCTGTAGTATACTTCCTTTTCCGTTTCTTTACCGCTAAAGCCGCCTGCAGAACCAAGTCCTGGCAATGCAATTGTATGTTCCTTTTTTCCGGAGAGATCATATTGCACAATTTCTGAAACAGCGTCTTTCAAATATTGGGCAAACAGTTTTTTACCACAGGTAGAAATGCTCAGTGGAAATTTCGTTTCCGGAATCAGATCCTTCCAGTGATCAGATGTTGGTGTTGCTGCGTCTGTAATAACCAGTTTTCTGTTAGGAGCGTTCAGGTTAGTTACAATAAACAGCTCGCCATTCTGCGCGTAGGCAACATGCTGTTCGTTGTCAAAACCCGTAACAACAGGCACTATAGGTGCATCCCTTTTTGAAAGATCTTTGATGTATAGTTCATTTCCGTATGTGGCATTAGAGGCGGTGATTACAAGAAAATGCTGGTCCTCGGTAACATAGCCGCCGATATATCTGCGTGGTGCAGTTTCGCCGCCAAAAATTAGTTGGTCTTCAGACTGTGCAGTGCCAAGTTTATGAAAATACAATTTGTGACGTTCCGTTTTGGCAGAAAGCTGGCTGCCCTTCGGCTTGTCGTAACTGCTGTAAAAAAAGCCTTCATTCTTATACCAGGAAAGGCCACTGAATTTTACATCGATCAATGTATCATCCAGTTGCTTTTTTGTTTCTGCAGTCAAAATAATAACCTTGCGCCAGTCCGAACCACCTTCAGAGATCTGGTAGGCGAGGAGCGAGCCATCATGCGTAAAATCCAGCCCCGCAAGGGATGTCGTGCCATCTGCTGAAAACCTGTTCGGATCAAGAAAAACTTCTGTGGTCCCGTTTTTCTGACGGTACAAAACAGATTGGTTCTGCAATCCGTCATTTTTACTGAAGTAGGTGTAATTTCCTTCTTTTGATGGTGACGAATATTTTTCGTAGTTCCATAAAGTTGTCAGCCGCTTTTTAATAGCCTCTCTGAAAGGTATTTGCGAGAGGTAAGCGTTGGTAACAACATTTTGTTGCTGAACCCAGTCTTTAGTGTCCGATGCTGTATCATTTTCAAGCCAGCGATAAGGGTCGCTCACTTCCGATCCAAAAAAATTATCAGTCTGCTGTACTGTTTTTGTGGCCGGGTAAGCACCTTTAAAAGCGGCCGGTTGTTGAGCCATTGTGTTCATACAAACCATTAAAGCGGTTAAACTGTAAGTAATATATCTCATGCCGGTTAAGGATTTTATTTCGTAATGAGTTCAGCAAAATAGGAAAAATCGCTGATGTCTGATTTGAAGATCGCTGATTTGTTCAGGTGTAGCACCAAAAATAGTCGGGTAATTCTTGATTATTGATTTGCTGATGTTTGATTTGAAGATCGCTGATTTGTTCAGGTGCAACACCAAAATTAGTCGGGTAATTCTTGATTATTGATTTGCTGATGTTTGATTTATGCACGTGTAACATTCAAACCGGAGTGATTTCGGTTTTGATTGATTTGTCGGTGTCGGATTTTTTAATGAACCCCAACTGGCATCCGGTGCCCTGGATCAGCGATCTTCAAATCAGCGATCCTCAAATCTCTTGAAATGTTACCGTCTTACATGTCTAACGCGTCTTACACGTCTTACACGTCTTACCATCTTACGGTCTTACTATCTTATCTTTGCCCGCATGCAGATTGATTGCACAGAAAGGGAATTATTTATTTTTAAGAAGATAGCCAATGCTTCCGAAGCTATTCACGTGCAGAGCTATCTTATTGGTGGATTTGTTCGCGATAAGATTATCGGGCGGGCCACTAAAGATGCGGATATAGTTTGTCTTGGTGATGGCATAGAGCTCGCCAACGCTGTCGCGCAACGCTTTAGCCCGATTCCGAATGTGGCATTTTTTAAAAATTTTGGCACTGCACAGATCAAACTTCCTGACTTTGAAGTGGAATTTGTTGGTGCCAGAAAAGAGAGTTATCGCTATCATAGCCGTAAACCCGACGTTGAACCAGGTACGTTGGAAGATGACCAGAACAGGCGTGATTTTACCATCAATGCGCTTGCTATCAGCCTGAATAAGGAAGATTACGGAACATTAATTGATCCGTTTAATGGTATTCAGCATATCCGGGAACAAAAGATACAAACACCCTTGCCGCCAGCCCAAACCTTCAGCGATGATCCGCTGCGCATGATGCGTGCCATCCGGTTTGCTACCCAGCTGGGTTTTACTATTGAGGAGGAAACATTTGTTGCCATCCAGGAAAATGCAAGCAGGATTAAAATAGTGTCACAGGAAAGGATCACGGATGAGATCAATAAGATCATGTTGAGTCCGAAGCCGTCAATAGGATGGGATCTGCTTTCAAAAAGCGGATTGTTGCAAATTATTTTCCCGCAAATGATGGCCCTGCATGGCGCGGAATATGTAGATGGCATGGGACATAAGGATAATTTTTATCATACATTACAGGTGCTAGACAATGTCGCTGCAAAGTCCGATGATCTCTGGCTACGCTGGGCCGCATTGTTGCATGATATTGGCAAACCCCCTACAAAGAAATTTGAGCAGGGGCATGGCTGGACTTTTCATGGCCACGAGGTAGTTGGTGCACGCATGGTGCCTAAAATTTTTGCAAAACTTAAGCTGCCGCTGTATGATAAAATGCGTTTTGTACAAAAACTGGTAGAGCTGCACCTGCGCCCAATTAGCCTTACAAAGGAGAATATTACGGATAGTGCGATACGCCGGTTATTGTTTGATGCCGCAGATGATTTGGAGCCCCTAATGTCGTTGTGTGAAGCGGATATAACCAGCAAAAATAAATTTAAGGTAAAACGCTATCTGCAAAATTTTACGCTTGTACGTGAACGGCTTGCCGCAGTTGAAGAGAGCGACCGGATAAGAAACTGGCAACCTCCTATAACGGGCGAAATGATTATGCAGACATTTGGGTTGACTCCAGGTAAAAATGTGGGCGTTATTAAGGATGCAATTCGCGAAGCGATACTAGACGGTGAAATTCCAAATGAATACGATGCAGCCTTTGCGTTCATGCTTCAAAAAGGGGAGGCCCTAAATTTGAAACCCGTTGAATAAAATGTATTTTCGTAGAGCAGCCTCCCGTTGAATTAGCACTAACCGGTTTACGGGCTTCAGTACTATTGTTTTACGCATAATCAATTCGCCGGGAGATTCAAAAGTTATATTGTTTTTTTATTTAAGTTAAATTACTTTGCTTTGATATTGTTATCACTTTTGTGAATTGCTGTAACTTTTAACAAACAACAACCAACAGTTTAAGAATGGCTATTTTAAAATTCAGAGTGTTTTTCGAGGAAGATGATGCCGTATATCGCGACGTTGTTATAAAGCATACTCAGACTTTTTTTGATTTGCATAACGTTATCTTAAAGGCATATGAATTTGATAACAAGCATCAGGCTACTTTTTACAGAAGCAATGTTAACTGGCAGCGTGGACGTGAGATTAGTCTGCAGAAATATGATAAACCTTACCAGGCAGAGCCGTTGATAATGGAATCCACAACCATTGGCAGCGAAATCCGTGATACCAGCCAGAAATTTATTTATGTGTATGATTTTGCAAAAAACTGGACTTTCCTGGTAGAACTGATTAATGTAAGCAAAGAAGAAAGCAGCAAGGTAACTTATCCTTCATTGAGCCGGGCCGAAGGTATTGGTCCGCAGCAATACGGAACAAGAAGTTTACTGGGTAATAAATTTGCCGATATCGAAGAAAAATATGACCTTGATAAAGGAGCTGAGGGTTTTGGTGAAGAAGGCGATGATGACAATGGCAGTGACGATATGGTTGATGATGGCGGTGGAGAGAACGGAGGTGATGAATATTAAGAAACTGTAAATAATGTATTAAGCTTTTTTTGTTTCTTCAGCATTCTTATATTGAGATGGTAATTTGATCATCAAAAAATAAGAATCAGGGAATGAAAGTTCTGATAACGGGCGGAAATGGATTTTTAGGGCAGCATTTAACACGCTTCCTTTCCGCTCAGAATTTTGAAGTATATGTAGTGAGCCGTGGAGAATGCCGTATTCCTGATGGAGGCAGTTTCACTTACTTCGACGTTGATTTGCGTAACAGCAACGAGCTGGCTGCAATTGTCAACGAAGTTCAGCCCGGCGTAATTATTCATGCTGCAGCAATGAGTAAACCGGATGAATGTAAAAATAACCCGCAAGCCTGCCTGCAATTGAATGTAGATGCCACCAGGGATTTACTGAATGCCTTTAATGCAACACAACAGCCATCTTTGTTTATTTATATTTCAACGGATTTTGTATTTGGTGAGAATGGCCCGCACAGCGAAGATGAAGAAAAAGGACCACTAAACTTTTATGGTGAAAGTAAATATACAGCCGAACAACTGGTAGAGGGAAGTAACCTTCCACACGCGATTGTGAGACCTGTTTTTATTTACGGACCAACATGGAACGGACTCAGACCTTCTTTTTTGCATTGGGTGAAAAACAGCCTGGAACAGAATAAACAAATTAAGGTTGTAAGTGATCAACTACGGACACCCACTTATGTAGTTGATATTTGTAAAGGAATCGCCGAAATTATTAATAGAAAAAAAGAGGGTGTGTATCATCTCGCTGGTAAAGATTTTTTATCTCCATACGAAATGGCGGTAAAAACAGCGGGCATACTTGGACTTGATGCAACATTGATACAAAATGTAACGTCTGAATGTTTTGATGAACCTGTGATCAGGGCAAAACGTTCGGGACTGAAAATTGATAAGGCTATGAAAGAGCTGGATTATGTGCCGGTAAGTTTTGAAGATGGTATCCGTTATACCTTCAATATATAAAAACAATGCACACTCCACTGCAGAAATATTTTGCGCAGCGTGTAAAGAACCTGTTCAATCATTTTCATGATTTTGAATTGAACGGGGATGATGTTTCATTGCACGATCTCAGGGTGGAAATGAAAAAGCTGAGGTCAATTATCAGGTTTCTTCAGCAAATTTACCCCAAACAAAAACTGAAAAGACCCTCCCATTTATTGCGTTCCATTTTCCAGGTGGGAGGAGAGATAAGAGAAGCGCAGTTAATGGCACAATGGTTACAAAAGAATAACGCATACATTATAGAGAAAGAATATTTTCCGCCAGAAAGGCTTAAACACATGACCGAGGCGTTCATGCTGCGGTCAGATGATTACAAGAAAGATCTGAAAGAGGTGGTCGACTCACTCGACGAGTTTGTGAACACAACAAATGAAATTCTGGCTGAACAATATTTTATTGATCTGAATGCACGTGTTGAAAGCATGTGCAGGAAGAACTTATTAAAAACCGACTGGCATGAATTGCGGAAATTGATTAAACTGCGGATCTATGCCTATAACTGGGTGCAGCACGAAGAAGATTTTGAGGATTCAGTTTTTCCTTATTACAACAAACTGCAGGAAGCTATCGGACAGTGGCATGACCTGGAAATAGTGAAAGACAATTTCTCCCAAAAACAGATCTATCTCTCCCAGGATCTTGAAGTGCAGAAAGATTTTAATCTTGTGTGGGACAAGCTAACTACCTCACTAAAACAAAAAGAAAAAATTATAGAAGATTTGTTGTCGAGACAGGTGGTTGCGGATTAGAAGACCGTAAGATAGTAAGACAGTAAGACCGTAAGATAGTAAGACCGTAAGATAGTAAGATCACAAGATAGTAAGATCGTAGGAAAGCAAAACTGCTAATAGCTCATAGCTGATAGCTTACCTGAAAACCGGCTTATGAATAATTAACCTGCTTCACCTTTCACTATTCACTATTCACTATTCACTATTCACCTTTCACTATTCACTATTCACCATTCACCATTCTCCATTCACTACTTGAGCCAATTACTTCCAAACACAATATAATACGCCCAGGTATCCGGTCCTTTAGCCAGATCAATGCCCATGCGTAAATTGAATTTGCGGGCTATAAGATAGCGAAAACCGGTGCCATAGGAGAGAACCCATTTGGCGCTTCCAAAATCACTCCACTCATCAAATGCTTTACCCGCACCGGAATATAGCATGATGCTCCATCGCCGGTAAAAATCCCAGCGAAATTCAAGTTCAGATAAAATATCCGCTTTGCCCTGGTATCGGTTTGCTGCAACGCCACGCATATCGATGTAGGGAAGCAGATAGAAAGGCACATCACCAAAGGTTTGCTGGCCATCTATGCGTAAACCGCCAATGAGTTTCTTCGTTAAAGGTCTGTACATGTAAGTGTAATAGTTCATCCGCCAATAGTTATAATCACTGCCAAAAAAATTGTCAGATCTTATACCATCAATGTGCAGTTTCATTCCTCTGTCGGGCGTAAAAACATTGTCCCGGTTATCCAACTCAACAATCGCTCCCAGCTGGCTCACAATGCTGTTATATTCGATCGGCTTTACAAAAACAGGAGTGTCACCGCCGCCTTTGTACTTAACATCGGTACTTACAAAGAAATATTTGAGACCGGCATACCAATGCGAATAACCAATTCTTCTAATCGCCTGCAGGGTAGCGGTGTAGGCATTTATGTTGAACTCAAACTCCTTCTCACCTTTGTCAGGGATCGTCCGGTAATAGTTCATGTTAATGCTTCCCAGGCCTCCGCCGGCAATATATTTTATCCTGCTTTTTACAAAAGTCCCCGAGCGGAAAAGTCCGGTAAACCAGCTTCCATTAACAGTATACATGCCCGCGCCGCCAGTAATATCCGGAGCTATTGGGGTGATTTTCTGTTCTCCCTTTATTGAGTCTATGTATGGCGGCCTCTTTTTTATAAACACAGGAATAAGTGCTCCGCCAAAGCCGCCCAGCGCCGGCTCAGTAATAATATATGGAACCGGAACAAAACCATTTGCATCAATAATGTAATCACTCAGGTCAAAGGCTCCATCCGTTGAGTCACGCAATGAGATATGTGGCTTTTTATTTTCCTGCGCAAAGCAGGCAGCTGCAAAGAATAGCGCACACAGTAGCAGTAATTTTTTTATATGCCTTTTTCTGTTCATCATAATAATCATTGCAGCTCAGTTTACAGGTGAAGCTGCTGCATGTTCAGCTTTCATTTTTTCGGCCTTACCAGCTCCTATCGGAATAAATACGTTGAACAACCAGCCGGATGAAAGTTGGTTGCCCGCCTGTAATTTGGATATGTCAGTCAACCCGGTAAAGTACCTTAAGCCAAAAGCAAGGCTTGTATTTTTCTTCAGCTTATATACCAGTCCTCCGGCCACGCCCACTTCAAACCGTGTGTATTCATCTTTTATTTGATTGGTATAAGTCAGTTCGTTGTCATCAGCTTCTTTTTTGAAAATATCTTTCACATTAGTGATAAGATCTATTTGTGGTCCGGCTTCAACATACAATAATCCGGCAATCCGGTATCTTACAAGCAGAGGTACACTGATCGCTTTGATGCTTCTTTTTATTGATGCTCCATTCATTAAGGTATCAAGACCAATATTGCCTGTGCTGTAGAAGTCAATGCCTTTTGCACCCATCGCTGATTTAGGTATCGCTTCGGGATGCAGCACCAGCCTGTCGCTTATATTTACGTTGAAGTACAGGCCAAGATTTAATCCCGGCTTTAGCTTGCTGTTGATATTGCTGATCTGTGTTAGAGTAGGCCCGGTCATTAATCCAAACTCCAGCTTGCCCGTATTCAGCTTATTGCCGAATACAAGTGCTATTAATACCTGCGAGGAAGCTGTTTGTGCATTGCAACAAAAAAGCATACAAAGCAGGCCGGTAATTATGGATCTGATTTTATTTGTATGAATGATCTTTTTATGCACGGATCATGATTTATGTAAGTAGAGTTTATTTTCTAACTGGATGCTAGTTCTAATCGTTGTACAACATGCATCATAACTAACGTTATTCAGGGAAAACAAAAGTCAAAACAGCTCTGAAGCCAAATTTTGCTTTGCTTTCGGGAGGGCCTGCCACAGGTATTCTGGGTCCCACTGCCAGCTGTATCGTTTGTGTTCCCAGTTTAGTAACCCCTGAAACTATAGGGTTGATGAATGCTGTGGCATTGCCTGCCTGCCAGTTAGAGGTTATTTCAGCGTTCAAACCAAGCCCGGCACCACTTTTCCAGTTGTGCGTAAAGAATGGCTGAATAAACATCTGGTTCACATCAGTTCTGTCTTTGTCACCTGCGAATGACCATATCTGGTTCATCAAAACACCAAATGTTAATCCCTTCGCTTGTTTTAACACAAGTGCAGTAGGGCCAATACCCCATTTTTTTGTTGTCAAGAAATCATTGGTTCCTATGGGTACAAGAAATGCCGGTCCCACGCCCCATATCAATCCGTTTTTGGTAGTCGATGGAGCAAAGAATGCACTAAGCGTTGCATCGCTTAAGCCGAACTGGTGGGTTTTATCTCCGGTTACATCCCGTTGATCAATTACCGGTACAATATACCGGGTAATCAGGTTAAGCCTTTTATTTAGCTGAATAGGTATAACAGGTTGTACGTTTAATGTGTTTTTTGATCCGTTGAACTCGCCAATACCATAGTCCGTGTTGTTTTGTAGCGGAACGCTAATCAGGCTTGCCACAGGATTGGCCAGTTTGTTTGCCAGTTCTTGCGCACTTTGTGCCTGGGCTGCCGGTTGTTTCTGTTGCCCTTCAACTTTCAATAATGCTATTGCGAGCATAAAGGCTAACAAGGTGTGTTTCTTCATATCGGTTCTTTGGCTCGTATAACAGATCGTCTTGCTCTGTTCGCCGCAATTGGAAATGCAGGGAATAAAAAAAGGGCCGGCTAAAGGGGAGTTGCGTTGTATTGCTCTAACCAGCCCACTCTTGTTTGGCACTACTTAACCTTAGTAACAGTTCCGTCTGGTGTCAGGTAAACTTTCTTCTTTTCGTCGCCTTTGGTAGCAACTATTTCGTAATAAGATTTTGATTTGTCGTAGTTAACCTGGTGGAAGTATGTTTTTGACTGAAGTTTCCAGCCTTTATAGTCTTCTCCTGCCATTTTTTTCAATGTGGCTTTAACTGCGTCTGGTAGTGCAGCATCTGTTTCCTGCATTTTTGACATAATTAAAGTGCCATCTGCCTTATAGAGTCCGTAATACTTCATGTTGTCTCTCTTGAAGCTTATGGTGTATCTGTCTATGCTGGAACCTGGATCCAGGTTGTCTTCTTCTGTAACGGTCCAGCCTCTTTTAACAACATTTGAGTCAACTTGAAAATATTCTACTGCTTTGGCATCCGGAAAGCGTTTATGTAGTGAGTCTACTACAGCTTTAGGGGCAAGTTCTTCGGTTACTTTTTTTGTTCCCGTAATAACTATGTCGTTTTGAGCAAAGGCTATTGCAGAACTGATCATAGTGGCGGAAAGTAATAGCAACTTTTTCATTGTGTTTTTTTTATGAAGTGATTGAATGGTGTGAGTAATTTTGTTTTATTTGAAAAGCGAAATAATGTCAGATGTACGGTGTACGATGTACGATGCGGTTAAGCGTTTTTTTACATCGTACACCGCACATCTTACATCGTACATCAAAAAATGGTTTTCCAGTCGTCTTTCATACTTATAACCGTCCAGTTGTATTTTTTTGCCCAGTCCAATGATTTGTTGTCCTTTTCCTGGTAATAGGTTTCCCTGTCTTTGTCATCGTGGTTCACAATAAGCTGCAGCGAGGAGTATTGGTTTCCTTGCGAAAAGCGCAGCATATAGATATCTCCGGCTCCTCCTTCATTGCCACAAGCAAGTATGGGACGCTTGCCTATGTGATACTGAATGTTCACCGGCTTCTCCTGTTTGTCGTTAAAAGAAAGCATAGAAGGCATACGTACAAGATCGTTAATGCCTGCGCTGTCTTTATAAACATATTTGAATTTGGTGCCAATAACCTGCTCGGGAGGAATGCCATAATACAGTTGCGTTACAGGACGCATAAAGTCTATATCGCCGCCGCTGCAAATAAATGTCTTGAAGCCGTTTGCACGCAGGTATTGTAATAACTCCACCTGTGGCTTATAAACAAGTTCTGCAATGGCTTTTCCCGAAGGAGATTTTGCTGTGGCAAAAAACGCTGCTGCACTTTTGTCGAACTCACCTGCGGTCATACCGGTATGTGTAGCAACAACCAGTTTTATCAGGTCCTGTTCACTCAGTGTTTTCAGGTATGCCATGTCGTTTGCGGCGATGGCCTTATACGGCTGCTTTTCTTTTAATGCGGGCTTTTTATCGATCATTTTTTTTGCCAGATAAAAGGCAAATAATCCCTGTATCAATGGCTTTTCGCACCATAACGTACCATCATTGTCGAAGGTGGCAACGCGGTCTTCTGCCGGAACAAATTTTGGTGAACCTTCAGTAGTTACATTCTTTACGAAGTCTATAATTGACTGTTTGGTTTTACCATCATTCCATGAAGGCAGCGGGTCCTGCGCATGCAAGCCACGTCCGAATGCAGATGCTACAATTGTAAGTGCAATAATTAGAACGTATCTCATAATGTCATGTTTAATACTTGCGCATCAAAACTTAAAGCATGATACACATGAGCCTGCCGAAGGTTGCTTTGTTATGCCGCTAATGACTAACTTGTAACCCTGGTTGCAGCAGCGGTTGTTGAAGCTTGTCATCTTTTTTGCAGTGCCGGTCTGCTGTTATTTATTATGTGACGTGCCCATTTTTTTCAATTGTTCATTTTTTAATTCGATCTCCAATGCTTGTTCGGCAATAATTCTCTTTAACCGTACATTTTCTTCAGCTAATTGTCTTAGCTCGGAACGTGCACGGTTTGGAGAATAAGATGATGATGAACTATTTGAATTAGGCACGAATTTCTTTTTCCATTTCGCAAACACACTGTAAGAAAGATTATGCTCACGCAATACAGCAATTACGCCCTGCTGGCTGACCTGCTGTATTATGTCCAGCTTTTGTTGATCAGTAAATTTTCTTCTTTGCGTTGCCATAATGGTGTTTGAATAGTGTTGCATTATTCATTCTGAACGGGCATGAGGAGCTGTATGCTCCTGAAATTATGTTAACGCTTATTTTGCCGGCTTCATGGCAACACCTGCATTGGGAAAGCTTTCCATTATTTTGCCCATTGCTTCGCCTATAGCTGCGTCAGGATCTTTTGATGGCTTATCAATTTCTTTGTTGCCAATGCCCTGCCAAACCAGCTTTTTGGTATTTGCATCTATTACGTCTACTATTATTGAGCCGTCTTTATAATGCTGTACATCATAAGTTGTGGTAGAAGATGCTCCAAAACCACCACCATATGCATATGGTCTGTAGTATCCGCCATAGCCATAATAGTTGGTGTTTGCGCTAACAGATTTCATGTCTTTCAGAATAGCTGTGGTATTAACCCATACATCAGGAGTAGAGCTTTCTGTGTAGCCTTTTTGGGTCATTTGCGCTTTAACGGCATTGATAATGCGATCCTGGTTTAAGGAACTGATCGAGCTCTTGATGGTATCATTATGGTAGATGGCGAAAGTCTTGTAGTTTTGAAAGCTTACATTTTTATCATAGTCCGAAGTAACTTTCAAACTTGGTGCACATGATACCAAACTGATTACTACGAAAAGCAGCATTGCTGCATAGATAGATGTTTTCATACGTGATGTTATTTTGGTGATGTTTAAAACGTTATAAAAATGGTTTCTCACAGTCAAATCAGATCGTTCTCCAATTGTAGTTCTCAATAAAAGAAGTTTAGAATATTCCGGCTATGCCGATGTTTACACAGAATTGTTTAAGGCCATTAATATCGAATTCGTCGTTTTTATTGGTTGCTATATTATAGCTTACACCAACAAGGCCTGCAACACCTCTTCCAAACTGCAACAATGCGCCAACTTCAGGCCGTGCAACAAAGCCCCAGTTGTTACTTGTTAAGCCGTAAATGTTGAAGTAGGCATTTTGTTCCGCATATTGACCGCCAAGACCAATGCCAACATAAGGTTTAAATATTTTGTTGTCTGTTTGAAAATAATAGTGCCCTGTAAGTGTTATTGGCAGCGTATAAACCTCCCGTATCATATCAGTGGTTACTGCCCCGCGATGCCCATCGTCGTAAGTTTTAGTGCCAACGTACTGCTCAAAGGAATTCCAGCTGATTGCAGCGCCGATGGAAAATTGTTTATTGACCATTCTTCTGTACTCAACTCTTCCTCCGGCCCAACTTGTTTTGTCGAGGTAGTTGCTGTTTGTTGGAAATGCTACCTCCCATGAGATCGCGGCTATGTTCGGATGCGTTTGTGCATGGCTGGATGCAAAACTTACCATTCCCAGCACAAACAATAATAATTTTATCTGCTTCATATCAATGAGTTTAAGTGTATGTGGTTAGTTTGCATTAATGTATGGTGATTGTTTAAATGACGTGTTGATGGCATCAACTCCTCTTTGAACGTTTGTGCCTACGTCAGAACCCACTGCTCCGCCCATATAGCCGTTCCATAATACACGAAGCTGTTGTTTACTGTTGGCGTCTTTAAGGTCTACCATGTCTAAAATAACTGTGCCTGTAGTAACCACATAAGTTATTGACCATGGATAGTAGTAAGGGTAATACCATCCCCAATACCAGGGATCCCACCAGCCGGGATATCCCCACCACCAGCCAGGATAGCTCACGCCAACGTTAAGCGTTTTAACAACGCCAAGGTTAAAACCAATGTCAGGATGGTTGTTTTTTGCCACGAAGGAATATCCCCTGGCATTCATGTTGTCCTTTACTGCCTGTACAAGTTTCTTTGCATTATCATCAAACAAAATGGTATCTTTTGACGAACTGGATAAGTAGGTTATAGTATCCGAAATGTAATAGGTTTTAAACGAATTAAAAGCAACAGATGTATCCGCATTTGTAATAACAACAAAGTTGGATGAAAGCTGGTCGTAATCAGGGGACTTTCTGCACGATGCCGTTAAAAGTCCTGCAGCAATAAGAAAAATTAAAAGGTTTCTCTTCATAACAAAGATTTAATGTGAACGAAAAATCCGACGCGTTTTTTTAAGCCGGGTTTGATGTTTTTTTATTTATGACATTGACAATGCCTGTATTAACCTGTTTTAGCAGCCGGTCTGTTTAAGATCATCAGCTAAGAGGTATCTCTGCTTCCTCACTATCTCTTCCATTGATCTTCTTACGCTATATCGGCCGGCTATTGGCTGCATCATTCCGAATTGATTTTGAGCATCCGGAATGACCTCAATTGCCAGAACGATTACATGCTTTGTTTAACCGGTACAGAATACACCGTTACAGCTTTCGATAAGGGGGATTAGCCATGTGGTTGTGAAGAGGGGTAGAATAAATACACTATTTATCCTGGTCGCTATACTATCTCTTAGTATCTCTGAGAATTTTATAGCTATCTCTATTTAACAAAAGAGTTTTTCTTTTGTTTAATTAGGAAGGAATTTTTTATCGCCGCAACAATTTTTAATCTTTTTGATGAATATAATAAGGTTGACCCTGATAGTCTTTTATCTTTTCTGTGTCTGTTCTATTTGCGGGCAGTCCAAAGATTCCCTGTATTTAAATAATGGACAGATACTCGTGGGAGATATAAAAGGGATAGACCTGGGGGTACTGACGATTGATGATCTGGATCTGAAACTGGTTAAGATTAAATTGTATAAGATCAGGCGTTTGCAGTCAATGCATGTTTTCAGAATAGAGACCAATTCCCGGAAGGGTTATTATGGCAGGCTTATAAGCGATTCCGTCGCCGGCAAGGTTGTTATTATTTCAGCTGATGAACGGGAATCTGTTTGGTTAACAGATATTAATGAATTGATTCCGTTGGACAGAAGTGTTTTGGGAAGGCTGGATGGAAATCTTACTGTTGGTTTCAGCTATTCAAAATCAAGCGGTATAGGACAGGTTAACTTAAGTTCATCAGTGCTTTATTTGTCAAGAAGATTTGAGCATCAATTAACGGCAACGGGATTGTATTCAATTGATTCGGCAGGATTGTCCCGCGATCGCGAAGATGTAGCATTGTTCAGTACATATAGTTTTACACCAACCTGGTTTGCCGCCGGTGCGGTTAATTATCAGAGAAACCTCGAACTGTCAATTGCAAGAAGATTCCAGGAAATGATAGGCGGCGGCAATAAGATAATTCTAAAGAAAGAGCTTCAATTACTGCTCATAACAGGCTTAACCTTTACGCAGGAAACGAGTACGGAAGGGGTTTCGCGGGGACTTTTGCTGGAATGGCCGGTTATGTTCCGGTTTAATTTTTTCAGGTTCCGTAATCCGAATATTCAGGTCAGTACTTCACAAACATTTTATACGGGAATAACGGAGGCTGGCCGCTTTAGGTTTGATGGATCTACAGGCTTCTCATGGGAGCTTGTTACAAACTTTTCGCTGTCCTTAAACTTTTATAACAACTATGACAGCAGACCGCCGGGCAACACCAAAAGCAACGCAGATTTTGGTACAGTGGTAGGTATTACGTATAAGTTTTGAGTTAAAAAGTTTCAACAAGATTAAGGTACAGTCCTTTTGATTTGTTCAGCCCCCATGCATAGTCCGCAGTAATGTTTGTTCCTGTTTTTTTATCCAGCAGGATACGCACACCAAAGCCATAACCCGGATCTATATATTGAAAAAGTTTGATGGACTTATCGTCTTTTGATGCAGTGGTAGCATTGATGAACCAGACGCCGCTGAGCAGGCCATTGCGATTGATAGGAAAACGATGCTCCATTTCCAGGTACATCATGTTTGGTCCGCGAAATCTTCCCTGTACATATCCCCGGCCGGAACGATTATAAGTATCCCATGTTATTGAAGGAGTGGCGAGATAAGGTAATTTGCCATTTAACAACAGAGAGGTCCAGTACCAGAATGCAAGTATATTGGTCGGGGTTTTATGGGATAAGCTAATATATTTTCGTGCATCAAAAAATAATTGTGTAGCGCTTCCAGAGCTTGTTAAAAAAGATGGGTAGAAATTAAAAGCAAGGTTTGTATAATAGCCTTTTGTGGGGCGTATGGTATTGTCCCTTCCTTCCTTTATGGCGGTAATGCCAATGCCGGTTAGTACACTACTGCTGGTAGATGTAATGCCGTTCCGCGTATTGTATGCTGCGTAGTTGGTTGGATGACCGCCCGAATCGGCATTTGCTCTCGAATCATCAATAGCGAAATGGTAATCCAGGTTGAGTGAAACACCTACATAGGTTTTATAGGCAACTTTTTTTAGTATGGAATTGTACAATCGCATGTATTTATACTTCATGTTTTGGGCGTAGGTTATCGCATCATTTTTTACGCCGTTTATGTCAGTTTCAGCACCGTTGCCATTACTGTACGGATCTCCTGTTCCCAAACCGTAAGTGTTCTGGTTAAAAACCATCAGTCTCCAGTCTGTCTTAACAAGCCAGCTATCTTCTTTCAGGAAAAGATTGCTTTTTGCCTGTAAGATGATTTGCTTGTTTGTTGTGAGGTTTGCGCCATAATTGATGGTAGATAAATGCACTTTGTCAGGATTGCCCAGCGATATAGCCTGTGCTACAGCAATGCCCAGCATAAATCCCTGGGCAGGGTTGTAGCCCATAAATGGTAATATGTTGGTGTACATTTTATGTGGTACAATGGCCGCATTAGCACCACCCCCGCCAGGCTTTTTAAGAAATTTTACATAGTCTGACAGATCTTTTATTCCGCTTGTATCCCTGGGTTTTATAGTGATAGTATCCGTTATCGGGCTGGTATTTTGCGCTGAAGCAATATAGGCCGGCAGACAGGCTGCAACCAGCAGTAGCGGCTTCATAACATATTTGAGAATGAAATAGCCGATACCTGCATCAGGTATAATTGAAGTAGTGTTTTGGTGCATGAAACGCATTATTTGTTCATTGCAAATGGCGTAATTTGATTGTGCAGATTGCACAGAATAAAAAGGCCGCATGTTATTGATAACATGCAGTTGCGGAAATTGTTTTGAAAATTTATAATTAAGGCATTAAAACTGTGTCAATTACATGTATAACACCATTGCTTTGATATACGTCCTTAATCGCGCCCCTGGCTTTATTTCCCCGGAATCTTTCAGCCATGAATTTTTCCATCCATCACAAAACCGATCCTTTCTCCCCTGACAGTGGTCGCGGGTTGCAGTTTTTATTCTTTGAATTCTGCTCCTTAAGCATTTTGTTGTCCCATTTGCCTGCAATCGCATTGTTTAGCAGTGCCTGGTGTTGGTTGATTTTTGTCGGATGAGATCATTTGCGGGAAAAGCATCTTCGCCGATTCGGTTGTGAAAAATTTTTGGAGCGCAAACAAAAAGCGCCCTTATTAAAGGGCGCCTTTAAAAGTATCGAATAATAATGTTTGATTACTTTTTGAACAAGGGCATGATAACAAACCGGAGTATCATAATAATTAATGCAATGAGGAACATGAAAATGGAAATGCGGTTCATGCCATGCATATATTTTACATAACGATTGGGTGGCGGTGTGCCAGGTTCTCTTTTCCTGATGTATAAATATTCTGCTATTTGCCTGAAGAAACCCATGGTGTTTTTTATTTACAAAGCTAGGATTTTTTCGGGGAACCACGGAGACAGGGCGACACGGGCGAAACACGGCTTTTTGCCACGAAGCCGCAAAGCCGTAAAGTAGCACAAAGAAAGCGGCGGAAGAAATTGTTAAAACAGGTACGCCTGATTAAGCAACGACGAGCATATTTTATTATGAAATCCGGTCACATTTCACCAAGGGCGATTGTGTAAACGTAAATGCATGTACACATTGTCAATTTTCAATTCTTCAATTGTCAATTAATTAACGGGGGCACATGTTTTGTAACAATTTAGGCGGGCAACCTTAATCGCAGCCTTTCAAATAATGGATCATGAGAATGTACAATTTCATATTCCTACTGTTAATTGTGCCACAGCTTTCAATCGCACAGTTAAAGGATAGCCTGCCGCCGCCACATGCGACCAAATCGCATATGAACTTCAGCCACGTCACAGGATGGAAGAACGGGAAGAAGCCTATGGCTCCCGAAGGTTTTGTTGTAGAGCTATATTATGAGGGTTTGCAAAACCCGAGATGGATGTATGTTTTGCCAAACGGAGATGTACTGGTAGCTGAAGCCAATTCTCATCATAGCTTTTTCGAAAAAATAGGTGCAGCTATTGTCGGTGCAAACCAATCCAACAGCATGAAAAAAAGTGCTGATCGCATTACACTGCTTCGTGACGAGGATCATGACGGAAAACCGGAAATAAAAACTACATTTTTAAGTGGACTCAATCAGCCATTCGGCATGTTGCTTATAAACAACCATTTTTATGTGGGCAATACCAATGCAGTGATGCGTTACACTTATGAAATCAATGCTACTGGCATCACCTCACAGGGAGAAAAAATAACAGATCTGCCTGACGGCAAAATAAACAGGCACTGGACAAGGAACCTTATTGCTAATAAGAACAATACCAAAATATATATTGCTGTAGGTTCAGGAACTGATCACGGTGAAAAGGGATTGGAGCATGAAAAGCTAAGAGGAAATATATTAGAGATCAATTCTGATGGAAGCGATTTGCGTGTCTATGCAAGCGGTCTTCGTAATCCTGTAGGCATGGGCCGGGCGCCTGAAACCGGAACATTATGGGCCGCGGTAAATGAACGTGATGAGCTGGGTGATAATCTTGTGCCTGATTATATTACCAGCATTAAGGAAAATGGCTTCTACGGCTGGCCCTATTCTTACTATGGGCAACATCCTGATCCACGCGTGGATCAAACAGCTCCTGACCTGGTTCAGCGGGCAATTGTCCCCGATGTTTCCCTGGGTGCTCACACGGCTTCGCTGGGACTGGCATTTTACGATAAAACGGCTTTCCCTGAAAAATACCGTAATGGGGCATTTGTTGCACAGCATGGTTCGTGGAACCGCAAGCCTATTGCTGGTTATAAGGTTGTATTTGTTCCTTTTAAAAACGGTAAACCTTCCGGTGATCCCGAGGATTTCTTAACAGGGTTTATAGAAAATCCAGGCGGTAAAAAAGTGCATGGGCGCCCTGTAGGCATTGTCGTTTTACCGGACGGCTCAATGCTTATTGCTGATGATACCAGTAATAAGATCTGGAGAGTAATGTATAAAACAAATAGGAATTAGCAATTCAATATCGTTTAGTTAAGAATGCATAGTCAACTTTGGGAGATATTTCCTGTTGTGCAAGACAACAAATTTTACAACAAACACCGCATCGTTGCCCCTCTGCGTTCGCCGCGTGAAACCAAAAACACATACATTTTGATTAATTCGCATAAAGTTTCAGCCTTCTGGCAAGTCGCTGCGTCTCTGCCTCTTTGCGGTTCGCCCGCGCTAGACTGCAAATACAAGCTTTTTTCCTTAACTCCTATAAAGTTCAGCTTTCTGGTAAATCGCCGCGTCGTTGTTCCTTTGCGTTCGCCGCGTGAAACCCTAACCTCTGAACCCGTGGCCGCCGCGTGAAACCAACAAACTCATGCTTCGTCCTTCGTCAAGCGTATGCCGTTATCTTCAAATGCGATCTTATGCTGTTTGTATAAGTTGCCGGTGGTCATTTTAAATGTCTTTTTGCTCATGCCAAAAAAACTATAGATGTCATCCGCGGGTGATTTATCATGATAAGGCAAAAAGCCATTGTTCTCATTTAACAGCCGCATGATCTTTGCGCCTTCATCTTCAACTCTTTTGTACCCTGAAGTTCCTGCAGCTACATCAATTTTGTTATCCTCACGGATCTGCTTGATAAAGCCTTTGAATTTGTCACCGATCGCAATATCCCGGTACACTTCATTAAAATGAAGTAAGCCAATGTGTTTGTTATTGATGATAACTGCATACCCTATTTCCGTGCGACGGTATACAGTCAGCTCCACTTCATCCATTTCTTTCACAGTGAGATCATCGTTGCTGAGAAAGAAATCAATCTTTTCAGTTGCTGCTGCACGGCCGGTTTGTTCATCAATGTAAATCTTAACCAGGTAATCCGCACCAGGAAGCATGCGGCTTTTCTGTTTTGATTTAGGAACAAATAAGTCTTTCATCAGGCCCCAATCCAGGAATGCGCCTTGTGGTGTGCTGGCCACCGCTCTAAGCAGCACAATATCACCCACTACACCTTTGGGCTTTTGGGTTGTTGCTATCACCCTGTTCTCGGAATCATGATACACGAATACTGTAAGTATGTCGTCAACCTTAACATTCTCAGGAACAAATCTCTTGGGTAACAGCACATCTTCCTTGCCATCTGAAAGATAAGCGCCAAAATCGAACATGCGTTTTACCTGTAGCTGGTTGTATTCACCTATGTTAATCATGCCGCGAAGGTAGAGAAAAGCTGCGAGCTGTTAGCTATTGGCTTGGGGTATCAGGTGTCAGGTGTCAGGTATCAGGTGTTAGGAATAAGGTATGGGGTATGAGGTTTGAGGAGTTATATGTTAGTTTGAAGGATCTGATAAGGAAGTAAAGACGTTGCGCCGCTGCTCCGTTGCGCTCGCCGCGTGAAACATAACACCCGTGGGGGAAACGTCGCGTCGTTGCCTCTTTGCGCCCGTTGCGTGAAACATGGCACCCAGTGGAGAAAACATTGCGCTGCTGCTTCTTTGCCTTCGTTGCGAGAAACATAACACCGGTGGCGGGAAACGTTGCGCCGCCGCTTCTTAGCGTTCGCCGCGTGAAACAAAGCCCGTTTCCTGAAACAGGGCTCTAGCGTAGCTATTGCGAGAAACATAACACCGGTAGCGGGAAACGTTGCGTCGCTGCTTCTTTGCGCCCGTTGCGTGAAACAAAGCCCGTTTCCTGAGACAGGGCTTTAGCGTAGCCATTGCGGGAAACATTGCGCCGCTGTTTCTTAGCGTTCGCCGCGTGAAACTATCCGTTGCCTGGAAACATAATACCGCAGTCAGCCCCGGCGTCCTATCTTTGCTTTATGCAGAAAAAGATTAAGCTGAGTGTGCTCGATCAGTCTATTGTTCGTAAAGGTGCCACAGCAAGGCAGGCAGTACAGGAAACCATCGCCACTGCAAAGCTCGCGGAAGAATTAGGCTACTACCGTTTTTGGGTATCAGAACATCATAACTCAAATGTCATTGCAGGATCAACACCGGAAGTATTGATCGTTAAACTGGCTGACGAAACCCAGCATATCCGCATTGGCTCTGGTGGTATTATGCTCCCTAATCATAGTGCGTTAAAAGTGGCAGAGAATTTCCGCATGCTGGAAACATTGTTTCCCGGTCGTATAGATCTCGGAATGGGTCGTGCGCCAGGAGGCGACAGGGTTACGACCACATTGCTCAATCCATCCAACGATTTTAAGGAAGAAAGCTATCTGCGCCAGCTTGAACATTTGCAGGCTTATTTTCAGGATGCAGCTGCAACCAGTTACGGACCGGTCCTGGCCGTTCCGGTTTCAGATACCATTCCCGATCAATGGATCTTAAGTTCTACCGGCGGTAGTAGTCATATAGCTGCTCAGTTTGGCATGGGACTCGCCGTTGCACGTTTTATAAATGGGTTTGCACAACCCGATGTTGCAGACATCTACAGACGCAATTTTAAGCCGTCACTACACATGAAAGAACCGCAGGTTTTGCTTGCGATAAGTGTATTGTGCGCTGAAAATGAAGCAAAGGCCAGGCAGTTAAGAAAACAAACCGATTATTTCTTCCTGCAGTTTGAAAAAGGTGTTTTCGCACCTCCACCCGATTACGAATCTATCCGCGATTACGATTTTTCATCAACAGAACTGGAAATTATTAAACGCAACAGCGGCCGAATTGTTTCAGGCACAAAAGACGAGGTTAAAGAAAAATTAACACAGCTGGCAAACGATTTTGATGTAGATGAAATCATGATCACCACAATGACGCATTCGGCCTCCGATCGCATCACTTCTTTCAGGTTGCTGGCAGAGGCGTTTGAGTTGTGAGGAGTAGGTGTAAGGTATCAGGTATCAGGTGTCAGGCTTGAGGCGTAAGGCTTGAGGTTAAGCTATCAGCTATTGGCTATTAGCTGTCAGCAAAGCCAATGTCTTGTTATTTTTTTTTCTTTCTTTTTTCTCTCTTGCAATATTACTACACTCATTTTCCCACTCCTCTTACGATCTTACGGTCTTACGATCTTACTGTCTTACATGTCTTACCGTCTTCTCTTGCACTTTCAAACATTCATTTCTATCTTTAATAAACAAACACCTAAGCTATGGGCTCACCATCTATTCCAACCGGTTATCATGTGGATACACATCTCGATGGCGGTGTTGCGACGCATCTTGATGGCAACCTCACAACTACGCTTGCCGGCGCGGTACACACAGATCTTGGCGGAAATCTCACAACTGATTCAACTGCAAAAGTGATCGGCGATCCCGCTCAGCCTGTTGCTACATTGCTGATAGGAGATCCGGCTAAACCGATTGCTACCGACAGTAAAGTCGAGTTGCTTAATCTGCCGCGGTTTACTTTGCAGGATATAAAGGATATGATGAAAGTGCGTGTTCGCATTCCCAACTATTCGCAGGTTTGTTTTAAGCTGTTTGGGCAGGAGATCTTTTCGGTTTGCGTAAGTGGTGAAGGCCAGGTGATAACTGAGCCTTATGTGCCAAATTCACTCGAGCGCTGTGAGAATGATTGTTGCGAGCCTGATACCCGTCCTTTCCCGGGTGATGAAACAAGGGGTGATAATCCGCCCGGTACACCGCCTCCTCCAGTTCCGGGATCTAACTCCTGAATAGACCGGTTTCCTCACTTTAAAAAGTGTGATATGATTACCGTTACAGCCAATGCTTTTCATGAAAAGCTGCATATTGAAGAAGATGAGATTGTACTTAACGGACCTCCTGCATTTTTATCCGGTTATGTATTCTTAAGCAATAACGAAAACGAGACATTGTTTATAAGAGATTTACCTGTACTAAAAACTGCAGCGGCAAAGGGTGCGGCACCTATGCCGGAAGCTATAAGGTTCATCACTTCATTGCTGCCGGGTGAACAGAAAAAACACCGGCTTCGTCACCAGTTGCCGCGCACCACACCGCCCGGCGTTTACGAAAGTGTGGTTAATGTAGGAGGCAAGGAGAAAAAGCTGAGGCTGATTGTTCAGCAAAATATTGAAATAGAACTTAATCCTACCGATTTGTTCTTTCAGGGTGTAAAACCCGGGCAAAAGTATAGCACGCTGTTATCCTGCAGCAATATTGGAAATGTTGCTTTTGCCATTCCTGATATAAAACACGTAACAACCCTTGATGCTGATTATTTGTGCCGTGCAGCTTCTATTGCTATGCGGGATAAAGGCTCGGAAGGATTTAATGCCATGATGGATGAACTTACAAAAAATGTATATAAAGACATGGCCGGCTGGGCGGTCGTTGATATTGAAGAAAGTGGTAAAGTGCTGCAGCCCGGAGAAAGTATTCAATTGCATTTTAACATAACCCTGCCTGATAATGTAGATCCGAAAAGAGACTACCAGGGTAACGTACGCTTTTGGAATAAAACAATTTCATACAGCATAAAGTCGCACACCGTAGAGCAGCCGAAAAGTAAATAATGTAAAGACACTGTTTTGATTAAAAGGCTGGGTTGACTCATGTTGTCAACAGATTTTCTGCATATATAATTTTCAAACTCCGCAATATGGAAAATAAAGCTTCTAACCAGCGCCTCCAGCAAAGCATAACCGATAATATGCAAAAGCTGGCAGATCTTTCTATTGCCACGTTAAAATCTTCTGTTGAAAATGTTTCTACTAATGTGAGCGAGCTTGGCAAAATGGCGGGAAATCTTGGTATTGGTCCGTTTAAGCTGCCTTTTATGAAGACTGGCGGCTCTTGCAATTGTTGTCCGCCGGAACATGACTGCCCACCGCACTGCATTCTGGAATTGGTAAGGCATGCCGTAGCGGGTGAGCGGATAATAGTGCCTTTTGCGATAAAAAACACTTGTGGTGCAGCAAAGAGATACAGGGTTGGTATAAGAGAATTGAAGAGCCTGGATGGCAGCCAGGCACCTGCGCAACCAGTTTTGAATAAAAAGGATGTAAGCCTGCAACCTGGCGAAACCCAGGAGGTTGAAATGACGCTGGATCTGGCGAATTTTTCCGCCGGCAACACATACGCAGCGGAGATTGTTGTAAGGGAAAAAGAGATCAATCAGAACATTTGCTTTACGCTTATTGTTGATGGAAATAAAAATGTACCTGTTGCCCTGCCCCTCGATGAGAAAAAATATCACCTGCGCTGGCAAAGCTGGCAAAGTCATTTTTATTGCGAGGGAAAATAAGTCGTAGCGAATTGGAGTAATCAGATCAATCGTGGAAAATAATTTGTAACTCAAGACAGACTTCCCAATGAACGAAAAACAACCAACCATAACGCAGGAGCTTGAGCAGCTTTTTCAGAAAACTGCAGAAGCAAACAAGATCTTCTTTAAAGAAAGTACCAGGTTCGTACAGCAACTGGGCTCTTCAGGCCAGTCTGGTGAAGACCTGTTTAATAAACAAAAACAATTATTCGGTGATGCCCTCAAATCGCTCGTGCAACTGAATATTCAGCATGCCTCCAATTTGTTGGATCTGGGCATTGCCGTGGCGAAAAGATTTAATCAATCATCAAATACTTCAGGAGCTGACGTTTCATCAACAGATGAGAATGCGGTGGTAACGGAGCCCGCATTTGTATTAACTGCTGTAACCTCTCCCGGAGAAACGGCTAATGTTCAGTTTATGCTTGACAGCAGCAAGGCAGAGCCCGTGTCTTGCAAATTGATTAAAAATAAATTTATCCTTCAGGAAGATCGTTCTGTGCAAGCAGATTTTGAAACACTGTTTACGCCACAGTCATTTCAGTTGTTACCGGGCGAACAGCAAAGAGTAGAAATATCAGTACAAGTGCCCGGCGATGTCCGTCCGGGAATTTATATAAGCGATATACGTGTTGAAGGCTTTGAACATATTTTCTTTCAATTAAACCTGACCATCAATCCTATTGCTAATCCTGACAAATAAAAGCCTGGCATGAAAGACTCCCGGACAAGTTCATCAAACGGTAATAAGAGGAAACCTTCAGACAAAAAATGGTTCACGGGCATAGATCCCAACGGCGTTATGAATAATGCGCAGCGCATCCTGAATACAGCGGTTGAAGTGCTGGAAGAAGAGATTGCTGCAGGAATACTTGCAGCAAAGAAGATAGAGAAAAAAGTAATTGACGTAGATGAGGTCCGTAGTGGCAATGCAGAGGAGTTAATGAGCCGTATAAGAAGAGATACGCATGATGCGGTTGATATATTTCTTGATGCGCTATCGGTGATTGCCAATTATGTAAACGGCCTCTCGGAAACAATAGAAAAAACAAAAAAGAATGGTGTCGCAAAAGAAGCACCCAACCCTGTAAGTGGTTACCAGGTGCCTACTGTTAAAAATGACCTGCCGGTTAAAGCAGGCGAGTCAATGGATATCACAATAGAACTGAGTAATGATAATGAAAAACCGATGGAGGTTTCCCTGAGAAAAGCTGCGCTTGTTGGTCCGGATGAGAATAAGATTGCTGCCAAAAATATTATCATTTCGCCGCAGACATTCACCTTAAAGCCACTTAGTAAACAAAAAGTGCATATTGCAGTTAAGGTGCCGGTAATATGTAAGCCCGGCAGCTATTCGGGCTTGTTTATTGATAATAAAAATACCCGCATTTGCACCGTTGTAGTTGTTGACGTAATTAAATAAAATGCTATGCAGGATGCTGTTATGAAATCAATGCTTTCCGAATATGCCGGCTATGCGTTGCAGGGCATCATGCATATTATCCCTGATAAGGAACCCAAAAAATATTTGTACGATCTTATAGCCGATTATCCCACCCGCGGCGGTAAAGGCTTCCGGCCGGGACTTTGCATTGCAACGTGCAGAGCCTTTGGGGGAAGGTTGGACCAGGCGCTGAATTCAGCTACCGCCCTGGAGCTTTTTCACAATGCTTTTTTAGTGCATGATGATGTTGAAGACGTGAGTTATGTTCGCCGCAATAAGCCCACAATGCATCAGTACAACAATATGGGTATAGCTGTAAATGTGGGAGATGCAATGAATGTGCTGAGTCTTAAACCTCTTCTGAAAAATAAAGAAGTATTGGGGCCGGCGCTGGCTATGAAGATATTCGAAGAAATAGAACATATGGTAGCGGAAACAGTAGAGGGGCAGGCAATAGAGCTGGGTTGGAGAAAAGATAACGTATGCCGGCTTGACGATGCTGACTATATGCGTATGATACTTAAAAAGACCTGCTGGTACACCTGTATTCATCCTGTAAGAATAGGAGCGATGATTGGTAGCTGCGGAAAGGTGGCCGTAGACAAGTTCAACAGGTTCGGCTATTTTATGGGTACAGCATTCCAGATCCAGGATGACATCTTAAACCTGGTTGCAGAAGAAAATAAATATGGTAAAGAGATTGGCGGAGATATTATTGAAGGCAAGCGAACCTTAATGCTCATTCATCTCTTTAAGACATGTAATAAAAAAGAGCTGGAAAAATTAGCGTTGTTTTTGTCAGACACGCAGGCCGATGGCAACCATGAAATTGCCGCATGGATAATGCGGCTAATGGATAAGTACGGAAGCATTGACCATTGTCGCAAAGTTGCAAAATATATGGCTGGTGCGGCATTGAAGGAATTTTGTTCTGTATTTGCGGCTTTACCTGATTCGAAAGACAAAAAATTTATTGAAGAGCTGATTGTTTATATGATAAACAGGGATTATTAAATACCATTGCAATGATTAATATCCAGGTTGTTCATCCATATGATTGTGACGTGTTAATAGCGGGCGGAGGCCCGGCTGGAAGTGCATTGGCCAGTCATCTTGCACAAAAAGGGGTAAATGTTATTGTTATTGAAGCTCAACGCTTCCCGCGCGACAAAGTGTGTGGTGATGGTGTCAGTCCCATTGCCTTAGCAGAATTGCATCATATTGGTATTACAGGGTTGGATGGGTTTGCCGAGGCGAATGAGATCAATAAGGTAGGGTTGTTTATTCGGGAAGATAAAGTCTACATAGATCTTGAAAAAGAAGATCACCTGCCTTATCATGCAAGAATAATTCCACGGCTGCAACTGGATAACTGGATACATGAAGCTGCACTTAAAAATGGCGCAGTTTATTGGGAAGAAGCAAGAGTTGCTGATTACTTTATTACGGATAATATGGTTGTTGCAGAAATTAAGCGCAACGATACAACCGTGCGGGTAAAGGCGAAAGTTATCGTAGGAGCCGACGGTAGTAACAGTACCATTGCACGGATACTTAACGGTTCCAAACCTTCTGATGAATACCAGTTGTTAGGCTTGCGTGCTTATTATGAAAACGTAAATGGCCCTCGTGATCGCGTAGATATTTTTTTTAGTGATGAAAATTATCCTGGTATTTACTGGATGTTTCCGCTGGGACAAAATGAAGCCAATATTGGTTTAGCCATGGTGGCATCAACGCTGCCAAAAAAAGAAGTGCATGTAAAAAAGTTGCTGACAGATCATATTGAAAAAAATAAGTGTATACGTGAGAGAATTGGCAACGGAACAATTAAAGGAAGAATCTATGGGTGGCCGCTTAATTTTTTTAATCCGGCAAATCGTATAACCGCAAACAGGTTATTACTTGTGGGTGATGCGGCAGGACTCATCAATCCGCTAAGCGGTGATGGTATTCAATATGCAGTACTTAGCGCAAGACGGGCAGCCGAAAGCCTTTTGAAGTGTTTTGCACAAAATGATTTTTCTGCAACTGCATTATCTTCTTATCACTCCAAAGTGAAAGATGAACTTGCGTACGATTTTTCGCTGTCAAATTTGCTGATACAGTTTGCCCGCAATAAAGCACTCACACCCTTGTGGATGGAGATTATGGTTGTACTGATAGAGCGTGCAAAGGTTGATAAAAGTTATGCGCATATTATAGCAAGTATATTTGAAGGAACTTATCCATCATACAAAGCACTTACTCCTTCTTTCATAGGCAAGTCCGTTTTACAGGGCGGCTTGCATGTTGGCTTAAGCACCGCAACAGGCATGCTGCAGGGCCCTGACTACTGGATGAAAAAAGGAAAAGATATCAGCCGCATAGCCGGAGATATTGCAAACAGCATAAAGCACAATCCGTCAGGTAACATAAAATGGCTGTCCGGCCTTTTTAAAAATGGAGCCGGCGTAGCAGGTCATGTAATCAAAAGCATGAGGAAAAGTGGTTAGTCTGCAAACTAAAATACTTTTTCCCCTGTGAGGTTACTGGTCAGGTTGCCTGCATAATATCGCATGATTAGCACTACTCGTGCAGCAATGGTTAAACCCTGATTTGCAAAATAAATTTTCAAAATACCGTTGAACTACTGCTTTTGCTTTTTTATTTGATATCCGGGCAATCTTTAATGCGCTCTATTAGAAACAGTGATGGCAGACGGCTGGTATACCATAGTTTAGCCTGGAAAAGTAGAAATTTCTACAGCGTGTAATTAATTGCCAATAGACCCTGCACGATCACAATTTCATAAATGAGCAGTTAATCCAAAACAATTTATCGTTTGTTCATTGTATCTGATTGTTTATCAAATCTGTTTTAATAACCATACATGCAAATTCAAGGTGTGGCACAACATCTGCATTTTCCTAAATTACTTACGCTCAAAGAAGATATATGATTAGACGTGATTCTTACACAACAAGTATTTGGCAGGCCAATGTAGATCCTTACGTTAGTACCTCATCGCCGGGAAAAAATGAATTATATGACGTTATTGTCATTGGGGGCGGGATTACCGGAATTACTACTGGGTTGTTGTTACAGGAAGCAGGAAAAAAATGTTTGCTGCTGGAAGCGGAAAATATTTGTTTTGGAACTACGGGAGGAACTACTGCACACATCAATACATTACTTGATACCCCTTATTCAGCAATTCAGAAAAATTTTAATAAGAGTATTGCAAAACAAGTGGCAGATGCCGCCCGGGATGCCGTTAATCTCATCAAAAACAATATTGATAAGTATAAGATCGACTGCGATTTCAATAATGCGGCGGCATATCTTTTTGCGAAAAATGATAATGAGGCTAAAGAACTACAAACGATTTATGAAGCCTGCGAGCAGGTTGAATTGAATGTTAGTTATGTTGATGAAATGCCGATTCGGGTTGCTTTTGCCCAAGCTATACGTGTTGAAGGGCAAGCGAAATTTAATCCTTTAAAGTATGTATATGCATTGGCTGCTGCCTTTGAAAAAGCTGGCGGCTGTATTATGCAACATTGCAGGGTTACATCGTTAAAGCCTGATAGTCCGCTAGAGGTTGAAACCAGTTGTGGTATTTTCCATGGAGGTAGCGTTATATATGCAACACATATTCCGCCGGGGGTAAACCTGCTGCACTTACGTTGTACGCCTTATCGTACTTATGCAATGGCCGTGAAGCTCGAAGACGATACATATCCTGAAGATCTGACCTATGATATGGAGAATCCTTATCATTACTATCGTACACAAGAAATAAATGGTGAAAAATATTTGATTGCTGGCGGTAAAGATCATAAGACCGGACAGGAAGAAAATACAGAATACAGATTTACCATGCTGGAAGCAACCCTTCGCGAAAATTTCAAAGTAAAGGACATACCATACAAATGGTCTTCCCAATATTTTGAACCTACAGACGGGTTGCCTTATATCGGTCATTTGCCCGGACACCCTGAAAACATTTTTGTCGCTACCGGTTTGGGCGGAAATGGAATGACGTACAGCCATGTTGCTGCAATAACACTCAAAAGTATTCTTACAAACGATCATCATCCCGACATAGAATTGTTTAATCCAAACCGGGTTAAACCTGTCGCAGGTTTTGCTAATTTTTTATCCCACAATATTGATGCGGTTAAAAATTTTGTAGGAAGATTATTTCCGGGAGAAAAGTTGCATGAACTTGCCGGTCTTGCTCCGGGCGAAGGAGAAGTTGTTAATTATGACCATGAAAAAATTGCGCTGTATAAAGATGAAGACGGAATGTTGCATGCAGTTAGTCCTGTATGTAAACATTTGAAATGCGAAGTAAAATGGAACAGTGCAGAACGTTCCTGGGATTGCCCCTGCCATGGTGCAAGATATGATTATGACGGTAACGTATTAACGGGGCCGGCAGATCATTCTCTCGAAGTAATTTCATTAGATACCAGCGCTGAAAATAAGTCTTAGCGCTACATGCGTTTTATTAAGTAAAGAAAAATGTGACTGTATGAACAGTAAGAAAAAAATGAACAAAGTATTTGCGCGTAAGTTTGATGCGTTTTCTACAAGAGTTACCAAAATAACAGGAAGCCCCCGGGCTTTTTTTCTTGCATTGCTGGCCATTGTGGTATGGGGGATCACCGGACCGGTCTTTCATTTTTCAGATACATGGCAGCTGGTTATTAATACCGGAACCACCATTATAACTTTTCTGATGGTGTTTATCATTCAACAATCGCAAAATAAAGATACTATAGCTATACACCTAAAGTTGAATGAGATTATTGCTTCACTGGACAGGGCAAGTAACCGCATGATTGATGTGGAAGATCTTACAGCTGAAGAGCTTGAAACGGTAAAACGGTATTATATAAAACTTTCTGAACTGGCGGAAAAAGAAATCGGTCTTAAAAAATCGCACTCAATAGATGATGCAGAGAAACTACATCACATGAAAATGCATGCTTACGATAAATCATCAAAGCTGTAAATAGTCCTGCGGATTTTCTTTCCAAAGCTATAAAATATTTGTTGGCGATTGTAAATGCGTATTTTTATCGGAAATGCTGCCGAATGAATAAACGTAACGGACTTACATTTGCTTTCTTACTTTGTTTTATTCTTTTTAGTTCGACCAGTTTTGCCCAATCTCTCGACTCGATAAAAGTTGTTGCACGCGGGGCTGAAGTAAAACATGTCGCCAATAATTTCGGATTTACAGAAGGACCAGCCGTGGACAAATCCGGTAATATTTACTTCACCGATCAGCCGAACGATAATATCTGGAAGTACGATACTGACGGAAAACTTTCGCTTTTTATGCATGGCGCCGGGCGGTCCAATGGTTTGTATTTTGATCATAACGGAAACCTGATTTCTTGTGCAGATGAGCATAATGAACTTTGGTCCATCAATATGCAAAAGAAAAAAACAGTATTGCTCACAAATTTCCGTGGGCATTTAATGAATGGCCCAAATGATCTTTGGATAGATGCAAGCGGTGGCATCTATTTTACAGACCCATATTACCCACGTGATTACTGGACCCGTAAGAATTCTGAAATCAAAGAGCAGGTGTATTATCTGCCAAAAGGAAGGAAAGATGCAGTGATTGTAGATAGCACTATTGTGAAGCCCAATGGAATTGTTGGGACGCCAGACGGGAAACATCTTTTTGTTGCGGATATTGGCGATAGTAAAATCTACAAATACGATATCGGTAGCGACGGAAAGTTGCTCAACAGACGGCTTTTTGCCCCGCAGGGTTGTGACGGTATGACACTGGACAACCAGGGTAATCTATACCTGGCGGGTAACGGAGTGACCATTTACGACGCAGCAGGTAATAAAATAGGCAATATACCTGTGCCATCTTCATGGTCGGCTAACGTATGCTTCGGGGGGAAAAACAGAGATGTTTTGTTGATCACTGCTTCTGAATCTGTGTATACCGTAAAGATGAGTGTGAAAGGAGTAGAGTAGTTTGGAAATTCGCCGCGCCTGAAAAAGCACTGCGGTTTAGCAAGAAAGACTGCAGCGCAATTAATACTACAGGAGGGTATTTTAATAGTCAGATTTTAATTTTATATTTAATACCTGTCCTGGCTGTGAAAATTGATCCGCAGGGCCTGGGATGAATTCCTAACTCTAAAACTTTTGGAAAAGCTTTATGAAAATACTCCTGATGTTAGCCTTCCTGGCGCCGGCCATCAGTTGCTGTGCACAACCGGAAGATGAAAAAAGGTCAAGGGATCAATGGGAACCCTTGGTGTACATTGATTCGCTCAAGCTGAGCTACGGTCAGTTCCAGTCGTTGTATTTTAGCCCGGACAAAATTTCAAATATCGATCTTGTTAATAATTACTATGATTCAGGTAGCCATGTGCATGGAAAAATTGTTATCAGGACAAAAAATCCAAAGGAATTAAAATTGCTGACGCTGGAGGATATTGAACGCAGGTATGCACTTTCTAACGCAGAGCCTACGCTTGTTATGGTAGATAATGACATTGTTAAGGATGTAAGCACAGTTCGGGTTGATTCGTCTTATATACTTCGTGTTGAAGTTCTGCATGCAGATGATCTTGACTATATGAAAGACTCCGGACAGGAAGTTCGTGTAGTGAAAATATGCACTAAGGCGTTGACGTATTCAAACAAAGAAGCCAGATTCTATATAAAAGAGGATGTGGCCGGATCTGAATAATGTTACAAATAAACTCCGGCTGCTGATAATTTGAAAAAATATGAAACCAAAACATTATTTAAGTTGCCTGTTGTTACTAACGCTCTCCGCCTTTATGCAGCCTTGTTTATATGGACAGTCTTCTTCTGTAAAAGATATCTTTCCCGAAGGCACCGAAATTCACAGTGATATTCCCTACGCAAATGATACAGTCAGCAAACACCTGCTTGATATTTATTTACCGGCAAAAACGACAAAAGATCTTCCGCTCGTTGTCTGGATTCATGGCGGTGCATGGATGTTAAACGATAAGCATGCTGATATGAGTTATATGCGGAACACCGTCAGGGAATTTATTGAGAATGGGTATGCATTGGCTTCTATAAACTACCGGTACAGTACAGAGGCCATTTTTCCCGCACAACTTCAGGATTGTAACCAGGCCCTTGAATTTCTCTACCAACATGCGTCGCAATACCATATTAACAGAAGCCGGATTGCATTGATTGGCTTTTCTGCCGGCGGACATCTTGCATCTTTGTTGGGTTTATCTGCGAATAATAATGTGAAAGATTTTTATCCCGGCGGAAACAGTCCGCATTTTAAAATAAAATGTGTGCTTGATTTTTATGGCCCGTCAGATCTGATTGCTATTGCAAGCATGCCGGATACTTCGGCAGCTCCCGCCGTGAGTCCTGTTTCAATATTGCTTGGGCATTCGCCAATAGAACGGCCTGATGTGGCGCGTAAAGCCAGCCCCGTTAGTTATGTGGATAAGGATGATCCACCTTTCTTTATAGTGCAGGGTGAAAAAGATGAATCTGTGCCTAATACCCAGTCGAAGTTGTTGAGTTCCTGGCTAACCATCACAGGCGTGAAAAATCAACTCATTATTGTTCCTGGTGCACCTCATTTTGGTAAGATGTTCGACGCGGATGATATAAGACTTAAGTTGTTTAGTTTTTTGAATAGCTATATGAAATAGAGCAAACTGTCAACAATACCGATTCATTTAATGGATAATTGAAAATTGATAGTTGAAAATGATCCGCCTTGTCTTTCAATTGTCCATTGTCAATTTTCAATTGTCCATTAAGCTATTTTAGGCGTCACATTGCGTTTGTTTAAATAAAACGGTATTTTGGAATCGACGTTGTTTTCATTCATCACAAAACAAAAGTCGATGGAAGAACGAAGTAATATTCCGCGGCATCTGTCAGTAGTATTGCTTTATCCTGCAGTTTTGGGTTATTTTTTCTTTGAAATAGTTCAGTCTGCAACGCTTGGCAGCCATCTGCAGGAAATGGATACCATCTTTCGCGGAAAATGGATGCTGGAATTGGGGAAATGGATATTGATCATTGAAACGTTTCTGTTCTATTGTTGTGATTTTTTAGGGTCATGCTACGTGCCGGAATATACCAGGTGGAACTTTATCAGCGATATAGCATTTTTAACAATGATCATTGTTACATTACACTCGCTCAGTGTGAGTGAAGAGGTTGGCGGCGATTATCTTGATGTTCACATTTTCAGCACTTGTTTTTGTTCGTTTATGCTTATCTATTTACTGCGTTATTTTGCCAAGAACAGATACTACACAGAGGCGGAAAAAAGAAGGTACCGGCGACTTGCAATTATTGAAGCAGCGTTTTTACTTTTTTTTCTGGGGTTGCTTATGTGGAGTCCCGTTGGCTGGTTATTGTATCTGCAGCTCTTACTACTCATACTTGCCATAGCTTACCTGGTGTACGAGTACGCCAAAGAAATACGGAGCATGCTTGCAGGTTAAAGTTGAGCCCGGCTTACTAACGATGTACCTTTTATGTATTTTACATTAATGTTGATTTGCCAGGAAGTTTTTTATTCTTTCTTTTTGCCTGAGATGATGGCGCAAGTGCATGTCTGCAAATTGTAACCATTCCGGGCCACTAAAATAACCAAGACCGGGATGCTGCGTTTTACCTGTAGCAGTAGTATTAACCAGGGATTGTGCCGCGCGATTCATTCGTTGTTTTAGTGCAAGCATGTCATCGTGCAAACCTGTCTTGCTTTGCGGTTGTTGTATTTTATCTGTAGAGGCGGGGTCTCCTTTGATTTTGACTTCCGGAAAAGCATTGCTGCGGAACATTGACTTGCCAATATCTGTCATCTCTTGTGAAAGATTTGCATTATTGTTGGTGGATGCTTCTATCTGTTCTATGTAATAATCAGTTTCGTTGATCAGGTGCATATAAACCTGTCCGAGTGACCAGCTTTCGGCATCAGGCTTTGTGATCAGTTTTTCAAAATCAAATGTACCCAGTTCGGCAATCCATGCATCAATGGTATTGTTGAAGTCGTTAATAAGTTTAGTTAAACATTGCATTGACGATAAAGATAGCCATATTTCTTTTTTGTGACGTTGACTGATTACATAGTGTTAACTACCCCATTTCAGGTTACGCATTGAATTGCCGCAGATGATGATCTGTGTGCTTGTATGCAAGATAGCCTGTCTGTTCCATATTCATTTTCCCGAAGAAAGGATGCATGAGCTCAATGTTGGAGATATGGGCATATTCTTCAATGAGCGCGATCCATTTCTTTTTTTCGTCGGTAACATCACCGGTTTCTTTTATTACCAGTTCAGGAATAGTGGGGGAGTTGCGCCTTATTGGCTGCTCATCCTTCAATAAACTTCTCATCGCCATTTTGCCAAATATCCGGCCCATTAATACACGTTTGTATTGTGTTTTGCCCAATGCCATTTCTTCCCATAACCGGCAATGCTTTATCATCTGGTACACATTCATTTTTCCCCATTGAGCTGTGTTGCTCTCCGAAAGCGTGTTTATGCGACGGATTAATTCATTTCTTGTATAGTTGTCAAATACTGTTTGCATGTTATATAATTTGTTGGTGATGAGCTTAGCCCAATTGTGCGAGAGAGAACCAGTTGCCTGAATCATCCTTAAAAATGGCTTCGGTTCCGTAGAATTCTTTCCTGGGAGGTTTGGTAAACTCTACACCTTTGGCCTTCAATTCTTCATAAGTGGCGAAAATATCTTTGCTTGTAAATAAGCCCACACCAAATGTTCCTTTGGAAACAAGCTCTTTCAGCATCTCTGCAGTTTCACTGCTGTACATGCTTTTTGATATTGGCGAAAGAATAATTTCGAATCCTGGTTGATCCGGCGGACAAACGGTGAGCCATCTTCCGTCTTCACCCATTGGTACATCAGTTATTACCTTAAAGCCGAGTTTATTTGTGTAGAAATCGAAAGCGCTGTCCTGGTTAAGTACATGGATGCTAACATGTGTCATTTTTGTGATCATACTTTGCAAATTGAATGTTATGCAAAGAAAAAATGATAGCTAGGCTTTTGCTTCTTCAAAATTGCTATTTTTCAACCATCCGTTTTTTTCGGCGAAGCAACCTGGAATAAACGTGAGCGGTGCTTTATTGATTTGTTTTTGTAGCTGTTGCTGCTGGGCAAGATATAAGGATGGAGAAATGCCTACGATGCGTTTAAATAATCCGCTGAAAGAACTAAGGCTTTCAAATCCTACTGAATAACAAACATCAGATACCGGCTGCAACGATCTAAGCAATTGTAATGCTTTTTCAATTCTCACAGCTATCAGGTATTGATGTGGTGTTTTGCCGTAGATCCTTTTAAAAAGTCTGATGAAATGAAATTTTGAAAAATATGCCTCATCTGCAATGTTGTCCAGTTCAATCGTATCTGCATAATTATTGTCTATAAAAAGCTTCGCCTGGACAATCCGCCGGTATAAGTAAATATTTGGATATTGCTCTGCAAACATTTTGAACGGTGTTGACGGTTAGAAAACCTGGTGGTAATATCAGTTAAAGATATAAAAAATATGACGACGATTCCTGGGAGATTGAATATATGTGTTTTAAATAAGAGCATGCGGACCAGCCGTCTTTTTCCCTATTAGAAATACACTTATAATCAATATCCACAAAAAGAATAGTCCGGCTGCAATGGGTATGTTCCAGCCGTTAACGCTGTAAAAATCCAGTGGCGTCGTCATGAAGAAAATAGTGGGCACAAATGCCAGGTTATAAACGGCGAATATATAACCGAGAACGGCCGTCCATTTGGGGAACAAATTCGTTTTTATAATCAGTGTACTGCCTGTGAAGAGAATGATGGTATTAAGTAACCGGTTAATTGGCCCGTAGATCAGTAATGCACCTTCGGCTCCATAGCCAACCCAGGTTGGATTTACCGGCTTATTATTGGCGATCCATATGCTTCCGCTTTGTATAGCATCTGCAATCAATGATACTATTGCAAATGCAAGCCCGCAGGAAAATAAAAAATCGCCAATTCGAATGTGATCGGGGTGAAGTTGTGCTACAATATATTTGAACTGGCTAAAGAAGCCAATGAGGCCGGCGCAGATAAACAGGTCAAGAAGAATACGTATAAGCACAGTGTTCGGCGGCGGAGTTCCCTCCGGAGTTGGTGTGTAAACAAAGTATAAATGTATTTCCGCAAGTACAAGAAGGTACAATACAATTCCGGTAACTCCTGTGTTGCGCAGTAATGTTGACTTAATCATGATCGTATGTTTTGTCAACAAGTGTATTCATTTTGTGAGAGACATTTGTTACATTAGAAGGAGTATTAGTTACAAAATACGGAGCAATGTCTTTTGAAGTAAAAGGGATTTCAGATAATCATTTTCATCACCTGAATCAATTTTTTAAGAATGGTTTTGATGGTAATGAATTGTTGGAGCAGTCACAACAAATCCAGCATCCCCTTGTAGACGGGTATTCTTCAGAGTGGTATTTTGATGGCATACGAATGGGGTATTCTGACTGGCATTATAAGAAGCCGGTGGCGCTTGCATGGAATTATGATATTGACGTAGAATTGGTGACTTTTCAGGCGAATCTCAAAGGATCTGTATTAATGGGAAAGGACAGTGCAAATGCCGTTCCGTTATTTAATAATTTGCAGCACAATCTTTTTTATGCGGGAACAGGGGATGTCAATGAAGGTGTTTTAAAGGGCGATCGCTTAGCATCAAGCATGTTCTTTATCCAGTTTACAAAAAATGCTTTTTTGCGCCTTGCAGCAGATGGAAATGATACCTTGAACCGTTTTAATGAACATGTTCAAAATGGAAGGTCTGCTGTGTTGACGCCACATAATCTGTATGTCAACGCAAATATGTTAAGCCTGATAAAAAGTATTGTTCATTGCAAGTATAAAAATAATTTGAAGAAAATGTTCCTTCTCTCCAAAGCTATAGAACTGCTGGTACTTCAGGCAGAAGCTGGTAGCGAAGCTTTGAATCCTTCTTACAAATACATCAGGAGCAGTTATGATAGGGAACGCATTATGTACGCACGCGAATACATAATGAGTCATTTGGATGTGCCACCCAGCCTGACTGAACTTTCAAGGATCGTCGGTATAAATGAGTACAAGCTAAAGCGCGGTTTTAAAGAAATGTTTAGCAATACCGTATTTGGCTATTTAGCTGATGCTCGACTTGAGCTTGCCAAAAACGATCTTTTGGAAAACAGGCAGTCCATTGCAGAAATTGCATTTGCCCTTGGGTACTCATCACTTCAACATTTTAGCTACGCATTTAAAAAGAAGTTTGGGATGTCTCCAAGTAAATTGAGGCGGTGATTTGTTATGCTGCGTTCCCCTGATTCTTTATAGTTGAAAACACATTGTCCTGCGAAAAGGAAGAATTAGTTTGATGATAAATATTTTTCTTTGATGACAGCTACGTGATGCTGCTCATGACCGACGGTTGCTTTTAAAAATTCTTCTACTGTAAGCTCGAACTTCCATGCCATGCCAGTGAGCTTCAGTTGTTCCGGCGACAGAGACTGAATAAAACTCAGTGTTGCATTGCGAACATTTTCAAAGTCATTTAATAGTTGTGACAAACTTAGCTCATCGAACCGGCTATTTTCAACAAGCAGATTCTGATCATAACCAGGTAAAGTGGTTTTGTCCTTTCTGCTAAAGCGGAGGGCCCTGTAGGTCATAATTCTTTCGTGGTCTGTCATATGACCAACAATTTGTTTGATGCTCCATTTGTTTGGTGCATAACGGTAGGTGGCTTTGCTTTCTCTTAGTGATTTAAGAAGGTCAATTGCTTCTTTGGATGCAAATAATTGCTGGTAGTCTTTCCCTTCCACCAACTCGATGTAGTAGGGGAATCCGTCATTTACAGTGTGCTTCATTTGTGAAATGGTTGGTTGAAAAGTTGTTTACATTTTGGTGAGGCAAAAATATAATAATTGATAATTGAAATTTGAAAATTGAAAATGAAACCCCTGTGGATCTCCGTGTCTACTCTTGTCTTTTCTCAGTGTAACAAAAAGTTTTTATTGTATTCATTATCAATTTTCAAATTTCAATTGTCAATTAGTTTCTACATATTTTGCCAGTTTTTCAAGCGATGAAATTGTACCGGCTTCATTATCTGCCGGTTTTATTCCAGCGGGAATACCGGTAAATAAAAACGTGACACGTGTGCCCATTTCAACAGGCTCAAATGTTATTTCAATCATCATCTCGCCAGCAAAATCAGGATCGGTTGTATTAAATTGAACAGCTTCAACTATTTTCCGATTAGGGATCAGTTCAATAAATCTGGCTGTATATCTATCTTCTTTGTCTGCGGTTTTTCCTGCATGTATGGTTGCTTTATCAGGATAAAACAGGGACATTTCGTAGCCTCCTCCAACCCTTAGATCAAAGTGGTGAATCTTCGCAGTCATATCACCGGGCGCCTGCCAGATTTCCAAAGCCGAAGGGTCAGTAAAAGCATTGTATAACTTTTCCGGAGTAGCGTTAATGTCCCGATAGTTTTTAGTTGATTGTTTCATTTATGAAAGACAGTTTTTTTAAGCTAACAATATGTATAATAGTTTTGCTAATTACGATCTTAATCTTTCTCAACATAGAAACTCGCAACCTGTGTAATTACGGCTAATGCTGCCATTGCAATTGCCATTGTTTTCAGATCAAGCAAAAATAAAAACAGTGCAGCAGTTAGAAACATTCCACATCTGAATAGTCCAAGGTAAGGCATGTTAAGTCTTTTTGCTGATTTCGGCGCAGCAAATACTCCCCATAAAATGATACAACCTGCGGTGAGCAGGATCGCCAAAGTATAATGTGTAAGCGTATTAGATCCGGCTTTATAGGCGAAAAAACCGAAAGAATATAACATCACTAATTCCATTATGAACACAATAACCTGGAAGATTGCCTTTAGCATGCGCTTTTGATGAGTTTGATTAACTGATCAAAAATATTGTTTTTTGAATATTGCAGATGCCAGGGAGAAGAAAGAATATCGATTGTTAAGCTTATTGATGGCATTATAGCAAAAAATTATAACGCCCCGTAGTTGCAGTACGCTTTCGCTATGATGCAAAATTTAGAACCTGGCGATTTATAATTTACGCGGTCTGTAAATATCTGTAATGAGAAATTTTATAGTGGTATTGCCAATATTTGTTCCGGAGTCAATCAGCGGGCCACTAATCAAAGCCATGCCAGTCGGGAAAGTAAGTGTATCGCGCCTGCCTGTAGCCTTTGTGTACAATGCAACCTTGCCGCCTTGCAAAACATAAGCTGTGTGATCAGGATGGGCATGCAGCGCGCAAGTCTCGCCCGGCTTTAGTGTGAATTCATAGACTTTAATGCCTAGCGTGTCGCCCAGTTTTTTAACAAAAGTTCCTCCCATTATATAACTATCCATGGCAGGGTTGTAGTTGGGCATAAACGCTGTATCTACAGTAGCAACAGCTAAAGTGTCCTTAGTCTCTTTTCGTAAGGTGTTAGCAGTTTCGCCGCAGCCATTCAAAAACAAGACTGAAGCCAGTAAATTTAGCATTAAGAAAGTTTTGATTAGTTGCATGGCTGTGATTTTAGAAATGATCAATTTGCCATTCCAGGTACGATCGCAGCGGGGGACGTTCGCGTTCTGTATTTTGGCCTGGCGGAGTATGGAATGCTTTAGTAACTTGCGAATGGCAGATAAAGGTACAAAAGTTTGTTGTTGGCGAATAGCTGTTTTTATGCCCGCGTCGCCCGTTCTCTCATCAATTGAGCCCCAAAAATGTTGGAATAAGTAGTTGTCGAAATGATTGTATTGTCAATTTCGATCCATCCAAAAACATCGTATATTCATTCTGTTAATAAATGCCTGAAACCTCATACAGATTGTCTTGCCATGTTTCATCAAGTATATCGCAATTATATAATCGTTTTTATAATCTTTTTCATTCCTCTGGCTATCTATTGTCAAAAAGATAAAGATCTCTACTCGCCGGATAGTCTTATAAAGGTTCATTTAGCCATTTCAAATAAATGCAGCTATGCTATATTTTATAACGGACAGCCACTTATGCTTCCTTCAGCAATTGATTTGGAGCTGGGAGACGGCACGCGGTTGTCCAGTCACCTGGAAAAACTAAAAATCTCATCACGAAGTATCCATGAAGAAATTATTTCTCCTGTTCCGGAGAAGCGAAGGCATATTCCAGATGTGTACAATGAACTAACTGTTCATGCAGGTGATAAGTTCTCGATTATTTTTCGCGCTTACAATGATGGAGTTGCATACCGCATAGCCACGAAATTCAAGGACAGTATTGTTATTAAGAGCGAAAGGGCTGAATTTAATTTTACCGCTCAAACAAACGCATACTATCCCGAAGTGAAAAAGCGTAATAACCAGGATATCTATCACACCAGTTTTGAAGAACCTTATCAATATAAGCCACTGGATAGCATCTCCAATAAAATCCTTGCATTTAGTCCTGTGCTGGTAGTTCCATCAACTGGTCCGAAAGTATGTATCACAGAGTCCGATCTGGAAGATTATCCCGGTATGTTTATCGCCGGTACGGGAAGCAATTCGTTACGTGGTGGTTTCGCACCATATCCTAAAAAGGAAGTGATATTAAAAGGTGAATATTCGCAGGTGTATGTTTCTGAAAGAGAAGATTATATCGCCAATACCAAAGGTACGCGCAGCTTTCCCTGGCGTGTATTAATGATTGCGCCTCATGATAAAGATCTTCCGGCAAATGATCTTGTCTACCGGCTTGCTTCACCATCAAAAGTAAAAGATGTTTCATGGGTTCGGCCGGGAAAAGCGACTGATGAGTGGATCATTACCGAGAATTTGTTTAACGTGCCTTTCAGGAGCGGCATTAATACTGCGACGTATAAGTATTATATCGATTTCGCAAAACGTTTTGGGTTTGACCGGATCATGATGGATGCCGGTTGGAGCGATAACAATGATCTGTTCGCCGTTACGCCATCCCTCAACATGGATGAAATTGCTGCTTATGCAAAACAACAAGGTGTTGGTTTAAGCATGTGGACACTTGCCATGACGCTGGATAAGCAGCTGGAACCAGCGTTGCAGCAGTTTAAGAAGTGGGGTGTTGATTTTATCATGACCGATTTTATTGATCGTGACGATCAAAAAGCTGTTCAGTTTTATTACAAGATTGCCGAAGCCTGTGCAAGGCATCAGATCATGATTATGTTTCATGGTGCTTTTAAACCTGCTGGTTTTAATCGCACGTATCCGAATGCAATTACAAGAGAAGCAGTATTGGGTTCAGAGTACAACATCTGGAGTGATAAGGCTAATCCACGTCATAACCTGCTATTGCCTTTTATCCGCATGACCGCTGGTCCGATGGATTACGAACCTGGAATGCTGGATAATGGAACGGAAAAAACATTCAGACCAATAGCTGAAAAAGTAATGTCGTTGGGAACGCGTTGTCAGCAACTGGCAATGTTTGTCGTGTATGATAGCCCGATGCAATTCTTCGCAGGAAATCCTTCCCAGGGTTTGCTTGAACCTCAGTTTATGGAATTGTTGGGAAGTATACCAACAGTGTGGGATACAACAATTGTACTTGAAGGAAGGGTAGGTGAGCACATCGTTACCGCGCGGAGAAAAAATAATGATTGGTATATCGGAGCAATGACGAATATGCATGAAAAGACGTTCGTCATTCCATTAGATTTTCTTGATAACCGAATTTACAATGCCACTATTTGTGAAGATGGTGTAAATGCAGACAGGTATGCGTCTGACTATAAACTGTACAGCAAGGAAGTCTCTTCAAATGATTCGCTTACTATTAAGATGGCTCCCGGAGGCGGGTACATGGTGAGGTTAAAGAGGAAATAAATAACAGAAAATGAATGCCGAGATTTTTGCCTCTGAAGCACCGAAGCGCAGGATTTTTACCACAGAGGACACAGAATTTTTTTTCACAGAGTTACATTGAGAAAAGTTTTGGAGGCATTAATTTTATATAGATTGCAATATTGGGGATATAATAGTTTTGAAGTGCGTCGTCGATGAAGCGCTGAAATCCGCACAGATGTTTTATTCCAAATCAGTCCCCAATTTACTGTGCTCTCTGTGAAAAAAAACTCCATGTCCTCTGTGGTTAAATGTTTTACACTAATAAAGGCTCTTTGCCTGTTTCTTATTCCATAAAATACCTGCCAGCACAAAGAAGATGCCTGCGAACGTGAACGATTCACATAATCCCATTCTGTCGCTTGCATCTGTTGGGTGTGCAATAAGCCTTGGGATATGTAACAATAGAAACCATCCGGTCAACATAATACCCGAAAGCAATGAAGCCCACTTACTAATACCCGGAACAAAAATTCCAATGCCGCCGGCAATAAGACAAACTCCGCAGAAATAAGCCCAGAATGTGCGAAAAGGAATATAGGCAGGAATGAAATCTGTTACAAATCCGGCGAACTTAAAATGTGCATAACCTGATGCAACGAAAAATGTAGAGAGAAACAGTTTTCCTGTTAAAATAAAAATGTTCCGCTGGCTTTGGGTGTTGCCTGTATAACGCTGCGGATCGTCCAATATAAAAGTGCTGCCAACAATAAGTGCACCGCCAAACAGCGCCACAGATTTATAAGTGTTTAGCCAGTCATTCATAAATTGCGGTATATGCCGCAAAACAGAAAATATAAAGATCAGCGCAGCAATTGCCATTGATGCCCTTGCGCCTTTTTTGTTTATTATAATTGCTACAGAGGCTGTGATAAGAATTGCACCTGATATATACGCAACGATTGAAGTTAAATTGAACGGCAGACTCCATGCAGGCGGACGTCCCACAATAAAGTCTTTATAAACAAAACATAGAATAGCCAATCCGGCAATGCCTATCGCAAACATAACACGTCCAGGTAGTATGAGTTTATTCATTCTTAATGGATTTAGTGGAAAAGGCTAGCGAAACATAAAGTACGTATTTTCTGTTAGTAATGCAAGATGCAGAAGGCGAGAGTGTGTAAGATGTTAGATGTACGATGAAACCAATGTACGATGTGCGGTGTTAGATGTACGATGTGGGTGGATGAAATTACAAGTACGAATTATGAAGTACGAAGTACGGATGCCGCAAAGTTTTACCTGAACAATTTTAAAGTTACCACGGTTGACGTTTTTTTGTCTGTAGAAAATTAAAGCCTCAATTTCAAAAGACCAATGGCTAATAGCTCATAGCTGCCTGAAACCTTACGCCTCACGCCTCACCCCTCATCTATCCCTTCAACAACTTAAAGTAAGGCGACTTCTTAACCTGTAACACCAGCTTGGCTACGCATTCAGATTTTTTCTTTCTTGCATAGCCATAACTGATCTTAAAAATGCGGGCGACTTCTTCCATGGAAATGCCACTCCAGCAAAGTTGTAAGAACTCTTTGTTGCTTTGGCCGATCGTATCCAGCTTTTCAGTTAGCAGATCTCTGCGTGCTTGCTGCATAAGACATTCATCCGCCAGTTTATTGCTATTGTCGTCGATGTTTTCGTATTGGGTAGTATCTGTCAATAACAGTTTTTGCGCTTTTCTTTTGTGAAGCTGGCTCAGCCAAAGGTTTTTGCAGACCATATAAAAATAGGCATCGAACGGACAGGTTAAGATAAAACCTTTCGTTTTAGCTCTGTGATAAATGGATAAAAGTGCATCCTGGAACACATCCGGAATATCAGCTTCCGTGCCATTGTTCTGAAGAATCATCCATTTGATCTTTCCGGAAAATCTTTGATACAATTCATTAAGTACTTCAGCGTTGTTGGTGAGTAATGCGTCAATATATTTTTGATCAGGGTGGGGAGCAGGTTGAGTATTAGTCTTTCCAGGCAGGCCTGCGTCTTCTTTAAAAGTAGCCTGGGGAGAATGACCTCCGGTGACGTTTAGTGTGACTTGCATACGGCGGTTTTTATAAGTTTTGAACTAAAAAGCAAGATGATGGATCGTGCAATAATCAGGGTGTAAAAGTAGCGCTGTGAAAGCCCGTTGAACAGGGGGAAATGACTGTTTTTTGAGTGGGAAATAACCGTCAAAGAGCAGGTGGTATTTCACAATTTAAATGGTGCAAAACACACAGTTTTTCCTGGAAAATAAGGTCAATTATCCCGGCCAAAATCGTGTCTTAACTTAGATTAGAAAGAATATTATTTATTATCAGGGAGTTAGCTTCCAAATTTTCACGGACGGAGGTATAAACGTTTTTTTGGTAATATGGAATAGACGCTTATTTTTGCATCCCCGCGAGGGAAAGTTCCTGGTTTAATGGGGAATTAGCTCAGCTGGCTAGAGCGCTTGCATGGCATGCAAGAGGTCACCGGTTCGACTCCGGTATTCTCCACAGACTTTTAAAAGCCTTGGTCATCAAGGCTTTTATTTTTTAATGTAATTTCGATCTCCCGCAGAGTGCCAATGCTATTGTGACATAATTGAAAACGATTATTGCTACCAGCACTTAGAGAACAGCATAGCTCTTAAAACTTAACCTGGTTAGATTTTTTGTCAAAAAAATAAGATTGCAAAAATTGTAATGCATCCGAACATGCAAGCTTTCAACGCATTCTTTTTTCGCCGAACCAACCTGCGCAGATAGAAATGAACCAGGGACCATATTAATCTTCCAGGAACACTTAACATGTACAGTAATTCGTAATTGGCCAACTGATTCGCGTTTTTACAAAAGGGAAAAAGTCTTCATTTATTCAACAGCAGAGCCATATTCATAATTTTCTTTTACTCATGGGCGTTTACCAATAATCAATTATCAAAAGCCTCAAAGCATATTAACAGAATAATTTTGCTGCTTGTACTGACCCGGTGTTAAACTGGTTTTTTTCTTGAACACTTTTGAAAAATAAGGAAGGTTATCAAAGCCTGTTTCCTCCGCAATTTGAGCCAAAGGCATGTCAGAAATTGTTATCAGATATTGAGCTCTTTCGATTCTTTTACTGTGAATATAGGAAAGCGGTCGCTCGCCAGTAAGTTGTAAAAACAACCTGGAAAAATAGTCAGGATGCAGGTTTACTTTTTCTGCCAGGTTAGTAACTGTAAGTCTTCTGTTTAAATTAAGCTGAATAAAGCCTATTAGATTTACAACTTTTGATGGTATAGCACTAACATCTTTATGCAGGAACATTTTCGAACTCAAAAACCTGGAAAGCAACTGCAAGATAATGCCCTGTGTTTCCAGAAATGCAGAATCACTTTGCATGTTATTCAGTTCTTCATATTCTTTGTAAAAAATGTTCTTCTCATAAACTTTCGGGTTATCCGAACGATTGATTTTTCTGAAAGGATTAATCTGTAAGAGTCTCTTATAATTAGTAATATCCATATCAGCAGCTTTTATTTTTATAATGGTTCGGTTATTATGAAAAAGTGAAATTCCATCAGGTGAATCTTCAAAGAAATGAATAAAATACTGGCTCATATAAGCGGGGCACTTCAAATTGCATAAAGTGAAGCTTGGTATAATATACATATACCCAGGTTCTAATAACCAGGTTTCTTTTTCGTTGTAAACATATCCCGTTCCTTCATCTATGAGATACAATCGAAAATATGGACTAATTACATTTTTGTAATTCCATTTTGTGTTCAACTGTACATGATCAACGTTAAGTAATGTGAACGAATGTTTTAAAATCCTTCTGCTCATTCAGCTTAATAATAAAAGATTGTCAATAATTAAAAGTCGGATTTGTATAATACAAAGTCGAATCTATAGAATATTTTCCGCATCTCGCCAACATAAGTTTGCGTAACGATTGTTAATAGCAAATACTGAAAAATGGTTGTTGTAAAAAGAAACTGTAAGATATACGACTATCTCTGAAACTCTTGCTATAAAAGGATGCCCTCTGGATTTTCTGAATGGAATTATAAAAGAAGTTCATAAAACAGGATACGAATTACTAACGAAAATTGTTATAGCTCCTCAGCATAGTTAAGAAGGAAAGGCAACGAAACATATAAAGCCTGATATAACGGTATTATATAATGGCGTTTGCAAATCAAAAAATACAGCTAAACACTTTATCCTGGTAAAAGCCGGGAAGTGTAAGAGAACTTATTCTTTCACAAAAATATTAGTATGCCATCATACTTTATTGTTAGCCCGAAATTATTATATTATCTAACAAAGATTTACCATACAAAATGTAATGAATGGTAACTCAATTTTCCTGGTAGTAATTTTATTAATAACAACAGCCTTACAGGTTATGAATAGAAGAAAGTTAATTAAAAACGCTGTGGCCTTGATGCCTGCTTTATGGTTAAAGAATCAGAACCTCAATGCCGGCTTTCTATCGTCATCACATGCTTATACAGAAGGTCCTTTTAAACCGGACTGGGCATCTCTTGAACAGTATCAGACACCTGACTGGTTTCGGAATGCCAAGTTTGGCATCTGGGCCCACTGGGGGGCACAATGCCAGCCTGAATATGGTGACTGGTATGCCCGCGGCATGTACCAGGAAGGTAGCGAACAGTACAAATACCATCTTAAAACCTATGGACATCCTTCTAAATTCGGATTTAAGGATGTAATTCATGAATGGAAGGCAGAAAACTGGAATCCTGAAGAGCTCATTGGTCTATACAAAGCAGCAGGTGCAAAATATTGTGTGGCGATGGCCAATCATCACGACAATTTTGATAATTACAATAGCCGGTATCAGCCCTGGAATTCGGTTAAGCTCGGGCCCAAAAAAGATATCATTGACGGTTGGGCGAAAGCTGTGAAGAAAAACGGTCTTCACTTCGGGGTCAGTGTTCATGCCGCCCACGCATGGCTTTTCTATGAGGCCGCCCAGCGCAGCGATAAAGACGGTGCTATGAAAGGTATTCCCTACGATGGTACTTTAAAAACGCCAGCTGGAAAAGGTAAATGGTGGAACGGTTATGATCCCCAGGATTTATACGCACAGAATCACCCTTTAAGTAAGGATAGTTTCAATGATGGCATCATTGGAAAACAATGGGATTGGGGTAATGGGGTTACACCACCATCAAAAGAATATATCGAAAACATATATAACCGCACAATTGAACTGATTGATAACTACGAGCCCGATCTCGTGTATTTCGATGATACTGCACTGCCATTCTATCCCATCAGCGATGCAGGCTTGCACATAGCCGCTCACATGTACAATACCAATATTAAAAAGCATGGCACATTGCAGGCTGTTATCACGGGAAAAATATTAAACGAGCAGCAACGCAAATGCATGGTGTGGGATATTGAAAGAGGCCAGAGTAATAAAATAGAGCCGCTGCCGTGGCAAACAGATACCTGCATCGGGAATTGGCATTATGACAAGCGTGTGTTTGAAAACCATAATTATAAAACGGCAACAACGGTCATTCATACACTCGTTGATGTAGTGAGTAAAAACGGCAATCTACTGCTAAATATTCCTGTAAAAGGCGATGGTACGATAGACAGCGATGAAAAAGAAGTTGTAAAAGGAATTACTGCCTGGATGAAAGTAAATAGCGAAAGTATTTACGGTACTCGCCCTTACTCCGTAATGGGAGAAGGTCCGGCAATGCAGCAGGCAGCCGCTTTGACAGACCAGGGATTTAATGAGGGAAAAGGAAAACCATTTACTGCAGAAGACATTCGTTTTGCGCAGAAAGAAAATCTTTTATATGCTACAACATTAGGCGTTCCACAAAAAGAAGTATTGATCAAAACCTTAGCCGGAAAGCCTGTTGATGATGTAAAGTTGATTGGCTATCCTGATACACTAAATTGGAAAAATACACCAGGCGGCTTATTAATCTCAACTCCAGACAAAATGCCTACTGATATATCTTCTGTATTTGTAATTACTGGTGTGGTTTAACTACGCACGATCAAACATCATCAAAAGCAGTTTAAAACTATGAAAAGATATTGCCTTGCGCTTGATTTAAAAGATGATCCACGGCTGATAAAAGAATATGAGCATTGGCATAAAAAAGAAAATAGTTGGCAGGAAGTGAACGATAGTATCCTCAAGGCTGGTATTGTTAACATGGAAATTTATCGTACCGGTAACCGGCTTGTGATGATTATGGAGACAGATGATTCTTTTGATCCCATAGTGAAAGCACAAATGGATGCCAGCAACCCAAAAGTGCAGGAATGGGAAGCGTTGATGTGGAAATTTCAGCAGCCGCTGCCCTGGGCAAATGATGGCGAGAAGTGGGTAGAGATGAAAAGAATTTTTTAAATTAATTAGTGTGTCCTGAAGATTGATCCGGATCAGCATTTCTGAATTGTGATCTCTTTCGCTATGGTTTTACCATAAGAACATAACAGTTGTATTGATGCCAGGATTTTCCCGACAACTAGGGGCATGCTTATGTGCTTGAGGGGGCAATTGACGGGAAAGCATGTCGGACATGAAGATACAAAGTTACAATCGCCACATACCGATGATGTAATGAATAAAAGCGCTCGTTATCTTAGAATTAAGGTGCTGAAAGGAATTCCCGGAATCTGGGAATTTATTAGTTGTAAAAGCAAAATCGTGATGAAAAATATATTGGTCATAATCTGTTGTTTGCTTATTACCATTTGTTCTGTTGGTCAGCAGCAGGTTGAATGGGGGAAATGGAAAATTTGGGGCGACCAGGGTAACGGAATTTACGTCAATCCGATTATCCCATCAGACTATAGTGATATTGACTGCATTCGGGTTAGTAATGATTACTATGCAATATCATCTACATTCCAGTTCTCTCCCGGTATGACCATTCTGCATTCCAGGGACCTGGTAAACTGGGAAATAAGCGGAAACATCATAGACGACTTAACGCAAATAAGCAATGAACTGAGCTGGACACACATGAATCGCTATGGCAAGGGAGTATGGGCCGGGACCCTTAGATACCATAACGAACGTTTTTACCTGTTCTTTGGAACACCCGATGAAGGATACTTCATGACATCTGCTCCCACCGTCAAGGGACCGTGGGAACCACTGACGCAGCTCCTGTCGGAAGCAGGTTGGGATGATTGTACTACTATGTGGGACGATGACGGGCAAGCGTGCTTCATAGGAACTCATTTTTCAGATGGGTATAAGACGTATATGTTCAAAATGTCTGTGGATGGAAAAAGTATAGATCGGAAATCTGCTGTTTTAATTAACTCGGGGGACGGAAGAGAGGCTAATAAGCTGATAAAAATAAACGGATGGTATTATTTGGTTTTTAGTGAGTATAAAGCAGGATTGGGACGTTATGTGATGGCAAAACGTTCCCGGAAAATGATGGGACCTTATTACGAGGAGAAACAACTGGCTTTGTCAAATCGTGAGGCTATGGAACCAAATCAGGGGGGTATCATACAAGGTATGGATAATAAATGGTATTTCTTGACACACCATGGAACAGGCGACTGGAGCGGCCGGATTGTGAGCCTGTTACCTGTTACGTGGGTTGATGATTGGCCAATCATAGGCGAAGTTCTTCCGGGGAGTATTGGAAGGATGAAATGGAGCGGCGCTATGCCTTTTATAGACAAGAAAAAATTAAATATTAATCGAACTGATGACTTTGGCGATGGAAAACTTTCTCCGCAATGGCAATGGAATTACCAGCCGCGACAAGAAATGTTCTCTCTGTCGGTACGTCCGGGATGGTTGCGTCTGAAAGCTTATACGCCTTTAAAGGTCAATAAATTGATGACTGCCGGCAATACACTCACTCAGCGTTGTTTTAGAAAACAGGACAATGATGTTATTGTCAAAATGGACATTACAAATATGGCAGACGGGCAAAAGAATGGCCTGTGCCATTTTTCTTCGCAGCACGCAGCCCTTGGTATAGTAAAAGAAGGGAAAAACAGCTATCTCGAATACAGGAAAAATGACAGTATAACAAGGGGACCTCAAGTCCATTCGCCATTTATTTGGTTGAAGTCTCAGTGGGGATTAGACGGTAACTCACGGTTCTTCTACAGTCTCGACGGAGATAATTTCATAGCCTTTGGTGAATCTTACCAATTGGTATGGGGAAATTATCGGGGTGATCGTCTTGGAATTTATTGCTTTAATGATAACAATGAAAAGGGATTTGTAGATATTGATTATTTCCATTATCAATAGATGAACAAGTTTGTATACTTGTTTAGAAAGCTACTCTTATCGGTTAAGGTATAAACCAATTCAGCATCCCAAAACTTGCATGGCATGCAAGAGGTCACCGGTTCGACTCCGGTATTCTCCACAAAAAGGCTGTAAACGAATAGTTTGCAGCCTTTTTTTTTGGTGCTCGATGCATGGCGAGCAAGGGTGTCCACTTTGAAGTGGAATCTGAAGGAAGCTTAAGGCAAAGTTCCGGCCCGAGGAACAGGCTGGATATGTGTTTCTGACAGACCGTTACCTGAATGCACGGAAACTAAATTAAGAAACCGCCGTATACCGAACGGTACGTACGGTGGTGTGAGAGGACAGAAAAACAAAATAGATTCCGGTGATTAGATAATCAACAACTTGTAACGCTAATTTCTTATAGTTTCGACAGATTCTTAATATAGGTACCTTTTATGCGCATGAAATTTAAAAAGCGATAGCACAATTTGTTTAGCATAAAACGGTGAAAATATTATAAGGAAGCTCGTAAATCACGTAAATTAGTTTCCGTTTGCTGCTATAACCGACACAGGAGTTGGACAAGCGCTTTTAAAGTCAAAAAAGTAATAGCATTCATTTTACTGTAATAAAATATCTTAAGACTGATTAATGGATTTCTTCAAATTAGAACAACATCAATCTGAGTTACTCCGCCCATTTCCCGAGATTTTTGAATTCGGTTACGAGAAGTATAGTACGATACGTTTAGGCTCATTGGAGCGACATTTGAACCCGGGCATTGAGATTTGTTTCATCAAAAAAGGCCGCTATAACTGGGTTATTGAAAACGAACAATACCTGCTTTATCCTAAAAATGCATCGGTAACAATGCCGTGGGAATATCATGGCAGTAAAGAAGGCTTTTTAGATATAGGTACCTTGTTTTGGGTAATTATTACGCCCAGGTCCTTTACCCCTGACGGCAAACTGCAGTTAAGCAACTCATTTTCTCAAGATCAACATCTCACAGAGGCAATTGGGAAAGTATTCGTCTCACGTAAACAACCCGTACTTCAGAATGGATCTGCACTTGGAAAAATTTTTGAAGAAATGGCCATCGAAATTACCCAGCAACCGTTGGGATTTAAAACGAGAGTATATTACTTGCTATATGACCTAATGCTTACCATGGCAAGAAATCTTCTTGAGGAAATGCCGATGAAAAAACATACGGCAACAGACCTGCAGAAGCTAAACAGCGTTTTGCATGAAACTCTTGATCACGATTGGAGCGTGGAAGAGATGGCTGCAGTGGTTGGCAAGAAAGTTACTTCATTTACCTCCTTTTTAAAAAACAAAACCGGGCTTACTCCGATCAATTATCTGATAGAACTTCGTATACAGGAAGCCAAAAAGTTATTGCTTGATGAAAAAAATAAAATTTCTGATGTGGCGTGGGAATGTGGGTTCTCGTCAACACAGCATTTTTCAAACACTTTTCGTCAAAAAACCGGCGTTTCTCCGTCTACATTTATTAAGGATAACCATAAAGTTTGAAAGTCATCTGCGTCGTGGGTCTGAAACATTCCAATGGAATGACAGTTTCTACATGCAGAGCAAGGTGTATTAATGAATGGCAGTTCAATAGACTTCCCGGGCAAAGCAAAAGATCAATAGACGAGAGCCATTACCTGCGTAATTTTCCCCTGCCCCTCACTTAAAAAAGGGGCAAGGATAAAATTATTTTTGGTCCGTCAACCTGGTCTGGAACTACATACTTAAAAGTTCCCTGAAGCAGAATGTACTTTTAGATAGAAGTATAAAGCCCAATCCTGGTCATTAGCGTAAGGATCATAGAATTTGCCCTGTATTCCATCCACCGTAGCCGGGTATATATACGCACAACTTGCGCGGCCATCTTCTTTGAAATTGAGAAAATTGTTATCAAGGATCTTTAATGCCATTTCCCTATATCTCTTTTTTCCTGTACACTCATAATAAAGGAAAAATGCATCAGCCGAAGTAGTACTCCAATAATGAGGCATAACATCTCCCCACATCTCCCGCTTGCCGAACCAATAGCCATCCCAATGGCGTATACCAATTTCATTTAAATGAACATCAGGTTGTTTGCCTCCAAATGCCTCTAATGAAGGCATCTGCGCTTCCGCTCCGTGTAAATATTTTTCATCCCTGGTTACCAGATATAGTTCACATAGAAAGGCGACAGAGGGGCCGACAATTGATTGTTCATAATTCACCTCGTGCTTTGGGTAGAATATTCCGTTTGCAATATTGTGATCGCCCATTAATTTGAAGTCATTCAAAAGAGTATCATATTCAGCTTTTAGCCCTTCTTTCAGAAGTGCATTTAAACCTCTTCGCGGTTCAATACAAAGCGCATAAAACTCATGTCCAAATTCTTTATAAAATCTCCTGAGTGTTCCATAGTAGTCCATTAAGTAAGACCTGTTCCCCGTGAGTTGATAGGTTTCAAGATACAAAGCAGCGACAAAAGGATAGTTGTAACCACGGTGCCTACTCGTTTTAGTAGCATTTGAAAAAACCTTGTAATCAGGCGTCTGAAGACGCTGCCGGACAAATTGAGTGTACTTCATCAGTGAATTATACACCGCTGAATCCTGATGAGTTTGCAGCCATTTTGCAACTACCGCACCCATTGCAAGTCGCTCGGCTCCTTCATCGTGATCTGCGGATTCTGCATTCAGGAGAATTTCATTCGTTTCATTGTCATAAACCATGTATGCCCCATAGCGCTTGTCATTAACATCATTCATTTGCTGGCGGCTTACAATAAAATGAACCCGTTTGCTGATCAGATCTTCCGGCTTGCTGATGACCAGGTAGTTTAACCATGTGCTCATCCCTTTGCCATACGGGATTGTGAAGGTTTGCTCACCCGGGGTTTCCGCAGGAATTTTTAATACCTTCTGCTCTTTGTCTGATGAGACTGTTGCAACCAAAGTATCACCCAGGTTTACTACATATTTTGAAGCTTCCACCTGCTGAAATCCCAACGATCTTGCTTTTGCAAAAAAGTCATTCCAGTCATTGTGCCAAAAAAGCTTCCATTGCAAAACATATTCTTCACCGGCTGGTATTGTAGTATCTGCAATGTTCAAAACTATTGTACCTCTTACATTACTCGAAGAATATGCACCTCCGCCATCTTTACCTCTATTTTCAATTGAGTAACTCTTCAGTGCACCTTGCGTCAACACCAAACCCAGGTGCGGCCCAATGCCATCCATTCTTACTGCGTTGACGTATGATGAATTCATTCCGGGCCATATATGCGTGTTGCATCTGTTGGTCGCACATGTTTTGGCGTCCGGATAGTTGTCATTATAAGGCGTATAGATTCCGAACTCACTTACATTAATTGCGTTTTTGGAAGTGTTGGTAAATGTATATGTTTCGTTAGCCAGCGTACCGCTCCAATTTCGTTCCACTTTTATTCGCAAACCCTGAACTTCATAAACAGCATTTGAAGATGTTTTATGAATTGATAACGATTTTGGGTCGGCCCAGGAATATTTCTGACCATTCACTGTAACTTTCCCCAAACCCCAGTCTTCATACGGCTGCTGCCAGGTGGGAATCGAATCCCGGGATGACATGATCCAATTCATGTTATTTTTATCCCTGGCGGATGAAATGTTTGTAATGGCGCCGGAAGTGGAGTCTACATGAATGGAAAACTGGCCATAGCCGAGAATACCAAGGAATGCCTGCGTGATAACCAGAACTATATACTTCATCGTTTGAAATCTTTTTTTAATTATATCCCGGATTCTGTTTAATAATACCATTACTTTGATTTACAACATTTCTTGGGAGCGGGTATAGTAACACATGCTCATCAACGTTAAACCCGTCATCTTTTGCACGCTGGATATACATTCCCCAACGGATTAGATCGTCCCTTCTTACTCCCTCCGCCCACAATTCGAACAGACGTTCATTTTGGATCGCAGTTCTAAATGTCCCGTTGTTGAACGCGGTTATTGAATAAGGTGGCAATTTACCATGCGTAACATGCACGTCGTTTAATAAGTTCAATGCCTCTTGTGTCGGTCCGTTATTCTGTTCATTAAGCGCCTCTGCTAAAAGTAACTCCACATCAGCATAACGCATCACAACATAATTAACACCGCTGTTCTGTTGATCCGCATCTGAAGGATCGGGGCCGTATTTTATCATTGCGGCTCCGATATCTCCGGCAGCTTCTGCGTCCTTGTGAGTTGTCGCGCTGGTTGGATAGACTTTCAATACATATTTTAGTCGATAATCTGACGGATCAAATTTATGATATGTTTTCCATGGCATCCGGTATCCTCCCCACTGGTAACTATTACCTCCTGTAGTATCATAATAATCCGACGGGAGATAGTGCGGCCGGTAGATATTGACATAGTCTCCGCCAGTTGGCGAGCAAACTATTGCGAGTATAATTTCGCGAGGGTCAGTATTCTTGTTATTAATATTAAACAAGTCTCCGTATTGAGGTTCCAAACTATAACCCATTGCCTGTACTGCTTTTCCTGCATTTATTGCATCGCTCCATCTTTTCTCCTGCATATATAATTTCATTAAGCTGGTGTAGCAGGCTGCCTTAGAAAATCTTCCATAATTGTCGCCGGTAAATTTGTCCGGCAATACAGCAATTGCGTCTTTAAAGTCCTTTTCAATATATCCGATCATTTCCTCTTTTGTGGGTCTTGCCAAAACAGGTGCATTTGGATTGTTCACCTCATCTGCATTTAGCCTGGCCGGCACTGGCCCATAGTAGAGATAAAGTATTTGCATATAATAGGCCCTTAAAGCTTTTAGTTCGCCTATATATTGAGCTTGCAAAGACGCATCCATCGAAATACCCGGAATTTTTGAAAGGCTTACTGTTATCTGAGATATATATTGAATTAAGCGGCTGTAGTGCCCGGTAACCGAACCGAAATCTGGTGTAAACTCAAGCCTGTTCAATGCTTTCCACGAACCACCATCATCCCAGTTACACACCGCTTCATCGGTGGTTTGCCCGGCCTGTGTTGAGAATGAGCCTTGTGCCGAGCCCCAACCAGAGCCCCAGGCGGACATCAACCCCGGATATGCTGCATTTACTGCAGCTTTTGCATCATTCGCTGTTTTATAAAAGTTTGTCTCAGATAAAGATCCATAAATCTCTGGCTCTAATTTTTTGGAGCACGCAGTAAATAACAGCGGGATAAAAATCATCAAAAGACAACCGGTAAGCAGTTGTAGCCTATTTAAAATGCTTTTCATAATTTCTAAAAATTTTTTCTTTTAAAAAGGGCTAGAATGTCATGTTAACTCCTAAAACATAGCTCTTTGCAAGAGGATAATAATTGCCCTGGTCTAATTCAGGATCTAAGCCCGGATATTTTGTGATAGTAAAGGGGTTTTGTACATCAAATGATACCCTTAGTCCTGTAAAAACATGCTGTTTTTGTGTTATTGAGTTTGGCAGAGTATACCCAAGCGTGATATTCCGGCAACGCAAAAAGCTCCGGTCAATTATCCAATAGCTTGCACTGTTTTGAAATTGCGCATATTTTGGATCGCTTAGTCCGGTTGGAAAATCTCCATTAGGATTCGCAAAGCTCCATCTTGTAAGGCTCACCGGCATCGTGTTCCAACCATATGTACCCATAAGCGCTGCCAGGCTGGCTATTCTGTATTGGCCATTTGGTGAGTAGGGGCTAACTCCTTTACCAGAAAGACCCGAGAAGAAAATGGTGAAATCAAAATCTTTATACCTAAGCGTATTTCCTATACCAAAATTAAATTTGGGATCTCTGTTGCCTAAAAGTGTTTGGTCGGCACTTGTTATTTTACCATCGGCGCCGGTAAGGTTGCCAGCTGCATCATACCCGTGAATATCTTTAATAACCAGTCCTCCCGGAATCATATCAGGCATGAGTGCCGACTTCTCTCCATTGCCCTTGTATATGCCCTCAGAGAGGTAACCATATATTCCATTAAAAAGAGCATTTTTGCCTGTTGGCTCTTTGAAGCGCTCCAGGACAGCCAATGCTTCCGGAGCTCTTTTTATCCAATAATTAAGATAGTGCGAAAAGGTAATATTCGTGGTCCATGTAAAGCCGCCCGCTTTTTTACTTACAATGTTTCTTGATTGTAATCCTATATCATAGCCCACAGATCGTGTGGTGCCGGCATTGCTCCAAACTCCTCCAACTGTAAAGTCGGCAGGAAATGGTACGTACGATAACAGGTTCCTGATAGTTTTATTAAAATAATCAAGCGATCCTGAAAGTCTGTTATCAAATAACCCAAAGTCTACTCCCACGTTAAGATCACTTGCAGTTTCCCATGTTAAGTTTGCGTTATTCGCCTGGGTAAGGGAAATAGCTGTATTTGGGACGTTATTGCCAAACAATGGGCTGGAAACAACACCGTATGCTGCAAATGCATTATTTCCAATATTACTGTTACCCAGTTCACCATATGAAACTCTGAGCTTTAGTAAGCTTACAGGTTTTACCGCTGACATAAAGTTTTCATCTGAAATCAACCAACTGGCAGCCGTACCAAAAAAGTTACCCCATTTCTTGTTGTCTGCAAATTTATCTGAGCCATCTCTTCTAAAGCTTGCCTGCAAGGAGTATTTATTTTTTAGCGTATAAATAACCCTGCCTACATAGGACGCCCAAATATTCTTGTATTTTCCTGATCCTACGGTGGGTTTGGCGCTTTGTCCGGCCCCCAGATTATAATAACTGAAAACGTCTGATACAAAATTTTGGTTTGATCCGGACAGGTTATCCCCACTCAGTACGTTATAAGAGTATCCGGCAAAAGCATTCAAAGTTTGGTACTTGCCTAAATCGCGACTGTAGCTTAAGGTATACTCCGTGAGGGCTATATTAGAATTATTATTTGCCCTGCTGGCCGAGCCGCCATTGGCCGCTGATGCCGAAAATGTAGATGGCAAATAGGCATCCCTGTTAGCAACAGATTGGTCATAACTGAAAAGGGCCTTTGCTTTTAAATTCTTTATAACCTCCCACTCTATAAACCCTGAAGTTAGCAAACGAGAAGTATGCACTACGTTGTCCACCAGCTGATAAGACAATGGGTTGGGAACAGAAGTATACCGTGGATTAAGCGGAAAACTTCCGTCAGGGTTTTGCAGCGGCAGATGAGCGGGATAATATAATGCCGCACTTATTATCCCTCCATTTTCATATAACCCCCCGGTACCTGTGGTATGGGAAACAGAATTAGATGTAATTAAATTGACCCCTGCTTTTAGCTTATCAGAGATCGCCTGATCAATATTGATTCGCGAATTATACCGCTTATAATCGGTACCAAGTAAGACACCTTTTTGATCCAGGTAGTTTCCTGAAATGAAATAGGAAGTTTTGCCATTCCCGCCGGATAAGGATAAGTCATACTGAGTAATATAGCCATTGCGCTGAATTGCCTCCATTGCATTGGGCCGCATAGGTGTTGTGTCGATTTCATGTTGGCTGAACCGAGGTGTAAATCCCGGGGAAACAGCATCGGCGGGTACCGCTCCATAGTAAGGAGCAACATTATTTGATTGCATCCATCTTTCCAGATCTATAAGGTTTACCTGGTTCATGTATGTTTTTGTATCCAGTACTTCAAACATTTTCGCGGTCTTTTGTACCCCGTAATTCCCATTGTACTGTATCCTAACCTTTCCCGATTTTCCTTTCTTTGTAGTAATAAGAACTACACCAGCACCCGCCCTTGCTCCATAAATTGAGGCTGATGCTGCATCTTTTAAAAATTCAATTGATTCAATATCATTAGGGTTGATAAAATTAAGCTCACTTTGATCCGTTCCTCCAAAGTTTCCTGAAGGACCTTCCGGAATACCGGCACCGCCATTAACAGGAACACCATCAATAACATATAAGACCCCAGCGCTTGCATTGGAGGGATTGCTTCTTATTTGCACACTTACGCCCGCTCCGGGTTGCCCGGTAGATTGCACAACCTGAACTCCGGCGGCTTTTCCCTGAAGGCTCTGTGCAAAGTTCGTCGAAGTAGTAACGTCTAAGTCTTTCCCTTTTACCGAAGCAATAGCCCCTGTAATATTCTTTTTCTTCATACTTCCATATCCAATTACCACTACTTCATCTACTACCTTCACTTTGTCCTTTAACGAAATATTGAGGCTTTGAGAAGCGGTTATATGAATTTCGTAATCCTCATACCCTATGTATGAAAAAACCAATATCCCTTCTTTTTCAGGGATGATAAGCGAAAATTTCCCCTCCTCATTGGTTGAGGAAGTAACTGTTGTATTTTTCAAGGTTATTGTGGCTCCGGGCAAGAGATCACCTTTTTCATTTTTTACTATTCCGCTAACTGTAAGCTGAGTTTCTACTTCACTTAAACCGGTTGCCGTTTTTAGGTATCTGCTTTTTGCATCGGCCTGCAAGCAGCTGACCGTTAAAAATATCATACTCAACTTAACAATTAATAGGAATTTTCTCCTCAGCAGTTTTCCTGCTAAGGCAATAGGCTTATTTCTTTTTTTCATGGTTTGCAAGTACTTTAATGTGGATAATACAGTAGTTTGTTAGATGTTGGCGCGTCATTTTTTTAAATTCACCCTGGGTTACGAATTTTTTTATGATAAATCTGTTAAGTTCAAGACTTGGATATTTTAAGCCGGTCTTATATCAAAAGCGCTATTATTTGCATATATTCTAAATTGACAATCGCCCACCCTGGACTCCATTTGCACTGTAATCAGTTGAAAACGATTGTTTGTAAACATTTTTTGCGGCCCAATAATTTTGGAAATGCCCGCTTACTTCTCTCTGTTCTCCGTAGGTATATTTTTAAAACATGTTTCATCTAGCCTATCCTCTTGTAGCTGATTCTTTTGGCACAAAATGCCTTGCATTACGTAGATCACAACTTTCCTTTCCAGTAAAGGTTAATTCAACTTAGAAATGTGCGCAATCGTTTTATGCTATATCAGTCAAATAAAATTATTCGGATTATCAGAAGTCTTAGTGTAATAAATCACGACAAAAAAATTTACAACATCTTAATAGGGGGAACACAGAACGATTAAAGCGTTGATAAAAAAATATAGACTAACATCGCCAGGGATGTAGCAGCTTAAATTTGAGACAATCGAAGTGATTTAAATTATTAGGGAATGACAGGCATTTTACAAGAAGATCATTTGATTTATTTTTTATGTCTGGAACGGAAATAATGTCAACTACTTTTTTCAAAAGAAGTTTAATTTCAAAATCAATAGCTTCAGTTAAATCTCCTGTTTTTTAAACAATCGGTTTGAGCTTAGGATGAATTGGGGCAATCATCTTGTTTGTCCCAATCATCAACAGTTGATATATATCGTGCAGAAAGGTGCACTGCTTCCTTATAAAGTGTAAGTCTCAATCCAACATTCCAAGGTCATTAGAGGACAAGGCTAAAAAAGTTACAAATTAGCCGGAAATAAAGTCGACTAAATTAAGCCGGTTTACATCACAAATGTTCCGAAAACATCGCGAGAGACATACAAGCTGTTAGTTAATAGTACAGATCAGTGAACAATAAAGTATAGATGGAATAGCTCCTCATTACTGAGCACTAAAACACTAGTAGGATTTCACGAATAAAGGATCATCACCAGAAACACAAACTCAACTTCCGGCATCGGCACCTTAGAATAAGCATTTAGCTGTTGTCGTGTTATAAAATATTCATGCCTGTTAAAAATAGATTTTATATTTGGTAGTAAAATTACTACCTTAGCCTTTTCGGAAAAAAACGAAAAGCTCTTTCACATGAAGTCAAAACAGTTCCACAAAATGGTTAGAAAGAATGGATGGCGGCTTTTAAGATGCGAAGGAACAAGTCACTACATTTACGAAAAGGACGGGAAAGTGGAAGTGATTCCTTATCACGGATCAAAGGAAATGGGTGAGGGTTTACGAAAAACACTAATTAAAAGGATGGGGCTGAAATAACCCCTCTTTTCAATAAAGAGATTAAATAACTAATTAGTCATGAAAAAAATCAAAGTTATTATAGAGCGGGCCGGCGATGGCACATTTAGTGCTTATAGCGAAAAGGTTGACGGTATATATGGCATGGGGGACACACCGAACAAAGCCAAGGAGTCTGCGTTAAAAAGCTTGAATCTTTTTATCAAAAATAACAACATTAAATACATCCCTAAAGAGTTGCAGGGGAAGTACGAGCTTGTATTCAAGTTTGATACTGAAAGCTTACTGAATTATTACAAAGGAATTTTTTCCAATGCCGGCTTAGAGCGATTAACAAATATAAATCAGAGGCAATTGCAACATTATTCTTCTGGCTTAAAAAAGCCATTACCCAAGCAACGGAAAAAAATTGAAACCGCCTTGCATCAGTTGGGAAGAGAGCTTTTAAGTGTAGAGCTTTAGGGGGGACTTTTTGTTTGACGCGCTGGTGAACATATGATGACTTCTCACCGGCACACCATTTAATAGCTCACTATACTTGGCGCATAGCTACTTAGAACAGCTGAGTAGCTATTTTTCAAGTTCTAATGCATTCTAATGCAGGTCAGGGTTGTAAAAAAAGGTTCATATTTCTCCTTACCCCCCGTGTCTCCGCGGTTTTTAAAACCTTTGAGCTTCTTCCCGTCTTACCGCCTTAGCGGCAAAAAAACGTAGTGTTTCTCCCTGCCGTTGTGCCTCCGTGGTTTTAAAACCTTTGAGCTTCTTTCCGTCTCACCGCCTTAGTGGCAAAAAACGTAGTGTTTCTCCCTGCCGTTATGTCTCCGTTGTTTCAAACCTTCGTGCTTCTTTCTGTCTTAGCGCCTTTGCGGCGAAAAAACTCCGTGGTTCAACCCTACGGCACATCCTCCCGTTTCAACAGCGGCGCAATAAAATACCTCGCACAAACCAATCCCACCAAAGAACCAAATACCAGTACAAGTATCAACGTTTGTAACGGAATATTAATGCAGTCTTCATCCGGCTGACAATTTTTACCTGCACTAACAGTTTGTGTTAAAGGAGAGCTGAGTGATGCCAGTGCTGTTGAATCAGCTTTTGCATAAACAGCGATCTTTTGCGTTTGTGCTGCAGATACCCCAAAATACGGAATGTAATCATTTGTGAATATGCAGGTGATCACGGAGAAGCTGAATAACAGCACCAGCGCAGTAAGCGCTACACCCATAACTTTTTTGTATCTCCAGCTTTCTGTTTCCGTTCTTATCTTGTACACATAGAAAACAGCTGCGCCAATGCTTAATACAAGAAATACAATGGTAAGTACAAGCAGTAGTCGGTTGAGTTCGTTATTAATATAAGAGAAGGAAGTAAGCAGCGGCACTTTTTTGCCTTCAGGCAGGCTGAGATTATTCAGCGCAATCATCGAATTCTGTGCATCAACAATCGAATCAATCTTCAGGTCGCGCAGGTAAACAGGAATTGAATCCCATTTCTGCGCATCATTGGCTGCATTTTCAAAGCATACTTCACAAGGATTGCTAAGTATATATCTATAAAGAAAAAGTTTTCTTATAATTTTTTCTGTGTAAGTCAACGGTCTGGGACCCCACGTACTATCAGGCAAAGCAGTGGTATCAATAGCAAGCACTTTGTATGCGAGAAGGTCAGTCAACTCCCCATACTTTTTATCGTAACCCAGGTAGTCAATGCCAATACCGCTAACGCCGCTTGCGAGTATGTAGTCATATTTCTTTGGTAACGTATACTCGTCATCAAACCATATTCTCCGTGTTATGTTTGCTTTTTCATACAGCGTATCCATATACGCTGAATTTGTTGCATCATCATACGTAACCGGCCAGCCATACTTAGTTCTTACATCACTATAACTAACATACTGTATAAGGGAGTCTTTGTTTGTATTGTTAAACATGGCCCATTGCACACCTTTATATGGAATGTTTATGATAAGTTTTGATGATGGAATTTTCTGATTGAGGTAAAAAGAGATAGAAGTTGTTAAGTTGGTGTTTTCTTTCCCGTCGAGTGCTGCAAGTGGCGCTTGTGTTGTAGCGTAATTAACAGCAAAATCAACAACAAATTTATCGGCGATGCTGTCTAATGCCTTTACGTTGTAAATGTTTGTTGGATCTGTAGGCGGAACAGTGACGAACAATTTGAAAGCAGGACGAAACAGTTTAACTGATTTCGAAAGCATGCTGAGAAAATCAGTAAAGAGATACTGGTCACTATATTGAAGATATCTGAAGTTAATATTCAAACCATTAATGTTATTTGTCTTAAGCATGTGAAGAATGCTTTCAATAACACCCTGAACTTTCTGCGGGCTTCGTAAAAAAACACTGGTTGATCTGTCTCCAAAAATTGTGTAATACAATTCACATCCTGCTTCTTTGGTATATTGAGTAACCTGGTATGTTTGCTTCACATCTGCGGTGCGTATATTACCTGTACTGCCCTCAAGTATCAGGGCATCATAAATAACGCCATTCAGTAAGTTAAAAGGAAGTGTCTGCGGCGTGAAGTTATAGAAGCTGTTATAAAATCCGTATACGTCTGCGCGCTTATAAATGGAAAGCTTAGATCGTTTGAATAATTTACCATCAGTAGTAGTTGTAATCGTGTCATTGCCTGCTGCTATCTTTCGAAGTGCAAGTAGTTGTTTGGCTTTTTGCGTGTCTTCAGTAAGGTTGTTATTTTTTGCAGCAAGCATAAGCGTAAGCTTATCAGTTAACGCCTCAATGTTTGCTGCAATCAATTCTGCAGGGCTTGTGGTGTCTGGCTTTATGCTCGGGACAGGTGTGCCTGTGGGGCCTGGTTGGTTTTTTTTACCGGCGATTTTGTTCAACGAATCTGCTGATCTTAAGATAAGACTGAGCAATGTATCAAAATGATGTTTTTCTGTAGTAGAAAGTTGGCTGACAAGTACCTTCAGATTGTTATTTACAGCTGCTATGGAATCTGTAATACCCATGCCATTTACAATGCCTATTACCCGCTGTTGTTCTTTTGCGCGTGAATTTTTTCTGAATTGAAAAGCTGCTCCTATATTTTGAAAAAAACCTTTTACTTCTTTCTCTGCACCCTGGGCTTTTTTTGCTGCATCCTGTGCCGATTTTTGTGCAGCAGTTTCAGCAGCTTTTGCTGTTGAATCCTGGAAGTCTTCAAACGCTTTATAATAACCGGCCGAAGCAACGTGGAAGATGTTGTTCAGGGTTAGTAGTAAGAAAAGCAGCAGGCATTTTTTTGCATGCAATTTCAATTGGGGCTTCATAGTAATTGATAAAGTAAAAAGAAAAAGTTGAAATAAAAAGTTGCAAATTATAAATATTATTATTTACCTTCCCATCACAAGTTACCCTAAACTATAAGGTAATGATTGCCGAAACGCTTATATGCCTAACCGATGAAATAAATGAATTCTTCAGAACCAAACTGAGAGTTACCGAGGATAAGGTAGTTATTTCACCTATAGTTAATTTAGAAGGGAAACCTGCAATTGTGGGAGAGAATAAAATATTTGTTACACTGCTCAATATTGAGAAGGAAACAGTAATAAGACCTGGACTCGCTGCAAACAGTATTAATAACCGTACATCTAACAATGCTGCTTTAAATATTAATCTTTACGTAATGGCAGGTGCTTATTTCTCAAGTGCCAACTATGCGGAAGGGTTAAAACTATTGTCCCTCGTAATTTCCTTTCTGCAACAGAAAGGCACGTTTACAAAGGACAATACCACTCGGCTACCCAATGAAATCGATAAGCTCATTTTTGAAATGGAAAGCCCTGGTCTTGATAAGCTCAATAATATCTGGGCAATGTTAGGAGCCAGGTATGTGCCTTCTGTTATTTACAAAGTGCGCATGCTGACCTTCGATTCGTCTGTTACCACTGAATACAGGCCGCAGATCGGATCGCTCTCAAATGACACCAATGCCTGACTCTCTATAGAGTCATATTTACTTGTTATAACGTGTGGGCAATTTACTTGCTGATTAACTGATCTAAATCTAACGGATGAGGCAGGATTATACTGTATTGTTCAATGTTTTGTGGCAGCATGATTTCTATGCGGGCTCAATGCCCTCTTTGTTTACTGTGAAGCCTGATGAAGAAACACTTCATTTAATGAAGCGGTATCAAGTTGTGTACAAAACCTATGCCAATAGCCTTTCAGTTCTTTTTGATCAGTCGCTTATTCAAGCTGATGACGCCCGCGAAACCTTTCTGCAACAACCTTTGCTGTTTACGTTTTTTCTGTATTGTAATGATCCGTATTTGTTGAACTATACGGATGGCTTGCAAAATTTTCAGGTTGGACGGCAAGTGTTGCATTTCTATAATAATAATGATTTGCTACATAAAGCCACCTCCGTTAGTGACGCGGATATTGCAGCCGCCGAACTTCTTTTGCCGGATTTGTTTGGCGCCGCACCAATGGCTGTAGTTGAAATAAGCTTGAAACCGGGTATGCCCCTGGATTTGCAGATACGGTTTAAAAGCCTGGCAACCATATGGCGGTATGTGGTAGTAACAACACATCTTAAACAGCTTAACGCACCTGCTGTTATAAACAAAGAAAGCAAAGAACTTTTTATAGGACCAGAGCCGTTGGTGTTACCCGATAACAAGCAGGCGCTATGTTTCAGGTCGCGAGCGCCTATACAGCTTGCGTACAGGTGTTCGCAGAGTTTTCAGCTGGTGGATAATTATGATGAAGTGACGAAGAAGTATAAAGTCGTTTTGCAATCACTTCCGGTACCGGATGTGACCAAGCTTTCGGTGATAAGCCGCGAACGGTATTCAGAAATCATTATTTAATCATTTAAAATACAATTGAATTATGGCCACATCATACATGACCCCGGGCGTATATATTGTAGAAAAAAATGCCTTTCCGGGTTCTGCTGTAGCAGTTGCTACAGCCGTGCCCGTGTTTGTGGGTTATACACAAAAAGCAGAGCGTAACGGTAAAAGCTTGCTGCATGTGCCTACGCGCATTACATCATTCGCTGAGTATGTTGAAAATTTTGGTGGTGGATTTAAGCCGCGTTTTAAAATAGCTGAGGCTGATCCTACAAAAAAACAGGAGACCTTTACCATCAATACAAAGAAGTATACGGTCGACATCAATGCGGGTCATAAGGCGCTTTTTTATAATTGTATGCGTCTTTTTTATGCAAACGGAGGCAGTAATTGCTATGTTATGTCCATAGGTACTTATGGAGACAAACCAGATGGTTTCACAATTGCATTGGAAGATTATATGGGTAATGATACAAAACCCAATGTTTTCGAAATACTAAAAAAAGAATTTGAACCTACACTAGTTGTATTACCTGATGCTATTGCAATGGATAGTGTTGAGGATTGCTACAGCCTGTATGGTAATGTACTGACACATGCAGCCAACACACAAAGCCGCTTTGGTATTTTTGATGTTGCCTATCAATCGCCCTCCGAAAAAATGGACGATGTGATAAAATTGTTCAGAGATAAAATTGGTATCAACGAACTGAATTATGGTGCCGCATATTACCCCTGGTTAAAAACTTCCATTGTTCAGGCTTCTGAAATTGATTTTCAAAACCTTGACGTAAGCGTTGATCTTTCCGCCTTGCTGCCTGAAGATAAAGCCAAAGCCGTGGTTGCAGCATGGGTTGCTTTGACTGACGATAAGAAAGATGATGCCGCAAAAACAAACTATCATCAATCTCTTAAAGCGTCAAGTCCAACTTATGTAGCAGTTCTTGAAGAAATAAGAGCAAGGCTGAATGAGTTGCCGCCAAGCGCTGCAATGGCGGGTTTATATACATTTATTGACAACTCAAGAGGCGTTTGGAAGGCTCCGGCTAATGCTTCGCTGAGTATGGTAAATAGTCCATTGGTAAATGTTTCGAGCGAAGAGCAGCAGAACCTTAATGTAGATGTTTTGGGCGGCAAATCAATTAATGTGATCAGAACGTTTCCGGGAATCGGAACATTGGTATGGGGTGCAAGAACACTTGATGGCAATAGCCAGGATTGGCGATATGTGAACGTTCGCAGAACACTTATTATGATCGAGCAATCACTCAAGCTAGCTACAAGATCCTATGTGTTTGAACCAAATAACGTGTCCACATGGGTTACTGTCAGCAGCATGATCAATAACTTTCTGTATAACCTCTGGAACCAGGGCGCACTTGCGGGTGCTGTGCCTGCACAGGCTTACAATGTCCAGATCGGCCTGGGGTCAACCATGACGCCAACAGATATACTGGACGGAATTATGCGGATCAACGTTGGCGTGGCCATCGTTCGCCCTGCAGAATTTATCATCATCACATTCCAGCAAAAACAGCAGGAGTCATAAAACAGCTGCATTATCTGAAACAAAATAATTCAATTTTAAAAAAATAATTTATGGCAGACGATAACGGCGCCAAACAATCAGCCGCCACTTGGCCCCTTGTAAAATTTCAGTTCCAGGTAACTATTGGAAGCGACGAGATCATGTTCCAGGAAGTTACGGGACTTACATCAGAAACCCAGGTAATAGAATACCGCGTTGGTAACAGCAAGGCATTCACCAATGTTAAAATGCCCGGTCTTAAAAAGTATGGAAACGTTACTTTGAAGAAAGGTATTTTTAAAGATGATAAGAAACTATGGGATATGTACAATAAAGTAACGATGAATACTTTTGAACGCGTTACTGTAGTTATCAGCCTGCTGGATGAAGCAAACGGTGTTGCTATGTCCTGGAACCTAACCAATGCCTTCCCTGCAAAAATGACCGTGACTGATATGAAAGCAGATGCCAATGAGCCCGCCATAGAAACTATGGAGCTGGCACATGAAGGTCTAACGCTTGCAGCCAAGTCATAAACAAAATTGATAAACTGAAGTGTAGCAGTACAAAGATGAGCACATTTGCATTTGCAGGAATTGATCGATAAATAAACCTGTAGCTGCATGTGCTCATTACTGCATGATATGCATTAATAAATAAAGCATGGCTTATCCGTATGATGTTCCGGTAAGTTTTCGTTTCAATGTAAAAATTCAGGATGCCGGCGGAGAGTATGAAGGCAGTTTCCAGGATGTAAGCGGCCTTAATGTAAGTATAGAAATGGAGACTATTAATGAAGGTGGTGTGAATGATTACTCATACAAAATTCCTAAACGGGTTAAGTATGATAACCTTGTCTTGAAACGTGGACTTTTGAAAAGCTCATCTCTTGTTACATGGATAAACGATGCTGTTCGGAATTTTAAATTTTCAACGAGGAAAATAGATGTGCTTCTGCTTGATGAAGAAATGAATCCGTTGGTTACATGGTCTTTTTTTGATGCTTATCCTGTGTCAGTGAAAGTGTCTGATCTTAAAGCAAAAGAGAACGAACTGGTATTTGAAAGTCTTGAGTTTGCATACAGCTATTTTGAAAGGAGTTAAATGTTTTTACCATGCCGTTAGAGATTAGAGAACTGGTTATTAAGGTAACCGTTGAAGAAACAACCGCAAAGCCCGTCGCTGGCGCGGAACAGTTAGCAAGTGTGAAGGCTGACATTGTGAAAGAATGCATCGAAAAAATTATGCGCAAGCTTGAGCAGTCCAACGAAAGATAATTGTTATGGCATTAGTAAAACTAAAACTGCAATCGTTTGAAAGCCCTGTGTGTTCAGGTAATCCCCTTAAAACAATTTATGCAGTTGTTAATCCGGAGAACTACTCAAAGGACTTTGCAATTAATTACGGGAAACCCAAGGTGCAGGCGAACTCTGCACAAACACTGTTTTTTTCAGATATTGGCGATGATACATTAACACTAAATAAACTGATCATCGATGGCACAGGGGTTATTCCATTGGAAGGAGCCGACGATGTGGATGATTATATTCAAATGCTTGAAGCTGTTGTGTATAAATACAACGGCAACATGCACAGTCCGCCTTATGTAAAAATTACCTGGGGTAACCTGATCTTTAAAGGGGTATGCACTTCATTCAAAACAAATTATCAACTGTTCAGGCCCGACGGTAAAGCGTTGCGTGCTACAGTTGATATTGTGTTTAAATCCACGGTTGATCCTAAAACGAAGGCACAGCAGGCAAATAATAAGTCTGCCGATCTAACGCATGTGCGCACTGTTAAAGGCGGTGATACGTTGCCCTTAATGACATACAGGATTTATGGCGACAGCTCGTTCTACCTCGAAGTCGCAAAAGCAAACGGATTGGATAATATTCATGCGATAAAGCCTGGCGACCAGATCTATTTTCCTCCATTAAAAAAATAATTATGCCTGCACAGGTGCCGGGACAAAATATTGTAGATCCTTTAGTTCGCGTGGTTATTATGGTTAATGGGTCGGCCATTGATGAAGCCTTTGCGGTAGTATCTATTTATGTTCAGCATGAAATCAACAGGATTTCGTTTGCTGAAATTGTACTTGTAGGCGATCCCAAGCCGGATGGAAATGGCTTTGATTTTACCAATGGAGAAACTTTTAACCCCGGGAATGTTATAGATATAAAAGCCGGTTATGGTGAAGACGCACAAGACAGCATTTTTACGGGTTATATTGTAAAACATATCCTGGAAACAAATGAAGGCGAAGGTTTGTTGTTGCGTCTTGTGTGTAAGCATAAGGCAGTAGCAATGACCATGAGCCGCAAGGACAATCAATATGAACAGAAAACTGACAGTGATATCATTAGTTCTATCATAGGGCAATATGGGCTAAGCACTCAGGTTGATAGTACCACTGAACAAGGAGAGCTGTTCTACCAAAAGTTGGCAACAGATTGGGACATTATATTATCACGGGCAGAAATAAATGGTTTCCTGATTTTTTTAGATGGAACTGATGTGGTAGTTGGCAAACCTAAGTTTTCCGCGGACGCAGTTCTTAGAGTTGCTTATGGCGAGTCGATCATAGAATTTAAAGGCGTGCTCAATGCAGAAAAACAGGCAACATCTGTGCAGGCAAGCGCATGGGATATTAAAACACTGGAACTGATAAAATCTACTGCATCTGAACCTGCACTCAATAGTCAGGGTAATGTAACTGCAAAGTCTCTTTCAGAGCAACTAGGTCAGGGAGAAGCATATTTAAGCTCCGCAACGCCACTCACGCAGGCTGAAATAAAGGCGTGGGCTGATAACCACTTGCTTCGGTTAAGATTGCAGGCTTTAAAAGGTTCAGTGAAATTTATCGGCAGTGCATTAGCGAAAACAGGCTGCCTGATAGAGCTGGCTGGCGTTGGAGAAAAGTTTAACGGTAATGCCTTTGTGTCGGCTGTAACACAGGAAATTAAAGACGGCAACTGGACAACCGGTGTTAAGTTTGGTCTCGATCAGCAATACGTGTATGAAATGCCGGGTTTTTCCTATCCGTCTGCGGCAGGACAATTACCCGGGATACAAGGTTTACAGGTGGCAACAGTATCAAAATTGTCTGAAGATCCGCAGAGTTTGTACAGAATACAGGTAAGCATTCCGGGCAACGCCGAATCCCCGGTTAGTGCCTGGGCCCGCTATTCCAACTTCTACGGAACGGCTGCTGCTGGTGCTGGTTTTTTCCCTGAAGTTGGTGATGAAGTCGTGATAGGATTTTTGGAAAATGATCCGAGATTTCCTGTGATCCTTGGTTCGTTGTATGGTAGTAAAAAAGCATCACCCAATGAGTTAAAGGATGAAAACAATTACATCAAATCGCTTACTACAAAAAGTAAAATGAAATTGTCGTTTGACGACGAAAAAAAGATCATTAAGATTGAAACACCGGCAGGAAATAATATTGTTTTTAGTGACGACAGCAAAGCAATTGAAATAACAGATCAGAATAGTAATTCAGTAAAAATGTCTTCGTCTGGAGTTGAGATCACTAGTAATAAAGATATAAAACTGACAGCTACAGGAAACATCGAGCTAAGCGCGACAGGAAAGGTTTCAATATCTGCTACGCAGGATGCTGAAGTTTCAGGTCTTAATGTTAATGCCACAGCGCAAGTGGGCTTTACCGCAAAAGGTAATGCTACTGCCGAGCTTTCAGCATCTGGTCAGACAACGGTGAAGGGGGCGATGGTGATGATTAATTAGGCTGAAAGCCTAAAGCCTAAAGCCCAAAGCTTAAAACTTAGTTGGTCCGATGATGGAACTACTGCGCGACAATCATATGTTGTTCAAGATTAAATAAGCTTAAAGCCTAAAGCTCAAAGCTTAAAACTTAGTTGGTTCGATGATGAAACTACTGAGCGACAATCATATGTTGTTCAAGATTAAATAAGCTTAAAGCCTAAAGCTCAAAGCTTAAAACTTAGTTGGTTCGATGATGGAACTACTGCGCGACAATCATATGTTGTTCAAAATTAAACAGGTTAAAAAATGAAACCTATTCAAAATTAAGTACTTCGTACCTCGTACTTCGTACCTCGTACTTCGTACTTGAAAAAATATTATTAACAGTCGAAACTCAAACGATAACACACACAAGCTTTAAGCTTTAAGCTTTGGGCTTTGAGCTTTAAGCTAAAAAAAATTCTATGGGAATGATGGCCGCCAGACTAACGGACATGCATACATGTCCTATGCAAACACCGGGACTTCCTCCAATACCGCATGTTGGTGGCCCGATTGTAGGTCCCGGAGCTCCAACTGTATTGATTGGCAATTTGCCGGCGGCAGTGTTGGGCGACAGCCTTGTTTGTGTTGGTCCCCCCGATTCAATAGTTAAGGGTTCTGCTACTGTTCTTATTTGTGGTAAACCCGCGGCGCGCATGGGCGATACAACAGCTCATGGTGGCACAATAGTTTTAGGATGTCCTAACGTTTTAATTGGTGGATGATGGAACAAAATAGCATGCAATCGTTTCTCGGAAAGGGGTGGGGATTTCCTCCTGCTTTTGATAAAATGAATAACAGCGTTCAAATGATAGAAGATATGCTTGATGTGGAAGAAAGCATACGCATCATCCTGGACACGATCCCCGGTGAAAGGGTTATGCAGCCAGAGTTTGGTTGCTATATCAAAAAACTTGTATTTGAAAAAGCTGATTCGAATTTTTTAAATGAGGCCCAGGATATGATCCGTCATGCATTGTTGAATTTTGAACCGCGAGTTGTTTTTAATGATGTAAAGGTCATTGATGAAAATTTTGACGAGGGGGTTATTATTCTTTCGATCAACTATACGCTCAGTATTACAAATACACGACATAACATTGTCTATCCTTTCTATCTCGACGAAGGTACAAACATAGGGGAGATGAAATAGTATGATGATGGGGAACTACAATATGGCAGATGGCATAAGCCAGGCAGAAAGGTTTCCTGTGCAGTTGTCGGATAGCTTCTTTTTAATAGACGGAAAAACAACCGGCGAACTGTTGAAGTTTGCCACCGCACTTGCAACGCAGATCAATTACTACAATTTTAATCACAAGCCTGATGGAACCTGGGAGAGTTTTTTTGATAGCGATATAGATGTACTGGCCGCACTTGTGCTTCAATTTGATTTGGCTGAATGGATGAACAGGTATGATTCGTTGAAGGAGCAAATTATGCAGGTGAGTGAGAATAACGAAGCGACAATGTTATTGAACAACCTGTTTAAATTGTTGTACGATTGCTCATCGTTAATGTCACTGCTGAAAGATAAACTTGCTCTTGCTGAAAATAGCCACACTGGCCTGACTGAGTCAGCAGAATTTTCCATCTCATTCACAGGTGCACATAAGCGGTTATTGATGTATAACAGGCAAGCCGCAGACATCTTCTCTCACATCATCAAATTAAAAGGCAGCCAGGAGCAAACAGAAGATAATGATCAACTTATTTTTAAAGGAGACGACATTATAGAACAGGTACAATCTTCTGTTCTGTATTTCGATGAGCTTTTTGCGGAGATCAGGCAGGAATTCGGAAAACTGTATAAGGCTATTGAGTTTTATAGTAGCCAGGTGAGGTCAATAGGGGATCTGTATCAGCCGCATATGGCTTTGTTTGTTGCATTTCTCGAATTGTATAAACATCTTCAGTCTAACATAAATCAACTGGTAAAAAAACACCTGGACTTTTATTTCAACTCTCTTCTTGGGATAAATTATTTAAAGCCGGAATTGCAATATGTCTTACTGGTGCTTGATGCCGCCGTTAATACGGATAACTTTTCGTTGCCCCGTAAGGAGCTGGTGTTTGGTGAGTTGCCCGGTAAGCAAACCGTCTGGTATGAAACGGAAGAGGAATTATCCGTATTAAAAACTTCTGTTGTTGCTATCAGGAACATTTTTGTGAACGAGCATATACATAAACCCACCAACCGTACTTTAATGTCGCTATCGGAACACACCATTTACTGTGGTGATTATCCTGTTGTTACAAGTGCTGCTTTTGCTGCAAATCCTTTGGCGGCGCCTTCAATACCGGTCCTGGGCGAAGATCAGATCTTAAAGCCCGCTGAAGAACGGACCATGCAGGAAGCGCCGGTTGGTTTTATGATCGCATCATCATTGCTGTATGTGCGGGATGGTTCAAGACAGATTAGCATTAGATTTACGTTGACTTCAGAATCTCATAAATACCTTCAAAGCTATGTGGCTAGTTTTGCCGATGACACGGAACAAGCCAGCCAGACAGCCTTGTATGAAATACTCAACAATACATTTATAATAGACGCTACAGGAGATACAGGATGGGTGATGTTCAAAAAGATCAGCATTGTTGCGGCTAATGCAGATGAAGCATCGGGCAGTATTGATGTTACATTGGAGCTGAATGCAGAAGATCCGCCTTTAAATGTGTACAATCCGCTCGTGCATGGCGACAACTATTCAACAACAAAGCCTTTGCTTCGTTTTCTGCTCAGCAACCGTTCATTGCATAATGGGTATCATCTGTTTAGTAGCCTGGTTATCCGGGATGTGTCAATTGCGGTGGAGGTGCATGATTCTTCAGCAATACAACTGAAGAACAATCTTGGCGACCTGAATATAAATGCACCTTTTCAACCATTTGGTCCTGTGCCGGTGCCCGGCAGCTACCTTGATATCAGGAACACCAACATTCTAAACAAGTACACGGTTGATTTTTCCGTAAACATTGAGTGGTTTGATCTGCCAAAAACAGAAGGCGGTTTTGAAGCGTACTATGCAGCCTACGAAAACAACATCCGCAACAATTCTTTTAAAGTGGGAGCAAGTTCATTCCGCGAAGGATGGTTTCAACCCGCAGCAATTTCACAACAACAATTTGACCTTTTTTGTGTCGATGAAAGTAAAAGCAGGAGCTGGAATTATTTGAGTTCCACTACCGTAATAAAGGATGTTAATCTGAAAAAAGTTTGTTTTAATAATGAGCCTTTATTGAATAATGAAATAAAGAATAACAACATAAGATCCGAAGGCGTTTTGCGTTTGGAATTGCTTGAGCCTGAGGATCCTTTTGGACATAAAGCCTACCAGGTTGTATTTCCGGAAATTGTGCTGCACAACTCAAGAAGATTTGTCCGGAAAAAACCTCTTCCCAATTTGCCGTATGTACCTGTGATTAAAAGCATAACAGTCAGTTATAGTCAGCAACAAAGAGAGGTCTTGCGCCAGTCAGATGCTGTCAATGATGACCTTGATATTGAATTGACGCACATTCATCCTTTTGGTTATGAGGATATTTATCCTTCTGCCAAATTGCATCAGTACACCTTTCTGCCGCAAATTGATTATCCCTGCAATTTGTTAGTAGGACTGAGGGATGTTATTGACGACTCAGTGATCACGTTGCTCTTTGATCTGGAAGAAACCAATTTTAAACATAGCACGTGGCAGCCGGATATTATTGAGTGGAGCTACCTGGATGGTAATGAATGGGTACTTTTTAACCCTTCGGATATATTATCAGATTCAACTGAAAACTTCATTAAAACAGGAATACTTAAAATACGGTTGCCGGATAATGTTATCTACGATCATACAATTTTGCCTGCAGGTTTGTTTTGGTTGAGGGCGTCCTGTAATTCGCTTTCGGTAGTCAATAACAAACTGCGCGGCATTTTTCCGAACGTAGTAAAAGCAGTCTTCTCAACAACGGAAAATAACCTTGCACAAAACGCATTGTATGCACCGAAGGGAACAATAAAAGATTTTAAACGGAAGATCCCGCAGGTGCAGAAGATATGGGATTTCTATGGATCTCATGGCGGAAGAGCCACTGAATCTACGCCGCAATATTATATCAGGGTTAGTGAGCGTCTGCGTCACAAACAGCGGGCATTATCAGTGCTGGATATTGCTCAGCATGTACTACAGGCCTTCCCGGATCTTCAAATGGTTAAATGCCTGGATGCGGATAAACTGCAAACTGAAACAGTATATCCTGTTGATATTAAAGTAGTAGTTGTGCCCCGCAAAAAGAAAACAGCGGAAAGGGGAGTAATGCCCCAGGTAAGTTTATCTGAACTGCTCGAAATAAAAAAGATGCTGCAGGAGTCTTTGGTTTCTTTTGCTACAGTTGATGTTGGTAATCCGGTGTATGAAACGCTGAAAATTAATTGCTCCGTGGTGTTCAATAAGGAGGTGCTTAATGCGAGTGATGGTTATTTGCTTCAGCTATTGAATGAGGATATAAAACAAATGATAGCACCCTGGTTGTACGATGAAACAAATGATGTAAAAATCGGGAGTCCCATTTATGTAGCCGATATCATTAACTCAATAAAAAAACTGTCATACATAAAATTTGTGACGGAGTTTTCAATCCTTCAATTTTATGAAATGTATGATGAAAAGGTACGCGAGTTCGTTGTTAAGCTGAAAGATACTGCTTACGAACCGGTAGAACAGATATCTCCTTCAAGGCCTGATGCTGTATTTATTTCGGCAGACAATCATCTGATCAATGTAGAAAAGAATTTTGTATACGAAGTAGCTGCAGTTGCTGGCATCAGCAATCTTGTATTGGGTAAGGAATTGTTGATAATGGAACCGCCGGAACAGAAGCAAGAAGTAAAAAGTGTTGTTGCGTCGCAAGATGAAACATTTGATTTCACTGTTAAAATATAATGCTATGATTGGCAAAACCTCGGTAAAGAATTTGAACCGCGATGATTTGAAAAAATTCTTTCGCAATGGGCAAATGCCTTCAGAAAATCATTTCGGGTATTTGATTGATTCAATGATCAACAAGCAGGATGATGGTTTTCGGCATGATGATGATGAAGGCCTTGTTCTTTCATCTTCTTTGCGTAAAAGATTTGTGACCCTTTATAAATCTATGGACGATAGAAATCCGTTCTTTAGCATGGGAGCGGATGATAAAGATGAGCAGGATAATCAGAGCCTGCGCTTTACTTCGCTTACAGGATCTGCAACAGAGGCCGCGGCGCAAAGTTTTTTTCTTCATGCCAATGGTAATATGGGGGTCGGCAAAAAAAGCGAAAAGGAATATAAGGTTGATGTGAATGGTTTTGTTGCTGCCCAGGGCAGAGTTGGTACTTATATACAAGACAGTGTTCCCGCCGATGGTAAATGGCACTATATTACTCCTGATCTGGATAATTGTAGTGCGTTTGAACTGATTGCACGAACAGGGAGAAGGACGACAGGTCGCTTTGCCATTTTACACGCAATTGCATTGAGTGCTTTTGGCCGCTCAAGAAGCCGCATAAGAAAAACATCTGCTCACTATGGTTCTTTCTGGAATAAAATAACTGTAAGATGGAAAAGCACGGGTACGCACCACTACCGGTTACAGTTAAAAACAAGACGTAACTATGGCGACGGTGTGCTTATTTTTTTTAAGATTGGAAAATTGTGGGATGACGAGCTGTTTATGCCGGCGGAATATTTTTATTGACATCTGGTTTAGCGTCTGCGCTTATGTTGTTTGTAAAAAAAAGTAGTGATTATGGTGATTGAAAAGAAATATGGTCCGGAGTCCCCGCTTGATTATACTTTTTTGCGAAAGAAGGCAATAGAGCTGGTACAGAAATACGCCGGAAAAAGCTGGACAGATTACAATTACCACGATCCGGGCGTAACGATTTTGGAATGTCTGTGTTATGCGCTAACGGACCTGGCTTATCGTACTGATTTCAAAATTGAAGATATTCTTAGTTCCCCCAGTGGGATAGTAGACAGGGTAAAAAATTCTTTTTATACTCCGCAGGAAATATTGACAACTGCACCTGTTACGCTTAAAGATTACAGGCGGGTACTCATCGACAGAGTGGATGAATTGCAGAATATCTGGATTGAACCAGTGGCCAGCAGTTATACCCGTTCTAACGCGCGCGGACTTTATCGCGTTATTCTGCAATTCAACAATGATGTGACCGTTCGTTTAAAAGATGATGCGCAGCTCGAAAAAGAGTTAGTTGAAAAGGTAAGACGGTTTCTTGTTGGTTGCAGAAACATTGGTGAAGATTTTCGCGAGTTTGTCGTATTAAAACCCCAGGAGCTGGAGATAGAAGCTTCCGTCATCATACAACGGAAGAGCATTGCCGAAGAAGTGCTTGCGAAGATCTGTTATACAGCTGAATGTTATCTTAGCCCAATAGTAAAAACATACCTTCCTGATGAGCTTCTGGCGAAGGGAATGGCTATAGATGATATTTATGCAGGGCCATTATTGACTAAAGGCGTAATACTGGAGTCAGATCTTACCGAAAGAAAAGAAGTTATCGATCCTTTTGAAATTATTAAATCCATCTCAGAAATTGAAGGCGTTGTTCACATAAGCAGATTTGCCATAACATGGATGGGAACGCCTACTTCTCTCGAGCCATTCCATTTTCCGTTCCTTGATCTGGATACAAAAATACCGGCTATCCGGTTGTATCATAACAACCTGCCGCTGGTTATCAACGAAGATGTTTTCAGGGATCATCTGCATAAATTGCGGGATGCCAGCCGCGGCTCCTATATTTCGCAATTATATAAATCATCACAGCAATCAGTAATTAAAGGCGTTTATAAAAACCTGCATGAGTATGTTAGTATGCAGAATATGTTTCCCGCCATTTATGGAATAGGTAAGGAAGGCGTTGAAGAAAGTCAACCCGCATCCCGTAAGGCCAAAATCAAACAACTTAAAGCCTATTTGTTGTTTTTTGAACAGATAATGGCTAACTATTTGTCTCAGTTAGGCAAGGTGCCGGAGTTGTTTTCGCCCTTGTTTACGCTGGAGGATGATATGTATACTTATTTTACACAACCCTTATATAAAGTGCCGCATGTGCGTCATTTGTTGAATGCATTTACTGAAAGGACAAAGCTGGAATGGATCAAATTTAAAAGTGATGGAAACAACAAATATGTAGAAGCGCTGAAAGATTATACAGAACAGTCTCATCAATTCAGGAAACGAAAAAAACGTGCAATTGAACATATCCTGAGCCGCTTTAATATTATGGTGGATGCATACCCGGCTATACTGTATGAACGTTTATATGGCCGTTGGGGAAAGGATGATAAAATTGATCATGAACTTGTTTTTAAATCCAGGCTGCTTGCAAACGTAAGGGCCATTACCTGCTTTAGAAATACTGGTTTTGACTACCTGGATGTGCATGAAATGGAGGAGCAGATGAATGGCTATGAGAACAAACTCAGGCTACTGTTGTATATACCTTCTCAGCCGGAAGGAAGGATTGCGGATATGGTGCTTCAATATATTAATGTACCACCAGAAACGCCGCGGGAAGGAGAAGATAGTGAAGTGCAAACTAACCCCGTGTACACTTCTTTTTCGTTTAAAAAACAGAATGAATCGTTGTTTCTCTTTGGTGCAGACAGAAATAATTATCGCATAGAGCAATCTGTTGCCGATGGTGAATTCGAGATACACTTTAAGGATGATAAGACAGGCGCATGGGAAATGGTCGCAAAAGATAAGAGTAAGGCAAATGCGCGGAAGCGTATCGTTGATTTTATAGGCTTGCTCAATAAAGTGAGCATTAATTCCGAAGGATTTTATATTGTTGATCATTCTTTGCTGGCTCCCCATCTTGCACTGGATGTTTTTGGATTTGAATTGTACGATGAAAAGGGAAGACGGATGTTAAAAAACAAGCGCTGGCGCAGTTTCAAAGAACGGGAAGAAGATATTGACAGCATGTTTAACCGAGTAGAACACAGCATCGGCAAAGATGCCCGGGAGCTGGTTGCTATGATAAGTGAGTACTGTGATATTTTGGTGCCGCTAGAGAAGCCTGATGCGGCGGAGTTATTTATAGACAGCCTGGTTTCTGTTATTGAACTGATCAAAAAAGATGCACCGGCGAGATTTCCGGCGTTCAGGTATGTTGTCAACCGGTTAGATCTGACTGTTCTGCCTGAAAATTTCTTTGCATCAAAATTAACGGTTGTTCTGCCTTCATGGCCTTCACGTTTCCAGGAAAAATCTTTCCGGGATTTTACGCAACGGTTGTTCCGCTCCTGTACGCCTGCTCATGTGCGCCTTGAATTTTTGTGGCTGTCATTTTCCAAAATGAAAGCTTTTGAGGATGTCTATTACGAATGGTTGCCTACCATAAAAGAAATAAACAGGGATGTAGACAGAATTGCAATGAACGAAGATATGATCAGTTTTTTGTTAGATGATACTGCAACCAAAAAATGAGTGAGTGAAAAATGATTTTGTTATACAAGAGGTAATGTTTGATGTTGACTTCTCCTCACGGTCGAAAGCGCACAATCTGCAAAATGCGCTGAGTAAATTGTATAACGAACGCTGGCATTATGTAATGCAGGATTTTTTTGAAGAACATATATCTCCTCACACACGTCTGCATATAGATAGCATTGTGCTTGATCTTGGTACCGTGCCATATGATAATCTGGAAGATGCAATCACTAAAAGCCTGATGGATGCGCTTGCTGCGATGTTTATTAAACGTCCGGGTTATGATAATACGTTCGCAGGCAACGGAAGTGAGACTGAGTTATTCACCGGTAAGCTTGATGTTTTGAGCTATTTTTTTACTACCGGATTATTGCCATGGTGGACGAGTATAGATTTGCTGCGTGATATAAATAAATTGGTGGATGATCTGTTGAAAGGACAAGCAGATATGCTTGTGCAGATGATTCGTAAAGCAGGAAAAGTAAAAGCTGCGAGACAGAGGCTGATCGGGCATGTTCAGGATCCAACGCTGAAAAGCCTTGTTGCTAAAATGTTGCCGGGAGAAGCCGATTTTATAAGTGAATATCATGATAACGTAGTTAGCCTGAATGAAAAAGACCAGGTGATAAAAAGTGAAAGTAAAGTTGTTTCAAAAGCATTATGGGAAATAATTCTTGCGTTTTTGATTGAAGAGTATGGCAGCCACTTTAACAGGAAGGAATTTACGAAAAGCACACTTCGCAGCATGGCCGCTCATTTTGGAGTGCACTATGAAGATTTGTTGTTGCTGCTGATTAACCATACATCTTCGAGCCGCGCAAAAGAACAGTTGCCACTTCTACAGGTACTACATGAGATTGCGGATGAATTGGTTGAAACGCAGAATTTAGCTGATAAACAGGAAGTATCAACGCAGTGGAAATATGCATTATTTGAAAAAAATAAGTTGATGCAGGATACACATGCCTTGCTGTATTTTTTGATGAATGGTTCTTTGCCTGCTGAAGTTGGTTCCTTTACAAAAAGCCGGCTTTTTGGAATATTCCGTACGTTTCTCAATAATTATCCGGTGACCTTGCAGGCAATGATAAGAGGGTTGTTCCGAAATGAGCAGCTGTTTGAAAACGTTTTCCTGTTGGCTGAGGAAAAAACAGTAGGTATGTTATTGAGATTATTTCAGCCTGTGCGTGCTATAGCTTTAAGGGATATGTTGATCGGGAAGGAAAACCAGTTTGAAAAAACGGGTTCATCTTTAGTAAGGTTGTTGTTGCATAAAGAAACTTTAGAATACTTGCTTCGGAATCCATTTGTTGAAACACATGCACTCGATCAATATCTGCAACAAAAGTTGGATGCCGTAATACCTTTGAAAAATAATATTCCGGCTACAAGTGAAATAGCAGAAGTTTTAGAAAGGAGTACTATTAGTGCTTATGACCTTATTGTGTTCTTTCTAAGAAACGGTGTGCTTCCATGGTGGGCAGCAGACAAGAACCCCATAGAGGCCTTAAATACACTTATTGCAGGGAATAAAATGCAGGCCCGTGCTGTACTTGTTTTTGCAGGAACCAGTAAAACAATGCGTGAGCGATTGTTGCTGCAATTTCCTTTGGCCACGATAGCCGAATTGTTTAAACTATTGCCATCTTCAACAAAAACGCTGGATGCGATTGATAGCGTAGTGCAGTTAGGCAACGTTTTAAATGTGCGGTCATCTCAAACCGGATTGCCCCTTTTGTATGAAATACTGTGGCTCAATTATATTGACTTCCGGTATGAGTCCTGGAGCCCACGTTTATTTCTTCTGCAGTCAGTTACGTGGATTGTTTCTAAAGATGTGGGTAAGCCTTATGTCCAAATGCTGTATATTCTCACTGACATAATAAATAGTGCAGATAATGACGTTCTTTCAATATTCAAAGCAGCCATCAGGCAAATTACTTATAGCGGTTTTGCACGCTATTCAATAAAAGATTTTTCATCTGCTAAGCATCTTATCAACAATATTCAATACGCGTTTGCCCTGGAACCGGCTTTTTACAAACTTGAAACTGCAGGATTGGTAGAAATGTTTTTTCCTGCTGTGACTAAGCAACAGCTCGATGCAATTTTGAATGCCGGAATGAATTCCGTTGTGCTGATTCATTTACTTGACATCGTCAATGCAGGTTACAGTGACGTTTTCGATGAGTTTAAAACGGCCATGTCGTCTTACCCTGTTTTAATGAATAAATTAAAAATGGTTTTGTGGTTGCATAATCAGCAGCATCTGCTGACGGGTCTGGAAGTACAACACAAAAATGTGCATGATATTGTTTTATTGGATATGTTCAACAAATCGGATAAGGCTGACCGGTGGTCAACTGAAAAATGGCAAACACATCTTGAAGCGCCGGACACAGACATGTCATCTATTAAGAATAAGATTGGTGACGTTGTTGAATATATTTTAACGTGGGGTTCCTTGCCTCCGTCAATTACAGGTGTGCAATATCACCAGGTGGTTTTGCAGGCTGTTATTTTCTTGTATGTCAATGACAAAATGCGTTTGCAGCAATTACTGACATCTTCCAAAACACTTCCGTCAGTCCGGTTACAGTTATATCATCTGTTTAAGGATGCAGAACCAGCGAGGGGGCGCGATATAGCTGCATTTATAGAACAGTATGCAGCTTATGATAAATGGAAGTACGCACGCTCATTAACAATCGATAAGTCGCTTAATGCGAATCAGAAAAAAACATCTTTTGAGAAAACTGGAGAAAGTGTAACGAATAAAGATGATTCAGCCACGCTTCTTAGTCTTTTTTTGAGTAACCGTGATCAATCATCACTTAGTGTTCCGGATAATGCGGAGGCGGGAAAGCTGCTTAATGCAACGGATGTGCTGTTCCGGCAGGATAAACATTTGTTGGAGGATCTTCTTGCTTCATCCTCCGTCGATCCGGTTGCAAAAATGCGGCTTCATTTGTTGTTCGAAAAATTTCGGCATTCTCACAATGAATTGTTTACTTTTTTGAACAGGGATTACGAAAAAGATCTGCTTTTATGGGGGCGACAAATATTTGGATTTGACAGCCAGCGAACAGAAACTGCTCAGGAGATGTTTGCGGAATTGCTCAATCATGGCGGTGTTGATCAGGTAAGGAAGTTTTTACAGGTAGCGGCAGGCTCAGATAAAATACTAGATCTTATATCTGTTAAAGTATCGCTGAATAAGTTAGAGGACATCGTGATTTCTGTTTCTCAAAAGTGGGGCGAGGAAGCTGTAAATGCTATTAAGGCGATGAACACAATGCTCCTTGCACTGTCTGCTGAAGTGCATGCTGAAAACAGAATGCAGATTCTCTTGAATAAATTCTATCTTGAATGGTTATCTGGTAATCGCAATATATATGACATAAAAAGTTTTATGCGCAGCATTTTGGATGAAGCTGGAATTCGTGAAATTCTTCGCCGGTTAGACAAAAATGCACTTGCTGTTAATATTGATCATCAATTTAAAGGAGAGCACATCAGGCAGATAATAAGAAGCCAGATCGGATTTTTGAGTGTCAAAAGTTCTCCGGAACTTTCAAATAGCACCGATGCTTCTAGAAGTCTGTTGAAGCAACATGAGCATTCAATGCAGTTATATGAACTGGTTTCCCAGCAGTTGAATGCTGAACAAAAAGCCATTGATGAGAAGAATAAAGCGTTATTACCACAGGGTGATGTTTCAAAGATCTATATAAATAATGCAGGTCTTGTTCTGTTGCAACCTTTTATTCCCTTCTATTTTCAACTGCTTGGCCTGACAGAAAATAACATTTTTGTGGATGATGCTTCGCGTCACCGGGCTGCTTTGCTAACGCAATATCTGGTGAATGGGCAAACTGAGATGGCCGAATTTGATCTGCCACTCAACAAGATTTTGTGTGCAATAAATTTTGAGGAAGTTGTGCCTTCCGTGCTGGAACTTTCAGAGCAGGAAGTACGAATATCTGAAGAACTTTTCAAGACACTCTTTCAGCGATGGGACAAGATGAAAAATTCATCCATAGAAAATTTCCGGAACGCCTTTATGCAAAGGCAGGGATCATTAGTGAAAATGCAGGATGGATGGACTTTGAAAGTTGAACAAAGAGGCTATGATATTTTGCTGGAAACATTGCCATGGAGTTACCGTATGATCAAATTTAAGTGGATGGATAAGCCTTTGTATGTAGAGTGGATTTAGTGCTTTGAATGAGTTTTGTGGCGGGTAAATTTATACATTGAAGTTCGTGCCCGCCGGTTATGTTTATCTGTAAATTAAGTGTAGATTAGTATTACAATATAAAAAGCCTCTTCTATGCACACCAAAGCCGGTAAAACAGCTGAAAATAAAAGCGTGGCTATCGCAAATATGCCAGTTCAAAAACAAGGTGAACAGCAACCTGTTGACCAGTTTGTTGATAATCGTCCTGAAGCTCTTGCACAAAGAAAGCTCCGGGATGCTATTAACAATAGTCCTCGTGTGCAACAATTAAAAGCTTACCAGGCGATGGCTGATCATTACGCTGTAAACGGGCTGATGCAGCGAAAAGAAACTGAGGACGAAGAGCCTTTACAAGGCAAGTTTACAGGCTTAGAGAAAGAAGAGACAAATGAGCTACAAACCAGGACGCTTAGCACTCCTGTGCAAAAGCAATCCAACAATACAGGATTGCCTGATAATTTGAAATCGGGTATAGAAAACCTTTCCGGTTACTCAATGGATGATGTAAAAGTTCATTATAACTCTGATAAACCCGCACAAATGCAGGCACACGCTTATGCACAGGGAACAGATATCCATGTTGCGCCAGGGCAGGAACAGCATCTGCCACACGAAGCCTGGCATGTGGTGCAACAGAAGCAGGGCAGAGTACAAGCGACCATGCAGATGAAGAGTGGCGTGAGTGTAAATGATGATAAAACCCTGGAGCATGAGGCGGATGTGATGGGCGCAAAAGCGGTTGCAACGGGCATTACAACTCCGCAGGCGACGCTACCTGCCGGCAGCATTCAACGCAAAGAGAACATCATCCAGGCCAAATCGTACACTACCACCGCCAATAAAAACAGGCTTGGGCTGGCAGGCTCAGTAGACGTTACTGCGGGAGATACATCCATCACACTGGCGGGCACCCTGAAAAATGGCGCCAACCAGGACGTACCTGCTACCGGTACCGTGTACATTCCGCAATACAAGACCGATAAGGATAGGTCCAAAGAGCCGGTGGCTGAAAAGGATAGGGGATGGTTTGAAAAAAGGTGGGATCCGGCGGATGCCCTGCGGGTAATGAACCTCTCGGCTGACCCCAGGGGTATGAAATTGGGCCAGTTACTCACTTATCATCATGGACTCGAGGCTCAAAGACAGGGCAAGCCCTATGTGATTGCCATGAAGGTGAGTGATGCCCGGGGACCGTTTTACACACCATTGGGATTTACGGATTATAATGGCTCGAGGCCGTACGATCTGATAAAGCAGCAAAGGGATGACATAGATGCGTTGTTGCGTTCACAGCAAGGTGCAGCACTGGGACAACAAGAGGTTTCTGCATTTGTGGAAAAGCGTACGGAGTTGACGAGCGAAATGGAAGCGAGCTCGATGATCATCTCAACAGAGGATCTGATTAATAACTCTCAGCAGCAGTTGCAAACTATCTGGAATGGGTAATTGGTTGAGAGGTGTCAATATCAGGCAATATCAGGCACTCATAACATATCCCGATTAGTTCACTATCCGGGAGGACTTCCAGTAGTACCAACCACAGATTTGCATGGTATACACTCTGTGCCCCTCTGTGTCTGCTCAGTGTATCTTTGTGTAACTGTTTTTTGGACAACAAGAGACATCTTCCATAGTTTCGATGAATGCTTAACTAAGCAATATTTGCTGTTAATACATAGCCTTCCCCTCTTTTGCGAATTCTTTCCTGATCCCTTCTTCTATGTCATGGAGAAGGACAGTAGTAGAATTTCTTTTTATTGCTTTAAGCGAACAGTACCGTGCAATATTAATAATAGACCCACCGGTAAGTTCATACTTTTCAGCGATCTCATCAAGAGATGTATTTTTTTCAAACTGAACGTTTGCAGTAAAAGAGTTCTGCCACAATTTTTTTCTCAGCTCAGCATCGGGCGGAGCAAAATATATCACAGACTGGAAGCGTCGCGTAAAGGCTTCATCTATATTCGCTTTAAAATTGGTGGACATAATCACAATGCCGGGAAAGTCTTCAACCCGCTGCAACAGATACGATACTTCCTGGTTGGCATAACGGTCGTGGGCTGACGAAGTTTCGCTGCGTTTGCCGAATATTGCATCTGCTTCATCAAAGAATAATATCCAGTTTTTGTTTTGCGCCGCATCAAAAAGCAGTGCCAGGTTCTTTTCGGTTTCGCCAATGTACTTGGAAACAACCAGCGATATATCTATTCTATAAACGCTGAGTCCTGTTGTTTGTCCTAATAAAGCCGCCGTCAGCGTTTTACCGGTACCCGGTGGTCCGTAAAACAATGCACGGAACCCCGGTTTTATTTTCCTGTTCATTTTCCACTCATTCAGTAATATATCCCCATAGTTTATCCAGTCTTGAATTTCGAGTACATTGTTGAGCGTATGTTCATCCAATACAAGATCATCGAAAGAAAGAGGAGTAGTCAGCAGCCTCGCAGGAAAATTACTGCCATAATGTTTTGTGCTGGCTACACTATTGGTAAGAAGGTCAATAAAGTCTGGATGTATTTTTAATATACCGCTTAACAAAGGCTCATCCGTTGGGGCCGAATCAAGAGATAGTATATTGTATATTTTAAAAAAATGTGTGTCGCTAAAAAGCTGCAATAATTGTAGTCTTTGTTTGATGTCGTTCATCGTAAGCAGGAATGCAGCAGTTTCGCCGGTTGGGATAAAACCCGCGTGCTGATGGCCTTTTATTCCACCGAATTCAGTAAAGCCACGGTCGTAAGTTGAGTTCTTAACAAAAAAAACATCCAGTAAATGCGGTTGTAAATGCGGAGCAAGTGCAAGGATCAGTATCAGTCTTTCCGCGTGATTCATGTTGTGGCGGTTAACGGCGCCTGCATATGCTGAAGGATCCTCTGTAAGATCTGGAGGAAGTATCGCGTCAATATCGGTAGGCTGACCTTCTATGTTGTTCCAGTATAATTTAAGCCGGTGATCGATGACCTCGCTTAGCCATAAAAGTTCTTTTAAGAGCGTTTCGGCACTGGATTCACTGGTAGCTGATTTCATGTTGCGTTAAAAATAAAATTTGTTTGATAAACATTTGAGCAGGAAACTCACCCCGCTTGCTTTTTCAAAACCCCTCACCGTCATTGCAGGCGATATCGAATTCACCTCATTCAGGATCTCCACTTCTGTCCATGCAGGCTCAGTAAACTTAATATATTGTAATATAAGCATATTTAAATACGTGAACAAGTGACCTGCACATCTTAAAGATGGAAGCAGAACAGTGCAGGATGGTTTTTTTGTAGCCGATTATTATCATGCATCTTTTATGCGCGAAATTGGTATAGTTAAAGGGTGATTGTTCGAGGCTTAGACTGATTGGGAGAACTGCAGCCTTTTAATAGGCTGTTGCTGCTCATTTTTGTAATTTTAATAATTCACGATTGCCATTGAGCGCCTCAATAATATTATTCTTATAAGGGCTTGTTTATGAAAATACTGGTTGCCACAACCTCAATACTTGCGTTCATTACCTTAGGTGTAATAAATACCGGCGTGGCACAGCCTGCAGGCGCTGAAGTAGTGCAGCATTTCTGGCTTTGGTCATTTCTCGGAAGACTGCATCCAATGATAGTGCACTTTCCTGTCGGGATATTAATAGCTGCTTTATTAATGGAAGTCATCGAGTGGAGATGGAAGAATAACAATTTTAACTCAGCCATCAAAGTATTGGTTTGTATTGGCGCGATATCGGCGGTGTTTTCTGTTGTTTTCGGCCTGCTCTTGTCCAATACTGAAGAATATGGCAGTGACATCCTCGGCATACATCAGTGGACAGGTATTGCAACAATGGTGCTTGGGCTTTGTTCGGCTTATATGTATCTGAAGGGCTCCCGCCGCATGCAAGTGGCATTACTCACACTGACAGTTATTGGAGTTACAATTGCAGGACATTACGGTGCCGGCTTGACGCATGGTGAAGATTATCTTACCAGCGTATTGCCTGCAGAGGATGTATTGCCTGAAAAGGACAATCCTGTTTTTGCACTGGCAAGCCAAAAAGAACCCTTGACCGAAAGCCAGGTTCAGGACCTGAATGTGCAGGTGCGCACCATTCTTGCGCATAACTGTTATAGCTGTCATGGTTCAACAAAGGTTAAAGGAGAACTCCGGTTAGACACGAAGGATTTGATCATGAAAGGAGGAGAGCATGGTGCAGTTGTTGTTCCGGGGCATCCTGAGAAAAGCGAAATGATCAGGCGCATATCTCTTCCGCGCAGCGAAAAAAAATCCATGCCCACAAAAGGGAAGGGACTTACAAAAGATGAGATTGCAGTGCTTGCATTTTGGATAAAGCAAGGTGCACCATGGCCCGCAGGAAAGGAAAAAAGCCTGTATCGCGTAGCAGACCTCGCACCGCGAAGTCCTGCAGTTCCTGCGGCAAAAGGCGATCTTACACAACCGATAGACTTATTTGTTGACGCTTATTTTAAAAAGAAAAATATTCAATGGCAACAACCTGTAGATGATCGCACATATATAAGAAGGGTGTTCCTGGATGTTACAGGACTGTTGCCAACTGCGAATGACATAGATGCCTTCATGCAGGATAGAAGAGCAGATAAACGTTCGCAACTGGTGCAACGGTTATTGCAGCAAAATGAAGCTTATGCGCAACACTGGCTTACTTTCTGGAACGATGCATTGCGTAATGATTACTCCGGTACAGGATATATTACCGGTGGACGGTTTGATATAACGCAATGGTTATACACATCTCTTATTGCCAACAAGCCTTACGATGTTTTTGTAAAAGAACTGATCAATCCGGCAAAACAATCTGAAGGTTTTATTCGTGGCATTCAATGGCGCGGTACAATCAATGCCAGTCAGCGGACAGAAATGCAGGCTGCTCAAAATGTGGCTCAGGTATTTATGGGATTAAACCTTAAGTGCGCTTCCTGTCACGATAGTTTTATAAGCGACTGGAAGCTGGATGATGCCTATTCCTTCGCGAACATTTTTGCTGATAGTACACTTGAAATCAATCGCTGTGATGTGCCTACGGGACGCATGGCAGGAACCCGTGTGCTTTACAGCGAATTGGGGAATGTTGATGCTAAAGCTAAAAAGCAGGAACGCCTGAAACAACTTGCAGATGTACTCGTGCAGCCTAAAGATGGCCGTTTGTACAGAACGCTTGTCAATCGCATATGGGCGCAGGTGATGGGCAGAGGCATTGTAGAACCTGTTGATGCGATGGACAATGAACCATGGAGCCAGGATCTGCTTGACTGGATGGCTTCAGATTTTGTAGCCAATGGTTGTGATATTAAAAAACTGCTTTACCAGGTGCTTATATCGCGCACTTATCAATTACCCTCTCAAAGTGTAAAAGAGCCGGATCAGATAATTGCACCGGCCTATGTATTTAAAGGGATGATGCGTCGCCGCTTAACTGCAGAAGAGTTTTCTGATGCAGTTAGTGAAACCATTCAGCCTATATTTCCTGATAGTGCTGTTGTATATAAGTTGTTTCCGAATTCTGTTAAACAATCAATGCATTTTCCACGTGCCGCGTTTGTCATGAACAACGCTTTCCTTACAGCATTGGGCAGGCCAAACAGGGAAACCGTTTCAACCAGCCGCGCTTCGCAGGCAAGTTTGCTGCAGGCGCTGGAACTAACAAACGGCACTTTGTTTAATAAGGCCATGGAACGAGGGGCAGAGAGATTGCAACAAAAATATCCTGATGCAAAAACAATGATCCAGGAGGTATATAAGAGCACGCTGGGCCGCTCGCCAACAAACGATGAGCAGGCCGTAGCATACAAAATGCTGGGTGATAAACCTGGTAAGGATGCCATTCAGGATTTTGTTTGGACGATGACATTGCATCCGGAGTTTCAACTCATTTATTAATTGAAAATTGAATGTTGAAAATTGAAAATGATGGGAGAATGTGCGAATGTGCGAATGTGCAGATTGATGTAATTGAAAATTGAAAGTTGACAATTGAAAATGATCGCGAATGTGCAAATGTGCGAATGTGTAGATTGATGTAATTGAAAATTGAAAGTTGATAATTGATGTGATGTGCGGATGTGCGGATTGATGTGATTGAAATGGGAAGTTGATAATTGAAAATGTGTGGATAGCAAATTGGATAAATTGATGACTGGAAGTTGGCTAAGCATTTAGGTAATCGTTCACTTACGTTCAAGCCCTGAAGGGGCGCTGGCATTAGGGCAGGGCAACGCCCTGTCAAAAATAACAAACGGTGGTTAAAGCCCTGTAAGGGCGCAAGCAGATAAAAATATGCCAATCAATTTTATCGAAGTGAATGAGCCCTTAAATGAAAAAGAATCCTGCGCTTTTAATACGCGGGGAGAATGGTATTGATATGTTACGAATTTTAAAATTAAAAGCTGAAAGCTGAGAGCTGACGGCTGAAGGCTAAATTCTTCACCATGCAACGAAACTGGAACAGAAGAGAATTTCTAAAGACAACAAGTGCAGCTACACTGGCTGCGATGGCAGCGGGGGCACCGGTGGCAAGCCTGTTGTCAGGTTGCGGCAAAGGCAGGCCCGTGGCAACTGCGGATACAGTGATATTGCTGTGGATGGCTGGCGGTATGGCACACACGGAAACTTTCGATCCTAAAAAATATACACCGTTTGAAAAAGGTATGCAGGGTGATAGGGTTTTGAGCACATTCAAATCAATGCCGACAGCTTTAGACGGGGTTTACTTTTCCGAGGGATTACAATCCATTGGAAAGGTTATGGATAAAGGAACGCTGATCCGTTCTTATGTTGCAGCTGACATGGGGCATATACTCCATTCCCGTCATCAATATCACTGGCATACATGTTATGAACCTCCACAGACTGTTGCCGCCCCGCATCTGGGTGCCTGGATTGCAAAAGAGCTTGGTCCAAAAAATCCGGTGATTCCGGCGTTCATAGATATTGGTCAGCGTTTTACAGTAGGGGAGGCTGAAGAGTTGAAAGCCTTTCATACTGCGGGTTTTCTTGGCAATGAGTATGGCCCCTTTTTTATTCCCGATCCCAGCCAGGGACTGGAAAGTGTGCGTCCTCCTGTTGGAATGGATGCAAAGCGATTTGAAAGACGTAATCAATTATACAATGAACTCATCAATAAAAGCCCCTTTGCAGATCATGGAAGTGATTACCAGAAAGAGTCCATAAAACGCTCTATGGAGCAGGCTTACAGGTTGCTTAATTCGCCCGAGCAAAAAGCGTTTGATCTTAGTCTTGAACCCAAAGAGATCTATGATATTTATAACACGGGTCGCTTTGGATTGGGTTGCCTGCTTGCAAGAAGGCTGACAGAGCAAGGCGCTCGCTTTATTAGTGTGACTACTGAATACGAACCTTTCATGGGTTGGGATACACATGAGAATGGCCACACACGCGCAGAAGGAATGAAGAAAATGATTGATGGACCCATCTCTCAGTTGATCAAGGATCTTGATAAGACCGGTCACCTTGACCGGACTATTGTAATACTTGCGAGCGAATTTAGCCGTGATATGATGGTAGAAGGCCGTCCTGATGCCAAAGTACAGGAGCAGGTCAATCAGCCGGATGTATTAAGTGAATTGAAATTCTACGGTATGCACCGGCATTTTACGGATGGATGCTCTATACTGATGTTTGGAGGTGGTATAAAGAAAGGGTTTGTCTACGGCAAAACTGCAGATGAACGTCCATGTAAGAGTGTTGAGAATCCGATTAAGATAGACCAGGTTCATCAAACAATCTATCATGCCCTGGGTATTCCTGAAGATACACAATACGAAGTGGAAAAGCGTCCATTCTATACAACGCCAGACGGGAAGGGTAAGGCTGTTATGGATTTGCTGAAATCAGCTTAAAGCTTAGAGCCTAAAGCCTAAAACTTTGGTACACCTGGTAGTTTGTTTGTGTTCGATAAGAGTGCCTGTTGTAAGAAAGTTCTTTACAGATTCTTCATCGTCTTTTTATCAATATTATCGTCAATCCTAAACCCTTTTATCTCCTCAATATTCTGCGTAATTATAGTAAAAATGTGAACTTAGTCATAACTACAATCCAGGTACATTAAATCACCTTCTGTATCTTGTAGCTTTCGAAATCGAAACTAACGGGTGCGGGGTTTGTATTGCGTTGCGGCACTCTTTTTCAATTGCCGTACTTTTGCCGGCAAAGACAGCGTAGAGCGTGTAATGAGCAACTTATATACCTACGGGTTATAAGTCACCGTAAACAACGTATAACGTACAACTTATAACGTACAACTCCTGGCGTGAATAAACAATTGATTAAAGGCTCCGCCCTTGTTGCTTTAGGTGCAGCCTGTTATGGCGTGTTGGCAACATTTGTAAAAATGGCGTATGATCACGGCTTTACAACAGCCGAGATAACGACTGCTCAATCTTTGTTTGGTGTGATAGGTTTGTTTTTATTAAATGTGTTTTTTCGTGGAAAGAATGAACCTCAGTCAGTGACAAATAGAAAAAGCGTTTGGATGTTGGTATTGTGCGGAACATCCATGGGGCTAACCAGTATTTTTTACTATCTGTCAGTTAAATATATCGCAGTATCAATTGGTATTATTTTGTTGATGCAAACTGTCTGGATGGGCGTAGTGTTAGAGGCATTTTTGCAAAAGCGGTTTCCATCTGCCATAAAAATTATTGCTGCTTTAGTTATTCTTGTAGGGACGGCTTTAGCAGCCAACCTGGTAAATGTAAATGTAGTGCTTGATTGGCGCGGTGTTGCATTCGGTATACTTGCCGCAATATGCTACACAATCACACTTTATACAACAAATAGCATTGCATTGGAATTGCCTCCTCTAAAAAGAAGTTTATGGATATTGGTGGGGAGTCTTGCAATAATTGTGCTTGTATTCTTTCCTTCATTGCTGCAGAAGTTTGCTATTACTTCTTTGTGGACGTGGGGATTATTTCTTGCGGTGTTCGGTACAATCCTGCCTCCGTTGTTGTTAACCAAAGGCATGCCGCTTACAGGCATGGGATGGGGTACTATCATAGCCGCCATTGAAATTCCGGTTTCTGTGTTAATGGCGCACTGGTTGTTACATGAAGAAATTTCTGTTGCGCAGTGGCTCGGCATTGTTTTGATATTGGGTTCAATTGTGTTGATGAATTTATCTGCTTTAAAAATAAAGCGGCTGCAAGCATGAAGCTTTCAGCCGCTTATTAAAGCGCTTTATATTCTCAGGCAACTGTTATCTGCTTTTCAAGATAAACGTCCTGTATGTCCTGCAATAATTCAATGCCATCGTTGAAAGATCGTTGAAATGCTTTGCGTCCGGATATCAATCCCATGCCGCCTGCCCGCTTATTGATTATGGCTGTCAGCACTGCTTCTTTTGTATCGCTTTCTCCAGTAGAAGCTCCTCCCGAATTAATTAAACCTGCCCTGCCCATATAGCAATTAAGTACCTGGTATCTGCATAAGTCAATAGGATTGTCAGTTGCAAGTTGTGTATACATCCTTTCATCCAGTTTTCCATAACTGCTGCCGCCCATATTCAATGCCTTATAACCGCCGTTGATGGTTGGTAGTTTTTGTTTGATGATATCAGCCTGTATGGTTACGCCCAGATGATTGGCTTGCCCTGTCAGGTCTGCGGATACATGATAGTCCTTGCCATCCTTTACAAAAGCACTATTACGCAGGTAGCACCAAAGTATGGTTGCCATACCAAGTTCGTGTGCTTCTTCAAAGGCCTTTGAAACTTCAATGATTTGCCTGTCACTTTCCTGCGAGCCAAAATAAATTGTAGCGCCCACGGCTGTAGCGCCTAAATTCCATGCATCCTTCACTGAGCCAAACATTACCTGGTCATGTTTATTGGGATAGGTGAGCAGTTCGTTATGATTAATCTTTACAATGAACGGAATTTTATGAGCGTATTTTCTTGCAATCATGGCCAGGCCGCCAAAGGTTGTTGCCACTGCATTACAGCCACCTTCTATCGCCAGCTTAATAATGTTTTCGGGATCGAAGTACATTGGGTTGGGGGCAAATGATGCGCCGGCACTATGTTCTATGCCCTGATCAATTGGTAGTATGGACAAATATCCGGAGCCTTGCAATCTGCCATGATTAAACAGCGATGAAATACTTTTTAATGTTTGTATATTTCTATTGCTTTCTGCAAAAACAGTGTCCGTAAAATGCGGTGATGGCAAATGCAGCAAGTCTTTTTTTACGGTTGAAGATGTATAGGAAAGGAGTGCTTCGTTTTCTTTTCCTATCAGGTCAATCATTTGTTCGTAATTCATAATTAAAAGATTAATTGCCGGTTATTAAAATGCTGATTCAGTATATAAAACATTAGTTAATATAGTTTGTTCGTTTTGCTGATTCTCAACTAAAATGTTTTTTTTATGTTATGAAAAAGGGATGAGATGTTGAAGATGCAACCGGGTAAGCGAACCTGAATTTACAATTTTAACGGCTAAAGAAATACCTGTTATGAAACATTCCATAGTCACAGTTACGTTTAACGCCGCCATAGACAAAAGCACAACCGTTGCCGGTATTGTGCCTGAGAAAAAACTACGTTGTGCAGATCCGTTATATGAAGCCGGTGGAGGCGGTATTAATGTTTCCAGGGCTATTAAAAAACTTGGGGGAAAATCCGCTGCTATTTATCTTACCGGAGGCAGAAGCGGCGGTTTGCTGACTGAAATATTAGTCGACGAAGGCGTTCATTGCATACCGGTTGAAACACAACGTGAAACAAGAGAGAATTTTATTGTATTTGATAGCACAACTCAATTGCAATATCGTTTTGGAATGCCTGGAACGCTGATTGAAGATGATGAGTGGCAGGAATGTTTACAAATGGTGCGAACATTGCCTGATGTTGATTATATAGTCGCCAGTGGTAGTCTGCCTCCGGGTGTGCCCGTGGATATTTTTGCCAGAATAGCGTCTATCGCCAATAATAAGGGAGCCCGGTGCATTGTTGATACGTCCGGAGAAGCTTTGGAAGCAGTTATTGAAGAAGGCGTGTTTTTGATAAAGCCAAACCTGCATGAGCTTGCGCAACTCGTAGGCAGGGAAGAATTGCAGATTGAGGATTTGAAAGCAGTAAGTCAGGCACTTGTTAGCAAGGGGTGCAGCGAAGTATTGGTGGTTTCCATGGGTGCGGCAGGAGCAATGCTTGTCACTGCAGATCAGATGCACAAGATAAGTGCGCCGCCTGTAAGGCGCAAAAGTACTGTTGGTGCCGGGGACAGTATGATAGGAGGAATTGTATTTAAACTTGACGCTGGTGCAAGGGTTCTTGAAGCTGTTCAATATGGAGTGGCTTGTGGTACCGCTGCAACAATGAACGCCGGCACTGCACTTTGCCGTTTGCAGGATGTGGAACAGTTGTTCAGGCAAATACAAACGTCTTGAGGATGTACGATGTACGATGTACGGTGTACGATGTTTGATGTACGATGTGGGGGAGAGGAGTGAGGTGTAAGGTGTCAGGTTTCAGGTTTTAGGTATCAGGTTTGAGGTGTACAGGCTTGAGGTTTGAGGCAAGGTTTCTGGTGTTGAATATAAAGAGAGGTTAAGTGGATGATTGGATGTAACACAAAGCCCACACCCGTAACCAAATTCCTGCAGTTGTATATTTTTCCTTCCTTTTCTAAAAATGATGGTTCAAGTCAAAAACAGTTGGTAAATCAGCCGGATTCTTGTAGTAACTGATTTAGACAAGAGCCTGACGAAACCTAATAAAAAGTAAAAGGGTGCAAATGATCATCATATGCACCCTTCCTATTTTCCTAACGTTCTTACTATCTTACTATCTTACTGTCTTACTATCTTACTATCTTACGGTCTTACATGTCTTACACGTCTTATTCTCTTCTCCCAACTGGAAACGTTACACCCAAATTCAATATCATTTCATAAGTGCCAAATCCCTGCCGGGCTTTTCCTTCGTAGATTTTTAAACCGGAATAACGCGCATAGTCAAGTTTATTGGCGTATTCAAGATATACATATTTGAAAAAGGTTGCGCGAATCGCTCCTTCAAGGCCAACATTCCATCCACCCAGTTGAAAATGAGGGTCGTTGGATTTACCAAATAAAGTATTTTCAACATGCGGAATAACCGGGCCTATACCTGCCTTTGCATAAAAATCGAGCTTGACATTTTCCTTTTCGTCAACATAAAAATTCCAGCGTTTGGTCAGGTTAAACAGCAGGAAATTTGCGCCATTGTTCAGGAAGTAGGAGAATCCATTAGCCTGGTTGAACATAACGGTGCTGTCAACAGGCTTGTGGTTGAGCGTGCCTGTTATTGCCGCTTTTTGATCTGAAATAATGTATTTGGTGTGATCGAAGTTTATTTCCACACCCCATCCTTTTTTCCTGTCTATAATATAGCCAAGCCTGTAATTATATTGCGGAATAGAGAGTGCTTTAGAAAAAAGACCTTCATCCCATCCGGGATGGTCATGCGCCTTGATCTGTTTTAACGTGTAGTTGTTGCCAATAGATGGCTGGCTAACTTTCAGGTTGCTGTGAGTATACCACTCTTTATTGTATCCCCACGAAAAATAAAATTCGTGCTTCCTTTTTTTTGTTGTGTTTTGAGCTTTTACAACAAAAGGTGTCGTGAAAAAAAGGCAAAAAAATGCCTTAGTCACATTTCTGTTCAGTACGTACATATGCTAGTCATTAAATCGATGAGTTGGTTTCGGTAGGGCGGCGCAAATGTATTGCGTTTTCGCGAAAAGAAAAACATTGCGTTATACACCTACGTCAATTAACTATTTAATCGCGATAACAAACAGTGTGATTTAATGTTCGCATAAAAACGGATTGCTTGAAACAGTTTGCAATAATTTAAAGCAGTTAGTTGTCTTTATGCTTTTTTCTGTTGCAAATTATATAGCCGATCAAAAACTTAATACTTAAACCCTTTTAATTAACAGAGACGAGCTTTATCTTTAATATTCAAGCTCATGTCAGACGCCGCTAAATATACCGAGAATGGCCTGGTTGCGTTGCTGAAACAACGCGATGTACCTGCATTTGAATATTTGTATGAGCATTATTCTGCGGCATTATACACTGTTATACTGAATATAGTGGATGAAAAGGAGGCAGGTAACGATGTATTGCAGGACGTTTTTGTCAAGATTTGGCGCCAGATTGATCAATATAATGAACAAAAAGGCAGGCTGTTTACCTGGTTATTAAATATTGCGCGTAATGCGGCGATTGATTTTAAAAGAAGCAGGCAGTTTAGAAACAGTCGTCAAAACCTTGAGCTGACGGACTCCGTATATTATTCAACCGGGGTAACCCAGCTCGATACTGATAAAATAGGTCTGGCAGGATTGGTGGAAAAATTGCCGGAAGAATACAGGAAATTGATCCGTCTTAGTTATTTTGGAGGTTATACACACGAGGAAATAGCCTCGGCAGAAAATATTCCTTTAGGAACTGTAAAAACAAGAATAAGAAAAGCACTAAGTGAACTAAGAAAACTGATGTAATTATTGTGGATATTAACGCATACATAGAGAGTGGTATAATTGAAAGCTACGTAATGGGAGTAACAACGCCTGAAGAAACGGCGGAAGTTCGCTCTATGGCTGCAACGCATCCTGAAATTGCCAGTGCTATATCCGCTTTTGAAGTAATGCTGGAAAAACAGCTGAAAAGTAATGTGCAGGCGCCGCCGCAAATCGTACGAGACAAAATTTTTTCCGAGATCATATCCCCTGATGAGACCGGTAAGGTTGTTCCTATGGAATCCGGCAGAGGTGACATCTGGCGATTTATGGCCGCCGCAAGTATCTTGCTGTTCATAGCCAGTGCATTGTTGAATGTATATTACTACCGCAACTATAAGCAAATGCAAAGTAGTTATCAGCAACTACTGGCAGATCAGGGCGTAATGCAGGCGCATGTTGACAAAATGCAGACCCGGATGAATCTGCTTGACAGCAGTATGGAAATGTTGCAGGATCCTTCTATGAAGGTTGTTTCTATGAAGGGGAATGATGGCGTAGCTACCGTGTACTGGAGTAGCAAGACTAAAGATGTTTATCTGCTCAAAAATAACGTACCTGCTGCTCCGGCAGGAAAACAGTATCAGCTATGGGCCATCGTTAATGGTAAGCCCGTTAATGCCGGAATGATCGGCGACTGTGTTGGTTTGTGTAAGATGCAAAATATTCCCGAAGCTGAAGCATTTGCCATTACACTTGAAAAAGAAGGCGGAAGCCCTGTGCCTACTTTGTCAGCGCTGTTTGTAATGGGGAAGGTGTGAGGCAAAGGCAAAAAAAGCAAAATTCAAAAGTCAAAAGTAAAAAGTAAAAATTCAAAAGTAAAAAACTCTGATGCAGGCTTTCGATAAAAGGGAAACAGCTTAATGATGCATCGTCTTTTTGAATTTTGACTTCCTAGCTCTTCACAAAATCATAGATGCTCCTCGCCGCCGTGGCCGAAGCATCACCGCCGCCGGATAACAGTTGTTTTAACGCAGCATAATCTTTTTGCAGTTGCTGTTTACGTTCAGGATTTTCCAGCAAATTTTTCAACTCGCTCACAAGATTGTCAACTGTCAGATCGTCCTGGATTAATTCCTTCACTACAAGCTTATCCATAATCAGATTTACCAGCGAAATATATTTAACCTTGATCAGCCGTTTGGCGATCTGGTAACTGATATTACTTCCTTTGTAGCACACTACTTCAGGAACACCAAAAAGAGCAGTCTCAAGTGTAGCCGTGCCGCTGGTAACGAGCGCTGCAGTTGATTCAAGCAGCAGATCATAAGTTTTTCCTCTAACGGAGGTCACGTTGTTGTAAGGAGCCAACAATGGTTCGTAAAAACTATCTTCCTGGCCGGGCGCTTTTGCAACAACAAATTGATAGTTCTCAAAATGCCTGCTTACCTCGAGCATTATCGGCAGCTTTTTCAGGATCTCCTGTTTCCTGCTGCCGGGAAGTAGCGCTACTATCTCTCTATCGTGCGGATGTCCGGTCGATTGCTTTTTATAGTTGTCGATTACCTTAACAAGCGGGTGGCCGACATATTCAACATCCCAGTGCCATTTATCTTTATAATAATCTTTTTCAAAAGGAAGTATGACAAGCATCTTGTCAATATACTGCTTCATTTTCTTCACACGACTTTCTTTCCATGCCCACACTTGTGGAGAAATGTAAAAAGCTATTTTATAGCCCCGCGCCTTGCCCCATTCGGCAATGCGAAGATTAAAGCCGGGATAGTCAATCAAAACCAACACATCTGGTTTATATGCATCAATATCTTCTTTGCAGAAAGCAATATTTTTCAGGATGGTTCGCAAATTCATCAACACTTCAACAAATCCCATGAACGCAAGATCTTTGTAATGCTTTACCAGTGTGCCGCCGGCCTCGCGCATCAGATCGCCTCCCCAACACCGGATGTCAGCATCCTTATCGAGCAATTTTAATTCTTTGATCAGGTTGCTTCCATGTAGATCACCACTTGCTTCACCAGCTATAATATAATATTTCATTTGTTTGTTTTTCCCTTCGGAATAGTGAAAAGCTTCTCTATCCGGCTCGCAAAATACAACTCTATTATGATTAGGGTGTGAATTGTGTTGGCACTTTCAATTTTAATTGGAGGAAATACTTGTCCGGGATACTTTTGCTTCCGCCAAAACATCACAATTCTTTTACCCAATGATGCGCCTGAATTCTACCTTAAATAAAAAACTTGCAGAGATTACCCTTAAAGCAATAGCAGTAGTAGCTCGCGTTCCATTAAAGCATGCAATGTTTTGTTGCTGCATAGCAATATTCTTTTGCGCATGCAAAGCTGAGTATGAAACAGTCGTGCAGGATCATGTTGTGACTGATGTAGTTCAAAATTCAAAAGGTACTTATCGCATTAAGTCACGTGCATTAACCGGCTCCCGTCCTTTGAGAAAGACAAAAATTTCTCCCGGCGATACGTTGCAGTGTATGATTCTACGTAGAATTAGATAGAGTTGTAAGTTATACGTTTTATGCAGATCAGTCGTAGTGCCGATCCCTTATCTAATACAAAGAGAAATCCGGGTGTTATAGTAGTATTACCTGACACCTGACATTCATACCTCACGCCTCCTACCTCACGCCTCTGTCACGTCCTCCTACCACACACCTCACACCTCACACCTTATACCTAATTCAATAAACGTACAACGTAAAACTTACAACGTACAACGTCTTACAGCTTTCTAACCCAAATGTTACGATAGCTCACCGGGTTTCCGTGATCCTGCAGTTTGATGGGTTCGCTGTCACTGTGCTTTTCGTAAGATGCAATGCCAATGTATTGTGTGCTGCCTATAAGTGTAGCATTGTTTTGAACAAGAACACCATTGTGAATGACAGTAATACGTGCAGCCATTTTAACTGTACCGTCTTCGTTAAATCGGGGAGCAGTGAAGATCACGTCGTATGTTTGCCATTCTCCGGGTTTACGGCTGGCGTTCACCAACGGTATTAATTGTTTGTAGATACTTCCTGCCTGCCCGTTGGAATATGTGCGGTTATTATAAGAGTCAAGCACTTGCAATTCGTATTTTCCCATCAGGAAGATGCCACTGTTGCCCCGGCCTTGTCCGTCTCCTTTTACTTCAGCTGGCGTTCTCCATTCAATATGCAGCTGGCAATCGCCGAATTTTTCTTTGCTTGTTATTTCACCAGAGCCGCCTTTTACCGTCATAGCGCCGTCGGCAATATCCCATTTAATGGGGCCGCCGTCAGTTCCAACCCATGCATCTGTGCTTTTACCATCAAATAATACAATGGCGTCAGAAGGTGCAGAGGAGGCTGATGCACCGGGCGTAATAACCCTGGGCTCAGGTTTCCAGACTTCAGTAAGGGACGGTGGATCTTTTTTCTCTTGTGCCATTGCACCGGCAACACATAACAAGGCTGCCGCTCCTGTAAAAAAAATCTTTGAATTCATGTTGCAATCGTTTATTAATTGTGATTTGTTTCGTAGCCCACTTGTAAGACTGAAAAACCATTATAAATGGCTTTTTTAATGCAAAAACAGTCAGACAATTGGCGATGATTCCAGATAGCAATATAAAAATAAATAGAATCAGATACGAGAATAATGTGAAGATGGAGAGCCGCATCAAATTGAGTAGCAAAAGAGATTTTTTGTGCCTTGCTTATGATTGCAAGTTTTCTCTAGTCTCTTTAACTTCAATAGGTGATTTTCTATCAAAGAAGAATGTCATTCTATAGTGAATGATTAATAAAGGCTTTTCAGTTATTGAATCATCTTTGTATGCCTGAACAAAAAAAATCTTTCCGGCGCCGGACGTAACGAGATAGTAATAATCCTTGTCGTCATTCGGAAATGTTGTTCTTATTACCTCCGCAGCCATGCTGCGTATCTTGATCGTTGTATCATATGCTTGTTGTAAATCTTTTTCCCAATTGTTGCTGAAGCGTTTTATCAACAGGGCGCGTGTTGTATTATTTAGATTTCGAATGCTGTCCATCGTAACCTTTGAAACAACACAGCCAAAAGAATGGAATTTAACGCCGTATCTTTTTCCGATAGCATTTAATTGAATGGATGATTCGAGATCTGGAACACCAGTTGTAATAATTGTCGGAAGAGTGTCTTTGGCCAAATTATTTATGCTTCGTGTTTTAGTGCGATGCTTACAGGCAAAATATAATGCCACAAAACAAATGAAGATTAGCCGATACATACGGTTTTAAGCCAAGATGCAGAGATAGGAAAACTGCATATTTTTTAAGATCCCGTTATATCCTCATCTTAACTTTTCCTGGTATTCGAAGTTGGTTTTGAGGACTTATCACACTTTTCTTACGCCTTCAAAAAGCATTTTGGTTTTTCGCCAACTGCATTAAAACAAAAGCCCGGCTGCTAAGTAGTATAAATGCATGCCGGGCAATAAATAAAATGAATGATTTACGCTTTGATCAACAGCTTACATTCTTCCAGCAATATATCCTTGTTAATTGCTGCCGTTCCAACTTCCTCGCATACCAGGCCGCCGGCAATATTGGCCATTTCCGCAGCCATGTTAATGTCTTTTGTTGAGGCATATACAAGAGATGCTACAGCGATCACTGTATCTCCCGCGCCACTTACATCGGCAATATTTCGCAAATGAGAAGGAATAAGATTTGACTGTGTTTCATTTTGGAAGAAAACACCTTTCTCTGATAAAGTTATCAATGATGTATGGTGATCCAATCTTTCTTTCAATTGTGTATGAATGCTGTCAAGCACCTCTTTATTAACGTTTTCAACCAATATATTCAAGCCTTCTATTACTTCTTTAAGATTGGGCTTAAAGATGTCGACATTCTTATAGCTAAAGAAATTTTTACGCTTGGGATCTACTGTTATAATGATATCGTTTTCCTTACAGATCTGCGTAATGGTTTTTATGATCGTTTCGGTAAGTACACCTTTATTGTAATCTTCAAAAATTACAACGGAAGGTCTTTCTTTTTGCACATAAGTCATGAATGCCGCAACCAATGCATCTTCGTCAGTTTTTGTAATATCTTTTGTGATTTCGGCATCAAGACGCATCATTTGCTGATTGCGGCTGATAATGCGGATCTTGTTGGTGGTAATGCGTTTGTCGCTATGAACAATATATTCGGTATTGATATTGGCCTGCTCAAACAAACCCTTCAGAATTTTAGCATCATCATCGTTACCGACAACAGAAAATACAGTTGTTGCTGCCTGCAAAGCAGCGGTATTTAATGCAACATTTCCTGCACCTCCAATACGGTATTCTTTTTTGTCTACAGCAACAACCGGCACCGGCGCTTCTGGTGAAATGCGTTCCACATGTCCCCACCAATAGGTGTCCAGCATTACATCGCCTATTACCGCGACTTTTATGGAAGCAAAATCATTGAATAGCTTATTGAAATCTGTCATAATATGTCTGTTCTGTCAGGCGCAAAACTAGGGTATTAAAGGGAAAGCTTAAAGCTTAAAGCTTAAAGCTCAAAGCCTAAAACTTAAAATCGCCGCAAAATAAGAATGCTTGCGTTTATGAGTGGTTTGCAGCGCCCAATGATTTTGGCATTCGACTGTTGAACTTTAAGCGACAAAAAAAAGCCTCGCTCAATATTAGAACAGAGGCTTTCTTACATTTTATCATAAAGGTTTTTGAGATAAGCTTATTAACCGGAATCACCGGTCGCGTCAAATAGTTTTAAGCTTTTAGCTTTGGGCTTTAAGCTTTTTCTGCTCCTTCTTCTTCCCCCCATGTGCCAAATAGTAAATAGGTATGCCAATGCCGGCGATCAGCAATCCCCATTTAACGTAGGTGCTTTTATAAATAACCAGTAATACGCAAAATGCAACGCCCAGCAGTATGTAGATGGCTGGCAAAACAGGATATAAAAACGCCTTGTAAGGTCTTTCAGCATTTGGCATTTTCTTCCGCAGAATAAATATGCCAAGTATGGTCAAAACATAAAATACAACCACTACAAATGAAACCATGTCCAGCAAGTCGCCATATTTGCCGCTCAGGCACAGGAGAGAAGCAACGATACATTGTATCCATAATGCAAAACCGGGTACAGCATTTTTATTCAACTCGCCTGTTTGCTTAAAGAACAGGCCGTCTTTTGCCATCGTATAATAAACCCTGGCACCGGATAAAATAAGACCATTATTGCAGCCAAAAGTTGAGATCATGATCATAATGGCGATAACATAAGTACCCGCATTGCCAAAAATGGCGTTTGATGCGGCAACAGCTACGCGGTCTTTCTCTGCGGAAGCTATTTCCTGTAAAGGAAGCACTGCTGTGTACATTACATTCGCCGCAACGTAAATAATGGTCACGATAAGCGTTCCCAGGAAGAGGCTCAGGCCAATATTGCGTTTAGGATTCTTGATTTCACCGGCAATAAATGTAACGTTCTCCCAGGCCACACTACTGAAAATGGAGCCAACCATAGATGCGGCTATTGCGCCCAGTGCTGCTGCAATTGCATAGTGCGATACACTACCATCAGGACTCAATGCATGAAGGTCCCAGGCGTTGGTCCAGTTAGCGTGCCATATATCTCCTTTTGCGGCTAAAAATCCAAATACGATCAGGCCGAATAAACTGAGGAGTTTGATAATGGTCAGCGTCGTTTGGATGATCTTGCCATTTTTAATGCCCCGGGAATTAATGTAGGTGAGCAATATGATGGTAATGATGGAAAGGATCTGCGCAGGCGAAATGCTGATTTTTCCTATTGTAAACAGTACCAGGTCCTCACTTACCTGTGGAAAAAGATATGCCGTAAATTTCGAAAAGGCCACGCCAACTGCGGCGATGGTACCTGTTTGAATAACAGCAAAAAAACTCCAGCCGTACAGGAATCCGATCAGCGGGTTATAGGATTCTTTTAAATAAACATACTGTCCGCCGGCTTTAGGAAACATGCCACTCAATTCGCCATAGCTTACTGCGGCTGCTATAGTCATAAAGCCGGTAATAAGCCATACTGCTATAAGCCATCCGGATGAGCCTACATTACGGGTAATATCCGCACTAACAATAAAAATACCGGAGCCTATCATGCTACCGGCAACAATCATGGTCCCGTCAAGCAAACCAAGCGTTGGTTTGAATGAAGATTGGTTTTCCTGCATACTTATATATTTCTCTCAAAAGCAGCATGGAATAAGGTGTTCATTGGAGTTATTCCAGCCCTGGTTATTAATAAAATAAAAAATCCCGTTTTATGCGGGATTTGAAGATAGAATAATTAATGTAATTATTTACTTTTTGTACTCTTATGTTGCGCATTCAGGTAAAAGATCACGCTGTCTGTAATATTACGCGTAGAGTCTTTGAAATACAGATTGTCTTCTTCACTTGCTGCAAAGACATATGAGTAGCCTTTTTCCTGGCAAAATCCTTTCAAAAAGTCCTGTATTTTCAGTTTTACATCCTGCAGTTTACGCATGCCTTCTGTATTCAGTTGCTGTTGCTTTTCTTCCTGTTCTGCACGCAGATCATTCTGCATTTGGTATAATGTCTGCTCGTACTGGCTTTGCTCAGTCTGAGACATGGTTGGCCCTTTCTGCTGATACTCTTTCACTTTCTTCATGTAGGCGTCTTGCTTAGCCCTTAGGTCACGTGCGTTCTGCTCTGATTTTGCAGCAAGATTGTCCCGGACTTCTTTATAATATTCGTACCTGTTTTGTAAAGAATCCAGTTCGAAATAAGCTATTTTAAATGTCGCTGATTCAGGCCCCTTTACAGCAGGTACTGTCTGGCTGCTCTTACCCTTACCATCAAAATGTAAATAAAATAGAACACCTACTGCAATAAGCAAAACAACATTAAGTCCGATTAAAAATCTATTCATGCAAGTCCCTTTTTTCGGGGTTGGAAAGTTATAGGTAATATTAGTGATAGAATTGTTAAAATGACCTTTTTGCAGGAATGAAATAGGTGGTTGGGGGAGAAGGTGTGAGGAGTGAGGCGTGAGGTGTAAGGAGTGAGGCGTGAGGTGTGAGGAGTGAGAGCTTAAAGCTGTTTTAAGTTATACGTTGTACGTGATACGTTTACCGTAGCGAAGGAATCAGTATAAAATTGGCGCAGTTGCTACATTGACCGTTGGATATGACGATTTACTTGAAAGTAGAGGGCTGATAGCTAATTGCTGATAGCTGACCTGACAGCTCTTTGCTAATAGCTAAAACAAAACAGGAAGCTTATTCGGCTTCCTGCTTGTTATTTGTTTATACTTAAGTACTGTTTGTGTTTACTGATGATGATTCACCTGAACACATCGTACATCGTACTTCGTAAATCGTACATATTTAGTTAAGTACTGTCCGTGTTTAATGAGAATGATTCACCTGAACACATCGTACATCGTACTTCGTAAATCGTACATATTTAGTTAAGTACTGCTTGTGTTTAATGAAGATGATTCACCTGAACACATCGTACATCTAAAATCGTACATCGTACATCGTCTTATTCTTCGTCATCGAAGTTCATCGCTTCACGTGCAGTAGAAAGCAATTCATATTCTTCCTTGCTACCAACAATGATGCTTTCGAACTCTTTCTGACCAGTACCTGCTGGTATCAGGTGACCGGTGATAACATTTTCTTTCAATCCGAGCATGTCATCGCTCTTACCTTGTATAGCTGCAGAGCTTAATACTTTGGTAGTTTCCTGGAACGATGCAGCTGAGATCCAGCTTTGTACACCCAGTGAAGCTTTAGTGATACCTAACAGTACAGGCTGTGCTGTAGCTGGCTCTGCATCACGAACTTCAGCAAGTTTCTTATCGGAACGGCGCAGGATGGAGTTTTCTTCTCTCAACTCACGCAATGTTATGATTTGACCAGCTCTCAGTTTACTGCTGTCTCCCGGATCAGTTACTACTTTCTTATCAAAGATCCTGTCGTTCTCATCGATGAACTCGAAACGGTCAACCAGGTCTTCTTCGAGGAATTTAGTATCACCGGCATCAACGATCTCCGCTTTCTTCATCATCTGGCGAACGATCACCTCAATATGCTTATCGTTGATCTTCACACCCTGTAAGCGGTAAACTTCCTGAATTTCATTTACCACATATTCCTGAACTGCGAATGGTCCTTTGATTGTTAAGATATCAGCTGGAGCAGTTTGACCATCGGAAAGGGCAGCGCCTGCTTTTACGAAGTCGCCATCCTGAACCAGGATCTGTCTTGTCAACGGAACCAGGTATTTTTTAACAATACCGTCTTTCGCTTCAACAATGATCTCACGGTTACCACGTTTAACATTACCAAAAGCAACCACACCATCAATTTCACAAACTACTGCCGGATTGCTTGGGTTACGGGCTTCAAACAACTCGGTTACGCGAGGAAGACCCCCGGTGATATCACCGCTCTTACGCAGTGTTCTTGGTATCTTCACAATTACCTGTCCGGCTTTTACGCTTTCGCCTTCTTCAATGATCAGACGGCTTCCGACAGGTAAGTTGTAGTTTTTGATTTCTTTGCCTTCAACAACCAGTCCCGGAATCTTTGTTTTATCTTTTGTTTCGATAACCACTTTGTCACGGTGACCAGTTTGTTCATCAGCTTCTTCACGGTAAGTAACACCTTCAATAACATTCTCGAATTTCACTTCACCTGCAATTTCAGCGACTACAACGTTGTTGAACGGATCCCATGTACAGATTATTTCTCCTTTCTTCACGAGTTGTCCGTCTTTTACATTCAGGACTGCACCATAAGGAATGTTGTTGGTGATTAATAACCTGTCATTTTTCAGATCCATGATCCTCATTTCACCTGTACGACCGATTACAACCTGTACTTTATCGCCTTCGTTGTTTTCTGTAGTTACAGAACGAAGACCATCGAACTGGATTGTACCGTCGAACTTGGCAGTTAATGAAGATTCTACTGAAGAAGAACCGGCGATACCACCCACGTGGAAGGTACGAAGTGTTAACTGTGTACCTGGCTCACCGATTGACTGGGCAGCGATGATCCCAACAGCGTCACCTCTTTGAGCGATGTAACCTGTAGCAAGGTTTTTACCATAACATTTCACACACACACCGCGTTTGCTTTCGCAGGTAAGTACAGAACGGATCTCTACAGTTTCAATGCCTGCTTCTTCAATTGCTCTTGCAACGTCTACGGTAATTTCATCACCAGCAGCAACGAGGAGTTCTTCAGTAACCGGGTGGAATACATCATGTAAAGATGTTCTACCCAAAATTCTATCTAACAATGGTTCTACTACATCCTCATTGTCTTTCAATGCAGATGTTGCAATACCACGTAATGTTCCACAATCTTCATCAGAGATCACCACATCCTGTGCTACGTCAACAAGACGACGAGTCAGGTAACCGGCATCGGCTGTTTTAAGGGCCGTATCCGCAAGACCTTTACGCGCACCGTGCGTAGAGATAAAGTAATCCAATACGTTCAAACCACCTTTAAAGTTGGAAAGGATCGGGTTCTCGATGATCTCAGATCCTGTAGAACCTGATTTTCTCGGTTTAGCCATCAGACCCCTGATACCAGCCAGCTGTTTTACCTGCTGTTTAGAACCACGCGCACCGGAGTCAAGCATCATGTACACAGAGTTGAAGCCCTGTTTGTCTGTTGCCATTTCACGGATCAGTGTTTCTGTAATGCGGGTATCCACACGGCTCCATATATCAATTACCTGGTTGTAACGTTCGTTATTGGTGATAAGACCCATGTTGTAGCTTTCCCAAACTTCTTCAACTTCAGCCTTAGCCTGCTCAAGTAATTCGTTTCTTACTTCAGGAATGATAAGGTCATTAACGTTGAACGATAAACCACCACGGAAGGCCATACGGAAACCTAAGGTTTTGATATCATCCAGGAACTTAGCCGTTTTAGGAACGTTAGTGATCTTGATGATATCACCGATGATCTCTCTCAGTGATTTTTTGGTGGCTAATGCGTTTACGAAACCTACTTCTTTTGGTACGAACTGGTTGAACAATACGCGACCAACAGTCGTTTCAATCAATTTGTTTTTCAGTTCACCACCTTCACGCACATTGGTTTTTACTTTAATGAAAGCATGCAGGTCAACCTGGTTTTCATTGTAAGCGATTAAAACCTCTTCAGTGCTATAGAAAGCTTTGCCTTCACCTTTAACTTTTTCAGTTTCAGTGTTTCTTTTACCCTTAGTGATGTAGTACAGACCAAGTACCATGTCCTGGGAAGGCAGGGTGATCGGCGTACCGTTCTGCGGGTTAAGAATGTTGTGAGAAGACAGCATCAGTAATTGTGCTTCCAAAATTGCGGCGTTGCTCAAAGGCACGTGAACCGCCATCTGGTCACCATCAAAGTCGGCGTTGAACGCACTCGTTACCAATGGGTGAAGCTGAATGGCCTTTCCTTCCACCAAACGTGGCTGGAATGCCTGGATAGATAAACGGTGCAGTGTTGGGGCACGGTTTAACATTACAGGGTGACCTTTCAATATGTTTTCAAGGATATCCCAAATAACTGCTTCTTTTTTATCAACCAGTTTCTTGGCTGATTTTACAGTTTTTACGATACCTCTTTCAATTAATTTACGGATGATAAATGGTTTGAAAAGCTCGGCAGCCATGTCTTTTGGAAGACCGCACTCGTGCATTTTCAATTCAGGACCTACCACGATTACAGAACGGCCGGAGTAGTCAACACGTTTACCCAACAGGTTCTGACGGAAACGACCTTGTTTACCTTTCAGAACGTCAGACAAGGATTTCAATGCTCTACCACCTTCAGCTTTAACAGCGTTTGATTTACGTGAGTTATCGAACAGGCTGTCCACAGCTTCCTGCAGCATACGTTTTTCGTTTCGCAGGATCACTTCAGGAGCTTTAATCTCCAACAGACGTTTCAAACGGTTGTTACGGATGATCACACGACGGTAAAGGTCGTTCAGGTCAGAAGACGCGAAACGGCCACCATCCAATGGAACCAATGGACGCAATTCCGGTGGAATAACAGGGATGTATTGCATTACCATCCACTCAGGGCGGTTGGTAATTCTTGTGCTTGCATCACGGAAACCTTCTACAACGCTCAAACGCTTTAAGGCGTCTGCTTTACGTTGCTGAGAAGTTTCAGTAGCTGCAGCGTTACGTAATTTATAGCTTAACTCATCCAGATCCAATCTTGCCAACAGGTCGTGAATTGCTTCAGCGCCCATTTTAGCGATGAATTTCTGAGGATCTTCATCAGGCAGGTATTGGTTGTCTTTTGGAAGTGTATCAACAATATCCAGGTATTCTTCTTCAGTAAGAAGATCACCGGTATTCAGGTTTTCTTTTACGCCACCTTGTATAACTGCATATCTTTCATAATATACAATTGTCTCTAATTTCTTAGAGCTCATACCTAACAGGTAGCCAATTTTATTGGGTAAACTTTTAAAATACCAGATGTGAACAACCGGAACAACCAGTTTAAGGTGTCCCATGCGTTCGCGGCGAACTTTCTTTTCGGTCACTTCAACACCACAACGGTCGCACACGATGCCCTTGTAACGAATACGCTTATACTTACCACAGGCGCACTCATAATCTTTTACCGGACCAAAAATTCTTTCGCAGAATAAACCATCACGTTCAGGTTTGTAAGTACGATAGTTGATGGTTTCAGGCTTTAACACTTCACCAAAGCTGCGTTCTAAAATACTGTCCGGGGATGCCAGACCGATAGTAATTTTAGAAAAAGTTGCCTTAGGACGATTGTCTTTTTTAATGGCCATATTTAAAATTGCAATTTTATAAAAATTTGTCAACCGGTTATTTTGAAGAAAAGGGGGTGAATTAACTAATGCGATGTCAATAAACTATGATGCCCCAATGAATTGATAATCAATTACATTGAGGTACAAAAAGGTTAAAAACAATATGTAAAAGCCGCAAAAGACGATCCAACCGAATACAAATCTTCAAAATGCATAGGTCGGCAAAGGTAAGGAAATATATAAAAAGGAAAAAAGCAAATTTTTTTTGCTGACTATTATTTCTTAAGACCGTTAAGATAAAGTTAAAGGAAAAAACCTCAAACCGTTGTCCGTTCAACGATTTGAGGCAAAATCAATTTTTTAGAAGGGATTTGAAAGCTGTCTAAGTACGATTTACGAAGTACGAAGTACTCTGATTCAGTCAGGCTTCTTTTCTATTGGAAGTCGCTTTTCTTTCAGCTCCATATGTCTGAAACCTGAGACCTGACACCTGACACCCAATAGCTCACAGCTGATAGCTAAAAGCTCACAGCTAGTAATTCGGATTCTGTATCAACACTCCCTTACTCTCATCAATCACCACCTGCGGAATTGGCATGTAGTAATCCTTCGGACGTTTAAACGTACGGCCGGGAATTAACACAGCCCCATTGTATGGTTGTAACGGAGAAGTGGATTTTGGCTTGGAGTAGATGGTATCCAGGTTGATAATCTTCGCCTTGTCCCATCTCATCAGATCCTGGTGACGGATATTTTCGCCTCCAAGTTCTACGCGGCGTTCGTGAATAAGATCATGCATTGTTGCGCCATGGATATCCGCCAGTCCTGCACGTGCGCGAACAGCATTGATCTCTACATCGCCAGCTCCGGCTCCGGATTGCCTGATCTTGGCTTCTGCAACAATCAGGTAAATGTCTGCAGTGCGAAGGAGCGGTTGTTTCAAATCGCCATCCAGTTGACCGGAACCATCCGGATTGTATGCAGTATACTTCCTCAGGCAATAACCTGTCAAAGAATTGCTTGGTAACATTCTTCCGGTTTGCTGGCCTTCCTTTCCTGTAAACATCTGGTATGCATCGCCGGGTGCGATGGTGATCAGGTTTGTTTGATTGGCAATGGAATCTCCAACTGATAACAACGTAGTTCTCTTGCGAATACTGTCCTTTGCCTCAAACTCTTCCGCAAAATTTTCGGTAGGGTGGTGGAAACCCCAACCGTTCCAGGCTCTTGGCGTAAAGTAAATGTTGATAGGAGCGTTATTATAGTTGTTTTTGTTCCATACAGCAAATAACAGTTCTGTATTGTTTTCCTGCATGCCAAGGAAAAAGTTGTCGGTATATCTTGGTGCAAGCGCGTAGTTCGCATTTGTGATCACCTTGGTGCCAAATTCCTGTGCTTTGTCGAGCTTCTCCCAAAAAATGTACAGCTTAGCCAGTAAACCCCATGCAGCTCCCTTACTTACGCGGCCTTTATCTTCAGCACCGTAAGACTCGGGCAACATGTCTGCTGCTTTAAGCAAATCGGATTCCATTTGCATTCTTACAGAATCAACAGAAGACTTTGGAATGTTGTAATTGCCGTTTAGCACATTCTGCTCAAGGATGATGGGAACTTCTCCAAAGATCTGGCTGAGTACCCAATAGCCGTGCGCACGCAGAAAATAGGCTTCACCCATTGAGCGGGTGCGGATATTTTCATCCATGCTCGGAACTTTCGGAATGTATAATATGGCATTGTTGGCGCGTGCAATTTGTTCATACGCCCATCCCCAGGTTGGTCTTAACTGGTAAGTAGTAGGGTTAGCGTTAAATTTCTCAATGTCCCAAAAATCAGGGTGGTCACCATCAACTGAAATATCATCTGACTGGTCATCAAATGCATACAGGTTGTGACCGACTCCTTCTTCCTGCGTAAGTACATTGTAAATGCCGTTAATGCCTGTAACCACATCACTTTCATTGCGCCAGTAATTCTCAGGCGTATACAAACCAACGGGTGTTACGTCCAGTATCTTCTTCTGACAGGCAGAGGCCGCCAATACTGTAACAACCGCCAGTATGTAGTGTATATATTTTTTCTTGATCATGGTTCTCTGTTTTAAAAATTAAAGGTTGCTCCAATGGTCAGCGTTCTTGCGGATGGATATTGTGCCACGTCTACACCTCTTTGTTTATTGCCATCAGTATAACCCAGTTCCGGTGTATAGCCCTTGTACTTGGTTATATAGAACAAGTTGTAGCCGCTGAAGTAAATTCTTGTTTGCGGCATGGGAACCTTTGCAATTTGTACGTTCTTGAAAGTATAGCTAAGTGTAACAGTCTTTAGTGCGAGATAGTTACCACTTTCAACCCAGAGATCTGATGACCTGTTATTTTGATTGGCATTTGTTCTGCTCAGTCGGGGAACGCTGTTGCTTGTTCCTTCACCGTGCCACCTGTTGTTTGCTTCTGCATAAAGGTTGAAAACCTGTGTGCCGTCAAGACCTGTGAGCCTGTCAGCATTATACAGTTTGTGACCAAATGCACCGGCAAACAAAAAGGCCAGGTCAAATCCTTTATAACCAACACTACCGTTTATGCCAAGTGTTACACGTGGGTTGGGATCTCCGAGATTAACCCTGTCCTGATCATTTACAATGCCGTCGCCATTTACATCAAGGAAGCGTACATCTCCGGGTTTGATCACACCTCTGTTCGGATCGTTTTTCCTGTTTGGATCGTCATCAATGTCTTTTTGATTCTGGTACAAACCATTTGTTTTATATCCGTAGAAAGAAGCGATTGGCTGGCCCTCATAGGTTCTGGATGTTTCGATTGACTGACGTCCGTAGAATGAAGAACCTATATAATCAGCTTTAGTACCATACAAATGCGTAACCTTATTTTTAATGAAAGAAGCATTTACACCGGCTGAATAACTTACTCTTCCTGCCATATTGCTGTAGTTCAGTTCAACTTCAACACCACGGTTGTTGAGGGATCCCAGGTTTTGATTCGGAATAGTAACATTGCCGCCAGGAATGTTTATCGTTGCCCCGTAAGTTTCTACCAGTGAATATGGTATCAGCATATCCTTGGTGTTTTTGTTAAAATAAGTAACCACACCATTCAGTTTGTTTTGTAACAAGCCAAATTCAAGACTGACATTGCTCATTTCAGCCCGTTCCCATGTGATGTTGGGATTGGACAGGCTGGTTACATAAGAGCCATCAACTATGTTGGTATTGCTGCCGAAGTTGTATGTAATACCACCGCCACTCTGGATGATAGACAGATACTGGAAGTTGGGAATTTCCTGGTTACCCATCTGGCCCCAGCCGCCGGTAACTTTCAAGGTGTTTATAAAAGAAACATTATCCTTGAAGAATTTCTCGTCGGAGATCCTCCATCCCAAAGAAAATGCCGGGAATGAACCCCATCTTTTGTCTGGCGGAAACCTGCTTGAGCCATCGTCGCGCCAGGTGAAAGTGGCCAGGTACTTACTTTTATAAGCATAGTTGGCCCTTACAAAATAAGATCTCAGTCCATTTGCGCCCTGTGATCCATTGGCGAACTGATTGGCACTGCTACCGTTGTTCAGGATCCTGTGATCCCAGGCCGGATCATCGTAACCACTTCTTGCCGCTGAATAGGATTCACTGTTAAAGCTCTGTGCAGAGTAGCCAGCAGTAACATTTACACTGTGCGTGTTGTTGAAAACATTATTGTAAGTAAGAAAATAGTCAGTCAAAAATGAAGTGCCCTGACTGTAACTTCGTGTTAAATTAGCCAGTGAGTTAACCCTAGTTTGATCGGGTGTTGCAATGGCAAAATTATAACCGTTGTACATGTTATAGTCGTAACCAAAATTGGCTTTGGCAGTCAGCCCTTTGATGATTTCCAACTCAATGTATGCATTGGTTAAAATGTGGTTGTTTTTGTTGGACTGATCTGTGGTAGCCGCGGTAAATACCGGATTGTTAATGTCTCCTAACTCGTTACTGGCCTTGGAGCTTCCCCATGAACCATCGGGATTGTGCACCGGAATTGCGGGATTGAAACGCAGTGCGGTCCATACCAACCCGGTTTGTGTTGATCTTGTATCTACACCGCTGCTGTTGGTAAACGAATAAAGAAAGTTTTCTCCGACTTTTAGCCTTTTACCCAATTTGTGTTCAGAATTAAAGCGCGCACTATAACGTTGAAAATAGGTGTTGATGATCATGCCTTTTTCATCGTAATAGTTTCCTGAAAGACTGAAATTGGAACTGGCGCTTCCTCCGCGTAAGGCAACATCCACATTGTTTGTTTTGCCTGTATTGAAGAGCTCGCGTTGCCAGTCTGTACGTTGTGTGGCATAGTAGGGATCATTCCAAATAGGCGGTACGGGATTACCATCGTTGGTAAATTCTTCCTGTTTCAGCTTTACCAGGTCAGGCGCTGTCGCCAGGTCAAGATACTTGAGTGGATTTGAATTACCTGTGTACGCATTCACAGTCGTTTTAGCCTTGTCGCCAAAATTTCCTTTCTTGGTAGTGATAAGCACTACACCGTTTGCGGCCCTGGTTCCATAGATGGCTGAAGACGATGCGTCTTTCAGAATTTCTATGGAGGCAATATCATTGGAGTTAACATCGTTGAGACCGCCTGCGGGAACGCCGTCAATAACTACCAACGGATCTGCACTGTTGATTGTACCCGTTCCTCTTATACGGATTGTAGGAATACTTCCAGGTGCTCCGTCAGCGCGAACAATATCAACGCCGGAAGCACGGCCCTGAAGGGCTGACGCCGCGTTGCTAACCGGGATGTTTTTTATGTCATCTCCTTTAACGCTGGCAATGGTACCCGTCACGTCTCTTTTACGTTGGGTACCGTAACCAACAACAACAACATCTGCAAGTGCATTGGCTGCAGCCTGCAAGGTTACGTTGATTGCAGTTTTGCCCTTTATTGGAAGGGTTTGCTTTTGATAACCCACGAGCGTAAATTCCAGTTCCGTGGTACCATCTGGGACGGTAATACGAAAAGCTCCATTTTCATCGGTTGTTGTTACGGTAGATGTTTTCGGTACACCCACAGTAACACTTTGTAGTTTTTTGCCGTCGGGATCAGTTACTGTTCCTGTAACAGTAGACTGGGCAAATACAGCGGTTGTGCCAAGAATGATGAAAAGAGCAGTTAATATGCGTTGCTTCCATCTCATACTGGTGTTTGGTTTAATTGTGAATAAAAGGTCAGCTTGTTATTAAGGAAGAGCGTTTGATTTTACCTGTTTTAGAATCCTGACAGGGCCATTATTATTCGCAGCCACTATGTACAGGTTGTTACCTCCTTTTAGTTTGATGATATTCCTTGTGTCATTATTCAGGTATAGTCCTGTTTGTGCATAATCAAGCGGAAGAAAATTGCCGTTGCCTTTGTTCTTCAGAACAAGTCCGGTACCACCATCCAATGGACCTATCTGCACCCGGAAAGGATAAAAATTTCCTGCGAGAATAATGTCAGTGTTTCCGTCTTTATCAATATCCTCGGCAACCAGTCCGTTCGCCATGCTTATTTGTGCCTGTGCAGGTAATGGTTCCGCGTCGAATTTCTTGTTGTTCTGATTTCTTAAGAAAAGAGAATTTGTTTGTGTTAGTTTGATGGTCTTTGCTTTGGCTAGCTGCTCTTCTGTAAACAGATCCTTTAGCTGTGCATCCGAATAGTCACTGTAGTGGAGGAATTTCTTTTGTAACGAAGGAACCTGGTCAATCATTTCATCTCTTGAGAAATACGGATAACTCTTTCCCCCATTATAATAACATAAAACAGGGTTGATTGTTCCATTGCCATAAAAGTCACCATAGGTAATAGTTACCGGTTCCTTTACAGAGGCTTTAAAAGGAATATTATTGCCTATGTTACCTATAACCAGGTCTGTGTCTCCATCATTGTCAAAATCGCCGGCTAAAATTCTTGTCCACCAGCCTTCTGTATCGGTAAGTCCGTATTGCTTGGTTTGATCAGAAAGTACACCGTTGTGATTTTCGAAGACCTTTACCGGCATAAATTGGCCAGCGACAATAAGATCGGGCCAGGAGTCCTTATTGAGATCCACCCACATAGCGTCGTACACCATTCCACAGTTTAGCAGCGAAGTATCTTTTTGAGAAGCGTCTTGTACAAACCTGATCGCTCCGGGCCTGCTCATATTTTTCAAGACAAAGCTTTCCGCACTTACGGGAAATTTACCTGGTATGCATTTGCTGCCAACAAATAGATCCGGCAGACCATCTTTATTGATATCTGCAGCCTTTGCACATGCTCCGCTGAGTGCCTCCGCCGGAAGCGCATCTGTAACCTGCCTGAAATTGCCTTTGCCATCATTTTCAAAAATCCGGTCCTGGTAGTATTTGTTGTTTGCAGGATAGTCAGTTCCGCCGCTAACGAGATAAAGATCCATATCTCCATCTTTGTCTGCATCAAAGAACAACGCATCTGCATTTGTATATCCTTTATCGTTGTTCCAGGGTTGTGACTGAGAAGGTTTGAAGCTGCCTTCTTTTGTTTGCAGATACAATACGCTTTCTTGTCCGGCAGACGCACCGATAAAAAGATCCTCCAATCCATCGCCGTCAATGTCGGCTTTTGCCAGGCACGGGCCTAGCTTTGACAATTGGTATGGCAATAATGGAGAGATCTTAAAGTCAACGAATAACGAAGGCTGATGAGTGAAGTGAATACCAGATGATGCAGTTATGTCTTCAAAAATCGCATCCGGTGTTTTTTTTATTGGAGTTGCTGAGCTTGTATCAGCATCTTTTTCTGAGATGGTTAATAATGTGTCCGAATGAATGTTCTTTAATACAGATCTTTTTCCTCCCGGCCAGTTCACCTGTATTTGCTGAACAATGCTATCGCTGCCAAGTCCTATATGCATAACCGGGTCCACAGATGACTGAAAGCCGCGGGTCAGGAATTGTTCCTGTGTTTGATGGCTTTTGGCTGTTTCGATAGATATTTTTGCGCCTATGCCGAGTGTATTTTGGTTGTCGCCCTGCAGTTTTATCCTGATGTAATGCGATTGCTTATTGCCTGAAGTATTATTCTGGTAAATGGTCGCACGGTCATTAAGTTGATTTACAACCAGGTCCAGATCTCCATCGTTATCCAGGTCCGCATAGGCGGCTCCGTTACTTATTCCTTTTTTTGAAAGCCCCCAGTTGGTTGTCACATTTTCAAAGCCGAGATTATGATTGTTTTTAAAAAGATAGTTAGATAGTTTAGTAGCTGGCATTTGCTGGATCAGCTGCCACATTTCTTCTTTTGATCCTTTTTGGGCTGTAAGCGAAGCCGTGTAGCCGGAAGTATATTTTACAAAATCAAGATTTGTAATATCTTTAAAAATGCCATTGGTAATGAAAAGATCTTTCCATCCATCGTTGTCAAAGTCTGCAAAAAGTGGCGCCCAGCTCCAGTCTGTAGCGGAAATTCCCGCAAGCTGGCCAACCTCGCTAAAAAGCGGATCGCCCGCTGAATCCACACCATTATTCATCTGCAACGTATTGCGCATTTGCTGCTTGTGAAAATGATGTTCCTGGCGCATGGTGTATTTATCGTACGCATCGGCGCCCTTCAGCAATTTTTGCCTGTGGTTATCCTCTGGCAGCATATCAAGCACCATTATATCGGGCCGGCCATCGTTGTTATAATCAGCTATATCTGAACCCATGGCAAACTCGGAGATATGTCCTGCAGCTTTGGTCAATACTTCGTGAAACGTGCCATCGTGGTTATTGATATATAAGAAATCTCTTTCATCATAATCATTGGTAACATAAATGTCTGTCCAGCCGTCATTATTCAGATCGCTGGTAGCAACACTTAACCCGAAGTTGAGTCCACTGCCGTCGATATGCGCCTGTTCACTTATATCAACAAAATGTCCGTTGTCATTTCTGTACAGCCGGTTACCAAATTTTGGATGACGGGTTGAACGAAGTTTATCCGTATTGAAAAACGGGTTATAAAACATATCAGCATGGTTCACCAGGAACATATCCAGGTCGCCATCATTGTCCATGTCGAAGAAAGATGCGGTTGTAGTAAACGTACCCGGTGCATCAATGCCGTAAGCTTTTGCCTCTTCCTTAAACCAGGGAACACCATTTTTTAATCCCTGGTTAATATATAGTTCATTCGCGCGTTGTTCATCGGTTCCTGGTCCGGAATAACAGACATACATGTCCAGTTTTCCATCGCCATTAACATCAACCATAACCACACCGGTTTTCCACTTGCTTCTTCCGGCTACACCTGCTTTATCTGTAATATCTTCAAATTCAAAATTTCCCTTATTTAAATAAAGTTTGTTAGGCGTCATATTGCCGGTGAACATTATGTCCGGTAATCCATCGTTATTTACATCTCCTGTAGCAACCCCCGCTCCGTTATACAAATATTCATATGTGAGAATGTTGTAATCCGGGTTTTCCTGTATATCATTTTTAAATTCTATATGAGAATGGGAAGACTGTACTTCTGTAAACAATGCAGATTGTTTTTTTCCGCATGATGACACTATGAGGCACGCAATAATTGCTATTAAAAAGCGTGATGATTCCATGCAATTAATTTCCGGAGGGTGACGCAGTTATTTTCGGCGAATATGGGGTATTTGTAAGCGTGAGTTCTCAATATTATATTTTTTATTTACGAAACCGGTTTCGTAAATAAGCAGTGAAAATATTACCTTTCCCGCGGTTAAGGACTTAACAGCTAACTTATGAGCACAATCACTATCAAGCAGCTGGCTCAGGAATTAAATCTGTCCGCGGGCACGGTATCGAAGGCATTGAAGGACAGCCACGAAATAAGTGCGGAAACCAAAAAACGGGTGAGGGAAATGGCTAAAGATCTTGACTATGTGCCAAATCCATATGCCAGCAGTCTTCGACGACGCAAAAGTAAAACCATCGCCGTGGTGTTACCGGACATTGCAGACAGTTTTTTTTCTGCAGCAATAAAAGGAATAGAAACGGTGGCGCAGGACAAGGGCTATCATGTATTGGTTTACTTAACGCATGAGCTGTCTTACAAAGAATGTTCTATTCTTAACGATTTTAAGAGTGGAAGAGTAGATGGTGTACTCATTTCGGTATCACGAGAAACTACAGAGAACCATCATGTTAATGAACTGCAGGCGAATGGTATTCCGGTTGTTTTTTTTGACAGGGTATTGCCTGAAATCAACACGGCAAAAGTTGTAACGAACGATTTTGAAGCAGCCCGTATAGCAACCAAACATCTCATCGAGAAAGGATGTCACCGGATCGCTTACTTGTCCTTTTCCCGCACGTTATCGATCTCAATGGATAGACTGGAAGGGTATAAGCAGGCTCTATGTGATGCCGGTATGGAACACGCTATTGATGTGGTGTTTTGCTGTAATGATGAAGATGAAAATAACAGACTGATAAAGGAAGCCTTATCCCGCCAAAGCAAGCCCGATGGAATTCTGGCATCCGCAGAAAGTCTTACGATTGTCGCTTATCATGTCTGTCATGAAATGGGAATAAAAATTCCCGATGATATTAAAATTGTAAGTTTCTCCAATTTGGCTACTGCACTTATTTTAAATCCTTCACTTACAACTATTTCGCAACCGGCATTCGAAATGGGTGAATCTGCGGCTCTATTGCTTTTCAAATCTCTGGAAAAAAACAATTTTGTATTGGAAGGGGAACAGATTGTTATTCCTTCGGTATTAATGGAGCGGCAATCCACGGCCTGCTCAGGTGTTCCCGGAACGGAATTGAACGCATGATTTCTAAAATTACTTTTCATTAAAGCCTCAAACAGTAACTATCGGATCAAAACCGCTGTACCTTTCTGCGTAACATGTTTTCCAGCCCGTGTTTTGTATTGCATCATCCAAACATAAGATGCCGGCGGTTGTACCTGGCCATTAATTTTTCCATCCCAGCCTTTATTTATCGCCGTTGTATGGAACAATAGTTGTCCCAGCCTGTTAAACACCGAGAATGAATAATCTGAAACAAATCCGTAATTGACCACAGGACGGAGATAATCGTTTTTCATGTCGCCATTGGGTGTAAAGGCATTCGGTACCATTATCGTATCGCATGGTAATATCCCTGTTTGCGAATAGGACAGATCTATTTGAACAGAGTCAAGTACGCAGCCGGTTTTGTTGTTCACGTAAGCCTGGTACATGCCCGGCAACAATTTTATTTCATTACCCGTATTGTAGAGTGAGTTACCAATGCTATACCTGTAGGGTGTTTCCGGGCCATTGATGAAAACTTGCAGTGTGGCACGCTCGTCCACAAAACAAACGGGCGTCCTGGCAATAAGATTAACGGAAGGCTTGATAATTACGAAGGGATTGATCGTAGCTATCGTATCCCAGATACAACCATAACTGTCTTTAATGCTTATTGTATAATTACCGGGTGTGAGGCTGGTGATCTTTGCGTCATTTATAAAGGGTGAGTTGTTGTAGCTGTAAGTATACGGAGATGAACCATTGCCGGCGTTTATGGAAATATGCCCATTGTTTCTGTCATAACAATCTACATCTCTTGTCGTGATACCGATAGATGGTTTTTGAGTGGTTGTTTTTTCTACAGTTGCTAAAGTATCAAACGAGCAGCCATTGTAAATAAACGAAATGTAATGGACGCCCGCGGATACATTAGCGAAAAAGGGACTTTCCTGCACAATGCCATTGTTGAGTCTGAAATTAGTTGCCGTTTTGCCGGAAAATAACTCTATAGCTATGCTTCCTTTTTTCTCGCAGATCTCAGGAGTTAACCGGATGTTTTGTACCGGCGTTGGCAGCTTTTGCAGCGCAATGGATTGACTGGTATCAGCCACACAGCCGTTGTTGTCTTTTAACTTGAAATACTGTGTGCCTTCTTTTAACCCATCATAAAAAAGTTTATCCTGAAAAGCCTGGTTGTTGAGTGATAAATAAACCTGGCCGGCGTTCTCGTTCATTGTAAAGGTTATTGTTCCCGTTCCGGCATCGCAAAGGGTAGGCGTGCTTTGAATATTTTCAATCTGCAATGCGGAATTGGTTGTGCCCACAACTGCCTGCAATGTATCTGTGATACAATTGTTTTTGTCAGCAATCTGGAGCTGATAAGAGCCGCTGTACAAGCTTTTTATTGAGTCATTTGAAGCATAACTATTGTTGTTAAATGCAAATGTATAAGGCTGATCTTTCCCGGTAATAGATAGCGAGACTGCACCATTCGGTTTTAACCAGCAAATAGCGTTGGATGTGTTAATCACAGAACCAGGCTTGACGCGCGTATAAAAGAGTGATACTGCAGTATCCCAAATACAACCTGCATTGTCTTTTATTTTAAAAGTGTAATTACCGTTTGCCAACATCTGGAAATTGGGCGTTGAAGCAAGTGTATCATTTGAATACAATGAGAATGGAGCATTGTTTCCTGTAATGTCGAAACGGATCGCTCCATCTTTTTTTGCGGTACATGTAGGAGTATCGGCCAAGATCAATATGTTTGGATGTTCAGGTAATTCTTTTTTTACTTCAATCAATGTATCATAATTGCAGCGGTCAGTCTCAAGCGTAACCGTATAAACGTTTGCCCGTAAGTCAGGGATAGTGGTGGGTTGTCCTAAAGGAATCTGGTTCAGTCTGACTGCATTAACCCTGTTTTCATAACTAAGTGTAATGCTGCCCAAATTGCATATTTCGGGAATAGCACTAATGGCTTTTAAAGGGGTAGGAGGCATGTAAGAATTAATTGTGAATGAGGTGTCCATGTAGCACCCGATTGCAGTCGTTCCGCGCAATTTGTATTGTTTTGCATGCAGCTTTTCATACAACGGCTCAGTCTGAGACATCGTGTTATTGAGCGTATAAGTCAACGGAGGCGCATTTGTGCTGCCGGCAATATGAATTGAGCCAACGGCTTTGAAACATGTATCCGGTTGTATTAGAACGGAGACTTTTGGCACACTTCCCTTTCGTATGGTGGCTACTGAATCCGCAAAACATCCGTTGCTTGCTTTTACATTAATCGCATAAACCCCTTCGGCAAGATTGGGAAAAACGCCGCTTTGATTGGTTGCACCGCCGTTAATGCTATATGTCAACGTGGAACCTGGCGCAGCGGTGCCGGCTTTGACCTGGATACTGCCAATACTTGTAGCCGGAGAACATATATTTTCTACGTTAATCGCATCAATATTCACGCCCTCTGTATAGCCATTCTCGGTAATACTGGCTGCGTCAAAAATAGAAATCTGTGGCGTGCAAACTATCCGGCCGATTCTCCTGTTTTCAAAATCAAGCTCATAAATCGAGGATGAAATGCCGTATACTTTATTCTGGTTGCATCCATCCGGTATGTTGATAATGCCAAAGAAACTGGCCTGGTTCGGGATGTAAAGGCGGCTTAAGGAAGGTTCTTCAATATTTATTTGGATGATGCCCTGATCAGAAGCCAGGTATAATTCCTTTTTATAGAAGAAAAGGTCACCGGCGGAGAAATATGGCAGATTGCGGATAAACGTTTGCTGTCCCGAATAAGAATTAATCCCAAGAAGTGTATTTCCGGCACATATGTATAAGGTTCCATCAGGACCAATTGTCATCGCATTGCCCTGGTAAGGAGATCTGGCAATCAGCTTGCATGAATTTGGCTTATTCAGGATCTGGCGGTAAATGATACTTCTGGTTGTCAGTATGTATAAAGTATCCTTTCGCATTGCTACAGAGAACGCATCTCCATACAGACTTCTGCCACAGTCGGCAAGTGCTGTATATGCGCAAGTTTTAGGATTGAAATCGTAAAGATCCCCATAAGAATCACACACGACTGTTTTTTGAGCCTTAGCAATAAAGGCAATCAGCATCAAAACGATTGTCAGACTAGTTTTATACGAGTTTACGTTAAAAAGGGCCAAGTATCAGTTGTTTTATTTCAATGGGGACGAAGGTATCCGGGAAAAAACAAATGGCAAAGAAAACTGTATAAGCGGTCCGGTCCGATTTTAAAAATTCGATAAGCTGGAGTTGAACAAAAAAAAACGGCCCCAAAACTGGAGCCGTTTCCTGTTGTTTTATTTAAAATTTAAACACTCGCACCTTCTTCTGTTTTCTTGAATTCAAAAACAATTTTGTTGTTCTCTTTATCAAAGTCGGCAACAAGAACGTCACCTTGTTTAACGTGCATGTTAAGGATCTCTTCTGCCAAAGGATCTTCCAGGTATTTCTGGATAGCTCTGTGTAATGGTCTTGCACCGAATTGCGCATCATAACCCTTATCAGCAATAAATTCCTTCGCACTCAACGTAAGTTCCAAAGAGAATCCAAGATTGGTAAGACGTTTCATCACGCCTTTCATCAAAATATCGATGATCTCGAAAATGTGGTCTTTGCTAAGTGTGTTGAATATCACAACGTCATCAATACGGTTCAGGAACTCAGGAGAGAACGTGCGTTTCAGCGCTTTCTCAATAACAGCTTTGTTATTTTCTTCCTGGTTCTGCAAGCGTGATGCAGTTGCAAATCCAACGCCATCACCAAATTCCTTCAACTGGCGCACACCAATATTGGAAGTCATGATGATCAACGTGTTTTTGAAATCTACTTTACGACCTAAACCGTCAGTCAGCTGGCCATCATCCAATACCTGTAACAGAATGTTGTAGATGTCAGGGTGTGCTTTTTCAATTTCATCCAGCAGAATTACGCTGTAAGGTTTGCGGCGTACTTTTTCAGTAAGCTGACCACCTTCTTCATAACCTACATAGCCGGGAGGCGCACCGATCAAACGGCTCACGGTGAATTTTTCCATGTATTCACTCATGTCTATTCTTATCAATGCATCTTCAGAATCGAACATGTATCTTGCTAATGCCCTTGCCAGCTCTGTTTTACCAACACCGGTAGGACCAAGGAATATAAATGTTCCGATTGGCTTTTTAGGATCTTTCAAACCAACCCTGTTACGTTGAATGGCTTTTACCACTTTGCTGATTGCCTCATCCTGGCCTACAACCATTCCGCGCATATCATCGCTCATTTTTCTCAACTTCTCTGTTTCAGCCTGAACCATTCTCTTCACTGGAATACCTGTCATCATGCTCACTACTTCAGCGATGGCTTCTTCGTCAATTGGGTAGCGTTTGTGTTTGCTTTCCTCTTCCCAAATGCCTTTTGCTTTTTCCAGTTCTTCGCCCAAACGTTTTTCAGTGTCGCGCAAAGCAGCAGCTTCTTCAAAACGTTGGCTCTTTACAACTTTATTCTTTTCCTGTTTAATATCTTCTATCTGTTTTTCAAGATCGAGGATGTTTTGAGGAACGTTGATATTCTTTAAGTGAACTCTTGCACCAACTTCATCCAAAACGTCAATTGCTTTGTCCGGCAACAGCCTGTCTGTCATGTAACGGTCGCTCAGTTTAACACACGCATCAATTGCATCATCGCTATAGATTACATTATGGTAATCTTCGTATTTGGATTTGATGTTGGTTAAGATCTGAATTGTTTCTTCTACTGTTGGAGGATCAACCATTACCTTTTGGAAACGACGGTCAAGTGCACCATCTTTTTCAATGTACATTCTGTATTCATCCAGTGTAGAAGCGCCAATGCATTGGAGTTCGCCACGGGCAAGAGCAGGTTTGAAGATGTTGCTTGCATCCAGTGAACCACTGGCGCCACCTGCACCTACAATTGTGTGGATCTCATCAATGAAGAGGATCACATCCCTGTTCTTTTCCAGCTCATTCATGATAGCTTTCATACGCTCTTCAAACTGTCCGCGGTATTTGGTACCTGCAACAAGAGCTGCAAGATCCAGGCTTATCACTCTTTTGTCGAACAGCACACGGCTAACTTTACGTTGAACAATGCGCAATGCAAGACCTTCAACGATAGCTGTTTTACCAACGCCTGGTTCACCAATCAGGATCGGATTGTTCTTTTTACGACGGGAGAGTATTTGTGAAACTCTTTCAATTTCTTCTTCCCTGCCAACAATGGGATCCAGTGCACCGGTTTCTGCCAGTTTGGTAATATCGCGTCCAAAATTGTCTAAAACAGGTGTTTTGCTTTTAGCGTTACCCTGTTGTTTACTTCTTTGTTGTGAGGAATATCCCTTTTTCTCATCTTCAAAATCGTCATCATTTTCTTCGGCATATTCACTTCTCGGCTCATTACTTCTTACCATACCTAGTTCATTCCTGAAAATATCATAGTCTACATCAAACTGACCAAGTATTTGTGTAGCGATATTTTCTTTGTTTTTTAAAATAGATAGCATAAGGTGTTCTGTTTCTACAAGCGGGCTTTTTAAAGCTTTCGCTTCGAGAACGGTAACCCTTATAACTTTTTCTGCCTGTTTGGTCAACGGCAGGCTGTTGATGTGTGCAATATTTTTACCAGTCTTGTCCTTAACGGCAAGTTCTACCTCTTTTCTTAACTCGTACAAATCAACATTTAATTGTTTGAGGATTTTTATGGCTGTATTTTCTCCTTCGCGGATTAACCCCAGCAGCAAATGTTCTGTGCCAATAAAATCATTCCCCAGCCTAAGCGCCTCCTCCCTGCTAAATGAAATGATCTCTTTTACCTGGGCTGAAAAGTTGTTATCCATGTTAATTTAAATTAGTATTGATACAATTATAACAAATAAATTTGGACCTTGTTACAGCAGATTTATGCACATACTGTTAATCATTTAATAATACAATTATGCAAGTCAAAATTGATACCAAGGAAAAATTTACGGTTATTACGCCTGACGTTGAAAGAATATCTGACAAATTAACAGTACAATTTACGTCGCTATGCATAAATTTCCTGCAAAAAGACATAAAAAATATTATCCTTAACATGAAATATGTTAATGGAATAGACGAAAAAATTGCTCAGGAGTTGCCCGCATTGCAGGAAAAATTTGCTGAGAACAAAGCCTCTTTTGTTGTGTGTGAAATAAATAAAGAGCTTGAAAAACAATTACAAGAATATAACGTTTTGGAGTTATTGAATATTGTTCCCTCAGAAAGTGAAGCCTGGGATATTGTGCAGATGGATGAGATTGAAAGAGAACTTTTTAATGATCAGGAATAAGCTTTCCCAGCGAATTTGTCAATGTTTTAATGTTATTTTATCATTACCCAACAGAATCAGATATAGTTTAATAATCTTCTCATTATCTTGCGTTTATGGCTAAAGCGAAAAAGAAAGCTCAACCGGTTATTTTAATTACCAACGATGACGGAATTTCTTCACCTGGTATCAGAGCATTGATAGAAGCGGTAAAAGGGTTGGGTAAAGTTGTGGTAGTAGCACCGGACAAGCCTCAAAGCGGAATGGGACACGCAATAACAATAGGACAACCTTTGCGCCTGCACCCTATGCATATTTTTGAAGGCGTAGAAGCCTATCAGTGCAGCGGTACGCCGGTAGATTGTGTAAAGCTTGCTGTAGATAAAGTATTGCATCGCAAACCTGATATTTGTTTAAGTGGTGTAAACCATGGGCCGAACCACTCCATTAATGTCATCTATTCAGGCACAATGTCTGCAGCGCTTGAAGCGGCTATAGAAAGTATTCCGAGCATTGGTTTTAGCCTGATGGATTATAGTATTGAAGCTGACTTTACTGCAGCGCAAAAATATGCACGGATATTGGTTGAGCAGATATTGAATAAGCCGCTGGACAAACATTTATGCCTGAATGTAAATATTCCCGGCATACCTGAAAGCCTGATTAAAGGAATGAAGGTGTGTCGCCAGGCTTATGCAAAATATGAGGAAGAATTTGCCGAGAGAAAGGATCCCCGCGGGCATAATTACTATTGGCTTACGGGTGAATTTGTAAATTTTGACAAAGGAAAAGATACCGATGTATGGGCGCTGAAAAATAACTACATAAGTGTAGTGCCCGTTCAGTTCGATCTTACCCATTATACCCTTAAAGCGAAACTTGAAAAAGTATTACACAACTGATGTTTAAAAAAGACAACCTGCTGTATGGCGTCATTCTCGGCTTATTTGCTCCCGTTGCCGGTATGATAGCCTTTTATTTCTGGAAGTTTAGTTCAGTAAGCTTCACAGATTTTATTAAGTTTCTTGGCATCGAGAAGAAGATCATTACCAGTATGGTAAGTGTATCCCTGTTCATGAATGCGGTGCTTTTTACTATTTATATTAATAGAAAGAAGGACAGCACGGCTAAGGGGATCTTTTATATCACTTGCGTATATGCGATTGCTACCCTCTTGCTGAAGCTCGTTTTTTAGACAATATTACCCCTGTTAGATGGCATCATGTTAAAATGCCGGAATTAATTGCGTTTGCAGAAGTAGCCAGCATTTTCAATAAATCTTTTCTTTGTTACCAGGATTTAAGTTTATCCTGATCGTTCATACAGATAGAGTAATAAAAGCTATGTCGAAAATGGTCTGTATCGTTTGATCAGTTGGCATTATTCATTAAGTAAATTTTCCCGATGAAAATTGTAAAATCATTTGCCTTTTTACTGCTGAGTTTTTTCACCTTATTCAATGTATATGCTCAAAAATATACACAGAATGTAGATCCCTATATCGGATCGGGAAGACATGGCCACGTGTTTGTTGGTGCCAACGTGCCGTTCGGAGCAGTGCAGCTAGGGCCAAACAATATTTATAAAGGGTGGGACTGGTGTTCAGGTTATCACTATTCCGACAGTATTATCATCGGATTTTCTCACACGCATCTTAGCGGTACTGGCGGAGCTGATCTGGGCGATGTGCTGATTATGCCGTATACAGGGAAGCAGCGTTTGCTTCGTGGCGAACAGAATGATTATAAGAAAGGATATGGTTCGCTTTTCTCTCATAAAAACGAAACGGTAAAGCCTGGCTATTATGCAGTGAAGCTGGATGATTCAGGCATCAAAGCTGAATTAACGGCCACAGAGCGTGTAGGTTTCCACAGATACATTTTTCCAAAGAAGGAAGAGGCTCATATTATTATTGATCTTAAAGAAGGTATCGGTGACAGGGCGACAACAACTTTTATTGAGCAGGTTGATGCATATACTTTTAAAGGATACCGTTTCTCAAAAGGCTGGGCACGAGATCAACGTTTATATTTTGCCATCCGGTCTTCTGTTGCGATCAATGATTTTAAAGTGTTTAACAATGATACATTGCTGACTGGAAAAAGCGATAGCGGGCATGCGATAAAAGGTTTGATCAGCTTTGCAAAAGCTCCGTCGAAAGTGCAATTGAAAGTTGGTATTTCTCCGGTTAGTGCAGACAATGCACTTGCAAATATTAATGCAGAAGTGCCGGGATGGGATTTTGATGCAATTGTTAAACAGGCAGATGAAAAATGGAACAAAGAGTTGTCAAAAATAAACGTGCAGACAAATAATGAAACTGACAAGAAGATCTTTTATACTGCTCTCTATCATACAATGATCAACCCTTCTCTATTTAATGATCATAACAAAGATTACCGCGGTACTGATAAGAAAGAATATGCTGCGGCATCTTTTGATAATTACACCGTATTTTCTTTGTGGGATACCTATCGCGCAACGCATCCACTGTTCAACCTGGTGCAACCTGAAAGAGCAGGGAATATGATTGCGACAATGCTGGCAATTTACCAACAACAAGGCAGATTGCCCATCTGGCACCTGGCAGGATGTGAAACACAATTAATGCCCGGAATAAGCGGAGTGCAGGTTGTTGCCGAAGCCTATCTCAAAGGCATTAAAGGCTTTGATACTGCGCTGGCATGGGAAGCGGTAAAGGCTTCTACAACAAGAGATGAATTAGGACTGAAGTATCAAAAGTCTTTACAGTATATTCCATGCAATAAAGTGGAGGAAGCTGTAGCAAAAGCGATGGAATATTCTATCAGTGATGGAAGTGTGGCATTGATGGCAGCTCGCATGGGTAAAACAGATGACGCAGCATATTATGCAAAACGATCTATGAATTACAGGCTATATTATGATTCTGTTACAAAGTTCTTTCGTGGTAAAAGAGATGACGGAAGCTGGAACCCTGTTTTCAATCCTGTTAAATCATCTCATCCTTACATTGACGATTTAAGCGAAGGCAATCACTGGCAGTATCTGTGGTTGGTTCCCCAGGATGTTAATGGTCTGATCCACGTGCTGGGAGGTGAGGAGGCTTTCATCAAAAGACTTGATTCATTATTTGTCATACAGGCTGAATATGATCCAAAAGCGCCGCCAGATATTGAGGGCATGATTGGTCAGTATGCCCATGGTAATGAACCAGGACATCACACAACCTATTTGTATGCTTTTGCCGGCCAACAATGGAAGACGGCTGAAAAAGTAAGGCAAATCCTTAAAACCATGTATCATGATCAGCCGGACGGAGTCAGTGGTAATGAAGACTGCGGACAGATGTCTGCGTGGTACGTATTTTCCTCACTTGGTTTTTACCCTGTATTTCCTGCAAACGGAAACTACGTAATAGGTAGTCCGTTATTTAACGAAGCAAGCATTGACGTCGCAGGTGGAAAATTTGTAGTTGAAGCTGTTAACAATACTCCCGAAAACAAATATGTGCAGCGTATAGAACTGAATGGCAAGCCATACACAAAGTCCTTTATCAGTCATGAGGATATTATAAAAGGTGGAAAGATGCGCATCTTCATGGGAAGCAAACCCGCCTACGACTTTGGCAAAGCCCCCGGGGATCGCCCGGTTTCGGCAGCTGAAAGACAATAAGGTTAAGTCAAAAGTCAAAATTCAAAAGTTAAAAACGCTGTTGCGGGTGTTGCTCATAAGTTTTAAAAACAAACCATAATTTAAATTTGATATAAACGCCAGGTAAGTGTAGTTGATACCAATCCTGTGTTCAATCCCATCTTACCTGTCTTACCATCTTACGCGTCTTACGGTCTTACACGTCTTACGATCTTACGGTCTTACTATCTTACGGTCTTCTTTTGGTCGATTGGCAAATTTGAAATAGCTTAACGCTACCATTTATATTAATCAGCCAAACATGAAAAAAATCTTTACGATTGCGTTAAGCGCGATTGGCATTACGTCATCTTATGCCAACATAAAGCTGCCGTCCGTTATCAGCAGCAACATGGTATTACAGCAGAAGTCAGCAGCAAAACTTTGGGGATGGTGCAGCCCCGGCGAGAAAATTTATATTACCACTTCCTGGGATAATAAAACAGACTCAACCAAAGGCACCCGCGATGCTAACTGGCAATTAGCAATACAAACACCGGCGGCCGGAGGCCCCTTTACAATCACCATTAAAGGAAGTAACACCATTACACTGGATAATGTGATGAGCGGAGAAGTATGGGTTTGCTCAGGTCAGTCCAACATGGAATGGGGATATCAGCAGGGACTTCAACAGGTGAAGGATGAATTACCCGCTTGCTACAATAAGAATATCCGGTTCTTCAATATTCCAAAAACAACTTCCCTTCATCCGCAGGACGATTGCAATGCTAAATGGGAGATCTGTGATTCTAACAGTCTGAAATATTTTAGTGCCATTGGGTATTTCTTCGGCAAAAAATTAAATCAGGATATCAATGTGCCGGTTGGCCTTGTAAATAGCAACTGGGGTGGAACTCCCGCAGAAGTGTGGACCCCTGAAGAATTGGTGACAGGCAGTTCTTCGTTACAGACTGCGGCCAATAAAATAAATCCTTCAGACTGGTGGCCCTACAAACCGGGATATACTTACAATGCGATGATCGCCCCGCTTGTTAATTTTCCCATTGCAGGTGCAATATGGTACCAGGGTGAAAGCAATACCGGAACAGCATCCACCTATTCTCAATTGTTCACTACAATGATAGATGGCTGGCGTAAAGCCTGGAACAAAGAGTTTCCGTTCTATTACGTTCAGATCGCGCCTTTCAAATACGGGGATAAAAATGTAGGTGCATTGTTACGTGAAGCGCAGGCTAACAGTATTACGCACAATAAAGTTGGGATGGTAGTTGTAACTGACCTTGTAGCTGATACCAACAACATTCATCCCATCGACAAAAAGAACGTGGCATTAAGACTTGCAAACTGGGCGCTTGCAGAAACTTATGCACAATCGGTAAATGGGTATAAAAGCCCGATGTTTAAATCGCTTAATGTTAATAATGGCAAGGCATTTGTGACGTTTCAGTATGCTGACAATGGCCTGGTTTCAAAAGATAAAAAAATCACTGAATTGACGGTCGCGGGCGATGACAAAGTGTTTTATCCGGCAGAAGCAAAGATCGAAAACGGGCAATTGGTTGTGTGGAGTCCAAGTGTAAAAAATCCTGTAGCGGTACGTTATGGTTTTAGCAACACAGCAATGGGTAATTTATTTAGCAAAGATGGTTTGCCCGTTTGCCCGTTCCGCACTGATAGCTGGGATGTAGATACGTCACACAATTAAATCAAAGTTCATATTTGTTTGCAGGGAATTCCTGTGAACTTTTTTAGCAAAGCCCCACAACCGTTTGGCAAATGAAAACCGGTTGTTGGGTTTTCTTTTTTACCAAAGCACTGATAACTGTTTGAATTGATGTGCTTTATTAGTATATTTATAACAATTAGTATAGTCACATAAGTTTTAGCAGAAAAGGGCTTTTATCGGTTTCCCGATTAAGAAAAATTATTCAACATGGTTGACAGGCTTCTACGTAATATAACCGAAAGAGTTGAGCTCTCCCGCTATGAACAAGAGCTTTGCAAAACTTACTTCACGCACAAGAGGATACGCAAAAAGCACTATTTACTGCAACAGGGCGAGGTCTGCAAACACATGGCTTTCGTTCAGAAAGGCCTGCTTAGATCATACATAGTTAATGAAAAAGGTGGCGAACACATTATTCAGTTTGCGTTGGAGGGCTGGTGGATCTCTGACCTGTATAGTTTTTTAACGGGTGAAGTCTCTAACTATAACATAGATGCACTGGAAAATTCAGATCTTCTTTTGCTCAGTCGTACTGCAGAAGAAGAAATGCTTTCACGTATCCCGAAACTTGAACGTTATCTCCGCCTGCTGATGCAGAATTCTTATATAGCAATGCAAAAAAGAATGGAGCGGACATTGCGTTTATCGGCAGAAAAAAAATATGTTACTTTCGCCGACACCTACCCCGAGTTGATAAAACGTGTTCCTCAGCATATGATCGCTTCATATCTGGGAATAACTCCTGAAACACTCAGCCGCATTAGAAAACAGCTTTCACTGAAGGAAGGCGGGGTTGATTTAGATCAATAGTATTTATTGAACAATCTCAATAATCGCTTCTCGGGCATGTTATAACTTTGCATGCGCAAAAAGATTCTTTTGCTGGAATGTGCGATAATACACTAGCAGTAATAGTGATCCAGAAAAGAAAGAGGAGTTACGGATATGGCAAAACTGTCGTCTTTTAACCGGTTTATTTCAACCTTAAACAACCAGGGTTCTTTAATGCCGGTTTTGTTTATAGGTCATGGGTCTCCCATGAATGGTATAGAGGACAATATATTTAGCAACCAGTGGAAGGAGTTGGCAAAACAAATTCCCGTTCCTTCAGCAGTAATAGTGGTTTCAGCTCATTGGCTTACTCACGGAACACATGTTACGGCAATGGAATTTCCCAAAACGATTCATGATTTTGGAGGATTTCCACAAGAGCTATTTGAAGTGCAATACCCGGCGCCGGGTAATCCGGAGCTGGCAAAAGAAACAGCAGGCCTGGTCCATTCTACAGAAGTTGGACTTAGCCATGAATGGGGATTGGATCACGGTACATGGACAGTAGTGAGGCATATGTATCCGGAAGCAAACATTCCGGTATTACAATTGAGCATCGACTATTATAAACCACTCCAATATCATTATAATCTTGCGAAAGAATTATATGATCTTAGAAAGAAAGGCGTACTGATTATCGGCAGCGGAAACATGGTTCATAACCTTCGCCTGGTGGCCTGGAACAAGATAAATGAACCGGAATATGCATTCAACTGGGCAGATGAAATGAATGCATTATTTAAGAAGCATATCTCCGGAGGAAATCACGATATCCTGATCGATTATGAAAAGCTTGGGAATGCAGCGAAACTGGCTATACCAACGCCGGATCACTACCTGCCCCTGATCTATACGCTGGGTTTACAGAATGCAAATGATGATATAAGTTATTTTAATGATAAAGCAGTAGGTGGATCGCTAACGATGACCTCTGTAAAAATCGGCTAGATTTTATTTACGGTTAAACTTATAAAGTTTAAAACGTTTTTATTTAATCCCCAATGTCCGTTATTAATCACCGAACTATGAAAGGCTCAAGCCTGGTCCTCGCGGCCAGGTTTTTTTATTTGGAAACCACGGAGGCACGACGGCGGGACGAAACACAGAGATTTTGCCACAAAGACGCTAAGGCGCAAAGGAGCACAAATCGATTAAACCACGGAGGCACTGTGGCAGGGCGAAACACAAAGGATTTTTTGCCGCAAAGTCACGAAGGGCACAAAGTGCACAAAGGTTTGGCGAAGCTGGTTGGTTGCGTAATCAGTTTAAGCTTTAGGCTTTACGCTTTAAGCTGGCTTTTAAACCACTAACACAAAGAGGCACAAAGGTTTGGCGATGCTGATTGGTTGGGTAATCAGTTTTAAGCTTTAGGCTTTACGCTTTAAGCTTTACGCTGGTCTTTCCACGCCGCGTCGCTGCTTCTCTGCGTTCTTTGCGTGAAATGTCTTGTGTCGTTTCCCGGATGTATAGTAGACAACCATGGAGATTCCCATCAATAACAGGCAACCTGCACAAACTCCGGCCCAGCCGTACAGTTTCCACAGAAAAAGGCCGATTGCTGATCCACAGGCGGTGCCAATAAAGCTCATAGACATAAACACGGTGTTCAGCCTGTTCCTTGCTTCAGGAATCAGCGCGTATACTCTTGTTTGATTGGAAACGTGAACAGATTGCTGGCCAACATCAATTAGAATAATTCCGATCACAAAGCCGATGACATTTTCGCGTGTAAGATAGAGTAAGATAAGGCTAATGGTCAGAATGAAGATGCCGATGCCTACTGTCTTTCTCGGACTTCCTTTGTCACCCAGCTTGCCAACTAATGGGGCCGCCATGGCTCCTGCGGCGCCAGCCAGTCCGAATAAGCCGATTTTCTCCGAAGTGAAATGGAATGGTTCATTTGAAAACAGCAATACCATTGTTGTCCAGAAAGCGCCGAATACTGCAAAACAGCACATGTTAATGGCCGTAGACTCGCGCAACAACGGTTGCGTTTTGATTAGTGTGAACAGTGAGCGCATCAAATGATGGTATTTACCGCTAAAAGCTGATTTGCTTGCGGGGAAACGTTTGTACATAAGCCCGAGTAAAGCTGTACAAAGTGCGGCTGCGATCCAGAACATGCTGCGCCAGCCTAACCATTTGCCGATGGCACCACTTAATGTTCGGGATAATAGGATACCTATCAGCAAACCACTCATGACACTTCCAATGACTTTCCCACGTTGAGACGGCTCAGACAGAGTAGCTGAAAGGGGTAAGATTAATTGAGGAACAATTGACCCTGCACCCACAAGAAAACAACAGATCTGCAAAATGTAAAAAGTAGGAGACAGGGCAACACCGATCAGGGCTAATATGCTTATAGCAGTGGTAACCAGGATCTGCTTTTTTCGCTCAAACATATCTCCTAAGGGGACGAGCAAAAATAAACCTACGGCATAGCCTGCCTGGGTTAGCCATGTTGCACTGCCCGCAACGTTCTCCGGTATATTGAACTCTTTGGATATTAATACGATCAGCGGTTGGATGTAATATATGTTAGCAACAATAAGTCCTGTGCAAAATGCCATTAACAGGACATCCTTCTTACTTAAATGCATGGTGCAAAGTTAGGGGAAGTGAGGAGGGAAAATTGAAAAATTGAGAATTGAAAATTGAAAATGCCCCCTGACAGCCGGGCAGGAAAAGTCAAAAGTCAAAAGTCAAAACGTGCCGTGCTGCTTTGACAATTCAATCAATTAACGTTGAATTAGTTAACCGGCTTTCCAAATCTTCACATTCGCATATTTGCACATTTACTCACCCGCACATTTTTTGACTTTTGAATTTTGACTTTTGAATTATGCTAGTTGTTCACCAGCTTCATAGATCCATCACTATACCGTTGTCCTACATTTGGATATTTTGCAAGAAGCGCTTCAATATTTTCAAGATCTGTGGATGTTAGCTGGATATCTACAGCGGCTGCATTTTCTTCCAGGTACTTTCTTTTTTTAGTGCCGGGAATTGGGATAATGTCATCTCCCTGTGCAAGAACCCATGCCAGCGCCAGCTGTGCAGGTGTACTGTTTTTGGTGTTTGCAAAATCTGCAAATTCTTTCACCAGGTTTTGATTGTTTTGCCAATGCTCATCATGAAACCTCGGAAGTGTGCGGCGGAAATCATCGTCAGCCAGTTCACTTGTATTGCTTACAGTTGCAGTAACAAGGCCTCTTGCGAGTGGACTGTAAGGAACAAAAGTGATATTAAGCTCACGGCACAATGGCAATATTTCACCTTCAACGTCTCTTGTTAGCAATGAATACTCGCTTTGTAGCGCCGTTATCGGGTGAACCGCATGCGCCCTGCGAATTGATGAAGGTGAAGCTTCTGATAATCCTAGATAACGGACCTTGCCTTGTTGAACAAGTTCAGCCATCGCGCCAACCATGTCCTCAACAGGAACAGACGGATCAATTCGGTGTGCATAATAAAGATCGATTGTATCAATTTTCAGTCTCTTCAAACTGGCCTCTACTGCAGTTTTAAGATATGCAGGAGAACCGTCAAAATAAGTTCCTGAATTATCTTCTTTCAAACGGAAACCAAATTTTGTTGCAATGAAAATCTTATCCCTGTTTGGTACCAACACTTGCGATATTAGCTTTTCGTTGCCGCCAAATCCATACATGTCGGCAGTATCCCAAAAATTAATGCCCAGATCAAGCGCTTTATGAAGCGTCGCAATCGATTCAGTATCATCCACAGGTCCGTAAGCAAAGCTCATGCCCATGCAGCCAAGTCCAATCGCGGATAATTTTTCTCCGGTGTTTGCCAAGTTTCTGTATTTCATTTTTTGTCTGTTTTGAGACATAAAATTACAGCGGTCATTCTTCTGCGCCGTTATAGTTATCAAACGGAAAATTATGAAATTCAAACAAGAGGGAGATGGTCAATAGTGAATAGTCAATAGTGAAAGGTGTGGCTGGTTGCATTTTGTTGAGGCAAGCTTTATTTGTGATGGGTGAATAGTTAATAGGAAAATAGTCAAAGGTGAAAGGTGGGGCTGGTTGTGGTTTGTTGGGGCACGTTGAATTTCAATGGTGAATAGTGAAAGGTGAATAGTCAAAAGTGTGACAGGTTGCGTTTCTTCGATAGTCATGAATTATCAAAGGGCCGCTCTGTTAAGAGATTTGAAATCAGTTGTTCTGTCTCATCTTTCACTATTCACGATTGACTATTCACCATTCACTCCCCCCCAATCATTCACTTCTAAACGCCCTGGGCGTCACATTCGTTTGTTTCTTGAAAAAATTATTGAAATAAGAAGGATATTCAAAGCCAAGCGCATAGCCTATTTCAGAAATGTTCCAATCGGTGTGAATAAGCAATGCTTTGGCCTCGTTGACAATACGCTCGGCCACGTGTTCCGTTGTTGTTTTGCCTGTGATTTCTTTAACTGCTCTGTTAAGATGATTTACATGAACAGAAAGACGGCTGGCATAATCCTTCGCTGTTTTAAGTTTGAGTGTGTTTGCAGGTGTGTCTATAGGAAACTGTCTTTCCATCAACTCTATAAACAAATTGGCTATGCGCGAGGATGCATTTGAATGTGCAACAAATGTTTCAGCCGGACGCATTTTCATAGCCTCATGCATCAACAGGTTAATATAGTTGTGCATGAGATCATACTTGTATGTGTACTCAGATTCCATCTCCTCCAGCATTTTTTCAAATATGAAGCAGATGTTTTTTTGTTGCGCTTCATCGGGAAAGAAAACAGGATGGCCGCCGATCCTGTACATGGGATTGTCAGATAAATTATCGTGGCGTGATCCCGATTTAAAAAAGTCTTCAGTAAAAAGACAGAAGTACCCAGTCTGTTTTTCTGAAGTTATTTCCCATGAGTACGGAACGTTTGGATTAGAGAATAGTAAAGTATTGTTATTCAGCTCAAGGCTTTTATCTGCATAATGCAAAACACCGGTACCTTCAATAAAAGTGATCTTATAAAAATCTCTCCTGCTATAAGGCACGCAACTCTTGCACATAAACTCTTCCCTGCGATACACATTAAAATGCCCGTAGCCATTATTTCCATTAAGCGATGGCTTGTTAGCAACGGCATGCCCGGCATAGAAATCTTCGAGCGTTTGTGTTTTATTCATTCACTAAAATTATACAAATCAAACATTGCGGCAATGGGATCGGGGCGACTAAGTTAAAACTGAGTTGGATCTGATCTTGCTGAAAGTAGATATTCTTTTATACAACTAGTGAATAGTCAGTAGTCAATGGTGAAAGTCCGGTCTGGCTAAGTAAATGCATTATCGTTTAAGTGCAATTATTATTGCAGGCAAAATTCTTATTTGCTCTTATATGCCTATATGGTTTAAAAAAACTCGCTTCGGTCTGCTTTAAACTTTATAAGTTGTTTACTATGAAACGTTGTTGCGGCCGACACCTTACTTCTATACAGCTAGTGAATATAGTCAATAGTGAAGGTCTGAGCAGGCTAAGTAAATCTATTGTCGTTTATGTGTTATTATCCCAGGTAAAAGTTCTTATTTGCTCTTACATTTCTTAAATGGTTAAAAAAGCTTCGCTTCGGTCAGCTTTAGGCTTTGGGCTTTAAGCTTTAAGCTTAATCGTGTTTCAGCCTGTATTGACAATCTCTTCCATAATATTAACTGTTAACTTTTTTTGATGGATGGATGTGATATATTGCGCGCCTGTACTGCAATTAATTGTGATCTTTAAAAGTAAAATTTAGCGGATGAGAAAAAGTCTCTTGTTTGTAACGTTGTTATACTTTACAACAAATCTTAATGCTCAGCAAAAGGTAAATGCTGATAGTATCCGGAACAAAATGGAATGGTTTGCCGATGCGAAGCTCGGGATCTTTATTCATTACGGCATTTATGACGTAAATGGCATTGATGAAAGCTGGAGCTTTCACAACAAGAAAATATCCTGGCCCGACTATATGAAGCAAATGAAGGGCTTTACCGCTAAAAATTATGATCCGCAAGCCTGGGCTGATCTGATTAAACAAAGTGGTGCAAACTATGCGGTGCTAACAACCAAACACCACGATGGTGTGGCATTGTGGGATACAAAAGAAAAGCATTACAGCGTAGTAAAGAACACACCTGCAAAGCGCGATCTTGTAAAACCTTTCTTTGATGCATTGAGAAAAGACGGAATTAAATGTGGTGCTTATTTCTCACTGATCGACTGGAGTTATCCTGATTATCCCGGCTTTCTAAAAGACAGCAGCCGTTACAGTGCAGCAAATCAGCCTGAACGCTGGAATAAATTCAGGAAGTTTATGTTTAACCAGCTTACTGAAATAAGTACACAGTATAACCCAGACCTGTACTGGTTTGATGGAGACTGGGAACACAGTGCGGAAGAATGGCAAAGCCAAAATGTTCGTGCATTGTTGCTCTCAAAAAATCCAAACACCATCATCAATGGTCGCTTACAAGGTTATGGAGATTATGAAACGCCGGAGCAGAATTTCCCTGTAACACGTCCACATTACAACTGGTGGGAACTGTGCATGACGATCAATAACAACTGGGGATATCAACCACAGGACACCAACTGGAAAACACCGTATGAAGTGATTACCATCTTTACAGACGTAGTTGCAAACGGCGGTAATTTGTTGCTGGATATCGGACCAAAAGAAGATGGAACAATTCCCCAGGAAGAGGTTCATGTTTTACAGGAGCTTGGCAAATGGAATGCAAAACATAAGGAAGCAATTTTTGGTACATTGGGTGGAATTCCCCTGGGACATTTTTATGGTCCTACCACTTTGTCTAAAGATTCAACAGTACTGTACTTATTTCTGCCTGGTAAAACAAGTGGAAACGTTGCAATAAAAGGACTTGTAAATGGTATTAAAGAAGTGGAGGTTGTAGGTAATGGTACAAAATTGCAACATAAAGTAGTCGGCAAAATATCATGGAGCCCTGTGCCTGGCATAGTTTACATCAATGTACCTGACAATGTACAGGATGAATATGAAACAGTATTAAAAGTGACATTGGATAAGCCTGTTAAACTTTACAGAGGCAGAGGTGGATTAGGAACAGATATTAATTAGCCGTGAGCTATCAGCTATTAGCTTTTAGCTGAATGCCTGTATTGAATCAGTTTAATTTATTGGTAACAACCATAAAGACCCGGCAAACGTTGCCGGGTCTTTTCATAATAACTTTGTCGAAGCTTACATGCCGCGCCCCATTGTCAATTCTCAATTTTCAATTTTCCATTGTACTTCGTACATCTAAAATAATAAGCCCGTTACTTGAGGTTGTAACGGGCTTTCGTTTGAAGCAATTAGCTTGGAAATTATTATCGGTTTTTCAATCGCATTTTTAAATCCTTTGCTTTGGCGCAGAAGGACTTCTGGTTTCTTAGCATACGGATTGATCGCCGATTATATTAAGCACTCAGCTCTGTCAAAGGCTGTAAAGCCGGATCTGACATTGGCTGCCTTTTCTGTTGCTCTACTTCTTTTATATAATGTTGTTTTGTAAGTTTCGCTGTTTTATGGTCTCCGGTATGGCTCCATCCCGGAGGCATGATGATATACAACAGTTTATTTTTAAGCCCTGGGGCTCTGTAAACATCTTTTGCAAGACATACAATTTCACCAAAATAAACATCAAGAAAATTGTGAGAATTCATCTCCCTTGTAATTCCGTACTCTGGCTTAATTTCCGTTTTCTCATCCTGGTAAGTCTTGAAGACCTTATCCCAAATATTGAGCAAGTTACAAAAATTGGTATCCATATACAATGGATTTCTGGCGTGATGAACACGGTGGTGTGACGGCGTTAATATGATCTTGTTTAAAAAGCCCAGACGCCCGTCTTTTAGAATATTCTCACCTATATGTATAAATGCACCCCAGGTGCCGTCAATAAACATAATAAGGAACAAGAGCGGCGGATTCACACCCATTATGATACAAATTGAAGTACGTATCACATCTGCATATGGCGCTTCAAGGATGAAGTGCGCATAGGTTACTGAAAGGTTCATGTGTTCCAGTGCATGATGTGTTGAATGCAGGCACCAGAAGGCCCTCACTTTGTGTCCGAAATAATGATAGATAAAATGCGAAAATTCCCATATTATGTATCCGTAAATAAACCAGTACCATGTAAAACTGGTTTTTACAATGGCGTATTTTTCAAAAAGGCCGATGCAAAATGCAACGGCAGCTATTGAAATAAACCTCGAAGCAAAACGGTTGAAAATGTACAGCAGAAATACAACCTTGTATTCGGAAGCCTTAAACCTTTTAAATATAGCTGCGCGTATGATCTCCAGTATTAGTAAAAAAGGAATGAGTGGACCAATCGCAGCTCTCAATCCATCGTAAGTTAATAGCGAACTATAGTTTCCTGATTGCAGGATCTCGAAAATATGCCTCACTCCAAGGAAACGAATGGCTTCATCAAACAAGGTGTTTAAAAACTCCATAGGCTTAATTTTTAGCTTTATTAACCGGTATCATCGTTAGAAAACTAAAAATAGCAAATCCCACCGAACTAGCCGACTTTATTTATCCATATGTTTGAACAAAGTTTTTTTACCGGGATATTTAAGGATTGAAAGCCGAACATAATCGACTGAAAATAAATCTACTGCATTTCGCCACCTTCATTTCCATAAAAAATGACCCAGGTAGCAAAATCTTCCGTAAAATCAATAAAACGGTGCTCCATACTGGCAGGAACAAATAACACATCGCCGGTTTTGCAGGTAACGGTATCGCCATTGCGAAAAAAGAAACCTGATCCGCTGGCTATAATATATAATTCGTCCTGTTTGTGAGGTTGTTGATGATCCACCTTTTCAGGCTTGTAATATTCAACGCTCATGCTGCCGTGCTGCATTAATGTAGTAAATGTTGCCTGGTCAGTTTCTTTAAGTCGTGTAACAGCATCTTCGAGAGATATCTTAAAATTGGCCATAACCTGAAATTGTTGTTATTAATAGAGCTGAACAAATTGGCAACTCAACTTTCATACTCTTCAAACGCAATGCCGTTCAGCCTTAATTCGCTGAGTACCGGGTCATAAATGCTTTCAATAACAGGGATGTGTAATCCTCTTGCAGGTATCTTATTCTTCAGGATCAGATTGGCAGCGATCCCTAAGGGTAACCCCACTGTTTTCGCCATCGCAGTAAAACGGTTGTTATCGCCTTTTACAGCAAGCACACTTTTTATAACGGATTTTTTCCGGTCCTTCTCATATTCAATTTCATGCATCATAACTACCAGGTCCTTATCATCGGACTGTAATGCCAATTTTTTTTCCAATATCATTTGCATAATATCTGCAGCACTGCATGTATCCTTATTTATGAGGGACTGATCCTCCAGTCCAATAAAAAATAACTGGTTCATACTAACGTTGGCTTCATGCATCTGTCTGGCGATTTTTTCTGCAGCCATCGTCTTAACATTGTCTGTCGTTACCGTATTAAGCTGTCCATGCTGATCAACTAACATCATGTCATTTGCCACATCTGCCACGTCTGGCAGTTGCTCATCCTGTTGAACAAGCATCATCAGTTTTTCCATCAAATCCCTGGCGAAATCTATTCTTGAAGAAAGCATATTTTTAAGCCATTCGCCAAAACCATGTTTTTCAAAATGGTTTTTAAAGAATGCGGCAATGGTCATTCCGTTGGTATCGTAAATCTTCTCTTCGTTTGTCAGTTGCAGATCCACAATGTTTTTCCAGCCAAGACAAAAATCGGGATGCCTGAGTGTGGTTCGTACAAATGTATTGGCTTCATCAAGATGGTAAAGCGGAATATAGCTCAATGAATCCCTGTTTGGGTAATAAGCAAAATCCTGCAGTCCCGGCACGTGTACTAACCTTTCACTATCAAATAACGTTTCATAACCCAGGTGAACGGCCTTGTTATCCTCGCGGTATTCTGCACCGGCTTTGCCTGCAAGAATCACATTTCTCGGGTTCCAGCTTATTTTATAATGCCACGGATTATCATCGCTTTCCGGTGCGACCAATCCACCACAATGAGATTTGAAAGACGTTATTCTGGCACCGTTGTTTTTTATCCTGTGAATCAGCTGCATTGCGCTCATATGATCTATTCCCGGGTCAAGTCCCATTTCACATAAGAACAACAGATCATTTTTTACAATGTCTTTTTCGAGTTGCCTGATGTTGTCGTCGATATATGATGCCGTGATCAGATGCTTTTTTTCTGCAACACATTCTTTCGCTACAAGATAATGTAGTGCGGGCGGCATTAAAGAAATTACCACATCGGCCTTTTGTACCAGGTTTTTGCGGGCTACATCGTCGTGTATATTGATTTCAATCGGAGTAACAAGGGGATGATTGCCTGTTTTTTCTTGTGCCGCATAAAGGTTATTGTCGGCAACTATAGCTGTCCATTGGTTTTCAGACGTTATTTTTTTCAGGTACTCAATCAGTACAGAAGAAGACTTGCCTGCGCCGAACAATAGTATTTGCTTCATGTAACGCTTTATTTAATAATTACCAATCAGGCCGGTTGAGGTAAGTCAAAATTAAAAAGTCAAAAGTTAAAAGGTTCCAGCGCAGGCTTGCTAATATTTTTTTAGAGCAAGCCCTCTCGGGGCACTACAATTTTTTGATTTTTTACTTTTGAATTTTGACTTTAATTACTTCCGGTTGTTTTAGTGCTTATTAAAAATAAAAATTAATCGGCTACAACATACAAACCTTTTTGTTCGGAGCTTACAAGGGATACTTTATAGGTTATATTAGAAGCGTTAAGATCGTCAGGCGCCTTTACAGTTATATCCCTGTTAGCAGGCACATTTTTTATGTAGAGGGTTTCACCTTTTTTGTAAAATCCCTTTTTATCATAGTACTGCAAATCAACCACAACAAGATCCAAAACGGAGGTCGTCATATTACGAAGACTGAGATGCACGTCTTCAACTACGCCAGGATATCGTGCTGACTGATTAACTTTAATCAACTCATCAACTGTTTTTGTATTGCTTTTAGGCAGAACGGGCGTTTCAATCACCGGCTGTTGTTTTGCTGAATTAATAGTTGAAGGATTAATTACAGTGTTGCTTGCTGTTTGGTAAAGCTGGTCATTGCCTTTTACGGCTGCGCCGTTTTTAGTGATAGCCTGGTGAATGATACCGTTTGATGTAGTAGCAGCCGGTTTCAAACTTTTAACGGTAGCTTGTTTTGGCTGTGTTTTAGCCACTTGTTTACCATTATGCGGATTTTTTGCCGTAGTACGCAGTTTGTTTTCAGCTGCGTTGATGTAAATCGGCGTTTTAGCATGCTCTTTTGCTACTTCTGCCGGAACCGCTTGCGGTGCCTGCTGTGGTTCTTCGTCTTGTTGTGGGGCGGTTTGTTCCTCGTCAACTGCAGACTGATCTGCTACAATGGTCTTTTGTTCAGCAGGCGTTTGTTTAGGTGCAACAGTGGTTGTTGCAGCCTGAGCGTTTTCTGGTTTTTCCGGTTTAAATACCATCCAAAGTCCCAGGGCAATTACGCCCAGCACCAGCAATGTCTCCATTAATTGTTTTCCGCTAACCGAAAGTGTGGGGCCATTTTTTCGCTTGTTACCGGTTAGTAAATGCTCAACATATCTTTCTTTGATTTCCTGTAGTGGCTGCTCGAACTTGGTTGTAAGTTCTACCGGCTCCTGTTTGCGCGGTGCCGGTTTCTCGGCCGGCTTTTCCGGTTGTGGGGAAGTGGCAGGTGTATGTTGTTGCCATTCTGAATACACTTCTTTCCATGAAGGAGTTTCTTCCTTTGCAGCCGGAGCAGCAGGGGTTTCGTCTTTATCTATCCTTCTCCAGGCGGCAGAAATTCTGAATTTAGGCTTCGCTGTGGCCGGCTTTGTTGTTGCAGCAGCCGGTTTTTTATAAAACCTGTCAAACGGCTGTTCTTCAATTACGGGCGCAAATTCTTTCAAAGCCGGTATCTCGCTGGGATAAAGCCATGCAGCAGTTCTACCTTCCTCCCAAATCAGGTCGTAAGGTTTCAGCCCCATTTTAGCCAGCTGTTCAGCGGTGAAGGGGCCCGATTCTTTATTGTTTCTCAGTAAAAGGTACATAAAGCCGGAGTTAGTCACCTAATAATGCATATTGCATGCCTATTATTGTAAAAAATAAGTTATTACTCATATTTTTTTTGAAATATGGGCGTTTGGGCAATGATCTTGCTTAAACTACGTTCATGTGGGCCGTTAACAGGGCATACCCTGCGCAGCCCGCTAAATCAGGGTTCAACTAAAATGTTCGTATCATTGCACTAACTATTAAACTATGGTTCAGAAGAATTTTGGGATATATGGCGAAGATGACGCTGCAACCAGGCTCTATGTTGAGATTGGTGACAGCATCATAGCATGCTGGAGTATCACTGATAATAATGACTGGCTTCATTCTTTCGAATTATTTGAATTTGGCAAGGATATGTCTGACTACGAGGAGATATTCCGTCAGACTAAGCTTTATTCCAAATTATTGTCTCAATCCTATCCGGATGTAAAAATTATTCTCAACAATAAGGACGTGGTTGCAGTTCCGGGGAGTTTTTACAGGGAGGATTCATTGAATGATTATTTTCTGTTGGAAACGGGTGCTCCCGCTCATGGAAAGGTGATGAAGGATATAGTTCCGGATTATATAGTGGCTTATTGTATACCGGAAACAATTCTTGCTGCTGCCGAACGCGCTTTTCCGAAAGTTTCATTCTCGCATAAAAAAACGCTTCTATACAATACAGATACGCAGGAATATCCAAAGGATGCGCTATTGCAGGTAGCATTTTACAGAAATAATTGTTCGGTTGTTGTTTATCAACAGCACGCAATTTCACTGGTGCAGAATTTCTGTTACCAAACTTCAGAAGACGTGTTGTACTTTCTGTTGAATTGCATGAAACAACTGAATATTGAAAATTCGGACGCAACGGTACAGGTAAGCGGCTTGATCGATAAAAACTCGGCAATGTATGGTGAATTGTATAAGTACATTGCCAATCTTGAAACAGATGACCTTTCGGCTGATAAGCTGGATAAGGCTGTTTTTGAGGATTACCCGTTGCATTATTTTTCACCCTTTTATAAAATGGTTGTATGAGGATAATATCCGGAAAATGGGGCGGAAGAAAAATTAGCCCTCCGGCCAAAATGCCTTATACAAGGCCAACTACAGATATTGCCAAGGAAGGATTATTTAATATTCTCCAGAACAGGATCAGTTTTGATGATATAAAAACCCTCGACCTGTTTGGCGGTACAGGAAGCATAAGTTATGAACTTGCTTCACGTGGTGCATCGGATCTGACAATTATTGAGAAAGATCCGCAAATGTATTCCTTCATTAAAAAGAACATTGATACGATAGGTATTGAAAACTGCAAATTGCTTAAGATGGATGTATTTGGTTTTCTGTCTTCCTGCAACGACCAGTTTGATTTTATTTTCGCCGGTCCTCCCTATGCATTGGGAACTATTGACGAGCTACCTAAAATCATTGTGGAGAAAAAGCTGATAGCGCCTGACGGCTTTTTTGTGCTGGAACACACACCGCGTAATGCTTATGAACAATTTGAAGGCTTCAGCTTTTTGCGCAATTACGGAACAACGTTGTTTTCTTTTTTTGTTGCTTCATAGCAAAGAATGGAGTAACAGTTTTTTCTGATATCTTACAAATCCAAAAACCATTATGCGGCCCATTTTTATAACAGGCATAGGCACAGGTGTAGGAAAAACGGTAACGGCGGCCATTATTACCGAAGCGTTGCAGGCGGACTACTGGAAGCCGGTTCAGACCGGTTTGGAAGAAGGTACCGACGCCAATACCATTCAAACATTGCTTTCAAATACAAACTCCCGGGTTTTTGATGAAGTGTACAGACTGCATTTACCTGCCTCTCCGCATATTGCAGCCAAAGAAGAAAATGTAGTTATAGATACAGATAAAATTCTTGCCCGTTATCAGCAGCTGCAAAAAGATAGCGATCTGATGATAGTAGAAGGTGCAGGGGGATTGTTGGTGCCGTTAAATGACGATGAATTTATTCTTCACCTGGCAAAGAAACTGAATGCTAAAGTAATTCTCGTAAGCAGAAATTACCTCGGAAGCATTAATCATTCGTTGTTAACTGCAGCCGTATGCAAACAGCACAATATTGATGTAATTGGCTGGATGTTCAATGATCAGTTTCAGGGTTATGAAGAAGATATTGTACGTTGGAGCGGTTATCCTAAAATAGGATCAGTTCAACAAGCCGGCACCGTAAGTAGATCTTTTGTTGCTGAGCAGGCTGCTGCTGTACGATCATCACTACAAGCATTACTATGACAAAAAAGGAATTAAGAAGCACATATAAGCAAAAGCGGCTGGAAATATCTTCAAAAGAGAAACTCAGGCTGGACGATCTGCTTCTCATAAGATTTCAACAACTGGCTTTTGAAAATGTGGAAGTATTGTTGTCATACTGGCCAATGGGGCATCATGCCGAGCCAAATACGATTCTTTATACTTCGTATCTCAGGCACAGTATACCAGGCCTGCGAATCGGATACACAAGAACCAACTTTGGCGATTGCTCAATGCAGGCTGTTGAGATTAATGAAGATACACTGTACACAACAAATCATATCGGAATCACGGAGCCATGCGGCGACATATATATTGATCCTGAAGAAATAGATCTTGTATTTGTGCCGATGCTTATCTGTGATGTTGATGGTTACCGGGTGGGATATGGAAAAGGCTTTTATGACAGATTTTTGTCTCGTTGCAGGCCGGATGTTTTAAAAGTTGGTTTCAGTTATTTTGAACCGGTTTCAACAATAGACGACCGTAATGAGTTTGACATACCTTTAGATTACTGTATTACACAAGACTGTATTTATGAATTTTAATGCCATCTTTTTAAAATCTTTCAGGGTATTATTGTTGCCATTTGCCTTAATCTATGGTGTCATTGTTATGCTTAGAAATTACCTGTTTGATAAAAAGATCATTAAGTCGGCATCATTTAACCTGCCACTGATCTGTATCGGTAATTTATCGGTGGGCGGAACCGGAAAATCGCCCATGGTTGAATATATTGTAGAATTGTTGCAAAATAAATTCTCGGTAGCCACTTTAAGCCGCGGTTATAAAAGAAAAACAAAGGGCTATGTACTGGCTGGTGAACAAACTACAGCGCTGGAAATTGGAGATGAGCCTATGCAGTTCCATATTAAATTTCCCGGAATTCCCGTAGCAGTGGGAGAGGAGCGAATTGTAGCTATTCCGCAATTGTTACATGACAGGCCTGAAGTGCAGGCGATAATCCTGGATGACGCATTTCAGCATCGGTCAGTAGAAGCCGGCTTGAACATTTTGCTTACGGATTATAATAATCTCTTTACGAGAGACTTCTTTCTTCCAACAGGCGACCTGCGCGATCAACGCTCTTCCTATAAAAGGGCCGATATGATCATTGTTACTAAATGCCCCGGTTCTTTGAGTGCAGAGGAAAGACAAAAAATTAGTGATGAGATAGAACCGCTGGCAGATCAGAAAATTTTCTTCACGACAATTGAATATGGGGTACCATATCATATCAGCAGTCATAAGACAAGGTATATTACAGAGGTGGATGAGATCTTGTTGGTAAGCGGCATTGCCAATCCAAAACCGTTAAAAGATTATCTTCAGGATAGCACCGGTGCTTATTATGAAATGGTGTACAGCGATCATCACATTTTTACAATAGATGATCTGAAAGATATTCAAAAAAAATACGATGGCATACAGGTGCAACAAAAATATGTGCTCACAACAGAGAAGGATGCTGTAAGATTATTTAAATTTAAGCAGCAACTGGAGCATATGGCCGTGTACGTGTTGCCCATCACTCATAAATTTCTGTTTGAAGAGGGCCCGCTTTTTGATGCTGCGATACAGGGATTTATAAGAAATTTTAAAGACAAGCATGATGCCGGCAATTAGTTGACCGGCAATAAAAAGATAGTCATGGGAAGAAAAGATTCAAAGAAGAAAAATAAAGTGAAGACGAAACCGGGACAACCCGGCGGATTGAAAGGTGCTTTGGAAATTACCCGTTCTGGTATCGGATATGTTGTTATTCCGGATGGAAGCGGCGATATATTGGTGCGGCCGGGAGATTTTAATACAGCATTAAACGGAGACACCGTTCGCGTGCGTGTTGTAAAAGAGAATATCGGAAGCGGACGTAAGGAAGGTAAAATAACCGAAGTGGTTCAACGTAAACAAACCGAGTTTATTGGTACACTACAAATGGCAACAAATTTTGCCTTCTTTGTGCCGGACACAGATAAGCCAATGCCGGATCTGTACATTCCATTGGAAAACTTGCATGGTGCACTCCACAAGCAGCGCGTTGCAGTCAGATTGGTTAAATGGGATAAAGATGATAAAAAGCCCGTGGGAGAAGTGATCTCAATTTTGCAGGAAGGCGACGAGAATGATGTGGCCATGAAGGAAATATTAGCGGAGGCCGGATTCCCATTGTCCTTTCCTGATAAGGTAATGGAAGAAGCCGCGCGGCTGCCGGACATCATTAGCCAGAGTGAAATAAATAAAAGAAAAGACTTTCGGGATATATTGACATTTACGATTGACCCGATTGATGCGAAGGATTTTGATGATGCGCTTTCAATAAGATTACTGAAAAATGGTCTGTATGAAATAGGCGTGCATATTGCAGATGTGAGCCATTATGTTGAACCCGATACAGTGCTGGACGAGGAAGCTTACAAAAGAGCGACATCAGTGTACCTGCCGGACAGAGTAAATCCTATGCTGCCTGAGCATATCTCCAATGTGTTGTGTTCATTGAGGCCACGTGAGGATAAGCTGACTTTCTCAGCTATTTTTCAAATGGATATTAAGGGAAAGGTAAAGCAATATTGGCTTGGTAAAACCATTATTCATTCTGATCACCGTTTTACTTATGAAGAGGTGCAGGACGTGATAGAAAAAGGTGGAAGCGACAGCCCTTATAGTGATGAATTGTTGCTATTAAACAATATAGCGCAAAAGCTGCGTAAACAGCGGTTCAGCAAAGGCGCTATCAACTTTTCATCACAGGAAGTAAGATTTCAGCTGGATGAAGAAGCAAAGCCCATCGGCATAGTTGTGAAAGAAAGTAAAGAAGCGAATCAACTGATTGAAGAGTTTATGTTGCTCGCTAACAGAACAGTTGCTGAGAATGTTTCAAAAATTAAGGTAAACAAGAAGAATATTCCGTTTCCATACCGTATTCACGATCAGCCTGACGAACAGAAATTGCTGCCGTTTATAACTTTCGCAAAAAAATACGGTCACAAGTTCGATATAAGTTCACCCGAAAAAATTGCCCAAAGCTTCAACCAGATGCTGGACGATGTAGAAGGAAAGCCCGAACAGCATGTATTGGAGCAACTGGGTATCCGCACAATGGCCAAAGCTGTTTATTCAACGGAGAACATTGGACACTATGGCCTTGCTTTTGAATTCTATTGTCATTTTACATCACCCATCCGGCGTTATCCGGATGTAATGGTGCATCGTGTATTGGAATCCATTCTCCACGAAAAACCGATGATCGATAAGAAGATGGATGAAAAATGCAAGCACAGCAGTGAGCGGGAGCGTGCCGCCATGGAAGCTGAACGTGCGAGCAATAAATACAAGCAGGTTGAGTTTATGAGGAACTACCTGGGTGAAACTTTTGAAGGTGTCATTAGTGGTGTTGCCAGTTTCGGATTCTGGGTTGAGACCATTGACTATAAATGTGAAGGACTGGTAAGTATAGCCAGCTTATCAGATTATGATGATTTCCGTTCGGTAGAAGGTGACTATAGTCTTGTTGGTTTGCGCAGCGGAAGAAAATTCAGAATGGGAGACAAAGTTACCATCAGGGTAGTTGCTGCAAACCTGGATAAACGTCAGCTCGATTATGAATGGGTGTTGAGACCAGATGAAGAAAGCGAAGATGCTAAAAAAGTTCCTGCTAAAAAAGCTGCACGAAAAAAGGCTGCGGAGAAAGCACCTGCGAAAAAGAAGGCTGCGGCTGCAACGAAGAAAGCTCCTGCAAAAAAGAGTAAGAAAGAGAGTTAATAAACAACCCAGCGTTGGGTGCGGTTCCATTTTGAGAGCACATCAACACCGAATGAACTACGCGCTAAAGCCTGAGCAATTGAGCTGACTGCAGTTGTTTGGTGTCAGCTTTGCAATGTATGCAAGCACACCAACAACCTGTGAGAGAAACAGGAATTTGCTACGTCTGGTATTATTAGTATTATTATTTAACCGGATTTAATAAGTCAGGAAGTCCTTCTTTGTCGAATAATATTTTGCCAATTTTTAATTCTGACCAGCCTTTTTTTAGTTGATAGTTAAATGATGGAGAGCCATTCTGCAAATCACAATCGAAATAGAAAGCCGCAATTTTGTTCTCCTGGGATAATGCCATATCTTTTAACTGGCTTAAATGTGTAGAAATCAGAAAATACGATTGGTTGAACTGAGTTAGTCCTATAATTGTTGAAGAACTTATATGTAACGCGTCTTCAATGTTTGTTCCTCTGAACAGCTCATCAAAAATCGCAAAGCATTTCCTGTTATCCGAGGCATCAGTTACAACCTGCTTTAAGTTTTTTAATTCAGTCATGAAATGACTATAACCCTGCATTATGTCGTCATTAAGATTGATCGCGATGGAAATGCTATCGAAATATGGCATTGCAGCGGCCCCGGCAGGCACGGCCAATCCCAGATGTCCGAGATAAACCGACAAGCCTAAAGCTTTTAAGAACGTTGACTTGCCGGACATGTTGGGTCCTGTGAAAATGATGACGTTATTACAAAGTGTAATATCGTTTTTAACCGCTTGCTTTAATAATGGGTGATACAGGCTTTTAAATGAAAAATCATTTTCAGTAAAGATTGGAAAACTATAGCCATACATGACGATCGCTTTACTGATCGAAAGATATGCTTCGAAAATAAACAGGCGTTTCCAAAAATTTGAATGTTCGTCGTTCGTAACCTTTTGGGTAAGCAAATCCATGAAGTTCACAATGTGACTGACGCGGACTTTATTTTCCCTGATTAATCTTTCATTATTAATAAGATTAAGATCCTCCAGAAATTGGGCTATTTTCTGCAGTTCCTGTCTGTAGCTCTCCGGAAATACCCTGGCGTCAATTCTTTTAAAATAGAAGTGATTCAGTCTATTCAGGAGTAAAACAGACTGAATAAATTTTGACCGGGCCCAGTCACGTCGTTCTTTTGAAAATTGAAGATCAATCATTAGAGTGAGCTTCGGAATAGCTTTGGTATGGAGGCTTGCAAGAAAATTATACACTTCGAAAAAGTCCAGCTGGGAATAAGAATAATCTTTTAAGATGTCATGATTAGCAATAAACCCTCTCAGTATTTCCTGTCTTGATAATATCTCTTCTTTAGATTTTAAAGGCTCGCTCAGTACTTGTACCAGCTCTTCCTTCGAGAAACTATTTTCGGTGCGGTCAAACAGTGGTAAAATCTCCTGCCTGATTCTTAAAGCGCTGGTGTTATTCATTAAGAGTTTGTATATATGCCCGTTAGTTTCATGATAGTTATAGCGACTACTGAAAGCAGTGCCAGTAATCCCCATAAAAGCGATTTCTTTGTTTTTGAATCCAGATTCTTACTCATCCATGCCTTATAAAAACTCCAACCTGTCAAAGCCGTACAAACAGTTCCAGTTGCCCCAACAAGAAATTTATTGCTTGCGACATAAACGCATATCATGCATGCGAGATTTATCAATGACAGCAAAGTGGTATATTTCTGCAATTGCGGTTGTGAATTTTCCGTATTTACCTTGTTTACGCTAGCAATTAGCGATTCGAATTCTTCATAGTTGTCAATTTGGGCAGGAACAATGATCTCATCCGCGGGATCTTTACTCCTGATTATAAATGTTCCATTCTTGTATTTTGCAATCGAAGTGATGTCGCTATAGTATATCGATATTGTTGGTGTATTTGCCTGCTCTCGCGTAATCGAATTATTTGATACTGTTAATATATAACTGTCCATGAGAGACTTTTGCCTTTTTAAACCTTTTCGAATTCCCCAGGCCAATATGAGTACAAAAAAAGGAACGGCGATAAACAGCCATGTAAAATCGGTTTCCTTGCTAGTAGTATTGGAATAGTTTATTGCAATAGCGGCAATGCTTACAAGCAATAACATTGGGATGCTTCTGATGAGCATTTGTTTTTTTATCTCCTTGAATTTGTTCGGGTTGACGGTAAACTGCTGCATGGCTTTGAATAAGAATTGATACGGTATTTATAAAACGAAGCAATTTAGCGTGTGATAGTATTATTTGATGAATTTGTCACAATTAAATTTTCGGGCATGTAGCCAGCCACTTCAATCTGCTTACAGTGGGTTTTTGATTAGGCGAAGGGCGTGTAAGCATTCCAATAACGGTTAAGGCTATGTTTTGCAACCCTAAAGCAATAAGCTTATTGCTGATTGCTGACAGCTCACAGCTCTTTTATTCACATTTGTCCGGCCCCCATCGCTATAATTTCAATTCATCCTGTATCTTCACCCCCATGAAATCTTTTAAAGAGCTGGTTGCCAGTTTTGCAGAGGTATTTAATGTGAGTCATTTTCCTAAAGAACCTGCGGGTTTGTATGAGCCTGCCGATTATTTTCTCACAATAGGGGGCAAGCGCATCAGGCCGGTAATGTGTTTAATGGGTAATGAATTGTTTGGTGAAATAGTTCCGGATGCTTTTCACGTAGCCACAGCGATTGAACTTTTCCACAATTTTACTTTAGTTCACGACGATATAATGGACAAGGCAAGCCTGCGTCGCGGGTTGCCGACAGTTCATACAAAATACGATGAGAATACAGCCATTTTAAGTGGTGATGTGATGATGGTGGTGGCATATTCGTATCTTAATAAAATTAATGTATCTTACCTCAGCAAAATTTTAGGGTTGTTCAATAGAACGGCCAGGGAGGTTTGCGAGGGCCAGCAACTGGATGTAGATTTTGAACGCCGGAATTCGGTTTCATTGCCTGACTATATCAGGATGATTGAGCTGAAGACCTCTGTCCTGCTCGCCGCCAGCCTTCGTATGGGGGCTATATTAGGCGGTGCCAGTGAAGGAAATCAGAATGAGTTGTACGAATTCGGTAGAAACCTTGGTATCGCTTTCCAGGTACAGGATGACTACCTGGATGCTTTTGGAGATCCCGAAAAATTTGGGAAAGATGTAGGCGGAGATATCAGGCAAAATAAAAAGACTTTCCTGATGCTGCACGCGCTGGAAGTTGCAAATACCCAACAAAAAAATGAATTGCTAAGCCTGATGGAGGAAAATCCTGCAGATAAAGTTGAACGGGTTTTACAAATATTCAGGGATTGTGATGTTGATGGCTGGGCAAAATCACTCAAGCAACAATATCTTGATAAATCTATGAAGCACCTGGAAGATATAGCTGTAGTTTCTTCACGCAAAAAACCTTTGCGCGAGTTGGCTGACTTTCTTATCCAAAGGGAGCACTAGAAAAATACAAGTACAAGCTAAAATGCCGGAACTATGAAAACACCGGTATCAATCAATATAACATGTCTTTATTTCGTAAGAAATCTCTTGAGAAAATTGTTGCTGAGGCACAAGCCGGCGAACTGGATGGTCATGCGCCTGGCATGAATAAAGTGTTAGGTGTTCGTGATCTTACCTTTATGGGAGTTGCCGCCGTTATTGGTGCCGGTATTTTTTCCACGATTGGTACGGCAGCGTTTAACGGAGGCCCCGGTGTAATATTCCTATTTATTATTACGGCAATTACTTGTGGCTTTACTGCGCTCTGTTATGCTGAATTTGCTTCGAGGGTTCCTGTTTCCGGAAGTGCTTACACATACTCTTATGTCACTTTCGGAGAGCTGATCGCATGGATTATTGGCTGGGCTTTGATCCTGGAGTATGCTATCGGAAACGTGGTAGTGGCTATATCCTGGAGCGCATATTTCAATAATATTCTCAAAGCAATTCATATCAATCTTCCCGAATGGCTTACAATTGGCTATCAGACCGCCAAAATGAATTATGATGCCGCTATTGCTGCGAATCAAAGTACCGCAGACCTTGTGTACACACATGCTCCGTCAATACTGGGATTTAAACTCGTGGTAAATCTACCCGCATTCATAATTGTAGGGTTAATCACCATGCTTGCTTATATCGGTATTAATGAAAGCCGGCGAAGTGCCAATTTTATGGTGGGATTAAAGATTGTCGTGCTGATTTTTATTGCCATCGTTGGCTTTTGGTTCATTTTTTCGAATGGAACAACAGATAACTGGTCACCCTTTCTTCCCAAGGGAATGACAGGTGTTTTGAAAGGCGTTTCTTCTGTGTTCTTTGCCTATATAGGGTTTGACGCTATATCAACAACAGCAGAAGAGTGTAGCAATCCACAGCGGGATCTTCCGCGTGGAATGATCTATTCATTGGTAATATGTACCATCATTTATGTAGTTACCACATTAGTGATAACAGGAATGGTAAATTATAAGGAGTTTGAGGGTGTGGCAGATCCGTTGGCATATGTCTTCGATAAGATCAATATGCACAAGATCGGGTTTGTTATTTCTGTATCTGCGGTTATAGCAGCCACAAGTGTATTGCTTGTGTTCCAGATTGGTCAGCCAAGAATATGGATGAGTATGAGCCGCGATGGCTTGCTTCCAAAGCGTTTCAGCACAATTTCACCCCGTTATAAAACACCCGGTTTTGCGACTATGATGACCGGACTTCTGGTGGGTTTGCCCGTGCTTTTTGTGGACGATAAATTAATGACCGATCTTACCAGCATCGGAACGTTGTTTGCATTTGTGCTGGTTTGCGGTGGAGTTTTATACCTGCCAAAACTTGCCAGGCAATCAGGGAAATTCAACATCCCATATATCAACGGAAAGTTGATCTATCCGGTGCTTGTGGTGTTGATCATTGTATTGATTGCATTGTTTAAGCCTTACCGTTTTGATGATGCTTTTCATGGTTTATACCTGAAAGATCGTGCGGTTCTTCAAAAAGAATTAACTGTCAATGACCTGAACAATATACAGAGCGTTACTTCCGGAGGAGCGAAAACACTCTCAATTACTAAAGAACAGTTGAATGAGTTTAGCGACGCGGAGTTTGGTGACACGTTAAGAAGTATTCCTACGTTGCATAACAAGATATTCCTCGGGGGATTGCTGGCAATTGTCCATAACCTTCCTATTTATCTCTTCCTTTTACTGATCGTCTTTATGGGGATATTCAGCTTCGCAAAAAGTTTCTCACTGATCCCATTGCTAGGTGTTACCTGTTGTGCTTACCTGATGATCGAGATCCCGGCCAAAAGCTGGATGGTATTTTTCGGATGGATGGCAATAGGGCTTAGTATTTACTTTTTGTATGGAAGAAGTAGAAGCAAGTTAGCGCTGCAACGATAAAGTTGTTTCTTTTTTAATATACTTAAGGGTTACACAGAGCTACACGGAGAAGACACAGAGTAGCACGGAGATATTCTCTGTGCGACTCTGTGTCTTCTCTTGTATTTCTCTGTGTAACAGTGTATTTGATAATGCGAAATGCCTAAATCTTACCCGCTTGTATTCGTCCTATGGAATCTGTAGATATCTGTTTTCCATGATTACGTTAAAGTGTATTTCAGCTTTCAGTGCCCTGAAAACCTTAATTATAGTGTCAATTGTTGCACTGTTTGCGTTGCTTTCCAGTTTTGAGATTTGGGATTTTTGAACACCGACAAGTTTTCCAAGTCCGTCCTGCGTAAGCTGGCGTTCCTTTCGGGCTTTTTTAATCATCAAACCCAGAACTTCCATATTAAGTTCATATTCGTATGTCTCTCTTTCTGGGGATCCTCTCTTTCCGATGAATTCATCCTTCATCTCATCAAGGGAAATAGTTTTTCGTGGTGTCATATCATTTGCTGTTTTGCTCAAAATATCTTTTTCGAATGCTAATAGCTTTTTCAATTTCTTTTGAAGGCATTTTGTCTGTTTTTTTGATAATGCCGTGCGTAGCAATCACCAAAGTTCTCTCTGGCGAGCTCTGATCCCAAAAGGCCAACAGTCTGTATTGAAGATTGCCGTATTTTGTTCGGAATTCCCAAATTTCATCACGCAACTTTTTAAAAAGTTTTGAATCGTTTGTTCTTTCCGCTAAATCAAGATTCCATAGTATTTTGTTGACGGCATTCTTATCAATCTCTTTGAAAAAATTTCTGATCTCAGGTAAGAATTCCGTCTGGAAACATCGGGTTGGGTTTTCAGACATGGCACAAAAGTAAATAAAAAAGTTTCCAAAATTGGAAACTTTTTTATTTACATCGCACATCGTACACCGTACCCGCCCGAACGTGCCGTCGGTACGGGCAGGCATCTAACATTTCTTCCTATTCCTCACTTACCGGTTTATGCTTCACATAATTCCTCCATTTCTCAATTACCGCTTCCATGTCTTCAGCTAATGGTGATTCGAAGAACATTTCTTGTTTTGTTACAGGGTGCACAAATCCAAGTGTTTTTGCATGCAGGGCACATCTTGGACAAATAGCAAAACAGTTGTCCACAAATTGTTTGTATTTGGTATATACAGTTCCCTTTAAAATCCTGTCGCCACCATATTCCCAGTCATTAAAAAGCGTATGCCCTACATGTTTCATGTGAACACGGATCTGGTGTGTACGACCCGTTTCAAGAATGCATTCAACAAGGGTAACATAATTCATACGCTCAAGTACCCGGTAGTGAGTAATAGCATGCTTGCCGGTTTCTCCTTCCGGATAAGCTGCAAACATTTTCCTGAAACGCTGATGGCGTGCAATATGTGCGTTGACGGTTCCTTCATCTTCCTCCATATTTCCCCACACTAATGCGACATATTTACGTTGAACTGTGTGATTGAAAAATTGTTTGGCCAGACTGGCTGCGGCTTCTGCTGTTTTAGCCAGCACAATTAAACCGGTTGTGTTTTTGTCTATGCGATGCACCAGTCCATAGCGGGGCAGTTCATCTTCGTTAATTGACGGGTTTTGTTGCAGTAAATGGAATGCAACACCGTTCAGCAATGTACCTGTATAATTTCCAACGCCGGGATGTACCACCATATTGGCAGGCTTGTTGATCACCATCACCGCATCATCTTCATAAACTATATTGAGTGGAATGTTTTCAGGTTTAACATCCGTAGTTTCCGGGTTAATATAGCTCATCAGGATTATTTCATCGCCCGGTTTAACCTTGTAGTTGCTTTTCTCCTGTTTGCCATTTACTGTGAGAAAGCCTGCTTCAATAGCATTCTGGATCTTATTTCTACTGGCATTTTCAAGCCGCATCTGAACCCATTTGTCAATACGCATAGGTTCCTGTCCCTTATCCACATAAAACGATTTTCGCTCATACAGCTCTTCAGGCTGATCATCATTCATTATTTCCTGATCGGTGTTCATATCAGGCAAAAATAAGCAGAAAGGTGGAAGGGGAAAGCTTAAAGCCCAAAGCTTAAAGCCTAAAGCAATGAGCCTTTGACTGACTCCGGCATTTTCAATTGTCAATTTTCAATTCTCAATTAACTAAATTTGCAAAATGAGCAAAAAAGTAGTGTTTAAAGATCTGGGTGCGCAATCTTATAAAGAGGTATGGGATTACCAGGAGCAGTTGCTGAAAGAAAGTGTTAATCTGAAATCTCCGTCAAATACAGGCGAAACACCTTTACCGGTTAACTATTTTTTATTTGTGGAGCATTCCCCGGTTTATACGCTTGGCAAAAGCGGAAAACCTGAACATGTATTGATTAACGAGCATGAGCGCGAGGAAAAAGGCATAGAATATTTCCATATAAACAGGGGAGGAGACATCACTTTCCACGGGCCGGGACAATTGGTAGGCTATCCAATTCTTGATCTGGATCAATTCCGTACCGATCTTGGCTGGTATTTACGCAGCCTGGAAGAGGTAATCATCATGACCATTGCAGAATATGGTTTAAAGGGCGATCGCAGCCCGGGAGAAACAGGTGTTTGGCTTGATCCCGACTTAAAAGGCAAAGAACGTAAGATCTGTGCAATGGGAATAAAAAGCTCCCGTTGGGTTACGATGCATGGCTTTGCGCTGAATGTTAATACCGATCTTTCTTATTTTAATCATATTATTCCATGCGGCATACAGAATAAGCAGGTGACCTCAATCGAAAAAGAATTGGGTCATCCTGTTTCAATGGAGGAAGTAAAGGAAAAACTTAAACGCAATTTCGAGAAGGTGTTCGAAGTCGAACTGGTTTAGGTTTCAGGTATCAGGTATCAGGTATCAGGTATCAGGTATCAGGTAACAGGTGTGAGGCTAGAGGTGTAAGGTGTAATGTAAGGCATAGGCACGCTATACTTTGTAAATTGTACTTCGTATTTGACATCGTGCATCTAGTACTCTAAATTCTTCACATCATATATTCTCTCACGCTGTTGCACCTATGTACTTCGTAAATCGTACTTCGTACTTATACATCATACATCATACATCGTACATCTAACATTGAATGACACCGTACATTGTTAGAATTCTCTCTGTAAATAAAACTTATTCTTCTCCTTTAATCTGTCATTCTCATACAGTTCAAAGTAGAACCATCCGGAATGAAGAAAATTTGCTTTGTCAAGTGTAAGATCGCTTTGCGCGAGATGATGGATGGTGAACAATTCATGGAATGAATCGTCAAAGAAGACGATTTTATATTTATTGTTCGTTGCGTCAGGGATATTGATGTAAATATTCCCTTCCTTGTTGGTGAAGATATATCTTGACGGCACAAATACTTCGCCGCGGGAAACATACGGACGAACCATAATGGTGCTGTCGTTGATAAAGAAGAGACTATCCTGGGTCTGGTATACGATGGAGTCTTTGAATTGTTTATATTTTTCGTAAGGAACAACAGCATAAACTTTATCCCGCACCTGGATAGTGACGTTTTTGTTCATAGCCATCTTATCATCCGCCTGCTGTTCAACGAAGCCCATTCCGGATCTTTTTGGTTTTGTGAAATAGTATGCTCCGCCATTCAGCACATAAAAAATCCGGTAATACATTCTCCCGTTCAGATTGGATGGATCGATAAATCCATTTTCCGGAAGCTCCGGCGAGGGCGTAGAAAAAACAGTACGGAAATTGCGCAAACTGTCATAAGAGCGCTGAACATTTATTTGTACGAGAGCGTCTCCATAGGGGTTTTGCCAACTAACACGGATTCGGTTTTGCCCTAAATTTTCTGCTTTAAACACGAAGCTGGTGTCTTGCTGCGCGAATGAAGAATAAGCCGAAAAAAGTATAAGAGCAAATAACAAGACCTTTCTAAACATCATTCAAAAAAAAATTGTAGACAAATATAACAGACTTGATTATAAAAACGGCAACACACCCGGCCTTAATGATAAATTACCCTGCAGCCCTCCACAATGCACTGTGAGCACTTTTGAGCCTTGCGGAATAATATGTTTTGTTATCATATCTTTTATAGCATATAACGCTTTAGAAGTATATACAATATCAGTGGGAAACCTGTGTTCGGTCCATATATCCCTCATAAAATTTAATAATTCTTCCGGATGTTTTGCATAGCCGCCGAAGTGATAATCGTATACAATTTTAAACGGATGGTGCTTGTCCGGTAATATTGCCCGGACCTCATCTTCTATGCTGAAATTGTTTTTCAGGACACTTACGCCTATTACCTGTTGATGTGGGAAAGATGCGGTTATTAGTCCGGCCAACATGGTACCTGTGCCTACTGCACAAACAATATGTGTGTAACTGGCAAGATCATTCGCGAAGGATAATATCTCGGCTGCACCCTTTACACCAACCGGTCCGTAGCCACCTTCACTGATCCAGTAAACACCGGGGAAGTCCGGTTTGATCTTTTCTGCATTGTTATATTCTTCCCGGCTTACAAAATGCAGATGCATGCCAAGTTCTTCGGCATCACGGAGCGTGTGGGACAGTTGTTTTGGCCGTTCGCCTCTTATTACGCCAATACACCTAAGGCCAATTGCCTGCGCCGCATAGGCTGTAGCTATGATATGGTTGGAATAAGCTCCTCCGAAAGTGCCGATTGTTTGGGCGTTCTGACTTACGGCTTCCTCCAGGTAGTATTTTAGTTTGAACCATTTATTGCCACTAACTACCGGGTGAATTTTGTCGATGCGCAGAATGTCCAGCCTTGTGTTGTTGGCTTTCAGCCAATCAGCATCAAACGTTTGCGTGTTTATTGAACTAAAATGCAATATATCTTTCAGCATTATATTTCGGTAAGTTTTTTGTAATCGATTATTCCTTTTTGCAAAAATTGTTTTATATCCATTAGATTCGCAAAGTTTAAAAAAATAGATATGCAAGCAACACTAGTTATTCTGGCCGCAGGAATGGCCAGCAGATACGGAAGTATGAAGCAAATACAATCCTTTGGCCCTTCAGGTGAAACCATCATGGATTATTCTATTTATGATGCAATTAAAGCCGGATTCACAAAAGTTGTGTTTATAATACGTGAAGATTTTGCTGAGAACTTCAAGGCGATCTTCGAGCCCAAACTCAAAGGCAAAATTGAAACCGCTTATGTTTACCAGAAGCTGGATTCTTTTACAGGTGGAAGAGAAATTCCTGCCGACAGAGTTAAACCATGGGGTACTGCTCACGCGGTATTATGTTGCAAAGACGCGGTAACTGCTCCATTTGCAGTGATCAATGCAGATGATTTTTATGGTGCTGATGCATTTAAAAAAGCATACGAATTTTTGAAAGATAAATGTAATGACCAAACTTATGCTGTAATTGGCTATGAATTGGCAAACACATTAAGTGAGCACGGAAGTGTAAGCCGCGGTGTTATTGCTGAAAATGACAAGCAGGAGATGGTTGGCATTGACGAACGCTTGAAGATTTACAGAAGTGACGATAAAATTGTTTATGAAGATGGCGATGTGCTGACTGAATTGGCCCCTTCAACCAATGTAAGCATGAACTTTTTCTGCTTCGCTCCAAGCTATATCGCTATGTGTGAAGAAGAGTTTGGTAAATTTTTAGACGCAAACATCAAAGATCTTAAGTCTGAATTTCTGATCCCCCGCATGGCTGATCATTTCATTAAAACCGGGCAAGGCGTAATCGACATCGTTCCTACCAGTGCAAAATGGTTTGGCGTAACCTATAAAGAAGATGCTCCAATTGTTCAGGCAAGCATTGATAAGCTGATTGCTTCGGGAGAATATCCTTCAAACTTGTGGGAGAACTAATTAACAATTGAAAATTGACAATTAATAATGGATTGCAGTTTTCGTTTAGAATACTGAATATGTTTTTGAATAAAAGAGTGTGAGAAGTTGAAGTGTCTCACACTTTTTGTCATTTTCATCTACAATTAGCCCTTTCTAACTATTTCATAAAAAAAAGCGTGAGTAAATGACGTTCTCACGCTTTTATCATTTTCAATTTTCAACTTTCAATTTTCAATTGATTAAGGGAAAATTCCCAATTCCGCATACGAAGTACCAACCTTGTTAATGGCTACAACATAAGCTGCAGTACGCATGTCGGGTATTTCCGGGTTGGATTTCCAGGTGTTCATGATCTCTCTTGTAGCTTCAATCATCGTTTCTTCAAGACCACTATACACCAGGTCAACCTCATCAGGGCCATGTTCAATTAACTTCTTGTCGCTGTCATTCACTTCTTTCCCTGTAAGTGTCTCCATCTGACCAAGAATATGCTTATTCATGTTTTCAGTGAAACGTTTTTCCATACGGCCGTAACGCACATGGCTAAGGTTTTTCAGCCATTCAAAATAAGAAACGGTAACACCGCCTGCATTAAGGTACATATCAGGAATTACAAGCGTTCCATTTTTGGCAAGGATGTCATCAGCATCTGGTGTTAGCGGACCATTAGCTGCTTCGCCTATGATCTTTGCTTTAACACGCCCGGCATTTTCGCCATTGATTACATTTTCCAATGCAGCAGGAATCAAAATATCACATTCCATTTCTAATGCGTCACCGGTCTTGGCGAGGTTGGTAGCGCCAGGGAAATTAAGAATTGAGCCGGATGTTTTTCTGTGTTGAAAAACCTCTTCTTCGTTTAGGCCATTCTCGTTGTAAATAGCGCCTTCATATTCTGAAATAGCTACAACTTTAGCGCCGTGCTCACGGAAGAATTTGGCAGAGTGATAACCCACGTTTCCAAGTCCCTGTACAATCACACGTTTATCTTTTATACCCACTGGTAAACCGAGACGTTGCATTACATCTGGCATGTTGCACACTTCTCTTACGCCGAAGAACACACCCAGGCCTGTAGCTTCTCTACGACCTCTTACGCCGCCCTGGGAAACGGGCTTGCCTGTGACACAACCCATTGCGTCCACTTCTCCGGGATGCATGGTAACATAAGTGTCGAGGATCCATGCCATTTCTCTTTCGCCCGTACCATAATCCGGCGCCGGAACGTCAGTGCCCGGTCCGATGAAATTCTTACGGATCAGTTCGGCAGTATATCTTCTTGTGATTTTTTGAAGTTCAAAGGCTGAGTATTTTCTCGGATTGATCTTAATACCGCCTTTACCTCCACCAAAAGGAACATTTACAATAGCGCATTTGTAGGTCATAAGGGCTGCAAGCGCCATTACTTCATCCTGGTTAACTTCGTCACTAAAGCGGATACCACCTTTACACGGCGTTTTGTGATGAGAATGCTGCACACGGTAAGCCTCTATCACTTCAATTGAGTTGTCATCTCTGCGTACAGGGAACCTGATCTGGTAAACGGCATTGCAGGCTTTAATTTGCTCCAGTACGCCCGATTCCCAACTAGTGAACTTTGCTGCCTTATCAAAGCTTCTTGTGACGCTGTCAAAAAAGCTGTAATTCTGCTCAGACATAAAATTGATTTTTTAGTAGTGAGTTATGAGTTGAGGAGTTGAAAAATGGCTATTTATAAATACTCCATACGAGGAGAACAAGAAAAATATTTAGCTAGACGTTATCTGTAATGAGCGGTAGTAGAACGTTAGCAAGCAATCGATTATTTGGCTAGGGTTTCGTTTTATTGTCTTTTTCCAGGCGGCTGATTTTTTTATCAAGATTAAACAGGTAAATAAAAATGCCAAGTACAATTACCACAACAACTGCAATTACCACGTAAATTTTACCATTGCTTCGCATAACGTCGGCAGAAGGGGCTGTTTGTGCGTTGGCAAAAGAATGCATCATACAAAGTATGATTAACATTGCGATAGAAGAAAGCTTATTCATCCGTAAATTTTTCATTTTTTGGTGAGTATTCATTAAGTCCTGCAACATGTTAATATGTTGCCAGGACAAGTTGGTTAGATTAGTTCATTGATGTTTTATGTACCAAAACACTTACCCTTGCTCTTAGTGTAGCAATCCAAACGCCCAGCAAAGTCCAGCCGATGATCGCAGGATAGAACACCAGGCGCATGGCAGGGTCAAGGTCGCCGCTGTTCAGTCCCGGATTGCCCTCACTTCCTTGTCCGCCAGGGTGCAGCGATTCTGTCAATCTCGGCAATATCCATATTGTTGGGAATAACATACAAAAAGCAAAAATGTTATAGACCGCACTAATGCGAGCTCTCTTTTCTTCGTCATTAAACGAACCTCTCAAAACAAAATAGGCGAAATAAATGAGTAGCGCTATAGCTGCGCCATTTTGCTTAGGATCACCGCTCCATGGCGCACCCCATTGATAGTTTGCCCATATTGCACCGGTAACAATTCCTAAAGCCCCGAAGAGTGTTCCAACGGCTGCAAAAGCACTTGATTTGATATCATTGATTGCTTCGCCATTCCTGAGGAACTTAACTGCATATACGACTGAAGTACCCAGCAATATCATCATTCCAAACCACATGGGAACGTGGAAAAACATGTTCCGGATTGACTCCTGCATACGGTCGTCCAGTTTTGGGATTTTTACCAGGAATCCGTTAATGCTTGTATATATAAGCAGGATGAATGCCAATATTTTCCACCAGGCTTGTTTGATCATAATTTGAATTTTACACGTTCAGTAACTTGAACCATTGTGCGGGGCAAAATTAGGGGAAAGGAGTATTGCAAACATGCGTTAGTTTTAAATTTTTTGTTGAAACAAAAAATAGTGAGTAGTCATAGTTAATAGCCAATGGTCAATAGTCAATGGTCAATAGTGAAAGGTGCGGCATCAGAAACTTCAGTCGAACCCGTTCATTTTTGAAGATCTTATAACTTATAGTTTACAAACAACTTAACCCTTTAAGCTTTTCCCCTCCGCTTCAAAAAACGTATAACGTACTACTTACAACGTATCACCACTTTTAAGCTTTAGGCTCTGAGCTTTAAGCTTTTCCCCTCCGCTTCAAAAAGCGTATAACGTACAACTCACAACGTACAATCAGTTCTAAGCTTTAGGCACTGAGCTTTAAGCTTTCCCCATCCGCTTCAAAAAACGTATAACGTACTACTTACAACGTATCACCAGTTTTAAGCTTTAGGCTCTGAGCTTTAAGCTTTTCCCCCTCCGCTTCAAAAAACGTATAACGTACAACTCACAACGTACAACCAGTTCTTAGCTTTAGGCTCTGAGCTTTAAGCTTTTCCCCTCCGCTTCAAAAAACGTATAACGTACTACTTACAACGTATCACCAGTTTTAGGCTTTAAGCTCTGAGCTTTAAGCTTTTCCCCTCCGCTTCAAAAAACGTATAACGTAAAACTTACAACGTATCACCAGTTTTAGGCTTTAAGCTTTGAGCTTTAAACTAATCCTTCCACAAGAATGGAAACAATATTACAGAAAGAAAGATCACCAGTATATCAAACCCCACCAGCAACAATGTCATTTGCCAGAAACTTCCCTGAACCACATCGGAAAAAGCCACTTTGGATATCCTGGAAAGAAGCAACAATTGAGGTATAATTACCGGAAAGCCCATAATGGCCATTAGCGCAGCCTGTTGTTGTGCTTTGGCGGCGATGGCGGCTAAAAAGGTAAATACAAAACTTAGCCCCACACCGCCCAATATGCTGATACCCACAAAAGTAAGCGTGTTTGTGAGCGGGTTATTAAGGAACAAAATGAAAATTACCAGGCTGAGGAGACTCATGGCAAACATCAATACACCGTTAAACAGCAATTTGGAGAGCATAAAATCTCTTGCTCCTGCAATAGAATAAAAATAAAGCATGCGCCCCTTGCTTTCCTGCAAAAAACTTTTGGCAACGGCGTTGGTACAAACAAATAACTGAACTACCCAAAACAAAGCGTTCCATACTTCATCTTCAGGATGTCCCATCGTTAAATACACAACAAATATGGTAGATGCAACGTAAAGCAGAATACCGTAAAAAGTGTACTGCTGGCGTATTTCCAGTAATAAATCTTTTTTGAAGAGTGTGTATATATGTCTGTAGGAATTCGTTTGCATTGGTTGCAAGGTAATGAAGTTATATTAACTGCACAGCGTCAGGCAATTGCGATGGTGTTGTTATCTTCGTTTTCATAATAGCAATGCCTGCACCTTGGCTCATAGGCTTCTTTCTCACCGAGCAATATCTGATCATCTCCGCTCGTTTTTCTGTAAGACATGCTTGCAAGGTTTCCACATCTTACGCAAATGGCATGCAGTTTGGTAATAAAGTCGGCAATTGCTAAAAGTTGAGGCATTGGTCCGAAAGGGTTGCCCTTGTAATCCATATCCAGGCCGGCCACGATAACTCTAACGCCGCGCACGGCTAAAAGTTCGCAGACATGAATAATCTCGTTATCAAAAAACTGTACCTCGTCAATTCCAACAACGTCAATGTTCTGGCATTCAGAAAGAATATCCTTAGAATCTATAACTGGTATAGAAGGAATGATATTTGCGTTATGACTAACAATTTGAGCCTCGTCGTATCTCGTATCGATAGCAGGTTTAAAAATTTTTAAAGAAAGATTGGCGATTTCGGCACGCCTCAGGCGACGTATAAGTTCTTCTGTCTTTCCACTAAACATGGAACCGCAGATAACTTCAATCCAGCCGCGGCGTTCCCCTCTGATACTTGGCTCAATAAACATTTTCTTAATCTTAATATTGTTGCAAAAAACCTTTGTAACTTTAAGCGCTATTTAAACCATCAAAAGTATTATTTCCCATGGAAAGAGTGGGCATTTTAATAGAACGATTGCAGGAACAATATCAACAACATGCGGATAACTATTATTTGATTGTAACTGCACAAATGCTATTGGCTGAACTGCAGCAAAAGCAAAAGGTAGCTGATGCAGATAAAAAAGTAGCCGTGATTATGCCTGCAGCGGGCCAGTCTATCAATCATTTGGCTGGCAGTGCAACTGAGCAAAAGGAGCCTTCATTTGTAAATAATATAAGTGCGCATACTTCTAATAACAATGGAGCTGCTGTTGCTGCGCCTCCGGTTCAGGTGAAAGAAGCTCCTGCGGTTGAACCCGTAGCAGAAAAAATTGTTGCACATGAACATCATGACACAGAGCATGTTTCACATATTGACAGAGAGAAAGAAAAAGAACGTTACAGATGGGCCTTTGATCCCGTTGCCGAAGTGCCTACGCTCGCGCACCAGGATAAAACCGTTTATGAGTTAAATGAAGTGATGAAAGCAAGCGAGCAAAGTTTAAACGAAAGGCTGAGGGTAGAAAAGCTTGAAGTTGCGTCACTTTTGAAAGAAGCTCCTATTCGTGACTTACGTAAAGCTATCGGTATTAACGACAGGTACTTATTCTTAAGCGAGTTGTTCCGCGGTGACGAAACGATGTATGAAAGAAGTATCAAAACAATCAATGATTTCAAAATTCTTGCAGAAGCAGAATACTGGATCCAGCGCGAATTGAAAACAAAAATCGGTTGGAATGAGTCATCAGAAGCTGTGCGTTTATTTGATCAATTAGTGAGAAGACGTTTCGCATAAATATATTGCATGATATTGCCGGTTGCGCCGGATTTTTCATGAACATAATCGCCTGCATTTTTGCAGGCATTTTTGTATGTAGCACCGTCACCTAATAGTTCGTCAAGCTGCTGCTCCAGCTCCAATGCATCATCAACTGTAAAAGCGCCACCTTTTTCAACAAGTTCTACAGCCTCAAAATATTTGTCGTATACAGGTCCGAATACAACAGGTTTATTATAAACGGCAGCTTCGAGTACATTATGAACACCGTCACCACCAAAGCCACCGCCAACATAGCAGATGGTTGCATACTTATAAAGCCTGCTCAACATGCCAATGTTATCAATGATGATGGTATTGATTTCCTGCAAGGGTACTTTGCCCTGCAGCAACTGTTGATAGGTTGAATAACGTACTGCATGTTTGTATAATGTTTCACATTCCCTGATGCGTTCTTCACTTATATCATGTGGTGCAATAATGAAACGGTAATCGGTATGTATGTGTGAGTAGTGATCCAGTTCTTCATCATCTTCTGTCCATGTACTCCCGGCAACAATCACTGTATGGTTTGATGCAAAGTCTTTAAGATCGGGGATGTCGGTAAAGTTGCCGGCTATTTGTAATACACGGTCAAATCTTGTATCCCCGCTTAAACTTGCATTCGTAATTTGAATAGACTTTAATAGTTCAATTGATTCGTCATTTTGTACAAAGAAATGAGTGAAAGCTCCGAGCATCTTTCTGTGAAAACCGCCATAGCTTTTAAAGAAGGGCTGGCTTTTTCTGAAGATACCGGACACCAGCAGTAAGGGTATATTTCTTTGCCGCGCTTGTAATAAATAATGATACCAGAATTCATACTTTACAAAAAGGATCAGCGAGGGGTTAACGATATCGTAAAATTTTTTTGCATTAGATGCAGAATCCATCGGCAGATAAAAAATATAATCTGCATAAACATATTTCTTCTGTACTTCATACCCTGATGGAGAGAAAAAAGTCAGCACGATTTTACAGGAAGAATCTACTTTTTTAAGATCTTCTATCAAAGGCCTGCCCTGTTCAAATTCACCCAGGGAAGCGCAGTGAACCCAGACAGTTTTTGATGTGTTGCCCGCAAGTTTTTCCTCAATTTGCTGAAGCAAACCTTTTCTACCCTGCACCCATTTCCTGGCTTTTGGGTTAAATGGTGAAATCAGGCTGGCAATAAAAGGATAAAGGCTGGTGAATATATTGTAAAATATTTTTTGCATATGTCTTTGTAGAGAAAGGATATGTAAAGATAGTTAAAGTCAAAAGTTATTAATAAAAAAGCTGCGGGTTGCATTGAAGAGACCAGGCGGTAAATAAAATTTCGGTGGTTTCGGAAAAATTGATACATTTGCATTCTTCAATGTATTTTTAAATGACTATTGCATTTAAACAAGTGGAAAAGATATCTAAGGCGCTGGGCGATGCCAACAGGCTTAAGATACTGCACCATATCTCTAAAAAGGGTGGGTGCGGACAGTGTTGCGAGATCCAGGATGTGGTAGATCTGGCTCAGCCTTCAATAAGTCACCATATAAAAATTTTGATCGAAGCAGGTCTTATTGAACCTGAGAAAGAAGGAAGAAACCACAAATACACGCTTAACAATCATGTATTGCAGCAATACATAGACGTAATTGGCGCTCTTCAATCCTAGAAGCCCCTTTTTTTGATTTATTAATCGAAGTTTTTAAATATATAAATTCATCAATTAAATTGATAGTTGTATGAGTGCATCACTGCCATTCACACCTTACAAATTGGGAGACATTATCCTCAACAATCGCCTTGTTATGGCGCCTATGACCAGAAGCAGAGCCGTTAACAACGTTCCCAACGATCTTATTGCAGAATATTATGCCCAGAGAGCTTCTTCCGGGCTAATCATAACCGAAGGTACCTCACCTTCACCTAACGGTCTTGGCTATGCGCGCATCCCGGGCATATTCAGCGACGAACAGGTTGAAGCCTGGAAAAAAGTAACCAAAGGGGTTCATGATAAAGGAGGAAGAATATTTGTGCAATTAATGCACTGCGGTCGTGTAGCGCATAAAGCAAATATGCCTGAAAGTGCTGAAATTATTGCTCCTTCAGCGATTCCCGTTAAAGGCGAGATATGGACAGATGCAGAAGGTATGCAACCTTATGCGCTTCCCCAGGCAGGTACGTTAGCGCAACTCGAACAAACTAAAAAAGAATTTGTACAAGCTGCAGTGAATGCTATCAAAGCAGGGTTTGACGGTGTTGAATTGCATGCAGCCAATGGTTATTTGCTGGAGCAGTTTATTTCTCCGCTTACCAATCAGCGCACAGATGAATATGGTGGAAGTATAGAGAACAGAGCGCGTTTTGTACTGGAAGTCGCCAGCGCGGTGGTTGAAGCAATTGGTGCACATAAAACCGGCGTCCGTTTGTCTCCATATGGTGTTAATGCGGACACAGGATATTATGAAGAAACTGATGAAACACATATATACCTGGCGGAAGAGTTTCAGAAATTGAATCTTGTATATCTGCACCTGGCAGACCATTCAGCAATGGGTGCGCCTGAAGTTCCTCAAAGAATTAAAAAAGCAATTCGCCAGAAATTCAGAAATACACTTATTCTTTCAGGTGGATATGATCTGGAAAGTGCAGAGAATGATCTTAGTTCCGGTTTTGCTAATCTAGTCGCATTCGGACGACCATTTATTAATAATCCGGATTTGACGATACGGTATAAAAATCAATGGCCGCTTGAAACAGAGCTTGACTTTTCAACATTTTATATGCCCGGCGCAAAAGGTTTTACGGACTACCCTTTTTATAAATCGCAGCCGGTTTTACAATAGAACTTAGTAATACTTCAAAAATAACAAGACAATGAAAAACAATTTATCAGTATTGGCTCCCAGGTTGGTACTTGGACTTATATACTTCGTCTTCGGACTTAACTTCTTTTTGCATTTTATTCCACAATCAGGGCCTGCGCCTGAAGGTGCTGCTGCCGCATTCACCGGCGGTTTGTTCCAGTCAGGTTATTTCTTTCCCTTCCTTAAATCGCTTGAAATAGTATTTGGTTTATTGTTGCTGATCGGATGGCTGGTGCCGCTGTCGTTGATTGTGCTTATGCCCATTAGTATAAACATTTTATTATTCCATTTACTGTTGGCTCCTGGCGGATTCCCTGTGGTGCTTTCATTAGTAATAGTCGTATTGAACCTTATTGTGGCATGGCATTACAGAAATTATTACATCCAGCTGTTTAAGGTAAAAGCACAGGCTGTATAGCTATTGGCTATCAGCAATCAGTTTTCAGCAATCAGCTTTTAGAGAGGTGAGAGGTATCAGGTGTCAGACAACATCGTACATCTAACATCGTAAATCGTACATCGTACATATTTAAATTTTGTTCTTGAGATTTGGTTGGTATTAGAATGATGATTAAGAGAGAGTGATAAAGGGTCGGCATTATGCCGGCCCTTTTAATTTTAGAAAAAGTTTTTCTAAAAAATAGCACAATAAAATAAAATGTATTATTTTACTGCCGGATTTACCATTTCTGCTTATCCTATAAGTGTTCACAACACCCGAAAAGCTTCCTCAGCCGATTAGCAAGCCTCAATTGAAAATCTGCAATATCCATATATTATTGGCGAATATTCATTATTAGAATACATTAGCTTTGCCCGCGTAAAATAAGATGACTATGAAGCCAATTCAAATGGTTGATTTAAAGAACCAGTATCTTAGAATAAAAGAGGAGATTGATAAAGCTGTAATTGATGTATTGGAAAGCACTGCTTTCATTAATGGAAAACCTGTACAGGAATTCGCAGATAATCTTGCAGCTTACCTGGAAGTAAAACATGTAATTCCTTGTGCAAATGGAACTGATGCGCTGCAAATTGCAATGATGGCATTGGATTTGCAACCGGGTGACGAAGTTATTACGCCGTCCTTTACTTTTATAGCAACCACAGAGGTGGTGGCGCTACTTAAATTGAAGCCGGTATTTGTGGATGTTGATGAAAAAACCTTTTGCCTCGATCCTGACTCGGTAAGAAAGGCCATCACACCAAAGACAAAAGCGATAGTACCTGTTCATCTGTATGGCCAATCGGCCAATATGGAAGCTATCATGCAGATAGCTAAAGAACATGACCTGTATGTGATAGAAGATAATGCGCAGGCAATTGGAGGTGATTACACTTTTAGTGATGGTACCACCAAAAAAACAGGATCCATCGGAACTATAGGATGTACATCGTTTTTTCCATCGAAAAACCTGGGTGCCTATGGAGATGCAGGTGCAGTGTTTACGAATGATGATGATTTGGCTGCGAAGATGAAAATGATCGCCAATCACGGACAAAGCAAAAGATATTATCACGATTTAGTCGGTTGTAATTCCAGGTTGGATACAATACAAGCCGCTATACTGAATATAAAACTGAAACATTTGGATAATTATATCTTAGCAAGAAGGCAGGCAGCTGATTTTTATGATAAGGCGTTTGCCAATCAGCCAAAAATCACGGTTCCTTTCAGAGAGAAAAATTCTTTACATGTGTTTCATCAATATACATTAGTTTTGCGTGAAGCCCAGCGGGACGGTCTCAACCAGTTCCTAGCATCCCGCAACATCCCATCCATGATCTATTATCCTGTGCCAGGACACTTACAGAAAATGTTCCAAGCCTATAATGCCAGCTCTGCCCAATTGCCCGTCACTGACTGGTTAACGGAGAGAGTTATTTCATTACCTATGCACACTGAGCTGGATGCAGAGCAATTACATTTTATTGCTTCATCCGTATTGGAATACATCAACTCTTAAAACAAAAAGTATATGAAAATTGCAGTTGTAGGTACAGGTTACGTAGGATTGGTAACCGGCACCTGTTTTTCTGAGACCGGTAACTATGTTACATGCGTAGATATCGATAAGGAGAAAGTTGCTAAACTATCAAATGGAGAGATTACCATTTTTGAACCAGGACTGGAGAAATTATTCGCAAGGAATCTTAAAGAAGGCCGTCTGCAATTTACTACCTGTCTTGCTGAGGGTATCAAAGAGGCTGAAGTTATATTCCTTGCATTGCCAACACCGCCCGGTGAAGATGGCAGCGCTGATCTTAGCTACATTCTTGGTGTAGCAGAAGAAATCGGTAAACTTCTTACTGATTACAAGATCATCATCGACAAAAGTACCGTTCCCGTTGGTACAGCTGAGAAAGTAAACGCTCAGATCAGGAAAAATTATTCAGGAGATGTTGATGTATTAAGTAACCCGGAGTTTTTGCGTGAAGGCGTTGCTGTAGATGATTTCATGAAGCCTGACCGTGTTGTTATCGGTACTACTTCTGAAAGAGCCCGTAAAGTAATGAGCGATCTGTATGCTCCTTACGTTCGCCAGGGTAACCCTATCATCTTTATGGATGAAAAATCTGCTGAGTTAACTAAATACGCAGCAAACTCTTTCCTCGCTACAAAAATTTCATTCATGAATGAAATTGCACAATTGTGCGAAAGAGTAGGAGCAGATGTTGACATGGTTCGTAGAGGTATTGGCAGCGATGAACGTATTGGTAAACGCTTCCTTTTTCCCGGTATCGGATATGGCGGAAGCTGCTTCCCTAAAGACGTTAAAGCGTTGATCAAATCTTCTGTAGAACATAGCTATGACTTCAAGATCCTTCACGCAGTTGAAGAAGTGAATGAAGCGCAGAAACTGCACCTGCTGCCTAAGATTAAAGAATACTTTGACAATGATCTGACCGGCAAACATTTTGCTTTGTGGGGATTAGCTTTCAAACCTAATACAGATGATATCCGTGAAGCTCCGGCTTTGTACATCATTGATGCGTTGTTGAAAGCCGGTGCAACTGTTACTGCTTACGATCCCGAGGGAATGAAAAACGTGCAGAAATTGCTCGGACATAAAATTGCTTTCGCGCACGATCAATATTCTGCATTACATAAAGCTGATGCATTGATCATTGCGACTGAGTGGAACGAATTCAGAACGCCTGACTTTGAAAAGATCGCTGCTTTGTTGAAAGAAAAAGTGATCTTCGACGGACGTAACCTTTTTGAAGTTGAGCGTACACGTCAGGCTGGTTATCACTATGTAAGCATAGGCAGACCTTAATTAACTTCTGTACAACTTGTGAATAGTGAATGGTCAATGGTGAAAGGCACAAACTGGCTGAGTAGGTATAAACTGTTTTAGTCAGTACCATCCTTCAGGATTAGGTCTTATACGTCCTTATATGACTTATATGGTTTAAAAAACTTCACTTCGGTCAGCTTTCAGCTTTGGGCTTTAAGCTTTATCAGTTGTTTACAAAGAAACGTTGGCACGGCCAACAACTTACTTATATGGAAAGAAAAAGAGTATTAATAACCGGTGCTGCCGGCTTCTTAGGATCGCATCTTTGCGACCGCTTTATAAAAGAAGGTTTTCATGTAATTGGGATGGACAATCTTATTACAGGCGACCTGAAAAATATCGAGCATCTTTTCAGTCTTGAACAATTTGAATTCTATCATCACGATGTGAGCAAATTCATTCACGTATCCGGAAAGCTTGATTACATCCTTCACTTTGCTTCACCGGCAAGTCCGATCGATTATCTTAAAATTCCTATCCAGACATTGAAAGTGGGTTCATTGGGTACGCATAACTGTCTTGGATTGGCGAAAGCAAAAGGTGCCCGTATTCTTGTTGCTTCTACAAGTGAAGTATACGGCGATCCGCTGGTGCATCCGCAAACGGAGGAATACTGGGGTAATGTAAACCCGGTTGGCCCACGCGGTGTGTATGACGAGGCCAAACGTTTCCAGGAAGCTATTACCATGGCTTACCACACGTTCCATAACGTGGAAACAAGAATCGTCCGCATCTTCAATACATACGGTCCGCGCATGCGTCTCAATGACGGACGTGCATTGCCGGCGTTCATCGGCCAGGCGCTTCGTGGCGAAGATCTTACCGTATTCGGTGATGGCAGCCAGACAAGAAGTTTCTGTTATGTAGATGATCTTGTAGAAGGCATTTACCGCCTTCTGATGAGTGACTATGTAAGACCTGTGAATGTTGGTAACCCAAGCGAAATCACCCTGAAGGAATTTGCTGAAGAAGTGTTGAAGCTTACCGGGTCAACAGTTAAGATCGCTTACAAACCTTTGCCTGTTGATGATCCTAAACAAAGACAGCCGGATATTACAAAGGCCAAGGAAATTCTGGGTTGGGAACCTAAGGTGTCAAGAGCCGATGGATTACGCATTACTTACGAGTACTTCAAATCTTTACCTAAAGAAGAGCTTGTTAAACAGCCGAAAGAGTTTCAAAGCTTAAAATAGTCTGATTATTTTTTTCAGCCGCTGATTGTTCATTGCAGGAGTGTACACTTTTGAATGAATGACCGGCGGCTGTTTATTTATCCCTTATTGCAATATTATCCTGTAAATTCGCGTGATATAGCCCGGTTGAAACCATGCTGTAGCAGGTTTTCGTGAGGCTTATTCACCGTTGAATTTTACAATACATGATACTTAGCTGGTTAATAGAAAAACGCAGCAAGCTTGCTGTAATAGGATTGGGATATGTAGGATTGCCTGTTGCGCTTGGTTTTGCAAGGAAGCTTCCGGTGATTGGTTTCGACATCAACGAGGAAAGAATAAGAATGATGCAACTGGGTTTGGATCCTGCCAATGAGATGTCCCCGGATGATTTTCTTGATGCTGATATTACTTTTACTTCTGACGCAAAAGATCTGAGTGAGGCTTCTGTTTTTATCATTGCAGTCCCCACTCCTGTAGATGAGCATAATGTGCCGGATATCACCTTATTGATCAAGGCATCAGCTACGGTAGGTGCCGTAATAAAAAAGGGCGATTATGTGATCTATGAATCCACCGTTTATCCCGGTTGTACCGAAGATGATTGTGTACCTGTAATAGAGCAGGTAAGCGGGTTTACAATGGGAGAGGATTTCAAGGTGGGTTATTCTCCTGAACGTATAAATCCCGGAGATAAAATCCACACATTTGAAAATGTTATAAAAGTTGTAGCAGGATGTGACGATGAAGCAGCGAAGAATATTGCTGCGATTTATAGCCTTGTTGTAAAAGCAGGTGTGCATGTAACGTCTAACATAAAAGTTGCGGAAGCAGCGAAAGTAATTGAGAATACACAGCGCGATGTAAACATTGCGCTAATGAATGAGCTGGCGATTATATTCGACCGGCTTGGCGTGAATACATACGAAGTGCTTGAAGCAGCGGGTACAAAATGGAATTTTCTGTCATTTAAACCGGGTCTCGTTGGCGGACATTGCATTGGCGTAGATCCTTACTATTTAACGTATAAGGCTGCGGAGCTGGGCTTTAATTCCCGTGTTATATTATCTGGTCGGTATGTGAATGATAATATGGGCAATTACATTGTAAAGAAGATTTTACAGCATGTTATTGCCAATAACTCCAATGTAAAAGATGCACATGTGCTGATAATGGGCGCGACTTTCAAAGAAAATGTAAGTGATGTCAGGAATTCCAAAGTTGCTGACGTTGTAAGGGAATTGAAAAAATATCATTTAAATGTTGATGTATACGATCCCCGTGCAAATGCTGATCATATAGAAGAACAATACACTTTTACACTGATTGACAAGCCTGCAAAGATCTATGATGCAATAATTGTAGCTGTTGCGCACCAGGAATTTATGGAGCTTGATGAAGCCTATTTTCTTGCTATCAGCAAGCCAAATGCTCTAATAGCAGATTTAAAAGGATGCTACCGGAATAAAATTAAGCAAAGAAAATACTGGAGTTTGTAATTTGCGGCATGCAAAAAAACACAATAATAGTATCAGGGAGGAATGGACAGTTGGGTAACGCGTTAGAGGCGTTAACTGCGTCCGATAGCGCGAATGAATATATTTTTCTTGGCAGAAGTGAACTGGATCTTTCCCAACCGTCTTCTATAAGCCGGATTTTTGATCAATACAAGCCTTCGTGGTTTATTAATTGTGCAGCATACACAGCGGTTGACAAAGCTGAGTCAGACCAGGAAAATGCTTATGCTATCAATGCGGAAGCCGTGGGCGCAATTGCTACGCTTTGTGAAGCCCACAATACAAAACTTGTACATATCTCCACCGATTATGTGTTTAACGGCAATGGTACCAGTCCTTATCGTGTTGATGAGAAGACAGAACCAATAAATTATTATGGTTATAGCAAATGGCTTGGTGAAAACCTTGCGTTGAAGAACAATCCTCACTCCGTTATAATCCGTACATCATGGGTGTATAGTGACCACGGCAACAATTTTGTGAAAACGATGTTGCGGTTGATGAAAGATCGCTCAGAGATCCGTGTTGTCAGCGATCAGATTGGTTGCCCCACATATGCTTATGATCTGGCTGCGGCAATTCTTAAAATTGTGCAGGAAACCGAAGCCGGCAATGCGCATTACGGCGTTTATCATTTCAGCAATGGCGGCGCTATTTCATGGTGCGAGTTTGCCTCTGCCATCCGCGATGAAGCAGGTCTGCATTGCCGTGTTCAACCTATTCCAACCAGCGATTACCCCACACCTGCAAAGCGTCCGCACTATTCAGTAATGGATACACAAAAAATTCAAAATGACTTCGGTGTTCAAATCAAACCCTGGCGGGATAGCTTGAAAGAATGCTTGAAGAAATTGATAATTGAAAGTTGAAAATTGACAATGAGGTGGAGGATATAATGACTGCCTTTTATTCGAAAAAGAAAGGCAGTTACACAGAGCTGCACTGAGGACACACAGAGGGCTGTTGAGTAAACACAACAGTTTTTTTTGGATCTTGCATTTGCTTCGTCATTAGCTTAATCAAAAATCTTTGTGCCTCTTTGCGTCTTAACGTCTTTGTGGCAAAAAAAGCAGTGTTCGTTTGTGTCGCCCTGTCTCCGTGGTTCCAAAAAAAATCCCGCCGAAGGCGGGACTCTTGTTGGTCCATAAGGATTCGAACCTTAACGAACAGAACCAAAATCTGTCGTGCTACCGTTACACCATGGACCATTACCGTTAATGGGCTGCAAAAATAGGGGCTGAGATTAAATCAACCAAAAAAAAGTAAACAATTTGTTTGTTTTTTTTCAGGTGGTTATTAGTTATAATATGAAGCGAACATGTATATCAATATATAACGAAATACATATAAAGCACTAAGTTTGGCAATTGAAAAAAGAGCGTTATGGCATATTCATCATTGGAAGCGTGTTTAAATGACCTGGAGAAAAATAATCAGCTTATACGTGTCAGGGAAGAAGTAGACCCATATCTGGAAATGGCAGCCATACATTTGCGTGTGCATGAAGCTAACGGCCCTGCCTTGTTGTTTGAAAATGTAAAAGGTTCTAAATACAAAGCAGCGTCTAATATTTTCGGAACAATTGAACGCAGCCGCTTTATTTTCCGGGATACATTTAAAAAGGTGCAACAGTTAATCGATCTCAAAAATGACCCGGTAAAAGCCATCAAACATCCCATACAAAATTTCAACACGGGTTTGGCTGCGATGAAAGCACTGCCGCTAAAAAATCCATCTTCAAAACCTGTATTAGCTAATGAAATGCAAATTAGCGATCTGCCGCTTATTTATCACTGGCCGATGGATGGAGGTGCTTTTGTTACATTGCCGCAAGTGTATACAGAAGACATTGATCAACCCGGCATCATGAAAGCAAACCTGGGTATGTATCGCATTCAGTTATCAGGAAATGAATATGAACTAAATAGAGAAATTGGTTTGCATTACCAGATCCATCGTGGTATTGGTGTGCATCAGTCAAAGGCAAATAAAAAGGGACAACCATTAAAGGTCAGCATTTTTGTAGGCGGGCCCCCATCTCATACTTTATCAGCTGTAATGCCGTTGCCTGAAGGCATGAGCGAGATGACTTTTGCTGGTGTACTTGGAGGCAGACGATTCCGTTATACATACCATGATGGATATTGCATAAGTACCGATGCTGATTTTGTAATAACAGGAGAAGTGCATGGCAATGATACAAAACCTGAAGGGCCGTTCGGTGATCATTTGGGATACTACAGCCTTACGCACCCATTTCCTGTTTTGAAGGTACATAAAGTGTACGCCCGCAATAATGCTATATGGCCATTCACTGTAGTTGGACGACCACCACAAGAAGATACCATGTTTGGTGAATTGATTCATGAACTAACAGGCAATGCGATCAAAGAAGAAATTCCCGGCTTAAAACAAGTACATGCAGTAGATGCATCAGGTGTGCATCCTTTATTGCTTGCTGTAGGGAGCGAACGCTATACACCTTATCAACAGGTAAAGCAGCCGGCAGAGTTACTTACGATAGCCAATCATATATTGGGCACTGGTCAATTAAGTCTTGCAAAATTTCTGTTTATAACGGCGGATGATAGAAATCTTATTTCTGCTTATAAGATCGAAGATTTCCTGCAATACGTCCTTGAAAGAATTGACTTTTCACGCGATGTTCATTTTCAAACAAACACAACTATAGACACCCTTGATTATTCCGGTACAGGAATCAATACAGGTAGTAAAGTCATTCTCGCTGCATATGGTGATGTAAAAAGGAATTTGTGTAAGGAAATTCCTGCAGTGTTGAATGAACTAAGATCATTTGAAAAAGCACGCCTTGTACTGCCGGGTGTAATAGCAGTGCAAACAAAAAAGTTTGCGGACTATGAGACCGCTCAACAAGAATTTGACTCATTAAATGATCAGTTAAAAGACAAGCTGGAATTGTTGAAAAGTGTGGCTTCTATCGTTGTTTGTGATGACGCTGATTTTATTGCAGCGTCACTCAATAACTACTTATGGGTTACCTACACACGATGCAATCCGTCTCATGATTTGCATGGCATAGACAGTTTCACTCAATATAAACATTGGGGTTGCAACGGTCCATTGGTATTCGATGCAAGAATAAAACCTCATCATGCGCCGGCACTTGAAAAAGATGCTGCAACGGAAAAGAAGATAGACAGACTGTTCATTATCGGTGGAAGCTTACACAATAAAATAAGAGGATTATAGCCTTATGATTGCGGTCATATAATTGTTTGTAGTGCAGTTCTACATTTGCTGAAACCTTAAAGTAAATGTAGTACTTATGAAAAAGTATTTTACCCCCCTTCTTGCAACTATCTTGCTTATTTCTGCCTCATGCAATTCACCTGAGACTGATACTGCTGCCAGGCCGGCTGCACAATCTGCAGAAACAGGCAAAGGCCAGTCTGGTGTAAGTGATGACGCTTCGGAAAAGAATGTCGTTCAAATCGCAGCAGGCAGCAAAGACCATAGTACCCTGGTAAAAGCAGTACAGGCAGCCGGTCTCGTAGATGCGTTAAGCAACGCCGGTCCCTTCACTGTATTTGCGCCTACAAACGAGGCCTTTAACAAATTGCCTGCCGGCACACTCGATGAATTGCTAAAGCCAGAAAAGAAAAATGATCTTATCGACATCCTGCAGTATCATGTCTCTCTCGGTGTGTATAAAGCAGATGCTTTAAATGATGGCCAGGTACTTGGACAGGTAAATGGCGGCAATATCAAAATAACAAAGAAAGATGGCAAGGTGATCGTCAATGGAACAGCCACCGTTGTAGCTTCCATACCTGCATCCAATGGCATTATTCACGTTATTGATGGCGTGTTGGTTCCTGCTAAACAATAATTTTCAATGAAATTCCTTAGACACATAACTGTAGCCTGGCTTTTGTCACTGATGATTATTCAATCATTAATGATGCTGGGTATGTGTTTGCTATACAGTTACAGTAAGGATGCTGTTATTGAGAAGTACTGTGTTAATAAGAACAAACCGTCAATGCATTGCAACGGTAAATGTTACCTGTTTAAAAAAATGCGACAGGCCGAAGAAAAAGGAGGTGCCTCAGAAGAGAATGCATCTTCCTTTTTCTTCTTTGTGTTTGTTAAACCGGAAATGTATATACGGCTAAGCAGGCCAACCAATATAAACACTAAACCATTACTGTATAATCAGCCTCTTTATCAGTTTATCTGGTCCAAAGACTTTTTTCATCCTCCACTGGTGTGATTTATTTATTAACCAGTCCAAAGTCGTTTAGTTAAGCAGGCAGCGTCAACTTTGGGAGATGTCTCCTATCGTCGACATGACGATCCTGGCTTATCAGAAAAAGTAATCACACTAGCACTGGCAACAAGTACATAATAATGTGCAAGTCTGGAACCGCATCGTCACCTCGACGAAAGGAGAGGTCTCCCGAATATTGACCTGATCGTGATACTTTATCCGCGTTGCATATTGCCAACTATTAACTAAACAATATTTATTATCCAATTTATTCGTGTGTGAGTATTGTCTTCATGCACTCATGGCTTATTGCCATTGATAAACTGATTTCTAACCATTAATGATAAAATATGTTCTTTAAATATGCTTGCATGGCAAGCGCTGTATGCGCATGCCTGCTAATGAGCTCTTGTAGTAAAACCTCAGACGCAGTAGTTGTAAATCCTGAAGATAAGTTATTGAAGGTAGGCGAATCTTATGCTGAAGGCGCAGCAACAAAAGTGGTGTTGTATGCAGACCGGACCCTGACTGCAGGGTATAACAAGATGTACGTTGCATTGTATGATTCTGTGAACAGCACACAAAAGACAACCAATGCGGATCTTGTACTATCTCCTGAAATGACGATGAATATGAACGGGATGACAATGAAACATGGTTGCCCTGTAGAAGATCCGTCCTACGACGCTACGAATAAATTGTTTGCCGGTGCCATTGCATTTTCGATGGCTTCCACTACTGCTGACAGTTGGTCGCTCGCTGTTAAAATAAACAATAAGGAAAATCACAAAACAGGTGTCGCAAGTTTTTCTCTCAATGTTGCGGTTACCACAAATAGCAGTATCAAGTCCGTTACATTAACTGATGGTACTAAACTTACAATCGCTGTAGTCGCTCCGGGCAAGCCGGTTGTTGGCGTGAATGACCTGGAACTTGCGATCTATCAAAAGAAAGATGCTTACCAGTATTTGCCTGCTACAGGATATGCGATAAAGCAAGATGTGGAGATGCCTTCAATGGAACATGGTTCGCCTAATAATATAGATCCTGTGGAAACTTCGGCTGGTCATTATAAAGGAAAAGTGAACTATACCATGACCGGTGATTGGCGAATAAATCTTAGTATACTCACGGATGGAAAAGCCGTTTCTAACGGATTGTATTTTGATCAGAATGTCCGGTAAATGTCAGTTCAAATTAGCAAATACAGTTACACAGAGAGTCACGGAGGAAGCACAGAGTTGCACAGAGAATAGATCAGGGCTCACCGGGGAATCCTGCTTAACTAAAAGACATTGACATGTTTTTCCTTAAAAAGAATTTGATGAAAAAAATAGGTTTGGCGATCCTTATCTTTTCTACTATGAGAGGATCATCTCAGGATACATTGACTTCGATCGGATTGTTGCATGACGTTACTGTCACTGCGATAAAGGAGCATGTATCGCCTTCAATGCGTTTTTTAAAAAAGCAATTTTTTAGCACGACAGAAGATATGCTGTGCAGAATGCAGAGTGTATACCTTGTCAGGCGGGGTGCATATGGGCAGGAGCCGGCGATCCGCGGATTAAATGGTGGGCAAATAAACATGACGATAGATGGCATGCGTGTATTTGGTGCCTGTACGGATAAAATGGATCCTGCCACAATTTATATTGAGCCCATTAACTTAAAGAACATCCAGGTGAGTACTTCCGCAGATGGAGGTGTGTCTGGCAGTTCGCTGGGCGGAAGTATGAATATGCAATTGTATGATCCCATTTTTGCCACTGGAAAAAAGCTGGATGGCAATCTTTATGTTTCTGGTCAAAGTGTTGCGAATGGAATTAACACAGGAGGTGATTTTAGTTATGCAACTGCTAACGAAGCTATGCGGATAAGTAGCGTGTACAGGAAACAGCAGGATTATAAAGATGGAAATGGAATTGTTGTAGCGCACAGCGGTTACGAGAAACTGAATGCTTCTCTGAGTTACAAAAGAAAGTTAAGTGATCATTCAACGCTTAAACTGGACGCGCTTGTAGATGACGGCTGGAATATTGGTTATCCTGCACTGCCAATGGATGCGGGCTACGCAGCAGCACGGATCTTGTCGGCGACATACTTGCGCAATATGTCAAAAAGCTGGATCAGCAATTTGCAAGTGAAGGGTTATTACAACAACGTTCGTCATTATATGGATGATAGTCATCGTACGGATATTGATATGCATATGGATATGCCGGGAAGAAGTGAAGTAGAGGGTGCAATTATCCAGGCAACCACTCCGAAGCTGGCAAATCATTTAATTACTGCGAAAGCAGAGTGGTACAGGAATGCAGCCGTAGCATCCATGACCATGCATGAAGATCATGAACGGTCAATGTACATGCTCACATTGCCCAATACAGAGCGCAACGTAACATCACTGACAGTGAAAGATCAGTGGAGTGTTGATTCTTTAAATAAAATATTCATCTCCTCAAGTGTTGATGCCGCATGGATCAATATGAATGCTGACTTAGGTAAAGCAGAGCTGGGTGTGTTTGGTCAGTCAGATTTTAATCAATCCAGATCAGCGTGGTCAGTTAATGCGACCTGGCAAAGAAAGATTGCAGGAAACTGGCAGTCGAGAGTTGGAATTGGCCGTGGTGAACGTTTGCCTGTAAACAATGAGTTGTTCGGGTATTATTTGTTTAACCGGCAGGACGGCTTCGATTATGTGGGTAATACATCGCTGAAAAATGAATGGTCCATCAACTCCGAAGCTTCTTTGAAATACACATCAACGATGGTTGAATGTGATCTTTCTATCTTCTACAACAATATTCATAATTATATCATTGGTTACATTATTGAGGGTGCAGTGCCGATGACCAAAGGAGCTTCCGGAGTGAAACAATACAATAACAATGGTGTGGCTAATTTATATGGAGTTGAGGCTACGGCAATTTTTTCTCCTGGCTGTCATTTAAGGATTGTCCATACTTCCAAATGGATGCAGGGGCAATATCAGAACGGCGGCTACATGCCTATGATTTCGCCATACAGAGCAGTAACATCCGTTGGATATTATCCTGGCAAGTTTGCTTTCTCAGTAGAGAATGAAGCTGCAGCTGCTCAGTACAGGTATGACAAAAGTTATGGAGAAGATTTGACAAACGGTTATGCTGTGTTTAATGTAAAATGTGATTATTCGTTTCCGGTAAAAGGATCAACAATAAAATTATTTGGCGGGGTTGATAATATGTTTAATAAAGTATATCATGATCATTTGGACTGGGGAAATATCAATCGCCCGGGAAGGAATGTAGTGATGGGAGTGCAGGCGAGGTTTTAACGGAGAAGAACTTCTGGTGAATAGTGAATGGTCAATAGTGAAAAGTGCGGCGGATTAATTGTTTCCGGTTAGCGAGCATGTTTGAGTGGAAATAATGTAAATCAGCGAGGCGCGAGGCTTCGCTGATTGCATTTTGGTTTGTTGCTTTCATTAGTAATCTGGATTATATCATGAACTTCAAACTAAGCAAAGAAATGCCAGGCCCAATTTAAGGTAATCCCGAAGGGCAATGTCATTAAGTTAAGAGTTGACATATCAAACGCTCATAAAAATATCGCTATCAGTTCATATTCGAGAGACCTCTCCTGTCGTCGAGGTGACGTTGCGGTTGCTGACTTGCTCATTATTCTATACTTATTATTGATACTGTTGTGATTACTTTTTCTGATAAGCCAGGATCGTCATATCGACGATAGGAGATATCTCCCAAAGTTGAAAATGTCTGTGCTTAACTTAATTACATTGCCCGAAGGGATGGAATTATTATAGAAAGATGTACATGTGCGTATTTAAAACCCAAAGCCCGCCTGACCGTACGGGCAAGGGTTGATATTTTATTATACTAACTCCTCGGCTTTTGAATAAATTTATAGCCTTATCTCTAACAATTTCATCCCTTCGGAGTGTACGTATTGAGTTTAATGTTTTAGTAAAGCCTTGCGTGCGTTGGATGTTATTTCAATTGTTGTGATCTATACACATCGCTACAAGCGATAGAGTAATACCACGAAGCCTGGAAGCATAGCGGAGCGGATGGTATGCCGCAAATTGGATGTTGTAAAGAAGCAATGCATTTTGTCGCCACATGCATTTCGCGAAAGATTTTGAACCATGTAAGGAGTATAAGAGCATATAAGGGCTTGCATTCAATGCTTGCCGTGAAAATATAAGCGAGCAGCACTTTAACTGAGGCTGAAGGCCTCACAGAATTAGCCCAGGGCAACGCCCTGGGAAAAATACCAAATGGCAATCAGGCCCTAAAAGGGCGAAAGCAAACAGATCAATTATTGTCCGTTAATTTTCGATTCTTCAGAATTTACCGGGCAAGTAAATTAGTCTGCAGGTCCAATTCTGTTCTATGTTGGAATATTGATCTATGCGGCTTGCTGAGGCTTTTCATCGGCGTTAAAATTCATCGCTAGAAGCGATAGAGTAAGGCTGCGAAGCAAGGAGGCTTCGCGGAACTTTAAACCTCCTTGCTTCGCGCAAGAAATAACGGCTTCAACACAGCGGAAATGTTTTTTAGAAAAATAGTATTAGTTTTTTTATGAACTTAAAGGAGATATGTTATTACCCACAATTTTTGTCTGCATTACTACTGATATGCTTGTCGCCCGGCGTTTGGCAAGCTCAGCTTTTTCTCCTTCAAATAATTCATCAACGGTTTGTGTGAACAACTTGTTCCACTGCGAAAAATGTTTTTTGGATAGCGGATTTTTTTCGTGCAACCTGGTGTGGCTTTTCATCGGATTGCCGTTGTATGTGCCTGAATAAAATATGGCGTTGTCCCAAAAATTATACATCGTCGCGAGATGTTTGCTCCAATTGGTCTTTTCAAAAAAAGGGCCGATCAATTTATCCTGCGACACCTTTTGGTAAAATGAATCAACTATCAGCTTAATGTCCTCTACAGTTTCAATATCTCTTTTGCCGTTTTTTTTCATTGTGGTAAAGGTTAAGTGGTTATAGATCTTTTCTTATGAATTTCCTGGTTGAGAAAAATAAGGGAACAATGATCCAGAGCAGCAACACAACGAACGAAATGCTGATGCCTGTCGTCGTTCCAAAAAAGTCTTTAAATATAGCGCCGGTATAACCCATCAATGCTGATACGTCCATTTTCAATAAAATCAAAATCCGGCCAAGATCAATCGGGTTTAAGGCACTTACTCCAATCATCGCTTTTTCTAGTGGATAGTCGGCAAACTGAAACAACAGGAACAACACTATTCCATCAAATACCAGGGCGAAGTACAGCCAGATAAGAATAGTAATTCCTATCCCTTTGGCTTTGTCCCTGGTTTTTACTGCGGCAAACATTGCCACTGCAACAAATATCACAGACAATAAAACACCAACTGCGATTATCATCAATCCAGTCGCCGTTGGTTCAAAAAGCAGAATAGGAACACCTGCACCAATCAAAAATGCGATGGTAAAAGAAGTTGCCAGGCCGGTAAAAAGACTGAGCCAGATTTTTTTTCTTTGCAGGGGCTGGCTAACCAGCAGTTCAATGAACTCGGCGCTGTTGTAAATGTAAATAGTTGAAAATATGATGCTGATGAGTGGCACGACTATAAGAACAATATTCAGCAAGCTCAGCAGACCTTTCGAGCTATTATCCTCCAGGCTGAAAATAGTAAAGGAGATCGCAAGGAGAAAAATTGTGTATGACAATATGATCTTGTTGCGAAGTATATCTGTGATTACGTATTTAATAATCTTTTTCATGTTCTTCAATTAAGGCTTGCAGAAAAGACTGTTTTATTGACATTGCACCATAACCGATGCAATAGCTCTTGATAATTTATGTTCACCGGTTTCATGCTTTAGTACCTCAATTGGCTTATGAAATACCAGTTTGCCGTCCTGCATGTAAATTACCTGTGTGGCCAGATCATCCAGCTCGCTCAGTATATGCGATGTTATCAGGATAAGTTTTCCGCTTTTCTTTTCGGCGATGATTTTTTGCTTCAGTATTTCTGATGCAACAGGATCCAATCCGGCTGTTGGTTCATCAAGTATCAATACTTCAGGATCAAACATAAAGGCGAGAGCTGCGCTCACTTTTTGACGGGTGCCGCCGGATAATGTACGCATTCTTTTATCCAGCAAACTCTTGAAGTCAAATTCGTTCAACAGGTCGTTGTCTCTTCTCCCTTCATGCATTCTTATATCACTCATCATGTCCAACACCTGGCCAATGGTCATATTCTCGGGATAGCGTCCGATTTGCGGCATATAGCCTATTTGGGATCTATACTGCCAGTTGTTGGATATATTTTGACCATTAAATGTAATGGTGCCGCTATCCGGAACAACCATTCCCAGGATGCTCTTTATTAACGTTGTCTTGCCGCTTCCATTAGGTCCAATCAGTGCAACGCACTCGCCTTTGGAACAGGAAGCGGAAACATTGTCCAATGCTATTAACTTTCCAAAGCGTTTGGTAATATTTGTAGCTATGATCATAGGTTCATTGGTTTAATCAGAGGCTTTGCGTCGATCAGATTCTCAGGGGTAAGGGAGGGTAGAACCTTTTCGGTCTTATCCAGCAATGTTGTCATAAAACTTCTGAAAAGGATCATGGCAGGCGGATTCCTTTCTACTATCATGGAGTACATGCTGACAGGCCTGTACGGTACATCACCTACGTTGTCCTTATTCAAATCATATCCTTCGTATTTGTCCCAATAGTTGCCGTTGAAATTATTCAAAACCAGCGATCCATTGGTGCCTACGTCAAATGTATTTCCAAGGAAATTGTTTTTGTGTACCTCGTTGTCCATGCAGCTTGCCTGGATCTTCAGCGCCCAACCATTATTTCTAAAGGAATTTTTTATAACTGTTACTCTGCTGGCTCCTTCCATATAAATGCCGCTGGTGTTTTTTATAAAATAATTTCCCTCGATGTGGCTGTCTGAAATCTCTTTCAGTAAAATGCCATATGCTGCGTCACCCCAATTCTCTTCAAAATGATTGTTGAACATTTTCACATGGTGCGAATACATTACAGAAACGCCGGCTCCGTTATGTTTAAATGTATTGCCAACGTAGGTATCACTATTAGAAAACATGAAGTGAAGACCATATCGCAGATTGCGCTGGGATTGATTGCGCCATATCACTGAGTTGGTAACAAATTCAAAATAGATGCCATCACGGTGTCCCGTAATTGAATTGCCAACAATTTGCATACTATCACTTTTCCAGCAGTGAATTCCGTTGCCGCTTTGCTGTTCCTCTTTCTTGAACGCTGTTAACGTATTGTTGCGGATAATACAATTGCGGCCGTACTGCGAGTAAATACCAAAGAAGGTTTGTATAAGAACATTGTTTTGTATGGTAACATTTCTGCTGTTATACAATTTAATGCCCGCAAAATCTTCAAGACTTGAAGTGCCTGAATTAACGACTTTTAAACCATCTACAACCACACTGTCAGCTTTAATTGAAATTACCTCGTATTTGTTTTCGCCGTCAATTACAGGCAGGTTAATTCCTTTGATCGTTATTTTTTTTCTGATGATAAGATTGCCTTCTGCATAATGACCACTTTGTATAAGGATGGTATCGTGGTCTTTTGCCAGTTCCAGGGCAGATCTGATTGTGCTTATCTTTTCATTTTTACCTACCTGTATGGTGTTTGCAAGGTTGGCAGTATAATAAAAGCAGCATAATAATAGTATGAATGTTTTCATGGCTTCACTTTCACATTAAGGTTCTGTTGCTGCCCTTTCCAGGCCGCTCCATTCTATCTTTTCTCCTTCGAATTGTTCCTGCACATGCTTTATGTCTTGTGTTCGTTTGAATGCTACGATATTTCCGTTCATTGGGCTATTGAACTTGTCGCTTTTGTAAAAGAACATTTCGTCTTTAGGGAGTAACTGACCCGGGCTGTAAAAATCTGTAAAGTAAATAGCTTTCACATCAGCACTGTCAAGTGATTTCTTTTTTAAAAAGGACATGATGCAATGGGTGTCATCAAATTTAAAAACGCGTCCTTTTTTCGAAATGATCTCAGATGCAAATTTAGGATCGCTGATGTTCATTTTGCAGAAGCTGCATTGATCTCTTCCCGCATTAATGGGCTGTGGTTGGGCTGAACAGGAAGATGCAAATATGCTTATGATGAATAGTACTGCAATTGAACCGGCTAGGCGGCTGTTTTTAGTGATTCGTGCTGCTTTATATTCAAAAAAACATGAAATGCATAATACTAATGCTGTAATAAAGATCAGGAACCCGCCCGTAGCCGGGAATGAGTATGCTGCAAAATTTAATAGCTGTTTATAACCAAGTAATGGTGGCTGATAAGCCATTCCTGGCACTTTGATGGCAGCATTGTCATCAAGATTGTGTCCGTAATTATATTCCCATCTCCAGAAGTCAACCATGGCAACCAGGCAGAATAAGATGAATAATGCGGATGTTGTATAGAGTAATTTTCGTTTGCCGGCAATTGCAGTAATTAACAGTAAGACGCTAAAGAAAACAAGTATGTAAGGTAATACCGTAAATTCGATAAAGTCGTTTGCATGAAGTGTTTTCATGCCGATGTAGTGATTTAATCCATTGACAATGTCAACATCTCCGGCAAGTTTTCCTGCGTGAATGTATAAAGTAAGTCCTTCAGGATATTGTGGTGCATCCAGATCGATGCTCCATATTGGAGTAAATAAAGCACCTGCAAGAGCGATGGCGGACAGGATCAGCAGTACTCGTACCCATTTTTTTATATGTTGTTTCATGGTTGATATTTCAATAGTTAAAAACAGGTAATCAAAAGAAAAGGGAACGGGAATCCGCTCCCTTTATTTTTCTCATGTTACTTTCCGGAAGTGCTGTCTGCCGGTGGTAGATTTTTACCTGTGCTATAGGTAAGTGGAACATTGCTTCCAGCCGGGGAAACTCTTATGTATCCCTGCATTTCCTGGTGCAAAGCACTACAGAAATCTGTACAATAGAAAGGTGACATACCCACGCGGTCAGGTACCCATTTCAATGTTTGGGTTTCGCCTGGCATAATCAGTAATTCTCCGTTATTGGCACCTTTAATACCAAAGCCATGTGGTATATCCCAATCCTGTTCAAGGTTGGTGACATGGAAATATACCTCATCACCCATTTTTATGCCCTCTATATTATCTGGCGTAAAGTGTGAACGGATACAAGTCATGTACACATGAACTTTGTTTCCTTCCCTTACAATTTTGGCCGTGCTTTCACCTTTAGAAACATAAGGATTACTATTTTCTTCCAGTTTGAAGAACTTAACTGAATTATTCTTGATCAGGTCAGCAGAAACTGCCTGTGCATAGTGCGGTTCTCCAATTGTAGGAAAGTCGAGAATCAGTTGCATTTTGTCTCCTGAAATATCATACAGCTGTGCGCTTTGTGCAAGCTCAGGTCCTGTAGGCAGGTAACGGTCCTTTGTGATCTTGTTGTAGGCGATTACGTATTTGGCATTTGGTTTTTTAGTGTCGCCACCTGGTATGCAAAGGTGTCCAACTGAATAATAGGTAGGAGCACGGTCAAGCACTTTCAGGTCTTTAATGTTCCATTTAACCAGTTCTGAAGAAACAAAGAAAGAAGTGATTGCATTTCCCTTGCCATCAAATTCTGTATGTAAAGGTCCTAATCCTGGTTTCTGAACCTCTCCATGCAGTGCAGCTTCGTATTTAATTACGGGGATACCGTCGTATTCTCCTGCAAATTGTTTGTTGGCAATAGCGTTTTGTATTTTATCGAAACTGAAAACCGGGATCAGCGCAGCAAGCTTACCGCTTCCTACTATGTACTCTCCTGTTGGGTCTACATCACAACCGTGAGGTGATTTAGGACAAGGAATAAAATAGCAGATATCTTTCAGCTCTTTAGCATTAAGAACAGTGACTTCATTTTTTATTTCTGATGAAGATGTGTGCGTTTTATCATCGTATGTATTGTGCGCATATTTCACCGGAACTTTTTTTCCTTTGCCAGCTTTGAGATACTCTTCTGCTTTTTTCCAGTTCACGGCCATGATGAAATCTTTGTCACGTTGTGATGCGTTCACCTCAAGCAACGTGTTGGCTTGTTCAGTATTGTAGCAGGAGAAGAAGAACCAGCCGCTTGACTTGTTTTTGCCGGAGTGGCTAAGGTCAAAGTTAATGCCGGGGCATTCGATTTGGAAGGACACATCCATTTTGCCACTCGTTTTGTCAACTCCAATAAAGCTAATATATCCTTTGAAATTCTTTTTATAACTGTTAATGGGCACGTCGCCGTTTACATCATCAGGAGGAACAGAAAAGCGTGTTCCCGCAACAACATATTCTGTATTGTCGGTGATGAAAGGAGATGAGTGATTGCCGGCGCTGTTTGGTATTTCTATTATTTCCGATGTACGGAAAGTCTTAAGATCCACACGGGCAATTCTTGGTGTATTGTTGGCATTCACAAAAATCCATCGCCCGTCAATTTCGCCATTTGTTTGGGATAACTCGGTATGATGCAGGTCATCCCAGGGAACTGTACCATGAGAAGTGTTGAGCATCGGCTTTGTTTCCTCGCTATATCCCCAGCCTTTTTCCGGGTCAACAGAGAAAACCGGGATAACACGCAGTAAGCGTCCGCTGGGTAACCCGTAAACGCTTAACTGGCCGCTGAATCCACCAGATACAAAATTGTAGAATTCGTCATATTTACCGGGGGCAACGTACGCTTTGGACGCTGCATCTGCACTTACGGCAGTGGCTGCATTCTTTGGTTTGCAGCTTGTAGCGGAAAGCAACAATGCGGCAGAGGATGCAACCAGTAAACTTTTTGTTGAGTAATGCATAATCTCTCTTAATTAAGGATTATAAATGTTGAGTAAGGATGGTTTATGAAGATTATTTAACGCCATCGTTTTTGCGCATGAATTCATACACTGCTCTCGCTTCGTCGTCAGACAGGTTTTGATTGGGCATGCGTACAAGACAAATTTCCAACTGAGCCTGGGCTGCCGGGTCTTTGTTAAGCATTTCGTCGGTATTGGTTACAAAATTCATGATCCATTCAGGTGCATGACGTTGTGTAACATTCTTCCAGCCCGGACCGACAAGTTTCTCCTCAGTAAGCTTATGGCAGCTTTCGCATTTTAACTTGTACGTTTTGTTACCATTCTCGGCCATGGCCGCATTTAATGCAGGGGGCACATCAACATGTGTAAATTTACCTTCTCCTCTTTTGGGGTCATAAGATGGATTTTCGCCAGATTTTGCTTCTTCCTTTGCAGGTTCCGCAGCGGGAGTTTTATCGGTGCCTGCTGAGTTACCACCCCCGCATGCAATAAGAGCTGTAGTCAGAGCAAACATTGCGTAGACAAATGTTCTTTTCATAAAGGTTTCATTTTACTGCAAGATTAAAAAGATAAAAATCTCTTTTTTATGCGCGCAATCATATTTGGCGAAACGATTAAAAGGCTTCTTTATATCTTAACGGTCCACAAATAGAAAGATGTAGCGAAGCAAACGTTATACGTATATTGTTAAGTATCTGTGTCTTGATTATGTTGAAGGTTTTATGGGTCTATTTTATGCCATCATTTTTTCTCAGAAATTCATAGACGTCTCTGACATCTTCATCGCCCAGGTATTGATTGCCCATACGGATCTTATATTTTTTTAGCTGCTCTTTTGCAAAAGGATCTTTATCAAGCATCACGTCGGTATTAGTCATAAAGTTCATAAACCATTCCGGTGTGTGTCGAGTTGTAATACCTTTTAATCCAGGCCCGACCCGTTTATCTGCAGACAGGTCGTGACAACTTTCGCATCTGGCGTGATATACTTTTTTGCCATTTTCGGCCATAGCGGTATTCAGCGTTGGGGAAACTTTTACATTAGTAAACCTGCCTTCCCCCTTAGCCGGATCATACGAAGAATCAATTGGCTCAGACGGCTGTTCAGCGGGCGTTATTTCAGCGGAGATCTTGTCATTTTTAACAGGGGCTGTATTGCATGAGGTATATGTGATGATAGTAGATAAAAGCGCAATCGATATTAATTGTTTCATAATGAGCCTTTAATTACAAGAATAAACTCACAGAGTGATCTGTAAAATGCTTTTAATCAACTTTAAAATTTTCGAAGAATTGAACAGTACGGCCATTTTGTTTGTTTTAACTCAATATTTGGCAGACAATATGACTTAAATCATAAAAACTGGTGTCTATTGTCATCTTTTGGTGGTGTGAGTATATCTACGTTTGTACAAATCTTGGATTATGATCGATAGTGATCTTTTATTATCCTGGGGGGCGACCTATAAAAAAGTGCCAGCAGGCGAATTTCTTTTTAAAGAAGGCGCTTCATGCAATTTTTACTGCCAGGTTGAGTCGGGAAAATTTAAGCTTATTAATATAGAAGATAACGGTAAAGAGTATTTACAGGATATTGTTGAGCCGAGCGACTGCATCGGCGAGTTATCTCTGTTTAATGGCAGTTTGTATGAAGTTTCAGCGATAGCTCTTGTAGATTCCATTGTTATCAGGTTGTGTAAAGACAGCTTTGAACGTTTACTCCGGGACTATCCCAATTTACATAAAGGTTTTACGGACAAACTTGCAGAAAAATTAAGATTCAAATCACAGTTTCTAAAGGAATTCAGTTGTCACGAGCCCGAACATCGAATCCGTGTGCTTCTAAAATATTTAATTGCAACAAACAAGAATTACTGCAAGCACTGTAGCCAGGTTAAAATGACGCGACAGCAAATTGCAGATATGACCGGTTTGCGCGTGGAAACTGTAATACGGGTCATGCGCACAATGCATGAGAAAGGACAGCTACTGATCAACGGCGGTAAAGTATATTACAATGATATGAGTGGGATCATAACCAAATGCTGTGTTGCTTCTTAATTTGACAGCAAAAAAAATGTTGCTAACTATCAATAAATGGACGCGTCTTTCTTTAGTGAACTTCCTTGTGGTAGCGTCTTTAGGAGTTGTTCTCCGCTATAAAATTCTTTATCCGCTTTACTTCATCGAGCAGAAGCATTTATTGCATGCTCATTCTCATTTTGCATTTTCTGGCTGGGTAAGTCAAATGCTGATGGTATTCTTTGTTCACTATCTGCAGAGGCAGAACCTAAGCGCTGGCTTGCGAAAATATGAACGTTTATTGGCAGCAAACTTCATTTGTTCCTATGGTATGCTGATCGCATTCGCCATTCAGGGGTACGCGTTTTACTCCATCTTATTTTCCTTTTTATGCATTGTTATTGCCGTATTCTTCACCGTGTTTTACTGGCGTGATGTAAAAAAAGGAGGATTGGCTTCGCTGTGTTTTAAAACTGCACTTTTTTTTAACCTGCTCTCGTCGCTGGGTACGATGGCGCTGGGCTTTTTAATGTCTATAAAAGCTGCACATCAGGATTGGTACCTTGGAGCAATTTATTTTTATCTCCACTTTCAATACAATGGGTGGTTTTTTTTCGGATGTATGGGGATCATGTTTATGCTTTTACCTGCCTCAACATGCCTGATTGAGCGTGCACGAATCGCATTCTGGATGCTTGCAATCAGCTGTCTGCCTGCCTACCTTCTATCTGTCATAACGTTTAATATTCCTGTTGTGCTTTATCTACTGGCGGTTATTGCGGCAGTAATGCAGATGACAGGGATGATCTTGCTGGCAACATCCTTAAAACCGGCTCTTAAAGTTTGCAGTGGCAAAACCAGATTCTTTGGAGCACTATTGGTAATTGCTGTTATTGTTAAGTTTGGACTGCAGGCATTGTCTGTTCTTCCCGCGCTAAAAAATCTGGCTTTTGGTTACCGGCCCATAATAATTGCATACCTGCACTTTATGCTATTGGGAATCGTTTCGCTTTTTCTCCTGGTGAGCATAAGAGCGCTTTTCCGGGGCGGACGTCTTTTTAACGCTGGTTTAATGTTTTTTATAATTGCCGTTGCCATCAATGAAGTACTGTTGGTGTTACAGGGCTCAATGGCCTATTTAGAGGTAATTGTTCCGGCAACCCAGGAAATGTTATTGGGTGCGGCAGTATTTCTTTTCCTTTCAATCCTCATGATAAACGTAGGTTTCAGAAAGGCAGAAAGATCTGTGACCTTTTAGCAATGCGACTTTTAAATGATGGATGAAGACAAAATTGTGTAAGTAATTTTGAGGCTTTGACTTGAATGAAAAAGGTTTGGACAAAAAAATAGGGGCGGAGGAAAACCAACGCCCCTTTTTCAACCCTAAACCCTTAAAAAACTGAAACAAAAGTACGAAAATCATGCCAATGTCCAAGAAAAAAATCTCATTTATTTTGCGAAAAATACTACAAGGGGTTGTTTTTCAACATTTAGTTAACATTTAAGGTGAAAAAGTTGAACAGAGTTTAAACAAATGTTAACGTTTGTTATTTATGTTAAATTGGGCTAAAGAAAGGCTATAAAATAAATTAAAGGGGAGGAGCCATTTTGACGGATGTGTGGTGTGACATCAATGCTTATTTGTAAGCCGTAAATTTAAATTTGCCGGACATTACAAAAAAAGCCGCTTAAAGCGGCTTAGTTATTTTGATCAGGCTGGAGATTATTCTCCCACTTCTTCTTCCAGCTTCATGATCTTTTCGAATAATCCCTCATATTCTTTATTGGCCTCTGCTATCTTTTGCTGAACAGATTTATAGCCAGCCTCAAGACTGGTAAACTTGTTTTTATCTGAGTAGCTTTCCGGGTTGGCGAGTTCCAGTTCAAAATTGTTTTTTTCCTTATTATAGGCGTTAATTTGTTCCTCGAGTTTTGAGAATTGTTTTTGCAGGCGTTGCAGTTCTTTTTTTAATTCCCGGTTGACTGGTGTGTTGGCAGGCTTAACCACGGGCTTTTCTTCTACGATAACCGTTGGTTGAGCTGTTGCTTTGTCAATGGCTTTTTGTTTTTCCGCAGCAGCTTTCGCCTTTGCCATTCTTTCTTTCCATTCAACATATTCATCATAGCCGCCTTTAAATTCTTTTATTTCGTGATCTACGATTTCCCAGATCTTATTGGCGGTCTTGGATATAAAATAACGGTCGTGACTAACCAGTATTAACGTGCCTTCGTACTTTTTTAAAGCATCAATCAGCAGTTCAACACTATGAATATCCAGGTGGTTGGTAGGTTCATCGAGCATCAAGAAATTGGCTTTGCTGGTAATTACCTTGGCAAGCGCAACCCTCGCTTTTTCTCCTCCGCTCAGTACTTTAATTTTCTTATCTACATCATCCCCGCTAAATAAAAAACATCCCAGCAGCGATCGCAGCTCCAGTTCGGTTTTGCCGCTGCCACAGGATTTCATTTCATCCAGAATGTCGTGATTCAGATTAAGCGCTTCCAACTGGTGCTGCGCATAAAAGCTTTCTTCTACATTATGCCCCCAGATCCTTTCTCCTTCAAATTGCTCGGCGCCGGCGATAATTCTTAAAAGAGTTGATTTACCTTTTCCATTTGCACCTATCAGGGCAATCTTGTCGCCCCGGTCAATTTCCGCGCTCGCGTTTTCAACAATGGTCAGGTCGCCGAATTTTTTGGTAACATGTTTTAAAGTTGTCAAAACCCTGCCCGGTTGTTTATCCACCTGGAAATTGATCCTGAGGTTAGGTCGCTCAATTTCCACGCTTTCCACACGCTCAAGCTTGTCAAGCCTTTTCATGGCACTTTGCGCCTGTGTAGCCTTGGTAGCTTTAGCTTTAAATCGTTCAATAAAACGTTCCTGTTGTCTTATATATTCCTGCTGGTTTTCAAATGCACGTTGTTGCATTTCTATGCGCAGCTGCTTTTCTGTTTCGTAAAAAGAGTAATTGCCGGAGTAAAAATGCAGGCGCTGCTGATATAGTTCAACAATCTTGTTTACCATGCGGTCCAGGAAATACTTATCGTGACTTACAATCACAACCGATCCCTGGTAATGTTGCAGGTATTTTTCCAACCATTCAATTGAAGGAAGGTCAAGGTGGTTCGTTGGCTCATCAAGCAGCAACACATCAGGCTGTTGAAGGATCATTTTTGCCAGCAGCACACGCATGCGCCAGCCACCGCTGAACTGTTTGTAGGGCTTTTGAAGGTCGGCATTTGCAAAACCCAAACCCTGTAACACTTCTTCTGTTTTGTGGTGAATATTGTATCCGCCGAGTACTTCAAGTTCGTGAAGCTTGTCGGTATATTCAATCAATAACTTTTCGTCAGATGTTTCCTCCAGCTTTTTACCAACGGCTTCAATTTCTTTTTCCAGTTGTTTTACCCGTTCAAAGGCTCCCATGGCAACTTCAAGGATGGAATCGTTCGTGTCAAAGCTTAAAAGATCCTGGTGAAGGTAGCCAACCGTCGTATCTCTCCCTTTTTCAACCGTTCCTACAGAAGGCATATATTGGCCCACCAGTACTTTTAACAAGGTGGACTTGCCGGTTCCATTATAGCCAATAAGGCCTATACGCTCTCCCGGGTGGATATGCCATGTTGCTTCTTCAACAATAACTCTTGCTCCAAATTCAAATGTAACATTGTTCAATCCAATCAGCATGCGGTAAAATTTTTTGCAGCGCAAAACTAATAAATGTGCTTCACGTGGCAAATGTGTTACAAGCGGCGATGTTTGACACGCTTTATTCGCTACTTTTGGGTATTAAAATATTTATTAATGGGAAGCGGCAGATTTTCTTGCTCTTGCAAAATTTATGCTGGCGTTTAACGTTTACAATCAATTCACTAACAACAAAACATACGATGAAAAAGGGTTTACTGATTATTGGTTTGGCCGTTGCGGTAGTAGCAGTGTATCTTCTGTTTTTTAATAAAAGTGACGATAAAAAAGACGATGTTAAGCAGCAGCCGCTTGCTATAAGTAAAAATGATGATGCTTTTAATAAACCATTTAATGAATTTCTGAATGGATATTACACATTAAGTAATGCGTTTGTTGAATGGGATTCTACCGGGGTCGACAAGGCTGCAAACGAATTGATTCAACTGGCCGGTAAAGTTCCGTACGAGAAAATTAAAGCAGATAGCTCTATTGTTAGCACCGGTAAAAGTTTTTCTGATAACGTGATTGCGGAAAGCAAGGGAATTGTAGGTGAGCCAACATTGGAAGGCAAAAGAAGATCTTTTTATACATTGTCTGAAAACCTGTATAATCTTATAAGAACAGTGCAGTACGATCAGCAGGTAATCTATCATTTCAAATGTCCGATGGCATTTAACGATAATGAAGAAGCGTTTTGGATCAGCAATAACAGCGCAGTAACAAATCCCTACCTTGGAAAAAAGCATCCTAAGTATAAAGGTTCAATGATCTCTTGCGGTAATGTGACTGATTCAATAGACTTCAGGCAGAAATAATATTATTGCTGAAGTTGATGTTATACTGTATGAAAGTAATGGTGGTCATGATAACATAATATTTATAGCTTACAGCAGTAAGATTAACATATGCATGGTTTTTGCTAACCCTTCCTGTCGCAAAACACGAAGGGTTTTTTATTATATAATGAATTACATGAAGCATGCAATATTAACCGGGGCTTTCGTTTTTTTACTATTGTGTGCTTTTGGTCAGCGAAAGTTCACATTGCACGGATATATCCGGGATTCAGCTTCCGGAGAAGCATTGATTGGGGCTAACCTTTCCATTTTAAAGAAGAATGAAAGCACTGTATCCAATCAATATGGTTTTTATTCGATAACACTCGACAGTGGTAAGTATGATATTGTCTGTACCTATGTTGGTTACCAGCCACAAGTAATTTCTGTTGATCTTATCAGCAATACACAGTCAAATATTTTGTTGGGATCCTACAGCGCTAATATTGAAAATGTAACTGTAACCGCAACGAAGAAGGAAAGCAACATAAAGGGCGCGCAGATGGGTAAGCTTGATCTGTCGATGAATACTGTTAAAGCGCTGCCTGCTATCCTTGGTGAGACAGATATATTAAAGACGATCCAACTCATGCCCGGTGTAAGAAATGCGGGTGAAGGAAATTCCGGGTTCTATGTTCGTGGTGGTGGTCCGGATCAGAACCTGATCATGCTGGATGATGCTGTTGTATACAATACCGGTCACTTATTTGGATTCTTCTCCGTATTTAACTCCGATGCTATCAAAAGCCTTTCTCTTATTAAAGGAGGTATGCCTGCGCAATATGGCGGCAGGCTGGCATCTGTGGTTGATGTTTCTATGAAGGAAGGTAATCTTAATAAGATGGAAGTGGATGCCGGAATTGGTTTGATCGCGTCAAGATTTTCCATTCAGGGGCCTATCAAAAAACAGAAATCATCGTTCATGGTTTCTGCAAGAAGAACTTACCTGGATGTATTGATCAAACCTTTTATTAGCAAGAACAGTTCGTTCTATGGATCCGGGTATTATTTCTATGATCTGAATGCTAAAATGAATTTTATATTTTCTCCCAAAGACAGACTTTATGTAAGTGGTTATTTCGGTCGCGATGTATTTAATTATGAAAACAGGAAACGTTCTTTCAATATTAATGTGCCATGGGGAAATGCGACAGCAACGCTAAGATGGAACCATGTGTTTAGTCGCAAAATGTTTGCAAATACAACAGTTGTATACAGCGATTATAAGTTTGATTTTGCCGGTGAACAAAATGATTTTTTGGTTAAGTTGTCTTCAGGTATAAAAGATGTTAATATAAAACTGGATGTTGACTATTACCCAACCCCCGCTCATAAAATAAAATTCGGCGGCTTAAGCACCTTCCACACTTTTTTGCCAAATGTTGCCAGCGGTTCTCAGGATACGGTAACATTCACACCCAACAATGCTGTTAAGAAATTTGCTAACGAAGCGGCAATTTATATACAGGATGAATGGGATATAAACAGAAAATTCAGAGTTAACGCAGGGCTCCGGTACAGCAGGTTTATGCAGTTAGGGCGTTATACTTCTTACACTCGCGATGACAATGGCAATAAGCTTGATAGTACGGTTTATGGAAGGGGAGAAGTAGTAAAAAGTTATGGTGGCTTTGAACCGAGATTGACCTTACGGTATGCCATTGACGATGTAAGTTCAATAAAAGCCGGCATAACCCGCAATCTTCAATATATACACCTGGTGAGTAATTCGGGAACTACTTTGCCGACTGATATCTGGGTGCCCAGTACTTACAGGGTAAAACCGCAAATGGGCTGGCAATACGCTTTAGGCTACTTCCGGAATCTGAATAATAACATGTTCGAAACATCATTGGAAGTGTATTATAAAAACATGCAGAACCAGGTTGAATATAAAGAAGGCTATACGCCTAATTTTAATGATGTAGAAGAAAGCTTTGTATTTGGAAAAGGATGGGCATACGGCGCCGAATTATTTGTTCATAAACTTCAGGGACGGCTTACGGGTTGGATTGGTTATACGCTCAGTTGGACCTGGCGCAAATTTCCGGATTTAAATAGCGGGAAAACTTATCCGGGTAAATATGATCGCCGCCATGATCTCTCTGTTGTAGCAATGTATGAGCTTAGCAAGAAATGGAAATTGTCTTCTGTCTTTGTCTTCGGCACAGGTAATGCCATCTCCCTGCCAGAACGGTTTTATTTTATTGAAGGTACATTAACCCAGGAGTACAGCCGGATCAATGCTTACAGAATGGAGCCTTATCACAGGCTTGATCTTTCTGCCACGTACACGCCACATCCTGAAAAGCAAAAGAAATTTAAAACCAACTGGGTGTTCAGTATTTACAATGCATACAGCAGGCTCAATCCTTATTTCTATTATTTTGACCAGGAAGGAAATCTCACTAATGGAAATCTTACAGTGACTGCAAAGAAGGTGGCGCTGTTTCCGATTATTCCGGCGGTGACGTGGAATGTGAAGTTTTGAGGAAAGGCGTGAGGTGTGAGGTATCAAGCGTCAGGTTGTGTGTACGATGTACGATGTTAGATGCCTGCCCGTACCGACGGCACGTTCGGGCTGGTACGATGTGTGCGGATGGCTGATCGCTGATTTTCTGATTTCTTCAAGTGTAGCAGTTAAATTAAACATCGCCGCCTTTTTAAGAGGCAATCAAAAAAACACATACATGCATTTCATTTACATTGTGTGCGGTATATCAAATCAGACATCAGATATCACACATCGTACACCGTACCCGCCCGAACGTGCCGTCGGTACGGGCAGGCATCTTACATCGTACATTAAATCAGAGATCAGCAAATCAGACATTAGACATTCACACACATCGTACACCGTACACCGTACATCTGACATCGTACATTATACATTCCCGATTTTCTGGTATTTTTTATATTCTTTCATCCAATGCAACAAGCCGAAGGTAGCAATGATGGTGAATGCGAAATATTCGAGGCTATAGAACTTGATGCCCTTGATATAATAAAGAACGGTGGCAACAATATCAACCAAAATCCAGATAATCCAGCATTCTATCTTTTTCTGGATCATGAAGAAAGTGGTTACAATGCTCATGGTCAGGATAAAGGAATCGGCGTAAGGGTAGGCGCTGGGTTTGGCAAACACGATGGGAAACCATTCGTGCAGGCGACTGGCTGTTGCACCTACAACAACAGTTCCTGCCAGTCCTAATGCCATTAATAATGTGAGTTGTGATACACGCATATAGCTCACTTTCAACTGGTGTTTTTTATCTTCCTCTTCCGGTCTTGGATTGGCCCATCGCCACCATCCGATAATATTTGTCACGAAGAAAAATATCTGCAGGAACATGTCCGGATACAGTTGAACCTGGAAGTACAATATAAAGGCGAGTATCACATTGATGATGCCGATCGGCCAGCTCCAGATATTGGCTTTGGCGGAAAGCCAGATGGCTGTTAAACCTGTAATCACCCCAAAAAATTCAATATAACTCATAGGATATCCCATGATATTGAAAAAAATATGGGAGACATCAAAGAAGTTTTTCATGTATTATCTATTGATAAGTGGCGCGGAAATTACATTAAAATGCTTCCCCGGGAAACAAAAAGCCCAAAATGTTCAAATGGCGCAGTATTGGGTCTGAAAAAGCTCAACTATAAAGTATTGTTTTTTGTTATACCTAAACGGCTAACGCATGTTATCCCAAAATAGAATAAATTCGCAAACTTTAATTTTAGGGTATGATCAGGATTGAACTATCAAGAAAAGAGAACGATTTTGGTTTCGAAGCCACAGATGCAAACGGGCATACGGTAAAAATGGACACAAGTCCCGATAGCGGCGGGCATAACTACGGTGTAAGACCAATGCAGATGTTGTTGATGGGCTTAGCTGGCTGTAGTGCTATTGATGTCATCAGCATTTTGAAAAAACAACGCCAGGAAGTAAGAGATTACAAAATGGTAGTAGATGGCGAGCGTGAAGCTGGTAAAGAGCCTTCTCTTTGGAAAACGATAAACGTAGAGTTCCATATTTATGGAGATGTTGACGAAGACAAAGCGAAACGTGCCGTTGAACTGTCTGTAGACAAATATTGTTCAGTGGCTGCAACCCTGAAAGAAGCTGGTGCAGAGCTGGATTGGAAAGTATTTATACATAAGTAAAAAGTCAAAAGAAAAAAGTAAAAATTTTGCGACTTCGTTCTGTTGCCAAAACATGGAAAGTCGCACAGAGGCTTTTGACTTTTGAATTTTTACTTTTGACTTTGACTTCTCTTCCGTTTAAAACAACGCAACAACTTAATAATGTCAGATAATAATTTACATCCTATTTCACAGGCTGTCCGTATCCAGACGCCAACAACATGGCAGGGCGAGCATTCAACACCATTGTATTTAACCAGCAGCTTCAAGTTTGAAGAGGCAGATGATATGAGAGGTGCTTTTGCCGAAGAGAACGATGATAATATTTATACACGCTTTAGCAATCCTAACGTAGACGAATTTGTGCAGAAAATGGTGGCGCTGGAAGGGGCTGAAGCTGGCTTTGCAACAGCATCGGGAATGGCAGCTGTTTTTTCTTCGATGTTTGCTTTGCTGAAACAAGGTGATCACCTTATTTGTTGCAGCTCAGTGTTTGGAAGCACATTTACCATTGTTACAAAATATCTACCTAAATACGGCATAGAGTGTACACTTGTTGCTGCAGATGATAAAGATGCATGGGAGAAAGCTGTTAAGCCAAACACAAAGATGATTTACCTGGAAACTCCAACCAATCCTCAATTGGAGATCATTGATCTTGAGTGGGCAGGTCAGCTGGCTAAAAAGCACAACCTTATTTTGAATGTGGACAATTGCTTTGCAACTCCGTTGTTACAAAGGCCAATTGAATACGGTGCTAATTTGTCTGTGCATTCAGCGACAAAATGGATAGACGGACAAGGACGCGTATTAGGTGGAGTTGTTGTTGGTGATGCTGCATTGATAAGGGAAATTTACCTGTTCTGCAGAAATACAGGACCGTCGTTGTCTCCATTTAATGCATGGGTCTTAAGCAAAAGCCTGGAGACATTGGATGTGCGCTTGCAAAGACATTGTGAGAATGCCCTGAAAGTGGCACAGGTACTGGAAGAGCATCCCAATGTTTCCTGGGTAAAATATCCCTTCCTGCCAAGCCATCCTCAATATGAAATAGCAAAAAAACAAATGAAAGCCGGCGGTGGCATTGTATGTTTTGAAATAAAAGGCGGACTGGAAGCAGGCAAGAAATTCCTGAACTCATTGAAGATGTTATCAATGACGGCAAATCTTGGAGATTCAAGAAGTATTGCTTCTCACCCTGCAAGTACAACGCACTCCAAATTAAGTGAAGAAGAAAGATTATCAGTGGGCATAACTCCGGGATTGATCAGGGTTTCTGTAGGGCTGGAATATGTTGATGACATTATTAAGGATATTGTGCAGGCGTTGGGATGAGGAAAGTGAATGGTGAATAGTCAATAGTGAAAGGTGCGAGTTGCGAAGTAATTTGTGACAACAAAATTGTGCAACTGTTCTATCAAATAAAAAAGATAAAAAGCGGAAGTAGTCATTTTACTTCCGCTTTTTGTTTTGTAAGAGTTGATTTTTATTGAAAGATGATTTTCGACAATAAATCGTATTGATGAGTTTTTTTTATTTGTACATATGCACCTATCAACGTTATTGGAATTGTTGTACAATTATTTGTACAATATGGTGTGGAAATTGCTATTTTTGTAAAAAAGAAGTTTGATGGAAATTACGACCTATTCGTCTTTCAGACAGCACCTCAAGGAATATCTTGATAAAATCTTTACTAATCATTCGGCCCTTTTTGTTACAAGAACAAAAGGCGAAGATGTCGTGGTGATGTCGAAACAAGATTATGATAGTATTATGGAAACTTTTTATTTACTGCGAAGTCCTAAAAATGCAGCCCGGATTTTGAGTGCGCTTGAAGAATATAACAAAGGCAAAGGAAAAGAACAGAAACTAATAGAAGAATGAAAGTGATCTTTATTAACGAAGCCTGGGAGGATTATTTGTATTGGCAGAAAACTGATAAAAATGTTTTGAAGAAAATAAATACGCTCATTAAAGAATCTTTTAAATCGCCCCACACTGGAGTTGGCAAACCGGAACCACTTAAATATGATTTGGCAGGCTGGTGGAGCAGACGAATAGATATTGAGCATAGGCTTGTGTATAAAGTTGAGGCAGGCGCCATTATAATCCTTCAATGCCGCTATCATTACTAAGTCAGAATAGATAACACTGCGGCACTTTGTCTTTTCACAATTCATTACTAGTTTAACAGAGAATGGTCAATAATGAAATGTGCGAATTGCGGAATTTTTGTGACAACAAAACTGTGCAACTGTTCTTTCAAATAAGATAAAAAAAGCGGAAGTAAGAATGATTACTTCCGCTTTTTCATTTATAAGATCTTGTTCTATTAATTACGTGGCGTGAGTAAAATTACGCTGCTGCACCTTTCACTATTGATTATTCACTTTTCACCATTAAGAGAATCGATGCCCCCTCAAAAAATCTTCAACCTTCATTCTTTTTTTGCCTTCAAGCTGAAGCTCTGTAATGTGAATAAAGCCATCGCTGCAGGCAAACTTTAAATAGGATTTTTGGTCAGTATGGAAAGAGCCCGGCTCAAAACTGTGATTTGTAATTTCTCTTTTGCCGCGATAAAGTTTTAGCATCTTTTCATTCAGATAAGTGAAGGCGCCGGGGAATGGTGAAAGACCGCGAATGAGATTGTGAACTTCGTCTACACTTTTACTCCAATCAACTTTGCAGGTTTCGGTAAATATTTTTGGCGCATGACGAAGTTCCGATTCGGGGAAGGATGACTGGCTTACTTCCTGCAACGTTCCTTCTGAAAGTTGCTGCAATGTTTTTACAAGTAGCCGCGCGCCGACCATCATCATTTCATCATGTAATTCGCCGGCGGTTTCGTCTTCACTGATGTCAATTGTGTCCTGTAATAATATATTCCCGGTATCTATGGCATGTTGCAATTTAAAAGTGGTGACGCCTGTTTGCTTTTCTCCGTTGATGATTGCCCAATTGATGGGGGCAGCTCCTCTGTATTGGGGAAGTAGCGAACCATGTACGTTGATGGTGCCTGATGGTGGCATGTTCCATACAATTTCCGGAAGCATGCGAAATGCTACCACAATTTGAACATCTGCGTTCAACGATTTGAGTGATTCAATAAACTCAGGATTTTTCAGTTTCTCAGGTTGCAAAATATTCAGACCTTTTTCAACGGCATATTTTTTCACAGCACTTTCATTCATTTTCATGCCACGTCCTGCGGGTTTATCAGGTGCGGTAATAACGCCAACAATATTTCCACCTGCTTCAACCAGCGCATTCAGCGAAGCCACAGCAAAATCGGGCGTACCCATAAAAACAATCCTGAGATCTTTAAAATTCTTCATCGCAACAACTTTAGCTTATAAAACGCGAATATCTGCATATTTAGCAACCTGCCTGCCAATACCGCCCTCAATTTTACAATCACACGAAAATTAAATAAACACTTCATTCACACATCCGCACATTCACACATCCGGACATTCACACATCTGCACATTCACACATCTGCACATTTGCACATCCGCACATTTGCATATTCGCACATCCGCACATTCGCCCATTTACTCATACAACAAATACTTTCTTCTTATTTTTTTAAATGCATCCAGTGCCGGCTGCCAGCTCTCGCGAATTTCTTCCTCTGATCTGCCTTCTGTTATTTGCTGCATAAGTGTGCTATTCCCTGCAAGTTTGTTGAAAAAATAATCTTCAGGTCTGCCCGATTTTGGTTTTATGAAGAATGAGTCTTTTGCCGGAAATTGTTTATATGCATTCAGCAACCAACGGAGCTGTATTTGTGTAGGAAATGCCTCTTTTGTTTCAAAGAGATTCCACCCATAGCAACGCTTGTCTTTCAATTTCGGATCTTTTGCACCAGCAGTGCTTTCCGGAGTAAATGCATACAGGAAATTTGGCAAAGACGGGTGACCAAATATTTGAAAAGGATGAGGTGTGCCTCTGCCCTCGCTTAGTACTGTACCTTCAAAAAAACAGGTGGACGGATACCAGTAAACGGAACCCATCTCAGCCAAATTGGGAGAAGGTTGTACCGGCAATTCATATTTTTTTGCATGTGTATAGTTCTTGCATTTGATCACCGTTAGTTTGAAATCCGGCCTTTCCTGTTCAAAGCCCAGTGCTTCACCCAGGGTAATACGCTTATCCTGCTTGCGGATAAATTTCCAGTCGAGCCATTGTTCTCCAAGTAACATTTTAGCATATTCGCCAATGGTCATGCCATAAACTACGGGAACTGGTTGCATTCCGACAAAGCTTTTATAGGTGGGCTCAAGCACAGGACCATCTACATAAAAGCTGTTGGGGTTGGGCCTGTCAAGAACAATAAGCGGCTTGTTATTCGAAATAGCACTTTCTATCAAACCCTGCAGGGATGAGATATAGGTATAGAACCGCACACCAACGTCCTGTATGTCAAACAGCAATATGTCTACATCTATGAGATCCTGTGGAGTTGGTTTTGTTTTGCTTCCATATAGGGAAATTACAGTAATGCCTGTCGCCTCATCCTTATATGTGTCCACTTTTTCTCCTGCATCTGCTGTACCGCGAAAGCCATGTTCAGGACCGAATATCCTGGTTATTGTAATACCCAGTCTTGTAAGCGTATCGATGAGATGTGTCTGATTAATCATCGATGTCTGATTAGCAAAAACACCAATGCGCTTACCTTTTAATAATGGAATGTATTCACTTGTTTGAAAGGCTCCGGGTAATATGGCAGTGGCCCTGGATGTTCGCGGCTGAGAAAAGGCAGCACATCCTATTAGAAACATTGCCATGCATAACATCAACTGTTTCATGCAGATTATTTACCTGCTAATGTATAAACGTTTATGATTATTGCCCATTTTCTTTTAAGGTGCCACAGAGTTCGGTCCTCAATGATTTGTAGACGGCAAATGAGGTTAAAAGAGTTATGTATTTTCCGATTATACTCTTACCTTTCCGCCGGATTTCAGTTTATGCCGTTGTTGCAATTAATGATGGGCTGATTTCCGAAAATCAACCAAAATGTATTTATGCAACAAGTAAAACAAGGTGACAAAGTTAGAGTGCATTATCACGGAAAGTTAACCGACGGAACTACTTTTGACAGCAGTGAAGGTCGTGAGCCACTTGAGTTTGAAGTGGGAAGTGGGATGGTAATTCCGGGATTTGACAATGGTGTTTTAGGTATGAGTGTTGGTGATAAGAGAACTGTTGAAATTCCTGCTGAAGAAGCTTATGGTCCAAGAAATGACCAATATATCACCGAGTTTCCAAAAGACCGTTTCCCTGAAGATATGACACCTGAAGTTGGCATGCAACTGGCTATGAGCGATGGTCAGGGTCAACAGATCCCTGTTGTAATTACTGAAGTGCTGGAAGATGTTGTTGTGCTTGATGCCAATCATCCGTTGGCAGGTGAAGATCTTGTTTTTGATATTGAGCTTGTTGAAATAGTTGGAGGAAGCCCACTGATCATCATGCCGTAATAAGCAATAAATTTATTGAGAGAAGCTCTGCAGATCCCCGGATTTGCGGAGCTTTTTATTAATGGACGGTTGAAAATTGACAACTGTAAATGTTTGAAAAAATATTCAGGCTGGTCATTTTTGATTTTTGACTTTTGGTTTTTGACTTTTAATTTGTGTTGCCAAAAAATATTGACCGATATGGATAATTATGCTTTTACTGTTGCAGAGAGATTTATGCGTTACGTTCAGATAGATACTCAAAGTGATGTTGATTCAGCATCATTCCCCACAACTCAGAAGCAAAAGCAATTGAGTAACCTTTTGGCGCAGGAGCTTAAGGAGATGGGAATACGTGATGCTGAAGCAGATGAATTTGGTTATGTGTATGCAACAATACCAGCAACAATTTCCGAAAAAAGGCCGGTGGTGTGTTTTTGCGCGCATGTAGATACAGCTCCTGATTGTAGTGGTACCAATGTAAAGCCCATACTCCACAAAAAATTTGAAGGCAAAGACATTGTTCTGCCTGATGATGGTACGCAGGTTTTATCAGTTAACGAATATCCCTATCTGGAAAAACATATCGGAAGCGACATTATAACGGCCAGCGGATTGACGTTGCTTGGTGCAGACGATAAAAGCGGGGTTGCTATTATAATGGATATGGCTCATTATCTTCTTACACATAAAGAAGTAAAACACGGTGAAATAAAAATTCTTTTTACACCGGACGAAGAAGTGGGTAAAGGAACCGCGAAAGTGAACCTGGCAAAGCTGGGTGCAGATTTTGCTTTTACGTTAGATGGCGGGGAAGCCGGTACATTTGAAGATGAAACATTTAGTGCGAATGCCGTTCGTATAACAATTAACGGTGTTATTGCTCATCCTGGTTATGCTAAAGATAAACTGGTGAATGCTATTAAAATTGCCGGAGATATTCTTGCTATGCTGCCAAAGCATTCGTTCAGTCCGGAAACAACAAGCGGCAGGGAAGGCTTCGTGCATCCTGTTGGTATAAACGGTATCGCTGAACAGGCTACACTTGATTTTATTATCCGTGATTTCGAAACTTCGAATCTTGCCAAATACGAATTGCGGCTAAAAGCTATTGTTGAAGAAGTTTTGCAACAATATCCAAAAGCAACTTTCGAATTTGATGTTACAGAACAATATCGCAACATGAAAGAGGTGTTGGCTGAGCATCCTGACATAGCCCGGATGGCTGAAGAAGCATATAAAAGATCAGGACTGGAATTTGTGAAAGAGCCTATACGCGGTGGTACTGATGGCAGCAGGCTGAGCTTCATGGGTTTGCCATGCCCCAATATTTTTACGGGTATGCAGGCTATTCACAGCCGTAAAGAGTGGATAGGCGTTAAGGATATGTACAAGGCAGTTGAAGTTTTAGTAAATTTGGCGCAGGTAATCGCAGAATAACGTTGTAATCATATAATTGTTGAGGGTTTTACCGAAAAAAAATCATAACATCTTGCATGAGTGAACGAATTGATTTATTTTTAAGACCACTTATACTTCATTTCTCCAATATCCCTCTCAACGATTGCATGCACGAAAAGAACATTAATCTTGGTGGTTTATGAATGTTACGGAGATAAAAAAGATATTTAATTGTATTTGAAACGTGGATTTCAGGTGCAAACCATTAAACCTAGCTGTGCATGAGTTTTTTAAAAAAATTATTCGGGCAAAAAGAGTCGCTGGAATCAAAGTTGCCGACCAATTTGCCTCCTGCTACATCCGTACAACAATTACTGGAAACGTATGGCGGAATAGTATTGGAAAAGCAGCGGAACTTTGAGGATCTTATCGGTGACAGGTCATGGCAATTTGAGATGGCCACAGGAGAAATTACATTCGGAGAAGATCTGCACTTCCCTGTTCAGATCCTTGGCACATGGTCGTCAGGTACCTGGCTGGCTGCATGGGCCAATGATAAATCCGGCATTCCCGCCTCTTTGTTGGAACAAACTTTTCTGTTGAAAAAATATGGAGAAGAGAATGATATTGATCTTCTTCGGATCTCAACATTTGAAGGTGACAAAAATGAAGGGCTGATCATTTCAATGATCGCTTCAGGACTGTTTGGATCTGGCTGTTATTATGCTGCGGATTATGGCGATGGAATTATGTTTGTTACAATCGATGCAAAATATCTGTTACCTGCAAATTCCGGAAGTCATCAAAAAGCCTTCGCATCATTTTCGCAACTTATTTCACTGTTCGATGTAAATCACCGAGCAGCCTTTAGAAATTACCTCAAGGCAAAAGGCTACGACGTTACAGAAGAAGGTTCTGTTGTTTATGGCATGAAGGACAGTCTTGCTATAATCGGCGACTTTGATGAGGCTGACAGGCTGGTTAATTTGAAAGGATGAGCGGATGTACGGTGTTAGATGTAAGATGTACGATGTGTGATTTAAGTACGAAGTACGATTTACGAAGTACGGAGGTGCAGCATCGTGAGAGAATGTGGGACGTTAGATATATGGTGTACGATGTTAAAGTATGACGTGCGATTTACAAAGTTTAACAAAGCCATACCTCACACCTTACGCCTCACGCTTGATCCTGATGCCTGAAACCTTACACCTGATAGCTGACTGCCGATAGCAAAAACCGCTCTTTCTTCTTTCCCTAAAAGTATTTACTTTCAGGGCCGTTTAAAATAACTGCCATGAAAGAAAAAATAAGATGGGGGATATTAGGTCCGGGCCGTATTGCAAGGAAGTTTGCAAGTGATTTAAAGTTAGTAGAAGATGCAGAACTTGTTGCTGTTGGCTCGCGCTCTCTAAGCTCAGCAGAAGCTTTTGCTAAAGATTTTCCCGTACAATATATCCATGACAGTTACGAAGGCCTCGTAAAAAATGATGATGTGGACGTGATCTATATAGCCACGCCGCACAGTTTTCATTACGAGAATACCTTGCTTTGCCTTAACTATAATAAGGCTGTCCTTTGCGAAAAGCCATTCGCAATTAATAGCAGACAGGCCAGGGAAATGATCGCGTTGGCTAAAGAAAAGAAGGTATTTCTGATGGAAGCGATGTGGTCGAAATTTCTGCCTCATTTCAATAAAGTGCGCGAAATGATCGCTAATGGCGAGCTCGGCGAAGTAAAAAGTTTTCACTCAAATTTTGGTTTTAAGCCCGTTGAACCTATAGCGCCCAGGATCTTCGATCCGGCATTAGGCGGTGGAACTATTTTGGATATTGGTATCTACAACATATTTTGGGCGATGAGTATGCTGGGTGAGCCACAAAGCGTTTCTGCTACCGTTTCGCCGAATGCTACAGGAGTTGACGAGCAATGCGCTGTGTTATTTACTTATAAGAATGGTGCAATGGCTCAGTTGTATTCAACATTCACGAGTAACCTGGCCACCGATGCTGATATATGTGGCGACAAAGGACGTATCAGGTTGACTACAAGATTCTACGAGCCTTCCGCTACCATTGAATATTATCCACAGCATGTAGACAGTAAACAGATAGTTGAAGTGGATAAGGAGCCTGGTTTTGGCTATCAATATGAAGCCCGCCATGTAAACGAATGTCTGAAAAAGGGTCTTACCGAAAGTCCAATTATGTCATTCGATGATACGCTTAAGTTGATGGAAATGCTGGACAAGGTCAGAAGTTTAGGAGGCGTAAAATATCCTGAAGACGACGTTTAAAACAGTTAGTCAATTCGCCTTTTGCTGAAAATTTTAAAAAGTTAATCGAAAATTCACAGTTTCGTTGCTGTAATATCAGTTTTGCTATATTTACTTTTCTAAATGCCAAACTAATAATGCCGTACTGTGAAGTCTTAGCGTTGTTGCAGCAAGGAGAGGAGTCGGCTCTTTCAGCATTGATGAAAGAGTTTTACAACGACCTGTACAACTATGCATATAAGTTTGCAAAGGATGATGCGCTTGTAAAAGATGCTATTCAGGAGGTTTTTATTGATCTCTGGCAACGCAGACACAACGCGGATAAAATAGTGTCCATTCGGTTTTACCTGTTAAAAGCAATAAAAAATACTGTTCTCAAAAGCATTGAAAAAAGAAAACGTTTTTTGGGTGAGTCAGATGTTGAACCGGCTGCATTTGAATCCGTTTTTGATGTTGAGAAAATTATCATTGAGCGGCAGGTGTCTGAAGAACAGGCAGCACGCCTGCGTCTGCTACTGGAACAATTATCTGCCAGGCAGCGCGAGATTATCTACCTTACTTTTTATCAACAACTTACTGCCGGTGAAATTGCCTTGTTGATGAACATTAACAAACAGTCCGTCTATAATTTACTTCACGAAAGCCTCCAGAAGCTGCGTTTATACTGGAAGCAGCAGCCCCTCAATGCCGGCGCGAATGCAGCGTGTGCGCTATTGGCGATGATGATCGCCAATTAATGGACAATTGAAAAGGGACAATTGAAAATGAAATGTCTGTTTCGTTAAATGCGTCATATAGAATGCTCGTAAATATTCTTATCTGGCGCATGTTCGGGAGACCTCTCCTGTCGTGCAAATGACAGATTTTATAAAAGTTACAATTTTTCCCGTAGCGAATTAAGCTCAATAGAAATGATTGAATCGAGAACCTAATAGTCCGTTAGGACTTTAACCAACAAACGGGTTAATGTCCTACGGACAAAAGAAGCATAAATTATTGGCTTTTCTATTGAGCTTAAAGCCCTACGGGCTATCACACCAGGCTTACTGTCATTACCTTTTTGGTTGTGGTTAACCCAATTTTCCGGTCGAGGAGACGATGCGGTTGCAAGCTTGCACATTATGAGGTACATGTTATCCGTGCTGTTGTGATTACTTTTTCCGATGAGCCAGGATAGAAATATCGACGATAGGAGATATCTACACTAAACAAATGTCCTTCATTGTCAATTGTCCATTTTCAATTGTCAATTAAAAAAGTATTTCGCCGTGCCGCAATGTCTCCGTGGTTCAACATAAAAAACATCATCTTTTTTCAAAAAAAACTTTCGAAAAAGCCAGTAGAAAATTCAGATCAGGGGAACTCTTTGTCTAAAACCTGCATTTAGTATGAATGATTACCGGCAGTATACTGTAATGAATTTTGTAACGGACCCTGATTTTATGCGTTGGGTGAGATTTGGAAACCCTGCCGACGAACAATTCTGGAATAACTGGATAAATAATAATCCTGCCAGCAAAGAAATTGTAGAAGAAGCAAGGCTGCTTCTTTTGTCTGTAAAGACGAAGGAAAAAACAGCCGGCGAAGAAGAATTGCAGCAGGAAGTTGACCGGTTAATGGGTTCCATAAGAACATTTCCTGTTGAGCAAAAGGGTGTAGTGCGCGGAATGTTCGTGCAGCCGTGGATGCGAATAGCAGCATCCATAATTATTATACTTGGCTGCGCGATATCCGGCTATTTTCTATTCTCCGGTGGAAAGAAAAATAGCTATAGTTATGCCGATGTAGTTTCAGGTCATAACGACCTGATTGAAAGAATAAATTCAACCCTAAGTCCGCAAAAAATTCTATTGCCAGATAGCAGTAGCGTAGAACTTGCCGCCGGAAGCCGGATTAGCTACAGTGCCACTTTCGCGCGCAATGCAACGCGTGATGTGTATTTGTCTGGAGAAGGATTTTTTACCGTTACAAAAGATGCCAATCATCCCTTCCGCGTTTTCGCAAATGAAATAGTTACGAAAGTGTTGGGCACAAGCTTTATTGTAAAAAGTATTCAGGGAGAAAAAGACATTCATGTAATTGTGAAGACAGGTAAAGTGAGTGTTTACGCGCAGGAGAACGCATCAGCCAGCGAAACTGCTGCTCCCAAACAATTGGGTGGTATTTTGTTAACGCCCAATCAGCAGGTGATCTATTCAGTTGCGGAAAAGCATTTTGAAAAGAAATTAGTTGAAGCTCCTGAAGTTGTTACTTCTGATGAAACCAAAGTAAAGCAAGTGCAAAGTCTCGTCTTTGCAGATGCCCCTGTTGCCAGCGTGTTTGAACAAATGAAAACTGTCTATAAAATTCCCATCGTATACGACGCCGGGAAATTAAGCCACTGCACTATTACAGCAGATTGCTCAAATGAAAGTTTCTACAACCAACTGGATCTGATCTGCGCCGCCATCAACGCCAGATATGAAGTTAAAGATGGAGAGGTGGTTATCACGGCTCCGGGTTGTAAGTAACGGCCCTTCAAATTTATTCACCATTAAAACCAGCATATGTAAATAATATCACGCCCAATGAAATAAAAAAAGAAACCGGTATTGCGCCAACAACACCGGTATTCATTTAGCCCCGCCATGTGAAAAGAGGGGATCGTTTTGATCATCTAGTATTTAACCAAAACAATGTAAAGTTATGCAAAATGCAAAACTAGCCAAACAGCTAACTATTATACTAATGCGAGCCGGATTGCTGCCTTTATTATTGCTATTTATTTTGTGTGGTACAGCTTATGCTGATCACGTTGAAGGCCAACAGGTGTTAGACAAAAAAATTAAAGTTCAGGTAGAAGGTGCTGAGCTTAAAACAGTTCTTTCAAAATTGTCACAAATTGCCGAGGTAAAATTTGTGTACAGCGCACAGAAAATTCCCGTTCAGGCAATAGTAACGCTAGACGCCAATAATGAGCGCCTGGAAGAAGTGCTTGATAAATTGCTATCACCATTACAGATAGAGTATAAAGTAACGGGCAACCAGGTTGTCTTGATCAATAAAAATGCAGAAAGAGCTCCCGAGAGTAAACAGAAACTTACAAGTCCTGCAGAAAATATACTCAACGCCGCGTATGCTAACAATGTAAAAGGGCGTGTTACAGATGAAAAAGGAAATCCTCTGCAAGCTGCGTCGGTAATGGTGAAAGGAACCACCAGGGGTGTTACAACCAATGAAAATGGTGTGTTTACTATCAGGGCTGATGAGGGGGAAACGCTGGAAATTACCGCGTTGGGATATCAGCTCAATACAATTGTTGTTCCTGCCGGCAGTAATGATCTTTCAGTAATAATGAAAGCCGCTGAAAGCAGCCTGAATGAAGTGGTTGTTGTGGGTTACGGTACACAGAAAAAATCGAATATTACCGGCGCAGTAAACACGGTAAAGATGAAAGATGTAGTGGGCGACAGGCCTGTTACTTCCGTTAGCCAGGCATTGCAGGGTGTAGTTCCCGGCTTGCAGGTAACATATGGTTCAGGTGAGCCGGGCGCAAGAACTGATGTGAACATACGCGGTATGACCAGCATTAACGGAGGTAGTCCGCTGATATTAGTTGATAACGTTCCTGTACAAGATCTAAGCCTTGTTAACCCGAACGATATTGAAAGTGTTTCTGTATTAAAAGATGCTGCATCTGCTTCAATTTATGGCGGCCGTACAGCATACGGTGTGGTTCTTATCACAACTAAAAAGCCAATTGGTGATAGAAAAACAAGGTTTGAATATTCAAACAATTTTGCATTCAGCCAGGCTACAGATATACCAAAAAGTGCCACACCACTTCAAACGTTACAAATGTTTAAAGATGCCGGCGGCATTACTTATTGGGGTGAAGCGCAGGATCTTGACAAATGGATCGGTTATCTGAATGATTATAATAAAAATCCATCCCTGTATCCAAACGGTGTGGTAATAGATAACTCCAAGCACTACTGGCTAAAAGAAAACAATGAAGCCAAAGATCTTTTCAGAACAGGATTTGCTCAAACGCATAACATTGCGATGAGCGGCGGTTCTGCAAGAAACTCTTACCGGCTGGCATTGGGGGCAACAAATTCAGATGGAATACTATCAAGCAAGAAAGATAGTTACAAACGTTACAACGTAACATCTTTTGTAAATTCAGATATTGCAAAATGGTTAACTGCCCAATTGAATTTTGGCTATACCAATTCAGAAAAAAGTTTTCCGATCACATCATATCCTGCGGGGATCTTTGGTAACATTGCCAACATACCTTCTTTCGCACCAATTGGATTTGATTCGGCGAACAACAGGCCATTTGCCACGCCGAGAAATTTTACAGATCTGGCTTCTACCAGCAATGCAAAACTGAATGATATAAGAGCTACAGGACGGATCATTTTAAAACCAATGGCCGGACTTACTATTACCGGTGAATATACTTTCGATAGACTGACAAGCGATTCAACAGCGTTTGATAAGAAGTTCCTTGTAACTGATGTAAGTACTTATCTGCCGGCCACTTCAATAGCCAACTCCGTATTTACAAAAGCAAATTCCTTTACCAACTATAACTCAGTAAACTTGTTTGCCAATTATGACAAACGTTTTGATGATCATAACCTGAGTGTGATGGTTGGTTATAACCAGGAATTCAGTCATACTGAGTTGTTCTATTCACAGATGACCAATATGATCAACGATGATCTGCCTTCACTTTCCCAGGGTACCGGTGTTTTGAAATCACAGGACTTTTATACGGAGTATGCAGTGCGTGGTTGGTTTGGCCGTATTAACTATGCTTATAGGAACAAATATTTGTTGGAAGCAAACGGCCGCTATGATGGTTCTTCCAAGTTTCCTCCCAATCATAAATACGGGTTCTTTCCTTCTTTCTCTGCCGGATGGCGCGTAAGCGAAGAGAATTTTATGCAGGTACTGAAGCCTGTTTTATCAGAGTTGAAACTTCGCGGATCATGGGGTGAGATTGGCAACCAGGCTACGATCAACAGCAGTGGTTATCCGTATTTCCCTAATAACTATCCTTATGTTCCGCAAATGTCTGCCGTATATTCTAACTGGGTAGCCAATGATGCGGTATATACTACGCTCACTACACCGGCATTGGTTAGTTCAAACTTTACCTGGGAAACGGTAAGAACACTCAACCTGGGTTTAAATGTTGGCTTGTTTAAAAACAAATTGCAGGCTTCGTTTGATGCTTATCAACGTCAAACGCTTGGAATGCTTGCTCCGGGAGCGGCTTTGCCATCTATATTGGGAACATCAGCTCCAAGGCAAAATGCCGCTAACCTGAAAACCAAAGGTTGGGAGCTGGAAGCATCCTGGAAAGATAATATCGGTAAAATATCTTACTCAATCGGATTTAACCTGTATGATACAAAAGCACAGATAACCAGCTATAATAATCCAACAAAATTGCTGCAGGACAAAGATGGCAACTATATGTACTATGCCGGCCAGCAGGTTGGTGAAATCTGGGGCTACACAACTTCGCGCTATTACACTGAAAATGATTTTGCTGAAGGTACGCTTGATGCAAACGGTAAGAACGGTACATTAAAAGCAAATGTGCCTTTTGTTAACGGCTATCCGAAACCGAATCCTGGTGATGTGTTGTATGTTGACAGAGATGGAAACGACACCATTAAAACAAATACAAATACGGCAAACGATCCGGGCGATAGAAGTATCATTGGTAACACAACACGTCGCCTGCAATTTGGTATTAACGGAACAGTTGCATGGAAAGGATTTGATTTCTCGTTCTTCGTGCAAGGCATTGGTAAACGTGATCTGTGGTTAAATAATTCACTTATTTTTCCTTATGCTAACGGAAGGTTTAGTAACATTTTTGCCTCTCAAACCGATTACTGGATGCCCGATCGTCCCAATGCTTATTTCGCACGTTTATATGATGAAGGACTTGGTAATACCAGCGCTAACCGTATGACCCAAACCAAATACCTGGTTAATGGTGCTTACTGGAGATTGAAGAACGTAACGCTGGGTTACACCTTGCCTTCTGCATTACTAAAACGGGTGCATCTTGAAAAGTTAAGGGTATTTGTCAGTGGTGAAAATCTGTTCACCCGCAAGCATGTGCCGTCAGGTGTAGATCCGGAAAGTGCAGACAAAGGCTACGGCGTTGGCTATCCTTTCATGAAAATGTATTCATTCGGCGCAAACCTTACTTTTTAACGCACTTAAATCATTCTATACATGAAACGTTCACTAATCATATTAGCCGCAGTTATACTTGTTTTAAGTGGGTGCTCAAAAACTTATCTTGACAGATATCCACTTGATCAGCAAACAGAAGTTACAGCCTTCAAAACAAGCGATAATTTTAAAACATACGCGTGGGGATTGTATGGTACTGCTTTTGTTGGATACGGAAATGATAATGGCGGAGCTGATGATCCTGCTCTGTTATATGGCGATCGCAATTCAGATAATATGGGTTATGGCACAGCAGATAACTCAAATGCCTGGGCGCTGCAAACAGTTGTTGTTCCCAATTCAGGTGGTGTTCCTTCAACCGGTGTATCATGGGATTTTTCTTACATACGCAGCGTTAACCTGATGCTGGATAATGTTGATCAGTCTGCCATGACGCAGACCGATAAAGATCATTGGAGAAGTGTTGGTCTGTTGTTCAGATCCGTTCGTTATATGCAATTGTTATCAGGCTATGGGGATGTGCAATGGGTTGAACATGTAGTAAAAGATAGCGATAAAGATATTCTGTACGGTAAAAGAGATCCGAGAGATACAGTTGCTGCAAGAATATTAAGAGATCTAAAATGGGCAGAAAGCCACATCAAACCAAATGGTGATGGTCCTAATACTATTAATCAAAACGTAGTAAGAGCCATCATCAGCCGTTTTGGCTTGTTCGAAGGTACATGGCGGAAATATCATGGCCTGCAGGGTGCTCAGACATATCTCCTGGCAAGTATTGATGCATCAGCGCAGTTGTTGGCCGCATTTCCTGCTATCAATCCAAGTTATGATCTGTTGTTTAACTCAGAAAGTCTCGCAAATGTTCCCGGTGTTATCTTGTATAAAGCTTATGCTGTAAGCCAGCGTACACACGGTATGACGCGCTATTCAAGAACATCTTCCTGGAATTATGATCTTACAAGAGACGCTGTTGAAAGCTATCTATGCTCCGACGGTAAACCTGTTAAAGCGAGTGCTGATTATAGCGATTCAACGATGTACTCCGAATTTCGTAAGCGTGATCGTCGCCTGTACTACACAGTAATTCCACCGTACCGGGTTGTGACAGCTAACGGTAATGCTACCTGGTCTCACACCGGGAATGTAGCAGACAGGGAGTTTATTGATACAATGAACAATATCCGCGGGGCAAGTTCTAAAGCGTTACCTGTTTCTAACTGGAGCTCATTATACGTCGATGCGATCCCGCACTTTAGAGGTACGGGCGCTGCGTTTGTCGCATCAAGACTGGGTTATTATTTCTGGAAATTCTACAACACAACAACACCTACTGATGCGACCAATAATACAACAGATTGTCCTGTTTTACATATTGAGGAAACTATGCTGAACTATGCAGAAGCGATGTATGAAATGGGACAGTTTAACCAGGGCGTAGCAGATCAGACAATTAACAAGCTTCGTGCAAGAGCAAATGTGGCGCCAATGCAAGTGGCTGATATCAGCGCTTCATTCGATCCGGCAAGAGATGCTTCTGTAAATCCCGTGTTATGGGAGATACGAAGAGAGCGTCGCGTCGAGTTGATGGGAGAAGGCTTCCGTTTTGATGATTTAAGAAGATGGAACAAGTGCAACTATATCAATCAGCATTCTCAATTGGGCGTTCGTGTTAAAAGATCCGATTATCCTGCCAATGTGGTGAAAATATACCAGAATGCAGATCAGGGATATGTACAATATTTCCAGGATGCAACAACTAAAACATGGCCGGATTATTATTACCTGCATCCGTTGCCGTTAAATGATCTTACACTTAATCCAAACCTGGTACAAAACACAGGCTGGAAATAACGACGAAACAAATACCGTTCAGCCGAACAATTTTCATAGCAGTTAGTGTTTAGAAGAGCGGTACTGTTTCTTAGTTTTTCTCGTAGTTAAAACAGGTAACCGATTTAAATCAAACGGTTGCCTGTTCTTTTATCTGGTTATTTCATTTTCTTTGATATTTAGTCTCAGAACAATCGTTTTGCACATCTTAAAACTTGCGCATGAAAAGGATGTATTTGTTAGCCGCGTCTATGCTGATATTAGCACACCTCGGCCTGCTTGCTCAATCACCCGCAAAAAAGCCCAATATTATTTTTATTCTCGCCGATGATTTGGGATATGGAGATATTGGCCCGTACGGACAAACAAAAATAAAAACGCCTCATTTGGATCAGCTTGCTGCTGAGGGCATGAAGTATACTCAATTCTATGCTGGCACATCTGTATGTGCTCCTTCACGTTCGTCACTAATGACTGGCTTGCATACAGGCCACACATATATTCGTGGTAATAAAGAAGTACAGCCTGAAGGGCAACAACCTATTCCTGATTCTGCAATCACAGTGGGAGAAGTAATGAAACAGGCTGGTTATACAACTGGTATTTTTGGTAAATGGGGACTTGGTCCCGTTGGTAGCGAAGGCGATCCGCTAAAGCAGGGCTTTGACAGATTTTACGGATACAACTGCCAACTGCTGGCACACAGATATTATCCTACACATATTTGGGATAATGATACAAAAGTTGATCTTGATGGTAATGATAACCTGCTTCAGGCAAAGACTTATGCTCCTGAAATGATTCAGCAAAAAGCATTGCAGTTTTTGGATGACAACAAGTCCAAACCATTCATGTTATTCCTTACCTATACTTTGCCGCATGCAGAGCTACTTGCACCCGACGATAGCATCTTTCTTGAATACAAAGGAAAGTTTGATGAGAAGCCATACAAGGGTAATGATTATGGTCCAAAGGCAAACAAAGGAGGTTATACTTCACAACAATATCCTCACGCCATGTTTGCTGCAATGGTTACAAGGCTGGATGTGTATGTAGGACAGGTAATGAATAAATTGAAGGCCCTGGGAATAGATGATAATACACTGGTGATCTTTACAAGCGACAATGGTCCGCATCTTGAAGGCGGCGCTGATCCCGATTTCTTCAACAGTGGTGGAGGGTTGCGCGGATATAAAAGGGATTTGTATGAAGGCGGTGTGAGGGAACCGTTTATTGCCAGGTGGCCGGGTAAAGTAAAAGCAGGTACAGTGAATGATTATGCAGGAGCTTTCTGGGATGTATTGCCCACGTTTGCGCAAATAGCAGGAGTACAGGCACCTGCAAACACAGATGGAATTTCATTTCTCCCTTCACTATTACAGAAAAAACAAAAGCAGCATGATTACCTGTATTTTGAATTTCATGAGAATGGCGGCACACAATCGGTGAGAAAAGGGAAGTGGAAGGCAGTCCGTTTAAACGTGTTTGATAAAAACAAGACATCAGTTGAACTATACGATCTTTCAAAAGATCCCGCAGAAAAAAATAATATAGCTTCCTCAAACCCCACCAGGGTACAGGAGCTTACCAAATTGATGGATCAGTCACACGTCGAATCCTCGATATTCCCGTTTGAGAAATAAAGTCCATAAAACCATTCGTCGCTCTCTCTAATAAAGAAGGTGCGAGAAAAATAAACCTGCCTGCGTTAACGTACCTCGTGCCTGATGCCGGTTGTAACTCAAATATTATGAAGAAAATCATCCTGTCGCTTTGTTCGCTCTTTTGTTTGCATTTTTGTTTCGCGCAAATTAAAAATGTAAAGCACGTAGTGCTTATTGGTTTTGATGGATTTGGTGCGTATAGCTTTGATAAAGCGGATATACCCAATATCCGAAACGTGATGAATAGTGGCTCATGGAGTTTGCATGCCCGTTCCGTATTGCCTTCTTCAAGCGCTGATAACTGGGCGAGTATGTTAATGGGTGCAGGTACAGAACTGCATGGCTATACAGAGTGGGACAGTAAGAAGCCGGAGTTGCCGTCACAGCAGCTCGATCAGTTCAATATGTTTCCTTCGATCTTTACCTTGTTAAAGGAGCAAAAGCCAGCTGCAGAAACCGGCGTTGTTTATGAATGGGGAGGCATTGGTTACCTGTTTCCTCACAATGCGGTAAGTTTTTCATTGCATGCCGAGGGGGATAGTAATACGCTTGTGAAATCCATTGATTACATCAAATCTAAAAAGCCCTTGTTCACCTTTGTTCATTTTTCTGATATAGATGGTGTTGGTCATAATATAGGGCATGGTACACCTGAATATTATCAGCAGGTACATAAAAGTGATAAATATGTTGGTGAGATTATGCAGGCACTTGACGACGCCGGCATGAAAGAAAATACGATTGTGATCATCAGTGCCGATCATGGTGGAATTAATAAAGGCCATGGAGGCAAAACGCTACAGGAGGTAGAAATACCGTGGATAATTGCGGGACCGGGCGTAAAAAGCAATAACGAGGTAAAGGAAAGCATTATGACTTATGACACAGCTGCAACGATAGCGTATATTCTTGGGTTAAAAACTCCCCAGGTGTGGACGGGGCGCAATGTTGCGGCTGCATTTAAAAAGTAGACGGTTTTACGCAGTGAACGCAAAGAAGCGGCGACGCGACGGAACTACCTTTGGCCGTTACCTGTCTTTTTGGGTTTGGGTGAATGAATTCGTTAACATCCCCAATATAGAAGGATGGTTGCAATAGTGGGGAATTTCTTCATCTATAATCACCGCCTGTCAATTAGAAATCCCGGGAACGAACAATTTTGCGGTTTGAGGGTTTATATAGAAGGCTGAGGCGGTGTAAGCCGGCATTAATAACACCAAAGCCGCGCAGCAATTTAATCCGGAGTTCCCCTTGTTTGACTCTTTTGTAAATATTTTTGCATTTTGCCGGTTTAAAGCATTAAGGGTTTGGCAAGGTTATTGGAAAATTGGATATAAACGAAATTGTATAACCTAAAAAACTTAAATACAATGAGTGCAAAACAAATCTTAATCGGAACTATCTCCGGCCTTATTGCAGGTGCAGTTGTAGGTTTAATGGTTGCTCCCGCTTCAGGCGCTGAAACTCGTCAGAAAATTGCCGACTCTGCTGATGATCTGAAAAAGAAATTAAAAAGAATGAAGAGAAGGGCAGGCACTGAACTATCAGATCTGGAAGAAGTATTTTCAAATCAGGTCTCCGGACTGAGAGATGATGTAAGAGAAAAAATTCTTAAGCTGATCGCTCAGGGTAAAGAAAGCTACAACAACCTACGGCAGGAAGCTTCTTCTAATACTAGTATGAGTTAAAGAAAGAAAATATTTTTTTTGAGAGCCTGATGCAATATTGGGCTCTTTTTTTATATTTACTTCTGTAACACTTATTTTACTCCTTAAAACATTACTATGCTTTTGAGAAACAAAAGAAAACTGCTTGTATCTCTCGGAATAGCCTCGGTTGTCATCACCGGCGTTGCATTTAATAAACCTCAGCAGGGTTTTAAAAATGTAAAAGTCTTGTCGAACGATATTTCTCATGATAGCCTTATTGCTGTTATGAAAGAATTCAATAAATCTTTGGGCGTAAAATGTGGTTTTTGCCACGCTCCGCGCAAAGATGATGCTTCAAAACTTGATTTTGCCAGCGACGAAAAAATGGAAAAAGAAGCAGCGCGCCACATGATCAAAATGACGCGCGATATCAATTCCAACTATTTTAATTTTAATGGTTCGGCACAACCGGATACCATCCAGGTTGTAGGTTGCATTTCATGCCACAGAGGAGATCCTCATCCAAAATACCGCGAACTGTATGTTCCGGAAAAAGAGCAGCAATAGTTCAAACAAGCATATTTCGAAGAGCCACTTATTTCAAGTGGCTCTTGTTTTTTGTGTTGTAACCTCCGGCAACTTAAGCAGCTTTCGGCTAGCGGTTCGGGTGGCGAATGAATTTTTTGTAACAGTGTATCTATATGGCAAGTAATATTTGTGTGGTTGTTACGCATTGTTTATTTTTAAAACAACGGAGGCTGTGTGAGTTTTGAGGCGGAACGGCAGTACATATAACTTTTATACGGTAAAGCATGAGTAATAATGATGACAAAGTAAAAAAGGGTAGAACCAAAAAAGAGAAAATATTGCCGGTTGCAGGTTCAGAGCCTGCAGAAATTGCGAAACCTGCGGGAGTTCCGGCAGCGGATACCGCACCGGCAAAAGCAATAAAAAAAGCCAGTACATCTAAAAAGAAGAAAGAGAATAGCAGCGAAATTCCGGCCGTGTCAGCAGAACCGGTTGTTCCCAAAAAAGCAGCGGCGAGGAAAAAGGCCGTTAAAGAGCCGGAAAAAAGCGCGTCAACTCCCGGTTCAGATCCAGCTCCGGTCGAGGAAAAGAAACCTGCAGCAAAGAGAAAAACAAAGAAATCAGAAGCTGCCGCCAGTGTCACCTCAGTAGCAGCAAATATCCGTACAGAGGAAAAGGCAGCGCCGGTTAAGAAAGCTGCAACAAAAAAAGCAGCAGCACCCACAAAAAAAGTAAGCGGAGTAGTCAGGCCGGAGACAAAAAAAGCGGCCGGCAACAATACGATCATCTATACAATTGAAGTCCGGTTCTACACAAGACCGGGTGAGGACCTGTTTATTACAGGCAACCATCCCGCTCTGGGAAATGGTGATCATGATGAGGCGCTGAAAATGGATTATTTAAGTCATGATACCTGGACCGCAACTTTTAAACTAAACCGCAGTGAAATACCGGAGAGCGGTATTGGCTACAATTTTATGGTCAGGTATCCCAATGGTGTTACGGCACTGGATTGGGGAAATGATAAGATATTGAAATTGGCAGAAAGCAAGGCTTCCAGGGTACATGTTAAAGACTCCTGGAATCATCCCGGCTATTATGAAAATGCTTTTTATACAGAGCCGTTTACGCAAGTGCTTCTTCGTCGGAATGGAGAGCCGCTAAAAACGCCCGCAACAGGTCTTACCACGCATTTGTTTAAGGTGAAAGCCCCGTTGATTTTGGAGCACCAGAGTATTTGTATACTCGGCAATGATGCTGCATTCGGCAGTTGGGATGAAGCACGGCCGGCGCTGCTTACCAAAGAGGAGGATGGCCCCCATTTTATCGGAGCTTTTGATCTGGGTGAAGCGGTGTTCCCGCTTGTGTATAAATATGCAGTGTGTGAAACTGGCACCGGTAGAATAGTGGCTTATGAGGAAGGCGAAAACCGTGTATTGCATGGCGATGCAGACGATGACACTTTTACCGTTGTAAACGATGGTTTTGCTGTATTGCCAAATAATACATGGAAGGGTGCCGGTACAGCTGTTCCTGTATTTAGCCTCAGGAGCGAAAAAAGTTTCGGCGTGGGCAGTTTTTCTGATATCAAATTGCTGGCCGATTGGGCACATGCTACAGGGCTGAAGCTAATTCAGATCCTACCGGTAAACGATAGTACGGCGGCGCATTCGTGGCTGGATTCTTATCCCTATGCTGCTATTTCAGCTTTCGCGTTGCACCCGATGTATCTTGACCTTGCAGCAATCATCAACAAAGGGCAGGAGCATTTATTGACTGGGATTGAGCAGGAACGCGTTGCGTTAAACCGTAAAGACACCGTTGATTATGAGGCGGTGAACAGGCTGAAATGGGATTTTGTAAAACAGGTATATCCACTGAACAGTGCTAAAGTATTCGCTTCAAAAGAATATAAGGATTTCTATAAGCAAAACGAGCACTGGTTAAAGCCATATGCGGCGTTTTGTTACCTGAGAGATAAATTTCATACAGCACATTTTAACCGCTGGCCAGTCTTCAACCAATACAATGCCGATGAAATTGAGCTGATGATCAATGAAGACAAAGAGGTAGCAGACAGTATTGCCATGTATTATTTTGTACAATATCATTTGCATCTGCAATTAAAAGATGCGGCTGATTACGTACATAGCAAAGGCATTATTTTAAAAGGTGATATTCCAATTGGCGTATACCGTTATAGTGCCGATGTGTGGCAGCAGCCGGAATTGTACAATCTTCACCTGCAGGCAGGCGCGCCACCGGATGATTTTGCGGTAAATGGTCAGAACTGGGGTTTCCCTACATATAACTGGGATAGAATGAAGCAGGATGATTTTGACTGGTGGAAAAGGCGCTTCAGGCAGATGTCTTATTACTTTGATGCTTTCCGTGTGGATCATATCCTTGGTTTCTTCCGGATCTGGAGTGTTCCTTATAATTCCCTGGATGGAATAATGGGACATTTTGAGCCGGCTGTCCCCGTGCATATCAACGAGTTCCATGCGCGGAATATTCCATTTGATTATGACCGCCTTACAAAGCCATACATAACCGAGGAAATATTGCACGATATTTTTGGCGACCAGCAGCATTATATCCGCAATACTTTCCTGATCAATCATGGCTACGGTCACTATAGCATGAAACCTGAGTTTGATTCTCAGCGAAAGGTCTACAATTACTTTAAACATTTTGAGAACAATCCACATAATCGCTGGCTGCAGCAGGCGTTAAATTCACTGCTGGCAAATGTTATTCTGTTTGAAGCTGAAAACAGCGAAGGCGAACAATTTCATTTCAGGTTTAATATGTTCGAAACCACGTCGTTCAAGCAATTGGACGAGCATAGCCGGTTTCATTTAAATGAATTGTATGTTGACTATTTCTTTAGGAGGCAGGATGAAGTATGGAAGCAGGAAGCACTGGAAAGATTACCCCGTTTAAAGAGGTCGACCGACATGCTGATCTGTGGAGAAGATCTTGGCCTTGTACCTGCCTGTGTGCCGGATGTAATGAAACAGCTTGGCTTGTTAAGCCTGGAAATTCAGCGAATGCCAAAGGATAGTTATCACGAATTCTTTAATCCCGCAGACGCGCCTTACCTAAGCGTTGTTATGCCTTCCACTCACGATATGAGTACCATTCGTGGTTGGTGGGAAGAAGACAGGAACAAGTCTCAGCTTTTTTACAACCAGGTAATGGGTTACGAAGGATATGCACCATACCTGTGTGATGCCTGGGTAAATACTGCAATAGTCAAAGAGCATTTATATTCTCCAGCCATGTGGAGCATTTTTCAGCTACAGGATCTGTTGGGCATGAACGTAGCTATAAGAAGAGATGATCCGGCAGAAGAAAGAATTAACATACCGTCTGTTGCACGCCATTACTGGAAATACAGGATGCACCTTACACTGGAAAAGTTGATTGCAAGCACCTCTTTCAATAACGAGCTTAAGGGCTATGTTGACGAAAGTGGCCGGGGGAGGAGAGGGTAGGGTTCAAAGCCTAAAGCTTAAAGCTTAAAGCCTAAAGCCTAAGTAAGCATATTTTCTTTAGTCGATGATTACTTCTGGAGGAATATCGGTTCTACGCTTTAGGCTTTGGGCTTTCTGTGCTTCCGTGTTTCAGTGGCAAATGCCCAATCTCTCCAGTAGTTTTAAGCTTTAAGCTTTGGGCTTTCTGTGCTTCCGTGTTTCAGTGGCAAAATCGCAAATCACACCGCCAGGTTTTAAGCTTTAGGCCTTGGGCTTTAAGCTTTAAGCCTCACTCCGTGTCCTTTGTGAAAATCAACTCTGTGGCAATCTGTGGTTAAGTATTTCTGTGTTTCAGCGTTTCAGTGGCAAAATCACCAATCACTTCCCATGGTTTTAAGCTTTAGGCTTTGAGCTTTAAGCTTTGCGCTTTAAATTGCTTCTTTTTCCAACGCAAATGGTTGTTAATGAAGCTTAGTTACCGTTCTTACGAACTACCTTTTCAATACCCGTTCACAATTTCCAATGGCCGCACCAAAACGCACCAGCCTATGCTGGGCGTAGCGTTGTCTGTCGGCCCGGTCACAGGATATGGCGAAGCGCCCGCGATAGCCTACTATGACATTACGGTTGAGCAAATGATGGGGGACCTGGAACGCAAGAAAATGTTCGTGGAGAAATTTGCATTTACGGAGCCGGAGCGTTACTGGCATTATCTGCATCATCTGTATCCCAAAAATCCTTTCCTGGTTTCCGCGTTGGATATGGCTGCCTGGGACCTGTTCGGTAAAATGAAGGGAGCTCCGTTGTATTCCCTTTGGAATACGAAATGGGAAAATACACCAGCCACGGATTATACTATAGGTATTGATACAGTGGCAAAGATGTTGGACAAAATGAAAGCAAAGCCATGGCCCATCTACAAGATTAAACTTGGGACGCCCGATGATATTGGAATAATAAAAGCATTGCGCGAAAATACAGATGCAGTGTTGCGTGTAGATGCCAATGCGGGCTGGACAGTGGATGAAGCAATGCAAAAGATACCGCAACTAAAAGAACTGGGCGTAGAATTTATTGAGCAGCCGTTGCATAAAGATGACTGGGATGGAATGAAAACACTATACCGGCATTCAGTTTTACCACTGTTAGCAGATGAAAGTTGTGTATTTGAACAGGATGTTGAAAAATGCGCCGGGCATTTTCATGGCATTAATATAAAATTGACAAAATGCAGTGGCATAACGCCCGCCATAAGAATGATTCAAAAAGCCCGTGAGTTAAACATGAAAGTAATGATGGGAAGCATGAATGAATCAACTATTGGCTCTGCGGCGATAGGCAACTTTCTTCCTCAACTGGATTATGTTGATATGGACGGTCCTTTATTGCTTTCAGAGGATAAAGCTGTCGGTATAGTTTTTGATAATGGCATGGTGCATTTAAGCGGAAAACCGGGATTAGGCATAGAAGTAATATCTTAAACAGCTGATAACTAATTTGTTGAACTGGCCCTGGATTCTATGACACAAAACAAGTTTGCGATTGCTGTTGTTTGTTGAACCCTGGCGCGTTAAATCATGTAATGGAATTTTTTGTGCGATGATAAAATGATGCTGAATTTGTTAACTATTTATTTTGGTAACCTGCTGAAAAAATATTGTATTTGTAGTTTAAACGGGATACCTGTACATATGAAAAAAATGGCTTTTGATTTAAGAGTGTGGATACTTTCTTTTATGCTGACTTTCTTTGCTGTATGCGGTTACAGCCAGGCCCAGGACGTTTCCCAAAAAGAAATGCCGCCCTTTCATATCGTACTCACGAATGGTAATTACCTGAAGGCAAACGACTTAAGAAAAAATGCTCCTGCCATGCTGGTTTATTTTTCGCCGACATGCGAGCATTGCCAGACTTTCACCAAAAAAATGCTCGGCAGCATGGATGAACTTTCTCAGGTACAGATTATTATGATTTCCTATCTGCCTTATCGCGATATCAAAAAATTTGAAGCGGACTTTGGCCTGGCAAAATATCCCAATATCAAAGTAGGAACTGAAGGATACACATTCGTGGTCCAGAAATATTATGACATAAAAAACTTCCCTTTCCTCGCGCTATTTAACAAAAAAGGCAAACCCATTACAACCTATGCCACTGCTCCCGAAATCTCCGAGGTAATTAAAAGGTTCAAGGCCTCTTAGTGTTGCCAACAAGAAGTATAGTAAGTTTTACTTCCGTGCAAATGGTAATAGTCTTCTTCTTCAACAAAAAAATATTCTGGTATTTCTGCTCGTTTTATTGTTTATAAAATCGTGTGGTTGTTGACTCTCTGACGCACTTGAATTACAGATGCTTTTAGCCCGGATATTTTAATCGAACATTCTTTCGTGATTTGTGTTTTATATAAATTATTGATAAGCAATAGTAATGGTTACCGGCTAGCCCTATGTATTTGTTTATTACCGTTTAGAGAACACTTATGGCAACAACACTGGAACAAATCAAGTTATTGCGTTCACGAATGCAAGCGGCCATTATTGGCCAGGAAAATGTGATTGATAAAATATTGATTGCGCTGCTGACAGACGGAAACGTTCTTTTAGAGGGCTTGCCTGGTTTGGCCAAAACACGCGCCGTAAAAAGCCTCGCCCAAAACCTTGACAGCAAGCTTAGCCGCATTCAATTTACGCCCGATCTGCTTCCGTCAGATATTACCGGTACGGAGATTTACCAACCACAAGCGGAAGAGAAATTTGTTTTTCAGCCCGGGCCGATCTTCAGCAACCTGGTGCTGGCCGATGAAATAAACAGGGCCCCCGCGAAAGTACAGGCAGCACTGTTGGAGGCTATGGAAGAACGGCAGGTTTCTGTTGCTGGTAAAACACATAAAATGGAACCGCTGTTTATGGTGCTGGCCACGCAAAATCCTGTTGAGCAGGAGGGCACATACCCTTTGCCGGAAGCTCAACTCGACAGGTTTGTGATGAAGGTCCTCATTGAGTATCCAGATACTGATAGCGAACGGAAAATAATGGAGCTGGTAAGGAATGAGACAAAAGGCGACACAAAAAAAGAGGAACCCATTTTAAAAGATATCGTTTTTGACGCACGTAAAGAGATCAATAATGTGCAGGTTAAGGAGCCTGCTGAAAACTATATCGTAGATATAATCAGCGCTACACGCTATCCGGCCAAATTTAGCCCGGATGCTGCGAAATGGATCAATTACGGCGCCAGCCCGCGCGGAACCATCGGAATAGATCGCTGCGCAAGGGTTGTCGCCTGGCTCAACGGAAGAGACTATGTAACCGCCGATGATGTGCGCTATATTGTTCACGACGTATTAAGGCACCGCCTGATTCTTACTTACGAAGCAAATGCCGAAGGCGTAAACGCTGATAAAGTAATAGATGAGTTGCTGAAAGTTGTAGCGGTAGTTTGATGGAGGTACGATGTAAGATGTACGATGTACGATGTAAGGTGTAAGATGTGCGATGTAAGGTGTAAGGTGTACGATGTACGATGTGATTATGTAGAGTATGAAAGACCTGACACCTGATACCTAACAGCCGCCACCTCAAAGCTAAAAGCTCATAGCTGAAAGCTCAAAGCTTAACACATGTTCAAATTCAGAAAAAACAAGGAACAACATTACCCACCTGAAGTGGTGACTGATCTTGATGATCTGATGAGATTTGAATACCTGGTTCAGGGTGGAAATATATTACCTGCTCATCCCGTTTATTCGCTGCTCGCAGGCCGGCATGCGTCTAAACTGCGTGGGCGCGGACTTGATTTTGAAGAAGTGCGCCAATATGTAGCCGGAGATGATATCCGGAATATAGACTGGAAAGTAACTGCACGCACTGGCAGTACGCATTCAAAAGTGTTTAACGAAGAAAAAGAACGTCCCACATTTATAGTTGTTGACCAAAGTGCAACGATGTTTTTTGGATCGCAGCGATTTGTCAAGTCGGTTACTGCCGCTCACGCGGCGGCGCTTAGCGCATTCTACACGCTGAAACGTGGTGACAGATCTGGCGGGCTTGTCTTTAACGAAGAAGGTTATGATTACATATCGCCCAAGCGAAGTAAATCACTGGTCCAACATTTTTTGCAATGTATTGTTGAAAGAAATAAAAAACTGCCTTTACGTAAAACCGTTGAAGCTAATACTGAACTGCTAAACAGGATGCTGCAAAGAACCCGGTCCAGCATAACCCATGACTACGTGGTGACGGTGATCAGCGATTTTTTTGCGATTGATGCTGAGACAAAAATGAATTTGCGCAACTTATCATACCATAATGATGTTATACTAGTACACGTGTTTGATCCGATGGATGCCGCGTTGCCGGACGGTAAACTTTTGTTGAGCGACGGCAGAAAACAAATTGAATGGAAAAATAGCCGGCATAACTGGGGGAAAAAATACGGTGATGATTTTATACAATCACGGAATAGGTTACAGGAAGAATTCCGGCATTATAAAATACCGATGGTGTTTCTGAGTACGGCTTTTCCGGTTGAAGAACAGGTGACGAGGTTGTATGGATGATCAAAGAATGGAAGCATTTCGGTGAATGCATTATATGAACTTAAAAGCCACATTATATGAAACGCGCTTTAGGTTTTATCTTACTTCTTTTTGGCTGTTTATGTGTAAACGCTCAGAGCGACACAATAACATCCCCGGTGGAAAAGCCAAAACCAACAGCACCCTGGTTTGTGCAGCGATTTAAGGTTGCAGCCGGTGGTTTCGTGCCCATCAACAATACACAAATTGAAGTAGGTAGCCAGGATGGATCATTCGGAACTACGATTGATTTTGAAAATGACCTTGGGTATTCAAAAACTACAGGTACTTTCCTGGGTGATCTGCAATGGCGGATATCGAGAAGATCGCGATTGGATTTTGCATATTACCACATAGATCGCAGTTCGAGTCACCGCCTGGAAAAAAATATCGAATTCAAAGACAAGGTGTACCCGGTTAACGCAACTGCGAAATCGTATTTTAACACTGATATCTTCCGGCTGTCTTACGGCTATGCATTTTTTAGCCGGCCGCGTTTCGAGGCAGGAGCCCTGATTGGTGCACACATAGTAAAAGCTGGAGTAGGCTTGTCTGCCAGTGGAACCAGCGGAAACATAGATGTTAGCAATGATTTCGGTTTTACGGCACCCTTGCCTGATGTTGGGTTATGGGGAGGGTATGTAATTGCGCCGCGCTGGTCAATAAACGGAGAGATCAGTTATCTGGCGCTTAAGGTTGATAATGTAGATGGCCGCCTGATCAACTACAATATTGCAGTGATGTACGAGGTGCTGAGCCATTTCACTTTGGCGCTGGGTTACACCGGCCTCAACTTCAGAGTTGATGTAGATAAAGACAAGTACAAAGGATTTTTCAAGTGGGGTTATAACGGACCATCCCTTGTTGCTGCATATAGTTTTGGAAAGAAGAAATGGTGAGACGAAGTGATGTACGGTGTACGATGTACGATGTGTGATGTACGATGTGGGATGTACGGTGTAGGATGTGTGTACTTTCTGTTTGAAAAAAATGCAAATAAGTGTAAGATCATGGATGAATTGATTGAACCGGCACCGGTAAAATTCAGCTTTGAAGCACCGGGTTGGTATGTTGTTGGGATATTGTTTGTCCTGCTGCTTATTACAAGTGCTCTACTTTGGTACAGGCATTATAAACGTAATAATTACAGGGCTGCTGCACTGTTACAGCTCGCTAAAAAAGTGGAATTATTTATCCCTCAGCAACGGTATGATGCACTGGTGTATGAAAGTGATCTTTTGGTAAAACGCATTGCTATGAAGAAGTATGGCCGGAACAATGTGGCCGGTCTTACCGCTTCACAATGGATAGACTATATTAACCAAACATGGAAAGAAAAATCTTTCACTGCAGAAGAAGGACAACTCCTGAATCAGAAGGTTTATGCCTTCAATAACAATATTTCCAAAGAAGAGGCTGAAACATTTGTGGAGAAGAGTAAAAGGTGGATTAAAAAACACCGGTGATGAGAATTGAAAATTGATAATTGACAATTGAAAATGGGCGCTTCATATGGGAATCTGTAATCTTTTCTGTTACACACTCAACTTATAACATAATACGTACAACGTATAACGTATAACGTAAAACTTACAACGTACAACGTAAATGCATTTTGAAATAGCATACAAGTGGGTAGTTTTTCTATTGCCACTGCCATTACTCATATATTGGCTAATGCCGGCAATGCGCAGAAGGAGAGCCGCAATGCTGGTACCTTTTTTTAAAAGAGCAGCAACCGTTTCCCATCAGCGACCAAAGAAAAGTGCATGGGTTACACGTCGCAATTTTTTTGCGTGGATTGGTCTTTTTCTTTGTTGGATCTGTTTGCTTGCGGCGGCATCCTCACCCCGTTATGTAGGTAAGCCGGCTAAAAAAACTAAAACAGTACGCAGCTTTCTTATCGCAGCAGATATTTCTTTTAGCATGGCTGAGACCGACTGGGTAATGGACGGCAAAAGAGTTAGCCGTTGGGATGCTGTAAAATCCATCATGAAAAATTTTGTAAAAGAGCGCAAAAGTGACCAGATAGGCCTGGTTATGTTTGGAAGTAATGCTTATCTGCAGGCACCATTAACTACAGATCTTTCTACCATTTCCTGGTTGTTGGATCAAACGGAAGTAGGCATGGCGGGCCAAATGACCAGCATTGGACAAGCTATTGCTTTTGGTATTAAAGTATTTAAAGAAGATACCATCAAGCAAAAGATCATGTTGCTGCTTACAGATGGTATTGATGCAGGACAGGATATTCTTCCGCTGGATGCTGCACAAGCGGCGCGTAAAGATTCAATAATCATATACACATTGGGAATAGGGCAGGCCAAAGGAAGTGGCGGATATGATCTGGATGAAAAAACATTAAAAGATATCGCCAGCGCTACGAATGGGAAATACTTTAACGCGATGAATGAGGGAGAACTAAAAAAAGTGTATGCAGAACTGGATAAAATGCAGCCGGTTGAATATGAGGAAGAGAGCTATAAGCCGGTTACACTGCTGTATTACTATCCTCTTATAGCGGCTGCATTGGTCGGGTTAGTGTTTCATTTGATCAGTGGTACTATTAGTTTGTTCAGGCGGTCGTCTTGAGAATTAAGTGTCCTACACTTTAGAAGTGTAGGACACTTAATTCTTAAGCTAACTCTGTTATGTATCCTGCAATTTCAACGTGTAGGACAAATAACATCTCACAACAACTTTCAACATGTTCGATGATATAAAAAATATAATCACGCACATAGACTGGCAGCAATTTCATTTTCTGCGGCCGCTGATCCTTTGGCTATTTCTTCCCCTTGCAGCAATTGTGTTGTTGCTTGTTCTCAGCAATAAAGAAAAAAGTAAATGGAAAATGGCGGTGCAGAAAAAACTGCGCCCTTTCATGTTTACAAGAGGTAGCAAAACCGCGATCATATTGCCTTTGCTGGCCTTTGTTTTTGGAAGTAGTTTTGTTATTGTTGGCGCTGCAGGGCCTACCTGGAAAAAGAAAGATATCCCCGGTGAAAAAATACAGGCAGTGGTACTCATTGCGCTTAATCTGTCCCGTTCAATGGATGCAACCGATATTCAGCCAAGCAGGCTGCAAAGAGCAAAATTTAAAGTAAGTGATTTTCTGGATGCCAATCCAAGGGCCAGGGCCGGGCTTGTTGCATATGCGGGTACGGCCCATCCTGTGTTGCCTTTCACTTCTGATTACAAGCTGATAAAGCACCATGCGCAAAGTCTTGAAAATCGCGTAATGCCGGTGCAGGGAACTAATATGGAAGTGCTGATAAATGTAATTGATACATTGATGAGAGGTGTGCTCGCACCAAGTACTGTTTTGCTGATGACGGATGAAATAGATCAGGACGACGCAACACTAATTACGAATTATGTAAGAGGCTCGATACACAAAATAGAGATCCTGTTGTTTAATACACCAGCCGGCGCTTCTGTTCCCGGACATCGTGGAGCTGTTTCAAAACAAGATGCCGGGGTCATTCAGAACTTGTCACAGGATACAAGCATTCATATTACACCGTTAACGCTGGATAAATCTGATGTGAGCGGCATAGCTAAACGCATCGGTGATAAACTTGTTTTTGAAAAAGATACCAAGCAGGATGATAAAGACTGGGATGATATGGGCTGGTTATTGGTGATTCCTGCACTGGTAATTACGGCTTTCTGGTTCAGAAGAGGATGGGTGATACAATGGTGCTGGTTGGGGTTAATATGTGTAACTTTTTCTTCCTGCGGCGTTGATAGCAAAGAAGCTGACTGGTGGTATACAAAAGATTACCAGGGACAAAAATTATATAACCAGGGAAAATATGCTGAAGCTGCTGAAAGGTTTGCCGATGACAAGCATAAGGCAGTGGCTTATTTCAAAGCCGGCAACTATTCAGCAGCGGCTGATCTTTTTGAGCTCGACACTTCTGCAGCCGGCAACTATAACCGCGGCCTCGCTCTCGCTAAGCTCGGTCGTTATGATGAGGCCGTTGCTGCTTTTGATAAAGCAATAGATCTTGATGGTTCGCTGAAGGATAGGGCATCAAAAAACATTGTGCGGGCAAAACAACAAATTGATAAAATAGACTCCGTAAACCGTTTTACAAAGAATGATATAGGTAAAGGCAAAACGCTGAAAGAAAATAAAAAGAAAAAAGAACCTTACAAAGAAGAAAAACATAATCCGCAAGAAGGTTCATTAAGTAATGAAACACAGGTAAAACAACTGCCTCATTCAGGAGAGCGAAGTACCGAGACCGTAGCCACCAACATCCGCAAAGCAAAAGAATCAGAAACGCCTGGTAAGAATATGCAGCATGATAAACATGAGTCACTGTCCAACAATATCCTTCTGCGAAAAGCTTCTGCAGATCCGGCGGAGTTTCTTCACAAACGGTTTGTGTTACAGGAAAAGCGTTATTACAAACATGTGAGTAAAAGCAAACATCCATGGTAAAAAAACTGGCGATATTGCTACTGTTCTGTTATTCGTTTATAAAGATAGAAGCGCAGGTTAATTGTTTTGCCAATGTAGCAATTGATAAGCACAGTGTATATGCGCAGGAGCCATTTAAGGCAACAGTAACGGTGTCTACAGCCACATGGTATACAGCGCCGCTTGATTTTGACAACATTCAGATATCAAATGCTTTTATACTGCCATTCAGCAGAACTTTTTCAACAATGCTTACAGTTAATGGTAAGCAATATGCCAGCCTTCAGTTCTACTTTATTGTTTTTCCCTATAAACCAGGAAACTACAGTTTTCCAGCCATAAATATCCGGGTGGAAACGCCTCCTTTAGGAAGCTCAACAAGCCAGAAAGTAACTATAAATACTTCACCCCAAAAGTTTGTAGTTAAAGATATTCCGCAGAAATTTAAAGGAGAGAACTGGTTTGTTGCAAAGAACGTCTACGTATCCGAACACTGGAATAAATCGCTGAATAATTTAAAAGTGGGCGATGTGTTAAAACGTACTGTAGTGATAGACGCAAAAGGTACACTGCCGCAATTTATACCGGGGTTCAAAAATGATTCACTGGATTGGGCTTCTGTTTATCCTGATGATCCTGATCTTGCAGATACAAGAGATGATTACGATGCAAATGGAAAGCGAACGCAAACTATTACTTATTTGCTGGAGAAAGAAGGGACGTTTGAAATGCCGGCCATAAATATTGCATGGTGGAATCCTTATGCCTCCAGGCTATACAAAAGAAGTGCAGCAGGCGCAACCTTGCACGTAAAGGCTAATCCGAACCTGGGCATGCTTACAACATTGAAAGATAGTCTAAGTGCTTTTTCCGCAGCAAAGGAAGCTGTCCACCAACACAAAGGAGCACTACGTATATATGGTATTTTGTGGTATTGGTTCCTGCTCTATGCCTTGATAGCATTGTGTCTTACATATGTAGTTGTCCGGATGATCATAGCAGCCTATAAAAAGATCAGGCAACGGCGCAGGCTTTATGTAGTGAGTGAGCCATATTGGTTTAAGAAATTTTTGAGTGCACAAAATAAAACAGGCTCCGTGGTAAATGCCTTGTACGCCTGGTGGGACAGATGGATCGCGAAAGATAAATTTCCCTCAGTAAATCAAACACTTCAGGACGGACAGGATAAACATATTCTCGAAGAGATGAATACCTATAATAAAGAAGTGTATAATGAAGGGAACAAAAATGCCCTTGTAGATAAAGATTTTAAAACGCTCATCCGTCAATTAAGAAAAGAAAGAACAAGTACGAATGAACCTGCAAGACAGGTAGACGAACGTCAGGATCTTTGGGAAGAGTCATAATTATATGAGGATGCTCAAAGCTTAAAGCTATTGTCTTAGCTTCAATAAAGCTCCATCATTTTAAACATATTCCCCTGAGTGTTGTTAATGATAAGCAGGTGAAAATATCAACAATACCGCATGCTATTTTCAAAAATAGCTTTTCGCCGGATGTCAGATGTATAAATTTTTCAACTATTACATTAAATACGTTGTTATGAAAAAGCAAATCTTGTTAGTTTTTGTTTTGTTTGTAGCTGCCCAGCTATCTGCGCAGTCCACTGTGGATGATGATATGGCCATCATTCAATCTGTGTTTGGTAAAGAAAAAAAGGAACTTGTTGGCAGTTTCATGGCTCTGACCGGAGATACTGCCACTAAATTCTGGGCCGTATACGACGAGTACGAAGCCGAAAGAAAATCGCTGGGTAAAGAACGGTTTAATGTAATCAAAGATTATGCGAACCAATATGCATCACTTACCGATGAGCAAGCGGCGGCGCTGGCAAAACGTGTTATGGGCAATGATCTGAGTTATGCCAAAATGCACGAGAAATATTTTAAGAAGGTGGAAAAAGTAGTTGGTGGAAAAAATGCAGCGAAGTTCTTTCAGTTGGAAAGTTATATTCAAAACACCATCAGAACGAATGTTCAAAATCAGATTCCTTTCATCGGAGAATTAGAAGAAGCTTCCAAACAGAATAAAAAATCCTGATGCAGTCAAAATAATATCATGATTGTATATAAGAAGTAAGAAGGCGTGGATTAGCTAACATCCGGCCTTCTATATTTTGTAACTTAGCCTGGTGCTTAAACAGATGCAGAAAATATTATTCGCCATACTTTGCTTTTGCTGTACCGGCAAAGTATTTGGTCAGTGTGAAATCCAAAACAGGTTAAGGCCCGATGGAACGATGTATTATCACGCTCCGCTGACATTGTTATACCAGACAAGTGATATTGAACTGCAAGGTAATCTTGTTACTGATAAGGAAAGCTATTTCCTAAGGCTCATACCTATACAACAATCTCAGCCAATCAGAACAAAAGATGCTGTGAAAAAAGATCTCCTTGTAAAATTGCAAAACGATTCTGTGTATGCATTGAAATACTATGATTCATGGTACGGGAGAAAAGATTCAACGTTTAATTTGTTATACCTGTTCAGTAAAGAGCAATTGAACAGTTTTTTGAACAATAATATTCAATCTTTTAATATAGTTATAGGTAAAACGGCGCGTGTACTTATTTTTAAACTTCACCCCGATATTATAAAGCAGCAGTTTGCCTGTTTTAAATCGTCTGCGACCAAATTATAAATCAGATTTTTGGGGCTCGTGGAATATTTTTTTTGTGATGTTGGAAAACAGGTTATTGAACAGCACATTTATTTGAAGTGCGTTATAAATCTCATTTCCTCCGCTACGGGGTAAATATTCGTTGGCATAGCTTACTTCAAGTTGAAAATCATCGGTGAAAGAATATCCTGCACCAATAGTAAAACGGTTTCTGTCAAAGAATTGCGAACCGGTTAAGTTATTACTCGTCTTCAGGTATATTTCTTCGGAAGAAAAGCCATAGATAGAATTTTTCCGGATGACCTTACTGTTAAACGGATAAACCAGCTTTATTTGTTGCCTGTAGCGGTATGATGCGTTATAAACATTATTGGAGTCGAGTATATGCCTGTCTTCAAGCCGCATTCTCGTGCTTAGCGTATAACCTATCTTTTTGATGAAATAAATAGCCTGGTAGCTGGCGCGGAGTTCCGGTAGCCTGGATTGATTGATTTCCGGTACGTCCTTATTATAAAAATAGGCATAAGAGAATGACAGTTTCCATCTTGGAGAAGCGTAATAATGTACCCATGCCCGCAAATAAAGTTGAGAATTGGTGTGAAAGAAATTCTTATCAACAGGTGTACTCGTCCATGTTTGGCCAAGGTTAAATTCAAGGGCCCACTTTCCCTTTAGTGGTCTTGTAAATTGAAATTCGTTCCAGAATTGGTTGTAAGTTTTATTTTGACTGTAGCCGGTATTACATAAAAAAACGAGTATGACAAGCCGGAAAAAATAGTGCAGTAAGCGTAGGGCGAACCTACGCTGGTAAATTGTATCATGTATCTTGTTTTTTCTATTATAGGTTGGCTGCATAAAGGCGCTGCATTTTCTTTCGCATGGCTGGCCAGACTCAATATGTTACAGCAATAGCATGTTGAGTGGTGGTTATAAACATCTTATAACAACCAATTTACCGCTTTGTTTATTGATCATTACGGGCCGTAAACTGAAAATTCCATAAACCATTACCAAAATTTTATAAACCATGAATACTAAAAAGCTATAGTTTTGTGATATCTTACAACATCGTTGTTTACGTGAAAAAAGTAATCGTCGCCATATTAGCCATCGTTTATATGTCCACCACAAGTGGAGCAACGGTGCATTTGCACTATTGCATGGGCGAATTACTTAGCTGGGGTTTGTCTGCAGAGAAAAAGGAAAAATGCGACAACTGCGGAATGCAGAAGGGGACGTCTAAAGATTGTTGCAAAGATGAGCACAAGGTATTAAAGGTTGAAAATGATCAGAAGCTTTCTGAAAGCGCTTTTCAGGGCATGCAGTTAGCTGCAGTGACCCTTCCTTCTCTGTCAACAGGTTATATTACAGAGGCTTTACCCAGTGTAACTGAAGCATATCCTGTTACAAACGGTCCGCCAGATAGTAAGGTTGTTCCGGTTTATCTGCGCAATTGTGTTTTCCGTATCTGATTCTATCCTTTCTTAAGCTGAAAATACACGCTTTCAGCAATCAGCGAATTGATCAATTACCCGTATTCGCTGACGAAATTCATTCTCTTTTTTTTGATTTGTTTGGTTCGAAATTATTGCCGGGGCAGTTGATAACGGCGCATTTTGATAAGTCTGTCAAATCGCTTTTCCGCTGTTCTTATCCGGTGCTCTAATGCATGATTCGCCTGCGCGTGTCACTTTCAGGTTGAACAGTATGCTTGTTCAGCTAAACAAATCGTATCTGGGCTTTTTAATCATTTCTTCATTATAAAATCAATTGTATGAAATCAGTAAGATTAGCAATGATGGCATTGTTAACAATGGCAGGAAGCGTATTATTCGCACAAAGCACTAAAACAGAAAACATTAAAGTGGCAGGCAACTGCGGCAGCTGTAAAAAGAAAATTGACAAAGCCGCCACTATTACCGGCGTTACAAAAGCTGACTGGAACAAAGATTCCAAAGTACTTACCGTAACATACGATCCTGCTAAAGTCACCAACGATGCTATTCAAAAAAGTGTTGCCGGCGTTGGTTATGATACGGAAAAATACAAGGCAGATGATAAAGCTTACAACAAACTGGATGAATGTTGCCAGTATGAGAGGAAGAAAGGGAAATAGTTGGAAAGCTTAAAGCCTAAAGCTTAAAGCCCAAAGCTCAAAGCCTAAAGCCTTAATAATATCGGAATCATTGTTCCCGATAACTTATCATGTGAGTTTAATTATTAGGGTTAGACAAAATAATCTGTTATCGATCAACAAGCTTTAGGCTTTGAGCTTTGGGCTTTAAGCCAAAAATAACAATCATGGTTCAAAAACTTATAGAAATATCCATTCGTAACAGGTACGTTGTATTGGTGCTGGCAGTGGCCTTGTTCATCTGGGGGATTTTTGCGGTAAATAAAAATCCCGTTGATGCAATTCCTGATCTGTCGGAAAACCAGGTAATTGTTTTTACAGAATGGATGGGAAGAAGCCCGCAGGTATTAGAAGATCAGGTTACGTTTCCGTTGGTCAGCAATTTACAGGGTATTCCAAAAGTCAAAAATATTCGTGGTTCTTCTATGTTCGGGATGAGTTTTGTCTACATCATTTTTGAAGATAATGTAGATATCTATTGGGCCAGGACGCGCGTGCTTGAACGGTTGAATTACGCACAGCGACTGTTACCGCAAGGTGTAACGCCTACTATTGGACCGGATGGAACCGGGGTGGGACACGTATTCTGGTACACGCTGGACGCGCCAAGGATGGATCTGGGTGAACAACGGGCTTTGCAGGACTGGTACATAAAATACGGTCTGCAAACAGTTCCCGGCGTAGCTGAAATTGCCTCTTTCGGTGGCTTTGAAAAACAGTATCAGCTTGTTGTAGATCCGGTAAAGTTGCAGTTCTATAATCTCTCCCTGATGGATGTGATGAACAAGATAAAAGCCAATAATAATGATGTCGGCGGCCGCAAATTTGAAATGAGTGATATGGCTTATATCATTCGTGGTCTTGGTTATCTGAAGAACAAAGAGGATATAGAAAGCATTGCTCTGATAAACTACAACGGAATACCGGTTAGAATAAAAGACATAGGTAGTGTACAAATGGGTGGTGATTTACGCCTGGGCATTTTTGATGAGAATGGTGAAGGTGAAGTTGTTGGTGGTATCGTTGTAATGCGGTATGGAGAAAACGCTGACAAGGTTATAAAGTTGGTAAAAGAAAAAATGAAAGAGGTTGAAAAAGGGTTGCCTGAGGGAGTGCATTTTAAAACTGCATACGATAGAAGCGACCTGATTGATGCTGCAATAGATAATATTAAAGAAAAACTTTTGGAAGAGATGATAGTGGTGTCTCTTATTGTAATTCTCTTCCTGTTTCACTGGCGCAGCGCTATCAGCATCATTATCCAGATCCCGCTTACTGTTGCTATCAGTTTCATTTTACTCAATGCTTTTGGAATATCATCCAACATTATGTCACTAACAGGGATCGCATTAGCGATAGGTGTGATTGTAGACAATGGAATTATAATGGCCGAGAATAGTTATCGAAATCTTGCTGAGTGGCAGGAAGTAAAAAGTAAAAAAGTAAAAATTCAAAAGTAAAAATTCAAAAAAAGATACACTACGTTCATTTCGATAAAGTGAATGACAGAGGTGCGCTGCTGCACTATGAGCTTTTGACTTTTGAATTTTGACTTTTGACTTCAAGTGTGATTTTCAAAAAACGAACCGCATGGCTAATTATTATAAAATACCAAAAGAAGAACGGCTCGCTATTATAGAGAAATCCTGTAAGCAGGTATCCAGGGGTGTTTTCTTTTCAACGATTATCATTATTGCATCTTTTTTGCCGGTTTTTTTGTTAACCGGACAGGAGGGGAAGCTCTTTCATCCACTGGCTTATACAAAAACATTTATCCTGGTAGTTGATGCTGTACTGGTAGTAACGCTGGCTCCCGTGCTTATCTCCTTTTTTATGAAAGGCAGGTTCAGAGGAGAGGCTGCGAATCCTGCTAACCGTTTGCTGGAAAAGATTTATGAGCCATTGATCCGTTGGTGCGTTAAATGGCGGAAGACTGTGCTGGGGATCAATATTATTGCCTTGCTGATCAGCATCCCGATGATCATGAGTCTTGGGCGGGAGTTTATGCCGCCACTTGATGAAGGTTCTGTTCTTTTTATGCCGGTCACATTGCCGGACGTTTCCAACTCGGAAGTGAAGCGCATTTTACAAGTGCAGGACAAGATCATCAAGTCCGTTCCCGAAGTGAAAAATGTATTGGGAAAAGCCGGCCGTGCAAATACAGCAACGGATAATTCTCCTATCAGCATGATCGAAAGCATCATCCTGCTGAAGCCAAAAAATGAATGGAGAAAAGGAAAGACAAAAGAAGATATCATCAACGAGTTGAATAGTAAACTGCAAATTCCCGGCGTAACAAATGGATGGACACAGCCGATCATCAACAGGATCAACATGCTTTCAACAGGTATCAGAACGGATGTAGGGGTGAAGGTCTATGGACAAAATCTTGATACTATCTATGCATTTGCAGATAAAATACGAAAAGAATTACAGGCGGTTGATGGTGTTAAAGATCTGTATGTTGAGCCGGTAACAGGCGGTAAATATATAGACATAGACATTAAGAGGGATGAAATAGCACGTTACGGACTGAGCATTGACGATGTGAATGCCGTAATAGAGAGCGCATTGGGTGGCATGAAGCTCACGACAACAATTGAGGGCAGGCAGCGATTCTCTGTGAATGCACGATATGGGCAGGATTTTCGGGATAATCTTGAGGCTTTAAAAAGATTGCAGGTGCAGACCATGCAATTTGGCCCCGTGCCGTTACAGGCAGTGGCGGATGTTAAAATATCGGAAGGGCCCGCGATGATCAATTCGGAAAATGCTTTGCTGCGTGGTGCCGTGTTATTTAATGTGCGTGACCGCGACCTGGGAAGTACCGTAAATGATGCGCGGGGCAAACTGGAAACGATGTTGGCTAAAATGCCAAAAGGATACTTCATGGAGTGGAGCGGCCAGTATGAAAATCTTATCCGCGGTGAACGTACATTAATGTTCATTTTGCCTGTAGTACTGCTGATAATATTTGTTTCAATGTATTTCGCATTTCATTCAGCACGGGAGGCGTTACTAAGTCTCATTACAATTCCCTTTGCCCTAATTGGAGGAGCCTATATGGTTTATTTCTGGGGCGTGAACCTTTCTGTCGCCGTTGCTGTAGGATTTATCGCTTTGTTTGGATTGGCAGTTGAAACCGGTATCGTAATGGTTATATATCTCAATGATGCGATGCAACAGCTTATTGAACAAAAGGGCAACTCAGCAGCAACAATATCCAAAGCTGATCTGCGCGAATACGTGATCCATGGTGCAGCAAAGCGGTTGAGGCCAAAGATCATGACAGTGTGTGTAGCCTTGTTTGGTTTAATTCCAATCCTCTACAGCACAGGTGTTGGCAGTGATGTAATGAAGCCAATTGTACTACCCATGATCGGAGGTGTATTCACTTCGTCTATTCATATCTTACTGGTAACACCTATCATCTTTTTGATGAGCAAAGAATATGAATTGAAGAAGCACGGAAAAATCGAACTTAATTGACGGGAAAATGTGCGAATGTGCGAATATGTAAATGTGCAAATTAGAGATAACAAATTAATCGTGTTAATCTATTAATCCAGCAAATCCCGGTCCAGACAAAATCAAATAAATCTAAGTATGAAATACTTGCTTCTAATATCATTCCTCACCCTTTCGTTGGGTGCCTATTCCCAATCACGGATGAAGCTTGACGAAATACTACAGACAGTGCAGGCAAATCATCCATCTGTAAAGATGTATGATGCCGAGGTGCAGTCTATGGATGCAGCAGCAAAAGGCGCTAAAAGCTGGATGCCCCCGGAGTTTGGTACAGGCTTGTGGATGGTGCCTTATAATACGGCTCTATGGAAAAAACAGCCGGAAGGGATGAATGGCATGGGGCAATATGCGGTTTCTGCGCAGCAAATGTTTCCCAATAAAAAAGAGCAGCAGGCAAATGCACAGTATATGCAGGCTATGTCATCTGTAAACAAAGAGAATAAAGAAGGAACGTTGAACGAGTTATATGCCTCAGCAAAATCTTCTTTTTACGCCTGGATAATATTGCAAAAGAAGCTTAAGGTGCTTGACGACAATGAAGATGTGTTGAATTTTATGATCAAAAGTGCGGAGCTGAGGTATAAGAACGGGCTGGGCAAGATAAATGCATATTACAAAGCAAAGGCTGCCATTGCTAAACTTGAAAGTGATCGCATTGCATTGCAGAATGATGTACAGCAACAAAAAGTATTACTGAATACATTAATGAATCGTGAAAAAATGACGGACTTTTCTATCGATACTTCTTACGAGTTAAAGGAATACGATTTTCATGATGATAGTTATTTTGTTCAGACCAGGAGTGATATAAAAGCAGTGGAGAGGAATATCGATCTCACCTACCTGCAGCAGAATTTGGAAAAGTCTAAGCTGAAGCCGCAGTTTGGCGTACGGTACGAGCATATGTTTGGCTTTGGCGGTATCCCAATGCAGTACAGTCTTATGGCAATGATGAAACTTCCGATAGCCGGGTGGTCTTCAAAAATGTACAAGGCAAACGTTGAAAGCTTAAAATGGAAAGCAGAATCACTGGAACAACAAAAACAAATGATGGTAAATGAAGCTTCCGGTATGTCGAACGGAATGATGGCTGCGATAAAAAGTAAGAAAAAGCAGGTGCTTCTGTATGAGCAGAATATTATGCCGGCCGTGCAAAAGAACTTTCAAAGTATGCAGTTGGCTTACGAACAGAATACGGAAGAATTGTTTGAGCTGTTTGATGCATGGGAAACCATGAATATGACAAGGATGGAGTATTTTGATCAGTTGCAGGAATTGTTAAACATGCAGGTAATACTTGAAAAAGTATTGCAGCAAAAATGACAGGTCAATAAGAAAAGCTTTTTTGAAATAAAGAGATATCGTACCGTAATACTTACGGGAAAAAAAGAATAAGATGAAATACCTGGTAATAAGTCTGATGGTTTTGCTGGCTGCATGTAATGGCAGGCAACACAATCATGCAGAAGAAAAAAGCGTGCAGGCACAGGAGGAAATTTATACCTGTCCCATGCATCCGCAAATAATTGAACATAAGCCTGGTAAGTGTCCTATCTGTGGCATGGATCTGGTTAAAAAAGAATTTACCAGTCATGAAAAAGTAGATGTGGATCTGGCTACTTTGCTCAAGCCAACAAACAGTTATGTGCTTTCTTCAATTGCGTCAACCACGATTCAGAAAGACCAGAAAGAACTGACAATTAAGGCGCTCGGTTCAATCGATTACGATACACGCATGGTAAACGTAATTTCTTCCAGGGTGTCAGGTCGCATTGAAAAATTGTATGTAAAGTATCGTTTTCAGCACGTACATAAAGGCGACAGGGTTATGGACATATATAGCCCGGAACTGGTTACTGCCCAGCAAAATCTGCTCTTCATTTTAAATTACGATCCTGAAAATAATAACCTCATTCAGGCTGCAAAGGAAAAGTTGTTGCTGTTGGGAATGAGCGCTCAGCAATTGCAACAACTGATTAACACGAAGAAAGTAATCATGAGTATTACAGTGTATAGTGGTTATACCGGTCATATACATGAAGCGGGCATGATGAATGAGTCCGGTACAGCAGCGGAGCGGATGGATCTTTCAAAAATTACGGAAGAGCTGGCTATAAAAGAGGGGATGTATGTGGAAAAGGGAAAGGCCATTTTTAAGATCTACAACACCGATAATAGCTGGGCAGTGTTAAATGTATACGCCGCAGAAGCACCGCTGGTTAAAACAGGTATGCGGGTAACTGTAACGCCTGAAACAGATCCTTCTAAGTCATTTGACGGCACGATAGGATTTATAGAACCATTCTTTCGAAAAGAAGATAAGACGGTGACAGCAAGAGTTTACTTTAACAACGCCTCATTGCAGATACCGATTGGCAGCCAGGTTGCTGCGTCTATAAATGTAAGAAGCAATGAAATGGATTGGTTGCCTAAAGATGCAGTGTTATCACTTGGACTAAATAAGGTTGTGTTTTTAAAAGAGGACGGCTTGTTCAAAGTTCATCCTGTACAAACAGGAATAGGCATAAAGGATTTTATTCAAATTACCGGGGGACTGAATGCTACAGATAGCGTTGCTGCCAATGCGCAATATTTGATGGATAGTGAAAGCTTTGTGAAACAGGGGAAGTGAGGGAAGGTGTTAGGTGTGAGGTATCAGGTGTGAGGTATCAGGTGTGAGGTATCAGGTGTGAGGTTGCAGGTATTAGGATGTACGATGTTAGATGTACGATGTTAGATGTACGATTTACGATGTCGGATTTCTTCATATTATGAAACGATAGCTTGTAGCTAAAAGCTGCCAACCTGATACCTGACACCTGATACCTGACACCTGACACCCTTTCAAAAATAAATTTATGAGACAAATTATTATTGCCGTACTACTCAGCTGGATGATCATTAGCTGTGGTACAAAAAAAGAAAAGGCTGCAGTTGCAGATGATGTGTATTATACCTGTTCGATGGATCCGCAGGTGGTAGAGGCAAAGCCTGGCAAGTGTCCTATTTGCCATATGGAGCTGACGCCGGTGTCAAAAAAACTGCAGGAAGCTGCTAATGAAATTCAGCTGAGTCCGGAGCAGATAACACTCGGAAATATCCATGTGGATACTTTACGCAACGGAATGTTCAACAATAAAACGATACTGACAGGTACGCTAACCTTTAACGAGCTTACAACAAATGCAATTAGTGCAAGAATAGGAGGAAGGATAGAAAGGCTATACTTTAAAAACCTCGGTGATAGAATTGCTAAAGGTGATAGATTGTTTGATCTCTATAGTGAAGAGTTAAACAACGTAAAACAGGAGTTTTTACTTGCTGTTGAAAAACAAAGCAAACTTGGTAATAGCTTAATCGACTATAAAACGCTTGTTGAAAGTGCCAGGAATAAATTGGTTTTGTGGGGAATGTCAGATAGCCAGATTGAATCTCTTAAAACATCAGGAAAAACATCCGTGGTTACAACTTTTTATGCTACCGCATCCGGAACGGTTACGGAGTTGCCGGTTAAGGAAGGCGACTATGTTATGGAAGGAGGAACCATTGTAAAGCTTGCTGATCTTTCTGCGCTTTGGGCGGAAGCACAGGTATATACTTCGCGTCTTTCCCTGCTTAACACAAATGCCAGTGCGTTAGTGCAGATCCCTGATGTGGTTGGAAAGACATTGACCGGTAAGATTGAATTTGTCAACCCTGAAATAAATCCGGATACCCGCATTAACCTTATCCGCATCAATGTTCCGAACAAAGATGGTTCGCTTAAACCCGGTATGCCTGTTTACGTCACCATTCAGGATCCTCCGCAAAAGATGCTAAGCCTTCCTGTTGATGCAGTTTTGCGTGATGGAAAAGAAGCTGTTGTGTGGACCCAGGTATCGGCAAACAAATTTGCTAGCAAGACTGTTGAAACAGGCCGTGAAGCAGAGGGGATGATTGAAATAACATCAGGATTGAAAGATGGTGATGTGGTTGTTGTTAGCGGCGCCTATTTGTTACAAAGTGAAAATGTGTTTAGAAAATAACAGCAGATTTCGTTATTTTGATTTGACGTAAATAACGATTGCCATGCTCCATTCTAAAATTGCCGGAATAGGCATGTACGTTCCGAAGAATGTATATACCAATAATGATCTCGCCCAGTTCATGGATACCAGTGATGAATGGATACAGGAAAGAACGGGCATCAAGGAACGCCGGTACGCAGACAGAACAGGAGAAACGACTGCGACAATGGGAGTAGAAGCCGCAAAAGTGGCCATATCCCGTGCAGGTATTACACCGAATGATATTGATTTTATAGTATTCGCAACCTTAAGTCCGGATTATTATTTTCCGGGTTGTGGTGTGTTGGTCCAAAGGGCTTTACAAATAAAAGAGGTAGGCGCGCTTGATGTTCGCAATCAGTGCAGTGGCTTTGTTTACGGGTTAAGTGTGGCTGATCAGTTTGTTAAAACAGGAATGTATAAAAATGTTCTTGTAATTGGTAGTGAGAAACATTCATTTGGTCTTGATTTTAGCACCCGCGGCAGAAATGTCAGTGTGATTTTTGGTGACGGCGCCGGCGCTGTTGTGCTTCAGCCTGCTGAAAATGGAGAAGGTATACTAAGCACGCATTTGCATAGCGACGGCAATGACGCGGAATTGCTTGCAATGTTCAATCCCGGCACTCATGCCAATCATTGGATGGAGAAAAAGCTGGCTGACTTTGATGATGCATCGATTGGAGAAATGTTCATGAGTCATGCAATGATAAATAATGCTCAAAATTTTCCCTATATGGATGGGCCGGCAGTCTTTAAAAAGGCAGTGGTTAAGTTTCCGGAAGTGATTATGGAGGCTCTTGCGGCAAATAATTTAAAGCCCTCCGATATCAATATGCTTATACCACACCAGGCCAATTTACGCATAGCTCAATTTGTGCAACAATCACTCGGGTTGCGCCCGGATCAGGTTTATAACAATATTCAAAAATACGGGAATACAACAGCCGCATCTATTCCCATTGCGTTGTGTGAAGCCTGGGAAAAAGGTATGGTCAAAAATGGGGATCTTGTTTGTCTTGCCGCATTTGGTAGTGGTTTTACGTGGGCAAGTGCACTTTTAAGATGGTGATCCTTACATGATTCTGGCGGTGCTGCATTTTATGCGATATATTATTTCAACCGGGTGCCTGCTGTTTTTAATGCTTTAAGCGACTGGCTCAGCAGATTTCGCGCGGCCTGGTAGTTGATCTGCATAATGTAACTTATTTCTTCATAGTCCATGTTCCGGTAAAAGCGCAGGTAAACTATCTCTCTTTGCCTGGGAGTGAGTGCGTTTAAAAGATCTCCGACAAAACTTGCCCTTTCTTTTTCATTTTCTTCTTCAACCAGTAAAGTTTCTTTATTTATCTCAAAGGGAACATCAACAATAAAAGAGTCACCTAATGGTGTACCTTTTTTGAGTGCAATTTTTTTGTAGAGCTTATATTGAAGTGACTTAAACAAATAGGCTTTTACAGATTGTATTTCTGACGTGTTGTTGTTATTCCAGAGCTCCAGAAACAGTTCCTGAATAGTGTCTTCCAGCACATTTTTATCCTGAATAATTTTGTATCCGTACAGATAAAGCTGCGAATAATAGTTGCGGAACACTTCCCGGAAAGATTCTGTGTTTCCGGATTTTAGGATCAATGTTTCACAGGTGTTTTGTTGCGTAGTATCTTCTGCCAATTTGCAGATGTTTTAATAATCTATAGGAAAGATAAGCCAATCTTAGAAGAATTGTATCGTTCTTCACCACGGCGACAATGGCTACGAGATTAAAAATAAATTAAATCGAGAAAAAGCAGTTACAAAAAAATAAGACGGAACACTACTATATAAACTGTTGCAACTAAATGGAAAATGAGTACCTGTCTCCTGAAGAGTTTTTGTGTGATGAATCTTTTATTGATTGGCTTAACAGGTCTGATCCCAAAAAAACCGGGAGATGGGAGCAATGGATAAAAAAGAATCCCGGAAAACAGCATTTAGTAGATGAAGCTGTAGAATTGTACCATACACTGTTTGTGACCGAATCTTTGAAACCTGAACAACTGCTGTCAGCCGAGGAGAAAATATTTGAAACAATTGAACCTTCAGTACCACGTGGAAAGGTATTTAACATTCAGCGATGGATGATTGCGGCTGCAATAGCTGCAGTCTTTGCTGCGGCAGTGTTAATGTTCTATCATGAAAATAAGCAGGAAAAAATAAAGTCACAGTTTGGAGAGGTTGTGAAAAATATTTTACCCGACGGGTCAGAAGTAATGTTAAATGCCAATAGTAGCGTACGATATAACTCAGGTTGGGATTCGACCATGGAAAGAGAAGTGTGGATAGAAGGCGAGGCTTTCTTCCACGTTGCTAAAACAGCAAAACACAATCGGTTTGTAGTTCATACGGACAGGTTTGATGTTGTGGTAACGGGTACACAATTCAGCGTGGTTAATAAAGCAGAAGTGTCAAACGTGGTGTTGAAAGAGGGTAGCGTTACAGTTCAGGCAAAAAACGGCAAAGTCGTTTATATGCGTCCCGGTGATTTTATAGAGTTGAGGGATGATGCGTTGACGCAGAAAAAAGTAACAGCTGAACAGGCATTGGCATGGATGGAAGATAAGTTGTATTTCGATAAAACCCCGCTTGCAGAAGTTGTAAAAATTATATCTGAACATTATGGTGTTGCTGTTGAACTCGCAGATACAGGCCTGTCTGCAGAAACAATCAGCGGCGTCATACCCAACAACAACCTCGATACGGTATTAAAAGCTTTAGGTGCCGTATCTGACTTATCAATTGAACGGAAGGAAAACCATGTTCTTTTGACAAGGAACAACCACTAAAGCTGGCTGACTAATTACAAACATCCAAAACAATCTTGCTATGACAAGCAAAACACAGAGAATTCTGGTGTGTTGCTGCCTGCTTATTGCATTGACTGTCGGCTCTACAGCATATGCGCAAACTTCTTCAGACCGCGCATTGTATGCAGTAAACAAAAAGGCATGGCATAACACATCTTCAGCAACTGAGTATGAGCAATCCGGCCGCAATAAAAATGAAGAAAAGCTATCTGTTCTGCAAGTCCTCAATCAATTAAACAAAACCAAAGGCGTGTACTTCCTGGTAGCGGACAAATCTTTGCAGAACATAAAAGTGTTCCCCGTTAAGAACATGCAGGATGATGCCGAATCTATCCTTACTGAGTTATTAAAGGGCACTTCTCTTACCTACAAAAAAATAGACGAAAAGACCTACGTAATCATCAGGGCCAGGGAGAAAGCAGATTCTCTTAACGAGGTATCGGGTTACTACAGTATAAGCAACACACAGTATGCATACGAAGCAAGGTCCCCGCAACAAAAGATTACAGGGAAAGTTACAAACACATCCGGAGACCCACTCGTAAGCGTAAGCATTGTTGTACAGGGCAAATCAAAAGGAACAAATACAGATAGTAAAGGTGTATATTCAATTGATGCATCAAAAGGTGATGTACTTGTTTTCAGTTTTGTTGGGTTTGCTACAAAACAAATTACCCTGGGGGACGAGACCGAATTAAATGTTGTACTAAGTGAGTCTCAAACAAATTTAAGTGATGTAGTTGTTACTGCGCTTGGTATACAAAAGCAGGCGCGATCATTAGGGTATTCAACAACCGAAGTTGATGGTTCAAAATTTACACAGGCGCGCGAAGTAAACATTGGTAATGCGCTCACTGGTCAGATCGCCGGCGTTAGTGTAGCAGGTGTAAGTACTGGTCCGTACGGTAGCAGCAGGGTTATCATTCGTGGCAACGCATCATTAACAGGTAATAACCAGCCGCTGTACGTAATAGATGGAATTCCTTACGATAATAAGAACCAGGGTAGTGCGGGCATGTGGGGTGGCGCAGATTACGGAGATGGCTTATCGAATATTAATCCCGATGATATCGAAACCATGCAAGTGCTGAAAGGTGTTGCTGCTACAGCCTTATATGGCTATCGCGGAGGAAACGGAGCCATCCTTATTACTACCAAATCCGGTGCAAGATCCAAAGGCATTGGAGTAGAAGTCAATAATAATTTTACGCTGAGCAAAATATTTGATACGAGAGATATTCAATATGTATACGGTCAGGGTACGCAGGGTGTAAAGCCTGTCGATATTAATGCAGCCAATGCGACTGCGGAATCTGCATGGGGCGCTAAAATAGATGGTTCTGATGCCGTAAACTTTCTTGGAGATACGTACAAGTACAATGCGTACAAGGATAACTATAAGAATTTTTATCAGACAGGTCTGACCAATCAAACCTCTGTCGCATTGCTTGGCGGCAATGATAAAGGGCATTTCCGCCTGGGATTGTCCAATCTCTATCTCAACACAAATGTTCCCAATTCGAACATGAAGCAACAGGGAGTTAATTTCAACAGTACTTATAATGTCACCCCGAAACTGCAAATGACGCTCACTGCCAACTACATCTTTGAACAAGTAAAGAACAGGGGATCATTATCTGATGCACCTGGTAACTATGTGGCATCGCTTAACTTCCTTGCTAACACATTCGATGTGCGTTGGTTGTCACCGCGTGTAGATGCAAACAAGAATGAACTGCTGCCAGGATCACAGGATATTTATTTTGAAAATCCTTACTTCATTGCGTATGATTTTGAAAATCAGACAAACAGAAATCGTTTGACAGGTGGCCTCACTATCAAATACAATATCCTTGACTGGCTGTATCTGCAAGGCCAGGTTACCAGGGACGGATATAACTTTGATACAAGAAGTGTAACACCTAATGGCGTACAGTATTCCAATGCCGGTGGTGGTTCTATTAATATGTCTAATATCAATCAACGTGAGTTGGATTGGCACGGTATGATTGGTGTGAACAAAAAGATCAATGAAAACTTTACCATCAACGCCAACGTGGGTGTGTACTCACAGGATAATCAGTGGAAGTCATACAGTGGCGGCGGTGGACCATTCAATGTTCCCTTCTTTTACAGCATAAGCAATGTAACAAGCAGGCCGTTTAATTATGGCTTCACACATTCAAGGGTTAATTCTGTTTATGGAAACGTGGATGTAGGGTATAAAAACTTCCTGTTCATCACAGCTACAGCGCGTAATGACTGGTTCTCTATGCTGAACCCGGCCAGTAACCATTACCTGTATCCATCAATATCCGGAAGCTTTGTATTTTCAGATGCTTTTCATATGCCTGACTGGATAAGCTTTGGTAAACTGAGAGCATCTTACGCACAGTCTTCCAATACCGGTGCGGCAACTCCATATCAAACTGTGCTGACCTATGGGTTACAGGGTTATTCAATTGGCGGGCAGCCGGTAGGTTATGTTGTAAACGGTAGTATTCCCAATCAGAATTTAAGACCCGTAAAAATCCGTGAAGATGAAATTGGGTTGAATATGCAATTCTTCAAGAGCAGGGTAGGCTTTGATGTAGCTGTGTACAATAAGAAAACGGAAGATGATATAGTGCCGGTTACTGTTAGCTCAACTTCCGGATATAATTCAAATACCATTAATATAGGCAAACTTGAAAACAAGGGTGTGGAAGTATTGATAACAGGCACACCTGTAAAGACAAAGAATTTTTCATGGAACGTATCATTTAACTATGCGTATAATAACAGCAAAGTGCTTGACCTCGGAGGTGTTCCAAGTCTTTCTCTGGACGTGCCACGTTTTGGTGATGGTGTAAGTATTAGCAATGTTGTGGGAATGTCTTACGGCCAGATCATGGGTTTCAAATACAAGCGTGATGATAAAGGAAGTATTATTTACGATACATCAGGATTGCCTTTACGTTCCGATGGTATAGTGTCACTTGGTTCTGGTGTTTACAAGCAAACCGGTGGACTTACCAATGAATTTCATTTCAAGGATTTTGTTTTTTCTTTCCTGATCGATTACAAGTTTGGAGCAAATATTTATTCAGGAACCAACCTGGTATTGTATTCAGAAGGTCTGCAGAAAAATACACTTGCAGGCAGGGAAGGAGGCTATGTTGGTCCGGGTGTTACTGAAGATGGAAAACCCAACACAAAAGCAGTGCGGTCAGAAACATATTTCAATGCAATTGCGGGCGGTGCGAACAGCATTTCAGAAGAATTTGTGTACAACGCAGGGTTTATTAAGCTACGCTCAATGACATTAGGCTATGTGTTTCCCAAAAGCATTTTAAAGGACGGATTTATAAAAGGATTATCATTAACGCTGGTTGCACGCAATCTTGCTACATTGCTGAAACACACACCTAACATAGATCCCGAATCGAACTATAATAACACAAATGCGCAAGGACTTGAATTATCAGGTTATCCGCCGGTACGAAGCCTTGGATTAAACCTGAATATCAAATTCTGATTGTGTAACCAAACTAAATCATTGATCATGAAACGTACAACTATATATATCGCGTTTGCTGTTTCGGGAATGATATTGGGAAGTTGCTCTAAGGATTTTGAAGCAATCAACACGGACCCCGAGCACCTTACCAATGCTAATATGAACTACAACTACCTGCTTACCGCGGCGCAGTTAACTACATCAGGAAACAGTGATGCAAATGCTTATGAGGACTGGCGTAACAATCTTATTTATGCATCCTGCATGATACAGCATTTGTCCAGCACATTTGGCTATTGGGGCGGTGATAAATACACATATAATGCAGGCTATAATTCCGCTTACTGGGATCAAACTTTTAATAACCCGGTAAGGAACATCATTGAAGTGATTGAAAATTCAAAAAATGATACCGCTCACCAGGATTTGTATCAGATCGCGCGAATCTTCAAGGTGTTTATGTTTCAGCGCGTGACTGATATGTATGGCGACTGTCCTTACTCAGAAGCCGGTAGAGGATATACAAATGGCATCACTTCTCCTAAGTATGATAAGCAGCAGGATATTTATGCTGATATGCTGAAAGAATTGCAGGAAGCTGCAGGTGCATTGGGTAGTGGAGCAAATACAGTTGGTTCTGCTGATATTTTGTATAGCGGAGATCCCGTTCAATGGAAAAAATTTGCTTATTCTGAAATGTTACGCCTGGCAATGCGCATGGTTAAGGTGGATCCTGATAATGCCAAAAAATGGGCGCAGACTGCTGTTACAGGTGGTGTAATGACTAGTATAACCGATGATGCCGTTTTTTCACATCAGACTGGCGTACCCGGTACTGCCACTACCAACGGCAGCGCCCTTGTGTTGGATGGCGTTGATCCCAATGCGGCACGCCTGAGTGCGACATTTGTGAACTATCTTGTCGCAACAAAAGATCCTCGCTTGATCTACTTCGGTACAGTTGCCGAAGATCCAAACAACACGGATGATCTGGGGGACAATTCGCCGGCTATTCAACTTGGACAGCCAAATGGATACGATAATGCCGGCGGTGCATTCGACATAACAAAAGCGCCCGGATATCCCGGAAGCCAGGCGAAGTATTCCATTGTAAATCGCAACACTTTTGCAAGATTAGATGCACCGACTTTCTTCCTGACTTATGCCGAAACAGCATTGTTGCAGGCAGAAGCTGTTCAAAGAGGCTGGATAAGCGGAAGCGTTTCCGATTTTTATACCAGGGGAGTTACTGCTGCAATGAACCAGCTGGGGCAGATAGCAAAATATGTAAACGCCACACCTGCACCATTGCCTGCAATAAGCGCAGCGGATATTACTGCTTACCTGCAGACAAATCCCTTTAATGCCGGCGACGCTCTGAATCAGATAAACACGCAATACTGGATCGCGACATTTATGGATGAATATGAAGCCTGGGCAAACTGGAGAAGAACCGGTTTTCCGCATCTGAATGAAATAAAAAATTACCCGACCAATGTAACCAATGGAAGCATTCCTCGCAGGTTCACTTATCCATTGTCTGAAGCAACAACCAATACGGATAATTATAACGCTGCCGTTGCGGGGTTAAGCAATGGCGATAAAATGACTTCAAGAGTTTGGTGGGATAAGTAGCTGTGAGCTATCAGCTATTAGCTTTCAGCTTTGGAACTGTCTCGCTCTGCTGATCCTCCAGGCTCTGCAGTGTTTTTTCTGTCGCCTCTGGCGACCAGGCATCGTTTCATAAACGCTACAAGCGATAAAGTAGGCCGCGAAGCCAGGAGGCTTCGAAGAGTATAAAAGCTTCGCAGAGCGCAAACACAAAAGCCGTCCATTAATCGAACGGCTTTTGTGTTATATCGTTGCTTCATCTTTCACTATTCACTATTCACTATTCAATGTCGTTGAAATAAGAGTTCTTTGAAAAAGTTGTTTATAAGCAGGTTGATTTCAATAAATTAGCGGCTCAAAAAATACTACTAAGATTATAGGGTAGCCACACTTAAAAATATAAACACACTGATTGACGATGAGCAATTTATCTTACAGACCGCCCTAAACAGGCTGACTTTTGCCGCCTTGGAAAAACAAAATTATAAAAACTTAACTAAATTCTTACTTGGTAATTAACACAGAATCTCAGTGGCATTCTTTTTTAGCTCATTGCTAATAGCCTACCGTAAAACGTCGCTGAATAAACTCACCTTTTTCCAGCTCGTTAAACAAAGCAACGGCCAGATCCTCTACAGAAATAGATGATTCTCCTTTCTCGTTGAAAATGGGTTCGTCATGTCCAATGCGGAATGAAGCGGTGCGTTCGCCCGGATGGAGATTGAACGGAGGACTAAGGAAGGTCCAGTCCAGGCTGCTGTCTTTCTGAATATTAGTGAGTGCATCTCTTGCACCTAACGCTCCTTGTTTCCATTCAGCCGGAAAAGCATCTGTATCAACAGCCTGCACACCGGGAGCTACAAACAAACTTCCTGCGCCACCTACTATGATGATACGTCTGATGCCTGCTTTTTTTGCAGCGTTGTTAATGGCATCAGAGCCTTTTAAAAAATCATTGTAAATATTTGGGTTTTGCCAGCCTGAATTGAAAGCGCTAACAACTACATCATATCCCTCTAACAAACCTGTGAGTTCATCTTCATTATAAACATCACCTTTAACTATCGTCAGGTGTTTATCATTCACGGCTAATTTTGACGGATCCCGCACAATGGCTGTCACATCATAATTTCTATGCAACGCTTCCTTCAGTAAATGGCTTCCTACAAAACCGGTTGCGCCTATCAGTACTATTTTCATAATGTTATTCTTTTATGCAAAGCTACCTACAGACACTGGACCGTATTGGTAGTTTTCTGCCGAAGGCTGGTACTTTTATGCAACCTTGTTCCTGTTCCTGTATTCAGAAGGCGTTAATCCCTCCCACTTGCGGAATGTCTTTGTAAAATAGGATTGATCACTAAATCCAAGTGTATAGGTTATTTCCTGTATGGATTGAGGCGTATATAACAGCAACCGCTTTGCTTCAAGCATTAGCCGGCTGTCAATAACATTGGATGAGCTTTGGCCAAATACTTCCTTACTTATTTCTCCCAATTTCCGGGGAGTAACATTCAGTGTTTTTGCATAAAAATCTACCGGTTGCTGATCATGAAAATGAGCTTCAACAAGCATAAGGAAGCGATTGAACAGCTGGTAATTTTCTTTGGATGCTTTGTTTGCCGAAGCAAAATGCTTTTCCTTTTCATCTTTCAGTAATTCTACGTAGGCTGACAGAAGGTATTTGATAAATGCAGGCTTTCTGTCAGGCTCATTGTCTGCATTAAAAATCAACTGCAGCAAGCTTCTAATTTTTTCTCTGAATTCTTCACAACGCACCGGAATATTCGAAAGAAAGAAAAATTGTGAGAAAAGGCATTCTGTATTCTCCGGCAAAAAGCTGCCGGAAAACCGCACTATGCATCCCTTAGCGCCTGCCTGCACTTTAAAAGAATGCACTTTGCCCTGTGCTACAAGTATTACTTCAGGTCCTTTAATTTCGTAATATTCTCCATCAATTTCATGAGTTGCTTTTCCTTCCTCCAGGAATATTATTTCATGAAAATTATGACGGTGAGGCGTACTGTTTTCCGGTTCTTTGTCTGTTATATTAAAAGTAAATATGCGGAACTCATTCCGCATATCTTTAACAGGTGCAATATGTTCGCCGTTTGACTTCATGCAAATCTACCATCCATTAATATTGAAAAAATATCTCGGTTGCGCCATAACCAAACCTTGGATCGTACTGGTTGATGAAGGTTTTAACCTCTTTACGCACTTTTAACAGATCATGTATTTCATCGCGCAATCTGCCACTTCCCACCCCGTGAATTACGGTTAATGAAGGCTGATGATGCGCAATGGCCAACTCGTACCATTTTTCAAACTCTTTCAGCTGCAGCGTCAATATTTCAAAATTGCTGAGATGTTTAAAATCGTTCAGCAGTTTTTCAATATGCAGGTCTATCACCGATCTTGCAGGCTCGAGATTCTGGCGGGTTCTTGCAGCATCATACAATTTGTAACCTTTAGCCACAAGCGGGGTAAGTTCTATTTTATCATCCTGAACTTTATCCGGGTATTTTGAAAACAGTTCGTAAGAAAGCGTGGGCTCGTTTCTTTTCTTCATTTCTTCAATGCGCAGGAATACCTGTTTGGCTTTCAGTTTTACAGAAGCTTCAAAAAAGTCAGCTTTTTTCTTATTCTCCTTTAATAGGGAAAACTCAAATGTAAAATGCGGATTATCGTTCAGGTCCTCAAAAGGAATATCGTGCAAATAGAAATCCTGGAAAGCCAACACCTCGTTTCTCAATTCAAAATCAGGCTCTCCAAAAAACACCTGCCGGTAAATAAACTTGTAAGCATTTTCAGTCTTATTCACGAGGTAAACCTTGAACTCCTCCACTACTTCGTCATTAAACTCATCCAGTCCGAATTTGGGCAGAAAAGAAAGCCATATGCCGTCTTCTACCTTTATTTTATTTGCAGTTGGTTTCTCCTTCGGAATATTTTCAACATAGGTTTTTACAGGCTTTTTCTCTTCAACAACCTTCTTTTTGGTAAACCTGTGAAAGTAAGGAAAGTCAATCTGATCCATATATGCGGGAAATTTTACCCCACGCACTTCAATCATGACCATTTTATCGTTAACGATCTCTATTACTTTTCCTTCTTCATTGCTGTGCAACACAATAATATCATCTCCTACCTGGTACTTCATGATAAATAATTTACTTTGCAAAAGTAGTGCAGTTAACGGTTTTATACTTCATTAAGCCCGTAATACGTTCTAATTAAAGTATTTTTAGATTGAAATTGTTGTTGTTGGAATAATTTCTGACAATGAGTAATAAAACCTGGTTTGTTGAAAATTTCTTTTACATATATCTCTAGATTCGCGCTGGTGTACCTCGTATCCTTTCTTTGTTTCAGCATAAGCCGTGCACAGGAAAAAGATACCACCAAACCTGAAAAAAAGAAAAACAACATCTTTGATTTTGCGGTAAACGCCATAACCAGAAGCACCCCGGATTCTACCACAGAACTCATTAACGCCAAAAGCGAGAAGCCCTATTTGCCTTATGAAGGAAAGATCATCAGACACATTAGAGTAAGAACTTTTGGCTTTGAAACCACTTTCCAGGATACCACGCAAAGCAGCAACTACTTCGGAACCAGAATCCTCAATCATCTGCACCGGAATTCAAGAGAATGGGTGATCCGCAATAATCTTTTTGTAAAGGAACGCACGCCGGTAAACGCGTACATGATGGCTGACAACGAAAGGTATCTGCGTTCGCTGGAGTTTATGCAGGATGCACGTATTTTAATCAGGCCAATTGAAAACAATCCTGATTCGGTAGATGTGGAAGTTGCTACAAAAGATCTTTTTAGTATAGTAGGTGAAGTAACACAATTTAGTCCTGAGCAGTTCAAGGGGCGGATTGCCGACGCGAATGTGCTTGGTATGGGCCAAAAGGTACAACTTTCGGTGCTTTGGGATCAGCTGCGCACTCCAACATTCGGTTACAATCTTTTATACAGCAAGAACAATATTGCAAACTCCTTTGTCAACGCCTCTGTTGCCTATGGAACTATAAATCCCAATCTTCAGGGAGCTGCATGGAACGAACAGGGCTGGATGGTAAGATTTGACAGGCCACTGGCTTCGCAATACCTGCATGTTGCCGGTTCCGCTGCGGTGTTGCAGGGGGAATCGTTTAACCTGTACAATATATCTGACACGCTTTTCTACAAATACAAGTACCGTACGTACGACGCATGGATCGGCTACAATATTGGCGTGAGAAAATATCTTCACAACATTAATGTAAAAGGCAGGCAGTTTGTTGCCATACGTTTTTTGAATACAAATTTTCTCGAATCGCCTGAACAGGTAAAGGGCCAGCTTATCCAAAAATTTAATACAACCAAAGCAGTGCTTGGCTCCTTTACACTTTTTCGCCAGAATTTTTTCAAAACCAATTACCTGTACGGCTTTGGTACTACGGAAGATGTGCCTTATGGCTACAATGTGGCATTTACCGGAGGCTGGTATCAACAGTCTTTTCTCAACCGTGGATATGCAGGTGTTGATGCCAACCGTTACATTGTAACCAAAAAGAAGGACATTATTCAGTATTTCGGCCGTGCCTGCACATTTATAAACCAGGGTGAATTGCAGGATGCAAGCGTAATGTTGGGTGGCAGTATGTTCAGCCGTTTGTTTGTGCGTGATAATGTTAAGCTGAGACAATACATGCGGCTTACCTATGCACAACAATTCAGCCGGATGGGTATTGATCCGCTTAGTCTGAGCAATACCTTCGGCATCAGGTATTTCAGTTCAGATTCTACATTGGGGGATCAGCGGTTAAGCCTGCATTCAGAAACATATCTCTTTTTAAAATATAAGGTTTTTGGATTCAAATTCGCGCCCTTTGTATTCGGAGATGCAGCAGTTATCACTCCCGAAAATGAAAAGTTCGCAAAATCAGGCGTATTTTATGGATTAGGCGGAGGTGTAAGAACCAGGAATGAAAACCTTGTTTTCGGAACGATGGAACTGCGTTTCATATTTTTCCCCAGAAAGGCCGAAATGGCTGATTCGTTCAAACTGGAGTTTACAACAAACCTCAATTTCCGGTATAACAGCAGCTATGTAAAAGCGCCGGATATTATTCAGCTCAACAACGATCCGAACAACAGCGTATTTTGACTATTTAACATTGTAATTAATCCGCTACATAATTGTTTTATAATGAAGGCCTAAGACAATCGCTGCCTGGGCTTTTGTGTTAGACAAATTCAAACACTTGTTTAAAAAATTTGGAGATAATCATTCCAACCCTATATCTTTGCACATGGCAACAAGAATTAGTTCCCCCAACAAAAAGTCTGACAGTTCAAGGTTTTTCGGTGAAGGTCTCACCTTCGATGACGTTCTTCTTATGCCGGCTTATAGCCAGGTTCTCCCAAAAGATGTTAATATTCAGTCACAGCTTACCAAAAGCATAACATTAAATATCCCTATGCTGTCCGCAGCTATGGATACTGTAACTGAGGCTAACCTTGCCATTGCATTGGCTCGTGAAGGCGGTCTGGGTATTCTGCATAAGAATATGAGCATTGAAAAACAGGCAGAACAGGTTCGCAAAGTAAAGAGAAGCGAAAGTGGTTTGATCATCGATCCGGTCACTTTACATGAAGACGCAACGATTGGTGATGCATTGCGCCTGATGAAAGAGAACAAGATCGGCGGTATTCCCATCATCGATAAGGGCGGCAAGCTGGTGGGTATCTTAACGAACCGTGACTTACGTTTCGAAACAGATAAAAAGCGCAAGGTAACGGAAGTAATGACCAGCGACAGACTGGTTACTGCGCCTGAAGGAACTGATCTTAAAAAGGCTGAAAAGATTCTCCACCAATACAAGATTGAAAAATTACCTGTAGTAAATAAACAAGGCCGTTTGATTGGTTTAATTACTTACAGGGACATTTTACAAGTGCGGAATAATCCCGCAGCAGTTAAGGATAGCTTTGGCCGGTTGCTGGTGGGTGGCGCTTTAGGCATAACCAAAGATGTGAATGACAGAGCGTATGCTTTGCAACAGGTAGGCGTTGATATTGTTGCGCTTGACAGTTCTCATGGTCACAGCAAAGGTGTTATTGATGCCCTGAAGACACTGAAAAAGAATTTTAAAAATCTACAGGTTATTGCGGGAAATGTAGGCACTGCTGCAGGTGCGAAAGCATTGGCTGATGCAGGCGCTGATGCGGTAAAAGTAGGTATCGGGCCAGGCTCTATTTGTACCACACGTATTGTTGCCGGTGCTGGTGTTCCGCAATTAACAGCGATTATGGAAGCTGCCGGTGCATTGAAAGCTAAAGGTATTCCGGTTATTGCTGACGGTGGTATCCGTTATACAGGTGACATGGTAAAAGCACTTTCTGCCGGAGCCAGTGTGGTGATGATGGGTAGCGTGTTTGCAGGCGTTGAAGAGAGCCCCGGAGATACGATTATATATGAAGGACGTAAGTTTAAAGAATACCGTGGTATGGGTTCTATCGGAGCCATGCAGCAAGGGAGCGGCGACCGTTACTTCCAGGAAGGTGATGATGTGAAGAAAATGGTCCCTGAAGGAATTGAAGGCCGTGTAGCTTACAAGGGTTATTTAAATGAAGTGGTATCACAGTATGTAGGTGGTTTACGTGCAGGTATGGGCTTATGCGGAGCGAAAGATCTTGCAGCTTTACAGCAGGCCACTTTCGTACAGATCACCAATGCTGGTATGCGCGAGAGCCATGCACATGACGTTGAGATCACTAAAGAAGCGCCAAACTATAGCAGGAAATAGAAAGGATGGCTGATGGCTGATCTGAGGATCGCTGATTTACGTTGATCTTTTAAAAGCGATTACTAGCCCGATCTTCAAAGATTTTTGTGATATAAAAAAAGGAAATTGAATTGAGTTTCAATTTCCTTTTTTTTTTGCAAGAAGATATTGTGCAAAGCCTCTGTGCAACTCTGTGTCGTCTCCGCGCCCCTCTGTGTAACCATTACATCCTCTTATTACCGATAAACATTCTCGCTTCAAAGCTGAAGCTGATAGCTGATAGCTAATAGCTCAAAGCTCCTTATTCCCTCTTCAAATGCACCGAAGAACTATCCTCTGGCAGATACAACTCAACAGTTGAGTCTGAGATTTCCTTTATCTGCAATGGCTTGTAAATAGAATCAGTTTGTATGTAGATAGTTTTGGCGGAAGAGTCCACGTAATATTTTCCTTTCTTCTTTGGCTGCTCCTTTGAGTAGATAACATAAGAGCTATCTGTTTTAAACTCAAGTGAGGTTTTTACAGAATCTTTTATAGGGATTGATGACAGAATTCCGGAAGACGGCTTTGTTGTGTCGACCTTGCTGCTATCCGCAATTGTAACAAATCCCCATCTGCCAATTAAAAACTTTGAATCCGGTTTATCATGAGAAAACCATTTACAGGAAATAGTAGTACCGCCCATGCATATCAATCCCCAAAAAAGTAATGCCTTATTCATGCAAAATATTTTGTTCAGAAATCACTGTCTAAAAATGATGCCCTTGTCTCCTTAAAGATAAAATTTAAAGCTGAAAGGCGAACGCGGTTAAAAGGTAAACATGCAAATTGGGAGCAAGTCAAAAGTAAAAATTCAAAAGTCAAAACGTCAACGTTGTGTTATTTGATAAACCCGCCGCTGCCGCCGCCATGGTTTGTGTCTCACTAACCATTTCCGATTGCCCTCTCATTATGTAATGTCGGTAACAAAGTCAATTTTCATATACGCACCGCACCAGTTGTGATAGTTCGCGAGACTCAAGCCACGGCAATTGGATGATTAAAGCGCGCCCCTTCGCTTCCCGTCAACGTATAACGTACAACGTTCCCTCAGTATGCAAACTTCTTATTGTTTAGTTCAATGTTGAAGCTTACCTTGGCGCCTAAAGCATCAAACACTTTCAAGATGGTGTCAAACCTTGCATTTTTTGCACCGTTCTCAATTTTTGAGATCTGAGCTTTTTGTACCCCAACGAGTTCACCTAACTGTTCCTGGGTTAAATTGAGCTCTTGTCTTGCGTGCTTAATAGCTTGTCCTAACAGGTCTATACGCAATTCTTTTTCAAAAGCCTCACGTCTCTCAGTTCCGCGTCTACCAATGTGTTTGTCGATCATTGTATTTAGCGAAACTGTTTTAAATTTATTTGGCATAGCTATTTATTTTTTGTACGGTTGTTGAAATACGCTGTCCTGATTTCTTCTGCTTTTCTAATTTCTTTAAGAGGCGTTTTTTGTGTCTTTTTTAAAATGCCGTGTGTTGCGATAACCAAAGTTTCTTTACCATCAATTTTGTCCCAAAAAGAAAAAAGTCTGTACGCTTTACCGTTGTATAGTGTCCTGAATTCCCAAATAAGGGTATTGAGTTTTTTGAAGAGTTCACTGTCACTTACAAATTGAGATTTTCTGATGTTGTAGTAAATTTTTTCTCTCGTTTTATCATCTAGTTGTTCCAAAAACTCAACTGCTTCTGGTAGTAATTCTACTTCAAATTTAGGGTTCATCAAGGATTTTTATCAAAAGTAAAGGTTTCCCAATTAGGAAACAACTATTTTGCTGCATTCAGGGTCTTATTATATAGGTTGCGCGGGTTATTGAATGGTTTGTGAGACACAAACCAAGGCGACTAAAACATGTTTTGCCTTCGCTCCAATCAACGTATAACGTAATACTTACAACGTACAACTCAAATGCTCCAAAAATACAGGCCCCGGTAAAAACCGGGGCCGCCTATAGTCACATAAGAAAAAAACTAAAAATTTTCAACGGTGTAAAAAAATGCATTTATCTGCAAACGTATTATTCAAATAAGGATGAGAGGACGCATTTTAATATGTAAGGCAACTAGTTACCTCCACCACCGCCTTTCACGCGGCTTGATTCATCATCAGATCCACCTCTCTTTCTTTGCTGCACTGCCTGACCTTTACTAAACCTGTATGTGAAGCTAATGTTAACTACCCTGTTATCCCATTGATTGTGGATCTGTACGTCAACATTCTGGTATTTGCTATAGCCTCTGAACTGTTGAATATCCAGGAAGTCCCTTACATTCAAACGCACTGTTCCTTTATTCTTCATCACGTTTTTACTTACAGCAAAACTTACCATGCCCATTGGCTTTGCAACCAGTGTTCCTTCGGTCATAGTACTTCTGAAAAAGCCGTTCAGTTCTAACGTCCAGTTTTTCTTCAGGCTGAAGGTGTTGGTCATATTGGCCATAAAGCCCAAGCCGTCTACGTCAATGTACCCATTGTTTACCGGTCCTCTGAACCTGTTGTAAACACCCTGTGCATATATATTCGTTTTATACCATTTTGTTACCGGGAAATTTGCACTAACACTTAAAGCAACGTTATCCCTGTCCGCAATATTGCTTTGCTTTACGTAAGATGTGTGTGTGCTGTCAATTTGTTCCAGTACCTCCTGTATAATGTCTTTTGTTTTGTTGTATTGTAACGATGTTGTTAAAAAGCCTTTGAACGTGTGGTTTAACTCAATGTTATGACTGAACTGTGGTTTCAGGTATGGGTTACCCACCTGGTAAGTGTATTTGTCCAGGTAATAATAGAACGGGTTCATATCCTGGTAGTCCGGTCTTTGAATGCGGCGGCCGTAACTTAAAGCCAATTGGTTCTTTTCATTCAGTTTATAGCCTATATATGCTGTAGGGAATAATTGTGTATAGTTCCTTTCAAACTCCGTGTTGGTTGTCAGCTGCTGACCTTTTGAGTTGGTGTTTTCCAGCCTCAGACCTAACTGTGCGCTCCACTTTTTGCTTAAGGGCCTGCTATAGTTAACGTATGCCGCATTTATGTTTTCTGTGTAGATAAAATGGTTTGTCCTGCGCGGGTCTTCCTGCCATTCACCTGAGGCGCCCAGTGTGTCGTAAAAAGCATTGTTATCGGTTTTTACATAACTTGTTTTAACACCTGCTTCAAACTTGGCATCATGCTTCAGTGGTTTGGTAAAATCAACTTTTGCTGTATAGATGTTAATGTTGGATGGCAAATAACCCCTTAAGATCTCATCACTCTGAATTTTAACTCCCACCTGGTTATAAAACTGGTTCTCGAACATCTGGTTAAGATTTGCCTTGTAGTTCATATAATCAAGATCAGCTGTTAATTCGGTTCCTGTTGTATCAAACGTATGACGAAGATTAAAATTGCCGCCTATATTGTTCCATTTTTCCTTAGAACTGTTATTGGCAAGGGTTGTAGCGGTCAGATTATTATTTGCGTCATAAATATTGGTAACACCGTTGGATGTAAATGATCCCGGATTTACATAGCCATTCAACACAACACCCAATGTAGTTTTCTTTGTTACAAAATAATCAACGCCCGCTTTAAACGAATGCATCTGGTAGTTGGGTGTCATTTTGGTTCTTTGCTTGTAAACAGATTCCAAAGCATTGGTACTATCATAGAACTTACGTGTCAGATCCAGATCCTGCATCCCTTTGTTCCAGTTAAAGCTGTAATTTCCAAAGATGTTCACCTTGCCGGTACGGTAATTCATGTTGATGCTGTTATTGGTTTTAGGGTTGATTCCCTTACCAGCGCCAAGCGTTACGCTTCCGTTAAAGCCTTTTACTTTATTCTTCTTTGTTTTGATATTGATCACACCTGCATTACCTGAAGCATCATATTTTGCCGGCGGATTGGTCATAATTTCAATCTGATCCAGGTTAACGCTGGGCATATTTTTAAGCAGGTTCGCCAAATCCTGCGCGCTCAGATAAGTGGGTTTTCCATCTACCAACACAAGTACACCCTGCTTGCCTTTCAGGCTGATATTGCCGTCTTTATCAACTGTAATGCCAGGTGATTTTTCCAGCACTTCCAATGCTGACAGACCAACGTTTGTAGGAGAAGCGTCCACATTCACGACTGTTCTGTCAATCTTCTGTTCGATCAATGGTCTTGATGCAGTTACTACAACAGTGCTCAGCTGCTGGCTGGATGCTTTCAACACCACATCTTTTAGGGTATAGTTAGCATTCTTTGCATCAATGTTGAAAGCTTCGCTGTAATATTTAGAAAATCCTACGGCTTCAGCAGAAACCAGGTATTTTCCGTTTTTAATCTTTTCCAGCGAAAACAGTCCCGATTTATCTGTCACTGCTATTTTGACAACGGAAGAATCCTTTGCATTCAGCAGGGAAATTGCTGCCGCTTCAACCGGTTTTTCGTTACCGGAAATTTTACCATCCACCTTACCAGATGGTGTTTGCGCAAAAGAATATATGCTTGCGGTATTTATTAAGGTTAACAGGAGTATCAATTTTTTCATGACTATAATGTTGTGGTTCGATGTGTTTTTCTAAAATACAGATCAAAACTAGGTACTATGTTTTGCATAGTACATTGGTTTGCTTTGAATGGCTGATTTTAGTGATAAACGGCGCCGGCGATTTGGAAGTTGTACGCACAACGATGGAAAAAGTTACCTGGATTTTGGCCTGGAGGGACGAGCGGTGATTGGAATGGATGAGTGGAGACTGGGATAAAAGGAGGCGAAAAACTTCATTTTTCTTGTCTGGACCAGGATTTTGGGGATTGGAGGATTGGCAGGATTTAATGTTCGTGCTGGACTTTTCCTTAAGTCATGACTCAGAAGATCCGGCACCCTCCGGAATCGGACTTAATAGATTACCAGACAGCCCATATTTCAATGAAAAACCAATATTCTTCAGACGCTTTTTTCCGTAGACCTAATTCCATTCGTACGCGCCTCATACCCCATCCCTCATTCCTATGGCGGATAGCTACTAGCTGACGGCTTTACTGACACCTGATACCTGACACCTGATGCCTGATACGTCACGCCTCACTCCTACATCGTACATCGTACATCTTACACCGTACATCTCACATTTCCCCCCTCCTACTCGACTCCCTAATATGCAACGTATTATCCAGTACAATTTTTTCAAAGGATGTTACGGGACGGCGGCTTTCGATAAGACGGATGAGGAGCTCTGTTGCAGTTTGTCCCATTTCATATGCTGGCTGTGAAATGGTGGACAGCGGCGGATCGAAAATATCTGCACTGATGGAATTGGTAAATCCGATAATAGCTATTTGCTGTGGTATTTTAATGTGCTTACTTTTCAGCAGGCTGAATACGGATGTGCTTAGTCTGTCCGATGCAGTAAAAATAGCATCCGGCATCTTTGTCATAGAAAGTAATTGTTGCAAGGCAGCAGATATTTCTGATTGCAACATGCCTCCATGATCGCAATACTTAATACAGGCTTCGTCGAGCGGATATCCATAGTCCTTTAATGCCTTCACATAACCTTCAAGTCTTTCGAATGTAATCGAGAGTGTGTTAGCACTCGTGATGTGTGCAATCCGTTTGTATCCTTGTTGGATCAGATGCCGTGTTGCATTGTAGGCTCCTAGAAAATTATTGCTGGTAACCTTATGTGTGTTTATTGTGTTTGCAACGCGATCGAAGAAAACCATGGGCAGGCCGCTATCATGCAGTTTTTTAAAATGATCCTGTTTCTTTGTTTCAGCAGAAAGCGAGATGATCAGGCCATCAATAGATCTTGCTGCAAAGTTTTGAACTGCCAGTACTTCGCGATCGTAGCTTTCATGTGTTTGTGAAATCACCACATTGTATTCTTTTTTATGCGCAACGGATTCTACACCATTAATTACCTGCGAGAAAAAATTGTTGTCAATATTTGTCACCACCACACCAATTGATTTACTTTTTCCTTTTCGCAAGCCCTGTGCAATGGGATTGGGTTTGTAATTCATCTTTCTCGCATAACTGTGTACCTGTTTTTTTGTTTCTTCACTAATCTCATGGCTGCCCCGTAAAGCTTTGGAAACACTGGAGATGGAAAGATTGAGTGCCTTCGCAATATCCTTGATGGTTACGGCTTCAAATTTCATGAATGAAGGAGTTAAAGGTTTGGGTAATTAAGAATGCCGGCGCTGTTCCTGGCAACATCATCATAGCAAAAGCAAGCACAGTTTTGGCAAATGTAATGAGCATAGTTGCTGCAATCAAAAAATCATCATAACTACAACGATTTCGCAAATAAAAAGCATAAAACAAGAAGAACTTTAACGATGTCTTTGTAACCTTGCCCTACGATTGAAGCAGAAGCCCACCCTTGCCGATTGCATGTTATGAACAGATAGTACCTGAGGATGCTTCTTCAATTCACACGAATCAAACAACAAAAATTATAACCCTTATCGTAATAGCTATTCCGGGTTGGTTGTGTTTTATATTCTTTCATCTCAACAATCATTGCTTATGATATAAGCCCATCTTTTATCGCATCAATAATCAAAAGGATTGTCGTTGCCCCTAACATTCCATCAATAAGGCTGGAACGGCTATTCTTTGCACTTTCCTGACCATTTGTAAACCAAAAACGAAAACAATGAAACAACAGTCGTTTTTAAAGAAAGTACTACTTACGGCATTTTCGGCATGCATTTGTTGCATTGCTATGGCCCAATCAATTTCCGGAAAGGTTATTGATCAAAATAACACGCCACTTGCAGGCGCGTCCGTTGAAGTAAAAAATACCACGCGGGGTACAGCCACAGATGAGCATGGCGAATTCACGATTAATGCGTCACATGGTAACATACTTGTGTTTTCCCTGATCGGATATAAAACTCGCCACATAGCGGTTACGCAAGACAATATCGTCGTAAAGCTGGAACACGCAACAATAGATAGTAGCCTTAGTGATGTAGTGGTGGTAGGCTATGCCACGCAGAAAAAGGTAAACATGACAGGCTCTGTTGCACAGATCACATCTAAACAAATTGAAAACAGGCCTACAACGAATATATCCTCTTCACTGGCCGGACTTGCGCCTGGTGTTTCTGTTTACCAGGGCTCAGGCAAACCCGGTAGTGATGGTGCTACCATTCGCATACGAGGCACCGGCACTTTGCCTAGAAGCGATCAAACTATTCCATCCAGTCCATTAATCATTGTTGACGGAATCATCAGCACAATGGATGCAGTTAACCCTAATGATGTTGCCAGCATTTCTATATTAAGAGATGCAGCATCTGCCGCCATCTATGGCTCACAGGGCGCGAATGGCGTGGTGCTTATTACAACAAAAAAAGGCAACAAGAATAAAACGACAGTTACGTATAACGGATTGTTCTCTATCGCACAACCAAGTAACATTATCAGGCCTGTAACTGATTATATACGAAACATGAAACTGATCAACGAAGGCTACATCAATCTTGGTCAATCTCCGGTATTCCCCGAATCTGTTATGCAAACATGGACTGATGCAGCAAAAGATCCGTACGGGAAAACTGAATCCGGGTATCCCAACTACGTTGTTTATCCCAACACTGACTGGGTCAGCACCATCTTTGAAAAAAATGTTGTTCAGAATCACAACATCTCCGTGTCAGGCGGAAACGACAAAGTCACTTACCTCTTATCTGGCGGCTATTTAAACAATCAAGGAATTATGCGCCATACCGGAGCTGAACGCTACCAGTTGCGTGCAAACGTAGAATCAAAGATCACCGATTTTTTATCGATAGGCACGCAAACATATGGCTTAATGCAATCGCTTGGAAAAGCCAATACTGATAACGCATTTAACTTTCTGCGGGCGACAACGCCCGGACTTTATCCTTATTATGACGGCTTTTATGGACTGCCTTCCGCCACACAGGAATCTCTAAATGCAAATAATATACTTACCTACCTGGACGGCACAGGTGGCAGCGATCTTACAACAAGATTTAATACAACATGGTATGGCATTTTAAAATTGGCAAACGGACTAACGCTAGAGCCCAGGTTTAACTATCAAAATAAAACGCAGGAAATCAAGTCGTATCCGAATGTTCTTTACAGGCGAAATTTTGCCTCTACTGTACCTCCTGACATGTCGATCAATACAAGCACCATGACGACCCAGAATAATTTCAACAAAGAATATAGCACAACGCTGGAAGCTGTGTTGCGATATACCACTCAAATAGGCGATCATGCGATCGGCGCTCTAGCCGGGTACAATCAGTACTATTATGATTATTACTTTACCAACACAAGCAAAAAAGGCCTCATAGATCCTACCATAACAACACCTGCATCCGCATCGGTTCCGGAGACGATTGATGGCAATGAAAACGACCGCTCAACAGTGTCATGGTTTGGCCGTGTTACCTACAATTATAAACAACGTTATCTTTTTGAAGTGAACCTCCGGAGAGATGCCTCGTCCCGCTTTGGATCCAATTATCGCTGGGGAACATTTCCGTCTCTTTCTGCCGGATGGCGAATTTCCGAAGAAAACTTTTTTGAACGCTTTAAAGAGTCAATTTCCAATTTAAAGCTGCGCGCATCCTGGGGTAAACTTGGCAGCAGCAATCTTGGCGATTACGACTGGCAGGCCTTGTACAGCAAAGTAAATTATTCATTCAACAACCTTGTATGGCCGGCGTTGGCTCAGACCAAGATACCCAATCCAAATTTGCGTTGGGAAGCTTCTACGCTGACCGATATTGCATTGGAAGCAGCTTTTTTGAAGAGCCGCCTGAACGTTGAAATAGGCTATTACAACAAGCTTACAACCAATATACTTACCGTTCCCACCATTTCAATGACGATGGGCACAAAGACAGCACCTACGGCCAACACAGCAAGTTTGCTCAACCGTGGCGTTGAAGCGATGATCAATTGGAGAGATAAAGCTGGTCAGGTAAGTTATTCTATTGGAGGCAACTTCTCATATAACTATAACACAATCAAATCCTATCTCGGCCCTTTGGTAGAAGGCTGGACAACAGACGCAACAGGCAAGCAGGTTTATACATCCAACATCGGCAGCGTGTACAATAACGGAGCAGTTGAAGGCCATATGATCAATGAGCTACTGGTGCAGCAATTATATCGCGGAAGTGGCAGTCATAAAAACAGCGATGGATCTGTTAATGCCAACGGTGGTCCAGGAGACGGCATGATCCGCACACCTGATGATCTTCAATGGGTTAAGGATATGATGGCTGCGGGTTATAAATTTCAACCGTCAAATACAATAGGCAAAGGACAACTTTACTACGGCGACTTTATTTACGCAGACAATAACAAGGATAGTACTTATGGCAATTCATACGATAGAAAATGGTTGGGCAAATCAGCCACACCCAAGTTCAATTTTGGATTGAATTTGAGTGCTTCATGGAAAGGATTCGACTTATCTATGTTATGGGCCGGAAGCGCAGGCATGTCCTATCGATGGAATACCCAGGGCTTCAACAGCTCAATTGTTCAAAACGGGTATTCAGTTAGCGATTTTGCAGCAAACAACCACTACTATTATAACGATGCCAATCCAAATGATCCGGCTAATAATATCAGCGGCAAATATCCGAGGCTGAAAAACACCAGCGATCCGATAAATACCATTGCCAACGATTTTTATGTTTATGATGCGTCCTATATAAAGTTGAAGAATCTGCAGTTCGGCTATACGCTTCCCGCTGCATTGATTAGAAAAGCATACATGAGTAATGTTCGTGCTTACATATCTGCTGAAAACCTTTTAATCATCACATCATATCCCGGTATGGATCCGGAGATTGGCGCGGATGTAAATTATCCGACAATGAAACAGTTTGCATTTGGCCTTAATGTAACATTCTGATCACTTTAAACCTGTCACAATGAGAAATACACAAACCATAATAATCATTTTTGCTTCATTTTTTATATGCTCATCCTGTCGCAAAAACATCCTGGACACTTATCCATATAGTTCAATCAGCAGTTCCACCATGTGGACAACAGATAATTTGACTGATCTTGGCGTCGCTGGCGTTTATAATGGATTAAGAATCGGAATAACAACCGGATCATACAGCCCTTCAGGTTATGAGTTATACCAGATGGATGGCATTTCTGTCACGGGACAGATGCGCGGCGATGCGAAGGACGGACTGTTAAATGGAACCGCAAGCCCCGGATCTGACATATTTGCCAATTTATTCAGAGCAATGTACGAAGGAATACAACGGGCCAATGATGCCATTTACAGCATACCTGCCAAATCCCCTTCAGAAAGCGTTAAAAAAGCACGCTATATAGCCGAATGCAAGTTCCTGCGTGCATACTATTATTTCCGGTTGAACCAACTATACAAGGGAGTTCCTGTTTACCTTGAGCCAATTACCGCTGATCAGGCAACCAAAGGCAGGGAAACAGAAGAAAAAGTATGGGAAGTAGTTTTGACCGATTTGAATGATTGCATTAATGAAACCAATCTGCCGCAGAAATATGCGGCAAAAGATGCAAAATACGGACACATTACCAAAGGTGCAGCATATGCACTTCGCGGTAAGGTATATATGTACCAGCATAAATGGGATGCTGCAATTGCCGACTTTGAAAAAGTGAAGGATTGTGGTTATGCGCTGTTTGCGGGAAGCTATAAAACTTTATTCAAAGAGGCCAATGAGCAGTCCGACGAAATGATTTTCTCCATACAAAACATGGCACAGGCCGATTACGGTGGCAATATGCAGCTTTTCCTTGGATCAAGAGCCTCGTTTGGTTCTTGCTGGGATGTGTATTTACCCTCACCACACCTCGTAGATTTGTATGAAAAACCCGATGGCAGCAAGTTCAATTGGGACGATATTATTCCTGGTTTTAACGCAATGCCGGCCAGCAAAAGGGAAGTATATTTTTTCCGTGACAACCTTACACAAAAAGAAATTGATGACGCTATTAAAAAGGGTCTGGATATGTCGCAATACATTCCCGGTGGCAACGAGGCACGGATCAAAAAAGCCTATGAGAACAGGGATCCACGCCTGAGTGCGACAGTTATCACTCCTTACTCAAGTTATCTTGGAACACCGCTCGCAGGAACAGACCAGAATTATACCATGCGCTGGCCATTTCGCGATGCCAACCTGCCAGTGCAGGATTTACGCACGGATTGGAGTTCCTTTTTTGTATATCTGTACAGGAAGTTTGTTGGTGAAGGTTCGAATGAAGTGCTTGTCCGCGATCAAACACCCATCGACATACCGGTGATCCGTTATGCAGATGTCCTGTTGATGTGGGCCGAAGCTCTGAATGAAAAAAGCAATGTACCTGCAGCTATCGAGTTGGTGAATGCAGTAAGAAGCCGCGCAGGAATTGCGCTACTACAAACAGGCAACGCTAATTTGCCAACTTTTGTCAGCGGACAGGCCGATATGCGCGAAAGAATACGGAACGAACGAAGAGTTGAATTCGCCTGCGAAGGCATCGATTACTTTGACGAACTGCGATGGGGAACTTTAAAAGAAAAAGTGTTCGCAAACGGCAATGGAGTTTTGCGCGTGTGGGGTGAAAATATAACTACCTACAAATATCCGGGCGATTACATTACTACCTGGCCCATCCCAAGAGCAGAAGTGCAACGGAACAGCAATATTACCCCAACTCCGGGTTGGCCTTATTAAAAACTCATTACTGCGGAGATTTTATTTCCTCAGTATGCTTATTTTAGTTAAAAGCCGCTATATGAAATATCTGTTTGTATTCTTAGCAATATTGATTTCAACTACAAGTATTGCATCGTATACTGAACGTAACCTGCTGCAAAAAGAAGCCAGCGAACAGCAATTGAGATCATATATACTTCCAACGGATCAATGGGTAAAATACCCGGCATACAGCAATCGCATCGGATGGGACAGCATAACCGGCAATCTGAAAAACAAGATCATTCAGGATGGCGAAGCGTATCTGAATTATGAATGGAAGGTGGTTAAGGCGACGGACTATCTTGAATTTGAACGCAGTGGTAGCCGCGCGGTAATGGAAACACCCTTCAACGCCAACAACACTGCGCTCGGCCGGCTTGTGTACGCCGAGCTGGCTGAAGGAAAGGGACGCTTTATGGAACAGATCATCAACGGCGTCTGGCATGCCTGTGAAATGTCGTCCTGGGTTTTATCGGCACATCTTTCTGCTCAGAAAAGCAAACGGTCCCTGCCCGATTATCATGAAGAGATCATTGACCTTGGTTCGGGGCAACTCGGATCATTGTTGTCATGGACCTGGTATTTTTTGCATGAACAAATGGACAAGACAGATACCATTATCGCATCAAAACTGCGCAAAAATATCAGGGAACGGATATTGATTCCATACATGGCACGCAGTGACTACTGGTGGCAGGCTTTGAATTATACACCGGGCACGCTCGTGAATAACTGGAATCCGTGGTGCAATTCGAATGTACTGATATGTTTTTTGCTACTCGAAGATAATGCTGACGCTCGCTCAGCCGCAGTCTACAAAACAATGCAAAGTGTAGATAAATTCATTAATTACGTGAACGAAGACGGCGCCTGCGAAGAAGGTCCATCTTATTGGGGACATGCAGCGGGAAAACTGTATGATTACCTCCAGATCTTATATAATGCGACCGGCGGCAGACTCAATTTATTCAGCAAACCCATGATTAAAAACATGGGAGAATATATTGCCCATAGCTATGTTGGAAATGGCTGGGTCGTAAATTTCGCCGATGCTTCTGCAAAGGGCGGTGGTGATGCAGGCTTGATATTCAGATATGGTGAAGCTGTAAACAGCAATATGATGCAACGGTTTGCCGCTTATCTACAACAAACCAATACCCTTGAAACAGGTGTGGGCATTGATTTTTTCAGAACCATCGAAAATTGGAGTTGCGCCGCAGGATTATCGAAAACCGACCCGGAATCGCCTTCTGATAAATACACGTGGTATCCGCAAACCCAATTCTGTTATATGAAGGATGAGCAGGGCTTTTTCCTGGCGGCAAAGGGAGGCTACAACAATGAGAGCCATAACCACAACGATGTGGGTACCTTTTCATTATACCTGAATACAACACCAATGTTTGTTGACGCTGGCGTAGGTACATACACGCGCCAGACATTCAGCAACGAACGATACTCGATCTGGACGATGCAAAGCAATTATCACAATCTCCCCATGATCAACGGAAAACCTGAACAATTTGGCGCTGAATATCGTGCAAAAGATGTTCAATTTGATGAACGCCTTATGCGTTTCTCGATGGACATAAGTGGTGCGTACAACGCTGATGCTTCAGTAAAGAGCTGGAAACGGACCTATGATCTTTCCAACAATGCGCTCACCATTGAAGACGCGTTTACATTAGCCGAAGCCAAACAACCCAACCAGGAAAACTTCCTCACATGGGCAAAACCGGATATCACCACACCCGGTACGGTAGTACTGGAAAAAGACAGGCAAAAACTGCAAATGATATACGATGCCGCATTGTTCACTCCCTCCATCGAAGAAATTCCTCAGACCGACCCGCGCCTCTCCAGCGTCTGGGGCGAGCATCTTTACCGGCTTACGCTGACGGCGAAGAAAATGCAGGTTAGTGGAAAGTACAAGTTCATTATAAGACGCGTAAGACAGTAAGATAGTAAGACCGTAAGAGTGGCGCGACGATGTTATTACACACTTTGGCTGATAAAATTCTATAACAAAAAGAGGGGTAAAATGGCTATCATCTTACCCCTCTTTTTTATTTCTGTTTTTCTTTACATCTTTCTTATGGTCTTACCTGTCTTACCTGTCTTACCCGTCTTACATGTCTTACACGTCTTACACGTCTTACACGTCTTACTGTCTTACTGTCTTACTGTCTTACTGTCTTACCGCTGTCTTCCTAAACTTCGGTGCGTAGTAATACAACACCACACCAGCAATAACAAGTAACGTTGAAATAATTTCCGCCTGCGTGGGATGGAAACCGAAAATGCTGTAGCGGGAGTTTACGCGGATCTTTTCAATGAAGAACCTTTCAACACCATTCATGATGAGATAGATAGCGAAAAGTCTTCCGGGAATGCTGATCCTTTTTCTTATCGCCCATAGCGCCCAGAACAACAACAGGCATACGATAATTTCATACAGCGGCGTTGGAAATACCGGCAGGGGAAGATGATTACAATATTCACCCCAGGTACAACCCGGAATAGGAATACCTTCACTATTCACGTTATGAGGGTATGTATAAGCTACAAACCAATCAGGTAAAAGGGAGGCTTTGAAACTAGCATGGTGAAGATTTTCTACCGGGCCATACTGTGAATAGAAGTTTGCATTTGCGGCAGCTATTTGCTTTACCTGTTCTACACTTGTTGCAGGCAATATTTTTCCGTTTGGATCACTTATATAAGCGCTGTTAACAATTCCCCAGTCGCCATCACCCGCCACCTGGCATCCGACTCTTCCCGATCCGTATGCAGCCATTAATGATGGCGCAGCGGCATCACAGATATTAATAAAGGAAATTTTATGTTTTCTGAAATACCAGTATAATGCAAGTGTGGCGCAAATTAATCCGCCGTAAAAAGTAAGGCCACTTGGAGATAGTAAATTTCCTATCGGATCCTGGACGAATCTGTCCCAGTTTTCGAAGTTGTCAAACAGCTTGGCCCCAAAAAAACCTGCGGCGGCAGCAATAATTACGACGTCACCTACCCTGTCGCTTGGCCATATTCTAACCGTTCTGGTTTCAGGCTGTTTCAGCTTAACCTTATTCTTCTCATACCATTTCAATCCGGCGAAGAAAACACCGCACAAAATACCTGCGGGCCAACTTCCTTCTCTTGAAAAAATAAAAACCTGCGGGTTGTTCAATGCATTCTCAACCAAAAAGACACCCAATATCTTAAAACCCAATGTAAAGCCCAGTAAGAAGTTAAGTGCCAGCTCCTGCGTACTTGCAGGCTTACCAATGGTCACCTGTGTTTCCTCATATGTAAATATGCCCTGTGCCTGCTTTCTTCGCAACTCTTTAATAAAAAAGTACGCTGCAGCCAGGAATGACATAGCCACAAAAAAGCCAAACGAGTTTACAATTTTTAAAGGCGGCAGACTAATTCCAAACAGCTCTTTAAACAGGTAATATAAATTGGGATACATGTATGCTATTGATGTTGAGGTGCAATGATAGGGAAAAAAGCGTAAAGGATAAAGCTTAAAGCCTAAAGCTTAAAGCTTAAAACTTGTGTTGTCTTACTCATATGTAACGCGCAAATCGCCGCAATGACAAACTGGAAGAAGGAAGCTTAAAGCTCAAAGCATAAAGCTTAAAACTTAGATGCCTTACCCATTCATAATTGCGCAGATTGCCGCAATAACCACGTAAAGAAAATATGTTAATTGGCAAATTTTGATTGCGCAGAGGCATCAGCTTTAAGCTTTAGGCTTTAAGCTCTCAGCTAGTCCAAAAAAAGACACCTCCCCAGGAATGAGGAGGTGGTATTTACTAACCCATCCATTGAACAAAGCTGCTCGCATGGATATCTTTAGCTGCTAACAATATTCTTCGAAAGCAGCGATTAAATTTTTTGCTATTACCTGTGCAGGGCGTCCTTCAATCTGATGGCGCTCTACCATGTGTACCAGGCTTCCGTCTTTAAACAACGCAATTGCTGGCGAAGACGGTGGGTAAGGTAATAAGTGTTCTCTTACTTTATTTACTGCGGCAATATCAAAACCCGCAAATACTGTTGTTAATTTATCAGGACGTTTAGCGCTGTTGTGAACCGCCATCACCACACCTGGTCTTGCAGCACCTGCAGCACATCCGCATACTGAATTGATCATAACCAAAGTAGTACCTTCTTTAGCAAGTGTATCATCAACCTCAGTTGGAGTAAGTAACTCATCAAAGCCATTGTCTGTTAATTCAGCCTTCATCGGCATCACTATTTCTGCTGGATACATTTTCTTCGTCCTCCGTTTTTCTGTTTAGAATACAAAAATAGGAGAAAACTTTTAATGCTTAGCAGGTTAAAATAAAGACTTTTTGTCATCATTAATAGACAAAATAAGACATATTGTCATTTCAATTAATAAAAACTGACGAAAATACCCCTTTAGAACCTGATTTGGCCAATGGTATACATTTTGAAAATCCACTTACATCGATCTACGATTAAAAAATTTAAAAACAAATAACTATGACACTCGTAAAACGTAACTACAGAACTTTTGACAACTTGTTTGATGAGTTATTCAACAACATTCCCGCTGCATGGGGCAAAGAAGCAGGTTGGAACGTTCCTCCGGTAAACATTCATGAAACAGAAGATGCGTACCATTTGGAACTGGTTGCTCCGGGTCTTGCAAAAGAAGATTTTAAGGTTAACCTTGAAAAAGGTTTATTAACCATCAGTTTTGAAAAGAAAAACGAAACTGAAAACAAAGAATACAAAACACATCGTCGTGAATTCTCGGCAACAAGCTTTAAACGCAGCTTTACAGTTGATGATAAAGTAAACGCAGAAGGTATTCAGGCGAAATACGACAACGGTGTGCTGAAACTTTTCTTACCTAAGAAGGAAGAAGTAAAAGCATTGCCTAAAGAAATAACTATACAATAATTTTCATAAGCAGTTGGTTTTGGTTTAGAGCGTCCCGCATATCAATGCGGGACTTTTTTTTATAGTGATTATCATCTAGACAATTTAATTTGTATCATGCACTCAAAACACAATCATTTATGTGTTACTCCATCAATAAAAAGCTGTTGAATTTTCTGGTCACCGGCATCACCTCATTACTTTTTTACACAGCATCATCCGCTCAAACGACAACATACTCATCTTTATTGTGGGAAGTAAGTGGCAACGGTTTGCAACAACCCTCCTACTTATACGGCACATTCCACCTTGTATGCCCGGATGACCTTGTTATTTCCCCTGTGATCTCCGGAAAAATACAATCATCAAAAAAACTTTTTCTTGAAATGGATATGGATGATCCATCTGTCATGATAAAAGTTCAGCAGGGAATGATGCTGACGGATTCTTCATGGAAAGATCTTCTTTCTGAAAAAGAATACAACGCATTGGCCGACAGCTTTCAGAAGATCACACAAATGCCAATTGGAATGATGACGCGCATAAAGCCGTTCGCGTTAGTATCCATCATCACAATGGGAATTATGAAATGCCCGATGGCGAGCTGGGACCTTGCACTTGCACAAAAAGCCAAGGACAACAACATCGAGATCAAAGGACTTGAATCTCCCGAACGCGAACTGGAAGCAATCAATATGATCAGCCTGAAGGATCAGACGGACATGCTTAAAGACATGCTGCTTAATGCAGATTCCTGCAAAAAGGCTATGGACAAAATGATGGATATGTATAAGCGCAGGGATCTCAAAGGCTTGACTGAAGAAATTAAGAATGACAAAAGTTTTGGCATGCTGGAAGATGAACTGCTGGATAAACGAAATGCGGAATGGGCACCTGTTATTGAGAAACAAATAACTACCGAACCAACATTCTTTGCATTTGGAGCAGGACACCTGGTGGGCGATTCAGGCATTATAAGCCTGCTGAAGAAAAGGGGATATACCGTTAAGCCGGTGAAGTATTAGCTTACAGCCCAAAGCCTAAAGCCTAGAACTATTTCACGCGACGTTTTTTGTTTCACGCAAAGATCGCAAAGAAGCAACGACGCAAGGAAAAACAAGCTTAAAGCGCAAAGCCTAAAGCTTAGAACTATTTCACGCGACCTTTTTGTTTCTCGCGGCGAACGCAAAGAAGCGGCGACGCAACGGACTTCGTGCTTCTTTATGCTCTGCGTGACTTTATGGTTCAAGTCGCCGTGTTTCTTCGTGCCGTAAGTGGCTCCGTGGTTCAATCCCTCCGTGGTTCCTCCCTTTGTGCTTCTTTGCGCCTTAGCGCCTTTGTGGCGAAACTAGTAGGAAACAACCTGCCGCAAATGATGTTCCATATGATGCACATAGTCATTGATCAGAAAATCAAGTGTAAACGTGTTATCACCCACCTGGCACTCCCTGCTTAAAGCTTCTTTGGGAATATGTTTGATGATCTGCACAAGATGTTTGTTGTACGCCTCCCAAAATCCGATCACATGAAGACTGTTCATTTGTTGATAGTGCGTAAAATCATTCCACTTGTCCTGATCATAACGAATTAATGGCTTGTCTTCAAACTGCACACGCACAAAGCGCTGATGATTATTTGTAGCACTGTCGATAAGATGACCCACAATTTGCTTTTTACTCCATTTTTCAGGATGGGGCTTCGAAGAAAACACTTCTTCATCTATTGCTTTCAACAAGGGCGGAATTACTGCGCACAGGTATTCAAGTCTTAAAATAGCAGTAGTTGTCATTTTTGTAACTTCTATAATAGTTAAACAATTATATACATCCGGGACTGGAAACGGAATACTACATTTTTGCTAATATACGCCCTTCATACATCTTTACGTATTCCGGATTGACGAAGAGCATTTTCCTTCTCCGCAATATTCTTCGCAATTTCCCTGGCATCTGACGATATCTCGTGAATTTGTCCCGTCGGAGCAATCCAATAACCACAGAAATACAAACCATCTTTTCCAAAATACTTCTGATGATCAACGGATAATTTCAGATCGTCAAACCGGCTCTTATCGACATCTACAATGTCTGCGTAGTTAGGCTCATATCCAATGGCGCCAATAATAGCATTAACTGTTACGGCTTTACCATCCTTAAAAAAAACCTCATTTCCTTCTACAAAATCAATCTCACTGCAAATTTTAATATGCCCTTCGCGGATATGTTTAATCGTTCCAATATCTAACACAGGTGCAGTACCATCTTTTTTTATCTGCTCAAATGGGCCGTATTTCATTTTCGTCAAACCAAATTTGCCAATATCGCCAAACAACAAACGCCTGATCGGAACAGTTAATGCATCTGCAACACGCGGTGGAAGATGACTCAGCAAATGGCTTATTTCAAGTATAGGAATTCCCAAAATATCACGGGACACGATATTCACAGGAGAGCGTACGGACATATAAGGCTTTGCGCCCTGCTCATACAAATCAATAGCGATCTCGCAAGCTGAATTACCAAAGCCAACAACCAGCACATTCTCTCCATTAAAGTCCTTACCCGTTTTATACGCAGCACTATGCATGATCTTTCCGGGAAAAGTTTTGATGCCTTTAAAGTTTATGTCTCTTGGCTTGCTGAAAGCACCGGTAGCCATGATCACATACTTTGAAGAAAATGCTTCGTTGTCAGTTTCTGTGATCCATTGCCCGCCTTCCTTTCTAATCCGCCTGGCTTCAGTATTAAAAACAGGCTCAATACCAAAACTATCCCGGTAATCTTCCAGGTAATCAACAACCTCTTGCTTTGCAGGATAGCGGGGAACAGACTTGTCAAATTTTTTATGCGGCAGATTTGACAGGCGTTTATTGGTATGTAAATGAAGACGATTGTAATGGTTACGCCATGGAACTGCTATTTGAGGATATTTTTCTATAATGAGATAATCAATGCCGCGCATCTCTAAAGACGCTGCTGAAGCCAGACCAGAAATGCTTGCACCCACAACGAGCGTTGTTGTCTGTTTCATAACAACATGAACTTATAACGGCGGCAACTTGACGAAGTGAAAATATTTAAGGAATGTCCACTTTAGTTACCTGAACTAAATTTAAAATTAAAAGCTCATTGTTGGTTTATTATAGAAATAAAGATTTTGCATTCAACGTTAAAAGAATGGTTTAAAAATCCGGGCGTCAACTCTCGGTTCTCTATTTTTTCAAGAAGGCGGTAACACTACTGTTTACAATAGCCGGCTGTTCCAGTTGTGGTAAATGACCGCAACTGTCAACCATCATAAGATCAGCATTCAAAATTGATGGCAATCCAGGATCATACTTTAAGGTTTTATCTTGTTTGCCCCACATTAACAGCACGGGCTTGCCAGATGAACCGAGCTTTACAAAAGCCGGGCGCGGATCTACTGCAATGAAATTCCGGATGGTTGATAAAACCGCAGTGCTGAATCCTTTATAATTCATTTGTTCCATGAAGTTCTTTTGATAATCTGCCGGCATTGCCGAACGCTTGTAAAAGTCGGATGCCTGGTCATCCAATAGCCCGGGCACAAACCAGACACGATTAAGGTATTCGCCCAACCACCTGTGTTTTAATACGCTGATATCAGACACCTGGTTAACAGGATCTATTAAAACAACCTTATTCACTTTTTCCGGAAAATTTGCAGCAAAATTCGTTGCAACTGCTCCTCCCATAGAAACACCGGCAATATTTACCGGCCTGGTTATTTTGAGTGCATTCAACAAATCATTTATCTGGCAATTATAGAATTTAGCATTGTATGTAGCCTCCGGACGATCAGAAAATCCCCTTCCGAACGCATCGTATCTGATTACACGAAAACCAGAGTCTGCCAAGGCCTGAAAATTCCGGTCCCAGATATAAGCCGGTACAGAAAAACCGTGCACCAGCAACAATACAGGACCGTTATCCGGACCGGCAATTTCGTAATGCGTAATGCCTTGCGGTAACTCAATAAAATTCCGGTTTAATTTTTCACGTGATTGAGCATTTAGTGTCCTCCATTCCCTGGAACGTCCATATGGCAGAATAATAATAATCACAAGCAATAGCAAAGCAATACGGGCTAGAACAGTTTTGGTTTTCATTTTATAAGCATTGGGTACCGAAAACAATAAATTATGAAGGCTACCGGGTTCGGAGCTGGGCAAAGTAAATGAAAAATGCAATTCACCAATATTAAAATGTTTTTGTTGAGACATACAAACAATCCGGAACCAGCAGTTTTTTAAACAACAAAAAGATTAGGACCATCTCAACATCAGGAATGGAAACATTTTAAGGAGTATACTAATCAAGCACGCTAAAAGAGGATTATTTGAACTTAATTGACTTTAACGGTTCTTACTGTACTTATTCTACCCGGTTGCCTTTAACTGGTCATTCAATGCGTTTTTGACGTGCTCGTCTAACAACGAATTTACACCCAGCACAATATTTGCCAGGATTCTCTCATGTCTAACCATCATAATAAACCAATTAAACATTCCAACACAAAACAGAAGAAGAGCAACCCATAACTGTTGTGAAAAAAAACCACCGATAATGGCTGAAAGGCAGATAAATCCAACCATGCGGTACATATAAAACTTATAAGTCAGCCTCGATCCATTATTATCGTCGCTTATGGTAAACATGCCATTGTCTATAGTTCCTACTATATCACCGCGCCACCGGATCCTGAAAAAGTTTACATCAAAGCTGACTTGGTTTCCTTCGATAAAAATATCATCAGCTGTCTTGCCATTAATGAATTCCTGAATATAATTGGTTACCATACCAACTTCTGAAGCGGCAACATGCCTTTTAAGCGGCCGTGAAAATTCTTTGGAAAAAGGAAAGAGCATATTTGATCTTTTACAAATTGGAGCAAAAATGTTTTCATAATTATATCAGGGTCACCGCAGTTTGTTACCTTTTTGGCTTTTCGTAAAAATGAATGCTGATGATTATGCATCATTCAATTCAATTACTCTTTTTACATCTATCTCTTCCAGGAAATATTCATCGTGAGAAACAACGATTAGCGTTCCGCGATATTCGTTGATGGCAGCCGTTAAAATCTCAATATTTTGAATATCAAGATTATTGGTAGGCTCGTCAAGAATAATGATATCAGGTGGTTGATTGCTGATTGTAAGACAGCAAAGCATCAGGCGCATTTTTTCACCTCCACTTAATGAGGCACAAGATTTATCCCAGGCATCTTTTGAAAACAAAAACCTGTTCAGCCGGCTTTTTATTTCATGTTCCTGAAGCCCGGATGAATTGAATTGCTGAACCTGTTCGTAAACCTTAAGCTGATTATTGATCAATGAATAATCCTGATCGATATACACAGCTCTGTTGTAGGCCCTGTAAACCGTACCTGTTTGAGGCTCAATGCTGCCCAAAACGATCCTGATCAAGGTTGTTTTACCCGAACCATTTGATCCCTTAATAGCGATCCTTTCTCCACTGGTTAACAGAAAGTTCAATACATGCGGCCACAGCATTTGCTGCCCATATCCAAAATTGATGGATGTTGCATTCAACAGTATTTTACCTGTATGTAAGGTTGAATTATCAAAGCCAAATTTCATTTTATCTTTATCCGGCAATTCTTTGCGCAGGCCATTCAATTCCTGCGAAATGGAGCTCACTTTTCCGGCATGAACACCTTTCAGTTTGGATGTACTTTTCTCAGCACTATTTCTGAGCGTGTTCATCATGATTGTCGGCAACCCTGCTTTCTCCTGCTTCTTTTTTCCCCTGGCATCCAGCTTCTGCTGCCGTTCGGCAGTTTCGCGTTCAATTTCTTTTGCTTTACGCAAGGCTTTTTCTTTACTTCTCACATCCTGATCCAACGCATCCAGCTCAATTTGTTTTTGCTCAGCATAAAAATCATAATTACCTCCATACACTGTTATACCAGTTTTACTTAGCTCATAAACAGCATTCAAAAGGTTTAATAATTTTCTGTCGTGACTCACAACAATTAATGTAAGCGTGGAAGTTGCAATAAAATCATACAGAAGTTGCCTCGCTTCTACGTCCAGGTGATTACTGGGTTCGTCCAGTAAAACAAGTTCCGGTTGATGAATAGAAATACCAGCGAGAAAAACTTTAGTTTTCTGTCCGCCACTAAGTGTACCCATTTTTTGCGTAAGGTCAAGCTCACTTAATTTCCAATAGCTTAACGCTTCATTGCAGCGTTCTTCTATTGTCCAGTCATCAGCCAGGGCAGTAAAATTATTTTCACTAACATCACCATTAAGGATATTATGCAGTGCAAGTAATTTCTGTTCTACACCAAGTGCCTGGGCAATAGAAAGATCATTAAACTGACCAAATATCTGCGGCACGTAATAAGGCGGGGAATCAACTTTTACCACGCCATTCGCGGGCTGTAAAACGCCGGCTATAATTTTAAGCAGGGTTGATTTACCGATACCATTGTTGCCAACAAGCGCAACTTTAGCATTCTTGCTGACCGTAAGATTAAGATCGCTGAATAATAAATCTTTATTGGGATGTGAATATGTAAGATCCTGCAGAAGAACCATAATTCCTTTCTTTAAAATGAATAACAACTGCTAACCGCCCGCCGGTTTTGCTATCTGTTTTCCGAGAAAGAAATTATCCTACATTGATTTGTAATTTTTATTGAAGGCCGCAAAGATATAAAAAAATTCTTTAGGGGTGTTTTTTTAGGTTTAACAATCTTTTTTTGAGGGATTAAATAAATACAGTTACACAGAACAGTACGGAGAATATGTGCAAAGCGCATTCAAACTAGGCCGACACAACAATATCCGGATTGGCAGGCTTCGACCTTACATTCACAAATTTATTCATTACATCAAACAACATCTGCGCAAAAAATACCGTCAGTATGATAGTTATCACCCATCCTGTTATAGTCAAAATAATTTCCGCAGTGGTTAGAGGGGCGTCGGGTTTTGACCACCCCAATGGATAAGCATCTGCAGGCAAATGCGATAAAACTATTTTAGCTTTTTCGGGGGACACATTTCCTTCTAGATCCTTTTCTTTATCTAAAGCGGTAATAACCTTATTTATAAGCTCATTCCTTGTAATGCTGTTAAACAATTTAATAGCATTTACATTAAAACCAATTACTAAAAAGGTCGCTACAACAAAAAGCAGTTTTTGTACCGTGCGTTTGTAGTATCCTGAAATTGTCTGCACCACGCTGTAAAAAAGCTTCTTTGCATTGTTTTGTAAGTCCTCCATTGAAGAAGCATTAATTGAGAGCTTACAAAACGCTTCGACAAAAGTATTGTTGGGATAAGATTCATAAAGTTCAGGATTAAAATCTCCGATCTTCTTAATAGATAACAAATCCAAAAAGGCAACAGAAAAATAACCCGCATTCAAATAAGAATTTTGTGCACCCTGGATCTTGATGATGGGATGATTAAAAAGCCGTTCAACAAAACGCTCGTCATTAAAAATCCTGAGCAAAAATTTTCGAAGAAATTTGTTTCGTAGCCTGAATAAAGCGCTTATCGCTTCCATAATGATTATAGTAAAAAGGCCCAGGATAATAAATCCTGCAGCGAGCTTTATCAGTATCCCGACGAGCGTTGATAACAGGTCAAAATTTTCCATAGATCAGTTTTCACGTGTTTACACGCACATTTTATTGTCCTTTTAAAACCAATTCCTTCTTACCATAATCAAAACTATTCCTGATGTTTACTGAAGTAAGTTTATCACCATCAAAATGACAGATCATTGTAGCAGTGTGCGGACTTTCTATATAGCGCAACGTAAGACTGAGTGTATTCTTGTCGGTCCAATTGTAACAGCCATCAATCTTAAAAGGATCCAGACCGGCCAGGTTGCGTCTGGCTCTTTCAACAAGATACGGACCGTGCATAGTTGTTTCACCTGCATGCCATTTGCCTGAGCCGAAGCCAATCTTAAATGAAGCTGTATCGTTTTTTACTGTCGCATAGCAGGTATTGTTGCTGAACTGGAATGAGACACTTTGAATGTGCTTATCATTAGGTTCAAAGGAATATGTTGTGCCTGCAATACTTTTTTCTAACGGAGAAGCTGCTGACTTCGCAGGAGCAGGAACTGAAAGTGATGCCAGCGTTTTCTTTAGCCTGGATGCATTTTCTTTATCTTCTGCCAACACATTATCTTTCATTGCGGGCAACAGGTATTTCCATACGAGATTGATCTCTTCCTGCATATCGGGCGTTTCGGCCGTAACAGCCAACACGGCATCTTTCTCAGGCATGATAATAATATACTGGCCAAAAGCACCATCTCCCCTGTATGCATTGTTCCTGCAGCGCCACATTTGGTAGCAATAACCCTGCAGCCAGTCGCTGGAATCTTTTTTTGATTGCGGCGCATCCGGATCCTGCATTATTTTAGTGGATGATGCTTCTTCTATCCAGGAAGAAGGTATTACTTCCTTTCCACCAAAGCTGCCTTTTTGTAGAAACAATTGACCAAACTTGGCCATATCTTCTGTTTTTAGCCGAAGTCCCCAGCCTCCGGTATTAATCCCTTTTGGATCTGTTTCCCAATCCATGCCACTTATTCCGAGAGGCTCGAATAGTCGTGGTCTTAAATAATCAATCACTTTCTCGCCGGTCACTTTCTGCACAATGGCTGAGAGCATGTAGGTCCCCATTGAATTGTAGAGGAATTTTGTACCGGGTTCATTTACGATAGGTGTTGACAGAAAGCCCCTTACCCAGTTGCTATCGCGTCCGGGAATAATATTTGTCGGGTCTGGATCCTGGCCGTCGCTCATGCTTAGCACATCTTTTACTGTAAGCGCTGCGAGATAAGGACTAATGCTATCAGGCAGATCATTAGGAAAGAATGAAATTACTTTATCATTTACAGTCAGCTTATTTTCGGTTACGGCAAAACCAATGGCTGTAGCCGTAAAACTTTTGCTGGTTGAATACAATGTATGTTTGAGGTCTGCCCGGTATGGATTCCACCATCCTTCTGCCACAACTTTACCGTGACGCAAAAGCATAAAGCTGTGGAATTCTGTTTTGCTTTTGTTTGCGGCATCGATAAAATCCAAAATCTCTTTGGAAGAAACGCCTTGCGCTTCCGGTGTGCTGCGCGGTAATGAGGTTGATTGACTGTTTGCGGGTGCAAAGAATAAAGTAAATAGCAGGAACAGGTTAGCAGGCAAGTTTTTACAGTTCATTGTTTAAGGAGATTTATCAATAAACTTAAGAAAATAGTGGCAAGAAAGTAATAGATAAGGGAAGTCTTTTCTGCGAAACAAAAAAATACAGTTACACAGAGTCACACTGAGGATACACTGAGATTCACAGAGGGTTTAGATGACTGTTAAATGTAAGCAGGTTTGTGCAAAGGTACTTCGTACCCGCCTGAATGTATTTATACGGGCAGGCTTCGTAATTCGTACTTAGCACTTACAACCTCTACCTGAAATTCCTTCCTGAAGGAAAAATTTCTGCCTGTACAACTTTCTGAGCCTTTGGTGTGCCGGGATAAGTAGGAACACGATCACCATCTTTTTCATCTGCACGTGAAAGTGTAAGTACGGGTTGATCCTCTTCTTGCTTGTGCGTTAAATTTGCCAGCAAGGCGTTCATGTTATAGCAGTGCTGTACAATCACGTGCGTCACCTCTCCTTCTCTTTGCAATCTGCCTTCAACCATCAGTAGCCTGGATTGTAAGATCTCACTTCTGAACCGTTCAAAAAGATTTTGGAATACAACGAGGTTGGCGCTGCCAGTTTCATCTTCAATTGTTATAAAGCAAATACCACTGGCTGTGCCTGGTCTTTGCCTAACCAAAACTAATCCCGCTACACGCACCAATGTTCCGTCTGGCCAAAGCGCTAATTCGCGCGTAGCGAGCACACGTGCTTCAAATAATTTTCTCCGGACAAATTTTACCGGATGTGCTTTCAGCGATAAGGCCATTGAACTGTAATCCTGAATGACATGTTCTGATGGCGACATTTCCGGCAAATCAGCTTTGGCCTCAGAAGCTGATTCAGAAGGTTGCCCGGTAAAGATCCCCTGTGGACGATCGCTTAACGCGGCCACTTCCCATAATGCCCTGCGCCTGTCAAGCCCTATGGACCTGAATGCATCTGCATCAGCCAATCTTTCTAAAGCAGCTTCAGAAACACCGGCATCACGTAAAGCATGTACGGTTGCAAAAGATGTATTACGTTTGCTTACCAGCAACTGCATATCTTCTTCACGCAAGCCTTTTACCTGCCTGAAGCCGAGCCTTAAGGCGCAATACTTACCGGTATGTTCTTCAAGGGTATTGTTCCAGTGTGAGCAATTGATATCAACCGGCCTTACTTCAACACCATGTTTTCTTGCATCAATAACTATTTGTGCAGGCTGATAAAAACCCATCGGCATACTGTTAAGCAGCGCCGTTGCAAACACATCCGGGTAATAACATTTCAGCCAGGAAGAAACATATACCAACAAGGCAAAACTTACAGCGTGACTTTCTGGGAAACCATAACTACCAAAACCTTCCAGTTGTTTGAATACCCGCCTTGCAAACTCTTCAGTATAACCATTGTTGATCATTCCATTTATGAGCTTCTTTTCAAATTGACTCACCAGACCTTTTGCTTTGAATGTGGCCATGCTGCGACGTAAAGCATCTGCTTCGGCAGGAGTAAAACCAGCTCCTACAATGGCGATTTCCATGGCCTGCTCCTGGAAAAGTGGCACTCCCAAAGTACGGTCAAGGATCGCCTCCAATTTCTCTGGATAATCAGGATCCTCTTCTTTATTGCGCCTTCTAAGGTATGGATGCACCATATCACCCTGGATCGGACCGGGACGAACAATGGCAACTTCAATAACAAGGTCATAAAAACACTTAGGTTTTAACCGCGGTAACATGGACATCTGCGCGCGGCTTTCTATCTGAAATACACCAATCGTATCTGCATGACTTACCATTTCATACACTGCAGGATCATCCTGCGGAATGTTGGCCAGCGTTAAGTCTAATCCGTAATGCGCTTTAGCCAGATCAAATGCTTTGCGGATACAGGTGAGCATGCCCAATGCTAGTACATCCACCTTCAAAAATCCAAGCGCTTCAACATCATCTTTGTTCCACTCAATACAGGTGCGATTTTCCATGCGGGCGTTAAGAATCGGGCAGAGATCAGAAAGTTTTCCCTGCGTAATAACAAAGCCGCCGGTATGCTGTCCCAGTTGCCGCGGAAACCCCATAAACTCCTTCGTAAGCTGCAATACTTTCAGCAAATGTGGATCGTGGGGGTTAAATCCTTCATTTGAAATCCGCTTCCCTTCAAACCATTCATCCGTAAATTCCCAGATAGAACCGGACAGGCGGTTGATGGCATCTACAGACATTCCCATCGCCCTGGCAACATCACGTATGGCACCTTTCTGATGCAGCTGCGTAACAGTGGCAACAATGGCCGCCCGATCCCTTCCATATTTATCAAAAATGTACTGGATCACTTCTTCTCGTCGCTCATGTTCAAAATCCACATCAATATCAGGCGGCTCATTTCTGGCATCTGACATAAAACGGGCAAAGAGTAAATTGAACTTATCAGGGTTGACAGAGGTAATTCCAAGACAATAACAAACTACTGAGTTTGCCGCAGAACCGCGTCCCTGGCACAAAATGTCTTTGCTTCTTGCAAAACGCACAAAATCGTAAACAGTAAGAAAATAGGATGCATAATTTTTCCTTTCGATAAATTCCAATTCTTCATTGATCGATTTTCTGATCTTGTCCGGAATATTATTTTCGAACTTTTCATTCGCCCCTTTCCATGCAAGAAAGACCAGCTCTTCCTGGGGCGTGCGCCCTTCGCTTGTTAATTCTTCAGGATATACATATTGTAAGCTATCGAGCGAAAACTGACACGCAGCTGCTATCTCTTGCGTTCTGGCAATGGCATCCGGATATTGACGGAAAAGCCTTTCCATTTCACTACTATTCTTCAGGTATCTTTCTGCATTTGGATACAAACGGAAACCGGCATTGTATATCGTGCATTTTTCACGAATACATGTCAGAATATCCTGCAGCTCTCTTCGTTCCGGCATGTGATAGAACACATCATTTGTAGCAACAATGGGAATCTGTAATGCTACGGATAATTGAGAAAGACGATACAGTTTTTTATTATCATTAGCCTGGTAAGAACGCGTTGCACCGAGATAAAGATGGCTGCCCAAATTATCTTTATACTCTTTTACAGCTTGTCGAAAATCTTGTTCAAATTCAAAATGTTCATTTAGGGTTTGAGGTGGTACTATAATAAATTTTAATCCTTCAGCATACTTATATACATCCGCCTTGTACAAATCACACTTGCCTTTCTCCGTGCGAAGATTTCCGGTTGTAAGCAATGCAGACAATCGTGCATAAGCTTCTTTACCTGTCGGATAAGCCAATAATGAAGGTCCATCCAGCAGATCAAGACAACAGGCCGGAATAATGCGGATGTCTTTTCCTCTTGCTGCAGCATGTGCACGGACAATACCCGCCAGCGTGTTATGATCAGTAATGGCAATTTCCTTATAACCCATTGCAGCAGCCTGTTCTACAATTTCTTCCGGATGCGAGCCGCCCCGCAGAAAACTAAAATTTGTCGTTACCTGTAATTCTGTATACAGCATAGTGTATTATTCAATTGTTAAGACCGTTTCATGTACGATGTACGATGTACGGTGTACGGTGTAAGATGTACGATTTACGATGTAAGGTGTAAGATGTACGATTTACGACGTACGATGTATGATGTACGATGTACCTAAGGATAAGACACTGATTTTTTATGCAAAAAATCCATGAACAAACCATTTAGGCTCATGCTTATCATAACTACCGGAACGGAACAACCAATAGCGGCTTCCATCCTCATCTTCCACACAATAATAATCCCTGTATAGACCTGCCTGCAGCCACCATTCCTGCTCAATTCGTTCGGGACCATCAGCCTTACTTACCTTATGCAATTTTCCTTTATACTCAAAATTCATAGGTGGATAATCGGGAATCGGCACCGTAACCTGTATTGGCTCAGGTTTAGATAACAAGTGTATTGGCCTGGGCAGATCTGTGCGCCATGCTATAGCTGGTTCTTCTTCCAACGATGCGGCCAGCCTGACTGATCTTTCCGGCAAATAATGTTCATCAGGCAGATAACGACGAATCCCCTGTGCACCTATCTTACCAGCAATAGCATCCAACAATTCAGCTACGGCAACATTGTTATAACTGCCGGACATGTTCCAAAGCTTTTCCTGCTCAGGTGAAACATCTTCTATCACAGGCGCTTCCATTACAAATAACTCAATACCAAGATCAGGTTCGATAGACGCTATTTTAAGCTCAAACAACTTGAATAAATGAATGCTGTTACGTGTGGGACGATTGGTACTTATCTGCACTTGCTCCAGCTTGCCATCAACCCTGAAACATTTTAATACAGCAACCCGCAATCCCTTTCCTTCTTTGACTAACCGGACACACAAAGCTTCCAGCAATTTTTGTATGGCAATTTCAATTCCCGTTGCTGTACGGACAGGATCAAACAAGGGCAATCTTTCCTGGAAGGGTTCTATTGGTATTACAGGCTCGATGGGTTCTATTTCTACACCAAGAGCCTGATCAAGCCTTGTCAGCAATTGCTGACCAAAACGCCTGCGTAATGCCTGTCGTGGCATATTCATAAAACTGCGGATATTGGTTAATCCAAGCTTATCCAATCTTTGTAAAACAGGCTGTTCGAGACGCAATGCTGCAGGTGGTAATGAAAACAATGCTTCCGCCTGCCTGCCCGGTTCAACTATGCCACCCTTTTCTCCATAACGGGAGATGGCCCAGGCTGTTCCTGCAGTATCCGCAATGGCTGCATGCACTTCATAACCGGCTTTTTTTAATCTTGTAAGAATGTCTTTTATATACGCCTCTTCTCCTCCCCATAAATGTGCACAGCCGGAAACATCGAGTATCAAACCATCAGGCGGATCAACTGCGACAACCGGCGTATATCGTATGCTCCATTTAGCCAGGGCACTCAGTAATTTATCTGACATACCCGACACTTCATCCATCACCTGCAATGTTGGCAATACAGCCCTTGCATCTGCTACTACCATACCAGTGACAATACCTTTTTTTTCTGCACGCATGTTAGCTGCTCTCACAATCATGCGGCCACGCTCGGGAGATGCCAGCACAAAAGGTTTGTCACGCAATGCAGGCTCCCGGATCGTATACCGGTCTGTAAGCAGATAACGGAACCATATTGCCGCAAAACGCTTCTGCATATTAACCGGTTTGTAATAATTCAAATTTTTCAAATCTCATCAATGGTCTGCTCTTAACGCTAAATCCTTCCGAAGTCCATTCTACCTGCCAGCTGCCGGGTTTACCGTTTCTTATTTTTTGCAATTGCACATTCCAGCGTGGCCAACCAACACCGGGCATTCCGTCTGCAGCTTCACTGACCATTGGCTGTATTTTCCAGCGGGAAACACATGCCACCGTATTTTCCACCAATGGATTATAACGATGCAAGAGACCAGTAACACGGCTTTGTTCCACCGCTAACTGGAGGCGTCTTGATTCTTTAAAATTCAATTCTGTCAGTTCACCTACAACAGCAGCCAGTGCACTGCATTTTAGTGCTTCTTCAACTGTCCAGAGAATATCCTTTGGTTTAATGAGGTCAATAAAAATGATGCGTTCGGGATCTATTCCAAAGTTTTTTAGCCCGGCAGGAAAAATGGTTCTTTTATTTCCTATCCATAAACAGGCACCACCATGGTGCATTAGCTTTCCCAATAAACCACCGATAAAGCCATTGGTAGCGGCAGCTTCTTCCCTGCTATAACTTATAAATTCATGCATGGCTGCCACAGGAAATGTCTGATTGGGAAATGCATTTTCTATTGATCCTAAACCTATGTCCAAAGGGTGCGTTCCAGACCTTTTCACTAGCCCTTGTAAAGAGAGGATCTCTCTTTCCAGATCACGGATTATATTGTTTTTTTCTGCGGTAGTGTTCATAAAACCCTTACATTTGTTACTAATAGTATCAAACGTATGTTATCAATAATAACATTTGAGTATGAAAACTGCAAATCTTTTCTGGAGTGAGAACCTCAGATTTCTTCGAAATCGCAGACAACTTTCTCAGAATCAATTAGCGGAAGATTTAAAAATTTCCCGCGCAAAATTGAATGCGCATGAGAATGGGTTGAGCCGGAATCCTCCACTGGAGGATCTGATCCGTTTTGCAGACTATTTTAAAATGAGCCTGGATACCTTGTTGCGAATCAATCTTTCCAAATTAGGCGAATTAAAAGTGCGGGAACTGGAAGCCGGCAACGATGTGTATTTGACCGGCAGACAGATCCGTGTGCTTGCTACGACAGTCGATAAACAAAACAATGAGAATGTAGAACTGGTGCCCATTAAGGCTAAAGCGGGTTACCTGGCGGGATATAATGACCCGGAATTCATCAGCAAATTACCCAGGTTCAGCATTCCTGATCTGCCGCCAGGAAAAACTTACCGGTTGTTTCCCATCAAAGGTGAATCGATGTTACCCGTACCGGAGGATAGCATTATCATTGCATCATATGTTCAGGATATACTGGCAATTAGGAAAGATACGCCTTGCATTGTTGTGGTAAAGGGGCAGGACATTGCATTTAAACTGGTTGATGTTAGCGGTATACAGACGACGGGTAAAATGTGGTTAAAGTCCCTCAATGTGCGTTTTACACCTTATGAAGTTGATGTTTCGGATGTATTGGAAGTATGGCAATTTTATGGATATCTCAGTAAAACGATTCCGGAAGAAATCAATAATGCAGAGATTGTTTCTGCGTTGAATCATTTACAAACGGGGATGCAGGAATTGTTGAGGAGAGGTCAATGAATTATCAGTATAGCTCTAATGTGTCCTACACTTGCAAGTGTAGGACACATTAGAGCTGCCAAATAAGTACTTTAATTTTAGATCAACGGCTCCTGCTGACTCAGGCAGTGGAAGCTACCAAGTCCCCAGATAATATCAACAGAATCAATCCCCACAACTTCCCTTCCGGGAAAGCATGATGCAATGATCTGCAAAGCTTTGTCATCGTTTTTAGAATTAAATACCGGCACGATCACATACTTGTTTGCAATATAAAAGTTTGCATATGAGGCCGGTAAACGCTGATCTTCATAAACAATTTCATCTGGCATTGGCAACTCAACAATATTCAGTTGTTTACCATTTAACAGGCGCATTTGCTGAAGCTGTTTCAGATTGTGTTGGAGTAAACCGTAGTTTTCATCAGCCTTATTTTCTTCAATCACTGTTATTACAGTATCCTCATTTACAAAACGCACAGTATCATCAATGTGGCCATCCGTATCATCGCCAACAATACCTTCATCCACCCACAACACTTGTTTCATGCCATAATAATCATAAAGGAATTGCTCAACCTGTTCCTGGTTGAGATGAGGATTCCTGTTCTCATTCAGCAAACAACAGGTAGAGGTTAACACTGTACCCTGACCGTTAAACTCAACAGAACCACCTTCCATTACTATGCCCGGGTAAAATACCGGCAGATTAAAATGTTTGCCTATTAAAGTCGGAATTACATCGTCCAGGTCAAACGGCGGATACTTTCCACCCCACGCATTATATCCCCAGTCTACAATCGCTTTTTTCTGTGCTGCATTTGGATTGATCAAAAACGCAGGACCATGGTCCCTGCACCATGCATCATTGGTCGGGTGAAGAAAAAACTCAACATTCTGCAGATTAGCGCCGGCTTTGGTAATATGTTCCAGGGCGAAGTTTTTCATATCCTCGCTGCCTACATTAATGCGCACTTTCTCACTCTGTGAAAGATATTTTATAAACAGACTATAATTAGGATAAATAGTGTCAATTTTTCCGGGCCAGCTTGCTTCTTTGTGCGGCCAGCTTAGCCAGGTTGCCTCATGTTGTTCAAATTCCGCGGGGAAGTAATAACCAAGTTCCCTTGGGGTAGATTGTGTCATTCTATTTGTGTTTGGAATTAGAGATGTTTAATTAACGGTTTGGGTAGTGTCTTATTTGCAAGTACGAGTTACGAAGTACAAAGTACTTAGGTTTAGCTCGCTATGAATTGTCAAAATAGCTTTATAGAAAAATTGAGCTAAAATAATAAACTGCTGCTCGTTTTCAGAACAGCAGTTTATTAAATATGCATTATTGATTACTCAACTTCATCAATATATCTTTTAGTGATCTGCTGATAAGAGTCAATTCTGCGATCTCTCATAAAAGGCCAGTGCGTTCTGTAGCGATCTGTTTTGTCAGTATCAACTGTCACCACAGCAACTTCTTCTTCATCATGAGATGCTTTGTAGATAAGTGATCCGAAAGGATTGCTTACAAAAGAACCGCCCCAGAATTTCATAGCGCCATCCTGCTCAAATCCAACCCTGTTAACACTCACGACGTGAACGCCGTTGGCTACCGCATGACTTCTCTGGATAGTTTGCCATGCATTGTATTGCTCGGTATTGGTTTCTTCATCCTGCGATGTTGCCCAGCCGATGGCAGTTGGGTAAAACATTATTTCAGCTCCCATTAACGCAGTAATGCGGGAAGCTTCAGGATACCATTGATCCCAGCAGATCAGCACACCAATTGTGGCGAATTTTGTTTTGAAAACTTTATATCCAAGATCACCGGGAGTGAAATAAAATTTTTCATAATATGCCGGATCGTCAGGAATATGCATTTTGCGGTACTTGCCCAGGTATGAACCGTCAGCATCCAGTACAGCTGTAGTATTGTGATAAAGTCCCTGGGTTCTCTTTTCAAAAAGAGAAGCGATGATCACTACACCCAATTCTTTGGCGACTTCACTTAATGCGTCAGTTGAGGGACCAGGAATAGCTTCTGCAAGTTTGAAGTTGTCGTAATCTTCTACATCACAGAAATACAGAGAGGTAAACAACTCCTGTAAACAAACGATTTGTGCGCCTTTTGCAGCAGCTTCACGAACTTTTTGTATAGCTTTTTCCAGGTTTTCCTGCTTGTTATTAGTGCAGCTCATCTGCACAAGACCTACTTGTACTTTGCTCATGGGCGCAAAATTAAGCAAAAAGCTTTAAGGTGAGCTCAAAGCCTAAAGCTCAAAGCTTAAAGCCCAAAGCCTAAAGCTTAGAACCTGGTTCTGACTAACGATATTGATGTTGTCGTTTAATTTTGATCTTACCAATGCCCCCTCAATGTAATCTCTTTAAAACAATGGCTTTTGAAAGGTCGGACCAAACCTTAAGTCTGATGTAATTTAGTAAGAACACTTCGCTGTCATTGCTCCCTAAGAGCCACCTGTTTTGTAGATAGAAAAAAGAACAGATCGACTAAGCTCCGTTAGGAGCTTCCGGTCAAGCATTACAGGAGACTCCGCTGGAGTCCGATGATATTTTAAAATCCTGATTTTCAAACAGGAAGCTCCTCTGGAGCTATAAATGTTTTTAATTAAATGACATTACATTGAAATCGGGACTCAAAGCCTAAAGCTTAGAACCTGTCGTCGACAAACAATACAGTATTTCGTCTATGTATTAATGTTGTTGTTGGTTTTTAAAACTTTCGGAATGCGGCAATTCAAACTTATTTGAATCAACGGCTTTAAGCTTTAAGCTTTGGGCTTTAGGCTTTAGGCTTTCTCAATCACCATTGCGCTTGCGCCGCCGCCGCCATTGCAAATGCCAGCAGCACCATACCGGCCATTTTTTTGATGAAGGATGTTGATAAGGGTGACGATAATTCTGGCGCCGCTGCAACCTAACGGATGCCCTATTGACACAGCACCGCCGTGTACATTTACTTTATCTGCAGATAAATTCATTTTCTGCATATTGGCGATGCCAACCACAGAGAATGCTTCATTTAATTCAACATAATCAATATCATTCAACGTCAGGCCCGCTTTTGCCACAGCCCTGGGCACAGCTAATGATGGTGTTGTAGTAAACCATTCCGGAGCCTGTTCCGCGTCGGCATAACTTTTAATAACGGCCAGCGGCTTTATGTTTAATTGTTTTGCTTTTTCTTCACTCATTAATACGAGTGCGGCAGCACCGTCGTTCATGGTGCTTGCATTAGCGGCTGTCACGGTGCCATCTTTTATAAAAGCCGGTTTTAATTCCGGGATCTTATTGAATTTTACGTTGAAAGGCTCTTCATCTTTTGCAAAGGAAACCGGCTCTCCGCTACGTTGCGGAATTTCAACCGGAACAATCTCACTATTAAACAATCCTTCATTCCATGCCCGTTGACTTCTGGTATAACTTTCAATGGCAAAAGCATCCTGATCGTTCCTGCTGATGTTGCATTCTTTTGCACACAACTCGGCTGCATTGCCCATGGCGTAATTGTTATACACGTCAGTCAGTCCATCCTTTGCTAATCCATCAATAAAGCTCACATTCCCATATTTATTGCCCCAACGCAAATTAGGTGCATAGTAAGGAACATTGCTCATGCTTTCCATTCCGCCGGCAACAACAATCTCTGCATCACCCAAAGCGATGGCCTGCGCTGCCTGGGCAATGGCTTTCATACCGCTTGCACAAACTTTATTTACGGTTGTGGCTATAACCTTATCCGGTAAACCTGCACCCTTTGCAGCCTGCCGAGCCGGCGCCTGACCAAGATTGGCCTGCAATACGCAACCCATAATTACTTCATCTACATCAGAAGATTGGATGCCTGCTCTTTCAACAGCGGCTTTAATTGCGATGGAGCCAAGTTGTGTAGCTGAAAAATCTTTTAATGTACCTCCAAAACTGCCTACAGGTGTTCGTACTGCGGAAACAATGCATACTGTTCTAAAATTCATACGGCTGAAGATTTAGCTCTGACGAAGTTAGATGCTTTATGTAAAGAAAAACGTGAAAATTAACGATGCAAGATCGTTCGTTTTTCAATCAAAATGAAAAGGCTGAACAGTAAAACGTTCAGCCTTTTTAAAAGTCGTTATTAGCAGTGGTTATTCCTCGCTTTTGCCCGGTGTTCCGGCAAAAAGCTGTTCTATTTTATGCATCATTCCGGATACGGGACCTTCCATTTTATTGGTCCTGTCATCCAGCATATTATCGCCCAGTATTTGACCTATTTGCAGTTTGGCAGGCAGGGATTTCAGGATATTGTTTCTTTCAGCTGTAAAATAATCCATTACAGCCTGTTCACTGTTTCCGGCGCTTGATTTTACAATCTCGCAGGTTGCCTGGGCTACTTTTTGCATTTCATTTTCAGCAACTTCACTGGTCATATTGGCGTATTGCGCAACATGCTCAACAACAGGCGTTTTCTTTTCGCCAAAAACATCGGTAAGTATATCAGGGGAAAAATTTCCACTTAAAATTTTTGCGGCGCCTGTTTTTACCCGTGAAAGTTCATAAAACCCTACCAGTGTGGCCGGTACGGCGGCTTGTGCTAATGAATCATTTTCTTTAATTGTTTCCTGTGTGTTAGGATCTACTTTCTTAACAGAGGAATAATTAAGCTTTTGTTGTATTAATTCAATAATGTTAGCCATGATCTTTTATTTATCATGATCAAATTATTGTGCCAAAAAGCTTAAATGTTAAAGCTTAAAGCCCAAAGCTTAACGCTTCGGGCTTTTGTTTTTGGGCTTGGGGAAAGGGTGAGAGGCTAGACCAAGTACGATTTACGAGGCCCGCCCGCGCCGAATGCGCATTCGGACGGGTACGAAGTACCTGATTTCATCCTTTTGCTTCTTTTGTAACAACCTGCCGATTAATCACTAAAAGACAGTTGCACATCACTCACACAAACATGATCATTATTTTTTCAAAAGGGTAGCATGATCAATATCGTTTAGTTAGACATACGTTCAATTTTGGGAGACAGTACACTTTTCGTCAATAGTCCGTAGGACTTAAAATTTAATAGAAGCTCTAACATACCAGGCCCCTCTTGTCCGTAGGACATTAACCCCATTTATTTGGTTAATATCCTAACGGACTATGATGTTCTCAATTCGCATATTTCTAATAAGCTTCATTCCAACGGGAAAAATTGATACGCTATGAATCTGTCATTCGCACGACAGGAGAGCTCTCCCGAATTTTGGCCTGATCGTAATATTATAAGAGCGTTCGGTATTAACTAAACGACATTCGGATTGGATTAGTTGCCATCAATAACCTGGAATGTAATAGCTTGTCTCTGCCTGTAAATAACTTTTCTTCCATTCTGTTCTGCGGGAATCCATTGATTGCTCTTTTTAATTACCCTTACTGCTTCATCGGCAGTTCCAAAACCAGGATCATTTTCCGCACGCACTTCAGAAATGCTTCCGTCTTTATTTACAATAAATGAAACGATCACTTTATAGTCACCTGCAGGTGCACCATTTTCTGAAGGAATTTCATTTCTAAGATTTCTTCTTAAAAACTTTTCCCATTCAGGAAAGCCACCGGGAAACTTTGCCTGTATTTGCACAGTCTCCATGATAGTTTCGTAATCCTTTTCTTTAGTGCCAATTGGTTCTGGAGCGCCTACGCCCTTTGCTTCCACTGGTGGGTTTACATAATCACCGGCTTCTCCGGGAGTTGTTTGCAAAGAAATCTTTACATCTTCTAAATCCTTATTCTCTGGCACTTCGTCTTGCTTTGTGACTTTTTCGTCAGGTACAATTTCAATCGTCGTAACCCTCTGCTGAGCTATGGGCTTAGGAGCTTCTACTTTAGGTGGAATTACTTTTGGTTCCTCCTTTTTAGGTTCATCAACAACTTTAGATATAATAACGTCAATAGCAACTGGTCGCACAATGTTTGGCTTTCTTGAACTTGCGAATATTGAAACACCTATTCCGGAAAAACAAAGCAAAGCCATTCCCGTTAATGCATACAATACTCTTTTGTTGTAGGTCTTTCTTAAATCATAAGCGCCATATGCTTTGTTCCTTCCTTCGAATACGATATCAAGTACATCGGCTTGTAAGATTTTGTTTGCTTCCATAATTTAAAGGTTTACTATAGAGATTGAGTGAAGCAAAAAAATCCATACGATAAAAAATATATTTTATTATAGCGTGAAAGTGTATGGAATTATTGAAGTTTAGAATCATGTGAAGACCGGAAGACCGGAAGACCGGAAGACCGGAAGACATGTAAGACCGTAAGACATGTAAGATCGTAAGATAGTAAGATGGTAAGAATAAAAAAGAGTTGCATAGATAAAATCTCTGTGCAACTCCGTGCCTACTCCGTGCTCTCTGTGTAACAATTATATCTTTTATAGACCAAGATTCTCAGGCAAGACAAAACAACCTGATACCTCATACCTGAAACCTCACACCTTTCTAAAACACATTATACCCAAAACTCACATAATACAATCCACCAATGCGGGGGTTACCATATGAGTTGATATAGTAATGATTGGTGATGTTTGTGCCACCCAATTTAATAAGCGATTTTATTGCCGGGAACTTATAACTAACCTGTGCATCAAGTGTGCTAAATGCACTCACATTGCCAGAGATGAAGGTGCTTTCATTAAAGTAATCATCCTGCCATCTGTAAATAACATTAAAACCCCATCTTTTCTGATATCCAAAACCATTATTACCAAAACCGATATTGGTGCGGTATTTAGGCGTATTAAACTGTGCCTGGAAATTCTCCGGCACATCTGTTATCTCATCGGAAAACAGGTTCGCGTTAATAAAAAAGTTATGCTCAAGCAAATATTCAAGTGATACACCATATCCGTAAGTTGACACTTTATTGTTGCTGTTTACTGCTACAGAATAGACTGTTGGATTAGCCAGGCCCTGCGGCGTACCGGTTGAAGACTGAAACACATTTAACCTTCCAAGAAAATCCTTATAACGTGCATAATAAACATATGCATCAACAAGCACTCTTTGATTAAACAAGCCCTTATAACCCACTTCATAAGAATTAGATGTTTCTGGTTTATATGTACCAAATTGTTGTACCTGTAATTTGGATGGATCCCCCGATTGTGCAAATGCGAGGAAGCTTGCCTGGGTGTACACAGGATTGGTATCGAAATGATGACCTTCGCGCAGTTGTGGTAAACCACCTATCAGGAAAGCCGAACCCGTCTGTAAATTGATCCATTGATTTTGTGTTGTAGGAAATCTGTAAGCGGTTTGATAAGACAACCGTATGTTTTGATCTTTCGCTACTCTTATAACACCTGATATACGAGGAGTGAATTTACCTTCAAAGTTTTCGTTCTTATCGTAACGGCCCGAAACGGTTAACTTCAACACATCTTTAAAGAGCTTTTGTGAGATTTGTGCATAAGCTCCGAATTCGTTGATGTGTATCTTTCCTGCTGTATCGGCAAATAAAGTTCCTTCAGAATTTAAAACATACTGTTTCCAGTTACCTCCAACAAGAATATCTGTTCCTTTGTCTCTTAACTTTAATCTGTCAGTTAGATTGTATTGTCCTTCTACCATGTATAAATTGGAGCGGTCTACAAACAAACCACCCTGGGGAATCGGCTTTTTAACAACCGCATTAAAGAACTGTTTAAACTGATCACTGCCTGCTGCTGGTCTTCCCTGATCTGCGAACGATCTTGAAGCATTATATAACATGGCCGTATTGCTTATTACTGCTGCCTCTGCGGTGGCTGCCGCTTGTTGTTGATTTTGCCCTGCCGCTATCGCTGCCTGGTAGGCTGTCTGGAAAACAGTAACAGCTCCCTGAACAAGTGCGCCGGCAAATTGAGGATACCAGCTTCCTGCAGGATTCGCAGCGCTATAACTTGGCTTCCACGCTTCGTTGGTAAGCTGTGTGGCCACTGTTGCATTGTAGGAGTCTCCTGCATTTTCCTGCGTCGTATATCCCCTGATAAACCAGTTGGTTGATTTTAATTCCAGTTTGTATTGCCCCATTTTCATGTTCTTGAGCGAATAGCGGTCGCTACCGGTGTACACCGTGTTTCCTGTTCCCCAATAACCGGAAAGAGAAGCTGTTAATTTATCAGTAAGCTTATAATATATTCCACCAGAGACCTTAAGATTTTTGGTAACCGGATCAATCACATTCTGCTCTTTATACCCTGTTCGTGAAACGCTAAGTGGAGAGGCTAAAAAAGGCTGCATGATCTGGGTAACTACCGGTTGCTGCTGTGCAGGTAAAGTCGCGATCACTCCTTGTATGAAAGGCGTTTGACTGCTACGGATATCCAGCGTTGTTTCATCACCATACACGTTCACGCCGTTGTAATTTGGGTCAGACATCCTGTTGCCTCCTTTAACAGAAAAAGTGTTTACGTTGTAGTTGGAGCTGTCATATGCAGCCCAATCGTTCGCTCTTACATATTGTGCAGCGACTTTAAACGCAAATTTTTCTCCTATTTTATGTGCCCAGCGCAATGAATAATCCTGGTAGGCAGACGCGTCTTGCACCGGGCTGTTTATGTTCATTACTCCACCTTTTACCTGCACACTTAAGCCTGTGTATTTGAAAGGATCTTTACTATTGATGATGATCGTTCCGTTCATACCACCCGGACCGTACAGGGCTGAAGAAGCACCTCCAAGAAGTTCCATGCTTTCTACATCAAGCTCGGTTAAGCCAATTACGCTTCCCACAGAAAAATTGAGTCCCGGCGCCTGGTTATCCATCCCATCCACAATCTGGTTCAAACGCGTATTACCACTTCCACTAAAACCACGGGTGGTTGGTGTTTTAAATGTCAGGCTGGAAGTGGTCATATCAACCCCTTTCAGGTTACCGATCACATCATAATAGCTGGTTGCCGGCGCATTGCGGATGGTTGCAGTATTAACCCTTTCAATAGATACCGGTGATTCCATTATACGTTCCGGCACACGTGACGCCGCAACCACGATATCTTCGCCCAGTACATAAGATGGGGCCAGAGACACTTCAACAACCTGGTTAACACCTGTATATTGCATTTCCTGCGTTCTAAAACCTATGGAGGCAAAAACCAGCGTAAAAGGAGGTGCTTGTGTCGAAGTGAAACGGAATCTTCCTTTTTCATCTGTAAAAGTGCCGGAATTGGAATTTTTTATCAGTACGGAAACAGCAGGAAGCGTTTCCTTTGTTGATGCGTTTTTAACCGTTCCGGTAATGGTGATTGCATTTTGCCCTACGGCCATTAATGTAATTAATGGGGATAGCAATATCGTCAGAATTCTTGTCGTAGTAGCTCTCATATGCAAACAAGTTTTAGTTAGTAAACGCCGGAAAAATAGCATTTGTTCTTACCAATTAAAATTTTTCTTCTAAACATTTGTTCGTATCAAAAAAATCGTGCTAATCTTTGCGGTTATTACTAAATGTGTATAAAAATGGCTTCATTTCAATTTCCTGATCAGACTGCATTTTATAAAGGCAAGGTTAGAGATGTATATACAATTAATGAAAACTGGCTGGTAATGGTTGCCAGCAACCGTATTTCTGCGTTCGATGTAATTCTGCCAAGACCTATTCCTTATAAAGGACAAGTTCTTAACCAAATAGCTGCATACATGCTGAATGCAACAAAAGATATTTGCCCTAACTGGTTAACGGTTTCACCTGCCCCTAACGTATCTATCGGAAAAAAATGCAAGCCATTCAGAATTGAAATGGTGGTACGTGGTAATCTTACCGGTCACGCATGGCGCACTTATGCAAGCGGAAAAAGAGAGTTATGCGGTGTCGCTCTTCCTGAAGGGCTGAAAGAAAATGATTATTTCCCCACCCCAATCATTACGCCTTCAACAAAAGCTGAAGAAGGTCATGATGAAGATATTTCCCAAAAAGAGATTATAGAAAAAGGCCTGGCAACACAAGAAGAATGGGCCATTCTTGAAAAATACACCCTGGCGCTGTTTGAAAGGGGAAAAGAAATTGCGGCTAAAAGAGGTCTGATTCTCGTTGACACAAAATATGAGTTCGGTTTGCTGGATGGTGAAGTTTATTTGATGGACGAGATCCACACGCCTGATTCTTCCCGCTATTTTTATGCTGATGGATTTGAAGAAAGACAAACAGCGGGCGAAAGACAAAAGCAGTTAAGTAAAGAATTTGTTCGTGAATGGCTGATCGAAAACAACTTCATGGGTAAAGAAGGTCAGACTGTTCCGGAAATGAATGATGAATGGGTGAATACAATTTCAAAAAGATATATTGAACTGTATGAGAAAGTAATTGGAGAAAAATTTCATCCGGAAGAGCTAAGCGATGAGGAAACAGAAAAAAGGATTATAGAAAGCCTTAAAGAGATCAAAGCGCTATAAAATTCAGCACCGTTTTTTATCAAGTACGAGTTACGAAATACGAAGTACTCAAGTTTGACACGTTCTTTCTTTTGTAACTGTTAAGGATCGGGATTTTTTTTACAATCAGAAGTGCGTAAAAGGCAAAGCAACAAACATTGCTTTGCCTTTTTATTTGCGACCGGAATACAGTAGCTAGTTATATTTATTGCTGGCCTTTTACAGCTGCCTTTGCTTTGCTGAATGGCAAAAAGATCGTAAAACCTACGTTAATGGTAAGATTACTTGCAAAAGGTTCGGATCCAAAACCCACCAGGCCATTATACTTAAGTAATCCTTCCAGGCCTATGTTCGGTGTAACAAAATAGGTCATACCAGGACCAAACCCAAACAGGAAACCGTTTGTAGAGCTGTTGGTTTCGGCAATAATGGTACCGGCAACGCCGGCTGTTGCTTCGGCAAAAAAACGGGTATGTTTTAGTACGTTAATTGCTGCATCGTTTACGTAGTACCGTCCCAATGCGGCAACAGCCCAATTGGTAGATGGTTCAATGCCTTTTTGTGCCTGAATTCCGTAATTTAATTTTGCACCCAAAGCAATATTGTCTTTAACAAACCACGCTGCATACGGATTAATATCAACGCTGGATTGAGAGCCTGTATTTAACCCAATCTTAAAATTGGCAATGTCTGCACCTATAATCGTACTTCCTTTTTCCAATTGTGCATTAGCAACACCGCAGAAAGCTATTAAGCCTGCAAAAAATAACGCTACTTTTTTCATTTGAATAGTTTTTAGAATTAAATAATGTTTAGAGTACTGATTATCAAAATGAAATTAGTCGAATCAGACTAGTTTGGTTCATTGGAACGGGTTGCAGCTTTCTAGTAACTTATGAATTTCAAAACTCAAAAGCTTACCATAGTTAACCAACGAAATAGTTTTTTGTTTAAAAACATGATATTTTTTAATCAATTATTAGTCCGGTTAATTTCTGATTTTATGATCGCTGATGTCTGATTTCTCTCTGTTCAACAGAAAAACAATCTTTCAACTCTTCATATTCAAAGAGGAAAAAGTCACACTCAACAAATCTGACATCAATAAATCCTTACATCAGCCATTAAAAGCTGTTTCTGATTTTATGATCGCTGATCTCTGATTTCCTTTGTTCAGCAGAAAAACAAATACTTGAACTCTTCCTGTTCAAAGAACGAAAGAATCACACTCAATCGTTACTTCTTCAACAATTGTCAGAACCATCATCGCCACCCGGATCAGACGTCAAAAAATCAGACATCAGACATTCACTATGCTTATTGCTTTTTTAGGTAACAATCAATTAATATGCCCCAACACAGTATGGTTTTAACTTGCGCCCGAAATTGATGAAATTATGCTCCTCTGTTGCTGCAATGATTCTTATTTGATGATGAATAGGGTAAAAAAATACACATGGCATTTAAAGCTTTGTAATGATTTAATCTTAAATTGCTCTTTAACTGCTTCAAATATTTTATTGTCTTGAATACGATTGCTGCTTTGAAAGATGGGGACCAACTTGTCTTTGACCAGGTATTTTACCAGTACCATGGCAACGTTTATGCGTATGTTTTAAACAAAACAAATTCTTTGTACCTGGCTGAAGAAACCACACAGCTTACCTTTATCAAGCTATGGCAAACACGCAAAAACTTAAATGAAGAACTGTCTTTATTCACACAGCTTTTCCGTATTGCCAGAACTACTATGATCGACCTTATCAGGAAACAAAACAACAACGAGCTGCACACCCGTCAGCTAACAGCACTTAATGAACGCAATGATGTTTGGGAGAAAGTAAGCGAACGCGAGCTGAACGAACGCATGCACGCCTCTTTAAAAAATATGCCTGATGTAAGAAGAAAAGTGTTTGAAATGAGCCGCGTTAAAGGCATGAGCTATAAGGCAATAGCTATGGAACTCTCTATTTCCGTTAAAACCGTTGAAAGCCATATATACCAGGCAATAAAACAGCTCAGGCATCTCATAACGCTATTGCTTCCCATAATTTTTACTTTTTCTTAGTACCGGCTAAGGGTTCTTTGATTTTCAAACGTATCCATTATAGCAACAACACTTATAGGAATGATCAGCCAGGAATTAATAGAGCGGTTTTTACGGAATGAGTGTACTGCTAATGAAAAAGAACAGGTGCTTCGATATCTTGACGAACATCCGGATGAACTTGATGCTTTTTTTCCTGCAGAAGAATGCTTTAATGCAGATAATAATGCACCGGATAAAGAAACATCAGAGCGGATGCTGGACCATGTTCACCGTCAGATAGAAAAAAAGAACAACGTTGTTTCACTATACAGACGATTAATAGCTGCAGCATCAATTATACTTGTTTGTGGAGCTGCATGGATATGGACAGGTCAGCATAATAAACAAACAGGCAAAGACATCGCAGCTATAGCATCAACCTCTTCCGAAAAAAACATTTTACAAAAAAGATTCAACACTACTGATAAAGTAATTACGATAACAATGCCCGATGGTACTGTTATTGACTTACAGCCCGCAAGCGGGATTAGCTTCCCCGAACCTTTTGGAAAAGACAACCAACGCACAATCTACTTAAATGGAGAGGCAATGTTTAAAGTTGCAAAAGACAAAACAAAGCCTTTTACAGTTTATACTGGTGGCATTTCAACAACAGCGCTGGGCACATCGTTCAATATTCGTTATTATGACGAAAAAGGTATTACAAGTGTAGCGTTGTATACTGGCAAAGTGGTGATTAAACCGGCTGGAACAACTGAAAAAAGCCTAGATGATGATGTGTATCTGACACCCGGACAACAACTTTTGTACAATCGCCAAACCAGGCATGCACAAGTGCAGCTGATCCTTAAAAAGGACCTGAACGGGGGCCGCAATAAACTGGTAAGTGCAAGACAAAAATATACAGGTGCCGTTGTAAAAAAACCAACGTGGTATATGTTTAACGGACAAACACTTGAACAAGTTTTGGATCAGTTAAGTGTCTATTATAACGTGGATATTGAATACGTACCTGCGGAAATTGACGATAAATACTTTACAGCAAAATTTGACACAACCGACGCGGTTGATCAGATATTGCGTGATATAGCAACATTGAATCAACTGAATCTGAAAAAGGAAGAAGGCAAATATATCATTCGGAAAAATCATCATTAAATAAACGGGCCCCGAAAATTTAACTGCCAAAACATGGCAAGGGTATGTTATTGGGTACACCCGGCAACGGATGATTATTGAAACACATTAATCAGCATTAAATCATACAACAAAGCAGATTAAAACCTGGCCATGTGCATATACACGTGGATGTAATCCCTTTTTACAAACTAAAGAAAACTGAGTATGAAAAAAATGAAAGTTTACAGGCAGATACTATTCTACCTGTGTTTGGTAAATCTTATTACTCCTGCCCTGCTTTACGCGCAGGAAACAAGAATGGATGCAACCGGTATTGTCCGGACTGAAAAAGGAACTCCGTTGCAAGGCGTAACAGTTGTTGTACAGAACAGTAAAACAAGTTTTACTGCCGGCACACAAACAGACACATCGGGAACTTTTGTATTTAACAAACTGCCTCCCGGCAATGGCTACAGCTTTACCTTTTCTTATGTAGGATATGAAACACAAACACTGAAAGGTTATGAACTAAAATCAGGCACAACGTTTTCTCTTGTAATAAAATTAAAAGAAGAAGACAAAGCATTGAATGATGTTGTTGTGGTTGGTTATGGTACACAAAAGAAAGTAAACCTTACCGGCGCTGTTGAACAGGTTACCGGCAAAGCATTGGAGAACAGGCCGGTTCCTAACCTTACACAAGGCTTACAGGGAGTGGTTCCTAACCTTAATATAGTTATGGGTGATGGTAAGCCAATCCAATCCCCTAAGTTCAATGTGAGAGGAACGACTTCTATCGGACAGGGCGGTAATGCACTTGTATTGATTGATGGTGTTGAGGGCGATCCAAGCATGATCAACCCCAACGATGTTGCAAGCATATCCGTTTTGAAAGACGCATCTTCTGCAGCTATTTATGGTGCAAGAGGTGCTTTTGGTGTTGTGCTGATCACGACAAAAAATCCTACTAAAGACAGATTCAGTATTACTTACTCATCCAGCTATTCATCTAAAACACCAACTACAGTACCTGATATGGTGAGTGATGGTTACCTGTATTCAAAGATGTTTAATGAAGCATGGACAGCATGGAACGACTATTCTCAAACACCGCAGAACGTAAATAAAACAGTTAAGTTTTCACAGGACTATCTTGCAGAATTTGAAAAAAGATCTAAAGATCCAAGTCTGCCTAAAACAGACGTGAACACAAACGGTGAATATGTGTATTACGAAAACACTGACTGGTATGATCTGTTGTACAAAAAACACACAGGCGCAACAGAACAAAACTTATCACTTTCCGGGAACAGCGGTAAGGCAAGTTTTTATGTAACTGGCCGCTATTTTGGTCAGAATGGTTTGTTCCGCTACAATACAGATGATTACAAAATGTATAACCTGCGTGCTAAAGGTTCTATCCAGGTTTATCCGTGGCTGCGCATTGATAACAACACAGACTATTCAAGCATGTTGTATCATAACCCGCTGAACGTGGGTGAAGGTGGAGGCATCTGGAGAAACATCGCGGATGAAGGTCACCCGATGGCGCCATTGTTGAACCCTGATGGTACACTCTCCTACTCTGCCGCTTATACCGTTGGAGATTTCTTCTACGGTAAGAATGGTATTGATATGAACAGGCGCATTATTAAAAACACAACTGGTTTTACATCATCTTTCCTGAAAGACAAATTGCGTATTAAAGGCGACTTTACTTTCCAGAATACCAGCTATGATCAAAACCAGATCCGCGTTCCTGTTCCTTATAGCAGAAAGCCGGGTATAATTGAATATGTTGGTACCAATACAAATGATATCCAGAATACTACGCAGGAAACACAGTACCTCGCTACCAACATTTATGGCGAATACGAAACAAGGTTGAACCGTGACCATTATTTCAAAGCAATGGCTGGTTTCAACTATGAGCAATCGACTTATAAAAACCTGATGGCTCAAAGAAATGGTTTGATCTATGAAGATGCACATGATATTAACCTCGCGTTGGGCCAGGCAATCACTACACAAGGTGGTTGGGAAAAATGGGCCATCATGGGCGGCTTCTACCGTTTGAACTATATGTTCAGGGATAAATATCTTTTGGAAGTAAACGGACGTTATGATGGCTCTTCCAAATTCCCTGAAAACCAGCGTTACGCATTCTTCCCTTCAGTTTCTGGTGGATGGCGCGTATCTAAAGAAGGATTCTGGAAGGTTAATCCGTCAATTATTTCTGATCTGAAAATAAGGGCATCGTACGGTTCACTGGGTAACGGTAATATCAGCTCTTATGCTTTCCAGGAAAAATTCAACATCAGTCAGTCCGGTCGCGTTTTGAATGGTGTTCGTCCACAACAAACCAGTCAACCAAACGTACTTCCCGACGGTCTTACCTGGGAAAAATCAACAACTGAGAATATCGGTCTTGATCTGGCATTGTTTGGTAATAAGCTGAAGATTTCCGGAGATGCTTATATCCGCAAAACGACAGGCATGTTTACTGTTGGTATGTCATTGCCTGCTGTATTCGGAACAGATGTACCGAAAGGAAACTATGCTGATCTGGAAACAAAAGGATGGGAACTTTCTGCAACATGGAAAGATTACTTTATGGTGGCATCAAAACCATTCAACTACTCTTTCAGGGCGGTATTGTCTGACTATACAGCAGAAGTTACCAAATACAATAACCCCGAGCAGAAATTATCTGACTACTACGCCGGACAAAAAGTTGGCGAAATATGGGGATACGTTACAGATGGCTTCTTCACAAAAGATAACATTGCCGAAGCTTCCAAACAAAAACTGTTTAAAGCTTCAACAAGTGGCCAGTGGTTGCCAGGTGATATCAAGTTTAAAGATGTTAATGGTGACGGCGTTGTCAATAATGGTGATAACAGGGTAAGCAGTCCTGGTGACATGGTGATCATCGGTAACAACACTCCCCGCTATCTGTATGGATTTAATATTGATCTTGACTGGAACAACTTCTTTTTTGGCGCATTCATTCAGGGTGTTGGCAAGCAGCAATGGTGGCCTGGTAGTGAAGCGGACGTTTTCTGGGGTCAATATAACAGGCCCTATAACCTGCTTCCAAAATCGCAGCTTGGTAATATCTGGTCCGAAGAAAATCCAAATACATACTTCCCAAGATATCGTGGCTATTCAGCGCAATCAGGTGGTGGTGAGTTAACTACCAAACAGACAAAATACCTGCAGAATATTGCTTATACAAGAATCAAGAACATTCAGTTGGGGTACATTCTTCCACAAAGACTGATCAGCAAAATAAAAATGCAGAATGCAAGGGTTTATATCTCCGGAGAAAACCTGTTCTCATGGTCTCCGCTGTATAAGGTAACCAAAGATCTTGATCCGGAAAACACAGGCGGATCTGACATGGTGCTGACTACTGGCGGCTCAGGCAATGGAAACAACTATCCGCTGTTGAAAAGTGTGACAATAGGTTTGTCTGTTACATTCTAAAACTGACGATCGGATTATAAATAGCAAAAGGAGCCGAATGATGTCAGTCTTAATGAAGTCGATGATAAAAACGTTCACTCCAATTCATAAAAAATTAATCATTCAAGGATGAAAAAATATTTGTTCTGGCTGGCTGCAAGTATAACGTTTATAAGTTGCAGTAAACAGCTTAACCAGCTTCCCGAATCAACTGCATCAAACGGCGCTGTGTTTGGAAGTGAGAAAGGTTTGGAATTATATACAAATTCTTTTTACAACATATTGCCCGATGCGAACTCGCTAATAAGAGGCGATGAAATGACTGATTACCTGGCAAGAACGCAGGTGCCGGATTTTCTGAGACCGGGCGCCTATGGTCCGCGCCAAAGCAGCGGCTGGACCTGGACCGATCTTCGCAACATCAACTACTTTATCGAAAACACGGCCGCATCTAAAGTGTCGGATGATGCAAAGAAAAATTATACCGCCATTGCACGATTCTTCAGGGCCTGGTTCTATTTTGATAAAGTAAAACGTTTTGGCGATGTGCCCTGGTATAGCAAAACCATGAGTGTTACCGACTCAGCTTTATACAAGCCACGCGATCCAAGAACGCTTGTAATGGACTCTGTGCTGGCAGATCTGAACTATGCCTGCGAAAACATAAAAGCTACTGATGACAAAACAAGAAGCCTTGTTACAAAGTATGTGGCTTACGCTTTTAAATCGAGAGTATGTTTATTTGAAGGCACATTCAGAAAATATCATTCTGAATATAAGTTACAAAGCAGTGCTGCACAATGGTTGAATGAATCTATAGTTGCAGCTCAAAAGGTAATGACAGAAGGCGGCTTTAGCCTGAATACAGCGCAAGGAAACGATAAGTCTTACAGGCAATTGTTTACTAACAAGACGCCTGTTTCATCTGAAATTATCATTGCCTCTGTTGTTGATCCTTCCCTGGCAGTTTACAATGACGCTAACTGGTATTGGACCAGCGCTACTTATGGTGCCAGATTAAGCTTTACAAGAACTTTTGTCAATACCTATTTGAATATTGACGGAACACCTTTTACGTCTAAAGCGGGTTATGAAACAATGCCGTTTGTTGATGAAGTGAAGGGCAGGGATTTGCGTTTGCAGCAAACCATCCGTATGGGTGATTACAAAAGGATCAATGGCGGTGTTGCAGAGCCTGCCCCTCCTGTATTTTCTTACACCTATACCGGATATCAGCCTATTAAATGGTGCCTTGACGACACCTATTATGATGGCGGTACGCGCAATGAGAATTCCATCTCAATGATCAGGTATGCTGAAGTTCTGTTGAACTATGCTGAAGCTAAAGCAGAACTGAACCAGCTGACAGATGAAGACTGGTCCAAAACTGTTGGTGCGCTTCGTAAAAGAGCCGGCATTACGGGTGGCACAGACGCCAAACCAACTATGGCAGATCCATACCTGAAGGCAAATTATTTCCCTGAAATTTCTGACCCCACATTGTTAGAGATCCGTCGTGAGCGCAGTATTGAATTATCGCTTGAAGGTTTGCGCTACTATGACATTGTAAGATGGGCAAAAGGTAACCTGATGCAGCAAACATGGAATGGTTTCTATGTACCTGCACTGGATGTTCCGATGGACCTGAACGGCGATGGCATACTGGATGTTTGCTTCTACAAAACAAAACCGGCGACGCAGGTTGCAGGCGTTACGTACATCAACGTAGCAGAAACGATCAGCGGCGGGGTGAATCCGCAAAGACTTTCTCACGATACATATGGTGAACTTACCTGGCTGACAAATGTTCAGAGAGTATTTGAAGATAAAAATTATCTTTACCCGATACCGGAAAATGACAGGCTGATGAACCCGAATTTGGGACAGAACCCGGGATGGCAGTAGGATGTACGATGTTAGATGTACGATGTGATTTAAGTACGAATTACGAAGTACGAAGTACGAATAATTGCCGCGCCAGAAGATTGTTCTATAATTTATAAATAGGAAAAGGTATCAGATGTCCGGGATAGCATTTTATTGCTGATGGCTGATAACTAAAAGCTGACAGCTACCTGACACCTGATACCTGATACCTGAAACCTAAAAACCAAACGATTCGACATGAAAAAATGTATTAGCTTAATTACCTTTTGCGTGCTGGTGATTGTAGTGCACGCACAAACGCTGAGAGTGGCGTCTTATAACCTGAGATACGACAATAAAGGAGACAGCGGCAACCTTTGGGTAAACCGCGCCCCAATTATCGGCGCATTGGTTGCCTTTCACGACTTTGACATTTTTGGTACGCAGGAAGGCCTGCAAAACCAACTGGAAGATCTTCAAAAACAGTTACCTGAATATTCATGGTATGGTCGTGGACGTGATGACGGAGAAACCAAAGGCGAACACTCGGCTATCTTTTACAAAAAAGACAAATTTGATTTGGTGGATAAAGGAGATTTCTGGTTGTCTCAAACACCTGAAAAACCCGGTCCGGGTTGGGATGCTAAACTGAACAGGATCTGTTCCTGGGTAAAGCTGAACGACAAGCAAACAAAAAAGACTTTCTATTTCTTCAATGTACACTTTGATCACCAGGGCGTGCAGGCAAGGGTTGAAAGCAGCAAGCTGATTCTGAAAAAAATAAAAGACATCGCCGGATCAAATACAGTGATCTTTACCGGAGACTTTAACGGAGGTCATAATTCTGAGTGGTACAAAAATATTGCTCAGTCAGGCTTCCTGAACGATGCCTTAAAACTTGCTAAGAATCCTTATGTCAACAACGGTTCTTTCAACGCTTTCGGGCATAGTGTAAACAGCAACGAGATCATTGATCACATCTTCCTTTCAAATGGTTTAGCTGTAAACAAATACGGGATCTTAACAGATACTTATCATGGCAAGTATCCTTCAGATCATTATCCAGTGATGGTGGTGTTGGATTGGAAATAGTGAATGGTCAATGGTGAATAGTGAAAGGTTTAGGCAGGCTCATTGTTCACTGGCAGGTCACCTAAGTGAATAGTCAATGGTGAATAGTGAAAGGTTTAGGCTGGTTCATTGTTCACAGGCAAGTAATAAAAAGGTCAAAAGCGAGGTAACTCACGCTTTTGACCTTTTTTATGTGTATGATTAATTTCATGCGCCGTGGTTCGTGTCTCACGAACCACAAGTCAACCTTTTTTTTAATTTCGTAATGGATAACCCGCAAAACAATTAATGACGGTTCGTGAGACACGAACCACGGCGTTAAAATATGAAAAGTGAATAGTCAATAGTGAATAGTGAAAGATTTAAGCCGGTTCATTGTTCACTGGCAGATAATAAAAAAGGTCAAAAGCGAGATAACTCTCAGGCTTTTGACCTTTTTAATTACAAGTTGAACCTATTCCAATTCAATCAATAATTTATTTACAACGTTTCAGTTTGCAAAAAGCAAGTTTAGCAAATCACTTGCGAAGATGCACCTTTCACTATTCACCATTCACTATTGACTATTCTCACCTTTCACTATTTGACTCTCTTTCCCTCTCAATTCACTCAACTTCGGTCTTAGCCTTGCCTTCGATTTATTGAAAATATTTCTGCCCTTATCGATGCCCTCGCGAATTTCTTTTTGACGCTCTACCGGCAAGTGAATAGTTTCCTGGCATTCTTTGCTGCAGCAGCCATCATGTTCAGCTGCACAACTCTCACATTGAATGAACAGCAAATGGCAGCCATCATTTTTGCAATTGGTATGTGTATCGCAAGGTTTGCCACATTGATGACAATGAGCGATTACATCCTCTGTAATCCGCTCTCCCAACCTGTTATCAAACACGAAATTCTTTCCGATAAATTTGCTGTCGAGCCCTTCTTCTTTTATTTGCTTGGCATAGTTAATAATACCGCCCTCCAGGTGAAAAACATTCTTAAATCCTTTATGCAGCATATAAGCACTGGCCTTCTCACAGCGGATGCCACCTGTGCAGTACATAATGATATTTTGTTCTTCTTTGCCTTGCAGCATATCTACTGCCATAGGTAATTGATCCCTGAATGTATCTGATGGAATTTCCACTGCATTTTCAAAATGTCCCACTTCATATTCGTAGTGATTGCGCATGTCGATGACGATTGTATCATCATTCTTTAACAACTCATTCATCTGCGAAGCGTTTACATACCTCCCTTTATTGTCCATATCAAAAGATGGATCATCTATACCATCAGCAACTATCTTTTCCCTCACTTTAATCTTTAGCACCCAGAAAGATTTCCCGTCGTCGTCTACTGCAATATTTAACCGTAGTCCGTTTAAAGCTTCTATAGAATATAGGAATTCTTTAAGCAGATCAAAGTTGACAGACGGCACACTGATCTGCGCATTGATACCTTCTTTAGCGACATAAATGCGACCAAACACTTTTAATGTGTGCAAATGTTTGTACAAATAATCACGAAACTCCTGTGGATTTTGAATGTGGAAGTAACAATAAAAACTAATGGTGGTCCTGGATTCTTTTTCTTCCAATAAACGCTTCTTCAGTTCCTCGTTAGAAACACGGTTGTGTAATACTGCCATAAATAAACATTTCAGATATCACTTTAAATACTAAAGCAATATTCCATTAAACAATATGGACTCACTTGCAGGGTGAGCAAAATTTTAAATTGGGTGCAAAGATAAGCAGAATCATTGGAGCTAACGCAATACAATATATAGAAACAACGTTAAAGCAAACTGTTAGATGTTTTCATCGATTGTATAATTACATACAACTTATATGTTCATGCTACACATTGTTGAATCCCGCAAAACTCTTATCAAATTGTTAAAGCCACTTAACAATAAAAACAAATGTCTGAAATCATTGTATTTTATTGTTCATCATTCATGATAAAATCCACTTTAAGCCTTTCTTATGTGAATTAATTCCTCTTAAACAGTCTATTAAAAATACTATAAAATTGATCAATGTCAATTTGCTTTATGATGCGCAAAGTATCTTCGTACCGCCCAAAAAAACGTTTTAGTTAAGGCCTGTATTCTTCGATGAAAAATGAAGTTAGTATTACCAAAATGCAATGTTCTATCGTTAAATCATTTGCCTTAACCATCCTAAAAAATTGAATCCGGTGCTGAACGAAAATTTAACAAAATATCAATCCGAAGGCTTAAGAAAGCTTATCAGATATAATAGGAAATATCCCTTAAATGATACAGCTTATAAGTCAAACAGGAAAATAATTGACGAGTTTATTACGTTGTTTTGTGAGTATGATCTGGCCGATAATGATTATATGGCTATTCAACTTGCTGCGAATAATAACAACTCACTCACCAATTATATTTTTAAAAACAAACTATCACTTGCTTCAATCTTAAAGTGTATTACTTACATCATATGGACAGACAGAATTGTTGACAATTACTTATACAATCGTCTAAAAGATAACACACTTATTGAGCTGATGAACCAGCTCGAAGAGCTCCTTTCCAAGGAACAAAAAATGGAATGTTAACAGGAAACATTCCATTTTTGCTTACAGAGTTATTTAAGAACAGTTTAATCTTTATTTATAGTCTTACATCCTTTACGCAGCGAAAACCAATGTGATTACTTCCTGATCTCCACTCTCCTTTTCCTCTTGTTCCTATCATGTATCTTGTACAATATTGATCGGTGCATAAAAAAGATCCGCCACGTTGCACTTTCTTTTTTGCATTAGGTTCATCAGGATCAAAAGAACCGGCAGGACCTTTAGGATTTTTTGCTATGCCTTGTTTAGCGAGCTCACCATAATAATCCGGCCTGTACCAGTCACTGCACCATTCCCATACATTCCCGGCCAGGTCATATAATCCATAACTATTCGCAGCAAACTGCTTTACAGGAGCAATGCCTTTGAATCCATCGGAGCCAAGATCGTTTGTTGGAAACTTACCTTCAAAAATATTTGCCATCCATTTACCATCCGGTTTAAACTGATTTCCCCACGTGTATAATTCACCAGCCTTTCCGCCTCGTGCAGCAAACTCCCACTCTGCTTCTGTAGGTAATCTTTTACCGGCCCATTTTGCATAAGCTTCGGCATCTTCATAAGAAACATGTGTAACGGGATAATTATCTTTTCCCTCAATAGAGCTGTTAGGACCAAGCGGATGACGCCAGTTCGCACCGGCTACATAGGACCACCATTGCAAATGATCATTCAGTGCCACTTCATGCGTAGGAGGAGAAAACACCACAGAACCTGTTACCAGGCTTTCCTCAGTTGCACCGGGAAACTCTTCTTTCGTTGGCTTTTTTTCAGCAATGGTAACATAGCCTGTCGCTTTCACAAAAGCTGCAAATTCTGCATTGGTTACTTCTGATGCATCCATAAAAAAGCCATCTACATATACCCTGTGAACAGGTCTTGCATCATTCATCGCCTGGTTGCCGCCGTCATCCATTCCAACAGGATTTACACCACCCATGCTAAACTCACCACCCGGTATCCAAACCATGTTGGCAGGCGCTTCCGTTGCGGGCTTTTTTTCATTAAGAACAGTTGGCAAAAATTCTTTGCCACCTCCATTCATATATAGTGTGCTGTCTTTAACCGTTAGTCCGTTAGATGTACATGAGATAGTCGCGTCTATTTTATCATCAGCCAAACTTTTTCCCTCGGAGGATTTGCAACCAGTGTTCACCATTATAGAAAAACCACTGACACAAAAAAACAAAACCAGGTTGGTGTACTTCATAAGTAATAAGTTACTATAAAATTAAGCTCATTAGTCCACAAAAAAACCATAAAAAACATTCTCAAATAAGAAAAGTTAAAACACATTCCGTTCTTCTCATGTGCATAAAAAGCACGTGCGCAACAATTTGATAACATCAGCACTATAGGCTCAATTATTGCGTTTGGGAGAAAAATGATTCTCTCGATGAAAAAGATTGTAAGCGCTATTATTGGTGTAATAATCTGCAGCTACTGCTATAGCCAGGAACAACCGGCCTACGATCAGGCAATTGGATTGAAGTTTTTAAGCGGCGTATCCATTACTTATAAAAAATTTGTTACCGAAAAAAATGCAATTGAGGCGCAAGCCAATTTCTGGAACAGGGGATACAGACTTGTTGGCTTGTATGAGTTTCATTTTTATGATTTTGATGTGGAGGGACTTTCATGGTATGTTGGTCCGGGTGTGCATGTCGGAAGCTGGAGCAATTCTTACGCAAAAGATTCGGGTAGCAAGGCTGACATTGGAATAGATGGTGTTATTGGTATGGATTATAAATTCAAAAATCTTCCGCTCAATTTAAGTGCGGACTGGCAACCTTCATTGTCGCTTATAGGCAGCAATGGTTTTAGTCCTTCTTACGGAGGAATTGCTATCAGGTATACCTTTTAAATTTTAAGTTTGGCATGATTTTTAAACGCTCACCATTAACTAAATAGAGTTTTTATGAAGAAAATTTTGTTCGTAGCCCTTATCCTTGTCGCAGGCATTTCCGTAGCTAATGCACAAAACATGTCATCTTCTTATAAAACAGCATTGGGTGCAAAAGGCTACTTTGGAGATGGCTCTATTGGCGGATTTAACGTTAAACACTTTTTTAATAGTACAAATGCACTCGAAGGTTCACTGTTATTCAGAAGTCATTTTGTAGCATTCGAAGGAATTTATGAATGGCACGGCCCGATTAACGGAGCAAAAGGTTTAAAATGGTATGTTGGTCCTGGTGCTCAGTTAGGTTTTTACACTGGTGATCATGATCATGATTACAACAATGATCATCACGATGACAATGTTCTTTTTGCATTAAAAGGAACTGTTGGTCTGGATTATAAATTTACCGGAGCTCCAATAGACATTGCATTTGATGTGAACCCAACATTCAACCTCACCCCAAATACTGACTTTAATTTTTACGCAGGTTTAGCGTTCCGATTTGCTTTATAGAAGCCTATTACCATTTAATATAAAAGGGTGCATATTCTTTGCACCCTTAATTTTTTATAGCTATCAGCTTTTAGCTATGAGCTTTCAGCCTCCCACATTTTGATTTAGCTATCAGCATTCACCTATGAGCTTTCAGCTTCACCCATTTTAGTTGATGCATGATTACATCTTATACTTAACATCTTATATAAATTACAGAGAGATATAAATTAACCTGCCACACCTGTGTACTTCGTACTTCGTAACTCGTACTTATTATAGTTTTCAGCGACAAGCTTATCACATCTTAGTCATCACATGATTGTGCCCCACATCGTACACCGTACATCTAACATCTGACATAAGAAAATTGACGGCCATTAATGTAGTCTGCCGCACCTGCGTACCTCGTACTTCGTAACTCGTACTTTCTTTATAGTTGGAATTACATCTAAAATCGTACCCGCCCGAACGTGCCGTCGGTACGGGCAGGCATCTAACATCGTACATTGACCTACATCAGCTGAGTTTAAACAAGCTATCCACAAACTCGTGCTTGTCAAATATCAGGAGGTCATCTATTTTCTCACCTACACCAATATATTTTACAGGGATCTTTTGTTGATTGGCAATGGCTAACACCACACCACCTTTTGCAGTTCCATCCAGTTTTGTAATTGCGATAGATGTTACATCAGTTGCGGCAGTGAATTGTTTCGCCTGTTCCAATGCGTTTTGCCCGGTTGATCCATCAAGCACAAGCAATACTTCGTGCGGAGCATCAGGAATTACTTTTTGCACAACACGCCTGATCTTGCTCAATTCTTCCATTAAATGGATTTTATTATGCAGGCGGCCGGCCGTGTCAATAATTACTACATCGGCATCTTTTGCCACTGCGCTTTGGACAGTATCAAAAGCGACCGACGCGGGATCGCTGCCCATGGATTGTTTTACAATGGGAACACCAACTCTTTCACTCCAGATGGTAAGCTGGTCAACTGCCGCAGCGCGGAAGGTATCGGCAGCTCCAAGAATGACAGATTTTCCCGCTTTTTTAAAATTGTGGGCAAGTTTTCCAATAGTTGTGGTTTTTCCTACACCATTTACCCCAACTACCATAATAACATAAGGCTTCTTTCCCAGCGGCACATCAAAACTTCTGAAAGACTGATCTTCAGAATCGATCAGTATATTTTCAATTTCCTGCTGAAGCAAGCTGTTTAGTTCACTGGTATTTACATATTTATCTCTCGCAACCCTGCTCTGAATTTTTTCAATGATGGCCAGTGTAGTGTCGATACCAACATCAGCACCTACCAACGCATCTTCCAGATTATCCAGCACCTCGTCGTCAACAGTACTCTTACCGGCAATAGCCTTAGTGATCTTTGCAAAAAAACCTTCTTTGGTCTTTTGCAGACCCTGATCAAGACTTTCCTTTTCTTTTTTACCAAACAGCTTTCCTAAAAAACTCATGCTTACGTAATTTACCTGGGGTTAAATATATAGCAACAAAGCAATAAGGGACTTTGTTAACCCAATATCAGATCATTGCAAAAAGAAAATACAAAAAGCTTCCGGCAAATTCTGCGGGAAGCTTTTAAGAATATCTTTTCACGACCAAACTATTTAGCCAAAAAATCTTTGATTTTATCCTTGTGTACAATAGCCTCTTTAAAGGTGTAAGCACCTGTTTTTGGGCTACGCACAGCCTTGATAACTTTTGTCCAGTTTTTAGCTTCAGCGGCTGCCTTCTGGTCTTTGGTCTTGATCGCTGTTTTAGCTGCTTTTGCCATAATTATTTGATTTCTTTATGAACAGTAACTTTTTTCAAAATTGGATTGTACTTCTTTAACTCCATACGTTCGGGAGTGTTCTTTTTGTTCTTTTTAGTGATATAACGGCTTGTACCGGGCTGGCCGCTAGCCTTATGCTCTGTACATTCCAGGATCACCTGAACTCTGTTACCTTTCTTTGCCATTGTATAAGCAATTTAAACTTTTAACTCAATTAGATTTTAGCACCTTGTGCTCTCATTTCTTTAATAACTGTAGCTAAACCTTTTTTGTTAATGGTTCTAATTGCTTCAGTTGATACTTTAAGCGTTACCCAACGGTCTTCTTCTGCATAAAAGAAACGCTTGGTCTGTAAATTGGGTAAAAACCGGCGTTTGGTCTTAATGTTTGAGTGAGAAACATGGTGACCTCCAATTGGTTTTTTACCTGTAACCTGACATACTCTTGCCATGACGTAATTTTTTCGGGACGGCAAAGGTAGTGAACCTTGCCGAATTTCAATAAGATTATTTTCTTTTTTTCAGGAAATTATTCACAAATATGCGAAAAAGGTTTGTAATGACCGAGGGTTATCCACATTCAAGCTGAAAGCTTAAAGCCCAAAACTGGGGAGGAGGTTTGAGGCTTAAGGTGTAAGGCTGGAGGTTGGAGGTTTGAGGTTTGGGGTGCCAGGTGAGATCCAGGTCGCCGGCATTCACACACCTTATGCCTCACGCCTCACGCCTTATCCCTTTTACGTAGGTTTTAAGCTTTCCGCTTTGAGCTTTGAGCATTTTTCCCTATCTTGCCACCCAATCGAATAATCATATGGCTTTTTTACTCCAAAATCTTGACCTTCTCAATCATCCCTGTTGCGGGTAGTATAAATATTTATTTTCGCCATATCTCTTTTTAATCCCCTTTGCGGGAATTTCATTCTTGCTTATTCGTCAATTATTCAATTTTAAACTTTATGCTTACTCATACTATGTCTGAAAAGGCATTGCATTTCCTGCAACTGGAAGAACAATTTGGTGCTCATAATTATCACCCACTGCCTGTGGTACTCGAAAAAGGCAGTGGTGTTTTTGTGTGGGATGTAGACGGAAACAGGTATTATGATTTTTTAAGTGGTTATTCCGCTGTAAATCAGGGACATTGCCATCCGCGTATTATTAACGCGCTGACAAAACAGGCACAGAAGCTCACCCTTACTTCCAGGGCTTTCCATAGCAACTTGTTAGGCGAATACGCACAATATATTACATCCTATTTTGGCTACAACAAAGTTCTGCCAATGAACACTGGTGTGGAAGGCGGGGAAACTGCCATAAAACTTGCACGCCGTTGGGCCTATGACAAAAAAGGTGTTGAAGAGAACAAAGCAAAGATCATTTTTGCAGAAGGTAACTTCTGGGGAAGAACGCTGGCAGCCATTTCCTCATCAACTGATCCATCCAGCTACAAGGGATTCGGACCTTACATGCCAGGATTTGAACTTATACCTTACAACGACCTGGTTGCTCTGGAAAAAGCATTCCAGGATAAAAATGTCGCGGCCTTTATGGTTGAACCTATCCAGGGCGAAGCCGGTGTAGTTTTACCTGATGTGGGTTATTTGCAAGGCGTGCGGAATTTATGTACTGAATACAATGTTCTGTTTATTGCAGATGAGATACAAACCGGTTTGGCCCGCACCGGGAAAATGCTGGCTTGCGATCACGAAAATGTTCGCCCTGATATATTAATACTGGGCAAAGCGTTAAGTGGAGGAACCATGCCTGTTAGTGCAATACTTGCTGATGACGATGTAATGCTGAATATAAAACCAGGCGAACACGGATCCACTTATGGTGGCAATCCACTGGCATGTGCAGTTGCAATAGAAGCCTTACAGGTGCTGAAAGATGAAAAAATGGCCGAAAATGCCGAAAAAATGGGCCAGCTCTTGCGCAATGGTATTTCTTCAATTAAGTCTCCATTTATTAAACTGGTGCGCGGAAAAGGCTTGCTTAACGCTATTGTAATTGATCATCCAGATGAAGATGCGTCCTGGGAGCTGTGTCTTGCATTAAAAGACAATGGCATGTTAGCTAAACCAACACATGGCGATAAAATCCGGTTCGCGCCTCCCCTGCTGATCAACGAAGAACAGATAGCAGAATGCGTGGGTATAATTGAAAAATCCCTGCAAGTGTTGGAGAAGTAACAGAGGTGCGAGACTTAAAGTGTGAGGTTTGTGGTTTGAGGCGTAAGGATTAAGGATTGAGGCTTAAGGTGAGGTCCGACGGGATTTGAGATGATAGATACACAAGAATTTGACCGCCCATGGGTTGTACAATTATAGCGTATGACCTATGGGCGGCTTTATTTACATTATTCCGGCGAGCAACATTGAACTTTATAGCCAGCCTTTAACAAAAAACAACTAGCGGCTTGGCTTATTTATTAAAATCACTGTTATTTTCGCCACTCAATTTATCAACATGAATAAAATCTGTTCTTTTATTGTTCTGGCTTCTGTTGCAGGATCTGTTTCTGCACAAACAAAGCCTGCAACTAAACCCAAGACAGCAACTACCGCCAAACCGGCAACAACAGCACAGGCTCCGGTTTTTAAAACTTCAGCTGATTCGCTTAGCTATTGCATCGCCATGAGTACAGCTTTATATTTTAAGGAAAAAGGCGCTACCAATATTAATCCGGCTATGGCCTCAAAGGCATTTGAGGATGTAATTAAAAAAGATAAACCGGCATTCACCCAGGAACAGATGAACCAGGTAATCATCACCTACCTGCAGAACCTGGAAAAAGTGAAGGCAGATGAAACGCGCAGAGCCGGCACTGCATTTTTAGAAGCAAACAAAGCCAAACCTGGTGTAGTAACTCTGCCAAGCGGCTTGCAATACCAGATCGTTACACAAGGTACAGGTCCTAAACCTGCAGCGACTGACAGGGTAAAAGTTCACTACCGCGGTACTTTGATAGACGGAACTGTATTTGATAGTTCGATTGACAGAGGCGAACCGGCTGAATTTCCTGTAAACGGTGTTATTGCAGGTTGGACCGAGGCGCTACAGTTAATGCCTGTAGGAAGCAAATGGAAGCTGTTTATTCCTTCTAATCTTGCCTATGGCGATAGAGATGCCGGCCAGGCAATTAAAGGTGGTTCTACACTTTTATTTGATGTAGAGCTATTGAGCATCGAAAATCAGGATAGCACTCCAAAAGCAGATTCAACACAGCAGAAGTAGTTATACGTTATAAGTTTTACGTTGTACGTTTTAGCCCGGGTAGGTTAAAACGTACAACGTATTTTTTTTATTAATTGCAGGTATTGAGAAGACAAATTCCCTGCCTGTAGGCGCTAACCTTCGCTCCGATCGACGTATAACGTACCACGTAAAACTCCTAACTCACTCCGCTTCAATCAACGTATCACGTACAACTTATAACGTACAACGTTACTTCGCCAGGCTTTGTATAATATCATACTTCGTCACAATATGCAGATCACCTTTTTCATCTTTCGCTAACACGGCGCCGTTTTCACGATTGATGAGGTTGCCTAATCTTTCTACGGGAGTATCAAATGAGACAATAGGATAAGATTGCTCCATTACATTTTTTACCAGTTCACTTTTAATATCAGGATTGGTAAATAATTTTTGAAACAGGCCGCTTTCGCTAACAGCTCCTACAGGTCCTTCGCCGTTGATGACAGGAATTTGCTCAATATCATATTTCTTCATCAGGTCAACCGCTTCAGCTACGGTTTTATCCGGCTCAATGGTCACGAGCTTTTTAGAACCACGCGCGCTAACAATATCCTTAAAAGTTTTTACATCAAGAAAGCCACGTTCCATCATCCACTGATCGTTGTAGATTTTAGCAACATAACGGCTGCCATGATCATGAAAAATGCAGACAACAAGATCATCTGGTTTTAATTGATCCTTCAGTTGCATTAAGCCTTGCAGGCAGCTGCCTGCGCTATATCCGCAGAACAAGCCTTCTTCTTTCGCCAGGCGCCTGGCCATAATAGCACCGTCTTTATCAGTTACCTGTTCAAAACGGTCTATCACATCCATCTTATAATTAGCCGGAACAAAATCTTCACCGAAACCTTCGGAAACATAAGGATGCACTTCATTCATGTCCACTTCGCCGGTATTAAAGAACTTTGTAAGCAGTGATCCAAATACGTCAATTGCCCAGATCTGGATATCGGGGTTTTGCTCTTTCAGATACATGGCAGTTCCGGTAACTGTTCCGCCGGTTCCTGCCGTACAAACAAGGTGCGTTATTTTACCATCAGTTTGTTTCCATATCTCCGGCCCGGTTGTCTCATAATGCGCTAGACGATTAGCAAGATTATCGTACTGGTTGCAGAGGTAAGAATTAGGAATTTCCTTCGCAAGTCTTCTCGCAACTGAATAATAGCTGCGTGGATCATCGGGTTCTACGTTCGTAGGACATACTATCACTTCTGCCCCCACGGCCTTCAGTATGTCCATTTTTTCTTTACTCTGTTTATCTGTCGTCGTAAAAATGCACTTATATCCTTTTACGCATGCGGCCAACGCCAGCCCCATACCGGTATTGCCACTGGTGCATTCAATGATGGTGCCACCTGGTTTTAAATGCCCTTCAGCTTCTGCAACCTCTATCATTTTAACAGCCATTCTGTCCTTAATGGAATTACCCGGATTAAAGTAATCCACTTTAGCTAGTATTGTCGCCGGAATCTCTTTTGTTATTTTATTTAGCTTAATCAACGGAGTGTTTCCTATCGTTTCGAGTATGTTGTATTTGATGTCCATTGTTGCAGTTGATTTATGGCGTAAAGATAGCACAATGTATGATGTTAGATGTAATACAATGTACGGTGTACGATGCCTGCCCGTACCGACGGCACGTTCGGGCGGGTACGATGTTAGATGTGCCCCAACATGCGTAAGTACGAAGTACGGACGCCGCGTGGTTACAATCTAATGTACGATGTTAGATGCCTGCCCGTATCGACGGCACGTTCGGGCGGGTACGATTTTAGATGTGAGACGCCGCAGAGAAAGTACGAATTACGAAGTACGAAGTACGGAAGCCGGGAGGTTGTAATCTCATGTATGATGTTAGATGCCTGCCCGTACCGACGGCACGTTCGGGCGGGTACGATTTTAGATGTGCTCAGACACAGAGAAAAAGTACGAAGTACGGAGGCCGGAGGTTGTAATCTCATGTATGATGTTAGATACCTGCCCGTACCGACGGCACGTTCGGGCGGGTACGATTTTAGATGTG
>CP128386.1:1573343-1743603 GCA_030345135.1 Chitinophagaceae bacterium DXS
ATGTACGATGTTAGATGCCTGCCCGTACCGACGGCACGTTCGGGCGGGTACGATTTTAGATGTGCTCCAGACGCAGAGAAAAAGTACGAATTACGAAGTACGAAGTACGGAAGCCGCGTGGTTACAATCTAATGTACGATGTTAGATGCCTGCCCGTACCGACGGCACGTTCGGGCGGGTACGATTTTAGATGTGCTCCAGACGCAGAGAAAAAGTACGAATTACGAAGTGCGAAGTACGGAAGCCGGGAGGTTGGAATCTCGTGTACAATGTTAGATGTAAAGACAGATGCCCAAAAATTAAGATCTCTCATCGGCTAATAGCTGAAAGCTGACAGCTAATAGCTCACACCTGATACCTGATACCTGACACCTTACACCTCCCTCAAAAAATTTCGTTATTTTTTGTGGAATCAAAAACTTATCGCATCTCAGTGTTGTAGTTACATAAAAACCATTGCTATGAGTACATCCTTACGACCCTGGCAAGTTGCCATAGTAGCTGTATTAACAGCTCTTAATTGTTATTCAATCGCACAAGGTTTTGCTTACAAAAGTTTTATTGGCATTTTACTGGCCGTAGCCAGCCTAACGGTGCTGGGTTTTTGTATTAAAATGTTCAGATCTATGAACCGTATGGCAGAGAATGCTGAAGACGTTTCATGATTGCTCTTTCAGTTGCCAAAGCGTTTGCAATTGATCCATTCTTTCCTGTGACAATGACGGCTGTGTATAGTGGCCGGCGATAGTCTTTTGCCTGAACGCTTCGTAAACAGACACTGCACAGGCGACGGAGATGTTCAGGCTTTGTATAAGGCCCATTTGTGGAATAAGGAAATTGCCATCAGAAGCGTTGCATATTTCATCGCTAACGCCGGTCTGTTCATTGCCGAAAACAAGCGCTACTTTATCTGTAAGATCAACATCATAGATGCTTACCGATTCTGCCGTAAGTCTGGTTGTATATATTTTATTGAAAACCTTTCTTACGGCTGCAACACATTCTTCCACGTTGTCAAACTGATGAAGCGTTAGCCATTTAGCGGCGCTTGTTCCGGATTTGAATTTCCACTCCCTGTTGCGCTTTGGTTTGCTGTTAATAACATAGATATCCTGTATACCCACAGCATCGCAGGTGCGCATTACTGCTGTTATGTTCCTGGGGTCTTCAATATTTTCCATCACAACGGTCAGGTTATTCTGCCTTTTGGCCAATACTTTCGTCAGCTTGTTGTATCTCTCGGGTGTCATGTATTATCCTTTAGAAATGCCGCAAACTTAGCAAAAGGCACCCACAGCCGCTTAAATTTTTGAAATGCGTTGAAAGGGGTTTAATTTATTTCTTTACGACTTTGTTATCTCATAAGAACGCCAATGATCGCAAGCAGAAAGACCAGCGCATATATTGAAATAACAACGATCATAATTATACCGATAAACCTGAAATAGCTTTTTAGTTGCGCAAACGAATTATTCAGCGCATTCTGATCGTTTCCGTTTAATGCCTGCTGCATTTTGCCGGCATAGTTGAACAAAAAAAGATTGGGCAGAAAAAACAGCAGTGCAAAAATCAGGTAAACTACGGTCAGGAAACTTCCACTCATATATCCCGCACTGCCGGCCGGGGAAAAAACAGATAGCAGACTGCCGGCAAAAAAAGCGACCAGTACTATCAATGCTGACATCACAAATCCTACAATGGAAATAAATTTTGCCCATTTAGCTGTACTTACCAAATGCGAGGTAGTCAAAGTGTCGATTTGCAGCTCAAATAAGGAGGACGAAGACGTGTTTGGTTCCATATTATTGGGTTTTACTTTTGGTGGGCTGAATATAGTGAAATAAGCTTAAAGCCTAAAGCTCAAAGCGTAAAGCCTAAAGCTTAAAGCCTAAAGCCTAAAACCGACCGAAGCGAGGTTAAGTATGAGTTACGAAGTAGTTTAAGCTTAAAGCTTAAAGCCTAAAACCAACCGAAGCGAGGTTAAGTACGAGTTACGAAGTAGTTTAAGCTTAAAGCTTAAAGTCTAAAACCAACCGAAGCGAGGTTAAGTACGAGTTACGAAGTAGTTTAAGCTTAAAGCCTAAAGCTCAAAGCCTAAAACTGACTGAAGCGGACTTAAGTACGAGTTACGAAGTAGTTTAAGCTTAAAGCCTAAAGCTCAAAGCCTAAAACTGACTGAAGCGGACTTAAGTACGAGTTACGAAGTACGAAGTACCCAGGTTTTGACCTGTTCATTTCCCGGATGCATAAAAAAACTCCGTAAAACTCTTTTTGATCACTCAAATCATTTTTCGGAGCCAATTCGTCTCTTAATATGCACTTGCTACATCGGTAACAGTTCTAAGCTTTGAGCTTTAAGCTTTAGGCTTTAGGCCTCCTAATACGCTTTCGCGAATAGCACACGCTGCGTAGAAGGTTTTCCGGTCAATATACATGTTCCATTCTCTTGCGGATTGTTGATGGGAATACACCTGATCGTTGCTTTTGTAAGCTCTTTTATTTTCTCTTCAGTCTCCGCAGTTCCATCCCAATGGGCCGAAATAAATCCGCCTTTTTCTTCCAGCAGTTTTACGAATTCGTCCCAGCTGTCAGCTGGTGTAATGTGCTCGTCCCTGTAAGCAAGCGCCTTGTTGTAAATGTTCAGCTGAATATCATCCAACAGGTTCTTAACGCTTTCAGCCAGGCCATCCAGGCTGTATGATTTCTTTTCTTTAGTATCTCTTCTTGCTACTTCTGCAACATTATTTTCCAGATCCCTTGCTCCTATCGCGATCCTAACCGGAACGCCCTGCATTTCATACTGAGCAAATTTCCATCCCGGACGCTGATTATCGCTGTCGTCATATTTCACAGAAATACCCATTGACTTAAGAGACTGAACGATCTCTTTCACTTTTACGTCAATGTTTGCCTTTTGTTCTTCTCCTTTATAGATCGGAACTATAACTACCTGCATTGGAGCAATTTTCGGAGGCAGGATCAGTCCGTCATCGTCACTATGTGCCATAACCAGTGCACCGATCAGCCTTGTACTGACACCCCAGCTGGTTGCCCAAACATAATCCAGTTTATTTTCTTTGTCGCTAAACTTAACATCAAATGCTTTCGCAAAATTCTGGCCCAGGAAGTGGGAAGTACCAGCCTGCAATGCCTTACCATCCTGCATCAGTGCTTCAATACAATAAGTGTCTTCAGCACCCGCGAAACGCTCGCTTTCAGTTTTTATACCTCTGATCACCGGCAAAGCCATCCAGTTTTCCACGAAATCAGCATATACGTGCAGCATTTGTTCAGCTTCAGCCACCGCTTCATTTTTGGTAGCATGCGCAGTATGTCCTTCCTGCCAAAGAAATTCAGCAGTACGTAAAAACAGGCGCGTACGCATTTCCCATCTTACCACGTTTGCCCACTGATTTACCAGGATCGGCAGATCGCGATAAGACTGGATCCAACCTTTATATGTATTCCAGATAATAGCTTCGCTGGTAGGACGAACAACCAGTTCTTCTTCCAGGCGTGCTTCAGGATCAACGACCAGTTTTCCCTTAGCTTCCGGATCAGATTTTAAACGGTAGTGAGTTACTACGGCACATTCCTTGGCGAAACCTTCTGCATTCTTCTCTTCAGCTTCAAAAAGACTTTTGGGAACAAACAACGGGAAATAAGCGTTTACGTGGCCGGTATCCTTAAATTTCCGGTCAAGCGCATCCCGCATATTTTCCCAAAGCGAATAGCCATAGGGTTTAATCACCATACATCCGCGTACGGCGCTGTAATCCGCCAGTCCACCTTTAATTACCAGGTCATTGTACCATTGAGAATAATCCTGTTCTCTCGAAGTAATCTCTTTACTCATATTAAAATTTGTTTCGGCAGTTTGTAAACAATTGTTAGCTTTAATTAATTGTTAACAATGAATGTTTTTAATTTAGCTTTAAGGCGGAGCAAATGTAGTAACTTCGCATTAGAAACTTCACAATCTCAGTTTATGAAGAAACATATATTATACCTTATTGGCGTGGTGATGGTATTTGCCAGTTGCTCAACGGCTTATAAGAATACCCAAACTCCCGACGACATGTATTATTCACCTTCCAGCGAAGCCGGCACAAAACAAGCTGCTGTCAGTGACGACAGGTATGAGCAATACATGAGCACTAATGATGATCAATACCTGCGTATGCGCGTAGCGAACAGAAGCAGATGGTCAAGCATTGACGATTATGATTATTGGTATGACAGCCGCTATGATTTCGGTTATGGCTGCAGCATGTCAAGAGCATCCATGTTCTATTCATTTAATCCTTACTACATGCGTCCATGGACCACCAGTTTTGCTTTTGGATATGGATATCCTTATGCTGGAATGGGCTTCTATCCGTTCTATAGCTATGGTGGATTCTATAGCGGAATTGGATTTGGTTACGGTTATGGCTACGGATATGGTGGCTGGTATGCACCAATGTATACTGTAGTAAGTTATAAGAACCCGAAAGTGATGGCCAGAAGCAGTGCCAATTATCTTTCAACTTACAGGAACAGAACTTATTCAAACAATAACTATAACCTGAAAAATTATAACAACGCCCGTTATAACAATTACAACAGTGGCACACGTTATAATAATACAAATGGCCGTTATAACAACTATAACAATAACAACAGGAGTTATAATAACGACAACAGTAATTTCAGCAATAGCAGACCTTCAAGGTCATTTACACCAAGCACCCCATCTTACAGCGGCAGCAGAAGCAGCGGTGGAAGCTTTGGTGGCGGCGGCGGCGGAGGAACAATGAGATCTTCCAGCTCCGGCAGTGTTAGACCAAGATAATAAGAGCTAGATAAACCCGAGGCTGTTTAGCATTTTGATGAAGATTTACAATAATGCAAGATTGTAGGTTAAATTAAAAATCTAAGCAGCCTTTTTGTTTGTATAACTTGACAGGATAAATTAAGAGACATTAGCGTATGAAAAAAAAGATCCATTTGGCAATGTGTTCAGCCTTTCTTGCGACCGGTTTATATGCACAACAGATTCCGCCTACTCCCGATGATGCTTTGCGTTCAGCATGGTTTATTCCCAATGGTACTGCCAGAAGCGTTGCTATTGGCGGCGCGATGGGATCGCTTGGCGGCGACATAAGTGCGGCAAACGTAAACCCGGCAGGGATCGGTGTCTACAAGAGCAGCGAGTTCGTAATCACACCCGGGATGATTCTCAATAATAACACTTACGATTATCGGGGTACTAATTCTTCTTCAAATAACGCGGCATTTATGTATGGCCCTGTGGGCTTCGTATTTGCCTCAGGAAACAGAAAAGGGAGTTGGTCTAGTAGTGCATTCTCCTTATCAGTCACACAACTTGCCAGTTATAATAATCACCAGACATTTACCGGGTTTAACGACTACAGTTCATATTCCGAACAGTTCCTTGAAGAATTGGTTAGCTATCAGGGAAGAGGCGCATCAGAATCCGAAGCATCTAACTTGTTTCCTTTTGGTTCATCATTAGCATACAACACCTACTTGGTTGAAGGCACATTTGATAACAATGGCAATTTAACAGGTTATGCCAGTCGTGCAAACCCGGCAACAGGCCTAATGCAGAAATATGATGAGACGACGAAAGGTGGTTATCATGAAATATCGCTGGGATTTGCAGGCAGCAAGAACGATAAATGGTACTTAGGTACCAGCATTAACATACCAGTGATTGGCTACAACCGCCAGTTGATTTATAGCGAAGACGATGCGACAGCGGACACTACCAACCAGTTTGGATATTTTGATCACCTCCTCAGAACCAAGTCGAGCGGAGTTGGCATAAACGCAAAGTTGGGACTAATCTATAAAGCAAGCAACGCACTAAGACTTGGTTTCGCAGTACATACACCTTCATACATTGGCTATAGGGATGACGTTTATGCCGAGATGTCCACAGAAACAGAAAGCTATAGGCAGCAAAAATTTCAGACAAGTGACGAAATCATCGCTAATAATCAAGATATCCCGACCCGTTATTATTACGGCCAAATTACGCCCTATCGTGTAATCGCAAGTGGCAGTTACCTGTTCACAGGAGCACACAGCAGTCAGCAAAAAGGGTTTATAAGCGCCGATGTAGAATTTGTGAATTACCGCGGCGTTCGTTACTCCGCCTCAAATGGAGAGAGCGATGGTGGCTATTTCAGCTACCTTAACGATGTCATTAAGGATTACTACAAGGGTAATGTAAATGTACGATTAGGAGGTGAAATGAAATTTGATGTATGGATGGTGCGTTTGGGGGGAGCCTACTATGGCAGCCCATATAAGGACAAAGAGCTAAAGGCCAGCAGGGCGCAGATAAGTGGTGGTGTAGGTTACCGCAACAAAGGATTTTTTGTTGATCTTACCTATGCACAATCGTTCAATAAAGATGTAATCTTCCCCTATAGATTATCCGGCACGCCTGATCAACCTGTTGCAAATACGTTTGCCGATGCAAAGAACTCAAGAGCAAATGTGCTGCTTACATTTGGCGTGAAATTCTAAAAATATCATTACAACAGGCAAAGCATTCTTAATACCAGATTCGCTTTGCCTGTTTTTTTATTCTTTTTTCTCAATCTTCAGATTATCCTTCATCTCTTCAAACACTTTCTTGTACTTAGCCGGAATTTTATCCCAGTCAATAGACAACGTCCTGTCCCCTGCCTGCAAGCTATAACTGCTCGCATCCCGTGCAATGCCGGGAGAATGTCTCTCTACACCAATTATTTGCAGCAATTCATTCAGCTCATCCTGGGTCCAGTCAACGTCTGTTTCTGCTTTCTTTGTCATGGGAATAATTCCACCACTTCGCAGTAATGTGATCTTCATTATATGCTGTTTATCAATTAGAGTACTAAACGGCTAAACTTTCGCAGCAGCCCAGCCATCTTTAACTGCTTTAACCTCAAGACTGTTTGCTCCAAACAATTCTCCAGCCTTGGTAACGGTTATTTTCTTGAGATCTACAAAGGTAGCATTATGTAAAAGATGTGCGGTATCAGTAAGAGCTGCATACCAAATACGTCCGGCTTTCTCCCAGGAAAAACCGCCTAGATTGAATGCAGTTACATAAAATGCATAGTTAGGAATGCCTGAATTAATATGTACACCACCCCAGTCACCATTTTCGGTATTAGGCAGATTCTGATAGTTATCCATTGTAGCCGGCTGAGGATCGGTTCCCAGATCCGGGTGATTTTTGTATGCAGTTCCTGGAGCTTTTAAGCTGCGGAGTGCATATTTTTTGCCCAGCAATACATTCTCTCCAATCAGCCAGTCAGCTTTTTTTACATCCTGATTCAGTGCGCGCTGTTTGATCATGATGCCGAATACGTCTGAAAAAGATTCGTTGAGCGCTCCGGCCTGCATTTCGTAATCCAGGTTGGCCTCAAATTGCGTAACGCCGTGCGTAAGTTCATGTCCGATGATATCCACATCCGAAGTAAAGCTGCCAAATATGGTACGGTCGCCATCACCATAGATCATTCTTCTTCCATCCCAGAATGCATTATCATATTTCTTGTCATAGTGAATGTATTGTTTGATGGTCATGCCGAGATTGTCGATCGAATTGCGATGAAACAACTCATAATATAAACTCCACGTATCAGTACCCGCTTTAATAACATTTTTTGCATCTCTGTCCGTTGGCTTTTTGGTGCTACCTGTTTTCCAGAGAAGAGTGGCCTTGCTGAGATCTGTGCCTTTTTTACAATTGTAAACTTCCAGTTTAGCATGCGGCGTAGCAGTCTTTCTTGCAGACATTGCGCCCAATACGGTCTTTTCTTTTTCGTTTGTTCCTTTAAAAAATTCCCTGTCACTACGGAAACGGTAACTTCTGAATTTTGAATTAATCGCATTTTTAGCGAGCGCCAGGTTACTACTGTCTTTCAACTTATCCTCCATGTAAGGAGGAATAATACACCTGATGGATGAGTGGTTAGTACACATGGTTTGTATTTTTTTAGGGTATAAAAAATTATTGTTTAAGGTACACCGAATGATCTGCATTATCAATGTGAAAAATAGCTGTAGTCTGATATTTATCACAGACGCGTTAATGCAACCAATTTATGGAGGGAATAAATAGGTGAAAGGCACCGTCCAATAGATACGTTGGCTAACTTTAGCCCATGTAAGAAAATTAAGTTGATTCTATGCAATCCCGACGAAAGTTCATCGGTTGCTTTCTCGGACAAGCAATGCGAATCAATGTTCTTTAAATTTAGCCGGACAATAATGATATCCAATTAAGGATCATGAATTCTGATACATGTTGCGTATGCATCACTCCTCATATCTCATGCTTCACACCTCACACCTCAAACTTTACACCTCGCACCTGACACCTGACACCTCAGAGCTGAAAGCTAAAAGCTGATAGCTCTCAGCTAAATAAGCCGTAAGTTTGACACATGTTTGATCTGCTATTGCAAAACATCAAAAGTAAAATACAATGCACGCCGGAAGAAGAAAGCCGGATCGTTACATTTTTTACTGAAAAGCAATTGCGCAAGCGCCAGTTTATGTTGCATGAGGGAGATGTATGCAAGTGCACGATCTTTGTTACCAGGGGCTGTTTACGGTTGTATGCGCTGGACGAAAATGAGGGCGAGCACATCATACAATTTGCTCCGGAAAACTGGTGGATGACAGATATGTACAGTTTCTTGTCGGGCGAGCCGTCAGCCTACAATATTGATGCGGTTGAAGATGCTCAATTGCTGACCATTGACAGGGTTACGCAGGATGCACTTTTTGAAAGCGTTCCCTCCATGGAAAAATATTTTCGCATACTGCTCCAACGGAATTTCGTCGCTTCACAAAAACGGATCGCCGAATCCATGTATTCGTCAATAGAGGACCGTTATATTAATTTGCAAAAGATGTATCCCGATATTATTCAGCGGGTTCCTCAAAGAATGATTGCTTCTTACCTGGGGGTAACGCCGGAGTTTCTCAGCAAAACGCGTAGCCGGATCACGCATAAAAAGTAAGTCCGGAATTTGCAAGCAATCAGAAGGATGCTTAAGCAGAAATTAATTATCTGCGGTACCAGAATCCTCTATTTTCAGGTTTTATTTATTCGCCTTCCTACGCTGGTAATACAGCCGTTTGGTAAAAGGCGCAAACATCATCCCAATGAGATCGTTTATTTTGATTGCAGGCCTTTTGTTGTTATTTGCAGTAGAGTTCCTGCGCGTCTATTTTATTATGCCTTTCCCGGGAAGTCAGCATAAGGACACATTGCAATTTGCGTACTGGCTTTCCAATAACATCCGGTGGATGCGTATAGTGTTGGTATTGGTAATCGCCATGCCCGTAATAACTACATTAAGTACATCAATCCGGTGGAAAAGAATAGTATTGTTTATCGTCTTAATTTTTTACGGCGTTGTATTTTTTCTTTTCAATTTCCGATTGCAGGCAGACAAGATGTTTTATCAGCCTTCTCATAAAACACTGGCGACACCTGAGGAGAATAAAATTGCACTTGACAAACTCGTTATTGGGGTTGTAATCAATGGCGATGCAAGAGCATATCCGATTCAACTGATCGGGTATCATCACCAGGTGAAGGATACAGTGGGAAATACTCCCGCAATAATCACTTATTGCACTGTCTGCAGAACCGGCAGAGTGTACAGCCCGACCGTTGATGGCAGGCTGGAAACTTTCAGGCTTGTGGGAATGGATCACTTTAACGCCATGTTTGAAGATGCAACTACTAAAAGCTGGTGGCAACAAGCAACAGGTGTAGCAGTTGCAGGACCGTTAAAAGGAGCTACTCTTAAAGAATTTCCTTCGCAGCAGTTAACACTTGGCGCGTGGTTAAGATTATATCCGTCGTCATTAATTATGCAGCCTGATTCACTTTATAAAAAGGACTATGATGACCTTGCAGACTTCGATAAAGGCACGGTAAAAAGCAGTCTTGAAAAAAGAGATTCAGCATCGTGGCAAAATAAATCCTGGGTGATTGGTATACAACACGAAGGTGTGAGCAAGGCCTATGACTGGAATGCTCTTGTAAAAGAAAAAGTACTGGAAGATTCTGTTGCAGGCTTGCCAGTTCTATTTGTTCTTGAAAAAGACACGGCTACATTTCATGCATGGAACAGACGCGTTGACAGTACAGTATTAAATTTCGAAAAGAATATTTCAAACGAGACTTTCAGGGATAAGAACACTGGTTCTGTATGGAATATGGATGGAACTTGTGTTGACGGCAATTTAAAAGGAAAAATATTGCGACCCGTTCAGGCATACCAGGAATTCTGGCACTCATGGAAAACATTCCATCCCAATACAACAAGGTAAACAAAACATCGGATCAATGTTAAACCTGCGTGACCAACCAGATTTTTCCATCTTAATGTTTTATATTTAATCAATCACACACTTCTCCTCACCCATTAAAATCATAAATGATCAAATGATGGAAAAAGATCTCGCTAAAGAAAAACTACTTGCAGCGAAAGAAGCTGTAAAGCTTGTAAAAACAAACCAGATCGTGGGACTCGGCAGCGGCTCAACCGCCGAAATAGCAATAAATGAATTGGCATTGCGAATGAAAAATGAAGGATTGACAATCAAGGGCGTTCCTTCTTCCAACAGAACTGCCGAGCTGGCAACGTCTCTTGGAATTCCGCTTATTGACATCAATACTATTGCACGAATAGATATAACCATAGACGGAGCTGATGAATTTACACCCGAATTGTTTGTATTGAAAGGAGGCGGAGGTGCACTTCTGAAAGAAAAGATTGTTGCTTCTATGAGCCGGGAAGAAATCATTATAGCGGATTCAACCAAAAAAGTAAAAACGCTTGGCCGGTTTACACTCCCCATGGAAGTTATTCCGTTTGCCTACAACTATATACTTCATGAGTTACAATTACTGAATGGTTTTGGAAAACTCAGAATGAAGAATAATGAGGACCAGCCTTATATAACTGATGAAGGAAACAATATTATTGATGCAGATTTTGGATTAATAACAGATCCCGCGGCATTAGCTTCAAAATTAAAAGCCATTGTAGGCGTTGTTGAACATGGTATCTATATTAACCTGGCAACCAAGGTTATTATGGGTGAAGGAGATTCTGTTGTAACATTTGGAAAACAAGCTTAAAGCTCAAAGTTTAAAGCTTAAAGCCCAAAGCCTAAAGCTTAGAACTGAATTTGGAGCTTAAAGCTTAAAGCGTAAAGCCTAAAGCTTAAAACTGGATCAATTCGGGCTCTAGGCTTTTTTATAGATTTGAGATTTGAAATTTTGATTTGGGATTACTACTCAACTGTTAGGCATCTGCTAGTTTTAGGCTTTGGGCTTTAAGCTTTAGGCTTGCCTCTCACGCCTTATACCTCATCCCTCACACCATACATCGTACATCTTACACCGTACATATCTACCCCCTCCAATCATACTTATAACTCAATCATTACCAAAAAATTATTTTTTAAAAGAGCTATTGGCCGGAAAATATTTTTTTCATTCCTGCAACGTTGTTTCAGAAAAAAGAGAAAAATATTTTTAACTGAATAATTATTCATTTAATTTTGTGTTGTGAAACCGAAAGACGAGAAAAAGATTAAAGAAATTTTCCATGCAACGCTAAAGCTTGTAAAGCTTAACGGACTGGCAGGAATAACCATGCAAAGCATTGCTAAGCAAGCTCATATAGCGACTGGTACTCTTTATATTTATTTCGAGAACAAGGAAAAGCTGATCACGGAGCTCTTTAATGAATGTGTAAAAAAATCAACAAGCACTTATTTTACCAATTACGATCCTGAAGCGCCTTTTAAAGTAGGCTTCCGCACCATCTGGGAAAATATGTTCCAGTACAGAATTAATAACTTTGAAGAATCGATTTTTATAGAACAGTGCTTCCACTCTCCTTTTATCCACCAGGATACAAAGCTCGCTGCTAAAGAAATGTTTCAGCCATTGGTTAAGCTGATTGAAAGAGGAAAAAAGGAGTTATTAATCAAATCTTTAGAGACGTTCTGCATTCTTGGTTTCCTGGCCGGAGGCATGAGTGAGATCATTAAAAGAGCCCACTATTTTGATAAAAAGATCACCAGGCCTATGATGGAAGAGACGTTTCTATTGAGTTGGGACGCCATGAAGGCTTAATAAATATGAATAACTATTCAGTAATAAAAATTTTTACAGTTGGTTTTGGTGAAACACGGAGCCTTCATTTTTGATGGCTCCTTTTTAACCCCCGGTATAAAAATTGGAACCCTAAAAGCAAACTCTTTTATAAAACACCTGCTGCCAAATAATATAAAAAAAGAATAACGATTGATATAAGGAGGATATATCCTTCTTGTGTCAGCGCGCATAATAAAAATTGAAAATGAACGCAAATCAAATAATAAAGGAACCAATTAAAGGACATCGATCTATGAAGCGTAACATAGTACGTACAATTCTGGCCGTTTTATTACTGACACTATTCAATAGTGGCCCAGTAATGGCACAGGAGACACGGGTTATAACTTTACAGGAAGCTATAGACCTAAGCATAAAAAACAGCAAACAGCTGAAAAACAACAAAGCAAAGATTGATGAAGCAACTGCGGCTTTAAAAGAAGCAATTGAAAGAAAGTTGCCCGACTTTAAAATCACAGGCGGCTATATGTACCTGACCGACCCCAACATCAACCTGAAAACCAAGTCAGACAATAGCGGGTCAGGCGGTTCGTCAGGTGGCGCAATGCCTTCTGTAAACCAGGCTGCATATGGTATTGCGAATGTATCATTGCCTATTTATTCAGGTCTGAGAATTCAGTATGGTATTGAGTCTGCCAAATATCTTGAACAAGCTACTGAACTGGACGCAGATTTCAATAAAGAACAAATAACATTCAACGCGATCGGTGCTTTTGCCAACCTGTACAAGTCTAAAGTAAGCGTAGATGTTATCAAAGAAAACCTTTCACAATCAAAGCAGAGAGATGCTGATTTTGCAAACCTTGAAAAGAATGGTCTACTGGCACGCAATGACATGTTAAAAGCGGCATTGCAGACATCAAACATTGAACTGACACTGGTTAATGCCGAAAACAATCTTGCACTTGCAAATGTCAGCCTCAATTTAATGATGGGATTACCTGAAAAAACACAACTGGTTGTTGATTCAAGCAGCCTGCAGGTGGCCAATTCAATACAGACGATCGAGGATTATGAGCAACAGGCGTTCCAATCAAGAAAAGATGTACAGGCACTTAGCCTGCGCAAGAAAGCTGCTGAAACAAATGTAAAATCCGTAAAAGGCGAATACTATCCGAGTCTGGCTTTAACAGGTGGTTATATAGCTGCAGACATCCCGGGACTGGTTACCATCACCAACGCATTTAATATTGGTGTGGGTGTTCAATACAGCCCTTCTTCTTTGTGGAAAACCAAATCCAAAGTTGAACAAGCGAAAGCTCGTGAACGACAGGTAATGGCCAACCAGGAAGAACTGACAGACCAAATTCGTTTACAGATCAACCAGGCATACCAGGACTACATTGGTAGCAAGAAGAAAATAGAAGTTGCAACCAACGCAGTAGTACAGGCCACAGAAAATTACCGGATAACCAAAAACAAATACGATAACAGCCTTGTAACTACAACCGACCTGCTTGACGCGAACGTTGCGTTGTTACAAACTAAAATAAACGCAGAGGTTGCAAAAACAGATGCAATTGTTGCATACAATATGCTTCTGCAAAGGGCAGGTATATTAACCAGCCAACAAGCAAAATAATTATCAATCAAACTCAAAGTATAAAGAACCTATAATATGGAATCGAATACACATCAAAAACACGAAAATCAGGCTCCTAAAAAACGCAGTAAAAATTTCATCATTGTACTGGCGGCCCTCGTAATTTTCGGCGGCTGGTTCGGTGTGAGCAAATACATTCACGGGAAACACCATGAAGAAACGGATGATGCACAGGTTGAAACACATATAAGCCCGGTTATTCCGCGCGTTGCGGGTTATGTTACCGAGGTAAGGGTAACGGACAACCAAAGAGTAAAAAAGGGTGACACCCTTCTGATTCTTGACGACAGAGATTTTAAATTAAAAGTTGAGCAGGCAGAAGCAGCACTTGCTACCGCACAAAGCAGCCTGGGTACAGCAAAAGCTTCAACTACAGCTTCTGAAGCAAACATCCTGACGTACCGCGCATCTGTGTCAACAGTGGACGCACAGATAGAAGCAGCAAAAGTTAATGTATGGCGTGCAACCCAGGATTACAACCGTTATGCAAATCTTATTAAAGATCATTCAGTAACACAGCAACAGTATGAACAGGCTTTAGCAGCAAAAGAAACTGCCGAAAAGCAACTGCAGGTTTTAGAAGAGCAGAAAAAACAGGCAACAAAACAAACAAACGCAGTTGCATCTCAAAGTTCAGCTACTTCTGCACAAATTGGTGTAGCCAATGCTACAATCAAGCAACGCCAGGTAGATGTTGATGATGCAAAACTGAATCTTTCTTATACCGTAATTACTGCACCTGAAGACGGATTGGTTTCTAAAATAAATGTTCAGCCTGGTCAGTTTTTACAGGCAGGGCAAGCAACATTCAGCATTGTCCGCGATCAGCAAGTGTGGGTAGTTGCCAATTTTAAAGAAACACAGATCACCAGGATCAGAGAAGGTCTGAAAGTAATTGTTGAAGTAGATGCATTCCCTGGTCATGAATTTGAGGCGAAAGTTGCATCCTTCTCTCCTGCTACAGGCGCCCGTTTTGCGCTGCTGCCTCCAGACAATGCAAGCGGCAACTTTGTAAAAACAGTACAACGCGTACCTATCAATATTGAATTTACCAATCCTCAGGACTCAATGGTAAAGCAATTAAGAGCAGGTATGAATGTTATTGTTGACGTACATCTTGATTAGATTATTTGAGATTTGAAATTTGAAATTTGAGATTTGAGATTGGACATAGCGATGGATGATTTATAGTTCTTAAGACTTGTTTAGCTGACCAACACGAAGACTTTTTGAATGCTTAGCATTTCAAATCTCAAATTTCAAATCTCAAATTCTCCCAATTTTTACCTTATTATATGCAACAACAAAATTCATTGGTTGAGTACGGATCCCGTCGTGTGATCATTACCATTACAGCCATCATGTGTGCGTTGCTTGAGATAGTGGATACTACCATTGTTAACGTGGCACTGAATGACATGCGTGGTAACCTTGGAGCCACCATGACAGAGGTTGGCTGGGTGATTACGGCTTATGCTATCGGTAATGTTATTATTGTACCGATGACAAGCTGGCTATCTCAGCAGTTTGGAAGAAGAAATTATTTTGCAGTATCCATCGTTCTGTTCACTATATGTTCTTTTTTATGTGGTAATGCCACCAATATATGGGAACTGGTTATCTTCCGGTTTATCCAGGGTGTTGGAGGCGGTGCCTTGCTGGTAACTTCCCAAACGATTATTACAGAAAGTTACCCGGCCGAAAAAAGAGGAATGGCTCAGGCAATATACGGCCTTGGTGTTATCGTAGGTCCTACACTTGGCCCTCCTTTAGGTGGTTACATCGTAGATAATTTTTCATGGCCTTACATATTCTACATTAACATTCCAATCGGTATTATAGCTGCTTTGTTAACACTGCAGTTTGTAAAAAGTCCGAAATATTCTGAAAAAAGTAAAACAAGAGATATTGACTGGTTGGGCATTTTCTTATTGGCTGCAACTGTTGGTTCTTTGCAATACGTGCTTGAGCGTGGACAGGATGATGACTGGTTCGCCAGTAGAGAGATTACGTTCTTTGCAGTGGCGTCATTCCTTGGTTTTTTCTTTTTTATCTGGCGCGAGCTTACATTCCGGAACCCTATCGTACAATTACGCGTATTGAAAAATGGTAACCTCAGAGTAGGTACCATACTTTCTTTTATATTAGGTTTTGGTCTGTACGGATCAACATTTATTATTCCATTATACACACAGTCAACGCTGGGATGGACGGCACAACAGGCCGGTATGTTAATGGTTCCGGCCTCTATAACAACTGCATTCATGATGCCTATCATCGGTCAGTTGCTACAAAAAGGTGTTCCACAGCAGTACCTGGTTTCGTTAGGTATGCTCCTGTTCTTTGTATTCTGTATGTGGGGATATAAGATCTTAACACCCGACACCAGTGAAGACGCATTTTTCTGGATGCTGATCGTACGTGGTGTTGGTATGGGTCTGCTCTTTATTCCAATTACAACACTATCCTTAAGTACATTAAAAGGACAGCAGATTGGACAAGGCGCTTCCTTTACAGGTATGATGCGTCAGCTGGGTGGTTCGTTTGGCGTGGCCATGATCACCACATTTATGGCAAGGCGTAATATGGACCATCGCAGTACACTTGTAAGCAAATTGAATGTTACAGACCCGGATGTTGCGCAGCGCGTAACTGGCATGCAGCATGCATTTATGGCGAAAGGTATGCCGGCCAATACAGCATTAAGCAGCGCCTACAAATCACTGGACTATGCTGTTACCAAACAAGCCGCTGTAATGTCTTACATGGACGTGTTCTACTACCTTGGCATCCTGTTCCTTATTTGTATTCCGTTTGTGTTGATGGTAAAAGGCAATAAAGCAAAGAAAATGGATATGTCGGAAGCAATGCACTAATCGTGATTTATTATAGGTTTTGAGTGGTGTGCCGCAGATGAATGTTTCTCTGCGGCACTTTTTTATTTACGATTCAGGTATTCTCTGTGAATCTCCGTGCCTGCCCTGTGGATCTCCTATGTAAACTGTATTTTTTATCTCGCAGAGAGACGGCCGAAGTGCAAATTACAAGATATACTCATTGTTATGTGCGGGTTGCACAGGCGCAGGAATATCTTTCTCCTGCAAAGCTTGTAGCAGATTAATCTCAATGGTTCGCGTAATGCTGTCCAATGGAATAGCCGGAGCTTTAAGCTCAAACGGATTGATGATGTTCATTCCGTTAAGATGCGAAATGTGAAAGACGAAACCTATTGCCCATCCAAAAAAAATGGCTGCGGGCCCAACCTCCTCTGAAATAGCCATCGTGAGGATAAGCATCAGTAACCAGATAAACAATCGTGTAAAGTAAATATAAGTAGTAGGAAAAACAGTGTTGTTGATGCGCTCCGATTTGCCCATCCCCTCACAAAAGTTTTTCAATAATCCGTCGAGACCAAGAAAGCGATATCCATCAATCATCTGTTGGTCGTATAGTCGTCGCAGATCAGCAGCCTGCTCATCTATAATAGCATTGGGAATATTTGAATAAGAAGCAACTCTTTCAACTTCATCATCCGGCAGAAATTTTTTGTATTGATTGTCGTTTGTTCTTCGCAGAGATGCCTTCAGGGCATATAAAAAACCGATATGCCTCAGAATCATCCGCCGTTGTATCTCCTTATCCCTGTCCTTTTGAACATACTGTAAAATGCTGCGCGACCATGATCTTGAATCATTTACCAGGCCGCCCCATATTATCCTTGCTTCCCACCATCTGTCATACGCCTGGTTGTTATTGAAGGCTATAAAAAAGGCTAATGCAGTGCCCATTAATGTAGCAAGCGCAACAGGAATGTGCAAGCCAGGCAACAATTTTGTATCAACAAAATATACTATGCCGCACAGGCAAAGCATCAAAATATCGATGCGCCAGGTGATTACAAAAAAACGGTAGAGACTTAGGTTTGGTTTTAACAGCATATAACGGCCTCAAATTTTGGTACAATAAAATACTCAAAATTTCATTTCCCGCCTATTTTACCGGTTAATTTCTATAACCTAAGGTATCCTGCAATTTGTAAAATGTGATTATTGATGTTGCTGTTGCGTCCGGCAACAAACTGATACATGTAACCTGTTTCTATATCGCATTTGGGAGACAGGCGATAACCTATAGAACCATATGCACGGTTTTGATCAAAAAATTTATTGTTCACTGCAGAGGCATTGGTTACATTAAAGAATACCTCATCCTGGAGCGAGATAAACATTCCTTTTGTAAACTTAGATGTCTGCCCTAGCGGAAAAATGCTACGTGCAAAATAGCGAAAACGTTGGGCAAAGACATAGTCTTTCGTCTTGAGCTGCTCATTTACCACTTCGCTCCTGCTAATAAAACGCTGCTCCAGCCTAAGCCGGTGCTGCAACGAAACAGCCCTTTCTGCAACGGGAAAAGATTGGTTAAAAATATATTGTTCCCATATGCGGTGTTCATTTGCCCAGCCGCTTACTCCATTGATCCGTCTAAAATGCCCCACGTATGCATAACCAACCGTTGCAATTTGATTCCTGGCAACCATATAGTTTATACCCGGACGGATGAGAAATGATTGTGCTTCTTTTATTTTATCAGCACTGCGTAGCTGTCCATCAAAATGAACAGAAAGCTTATTGTTGAGTTTATAAGAACTGAAGAGCGCCAGCCAACCGCTGAAATTGTTTTGCGATTGTGCGTATAATTTAACACAAGGCAAAAATGAAATGCCGAGAAGGACAAGATAAATTAGTCGAAAGTGCATTTGCAAGGTTTTGTCTGCAGCAAAAAAAAGGCATTCAACCTGAACCGCAAAAAAGCATGCATTTGTTACGATTTTTTTAGATTTTCTTAAACAGAATGTTTGATAAATTGTTTAAGCATTAAATAGCGAACGGCGTATGATGGAAAAATTTGCATGGGAATACGATGGGGTTAACTTTTCAGGAACAAAGTGGATACCACAGCAATTCAGCACTGTTATTGTTTTAGTACATGGAATTGGAGAACATATTGAACGGTACAGCGATGTTGCTGATTTTTTTACAAAGAATGATTTTGCTGTTGTTGGGATAGATCATTACGGCCATGGCAGGTCAGACGGCGCAAGAGGTTCCACAAAAGGCTATGAATTTTACCTCAATTACATAGCGACTTTCATCGGATATGTCAAACAAGCATGGCAGAAGCCGGTTGTGTTGTACGGCCACAGTATGGGTGGCGGTATAGCAACAGCTTTCGTATTGAAAAGACACCCGGATATAGAAGCTGTTATCATATCATCCCCGGCTTTGGTTTTAGCCAGAAAGACGCCGCCTTTGCTGATGTTGATGCTTGGCATAATTAACAGAATAGCTCCGTCTCTAAGACTAAAACAAGATCTTGATATCAATAAGATTTCACACGACAAAAAACAGGTAGAAACATTCATTAAAGACCCGTTAAGGCATGACAGGATAAGTATAAGGCTTGCATATGACATGATAAAAAACGGTGAATGGTCCATTAAACATGCAGGCGATTTGCAGATTCCGGCCTTACTGATCCATGGAGATCATGATGTATTCACCAACGTAGAGGGTTCCCGGACTTTCGCCAAAAATGCACCCCGGGAGCTGCTTACATACAAAGAGTGGAAAGGCGGCTACCACGAATTGCACAATGAGCCTGAAAGAATGCAGGTACTCCAGATAATACTTGAGTGGCTGCATCAATTGTAGCTTTTATATGTCGGAAAAAAATGGTAACTTATCTGTATTCTTAAACCTTTGAAAAAACAAGTTATGACCAAGGCACAGACGGGAATATTTTTGAAGGCCCCCCGGAGAAATTAAGAGAAGAATGGTCCTTAACGCGCCGTATGCAAGGCACACAATATGGCCAGGGATTTGCAGGAATATTAACAGCAAGTAAAGGCATTGTGAAAAAGTCAGCGGGTAAGCCAACGGCACCAAAATCAAAAACATCAGTTAAAAAAAAGAAAGCTAAATAACATTTACTCCGGTATTCAAAAATGGTACATCTATTGCTTAATTAGTTGCAAAATAAATGCGAATGAAGAAAATTATAATTACCGCTGCTTTGGTTGGCGCTGCTACGGCTGCATTTATACTCTACATGAAAAACCGGTATATTGCGCCCTTTACCGGCGATGAAGAATATTTTGATGAGGATGATGAACACAAAACCATGTTTAACTTTTATGGCTGGCCGGTGAAGACGATAGATGAACTTGGATAAACAATTTTTACAGATGGAAGACTTACTGATTAATGTAACAGAAATTGAAGAATGGCAGACCATAGGTGATGAAAGTTCATTAAACCGCCTGTTTAAAAAAGCACGAGTCCATGCAATTGGGGGTGGAACAATTATTTTAATCAGAAAGAATAAAGATGGGTCGAGTTATGCCTTCGATAAGCTTAGCAATGAAGCCGACCTGGAAGAATACCGCAAAAAAGTCTACAAGTATATTTGAGTTATATTATACGTAATACGTTGTACGTAGCTGTTCAGTTTTGCATTTCTATCCTATTCATGGCAACGTAATATTTTTCGGGTACTGTATAAAACGTAGAACTTACAACGTACAACTACCCGCCAGCACAAATACCCACCACGTTATATTGGTTCGATAAGTAAAATTATTTTTGCCACTTGTTTATTGCATACCAGCCGACCTGGAAGAATACCGCAAAAAGTCTACAAGTATATTTAGGTTGTACGTGATACGTTTTACGTTATAAGTTGCTGTTCAGTTTTGGAATTCGTAAACAAACACGTACAACGTATAACGTAGAACTTACAACGTACAACTCATTCCGTTCTCAGGCTCTTAACAGGATTTTCAACTGCAGCCTTTACAGCCTGGAAGCTGATCGTTATAAAAACAATAAGCAACGAGCCTATACCGGCCAGCACAAATACCCACCACGTTATATTGGTTCGATAAGCAAAATCATTCAGCCATTTGTTCATTGCATACCAGCCCACCGGTGAAGCAATCAGAAACGCAATGAAAACGAGTTTGATAAAGTCCATTGAAAGCAGCCCGACAATATTTGAAACGCTTGCTCCAAGCACTTTTCTTACCCCTATCTCTTTTGTGCGCTGAATGGTGCTATAAGACGCAAGCCCCAACAATCCGAGACATGATATAAAAATGGTCAGTATGGCAAAATTGAAAAACAGACTTCCAAATTTATTTTCTGCCTGGTATTGCTGATTAAGATATTCATCAAGGAAATTGTATTCAAACGGTCTGTTAGGAATGATATGGTTCCAGCTTTTTTCAATCGCTTTTACGGTTTGTTTGATATTAGCTGTGGCTATTTTTATAGATATCGTTCCAAATGATCCGGGTTCTATGCGCATTGTCAGCGGCTGGATATCCTGTTGCAGTGATTTATAATTAAAGTTTTTCAGCACGCCAATAATCACACCCTGTCTGCCCCACTGATCAAACTTTCTACCCACTGCTTCCTGAGGTGTTGCATAACCGAGAATCCTTGCCGCGCTCTCATTAATCACCATCGCCTTTGTTGAATCAGTAGGGTACTCTTTTGAAAATGCCCTTCCCGCAACCACTTTCAATTTGTATTGGTCGATGTAATTGAAGTCCACGAAATACAGATTCAGGTTGGTCTTCTGCATTTCGCCGGTTTTGTTTTCAACCTGGGAATAAGCAGATGTATGATCACTGCCCGGCACACTGGAAGAATAAGTGCTGGATATAACGCCCGGTATTGATGCCAAAGATTGTTTGAATGCATCTTTGTTCTTATCATAATTAGTATTGATGATCATTTCCTGATCCTTGCTAAAGCCGAGATCGCGATTGCGCATATAACTCAGTTGCTTGTAAACAACGATGGTACTAACTATTAAGACAATGGAAATAGTAAACTGAAAAACAACAAGACTTTTCCTTAACGTAACACCCTTTGTGCCGGTAGAGAAACGGCCCTTTAACACACTGATCGGTCTGAATGATGATAATACCAACGATGGATAAAAACCTGCAATAAACCCAATCACAATTGCCAGCACAAATAAGATCAGAATATTACTGTAATCGCTAAAAACATTTGTGCTTATTGTTTTGCCGGCCAAATGATTAAACAAAGGCATTAGCAACTGACACAATAAAACCGACAATACAAATGCAATCATGCAGATAATAATCGACTCCCCTAAAAACTGTTTTGTCAGTTGATACCTGGCCGCTCCGACTACTTTACGTATGCCCACTTCTTTTGCACGCTCGGCACTTCTTGCCGTTGTCAGATTAATAAAATTTATACAGGCGATAAGCAGAATGAAAATAGCAACGATTGAAAAAATATTTACGTTGCTGATACTTCCTGATACAAACCCATCGCGTTTTGATTTCAGATAAACATCGCGCAAAGGCTCCAGCGTTAACGTCTCAAACATCTGCAGTTTTTTGCTTTCTTCACCATGATGAAATTCCATAAACGCCGGAAGTTTCTTTTCGAATGCTTTCGCGTCTACATGAGGTTTTAGTAAGAGATAGGTGTAATAATTATGATTGGTCCATTCACTGTCTGAAGTTGGATAGCCATAGATCTGCCTGAATGAAGACATGGAGACCAGCATATCTGCTTTTATCTGGGAATTTTCGGGAATATCTTTCATTACCCCTGTAATGGTCGCGTTTATGGCTGCACCAGTGAGCAATATTTGCTGGCCTAACGGATTCGCCTTATTGAAGTATTTTTTGGCGAGCGATTCAGACATTATAACACTCATCGGTTCGGTAAGTGCTGTCTTCTTGTTGCCGGCTATAAGCTTAAAATCAAATACGTTGAAGAGGGTCGAATCTGCCAGAACAACTTTTTTCTCCTGGAATTTCATTTCACCTTTTCTTATCAGAAATTCATCGCGCGTTACGCGTACCGCATCTTCCACCTCGGGAAAATCCTTTTTTACATTGATGGCAATCGGAGTGGTTGTCATTCCGGTCCTGATCGTTTCCGTAGGTGTCTTCACATCTGTAACAACCCGGTAAATACGATCAGCTTTTGAATGAAAATTATCATAGCTTTTTTCAAAGCTTACATAAATAAATATCAGGAACGCGGACGTCATTCCAACAGCCAGTCCCATGATATTAATGAACGAAAATATTTTATGCCTTGAAAGATTTCTGAAAGCAGTTTTCAGGTAGTTTTTTAGCATGGTCTGTAATTTACTTATTAAGCTTAATTGCCACCGGCGTAAAAAGCTACCAAGTAAATGCCATTCTTATATCTACTTCAATTTCAATTTATTGAATCAATTTAAAACAATAAAACCGTGCGCTTTTGATACAACTAATGTCCGCTAATGATTGCCTGAAGAACAGTGTCATTTAGTTAAGGATGATTCGCTGGTGTTGCTCCGTAGGAGCATCCCGTTTGTAGAAAGAAAAAAATAGATCACTCAAGCTCCGTTAGGAGCTACCTGACAAGCGTCACAGGAGGCTCCGCTGGAGTCCGACGATATTTTAAAATCCTGATTTTCAAACAGGAAGCTCCGCTGGAGCTTTATATGCTCTTAACTAAATGACATCGGCCTGAAGCCAACAGATTTTTAATAAAAAAACCGCAGATGCAAAAGCAAGCTGCGGCTGAAAAAACCAAAACCACCGACGTTTATTTTAAGTTGTAAGTTGTACGTTATACGTTATACGTTTTACGTTATATGTTGCAGATCAATTTTTCATCTTCGTTAGTCCAACCTTTCAACATATGACCTCCTACCTTTCGCTACCATAAACGTATAACGTATAACTTACGACGTACAACTTCTCTATCCTTTCGTAAACTGTATTGCCTTTGTAACCTTTTTACTTTGTACCTGAATGAAATAGTTACCGGACTTCAAACCTGACACGTCAAGTTGTATATTGTTCTTACCATCGGCATTGTATTTTGTCTTACTTAGCACTACACCTTTCATATCAACAACTGATACTACAATGTCTTCCATTGCTGTATTTATTTTCAGGTTGATAAGAGATGTTGCCGGATTAGGAAAAACAACAGCCTTTATTTCAGTTTCTTCCGGCTGCAGCTGTTCTTCACTTATGGCCCGCATTGCGGTTACCGCAGCGGCTTTCACTGTAACAGTAATTGTTTCCTCATCATACAAGGCAGGTGATCCATTATCTGTAACCCTTACTTTGAATGTAAAGTTGCCTATAGCAGCCGGCTTCCATGAAAACGCCCCGGTAGTTGAATTAATGGTTGCCCCGGAAGGTGCTCCTATTAAAGAGTAAGTAAGGATTTGGCCAGCATCCGGATCTGTGCCTTTTGCAGTAAATGTGAGCGTAGTATTTACCACCACCGATTTGGCTCCAATAGCAGCCAGTACAGGCGTATCCGGAACGGGTGTTACAGTAACGCTTACAATAGCTGCCGGAGATGTAAGACAGCCAACACTAACTGTAAAAGAAAACTGATCAGCGCCTGCGTAGTTTGCGTTAGGTGTGTATGTACGGTTTGCACCTGTGCCACTTATTTTGCCGCGTGCGGGATTAGCCGCTATATTAAAGGTTAACGGAGAACCGCCAGATCCGGTTAATGTTACTGCTTTTGCCTTGTCCTCTGCAGTAGTAATAGATTGTGCATTTGCCACCAGGTTATTAATTGGCGCAGGTATTAAACCACCGGTCGGCGCACCGCCATCTGTAACCATGTTAAAATGTCTGAGTATGGTATAAGTACCTGCTGTGGTTATTTTAAACAAAGTGCCGGCACCGTATGTTCCGCCGCTGCTGGTCATTCCGTATAAGTTGTTGTCGGTACCAATCAACAATGTTCCTTTCGGAAATCTGCCATCGGTGGCGTTGTTGAGGTGTTTAAGCGTTTTGAATGTTCCTGTGGCCGAAATTTTAAAGATCGTGCCGCCACTGTAAGTGCCACCACTGCTTGTTGTGCCATAAAAATTACCATCAGAATGTAATACCAGGCTTCCTGCAGGTGCTGCACCATCTGTTGTACTCACCAGCGCGCGTAGTATTGTAAAAGTTCCTGAGGTAGTTATTTTAAATATTTTCGGATTGTTCAGCGTCATCCCATACAGCGCTCCATCTGCGCCTTTTACGAGATTACCTTCGGGATTGGCTCCGTCATCGGCACTTTTTAAGTGCCTTAATACAGTAAAGGTTCCTGTAGTGGTTATTTTGAAGATAGTGCCGCCTCCGTTAGTTCCGCCAGAATTAGTCATACCGTAAAGATTTCCGTCCGGAAGCTGAACCAGGCTGCCCTGCGGGTAACCGCCGTCTGTAGGGCTATTCAGATGACGGATCACTGTATAACTGCCTGTTGGTGTGATCTTAAAAATGGTACCGTGTCCGCTGGTTCCTCCTTCAGATGCCATGCCATAAAAATTGCCATCGGTAGCTTGTATAAGACTTCCTTTGGGTAATCCGCCATTTACATTGCGGTTGAAAGAAAATAACGTAGTGGTCTTGCCGCCGCATATTTTAAATATCGCACCGTAGTTATAGGCACCACCTGTACTGTTTGTTCCATAGTAAGCACTATCTTTTCCTTTTACCATTGTTTCCAGTGGTGCATTGCCTGTAGCGGCTCCCCAAAACGAAGCCAGCACTGTAAGGGCACCTGCGGTAGTTACTTTAAAGGCCGTACCGAACAAACCGGGGCCTGCTGTGCTTGTCATACCATACAGGTTACCATCATCGCCCCTGGCCAGGCCGCCATTGGCAGTAGTACCTTCGGTTGTTGCGACAAAAGAATGCAGCACCGTATATGTGCCGGTAGTAGAAATTTTGTAAACTGTTCCGGCAGTGTTTAAGCCTCCGGTTCTGTTAAGTCCATACAAAAAACCATCCGTATTTTGCATCAGGTTGCCATAAGGAACACCACCATCTTTTGATGATGCCAGGTGTCGCAATACCGTGTATACACCCGCAGTTGTTAATTTGAAAATTGTACCGTTGCCATAGGTTCCGCCGCCGTAACAATTTCCATAAAAATTACCATCAGATCCTACGATAAGATCACTTTGCGGATAGCCTCCATCTGTTGCGGAATTCAGATGTCTAACAACAGCAAATGATGCACCGGAGGGCGCAATTTTAAATATTGTGCCATAATTGTAGGTGCCTCCCCAATAGGTAAGACCATACAGATTACCATCCTTGCCTTCTGTAAGACTGCCATAGGAATTGCCGCCATCTGTAGTCTTGTTCAGTGAACGGAGTAAAGTAAATGCACCAGCTGGAGTTATTTTAAAAATTGTTCCATAGCCATTCGCGCCACCACCGTATGTGAGGCCGTAAAAGTTACCGTCCTTTGCCTGTACAAGATGCCCCTTAGGATTTGCTCCGTCTGTGGCGTATGCGAAATGTCTCAGAACAGTAAATACACTGCCATCTGTGGAGATCTTAAAAATAGTACCATAGGAGTTTGTTCCTCCGGCACTGGTTACACCATACAAAAAGCCATCAGTTCCCTTTATTAGTTCTCCGTTGGGAGAAGATCCATCCTGTGCCGGGTTAAGCTGTCTCAGTATGGTAATTTCACCAACCGGCGTCATCCTGAAAATAGTTCCTCCGGAAAATGTGCCTCCGGTACTTGTCATGCCGTAAAAATTACCATCATTGCCTTTCAGCAAGTCACCATTGGGCGTTTTCCCCCAATCAGCAAAGCCGCTAATAATACCGAAGCTGGTTCCATTTGTTTTGATTGTAAAAGCAGTGCCTCTTCCCGCGGGTCCACCATTTGAAGTTAATCCTGCCATAACCTCCTGCGCATGCAGGTTCGTGGTCAATTGTAGAAAAAACAGGAAGAAAAGAATGAAGATAAAAACAGGTAGTTCATAAACCTTTTGCTTCTTCAGAGGCAAAGCAATGCCATCTCCGTGAGTAAAAGTGTTTCTCATACAAAGTTTTTTAAAGCTTATAAGTTGTTTGATAATGACTACATCGTCATCGAGGCGCAAAGCTTGCACACAAAAAATGCTTATGCAACGGAAATATGTATGAATTGGTAAAAAAGGATGATTAATGGTATAAATAAGCCGCTAAATAATTTCAGCATTAACGCCCGGTGCGTTAGAAATAAACCATAGTAACCTGATTTAAATAAGTTCCGGCACAAATCCCAAAGGCTACCGCTCAATACTCCCACTCCCATCTCCTTCTCTTCCTGTCTTACATGTCTTACATGTCTTACTGTCTTACTGTCTTACATGTCTTACACGTCTTACATGTCTTACTGTCTTACTGTCTTACATGTCTTACACGTCTTACATGTCTTACATGTCTTGCTATCATACTATCTTCTCATTTATTGAAGTATTTTGCCAATCCCGGGCGCGTCTTCAACTCGTTAAGTTTGGATACATTGATAGGCTTATTGACAAATTCCAGGATCACCGGGTGATTCTCTGCAGTAAACTGATCCTCCGGGTTTACGCTGGACGTGAGTACGATCACTTTGGTATCAGGAAAAAGCGGGTAATACGTTTGTTCAAATTCAGCAAGAAATTCCCAGCCATTCATTACGGGCATATTCAGGTCAAGAAAAATGAGCTCGGGCACCAACGCATTCTTATCTGCGGCGAACGCTTTATAAAAATCCAATGCCAATTCTCCATTTTCAGCAAACAACATTTCTCTGCAAAAAGCGGCTTTAGGTAAAATTAACTTATAGAGCATCAGTGTTACTGAGTCATCGTCGATGCAGATGATTTTATTGATCACTTTATCAGGGTTTGAAGGTTATGGTAAATGTAGAGCCTTGATTGACCTTACTTTCGAGTTGAATTTTTCCTCCTGAAGATGTTACCTGGGAATGAACAAGAAACAGTCCGATACCTTTGCTGTCAGGGTAATTGTGGAAGCGCTGGTACAGGCCAAATATCCTGTCTCCGATCCTTTTAAGATCGAAACCGAGACCATTGTCTGTGAATAATAATTGTACGCTGTTGTTTTTCATACGAGATTTTACGGATATTTCCGGCGTTCTGCCCGGATGAGCATATTTTAATGAGTTTGTAAGAAGGTTCATAAAAATGCTCTCTAAATAATTTTTGTTGAACATCACAGTTTCTGCTTCGGTAAAATCAACGTGGATCATTGCATTTGATTTCGCCGCCAGTTGAGATGTTGCACTTGCTATAGCGTTCCAAACATCCTGAAAATGTAACTTCTCAATGTACGGATTATTCTGTTCTTTGATAATAAGAACATTCACCAGGTCATTGATCGTTTCATTAAGGAGCCAGGTGGATTTTTTAAATCCGTCCATCAGCAGCGTCATCGTCTCATCTGTGATTGAATCATAATCTATCAGCTCGGCAATACTCATCAGATTGGTTAGCGGAGCGCGCAGATTATGAGATGTAATATACGAGAACTGTTTTAATTCTTTGTTATTTTGGGTGAGCTCTTTAATCAGCTGATCTTTTTCCAGCTCACTTTTCTTCCGGTCTGTGATATCGCGCTCTATGGAAATGAAATGTGTGCACTGACCAGCTTTATTAACCACCGGGACAACAGAAATACTTGACCAATATTCATCGCCGTTCTTTTTGCGGCTGATCACCTCAATCTCGCAAGGCTTCCGCTGATTGATGGCTTTACCTAATTTTTGAATCTCTTTCTGACAGGTTCTGGGTCCATGGAATATAGAAGGATGTTTTCCCAACACTTCTTCTTTTGAATAGCCGGTTAACTCAGTTAGTGCATCATTCGCATAAAGAATAACAAGGTCTGCAGCAGTTTCAGGAGCATTGGATATTAATACCATGTCCCGCGCATTGGTAATAACCGATTCAAACAATTTCAACTGTTGCTCTTCATTCTTGCGTGCTGTCACATCCTGCATGGCACCAATCATCCGTACCGGTCGCCCTTTGTCATCAAACAACATAAAGGCGCGATCGTACACATAGGCATATTCGCCGTTAGATTTTAAATAACGGTATTCATCCTGCCAAACACTGGACGATGCATCTTTAAGCTTTTTCGCCATGCTTTTCGCTATACGCCTGCGGTCGTCGGGATGTATGCGATCGAAAAAGATTTTATTATCTCCTTTTTCTTCCTCGTACCCGAAAAGTCTTTTGTAGCCTTCTGCACAAAATATTTCTCCGGTTAAAAGGTCCCAGTCCCATATAGCATCAGATGTTGCCTTGCTGGCATAATCATATCTTTCGTTGCTTAGCTTTAATTTAAGTTCGCTTTCCTTCTCTTCAGTTATATCCTGCACCACACCCTCAAATATTGGTTGCTCATCCTTGCGGAAAATAATTACAGCTTTTTGCATCAGCCATTTCAGCTTGCCGTTGTGAAGAATAACGCGATGCGTTATAGGATAAATTTCCTTTCCGGCTAATGCATCCCTGAAACCTTCGTCAAATAAATGTTGGTCGTCTGGATGTATTGAGTTATAGAACGTGTCATAGTCAGGAGTAAACAGCTCCTCATCCCGTTCAAATATTCTGTAAACTTCTTTGGACCAGAAGATCGCGTTATCTTTTAGGTCGAAGCTCCAATACCCGAGCTTGCCGATCTGTTCAGCCCACTCCAATTGTTTGTTGGAGTGCAGTAATTTTTCCTGCGCTACTTTTCTTTCTGTAATGTCTTTGAAATATACTGAAACGCCCTTTTGTGAAGGATAAACGCTGGCCTCAAGCCAGATATTCAATGGGGCATAATATTCTTCAAAATGACCAACAACCCTTTCGTTCATCGATTTTTCCAAAGCAGCGTAAGAAGTGTGTTGTGTTGTTTGACTATATACTTCCCACAAATTTTTGCCAAGTATATTTTCCCTTGGCATCAGCAGTAACCGTTCCGCCTCCCTGTTCCAGTATGTAACAATGTTCTGATCGTTCACAGCAAAGAAAGCATCCTCAATACTTTCCAGGATCTGCAACTTTTCCTTATTGGCATTTTCAATTTCTTCCTGTGCTCTTTTCTTTTCCGTTATATTTCTGAAATATACGGTCATGCCTGCTTCTGAAGGATAGATGTTCAACTCTATCCATTTATCAAGAAGGGCTATATATTGTTCAAGGGACCTTGCGGTGTTTTCCTTTTTTGCAGCAAGGCAGGTTTCATAAATCCCCATCTCCCCTACTTCAGGAAATGCATCAAGCAAAACCCTTCCCAATACCTGCGATCTGTTAATGCCCGTTACCTTTTCAGCCTCTTTGTTCCAGATCGTTATTATCCAGTTATTGTCAAGCGCGCAAAAACCATCCGTTATACTTTCCAACAGCGTTGTTATCCGTTGATTGTATTCGCGCAGTTCACGCTCCAGTTGTTTACGCTCCGTAATGTCTGTGTGAATTCCGTAAGCCGCTACCAGTTCTCCCTTTTCATCTTTTACAGCGCCGGCACTTAAATAAAAATCCTGTACATCATTTCCTTTCGTTATTAAACTAACATCACCACTCCAGTAATTGCCCGAAAATATGGTTAACATTACATCTGCAGCCTGTTGCTTATCTTTATAAACCCCTAGTATCCCTCCTGCATCAGCTAGCTCTTGTTCGGTTTTGCCCAATGTCTTTCGCATTGATTCATTCATGAATATAGGCATACCATCTTTGCCAAGCAACCCAATTGCATCTTTAGAGTTATCAATGATGTTTTTGTATAAGAGAAGATCGTTTTCAGCCTTTCTCTTTTCAGTTATGTCATCTGCAACAACCAGCGTTATCCTTTCATCATCCTCTTTTAGTTTGCAACAAGTGTATTCAACCCATATTTTTTCGCCATTCTTTTTTCGATGCAGATCTGTACCTGTTTTAGTGAACCCGGTCTTTTGTCTTTCAACAATTTCATTACCGAAGCCATATGCAATATCAGCAATAGTCATACTTAAAAACTCATCCTTTGAATATCCATAATGAGCTACTGCTGCTTCGTTTACATCTACAAAACACATGGTTTCGTTATCAAACATCCATGAAGGAAGCGGACTTTTATCAAATACTATTTTATAATCATTTTCCGCATGTATGAGTTCTCCGTTTAATACAAGCTCGTGTTCTTCAAAAAAAAGATCGGACTTCAAGCGATATATTTCAGACTCAACGTCATCTGCAGAAAGTGTAGTAACACTTAAAAATAGAAATTGCAATATGTTGCCTTCATATACCGGATTTAAAACTACCTGTCCGTATTCACTTGTTGAAACAGTGCATGCTGACCGTTCTGCAACACATTTTATGAGAGAGAAAATTAAAGGGTTAATATCGTGATCAGAAAATATTGCGCTTTCGCAAAGCCCTTGATTGGTGAACAATTGACGGGGTTGATCCAGCAATCTGGAAAAGCCGCCATTCAGTTCGTCGATACGCCAGCCAGCCTCACAACTTTTCAGCAGTAACGAGGGAAAATTCAGCGCCCGAAGAATGATATTGTATTGAATACCCATAGTAGCAACTCAGCATAAACGCCCGGCTGTATACAAAAAAATATGAAAATATCTATTTCTCTCTATTTAACTGCCGGAAATAACAAACGATTGTCTAATTCGACGAATGATCATCAAAATTTGACTTTTTTTTATTATGAATCATTTCATCCATTCAAAATAAAACACACTTCCTTCCGAATAAAATGAATCAACCCAAACTTTACCGCCCTGTTCTTCAACCAGCATTTTAAACACATTTAGTCCAATGCCGGTACTGCTTTCCCTTTTTGTGAGCGTATTTCCTGTCTCAAAAAGGTTGAATACTTTTTGCTGATCATCAGACGCAATGCCGGGACCGTTATCTTTCACATAAAATACATAATGATCTCCTTTGTCTTCATACCCAACCTCTAAAAGGCCGGCCTCTTTATCGTTGTACTTAATGGCGTTACTTAAAATATTTTGAAATACCTGTTGAAGTTTTATTTTTCGTGTAAACAGAACCGGCATCTTTTCCGGCAGAACAATTGAAATATTCTTTGGAGGTAACAATGTATTCAAAATCTGGCCAAGCATTACCCGGACATCCAAGATCTCTTTAGCCTGCTGTGAATGGCTCACTTTCGAGTACTTCAGTAAGGCATCTATCATACCGGACAGGTAATTAACGGCAGAACCCAGCATGATGATATTGCTTTCCAGCTCCTGGTCGGTCATTTCATACCTGTTATACTCCAGCATGGAGATAATTGTAGAAACACCTGCAAGAGGTGATTTCAGATCATGAGAAACTACGTGTACAAAGCGCTCCAGTTGTTTGTTGACTTTCTCCAGCTCTTCATTTGACCGTTGCAGTTTGTGCTGATAAAAGTACAGCTGCTCAAATACATTTACTTTGGCACGTACTAAATTAACATCCAGCGGCTTTTGCAGATAATCAACTGCACCTTCTTCAAAACCACGTAATATGTAATGTTCTTCTTTACTGATTGCCGTAACAAAAATGATGGATATGTTTTTTGTTTTAGGATTGGATTTCAGCAGCCTGGCCACTTCAAACCCGTCTATATCCGGCATCTGTACATCAAGCATAATCAGCCCGATGTTATTGTTCTTCAATACAAGCTTTAACGCTTCACCACCTGAAGAAGCTTTTAGAAATCCCCTTCCTTCACCCTGCAATATATCTTCAAGTACAATCAGGTTTTCCTCCTTATCGTCCACTAAAAGAATATTAAACGGATATTGTATCTCAGGCTTACTCATAATTTACCGTACTCTTTTAACCTTTTATTATTGATTACTTCCTTGATAACCATACACGCATTAGAGAAAGCAGCTTGCTTGCTTCAAACGGCTTTGACAGATAGTCTGACGCTCCCGCCTTTATGCATTGTTCACGGTCTTCCATCATTGCTTTTGCCGTCAAGGCAATTACCGGTGTTTCCTTATATAATAGCATCTTACGGAGCCGGGCAATTGCCTCAAGCCCATCAACTTCAGGCATCATAACATCCATCAGAATGATGTCTATATCTTTACTTTCGGTAAGCATTTCAAGTGCTTCCCTCCCATTTGCAGCTGTTACAACAGTCATACCCTGTTCCTCCAGCAGCACATTCAGCGCAAAAACATTCCGTATGTCATCATCTGCTACAAGTGCTTTTTTATTCTTTAGCGAGCTATCCGGCAAATAGTCCGGAGCCCCAACCGTGGAATTTGCGGCCGTTTCATTTTCAAACCTGTTCAGGAACAATTCCAACTCATCAATCAGGCGCCTGTGAGCCTGTGTAGAATGCACGATTGTTACATCAGCGATCTTCTTTAGCGTAAGCTCATCAAAAGCAATGCCGTTATCATCCAGGTAAATAATTACAGGTGTGCCGGCAAATGCATCCTGCTTTTTAAGATCAGCAAGCGTATTCACACTCTCAGCCACATCATTCCTTATATCGGCTATTATACAATCATACTTTGTTGTTACAGCTTTATGCATTGCCTCTTTAATAGAAAATACATAATCCGGCACTATATGAAAATGTACGTTATTTAACGCGTCTGAAAAGTTATTGTCTGCTAATGACCTGTCAGAATATATCAATACATGTTTGGCTTCGGTTTGCAATTTCATGCCCAGCAAAGCAAATGCCTCATCAAGACTTTCATTTGCCACCGGCTTTTTAAGATAGGTGATTACGCTGTTACCCGGCACTCCATCAACATCAGCGCCTGAAATTATATGTACAGGTATATCTTTCAGGTTTTCGTCGCTATTCAGTTCTTTTAAGGTGTCCCAGCCGTTTTTAACTGGCATATTCATATCAAGAATAATCGCATCCGGCCTTTGTTTTCTCGCAACGGATAAACCTTCTTCACCGTTGGATGCTATCACTGTCTCATAGTTTTTCGACGACGCATACTCGCTTAATACAGTCGCAAAATCCCTGTCGTCTTCAATAATGAGTAATGATTTTTTTGTCCTGCTCATCCCATTTCGGGCAGAATGGCCAGGTTTAAAATTTACGTCGGAATGTTGTATGCGGCCAGGGTTACTACTTTGTTCAGATACAGGGTTTACAGGGAGCTCAATTAAAAATGCGCTTCCGGTTCCCTTCTCGCTATTCATTGATATTGTGCCGCCAAGCAACCACACCAATTCTTTACTAATGGATAAACCAAGCCCGGTTCCGCCGAATTTGCGGTTAATTGAACTATCAGCCTGGGTGAATGCTTCAAATATCAACGATTGTTTCTCTTTCGATATGCCGACTCCGTTATCTTCCACTTTGATGATCACCTTGCCGTCAGTATCCTTGTTTTGCTTATAATCAAAACTTAAAGAAACAACACCATTTTTATCCGTGAACTTAAATGCATTGGAAAGAAGATTTTTTAGCACCTGTTCCAGCTTGCTTTTATCAGTAACAATACTGGCGGGACACTGCCGGGTAATAACAGTTGAAAAAGAGATATGCTTTTCTTCTGCAATTACAGAAAAAGTATCTCTCATACTGGTCAATATATCAGCGAGACTGGTTTCTTCCGTCACTATCTCCATTTTGCCGGCTTCAATTTTAGACAAATCGAGAATGTCATTTATCAACGAAAGCAGATCCTTACCGGATTTCTGAATGATCCTTGCATAGTTCACCTGCTTATCTGCCAGGTTGTTTTCTTTGTTCTCTTCCAGCAAACGTGATAAAATCAAAATGCTGTTGAGTGGCGTTCTTAACTCGTGAGACATATTGGCCAGGAACGTTGATTTGAATTTTCCTGACTGTTCCAGCTCGTCAGCTTTAACTGATAATGCTTGCCTGGATAATTCCAGCGCTTCATTCTTCTCCTCCAGCTCAACGTTAATGTTTCTTAATTCTTCGTCCTGTGCTTTTAATTCTTCTTCAGACGACTGCAGCGCCATCGCCTGCTGCGTCAATTCTTCATTGGTCTGTTTCAGCTCTTCCTGTTGGCTGATCAGCAATTGTTGATGTTCTTTTAAGCGGCCTAACAAAGCATTTTCTTTTTCTTTTGCCTGCACAGAATTAAGTCCTGCCGCTATATTGTGAACCATCACTTCAAAAAAATTGAGCTGGTACGAGTTGAATGAACTGAACGAAACAAGCTCAATCACGCCGGCAAGTTCATTCTGTATAAACAGCGGAATACAGGCTATTTCCATAGATCCTGAAACATCCTGCGCATTGGAAAAACGCCAGTAATTGGCGGGCACCTGTTTAATGATTTTTAATTTGCGCTGGTCTACTGCTTGTGAAGAAATCAATCCTTCCAAAGCGTATAGTTTTACTGACTGTGCCTCAAAGCCACTTGAGGCCTTTAACTGAAGTGCTTTTTTTTCCCTTTCTTCAAATATGTAAAAAGCGCCGGCCGGAAGCTCAAGTATTTGTATAATGGAATATAGAACACGCTTTGCAAACGTGTCGGTATCGTTTACAGATTGAAAATCCTCATTCAATGTTGCTAAGCCGGTAAGTAGCGCATTTTTCTCTTTTGTTTCCTTCATCAGCCTGTCTGATTGCCTTATAGTATGCTTCAGCTTGTCCTGCATAACACTTCTTTTATTGAACTCTGCGTAGACTCTTGTGCATAAAAAACCTATCAAAAAAAGGATGATAGCAGTTCCGGCAATGTTGGTCCATGTGGAGATGTTCCTTTGCGCAGCTGCCCTGGCCATTCGTACCTCAAGCAACGAATATTCGGTCGCTATCATATCACGTAAAATAGCATCAACGGCAGCAAGCAGGTCATGTTTTTTCACGTGCCCAGATTCGTTCTGTCCATCTTTCAACAATGCCGTTCCGTTATAAAGACAGACAGATAAAGAATCTATTGCTGCAGACAGCCTGGCCGACCGTTTAACCTGCGGCTTATTATCATGAATAAGTGTGTTTAGCACTTCAACTTCGTTGTGAATTGCCGCTTCGCGAACGTATGCATCCTTTTGTGATAATTTATCGCTGTCGAGGGCCTGGTCCTTTATGTGAAGAGAGATATTCTGTAATTTGTCGATAACCTGCAGCGTATGATGCGTCCATTGCTCGGCACCCCTGCTCTCTCCTGAATTGTAAAAGAACAATATACATAGGGATAATACGATAGCTGCAGCAAATAAGACACCCGCAAACAGTCGGATCTTTAACGGTATTTTCATGGATAAAGTCAGCTCGGAAAATTATAAGTACATTTTAAGAATAACTACAAAGTGGCAAAATAAGGAATAAATTATATATACTATTAAAATAACATGCCGGATTTTATTAAAGGCACTTCAGAACGGGCGCTTCGGTGTGGCATTCCGCCGAAGGAGCGTCATATGCAGGACCTTTATTTTCAGCACTTCCGGTGGTTGTTATGCAATCCCACTGTTAATGGATTTTAATTTAACCGGAAGTTCCGGTCAGAATAGCCCGTTTTCAATCTTGCATGATTTGATATTAATAAAAGGATTATTATATCTTTATGTAATTATAATATCTGTGAACAAGTTATTTTGATAATTTCGCGGAATTATTTTTTTCGCCTTCCCCTTAAAAAGCTAACTATTAAATCCATTTACATGATTCACGAAGGAACGAATCCGATTCCGAACATCCTCGTTATTGATGATGACGAGATAATGCAGAACGTTATAGAAAAGGTTTTGCTCAGGGAAGGCTATAATGTTGAGGTTGCTAAAAACGGTAAAGAAGGTCTCAGCAAGCTTGAGCTTAAACGTTACAACCTTGTTATAACCGATATTATGATGCCCTACGCCAATGGCTTTGAAATTGTGAGTAAGCTTAAACAACATCCTAACACCAAAGACGCTTCGGTAGTTGTTATCTCCACCATTACACATGAATCGTCTATCCTTGACAGTTACAAAATGGGGGTGGATGAATACATCAGGAAACCCATCATGGTTAGCGAATTTGTTCTTCGTATCAAAAAATTATTAAGCAAACAAGCTACTGCCTGATCCAATATAAAAACCCATGGCTATTTTAGTACTTAATCCATTACAGGTCACTAATTTTTTTATGCCTGCTATCAGGAATTTTGCAGGGCTTCCTGTGATTATGCAGATAGCTATCTGTTTTATTATTATATCCGTTGCACTCATCGTATATATTCAGTTCAGGCTTTTTATCATCAGGTATAAAGGGCATCGCCTGGAACAGAAAAAAGCCAAGCTTGTTCCCTTTATAGACGGGTTGATTACAGAACATATTTTGATGCGGACGGATATTGACAGCAGCAGCGATGTTAACAGTATTATCATTGATACTGCTGCCTTTAATACACCGCAACTTTCCGGCAAAGAAAGCAGGCAGATCCTTATTGACAGGATCATCAGCTATAAGAAAGGTTTTTCTGGCACAATAGCGCTTTTGTTAAGAAAGCTGTACCAGGATCTTGAATTTGATAAAGTGTCTTACAAGAAGATGAACGCCTTTAAATGGAGCAAAAAGATCAAAGGCATTCGCGAACTGGTTGACATGGATGCTCCCATTTCTGACGTTATTGTGCTTCCTCTTACCAACAGCAAGCATAGAGAGTTGCGCGCCGAAGCCAGGAACGCTTACATTAAGCTAAGTAAGAACGAGCCTTTTAAATTCTTCGACATAAGTACGGAACCATTATTAATGTGGGAACAGATTGAACTTTTTAAAACCATCACAACCACTAAAGACATTTCCATTCCGAACTTTGCCCGGTGGATAACTTACTCCAACAACAAAAGCATTATCTCCTTCTGTCTTAAGCTAATTGTGCATTATAAACAGACAGATGCAGCGCCTGCAATAGTTAAGTTGTTAGACAATAAAGATCACACCCTGCGTGCTGAAGCTATCAACACACTTGGTAAAATAAAATATCTGCCTGCTGAAGATCAGCTGATCCATTTATACACCAATCAGCCCCTTACCTGTCAGTTAGAGATATTAAAGGCTATAGGCCGCATGGAAACAGGCAGGAACATTCAGTTTCTTAAACAGGAGTTTTTATACTCAACGGATTTTGATGTACGCAAAAATGCCGCAAAATCAATTATCATGTCTGATGCACAAGATCTCATCGATGAACTCTTCCAGAGCTCAACACCTGAGAACAAGCTGATCCTGAAGCATGCAATGAACCCTTTAATAAAATACTAATGCAGTTTATACTTGATAAAATAGCAAAGTTCTACGAAAGCTCCATTTTCATATATGGGATGGCGCTTTTGCTGGTATACGCTTTGCTGGGATTTTTTTCCTTTATTGCCATACGCAGATATTTGCGCAAGGAAAGCTATACCAATTATGATCATCTACTAACCTCTCCCCTTACTCCCGGTATATCTGTATTGGCACCCGCTTATAATGAAGGTTTGTCCATTATTATGAATGTTCGTTCTTTGCTCACGTTGAATTATCCAAGGTTTGAGATCATCCTGATCAATGACGGAAGTACAGATAACTCTATTGAGCAATTGGTAAAAGAATTTGAATTGGTTCCGGTGGACTTTGCCTACAATGCAAAATTGAAAACACAGCCGGTAAAAACAATTTACAAATCAACCAACACGGCGTTCAACAAATTAGTTGTAATAGATAAGGTAAACGGAAAGAGTAAAGCGGATGCAGTAAATGCCGGAATTAATATTGCAGCTTTTGATTATTTTGTTTGTACCGACGTTGATTGCATATTGGATAAGGATACTCTCCTGAAACTTATAAAACCGGTAATGGACGAAAAATCCAAGCGAGTAATAGCGACCGGTGCAACATTACGCATTGCCAATTCCTGTACTATAGATAGTGGTGTTATACTACGTATGAAGCCTCCCAGGCAGCTCTTGCCGAGGTTTCAGGAAGTGGAATACATACGTTCTTTTGTGCTGGGAAAAATGGGATGGACCCTTGTTAACTGCGTGCCAAACGTTTCCGGCGGGCTTGGCTTTTTTGACAAGGAAATAGCCATCAAATCAGGCGGCTACGATCCTCAATCATTTGGTGAAGACATGGAACTTATGACCCGCATGTGCCGTTACGCATACGACAATAAAATAGACTATGCTATCAGGTACATACCCATTACATTGTGTTGGACCGAAGCGCCTGTAACGGTAAAAATATTTATGCGGCAGCGTACAAGATGGGCCCGTGGACTTGCACAGCTCATGTACTCTCATTTTAAAATGCTCTTTAACCCGCGCTATGGCAGGGCTGGTTTAATACTAATGCCTTACAATTTCTTTTTTGAGCTACTGGCCCCTATAATTGAACTAACAGGTCTTATTTATTTTATATCGCTGCTTGTTGCCGGACGGGTTAATACTGAATACGCATTGTTGCTATTGTTATTTGGTTATTCCTATTCAGTAATGATCACCACACTGGCTATATTGTGGGATCAGATGACCTTTCGTTATTACAAAACCTGGCGCGAGGTATTGTTTCTTTGTTCAACAACTTTATTCGAATCCATCTTATATCATCCGCTGATTGTAATCTTTTCAATGCGTGGGTATTTCTATTTCCTTACAGGAAAAAAACATACCTGGGGCAATATGCAAAGGCAAGGCTTTGGTCAGGTCACAGCCAAAGCATAATTCAGTAAACATGGTATCAGAACATTAATCCGCACCTTATTTTTTTACCGGTTTTTAAGTAACCGAAATTGAAGGTATAATTATCAGATTATATGCAATCCATCTGGCATTACATTAAAAGCTTTTACGAAGGGGGTATATTCATATATGGCATGACTATGTTGCTGATGTATGCCCTTCTGGCTATACTATCTTATATTGCCATTATGCAGTATAAACGTAAAAGTGTTTATACTGATTATGCACAACTCACCAGTTCCTCCCTTGCGCCCGGCATTTCCATCATTGCTCCGGCTTTTAACGAGGGCGTGACTATTATTCAGAACGTACGCTCCCTTCTTACATTGAACTACGCCCTGTATGAAGTGATTATTATTAATGACGGAAGTACGGATGATACACTCGAAAAACTCATCACAGAATTTGAAATGCAACAGGTTGATTTTGCCTACAACGAAAAGATTGTAACGAAACCTGTAAGACGTATTTTTAAATCGGGCAACCCAGCATATGACAAGTTGGTTGTAATAGATAAGGTAAATGGAAAAAGTAAGGCTGATGCCTCCAATGCAGGTATAAACGCTGCCGCTTTTGATTATTTTCTATGTACGGACGTAGACTGTATTATTGAAAAAGATACACTCATTAAAATGATCCAGCCTTTTTTAGGTGAAGAAGATAAGAAGGTAAGACAGGTTGGTGAGCCATGTCCCGAATGCGGCTATGTACACATAATTGAGGAAAACAGAAGAGTGATAGCCACCGGCGCTACATTACGCATTGCAAATTCCAGCGATATTGAGGAAGGTGTGATTGTGAGAATGCGTCCTCCCAAAACACTTATTCCACGCTTCCAGGAAATGGAGTACATACGCTCTTATGTGTTGGGTAAAATGGGTTGGAGCCTGATCAATTGCGTACCCAACGTGTCAGGCGGATTAGGGTTATTTGACAAAGAAATAGCAATCAAGGCCGGAGGATATGATCCGCTTTCATTTGGTGAAGATATGGACCTCGTTACGCGCATGTGTGCCTACATGAAGGACAATAAACAGAAATACGCAGTACGTTATATTCCAACAACACAATGCTGGACAGAAGGACCGCCCAACCTCAAGATCTTCGGAAGACAACGTACCCGTTGGGGTCGCGGTCTTATTCAGATTATGACAATGCATCGCAGAATGATCTTTAACCCGCATTACGGCAAAATGGGAATGATCGTTATGCCTTATAACCTCTTTTTTGAATTTCTGGCTCCTTTTATAGAAGCTGTCGGCATCATTTATTATATATTCATCGTAGCCACAGGCAGAATCAATGGACACAATGCCCTGCTGTTACTGCTTTTTGTTTACCTGTATTCGGTAATGATCACTAGTATAGCTATTCTGTGGGACCAGTTTGTACACAGGAACTATAAAACATGGATCGAGGTATTTGGTCTTAGCCTGATGGCATTTCTGGAACCGATCATTTATCACCCACTGATCGTATTCTTTGCATTAAGAGGATATTACTTTTTCATCACAGGTCGCAAGCACGTTTGGGGAAATATGCAACGCAAAGGCTTTGGCGCGAAACCTGCTTAAAAACTTATAACACTAACCACAGTAAATATGGGAAGAAACCTTTTTTTGATCATTCTCGTTACAGCATCGGCTCTATTTGCCAACAATATCAGTGCACAGATGGCTGCAGATGTTGTAAACAAACTTTCCTCCACAGATGTGATTAACGAGATAAAAAAAGAAATAGACGTTAATCATAATTATGCGAGGGCGGTTGAGCTTTCTAAAGCAGCAGCAGCGAAATATCCTACTGATATGGATTTTCAGTTCTTATTGGGAAGAAGTTACCTGCTCGCAAAGGATTATAACAACGCGGAAACGGCTATCGGGAATGTGATCAAAAAAGCAAAGAATTATAAGGATGCCTACATTACAGCAGCGAATATACAAGTAGGGAAAAACCGCCCGGATATAGCGCTGGTATTTGTTGAAAGCGGGCTTCAGTTATTCCCTGACGATAAAGACCTCAATATAAAAAAGCTGCCGTTACTTCAACAAGGGAACGATGGAGTTAAGGCAGAACAATACGCAGACCACTTGATAAATTATTACAGAAATGACAAGGATGCAGTAGATGCTTATTTTGATTACAGGAGCACGATTGCCGGAAATTTTCTTCAACAGAAAAATTACGAACAGGCGATCATTCAATATCAAAAAATACTGGAGATTGACCCGCAAAATGATGCGGCCGTAAAACAGATCATCGACGCTGAAATGAAAACAGGTGATGTGGAAGGTTCGCTAAAAGAGCTAAACAAAGGAATTGCTATTACGCCTGATTCTTACGAATATCAATTGAAAAAAATATTGTTATTACAGGAATTAAAACGTTATCCTGAAGCTTTGGATGTGCTGCAGGCTATGATCAAAACCCATCCTAATGACAGCAAGCTCAGGCAACTGAACGTTGATCTGCGGCTGGAAGCGGGAAGGTATTTTAGAAATGCAGATCCATACGCGCAATATCAGAGTGTACTCGACATCTCGCCATCTAACAAAGAAGCGCTAAACAATGCTATTAACTATGCGATAAGCCATCGCATGTATGATGATGCTATTGTTTGGTTAAACAAAGCATTGAAATATTACAGCAACGATGCTGCACTGCTTCAGAAAAAAATGAGCGTATTACAAAGCATGCAGAAATACGGCGAAGCAGCCGTTATTGCGCGCCAATTGTGGAGTAGGGCGCCAAATAATGCGGCTGCAAAGAACATGTATATTGAACTGACATTTCAAAATGCGCGCGCACTCACTTCCGAACTACAATATGACAGCGCCTTATATTATTACAATAGTATATTGATTGCGGACCCAAATAATGCGCAGGCGTTAAATGCATCCGTAAACATTCTTGCATCTCAAAAAAATTATACAGAAGCACTGAATGCGCTGGATAAAACCCTTGCTTTTTCCCCAAACAACCAGGCGTTGTTGTTGAAAAAAGCCTCTGTCCTGATGGATGACGAACAATATGAAGCTTCTGCTCTGATGCTGGAAGATCTGATAAAAAAATATCCCGACAACAAAAAGTTCGTCAACGCATATATAGATGCCAATCTTGCTCATGCGAGGCAATTAATGCAAGCTGAAGAGATTGATGCAGCAGAAGAACCTTACGCCAAAGTTCTGGACGCACAGCCCAACAATATGGAAGCATTGAACGGCATTATTAACGTTGAGCTTACGCAAGGCAAAGGCAAGAGCCAGACAGCACTTGATCATACCAACCAGGCTTTAAAATATTATCCTTCATCCAGGGATTTTTTAATAAAAAAAGCGGCTGCGTTATCAGCGCTCGGCAAATACAATGAAGCCGTGGCGATCAGTGACAGTCTCATGAAACGCTATCCATACAATGCTAAAGTGAAAGATCTTTACATAGAGCAAATTCTGGCCTCTGCCAAAAGCTACCGTGATGCAGGCAATGATACAATGGCACTGCAACAGTATCGCAAAGCCTTGTTTACAAGACCGTCTGATTCCCTGGCGCTTGTTAATACGATCAATCTTTTAAATAGCGGGAAACAATACGATTCTGCGCTTGTCGTTGCCAACACCGCATTACAGTATTATCCTTCTAATGTTGATTTTTTAAGGAAACGGGCGTCGATACTTGACAGCAAGCAAGAATACGCTGAAGCAATTGTAACCGCAGATTCCATTGCCCGGATAAAACCGGATATGTACAGCCAGGATTATGCTGCATATCTGAGAAGCAAAACATTTAGGAACCAAATAGGCCTGATGTATCTTACCTCCCACATAGATTCTATGCAGGCAGCAAATATCGCATCTTTACAATACACCCGTTATAGCGGTCAAAACTCATATACGGCACGGGTAAATTTCGCTGGCAGGTCTGTGGGCACGGGTCTGCAACTGGAACTGGAAAGCTATCTGCACCATACCAGTAAATGGTATTCGTTTATTAACGTAGCAGCCGCAAATGAAGTAGTGTTTCCTAAATTCAGGGTTGCATATTCATTGTTCCATAACTTCAGCAATGGTTGGGAAGGAGAAATCGGCGGCCGCTATTTAAATCTTGATTCAATATCTACCGTGTCTGCAGTAGCATCCGTGGCTAAATATTTCGGCGATTTCTGGATCAATCTTCGCGGCTATGGTATTTCTGCCGAAAGCAATTTTTACCAGGCGGCAACTTTAACTGCCCGCCAGTACATGAACGATAAAACCACTTTCCTCTTTGCAGTGCTCGGCTTTGGTAACTCTCCCGATGAGTTCACGCGTAACTACCAGTTGACCAACAACCTTGGTCAAACTACCTACAGCATCGGTGCAGGTTTTCAAAAAACGTTCAGCTACCGCAACACATTCAGCATAAACGGGACCTGGTACAACCAAAAGATAAACGAGAAGAAGTATAGGAATCAGTATGATATTTATTTGTCGTTCTACAGAAAGTTTTAGGAAGACAGTAAGATAGTAAGACAGTAAGACACGTAAGAATGTAAGACGTGTAAGATTTAGAGAAGAAGACAGCCAAAGAGTAAGATTGCAAAAAAAGCATAAGAGGTTGGCACTGGTTTTGGTTTTACGCTTTGGGCTTTAGGCTTTAAGCTTTGGGCTTTAGGCTTTGAGCTTTTTTACTTTTAAATTTTGAATTTCCATGCCCCGACTTATTGGAACCATATTATCCTGCATGGTACTTATGCTAAAAACATTTTGTACGCCGGTGTCTTCCATTGCGCTTGTAAAGAATGGCAGATCCGATTACACTATTGTATTGCCAGCAGAACCCACAAAGGCTGAGCGTAAGGCTGCACAAACGCTGCAGGATTACATTTTAAAGATTTCGGGCGCAAAACTTGGCATCATAAATGAGAACAGCTTCCAGGGCAAATACGCAGTATATGTAGGTAAAACATCTGTCGCTCAACAGCTTGAGATAAGTTCAATAAAAGATGATGGTTTCCTCCTTGCAGCATCGGGGGACAATATTGTTATTTGCGGCCTTCATGGAAAAGGAACCTTATACGGCACTTACACTTTTCTTGAAGATGCCTTGGGGTGTCAGAAATTTGGAAACGCACCGGTAACATACGAAACGAAAAAAGACCTATTGGTTGATGGCAATATGCACTCGCTGCAAAATCCTTCATTTAAATATCGTCAGAGCTACTACCCTCCCAGTAACGACCCCGAATATTTGGACTGGCATAAACTGCAGAAATTTGAGGATCTGTGGGGCCTTTGGGGACATTCCTTCTTTAAACTTGTTCCTCCTCAACAATACTTTGCACAGCATCCCGAATATTTTAGTATGATAAATGGCAAACGTGTGGCCACACAACTTTGCCTGAGCAACGAAAAAGTGCTGGAGATAACCATTAACAAGCTTACTGGGTTAATGAAGGAAAACCCGGATGCTGAGTACTGGTCCGTGAGCCCTAATGATGATGGTGGTTATTGCACGTGTTCCCTTTGCAAAAAAGTGGATGATGAAGAAGGAGGACCGCAAGGCTCGCTCATCCGTTTTGTAAATAAAGTTGCAGATCATTTTAAAGACAAGAATATCACTACGCTGGCATATGGTTATTCAAGCCACGTACCAAAAGTTACAAAGCCTGGCTCCAACGTATACATTTTATTGAGCAGCATAGATGCGTTTCGCAGCAGGCCCCTGGCCGAAGAACCTTCCGCTGCGGATTTCAGAAAAATGGTAAAGGAATGGAACAGCGTTTCATCCAACCTGTTTATATGGGATTATACAACGCAATTCACTAACTACCTTGCACCTTTCCCATACATAAATTGTCTTCAGCCCAATTTTAATTATTTTAAAGAAAATGGCGTAAAGGGTGTTTTTGAACAAGGCAGCGGAGACACTTACGGAGATATGGCCGAGCTGAACAGTTTTGTGCAAGCCAGGTTGCTTTGGTCATCCGGCCAGGATGTTGCGAAACTGCAACAAGCTTTCTTCAAAAATTACTATGGTAACGGCGGAGCCTTTATGCAGCGGTATCAGCAAAGTATTGCCAGCGCATTGCAGCAAAGTGGTAAAAACCTGGATATTTACGGTAACCCGATCAATGATTACAAAGGATACCTGAGTCCTGAAAACATTGATATCTATTCTACCCTGTTTGATAAAGCTGAGGCTGCTACCGAGACCAATCCAACCTTATTATCCAGGATCCAGGCAGCCCGTTTAGGTATTGAATACACGGTTTTACAACAATCACGTTTTTTTGGCCCAGATAAATTCGGATATCTGCAACCCGATAACGGAGGAGGCTTTATGGTAAAACCAAATTGGCTGCAACGCGTCAGCCGTTTTGTCAAACAATGTAAAAAGAACGGTGTTACTGAGCTTTCCGAAGGTGGAATATCTCCCGACGAGTATGAAAACGAATGGAAGGAAATAATTGCAAAGGGCTGGAAAAACAATCTTGCCTTTAATGCAAAAGTTACACTGACAAATCCTTTTGTTGAAGATTACCCCGCGAAGAAAGAACGAACCCTGGTAGATGGTGTTACAGGCTACCATGATTTCAGTTATAACTGGCTATGTTTTTATGGAAAGGATATGATCGCAAATATTGACCTGGGAACAGAAAAGAACATTACCAACATTAACATGAATTTCCTGGATGACCCGAGGCATTGGATCTTTCAGCCTGCCGCCGTTATGGTTGAAATATCAAAAGACGGCGTTAACTATAGCAAAGTAGCCACAAAAAATTTCAATACACCGGAAGAACATTATACAAACACCTTACAACATACCGTTTTTCCTCTTTCTACAACCATGCAGGCCCGTTATGTAAGGGTTACAGCGCAAATTTTATCGTCACTACCTGATTGGCGATATCACCCGATCAAAAAGCCGATGCTATGTTGTGATGAGATTTATGTGCAGTAATAATTTAAATCGTCAAATCATTAATGTTAAAGGTCCGGAGATTATCTTTAAGCTGTTCGTTATTTACAAATCAGCAGGATCCATTTTGAATTTATATAAATGAAAGAATAGCATTTATCACTTCCTCCGGAGCACTCATGTGCGGAAAATGTCCTTCGGTACCAATAGAAGTCAACCTGCTCACGGGTATATGTTGATTCATATAATCTCCAACTGCCTTTGGCACAACAATATCATTTGTTGTCTGAATAATTAGCGCAGGGATATTCAGTTTCCCCAGGTCTTTCCGGTAATCTGATTCAAAGATTGCCTTTGCGACGATCAGCGCAATATCAGGGCGTAATGCGGAAAGCGTTTGAAAGAATGCTTCAGCAAGAAAGGGTCTGTCGGGATTGCCCATGGCCAGCGCAGAAAATCCACTGGCCCACGCCTGGAAATCAGATCGCATGGCTGCATACAAGCCATCCAGATCTGCTTGTGTAAATCCGCCAACATAACCGGTCTGCGCATCATCAAGATAACGCGGACTTACTCCCAGTAAAATGATCTTTGAAAAGAACGATGGATTTTTTATTGAACACAACAACCCAACCATCCCGCTAACAGAATGCCCCACATAAATGGCATCAGGAAATCGAAGATAGTTGCAAATGTTTTCCAGGTCGGTTACAAACCCCTGCAGACTGCTGTATCTTGAAGGATTGAATGCGTTAATATCAGCATTTCCACCGCCAACATTATCATACAACACAATACGGTATTTATCCTCAAAGGCTGGAACTATTGCGGAAAATGAAGTTTGGTCAATCCCAAAGCCATGGCCGAAAACAATTGTCTCAGTAGCGTGAAGATTCCCTGTTACCCGCACATTATTTTTTGAGCTTACATCCATCGGAATATTGACTGGTTGTGGTTTAAAACAAGCCCAAATGTATTGGAAAATCGCTGATGTCTGATTTGTTGATCGCTGATTTGCGCAGGTGTAACAGGTTTGCTGTTTATTGAGATCTCTAATGCATGATTTTGATCGCTGATGTCTGATTTGCTCATCGCTGATTTGCTCAGGTGTAACAGGCTTGCTGTTTATTGAGATCTCTAATGCATGATTTTGATCGCTGATGTCTGATTTGTTGATCGCTGATTTGCTCAGGTGTAACAGGTTTACTGTTTATTGAGATCTCTAATGCATGATTTTGATCGCTGATGTCTGATTTGCTCATCGCTGATTTGATTAGATATAACAGGTTTACTGTTTACTGCGATTCAAAATATGAAGTGCCAGAGAAAAACAGAAGTCTGTTAAGCAGACTGCAATCTTGCGTCCACAACAAGTCGTTGTACTGTAAAGAAATCAGACATCTGCAAATCAGACATCTGCGATTTGGCACCAGCGACCTGTTTGAGTTAACGAGACATCTTGCACTGTAAAGAAATCAGAGATCAACACATCAGACATCAGACATCAAACATCAGCGATCTTCTTTCAACAAGGATGTAATAAGATCATCAAACTCCTTTTTGAAAATCTCATAATGATCTCCTGTTCCCGGGCCATTGAAGCCGGTATGGATCTTTCTTACATTTCCTTTTTTATCAATAAAGATCGTTGTCGGAAACGCACTGACCTTATCTAATTGAGGCAATGTTTTTTCCGTGCGCAATGTGTCAGATACTGCTACACCGGTAACCAAAATGGGATAATCAACTTTGAAGCGTTGTTTAAATGACTGCAATGCTTGCTGTGACTCTTTAAAGTCTTCGGTACGCTCGTATGCAAGGCCAATCACTTCAACACCCTTTGATTTATTTTTTTTGTAGTAATCGCTTAGGAACTTCGTTTCATCCATGCAATTCGGACACCATGAACCCAGGATCTGGATAACAACAACCTTGTTTTTATAACGATCATCATTGATCGAAACATTTTTCTCATCAATGCCTTTGAATGTAAAATCAAGCTTTGATTCACCTGCCTTCAGTTTGGTAAGGCCATAGCCATCCGGCAACTCTGCAGAAGGATTGCGGGTTGCGCTCCACTCCTCGGTAGCTACTGCTCCTGAATAAAATTTACCACCGGAAATCTCATTGTTATTTTTAATTGCGGCGGTAAACAAAAATGCGTGGCCACCATCAAAACCGGATAATTTCAAACTGTCACCAGACACTACGCCTTCAAGATAACGGTAGTCCCCTGACGTCGTGAGGAACGTTCCTGTGAGTTTATTTCCAGTTTGCCTGAACTCTCCTATAGCTTCGGTCTCACCAGATCTGCCGCTGAAGGTTGTAGACCATCTGCCGCTGACATTATAAGCCGGCTGAGCCGTTGCAGTAAATCTTTCTTTTTTATTATAAGCCGCGGCGAAAGGAAGAACCTGCACACGCGGACCATAACGTTTAACCCACTTGCCCGCAAGATTTCCATCATCCTGCAACTTCACAACAAATCCGGATTCGAAAAACGGCATCTGAATCAACAATGAGTCATTCGCTGATTTAATATTATCAACCAATAAACGTTCATTGCCATTGATCACATACAGCACTTTTTTGCCGGCACTGTCTTTTGTTTCAAAGTTGAAAGTGATATTTTGACCATCCTTACGCTCTATTGAAGCGCGCCAGACACCATTTGGGAGCGTTTCGTTTTTGTTTTTCCAGCTTATCCCTGCAGCCGACGCAACCAATAAAGCACCTAAGAAGTATTTTTTCATCCGGTTGAATTTAAACTATTGAGCAATATCCCTCTTTATTTTGTTAAAACTACATTTAAACTGTGTTGCTTTAACCAAATATTGTTTTAAATCAAGACTTTCCGCACTAACGGACCAGGCTTAATACACATCAAACCAAAGTTTAGTGGTAAGCGCATCTGTTCCCTGCCTTGCTACAGCAGCAGTATAATTCTTGTTGTTCAAAGATTGTTCCGTACCGGGGTAAATGAAACGTACAGGCATTTTTCCACTCAATGCACCAGCTACCGCAGGCGACAAAGTTGGATAATCCAATCTTCTCCATTCAGCAAAAGCCTCCAAACCCTGGCCAAACAAAGCGATCCATTTTTGATCGCCGATTGACTTCTTATAGTTAGCGGCATTATACGCCACAGAAGGCTGCGCCAGATACGTTGCAATAGCATTGGCATCTGTGATGCTGTACTGGTTAAAAGAAGCGGTGATTGCCTGTTTGTACAAGTCCGCAGCATTTTCAGATGTAAATCCTCTTGCGGCTGCTTCTGCCCTGTCGAACAATACTTCTGAATAACTCATAATAACTGCAGGAGCGTGTGGCGCTCTGAAATAGGTTCCCGGCTTAGACGTAACCGTAAAACCCAACGTACTTGCATCACCCGGCGTTAAACCGTTAGGAATACCTACATAAGTTTGTGGTGTTGGATCAGCCGTGGGAGCTGCAAATATGGGCAACCTGGGATCGTTCAATGCAAACAATTTGTCCACGATTGATTTGCTGATGCGATAGTCATCACGTGTATCAAACAGGTTACTGATCGGATTCTGGTTGGGAGAATCTACATATACAAATTGTGCAATGTCGCTGTTGCTGCTGATATAACCGCTTCCTTCGCTTTGTATTTCAGCTATTGTCTGTTTAGCTTTTTCCGGTTCCCGGTCAGCGATACGCAAAGCAATACGAAGACGCAGCGAGTTGGCAAACTTCTTCCATTGAGAAATTTTATTGCTATAGATCACATCTCCTGCAATAGTTGAACCTGAAGCATTCAGCAGTGTTTGTGCGTTTTTCAGATCATCCAGCAAGCCGAAATACACATCTTTCTGCGCATCGTATTGCGGTGTAAGATATTCAGAAATGTTACCGGCCTGTGAATATGGAATATCACCAAATGCATCTGTTAGCAAAGAAAATACCCATGAACGCAGCACCAATGCAACACCTTTATAGTTGGTATTCTGTTGCTTATCCGCTACATCTATCACTTTATTAAGGTCGGTTATAGATTGCGCAAATCCTGTATTCCACAAACTGTTAAAGCTGCTGTTGTCCAGGATATATCTATCAGGATCGGTATATTGAATTTTGGCCCAATGCTGAATAAACAATAAAGAAGAGTTCATGTTATTGTCCGTTCCCCAATACGTGTCAGAACTGATTTTCTGCGCTGCGGTAAGCAGGTAATCAGGCTGTGGATTTTCAGCACCATTAGGATTCTTATTAATCTCAGCCAGGTCTTTTTTGCAGGAAGAAGCCCCAAAAGTTACAAGGCCTGCCAGTAATATGTTGATATATAGACGTTGCATAATTTTCTGTTTTACCACTTTTAGAATTTAAGATTGATATTGAAGCCGTAGCTGCGTGTTGTAGGCAGGCTAAGATCTTCAAGCCCCTGTCCGTTACCTGTATTAAAGGCGTTCTCCGGATCTATGTTTGGAACGTTTTTGTGAATGATCCACAAATTGCGTCCCACAACAGCTATAGATGCGCCGGTAAATCCAATGTGTTTAAGCCATGAAGCATTCACGTTATATCCCAATTTAATTTCACGCAGCTTTACATAAGAAGAACTGTAGATCCATTGTTCATCAAAGTTTCTCATTGACTTGTAGTACTGTTGTACAGGGAGGATCGCAGTGTTTTCTTTACCATCTTTGGTAACACCTTTGAATATTACACCATCGTTATAAACTGTTTCGCCATTAGGACCGGCGCTTCCAGCTACTGTTCCGTTTGCTTTGTTATTGCCGGGATAATAATAAGCAAGTCCGCCATGTTGAGCATCTCTTCCAAACAATGTTTCAGCAAGAACACCGGTATAAACACCTGTTGAGTTAGTATTGGAATACAATGAACCACCGATGCTTGCATCAACCAGGAAGCTTAAGCTAAATGCCTTGTAGGTGAAGCTGTTGGTGATACCACCTATCCAATCCGGCGTATATTTACCAAGGATCTTTTTTGTTGGATTTATAGCTGGCGTACCATCAGCATTTACGATGATCTGCCCCTGATCATTTCTCAGATAAGGATTACCATATAAGCCGCCATAAGCCTGGCCAACGGTTGCAACAGTTTGCACATTGCGATCAGTACCTAACACATAGTTCTGCAGACGACCTTCCGCATCCAGCGAAATAAGCTTGCTTCTGTTCAAGGCATAGTTAACATCTATGTTCCATTGAAAGTTGTTTGTCCTAACCGGAGTAACGCCCAATTGCACTTCAATACCTTTGTTGTTCAGTTTTCCCGCATTCAATAATTTCTGCGTAAAACCTGTAGTTGCACTCACATCCACACTAAGGATCTGGTCATAACTGCTGGATTGATAAAGGCTCACATCCAGTCTTGCCCTGCTCTTAAATAAACCCAGTTCAACGCCTACCTCTCCGGAAGTTGTTGTCTCTGGTTTAAGATTAGGATTCAAATCTTTTGAAGGCGCTGTCAACTGTGGATTTGAACCGAATGGCGGTGTGATGAACGGATATGTATTGATCAACTGATAAGGATCGGCATCTTTACCCACTTTTGACCATCCACCACGCACTTTGGCGTAATTCAGCACATCGCTTTTGATATGCAATGCTTCCGTAAGAACGATGCTACCGTTGATAGAAGGATAAAAATAAGACAGGTTTTGCACCGGTAAAGTAGATGACCAGTCGTTACGTGCTGTAAAGTTTATGAATGCGTAATTTCTGAATCCGATTTGTGCCGAACCGTAAATGCTATAAGTTTTAAGTTTGGAATAATAGCTGGTTGACTGCAGAGGATCTCTTGAATTGCTAAGCGTGTAAACACCTGCGACTGCCAGCTTTGGAGCAAGCTGATCATTTTCCTGGAATGTCTTCGTACGGATGTTTCCACCGGCCAATACATCAAGAGAAAAGTCGCTGCTGATCTTCCTGTTGAAGTTCAACGTAGCTTCCGTGTTATTTTCGTTTACAGTGAATGCATCTTCCTCATAAGAACCATACGGAGTACCATTTGTGCCATAAGCAACCCTTATCTTTCTTCTGTCTGTGTAATAATCATTACCCGTTCTTACATTGGCCGTAAGTCCATCAATGATCTTATAGCTTAATCCAACATTACCAATGATACGATCCCTGCGTTGGCCAACTGTATTTTGATAAGCAATAAAATAAGGATTGCTGTAATACGCGTTGTTCCAGTTAAGCGGACTGCCGGTGTTGAAATAATTGTCCTTCAGTTTCTGCATATCAACCTGGCGTCCAAACCATGTGAACTGAAGCATGGTGCTTGTTGCACGTTTTCCGCCGGCGCCTGGCAGGTTATCAGCATAAGTCTGAATATAGTTTGCTCCTGCGGTTAAAGTAAGTTTGGGATCTATTTTTAATGAAGTGTTCAGAGAGAAAGAGTTCTTGTTGATATCTGTATTAGGGATAACGCCATTTTGCTTTTGTGTATTTGCTGAGAAGCGGTATTCGACCTTGTCATTCGCGTCAGCAATGGCTACACCGTTATTGAACGTTGTACCTGTCTGAAAGAAATCTCTTACATTGTTTGGGTGGGCAACAAATGGCTGCGGACTGCCATCAAAGAACTGGGGGATCAATGAGCCATCAAGTTTTGGTCCCCAGCTTTCATCAACTGCATCATTCACGCCGCCACCTTTTCCGTCTTTATAACTGAACTGACCATTAGAACCCTGGCCATAAGCATCCTGGTATTTAGGTAATGTTAACAGGTTTTCAAATGTTGTGTTTGAATTGATGGTGATGCCAAGCCCCTTCTTTCTTTTACCCGTTTTTGTTTTGATCAACACAACGCCCTGTGCCGCACGGGAACCGTAGAGAGCAGCAGCATTAGGACCTTTCAACACGCTGATAGATTCAATGTCTTCGGCATTGATATCTGATATAGCATTGGCATAGTCCCGCGAACCGTTAGAACCAACACCAGCACCAAGCTGAGAGTTATCTACAGGAAAACCATCCACCACAAACAGCGGCTGGTTATTACCGGAGATAGAAGTTTCTCCTCTTATTACGATGCGGGATGAACCCATATTGCCCTGGCTGTTGGTAATCCTCACGCCGGCAACTTTACCTGCTAAAGCATTTACAAGGTTGCTTTCCTTAGCCTCAGCGATATCGCTGGATTTCAATTCCTGCACAGCATAACCCAATGATTTCTTCTGCTTGGAAATACCGAGTGCTGTTACAACTACTTCAGTCAATGCACCCTGTTCACTTTCCAATACAATCTGCAAATCTCCCGGTGAGGCAGTTATGATTTGCTCCTTTGACTTATATCCTATATAACTTAACAGAAGTGTATCGTTCGCCGCTGCCGGTATGGTAAACTTGCCTGCAACATCTGTAGACGTACCTTTCTTTGAACCTTTTATGATGACGCTTACTCCGGGGAGTGGCGTATTATTTGCACCGGTTACTGTACCGCTCACCTGTGCGTTCAGTGCGGCCGATACTATTAGTAGCAATGCAGTTAATAGTGAATACTTTTTCAACGTTTTAGTTTTAAGACAAATAATAAAATTCAATACCATTTACGCCAATGAATTAACATCGGATAAACAAGCATGTTGTGGAGACGGATGTCCGGGAAATTCCGGGCCTTTTGATAGTTTGTTTTTTGAACTTAACCTGACCGGTTAAGATTAAGCGCAGTGCATGCAACAGCAACGCATCGACATGCGCATGGAAGATGAATGGAAAGTAGTAATAGTTCTCAATACCTGATGTGCTTCTGAAATGCCTGAAACAAGTGTGCTTTTCATGTTATTCTGTTTAATATCTCTGCTTCAAATTGTAAAAAGCAATGCAAATATAAACAAGTCCACCAAATTAATAGACTTTTATGTTAAAACTTTTTTATTCCCAACATTGTTAATCCAAAAACTAATTGATTCACAGGCTGAAGCGAACATTAAAACCTTGTGCTCGCAGGGCTTTCAGCTTATTGCAGATCAATTTTCAAATATCCATTATCCATTTTCAATTATCTTGCACTATGCACATTAAGAAACGGTATTTATTATTGTTTTTGATCATTGTTCTCGCAGGGTTCTGGCTTATCAATAAAAAAATAGTTGAAACAAAGGAAGAACGCAGGTTCAATCTGAGCATGCAGCAATTACGTGGCGTGTCAAAGCTGGTTTTGTGGGAACAGGATTTTGTACTGAATAATATTCAAACGCAGGAGAAAACCTATTTTGAGTTTTTTAAATCGAAAGAATCAGTATCAACAACTGTAAATGGCAAAATGGGCTTTCACATTGATCTTGCAGACTCCATTCGCACGCACATCAATCGTAACGGTGACACACTTGTTGTATCAGCTCCATTGCAGGTAACTTATGTAAGCCTGGATATGGGAACACTTCAGCAGGTGAAAGAAGCATCATTAGATCCCTCACTCAATATTGACAAAAACGAAGTAATAAAACACCTGGATCAAAAGGCTTTAGAACAATATCTTCCGGTTGTAATTGCAGGCATCCAAAGCAGAATGCTCACAACGCAGGAGCAACAGCTGAGCAGGCTCACAGGTAAACCGGTGAAAATAAAGGTCACAGAAATGCCGAGAGCTTCGGATTGGAAGGGCGAATAGCTATTTCACGCGACGAACACGAAGAAGCGGCGGCGCGGCGAACCCATATGCAGTTTCATTAACGCAAATAAGCGGAAAATTAATAGACGATCGCAAATCATTATTTTCCGATTAAAATTCAACAAATAGAGTCGCAAGCCTCGCCGGACAACGGTACAAATGAACCTCCTTCAAACCAATTCCAAAGGGATGGAATTATTATAGAAGAAAACAGACGTCTGGATCAAAAAACCCCGAAGGGGTGACACAATAAAATGTCACCCCTTCGTGGTTTTGAGGCGTAATTTCGACCTTTGCTATAATAATCCCATCCCTTCGGGATTGCATTGCATCGGCTTGATGTTCTTAATAAAATTAAACCCCGTTAACGACACAACTAACGAGCAAGTGCTCATAAAATATAATAGTCAGATCAAGTTTCAGAAGACCTCTGTTATCGTGCCAATAAAAGTATTCGACGCATACTCTCCGTGATTCGCCGGCAGAAGTCACTATACAATTGTGTGAAGAATGGCTGACAGCTAATAGCTAAAAGCTGATAGCTCCTACGTTTTTTCCTTTACAAAGTCCATCACCTCATCCAGTGCTTGTGGATGGAACCATTGCAACGACTGATCTTTTTTAAACCAGGTCATTTGGCGTTTGGCGTAATGGCGGGTGTTGGTTTTGATCTTTTCTACACTTTCATCTAATGTACATTGATTATTGAAAAAGGCAAACAGTTCTGAGTAACCAACAGTTTGCAGCGCATTGAGGTGTTGGTAAGGCATGAGAGATCTTACTTCTTCTGCCAGGCCCTGGTGCATCATAATATCCACGCGATGATTCACATTGCGATACAACAGTTCCCGCGGCAATTCCAGTCCTATTTTAATGATATTAAACGGCCGTGATGCTTTTGTGCCTTTTCTGAAATGAACAATAGATTCGCCCGTTGCCAGCTTTACTTCCAGTGCGCGCATCAGCCGTTGAGGATTTTGCTGTTCTGCAACACGCCAGAATTCCGGGTCATTCTTTTGCACTTCTTCCTGCAACCATTGCAAACCTGCAGTTTCATAACCAGCGATAATCATCTGCCTGATAGATGGTGGAACCTGTGGCATGTCATCCATGCCTTCGCAGAATGCTTTTATGTAAAGACCTGTGCCTCCAACCATCACAACTACAGCATGCTTTTTAAAAAGCTCCTCCGCACTATCAAGCGCATACTGTTCAAATGTGCCTGCATTTACATCATCATGAATAGAGTGAGAATTGATAAAATAATGCTGTACTTCATTCAATTCTTCAACCGAAGGCTTGGCAACTCCAATGTTCAGTTCTGTAAAACACTGTCTTGAATCCGCTGAAATAATTGAGGTTTGAAATTCCCTGGCCAACTGCAATGACAAAGCCGTCTTCCCTACAGCTGTAGGACCCGCGATAACGATGACAGTGTTTTGAGGAGGCTTCATTGCTAAAGTGAATGGTGAATGGTGAAAGATGCAGGCTTGCGCTTTTTTTGAGTCAATGGTGAATAGTCAATAGTGAAGGATACAAGCTTGCGCCACTTTTCAAAATCAGTCCTTAAGTCATTGGGTGAATAGTGAATGGTCAATAGCGAAAGATGCAGCCTTCAAAAAACGCAGGCTGTTTCACATTTCACTATTCACCATTCACTATTGACTAACTTCACCCTTCACATTATTTCGGCAATACATAATTTGTAACGTCTTCCAGCAAAATAACCTTTCCTGAGAGTATTACCAGTCTTTCCACCACGTTGCGCAGTTCACGGATGTTTCCGGTCCAGTTATGTTTTTGCAAAGCATCCATTGCTTTCGGATCAATATCTTTTCGTGCCTGGCCATATTCGCCGGCAATATCATCAAGGAATTTTTCAACCAGCAACGGCACGTCTTCCCTTCTGTCATTCAACGATGGCACGTGAATTAGTATCACACTCAAACGGTGATACAAATCGAGCCTGAAGTTTTTTTCCTCCACTTCCTTCATCAGATCCTTATTGGTAGCTGCCACCACCCTTACGTCAACGGGAATTTCCTTATCGCCACCAACACGCGTGATCTTTCCTTCCTGCAAAGCACGTAGCACTTTAGCCTGTGCACTAAGGCTCATGTCTCCGATCTCATCTAAAAATAATGTACCGCCATTTGCCTGTTCAAACTTACCGATACGTTGTTTGATAGCAGATGTGAATGATCCTTTTTCATGACCAAACAATTCACTTTCAATCAACTCACCGGGAATGGCCGCACAGTTCACTTCTACCAACGGACCATCAGCCCTGTTACTCTTTTCATGTATCCACCTTGCCACCAGTTCTTTACCTGCGCCATTCTCACCTGTTATAAGGCAACGTGCATCAGTAGGTGCAACTTTCTCGATCGTATCTTTAATGCGTGTGATAGCATCACTTGCGCCAATCATTTCCTGCACCTTGCTCACCTTACGTTTCAAAACACGTGTTTCCTTAGCTAGTACGGTTTTATCCATCGCGTTGCGAATGGTGATCAGCAATCTGTTCAGATCTGGCGGCTTGGATATATAATCATAAGCGCCTTTCTTAACTGCTTCAACGGCGGTTTCAATATTACCGTGTCCGCTGATCATAATAATGGGAACATCGGGATTAACTTCGCCTGCCTTTGTCAAAAATTCGAGCCCGTCGAGTTTGGGCATTTTTATATCGCAAAGAACTACATCATAATTATTAGCGGTAAACAACTTCCAACCTTCTTCACCGTCCGCCGCTTCTGAGACTTTAAAACCTTCGTTGCTTAAAATGTCTTTTAATACGTTTCGAATGGCTCTTTCATCATCTACAATGAGAATATTCGACATGTTTTCCTTTTTTAAGGCTGCTAAGATAGGGAATGCAATGTTTTGAAAGTTGGGCCGTTCGTTAAAGTACAAGGTAATTTTACGCACAACAGCATTATTTGGGCATATAAAATGAATTAGAAATCAGTTTAAATTGAATTCTTCTCTAATGCCAATAAATGTGCTGACGTTAAATTGAAACAATGGCATGTTGATTTAAGTACGATTTACGAAGCCCGCCCGCGCCGAATGCACATTCGGATGGGTACGAAGTACATAATTTTAGGCTTGTTCATTTTTTTCAACCTCTTTAAGGCCAATGTCACTTAGTTAAGAGCATTTAAAGCTACGGCGGAGCTCCCTGTTTATAGAAAATCGGGATTTAAAAATATCATCGGACTCCAGCGGAGTCTCCTGTAACGCTTGACAGGTAGCTCCTACCGGAGCTTGAACGAACTATTTTTTTCTTTCTACAAACGGGATGCTCCTGCCCTTAAGGCGACGGTAATAATAAAAAAATTAACGTTCAACCTTTTTATCGATAAAACTATTTTCCCTCGCCGTCCAATGCCTTCATAAGGAAAGTTGATACTTCAGGCTTGCTGTGTTCATCTTTCATGATCTGTTCCATCTTTTTTATAATGTCAGGATGTTCGCTGGCTACATCATGTTGCTCCTGAATATCTGAAGACAAATCAAATAATTGAATCTTCAGATTACCCTTATGAATATTCATGCGTATACCTTTCCAGTTGTCTATGCGTACGGCCTGCTGGCCGCCTGATTCAGGAAACTCCCAATACAAAAATGGATGCTTTTGTTGCTTTGCATTCTGCCCAATCAACGTGGGCAGATAGCTGATCCCATCTATTTGTTTTGGTGCAGAGACGCCAATGATATCGCATAGTGTAGGCATAAAATCCCAATTGGCGGCGATATGATCGGTTTTGCTTTCGGTTTTTATTTTGCCGGGCCAGGTAATGATGAAAGGCTCACGTATGCCGCCTTCGTGTACATAACCTTTACCCCAGCCCTGCTCACTTTTAAATGGTCCCCCGCTGTTGAACCAGGGCGAGTCAGTTCCTCCGTTATAAGAAGGTCCGTTGTCACTCGTAAAAACAATGATCGTATTGTCGTAGAGATTTAATGCTTTTAGTTTGCTGACCAGTTTACCAATTTCTTCATCTAAAGCAGACACCATCGCCGCATAGGTAGCGCGTGGATAGCGGCAAGGAAAATAACTGCCACCGGTAAATGGCTTTTCATCACCAAATTTCCTGTGATAATAATCAACCCATTTTTGAGGCGCCTGTAATGACACATGGGGTAGCGGACTTGCGTAATATAAAAAGAATGGTGCTGACTTATTTTTATCAATAAAACGTAATGCAGCACTGATCAGAAAGTCAGAAGCATAATCACGTTGCTGATACTTCGCATAATTTTTTTCATCCAAGGAATCCAGATCAGCGGGAAATTTCACGTTCGGATCTTCGGCATTATTGTTCAACGCAACGCGTGATTCATTTTCCCAAAGATGCCCCGGATAATACGTATGATCTTCACGCTGACAAATAAAGCCATAGAAATAATCAAAGCCCTGTCTGTTGGGAAGCCCATCTGTCATAGGTGCGCCGAGTCCCCATTTACCAACAATACCAGTCGTATAACCAGCTTGCTTACACATCTCTGCAATGGTGATTGTAGAATCGGGTATCGGCCTTTGCCCTTCCAGGAAGGGATTTGCTTCCATGGCTTTATAATCCCAAACCGGCCCACGTTGAGCCCACTCATCATTGCCCCTGATATATGCATGGCCCGAATGTTTTCCCGTCATTAGCAGATATCGCGAAGGTGCGCAAACCGGATCGGCATAGTATTGGGTAAACAACATGCCTTTTTTTGCAAGCGCATCAATATTGGGCGTTTCAATTTTGGTTTGCCCCATAGCGCCAATGTCGCCGTATCCCAGATCATCAGCGAGTATGTAAATGATATTCGGCTTCTTCTGAGCCTGCAATATGTTCGTTGCTCCTGTCACGCAAAGAAGTGATATAAATAGCCCGATTTTTTTCATGTGAAGCTATTGTTGACAGCTGCCAGCAATGAGCCATCAGCTATCAGCTTTTTTGAAATTGTAATTTATTCTCGTGATAGTCGAATACCTGCCGTATATCACATCAAATTGATAGTCGGAAAACCGCTCCCATCGTGCCATTGACAGATTTATAACAGTTGCAATTTTTCCGGAGGGAATTAAGCTCAATAGAAATGATCGAATCGAGAATCTCATAGCTCGTTAGGGCTTTAACCAAACAAAGAGGTTAATGTCCTACGGACAAAAGGACCTTGTATGTCAGGATTTCTATTGAACTTAAAGTCCTACGGACTAAAGCAGTATCGTAGACGAAAGGAGTCATCTCCTAAAGCAGATGATGCATGACTAAACGATGTCGCATTGTCAATTTTCAATTCTCCATTATCCATTAATTTTCCTTTCCTCCTGTAAACGCATCAAACAGTGCCTTCAGCTCTTTTGCTTTGTCAGGAAACTCGTCAATGACGTTCGTCCGTTCACTCGGATCATAACCGAGGTTAAATAACTCTTTACCTGCCGGTTGCTCTTTATTGACAATTCCATTTGCCGAAGCAGTTTTTACTTCGCGGTATTTCCAATTGCCATCACGAACAGCTTCAAGTATTCCGTTGTTGACAATATAAATCGGCCTGTGCTGGTAGGTCTTTCGATCAGCTTTTCCTGTAAGCAGGTCCGTGATATCCTGTCCATCCAATGTTCTTCCCTGTGGCAATGGAGCCTTTGTAATGCGCGCCAGTGTTGGCAACACATCAAGATTACTGATAGGATTGGTTAACGTAACACCTGCAGTAGCATGATTCTTCCAATAGAAAATAAATGGTTCACGAATCCCTCCTTCGTATGATTGACCTTTAGATCCCCTGAAAACGCCTGCTGTGCCTGCATGCCAGCGCTTGGTTGCGTTGTCGCCAGACATACGTGCAGGGAATTCTATCCACGGACCATTATCGCTGGAGAACATAAAAATCGTGTTATCCAACATTTTTTTCTCGTCCAGTTTTTTCCAAAGTTGTGCGAGACTGCTGTCAAGCTCTTCTACGACTGCACCCAGCGCCCCCCCCTCCTGGTGTCCTGCGAGATAACTTGCCTTCGCAGCGAATGCAACGGGGAGATGCGGCATGTTATAAGCAAGATATAGGAAGAACGGCTGATCCTTCTTTTGTTTGTCAATTAAAGCGATCGCTTCTTTGGTATATAAGTGTGTCAGTGACGAATCTTCTGGCTTGAATACTTCAGGCGTACGGTTGCGGTAGATCTTGAGCGTTGTATCTGTTTGCACGTAAGGAGCATGATAGTCATGGCTATACAACATACCATAATACGAATCAAAACCCTGGGCAGTGGGATAATTGAAATCATGCTTATCGCCCAGGTGCCATTTTCCGATCATTGCTGTTGTGTAGCCAGCTTTCTTCAGCATTTCAGCAATGGTTACTTCCTGATCAGGAAGTCCCAGGGGAGATCCCGGCGGAATTGGATACGGCAGGTTATATCTTGACGCATAACGACCTGTTAGCAATGATGCACGTGAAGGCGTACAAGAAGGACTTGACACTACATAATTCGTTGCCTTGATACCTGCTGCGGCAACCGAATCAAGAAAAGGCGTCTGGATAACAGGATTACCATAGCTACTCAGATCTGAGTAGCCCAGGTCATCAGTAAGAACGAAAATGATATTTGGCTTCTGCTGTGCATGCGATACGCTGGTCCATACACAAAGGCCTGTCAGTAATGCTAAAAACCTGGATTTTTTCATTGTTGCTTGCGTTGAAGGGCTATCAGCTATCAGCTATCAGCTGTCAGCTTGTAGCCCATGAATATTTAATTGCCAATAATTTTTACACGGGATACTTTAAAGCGTATACCTATACCATTCTCTGCATCACAAATCGCAGATCAACATCTTACATTCCCCCACTCATCCGGCTTCCGTACCTCGTACTTCGTAATTCGTACTTCCATCATCATTTTCGCCCACATCGTACATCATACATCGTACATCGTACACCTGACATCTAACATTGTACATCCCCTCATCCGGCTTCCGTACTTCGTACTTCGTAATTCGTACTTTCCACATCGTACACCTCACATCTAACATCGTACATCTCCACATCCGGCTTCCGTACCTCGTACTTCGTAATTCGTACTTCCATCATCATTTTCGCCCACATCTTACATCATACATCGTACATCGTACACCTGACATCTAACATTGTACATTCCCTCATCCGGCTTCCGTACTTCGTACTTCGTAATTCGTACTTTCCACATCGTACACCTCACATCTAACATCGTACATCTCCACATCCGGCTTCCGTACTTCGTACTTCGTAATTCGTACTTTCCACATCGTACATCGTACATCATACATCGTACATCTTACACCTAACTTTCCCCTCACCATCCCGCATTCTGCGTCAAATTCCCGTTCTGGTCTCTTTCTGTTTGCGGAACAGGCCAGAGATAATGCTTGGATGCATCGAACAACCTGTTAACCGCAACCTGCACGACTTTTGTAGCGCCGCTGTTGTCTTTATAGGTTATTCCGTAAACAGGTCCGGGAACCACTGTTGCCGCTGTTTTCCACCTTCGGATATCCTGCAGATGCAGCCCTTCGAAAGCCAGCTCAATTGTACGTTCCTGTCGCACCGCTGCACGAAGCTGATCCCTCGTCAAATTGTTTGAAACAGATGGCAATATAACATCAGATCTTGTATTTCGAACAGCATTAATGGCATCATATACCGATTGATCTATCGTATTTGCCTCAATTTTGGCTTCTGCATAAGTGAGCAGCACTTCAGCATAACGCAACAGGATAATGTTAATACCATTGTTAGAAGGATTTGCGTAATCCTCTTTATTGACATATTTTTTAATATTAAAACCTGTTGTTGACGCTATGTAGGTGTTACCCACTGCATCCGGTGTACCACTGTTTGGGGCAGGATGAAATATAGACCCGTCAGGCAATGTATCTCCATCAAGAAAAACGGAAAAACCAAGTCTCGGATCCCTGTTTGCATAGGGATTATCCGGATCATAACCGCTGGAAGGATCTGTAATATTTACACCCTGTGCTGTTTGATACTGGTCAACCGCTGCTTTTGTGGGCACATACGTGCTTTGACTGCTCTTCTGACTGTACGGTGCCAGCAAATTAAATACGCCGTTTGAATACGTTGAAGTAATAAACTGCTTATCAAGAATCACCTCGCTATTGTTTTCCGCAGCATAAGAAAACAGTTTGCCATAAGTGGGATAAAGCTTGTACACATTTAAGTCAATTACCGCTTTTGCAGTAGTTGCAGCAGCCTCATAGCGGCCGGCATACAGATCTGCTCTTGCTTTCAGTGCCAATGCTGCACCGCGTGTAATGCGTCCGACATTATTTCCTGAATAAGATAACGGCAGTGTATTGACTATGTCTGACAATTCTGCGTCAATAAAGTCATAGATTGTTGCAACCGGCTCTCTTTTCAACTGCCTTGCATCGTCGATGGACAAACTGGAAGTAACCAGGGGCACATCCCCATACAGGCTGGCTAATTTTACATACTGGTAAGCCCGCAGAAACCTCGCCTCTGCTTTGTAGCGTTTAAAGGTTGTGCTATCAGTGACTGTGGTGATCTTGCCAACATTATCCAGGAAATAATTCGCCGCAGCAATACCAGTGTATGCGTTGCTCCACTCACTATAAATTTTGGAACTTGTTGCATCGTATGTACCAAGCTCTATAAATGCATCTACGGCAAAAGGCTGGTTAACATGCGCAAGATCTGTAAACGCATCCCATGCAAAAATGTTGGTACCATCAAGATCGCGATACAAGGAATTTACGGCCACTTCGGCATCAGATTGTGTCTTCCAGAAAACGTTTTCTGAAAGCCTGTCGTTGGGAACGGTATCGAGCAGGTCTTTTGAGCAGGAGAATAATCCCACTGACAGCAATAAGACCAAATATTTTTTATAGTTATTTTTCATATAATTCAAAGTTTCAGCTACTGCTTTCCATTAAAATTGAAGGTTAACGCCAAATGTGTATAAACCTGTTTGCGGATAGTAAACCGCTCTTCCTGAAGGTGTTTCAGGATCAAGGTGCCATTCATTCAGTTTGGAAATGGTAAACACATTGGTTGCGGAAACATAAAAACGTAATCTTTGTACATGAATATTTCTGAGCACTGATGCCGGAATATTGTAAGCCAGTTGTATGTTTTTCAGACGCAGGTAATCACCTCTGTAAACGAGTCTGTCTGAAGTAGCCACATTTCTCAGATCATATTTCACGGGACGTGGAAAACGTGCGTTGGTATTCTGGGAAGTCCAATAATTATTGGCATAGATCTCATCTGTAAATCCTTCCTGGTTACCCATTTCGGCCAGCGCACCTGAAAGGCGGGTATCAACTTTTGCCGCACCCTGGAACAGAATGCTTAACTCAAAATTCTTGTAAGAAAAATTACCGTTGAATGCATAAACGTATTTAGGAAATGAATTACCAATAACGGTCATATCATTAGCGTCAATCTTGCCATCATTGTTACGATCTACATACTTAACGTCACCCGGCTTTGTGTTAGCAGCATAGGTGGCCTTGTACTTGGTGATTTCATCCTGCGATTGAAACAGGCCGTCTGTCTGATATCCCCACAATGTATTTATGGGTAAGCCTTTAGCAATAATGTACCTGGGATCAATATCAGAACCGGTGATGTATGGTCCCGTGCCTTTTAAATCAAGTACTTTGTTCTCGTTTATGCTCAGGTTAGCACCTACAGAATACCTGAAGTCACTGCCCCTGCCGCCACCGTTATAGTTGGCACTGAACTCCCATCCCTTGTTTTCAACAGAACCTGCATTTTGGTATGGAGCAATCAGGCCCACAGTTGCCGGGATGTTCAGGTTAAGCAAAATATCGTTGGTCACTTTGCGATAATAGTCCACCGTCAGGTTCAATCTTTTGTCAAATGCTGCCGCATCCACACCGATATCCAATTGTGTGGTAGACTCCCAGCCCAGGTTCTTGTTGGCCAGTGTTGTTTGCCTGTAACCATTCACAGCCTGGCCGCCGAAGTCGTAGCCTGCAAGGGATAGCGACGCATAATAGCTATACAGGTCCACTGACTGGTTACCAGTTTTTCCGTATGAACCTCTCAGTTTTAAATCCTGCACAACAGGTTTAATCTGGTCCCAGAAATTTTCTTCTGATAATACCCAACCTGCAGAAAATGATGGGAAGAAGCCATATTGTTTATCGCCCGTAAATTTGGACGACCCATCATAACGACCATTTACTTCTAACAGGTATTTTCCGGCGTAATCATAGTTCAGCCTGCCGAACCAGGAACGTAATGCATACTGAGCGTCGTTACCACTGTTGCTTTTCGTTGCGTCGTTAGCACCCTGTCCGATAGACTGAATATCATTATTGTAAAATCTCTCCCTGTAAGCTGTAAGAAACGTTTGCACGTTATCAATCTGTGAATAACCGGCGAGTACTTTTCCATGATGTTTGCCAAATGATTTCTGATAAGTCAGCAAATTATTCCATGTGTATTCACGAAGATTATTACGTGTTTCCGTTAATGTATTGTTGGGCATTGTCTTTACAATTCCTGTAATAGAGTCTTTATTGGTATAAGAATTTGCGAAGGCCTTGCCTTGTGTAAAGTAAGCACGTGCAGAAAGGAAGGATGAGAACGAAAGGCCTTTGATTATTTCCCAATTGCCTTGTACTGCACCTGTAAAATAATCATTGCGCGTTTTGGTAAGTCCGCCAATTTCATCAAACATCATGGGGTTGTTACCCTGCGTGCTTAAACCATATGTACCGTTCGGATATTTTGGAACGGCCCACATAGAACCGTGGAAAAAGTTATTGATCGGATCAACGGTGGGCACCTCTGTGTAGTTATACCGGTAGTCAATATTTGCATTAAACGTAAGTGTTTTTGATGCGGTGTAATCTGTATTCAGCCTGATCTCCGCAATTTTATTACCATAGTTTTTAATAATGCCCTGCTGATCCTGGTAGCGAAGACTTAATCTTGAACGAAGGTTATCACCGCCTCCACTGATCGCAACGGATTGGTTTGTTTGCGGAGCTGTTCTTAACATGGTTTCAAACCATGTGTTGGGCAGCGGATATTTATAGCGATCGGTTGCATTTACCCATACAGCAATGCTGGAGTCTGTAAATTTTGCAGGAATGGGAAGACCTGCATTCCCATAAGCAACTTGCTGTTCCTTCATGTAATCCTCAATGCCCATTTGTACAGGTTTATTGATGGCCCGTTGCAACGCATAATAACCATCATAGCTTATCTGCGCAGCTCCTTTTCTTGCCGCTTTTGTAGTAACAAGTACCACACCGTTAGTAGCGCGTGAACCATAGATGGCGGTTGATGCAGCATCTTTTAATACGGTGATTGTTTCAATATCGTTTGGGTTAAGATCCTCCATGCGTTGTTCGGAACCATCTACTATCACCAACGCATCATTCTTACTCAGGTCGAATCCGCTGGTACTGCTGCTGTTTGTGTTAAATGTGGTTATACCACGAACACGAATGGTGGTTGATGATTTTCCAGGAGCGCCTCCGAGATCAAGCACTGTAACGCCCGGCAACTGGCCTTGCAACGATTGCTGTACGTTTGATACCGGCCGCTTTGCAAGCTCTGCGCCGCCAACCTGCGCCACTGAATTGGTGAGCGTGATCTTTTTCTGCGTACCGTAAGCTACTACCACTACATCTGTAAGGTTTTGCTCGGATGCAGTTAAGTCAATATTTAATGCTGAGCCATTTGCTGTAATTTCTGTAGGGCCGAATCCTACATGGCTAAACTGCAGTTTGAAAGGAAAAGATTGATTTGTCCTTAACACAAATTGTCCCTTTGAATTTGTGGTTGTTTGTACTGTTGTGCCCTTAATGCGGATAGTTACGCCCTCAAGTGGTTCGTGATTTTTACTATCAGTTATCACGCCTTCCTGAACGGAGGTTGTTGTTGTTTCCTGGGCATGCAGGAATGCCTGTAAAAACAACAGGCAAAACAAGGAAAGCCAGATTTTAGATTTCATGAGTGGTTAAATTAAATTGATGTTTGCAGGTTTATGCGGCATTTAATACAAAAGCATTACACCTCAACACTTTTCAAAGTGTGAGTATTGTTGAAAAAAATATATAAGTGCTTATATAATATATTTTTCCCGTAACAGATAATCGTCTGCGGATTAGCTACTCAGTTATCGTGAAGGTTAATAGTGATCAGTTATATGCCATTCAGTGATAAGTACATTTCAGCGAACCGGGAAAAAGATTTTATCTATCGACAGTTTAACAACACATACAACAGCATAAGACCGTTGTGGAGATTGCTTTACCTGAAGGCACAAACAGCCTTGCAGTGTCAGTGTCAGTGTCAATTGATTTCAAGTGGTTCATATTTAAGTTTTGGATGAGATTAAAACCGGGAGAAAATTAAATTCCTACCATTTCTATAGACAAATATATTTTAAATATTTTTTAATGAACAAATTTTTTTGAACTGAAAAAAAATAAATCTGGCTTGTGACTCTTGCGCCAATAGGATGTTGAAGTATGAATGCCCCTAAACTCCCACACCTGGAAGTATGTTGAGATCGGGATAAAAATGGTATTGTATGGAAAGATCGAAGCCTTTATCCCGGATGGATTTTGCACTTTCCATCTTTTTTATATCTTAGAGTTTATAAAGCTATTATTCGTAAAGAAAGATATTGAGCGACTATGGGACGTGAAGTTTACATTACAAGAAAAAAACAGTGGTTTGACCCGGAATCTGACAAAGACATCCCTTTGGATGACTGGATGACGTTTGTGAAAAATGATCCTGACATGAGGTTGGACAATGCTACTGAAGTAAAGCTGGAGGACGGCGAAATATTCCGGTATGATAATCCGGGAGCTGCAGTGTTTCTCCACAGAAAATGCGGCGAAATGGAGGTTTGCGAAATAACTTTCGAATACATTTCCGGTAATATCCGCGTTGATGAACCCGACGCTGAAACCATGGAAAAAATTAAGCATATCGCTTTTAAGTTGAATGCGCATGTTCAGTCAGAAACAGAAGCTGAAACAGAAGAAATTGAACTTTCACAACCTGAAGAAGTGAAACCTGCTTTCAAGTTTGAGGACATACTGAATCCATTTAAGAAGATAATGAACAAGCTTGAACCTGGTACGGGGACAAATGATAAGCCACTGGAAACACAATAGAAGACCGTAAGATAGTAAGACCGTAAGAGGGGAATACAGAGAGACTTAGATTTTCAGGCAGTAGATGGTGCCGTCCATGCTGGTGGTGATGAGAAAATCTTTGTACAATGCAGGTTGGGAAATAATGCCGCCCATGGCAATATAGAGATCGAGAAAATCTTCATTCCTTTTTATAATTCCATTAAAAATATCATCACGATAGGTGTCATCTGTTTTAAAATAGATGGAACGGTGGGCGTTGTAGCCGTCTGTGGTAAAATCGTAAAGCAACTTCCCACCGTTCTTGCCGAGACCATAGAGATGCCCCATCATGGTACCGAAATAGATGACAGTATCCTTTACTACAGCTCCACCGAAGATGTTGTACTTTGCGTCAAACTTCCATAACACGTCACCATTAAACGGATTTAAAGCGAGAAACAGATGGTCATCTGAAGTTCCTATGTATAAAACAGAATCTGCAATCAACGGAGGTGTGATGGCCCAGCCTCTTTTAAAGCGCATGTTCCAGCGGCAATAACCCTTATCCGCATCAAGTGCATAAAAATTAAAGTCACGCCCCCCTGCAAATATATTTCCGCTGAACGCAGTTGCCGGTCCGTTGAATTCGCCGATCGGGAAATATTGCTGTCCGACAGATTTGAATTTCCAGCTAAGCGTTCCATCCTTTTCGTTCAGTGCATAGAACCATCCGTCGAAAGAACCGATAAAAATCTTATCAGCATAAATGCAGGGCCGAGTGTGCACGATGTTACCTGTCTTTACTTTCCATGCCAACATTCCGGTTTGCGCGTTAACAGCGTAAATACATGAATCGCCGGAGCCAAAGTAAATATTGTTGTTGTGATAAACTGGCGAAGATTGAAAGTAATCTGCAAAACTATAGAGTTCATACTTCTTCTCTCCTCCGGTCGTAAATTTCCATTTTATATTTCCGGATTTATCAGCACAATACAGTATGCCGTCGCCACCCAGAAAATATACAGATCCATTGTTGATGCATGGTGTTGAACGGATGTCCCCATTGGTCTTGATCTTCCATTTTATTGCGCCTGTAACAGCATCAATTGCATAAAAATTACTGTCCAGACCGCCAAAGTAAACAATGTCATTATCAACAACAGGTGAGCCTATCAATGGCGCAGATGTTTTAAATTTCCAGATAACATTTTCCTGGGCTGTAAGAAAAAAAATGATGCATTGCAGACAGGCAAGAAGACTAATCTTTTTAATGATGAGTACCATATGCTTTGATGATTGACAGCAATGAACTGCAATACTGATATTAAAATAAACAATAGCATTCAGATCAAAAAACCACTCATCAAATAAAACGCGAGAGGGGCATTATTATGTACGCTCCGACAAGGCCTCTCCGTCAAGTGAGAATAATTTTGCAGGATAATGATAAGGAAACTTTATCATTGGTTTTCATAGGATATTGGTTGAGCCCGTATTTCCATGCGGGCTTCTCTATTGGAGGATTATAAAAATGCTGAGTCAGAGATTGATCACAAAAGAAAGACGAGTTTTATAAATGCGATTTATTATTAAACAGAGTTACACGGAGTATGCACAAAGATGCACGGAGGGCTGTTTAGAATTTAAAAACTCTGTGTAACTCTGTGTCTTCTCCTGGCTTCCTCCGTGTAACAATAATTCTACCTAAAAAGGGATTATTTCAACCGGAGATTATCAACCTTCTTTTACCCCCACAAATCTTATCACAGATCCTTTACCGTTATGATATAACCCTTCATTCAATTCAATTTCTTTTTCTTCCAGCTCGATGAATTTATAGTTGGCAAAGTCGGCTTTAACCTCTTCAAGAGAAAAAAGCGAAGCCAGGTCCTTAGGGCCTCCTATTTTTTCATTCTGTTGTTGATATTCGATATGTTTTTTACTGAACGCTTCGAAAATTACGGTACCGCCTTTGCGAAGATATTTGTTGAGCGCCTTATGATAAGTCGACTTGAGCTCTGCAGGAAAATGTGCATAGATCAATGCGATTGCATCAAATTGCCCATCATTGTATGGCAACGTTTCCAGCTTACCTACTTTGTAGTCGATCGAAACGTTAGCTTCTGCCAACAGCAGTGCTTTATTCCTGCCTTCATCACTTATATCAAAAGCTGACACTTCCCAGCCGAGTTTTGCAGCGAATACTGCATTACGGCCCTCTCCTTCTGCAGGAAATAAAATCTGCCCAACGCTAAGTCTTTCCAGTTGCTCTTTCAAATAATTATTGGGTTCTATGCCGTATGCATATTCCTTCTGACTAAACCTGTCATTCCATCTTTCGGTCCAATTGTCTGCCATAGTATTGCTATTTTTTGAATATCACTAGTAAATCTTCTGTTGAATCCATGTTGAAAATTCTTCAACTGAATAAAATATTTCATCAGGCTCAAGTTCTATCAGTTTTTCCGGTTCAGCTGTTTCTGCCCATGCAGCCGCAATAACCGGTATACCAGCCTTTCTGCTTGCGATGATATCACTGGGTGCATCGCCTACATAGATCACTTCATTCTTTGGCACCCCGTTCCAGTCATCGAGGATGACTTGTATTCCCTCAGCCTTTCTTGCACCTTTTGGTGAACCGGTCTCAAGCAACTCAAAGTAATGCGTCAATTCAAAGTATCTTAAAGATATATCTGTACTGTATTTGCCCTTTCCCGTCACCATGGCAATCCGCACTCCGTTATCTTTTAAAGCGTCCAGCAATTCTTTGATGCCATCAAAAGCTACCGGACACATATCGTGTAGATCCTCATAATAATGCAGGTAATCCGTAACGCCTTTATCGTAATGATCAGGTGCCAGCGCCATTATTGTGCCTTCTTCCGATGGTCCAAACGTTGCTATGATCTCGGTATCAGAAAGTGCGCGCTGTATAAGTGGTTCAACCGATTGTCGAAATGCCTGGATGCATAACGGCAGCGTATTAGCCAATGTTCCGTCGAGGTCAAAAATAACTCCTCTGATTTTTTTCATTGTTGTTGCTTGTTTTTAAATCCAGCATAGGTAAATAACGGTAATGGATTGACGAAGAATATCTCATCCTCAATCCGGGTTGTTGCAATTTACTTTGAAATTTGCATCTTTCATTGCTGCTTCATTTTTAAGCGGGCAATAAATATTCTTGAGCGTTACAGCATACAGCAACAAAAAAACTGCTACCGGAATCGATAGCAGTTTTATCAAAATATCATCAGACTAAATTTCTTCGCGACGTTCTATGATTGTATAAATGCCAGAAGATCCGCGTTAATAGTCGCAGCTTCAGTAGTCGGCATACCGTGCGGAAAACCAGGATAAGAAATCAATTTTCCGTTCTTTACAAGTTTTACGGCTTTTGCACCGGTAAGCTGGAAAGGAACGATCTGATCATCTTCGCCGTGCATTACTAAAACAGGAACATCCACACTCTTCAAATCTTCTGTAAAATCTGTTTCTGAAAAAGCTTTAATACAGTCATAATGCGCTTTTATGGCACCCATCATACCTTGTCTCCACCAATTATCCCTTACACCTTGAGACACTTTTGCACCTTCGCGGTTATAGCCATAGAAAGGAAGTGTAAAATCCTGAAAATATTGCAGTCTTTGTGTTGCGGTATTCAGGCGTATTTCATCAAAGACTGACAAAGGAATACCATCCGGATTGTTCTCCGTTTTTGCCATGACAGGCGTTACGGCGCTGATCAAAACTGCTTTTGCCACGCGGCCCTTACCATGTTTTGCCACATAGCGGATCACTTCTCCGCCGCCCGTTGAATGTCCAACATGTATTGCATCCTTTAGATCAAGCGCTTTTGTAAGCTCAGCGACATCAGCTGCATAAGTATCCATATCATGACCATTTGCAGTTTGGGTTGACCTTCCATGTCCCCTTCTATCGTGTGCAATCACCCGGAAGCCATGATCAAGGAAGAACATCATCTGCGCATCCCAATCATCGCCAGACAAGGGCCAGCCATGATGGAAAACGATCGGCTGACCTGTTCCCCAGTCTTTGTAATAGATCTCTGTACCGTCTTTTACTTTAATTGTTGCCATGTTTTTGAGTTTTAATAATGTTATCAATGTGGTTTGACGCTGAAGAATTAATGAGCTGTTTTTAAGTACGATTTACAAGGTCCGCCCGCGCCGAATGTGCATCCGGACGGGAAAGTACCTGGCATTGGAATTACTGACGGTCTTTCAACAACTGAAGGCTGTAAAAGTTTGTTGATAGTAACACCAATTTGTTGTTTTCTTTTCTTTAAACCGAATTGCCCTGCAAATATGACTGACTTTAATTGTGGATTTGCCATGTGCCAGTAAATGGTACAATAGAATTAGTAAAAGGAAAAACACAATTGCATAAAGAAGCTGATCTGCATAGATTTTGGGATAATTTCCTGCCGACAGCAATAATCGCGATTGCTGGTTGCTATTGTTTTTTGAGGGACATATAAAATAAAAAAACGCTACCGTTTTGGTAGCGTTTTTTTATTTATTCTGAAATTGCGGAGCCGGATTGAAGATCTTTAATCTTATCCATCACCCTGCTTACCATCCCATCACAGTAAACGCGATTAAACTCAAAGATCTCTTCTGGTTGATAGTACTTTTCAATCTCCTTTCTCAGCATACTTTTAGCGCGATTAAGGCGGGTTTTCACATTGGCCTGGCTAATATTCAGCGTTTCGGCCGTTTCCTCAATACTAAAGCCATTTATCTCACGGAGAGAGAACACCATCCGGTAATCCAGGCTGAGTTGCTTTAATGCATTTTCCACTATTAATCCCAGCTCCTTGTTGACAACGGAATTGGCAGTATCGGCGTTTCGGTTGGATGAATACATTGGAACTGATTTATCACTGATCTCTGATGGTGTTTCATTGCTAAAGCTTAGTTTATGCTTTTTGTGAAAGCAGTTGTTCAGCATTATCCTGGTAATCCAGGTTTTGAATGCCGCATGACCCGCAAATTTTGAGAGGTTACGGTAGGCATCGATAAATGTCTCCTGCATAAGGTCCTGTGTATCTTCATGGCTATAGTTATAGCTCCTACCCGTCTTGTAAAGAATGGCGTTATTTCTTCGGATGATGATCTCAAACAAGGCCACTTCGCCATTCAATATAAGCTTTATCAATTGCTGGTCTGAATACTGGTCTGGTACGTCTTTCATATTTTTTTGTTATGCAACAATTTTTGCAATCCGGGATAGCGAGAACGCTCCTATTGCCATTACAAGGTCACGAACTGCAACGTCAAAATAATGACCGCCGAATATTAGCGTCAAGGCGATTAATGTTAACCATGCTGCAACAATAATTGCACCAACAGCCGGTTTTAGCAATACAATAACACCGGCAATTATTTCAATTACGCCAACAACCATCATAAATGTATGAGGCTGAAGCGGAAGCATACCCTCCATTTTCGGACTAAGATAGTGTTCCCAATTGGTTATTAAATTGGTGAACTTGTCAAGACCCGCCACAATTGGTACCAGGCCATATGTGAGCCTTAAGAGATTGAACGTAGGCCTGATGGCCTGATTTAAATTAATGCTTTCCATTTCTTTTGATTTAGTGTTCTTCTTTAATAGAGTGTGCGAGAAATGAAAAGGTTACAAATGATACTGAAATTTTATCTGCATTAAGATTTACTAAAACTTCGTTGGAAGAAATCCGATTTGCATGCAGCTAATACAGATTGTTGCCAATTTTTAATTGAATCTTATAGCCAATGAGCTGTTGCGTCTCACCACTTTCGGGCAGTAGAACGTTTGTTATAGCAAAAAAATTTTTCGCCAGTATAATTTGTACGCGGCCATAATACGTTTTGGAATTTACATCTGTGAATTCAGCTTTTTCAATACCGCCATCAACGGTTATCTTTTTTAAACTATCAAACTCCGAGTACGTTTCTACTAATAATTTAAAGGCCACTGCCGCTGCGATCTCGTCGGAAAACTCAAAACAAAGGCTGATTTCTGAAATATTGTCCAGCCATTCAGGATCACTATAAGTCTTTTGGGTGATGGCCAATTGCCCACTGCTAAACTTTCCGTTAAAAAATGGATGCTTTTCAAAAATGTATGTATTCGTAACAGTAATAAATGATGGCGGTGTTTTATATTCCTGGGGGTGATCGGTCCGCGTACGATCCGTTTCCTTATAAAAAACCGGAACATATTTTCTCGCAAACATCTCGATTGAAGGGTGCGGATTTAGCGATAACACGCCGAAAAAAAGTTGATCGGTATAGCTATCAAGAGTGAGATTGGAATTGTCTTGAGTCGTCATACTAAAATTTTACTCAGGTCAAAATTTCGGGTTCTTTTGAAAGGTAATAATACACTCCGTGAAAAACAAGCTTGCCCGGTTTTAACTGAAATTAACTCCTGCAATATCAATGCCCCGATCTGTTTGTATACAACTCAGATCAAATTTTTCAGACCACCTTAACCCTGCCGGTAGTTCCAGATCAGAAAATTCAATGTGAATTACACGTCGCGGCATGTCGTTGATTGTTCTTCCTGAGCTATGCAACAGCAATGGCCGCATCAGCATAATACCGCCCTGAGGAACAGCACAAACTACCTCTTTTTCAATATTCCAGTCAATTGCTTCGGGTCTGTAAATTCCTTTCAGGTGAGAGCCGGGAACAACCCGTAATGCGCCGTTATCTCCACTTGTCTCATCCAGATGAATGCGTATAGTTAAAATTTGTTGCAGTATTTCCAGTGGCGGTTGAACAGCAAATTGGTTTTGCTTCACTGTCCATGGTCCAAAGCCTGCCATTTCATTTTTTTTGTCTACGGAAATAGTCAGGTCCTGATGGTAAGAAACATACCAATTTGAAGTTTTCGGCTTATCGAAATATATGCTTTTAACAACAAAATAGTTGCCTTTAAAAAAGTTTTTAAGAACTGCATGTAAGCGGCTATTAAAAATGATTTCAAGGATTTCAGGTAGTTCCTTCAAAAATTGTCGAATGGCAAAGAGTTCGGTTGACCGCCTGAAGGTTTCTTTACTTTTTTCCGCAGAGTCAATGACATTCAGAATACGCTCAATGTCGTCTGCGGAATAAATATTCCTAACTGTTGCAAAACCACGCTCATTTAATCCATCCCTATAATTCATTACTGACAGGGTTTTAGTGTCTTTAAAAAAGAAAAATACAGGATTCAAAATAGCTGCGGGAGAAACGAAAATTCCTGGTGGCAGCTCGTATTTCATCCACGTGTGAAAAATACCGAATCTTTCATTGTGAGATCACAATCGCGACGTAAAAGTGTCCTACATTTTCGAAATGTAGGACACTTTTACGTCAGCAAGCAAGTTGCCGGGCCCGGTATCAATTGATTTCCTCAATTAATGCTTGGATATCCCAACAACGGTCATGCATTGCCGTAGTTTCACACGCTGTACATTACTTTTTTATTGCATATCCGCAATAAAGTATATTCATATCCTTGCTTTCCACAAGCCAGAAATGTTTTCCAAGCTCTGCAAAATTCCATTCACCTTTTGCACGCTTTCTAAGAAAACCAAGCATTTGGGGAATGGATACATTTGGCTGAGATCCCCCATGCTCCTGCCATTCTAAATTGTTTTTCGCCAAAAGTTCTTTAATCTCCCCTGGTTTAATAAACATTTTCCAAACGTGAAGATTGGGTGGCATAAATGCCCATCGTTTCCATTCCTGCCAGATCTTAATTGCCACCAACTTGCTCACGAAAGTGCGATTAAGTGTATCATAGATGAAAACACCGCCTGATTTCAATACTCTTGAAATTTCAGAGATAACTTTTGGAAGGTCGCGTACATGCTCCAGAACATCACAGCAGAAAACACAGTCAAATGACTGATCAGGATACGGGATCTGCTCACCTGTACCCTTTTCATAAACGATAGAAAGGCCTTCTGCCCTTGCATGATTGCGTGCTGTTTCAAGCGATTCGTCTGCAGGATCTATACCGGTAGTAGAAAATCCCATCTTACAGATTTCTTCAGCAAGAATTCCGCCACCGCTGCCAACCTCAAGCGCCTTTTTATTCTTGGCGTCTATGTTCAGTTTTTCCAAAACCCTGGCTGCATAACCTACCCGCCATGGATTTATAGATGTCTTCAGCAGATACAAAATATTATCAGGTGTCCACCATATATCACCTTGTGATTTATAGACTTCATTATTGATCTGGTCGTAAATCTCTTTTGCAATTTTTTCCATTTTTATTGCTTGAAAGTTTATGAAGAAGGTTAAAACGCTTTATTTATTACTAACAAGCCTATACACTAATTTCACTATCCTATCGCTACATGCCGAAACTGCATTTGTGTTCGCGAAACAGATACGAGACCGATCTTACATTGAAACACTAGCGGGATACATTGGGGATGAGATTCACCTGGTCAGGTACGGATCGCATTTGCCAGTCTGGATTATTTCTGTTGTTAAATTATTTGTTGTGGATGAAAAATGCAAGCACTTAAGCAGAATTTATTTCGCCCGTCAAAAAGAAACATTTTCATGGCGTAAACGTGTCCTGCATTTTTAAAATGCAGGACACGTTTACGTCGGCAAAAACCCAAGTTTGGTCAAAGATGCCACGACGTGACGTATCTATACATTTGCGATGCACGCACATCGGTCGAATAACCAGTCTCCTTCTACTTTTTCATACCTTCTGATCCAGTTCAAAAAGAATATAACTTTCTTCTCCCTCCCCACCTTTTGCCTTTTCAGTAAATCCTTTGCCTGTATAAAAAGCTACTGCTTTGGTATTCAGTTCCAAACACTTTAAGCTGACGGGAAGCCCTGTCTTCTCAATGGCCTTTTCCAATAATTTGCCTCCAATACCAAGGTTTTGATATGCACTGTCAACAAACAAATGATGAATAAAATTGTCAGGCAACCAGATTGAAATAAATCCAACCAACCGGTTATCACAAAGCGCCACTAAAATAGTCTCGCCTTCTGTTTCTTTATCAAAATCATCCGGATGAAACGAGGCTGCATCTTTCCAGGCAAAAGTCTTTTGCCGTTCTTTTAAAAACAGCATTCTCAAATCGGGCTGATCGGAAGGCCGGCTTTCAATAATAATAATATTCATTCGTTTAACAGATCTTATAAAACAGTTTCAATATAGCCGTTGTCGCATTTCTAGTGTTGACTTTTCTCTTTCGTAAGTTTCTTAATTTCCTTTGTCAGCGTGTGTATTTCCATTTGGGATTTTGTTAATGCAATAGCCTGCTGATAGTAGCTGATTGACTTGCCCACATCAACAGTTGAATACAAATAACCCAATAAAGAAAGGTATTGAGTGTTGTTATTCAGCTTTAATTTTTCAGCTTCCGTGATAGCTTTTTCGCTTCCATACACCCGGGCGAATGCAAACGCACGGTTCAATGCAGTTACAGGCGAATATTCAATAAGAATAAGCTGATTGTATAGTTGTAAGATATGTTGCCATTTGTTTTTATTGGCAGGCGTAGTATGCCAGTAAGCTATAGTGGCTTCTAAGTGATATTTTGATACTTCGTCGCCATAATACGCATTTATTAAGTAGTGATTTCCTTTTTGAATTAATTCGTCATCCCACAAACGTCTATCCTGATCCTCAAAAAGAATTGCTTCTCCTTCTTCATTAGTTCTTGCATTAAGACGTGAACTTTGAAAACACATTAACGCCAGCAGGGCATTTGTTGAAGGCATATTTGTTAACACATTTTCAGTAAGTATAGCTCCGAGCCTGAGCGCTTCTGAGCACAGTTCCTTCCTGATCATCCTATTATTAGTTTTTGAAAAATACCCTTCATTAAACAGCAGGTATACTGTTTTTAAAACACTATTCAACCTGGCTTCAATTTGAGTTTTGGATAAAGCACCAATATTAAAGTTCCCATTGCGAAGATTGATCCGGGCTCTGTATAAACGCTTTTTAATGGTTTCAATGTTTGTCAAAAAAGCGTTTGCAATTTCTTCTACACTAAATCCACAAAGAATCTGAAGCGCCAGGCAGACTTGTGATTCGGCCGGATTATCCGGATCACAAACGGAAAAAATCATTGCCAATTGGCTATCTGCAATATTTTGATTGCTGAACTCAACATCTTTTTCTGTTTCAAATCCATTTTGTTTAGCAACTTCTTTTAATTGCTTTTCAGAAACAGCGTTGTGTTTAAAATAGTCCCTGACTTTATTTTTTGCAACTGTATAAAGCCAGGCCGTGGGATTGTCAGGAACGCCTTTAATTCCCCAAACTTCCGTCGCCTTCAAAAAAGTTTCGCTTGCAATATCCTCAGCTATTTCAAGATTCTTTAGCTTATAGGAATGATATAGAACAGCAATTATTTTACTGTACTCCCTCCTAAACAAATGTGGTATAAGTTCATCCTGCTGCATAACGTAAAAAGGCCCTTGCACATTTACAAGGGCCTAGATTATAATTACAGTGCGTTAATTTCTCTTATTTCAACATTTCCGCCAAATGAAAGAATTGGGCAACCATCTGCCAGTGCGGTTGCTTCATCCATAGAGGTAGCTTTAACGAGAGAATATCCTAAAATTGATTCCTTTATTTCAGTATAAGGACCATCAGAAACCAGGCCATCACTTTTTAAAACCTGTCCTGAACTCATCAACCGGTTACCGCGATCGGCCAGTTTACCCTGAGCTGCAATACCAGCAACCCAATTCATCCACCGTTGTGTTATAGCCTGCATTTCTTCAGGCGAGCCTTTAGGCATAGTTTTATAATCGGCTCTGTAGACCAATAAAAATTCTTTCATTTTAAACGATTTTATAGTTAACAACTAATAGCAATTTCTTTTTTGGAATGCTTGCAAAAGCGCATTTCATTTTTTATCAGGCAATCATACCGGCATTAAACTGTTCCAAAGTTACACCGCTTGCCCTTGCGTTGGCCCCGAAAACTTTGTCAGTGATCGTTTTAAGTTTTTCCGGAGTTCGGCCCATTAGAAAAACCCTTGCCCCTTCGCCGCCAAAGGCTCTCGCAATTGAACCACCAACGGATCTGTTACCGTAAATGACTGCAACTTTGTTTTTTAGTTTGTTCATTTTTTGATGTTTTGTTACAGTTTAAAGACGATTTAAGTTTTGGGATGGGGACAAAATATTTTTATTTTTTTGTTGCTCGAATAACTCAACAATAACCAGGGAGGATAAGGGTTACACAGAGAAATACAGGAGAAGACACGGAGTTACACAGAGAAAATCTCCGTGCTCTCAGTGCTTTCTCCTGAATTTCTCTGTGTAACTATTATGGCTGTTATGCGACAGAACGCCCAATGACATAGCATAGCCAGATCTTTAAAAAAATAAAGAGGCAAATCCTGCCTCTTTATTTTTTTTCATCAGACGTTTATTTAACCTTCAGTTGGTTCTTCCGTTACAAGAAGATTATTCTTTCTGGCAAAATCATTCCTGTAATCCTGCAACTCTTCAATTAACCTGGTTATTGTGTCAACGGAGTTATCTGCATGATCGTGCACATCAGGTAATGCCTTATCCAATAAGTTCACCCCAACATTTATATTTTCTGCTTCCAGTTGTGTAATCTTTTTAAGCAGTGATATCTGGGAATTTTTAACATCATCCAATTCACGAAGCATTTTATCCATGGCTTCTAGTTTAGCGCGCTTTTCCATAATTAACTGTTTTATGTCAATGATGCCACAAACACCATGCAGGTAATAGTGCCAGATCGTCTTTTTAACATTTAGCCTCATTATTGGGGCACTACGATAAATAATCATAGTAAGCCAATCAATTGCCTGATCAATCCGATGTTCAGGCATCCAAAATGCAATTCAATTATTGTATCAGACTGACTATTAGACGTGTAAGAACAAGCTGCCAAAAATCATTCGACCGCCTCCTTTAAAGGAAGATTTAACCCAAACAACCCGGTTTAAATTATACATTTAAAAAACTAATTTTCCGAGAAATAATCCACCTGACTGACAAGGATCATCGAACTGTTTCTATATAAACGTCAATTAAACAAATGGTCATGAAGACATTCTTTACAACTTTCGGACTACTTGTATTCGTACTATTTGCTAATGCTCAAAAAGAAAATCCCAAATACAACAAGATGCTCGCCGATTCGCTGGGCGCAGATAAGTATGGAATGAAAATGTACACACTGGTAATTTTGAAAACCGGCAAAACTGACCTGGCGGATAAGGCAAAAAGAGACAGCTTGTTCCGCGGCCATTTAAGTAACATTGGCCGTCTTGCAGATGTTGGCAAGCTTATAGTAGCAGGACCATTGAAGAAAAACAACAACAACTACGAAGGCATTTTTATTTTAAATGTGCAGACAGATGCTGAGGCGATGGAACTACTTCAAACAGATCCGGCAATCCGTGCAAAACTGCTGGACGTGGAATTGTTTCAATGGTATGGTTCCGCCGCATTACCATTGTATTTGAACTTTCATAACAGTGTTAAAAAAATAGATTTTTGATTGTTAACTTAAGTATCAAAATCCTAAGTAGTCGATTATTTTGTTGTCTCGCTTCCAATCTGCTTGCCTAATTTTTCATAGGCAACGTCGTTTGGTTCCCATAACTCCAGCTTATTCCCTTCAAGATCGAGGATGTGGACGAACTTGCCATAATCATAGGTTTCGATACTATCTACAATTGTTATGTGGTTTAATTTCAATTCTTCAACAAGGGACTGCAGATTCTCGACCCGATAATTTATCATAAACTCTTTTGTAGAGGGTGCGAAATATTTTGTCTTTTCTGCAAAAGGGCTCCATTGCGTAAACCCTTTTTTGGTACTGTCTGCCCCCTGGTACCATTCAAAAACAGTTCCGTACTGATTGGTATTTAAGCCAAGATATGTCTTATACCATTCCTTCACTTTATTCGGATCTTTACACTTGAAAAAGATTCCCCCTATCCCGGTTACCTTTCTTGTTTTTTGCTGATTATTTTGATGTGCTGTCAGGATCGTCTTGAAGGCAAAACCGGAAAGAAACGATGCCGCAACAATCAACACCAGTAAAGTCGTTTTTTTCATTGGTAAGATGTTTATGGTTTTAAATAGCTTTAAGATAGTAACAAATGATAAAGCGTGCAACGATATTTAAACCAGGAAGTTCGGCACTGCACGGTTATTGGGTTGATTTCTTTCCCTTCTTTCGCCCTTTCAGGGCTTTATTGCATTTGTTTTTAAAACACAGGGCGTTGCCCTGTGCTAATGCCAGCGCCCCTTCAGCGCTTGTTTTTTTGAACCATATAAGAGATGTAAGGGATATAAGATGTGGGTTGACACACGTGTTACTACTTCGCTATATGAATGGATGTGTTGGTAGAAAGTGCGTCGCTCATAACAATAGCCTACGTACAAGGCTGAAGGCTTTGAAGCACAAGCACAGGGCAACGCCCCGTGAGTAAATCGCAAAATGCAATAAAGTATCTGAAGGGGCGAAAGCAAAACGAAATATAGCCCCAATAGGTTTGTATTAATTAGTTCTCATGAAAGTAATGTCACAATTCATATCCAGAAAATATTCGCTACTAAATTTTAGCAAAAAAAAATATCCCTATCATCGATGGCGAATAAGAGTGTCGTTTCGAAATTTGCTTGCACCCTTTCAGGGCTTGACGAACATTTGTTGCTTTGTCCATAGGGCGTTGCCCCATGCTAATGCTTAGACGCCTTCAGCGTCCGTCGAAGCCTCAATCACCGCTTATTTAAGTTGGCTTAAGCACTAGACGTGCTCCTTTAAATGTCTTTAAAAGCATTGTATGGTACAAGAATGTCCTATGGTTAAATTACCATAAGCATGCAGACTGCATAATTGCGTTAGGTTGACTACTCAATTTGCATCATCTTCCTTTCTCAATGAAAAAATTCTTTCTATAATAAATCCGTAAAACAGGCAATTTATGAGAAGTCCAATTAGAAACATAGAACCATCCATAAGCCAGAAAAATAACGTATGTGTTGGAAAACGAAAAATATAATAAAGTTTTTCAAGAGTTACGACTATCAGACCATTTCCGCCTGTCCCTTCATCTCTCGCTGCCGCTGCAAGCAACGTTACAAAAGTTAATATGCAACAAATGATTGTTGCAGCAAAAAAAACTTTAAAGTTGAATCTGGCTATTTTCATAGTGAACACTCTGTTTACTATCGACGCTTTTTTTAAACAGCAGGACTGTCTTACGTATATGCCACTTTTCGCTCACCAAACTTTATTCAAAAGCTAAATATAAATCCGCCTCATAGTTGATCAAGTCTTTGTCTCATAACGTTCGTAGCGTCTCAGCTCCGTCCTTAACACCGAGCCCCATCTCAAAAAACCTTTTCATCAGCTGATGGACCATATATAGAAGGCACAGCGATGTTATTCAGCCGCATATAAACGGTCATTTGTCCGCGATGATGAACCCAATGGTTTAAGGTAGAGCTTAGGTTATCAATCAATGGCGAGTTAATTATAATCTGGCTGCCGTTTTTTAATACGAACGGTTTGGATAATTGTTCAACAGTCAGCCCTTTTAAAGCCTGTTTTGCTTTCTGAATATTGTCGTCAAAAAAAGCAATCATTTCCTTTGTTGTAGTTATCTGTGGATGTGAAAAAGTTTGAAAATCGATTTCGCCTTTAGTAATCATAATTGCAATCCATTTTGGAATTTCAGCAACCAATAAAGTAAGATAACCAAACTTCATAGACTTTTCGTGCGGTTGCCAATCGTAGAGATTTTCAGGTACCCTTTCAATACATTTCCGGGTTGCAGGAATTTCGGCCTCAAACTCTTTGTAAAATTGACTGGTGATTGAAACTTCGTTCATAATTTACAAATTGAAGGTTTACAATAAGCACCTCACCTGGCACATGCATGCAGAAACAGTTTGGAGAGAAATATATTGTGGCGGCAGGCAAGATAGCGGTTGCACATTCGACTTCTAAATTAGCAATATATTCCGGAACGCTTGCTGGGAAAATGTTTTTAAACCATATAAGGCATATAAGGGAATATAAGAAATTGCCTATTGAAAACTATATTTTAATGTCAATGCGCCGCCCTTTAATGTCCTTATATCACTTCTATACAACTAGTGAATAATGAATGGTCAATGGTGAAGGTCCGAGCTGGTTAAGTAAATATATTGTCGTTTAAGTGTTATTATTATCTTGAGTAAAGCTCTTATTTGCTCTTATATGCCTTATATGGTTTAAAAAACTTCGCTTCGGTCTGCTTTGGGCGTTGGGCTCTAAGCACGCAGTGTTCGTAAAGGTGTCCTACATTTTTGAAATGTAGGACACCTTTACGAAGACTTATTGTAAGCATCACCAAACTTTATCAATTTCCGCCGTTCTCTGTTTTGGTAGCTTGCTGCGCCTGATGAAGTAATTTTTCTGCCAGCTCGCTTTTTTCTTTTTCGGCTTTCAGCAATCGTTCGTAGAGTTCAACGATCTTGTCAATGGGGTTAAATGTCAACTGTTGATTACTTTGATTATCATTTCCAAAAGCAGCACCAGCGGCCGAGCTATTGTCATTAAACGTATTGAAATAGGTATTTTTTGCTACCTCTTCGTCAAATTTTGTAATGGCTTCAACCGGTATTTTAAGCACGGCGGCAATGCGGTCGAGCGTATCCGCATCAAGGGTTTCCTTCGTCTCCAGTATTGAAATGTTTTGCTGGCTCATTCCTAAATCAAAGGCCAAAGCATCTTGCTTTACACGCAAAATTTCGCGTATTCTTTTTACGGCTCGTCCGTGATGTACTTTTTCGGGCATAGTGCTTATTGACATTTTACAAATGTAAACAAATTTAATAACCGCCTGCTTATTTGTAAGGGCACCACAAATGTTGGTGAAATACAAGCGAAATTTGTTCGGTACGCTATAAATGCGTTGTTACTTTACTAGTCGCTGGCTGCACCAAATGTGTTTATGCTTCAGTGTAATTGTTTCGCGCGGCTTCGTTTCCAATTAACATCACCCACCAAAATCCAAAATCCTTAATGAGATGAAAGTTGTTATTCACCTTCAATTACCCTCCGCCTTTGCAGATGCATGCAGGCTGCATCAGATCTCACCGCAACAGGTTATCGGGCATTTCTTCAGCTATTTGTCGCTGTATAATTATATAGATCCTTCCGAATGTCTTGCGAGCCTCCGGGCTACAAGGGTATTTCATGAGTTTCATTTAAGCCGGGGCCAATTGCAGCCGCAAGCAAATTCACCATCACATGCGCTGGCAGCAAAAAATGTTGCTGATTTGATCGCACTTATCAACTCCAATAAACCGCATGCAACCAAACGCGCCATGTATCTAAAAATTGTCGATGACTGGTTCAATCAAATTAATCAACCCTCAATCAATGACGATGGAACAGGAATTTACGCTTGATATATCGATAGAGAACCATATACTGTTTCACCTCTTCAGATGTTCAGCACAGGAGGTTGCGCAGTTTTTTGTTGATCAGCTTTCAAGCAACGCAATAAACATTTCCGGTAAAATGGCGAATGAACTTTTTGAAGATATGATTCTATATTCACCCCCTTCTTCAAAATAAAGCGGTAAGACTTGAGCTGGAAAATATGCGTAACCGGATGGCCCTGTTTTTAATCGAACTGCTAAAAAGCAATCCCTCCGCATTCGGTTAAAATCGGTTTAGCAAGGAAGCAGGCGTAATATCCATGTCACATTAATAGAACAAACAATTGTATGCACTAGAAGTATCAGCATTCAATAGTCTTGTTCTTTGAATGACTTCTTCTGTTACCCGGGTACAACGCAAGTGCATTTTGCTATGACATTATGAACATTTGTAAGTTTTAAAAATAACATCCTGCGTGTCCATTTCTGTGTACCCAGTTGCCCAGTATGTTAAAAGAATGTTTATGATCAATGAGTTGCAATAATTGCAAAAAATGTTATATGATGATAGCACGATCTCTATTCTATTGACATTTGTTAAGACGCTTAACTGAACAGGCTTTCTTAATTTTTTCTTCATTGAATTTTAAAATGTTTTCCTGACATTTCTCTTATTTCTTAAAGTCCTTTTTGGCACAGTTTTGCGTACCTAACCGTGAAAATTTTTGAAAGGTGCACCCCAATATTTTCCCAACTAATTTCTAAAACAACAACATTTAAAAACAACCAATAAACTATGAAGAAGATCCTTGTAGGGACTCTACTAGGTAGTTCCGTATTATTTGGCTGCTCAAAATCGTCGGACCTTGTAACACCAACGACCACATCAACATCGGAAAAGCTGGAACTAGCCAGTGCCTCTTTAACCCAAAATATCAAAATGTCTTTGCCACTTAATGGAACCAGCGTTTATATTAAGGACGTAAGTACTTTAAAGCTTGCTCCCGGAGATACAATCGTGATTCCAAAGTCGGTTACCAAGGTCGCTTTGTATAATGTAAGAGGCGCTTCAGGCAAACCAATTGTAGTTACAGCCGCGGCCGGCGCTGTAATTGGTGGAGGTACCGGTTGTTCGTTCGATATTAATGGGCAATACATTAAAGTAGTAAATGTGAATATCAAAGGTCTTAGTACGTCCCTGGGCTTCAAAGCTTATTACACATCAGATCTGGCATTACAAAACGTTACTGTTGACGGTGCCAGCATAGGTGTAATGATTAAAAATGATCCTTTGGCGGGACAAACCAACACCTATTATCCAACGACAATTAAAAACATATCTCTAACAGATGTTTCGGTAAAAAACACAACCGGGGAAGGGTTTTATCTTGGAAATACAGCGGACTATCAAAGCGGCTACAAAACCAGTCCTATTATCGGTCTTACAGTTACAAATGTTAAGGCTGAAAACACGGGATGGGACGGTTTCCAGATCACCAGTGCACAAAACTGCCGCGTGAATGCAGTGTCAGTTATAAATGCAGGAACTGCCAACAAAACGGCACAAATGAACGGGATCACCATCCAGGACGCAACCACAGGCTCATTCTCAAATATGTCTGTATATAAATGTACAGGTCCGGGATTGCAAATTTTCGGATGTGGCAATTTTACTGTAGATGGTCTTAATTTGAAAGATGTAGTACTTACTTCAAAATCCTATGGAATTTTTGTTGATAACAGACCTGACAGATTTAACCTGGCAGCGAAAAAACTGATCATGTCTAACGTAACACTTACACAGACTTCAGTAAAAGGTAAAATGGCTATGTATGTTGTTAACGGAACCCTGAATGGTGCAAAAGCCGCTATTCCAGGTACCGTAACTAATCTTGTTTATAACACCGGAAGCTGGGGCTCTAAGGTTGTGGATTATGCTAAGAACGTATATTATGGAGGAACAATAGGAAAATAAGAGTGAGGCGTAGGGTTTAAGGTTTGAGGCATAAGGTTTAAGGATAACGGATAAAATTAAAAACCAGGCGATGTTTGTTGAAGCATCGCCTGGTTTTGTTTTGGGCAAAGGTTTCACGCAACGAACGCTAAGAGGCAGCGGCGCGGCGGTTTTAGAGAAACAACTGACTGATTTTGCCAGGGAGGCGCAAAGAAGCACAAAGAATTTTGAAACAGGAAGGCGCGAAGAACACGAAGAGGCACGAAGGTTTTAAAGGTGCGCAAGCGCGGATAAGAACACAAAGTGAGAAACCACGGAGCCACTTACGACACAAAGAACCACGGAGTTTCGATACCAGAACGTATTTTGACCTAAACTAAAAAGGCTGGCCCCAAAAAAGGCCATTGCGCCGCCGCTTCTCCGCGAGCGCTGCGTGAAATAAAAAAGGTCGTTGCGCTGTCGCTTCTCTGCGAGCGCGGCGTGAAACACGTGAAACAAAAAAGGTGTAAAAAGCCAAATTTCTTTCGCCCTTTACACCCTATTTTTCGTTCTCAATTTACCTACCTCAATTACTCAAATCAATAACTCCTCCTGGTAGTTCATTTTCAATTATCAACTTTCAATTTTCCATTAACCAAGGTCAATTTTCAACTTTCAATTCTCAATTAAACTCAGCTTTCCAGCAGCTTATACAACTCATCCAGCTTGGGCGTAAGGATAATTTCAGTGCGCCTGTTTTTAGCTCTTCCTTCGGGAGTAGCGTTACTTTCTACCGGATCGTATTGGCTGTGACCGGATGCGATTACTCTTGCTGGTTCAACAAGATAAGTATTCACCAGGATCCGTACGATAGATGTAGACCTGGCGACACTTAATGCCCAGTTATCTTCATACCGTCCACGGATGGGAATTGAATCTGTATGTCCTTCAATGTTTACTGATATGTCAGGATTCAGGTTGAGTACTTCCGCCAGCTTACCCAATGCATCTTTACCCTGCGCATTTACAACCGCGCTTCCGGAAGGGAACAACAGGTTTTCACTCAGGCTCACATAGACCTTTCCGTTCTTTTGTGTAACAGTTAATTCGTTTGAGCTAAATCCACCCAGGGCATCACTCATTTTCTTTTTTAACTGTGCAGCTTTTTGCTTTTGCTGATCCAGCAAAGCCTGTAGTTGTTGCAATTTCTTTTGCTGATCCTGGAATGCCTGCTGACTTGAATTTAATTGGTTTGTAAGCTTGCTTTTAGTCGCAGCTGCATCCGCAGAAAGTGTATTGTTCTGATCTGTAAGATCAGATAATTGCTTGTTTAATTCAGCTATTTTATTCTCCAATGAATTCACTTTGCTTGCTAGCATGGCACTGTCCGTCTTGGAATAGCGCAATGCAATCTGCGAATCCAGGTACTTTTTCTTCGATACACAGCTTGCCGTCAGCATGATGCCTGCTGCGGCAAGGGATATGGCAAATACACGTTGGTTGATCATAACAAAACTTGGGTTAAGAAAAGTAAAAATTCGAAATTCAAGACCCATAAGCAAGCACCTTGCCAAACAGAAAAAAAGTCAAAATTCAAAAGTCAAAATTCAAAACTTCCAGATCGGTCTTGCTCATTTTCCTTTAATGTATAATTATTTAAACAGTCCTTTTTACTTTTTACTTTTGAATTTTGACGTTTTACACTTTACATCAAAACTGGCGATTTACGCTTTCTCAAAAAATGAAGTTCATCAGCTTTAAACAGCCCTTTTTACTTTTGAATTTTTACTTCTGACTTTATTAAAACAATTCCGGCGCCTTATTATCTGCACCTTTCTCCCACTCCATTTCTACGCTTTTACTGAAGTCCATCAGCTTGGCGCCAACCGCTTTCCAGCCCATTACTTCTACCATTTTAGCTATTTTAAACTTAGCCTGGCGTGCCTGGGATCCACGGCCGGTGCGAACTAAAAGAACTGGTTCAATTGTCGTTGTAACAGCTTCCAGCCTGTTTCCTTCCACTTCTTTAATAAACATGAATTTGTTATGAAGTGTGGTGGTTTCTATCTTAAAGCGTTTTACATTGAACTGCATCTTATCTGCATCAAGGTAAACAGCCGTAACGATCTTTTCAGGATCAAACTTTTCAATCAACAAGATCTTATCTGCTTCCAGGCGCTGCGTTAATTCGGTATCCGTTATTTCATATGCACCATCAGCATAAAAAACAATTATCCTGTCTTCAGTTTCAAAGCTACCCAGGTACTCTCCTTTCTCCTCAGTATTCAATCGGCCAAACTGATCATCAAACCAAATCTTGCGACCGGCAAGTGTCGATTTTCCTTTTTCCTTCAGCTTAACGGAACGCACCGGGTATTTTGTTACCTGGTTACCCATGCTGCTGCGGCCTTTGATATCCAATTCTTCAAAGAAAAAGTCAAGTTCTTTATTTCGCGCTGATGAGCCGGGAGTCAGCAATATTTTTACTGATTCAGCTTCACCATTCGGGTTAGCAGTAAAGTACAGCACCTTACTCTTATCATTTCCTTTTGTAAGATCATATTCCTTATCACGGGTAATACCAGTTACATTAAAACGTTTAGCGTACGCAATGCCGGAAGCTCCGTCAAGATAGATCATGTTATAGGTAGTCCGGTCATCATTCTTATTAAAAATAGCTGCATGAATAATATCCTTTCCTATAAATACTTTATCCTGCACCTTCACAATCTTCATAATGCCACGCTTGGTAAACACGATCACATCATCCAGATCAGAGCATTCTGCAAGCAGTTCATCTTTCTTAAGACTTGTTCCCACAAACCCTTCTGACCTGTTTAAATACAACTTGGTATTGGCAATGGCAACCTTGTTTGCCTGAATGGTATCAAACAATTTGATCTCCGTTTTACGCTCACGTCCCTTGCCAAATTTCTTCAGCAGGCTTTCAAAATATGCAACGGCAAAATCAACCAGGTTATCCAAATCGTATTTCACCTGTTTAATGTCCGCTTCAATGCCTTTGATCTGGGCATTCAGTTCGTCAATATCCAGTTTATAAATTCGCCTTACAGGCTTTTCAGTCAGCTTTAAAATATCTTCACGCTTAATCTCTCTCTTCAGTTTTTTCTTAAATGGAACGAATGCTTTGTCAATGGCTTCAATTACTTTGTCCCATGTTTCATGTCTCTTCTCAAGTTCCTTGTATATCTTTTCTTCAAAGAAGATCTTTTCCAGAGATGTATAGTGCCATTTGTCTTCCAGCTCTGCCAGTTTTATCTCCAGCTCTCTTTTCAGCAATTCCTTGGTATTGTCTGCGGATGTTTTCAGCAGTTCATGAACACCAAGAAAGCGCGGTTTTTCTTCAACAATTACGCAGGCATTGGGCGATATGCTTACTTCACAATCAGTGAAAGCATACAGTGCGTCGATGGTAATATCAGGAGAAATACCGGCAGCCAGCTCGATCTGTATTTCAACTTCCTTTGCTGTGGCGTCGGTAACTTTCTTAATCTTGATCTTTCCCTGGTCATTGGCCTTTACAATAGACTCCATCAACGATGTCGTAGTAACACCATAGGGAACACTTCTTATAACAAGTGTCTTCTTATCCTGCTCTTCAATATTGGCTCTAACACGAATTTTACCACCGCGCTTACCTTCGTTATAGTTGGTTACATCGGCCATGCCACCAGTAAGAAAATCCGGATACAGCTCAAATTTCTTTCCTTTCAAATATTTGATAGAAGCATCACAAAGCTCTATAAAGTTGTGGGGTAATATTTTGGTTGAAAGGCCTACAGCAATACCTTCCGCTCCCTGCGCCAGCACAAGCGGAAACTTCATGGGAAGTGTTACCGGCTCTTGCTTACGGCCGTCATAGCTTAGTTGCCAGTCTGTCGTTTTTGCATTGAAAGCAACTTCCAAAGCAAATTTGGACAGGCGAGCTTCAATGTAACGTGGGGCCGCCGCATCATCACCCGTTCTTACATCACCCCAGTTACCCTGCGTTTCAATCAGCAGGTCTTTCTGCCCCATATTCACCAATGCATCGCCAATAGACGCATCACCGTGCGGATGGTACTGCATACTTTGCCCGATGATGTTGGCCACTTTATTAAAACGTCCATCATCCATTTCCTTCATTGAGTGAAGGATACGACGCTGCACAGGTTTCAAGCCATCCTCAATAGCCGGAACCGCGCGCTCCAATATTACATAGGAAGCGTAGTCAAGAAACCAGTTCTTATACTGGCCCTGTACGCCGGACTCATTGGTTAAATCAATTTCTTTAGTTATATCTTTTGCCATAATTATTTATTCTGCAAATCCCGTCTTAATTGAAAATTCTGCATCAAATTTCTTGAAATACCTGCAATTCGATATTATCGTTTCATAATTGTATTTTTCGAACAATTCCTTATTATGAGTTTCGATATATCCCCGCACATTGGATCGTAAGTACTCTTTAGGGCCTTCAATCAACATGCAGTCGTCAACTGCAGCTAACACTACATTATAACATTTGTTGATCACACTAATATCTGTAAACAACAACGCCTCCAGTTCCTGGATATTTAATAGAAATAAACCTGTTTTGTTTACGATGCTATTGCATCTTGCAAAGAACTCTTTTCGCTGACTTAACATATCAGCATTATTTTCCTTGCCGTCAAGATCTCTGATAAAGACAATGAAATCAGGTTTCGCTATCTCAAATTCTCTTCTTAAAAAACGTTTCGCGAATTGGCTGTCAAGATGATTTCCTCTTATATCACTTATCATCTCAAAAAAATCAAGCCCCTTATATTTTTTACTGAGTAGGGTTTTAACACAAGCCGTATCAACCGGAGCTTCCCCAACCAATCCGATTCGTAACATAGTTTCCTAGATTTTTTCCGTCCGCTGCAGGTCCGAAAACCTCCAGTACTCGCTTAATAGTCCTTCGTCCTTAAAATACAATTGTGCTTTATTCATCTCTGCTTCACTCAAGTGGCGGAATTTTGTGCCGTCTTTTGCTGTTATCTCCGCAATTATTATCTTGTTTAACTCATCTGCATTTAATATATCTAAAACCTGGGGAGAGTGCGTTGAAATAAAAATCTGTTGATTTTTCGAGCGCTCTCTTAAAAAATTTAAAATAAGGTGCAACTGATGAGGATGTATTCCAATTTCGGGTTCTTCGATAAAAACAACTTTAGGAGCAATGCTTTGATCTGCCGAATTGTATCCACACAACACCCCAATCAGGTAAATCATTCTTTTAGTTCCGTCCGAGAGGCCATTCCAGGAGAACCAACTGCCATTTATTTTGTATTCAAACAATAGATTTCGTATTTCAACTACGTCACTACTAACTTTTGAAATACGTAAGGCGTTACTGATGCGAATATCTTCAACGGGGGTGTAAGCACCTACACTTTCCTTAAATGTCGCATAATCAATATTAAATGCCGTATTTAGCTGTTCTAATAGTAAATCATCAGTAATAGAACGCGTGTTGCGTAAAATCCTGTTTACTATTCGTACAAAGTGAGTCGCGAACAGCGGAGCTATGGGCTTTATTGCACCCGACGCGATTTTGCTTTTATTTAAATCAAAGTTGATTACCAGTTCGTCGGCTAAAACTGATAATTCGTGAGGCATATTAAACTGAACAAACTCATAACGTAAGGGAAAGTTAGGAACATCAGTATAAGGTAGTCCGTAAAGCTCATGTCCTTCTTCAAATACTTTCAGGGTGTTGTTCCACTCTATCAATCCAGGCTTTCCATTCAATTCAACGCCTGCAGAAAAGTTATAAAGGCGATTAACTTCACCTGTGAAACAAAAATGTAAAAATTCAAAAAAATTACTTTTTCCACTTCCGTTATCGCCAATGATAATATTCAACCCATCCTCAAAATCGCATTCAAGATTTTGAATAGATTTATATCCCGAAAGATTTACGTGAGTTATATATTGCCTTTGCTCATTCATATCTAATTCCAGAATGTTTACTCCGCTGCCTCTTCCACAGGTGCAGCTTCACTGCTTGCCACCCCGGCCAGTTTTAAACTTATTTCTTTCCAGCCTTTTGTCCAGTCACCCTGCAATTCCAATACTCCCTGCTCTACCAATTTTCTCAGTCGCCAAACAAGAAATACATCCCCCGTATTTACTTTGAATTTTGAAAAGGCTGTCTGTAGTATTTTCGGCAACTTTTGAAAATCGCCGGTGATTGCTCCAAGTAAAGATTTGTCATAAAAATCAACTTCTTTACCGGCAATCTTTTTACCACCTTCCAATATGCGCACCATTGCATTTTCCTGGCAGGTCTTTTTCCATTCGTCCGGATCAAGTTCAAACTCACTTAAAGTGATCACCCTTGAAAGCCTTTTCGCTTTCAAAAATTCTTTTGGTTGAATTTGATGCAATACAGAAGGATAAAACAACTGTCCCTTTTCATTAATAAATGGAAGGTTATTCAGATAAAGAACAAAAATACGACCCTGGTATGCTTTCAACTGGCTCATCAGCCAATAATAGCCGCATACATCATGTTGGTTTTGCCCCATCCAGATCCATACATCTTTGATATACTCTTCGCTGTCTTCCTCAGCGTTTAATCTTTTCTGAAGATTGTGAACAGTCATTTTATCGTTCACAATTTCTATCTGCTCTTCGTAGGGAGAAAACTCCAGGGCTTCTTTCCAGAAATCCCTTCGGGCCTGGAAACCTTCAGCTTCATAAATATCCGCCACTGGCCCTACTGCGTAATCATCTTTTATCTGCCACACTTCACCATTCAAACCACCGCTTTCGTCCAGCGCAATGGCTTTTTGTAATACATCTATGTCTGCTTCCTGAAAAACTATATGCAACATAATAATTGAAAATTGAGAATTGAAAATTGACAATTATTCATTGAGTATTAAAACAGATAATTAAAATCACCACATGCGTTGGGCATTTTCATTGTCCATTTTCAATTGTCAATTAAACTGCCTCTTCTATTAAATCCAACTCTATCTTAAGATTATTAATAATAAACTCCTGGCGCTCCTGGGTATTTTTACCCATGAAATACTCAAGTAATGCCTGAATATGATCGCCCTGTTCAAGGATCACCGGCTGCAGCTTGATGCCATCTTCGGTAATGAAGGCTTCAAATTCTTTTGGTGAAATTTCACCAAGACCTTTGAAGCGTGTTATCTCGGGCTTGCTGCCCAGCTTCTTAACTGCCGCTTTCTTTTCGGTTTCATCGTAGCAATAGATCGTTTCCTGTTTATTGCGCACGCGGAACAACGGCGTTTCCAGAATGTATACGTGGCCACGTTTTACCAGATCCGGGAAGAACTGCAGGAAGAATGTCATTAACAATAACCTGATGTGCATTCCATCCACATCAGCATCGGTCGCAATCACAATCCTGTTATAACGCAAGCCATCCATACCGTCTTCGATATTCAGGGCATGTTGCAACAGGTTGAATTCTTCGTTCTCGTACACTATTTTCTTTGTAAGACCGAAACAGTTGAGTGGCTTACCGCGAAGGCTGAATACAGCTTGTGTATCAACGCTGCGTGCTTTGGTTATAGATCCGCTCGCACTGTCACCTTCGGTAATGAAAATCGTACTGTTATTTTGTAGTGCGATGAACTCCTCTTTGTTCTTTGCAGGTGGTTCATCATTCAAATGCACTTTACAATCGCGTAATTTTTTGTTGTGCAGGTTGGCTTTCTTGGCTCTTTCATTTGCCAGTTTTTTAATGCCTGCCAGTTCCTTTCTTTCCCGCTCACTTTGCTCTATACGTTTTTTCAACGCCTCAGCAATCGTTGCATTTCTGTGCAGGAAGTTGTCCAGTTCCCTTGCTAAAAATTCGAGCACAAAATTCTTCATGGAAGGACCATTCTCATACACGTTCAGCGAGCCAAGCTTTGTTTTGGTCTGGCTTTCAAACACAGGCTCCTGTACGCGAACCGAAATAGCTGCGCAAATGCTGCCCCGTATATCCGCAGCATCGTAATCTTTTTTATAAAAATCACGCACCACTTTTACAAAGGCCTCACGAAAAGCCTGCTGGTGCGTTCCACCTTGCGTCGTATATTGTCCGTTTACGAAAGAGTAAAGGTCTTCTCCATAGTCATTGTTGTGTGTGAAGGCCAGTTCAATATCCTCCCCTTTTAAATGCACGATTGGGTAACGGATCTCGTCCTCATTGGTTTTGCGTTGCAATAAATCAAGCAAACCATTCTTACTTACATATTTTTTTCCGTTGAAGTTGATGATCAGCCCCGCATTCAGGTAACAGTAGTTCCACAGCTGGCTATCGAGATATTCATGAATAAAATGGAAATTCTTAAAAACCGTATCATCCGGAATAAATGTTACCAGTGTACCATTGGCTTCATCTGTAGCCGTCTCTTTGTGTTCTTTCTTTAGATTCCCTTTTTCAAATTCCGCCACTTTTGTTTTACCGTCACGCACACTCTGCACGCGGAAATAATTACTCAATGCGTTAACCGCTTTGGTACCCACACCGTTCAATCCCACACTTTTCTGAAACGCCTTGCTATCGTACTTGGCGCCGGTATTGATCTTACTTACCACATCCACCACTTTTCCCAGGGGAATCCCGCGGCCGTAATCACGAATGGTAACCGATTTGTCATCAATTTTTATTTCAATCTGTTTGCCATAGCCCATTGTATGTTCATCAATACAGTTGTCCAGCACCTCCTTGATCAGGACATAAATACCATCATCGGGTGACGACCCGTCGCCCAGTTTACCAATGTACATACCGGGACGAAGACGGATATGCTCTTTCCAGTCCAGACTTCGAATACTGTCTTCCGTATAATCAAACATGTTTTTTTCTTTCGCTTCAGCCATTATAAAACTCCTTTATTCTAAAAGCTAATTATTTGAATTTTTCCTTTCCCGCGAAGTAAATACATCAAATACCGGGAATTCTTTTTCTGCTAAACCTTTCAGCAAACCACTACAACCTGCAAAAGTAAACTTTCATCAAGGGCGGCAATGTACTGTTTATAAACAAATAGCAATTTATTGTGGAAAAAAATCGCTTAAATATAAAGACTGGAATTTTTTTTGTGTAAAGAATGTCACAACTACCGTTTCAGGCGTTAAAGAGTTATCAATCCTTTAACGGTAAGAAAGCGCCAAATTTTTAGTTTTATCATCAGATTCTATGTCTACAAATGAAAAATACAGGCAATTACAGGATATTTTGAGCAATGTTGCGGGAATTCTGCTGATAATTCCGCTGGCGCCGTTCATTTGCCGTTTTATTCCGCCTGTTATTGTGGCAGATATTAATATAGATCTGATTATATCTTTTATTGTCGCTATAATTCTCGTCCGCATAACACTATGGCTGGTGAAGCCGATGGTGCTTCCGGCATCAATACTGATTATCGTAATACTGCTCATCAACCAGCTGGCTGGTGGATACAGCTTCCAGGGAATTTTCCGGGATTATAAAACATTTGCCTACACCAACTGGAAAGTGCGGGAAGAAAAACAAAGTGATTTGCTGAATGTGAGCCCATATTTGTTTGACAAACCCGCCGACAAGGTGACCAAGCGGGTAAAGGCCAAAATTCAGGACACCGATTCTACGGTTCGCAATTTCTCCGTAAAACACTCGCTGGAATTCTTCAAATCTTATGAGACAAAATATAAAATGATAACGCGCTACCTGTCATTGTTCAAATACATTAATCAAAATTTTAATTACGTTCCGGACAGCCAGCGCGATGAATACTACGCCAGCCCAAAAGAGACTATTTTGAATGGACTGGGTGGCGATTGTGATGATCACAGTATCCTGATGGCAAGTTGTTTGATGAGCATTGGTGCCAAGTGCAGACTGGTGATTATCGATGGCCATATGTACCCGGAAATGTTTGTAGGCAACAAAAAGGATTTTGAAGTGATGCAGCAGGCCATTATTCAGCTTTTCAACAATTCCCAGATCCACCGCATTTACTATCATGAGTTTAACGGCAATTACTGGATTAACCTGGATTACACTGCCTCCTATCCGGGCGGTCCTTACATGAATGATAAGGTTAAACTGGTGATTGAACCTTAATTCAATTGACAATGGAGAATTGAAAATTGACAATTACCGACCTCGTAGTTTTAAGCTTTGAGCTTTAGGCTTTAAGCTTTTTCTAAAAACTTCCGCTTTCTTCCCGTAAATGACGGACTTTTGCAGCTTGATCTTATTCAGTTTTAGGCTTTAGGCTTTGGGCTTAAGCTTCTCTAAATACAATCAGGTGGTAGAAACGAACTTACAAGTAATTGGTGCGATGGCCGAGGTGCGTGAAACGGAAAATGCGCAGTTCAAAGACTTTTTGAAGCGACAGGATGCTGAGGCTGTTGATGCGCTTGTATTTGAGCTGAATAAAAAGATTGAGGCTCAGGTGGATTGCACCAAATGCGGCAACTGCTGCAGGACGTTGATGATCAATGTTGAACAGAAAGAAGCGGATGACCTGCAAGAATTCCTGGGTGTTTCGAAGGATGAGTTTGAAACCAAATATGTTGAGAAGGGCGAAAGCGGGATGATGGTAATCAACACAATTCCCTGCCATTTTCTTTCTGAAAATAAATGCACGGTTTACGAACACCGGTTCGCGGACTGCCGCAATTTCCCCAATCTACACCTGCCGGGTTTTAACAAAAGGCTTTTCGCAACGTTTATGCACTATGGCCGCTGCCCGATTATTTATAATGTGGTGGAGGAGCTGAAGCGGGAATACAGTGATACGTTGTAAGTTTTACGTTATACGTTGACTGGAGCGGAGCTTAGGAATACTTCGCATAGTGGAACTGTGTTGAAATAGTTATATAGAATATAAACAATGTATAATAATTACACGGAGGAATACAGGAGGAGACGCGGAGGGCCACAGAGAAAAAACCATGTTACTCTGTGAAAAAAACTCAGTGTCCTCTGTGGTTAAAACTGTTTTCTCCTCCCACGCAATCATTTTTCAATTTTCCCCTATCCCCGCCCGAACGACGCCAGTCGGGCAGGAATTGTCAATTATTCTTTACCATGTTGCCCGTACCTTTGCACCTTAAATAGATAAATCCTAAGCGTATGAATAATGTTAAGACAGATGCCCAAAGAATTGTTGAATCAGTAAACAACGCTACATTAAAAAATATTGGTGAAAAGATCCTGGCGGGACAGCGAATATCCTACGACGACGGCGTTATGCTGTTTGAAGAAGCTTCGCTACCATTTGTCGGTACCCTGGCCAACTACGTTCGCGAATTAAAGCATGGCAATAAAACCTATTTTAACCGCAATTTCCACATTGAACCAACCAACGTTTGTGTTTATACCTGCAAGTTCTGCTCCTATTCACGACTTTACGCCCACCGCGAGGAAGGCTGGGAACTAAGCAGCGAGCAGATGATGGATATTGTAAGAAAATATGATGGCAAACCTGTTACAGAAGTACACATTGTTGGTGGTGTTCACCCTAAAATGAATCTTCACTTTTTTGTTGATCTTATCAAACAGATCAAAGCACATAGACCGGATCTTCATGTAAAAGGCTTTACAGCTGTGGAACTTGATTATATGTTCCGCAAAGCAAAAGTGTCTGTTGAAGAAGGTATGAAGATCCTGAACGACGCAGGATTAGATTCACTTCCGGGCGGCGGCGCTGAAATTTTTCACGATGAAATAAGGTCTCAGATCTGCAATGATAAAGCTACTGCTGACGAATGGCTGCAGATCCATAAAGCTGCACATCTTTTAGGAATGCACAGCAATGCCACCATGTTATACGGCCATATTGAAAAATACTGGCACCGTGTTGATCATATGGAAAGACTGAGACAATTGCAGGATGAAACGGGTGGATTCAATACGTTCATTCCGTTGAAATTCAGAAACGGTGATAATGAAATGAGCAATGTTCCTGAATCATCTGTTATTGAAGACATGAAACTATATGCTGTTGCCAGGCTGTATATGGACAACTTCCCGCATCTTAAAGCTTACTGGCCAATGTTGGGCAGACAAAACGCGCAACTAACATTAAGTTTCGGTGTAAATGATCTTGATGGCACCATTGATGATACAACAAAAATTTACTCAATGGCGGGAAGCGAAGAGCAAACTCCTGCATTAACTACAACTCAGCTTGTATCGTTGATTAAACAGGTGAAACGCGAACCCGTTGAAAGAGATACACTTTACAATGAAGTAAAAAATTATTCAGATATTGATCTGCATGAAATGGAAGCGAACCCGCTGTATAATTAAGTTGCAGCATTAATTTTTAATATTTTATCTTCTGCTCCGGTATGAAAAATTACTAACTTTTTTAGTATTTTCATGCCGGATTTTTTTGAGCCCCCGGCTCGCTTGCCGTCCTTGATGAAGAGAAAAGAAAGAATGATTTTCCTGAAGAAGATAAAGTATTAAGATTATGATGACGGTAATATATGACGGCAGTTTTGAAGGTTGGCTGACTTCGGTTTTTGAGATTTATGAGTATAAATACAACGAGGTTCATATTATAAAGGAACAGTATTATCGAACTTCCCTGATTGATAAATTACACAATGTATACACCTGTGAAGAGAAAGCCCAAAGAGTATGGAAGGGCTTTAAGCAGAAATTTTCCCCACGCTTGCTACAACATCTCTATCATGCATGGCTTTCTGAACAAAAAGGAATTGAAGATGTGATGTTTTATTACATTAAATCTTCGTTCACAAAAAGAAAAGCGGTTGGACTCAGTGTTTCAGACGGGCATCTTACAACTATTCAACAACTGGTTAAACAGGTTCACCGAGAAGTGTACCGCGTTAAATCTCATGTTAGATTTCAGCAAACAGCGGATAATCTTCCGTACACATTCATCGATCCTGCATTCAACGTATTGCCGCTAATAGTGGGTTATTTAAAAGAAAAATATGAAGCTCATAATTGGTTAGTCTATGATACTTTCCGCAAATATGGAATGTATTATGACCTGCAAACCGTGGAAATGGTACAGCTGGCGTTCGCCGATAACCCGGAAGATCCAGGTATAATTATTCAGCAGGAACAAGAGACCGCTTATCAAAAGCTATGGCAAAAATATTTTCAAAGTGCGAATGTCAAAGCAAGGGAGAACATAACACTGCATATTCAGCCCATGCAGTCGAAATATTGGAAGTATTTATTGGAGAAGAAAAACTTTATGTAATTGAAAATTGACTATTGACAACAATGTCGTTTAGTTAAGCAGGCATCGTCAACTTTGGGAGATGTCTCCTATCGTCGACATGACGATCCGGGCTTATCAGAAAAACTAATCACAACAGCACTGGTAACAAGTACATGATAATGTTCAAGTCTTGAATCGCATCGTCACCTAGACGACAGGAGAGGTCTCCCGAATATTGATCTGATCGTGATACTTTATGCGTGTTAAATACTACAAACGCTTAACTAAACGACATTGAATTGACAATTGAAAATGAGAAATGTTAAGTTGCCCCTTCATTTTCAATTGTCAATTTTCCCTTTTCAATTAACTCTTAACCATTTGCGGTTTGGTTACTGACTTTTTTGATTTGCCGGTTTTTACACGGTAAACCACGCTGATTACAAATCCTATCACCATTATAATTACACCTATCCACAACACGTTGATGAAAGGAAATTCATACACTTTAAGCGTAACTATATCATTTAAGCTTTTACCTTCTTTAACTCCAATCTCAAGCACGCCCTTCTTTTCATCTTTCACTTTGTTGAAACGGATGACGAGGTTTTGAGCGAGCACACTGTCTTCCAGGTTTCTGAAAGTATTACCATTGATGACGATACCCGGAGTAACATCATAGCGAATGCCATTTTTTGCAAAAACAGTCATGTTCAGCATCATGGCCGTTTCACCGGGAAGCACCTGGCGTTTGTTGTTGGGCGGGTTTACGTCAACCTTATTCAACACCATGAATCCATTGCTAAAGAAGGTGGTGTCGCCAACCTTCATATCACGTGGCTGAAAGCTCGTAGTATCATTTAAGCTTGCATCCAGGAAAGAGCTCACATATACAAAGATGTCTTTGTTCAAATAGTGTTTCTTGTCGGGATTAGCTGACTGCGACCCCTCTTCCCTGTTGCTTTTCAATACATCCGGGAACAGTGAGAATGTTTTACCGGTTGCTTTTTCCTCAAAATCAAGCTGGAAGTATCTTTTCTTGCCATTTTCCTCCACTGTATCCCGCGAATAGGTAACGTGATATTTTCCCATATCAGTTTTTAAACCCTTGAAAAGCGTGAGGTTTTCTGCAGGATCTTCGGTCTTTGTTTTCTCAAATAACGCAATACCCGTCGTGTTCTTGCTCAGTACATCTTTCTTGGCGGAAGACAGCAACACACCCAGCAGCACTAATCCAAAGCCAACGTGCGCAATGGATGCACCAGCACTTTTAATCTTTCCTTTCAGCGCGATCCAGATATATGAAGCATTCGCAACTATTGCATATACAGCCGCAAAGATGGCCATATGAATTGCGGCGAGGTAACCAATGCCGTGTTCATCGTAATGAATGCTTCCAAAGATTGAAATGATCAGGCTTATTACCAGTGATATCAGCGTCGGGATAAAGATCTTCTTGCCAAAAACACCTTTCGGTGTGTCTTTGTATTTTAAATACTGAGTAACTGCTGTAAAAATGCCGATAAGAATTGCTACATAGATCTGTACCTGGTTATATGACAGTTTGATATCTTCCGGTGGAGCGATACTCGTTCCAAATACTTTATTGAATACGGGTACGGAAGTTTTAGCGATAATAACAACAGCTGACAACAGTAATACCAATGCACCGATAAACATCCAGAACTCCCTGCTATAACTGCTTTCCTCTTTCCGGATTGTCGGGATGGATTTATAATTTTTGAAGTACAAATAGAAAGAAGGAATCGTAAACACTATAATAAAGCTCAGCAACTGCCAGGTCATATCCGCCCCTGTAAACGCATGTACGGAAGTATCACCCAAAATTCCACTTCTTGTAAGGAAGGTTGAGTAAATAATCAGGATGAAACCAAGAATATAGAACAGATAAGTAGCTCTTAGTGAGTGGCCCGTGCTTTTGTAAACAATATTGGTATGCAGCCCTGCAACAATTACCAGCCAGGGAACTAATGAAGCATTTTCTACGGGATCCCATGCCCAGTAACCGCCAAAGTTCAGCGCTTCGTACGCCCACGCGGCGCCCATCATAATACCTGTACCTAAAATGGCACCTGAAAAAGCGGCCCAGGGAATTGCAGGTTTAACCCATCCTTCTGATTTATTTACCAATCCTGAATAAGCAAAGGCAAAAGGCACAATGGTTGATGCGAAGCCGAGGAATAATACCGGAGGATGTATCACCATCCAGTAGTTCTGCAACAGCGTATTCAAACCGCTACCGTCTCTTATCAGAGAAAGGTAGTCTTTACGCAGCCCGCCTGTCAGCACATCTTTAAATACCGGAGCGTTATCAAAGAACCCTTCATTACGCATCAATGTAAAAGGGTTAATGCCGATTTTTATATTGAAGACATAAATGCCCAGTAACATGGTGGCAATGCAGAATTGCGCAAGACTGATCACAGTCATTACACCGGCCTCATGTTGTTTGCTCGTTTTAATAAGTATAAGACCAAGCACACAATGCCAGAAACTCCAAAGCATAAAGCTTCCTTCCTGCCCTTCCCAGATACAGCTAAGAAGGTATTTTGCTTCCATTGACCGGTCGCTATGCTGGTAGGCGTATTTGTATTCGAAATAATGCTGAGAGATAATGAACGCAACCAAACCAATGATCGCCACCACGCTGATACATTCCAGGATAAAAGCCGTGCGGGCCATGCGGATCCAGCTTTGTTTTTCTTCCGGAATGGAAACCTTATTTGCTTTAAAGTAAGCTATGGTAGCCACAAGGGAAGCCACGAGAGACAGGATAACGAAAAAATGCCCCGCTTGTCCTGGAAATAAATGTTCGCCTGTATAGTTCATTATCTGAAGTTACGCTGCAGTGGTTAGCAACATGAAAGTATTAGATTAGAATTTCCTCCGGTATTACAACCAGCCATTAATCATTCTTTGTAGCCGCATCCAGATCGTGTTTGATTGCATCCGGGTTGTCCTTGTATTTGGAAGGACACTTTAACAGGATATCCTTACACTCAAACTTACCATCTTTCACTTTTCCACCCAGTACCAGTCTTTCACTTTTCTCCATATCGGTGGGTTTTGTGTTATGGTAAACAACCTCCATTGTATTTCCCAATGTATCAATGGCAGTGAATGCCAGGTAGTTAGGATCTTTTACAGGGTCGTAAACAAAAGGTTTGCTTTTATCGATCTTTGCTGCAAGACGAACGAATTTTCCCTCCTTCTTCTGAGCGGAAGCGAATGAATCATAGGTACTTACATCGCCAATGTAACTAATCAGAACAGCAATGGCGATGGCGATAAACACAAGTGCAATAATGTGAGTCTTCTTCATGCAACAAGAATTTCAGGCGCAAAATTAGGTCAAAAAGAGAATGTTAAGATGGTTAAGCAGGTGGTTATTTGTTAAAAGACGTTAATTTATCAGGTGTTAGGTTTCAGGTTTCAGATATCAGGTTTGAGCTATCAGCTATTAGCTATCAGCATTTAAATCTAAACAGTGAGGAGTAAGTTGTAAAAATTGACCTTTACCAGTTGATAATTAATAAGTTGCGTTCATTTTATATCCATTCTCACCTGAATATTACCGGTTTACAGCCCTGATCCAAATTAGCCTATTCTGATTTGATACGAAGCCGGCAAATCTCGTCAAGTCTCAAGCTTCATTCCTGAAACCTGGTACCCGACTACCGATGTCTCATGCTCAAACCTCACACATTCTTCCTTCTTCCTTATTCCTGAAACCCAAAACCTCACTCCTGATACCTGAAACCTCATACCTTATACCCCACCCCTCATACTAACAAACATTTTAGTTTTTTCCTCGTACCTTGCAGCCCGTTTTCAAAAGAACTGACATGGCAGACTTATCGAAATTCGACCCTAACGCCGCGGGCAACCCGCGTAACAACATCTTCGGGCTTCCATTTTCGGAAGACGACTCTAAAGTGGTCCTTTTACCGGTACCCTGGGAAGTTACAGTTAGCTATGGAGCCGGAACCGCCCGTTGTGCCGAACATATCTTCAAAGCATCACGACAGGTGGAAATTTTCGACGCGGAGACGCCGGAGCTTTGGAAATCCGGTTTTTACATGCGCGAAATAGATAAAAAGGTTCTTCTCAAAAGCGATTATCTTAGAAAAGAAGCTGAATTATACATTGATTACATTTCCGAAGGTGAAGAAGTTGCCCGCAACAAATTCATGTGCAAGAGCGTAAAGGAAATAAACGAGGGATCCAGCCTGTTGAATAAATGGGTGTACGAGCAAACGCTGGACCTGATCAACGACGGTAAACTTGTGGGCATTATCGGTGGCGATCACAGCACCCCGTTTGGTTATATTAAAGCATTATCAGAAAAACACGGAGCATTTGGCATTTTGCAAATAGATGCGCATTGCGATTTAAGAAAAGCATACGAAGGCTTTCATTACTCACACGCATCCATCATGTACAATGTACTTTCACAGATCCCGGAAGTATCAAAACTGGTGCAGGTTGGCGTGAGAGATTATAGCGATGAAGAATGGCAATATATCTGCAACAGCAATTTCCGGATCATTACCTATTTTGATCAGACGATCAAGGAAAGACAGTACGAGGGAGATACATGGAAACATATCGCAGATGAAATTGTAGATCATCTTCCTGAAAAAGTTTATATCAGTTTTGACATCGACGGACTTGATCCCAAACTCTGCCCCAATACCGGCACCCCCGTTTTTGGAGGTTTTGAGGCCGAACAGGTACTGTACTTATTCAAAAAAATAACAGCCAGCGGACGTAAGATCATTGGTTTTGACCTGGTGGAAGTTGGTGTTGGAGAAGGTAATGAAGACGCCAATGTGGCGGCCCGCATTTTATGGAAAATGTGTAACCTGCTGGCAAAAAGCAATAGCTAATGAAGAAAGAGTTTGATTATGTTATCACGCTCCGCCGGCCGGATGCGGTGCTTTTTAATTTCATCAGTCAACTGATGCTGTTTCTTTCTCTGCTCGCGTTTGTGTACACCGCTATTTATGCACCGAAACCCTTCGGTTATTACTTCGCAATAATCAGTATTCTGCTTATTGCTACCTGGATGTATGCGCGCTTTTTCAGCAAAAGTGAATATGTGTCCTATAAAATTCCCCTTGTTATTGCCGCGTTGGGTTGGTTGTATGAGGCAGGCGTTTATAAATTGGTCGCTGTGTTGCTTGGAGTTGCTTTTTTGCTTGAGAAACAGGTAAAATTTGCGGAAGAGATTGGTTTTGATAGTGAAGGCCTGACATTCAACAGTTTTCCTTCCAAATCATATAAATGGAATGATCTGGCCAATGTTGTTTTGAAGGATGGGATTATTACCTTGGACTTCAGGAACAACAAAATAATCCAGAAAGAACTCGATTCGGATGTTTCCGGCGATTTAGAAAAAGAATTTAACGAATTTTGCAGTCGGAAACTGAAAGAGCAGCACGCCTGATCATCTTCCCGCAATTCACAAAATCCTGATGCCGGTTAACGGTATCAATACTATTATCAAATAAAGCAACATGTCAATATCGCAATCTCCATACATACTGTATTCCGATGGCAAAGGCAATATCTTCGAAGATACTTCCCTGCACGTTGTAGGACGCGCGGGCTGGGATGCCTATCCCGTTCCGGTGGAAGACTGGATTGAGTTGCCTGATGGTGGTAATCTTTACGAATTGCCTGGTCGTCGAGGCATTGGTATTGACGTTCATACAGGAGAAATGCGTTTGTGCGACAAAGGCTGGGCCGTTGCTGCATTTATACCGCCTGCACATACCGGCTTGTATATTGCAGCATACGAAAGCATGCCCGATGCGCCAACTTTGCCATTGTTTTGCTACACTGCTGCCGGCTGGCTGAATGATAAATTTTATGTTCCCGCTGTACGTATAGAACGCGATATAAGACAGGAATGCGCGGGATACGACGATGAAAAAATACAACAGGGCACCAAACACTTGCTGGAAGCTTACCCGCATAACAGGCTGGTGAAACATTTGATGGATAATTGCTGTATGACCTACAATTGCCCTGCAGCAAGAAACTTTTCGCTGGGCAGATGGGAATGTCCTGTTCCTTCTTCACCTGCGTGTAATGCCAATTGTATCGGCTGTATTTCTTTTCAACCGGAAGAAGAAACAATTGTATCAACACAAGACAGGCTTACTTTTAAACCCTTACCCGAAGAGATCGTAGAATTCACCGTACCACACTTAATGAATGCACCCTACCCGATCGTAAGCTTTGGTCAGGGTTGCGAGGGAGAGCCATTGTTAATGTGGGAGACGATACGTGAATCTATTATTGAAATCCGTAAACATACAGATAAGGGCAGCATTAACATAAATACAAACGGATCTAAGCCCAATGCCGTAAGAGCCTTGTGTGAAGCGGGCTTGAACAGTATTCGTGTAAGTACCAACTCTGCACGCAAACATATTTATACGCCTTATTACCGCCCCAACAACTACCAGTTTGAAGATATAATTGAAAGCCTGAAAGTAGTACGTGAATATGGTGGATGGGCGAGTATTAACTACTTCGTATTTCCCGGAATGACAGATACCGAAGAAGAATATGAAGCATTGCGCAAACTGATCATTGACACGGACCTGACCATGATACAATGGCGCAATTTCAACATTGACCCTGACTGGTATCTCGGGCAAATTGGTGTTACAGAAACGGGAGAACTGATGGGTATTAAGCAATTGATGGACCTGATTCATGAGGAGTTTCCCAAAGTAAAATTCGGATATTATAATCCTCCAATTGAAAGAATTAAGGGCGACTACGATATGGATTTTGCACATTACAAGCATGCGGCGGGTGTGAGGTAGAGGTGTGAGGTAAAGGTGTGAGGTTTGAGGTTTGAAGCCTCCTTTATTACTTGCTGCCTCTTGAATAAAAGCTGTTTAAAATAATCCTTTCGCTGTCGCATCTAAGTACTTCGTACTTTGTAAATCGTACTTAACAGGTACTTCGTAAATCGTACTTAAAAACACTCAACTGACTGTAACAACTAATGATTGCGGAAAAAGAAAGAGTCGAATATACACCCGGGCAGAAAGGTTATAAACAACTAACACGGAAAATTCTATTGCATAAAGAAGCTCTGGGAATTATACTCGCAGTGCTGGCAACCATAGTATGGTCAGGCAACTTTATTGTAGCCCGCGGTGTTGCCAAACACATCACGCCAGTCAGTCTTGCATTCTTCAGGTGGTCAACCGCAACCGTGATACTCGCGCCATTTGCAATAAAACAATTTTTAAGTCAGCGCGAACTCATATTCAAAAACATTGGCTACTTCGCTTTGATATCATTGATAGGTGTAACGCTGTACAATACTTTTATCTATATCGCAGGACATTATTCCCCGGCTATCAACCTGGCTATTATCGGAACAACCTCCTCTCCTGTTTTTGCTATTGTCCTGGCTGCGATCATACTGAAAGAAAAAATTACAGTATTACGTATCGCGGGACTATGCACATGTATTATCGGCATCCTCTTTCTTATCTCCGAAGGAAGCTGGCAAAAGCTTGTAGCATTTCAGTTTTCAAAAGGAGATATCTGGATCCTTATAGCAGCAGTAGCATTTGCCATCTATAATGTGTTGGTGCGCAAAAAGCCAGCGGGCATCTCACCTGTTCCATTTCTTTTTACAACATTTCTGCTCGGTACTATTTTGCTGGTGCCGCTCTATATAAAAGATACAAAACAGGCGCCACCTGTTGAATGGGATTCACATCTTGTGCTGGTGATCCTCTATATTGGGGCAGGTGCATCAGTAACCGCATATATGCTATGGAACCAGGCCATCGCAAGGCTTGGCGCGGCACGTACTGCCATCTTTGGTAACCTGATACCTGTTTTCAGCATTATAGAAGCCGTTATTATTCTCAACGAAAAATTTACCATCACCCACGTTATCAGTTCTGTTATAGTAATTACCGGATTGGTGATTGCCAATTTAAGAAGAGGATAGGCAAGCTTAAAGCCTAAAACTATTTGACGCCGACGATTTTGCTCCTCCGTAATTTTCATATCAATACGCGATTTGACAACAACATACCCTTTCTCAAGCTTTAGGCTTTGGGCTTTACGCTTTGAGCTTTTAGCTTTACGCTTTAAATTGCCATATGCAAAAGATCATCATCATCGGCGCTACATCTGGTATTGGCAGGGCTTTGGCTGAAATTTATCTTGGCAAAAATTGCATCGTAGGTATTACCGGCAGAAGACAACATTTGCTGAATGAAATAAAAAATACATACCCCGGGTATGTTCATACCGCATGCTTTGATGTAAAAGGCGATGAAAATATTGCTCATCTATCCAATCTGATAAAAGAAATGAATGGTGTTGATCTTTTTATCTATAATGCCGGAGTTGGCAGCGTAAATGAAAAGCTTGACTGGCAAAAGGACAAGGATACTTATGAGACCAATGTAAAAGGGTTTATTGAGATGACAAATTACATGTTCAACTATTTTATTGAACAGGGCCATGGGCACATTGCCGCTACATCCTCGGTCGCATCGCTGCGCGGCAACAGTTTTTCTCCTGCCTACAGCGCCAGTAAAGCTTTTATGAGTGTGTACATGGAGGGGCTGCACATGAAAGCCAGGCGGCTAAAAGCAAATATTCACATCACCGATATACAGCCGGGATTTGTGAATACGAAAGAGTCTACGGAAAATGCCCGCTTCTGGGTCATACCGGTGAATAAGGCAGCAACATTAATGGAACGCGCCATCAGCCGAAAACAATGGCGGGCTTACGTGCCCTCGCGTTGGTGGCTTGTTGCCCAAATAATGAAAAATATGCCGGGATGGATGTATCATAGGATTGGATGAGAGAGATGTACGATGTATGATGTTAGATTTACGATGTACAATGTTAGATGCCCGCCCGTACCGACGGCACGTTCGGGCGGGTACGACGTAGATGGCTGATTTACAAATATCTGATTTAATGTCCGATTTTAGATTTAGAAATAGTCAAGCCTTATTCCTACCTTACGCCTCACACCTGACACCTCACACCTGACACCTGACACCTGATACCTGACACCCACCGCTAATTGCTCACAGCTCATAGCTGACTGCTGACAGCTATACACTATTGCTTGTTAAAAAACTGCCATGTGAAAAACATTTTCCTAAATCCACTCGTAACTCACAACAGTGTGTACAAAAAGATTTAAATAGCCTGCATCATTGCATAATTGTTGATACTTTTACCCAAATCTCTTGCTTCATGAAATTTCGTGGTTTCCCCCTTATTTTATGCTTACTTTTTTGTTTTGCTACTTTTTCTCAGGCACAATCCGTCACCGGTAAGTGGTATGGGATCGGCAATATAGCCATCACGGCATCTACCAACGGCTATTTGTGCGAATTCATTATTAAAGAAAATGGCGGAAAAGTAACAGGGGAATTCAATTACTTTTTTCGCAATGGATATTTCAGCAACAGAATAACCGGGACTTTCAACAGCTCCACGCGTATGCTGAAAATAAAAACCATTCCGATATTGTATCATGGCAATACGGATATATCCAATGGGGTGGATTGCTTTATGGATGGCGAATTTGTTTTCAGAAGCTCAAAAATTGAAACTATTTTATTGGGAAACTTTTCAGCTGATGATATTCACAAATTCACTTGCGCACCGCTAAATATCAAATTTGTAAAACAACCCAAGGATGCACCGACGTTGAAGGAGCAGATCGCTGCTAAACCGTTGCTGATTGAAAAGCAAGATACCATCCTGCCGGTTTTAATGTCCAAAGCAACAACGACACCTAACAATCCGCTTACTATCAATCAGACCAAACCATTATACGAAATCATTGCAGAAAAAGAACTGATCAAGAGATCCAACCAATTATTTAAAGAGCTGGATGTAGTGGATGACTCTGTTCGCATTGATCTCTATGATAATGGCGAATATGACAAAGATTCCATTTCGCTCTTTTACAATGGTAAACTCCGCGTATACAGAGAAGAACTCAAAACAAGAACACCCATTAGTTTATATGTTAATGTGGATTCAGTTGCGGCCAATAATACCCTTGTGATGTTTGCTGAAAACCTTGGTGAAATTCCGCCAAATGCTGCTTTGATGATCGTAACCGATTCTCAAAACAGGTATGAAGTGAACATTAATGCGAACTATCTGAAAAACGGTGCAGTAAGATTAAAGAAAATTCCAAAGCGGAAATAATTATCTTGCGCCCTAAAATACATTAACTACAAGCTATTTTATTCTAAATTGACGTTTATGAAAAAGATCTTTTTAGGCTTATCATTGCTGGTTACAGTTGCATTGTTCAGCTGCAGAGCCCAGGACCATTCACACCCTAACGATTCAACTGACAGCGAAGAAGTTTCTGCTACACACGAAGAAGGGCATGAACATGAGGCACCAAAAGTTACTGAAGCTCCTGTACAAAAAGATTCTTTGAGCAAAGCTGCTGATACCACTGCGGCACATCATTAATAGAAGTAAGTTTTTATATAGAAAGATCCTCGGCTGGCGCCGGGGATTTTTTTTGGGAACGCCGTCCGATCCGGCACGGGCGGGCACGGAGGCAGGGCGACACTGTGAAACACGGCGATCTTTTTGCCACGAAGACGCGAAAACGCAAAGACGCACGAAGGCTTGCGAAACACGAAGACACCAGGAACTCTAAGAAGCACAAAGTTTTTTAAGACGCGCAGGCGCAGGTTAAGATCACAAAACGTTAATTAAATTCAAAAGAATAGCCATGAGGCATTCGCGAGCTTCGGTTCTAAGCTTTAGGCTTTGGGCTTTAGGCTCTTCTGCGTGAAACCCTTCGCTTCTAAAAACGTACAACGTATAACGTACCACTTACCACCAGTTTTAAGCTTTAAGCTTTGGGCTTTAAGCTCGCAGCGCCGCTGCCTCGTTGCGTTCGCCGCGTGAAACCCTTCGCTTCAAAAAACGTGAAACGTATAACGTACCACTTATAACCAGTTTTAAGCTTTGAGCTTTGGGCTTTAAGCTCGCAGCGCCGCTGCCTCGTTGCGTTCGCCGCGTGAAACCCTTCCCTTCAAAAAACGTAAAACGTATAACGTACCACTTACCACCAGTTTTAAGCTTTGAGCTTTGGGCATTAAGCTCGCAGCGCCGCTGCCTCGTTGCGTTCGCCGCGTGAAACCCCTCGCTTCTAAAAACGTAAAACGTATAACGTACCACTTACCACCAGTTTTAAGCTTTGAGCTTTGGGCATTAAGCTCGCAGCGCCGCTGCCTCGTTGCGTTCGCCGCGTGAAACCCCTCGCTTCTAAAAACGTACAACGTATAACGTACCACTTACCACCGTTTTCCGCTTTGGGCTTTGAGCTTTATACCGTACATTAGAGAATCACTAAAACGATTTAAAACGCCAACTAAAATGAAAAAAATTGTTTTGTCTGCACTCCTTCTCGGATGCTTGAGTGCATTGTCAGCCCAACAAAAATTTAACGGAATTGAATCCAATCTCAGCAACATCTTCAAACTTTCAGATGCTAAAACACGCTCAATAAGCCCGGAGAACTTTAATGGCGAAAAAGGTAAAGGTGGGATGGCGACAACCGGCACTGGTGCAAATGCATCGCGCGACCTGGGTCAAGGATGGAAAGTCAGCCCCAGTGTTGTTATCAAAGCAAAGTCTTCTTTTACCCTGGCGGAAATTGACGGCTCAGGTTCCATTCAGCATATCTGGATGACACCTACCGGCAACTGGAGAAACTCTATTCTTCGTTTTTATTGGGATGGCGAAGAAACGCCGTCTGTTGAATCGCCTGTTGGTGATTTCTTTTGCATGGGATGGGGACAATACGCATCGCTGCAATCTCTTCCTGTAACCGTTAATCCCGGAAGTGCATTTAACTGCTACTGGCCAATGCCATTCCGCAAAAAATGCAAGATCACCATGGAGAATATTGACGAAAAGGATATGATCCTTTACTACCAGGTTGATTATATCTTAACTGAAGTACCAACCGATGCTGCTTATTTCCACGCACAATTCCGCCGTGTAAATCCGCTTCCTTACAAATCTGACTATGTATTGGTTGATGGTATTAAAGGCAAAGGCCAATACGTGGGAACCTACCTTGCATGGGGCGTTCACAACAATGGCTGGTGGGGCGAAGGCGAGATTAAATTCTTCATGGATGGAGACACCCAATACCCAACTATCTGCGGCACTGGTACTGAAGATTATATCTGCGGCTCTTATGATTTTGATACGAGAAAGAAAAATGCTGCGGGTATTGAAAATACTGAATACACTGAGTTTTCTTCACCATATACAGGTCTGCACCAGGTTATTCGCGGTGACGGACATTACAACGTTGCACAACGCTTCGGTATGTACCGCTGGCATATAACCGATCCTATACGTTTTGAAAAAGATCTGAAGGTAACGATCCAGGCTTTAGGCTGGCGCAGCGGCGGAAGATACCTGCCTTTGCAGGATGATATTGCTTCCGTTGTATTCTGGTATCAATCCGAACCACATGGCGCGTTTCCAAAATTGCCAAATAAAGATGGACTTGAGGTTAATTGATAATTGAAAGTGGATAATTCCTGCCCGACTGAAGTCATTCAGGCGGGGAAAATGAAGAATCCCTGGTGAGTTTGCGCTTACCAGGGATTTTTGTTTGGCGAGTTAAGCAATTGGAGATTATTAAACCACAGAGGACATAGAGTTTTTTTCACTGAGTTGCACAGATAATAGTCCCTACTTCAAATACAATTCTTTTCGCAACTTAGTCTTTTCAGTGCTTCAGTCCCTCTGTGGCAAATTGTCTCCATTTTTAATTCTCAATTTTCAATTAAAATCAGTGTTACTCTGTGAAAACAACTCTATGTCCTCTGTGGTTAAACCGCCTTCATTTTCAATTCTCCCTTTTCAATTTTCAATTTTTTTTCTTCCTCTCCCAACATTTGCGTTTCAACTTTCGTACTAGTAATTGATCCCGGGATTTATTCTTTAACATCAATTCAACTTGTAATGAAAAGCAAAAACATTGTAAAGCTTTTGTCATTGGCTATGGTGGGCGGACTGGTTTTCGCTGCATGTAAAAAAGATAAAAATGAAGAAGTAGTTCCCGCGCAGATCAAGGCACTTACTCAAAAGGGCTGGAAAGTAAAAGACATCACAGTTCCTCAGGCCGGCGACGGTTCTAAAGACAGCAGCATCTTGAAAGCATGTGCGGCCGATGATTCTCTTGCATTCTCAATGACTGGCTCATATGAGTTTAGCGATGGCACCACAAAATGTGATTCAACTATACTGTTTTATTCAAAAGGTAACTGGTCATACGACCTGGCGAAAGATTCTATTCTGTTAGGTGCTACAACCCCGGCAAAACGTCTTTCATGGAAAGTGTTAAAGCTGAACGACACTATGTTACAGGTTAAATACATCGATAGCCTTGTGCCAGCAAAAAAGATCACAAAAACAATTTCATTCAAACACTAATTGTTGCTGACTGCTGCAATTATTATAGTTGCAGCAGTTTCTTCAGGCTGCGCATCAAATAAAATAGTGCTCTTGTATTACTATCCGCATAAACGGATAAAAAACAACGTAATTGAGCAACGAAGAGTTAGATATCATACTGGAACATTGCCGCCTCAATCACCGGCCATCGCAGGAAAAACTGTATAAGTACTACTATGCAGATATGTTCCGGCTATGCCAGCGCTATATGCCGGACCCACACATTGCACTATCTATTTTAAATGATGCATTCCTTAAAGCCTTTCAAAACATTGGCAAATACCAGGAAAGCCTCGGCAACTTTAAATCGTGGCTGAAAACAATCATCATTAATACAGCTATTGATTATTTGAGAAAATACAAAAAAGATATGAGATTGATTCATATCGATATTGATGTAGTTCAGGAAAAAGGCAATGAAGATTTTCATCTCAATTATCAATGGAAGCATGAAGAATTAATGCAACATTTACTGCAATTACCCGGTGTTACAAGAACAGTATTGAACCTGTTTGCATTTGATGGATTTTCACATAAAGAGATTGCACTGCATCTTGACATCTCTGAAACAACAAGCAGATGGCACCTTGCAGAAGCACGAAAAAGATTAAGACAATCCATGCAATTAAACAGTCCTAAAATGGCAAAGCATGAGTGAAGATCTACGATACTATTTTTTTAATAATGAAGAAGACGGCAACATGCCTATCTCTGCCGATGAAGGCTGGGATAAAATGTCCGCGCTTCTGAATGCACACATGCCGGGAAAAAAATCCGTTGTAAAAAGGTTGTTCAAGCCTTACCTTATATCACTTCTTTTCATCACTGCATGCGTTATGTTCTCCTTGCCTTTGGCTGAAAATTATACGAAAGAAGCTCATGCAAAAAAAACAGCATCAGAATATCATTCCGATGATATTCAAGGTGGCGCAATAAATTCATCCGTTCCATCAAACAAAATAAAAACGCACGTCCATGCGTCGCAGCCGCAAACGGGAATCGATGTTCACAAGGCTGTTCAACAACTCATCCAAAACAATCATGCTACTGCAACTACTAACACTTCATTACATGATAAAGACACTGCTGATTATCATCAGCGTGTTGCTATCAAGACATCTCAATCCGCTCCAATAATTACTGATAAGGACACAGCAACCACTATTGCAGAAAAGTCATCGACTCCGCAAAAGATTACCGTAAAAAATAAAGCGCGATGGACTTTACAAGCTGGTGCCGGCTTAAATATATCGATGGGTAAATACCAGGTGCCGCAACCCTATCCGACGTTCGACCTGAAATATGCCACGGGCCGGCGTTTCTATCTTTCTACAGGCATCGCCATTTTTTCTCCCGTCGCGACCAGCGGCATTAGTGGTATAGAAAAGACTGTATATGTTAACGATACAACCAACAATGTGAGCATGTACAATGAAAAGATTGTTTACAAACGTCTTCACTATATTGACTTACCAATAATTGCAGGATGGCAGCTCTCAGATAAATTTTCGATACAGGCCGGCGTTCAATTTTCAAGGTTGATTAGCTCTAAATCATCTACGGCATCAGAAACGTATGATTTTAATATGAACAGAGTATATGCTGATGTGGGTACGCTGCTTCCAACAGCAGCGCCTCCGCCGGTAGAGAATAATATTTCGATCCGGAAAATGGATTATCGCTTGCTTGGAGGTATTGAATACAACCTCAATAAGCAGGCCTCCGTTAGTTTGCAATATCAGCAAGGATTACGCCCGGTACTTACCGGCTATAGTGCACCAGACAAAAGAAATAGTTTAATAACGCTGAAAGTAAAGGTCCGAATTAACTAATAGTTCAATATCATTATTGTCGGACTAAATTTCAATAAATTGAGTCGCAATCTTTACCGGATAATAGTTATCGCTGATCTTCCGTCAAAAACAAATCCCGGAGGGATGAAATTATTATAGCAAATGCCAAAAACTATTTCTCAAAACCCCGACGGGGTGACATTTTATAATGCCACCCCGTCGGGGTTTTAAATACAGATGTGCATTCCTTTCTATAATAATTTCATCCCTTCGGGATTGCTCCTCTTCCATAATTAAAAAACCTGTTTTAAATCAATTTGATTCAGATCTCATCATCTTAACTTTCATTAACATTAATCCAATGCTGCTTAACCCCCTTTCATACAGAGTAGAAATACTTTCGTAGACGCAAAACTTTACCTGTCATGAAAGGATTTTGGTTAACCGGCTTTCTGCTATTACTTGTCACTTTATCTGCAACGGCACAAAATGGTGTTATCAAAGGCGAAGCGTATGATACTTTATCGAAGCTAATAATCCCGGACGCCACGGTGACTATCATGAAAAAAAAGGATAGTTCATTGGTTTCATTCAGCATGACGGACCAGGCGGGAAGATTTTCTATCAGCAATCTTGCAACTGGCGAATATCGTTTGCTGATAACGCATGTAGCTTACCATAATAAAACAATCTTTTTCACTGTAGATGGAAAACGAGCCAATACTGATTTGGGACGAATAATACTTAATGATAAAAAAACAACACTTGCTGAAGTGGTTGTTACCAGTGAAGCTCCACCTGTTACGCTTGTCGGTGATACCGTGCAATACAATGCAGGTTCTTTTAAAACGCAACCCAATGCCAGCGTAGAGCAATTATTAAAAAGGCTGCCCGGCGTGCAGGTCGATAAAGATGGAACGGTTAAGGCACAGGGCCAAACAGTGAATCGTGTGCTTGTTGATGGAAAAGAGTTTTTTGGTAATGACCCAAAAATGGCAACAAAGAATCTGTCGGCTGATGCGATAGACAAAGTGCAGGTATACGACAAACAAAGTGAGCAATCGCAGTTAACTGGTTTTGATGATGGCAATAGTGAAAAGACCATCAACCTGAAATTGAAAAAAGATCAGAAGAAAGGAGGCTTTGGAAAAATAACGGGAGGTGGTGGTACAGCTGATCGATATGAAGGCCGTTTTAACCTGAATTCATTCAAAGGCGCACGGCAAATGTCAGCTATTGGTATGGCCAATAATATCAACGCCGAAGGATTCTCCTTTATGGATCTCATGAATTTTAGCGGAGAGCTGAGCCGTATGATGCGCAATGGAAATGGCAACGCAACTATCAACCTCACACAGCAGGACCAAAATGCAGGCTCAATCGGAAACGATAATAAGGGCATCCGGACTATTTGGGGAAGTGGCTTAAATTACAATAATATTATCGGTAATAAGCTGGACTGGTCAAGCAGTTATTTTTACAATCACTATAACCCTCAGACACAGACAGATATACAACGGCAATACATTCTGCCGGATTCATCTTACTTCTACAGGCAAAACAATTTGACAGACAATATTAATAACAGTCACCGGATCAGCATAGCTGCGGATTACGTTATTGATTCATTCCACTCGATCAGGTTCGCTCCTAAGTTTGGCTATCAACAAACGAATAACAAAGTTGTAAATGATTATGCACAGTATGGAGAAGACGACCACGTAAGCAACACCGGCGCATCAAAATCAATCAACAATAGCCACGCTTTTAACTTTCAGAGTGATCTTTTATTCAGAAAAAAATTCAGACGAAAAGGACGGACGTTTTCAGTTAATATGCAAACCTCATTTAACAATAGCCAGGGCGATGAAGCTTTGCTCTCCCTTAGTAATTTTTTTGATGGAGCAGGTACCGGCTACCGGAACGATTCCATCAATCAACATATAAACACTGCAGGCAATTTATCGGGTTACACAGTTAAAGTTGTATATACAGAACCTCTGTCACGCCGGTCAATCCTGGAGTTTAGCGCGGGTGGCGGTCATACAAAAAGCGCTTCTAACAAAGCCACATATGACTATGATCAAACAAGTGGTAAATACGAACATCTCAATGATTCTTTAAGCAATGAGTTTAGCAACAGTTATGGATTTATGAATGCCGGGCTTCGACTGCGCGTGCAAAAAAAGAAATTTAATTATGCTATTGGTTTTTCAGTACAACGTGCACAGCTGGATGGCACCATCATTAGCGGCATTAAAGATTCTTTACTTGCAAAAACATTCACTAACCTCCTACCCGTCGCGCGCTTTCAGTACAACTTTACAAAAAACAAGAATCTTATACTTAGTTACCGCTCTCTTACCAATCCTCCTTCCATATCGCAGTTACAACCGGTTCCTGATATCAGCGACCGTCTGAATATCAAATACGGTAATCCCGATCTGAAACAGGAATTTATTCACTTGTTACAGATCAACTATATGGGCGTAAATCCATTTGCGAACAAAAACCTGTTTGCGTTCTTTAATCTGATGAGAACGGATGACAAGATTGTAAATTATGATTCCCTTTATGCCAATGGCGTAAAAACAACCAGGCCGGTAAATGTGAACGGTGTATATAATCTCACAGGTAACATTGACCTCGGACTGCCGGTGCGTTTTATTAAAGGAACGATGAGAGTTGGGAGCAGCCTCGGTTACAACAGAGGTCCGCAGTTTATCAATGGTGAAAAAAATACCATTAGCACATTTAGTGCCGGGCCCCGATTGGCTTTCGATATTAATCCAACAGAAAAAATATTCTTCTCTGTAAATGGCGGCATCAGTTATAATTATACCGCTTACTCTCTGCAACCGTCATCAAATACCCGTTACTTTTCACAATTGTATGAAGCTGAATATAGCTGGCAGTTACCTGCTAAGTTTAATTTTAATACTGATTTCAGTTATACAGTAAACAATCGCTTATCTGCTGGTTTCAATGCAAATGTGCCCTTATGGAATGCCTCTGTAAGCAGGCTGTTTTTAAAGTTCAATCGCGGCGAACTTAAGCTGAAAATAAATGATATATTAAACCGGAATGTAAGTGTAAGCCGTACAAGCAATCAGAATTATATTGAAGATGTTCGTGCTAATACACTCAAACGATTTGTACTGTTGAGTTTTACTTATAGCTTAAGTAAAACCGGGCTGGGAAACAACAATGGCCCCGGACCAATAAAATTGCGATAGCAATATCCGCGTTCGATAAGCGCCGTACATAAAATATTAACGCTCATCGAACGAGGATATAAACAAAAGACAAATAGAAATACAATGTCGTTTAGTTAAGACAAAATTATTTATTTGATTGCTTTAGTTAGACTGATTAAGATTGAACTCATGTCGACCGGAAAATTTGGTTAACCACAATCAAAAAGGTAATGACAGTAAGCCTGGTGTGATAGCCCATAGGGCTTTAAGCTCAATAGAAAAGCCAAATAATTTATGCTTCTTTTGTCCGTAGGACATTAACCCTTTCGTTGGTTAAAGCCCTAACGGGCTATGGGGTTCCCGATTCGACCACTTCTATTGAGCTTAATTCCCTACGGGAAAAATTATAACTGTTATAAAATCTGTCATCGGCACGACAAGAGACATCTCCCGCTATTCAACAGGCTAATAGTCGAGAGACCTCTCCTGCGTCGAGGTGACGATACCAGTGCTAAAACGTAATTCTTATCTAAACGATATTGAAATAGAAATACATTAAGGTTTATCAATTTTCCTCAGTCCGCCGAGATCCTGAAATTTCCATTACGATTGTTTATTTCTTCAATCATTTTGTTGCGTTCTGCAACAAACTCAGCAGCTGTTACTTTCTTACCCTTTGCCGGTTCTTTAATGGCTGACAGATCCGCCTTTGGCGATATTTCAATGGCTACATAAACGGTTCGGCCGTTATCGTTTTCTAATTCCAACATGGCCCCGGGCAATTGTCCTTGCATTTCAGGCGCTGCAGGAACGGGAATATCCGTAGCAAACCAGGCGGTAACCACTGACGTATCTTCAACCTCGTTGCGTTCCATTTTACCATTGTCCATAGACATCTTCATATGTTTAACAATTTCCTGTGTCGTTGCTTTTTGGCAAACGTGGCCAAGAATACTTTTTGTCTCATTACTTAGTTTCCAGTTGCCGGCTTTGATACTGTCTGTTATCACAAATGTTTTATCAAAGAATTCCTGTTGCTGAACTTTGCGGGCATTTTGAAAATCGCAATAGGTGGCATCATCGGCACCACCTCCAAAAGTCCGGATCATTAAATGGTCTCCGGCAGGAGCTGGTTCTTCCTCAGGCATATCATCTTCCTGTTGCTTCAACATCATCTTATTATTGGCAAAGTCCACTTCAAATTTATTGACCATTTTTTGCACCGAACTTTCAGGCCCGTTTCCACGATCCAGGATCATTTGTCTTTGTACAGTACGCTGGTAAATTATCTTACCTTCTTTCTGTTGTGCCTGAATGGTTGCGAAGGTTAACATCCCTATGCACGAGAAAGTTAGTTTGTTCATAATGTTTTGATTTTAACCAAAGCTAGCCACAGCACTTTTCGCATCAGGTTAAGTCCCCTTGCTTTAAGGTTAATAAAGGTTAAAACAAAAGCAACGTCACACGCATTCTTATAAATTTGTAAAAGAAATGAACAGGCTTCGCACGCTAGCAATTTTAATGGTGATTGCCATTGCGGGAATAACCGGCTTCCAGGTATACTGGCTGAAGGACAACTATGACCGTGAACACCAGAACCTGCAAATAAAAACAAACGCTTCCTTTTATCAAACTGTGCTCAGGCTCCAGACTTCTAAACTGAAATTGGATTCGATGCGTCCTGCGCTGGGTCCCGTTATAAGAGAAGACTCGAAAAACGACCGGCCAGTAATAACAATTGCCAGTCTAATTCAGGAAAAAATGAGGGAGTCTGATGTAGATTCCACCCGGCAAAGAAAAGTTTTCATTGGGACTTCAAGACTAAGGACGATATCAGACAGAGCGGATAGTTCAGGCTCACCGCCCTTAATTCGCAAAACAGAAACACATCAATGGGATTCCGCTAAACGTGAAAACCAGGTTTTTGTCAACTACACCTTTAAAAGGGATGACGGTTTGCCGCGGGTGCCTATGGTTCTTCCTGATGTTATCGCACGAAGCACAAAAGATACTGTAAGCGGTACCGAAGTAAGAATGATGTTTAATGTAGATTCGCTCTACTCAAGCGACTCAGTCACCATCCGCGAAATAGATTCAGCTTATAGCGCAAGGCTTAACGCTGATAAAATGAATGTTGCGTTTAGTGTTTCCCGGATAAACGCTTTTGAGCCAGGTCGTTCAAATGATGTAACCATCGGACTTGCCAAGCCGGTAACTTATCGTCTCTCACTTCAGCATGTACCTTCATATATTTTTTCTCAGCTTAAAACGCCTTTACTTTTTTCTATTCTACTGGTGGGCATTACCATTGCCTCATTTGTTTTGTTGTATAGTAGCCTGGTAAAGCAGCGCAGGCTTACACAAATGAAAAACGATCTTATCAGTAATATTACGCACGAACTTAAAACACCTATTGCCACAGTAAGCGTTGCCGTTGAAGCATTAAAGAATTTTAAGGCAATGGATGATCCTGAACGAACACAGGAATACCTCAACATATCGCAAAATGAGCTACAACGCCTGAGTTTACTGGTTGACAAGGTACTTAAACTATCCATGTTTGAAAATAAGTCCATAGCGCTGGAAAAGGAATATTTCGACCTTGCCGCACTGTGCAAGCAAGTAATTAATTCTATGAAATGGCAATTTGAAAAACAGGATGCCACAATAACTTTTACGACAACAGGTGACAGGTTTACCATACATGCAGACAAACTGCACATAACAAGTGTTATATACAATCTGCTTGACAATGCATTGAAATATAGCCGGGATAATCCGGTTATTCATGTTGAATTATTGTCTCACAAACAACATGTGGAAATGCGTGTAAGCGATAACGGCATTGGCATACCGCCCGAATACAAGCAAAAAGTATTTGAAAAGTTTTTCCGTGTGCCGGGAAATAACAGGCATGACATTAAGGGATATGGCCTGGGATTAAGCTATGTAGATCATATTGCAAAAAGCCATCAGGGTTTTGCAGAAGTAAAAAGCGAACCTGGTAAAGGCAGCACTTTTATTGTACACATTCCATATGAAGAAGCGGCCATAATTGAGTTTGATGAAAACAGAAAGATCATAAAGAAAACTATCCGCATTGGATGAGCACAAAAATATTATATATAGAAGATGAATTATTCCTTGGCAAGATAGTTAAGGAAAGCCTTGAAAGCCGTGGCTTTGAAGTGATCATGGAAAGCAATGGTGCAAGGGCTACTGAATTATATAAACAAAGCAACCCGGATGTATGTGTGCTTGATATTATGTTGCCTGGTAAGGATGGATTTACTATTGCAGATGAGATAAGAAGCATGAACAACAAAGTGCCTATTATTTTTCTTACGGCAAAAACACAAACGGCAGATGTAGTGAAAGGTTTTAATGTAGGTGGCAATGATTATATCCGCAAGCCATTTAGCATTGAGGAACTTATTGTACGCATACAGAATGTTACAAAAGGAACTGAAACGCAGTTACCTAAAACAAACGGAGATACATTTTCAATTGGTAAATACAATTTTCAACAAAGCCGGCAAATACTAAAAAATAACGAAGAAGAGAGAAAGTTATCTTACAGGGAAAGCGAGCTTTTAAAGCTGCTATACAATAACCGCCAGCAAATAATTCAACGCAGGGATATACTTAACCTATTGTGGGGAAATGATTCATTTTTTAATAGCCGTAATCTCGATGTTTACATCACCAAACTGCGGGGTTATTTAAAAGATGATCCTACGCTTGAAATAATTACGATTAAAGGAATCGGCTACCGGTTTGTAATGTAACTCAATCAAATACCAACAACAATCAAAATAGAACCGGATAAAAATTAAAACCCCGCCTGAATATGTTCAGACGGGGCTTATAGTTCGTTTTAGAATTTGATTCAAAACTCAGAAATCTAGAAGGCTCTTTGAGTTTTGAATTCTTCCAGATATTGAAGGAAAAGTTCCATGCCTTTTCTTTTCTCCTCCGTCAATTGATAGCTGATATTATGCGTATAATAAGTATGCAGATCATAAACCGGGCATGGATTTTCTGCAATCACTTCTTCAAGGTGCTCGAAACCTAAAGCATTGGCTGCATTAAACTCCTCAATAAAATCTTCGGACAATGGCTTGTTAGAGATCCACGCAGCAAACATAAATGGCAGCCCCGTCATGGCTCTCCATGAAGAAGCGAGGTCATAGATATAGGGTGATACTTTACGCTGAGCAAGTGCCCTGTCCCCTATTACAACGCCAGCAGTCGTTCCTTTAATGTCGTCAATATAACCTTCGCTGGCATCTTCAAGGATTGGATCTACTTTCCAATAATGCTTCAGTAACACTTTAGCAAGATTTACCGAAGTACGGCTTTGATAATCCAACAGCACTTTTTCAACCTTTTCGATCGGCACTTCGCTGAACAGGCAAACGCTGGCCACATCGGCTTCGGCACCAATGCAAAAATCGCCCACAATATGCCATTCTTTCAATTTGGGAATCGCCGCTACCGGTACCAGCCCGATGTCAATTGTGCCATCAACCAGCATTCCGGCTACTTTGGAAGGATAATCTTCTATTAATTCTATTTGCTTTAATAAATGGGTTGAACGTTTAATGCCATAGACCAATGGCTTAGTATTTAAATAACTGACTGCACCTACTTTAATCTTCTTCATTTCATTTCTTTTCTCACCGTGACGTCATATTGCATACAACTTGCTGATAAACAGCGCATATAGCAAGGACAAAACAGCTTTCTTTTAATAAAATCAGCAATTGGAAAGAACTTTCTTTTACTTTTGCGTGCAAATGTAGTGTTAGCGCGTTAAAATAAAGTAACTGCTTAACCTGATTTTAACTGTTCATTGCCCAATCTAACCTGAACAGTGTTTAAAATAATATTATGGAATTAACTAATCTTACTGCCATTTCTCCTGTTGACGGTCGTTACCGCAGGCAGGTGGCGCACCTTGATGAGTATTTCTCTGAGTTTGCCCTAATTAAATACCGCGTAATTGTTGAAATAGAATACTTCCTGTTTCTTGCCGATAAAAAGATCTTCAAGCTGCCAGCAAAAGCAAGGCAGGCGTTGAAAAAAGTGGGTGAAGAATTTAGCCTGGACGATGCACAACAGATAAAAAATATTGAAAGCATTACCAACCACGATGTAAAAGCGGTTGAATATTTCCTGAAAGAACAGCTTAAAAAAGCAGGTGCTGAGGATGTTGTAGAGTGGGTGCATTTCGGATTGACGTCCCAGGACATTAACAATACATCTATTCCATTGAGCTGGAAACACTGCATGGAGCATGATTACCTGCCTGCAGTTATTAACCTGCAAAACAACCTTCATGTGTTGGCTTCTCAATGGAAAGATATTTCCATGCTGGCCAAAACACACGGACAACCCGCTTCTCCTACCAAGCTTGGTAAAGAGATCATGGTGTTTGTGGAAAGGCTGGATAACCAGGTACAGTTATTTTCCTACATACCCTATGCAGCAAAATTCGGCGGTGCTACAGGCAACTTTAACGCACACAATATCGCTTTCCCTAAGAAGAACTGGGTGTCGTTAGGAAATGAATTTGTGCAGGACATTTTAGGCTTGCAGCGCATGCAGTTCACTACACAGATTGAACACTACGATAATCTTGCTGCACATTTTGATGCCATCAAGCGTATCAATACAATACTGATTGATCTGTGTCGTGATATATGGACATACATCAGCATGGACTACTTCAAACAAAGAACTGTAAAAGGTGAAGTAGGTTCAAGTGCAATGCCGCATAAAGTAAACCCGATTGATTTTGAAAATGCTGAAGGAAACCTCGGCGTAGCTAATTCATTATTAGAACATCTTTCTGCGAAATTGCCCATTAGCAGACTACAGAGAGATCTAACCGATTCTACGGTGCTGCGTAACCTCGGCGTTCCGGTTGCACATACTTTGATCGCATTGAAATCAATCGAAAAAGGTTTAGGCAAACTGCTTCTGAATGAAGCCAGGCTGAAGGAAGATTTGGAAAACAACTGGGCTGTTGTTGCTGAGGCAATACAAACAGTGTTAAGAAGAGAAAACTATCCGAATCCATACGAGGCATTGAAAGAATTGACGAGAGGTAAATCAGCTATTACAAAACAAGATATTCAGTCTTTTATCACAAGCTTAAAAGTAAGCGCTGATCTGAAGAAAGAATTAAAGGCAATTACACCGCACAATTATACGGGTGTTGCAGCTGATTATTAATTTTTTTGAACCACTAAGAACACAAAGAAGCACAAAGATTATTTGTGCTTCTTGCTTTAATATAGGAGCAGTTTAGGATTAATGTTTTTGATGTCTTAGACTTTGGATGCTTCCTTCCAACATATCCTTTTCGTGAGACCTTTTGCAACCAGATAAAAATTCTTTGTGATCCTCCGTGCCCTTTGGGCCTTCGTGTTTCCCCTACTCGCTTCGGAGGGTTTTAACTGGGTTTGCTATAGCCGATCTTACAGCCTGTACACTTATTGAAAGAATACCTATTACCACAGCAATGCTGCCCGCGGCTAAAAACACCAGCCAGCCAATATTTGTCTTGTAAGCAAAATCCTGCAACCATTTATTCATTACGTACCACGCAACCGGTATGGCGACCAGTATTGCAATCACAACCAATCGAATAAAGTCCGATGCAAGCATACTTATTATCCCGGAAACACTTGCGCCCAACACTTTACGAATACCTATTTCGCGTGTACGCACCTGGGCTGTATAGGCCGCTAAACCTAACAATCCAAGGCAGGAGATGAATACAGCAATAGCTGCAAAAATGTCAAACAACAAACTTGTACGCTGCTCTGACTGATACAATCGATTGAACGAATCATCAAGAAATGCATAGGTGAACGGAAAATCTGCGTTGTATTTTTTCCATTCCTTTTCTGCAGCAGCGATAGCTTTGGGAGCATCCTTGCCAGTTGTCTTTACATAGATCTGACCGTACGATGCAGGCTTATAGTAAAATACAGCAGGCTTAATTTTCTGACGCATCGAAGTAAAATGAAAATCTTTAACTACGCCGATGATCGTTCCTTCAGTTTCCCACAACTTGAATCTTTTTCCAATAGGATCCTTCAATCTCATTGCCTGAACCGCTGTTTCATTCAGGATAAAATGAGTTGAATCAGCAACCGCGCCCGTAAAGCCACTGCCCTCTTTCAACTGCATTTTGAAAAAAGACATAAAATCCTTATCGGTTTTAATGGGACTAATCATCAGGGTTTCTCCGTTCTGCTTACCGTCCCATGAATTGCTTCCTGTTTGTCCGCCATAAAATATGATGTTTGCATCCGCCCAGGTAACATTGGAAATGCCGGGTTGCGTCAGCAAATCTGCCTTCACTGCATCAATATGCTTACTCATATCAATCATGCTCATAGACAACACGTGGTCTTTATCGTATCCAAGTTCTTTGGAATGGATATAAGATAATTGTTTCCCTATAATAAGCGTTCCGGTAATCAGGATCATGGAAAAACCAAACTGAACAACTACCAATACTTTCCTGAAAACAACATTGCTCACGCGTGCAGAGATCTTTCCCTTTATGGCTTTCAGCGGCTCAAAAGAAGAAAGCAACAATGCAGGATAAATGCTTGAAACTATCAGTGTACCCAGAATGGTGCAAACAATAACTTTCCATATTCGCACATCATATATATTCAACACAAGCTCGCGCCCCGTTACCTGATTAAATACAGGTACAAGTGTATACACCAACATTAAGGCAAGCCCCGTTGCCAATACAAAAAGCAATGCAGTCTCAATGATAAATTGAAAGAAAAGCTGCAATCTTGCTGCGCCGACAATTTTACGCAGGCTGACTTCTTTCGCACGCAGCATAGAACGTGCCGTAGAAAGATTCACATAGTTGATGCAGGCAATCACCAATATAAGCAACGCAATAATGGTAAACATGCGCACAGTTTCAATGCCACCGTTACTTCCATCAGCTTTGTACAAATGCATTTTTTCTAACGGTAGAAATAAATATTGAATATCAGTATCGTCCGATTTTACGCTTAAATGTATAGTGCGCATTTTGTCGGCCAGCTGCGATAGTTGCATCCCGGGTTTTAGTAACAAGTATGTATCAAAATCAAATTGCACAAAATCATTCTCTAAGTTCTTCCCTTCTTTATTGTCGGCATACCTGATCTTTTCCAACAGAGATATCGGGAAAAACATATCGCCATCAATGCTGGAATTTTTCGGGAAGTCATGTATTACACCAGTGACCGTAAAATTTATTTTATTGTCGGCTGAAATTACTTTTCCGACTGGCTCATCTTTTCCAAAATATTTTGTGGCGGTACTTTCTGTTATAACGATTGAATTGTTGTCAGGAAAAGGATTTGCTTTGTTTCCTTTTATAAGATTGAAGTCGAACATAGAGAACAGCGTTGCGTCCGCAAAGGCGTTACGTTGTTCATTGAAAACTTTATCCTGATATCTGAATAATCCGTAGAAAGGATTGTATGATATACGTGCGAATGCTTCAACTCCCGGAATTTGTTTTTTTGACAGTGGACCGATAGGTCCGGCTGTTACCGTCCAGATTTGCCGGCTTGGGCCGGTGCCCACCATATTTTCAAGCCGGTAGATGTTTTTAGATTGCTTATGAAAACCGTCGAAAGATAACTCGTATTGCACCCACAGCAAGATCAAAATACCTACAGCAAGCCCAGCGGTCAATCCGAAAATATTTACCAATGAATAGAATTTATTTTTGACAAGATTTCTCCACGCGGTTTTGATGTAGTTTCTAAGCATAGTTCCTAAAATTTGCTATAGATAATTCGCTAATAAAGTGCCAGTATTATAAAGCATTATAAATCAAATATTTATAATAATGAAAAGGTAAATAAGTGTCCGGTTACAATACAAAAACTGTTCGCTTTCAGGCTTTTATGATAATAAAAAGTGACATGTCAATACACAGGAAAATTACCTTCGTTTGCTATTGGCAGAACACGAATTGGTTAATGATGCATTGCAAAGAGAAAGTTGAAAGAATAATTATACAAGCAAAAAATTCGGATTGACAATTAACAACTTGTATTCGTCGCCAGAGGCGACAGAGTAAGTCTGCGAAGCCCGGAGGCTTAGCAGAGCATTGGAAGCCTCACAGACCGTTGGGCAGCAACGCGGTGGATAGGCTGCGTGTTCTTCAGGCGCTTTAGTGGCAAAGAAGTTATACGTTATAAGTTTTAGGTTCTGCGTTTAAGTCATTGTAGGTTCTTAGGTTCTTCCCTTTGTATCTAATCTTTGTGCCCTTTCTGCCTCTGTGTCTTTGTGGCTATTCCTTGTGTTTCTCCGTGTCGCCCAGTCTTCGTGGTTTACAAGCGGCTTTCCAAATCCAGCCCAAACTTTTTTGCTGTTTCCTTCGCCAGTTCATAACCTGCATCGGCATGACGGATAACACCCATTCCCGGATCGTTGCGTAATACACGTGCAAGACGCTTTGCAGCTTGTTCGGTGCCATCTGCCACAATCACCATTCCCGCATGGATACTATAGCCCATTCCAACACCACCGCCATGGTGAAGACTTACCCAGCTTGCCCCACCTGCGGTATTGATCAGCGCGTTAAGCAAGGGCCAATCGGCGACAGCATCACTGCCATCCAGCATAGCTTCCGTTTCGCGGTTCGGGCTCGCGACTGAGCCAGTGTCCAGATGGTCGCGACCAATAACGATGGGTGCCTTTACTTTACCTGTTCTCACCAATTCATTAAATGCCAATCCCGCCTTTTCACGCTCACCTTGCCCCAACCAGCAAATGCGTGCGGGTAACCCCTGAAAAGCAATTTTTTCTTTAGCGAGCTTTAGCCAACGCTGCAGACTTTCATTTTCGGGAAACATATTTGCAATCACTTCATCGGTCACTGCGATATCTTCCGGATCGCCGCTTAACGCAGCCCAGCGGAAAGGACCTTTGCCCTCGCAGAATAGGGGTCGTATATATGCGGGCACAAACCCGGGAAAATCAAAGGCATTTTTTAATCCGTGTTCCTGAGCACGGGCACGGATATTATTGCCATAATCAAATGTAATGGTACCGCGTTGCTGCATTCTCAGCATCAGCTCTACATGCAGCTTCATACTATCGTAGCTCAAAGCAATATATCTTTCCGGGTCATCATTGCGCAAAACCGATGCTTCTTCATTACTTAAAGTGTGCGGAACATACCCTATCAGCGGATCATGTGCAGAGGTTTGATCTGTCAAAACATCTACTGTAATATCACGCTCGATCAATCTATTCAATAAGTGTACTGCGTTGCATACAACACCTATACTCAATGGTTGCCCTTCTCTTCGGGCAGCCGTAGCCATGTTAATAGCCTCGTCAATACTGTGGCATTTAACATCCAGGTATTTAGTCTCTAGGCGTTTATTAATGCGCCATTCTTCTACTTCTGCGATTAAGGCCACACCTTCATTCATGGTGATAGCTAAAGGCTGAGCACCACCCATACCTCCGAGACCAGCGCTGACACAAAGTGTTCCTTTCAGTGTACCGCCAAAATGTTTATTGGCTAATGCGGCAAAAGTTTCGTAGGTACCCTGCACAATACCTTGCGAACCAATGTAGATCCAACTGCCGGCAGTCATCTGCCCATACATCATCAGTCCTTTCCTTTCCAACTCGTCAAAATGTTGCCATGTCGCCCATTTTGGAACAAGCTGCGAATTAGACAACAGCACTCTTGGCGCGTCTTCATGCGTTTTTAAAATACCAACAGGTTTGCCGCTTTGTATGAGCAATGTTTCGTCATTCTCTAAAACATGCAGCGCAGCAATAATCTGCTGTAAAGCTTCTTTATTGCGCGCAGCTTTACCGCGTCCGCCATAAACGATCAGGTCTTCCGGTCGTTCTGCCACATCGGGATGCAGGTTATTCATCAGCATACGTAAAGCCGCTTCCTGGATCCATCCTTTACAGGACAACGTTGTATTAGGTTGTGCATTCATATGGTAATATTTTTTTCGCCACCAGGGCTCAAAGTCTCAAAGCGGCATAAAGTTTTCAAACCAAAAAGTCACGAAGAACACAAAGTGGCACAAAGAATTCTGACTATTCGATCCCTCTTACTATCTTACGGTCTTACTATCTTACGGTCTTACTATCTTACGGTCTTACGGTCTTACGGTCTTACCCGTCTTACGATCTTACCCGTCTTACAGTCTTCCTAAAATCTCTCCCACCCTCTTATAAACTCAACAGCCTTCATCATATCATTGTGTAACACGCGGTCTTTATCATTAAAAGAAACTTCCTTTCTGAAAGCCGTGAACAAGTCTTCAAGGATCGGAGATGTTTTTAAAGGTCGCCTAAAGTCAAACGCCTGCGCTGCGCTCAGCAATTCAATGGCCAGAATCCGTTCGACGTTGTTGATCACCCGTAAGCATTTAGTAGCTGCATTGGCACCCATACTTACATGATCTTCCTGGTTATTGGATGAGGAAATAGAATCTACTGATGCTGGCGTACACAGCTGCTTGTTCTCACTCACAATTCCGGCAGCCGTATATTGTGGGATCATAAATCCTGAGTTCAGCCCAGCATCCTGTACGAGGAACAACGGCAAGTTTCGCTGACCACTTATTAATTGATAGATTCTTCGTTCGCTGATATTGGCAAGCTCACTCATAGCTATGCTTAAAAAATCAAGATGGAGTGCCAGCGGTTGTCCGTGGAAATTTCCGCCACTTACGATAAGATCCTCATCCGGAAAAACATTCGGATTATCAGTGACAGAATTTATTTCAGTCAGGAAGACATTCAACACATTCTCGAAAACATCTTTTGTTGCACCGTGCACTTGTGGTACGCAGCGAAAAGAATAAGGATCCTGTACCTGTTCTTTTTCCTGTACAGCAACTTCACTGCCCTGCAGATATCTTGTGATAATGGCTGCAGTAGATGCCTGTCCTTTATGACCTCTGATCTTTTGAATATTGGGATGCAGCGGACCACTCACGCAATCAAATGCATCAAAAGACAGCGCACAGATAAGATCAGCAAGCTGCAGCAGGTGCGCTGATTTTTTAAGACAATACATTCCATAGGCACTCATGAATTGCGTTCCGTTAATCAGTGCCAGGCCTTCCTTGCTTTGAAGACGGATCGGCTGCCAGCCGAATTTATCCAGAACGACTTTGGAAGGATACTTTTTTCCTTCGAAATAAACTTCGCCAAGTCCTAGTAACGGCAAGCTCAGATGACTCAAAGGCGCGAGATCACCAGATGCACCCAATGAGCCTTGTGTATAAACAACAGGAAGCACATTGTTGTTAAACATTTGTGCCAGCCTTTCTACAGTATCAAGTTGTACGCCGCTATGCCCGTAGCCAAGCGATTGAACCTTGAGCATCAGCATCAGTTTGACAATCTCCGCAGGTACTTCATCTCCCATTCCGCAGGCATGCGATACAATCAGATTGTATTGCAATTGCTCAATCTGGTTTTTATCTATTTCCACATTTTGCAGGAAGCCAAAACCTGTATTGATCCCATAAAACAACCCGCGGTGACCGTCCATCTTGCTGTCGAGGTAAGTCCGGCATTTTTCAACCCGCTGTTTAGTTTCCGGCGTTAACTCAATCTGTTGTTCCTGATCCAACAAATCCTTCACCTGTTCAAACTGCAAGCAATCGTTATCTATTAAAAGCGTACTCTTCATAACCGTATTTCTAAATTATCTTCATTCAATTGGTGATCATACAACGAGCCTTTTCTGTCCGCTGTCAATTCTATCCACTTATCAACTTTCAATCACTCTTTCAATCCTTTCAAACAAACTCTTCTGGTGTATTCTTTTCTCCATACTTGTCAAAGCATTAAGCAATTTTTTGCTTTCTGCTGATGACCCGGCAATCTCCTCCATTGCTGTTTCCAGAGCGGTCCAAACGGGTTGTATTTTATGCAACAACTTCTCTCCTTTTGCTGTAAAAGTGATCACTTTATGGCGAGCATCTTTTTTTGAGACTGTCGATTTGATCAGCCCTTTTTGTTGAAGGTTACTGATAAGCTGGCTAATCGCAGAATGCGACACATTCACCTCTTCCGAGATTTCTTTAATAGAGGCTTCCTGCTTTTGAGAAAGAATATAAAACACTGGAAACCAGGATGCATCGAAGGCAATTTTGTGTGATTTGTAGACCTTATTCACATCATTTAAAAACGTCTCGCTAAGCCTTCTTAAGCGACTGCCGAATACAAGAAATCCCAATTGTTGGTAAAAGTTCATAAATATATAAGTGCTTATACAATTTCAAAAGTACAATTAATGTGTATGGTGACAAATTTTTTTTGACCGGAAGAAGGAGGCTTGCCACTGAAGCACTGAAATACAGAAATAAAACCGCAGGAGAGGTTAACCACAGAGGACATAGAGTTTTTTTTCACAGATGGCCACGGAGAGGAACAAGTTTTGAGGCGTGAAATCTATGGACAGAAGCATCACATAAAAAGACCCTATTTGCAAAAAAACTGATATAGCAAGCGAGTGTGAAGCAAGATTAATAATCTCAATGTGTTTTAACCTCCGTGCTACTCCCTGAAAAAAAATCCGTGTCCCCTGTGGTTAAATTCCTCCAAAACCTCACTGCTTCCGTGCCTCAGTGGTAAAAACTATGTTTTAGCCTCCGTGCTACTCTGTGAAAAAAAACTCCGTGTCCTCTGTGGTTAAATACCTCCAAAATTACCTCGGTGCTTCCGTGCCTGAGTGGCAAAATAAAACCCCGGCTGCATTGTTACCGGGGCTTCATTTTCAATTATCAATTTTCAACTTTCAATTACTTGCCAAACTTCTTCTTAAGCGCCGCCAACGCGTCATTTACGCTTAAATTACTTAAATCCTCTTCTTTCTTTTTATGTGAAGGCTGATTACTCTTATTGAACCTTGTTTCCCTTCTTGCAGGCGCTTCCTGGGTTTGCTTGATGGATAAGGCGATGCGTTTACGGGCAACATCGACCTCAAGCACTTTTACCTGTACCTTATCATTCAATTTTAAAACTTCATTAGGATCGGTGATATATTGATGAGATATCTCACTTACATGCACAAGGCCATCCTGTTTTACACCGATATCAACAAATGCACCAAAGCGCGTAATGTTGGTAACAACGCCCGGAACGATCATGCCAACCTGAACATCGTCAATGCTGTAAATAGATGCAAATTCAAATTGCTCCAATTCACTACGCGGATCCAGACCCGGCTTTTTCAATTCGTTCAGAATATCTTTAATGGTAAGTTCGCCGAATTGTTCCGTCACATATTTTTTGGCATCAACTTGTTTGATCAATTCTTCCTTGCCTATCAGTTCTTTTACATCCACTTTCAGATCCTCAGCCATCTTTTCAACCAGTTTGTATGCTTCCGGATGCACGGCGCTGGCATCCAATGGATTTTCTCCTTCCTTAATGCGCAAAAATCCTGCGCATTGCTCAAACGCTTTGCCTCCCAGGCGGGGAACTTTCATTAATTGTTCCCTGCTGGAGAATTTGCCGGCTTCATTCCTGTATTTTACAATGTTATCCGCCAGGGTTGATCCAATCCCACTCACATAGCTTAGTAAATGTTTACTTGCTGTATTCAGGTTAACACCAACGGCGTTCACGCAGCTTACAACGGTTTGATCCAGCCTTTCTTTTAAGCGGAACTGGTTTACATCGTGCTGATACTGGCCAACACCAATACTCTTTGGATCAATCTTCACCAACTCAGCCAATGGATCCATCAGTCTGCGGCCAATGCTTACCGCTCCACGTACAGTAACATCTTCATCAGGAAATTCCTCACGGGCTGTTTCCGAAGCAGAATAAACGGAGGCACCGTCTTCATTCACCAAAAACACCGGTAGATTTAGCTGCAGTTTTTTGATAAATTGTTCCGTTTCACGACCCGCCGTTCCATCACCCACCGCAATTACTTCAATGTTATATTTTGCAACCAGTTCACGAACCTTATATTCGGCATCCATTAATCTGTTCTTTTCATGGACGAAGATCAGGTCAGTTTTCAGCAGCTCTCCTTTTTCATCCAGGCAAACAGTCTTACAGCCTGTTCTATATCCCGGATCCAGCGCTAATATTCTTTTGCTTCCAAGTGGCGAGCTTAACAATAACTGACGAAGATTTTCAGCAAACACGTTAATAGCTTCTTCATCAGCTTTAGCTTTTAACGCTGTGCGGAATTCACTTTCCAAACTTGGTTGCAGTAAACGTCGGTAGGCATCTTTAATGGCACGCTTTACCTGGTCGGTTGAAGCGTTCATGCCTTTAATATATTGTTGCTCAATTTTTTCAATTGCTTCTTCTTCTACCGGTGAAATAGCCATACGCAAATGGCCCTCTAAAAAACCTCTTAAAATCGCCAGTATACGATGGGAAGGTATTTTGGAAACCGGCTCGTTAAAGTCAAAGTAATCTTTGTACTTACTTGCCTCATTTTCTTTATCAGCAATCACTTTACTTTGGAAAGTTGCTTCTTCTTCAAATACTTTACGCATTTTCGCCCTTACCTGCGCGTCTTCATTTACCGTTTCGGCGATAATATCTCTCGCTCCTTGCAGAGCCTCGTCAACAGATTTCACATTTTCTGTGATATAAGCGCCTGCTTCTGCAAGCACATCTGTATCCTTTTGTTCGAGGATGAGCAATGCAAGCGGTTCCAGACCGTTTTCGCGTGCAGTCTGGGCTTTGGTTTTGCGTTTCGGCTTGTAAGGCAGATAAATATCTTCCAGTTCAGCCAACGTAGCGGCGTTGTTTATTTTAGTCTGCAAAGCGTCGGTCATTTTACCTTGCTCGGTGATCGCTTTTTCAATAAATGCTTTTCTCTCTGTAAACTCTTTCAGGAATTTCGATTCATCCTGCACCTGCTGTATCTGCACCTCATCCAGGCCACCGGTTTTATCCTTACGGTAACGGGCGATAAACGGAATAGTAGCCCCTTCACTAAACAACTCCAAAACAGCTTCAACCTGTGAAGGTTTTAGATTTAGTTTTAACGCAATTGGTTGTGCAAATTCTGTCATAATATTCAATGTTTTATTCCCCAAAGTGGCATAGCCATTCAAAGAGGGTTGCGAATGTAGGTGACGTGTATGAAAAGAAAAAATTAAATAGCTGTCAGCTGTGAGCTATCAGCTATTAGCCATTGCTCAATTTTAATCAGCGCACTGATTTTGTGCAGACACTAATATTAAATATCGTAAACATTACCATTTTGAAGTTTAAATCAATACATCAGACATCTCCTTACATCTTACCCGTCCGAACGTGCCGTCGGTACGGGCGGGCATCTAACATCGTACATCAAAATGGTAAAATTCTTTCTGGATTTTTTATTGCGAAGCCTCTGATCAGGGAAGTGATCACTTCGTTTTCGGGATATTGGACCAGATGCTCCTTCACAGCATCTATTTCTAAGTTGTCAACATACCTGGGAATTAATCCCATGCCATAAAACCGGCCATTTTCGACCAGCACACAGGACGTCTCCTTGAAGAAATCGCAGGGCTCCATTATGGCATAGCTGCCCATTTGGCTTTTCATTTCGTTCAGGGCGTATTCAACTCTTTCATTGTAACTATAGGGCGGGCATTCATCTTCATCAACAGCAATTGATTGGTCCAGAAAACAAAGTGCAGGATGGAGATTGAAGGTCTTAACCATCTTCCACAACGTTCTGTTGGCATCCGTAAGCAGGCTGAAAGACAATTCCGGCTCCAGGTATTTTCTTTTCTTATCAATTGCGAGACGCATGTATCCTCTTGAATCCAAAAAAGAATAAATACCAAACCGTTGCTGAAAAGTCTTTTGACTGATATTGTAAATTGGCCAGAGGCGCTTTATTTCAATACTTTCAAAAATTGAAGCAGTAAATTCCGTAGCACATTCTGTAAACGTAACCGAATGAATATCACGCAAAAAATCCTGGCGTTTCTTACCGGTATTAAGACCTGTAAAATGACTGACCACACGTTTTTTCAGGTTCTTCGCTTTACCCACATAGATCACTTTCCCCTTGTTGTCATGAAAATAATACACACCCGGTACATAAGGCAGATTGTTCACTTGTTCTGCCGGCATATGGGGTGGCAGCATCTGCTCCCTGTTTTCTCTTTTGAGTGTTTCCAGCACCAACTTTTCACCGCCTTTTTGAAGGATCAGCTCAAATAATTTTGCCGTTGCTCCGGCGTCTCCGCCTGCCCGGTGTCGGTTCTCTATCTGAATAGACAATGCATCACAAATACTCCCTAAACCATATTTGGGTAACCCGGGAAAGGCTTTCTTGCTCAGGCGAAGTGTGCATAGCTTTTTGGGCTGCCATTCATAACCGCACTGCCTCAGGTGATCTTTGATAAAGGAGTAATCGAAATTAACGTTATGTGCCACAAAAACACGGCCATGCAGTAGTGTAAAAATTTTATAAGCAACATCGCTGAAAGGTGGCGCATCAGCGACCATGTTTTCAGTAATGCCGGTCAGGTAAGATATATATTTGGGGATGGGAACACCCGGATTAATCAATGTTTCAAACACATGTTCCACTTTCTCACCGTCATGTAACACAATTGCGATCTCTGTCAGACCGTTGTTATGCGAATGACTACCTGTTGTTTCTATATCTACAATTGCGTACATGAAAAAGCTACGTGCAAAGATAACTATCAACGGTCAGCTATTGGCTATCAGATAGAGACTTCTTTAAATTATGTTGGATTTAGACAGAATATCATTTGAACTCGCCGAAAACGGTTCGAAGCTCATCAGCAATTTCGCCAAGTGTGCAGTAATTTTCAATGGCTTCGATGACGGGAGGCATCAGGTTGGAGCCATCCCTGGCTGCGCTGTTAATTTTGTGTAAAGAGGCATTTACGAGGTCACTGTTGCGCGATTGTTTGAGATGCCTGAGTCTTTCGGACTGAACCAATCGGATACTGTCGTCAATTTTAAATACCGGTGCCGATCCCTCGTTTTCAACAGTGAATTTATTAACCCCCACCACTATCTTCTCTCCTTTTTCAATCTTGCGCTGGTATTCATATGCGCTTCTGGCAATTTCGTTCTGCATAAACCCCTGCTCAATTGCACTTATACTTCCGCCCATTTTTTCAATTTTGGCGATCAGCTGCAAGGCTTGTTGTTCGATTTCATTTGTCAGTGCCTCTACATAATAGCTTCCTGCAAGCGGGTCTGCAGTATCGGCGGCGCCACTTTCAAAAGCTATAATCTGCTGGGTTCGCAGTGCAATACTTGCAGCTTCCTCTGTAGGCAGACTTAATGCTTCATCATAACCGTTTGTATGCAGGCTTTGTGTTCCACCTAATACCGCGGCAAGTGTTTGTACACTTACGCGAGTGATATTGTTTAACGGCTGTTGTGCTGTTAAAGTACTGCCGCCCGTTTGTGTATGAAAACGAAGCATCATTGCTTTGGGATAAGTGGCGCCAAGCTCTTTCATAATGTGCGCCCACATTCTTCTTGCCGCCCGGAACTTGGCAACTTCTTCAAACAGGTTATTGTGAGCATTAAAAAAGAAAGAAAGGCGCTTTCCAAAAACATTTATATCCAATCCTTTTTCGATGGCAGCCTTCACATAGGCTTTACCGTTGCTTAATGTAAAAGCTATTTCCTGCACGGCGGTGCTTCCTGCTTCACGAATATGATAACCGCTGATGGAAATGGTGTTCCATTTTGGCAACTCGTGACTGCACCATTCAAAAATATCGGTAATGATGCGCATGGAAGGTTTGGGCGGAAAGATATATGTACCTCTTGCTGCGTACTCCTTTAATATATCGTTTTGAATGGTACCCGCTATTTTATGCAAATCGGCATTTTGTTGTTTGGCAAGCGCAACGTACAGCCCCAACAAAATAAAACCGGTAGCATTAATGGTCATTGAGGTACTTACACTTTCCAACTGAATACCGTTAAAAAGCCGTTGCATATCTTCAAGGCTATCGATAGCCACGCCTACTTTACCAACTTCACCTTCTGCAAGCGCATGATCACTGTCATAGCCAATTTGCGTAGGGAGATCGAAGGCGACACTTAATCCGGTCACGCCATGAGACAATAAATAATGATATCGCTGATTACTCTCTTCCGCAGTAGAAAAACCGGCATACTGGCGCATCGTCCACAATCTGCCACGGTACATATCTTGCTGAATACCTCTTGTATAAGGATATTCACCCGGCATTTCATTGTCGGCAGACCGTTGCACATCATCTTTGGTATAAACAGATTTTATATCAATCCCGCTATCAGATTTCATATGACCATTTTTTAATGATGAACGCTTTCCAGTCTGCCCCAATACAAGATACGCTATAAAAGTGTTTTAGCTTCGTATGCCAACACCTCGCTTACAATTTCGTGTAAAGCACCTTTCTTATTGTTCATCAGAAATTCAAGCAACAGTTTGTTCAGATCAAGACCGGTTGCATTTGGAGGCAATGCATTTGCAAACTGGTTAATCACCAGCATGTTTTGCTCCTTTAAATTTTTGACTGCATTCCATGCATCATGTGTAACATAGATCTGTTGGGAGATATTGTATTCAAACTCTTCCCGTATGTTTCTCACAAGCAATAACTGCATGTCTTTTGCGCTAATGCCGGAAATAGCAATACGGCTGATCAGGTTGGGCAACGCAATACGATCGACCAGGAGCGTAAGCCTTTCGTACGCCTGTAACTGCATTTGTTTTGTTTGAGGATCGATGGTTTTTTCGTCGCTTTTTTCCCCTCTTTTTACATCGCGGTATATATATACCAGCAATACGGATAAAAGGATGACGATAGCAACGCACAATAGGATAATTGTATTACTCATTCAGGATTCAATTTCTACAAAAATATAGGAATAGGTCCAAAGCAATAAAAATGTTCAGGGATAAGTTTTTAGGATACCGTACCACTATTTATGTAAGTAAACAGGCCATGCTGTGTCATATTTTGAGGGCGACGAAACAACCAGCTTTTCTATGTATTTTCTTGTATTGACTGATTTATCCTGTTTAAGATACTGGTTGAAAAAAGTTGCGGCCAAATCACAGATAACCTCGTGCCGGTTGCTATCTATATTTCCAATTTTGGGATCAACGGCCTTTGCAATTGATACGATAGACGAGAAATTTTCGTGAATTCCGTTGTTGAATTTCAGGAAATATTTTTCCGACGAATTGACGTGTGCCGGTAAGCTGTAAACAGAGTCATTTTTTGCCGGATGCTCGCTGCCCAGGTACATGTATGGAACAGTGATTGAGGCAGGTGTAAAAGGTGCTATTGTTTTTATTTCATCGAACTGTGTGTCCCAATCTTTATCAAAACCATAATAATGAATTTCAGTGCCATCAAAAGACAGCAAACATTTTATTTCATTTGAAAGCATTGCCGCCTTGGTTATTGCGCTACCACCCAGGCTCCAGCTTAACAAACCAATTTTTGATGCGTCGATGTATGGCAATTTTTTCATCTGGTCGATTACAAACAAAATATCACGCACTTGCTCATCAAGATCAACGGCGGCCGTCATAAATCCAGGAAATTTGCCAACTGAGCTAACACACGCCACAACAAATCCTTTTTTTGCAAGGCTATCGAATAGTATTACATTATCCCAGCTACTGCCATTCATCCCTGCAGCATAAACAATCAACGGTAAACGATCAACCGGTTGTTTAAGATCTCTGTAAACGCCGGTTTTGTAAGAGAGCATTTTTGCGCCGGAATCTACATGCAAATATTCAGCAAATGCCTTTGCCAGTTCCATGCTGGTTCTTTTACAGCTGTCAATGGGTGTATTGAAATTAAACCGTTGTTCATACATGTCAAGAATATCACCATATGATAATGCAGCGTGGGTAACCGAATCAGTGGAGGGATAAAATACATCAATCCTTACAGGACGCAAACTATTTGCGGAGGATGTATCAAAATGCCTTGTGCTATCAAAGTCCTTAAAAACTACCAAGCCTGTTTTATAAACCGGAGTCGTTTGGTGACTATTACATCCGGCAAGAAGTAAAAGAACTGAAGACAAAACGGCGCAAAATTTCATGGCAGTATGTTTTGAAAGTTTTAAAATACTTCGCCGCCATGTATTCTTTTCTTACTGAAAATACAATTCGAGAAAGATTAACATAAGAGCCAGCTATTCTTCCGGCTTTCCAACTTTACTAATCTGCCGGTATTTTTCGATCAAGTCCGGATGAGGTATAATTCTTTGATAAAATTCTATTTTTTGAGACGCTGATTGTATGGATGAGTTTTCGCGCAAAACCGGTACTGTTTGCCTCGTCATTGACTTTTATTGGATTTAGTGTGTTAACTACGTTGACGAGAACTAAGCTTAACTATGAATCTTCTTTTCATGCAACACTTTACTAAAATCTCCCTGGAGGGCAGCAATGTCTGACATCAATGCTTCTGAAGAAGTTCTGGAGATAATTTTCTTTACAGCTTCCTGGTAGAGATTTTCGTGTAAACAAAAAAAACTCAAAAATGCCTTCCAAAGACTTGCATTTATATTGTGACGTTTTTTGTTCATTCACAAAGATTTTCGATTTGACTGAATTATTTCCAGAACAAACTTACCAATTTTCAATAGACACATATAAATTTTTATTATCTGATTTAATCTTTCGCTCTTCTTTTGCTTTTAAGCATTATTCAAACGGTCGTTAGTTTATAGTACAATTCATCTTTTATTTGGTATTTTATTTACCGTATATTAATTTTACCACCAAAATGGTAGACTAATGTCTCAATCTCCATCATACTTCACTTCTGTCTGTTGCTGTAACAAGCTCGCACTCATCTGCTGTTGCATGCAATAATTAATAGTCTGAACCATAACAACACATAATTCCATACAACAATAGCATATATGTCTAACAACAACTTTAGCAAAACATATGATTTATCCTACAAAATAAGTGGACTATCCGAGGAGGATGCGTTGAAACTTATTTCGGAAGAACATGCGGGAAAGATTGTATTCTCCAGCAGCTTTAGCTGGGAAGACCAGGCTATAGCACACATGATACTGACGAATAAATTGCCGATTGAAATCTTCACGATTGATACCGGGCGTTTATTTGATGAGACTTATTACGTGTGGGGAAGAACCAACGAAAAGTATCACACCAAAATAAAAGCTTACTATCCCAATAACGAAGCACTCGAAGGCTATCTGCAGCAGAACGGACCGAATGCTTTTTATGAATCTATTGATCTTCGCAAAGGATGCTGCCATATCAGAAAGGTAGAACCTTTAAAGAGAGCTTTGGCCGGAAACGAAGTATGGGTAACAGGTTTACGCGCTGAACATTCACCGGAAAGAAAACAATTATCACAGGTTGAGTGGGACGAAACGAATAACATCATCAAATTTCATCCATTGCTCTATTGGACCACTGAAGATGTTACTTCTTTTATTTATAAAAACAACATTCCATACAATACACTTCACAACAAAGGTTTTGTGAGCATTGGTTGTGCACCTTGTACAAGGGCAGTTAAGCCGGGCGAAGATTTTCGTGCAGGCCGCTGGTGGTGGGAAGACAAAAACTCGAAAGAGTGCGGTCTACACTCCACTTCCGCAAACCACGAAGTAGCAAAAGCCGTTTAAGGCTTTTTATTTTCTCATGAAATCCACCAAATTTGTAGACTAATGAATGTTCGTAATACCAGTAAAGTGTACCTGGTTGGCGCCGGTCCTGGCGATCCGGAATTGTTGACGGTTAAAGCGGTTAAAATATTATCTCAGGCTGATGTTATTATTACGGACAGGCTGGTGAGCAACGCAATTATCGAAGAATACGCCCATCCTGATGCGCTAATTTACGCTGTGGGTAAACAGGGTGGTTCAAACGCTTCTGTACCGCAGCACGAAATAAATGAACTGATCGTAAAACTGGCGCAAAAACATAAGACTGTTGTAAGACTAAAAGGCGGTGATATTGCACTTTTCTCCAATGTACTTGATGAGTTGCAGGCCTTACATGATCATAACATTAGTTATGAAATAGTTCCGGGTATAACAGCTGCATCGGGAGCATCGGCTTACACAGGCGTGCCACTAACGGCACGTGGCTTTGCGCAAGGCGTAAAAATCCTGACTTATTACACAGAGTCTGCAGTTGAAGAATCTTCATGGAAAGAGCTGGCAACGTTTGAAGACACGTTGGTTTTCTATATGTCAGGAAAATCACTGCATACGGTAACAAGCAAGTTGCTTGATGCAGGAGCGGATGCATCTATTCCTTTTATTGTTGTTGAACAGGCCACTACGCCTGAACAATACGTATTTCAATCTAACTTATCAGAATTCTTCAATAACGGATTTGACATAACGTTCAAAAGTCCTTCGCTTGTTATTATGGGCCGCGTTACAGAACTGTATGAGCGTTTTGCCTGGCTTCCCAATAACAGCAAAAGGGAACATTATTTTAAACCACTTAACAACTATCCGGAATTAATACAATTAGTTAACGATTTTCAAAACGAGGCAAATGTTAGCAGAGCTTAAACTTAACACTTTTCGTGAACTGGTAAAAAACGCATCCAGGGATGAGCTTATTTGGATGAATGGGTACCTGAGTGCCGTGGTTGCTGATTTTTCTAATGGAGAAACTGCAGAAATCACTGCTGTGGCTTCGTCACCGGCTCTGGCTAACTGCACTGTGGTGTATGGCACAGAAACCGGCAATTCCAAAAAAGTAGCAACTGATTTTAGTACGCGATTGAAAAAACAAGGTGTGTCAGTAAAACTGAAAAGCCTTGAGCAGTACAGGATAAATGATCTTTCTAAAGAACAGTGCCTGCTGGTTGTGATCAGTACGCAGGGTGATGGTGAGCCACCTGCCGGAGCTAAGAAATTCTACGACTATATTTTACAAAACAACCTGCAGCTGGGGGACCTGAAATACGCTGTACTTGCACTGGGAGATTCAGCTTATCCCCTGTTCTGTAAAGCAGGTGAAGATGTCGACATCCGCCTGAGTTCACTTGGCGCAGAACGAATCGTGCCGTTGAGAAAATGTGATACAGATTACGAAGCTGATGCAACACAATGGCTGGAAGAATTGCTGAGTACTTCTTCAGGAAAAACTGCATCTGCAAGCGTTGCAACGGCAACAAAGACCAAGTCTGCAAAGAGCGGCAAAAAAGTTTTTGACGGCACGGTTATAGCAACGGTTAACCTGAATGATAAAGAATCCGGCAAAGAAACCTATCACATAGAAATAGCTTCTGACGAAGAAGTGGAATATGAACCAGGTGATTCTATCGGCATCATTGCCTTCAACAAGCCGGCATCCGTTGGCAAGATCATTGAATTGCTGGATGCATCCGCTGATCAGCAATTTTCTTTCCGTGATCAGTCACACTCACTGGAAGATCTGTTGACGACTAAAATAAATATTCAATACCTGCCTGAGCGCGTGGTACAGAACTACGCAAAGCTGGTTAAGAAAGAAATTCCATCTATCAGGATGGACCTTGCCGATCTGTTGCGCATTTATCCTTCTGATAAAAGCATGGACGTTCAGCAATTTGTTTCCATTATGGAACCAATTGCACCAAGACTGTATTCTCTTTCTTCTTCTCCTGCTGCGCATGGAAATAACGAAGTGCACATCACTGTAAGCAGAAGCAAGTTTAATGTTGATGGACACCAGCGCTTTGGCTTGTGCTCCGACTATCTGTCAACGTTGAATGAAAATGACAACATTAAGTTTTACATACAAAAGAACAATGCATTCCGCTTGCCTGAAGAAAGCAAAGATGTAATTATGATCGGACCGGGAACTGGTATCGCGCCTTTCCGTTCTTTCTTACTGGAACGAGATGCAAAAGGTGATAGCGGCCGTAACTGGTTGTTCTTCGGCGATCAGCATTTCGTATCTGATTTTCTTTATCAGACTGACTTGCAGGCTCTATTTGAAACAGGTGTACTTACAAAACTGAATACTGCTTTTTCAAGAGATCAGGATCACAAAGTATATGTACAACATCGCATGAAAGAAAAGGCTGATGAACTGTATGATTGGATTCAGTCCGGCGCTAACATTTACGTTTGCGGTGCCAAAGAACCAATGAGTGTAGATGTAGAAAACACGCTGATCAGCATTATCGCAGAAAAAGCGGACATCAGCATCGACGCAGCTACAGAATATGTACATCAGCTGCATGAAAGCGGGCAGTATCATAAAGATGTCTATTAGCTTGACAGTTCTTTCAATTGATAATTGACAGTTGAAAATTGAAAATGAATGAAGCGAACTTTGCAGGCTAAATGAAATAGCGCTGATCAAGCTTAGGTACTTCGTAACTCGTACTTGCAAAGTCAGATGTGAATATGTGCCAATTGAAAACTGTACCACATATTTAGCAACTTGTATTTGAAACCATAGTTTTGGGCTTTGAGCTTTAAGCTTTAAGCTCTCATTATAACCAACCAACAATGTCTCAGAACGAATCACCGGTAGAAAGGATCAAGAAAGCCAGCCATGGTTTACGCGGAACACTGAAAGAGAGTCTGAAAGATGAACATACAGGCGCTATCCGAGAAGATGATCAGTCATTAATAAAGTTTCACGGCATGTACATGCAGGATGACCGTGACAGAAGAGAGGAACGTGCAGCTAAGAAATTGGAACGCTTATTCTCATTCATGATCCGTTTACGCCTGCCCGGCGGATTTCTTACTGCCGAGCAATGGGAAACTTTGCACCAGGTAACGGACGAACATACAACCGGCGTAATTAAAATTACAACCAGGCAAACCGTACAATTGCATGGCATTCTAAAATCTCATATTAAGCCTACCATAGCCGCGTTCAATAAGCAGAAGCTGGATTCTATTGCTGCCTGTGGCGATGTAAACAGAAATGTGGTTGCAGGCGCGCATCCAAAATACTCTCCGTTGCATGAAGAAGTATTTCATTTTGCCGAAACAATAAGCGCCTATATGCTGCCAAAGACAAGAGCTTATTACGAGGTTTGGCTCGACGAAGAGAAACTTGTTGAAGTGACAGAAGAAGATCCACTGTATGAAAACCGTTATTTGCCGCGCAAATTCAAGATAGCTATTGCTATCCCTCCATACAATGATGTTGATGTTTTCACGAATGACGTGGGACTTATCGCCATCATAGAAAAAGACAAGCTGGTCGGCTTTAATATAGCTGCGGGCGGTGGCTTAGGGGCTACTCATGGAAACCCTGATACCTATCCGCGACTTGGTAACATCCTGGGATATGTATCGAAAGAAGATGCGTTAAAAACGATCTATGAAATAGCAACTGTTCAACGTGATAATGGTAACAGAAGTGACCGGAAATTATCGCGTCTGAAATATACCATAGAGAGAATGGGGCTGGATGTATTTAAGGCAGAAGTTGAAAAAAGAGCGGGCCTCAATTTTGCACCTGCTCGCAAATATGAATTTACGCATCGCCACGATGAATACGGATGGCACCAGAATCATGAAGGGTTGTGGTACTATACGGCCTTTATTGAAAACGGCCGCGTGCGTGATGACGAGGATGTTCAGTACAAAACTGCTTTCCTTGAAATCGCGAAAGCAAGAAAGGCAAACTTCAGGTTTACATGTAACCAGAACCTGATCATCAGTGACATTAATGAGGAAGACAAGGCTTATGTTGAAAATGTATTGCAGCAATACAGGGTTATCGAAACAACCGACAAAGCTTCTCCGGTAAGAAGAAATGCCGTTGCATGTGTGGCATTCAATACCTGTCCGCTGGCACTTGCCGAGGCCCAGCGTTACCTGCCTTCATTGATCACGAAGATTGAAGATGTGCTTGGTAAACACAAGCTTGAGCAGGAAGGCATCAGCATAAGAATGACCGGCTGTCCGAATGGTTGTGCAAGACCTTACATTGCAGAGATCGGTTTTGTAGGAACCAACTACGGCCGTTACAATATGCATCTTGGAGCTGATGTTATTGGCACAAGACTGAACAAATTATATAAAGAGAATCTCGACGAAGCTCAGATATTAGCCGAACTGGATACACTGTTTTCAGACTTCTCTGCAAAAAGAAAAAAGAAAGAATCTTTTGGCGATTTTGTGGTAAGGCAGGGAATTGTATAGCAGTCAGCTTTCAGCAATCAGCCATCAGCAATTGCCTTAAAACTGATGTGTATATTTAGACATGCACATTTATCGCTAAAGGCTCATAGCTAATTGCTGAAAGCTCAAAAATGGATCATGGACAACCTAACATCTACATCGAACATAAATAAACTGTTTCCGGTATTCTTTAAACTGGAGCAACTTCGTGTGCTGTTGATTGGTGGCGGAAATGTTGCTTTGGAGAAGCTGCAGGCGATCATCAATAACTCACCCAACACAAAGGTGAAAGTAATAACCAGAGCTGTAAATGAAGATTTTTCAGCGCTCGCAAACGCCAACGAAAATGTTTGTGTAGCGATTGGAGATTATGATGCTTCTTACTTAAATGAGTCCGATTTAGTTATTGCAGCTGTGAATGATATCGCCACAAGCGAACAGATCCGTAACGATGCTAAACAGGCCGGCAAACTCATCAATGTTGCTGACAAGCCTGAATTATGTGACTTCTATCTCGGTTCCATTGTTACAAAGGGAAGCCTGAAATTGGCCATTTCCACAAACGGTAAGTCCCCCACCGTTGCCAAAAGACTAAAAGAGGTTTTCAACGAACTCCTTCCCGACGAGTTAGAACAAGTGCTCGACAATCTTCAACAGATCCGCAATGAATTGAAGGGCGATTTTCAACACAAAGTCTCCGAGCTCAATAAGATCACCAAAACACTCATCGAAAAGCCCGCACCAAAAGACGCGGAGGATTATTGGTTTTTGTAGGTTTCTCGCTGCGGACGCAAAGAAGCAGCGGCGCGGCGAAAGGAGCTTAAAGCCCAGGGCGCAACCTCAGTTGTAAGTTATACGTTGTGCGTTTTACGTCGTAAGTAGTGAAGGGTTGAAAGTCACCACATCTTTGTGCCTTTTTCCGAGGTTGCGCCACTTAAAAAGCTTTTCTACTCTTTAGAGGACTTCCAGCCTTCGTGTTTCCAAACCTTTTTGCTTCTTTGAAACTTCGAGCCTTGGTGGCAAAAATTCTGTGCTTCGCCGTGTCACTCTGTCTCCGTGGTTTCAAACCTTTTTGCTTCTTTGAAACTTCGAGCCTTGGTGGCAAAAATTCTGTGCTTCGCCGTGTCACTCTGTCTCCGTGATTTCAAACCTTGCCTCCGTGGTTCAAAAAAACTGTGCGCCCGCGCACCACCGTCGTTGCCCAGTTTCAATTATCTTTGCCCCAATTATGGATAAGATCAGAAACTTTTGCATTATTGCGCATATAGATCACGGAAAAAGCACGCTGGCCGATCGTTTACTTGAATTCACCAAAACTATTGGAGAGAGAGACATGATGAACCAGGTTCTTGATGACATGGATCTGGAAAGAGAAAAAGGCATCACAATTAAAAGTCATGCCATACAAATGTCTTACGAATATAAAAATTCTAAATATACCCTTAATTTAATTGATACTCCGGGTCACGTTGACTTCAGCTACGAGGTTAGCCGTGCCCTTGCAGCCTGCGAAGGAGCCCTCCTATTGGTTGACGCAACACAAGGTATCCAGGCCCAAACTATCAGCAATCTTTACCTGGCATTGGAAAATGATCTTGAGATCATCCCCGTTATCAACAAAATTGATATGGATGGCGCAATGATCCCGGAAGTTAAAGATCAGATCATCGACCTGATCGGCTGCAAAGAAGACGAGATCTTATTGGCGAGCGGCAAAAGTGGAATTGGTATCGAGGAGATCTTATCTGCTGTTATTGAACGCATACCTGCGCCAAAAGGTAATGAAGACGCCCCATTACAGGCGATCATTTTTGATAGCGTTTTCAACAGTTTCCGTGGTGTAATCGCTTATTACCGTGTTTATAACGGAACCATAAAACAAGGCGACCAGGTGCGATTTATAGCAACCGACGCTGAATATGATGCTGACGAAATCGGCGTACTCAAACTCGGTCTGGATAAACGTAAAGAAGTTAAAGCCGGTGACGTAGGTTACATTATTACAGGTATCAAAAACGCGAAAGATGTAAAGGTTGGTGATACTATTACGCTGGTTTCCAATCCGGGTGAGCCTATCCAGGGCTTCGAAGAGGTTAAACCGATGGTATTCGCCGGTATCTTCCCTGTTGTAACAGAAGATTTTGAAGAGCTCCGCGATTGCATGGATAAACTGCAATTGAATGACGCATCTCTTACATATGAACTGGAGACCTCTCAGGCCCTTGGTTTCGGTTTCCGTTGCGGATTCCTTGGACTGCTCCATATGGAGATTATCCAGGAACGCCTGGAACGTGAGTTTAACCAGACTGTTATCACAACCGTTCCGAACGTAAGCTTCAACGCATATACTTCAAGAGGCGAAAAGATCATTGTAAATAATCCGGCTGAAATGCCTGATCCTACAAGACTTGACAGAATTGAGGAGCCTTACATCAAAGCACAGATCATCACTTTACCTGAGTATATCGGCAATATCATGACGCTGTGCCTTGGTAAACGCGGGATCCTGATCAACCAAAGCTATCTTACAACTACGCGGGTAGAGCTGATGTTTGAAATGCCTTTGACTGAAATCGTATTTGATTTCTACGACAAATTGAAAAGCCAGACACGCGGCTATGCATCTTTCGATTATTCGCCTATTGGCTACCGTGAAGCTGACATTGTGAAAATGGACATTTTATTGAACGGGGACAAAGTGGATGCATTAAGCGCCCTGATTCACAGAAGCCGCGCACAGGATTTCGGTCGCAAGCTTTGTGAAAAACTGAAAGAATTATTACCACGTCAACAATTCCAGATCGCTATACAAGCTGCTATCGGTGCAAAAGTCATCGCCCGCGAAAACATTAGTGCGATGCGTAAGGACGTAACCGCGAAATGTTATGGTGGTGACATCAGCCGTAAACGTAAGCTGTTGGAAAAACAGAAAGAAGGTAAAAAACGTATGCGCCAGATTGGTAACGTAGAAGTTCCGCAGGAAGCGTTTTTAGCAGTGTTGAAACTGGATTAGGAAATGTACGATGTACGGTTTTAGATGTAAGATGTATATTACTCCATAATAAAACCTGCCCGTCTTTATGGCGGGCTTTTTTATTAGTTTGGGCGTGCTTATTTTCATGTTCAATTTCAATTATCCGTTTTCAATTCATTCTCGCATTTGCACATTTGCTAATTTGCACATTCTTCCTCATTTTCAATTTTCAACTGTCAATTTTCAATTAGAATGAACATTCGCGAAGAACTCTTAAAAGAAAAGATCCATTCAAGAGACCACGCACTTGCCATAAGCGAGTATGCTATTCAATCTGCAAAGAACTTTAAGCAACTTATGCAATGCTTCCTGGATAAAGAAACACGGGTAGCTCAAAGAGCAGCATGGAGCGTGAGCTGGGCCGGCCGTGAAAAACCGGCAATGATCAGACCGTATATTAAAGATCTTGTTGCGCAACTTGACAGGAAAGATGTGCATCCGGCCATCATCAGAAACTCCGTGCGAGTGTTAGAAGCGATTAATATACCGGAGGAATTTCATGGAGATGTAATGAATGCATGCTTCGCCTTTATTGAAGAACCGTCTACACCCATTGCTATTAAAGCTTTCTCGCTTACAACGTTATTTAATCTCACAAAAACTTACCCTGAAATAAAAAACGAACTAAGAATAATTATCGAAGAAAACCTGCCACATGAAACAGCGGCATTTAAATCCCGCGCAAAAAAGATCCTGCCAGCCTTGTAAGCACTTCCGGGAAATGTATTTGACAGCGGCCGAACCGTTTTGAGAATGTTAACTTCATGCATCAAATTAAAACACTCATTGTATCAAAACCGGACATAAATAGCGTCCAGAATAGCTCATAATATTTTGTTTATCATAATGTTATAAAACAGGCATTTTCTTAGCTACGTATTTTCGGATAGGATTGTTAACCTGACGAAAAATATTACATGTTTCAGAATTATTTTAAGATAGCCTGGCGAAATCTCAAGAAAAACAAAGTATTTTCTTTCATTAATATATTGGGCCTGTCCATCGGCATTACCTGTTGCCTGATGATCTTTTTATATATCAACAACGAATTCAGTTTTGATAGTTTCCACAAAAACGGTAAAAACATCTACCGCGTAATGCGTGGTTACGACAAAAGCAAAGGAAGGGCTCCGTATCTGTCACCTAATTACGGACCAGCCTTGTTGAACGATTATCCTGATCTGATAAAAAGGGCTGTTCGCACAATGCCGACGAACGCATTGGTAACATATAACAATCATGCGTTTAATGAATACAAGATCTACTTTACCGATCCGGACTTCTTCACCGTATTTTCATTCCCCTTACTTAAGGGAAATCCCGAAACAGCGTTAAAAGATCCGTCAAGCGTGGTGTTAACAGAAAAAACAGCAAAAAAATACTTCGGAAATGAAAACCCGGTTGGAAAGATAATTGAGCTGGATAAGCACATGCTTTTAAAGGTGACGGGTGTTGCAAAAGACATACCCAGCAACTCTCATCTTGAATTCAGTATGATCGTTCCGCTTGCAAATTATCAGAATGCCGACTGGTTCAAAGGCTGGCTCAATAACAATCTCTTTGTTTATGTGCAGCTTAATGACCATGCGACAAAAGCTCAGGTTGAAAAAAACTTCCCTATGTTTATGGATAAATACCTCAGCAAGGAACTTGAAAGATCGGGAAGCAAGTTTGATCTCGCTTTAACTCCATTATCTGAAATTTACTTTGAACCTTTTTCCGGCTTTGACAATGTAAAACATGGCGACAAAAAAGTTGTCTATATATTTCTTTCCATTGCAATCCTGATCCTGTTGATAGCCTGTATCAATTTCATGAACCTTTCAACAGTTCGGGCTGTTGAAAGATCAAAAGAAGTCGGGCTTAGAAAAGTAATGGGGGCTTTAAGAAATAACCTGATCGGACAGTTTATCGGTGAGTCAATTTTACTAACTTCCATTGCCTGCTTTATCGCATTTGTGTTATTTCAATTATTGATGCCACTCTATAATCAGTTACTTGGTTACACGCTTGAAGTAAATTGGAACACACCCGGAATCTATTTATTTCTGCTGACTGTAGTGATCATGGTAGGCTTCCTCGCAGGTAGTTACCCGGCTTTTTTTCTTTCATCGTTCTCTCCTACTGAATCATTAAAAGGAAAACTAAGGCTCGGCAAAGGTGGCTCTTTTTTCAGGCAGGCACTGGTTGTTGTGCAGTTCAGCATATCTGTATTTCTTATTATCGGCACAATAGTCATAATGAATCAAATGCATTACGTGAAGAGTAAGGAACTTGGTTTCGATAAGGAGCAGACCGTAGTTGTAAAACTGAACAATGACGAAATTTATGATCACCGTGTTACATTTAAACACGCGTTGGAAGCCAGCCCGAATATTGCTGGAGTTTCATTAATGTCCGGCGAACCCGGCGGCTTCTTTGACGATTATCCCTTTAAAGTAGAAGGACAAAATGATCAGATCTGGAAGGCAAGAACTGAATTTTCAGATTTTGAATTTGCCAAAACGCTTAATATAAAGATTATAGCAGGAAGAGATTTATCCGGCCAATTTGCTACAGATACTACCGATGCAGTTTTGATTAATCGCACTGCAGCAGCAAAACTCGGTTATACACCCGAACGGGCCATAGGTAAATGGATCAGAAATACATTTAGAGATACCGCCAACAGAAAGATAGTAGGTGTTGTAGAAGATTTTAATTTTCTGTCTTTAAAAGAAAATATGGATGCACTTGTCATCTCTCCTTCTGACGACAGAAGGGTAGCGGTAATTAAACTAAAATCCGGCAACCTTCAAGCTGGCATTGCAGCCATAAAAGCAGCATACAATTTGGCAGCACCTGTTTATCCATTTGAATTTACATTCCTTGACCAGGACTTCAACGACTTGTATCAGGCGGATATGCGCCAGCAAAAAATACTCAGCATTTTTTCAGGACTCGCTATTTTTATTGCATGTCTTGGTTTATTCGGACTGGCATCGTTCACAGCATCCAAACGCACGAAAGAAATTGGTGTAAGAAAAGTACTTGGATCTTCTGCCAATAGTATTGTTGTTCTGCTTACGAAAGATTTATTGAAGCCAGTTGTTATTGCAGCCCTGATAACCATGCCTGTTGCCTGGTATGCCATGCATCAATGGTTACAGAATTTTGCATACCGGGTAAATTTGCAATGGTGGGTGTTTGCGCTGGCTGGTTTTATTGCGGGATTGATTGCGGTTGTTACTGTGAGCTATCAGGCGATTAAGGCAGCTGTTGCCAATCCCATTAATTCGCTACGAAGCGAATAACCCTCTTACTGTCTTACTATCTTACGGTCTTACGGTCTTCATTTAACGGATACATTAACAGTTGCCAACTGCTGTGACGACTGAGCAGCGGGCTCTTTAGGGCTAATGGTGATTTGCCTGTCCACTCTACCCCATTTAATTTTCAACCAGATCCTTTCATGCAGCCAGAACAATGCAATTTTTGTCACTACTTCAGTCGCACCAATTGCCAATGCTTTTGTATAGTCGCCGGTCCAGAACAGCGCGATAATAATGGTATCCAATGTACCAAAAAAGCGCCAGCTCGCACCTTTTACAACACTTCTGTAATGCTTTTCAGTTACGATTATTTCTCCGTCTTCATTCTTTGTGTATTGCAAACCAAAACGCGATCTTTCCCATATACGTTCATGCAGGTAGAATAAACCAATTTTGGTTATGACTTCTGTAAGTCCAATTTTAAAGGCTGCTTCAATATGCCCTGTGAATAACCAGGAAAGGAAAATGGTATCGCAAGTAGCAAAAAACCTCCATGAGGTGGCTTTAACAAAAACCCGGGCGTTTTTATCCTTCTTTGTCGTTGGCATAATGCTATTCTTTTAATTCCCCTAATTCATATTAACTTACTAGGAATTATGGATAAAAGTAGCAAATAATATTTTACAAATGAACTTTTTGAAAAGAAAAATATACCAAAATGGTAGGGTATTATTCACACTCACCTAAATTAATGTTTATCAGATAATTAGAAAACATGGAATAAAGTATACTAAAAGAACTTTGCCTTGTAGCAAACAAAAAAGCCTCAGGATCTGAGGCTTTTTTTTCAAAGTTTTCTGTACTTATTTATGGGAAGGACTTGCCACAGGCTACAGGAGTTCTGGCTCCTACTGCAAGTGATATCTGCCCACCTCTTGTATAAAATTCATCGTAATTTAAACTGTCCTTGGTCACTTTTAAATGTTCCCAGGTCACAGGCAGCACCTGGCCTCTGTAATCGATGTTGTAAACCAGGATGCTCTTAATTGAATCTTTAAATGACCAAGATGGTATGTTGTAAGTATTCACGCCATCAAAATAAGTTCCGGTGTTGTCATCTTTAAAAAACACGTACTCCTTGTCGAAATTCATATTGTTGTTACTTCCACCACGTAAGTAATAATACATTTTGTTTCCCTGCAGCGCTCTCAGCTCTTTCAGCTGCCAGGCTTGCTTGGTTAACACTTCGCGGATGTTGATGGGAGGTTCTGGTTCCGGGGTTGGTGTGTGTACGTTTTTTGTACAGGCTAGAGCGATTACTAAGATCGATACGGTTGCGGTTAGCAGTTTTTTCATTTTTTTTGAGTTTAGATTCCACAACAATGATAGTTGCAAAACACTAATAATCAAAAAAATATTAAAACTTTTCTGATTAAAATCGGTGAACAATATTCCAACATCGTCCATCGTTACTTCCTTGTTTCATTCTAACCCCTTTTCCATTTCCTCCCTCCAAAAATTTCACCTGTCGCACTTTTCGCCGGTCTTACTATCTTACACGTCTTACGGTCTTACATGTCTTACCCGTCTTACTGTCTTACGGTCTTACTGTCTTACGGTCTTACTATCTTACGGTCTTCAAAAAAAGAGGCCACATCAAATGCAGCCTCCCTTCTAATAATTATTTACTGAGGATTGGTCCCCGTTGATGGAATTCTTGTGGCCACTGATAACGCTGTCTGCCCGTTCCGTGTAAAAAATTCACTGTAGTTAAGGCTGTCATTAGTTACTTTCAGATGTTCCCAGGTAACAGGTATTGTATCACCCCGGTAAGCAACATTGTAAACAACTACGCTCAATGCAGCATCTTTAAAATTCCACGAGGTTATCTTGTAAGCACTGTCCCCGTTGAAATATGTGCCTGTATTATCGGTTTTAAAAGAGATATACTCTTTGTCAAAATTGGCAGTATTGCCCTGCCCGTTCCGCAGGTAATAAGATAGCGTATTACCTAACAACGCCCGTATTTCCTTTAATTTCCAGGGTTGTTTGGTTAATACTGCGCGGACATCTACTGATGTTTGTTCTGGTTGATCGGTTGAAGAATTTACCTCTTTCTTACAAGAGAAAATCAACACTGTTAGCGAGAGAAGGATCGTTAATTGTTTTTTCATTTTGATTCAACTTGTTAGCATGATTGATGATAGTTACCGTAAATCCTGGCTTTTCATAAAAAAACAATGGAAGTAGTTTTCGGGCGAACAGAACAACTTCTGTTGCTCGCAATCAAGGGAGAGTGTCAGAAGAATCAAAGGATATGATTTTGTTGCTTGATGATCTTAAAAAAGACCGGTTCTTTCTTTAGAGTTTCTTACTACAAATTGCTGTAGAAAAAAATCAACAATATTAATATAGTGCTGCTCAGCTTCCGGGAACTTCAACTATAAAGTCTTGATCCTTTTGAAGCACTTATCGTTCTGTCTACAATCAGCTTAAATGTAGTAAACAAAAAACATGCTAAAATTTTGTTACTTAAAAATAAGGTAAAAAACTCATTTACTAAACGAACCTACCCAGGTATATATTACAAATGCTATGAGATAAATAGTCAGCAAGACAGAAAAGGCATTTATTGATACGAAACACAATGGTATCGTTATTAACCCGGTTATAATTAAACCGAGTTTTAACCAGTCGATAAATTTATTTGCCGCAAATTTTACAGGATAACTTAGCTGGCTCAGTGGCATAGCCAAAGAAAAGATGATTACAGCAGGCACAAACCTGTCTTCGGCCTTCATGGGGAAATATCCGGATAGTGAAAGCAAAACGATGCTTAGAAGAATAGTTAACCCAACTATCCGTGCATTAAAAATTTCACTCTTCGTAAGTGCATACTTACCTTCTTTATGAAAAGACAAATAAAGATTGGCAAGAGAACTGCCGATCCATGAAAATACCACAAACACAAGGTATGCGACAATTAGAACATATGCTAACATCTGAAGCCCTGCTGAAGTGCTTGCAGAAGTTGCCAGCCTTACACCTAACCATAATGCTATAATAATTCCCCATCGTGCATTTTTAGATTTGGTGGAAAGCCACAATGAAAACATCAGCATCCAACGGTATGGAGGTACATTAGCCTTGAACGATTCTTTTAAACCGTGGCGCGCCCGGTCCATTCCCGGTTCTATTCTTAAAGCCTCCCTGAAATGCTCCCTTGCCTGTTTGTGTTTTCCCTTTTCAAGAAAATGCCACGCATAGTTGGTGTGCGTAAAAGCGTTTTCGGGATCTATAGCCAGCGCTTCTTTTATCGTTTCATATGCCTCATCATTGTTCTTTAGCCTGAACAGCGCTTGTGAGCGAACGTTGAGACAGGTTAGTTCTTCGGCATTTAACGCAAGACCCTCGTTGGCTTTTTCAAGCGCAGCACGATAGTTTTTTTGCTCCATGAAAATATAACCATACAGTCCAAAATAACCGGCGTGATAAGGATTCAGGCGGATAGCCTGATCCAGCTCACGCACTGCATCTTTGAATTTATCCTGCTGATAATAACAAAAAGCAAGCAGGTAAAAAGGTCTGTCATTGTATGGATCGAGGTGAATGGACTGATTGAGGAGTGAAACAGCATCATTATATTGCTTCACGTCAACTTTACATTCAGCCAGCACAAGAATAGCCTCATCATCATTAGGGTCTTGCTGCAAGGCATACCCTATTTCCTTTTCCGCATCCTTTACACGTCCCTGCTGCAGTAATAGCCGAGCCCTTTCTATATGCCTGTTGTCGCCAAACATTATTTGTTTATTTTCAGATATTGGAGAATGTCGTCATAAAGTCCCGACTCATTTGCGTATAACGCATAATTTCTTGCCGTTCCAAACCATTCCTGGGTTGTTGGCCTGTGTTGTTTAACAGCTTTCTGCAGATCCTTTGTAGTAATTTTTTCCAAAGAGCCTTTTGCCATAGACTCTTCCAGTTTAGCTTCAGTTGCAATATCAACGATAGCCTGAATATCGGCACCGGAATACTCAGCAGTGCTTTTCGCTAAGGCGTTGATATCAATATTTTCAACAGGTTTATTCTTTAGATGTTGTTTCAATATTTCTGCACGTCCTTTTTCATCAGGAGGTGCAACAAACACAATGCGATCAAAACGGCCCGGCCTTCTGAATGCACTGTCAACACTCCATGGAGCGTTCGTAGCTGCGAGAACAAGAATGCCATCATTCTTGCTGGCAACGCCATCGAGTTCCGCTAAAAACTGGTTTATTACATGGCGCATGCTGCTCTGGCGAAGGTCACTTCTACTTGCACCCAACGCATCAACTTCATCAAAGAACACTACGCATGGTGCGTTCTTCCTGGCATATTCAAAAACTGCGTGAAGATTTTTTTCGCTGTTACCCATCCACATGTCCAGGATATCATGCAGACCAATATTAATAAAGCCGGCATTGATCTCACCTGCAGTCGCCCTGGCCAGGTATGTTTTTCCACAGCCCGGAGGACCATACAGCAAAATCCCGCCACCGATCTTTTTACCAAAAGCCTTATAGAGATCAGGATTTTTCAGTGGCTGGATGATCTTCATTGAAATCTCATTCTTTACCTTATCCATTCCGCCAACATCTTCAAACTTGATGTCGGGTTTCTCCATAAAGAAATTTTGTTTCGATGCCTTTTCATCTTCAAAATCACCAAAAAACTCTTCTTCATCAAATTCATCGGAATCAGTAAATGTACCGGCTGAAGGAGAGCGCAACATGCCATCCAACTCTTCATCCACGAAAGAAGGATTAATGGCAAGCACTTTCTTATATACTTCTATAGCCTCGTCAAAAGATTCTTCCTTAACAAGCGAACGGACAAACAATACCATTTCATCCCACGAAAGCACTTCTTCCTTAAACAACTCTTCAAACACGATAACGGCTGTAGAGTATTTTTTCTGCCTGTAATATACGGATGCCAAACCCTTTTTGGCCTTTATATTGCCATAACTGCGTTTAAGTACTTCGTTGTATTGTTCCGCGGCTTCGTTAAGTAAATGCTCTTTTATCATCATCTCTGCCAGATGCAAACGCAAAGGAATATTCTCCGGCGAAAATGAAACTGCTTCCTTTAATTGTTCAATTGCTTCACTCATAATCTTTAGCTGCCAGCTTTCAGCTATCAGCCGTCAGCTGTCTTATATTTAATCACTAATATGCTACAATAACAACAACACTTTTTGCTGAAGGCTGAAAGCTCAAAGCCGGTTGCCTAATACAACATTCTTACTTTGATTGTTTCTTTTACATCTCTCAGCAATTCCAGTGCTTTGTTAGACAATTTTTTATCTACGTCGAGTACTACATAACCAATGTCCTCATTGGTTTTCAGGTACTGCCCTACAATATTGATGTTATTTTTTGATAACTCGGTGTTAATTGCACTTAAAACACCGGGTACATTATTATGTATGTGCAAGATGCGATGAGCGCCCTCTACCGGCGGCAAACTGATTGCAGGAACGGTATGAGAACCAAAGCTCATCCCTTTTTCAAGATAATTGAAAAGTTTGATGCTTACATCTTCACCGATATTTTGCTGGGCTTCTTCAGTAGAGCCACCAATATGCGGTGTTAACAATACGTTTGGCAAACCCTGCAAAGGCGCCTCAAATTTATCGCCGTTCTTTTCAGGTTCCCAGGGATATACGTCGATAGCAGCACCCGCTAAATCACCCGCCTGTAAAGCATTGCGCAATGCTGGCAGATCTACCACTTCTCCCCTTGCGTAGTTGATCAGAATAGAACCTTTCTTGAAATATTTAAGATTGTTCTTATTAATGAGATTTTTTGTCTGTGCTGTTTCCGGCACATGCAGGGAAATAACATCGCTCTGGCTAACTACTTCTTTCAAAGACTTGTAGCCGGTGGCATTACCGAGGGGTAGTTTAGTTTCCACATCGTAAAATATCACTTTCATACCCAGTGCTTCAGCCAAAACGCTCAATTGTGAGCCGATATTGCCATAACCGATAACACCAAGTGTTTTGCCGCGTAGCTCGAAAGAGCCTTTAGCATCTTTCATCCAGATTCCCTGGTGCGCAGCATTATTTTTATCCGGAATTCTTCTTATCAGCATGATAGCAGCACCAATTACCAGTTCTGCCACACTTCTTGTGTTGCTGTAAGGAGCGTTAAACACAGCCACTCCTTTTTTAGTGGCCTGTTTCAGATCAACCTGGTTAACACCAATACAAAAGCAACCTATCGCTTGTAATTTTTTTGCTTCTTCCAGAACCTTTGCTGTAATCTTCGTTTTTGAACGGATCCCTAAAAGATGCACGTTCTTTATTTCCTTTATCAGTTCTTCTTCACTAAGTGCACCGGAAAGTTTCTTAACGTTTACATAGTCGTTTTGCTTAAACTGTTGCACAGCTTTGTCGCTGATGTTCTCTAAAAAAAGAATGTTGATTTTCTCTTTTGGATAACTTGTTAATTGGCTCATTATATAGCTAGCTTTAAAGTTGACGAATATAATATGATTTTCGAAAACAATGAGGTTTGGACAGCGTAGATATATGTGCGCTGATAATTGTAGAAATTTTACGGATCAACAAAATAGTAGCTATTAAGCGATCGTATTGCTGTATGATGTTTAATCAGCGGCTTCCAAAATCCAAAACATTGCAAATCGAAGAGTTTATAGAAAGAACTAAAACCTGGCGGCGTTACGTCAAAACAAAAATCCCCCCGATGTGTGTAGATACATTTCGGAGGGATTGTTATTCATTTTAAAAAGAAAACTATTTTTTCTTTTCGTAACGTTTCTTGAATTTATCAATACGACCTGCAGTATCCACCAGTACATTTTTACCTGTGTAGAAAGGATGCGAGGTATTCGAAATTTCTAATTTTACCAATGGGTATTCTTTACCATCTTCCCACTGAATGGTTTCTTTAGTAGCAGCGGTAGAACGACTTAAGAAAGAAGTACCGTTACTCATATCTTTAAACACAACAAACCTGTAACTTTCCGGATGGAGACCTTGTTTCATAAAATTTTATTTTTTAGGCCGCACGGTTTTTGCCGTACTGTTATTTTTTTAGAAGCGCGAAGGTAGGCGGTTTTGATGGTAATACCAAAAGAAAGTCGGAATTCCTTCTGTTGTTGCAAAAGTACGAATACGAAGTACGAAGTACGTTGGTTCTATCCGTTTCCCACACCTCATCAACCTTATGGTTTTCAACAACTTAGGCTTTGATCACTTCAGTAAACCTGTCACACCCTTCACTATTCACCTTTCACATTCACTATTGACTATTTACGGCCACCTTCTGCCGACATCAATAATTAATAACAAACGCCCCCGCCCAGCTTTCCTTATTCACTTGTATAAAGCGCTGATGAGCAGGATGATGGAAATATTTTTCTGAATCTTCCTTGGTTTTAAATGTTACAACGTGTACATAGTCATAGTCAGCAGTTTTTTCGTAAGGTACTTTTTCTGCAGGACCGGCTTCATAAGCAGCTATTTCCGGAATACTGTCTTTCAGCGAAGCGAAATATTGAATATGCTTTTGTTTTGCTTCTTCAGAAATGCCTTCCTTGAATTTAAAACAAACTACGTGTTTGAACATTTTATCTTTTTTGTGGGTGATGAAAGCAACAGAAAAGATGGCGACGAGAAGCACAGCCATCATAAGCAAGTCAGTTTTTTTCATATGTCGTTTTATTTTTAGCGTAAAGCCTAAAGCGCAAAGCTTAAAACCCAATCGATTCTAGCCATTGTCACCCTCTCCGCAACCGAATGGAAATTTTCAACTGTCAATTTTCAATTCTCAATTAATTACTAGCTTTTCATATTCGTGAACTGCAACGGAAGCGTTAAACCGGCTCCTTTCAAAGCAGCGATCACAACCTGTAAATCATCAATTTTTTTGCCCGTCACGCGAACAATATCGTCCATAATCTGTGCCTGCACTTTCAGACCTGAATCCTTGATTATTTTTACGATCTTTTTTGCATCATCTTGTTTAAGCCCGTTTGTCACCGGTATTTCTTTCTTAACCACCTTACCGCTTGGGTACGCATCTTTTTCAAAATTGAAAGCCCCGGCATCGATGCCCTGTTTCATAGCCCGGCTAATAATTACATCGATCACCTGCTTCATTTTCATGTCGCTCTCAACCTCAACGTTTACCGTGTACTCTTTCTTATTCAGGTCAATAATAACAGGTGAATCTTTAAAATCAAACCTGTTGCTGATCTCTTTTTTTACAACGTTAATGGCATTATCCAAAGTCTGGAGGTCAACTTTGCTCGCAATATCAAAAGATGGCATTTTGGTGTCGTTTAAAATTGAAGAATTTACAAATATAATTTGTTTTTACATTTTTGAAGGCCTTGTTCCGAACAACAGACTTCCTATCCGCACCATGCTACTGCCTTCCAAAACGGCTACTTCATAATCTCCGCTCATTCCCATCGATAGTATATCGAACGCATGTCTTTGAGCGTGTTTATTAAAGATAGTATGTAAATAGGCAAACTCCTGTGCTATTTTTTGCCTGTTATCAGTAAAAGAGGCCATTCCCATCAGGCCTTTTACGGCTACATGAGTTAAAGATTCGGTTTCAATCCGCCCAAGCGCTTCGTCCAGCTCTGCTTCATCAAATCCAAATTTTGTTTCCTCCTGTGCAATGTGTACCTGCAGCAGGCAAGGTATAACACGGTCGTTTTTGGCGGCTTGTTTGTTTATCTCGAGCAACAGTTTGTAGCTGTCAACCCCATGTATTAAATATACAAAGGGGGCGATGTATTTTACTTTATTTGATTGCAAATGACCAATAAAATGCCAGTGAATGTCTTTGGGCAGTTTTCCTTCTTTTTCCAATAACTCCTGCACATAGTTTTCACCAAAATCGCGCTGCCCTGCTTCATACAAAGCGGTTATATCTTCAACCGGCTTCGTTTTACTTACGGCAACAAGTGTTACCCTTTTATCTGATAGCTCCTCAGTAATGCTGTGATATGCCTCCAGGTTTACAGCCATGTCTTTTGTTTGGTTCAATAAAAATCTTAGTAGCCCCGCTTTCTTAGTTCTGTCAGGTACTCCAGTAACAAAACATTATTATAGGCAGGCGAATAAAAATAGAATTTTCCGATGCCCGTAGAGGCCATCATTCCTCTGAATGTGTTTGGAAGATATGTTGCCATATCCCCAATAAAAAAAGCAAATTTCCGGCTTTCTATGTCATCAAAAGTAATGTTTCCATTGCTATTTATTATTTCAGCTGCGGCGCCTAAACGGAGCAGTGAAGTATTTAAAATCACTTTATCCATCAGCAAATCAGTGGACCGAAATAACTCTCTCGCCGAGTTGATCAGTATTGGTTTTAAGCTATCCAATGCCGGCATTTGGTATTTGCCCAACAATCTTGCAAAGTGATAAATAATGACGGCCGAACGGCTGTAGTGCGGAGAAATATAAGCCGGGTCAGTCATATATTTTTTATCAACAATAACCTGCCTGATCAGATCAACAGAAGCACTGTCTTCCTTTTGCCATGTAAGCTGATTCAGCTGCACAAAGTAAAGTACGTTAGCAAGTACGCAAACATCAAAATCCACCGGCATCTTCTTACCGAACCAGGTTGAATAAGCCGGGATATCCCGGTAATTTTTAAAAGTATTTTTTACGCGCTTATTTTTCAGGTTAGCGTGTTGTCGCATCAATTCATGTACCTGCTTCGCGGTAGAATCATTGGCCTGAAGTGCCATCAATATCATTACCGTGTCGTCTGTGTCATCCGGCATGGAGTTGCTTTTATCAAACCAGTTTAGCCAGCCACTGTTGGGAAAGATTACGGGAGTATCTGTTTGCCAGAAGTTGTATATGGGTTGTTCTTTTTGGTTGCGGTATTTATAAAAAGAATTGATGCCTTTACTGTAGATGCTGTCGATTAATATTTTTTCTGGCTCCTCAACATCATTTCTCAGCTGCTTCAGTGTAAACAAAGAAATAGCGGTAAAAAAGATATTGTCATCAGCTTTATAAGTATTGCTTTTTCTTGCGTAGCGACGATAACTGGTAAACATACCGGGCGAATAGAAGCTGTCTTTTTTGACTTGCAGCGCTTGTATTCTTTCCAGTATTTCTGCGGATGAAGGAAAGTTTTGGGCACAAAGATCCTGCAATAAACATACTGCTATGGCCAACAACAATATTAATCTTGCAAAATAATTATATCTGTTCTTCATTATCGCGCAGCTTATTAAATGCGCAAAGTACGTTAAAACTTATCAGTGAAAAAAGCCTATGACTTTTTACCGAGATTTAGTGCAAATCCGATTCCTATCAGACTTTTGAGCTGAAGAGCGGGACTATTTTTTTGAGGTCCAAACAGCTTGACATCATCGTCATAGATCATCTCCAGGTTGTAAGAAGCCTGGATGTATTTGGTTATTTTAAACGCGAGGCTATTGGTAAAATAAACATCCACATTCTGGGGATTGTGCATGTAATTCGTAAACAGGTCGAGTCTTCCTTTGTAAGTGATCACTTTCCAGATAGTCTTATTGTATGTCATTGATGAAAAGGCACCTATTTCGTTTTGCAGATGATTGCCTTTGCCAACGCCATATAGCCCTTGCTTAATAAGATAAGGGTCGGTCATTAACGTCCAGCGTGAAGTTGCCGGTGAAAGAAACAAAGAGAAATCTTTCGGTTTATAATCCATACCCACAGAAATCAAGGTATAAGCCGGAGATAAAAATGTTGAAACAAATGTTCCGCTATCACGGGAGTAATAGGTGTAGCCATCAAATAGCTGCGTTCTAAAACTATAGAGGGCAGACAGGTACCATTTTTTATCTAACTGATAGCCATATTTTGAGAGAAAGTCAACACGGTCATCATTTTTACGGCTTCCCAAACTCGTTGTTTGAACATAGCCTAAATATATATCGAGGTTGCTGTCCCAGGAGATCCTCCCTTTTCTATGCAGCAAATAATAATTGAAATAGGCATTCAACGACATAGAGAAATCATCACCACCCGCAGCCCAGTTAGACAATGTTCCCTGAGCCAGGTTTGCATTAAAAGTCCCACCGGATTTCCATCTCATTTTGGCCGTATCGGAATCAGGAATCCCTTTTATTGTCCTGAAAATTTCAGTGGGCAACGTTCTTAAATTGTTGAGTTGCGACAAACCTACCGTAGAAAATAAAAACATATATGTGATTAGTAGGCTTATTCTTTTCATGTAGCTATTTGAAAGTCATGGGCTAAGAATGGGCACAAATATAAAAGTGTGAAACCAAAAAAAACTGTTAACAATCTGCCAAACTGGCACGGTGCACATTTTTGCTTACATTTGCGCTGCAAATTTTTTAATGATGGAAATGCTTGATCTAGCAACTAAAACACATAATGAAGAACGCCAGGGCGAAGCATATGCTCCCTTTGCAAATGATGTAAATGAGTATAAAAAAAGATTCTACATTGAAAGCTATGGTTGCCAGATGAATTTTAGTGACAGTGAAATTGTTGCTTCTATATTAAATAATGAAGGATTTGGTGCCACCAGGAATTTTGAGGAAGCTGATCTCGTTTTATTGAATACCTGCTCTATCCGTGAAAAGGCGGAGCAAACTGTTAGAAAAAGACTTACAGAATTCAGAAAGGTTAAGGAAGCAAGGCCTGGTATGCTTGTAGGCGTGTTGGGCTGCATGGCTGAAAGATTAAAAGCAAAATTGCTGGAAGAAGAAAAACTGGTAGATCTTGTTGTGGGTCCGGATGCTTATAGAACACTCCCTCTATTGATTGAAGAAGCTGAGACCGGTCAGAAAGCAGTGAATGTGTTGTTGAGCCGTGAAGAAACTTATGCTGACATATCTCCCATCCGTTTGGACAGTAACGGCGTAACCGCTTTTGTTTCGATCATGCGCGGCTGTAACAACATGTGCAGCTTCTGCGTGGTACCTTTCACAAGAGGCCGTGAAAGAAGCCGCGATGCGCATTCCATTATTGCAGAAGCTGAAGATCTTTTTAGCCGCGGTTTTAAAGAGGTGACTTTATTAGGGCAGAATGTAGACAGCTATTACTGGATAGATGAAGCCAACGACGAAACAGTAACATTTGCAAAATTGTTGGAAAAAGTAGCACTTGTATCTCCTGATCTACGTGTGCGTTTCAGCACTTCTCATCCTAAGGATATTACAGAAGAAGTGCTCACTACAATGGCTAAATACGAGAACATCTGCAAGTACATTCACCTTCCGGTACAAAGCGGCAATACGAGGGTACTTCAGTTGATGAACCGTACCTACACAAGGGAATGGTATATGGCTAAGGTTGACCAGATCAGGCGTATTTTACCTGACTGTGGAATCAGCAGTGATATGATTGCCGGCTTCTGTTCCGAAACAGAAGAAGAACATAAAGACACGCTGAGCATAATGGAGCATAGTCAATATGACTTCAGCTATATGTTCTTTTACAGCGAGCGTCCGGGCACCCTGGCAGCCAGACGATATGCAGACGACATTCCCGAGGATGTAAAGAAAAGAAGGCTTCAGGAAATAGTTGAACTGCAGAATAAACTTTCATTAGACAGTAATCAAAGAGATATAGGCAAAACTTTCAAGGTTTTAATTGAAGGTGAAAGCAAACGTAGCGAGACCGATTGGAAAGGAAGAAACAGCCAGAACAAAATGATCGTTTTCCCAAAAACGGAAGGCTCTGATCTAAAAAAGGGCGACTATGTTTGGGTGAAAGTGACTGAATGTACACAGGCTACATTGTTAGGTTATACGTTGTAAGTTGTACGTTATACGTTGATCTGAGCGAGGGATTATAGTTGTGATGAAGTGTCTTCTACCAGGCGAAAAACGTACAACGTATCACGTAAAACTTATAACTCAAAAATGAAGGATTGACCATGGATATACAAAGTATTAAAAACAGGTTTGGAATTATCGGCAATTCACCGGCGCTAAATCACGCACTGAATGTTGCTGCCCAGGTGGCCTCAACAGATCTGAGTGTTTTAATAGTGGGTGAAAGCGGTGTGGGTAAAGAGGCTTTTTCACAGATCATACATGCATTGTCTGCAAGGAAACATAATCCTTTCATAGCTGTAAACTGTGGCGCCATACCGGAAGGAACAATAGACTCGGAATTATTTGGTCATGAAAAAGGATCTTTCACCGGCGCGGTAGATGCCCGCAAAGGATATTTTGAAACGGTAAACGGAGGAACGATCTTTTTGGATGAAATCGGTGAAATGCCGATCGGTACCCAGGCGCGCCTGCTAAGAGTTTTGGAAACAGGGGAATTTATACGCGTAGGTTCATCCAAAGTGCAGAAAACAGATGTGCGTGTAATTGCGGCCACCAATAAAGAGTTGCTGGAATTTACGCAGACAGGTAAATTCAGGGAGGATCTTTATTACCGTTTAAGCACAGTTCCAATCCGTGTTCCGGCCTTACGTGACCGGAAAGAAGACATTCCTCTTTTGTTCAGAAAATTTGTGATCGATTTTTCTGAGAGATATAAAACAACTCCTGTTCAGCTGGACGACGATGCCCGTAACCTGCTGGTAAATTATCCCTGGCCGGGTAATGTTCGCGAATTAAAGAATATTGCCGAGCAGATCTCTGTTCTTAGCAAGCAACAGTTAGTAACGGCATATGATTTAAGCACTTTTTTACCGGAAAAGAACATGAACCGCATGCCGGTTCTTGCCAGCAACGGCGCAGCTCATGCCAACGAATTCAACAATGAACGGGAGATCTTGTATAAGCTCTTTTTTGATATGAAGAAGGATGTTACAGAGCTTAAAAAAATGTTCCTGGAAATCCTGCAGAATCCGGCCCTTGCAGGAAGCGCAGCCAGTTACACCAAAGAGTCTTTGTTGAATGACTATGTGAGTAACGGAGACGTGCAGCACAACATAATGCCTGCACCGTCGGTTGTTCAGCCTTCGCTCATTCCGCAGGTCAGCCATTCAGCCAGCCAGCCGGTGATCCTTCACGACAATGATGAAATCTATCATCATGAAGATGTAGAGGAATCACTTAATATTATGGACAAGGAAAAAGAACTCATCATAAAAGCTTTGAAAAAGCACCGCGGCAAAAGAAAAGATGCTGCCCTTGATCTTGGCATAAGCGAAAGAACGCTTTACCGCAAGCTGAAAGAATATGATATAAACGATTAAGATCATTAACATGAAACAAAAATTCGGCGTGCCCGCTATGAACAGAACCATTCTTCAAATACTTTTTGTTAGCCTTATAACACTACTCTCTGCCTGTGGCGTGTATACGTTTCGCGATGTGTCAATTGATTACAGTAAGATCAAGACATTTAAAGTAGAGTTTATTGAAAATAAGGCACCATATAAAAACCCACTGTTGAGCCCTAGTTTAACGGATGCCCTAAGACAGAAAATTACGAGTTACACGAAGCTTACACCCACCCAAAACGATGATGCGCATTACCAGATAAAAGGCTATATCTCTAATTATTCGGTTTCAACATCCGCCATCTCCGGGCAGCAGGCGGCAGCAAACAGGCTTACGGTAGCAGCACACATGACATTGATAAACACTGTGGAAAATAAAACGCAGGAATTTGACGTTAGCAGAGACTTCGACTTTTCAGCCGGAATATCATTAACCCAGGCCGAAGGATCGTTAATGCCGGATATTGTTAAAAACATGTCCGACGAAATTTTCAACCGGTTGTTTTCGAACTGGTAACCCCCGTGAGATTTGAACTGCATCAGTTTGTGACGGATGCGATGTGTAAACAACATTTTTCACCCTTTATTGTATTTAGTACATGACTGTGTTTGAAAATAACATATTAAAATCGCTGACGGGTAAATCTTCGTTTGACCAGGTGTCCGTTCAGGAGCTGGAATCTATCATCCATAAATATCCGGCTTTTTCAACGGCACAATTGTTACTGGCCAAAAAACTCAGGCAGATTGCGCCTAAAGAAGACGCCGCTATCCATCAAACGCAGAAAACAGCTTTATTTTTTACCAATACGTTTTGGCTACATCATCTTTTGCAGGATTCCACTCACAAAATAACCGGCCCTTTCAATAATAAAATCACCAGCGAAGAGACAGTTTTCGTTGAGCCGGAATCAGACTCTATTGAAAACGAAGAACTGGTAACTGTTAATGAAAATGAGCAGCAACTTTCAGTTGAAGAGGAAGAATTAGCTGAAATAGAAGCAGAAACGCGGGAAGAAATTCCTGCAGATTCAGTAATAGAACCAATTCAGGACATTAACCATGCTGAAGAGGCGGAAATTGCAAATGTTCAAAATGTAGCTGGCAATGACACTTCGGATGTTGTAATATCTCAACAGGAAGAAGTTGAAGAGAAGATTGCCGGATTTGAAGCGCCGCAGGAAGCGCACAATTTATCAGCAGCCGCAATTAGCGAAACAAAAGAATTATTGCTGGCCGCAGAAAAGGAACCGGAAACATTTGCTATTGATAAGTCTCACTTTACAAAAGATCTTATTTCTACAGACGAATTTGTTGAAGAAGAGGAGGAACTGGAAGATGATGAGCCATTACAAGACATGACTCCGGAGCTTTCTAAAGTACTGACCGCCCAAATGGCTGAGTTCAGTAAGCCGATAGATGACACTACGCGGTTACCGATTGAATCTGAACCATATCACACAATAGATTATTTTGATTCCCAGGGAATTAAACTGGATGCTAACAAGCCGCAGGATACCGTTGACAAAAAAGTAAGGAAATTTACCGACTGGCTAAAAAACATGAAAAGGCACAACATTCAGCCGAATGACCTCGGTACAGATCCGGAAATGGAGCATGCAATTCAACAGATTGCCGAGACATCCAACGAATCCAGGGAAATCCTCACCGAAACAATGGCAGAAGTTTATATTAAACAGGGAAAAATACTTAGTGCCATCAATCTTTATAAAAAATTAAGTTTTTTGAATCCGGATAAAACAACTTATTTTGCGGCAAAAATCAAGCAAATAAAAGATTTATAATTTATGACAGTTTTATTTTTCATCCTTATTTTATTAGCGGCTGGCATATTGGGATTCCTGGTATTGATCCAAAATCCAAAAGGTGGTGGTTTAGCCGGAAACATAGCTGGTTTTAGCAACCAGTTTATGGGAGTTAAACAAACAACCGACGTATTGGAAAAAGGTACCTGGTTATTCTCAGGCATTATAGCTTTATTGTGCTTGTTTTCTATTTTGTTTTTCAAAGGTGGTGCAACACAGCAATCTCCTGACATTATGCAGAAGATCAATACAAATGTGCCTGCGCAGACAGCACCTGCAACGCAACAGACAGCTCCTGCTACTGCACCTCAAACAGCTCCTGATTCAGGTAAACACTAATTTTACCCAGATATAATTTGACCCTGCCTGGTAAATACAGGCAGGGTTTTATATTTTACGATACTGTTACAGCTAATGTATATTGCAGTCATACTGAATTATCTGACTCAAAATCTGTTAGCCAACAAAGTTGACCGAAACCCGAACCATTGAGAAAACGAGGTTAAGAACAAGAGGACAAACAAGCGGGTATATCCGGTAACTTTTAAAAATCATTTGGATGAAAAAGACAATCAGATATATCTTAATCGCACTGGTAGTGCTTGGGGCTTTGTTCGCATGGATGATATTGGGCTCCGCAACCACATTCTCCGAAAAATCAAAATACATCTATATAAAAGATGGCGCTGATGCCAAAAGCCAGGTACTGCAACAACTTGAAGAAAAGAACATTGTCAGAAACAGATGGTTGTTCTCCATTATGGCTAACCGGCTTCAGGTATGGGATAAATTAAAGCCCGGCAGGTTTGAGATCAAAAAATCACAAAGCCTGCTGAATATCGTAAGAACATTCCGCAATAACACGCAGTCACCGGTTAAGCTCGTCATCAATAAACTTAGAACACAGGAAGAGCTGGCTAAAATAATTGGCAAAAATTTCTCCGCTGATTCAGCAGATGTAATGCGGTTCATCAGTAACAACGATTCTCTCAAAAACCTCGGGGTTGACACAAACACACTGATGACAATCATTATTCCGGATACGTATAACTTCAACTGGAATACTTCCGTCCGTAGAATACTCCAACGTCTCCAATCAGAAAAAGATAATTTCTGGGATAAGAATAACAGGCTGCAAAAAGCGCAAAATTTACATCTTAGTCCGGAGCAGGTTTACATCATTGCATCCATTGTTGAAGAAGAAACGAATATGAATGAGGAGAAAGGAAAGATCGCCAGTGTTTATATTAACCGTTATAATAAAGGGATGATGCTGGGCGCAGATCCCACCATCAAATTCGCGTTGAAGGATTTTTCGCTGAAACGTTTGTATTATGGCCATCTGGACGTTAAATCACCATACAATACCTACCGCAACAAAGGATTGCCTCCGGGCCCGATCTGTACGCCTTCACCGGTTACTATTGACGCCGTGCTTGATTCTCCGCAGACTGATTATCTTTTCTTTGTAGCGGAAAGTGATTTTAGCGGACGGCACCATTTTAGCAGCAACTACGCAGAACACGAGCAATATGCCAAATTATATCAGCAGGCGTTGAACGAAAGAATGAATAAACAGCAAAACAAATAACCTTTGACCAAGCTAGAACGCATCCTCGTCAATACAAGACCCGTTACTTTTGCCATCAACAAGAGTAAGAAAATTACGCTGCCCGGATTTGAAGGGCTGCCTTTGTATGACGTTGCGCGATTCTTTTTCAGGCAGATCAAGAAGGTAGGATTGAACGAAAGAGCTGCCGGCATTTCATTCAATTTTGCAATGGCTATTCCCGCAGCTACCATCTTCTTATGCACGCTCGTTCCTTATATACCTATTTCGAAAGAATTTCTGAATGAGCTGTTCCGTTTTGTAAGAGATCTTACGCCCAACCAGGAAACGCGAACTTTTGTCATCAATTTTATGGATGATTTTTTCAACAAACCAAAAACAGGTCTGTTGTCTATAGGTTTTGTGCTGGCGCTGTTTTATTCTTCCAATGCAATGATGGGCGTGATCAGGACATTCGACAGATCACTATACGAGATTCATCGCACCAATTTTATCAAGAAAAGGTTAAGAGCTATAAGACTTACGCTCATAGTGATATTTCTGCTCATCGGCACTGTACTTATATCTATGGGGCAGGGAGCTTTCTTTAAGTCTGTTCTGCATTGGTTGCATATCCGCCGCGCCAGCTCAGCCTGGTTTATTAAAACGCTGAACTGGGCCTTTATCATCGTCCTCTTTCTTTACTCTATTGGCTTTATTTATAAATATGCGCCCTCTGTTCAAAAAAGATGGCCTATACTTACACCAGGTGCAGTGTTTGCTACAACGCTTATCATTCTTGCAACCTGGGGCTTTTCCTTTTGGGTGCAGAATTTCTCCAACTACAATAAATTTTACGGATCGATAGGCACGGTGATGATCATTATGCTGCTAATCTTCATTAACTCTTTAATGATCCTCATCGGCTACGAGCTTAACATCAGCATCACCTATCTGAAGCAGGAACAGCAGATCAAACAGAGAATTCAAAATAGACCGTAAGACCGTAAGATAGTAAGATCGTAAGATCGTAAGACCGTAAGACATGTAAGAGGGCTGTTTAGGCTCAGCACCGTTTTTTTCAGGAATCGCCATTCTTTACTATCTTGACGGATTTAATTTTTCTTAC
>CP128386.1:1743703-1819282 GCA_030345135.1 Chitinophagaceae bacterium DXS
CCGTCTTACCCGTCTTACCCGTCTTACCCGTCTTACCCGTCTTACCCGTCTTACCCGTCTTACCCGTCTTACCCGTCTTACCCGTCTTACCCGTCTTACCCGTCTTACATGTCTTACATGTCTTACGGTCTTACTATCTTACTGTCTTACTATCTTCCTCAACATCTCTTTCAACTCTTCTATCCCTTCCGTTGCAGATTTTTCGATGGACGTAAGATTGTACAATGATGATGTATAAGGGATTTTCTTGTCAAGAATGAATTTAGGAATTCGCCATGGTGCATAGTTAACCAGTCCTGCAGCAGGATAAACCACAAGAGACGTTCCTACAACAACAAACAGATCTGCACCGCGGGTTACCATCGCGGCTTCTTCTATCATTGGCACCGGTTCTTCAAACCAAACAATTGCCGGTCGCAATTGACGGCCATCAGCAGCCACATCCCCTATTTTGATGTCATCTCTTATATCGTAAGTCACACTTTCATCCAACTCACTTCTCATTTTAAAGATCTCTCCGTGCAGATGCAATACTTTTTCGCTCCCGCCGCGCTCATGCAGGTCGTCAATATTTTGGGTAATTATATGTACATCAAAATCATTCTGCAGTTCCGCCAATCCCTTATGAGCAGCATTGGGGTTCGCTTTGGCCACTTCTCTCCTCCTGTAATTGTAAAACTCCAGCACCAGCTGAGGATTTTTGCGCCATGCCCCGGGCGTTGCAACATCTTCAATATCATAGCCTTCCCATAATCCATCGCTATCTCTAAACGTTTTAAGCCCGCTTTCTGCGCTTATTCCTGCGCCGGTAAGCACTACCAGTTTCTTTTTTGACATATAGTAAAATTAGCATATTTGCGATAGATAGCAGTCACCTTAAAAGTGGCTAAGCCAGCTTAAACCTTGCTGCTCATTTTTTTCATTTTTCCAAACAAACTGTATATTGTGTTAATTTGACAATTTAAAAAGCTGGCGCGGCTTTTTATCTTTTTTTAATAAGACTGATTTTAATATAAGAATTTCATAAAATTGCCATTTGATATGCCTGTTTTGGAAGTCAATTTCGCAATTTTGTATATTCTTCCAACAAAGACACATGATGAGGACCTGGTTAATACAGCTTTCGCTTGTTTGCTTTATAGTCACAATAAGCTCTTCCGGATATTCACAGGCCGAACTCAAAGGCTGGCACCTGCTTGATCCTCAAAAAGATACTTTCTATGGCATAAGTATTGACAAAACCTACGGCTTTTTAAAAGGCAAGACTTTTCAACCTATTATAGTTGGAGTAATAGATTCGGGTGTCGATACAACGCACGAAGATCTCAAAAATGTTCTGTGGCACAATACAAAAGAGATTCCCAACAATGGTATTGATGATGATGGCAATGGTTATGTAGACGATTATTACGGCTGGAATTTTCTTGGTAACAAAGAAGGCAGCAATCTTAAAAAAGATGTTGATGAAAGAACGCGTGTATACTATCGTTTCAAAAATAAATTCTCCGGAAAAAGCATAGATGAAGATACACTTGGTGCTTACGAAAAACACCAGTACCAGCTTTGGCAACAAGCTGCAAAAGAAATTAACTCCAGCTCCGATGAACAGGTGGAAGTAATGCTTCTTGATGTTACGCTGAAAGCTTTGAAGAAGCATGACAAAGTGTTGCGTGATGAAATGAAGAAAGATGAATTCAGCTACAGGGATGTTGAAGATTTTGAAGCATCCAACAACAAAGCACGCCAGGCAAAGATGGGTTATCTTACCTGCATGAAAATGCTTGGTTTTGAAGCTGATGAAAAAAACACAACCATTATTAGCGAGCTTTCTGATTATGTAGAAAACAAGAAAGAAGCCGCTGACGCAAAAACAAATGCACCACCCGATTACAGGGCGCAGATAATTGGAGACGATTATTTCAATATCAATGATAAATACTATGGCAACGCGGATGTAATGGGCCCAAGTCCTTTACATGGCACACACGTTTCAGGTATTATTGCAGCACAGCGCGACAATAATCTGGGCGCACAGGGTGTGGCTGATCATGTGAAAATAATGATGGTGAGAGCGATTCCCGATGGGGATGAATATGATAAAGATGTGGCACTGGCGATAAAATATGCAGTGGACAATGGTGCGAGGGTTATCAATATGAGTTTTGGTAAAAGCTTCTCGCCCGAGAAAAAATGGGTTGATGAAGCCATTCATTATGCTGAAACAAAAGACGTATTGATCGTACACGCTTCGGGTAATGAATCCACTAATATTGACGAGAAAACGAACTATCCCAACAACGAATTACTGGAGTTCAGAAGCAAAGCGTCCAATTTCATTAATGTTGGAGCCAGTGGCGATCCCAAAGTTGCAGACGGCAAAATAATTGCAGATTTTAGCAACTACGGCAAAAACAATGTTGATGTATTTGCACCAGGCGTTAAGATCTATTCCACTTTACCCGGCGGCCATGAATACGGCTTCTTAAAGGGAACAAGTATGGCCGCACCGGTTGTTACGGGTATTGCAGCTATTATAAGATCTTACTATCCTGACCTCACCGCAAAACAGGTAAAATACATTATTGAAAAATCAGCTATTCCTCTTTCTGATACTTCAACCCAATTATTTATACCAGGAACCAAAGAAAAAGCCTGCATGGACGATCTGTGCCAGACCGGCGGGTTTGTAAATGCTTACGCAGCTATAAAGCTTGCCGCCGCATTGCAGGAACAAATTGACCTGGCAAAGAGGCCGATTGACAAACTACCCAAAACCACTATTAAGAACGCACGGGTAAAAGATTAATGCTAACCAGCATAAAGACTAAAACTAATTTCCATGGCAAGGCCAACAGCATCAGATCATGCTCCTTACTTTGATAAATATATCAGCAAAGTGAAAGGTGACACAATTCAGGAAGCTATAAAAAATCACGCGTCCGCAATGCTTGACTTTTATCTTAATCTTCCGGAAGACAGAGCCGATTACGCATATGCTGAAAATAAATGGACGCTGAAAGAAGTATTGCAACACATTATCGATGCTGAAAGAGTTTTCGGGTATCGGATATTGCGTATTGCAAGAAAAGATGCCACCCCGCTTGCATCTTTTGACGAGAATGCATTTGCCGCTAATTCAGGCGCGGACGGGAGAACATTTCAATCAATAAAAGATGAATTTGCCGCGGTAAGGCTGGCCACCGATCTTCTGCTCTCTTCTCTCACCGAAGACCAGCTTCAAAACCAGGGAACTGCAAGCAATAATCCTGCAACCGCAAATGCATTCGCATTCATTACTTACGGACATTTGTTACATCACAAGGAAATCATTGAAGAGCGTTATTTGTAGCATCTTTCACTGCACAATGTATTTTTTACATTATATATTTCATACAATGACACAAATCAGAATTTGTTTGTGACAATTGCTTATTTTTGGCACTCATTAAATGAAATTCAATAATTTTTAATGAATCTATATCCTTAATAAAAACTATTTAATGAGATAATTCGATTTCCAAAAAAATGTCAAAGAAAGTAACTAAAATTGCCGTATTAACTTCAGGAGGAGATGCTCCTGGAATGAATGCCGCCATCAGAGCCGTAGTAAGAACAGGTATATATTATGGATTGGAAGTATATGGAGTTGTAAGAGGCTATAATGGAATGATTGAAGATGATATCTTCAAAATGGATTCCCGCTCAGTAGCAAACATCATACAACGCGGAGGTACCATTTTAAAAACAGCAAGAAGTAAAGAGTTCATGAGTCCTGAAGGCCGTCAAAAGGCTTACGCTAATCTGATTAAGAGAGGCATTGACGGACTAGTGGTGGTTGGTGGCAACGGAAGTTTTACTGGCGCGCTGAAACTGCATGAGGAATTCGGACTCCCCTGTGTAGGGATACCCGGAACGATTGACAAAGATTTATACGGAACTGATTTCACCATAGGCTTTGATACTGCAGTAAATACTGCGGTGGAAGCCATCGACAAAATCCGCGACACCGCAGACGCTCATGACAGACTCTTCATTGTTGAAGTTATGGGTCGCGACGCAGGTTATATAGCACTACATAGCGGCATTGCCACCGGTGCTGAACATATTCTTATTCCTGAAGAAGACACCAGCGTTGAAGAAGTTATTGCAGGTTTGTCGGAAAAAGAAAAAAGAAAAAAACTGGTTAACCTGATTGTGGTTGCAGAAGGACACAAATCCGGCGGCGCTAACCACATTGCAGAAATTGTAAAACAGCAATTACCCAATCTGGATACCAAAGTAACAATACTCGGACACCTTCAAAGAGGTGGTTCTCCAAGTTGTATTGACAGGCTCATCGCAAGCCGCATGGGGTATCACGCTGTTGAAAGCTTATTGCAAGGTCGTCACAATGTAATGGTTGGAATTCTGGATAATGCCATGAAATACACACCGCTCGAAATAGCTATCCGTGAAAAACAGAGATTTAGTGACGAATGGCTGAAAATTGTAAAAATCCTTGCGAGTTAATCTTCTATTAAAGTAAAAAACTTATGTCAAAAGACATCACCAAGTATCTGCATGCCGAAATGGACAAGGAAGCAGGTCTTCAACACACATTTCACAGGACCAAGATTGTGGCCACCGTTGGTCCGGCTTGCGACACCTATGACAAATTACTGGAACTGGTAAAAGCAGGCGTGAATGTTTTTCGCTTGAACTTTTCACACGGTTCACACGAAAACAAAGCTGAAATTATCCAGCACATTCGTAAGATAAACAGTACTGAACCTTACAATATTGCCATCCTTGCCGATTTGCAGGGACCTAAATTGCGCGTTGGAGAAATTGAAAATGGCGCCTTGCCAATTGCAAAGGGCGACATTCTTACTTTCACTTCAACAGAAAAGGTTGTAGGAACTAAAGAAAAGATCTATGTTTCTTATCCTAACCTGCACGAAGATGTTGCAGTAGGAAACAAAATATTGATTGACGACGGTAAGATTGAAGTTGTTGTTGTTGAAATTGACAAAACAACCGGCGACGTAAAAGTTGTGGTTACTTACGGAGGTACATTGCTGCCAAAGAAAGGAGTTAACCTGCCTGATACGAAGATCTCCCTGCCAGCGATGACCGAAAAGGATATCATTGATTTTGAGTTCATCATGGAACAGGATCTTGACTGGTTGGCATTGTCTTTCGTAAGACAAGCAGAAGATATCATCGATCTGAAAAGACGCGTGAATGAAAAAGGCAGCAACATCAAAGTAATGGCGAAAATTGAAATGCCTTCAGCATTGGAAGATCTTCGCAATATCATCATTGAATCTGATGGTGTGATGGTTGCACGTGGTGACCTGGGTGTTGAACTTCCTGTGGAAAAGGTTCCGATGGCACAGCGCGACATCATCCGTAAATGTCTGCACCGCGGTAAACCTGTAATCGTTGCTACCCAGATGATGGAGAGTATGATTGACAGGGTTAAACCTAACCGTAGTGAAATTACAGACGTGGCCAACGCTGTATTGGAGGGAGCTGATGCTGTTATGCTGAGTGGTGAAACTGCTACAGGTAATCACCCTGCACTGGTGGTTGAAACCATGTGCAAGATCATTAAAGAAGTTGAACGCACTGAATATCGTTATAACCGTGAAGAAGATTTGAAGCCACAGCCAAAGTCTCCTTCATTCCTGAGTGATGCCATTTGCTACAATGCGTGTAAAATAGCCAGGGACCTTAGCGCTGATGCTTTAATAGGTATGACCCAAAGTGGTTATACAGGATTTGTGCTGAGCAGTTACAGGCCGAAATCACCATTGTATGTTTTCACCAAAAAGAAAAAGCTGGTTAACCAGTTAAGCCTCAGCTGGGGCGTACGTGCCTTCTATTACGATGAAGAAGAAAGTCTTGATGATATCATCTTCGACCAGATCAACATCCTGAAAGAAAGAGGATTTGTAAAAGCAAATGATGTGGTGGTAAACACAGGTAGCACACCTATTAACCTGCATCTTCCGACAAATACGCTTAAAGTAACAAAGGTTGAATAAACTAACCGATAAGAAAAGCCTCCGCAAAACGGAGGCTTTCTCTTTTATATAGTAACTCAGAGAATTGTCTATTCAATAATAGCTTTTTTATGCTTTCCTGGACTCTGTGCAATTCAGTGTGCCCTCTGTGAAGCTCTGTGTAACTGTATTATCTACTCCCTTGCCGGTGAAAACAATATTAATTACCGATCTAACTGTGAGATCTTTTCTTTTAGTTGAAGAAATAGTTACCTTAACTGCTTTTTTAAAGTTTCATTTATTATACGTCTATGAGAAAATCACTTGTACTAATCCTGCTTCTGGCTGCATGTTATGCAAATGCCCAGAATGCAGACTCTATCTGGTTCAGAGAACATTACATCAAGAAAGAATTGCAAATCCCCATGCGCGATGGTGTTAAGCTGTTCACTTCGGTATATATGCCAAAGGACACGACTGTAAAACATCCCATGCTGATGACACGCACACCGTACTCCTGCGCACCTTACGGAGAGGATAAATGGTCTGCTATTTACAATTCTTACAAACTCGCATACCTGAAAGAAGGCTATATCATCATCACACAAGATGTACGCGGCCGTTGGATGAGCGAGGGAGAATTTGTAGATGTGCGTCCTTTTAATCCGGCAAAAAAGACAAAAACAGATATTGACGAATCAAGCGATACCTATGATGCTATCGACTGGTTAGTGAAAAACATTCCGGGCAACAATGGCAAAGTAGGTGTATTTGGTATTTCCTACCCCGGCTTCTACTCTACCATGGCAGCAGCAAGCAACCACCCTGCATTAAAAGCAGTGAGTCCGCAGGCACCGGTAACCAACTGGTTCATCGGAGATGACTTTCACCATAATGGTGCATTCTTTTTTTTAGATGGATTTGCCTTTTATAACTCGTTCGGAAAGCCAAGACCGCAGCCTACAACAGTAGGCCCCAAAGGATTTGAATATTATACCAAAGACAACTATAAATTCTACCTGGAAACAGGCGCTTTGAAGAATTTTGCTAAGCTGATGGGCGACAGTATCAAGTTCTGGAAAGATCTTTACAGTCATCCTAATTATGACGATTTCTGGAAAGCGCGTGATGCAAGAAACGCGACAAAAGTGCTGGAACCAGCGATGCTTTGGGTTGGCGGAAACTTTGATGCAGAAGACAACTGGGGAGCATGGAATGCTTACCTCGCTGCTGAAAAGAACAACATAGGAAAAGCGTTCAATAAGATTGTAATGGGTCCCTGGTATCACGGACAATGGGCAAGCAAGGATGGCACTCATTTAGGCAACGTTCGTTTTGGATCAAACACATCAGAGTGGTATCAGCAAAACATAGAGATTCCTTTCTTTAATTATTACCTGCAGGGCAAAGGAGACATTTCTTCCATACCAGAAGCAAGTATTTTCATCACAGGTGCTAACGAGTGGAAACAATTCCAGCAATGGCCTCCTGCCGGAAAAGAAGATAAAGCGATTTATCTGCAAGCCAATCAGCAACTGTCATGGAACAAACCTTCGGGACAGAAAAGCTTTAGTGAATATACCAGTGATCCCGGCAAGCCGGTTCCTTACACTGAAGATGTACACTTCGACAGAACAAGAGAATACATGACAGATGACCAGCGTTTTGCTGCGCGCAGACCAGATGTATTGGTATTTCAGACAGATTCATTAACAGAAGACGTTACGGTTACAGGTAATGTTGTTGCGGATCTGTTTACCAGCATTTCTACAACCGATGCCGACTTTGTAGTAAAACTGATCGATGTGTTCCCCGACAATTTTGCTTACGGCGATGAAGAACCGCAGCAACGCAAAACTGCTCCTAAAAGCTACACCATGAGCGGCTACCAGATGCTGGTTCATGGCGAAGTATTCAGAGGCCGTTTCCGCAATAGCTTTGAAAAACCGGTTGCATTTACACCCGGCAAGGTTGAAAATGTAAAGTACAAGTTGGGGGATGTTGCACACACGTTCAAAAAAGGCCACCGCATAATGGTGCAGATCCAAAGCACATGGTTCCCGTTGGTTGACAGAAACCCTCAACAGTTTGTCGACATCTACCATTGCGATGACAAAGACTTCATTAAAAGCGATATCAAAATATTTCATGATGGTGTGAATGCCAGCAAGATCATTCTGCCAGTGCTGAAATAGCTGTGAGCGGGCAGGTATCAGGTGTCAGGTATGAGGTATAAGGCTTGAGGCCTGATGTTATGCGTCCTTAAGAAAACTGCATTAACCTGATAAAGGTGTTTAAAAAGCCATTTTGCAAATTAAGCAAAATGGCTTTTTATTTCGGTTTAACAAATTGTCAGGATACCTTACATCTTATGCCTTATACCTACGTTAGACGTTATACTCTTAACCTGAAACCTGATACCTGACACCTGATACCCAAAGCTAAAAGCTGACAGCCCATAGCTATTTTTGCTCATTTCCCACTAAACCTTTACTTTAGCCATTCTTAACCTCTAGGCTTTGACTAACCAGAATCCTGAACAACTTGCCCGCGATGAAATAGACAGACAGCTGCTTGCCAGTGGCTGGCTTATTCAAAACAAAAATCAAATCAATTTAAGTGCAGGTGTTGGCGTTGCAGTTAGAGAATATCAAACCGATATTGGCCCTGCTGATTATGCATTGTTTGTAAACAGGCAGGCTGTTGGTATTATTGAAGCCAAGCGGGCAGACGAAGGCGTTCGCCTTACCATGCACGAAGATCAGACCGAAGGTTATGCAACTGCAAAGCTGAAATACCTGAACAACCAACCTTTATTCTTTGGATACGAAAGCACAGGTGAAGTAACCCGCTTTACCGATTATCGCGATAGGAAGCCCCGTTCAAGACCTGTGTTTACTTTCCACCGCCCGGAAACATTTTCCAACTGGTTAAAGCAGGATAAATCATTGCGCACAAGATTGCATGATCTGCCCGCACTGCCGGAACAAGGTTTAAGGGATTGCCAGATCGCAGCTATTAATAACCTGGAAAAATCTTTTAAGCAGGCAAAGCCGCTGGCTTTAATCCAGATGGCTACCGGTAGCGGCAAAACATTTACGGCCATTACTTTTATTTATCGTCTGCTTAAATATGCCAAAGCCGGCCGCATTTTGTTTTTGGTTGATACAAAGAACCTTGGAGAACAGGCAGAGCAGGAATTTATGAGCTTCCTGCCGAACGATGATAACCGCAAGTTCACAGAGCTTTATCCCGTTACACGTTTAAAGAGCAGTTATATTCCGGCTGATAATAAGGTGTACATTTCAACCATTCAACGTATGTATTCCATTTTAAAGGGAACTGAACTGGATGAAAGTGCGGAAGAAGAAAATCCGAACGAGCATTTTGCAACCAAAGAACCATTACCGGTTGTTTACAATAAAGAGATCCCCATTGAGTTTTTTGATTTCATTGTAATTGATGAATGCCATCGCAGCATTTACAATTTATGGAAACAGGTACTCGACTATTTTGATGCGTTTCAAATTGGTTTGACGGCCACACCTGACAACCGCACTTTTGGCTATTTCCATCAAAACCTGGTAAGCGATTATGGCTATGAAAAAGCCGTGATTGATGGCGTATTGGTTCCGTACAACGTATTCACCATAGAAACGAAGATCACGCAAAAAGGTGGTGCCATCAAGATGGGTGAAATGGTAGATAAACGCGAACGTTTAACAAGACGAAAATTCTGGGAAGCAGTAGATGAAGATATTGAATACAACGGACGTCAACTGGACCGGGATATCGTAAATAAAAGCCAGATCCGAACCATTATCAAGGCCGTAAAAGAAAATCTGCCCGCTATGTTTCCGGATCGCTTTGTACCCGATGAAGGCGGTGGCGAAGCGGTTTTTGAAGTGCCTAAAACGCTCATATTTGCGAAAACGGACAGCCATGCGGAAGACATTATTGAAATAGTGCGCGAGGAATTTGGTGAGGAAAATAAGTTTTGCAAAAAGATCACTTATCAAAGTAAAGAAGACCCAAAAACAATTCTCAGCGAATTTCGTAATGGGTATTTTCCACGGATTGCTGTAACGGTAGATATGATTGCTACAGGTACAGATATTCGTCCGCTGGAAGTATTGTTGTTTATGCGTGATGTAAAAAGCCGCAGCTATTATGAGCAAATGAAAGGCCGCGGCACAAGAACCTGTGGAGTGGAGCAATTAAAATCTACAGGTAAGGGAGCCAAATACAACAAAGATCATTTTGTGATCATTGATGCTATTGGTGTAGAGCAAAGCCAGAAAACAGACAGCCGGCCTTTGGAGAAAAAGCCCGGTATGAGTTTGAAGGACCTGTTGCAAAATGTGGCGATGGGCAACACACAGGAAGACATAGTGACGACGCTGGCGAACCGTTTAATACGGCTGGACAAACAGATCAACGATAAAGAAAAAGCAACCTTTGCCGGACATGCCAATGGCCAGAATATTCACCATGTAGTAAAGGAATTGTTGAATGCCTATGATCCTGATACGGTGGAAGGCTTAAGGCAAAAGGCAGCGGCCGAAAAGCCAGACGCATCGCCCAATGAAATAAACGAGCAAGTTGCTACTTACCATTCCCGCATAGTTGAGCAGGCAGTAGAAATATTTAACAACCCGGAATTGCGCAACTATATTCTGGATGTGCGCAAGAAATACGACCAGGTGATCGACCATATCAATTTAGATGAGATCACGAATATTGGTTGGGTAAAAGACCGGCAGGCTGCTGCTGAGGGCACTATCAGCAATTTTAAGGCATGGATAGAAGCGCATAAGGATGCGATCACCGCCTTGCAGATCTTTTACAGCCAGCCCTACCGCCGCCGTGAGCTTACTTACAACATGATAAAAGAGCTTTGTGAAAAAATAAAAACAGAGCAACCTTTGCTGGCGCCTGTGGAAGTGTGGAAGGCTTATGAGCAATTAAAACAGGCAGATGGCTCTGCAAAAAATGAATTGACTGCATTGGTCAGCATTCTCCGCTATAACAGCGGCATAGATGAAAAGCTGACGGTGTATGATAAAATGGTTGATAAAAATTTTCAGCAATGGATCTTAAAACAGAATGCCGGCCAGCATAACCGTTTTACCGAAGAACAAATGCGGTGGCTGCGCATGATAAAAGATTATATAGCCAACAGCTTTCATGTTGAGAAAGATGATTTTGAACTTGACCCGTTTAATAGAAATGGTGGTTTAAGCAGGTTTTACCAGTTGTTTAGAGAAGAGTATGAAAAGATTTTGGATGAGTTGAATGAGGTGCTGGTGGCGTAGACAAAAACGTGTTGATTTTATATAACTATTGAAAAAAAAAAATACTTATTGTTTGTTACACCCTTTAAAACCCTTTTACATGACCTGGAACAAAAATGTGTTAAAAGAGCCGCCTGGCAATGAATGGGGCGGTACCTGGACTCACAAAAAATTACAGGCTTTTAGCAAGTATGTATGGGCATATCTTGCAATAATGAAAAAGTACAACTATTGGCAAACAATATATTTTGATGGCTTTGCTGGCAGTGGTACCAGGAATAAAGAAACAAAAACCGAGTTATACAAACAATTAAGTCTTACAGAAGATGAAGAGAATTTATATAAGGGTGCTGCAGAACTAATATTGAATACTTCAATTGAACATCAATTCGATTTTTATTATTTCATAGATTTAAATGAATCTTCTCTTGAGAAATTAAAAGCAACACTTCAAAAATTAGATGCCGCAAAAAATAAAAAGCTAGTATTTAAGCCTGGAGATTCCAATCAATGGATCAAAGAATTAGCAACAGTTATGAAAACGCATCCCAGTAAATATGCATCATTAATTTTGCTGGATCCTTTTGGCATGCAAATAAATTGGGAATCAATAGCCGCTTTAAAAGACACCAGATCTGATGTTTGGATTTTGGTACCTACTGGCGTTATCGTAAACAGGTTACTGGATAAAGCGGGTAAATTAACTCACCTTGATAAGTTGCAATCCTTTTTTGGGCTGAATGAAGAAGAAATAAGGAGCAGGTTTTATAAAAAGGAACATAAACAAACGCTTTTTGGTGACGAGGAAGTAGTTGAGAAAGTTTCCAGGCCTATTGAATTAATTGCAGAAATTTACATTGAACGCTTAAAAACAATCTGGAAAGAAGTTACTGATAAACCGCTTGTACTAAAAAATTCAATGAATACACCGATCTTTCATTTTGTTTTTGCGTCAAATAATAAAAATGCAGTAAAAATTGCAAAAGATATAATTAAATCAATCTAACATGGCACAATCAAGTATAGAATGGACTGAGATGACGTGGAATCCTGTAACTGGTTGTACTAAAATATCCGCCGGTTGCAAATATTGTTATGCAGAAGTAATGGCAAAGCGGTTACAAGCTATGGGCATCGAAAAATATAAACATGCTTTTAAACTTGCATTGCACGAAGATGCCTTGCAAATACCTTACACATGGAAAAAACAGAAAGTTGTATTTGTAAACTCAATGAGTGATCTGTTTCACAAAGATGTGCCGCTTTCCTTTATCCAAAAGGTTTTTAAAACAATGCGGGAAAACCCGCAACATACTTTCCAGGTGTTGACAAAAAGAGCCGACAGGCTATTAGAACTACATGAACAGCTTCCATGGCCACATAATATATGGATGGGCGTATCTGTAGAAGATAAAAGAGTAATGCATAGGATTGATGAATTGAGGCAAACCAATGCCCGGACAAAATTTCTATCCTGCGAACCGTTGATCGGTGAACTACCTGACATGAATCTTACAAATATTGATTGGGTAATTGTAGGTGGTGAAAGCGGACGAAAAGCCAGACCGATGAACGAGGATTGGGTATTGGATATCATGGACCAATGCCAAATGGCTGACGTTGCATTCTTCTTTAAACAGTGGGGAGGTACAAATAAGAAGAAAACAGGACGATTATTAAAAGGAAGGACTTATGATGAAATGCCAGAATTTAATGTAGAAGAATTACAAGTAGGAAGCATTATTGAGTAATAAAGTAAATATTTTTTTGTGGGCCGGGCAGTAGTGCTACTATAAAGCATTGTTGCCTGCCCGACCCGGTCAGGCGGGCGTCGCACACTTGTACTGGAAATTATTATTGAGCAATGAGTGAAAAGCAAAAAATAAATCAGTTACCGAAAGATTGGAATTTTTTCAAGCTATCCGAAATCGGAAAAATTATTTCAGGAGGCACTCCCTCTACTGCAATTCCAGAATACTGGGGCGGAAACATCAGTTGGATATCACCAGCCGATTTGACTGGATATAAAAGAAAGGAAATTTCAAAAGGCGCAAAATCAATTACAGTCGACGGATTAAAAAATTCGTCAGCCAGACTGATGCCGAAAGGTTCCGTTTTATTTTCTTCAAGAGCTCCAATCGGGTATGTAGCGATAGCATCAAATGAGATGGCGACCAATCAAGGTTTCAAAAGCATTATACCAAATGACCATACTGACAGTAATTATTTGTATTACTTTTTAAAGTCCGCGAAGCAAATGGCTGAAAGTGTTGCAAGTGGAACAACTTTTAAAGAAATATCGTTATCGAAATTTTCTGAATTAAACATCCCACTTCCTCCCTTACCCATCCAACAAGCCATTGTTTCCAAAATAGAAGAACTATTTAGTGAGTTAGACAAAGGCATAGAACAATTAAAAACCGCACAGCAGCAACTAAAAACCTACCGCCAGGCGGTGTTGAAATGGGCGTTTGAGGGGAAGTTGACGAATGAGAATGTGAAGGATGGGGAATTGCCGGAGGGGTGGAAATGGGTGAAGCTAAATGAAATTGGCAAATGGACTGGCGGAGGAACTCCGTCAAAACAAAACTCAAAATTTTGGACAAGCGGCAATGTACTTTGGGTGTCTCCCAAAGACATGAAAACAAACGTGATTCATGATACTCAGGATAAAATAACAAAAGAATCAATTGATCAGTCCTCTGCTAAGTTGATTAAAAAAGATTCGATACTTTTTGTGGTAAGAAGTGGAATCATCAGACGCACTCTTCCTATAGCGATCGCTGGAAAAGAGCTAACCACAAATCAAGATTTGCAATCGCTTACATTACATGACGCTAATCCTCTATTTGTATATTGGAATTGCATTGCAAATGAACAAGATATTAGAAACGAGTGTGCTAAAGATGGAACAACAGTCGACAATTTGGACGTACCAAGATTAAAAGCATACATTATTGTTGTTTGTTCGCCAGAAGAACAACAACAAGTTGTTCAAGAAATTGAAAGCCGCTTTAGTGTAGCCGATAAAATAGAGGAAAGCATAAACCAAAGTTTACAACAAGCAGAAGCGTTAAGGCAAAGCATACTGAAGAGGGCGTTTGAGGGAAAATTAATATAAATAGAGAACTATGGAAATTGAAAAATACATACCACTTTGGAAAAAATATTTACCTGTAATAAGAATACAATTAAAGAATTCCTTGCAGAGAAATGCAACACTGCAACTAGATAAAACTGAATTTGAAGCAGCGGGTGACAGAGATTCAGCAGGATATACTTTTAATTTAAACATTGAAAAAGGCGAAGTCACTAATAAGATAAGAGGAACCGCCGTTGCACGAGACTTACACAAAGTTTTAATCGCAAACTCAGCTATTAATGAGTTTTTAAAAGATAAAAAAGTGAACATAAATATGGGAAAAGATTTTATCTTAAAATTGAAAGCATCCTCGATGTAGCAGTAAAATGATAGAAGCATCGTTCAAAGACTGCAATATGCAGAAGCAATAAGGCAAAATAATCTAAAGTCAGCGTATTTAGTTGGAGCCGATTTAATCTAAAAATGTAGCCGCGGCAATTGAACCAGAGCTACTTGTCCGAACAAAGATGATAAACAAATATATGAACGAACAGTTTATAAACATTCTAAACCAAGTTAACTGCTATAATTATGAGCATTAATGAAATTGCGAGCAAAATAAATAAACTCACTGTAGGGACGCGACCATTTGGCTCTTTACAGGAAATTCGAAATAGGCGTGGACACTCAACAAGATCGTGGAAACCATTTGCATCATCCTCTAAATACAGGGAATACGCTTTTCATGACGGAGGCCGTAAAGAACTTCAATTCAACATCGCCCATGATTTTTTGCATAGTATAGATGTTTTTAGATATGGTGTTGCATTTTCTTTTAGTGAAGACCGAATAGTCAAGAATTCAAAGGAAACATTCCAAGCTGCCGTTGAACGATTTAATATTTACTATAGTTCGGATAGAGCCTATTTCAAAGGTTTTCACTTGTGGTATTATTCAAATAAGGAATTAGCCAACTACTTTGAAGACGTAAAAGAAATTGACGATACTTTATTCCAACCTGGAAATTTTGTATTTATAGGAAAGTATTTCGAAAAAGATGTTGAAGAAATATCAGATGATGACATTGAAGAAATAATAAAAACATTTGATTATTTAATTCCTCTGTATGAATACGTACAATTCGGTACTAGCAATATAGAAAAAAGAATAGCGCGTTTGTGTTGGAATGACAATGGATGGATAATGCCATCTGGCAGCTACGGCAAAAGTACCAATGGAAAAACTCACGAAGCGAAATCGTCTTATGGGTATGAAGAATGGGTATTTGATATAAGCAAACTGATTAACGGATATCATTATGGTTTTTTGCAACCAGTACATAACCAGCGAGATGCATATGAATCGAGAACTTTTAATGCCTGGCTATACTCGATCAACGGAGCAACAAAAAAAAGGTATTGGATTGGGGAAATAAAGAATCTGGAGGTACTAAGTGAACAAGATGCAGAAATAATAAAAAAAGAATACATCAGAAGAGGGTGGCTTGAAGAGATGAAAGATCAAATCATAGCAAGCGGTGTTAGTGTTGATGGTTTATTCGGCGGAAAGGGCATTGATCAATTTAACGTTAGATACCTTCCTGCCAATTTAAAATTACGTGACAATTATATAGAAATTCCGTTGGAGCATCCCATCAACGAACAAACACGATATAACTTTACGCATTACAAAGACGATTTTGATGTAAAAGTACCTGACCAAACAAATGATTTTGCCTTTACATTATCTCATAATGTCGCTGATAGTAACGAGGACACGACACTGGAACGACGAATTCAGGTACGAGAGCCAAAGTTGATCGAAATTCAATACTTGCATGACGCTATTAGTAAAGCCCTCACTAAAAAATTAAAGGAAAAATATGGTAATGAAAATGTTCGAGCGGAGCATCCAGCAGGATACGGTTCCAATAGAATTGACATAGTTGTAAAAGACAACGATGACCTAATTTTCTACGAAATTAAATCATATATATCTCTAAGAACTTCCATTAGGGAAGCGATTGGTCAATTAATGGAATATTCGCTGTGGACTAGCCATAAAAAAGCCAAAAAATTAATAGTTATTACACAGCCATCGGATGATTTTGAAAATGCAAAAGTTTATTTTAAACATCTAAGAGACAATTTTAATCTTCCTTTGTATTACCAATCTTTCGATTTAGAAAAGAATATATTATCAGAAATATTTTAACGAATGAGCAGTAATGATAAAATAGCCACATCAAGCATCGTTTCCAAAATCTGGGCCTTCTGCAACACCCTCCGCGATGACGGTGTTGGCTATGGCGATTATTTAGAGCAGCTAACTTATCTCCTGTTTTTAAAAATGGCAGATGAATACAGCAAACCTCCATATTCGCGTAAAATGCCAATTCCTGCTCAATACAACTGGGAAAGCCTTTTAAATAAAAGTGGTGATGAGCTGGAAGTTCATTACAGCAAATTGTTGAGAGAACTGGGCAGTGAAAAAGGTATGCTGGGCCAAATCTTCACCAAAAGCCAAAACAAAATACAGGATCCTGCAAAATTATATAAACTCATTTCTCTGATCAATGCAGAAGAATGGGTATTAATGGGCGTAAAAGACAAAGGCGATATTTATGAAGGCCTGCTGGAGAAGAATGCAGAAGATACCAAGAGCGGCGCCGGACAATACTTTACACCGAGGGCATTGATAAAAGTAATGATAGAATGCGTTCGGCCCGAGGCCAATAAAACCATTGCAGACCCGGCATGTGGCACCGGCGGTTTCTTTTTAGCTGCGTATGATTGGCTTACGGAACATGTACAAATGGATAAGGCGCAAAAGCAGTTTCTCAAATTCAGCACCTTCGCGGGTAATGAAATTGTGCCTGGCACACGCAGGCTGGCCTTAATGAATTTGTTCCTGCACAATATCGGCGATATTGATAGTGAGAGTTTGATCTCGCCCAACGATTCGCTCATCGCCCAACCAGAAACAAGATATGATTATGTGCTGGCGAATCCACCCTTTGGCAAAAAAAGCAGCATGACTTTTACCAACGAGGAAGGCGAACAGGAAAAAGAAGACCTTACCTACAACCGCCAGGATTTTTGGGTAACCACCAGCAACAAGCAACTCAACTTTGTTCAGCATATAAAAAGTATGCTGAAAACAACCGGGTTGGCGGCAGTGGTGTTGCCGGATAACGTATTGTTTGAAGGTGGCGCTGGTGAAACTGTCAGAAAAAAGTTGCTGGAAACAGCCGATCTGCATACCATACTCCGTTTGCCGACAGGTATATTTTATGCAAATGGTGTAAAAGCAAATGTGCTGTTCTGGGATGGGAAACCTGCCAGCAAAAATCCGTGGACAAAAGAAGTGTGGGTGTATGATTATCGCACCAATGTGCATCATACATTAAAAAAGAACCCGCTCAAATCTGAAGACCTGCAGGATTTTGTTGATTGCTACAATCCTCAAAATCGCCATAAACGCAAAGAAACATGGAGCCCGGAAAATCCGGACGGCCGCTGGCGAAAGTTTACTTATGACGAAATCATCGCAAGAGATAAAACTTCGCTTGACATCACCTGGATAAAGGACAAATCACTTGCCGATCTTGATAACCTTCCCGATCCCGATGAATTGGCAGAAGATATTGTGGAGAACCTGGAAAGTGCACTGGATAGTTTCAGGGAGATTATCAATCAGCTAAAAAAATGAAATAGCTATCAGCTGTCAGCTATCAGCTTTAATACTCACCGAAAGAGAATTCTCCAAAAGCCATTTTGCCGCAAAGCAAGATGGCTTTTGTTTTTTATTACCAAAGATATCTCCTGTTATTTTCGTTAGCACTTATACCTTACGGCCTTTTACCTTACGCCTTGCTCCTCATGCCTCATACCTGACACCTGATACCTGACACCTGAAACCCAAAGCTCAAAGCTGATAGCTGATAGCTCACAGCTCCTCAAACGTTTGCATTCCATCTTCTCCTAATAATTCCTTAGTTTAGATGCTTCTAAAAATTTAAACGACTAGCATGAAAAAAGTTTTGCTTGCATTAGCAACCACACTGGTATGCTGCTATGGGCACTCACAACTAAACATTATTCCGGTACCGGTGAGCGCCGAGGCAAAATCCGGAACGTTTACCATTAACCAGCAAACAGTGATCGTAACCGGAAATGGTTCAGAAAAGGAATCTGTCAACTTTTTTAATGATTATCTGAAAAAGTTTTATGGTTTTAGTTTGAAGACAGCAAAAAAGGCTGACAAAAACTACATTAAACTCACGACTCCCACATTTGTAAAAGCACCTGAAAAAGAAGAGCGCTATACAATGGAAGTTACAGGTGATGGCGTTGCTATTCAGGGTGATTCTCACAAAGGAACTTTCCTTGGGATTCAGACGTTGATTCAATTACTGCCTGCTGAAAAATCAACTTCACTGAGCATTCCTTGTGCAAGCATCGAGGATTATCCACGCTTTGCTTACAGGGGTATGATGCTGGATGTTGGTCGTCATTTTGAGCCTGTTGAATTTGTAAAACAGTACATTGATTTTCTTGCTTTACATAAGATCAATACTTTCCACTGGCATCTGACTGAAGATCAGGGCTGGAGAATTGAGATCAAGAAATATCCAAAACTTACACAGATTGGATCTTGCCGCAATGGTACCATTCTTGGTCATCATCCTGGCACTGGAAACGACAACACAAAAGATTGTGGCTTCTATACACAGGCGCAGGTTAAGGACATCGTAAAATATGCATCAGAGCGTTTCATCACTGTTATTCCTGAGATTGAAATGCCAGGCCACGCATCGGCAGCAATTGCAGCGTATCCCGAGTTAAGCTGCTTTCCTGATGAACCGACGCCTATCGCAAAAGGCGTAACATGGGCCGGTTCAAAAGAAGGAAAACAAGTACAACAATCATGGGGCGTTTATCCTGATGTGTTTGTTCCAAGTGAAAAGACTTTCAAGTTTTTGGAAGATGTACTGGACGAAGTGATGGCATTGTTCCCTTCTAAATACATCCACATTGGCGGTGACGAATGTCCTAAGGAATACTGGAAAAGATCTGAGTTCTGCCAGAACCTTATCAAAGAAAAAGGTTTGAAAGATGAGCACGGTTTGCAGAGCTATTTCATTCAGACTATTGAGAAATACCTGAACAGCAAAGGTCGCAGCATCATTGGTTGGGATGAAATTCTTGAAGGTGGCCTCGCTCCTAACGCGACTGTAATGAGCTGGCGCGGTGAGAAAGGTGGAATTGAAGCTGCTCAACAAAAGCACCAGGTGATCATGACACCAACAACTTATGTGTACTTTGACTATGCACAAAAGAAGAATGAAGATTCTTTAGTAATCGGTGGCTTCCTGCCCGTGGAAAAGGTATACAATTACAACCCGCTTCCAAAAGAGCTGACTGAAGAAGAACAAAAACTCATCGTTGGCGCCCAGGCAAACGTGTGGACCGAATACATGTCGAATCCTTCCAAGGTTGAATACATGGTATTCCCTCGTATGACTGCATTGAGCGAAGTGTTGTGGAGCCCTCAGGATCATAAGGATTGGAACGATTTCCAGAAAAGACTGGGCACCCAGTTTAAACGTTATGACCTTTGGAAAGTGAAGTATAATACGGCCGGCGTGGAAACTAAATAGTTTAGGTAGATATTATAGAAAAGCTTCTTTATGAGTTCATCATGAAGAAGCCTTTTTATTTTGAAGGATTGGTTAGCCACAGAGGCACTGAAGCACAGATTTATTTTACCACAGAGAACGTAGTGTTTTTTTCACAGAATACACGGAGTTGTAGAAAGCAACACAGATATTACTAGTAAAAAATCGAGAGATATTCCCCAAATCCCGAAGGGATGAAATTATTATAGAATATCCTATTGATGATTCCAAAACCCCGAAGGGGTGACATTTTTTATTATGTCACCCCTTCGGGGTTAATTTATTCTATCTGGTTATTTCTATAATAATTTCATCCCTTCGGGATTTATTAAATTTCAAAGCGTCGATTCCTATATTAGAAATGGTCACACTCACCTCGACTGACAACTCCCACATCAGACATCCTCAAATCCTACATCAACCTTCTCTCTTTTACTTGAGCTGTGTTCTTAGTTCACCAGCATCTACCACACCTTGTTTGCGCCAGGTTTCCTTTCCGCTTTTGTAAACGATAAATGTTGGGATGGATGCCACTTTCATATCACTCATCACATTGGTGTTAATGCCGGCATCAACCTTAATTATCACAATCTGATCTTTTAATTCGTTCTGCAATTGTGTAATTACCGGTTCCATTTTTTTACAGGGTGGACACCACTCAGCGCCAAAATCAACCAACACGATTGGCTTTGCTGCGTTGGTTATTGAAGCGGTATATTCATCAATTGTCAATTGCTTAATATTGTCAGGTTGTTCGACAGGTTTATTTTCTTTTTTCCAGGCCACGATACCACCATCCATATTTTGGACTGAGGAAAAACCATTGGCCTTCATCCAGTCGGCGGCTTTAGCACTTCTTACACCAGAGGCGCAGTACACTAAAACCGGTTTTGATTTATCCAGGTACTGTATACGGTCCATAAACTGTTCCTGGTTGTTCCAGTCGGCCTGCAACGCATTAGCAAGGTGCCCGTTCTGATATTCACCAGCGGTTCTCACGTCAAGCAACTGAACAGAAGGCCGGCTAAGTTCCTGCTGAAATTCGTCAACCGACAATCCCTTATTTTGCGCCTGAAGGTTGCAGGCACTCAATGTTATAATGCAGCTTGCCAATGGCAGCAAGGTATGTTTCAATAAATACTTATTCATAATACAACACGTTTAATTCAAACTTAGGATCAGTTATACCCAAAGCAGAAGCCGCAGCATTGCTGATACGGTATTTCAATCCCTCATTTTCCTTCATTGTCCCCATGTTCCACAATACTTTGGCGTAGATCACTTTGTTATTAAAGCTCACTTTTACTATAGAACCGGGAGGTATGTCATTCATCAGAATGTAATACTTTTTATCGGTCCAGCCACTTGCCGTTTTAAAGGTCATTGCAGGACCACTCGCAACTTTCATCTCTCTCCCATCAACATCATAACCAAACCCGGGAGCAAAGTATCCTTCTCCGGAATCACTCAAATCAATCTTTGTTGCAGGAGTTTCTGATTTTTTGTTTGTAACGGGCGGAGCGACGGGCACCGAAGTTTTTGCTGTTTCAGGCTGCGTCTTTTTAGGTTCAAAAGAAATGTCCTGGGATGAAGGTGTATCAACGGCAGGCTCAGTTTTGGCCACTACTTCTTCCTGTTTTTTAACTGGCTGCGTAGTTTCTGCAGGCTTCTCAGTCTCAACAGCTTTTCCAAGATCTACATTACCCTTCGGCTGGAGATATCCAACTACGAGATTCTTGCCCACTTCGAGATTATTTCCTTTCAGGTTATTCCATTGTTTAAGCTGATCGACGGAAACCTTATTATAGTTTTGGCTGATGCGATATAAGCTCTCTCCTTTCTGAATTTTATGTACCAGTTCGATACTTCCAGCACCATTTTCCTTAGACACATTTTTTGCATTCAGCGGAATTTTGATGTTTTGTCCAACGAGGAGTTTGCTATTGGTATTCATTTTATTCAGACGCATAACATCACCCACGGTGGTACCAAATACTTTACTAATCCCGGACAGTGTCTCCCTCGGCTGAACCTTATAATTAAAATAGAGGTTCGGCGACACGCCCAGCACATGCAATACATTCTGCGCAGTAGCTATATAACCAGTAAACAGAGCAATACATACAATAAAAAAACGCCATTTATTTTTTAACACGGTCATATTCATCATTTTCAAATCGGGGTAAAGTTATTGATTAGCACTTTACACGGGACAAAATTATTTTGAGCTATTAGCTGTCAGCTATCAGCTATTAGCTTCTGCGAAGGCTATCGTCAAATTTCATATTGAAACATTAAATATTTCATCTCACCCTCTCTCCTTTTGCTTCGATCAACGTATCACGGATTACGCATAACCACCAATTTACAGAGTTTTAAGCTTTAGGCTTTGCGCTTTAAGCTTTCTCACGCTTTCAAAATCCTCCATTCCGTCGGATAATAGTTATTAATCCTGTTCGGCAATACCTTCATCCACCCTAGGTTTGCATCTTTATAGCTGGCTAATACCCAACCTTTTAGAGAGCTGCCATTCAGGCTAAAGTCTGCTTTCCGCAAATATTGTAAAGCATCGGCAAGCTCCAGATCGGCTTTTTCAAAGCGATCCTTCAACAGCAAGCTTAATGCCAGTTCATGATGAGGGACAAGATCTTTGCCCTTGACCGCCCCTACCGTAACGCCAGCTTTCCTTAAATATAGATGCTTTTGCAACAGGGCGACGTCCTGTTGATAAATGGCGGGAACAGCAATTATATTTTCACCTTGCTTGCAACAAAAGAGAGATTCGTTATGGTTCAACCATTCCTGCACAATCGCGTGCTCGGCTTTGGCAATGCTTGTCAGCTGAGGTTTCCGTTGTGAAAAAACATCTTCATCTCCTTTTTTTACAAACGCGGACATAAAAAGTCCTTCACCGTCAACTTTATCTGGGTAGAAGCGGTAACCAAAGGCTTTATGTCCGGGAGATTGAACTTCTACGATGTTCCATTGGGGCGGAACCGGAATTTGAACAGACGTTACATCAAACGTTTCACACAACCAGTCCAGGATCTCTTCATCTTCTTCCTTAGAGTAAGAGCAGGTAGAATAAATAAAGACACCATTTTCCTTTAGCGCCGGCATTACATCCGCAAGTATTCTTTGCTGACGCTGACTGCACAGCATCACATTATTTTCGCTCCATTCCTCAATCGCCGCCGTATCCCGGCGAAACAATCCGCTACCACTGCAAGGCGCATCTACCACAATTACATCAAAATAACCAGGCAACCGGTGAAAATCTTTCGGGTCATTATTGGTCACAACCGCATTGCTGCATCCCCATTTACTGATATTTTCAACAAGAATTGAAGCCCGCGATTTGATGACCTCGTTAGAAACAAGAAGCCCGTCTGTGAAATAGGAAGCCAATAAAGTACTTTTTCCACCAGGCGCCGCACACAGATCCAACACTTTAAGTTCTGCTGTCGCGGAACCTACGGTGTGCTGCAACACATACCACAAAAACATACTACTGGCCTCCTGCACATAATACAATCCGGCGTGCAGGTAAGGATCAAGCGTAAATGACGGACGTTCTTCGAGATAGTAGCCGTATGGGCACCAGGGAATTTGCTGACTTATTTTGGTTTGCAGTTCGCTTTTCTCAGCATCCAACTGATCTGCATTGTGCTTTTTTCGAGGATTGAAACGTATTGAAGTGACCTGCCTTCCCGATTCATGCACTTCGATAAATGCTTCTTTATCAAAACCCGGCAGTCCTTCCAGCGATGCTATAAATGATGGGGGTAAATTCAATTGTTTTTGCAACAAAGATAACTGATAGCTATCAGCTATCAGCTATCAGCTGTCAGCTATCAGCTTTGGATTATCCATAAAATTGTGTTTATACGCTAAATGAGGAACTTCTTCGATATGTATTTTTTTATCTTACCTCCACCTCAAGCCTCACGCCTCACGCCTTACACCGCATGCCTCATACCTGATACCTGACACCTGATACCTACGGCTAAAAGCTAATAGCTAACAGCTAACAGCTTATAAATTCTTCACCTCTCCCACCAGTTGCTGCAGCACCGATTTGGCATCACCGAAAAGCATGGAGGTTTTTGAGCGGAAGAATAGTTCGTTTTCAATGCCGGCATAACCCGGCTTCATACTCCGCTTGTTGACGATGGTCATTCGCGCGTCTTCAACTTCAAGAATAGGCATGCCATATATTGGTGAAGAAGGATCTGTTTTAGCCGCGGGATTCACTACATCATTCGCACCTAACACGAGTACGACATCCGTTGACCTGAATTCGTCGTTTGCCTGTTCCATTTCAAGCAAAAGATCATAGCTCACATCAGCTTCAGCGAGCAATACGTTCATATGTCCCGGCATTCTGCCCGCAACCGGGTGAATAGCATATTTGACGTCAACTCCTCTGTCAGTCAACATCTTTTCCAACTCATGGCAAATGTGTTGAGCCTGGGCAACAGCAAGACCATAACCGGGAACGATCAATACTTTATTTGCATAATTGAGTACAGTTGCAGCATCACTCAAAGAAACTTCTTTATAAACACCTCCATGAGCCTGTCCATTGCCGCCGGCAGCACCAGCCGCACTACCACCAAAGGAACCAATTAATACATTCTTTAACGAGCGATTCATCGCTTTACACATCAATATTGTTAACAATGTACCCGCAGCACCAACCAATATACCGCCGGTCAACATCACTTTGTTGTTGTACAAAAAGCCACCGCAAGCTGCAGCAACACCTGTAAAGGAGTTTAGCAATGAGATAACTACCGGCATATCTGCCCCGCCAATCGGCATAACAAATAAAATACCGTATGAAAGTGATAAGAGCAATACCAGAAAGAATAATGGTGAAGCCAGATCTATAAATGTTGTTTTATTCAATTCAAAAAAAATGGTGTAGATAGCAACGATAAAAATAGCAGCGAGTATCGCGAGGTTTACCAGGTGCTGCCCCTTAAAAGCAAAGTCTTTTACTTTCCCGTTCAGTTTCCCCCAGGCAATCATACTTCCCGCGAATGAAACGGAACCGATAATTAACCCCGCGTAAATAATGATCAATTCAGTTCTGAAGAAGTTATTGTCGACTAAGATTTTTTGGTAATCTGCTGAACTGGAATGAAAGTGTTTATTAACGTGCAGAAATTCGTTGACTGAGATTAACGCAGCACAAGCTCCTCCCATACCATTAAAAAGACTCACCATTTCAGGCATGGCTGTCATCTTCACTTTCTTTGCGGCGAATGTGCCGGCAATCCCTCCGATGATAAGACCACCAAAGATCCAGGCGTAATTATGCAACGGTTTTCCGTCTTCATCTTTATAAAGAAAAATAGTTGCAAGAATCGCCAGGGTCATGCCCGCTGCGGCAACAAGATTACCGCGCCTCGCAGTTGCAGGATGAGACAAGTTTTTAAGACCTATAATAAATGTAATGGAAGAAAGCAGGTAGATAAGCGTTAATACGTTTAATTCCATAGAATGATTTTAAATGGTTCAGCTTACAGATCAATTCCAAGCAACAAAATGTACGATGTACGATATCAGATGTACGATGTGGCATTGCCAGCACCAAAAGTTTTATTTATCTCTCTACAGTTTTTGGGTACAGAAATCAATTTTTCTGCTACCGCTTTCACTATTCACCTTTCACCATTCACCTTTCACCATTCACTTTTGACTTTTTTTGGATTTAAACATCTCCAACATCCTATCCGTAACAACAAAGCCGCCTACAACATTTAATGTACCAAGTATTACAGCCAGAAATCCAAGGATCAGTGCAGCATAATTGTCGCCCTCGGCTTTGCCCATTACGATAATGGCGCCGATTATCACGACTCCGTGTATGGCATTGGCGCCGCTCATTAAAGGCGTATGCAGTACCGCGGGCACACGGCCGATCACTTCGATACCCACAAATATCATCAGGACTACAATGTAGATGTATTGCTCGTGAGATCCGACCCAGTTCAGTATATTTTCCATGGACATTATTTTCAGTTGCTATTCCAGCACTCCCGCACTATCAACAAGAACTTTAATCTTGTCGTGTACCACATCACCATCATATGTTATACAACATCCTTTCACCAGCTCGTCCTCAAAATTTGCCACAAAGGCGCCTTCTTTGTTGATGATAAGCTGCAGAAAATTCAATATGTTTTTACCATATAACTTACTCGCATCATAAGGCATAGTTGCTGCTAAATTGCTATTACCCACAATCGTGATTCCGTTATAGTCGATAGTTTTATTGTTATGTGTATGCGGCGTGTTCCCGCCGGTTGCCGCAGCAAGATCTATAATAACGGAGCCCCGCTTTATGTTAAGCATCATTTCTTCCGTAATCAGCAAGGGCGCTTTTTTCCCGGGGATCTGTGCAGTCGTAATAATGATATCAGCTTTACCTACCGCTTCAAATATTTTCTTCTGTTGTTTTTGCTGATATTCTTTGGACTGTTCAACTGCGTATCCACCGGCTGCTGTTGCATCGGCTGCACCTTCCACTTCAACAAACTTTGCGCCGAGACTCATTACTTCTTCTTTAACAGCAGGTCTGGTATCAAATACTTCCACCACTGCACCCAATCTGCGTGCCGTTGCTATTGCCTGCAAACCCGCAACGCCAGCGCCAAGTATAAGTACTTTTGCCGGAGGTATGCTGCCCGCAGCAGTCATAAACATGGGAAAATACCTTGGATATAAATCCGCAGCCAGCAATACGGCTTTATATCCTGCAATATTGGCCTGGCTGCTCAACACATCCATGCTCTGGGCCCTGGTTGTACGGGGAATCATGTCTATGCTGAAAACTGTTAGATTTCTTTCAGCATAATGTTTCATCAGAGCTGCATTAAATAAGGGTTGAAATACGCCTAATAAAACGGTGCCCGGCTTTATGTGCGCCAGGTCGTTGGGGGTTAGCCCATTAATGGATAAGATAATGTCTGATGATTGTAAGATAGCAGTCCGGTCCTTTATTGCCACGTTTTTCAGCAGGTAGCCGTTGTCAGTGGCGTGCGCTTTTTCGCCCGCCGACATTTCCACCCAAACTTCAACATGCATTTTTTGTAAAGCGTCAATTTGTTCAGGCAAGATAGAAACCCTGTTCTCCGGAGCTATTTCCTTTAAGATGCTTACAATCATGGTTTCAATTTAATCTTTTTTCAGATATCAGGAAAAGAAAAATGTACGATTTGATATCAATGAACGATGTACGATTTTAGATGCCCGCCCGTACCGACGGCACGTTCGGACGGGTACGATGTGAGTGCCATGTTAGATGTACGATTTTAGATGCCCACCCGTACCGACGGCACGTTCGGGCGGGTACGATGTGATCACCATGTACGGTGTACAATTTTAGATGCCCACCCGTACCGACGGCACGTTCGGGCGGGTACGATGTGAGTGCAGTGTATGACAGGCAGTCTTCCCCATAACGATGGTACAATGTACGGGTGAGATGTCATAATTTTTCATACAACCCTATCTCTTTCACACTTCTTACGGTCTTACTGTCTTACGGTCTTACTATCTTACTGTCTTACGGTCTTACTATCTTACTGTCTTCTCTAAAAGCATTTCATCGCTGACTGAAAGTTTTCCTGGAACTTATCTTTTACATTATGATCGTGAAATTCACCATTGTAGTAAATTCTGACTGACTGTATTTTTTGTTTTTTGAGCGTTTCAAAAGAAGCAGGGTCCTCGAAGCTATATGATGCCTCAATGATTTGCTGTTTGGGATTGGACCGCCGCCGTTCACTCATGTAGTTTTTTTGAGGCATGGCAACTACTGTTTGCTGATTATCCAGGAGAAACAAAAATTTATCAGAAGTGCTTATAGATAAGTTCTTTTGACTGGTATATTCCAGCCTTATAAAGTTCAGGCTATCGTATTTGCAGATCGTTACATTTAAGTATCCATCACCTAAAAGATCTGCTTTGTTCAGCTTAACTTCTTTTTCCAGCTTATGCATTTTGGTGAACTTATCGTACGAGTCAAGATCATATTTGCAGTCCTGCGAAAATGTTGTCAGCCCAAGCAAAAGCGATACGGATAACAGGGATAGCTTGTTCATGGTTTGAAGTTGTGGGGTAAACAGAGAAAGGTTACTGTTGATAGCGACTTTTATACTATGCCATTTTTACACATCATCGGTAAATATCATTACTCCTCCATTATGAAGACGTCCTCTGACAAAATATAAAAAATTGAGATCAGGACAAAGCGTTTGAGGAAAAAGTATGCGTTTAAGAATGAGAAAAGTGGTGGTGGATATGATATGTATTTTACCCGGCAAATTCTTTCGTCACTTTCTATCATCAATGACAGACGAAGATAACCTATGGTTCCAGAAAAGCAAGAATTGTCCAAAACACGATATTCTTTATGTCCACATCATCGTAGGTGGCTTCGTTAGGTACAAATTGTTTTACGGGGGGTGAAACGGGTGGGTAGACTGCTACGATGGCAATGGACCGAAAACAATTTCCTGGTCAAGAATGCTATTAGCAGGACCATACGAGAAAGCACCTTGTAAAATTCCAATGAAAGGCTTCCAGGGATTCAGGTATTTGAGCAAGAAGTTGTTTTGAAGAAGGCCAGACTAAAAAGCCCAGCCCTTGTTAACCATTTATGTAAGGTGCCTTCATGGCTAACAGAATTGTCCAAAAATTCTAAGGGTGTTCCCCATCATAGAGTGACAAACCGGGTGCCAGATAGTCTCAAGACTGTAAACAATTAAATGCTCTGATGGTAAGAGTAGTGAAGCAAAAAGACCAGACCCAAAAGTCTAGCCGTGGCACTTGATTGAAACTATAAAATACTTGTCATGCAGATCATGCAAGCCTGATACCAAAATAAAAAAAGGCTGAACTAGAAAGCCCAGCCGACGATCTACTCACTTTTTAAAAGTTATTTAAATCTTGTCAACATTATTTGCAAAACACCTTTAACGTAATAATAGTGGTATATAGACAATTGCAATGCCATTATTTATTATATACCACATTAAATAGAAATAATTTAAAATAACAAAAAATGATTGTCCCATAGCAGTTGGGAACAGCAGAAATAAAAAGCCAGGTTGGAAAACCTGGCCGATACGATAAACTAATTTCTGTAACAATTTTAAAACATAGGTTTTGAAGGTTTGTCTATGAAAAGTGTGCGCTGGCATCGTGCAATATCAATGCCACATTCAAAATAAGCTGGAGCTTATTCATTAGTCAAATTGATTTCCATGTTAGTACCTGGTCTGCATAGAGTTGAGCAGATCTCTTTTTTGTTAATTTCCTCCGGGAGGTAGACGACAAAAAGGATGTGAAGGTTTAAATGTTTAAAACAAATTGTAAAGGTTAAGAATAGCTAAACGAAAATAAAACGGAATTTCACAATAGAAGATATAATGAACTCTCCCTGTGCTGGATTAAACCAACACCTAACGCCTGCGCAGGAGCCCGCTATTTATGCGATTAATATTAGTGAGCTATAAAAGTCATTACTTATACTTAGCGTTATATATTGCTGTCGAATTTTTCATTCGACCTTCTATTTCAGACGCTTTCCCGGTAAAAGGGCTAAGACTTACAAAATTATACCCAAGGTTAAAGGATCAGTGAACCTATATCTAACAACTATGAAGACTAATTTTGTATGAAACAATGCATCTCTTATAGAAAATGAAGCGTCATTGGGATCTAAGTCGCCTAGATTTGCCTGCATTAAAAAATGACCTTTTTTGAGGGCTTGTTTCGATGAAATTCGATGGTTTTGGGTTTATACCTGCTTGAAAAGATCGGCTAAAAGCCTCATCAGAAGTGGCAAGCAACAAAAAAGTCCGCATTAGCGGACTCTCTCGTCAAGTAGTATCTGAGGTTCCGAGCAGATTCGAACTGCTGTGGAAGCTTTTGCAGAGCTCTGCCTAGCCACTCGGCCACGGAACCGTTTTTTGTAAATCGGCTGCGAAAATAGGATAAACAAATTAAAAACAAAATTCTAATTCAAAGTTAGGCGCCGAAATACGAATTTTAGGCCTCAAAATCTTAAAAAATGAGCCAAATAGCAGAAAGTGAACTGATTATCAATGCTCGAGGAGCCATTTACCACCTGGATGTTACACCTGAAGAACTGGCTACAACCATCATCACAGTCGGCGATCCTGGCCGGGTAAAGGAAGTCAGCAAACATTTTGATTCTGTTGAAGTTAAAAGGGAACACCGTGAGTTTATCACGCATACCGGCTGGCTGGGCAAAAAACGGATTTCCGTGGTGTCAACGGGCATCGGTCCGGATAATATTGATATCGTTTTGAATGAACTGGATGCCCTGGTTAACATAGATTTTGCAACACGAACCATAAAAAACAATCTTACATCGCTTCAGATCCTCCGTTTTGGCACCAGCGGCTCATTGCAGCAGGATATTCCGGTTGACAGCTTTGTCGCGGGTACACATGGACTGGGCATTGATAACCTGTTGCATTACTATCGTCACGACAACAATGATGAGGAAAAAGCACTACTGCAGCAATTTGTCGCACATACACAGCTGGATGGCACATTTTCACCTTATATTGCATCTGCTGGATCCAGCCTGCTTAAACATTTCGTAAACGGGTTTCATCAGGGGATTACCGTAACTTGCCCCGGCTTTTATGGTCCACAAGGGCGCGTGTTGCGACTTGGTCTTTCAAATCCGAGACTGATAGAACGTCTAACGGAGTTTAATTACGGTCACTATCGCATTAGTAACTTTGAGATGGAAACCAGTGCGATCTACGGTCTTGGACGGTTATTAGGTCATCAGTGCCTGAGCCTGAACGTAATAGTGGCCAATCGCGTTTCCAAACAGTTTTCAAAAGACAGCGGGTTGGGCGTGGAGAATTTGATAAGGAAGGGACTGGAAATTGTGGCAGGAATTTAATTGATAATTGAAAGTTGAGAATTGAAAACGTGGCAAATGTGCGAATAAAGAAATGTGTAAATATGCAGATGAAGGGCAATGGAACTGATGCGCCTTTCACTATTGACCATTGACTATTGACTACAGTGCTACGTGTTTCACAAATAAACTAACCGAATGAATCTACATTTTTATAAGTACCAGGGAACGGGAAATGACTTTGTAATAATTGATAACAGGGACGGAAAGGTTGCTCTTACAGAAGAACAGGTGAATCATATCTGTCACAGGCGCTTTGGCATTGGTGCAGATGGATTGATGTTATTGAACAGCAAGCCGGGATATGATTTTGAAATGAAGTACTACAATGCTGATGGCAGGGAAAGTACCATGTGTGGCAATGGTGGCAGGTGTCTTGTAAAGTTTGCTTATCACCGCGGTATTCACAGAAATCTTTTCAAGTTTATTGCTGTTGATGGGGAACATGAGGCAACCATACAGGATAACGGCTGGGTGAACCTGAAGATGACCGATGTAAATAAGATTGAGCAGTATTACGATGCATTTATTCTGAATACAGGCTCTCCGCACTATGTTGTTGCAGTTGACGATATTAAGGAAACGCCGGTATTTGAAGAAGGAAAGAAAATCCGTTACAGCGAAAAATTCGGAAAACAAGGCATCAATGTAAACTTTGTTGAGCCTAAAGACTGGCAGATATCTGTCCGCACTTATGAAAGAGGTGTTGAGGACGAAACCTATAGCTGCGGCACTGGCGTTACTGCTTCCGCACTTGTTTTTGCGCATAACGACAACGGTTTTAACCGCGTTGAGGTAGAGACGCTTGGCGGACACCTGGCCGTTGAATTCAACAAGAATGGCGACAACCATTTTGACAACATCTGGTTGTGCGGTCCGGCAGATTTTGTTTTTGAAGGCGAGCTTACTGTAGATGAAGCAGGCAAAGATTAAGCGTTCGGCGCATCGTAAACAGACTAATATAAAGCAACCGAAATATTAACAGGGCAAGTTTAAACAGCTTGATAAGCTTGGCCATACCCCCGAAGAATGATTCAGTATTTCAAAAATATAAACAGCCAGACGGTTGAAATAGACAGGCCCGAAAATGGTGTTTGGGTAAATCTTGTCCCTCCCTTTAAAGAAGAAGAATTTGTTGAGCTTGGCGAGGAGCTGGAAATTCCGATTGAGTTTTTGAGAGACTCGCTCGATATTGACGAAAGGCCGCGTTATGAGATTGATGATAATGTGCGTTTTATCGTTATTAAAACGCCTACCGAAAACAATTCTTTTAATGACAGTGATGCCTATTACATCACCATCCCAATCTGTATCATTCTAACGCACAATCATATTGTTACTGTTAACTCTTTTGACAACGGTGCGATCAAAAAATTCCTGAACACATTTCAGAAACGCCATCCTGATAAAAGGAACATGATGGTATTGAAAGTATTTGAAAAGATCGTTCAGAACTTTATGGAGTACTTGAAAGAGATCAACCATAAAAGGAACCAGTTTGAGCAGAGCCTGTATGACAGTAACAGTAACGAGGATTTGCTTAAGCTGATGCGGATCCAGAAGAGTCTTGTGTATTTCGTTACCGCGCTTCGTACGAATGAACTGATGATGATGAAGCTGGAACGCACGAATTTCCTGGGTCTCAATGAGGAAGAAAGAGAAATACTGAATGACCTGATAGTGGATACCAGCCAGGCACTTGAAATGGCGAATATCTACACGAACATCCTGAGTAGTACGCTGGATGCATTTGCCAGCATTATCAGCAATAACCTGAACAATGTGATGAAGCGGCTGACTTCTATTACGATCATTCTTTCGTTGCCGGCACTGGTGACGAGTATTTATGGGATGAATGTACCGATCCCGTTTGATCATTCGAAGCACGCGTTTTATATACCAATAATTTTATCGTTGAGTATATCGATTATCATTAGCTGGTATTTTATGAAGAAGAAATGGTTTTAGTTTGAACCACGGAGGCACGAGCGGCAGGGAGAAACACGACGAGTTTTGCCACAAAGACACTAAAGCTCAAAGAAACACGAAGGATTTGAAACACGAAGACACGAAGGACACTAAGAAGCACAAAGGGCAAAGCTGAAAAAAATAAAAAAAAGCGCTTGCGCGGTAGGGGCACAAAGCGATGGAAGGCCTCCCGTAATTTTCGCCGCGTCGCTGCTTCTTTGCGCGCGTTGCGAGAAACCAACCCTTCGCTTTGATAAACGTGCAACGCATCACGTACAACTTACAACTGAATTATGGCATACTTTAACGTTAGGGTTTACGGCATTTTAATAGATAGCAACAACCGGCTTTTGGTGAGTGACGAGTTTATCCGCGGGGAATATTTTACGAAACTTCCGGGTGGTGGTTTGGAATTTGGCGAGGGTACGCGTGATTGCCTGAAGAGGGAGTTTAAAGAAGAGACGGGCCTTGATGTTACCATTGGCGATCATATCTACACAACTGATTTTTTCCAGATTTCCGCCTTTAATAAAAAGGATCAGATCATTTCGATCTACTATTTTGTGCATCCGGATGGTCCTATAGCGCTTGAAACAAAAGATACACCGTTTGATTTTGCTCCTTACCAGGTAGCCGATGTTAATGGCGAAAGCGAAGTGTTCAGATGGATTGAGTGGGAAAGTCTTTCTGAAGAATCGGTTTCATTGCCGATTGACAAGGTGGTGATTAAGATGGTGAAGGAAGAAAGCGCAAAGCTCAAAGCTTAAAGCCCAAAACTGTTGGTTTCACGCAGCGGGCGCAAAGAAGCGGCGACGCAACGAGAATTAATGTTAACCGTACTAAGGGTACATAACAATTACACGGAGGAATACAGGAGAAGACACGGAGAACCACAGAGATTTCCTCATTTTTAATTCTCCATTTTCAATTTTCAATTACCTTAAAAACTTTGTGCTCCTTTGAGCCTTCGCGCCTTTGTGGCAGATCCATCGTGTTTCGCCCTGCCGCCGTGTCTCCGTGGTTCAACTATCCCGCCGCCGGGATATTCAGGAAATCATCTTCACCCTTACCCATTGCCTGCAGTTTCATCCTTTTAGCGGTTTCATGGCCAACATAGCGTTCTATCCATCTTTCAACCAGGTAGATCAGCGGCGTAAGCGCAATGGCCATCACAAACTTGTACATATAGTTCATGGTACCCACAGCAAAGATCTGCGCCCAGCTCCAGTTACTGCCGATTTTGAATGCAATGGTGAGTACGATATAACTGTCGATTAACTGAGATATGATCGTAGAACCTGTCGCCCGCAGCCATACATGTTTTTCACCGGTCACTCTTTTGATGCGATGGAATACAGTTACATCCACAAGCTGGCTTACAAGAAATGCGACAAGGCTTCCGACAATGATCCACATACCCTGTCCGAAAATGCCGGAAAATGCAGCTTGCATATTTGTAATGCCATCACTCGTTTTGGTCGATAACCAGAAGTCTGCAGGCGGTACTGCTATCGCCAGAAAATACATTAGAAAGGCATAAGTTATCAATACTACAGCAGTATAAGAAATGCGTTTAACGGCCTTCGGTCCGTAAAATTCATTTACAATATCGGTCATGATAAACTCCAGCGGCCATAATAGTACACCGCAGGTGAGATTGAAGGCTAATCCGTCATGACCAAAAAGCGTAAAATTAGCTGGTTTGGCTCCGAATACTTTTTCCAGGGAAAAGATCTTGGAGCCGATAGATTCTGCAATTAGAGCATTGGCAACGAAAAATGCTGCAAAGCCGATAAACAGTTTGGTTGGTTTGTCTTTCAGTATGTTAGTTATCATCTTAAAATATAAAAAAGTATAAAAGCTGTAGCAGCAGGAATCCCATATTTACCATCGATTGCCAGGCTGGCACGAGGCCCTTAATATTCTTCAATATAAAATAAACCAGCGAAAAGTTCACAACAATATTCACGATTGGTGACAAAATCAATCCAACGATCAGGGCAAAACCTGTGATAAACTGGGGAAACTGATGACTGCTAAAATGGGCTATCACACAGAGTATAAAGAAAAAATTTCCGATCAGGGCCAGCTTGTTCAAAAATGAGAACCACTTATAAGATACCATTGATTTTTGTTGATGTTGCAATATTAGAGGATTTTGGAGATATAGCCACTGAGACGCTGAAACACAGAGGTTTTTTACCACAGATTACACGGAGTTTTTTTTCACAGAGTTAAAGGAGAATTTTAAAAATATAGCCACGGAGTAACTGAAACACAGAAAAATTTTAACCACAGATTACACGGAGTTTTTTTTCACAGAGTTAAAGGAGGATTTATAAAAATATAGCCACAGAGGCACTGAAACACAGAATAATTTTAATTAGTTTAACCACAGAGGTAAAGGAGTTCTTATCACAGAGTTAAAGGAGTTTAGTATAATCTAGACCATTATTGCATATTCTCTGTGGCTATCTGTGAAAATAACTCAGTGGCATCTGTGGTTAAATTGCTTCCACATCTATCATTTTCAACTGTCAATTTTCAATTATCAATTCGACTAATCGTCTTTGATTTTATTATTTTTGCCTTTCATGTTGCAGTTTAGTTCAATAAAGCTTACCCAATTCCGGAATTATTCATTTCAGCAATTTTCATTCAACAAAAGAATTGTTGGTATCTGCGGTCCTAATGGCAGTGGCAAGACGAATTTACTGGACGCTTTATACTATCTCTGTTTTACGAAAAGCTACTTCTCAAGAGCTGACAGCACGAGCGTACAACAAGGCTCTAACGGGTTCCGCATTGACGGAGCGATCAACAATGGACCTGAAGCACTGCAACTTGTCTGCATTCTCAGAGAAAACGGAAGAAAAGAATTTTCAGTCAACAATGAGATCTACAAAAAATTCTCACTTCATATAGGCAAGTATCCAGGTGTAATGATTGCGCCGGATGATGTGCAATTGATCACCGGCAGCAGCGAGGAAAGACGGTCTTTTATTGATACTATTTTGTCTCAGCTCTCTCCTGTTTATCTTGACCATCTCATCAAATATGGCAAAGTGTTGCAGCAACGGAACGGATTGCTTAAAGCTGCTGCCGAACATCAGCGGCTTGATGATGCATTGCTTGACATACTTGATGAGCAGCTGATTGGTCTTGGTAATGCTATCTTTGAAGCGAGGAATAGTTTCCTTCGCGACTTCATTCCGCTTGTGCAGGAACAATATATTTCAATAGGCGGCGACAATGACCAGGTTGAATTAACTTATGAAAGCCAGTTATTGAAAGCGTCTTTCGCTCATTTGCTTCAACAAAACCGGCAACGTGATCTTTACCTCCAGCGTACCGGACAAGGCATTCACAAAGACGACATCGATATTCAAATGCAACAGCAACCATTTAAGTCAGTAGCGTCGCAAGGACAAAGAAAAAGTCTGCTGTTTGCACTTAAGCTTGCAGAATATCTTGTCATAAAAAATAAAAAAGGCTTCCCTCCCATCCTCCTGTTGGATGACGTTTTTGAGAAGCTCGATGAACAAAGAATGTCAAATCTCCTTCACAAAGTTTGCAATGAGGAAAACGGCCAGGTATTTATTACAGACACGCACAAGGAAAGACTTCAGGATGCCTTTAGTGAATTAGGGCTGGATTATCAGTTGATAGAACTAAGCAAATGTTAGATGTACGATGTCAGATGTACAGTGTACGATGTGTGGTGTACTGAAATGTTTGAAGTACGAATTAGGAAGCCCGCCCGCGCCGAACGCGCATTCGGACGGGTACAAAGTACGAATTGAGTCGCCTCACAATGACACGATTGGCAAATTACACGTCAAACATCGCCAACAAAATCAGACATCGTCAAATCGTATATCAGACATCCAAACACATCTAAAATCGTACATCTAACATCGTACATCTCACATTGCACATCTAACATCGTACATCTCACATCGTACATCAGCTAACATTTCCTACCTTTACATTATGGGAGAATATCGACTGGGCGATGCTATCAGGAACTTCTTGAACAAGAGTTCGTTGAAGAACGGCGTTAGAGCCGTTCAGATCGAAAATGTATGGGAGACCATTATGGGCAAGACGATTGCAAAGTATACCGATAAAATTCAGATCATCAACAAAACCCTTTACATATATACATCCGTAGGCCCGCTGAAGCAGGAACTCCTTTTTCAAAAAGCAACAATTATTGAAAGGGTAAATGAGGCAATGGGTGACAAAGTGATCAGCGATGTAGTCATTCATTAACCATCCGCAACATTCATCAATTTAAATTTTTCCGGAATCCGTTTGATTTTACCTCACCCGGCAACGAAATGCAATTTGCCGGTCAATTCATCTTAAAGAAAGTGGAATTGTTGAAAACCTTTGTGTGTCTGTATAACACAATGTAAACTGATGCAAAAATTCACACTTAATCCGCTTCACTTGCAGTTTAGTCTACGATGTGCAAGAACTAAATCCAGTAATGCACATACTCACCCGCAGTATCAGTCTGCGTAATAACCTTATCAGCAACAGCTTTCAATTCGCTGTCCTGCATTGCTTCGCGCATCAGATCGTGAATAGTAAGCACGCCTGAAAAATCGAATTCTTCAAAAACAGGCAGGTACTTTGACTGGCAACCATTCATCAGTATCATAGCTTTCTCCGCAGTGGACGAAGAATCTATGGCTGGCAAATCGTTGGTCATAATCTCAGAAACTTTTGTTGTAGCTGCATTTTTGTTCTGCAGCAAAACTTTACGGGTATAATCCCTCTCAGACAAAACGCCGGCGTATTTCCCTTTGTCCATGACTATCACATAGCTAAGATTACCAGACTGCATTAACAGTAGGGCATCTAAAGCTGAGGAACTGGCATCAATGTAATGGAAATGTGGCCCCTTTTGGCCCAGGATGTTTTTAACTGTGCGCATGGGAAGAAGTTTAAGTGTTTGTGTAATTTACGAAAAATTGTGCATGTTTTTACTAAAAGCTTACTATTAACAATAACTTTTTAAACTAAGTAAACGCTTACTCAACAAGCACCTGAAAATAACAGCGATTGATATTTCGGGTATTTATTTTATCGTTATTTTTCTGTTGCCAAGCAAAGTCAAAACACTTGTCATGAAAGCATTTCAACGTCTATACAGAAGAACCCGGGGATTGTGGTTGCAATGCCTGGCGCTTTATTATGCTTTTAGTGACAGAAGGACACCGTGGTATGCAAAGGCAATAATAATTGTGAGCTTGTTGTACCTCGTAAGTCCAATCGACATTATCCCTGATCTCATTCCGATTGCGGGCTATCTTGATGACATAGTGGTAGTACCGTTACTGTTCACTTTTGCGGCAAGGCTTGTTCCGCGCAATATAATGAGGTCCAGTCACCTTAAGGCAGAGGAGCGCATTTACATAGCGAAAAGAAATCTTCTAAAAACCTTGCTCCTTGCTGTTCTCTGGCTTTTCGTAGCTGTTATTGTTGTACGGTATCTTGTCATGGCGATAAGAAATTGATCTGCATTATATGTTCTCGGCTTTGTTTAAAACATATACGACAGCAACCTGCAGCAAATAAAAAGGCTTTGAACACATCATGCATTCAAAGCCTTTTTATTCGTTAGTTTATTGCAAAAATCAGTAGTACAACTTCATCTCCACCCGACGGTTCTTCGCACGTCCCGCGGCAGTTTTATTGCTATCCACAGGTTTTGTATCTCCATAACCTGCAGCATGCAACCTGCTCTCATCAATACCTTTAGATACAAAGTATTTTTTTACGGATGCAGCTCTTTTTTCAGAAAGTGCCTTGTTAAGAACTGCATTACCGGTATTATCTGTATGTCCTTCAATATCCATTTGAACATCAGCATTATCCTGTAAAACCTTTACTACATCGTCCAGCGCTGCAAATGATGATTGTAACAGTTTATCGCTGGCTGTTGCAAAAAGCACTTTACGGGCTGACTGATCAATTTTCTTTACAACTTCATCCTTTATCTCAGGACATCCCGCATTTGCTGCAATACCGGCCACTTTGGGGCACTTATCCTCCTCATCATTTATACCGTCACCGTCTGTATCCGGCACCGGGCAGCCCTGGTAACGGGCAACGCCTTTCACAGCCGGACATCTGTCTTCCTCATCATTTATACCATCACCATCAGTATCAGGAACCGGACAACCCTGATATTTAGCGACTCCTTTCACCTGGGGACATTTATCTTCTTCATCATTAACACCATCACCGTCCGTGTCAGGTACAGGGCATCCATGATATTTGGCAACACCTTTCACATCAGGACATTTGTCCGTACTATCAGGAATACCATCACCATCAGTATCTTTAGGCGGAAGGGTTGCTTCAATTACCGGCTCCTTCACTTTATTTTTTGGTCTGTAAATAGGAATATGCACTCCTGCATAAGCGTCAGCACCTCTAACATTTTGTTTTACGAGGTTAGAAAGAATGGAACCTGAACCAATGTAAAACACGCCCACATTAAAACCAATCCCCCAATTAAAGTTATTGTAGGTATTGTAAGAAAAAGGCATAGAAGCTCCCAGCCAACGCGTTTCGTAACGTGGCGTTATTGCTACTGAGCTTATATAACCTGCACCAAAAACTTTGTTGCCCACCAGGTTTATATCCGCATTTGCATTGATGAAAAAGTTTTCAACTGCCTGCCAGTCAAGATTTGCGTGCAATGCTGCGGGCAACTTCACTTTATATGATGAAGGAAGCCCTTGCTCCGTTAAAATACCTTTTATCTGAAGGCGTTTCAGATATTCATCAAGTGTTTCATCGTCATACATATTAAAATCGTCCTTGGTTAAACCTGATCCATCCAGGCGATAGCTCTTCGCGTTACCTGACAGTGCGTATTTAACACTACCTATGTCTGTCACCGCCAGAGAAGCGCGCAGTTTATAATTGCTTTTCGTCTTGCTTAACCACGCAGCCTCTTCGGGATCATCAGTAATATTGCCATCTGGTCGCCATTCATAAACGCCGCCCAGATCAAAGCCAACTCCATGACTTTTATTCAGATCGCTCCAGGTTATATCACTATTATTAGAACTGGATAGTTGATCTAAACCTTTTGAATAATAAAGATTAATATCTCCGTGAAGATTATTAAAGCTATTTTCATCCCTCATGTTAACGGAAAAGTTATTGGCGGTTGCTGAACCTCCAGCAAAACCGATAACATATTTAGCCGTAATACCGCCTTTAATAAGATGATGTTCATCCTGGAAAAGTACACGTCCGTAACTAACCCCTACATCAGCAAAACCATGTACATTAGAACGGAAATTATTCAACGCAAGAGGGGTATTAAAAAAATCAGGATTACTATTACCCACCAGTTGAAAAACGCTATTATCCAGGTTGCGTTCGTTTGCCAGCCCTCTTACTCTTGTGGTGATTGCAACGGAGTTCTTTTGATCAATGCTCCACATTACAGACGGTCCAATCAAATCAAAATTGGTGAATGTATTTTTGTTATTACCGTTATTCACTTTATAAAAATCTTTTCCTTCCACCCAGTCACTAAAGTTCATTTTAAACAGTGATGAGCGTTTGATATTGTATGCATTGGTACCACCTGCTGCATTTACAGAAAACAGGTTAATATCAAACTTATAACGGCTGTTTGCAATGTTTGCGGGATTAAAAACCGCACCGCCCACAGTTTGATAATTATTGTACTGGTAACCTGTAAAGTTTTGTGCATTTGCAAAAGACAACAATCCCATACATAGGATAAATGGATAAACTATTTTTTTCATAAATGACGAAAGAAATGTTGTTTAAGGCTATTATTCCGCGCAAATATACTTGCAGAATCTGTATGCAATAAAACATTTTTATGTTAACATGAATTGACAGATTTAGGTTACCTGGATAAGATTTGTGATTGTCAAACGCATTAAATACAGTTACACGGAGTTTCGTTGCGAAGGCACTGGGTAGCACAAAGAATATGCTCAAACTTTTCAAGGCCGGGAAACAATCAGCCTAAATTATCCTTCTGAAAAAGTTTGGGTGTTACGCCAAAGTGTTCTTTAAACACTTTGGCAAAGTGGCCGATATTACTGTAGCCAATCTTGTGTCCCACATCGGTCACCGAAAGCTTACTGGCTAAAAGTTCTGCAGCCTTACTCATTCTCATGTTAAGAAAATAAGTGGCGTAATTACTGTTGTACAACGTTTTGAACATCACTGCAAATCTGGTTCTGCTCATCAGACAAATTTTCGCAGCTTCATCCATTGTTGGGGTCGGGTCTTCAATATTATTTTCTATTTGTTCTTTTAGCTGAATGATACGCATGGCATCGTCAGAAATAATCCGCTCCTCTCCCAGCTCTTCTTCAATAATATTGTCAAAGAACAAAGCAACCAGTTCTATCGCGCAACCTTCAAGATAATGCGGGAGCGTGTATGCAGGTGCTTCAGCCGAAAGTGCCTCCTCTACAAGATCATTACTTTTCAAATCAAGATTGGTGGTGAATTGCATAGGCTCATAATTTGCGAACTGCTGCATTCTTGTGACACTCAAAGGTGCTATGTTTTTCAGCAGGTGAGAAATTGCCCATGACCTGTGAAATATCAATTGAACTGTTCTGAGCTGTTTGCCTATACCCGGATACAGGCTTACTTCCGTTGTATGCGAGCTAAAGAAAACGGCTTCAGCAAGGCTGCTGCTTATGTTTACAATCCTGCCGCTTTGCTTGTTGATGATTAGCGGAACATTACTAACATTAAAGAGTATTTTATAATGATCATTGCCCGGCACTGCTTGCCTGTGAAGTTGCAATTCTTTAAAGAACACACAATCGGTGATGAGAATTGAAAGTCCATCTGTAAGCTCATAAAATTCATAACGACCTTCGGCAAGACCGCAAGGAAGAGCCAGCCGGTTACCCTGCACAATAACATTTTCGCCAGTCGCCTTGCTTAATGACTCCGCAAAATCAATAAACCACTTCATGCTGGAACTATAGTAGTAATCCACTTCTATCATACAATTTTTTTTACGGGTGTTCTCTTTCTTTACGCAACATTGCCTGCATTAAGGCTTTACCCTTTAATTATTTTAGCGCCTTTCTGATACAGCTTGGGCGTTGTGTTAAAATAATCTTTAAACGCTTTTGCAAAATGGCTTAAGTTATTGTAACCAACCGCATGGCCCACCTCGGATACCGGTGACCCTTTAAGAAGCAATTCTGCGGCTTTCTGCATTTTTGTCTGCAGGAAATAATCAGAGTAATTTTTATGATAAATAGCCTTAAAAAGGGAAGCAAATTTTGTTTTACTCATTGCACACTCCGCAGACAGCTCTTCAAGTGGAGGCAATGGCTTATCCAGCGCGCGACTTACTCTTTCCTTGATGGCCATAACTGTAGACACTTCACTAAACTTAAGTTTCTCGTCATTACAAACAGGTCTTGCCAACCTGTCGGCCACAAGCGCCACAAGTCTTTTAGCACACCCTTCATAAAATAGTCTTTGCATATAAGTGGGTGGTGTTGAAACCAGTATTTCTTCCGCAATCAACAGCAAGCGCAGATCAAGATCCATAAAAAACTGGACAGGTTGATCCATTAAGAATTCTCTAGCAAGACCTGGATGCAGTGGTGTCTTTTCTATGTCGTAGTGTTTAATCAGCCAAGCTCTTGAAAAGATGATATTTACCATGCGCAAATTACCCTCCGGTGCAGGGTACAATTCCGCACCAAGGCCCGAAGTGCCATAGTACACTGCATTTTTCCAGTCTGTACCTACATCTACAGAATCTCCATTCTGCGTAGTAACCCAGACAGGCATGCTGGATAAATTGAAATGCACAATATGAAAGTCATTAATAAGAAGAGGCTTTCGTATAAATTTCACTTCTTTTGTAAAACGACAGTCCATAAGACTAAGGCCAAGCCCAAGATCCAAAGAATAAAATTCACCCTTGCCTGTCGCAACCGAAGGCGGAAACACCAACGCATTATTTTTGGTGTGTATCTTTTCCCCGAAGGCTGCGCCGATGGCCTCAGCTGCATTTTCCAATATTTTTGGACTGGTGGTCAAAGAATACTCAAATTCTAACATAATGGTTCTTATAGATTAGGATTTCATAATTGTTTTGAGGGGTGTTTTTAAAATTCAAATTAACCGGCGATACTCGAATTAAAAGTTAAAACATCCAAACCAACTGTTTGTATTCTTTTAACCTTTGCCTGACCTGGCTAATTTTTGAAACCTAACATAGGCGCATGTAACAGAGCTTTAACAACTCATGCTTTCTATAAAAGAGGACGCAAACGTACCACCTGTTTGGGTGAAAAAATGTTCGCCAAAAACAGATTTATAACCCTAAAATACAAATTCCAAACTTGAAGTTGCAGAGCAGTAAAAAAAATAACCGATGATTTTTGGTTGAAAAAAAGAGAAATTACACAAAGTACGAATTACAAAGTACGAATTACGAAGTACGAAGTACCTAAGTTGAACAGGTTTACTTTTTTGCAGGCAGTTCTTTTACTTTAGCCAGGATTTAAAGCCCGGAAGAAAAACAGCATGACTGCACCTGACGTACTTCGTACTTCGTAATTCGTACTTGCTACCTTATGCTTCTTAGCTATGTGCGGCGTAATAATCCCACATTTGCTGAAACACTTTTTCTTTCACTTGTTTTGATGTTAGTCCGGTTGTATCTACAGGAGGTAGAAAATGCATCTCTAATTTGTGAGGAACCATAAAAAAAGGTTTGCCGGCTGGCAGTACCTTCCTTGTATTGAAAATAAGTGTGGGGACTATTTGCTTTTTGGTATCTATCGCCAGTCTAAAAGCACCATCGTAAAAATCTTTCAGCGGCTTATTGGTTTTATTCCGGGTTCCTTCAGGATAGATTACCATATCCAACCCCAGCGCTAGAACCTTTTTCATTTTTTCATAGCTTTTTCTTCTGTCATCATCACTTTTTCTGTCTACAAGCACACTACCCAGAGAATAGATCCAGCCAAAAACCGGAACTTTTGCAAAGCTCTTTTTTGCAATGGTTTTATTGGCGTTGGGCATGAACGGCGTGGTAACCGGCACATCCATCAGGCTATTGTGATTGCAAACCACAACGTAGTTGGTATTTTTTTCAAAATTATCTGCGCCAATTACTTTTAGCGGACAACCTGCCAGTGGCAGGAAAAAACTCATCCATACTCTCGATACAGCCCTGTGCCACTTAGCAGCAGCCGGTTCCTTCATCAGGAAACAAAATGCATAAAAGATCATCGCAACAATCATGGATGGCACAAACAAAATAATGGCCCATAAAGCCCATATCCTACCACCTATTTCTTTCAAAAACTTCATTTGCTGTATTTGTTTCAAACGGCCTGATGCAACTTTTCCTAAGCTGATTCCCGGCTGTTCTTATTTAGGCTGCAAGAGTAAATAAAATACATTAAAAAAGCACTACTGCGAGCGCCTTTAATATCAAATATGCTTTTACAGCATCCAGTCGATTGGTTCAATCCCTTCCCTTGCAAGCAATTGATTTGTTTTACTAAAATGCTTGCATCCAAAGAATCCTTTTTCTACACTAAACGGAGATGGATGCGCAGCTTTCAAAACGTGATGCCTTGTCTCATCAATCAAAACTTGTTTCTGCTGGGCAAAACTGCCCCACAGCAAAAAGACCACACCACGTTTTTCGTCTGATATTTTGCTGATGACTGCATCTGTAAAAATATGCCAGCCAATTTTTGCATGGCTGTTCGGCTCTCCTGCCCTAACGGTTAATGATGCGTTAAGCAAGAGTACGCCTTGCCGCGCCCAGGGTGTTAGATCCCCCGTTTTGGGAATTGGCATCCCGATATCTTTATGTAGCTCTTTGTAAATATTGACCAGCGAAGGAGGCGGCTTTATGCCGTCGGGAACTGAAAAGGACAGCCCCATTGCTTGTCCGGCACCATGATAAGGATCCTGCCCAAGCAATACCACTTTAACCTTATCAAACGGCGTTTGTTCGAACGCATTAAAAATAAGCTGTCCGGGCGGGTAAATCGTCTTCCCCTGTGTTTTTTCCACTTTAAGAAAAGCTGCAATCTGCTCAAAATAGTTTTTACTAAATTCCTGGCGCAAGGCTTCTTTCCAGCTAGGCTCAATTTTTACATCCATAAATTACTTTGTACAACTTAACAGAGTTATGCAAATTAAGGAAAAGAACCAGCTTTCACCGAATACCCGGCAGCGTTGAAACAAATTTTGCTATTTTGCTACAGATATCTATGTTAGATGATGCTTTGCCATTTCAGCCAGCCAGATAACTGAGTATTAAGTTTGTATTAAAGAGCCTAACGATAAAATACACGCTTTTAGATTTAACTAATTTGCGGTAGCAATGCCTGAACAACACCCCAATATTGAACGTACATACTGGAAGCGATTGAAAGAAAGTGATACATCCGCACTGGCCTATTTCTATGATGCGTATGTTGACCGGCTTTTTGCGGTGGCATTGAGAATGACCCATAACAGGGAGATGGCGAAAGATGCCATACAGGAAATTTTTATTGAGATATGGACTTACAGGGATACAATTACCGACGTAAACAACTCCTACATATACTTAAGCAGGGTTCTAAAGCATATATTATTAAAAAAGCTTAGGAAAGAAGTGCCTTTACGCCCCTGGTTGCCCGACGAGGACACGGAAGATGCTGAACAAAGCGTTGAAGAGACCATTATTTCTGTTGACGCCAGCAACGAACAAAACAACAAATTAAACCGCGCGCTTGCTACACTTACCGGCAGGCAAAAACTTATTATGGAACTGCGCTTTTACGAGGGATTAAGCTATCAGCAAATTGCAGAAAAGCTCAGCATGAATTATCAGTCCGTTAATAATCTTGCTTTCCGGACCATTATGGCGCTCAGGAAAAATATGTACTCGATCGGATTTATAGGCTGCACCTTATATATTTATGTTGCTGAAGGATAGCATTTTTTAGCTCGCTGTCTCCCACCCCATTGTGTAAAAAATACAGGTTTCGCGCTCTGAAATACACATAATTTTACGACCAGCAGTCATGTGCAAACCCGCTAATTAATTGGACTTTCAGCTACATGTCAATTATCACGATTCAATATCTTCCCTTTGTTTAACGATTGTTTTGTACCTAAGGGTGATGAGCGAAAAGCTATTGACAAAACGGCTTTAACCGGCTCGCAAAGGCTTTTAAAAAAAAATTTCGAAAAATTTGAGTATCAAACTTTCTAACCTGTCTCTTTATTAATATGGAACATAATCCGTCACAGTACCAAAATTATACTGAAGAACAATTCGCAGCCGATGAATACTTCCAGCAATGGGTTTTAGCAAATAACCAGGAGGCCGATGCATTCTGGAATGACTACATAACTTCTAACCCCGGCCAACGTGATATGATACTTAATGCAAAGCGTTTTGTGGAGGAACTGTCCAGGCAGCCGTATTACATAATACCGCTTTCTGATCAGGAGAAATTAGCCCTTAAAACAAACATATTAAACCAGATTCAGCCTGTAATGCAAGATCCTTCTGACACAAGGAAGATCACCCACGGCCGGCGTCTTTCATGGCAGCTCTGGAGCGCAGCCGCAGCGCTGCTTGCAGTTGTTGCAATTCCGATGTATGTTCTGATGAAAGGCAAAGAAGCTTCAACCCTTAACCTTGTTGCATCGGACACTGAAGTAAAGCATGTGATATTACCCGATAGCAGCGAAGTGGTGCTAAACGCAGGGTCATCGGTAAGTTATAACGACTTTGGGTCAGGTAAAACACGCGAAGTGTATCTGCGTGGAAATGCTTTTTTCAAAGTAAGAAAAGACAAAGCGCATAAGGAGTTTGTTGTACACGCCAACGACGTATCTATTACTGTATTAGGCACGCAGTTTAATGTGAACGTGCGCTCCGCAGCCGTTGAAGTTGCACTTACACAGGGAAAGGTGAGGCTGTCTTTGAAAAACCACAACGAAGCTTCCACCAACCTGGTTCCGGGAGAAAGAGCGGTGCTGGACACATTGCACAACACGATTAGTAAAAGCGCGATGAACAACGAGCAATATGCTGCCTGGACGCAAGGCAAATGGATCTTTTCACAAACATCATTACAAGATGTAGCCAACCTGCTTCATGAATACTATGGCGTAAATACGGTATTCAAAAACGACAATAGAAGATTGCTAAAAATAACTGCTGTTATACCGGTTTCAGACCTGCAGACACTAACCGGCGTAATTGCAAAAACATTACAAATAACCATTAGTCAGACAAACAACCAACTGATCATTCACTAACACTCAACAGGCTACTATGAAAAAAAGACTTGCTTTGAGAGCATTCTCTACCAAATGGTTTGTGATTACTTTTTGCTGCGCATACATGCCGGCTACACTTTTGGCGCAGGATGTAGCTTATGTATCAACAGTTTCACACAAAACTACTGTGAGCAAAACAGGTGCAAGAGCAGGAAATGTAACGCTACAGAATTATATGCAACGCCTTCAGCAACAGTATGGCATTTACTATAGTTACCAGGCTGATTCACTTAAACAATTTATTCTAACATCCCTGGCCGATGAAACTGCAGGACAACCGGGCGCTGATGCCCAGCTAAAAAAAACACTTAGCGCATCAGGGCTTACTTACGAGAAAGTAAATAATGTATACATTATAAAACAGGCAACAGAAAACAAATCTGTTGCTGCCAGAAAACAGCTACAACTTAATGCAGCCTATGCTGCGGACCTGGTTGTTAAAGGTACCGTAAGCGATAGCACCGGCATACTGCCCGGCGTAACTATTTCTGTTAAAGGCACCTCTAAAACCACCACCACAGGTACTGACGGAAAGTACAGCATCAGCGTTTCAAATCCGGAAGCCGTACTCATATTCAGCTATGTTGGCTATACACCTGCAGAAGTTCGTGTTTCAGGTCGCGCTGAAATCAATGTAGCCATGACAGCGGCTCCGCAACAACTTTCTTCAGTTGTTGTAACTGCCCTCGGTATCAAAAGGCAGGAAAGGTCACTGGGCTACTCCGTTGCAAAACTGGATGGTTCCGCAGTAAGTAATGTTAATGCACCAAACGTTGCCAATGCCATGGCAGGAAAAGTCGCTGGTGTAAATATCCGTAGCGTGAGCCCGGATCCCGGAGCAAGTGTATTCATTACCATTCGCGGACAAAGATCATTTTATGGTGACAACCAACCATTGATCGTTGTTGATGGCGTACCCATCCGGAATTCATTAAACTCCAACGCAGGCAGTCCTTTTGGAAGCGGCAACAATCAGATAGTAGATTATGGTAACCCTCTTTCTGATATCAGTCCGGATGATATTGCCTCCGTATCTATATTAAAAGGTGCCAGCGCCTCCGCATTATATGGTGGACGTGCTGCTAACGGCGTAATTCTTATCACTACAAAAACAGGCAGTGGAGTAAAGAAAGATCTTGGTGTGAGCATCAACTCTTCAGCTATGTTTGATAAAGCCTGGCAGTTTCCACAGTTCCAGAATACTTTTGGCTCCGGCGACTGGACAGGAACTGATGATGTAATCTCTGATGCCTCATGGGGACCAAGGCTTGATGTAGGGACTAAATATGTACAGTGGGACAGCCCGTTAGATGCTAATGGAGATCCGGTAGCAACACCCTGGGTATCTTATCCTAACCGTGTAAAAGATTTTTACGAAACAGGTAAAACCTTCACAAATAACGTATCAGTTACAGGCGCAAATTTCAGACTATCATATACCAACCTGAACAATACAGGTATTGTACCTAACACAGATCTGAAACGCAACAACCTCACGCTTTCAGCAGGCACTAATCTAAATAAAGCCATCAGGCTGAATACCAACATTGCCTATACGGTAAACAGCAGCAAAAACAGGCCCACATTTAACAGAGGCAGCGTTAACAACCTGGTGTACACAATGCCGGCAAATATTAACGTCCAAAAATTGAAGAATTACTGGCTTCCTGGTGAAGAAGGCGTAAAACAAAACTCTCCAGTACCGGGCGGTAACGACAATCCATATTTTATCGCGTATGAATCTTTAAACGGGTACAAACGCAATCGCATTACCGGGAATGTGCAATTGCTTATAGACATCACCAAGGACCTCAGTTTTATGGCTCGCACAGGTGTGGATTATTATAACGAAGACAGGGAAAGCCGCAGAGCATTCAGCACACACAGCAACCCCCAGGGTGCATACTCGCTGCAAAAGTTATCATTTAGCGAGCAAAACACAGACTTCCTTTTCACGTACAAAAAGAACATCACTTCCAAGTGGTTTGCTTCAATATCTGCCGGTGGTAACAGAATGGACCAGAATACAAACAATTCTGTACAGGCCACTAATACACTGGTAATGCCGGGGATTTATAGCATCAACAATGCTGCAGCCGGAACTACTCAGAATTTATCCAGCACATACAAAGCACGGAAAAGGATCAATAGCTTATATGCTATGGCGCAGGTATCATATAACAACTATGTTTACCTTGACCTAACGGCGAGAAACGATTGGTCATCAACGCTTCCACAGGAAAACAACTCCTTCTTCTACCCTTCGGCATCGTTAAGCGCCATACTTACAGACATGTTTAAAATAGAATCTAATTTCTTGTCATATGCTAAAGTGAGAGCCAACGCTTCTGTAGCAGGCAGAGATATAGATCCATACCAGCTATACAATACCATTGCCTTAAGCTATTGGGGTAACCAGGTTATGGCAAGCAACCAAACAAGCCTTGCAAATAACTATCTGAAACCGGAATTAAGCACTTCTTATGAAGCCGGTGCAGATCTTCGTTTCTTCAGCAACAGGTTGGGTATTGATTTTACCTGGTATAGAACAAACATTAAGAATCAGAAAATTGATATCCCCACAACATCTGCCTCCGGTTACACAAGCAGGTCAATTAATGCAGGCGAAATGCGTAACAGGGGTATAGAGATTACCTTAAAAGGAACACCTGTACAAAACAAAAACTTTAGCTGGGATGCGGGTGTAACTTATACGAGAAACAGGAATAAGGTAGTAGCACTGACAGATGGCATAAGTCAAATATCACTTGGCGGTCAGGAAGGCGTTAATTTCTATGTTAAGGAAGGATCTGAAATGGGTGATATGTACGGACGTACATGGCAAACCGTACCTGATGGTCCTCACAAAGGAGAACCGTTGATGAATGATGCCGGCGAATATGAAACTGCAAATGATTATGTAAAGATCGGCAACTACAACCCTGACTTTATGCTGGGCTTTACCAATACTTTCCGCTACAAAGGATTTACATTAAGCGCACTGCTTGATTGGAGACAGGGCGGACAGTTCTATTCTTATGTTGCAAAAAACCTGTTATCTGACGGAAGAACAACCATTACAGTACCAGGCCGTGATCCGCAGACCGGTGGCCTTAGCTGGACCGACGATCAGGGTACAGCCAGAACAGATGGCCAGATCTTACATGGCTTCGTAGATGATGGCACCGGCAAATATGTTCCAAATACAAAGATCACTGATCCGGAAAATTATTATGGAACGTATTATTGGGATTTCCCGTCACGCTCAACATTCAGTGCCACTTACGTTAAATTAAGAGAGGTTTCTTTAGATTATACATTCACCAAAAAATCACTTCGCAGGCTGCCGTTTACCAGCGTTACATTCGGCTTAATAGCACGCAACCTGTTTAGCTATACCGCAGCAGGTGTTGGCTATGACCCTGAAACGGCAATGGTTATCACTAACGGAACATTTACACAAGGTGTGGGCGGATGGTCATTGCCCAACACTCGCTCCTTCGGATGCAAACTGGGAATTAATTTCTAACCTCCATTAAATAAGACTTTATGCAACGCATATATAAAAAAGCAAACTTATTAACAACCGCATTAGCACTACTGCTATTTACAGGCTGTACAAAAGACTTTGAAAGTATTAGTGAAAACCCCAACAACCCCGTTGTTACTGAAGCTGTTTACTTCATGACAAAGGAAATTGTTTCAACCTGCTATGATTATCAAAGTGACGCTTATATGGACAAGCCTGCGTCAGCAGGGCGTTATATTACGATGGTAAGAAATGAAGGCAATGATAACTTTGGTTGGACGGCCGCATCATGGGACGGGCATTATCTTCGTCTTACAACAAATAAATCACTGCATGATCAGGCTGCACTGGAACAAAAAGAGCAATACGTAGCTATTTCAAAGATCTTCTATGCCTTTAATTTTTCTTACATCAGCGATCTTTACGGAGATATTCCTTACACTGATGCGTTACATTCAAAAGATCTGAAAATAACTTTGCCGAAATATGACCAGCAACAGGATGTTTATCCCAGCCTGATTAAACTGTTAAAAGAAGCAAATGATAGTCTGGCAACAACCACAAAATCTATTGACAAAGCTGCAGATGTGCTTTACGCGGGAGATATCTTAAAATGGAGAAAATTTGCTAACTCTCTTCGTTTAAGACTGCTGTTGCGTTGCTCTAAAACATATGCTTCCGCAGTTGCTGAAATGCAGGAAATAGCGGGAGATCCTTCAAAATATCCTGTATTCACCTCCAATTCAGACAATGCAGAATTACCTTACACAACCATCTACAAATGGCCGGGTGGCCCAACAGGTGGCGGTGGTGCATTAACAGATCCGTTTGCTGAATTTATCAAGCGCAAGCCAAGCAAAGAGATCGTAGATTTTATGACTGAAAGAAGTGATCCGCGTATGCCGGTTTTATTATCAAAGGTTACGGGAGATCCGGCAGATGCAACAGTTGATCATAACGATTATGTTGGTGTTCCCAACTCTATAAGCCTGCCATATGCATATAATGGTGGTGATGAGCATATTTCAACCCTTAACCTTGACATTTTCTACCAGGATCAGAATCCTTTGGTAAATGCATCGTTAATGACCTATTCAGAAGTGTGTTTCATATTGGCAGAAGCTGCACAACAAAAAGGCGTGACTGTATCCGGCAAAACTGCCGAAAGCCTTTATTATGAGGGCATTAAAGCCAACATGGATTACTGGCACGTTAGTGCAGATGCGCAAACAGCGTACAAATCTGTTCCAACGGTTGTTTACGATGGCACATTGAAACAACTCATTGGTCAGAAATGGCTCGCTCTGTTCATTAAAGGCGCAGAAGGCTGGTTTGATTACAGACGCACAAACGACATTCTTGGTTTTGATCAAAAGATAGGACCTGTTGCAGCACAACATACAATTCCTAAAAGATATATTTATCCGGATGGCGAAAGAAACCTCAACAGGGCTGAATATGATAAAGCCATCGCCATCTTCGGCGAAGACACCAGGAACACACTGATGTGGTACCTGAAATAATGTTAGATGTTAGATGTACGATGTAAGGTGTATGATGTGTGATGTAGGGTGTATGATGTAGGGTGTACGATGTAAGATGTATATAAATACATCAGATATAAGAACCGATTTTGATATTAATTTGCCGGGCACCATCCATTGGGGGGACAGAAGTGTCCGGCGTTAATATCTGAAACCTGACACTTTATGCTTATGCGTTATGCCTCATACCTAATACTTCATAACCTCACTCTTCCTATAATTTTCTCAATTCAATTTTCGCCCTTCTCAACATGACAAGAAAATCTTTACTGACTACAATTGCGTTTGTTATTGCCGGTCACTCAGCTTTCGCAGAAAAAGATCTGCCTTTTAAACAAGCAGTGTCCCATAAATACACTAGCACTGATTTCAATGGCAATACCGTACTAAAAAAGGTTGTGACAGATTATAACGACAATGTGTATGTGCTTACAGACAAAGGCGTTTACATTCTTAATGAAAACAAATTGGTTAAAGATCTGCGATATACACCGCTTGCAAAAAAAATTCCCCTGGATATTGCAATACAGGAAGAAGCAGGCCATTTATATTACCTGTATGAAGACCGGGTATTGACAAATGGTTATGCGGGTGTTCCTTTTAAAAAACTTCCGGCAGGAAAATACAATCGTCTTGCGGTAAAGGCAGATGGAAGTATGCTGCTTGCAGGTAACTCTGCCGCTACTTTATTGAAGGATAACCTGATGACAGACATAACACTTCCGCCAGGTAAAATAAAATCGCTGCAAGTTTATAACGGCAACTTTTATGTTTTAAGTGAGCAGGGCGTTTACTACCTTTCTGGCAATCGCTTTGAAAGTGTTCATAAGACCACAAATGCAAGGTCCGTTACCTTCCGCGATCAGGAGTTGGTTGTAGCAACTGCCACAGGTTATTATGGCATTAATACAACCACCGGAGACACAAGTTTTCCATTGCAAACAAAAACACCCGCAGAAGGAATTAATGATCTGCAAAACATAAACGGATCAATCTGGGCTGCAACTGATGATGGCGTGTATATGCGAGAAACATCTGGTTCTTACAGATACTATGCATCAAAAAGATGGCTCAATCAAAATAAATCCATCGATCTTACATCTGACAGCAAAGGCAATGTATTTGTACTAACTCCGGACGGACTCAACGAAATCGAATTCAAGGAACAAACACTTGCAGACAAGACTTCTTATTTCCAGGACAAAATAAGACAAAGACATATCCGTTATGGCTTCATTTCCGAAGTAACTTTTCAACAACCGGGAGACTTAACAACCGCTCAATTAACTGATACAGATAATGATGGGTTGTGGTCCGCTTTTTATCTCGGCAGCCAGGCATTCCGGTATGCAGTTACAAAGGATAAAGTGGCCAAACGTTACGCCATGGAGGCATTTGAGGCTTTTGAAAGAATTATTTCTGTTAACCCGTTAAAAGGTTTTCCTGCAAGAACGTTTGAACGGACAGGCTATAAACATTCAGATCCTGACAGATGGCACAATTCAGCAGACGGCGAATGGGAATGGAAAGGAACTACCAGCAGCGATGAATTTGTAGGATACATTTTTATTGCAGCTGTGTTAAATGAAATGGTTGCCGAAACTGAAGGCGAGAAAAAACGTGTTGCGGATTTTCTCGACAAAATCCTCACGCATATCATCGACAACAATTATTACTTAATTGACTTTGATGGAAAACCCACATTATGGGGGCGCTGGAATCCGGAATATATTAATTCATTCCCGCATTCAGTAGGCGATAGAAAGCTCGGCAGTACAACTATCATCGCCGGGCTTCAACTGGGTTATGCACTTACCGGTAAAGAACGTTATAAAACAGAGGCATTCCGCCTGATGAAGGACTACGGATACCTGGACAATATTCTTACACCTTACACAGCCATCCAGCCAACCGAAAATATCATACACCAGGGAGTTAATCTTGGTAACGGCGGATGGAACCACTCTGATGATGAAATGGCATTTCTTACCTATTGGGTATTGTATCGTTATGCATTTACTGATCAGCTCCGCCAGCAGTTTAAAGATGTCATCAACGACCACTGGAAAATAGAAGCGCCCGAAAAAAATCCGGTATGGAACTTAGTCACCTTGGGAACAACCGGAACGTTTGATAAAGAAGGAACTATATGGCAGCTCAAAGAATTTCCGATGGACCTGGTTCGTTGGAAAGTTGTCAACTCCAAAAGAAAAGATTTGACATTTCTTGAACCCAACTTCCGGAAACAATCCACGAAAGAACTATTACCTGCGGGAGAATATCCGGTACACCGCCACAATGCCAACGGTTTTAATCTTGATGGTGGCGATGGCGGCAAAACCGAACTGGCAGGCGATGAATACCTTCTTCCCTATTGGATGGCACGTTACCTGAAAGTAATTGAATAATGCTGACAACACGCTTTGCCATACTAACACTCATCTTTGCGCTGATCACTGTTAATTTATTTTCGCAGTTAAACAACATATATAGCATAGTCCCTAAACCCTTTTCTTTAAACACGAACGGCGAAAGGTTTGCTATTACCAATCAGCTCCGCGTTTCTGTAACCGGTCATCCGGATCACCGGATCTATGCCAATGCCAGCAGATTTGTCCGTCGCATGGCTGAAAGAACTGGCATTTTCCTGGATGAACAGGGATTTGTTACGGCTAAGGACACGAACTCAGCTTCATCTGTTTTAATAGTTATTAAACGGCCCGGGAAATTACAACTACGTGAAGACGAAAGCTACTTCATTCAAATAAATTCAAAGCAGGTACAAGTTCGTGCTGAAACTGATCTGGGGGCCATGCATGCATTGGAAACACTGATGCAATTGGTAAGTGCAGACTCCTCTGGATATTATCTGCCCGGACTTACGATCAACGATAAACCCAGGTTTACGTGGCGCGGCTTGCTGTTGGATCCTGCCCTTCATTTTTTGCCGGTAAATGTTATTAAGCGAACACTGGATGGGATGGCTGCTGTAAAGTTAAATGTGCTGCATCTTACCCTATGCAACGACCAGGGCTTCAGGTTTGAATCAAAAATATTTCCACGGCTGCAACAACTGGCATCCGATGGTAATTTTTACACGCAGGAGCAAATAAAAGATATCGTAAACTATGCCTCCGAAAGAGGCATCCGTGTAGTGCCCGAAGTGGTTGTACCTGCACACACAACAGCCATTCTCGTCGCATATCCTGAGCTGGCTACCTTGAAAAAAGAATACACACTGCAGCGTTACTTTGGCGTATTCGATCCGGTTCTCGACCCTACCAATGAAAAGGTGTACACATTTCTTTCAAAGCTTTTTACTGAGGTTGCAGGCTTGTTTCCAGACCAGGTATTTCACATAGGCGGAGATGAAAATACGGGCAAAGACTGGAACAATTCGAGGCAAATCCGCACATACATGCGTGCAAACGGCATTGACTCCGCTGCTGCTTTGCAGACATTGTTCAATAAAAAAATCCTGCCTGTCATCACAAAGAACAAAAAGACGATGATGGGCTGGGATGAAATATTTCAACCCGGTTTACCGGAAGATGTCATTATACAATCATGGCGCGGCAAACAGGCGTTTTATGAGTCTGTAAAAGCAGGTCATGATGCGGTGCTTTCCAATGGCTATTACATCGACCTCATACAGCCTGCCTCCTATCATTACCTTAACGATCCACAACCCGACGATGCTGATATTTCAGCTAAACAGGCGCAACATATTCTCGGTGGTGAGGCAACCATGTGGGGTGAACACGTTACTCCGGAGACTGTGGACTCCCGGATCTGGCCACGCACAGCAGCCATTGCAGAACGGCTCTGGTCGGAAAAAGATGTGAGAGATGTTGATGATATGTATCGCCGGCTGGATATTGTAAGCTTGCAACTTGAACAACTCGGACTGTGTCACCTTAGTTTTAAAAACACTATGTTAAGACGTCTCTGTAACGGTTACGATACCAGGGCACTGCAAGCATTAGTTGATGTAATTGAACCGCTGAAAATATATGAACGCAACCAGGGCGATACGATGTACACCATTTTTTCACCCTACACAAAACTTGCAGACGTTGCCACGCCCGATCAGGCAGTTCCACGCATTTTTACCAAACAGGTAGATGATTTTCTGCAGACTGGTGACAGTACTTTAGAAACAGAGATAAAGCAGCAACTACTTAAATGGCAGAATAACCACATCGCGTTTCTTACGTTGTTGCGCAATTCGCCGGTGTTACAAGAAGCAGAACCTTTATCCCTGCATCTGTCTGAAATTGCAGCTACGGCTCTTGAAGCGATTGATCTTATTCAACGCCACGAAACGGCCGGCAAGCAATGGGTTCAGCAAAAAGAAATGCTTCTTGAAACAGCAAAGGAACAAGGGGGGCGATGCGAGCTACAAGTCGTTGCACCTATACAGAAGTTAGTAAATGCCGTAAGCGGAGATGCAGAAACTTCTTCAACGGAATCAACATGGCTTGTGAGTACAAGGCAATAATATTTTCTCCACATTACGCAAATATTTGAGTGATGTGGAATAAATTAGTGAAGTCAGAATAATGCAACACATTTACAGCAATATCTCTGATGAAGTGCATTATAATATTCTATTGATTGCTTAAAAACAAATTGTCAAATGTCAAAAAACACCAACAAATCGCGCAGGAGTTTTCTAAAAAATACTGCTCTTGGCGCCGCAGGTTTTATGATCGTCCCCCGTCATGTATTAGGTAAAGGCTTTGTTGCTCCCAGTGACAAACTGATTGTAGCCGGAGTTGGAGCCGGAGGCAAAGGCCGCTCCGACCTTGCAAATTTCTATAAAAGCGGAAAAGCAGAAATTGGTTTTCTATGCGACGTAGATGACCGCATGGCTGAAGAATCAAGAAAAAGTTTCCCCAAAGCAAAATATTATAAAGACTGGCGTGAAATGCTGGATAAAGAATCCAAATCATTTGACGCCGTTTCTGTATCTACACCGGACCATACCCATGCGGTAGTAGCTATGGCTGCAATGCGCAGGAAAAAACATGTATATGTGCAAAAGCCATTAACGCATGATATACATGAAGCGCGTATGCTTACTGAAGCTGCAGATAAATTTAAAGTGGTTACGCAAATGGGCAACCAGGGATCTTCCGGTGATGGCGTACGCCAGATGCAAGAATGGTTTGATGCAGGTGTAATTGGAGATGTACATACGGTATATATTTTCACCAATCGCCCTATTTGGCCGCAAGGTATTGCATGGCCTTCTGCAAAACCAGCAGTTCCGCAAGGACTTGACTGGGATTTGTGGTTGGGCACGGCTCCTTATAAAGACTATATTGACAATCTTATACCGGGAAGCTGGCGTGGCTGGTGGGATTACGGTACAGGTGCTTTAGGCGATTTAGGTTGTCATCTTATGGAAGCACCTTTCAGAATACTGGGTTTACAATATGCACTGGATGTGCAGGCCTCTGTAACCAGCGTATTCACTGCATTTGGTAAACGCGGCTATTTCCCCGATAGTTTCCCTCCATCAAGCCATGCTATTCTTACCTTCCCCAAAACAAGCAAAACACAGGGTGAAGTGATTATGCACTGGATGGATGGCGGTATTAAACCAGAACGTCCCGCCGAGTTAGGCGCAGATGAAGTGTTTGGAGACGGTAATAGCGGTATCTTGTTTGTTGGTACCAAAGGAAAGATGATGGCAAGTGAATATGCCGCCAATCCAAGATTACTGCCATTAAAAAGGAACGAAGAAGTAAAAATACCCCAAACCATCAAACGTGTGCCCGGCAGCGCCGACGGGCACTATGCACAATGGGTTGAAGGCTGTATTGCAGGTTATGGTAATATGGAGCTAAGCTCACCATTCAAAAAAGCCGGCCCGCTTACGGAAGCAATACTTATGGCCAACCTTGCTATAAAAGCTGCCGACACTCCTAAACCGAGAGCAAACGGTAAAGGCAATGACTATCCGGGTGCAAATACGAAACTTCTCTGGGATCATCAGAATATGCGGGTTACCAACCTGGAAGAAGTAAACCAGTTTGTAAAACGCGAATATCGTAAAGGCTGGACACTAGACTTTTAATAACGGAGGCTGCAAAAATTGTTTTTGCAGCCTCATTTTTTTTGATCTCCCACTAAAATTTTATTGTGAAAAAAAACATTTTCTTTTTAGCGTCAATTATATTGTTTGCCGCCTGCAGCAGTCCCAAAAAGATAGCAGGAAGCAATAGCAGCAGCAACGGTAGTAACAGCCAGTGGATCAGTTTGTTCGATGGAACATTGAATGGATGGAAAGAAAGCGAAGGTCCATCCTTCAGCATCGATAACGGCACGATTAAAGTAGCTGGCAAACGCTCACACCTTTATTATGACGGACCTGTAAACAATCATGATTTTAAAAATTTTGAGTTCAAGGCACAGGTAATGACTAAGCCCGGGTCAAATTCCGGCGTTTATTTCCATACTGCATTTCAGCAAAAGGGTTTTCCCGACAAAGGATTTGAAGTGCAGGTGAATAATTCACATACCGACTGGAAAAGAACTGCAGGTTTATATGACATAAAGGATACATCAGCCACATTTGTAAAGGATGATGAGTGGTTTGAATTGTATATTAAAGTAGAAGGCAAACACGTTACTACTAAAATTAACGGACAGACCATCATTGATTGGACAGAGCCTGAAGGTGCTCAAGCACCGAAAGGACATCCTGCCCGTTTAATATCAAGCGGTACGTTTGCGTTCCAGGCGCATGATCCTAAAAGCGTGGTGTATTATAAAGACATCTACGTAAAACCATTGCCGTAGAGACGTTATATATAACGTCTCCACCATGCCTGGCGTCTCGACGGCAGGGACAGGTGGCCAATATGATTAGAGACGCGATGCATCGCGTCTCTACCATTTTAAAAAACATCGAAATGAAATACTTCATTCTTTTACTCCTTATTTTTTCTATATCCAAACAAAGCAACGGACAGGCTGAATATGTTAATGATCAACCATTCTGGCAGGAATACCATGAGGGATATGTAATAGACACTGCAGCGGAAGCTAATGATGTAAAACACATTTCTGTTAACAGGCAACAGGCATGGATCGTTACATCAGCCGGTGTTTATATGAAGAACAACAATGAGAACAGCTGGAAAAAAGTACCGGTTGACGGAAATAACGGCCCTGTATTTACGGTTGCTACGGATGTAAAAGGCATAACCTGGATTGGAGCATGGAACGGTGTATATAAATTTCAGAACAACAGTTTGCAACTTGTGCCAGGCACTAATGGACCAATATCTGTTTTGAGCAATTCGAATGAAGGATTGTATGCAATTGGACCAGATGGAATCTGGCTTCTCAGCAATGAACATTTCGCTAAACTTAGCTACAATATTCCACGCTCTGTAAGAAATGCAGTTTCAGATGGTAACAACGGGCTTTGGATCGCATCTGATGTTGGCCTCTACCATTGTTATCAGCAACAGACTGTTTGCATTCGCCAAACAGACCTTTTGTTAAGTGCATACATAAAGGACGTGGCCGTTAGCGACGACAACACATTATGGACTGCAGGGCTTGGCGGTGTTTCAGTGCTTGAAAAAAATTCACATAAGCGTTTTATCCGGCCGGAGAACGGTTGTCCCTCTATTTATGTGAATGCCATACATACATCACCCGATGGTTCCATGTGGATAGGCACCGATGTAGGTCTTGCACGCTTTTATAAAGATGGAACGCATTCGCTTTTGTTTAGTCGACGCTGGTTAATGAATGATCATGTGAACGATATAACCTTCGACGAAGAAGGAAGCGCATGGATCGCTACGTCAAAAGGTGTGAGTGTTATAAAAAGAAGGAAAATGACACTGGCGGATAAACAGGAATTCTTTTATTCAGTACTCATGAAAAGGCATATCCGTGAACCCTGGATCGCTGGTCAGTGTCATTTAAACATTGAAGGAGATGTAAATTCATGGATCCCTGAAGATGATGACAATGATGGCGAATTCACGAGCAATTACCTTGCAATGGAGTCGTTCCGTTACGCAACCACCAAAGACCCTCAGGCCAAAAAAAATGCAGAAAAAGCTTTCCATTTTTTGAAGCTTTTGCAAGAAGTAACAGGCACTAACGGCTTTTTCGCGAGGTCAATTGTTCCGGTTGACTGGGCCGGTCGTGTGCACGATGGCAACAGAACTTATAACGATCAGCAACTTGCTGCAGAGCAGGTACAGGAACCAAGGTTCAAGCCTGTACAAACCCGCTGGCATAGATCCAAAGATGGCAAATGGCTGTGGAAGGGCGATACGAGTAGTGACGAAGTGTGCGGTCATATGATGGGATACTTCTTTTATTACCTTCTTGCAGCAGATGATAAGGAAAAACAAATAATCAGCAAACACGTAGGATTGCTGGTCGATCATCTGATTGCAAACAATTTTTGCCTGGTTGATATTGATGGCAAACACACGAGATGGGGGGTATGGTCGCCGGACAGGTTAAATAATGATCCTGAATGGGCTCCGGACAGAAGCCAGAATTCCATGGAAATGCTTGCATTTTTAAAACTGGCTTATTACATGACAAACGATGAAAAATATCAGCAACAATATCTTACACTGATTAATAAACATGGCTACCTGGAAAACATGAAAAACATAGTGCATCAGAATCCGGCCTGGTTTGTTTATTTCGATGTTGTTCTGCAAGCATATATGTATCCAATCCTTCTCACGTGCGAAAAAGATTCCACACTCCATAATTTCTATCAACAACATATGGATGAGTGGATGGACAAAAGAAGAAATGATCAAAATCCGCTGGTGAATTTTTTCTATTGTTTTGCGCGAAACAAAAAAGAAGAAATAAAAGCATCCTCCGATTTTCTGATCAATACACCGCTCGATCTGATTGACTGGACAGTGGATCATACAAAGCGCGAAGATGTGCAAATAGTACGTTCACCAGTGCTTGATGATGCGCAAGTAAATATACTGCCGCCGCCAAGTATCAGGTATGTGGTGCGATGGGATAAGAATCCGTGGGCTGCAGTTAACGGCTACCCTAATATGGAACGGGAACCTGTGTTTTGGTTGTTGCCATATTGGATGGGCAGATACCTGGGAATGATAAGGTGATGGGGTGAGGTGTGAGGGGTAAGGTGTCAGGTATCAGGTGTCAGGTATCAGGAGTCAGGTAGAAAGAGGAATATATCGGGTAAAGCATTTACACATTTGCAAATTTGCACATCTACTCATTCGCACATTTACTCATTCGCACATTCGCACATTTTCAATTCCCAATCACTCGCGAACGAAGAACAAGTGAAGTGATCTGCTGCAACAAAGTCTCTATATCAAACGGTTTAAGGATAAAATCATCTGCGCCGGCTTCTATGCATTTTTTTGCAGCATCGCGACTTGAGGACATCATTATTAAAGGGATAGATGATGTTGCAGGATTTTGTTTTATCGACCGGCAAACTTCCTTACCATCTTCATTACCAAGCCATACATCCATTAGAATAATATCGGGGCCAACAGATGTTACAACGTTCTTATCGGTAGTACTCAGGAAGGTGGCTTTGTACTGTTTTTTAGCCAACATTATTTTCAAATAATGCAGTATTACAGGATCATCATCAACTACAAGAATATGCAGATCACGGGGGTTGTCCGGCTGCATTAAATAACTCCTATTTTGCATGTTTGAACATACTCAACAATAATGCCGTTTGTTAAAAATTCACATTAAAAAAAGTCAACAAACTAATTATTTTTTTTATTAAATGTTCCAACAAAAATCAGCTTTTTGTTTTGATATTTTGTTTAGCTTTATCTCACTGATTTAATTGAACCGACAAAGCTTGCCGGGGAAAAATTTGTTCACCATTTAAAATTTTAATCCCATGGTTCAGACTGACATCTCACAGCTCACAAAGGAGTGTAATCAATGGAGAGAGCATTTACATTCCTATCGAGACGAATTCAATTTTCTTAGCTCCAGACTCAGGCAAATAGCCAGCAAAGCCCTCTCACATCAGCAACGTTCAGACCTCGAGCATTATCAGAATCAACTTCACATTCAGCTCATCAACATTCACGATCTCAAGCAGCAGGTAAAACTTCATGAAAGAAAAATCAACTACGAACAATCCGAATTAAAAGGAATCTCGGAAGAAACTTTTACTGAACACGAAAGTCTACTGGACGAATACGAATCACAGGAGCACACGCTACATGACCTTCGTAACAATTTTGACAGATACTCGATTAGCCTTAATACATAATACTATATAGCGGATTTTACAGTGCCGCGATTTTGACTGCTATCAATGATAGCCTGTTTTCCTATTCCATAATGTGAACCTGACGTTCGCACGACGCCGCTGAAAAATTCCGCTTTATTATATGCTGCAAAGCTTATTGCGTAAAATTAAATAACCTGTAACGTAAAAAACATTTTACTATGGGAGAGTTTGATACATCACACGTAAAAAGTATTGTCTTGCTGGGGCATGCGGGCTCCGGCAAGACAACATTGGCGGAATGCATGCTGTATGAAGCAGGCATTACGTCCCGCCGCGGAACAATTACGGAAAAAAATACAGTTGGCGACTATCATGAAATGGAACAGGAACGGGGAAATTCCATCTTCAGCAAATTGATGCATGCCAAATGGCGCGGCTATAAAATAAACATACTTGACACGCCCGGTTATGATGACTTCACGGGCGAAGTTATAGCAGCACTACGCGTTGCAGATACAGGCGTAATGTTGTTGAATGCAGCCATGGGAGTAGAAGTAACTACTGACCTCATCTGGCAGTATACAGAACAGTTTAAAACACCGATGATATTCGCTGTTAACAAGCTGGATGATGACAGTGCAGACTTTGATAAAACTGTCAGCCAGGCCAAGAGTCACTTCGGAACCAAGGTATCGGTTGTACAATATCCAAGACAGCAAGGTGCAGGATTTCATGAAATTATTGATGTGCTGCGCATGACCATGTACAAGTTTAGGGATACCGGCGGTAAACCCGAAAAACTGCCTATTCCGGACGACGAAAAAGAAAGAGCAGATACGCTTCACAAAGAACTGGTTGAAGCAGTTGCGGGTAATGATGAAGCACTGATGGAAAGATACTTTGACAAAGGCGAACTGGATGAAGATGAAATGAAAGAAGGATTGAAAAAGGCGATGATACATCACGATATATTTCCATTGTTCTGCTTATCCGCCGAAAGAAATATGGGCAGCGGCAGGCTGATGGGCTTTATCGACAATGTTTGTCCCAGTGCCAATGAAATGCCCCCACAAATAACAAAGAACGGAGATAAGCTACCCTGCGATTCAAATGGCCCTGCATGCATGTTTATCTACAAAACGGTAACAGAACCACATGTGGGAGACCTTTCCTTCTTTAAAGTTTATTCCGGCACCATTAAAAGCGGATGTGACCTTGAAAATGAAACAACCGGCGTTAGCGAAAAACTCAACCAGTTATTCCTTGTTGAAGGCAATAAACGCATTAATACAAATGAGCTTGTTGCCGGAGACATAGGTGCAACGCTTAAGCTGAAAAATACCCACGTAAACAATACGCTCCATGCAAGGGGAAAGAATTACGAATTAAAGCCGGTAGAATTTCCCCCACCAAACATGACCGTGGCCATTGAGACAATAAAAAAAGGTGAGGAAGAAAAACTATCACAGGCACTTCACCAGTTACGCGAAGAAGATCCTACATTGATCATTGAATTCTCTCCCGAGCTAAAACAAACACTCATTCATTGCCAGGGTGACATGCATCTTTCCGTTGCCAAATGGAAGATAGAAAACATCCACAAGCTTGATGTAAAGTTTACGCGAGCCAAAATACCATACAGGGAAACCATTCGCAGTTCCGCGGATGCCAATTATCGCCACAAAAAACAAAGCGGTGGCGCCGGTCAATTCGGAGAAGTGTATATGCGCGTTGAACCGTGGTATGAAGGCATGCCGGAACCAACAGGAATGAATGTTCGCGGAAGAGACTCGTATGATCTCGACTGGGGTGGGAAACTGGTGTTTTATAACTGTATTGTCGGCGGCGCCATTGATGCACGTTTTTTGCCATCTATTCTGAAAGGCGTAATGGAGAAAATGCAGGTTGGCCCGCTTACCGGTTCTTATGTGCGAGATGTGCGTGTGAGCGTTTATGATGGCAAAATGCATCCGGTAGACAGCAATGATATCGCCTTTAAGCTGGCTGGCTTGCAAGCCTTCAGACAGGCTTTTCAGCAAGCTTCCCCGCAGATACTGGAACCCATTTACCAGGTGGAAATATTGTGTCCGGACGAGCTTACAGGAGCCGTAATGGGTGAACTGCAAACCCGCCGCGGCCTGGTAGAAGGCATTGAAGTTGAAGGCAACTTTCAAAAGATCATTGCAAGAATGCCATTGGCTGAAATGGACGGATATTCATCATCACTTCGATCTCTTACGCAGGGAAGAGCAAAATTCAAAAGTAAATTTTTGGAATACTTCCCGGTGCCCTACGAAATTCAGCAAAAGCTGATTGAAGATTACAAGCACAAGGAAGAAGCGATGGAAGTGTAATGAGCTGTAAGCTTATAGCTATCAGCTATTAGCGCCCGCCTTTGATTGACTTAGTTATTATAAAAACTGCGAAGCCATTGGTTTTCGCAGTTTTTTTTATCTCCTACAGAGATCTACTGTAACTTATTGTGACTCGCTACATTCGCCGCTTCATTCAGCTAATAGCTTAGGGCTGACAGCTAACAGCCAGTTCAACGCTCTGCTAAGCCTCCTCTTTCTAAGCTTACTCTATTTCTTGTAGGTATGTATTGACAAGCGCTTATATTAGCGTCATCCTCCACTTCAACAGGTAAGTAGCTAATAGCTAAAACCTTTTGCTATTAGGTTTTAGATCAAATTAGCATAAAAAAAATTTTTTTATTTCTTTAACAACTTTTATATTAGTTGTTCATTATTCGAAACTAACGTAACCAACATGCTTGCAACTCCCACTGTGTTTTTAACACCCGTCAATCGCAAATTATTTTGTGACTTAGAAAATTTTACAACTCATTTTTTTTTGCAATTAATGCAATAGCGCAGCAAAAAATTGTAGGCTGGTTTATTGCTAATTGCCCCATACAAACGTAACCAACATGCTTGCCATTAGTACTGTTGTTTTTAACACCCTTCAATCACAAATTATTTTATGACTTAAAAAATCTTGCAATTCATTTTTTTGCAATTAATGCAATAGCGCGGCAAAAAATTGCATGCCGGTTTATTGCTAATTGTCCCAAACTAACGTAACCAACATGCTTGCCACTCGCACTGTTGTTTTTATCACCCTTCAACACAAATTATTTTATGACTTAGAAAACTTTGCAACTCATCTTTTTTTGCAATTAATGCAATAGCGCGGCAAAAAATGCAGGCCGTGTTCTTGCTAATTATCCCAACTAACTTAACCAACATGCTTGCAACTCCACTGTTCTTCCTAAAAAGAACTTCAACCCAAATCAGGGTCTGAACCATAAAATTTAGCGATTCATTTTTTTTGTTTTTTGGGCGATTTGTGCAAATAGCGCAGCAAGAAATTGCAGGCGGCATTATTGCTCATTACCCAAACTAACTTCAACTCGCACGTTTTTTTTTAAAAAAACATCAACCCCAACCGGGGTATGAATCAGAAAACTTTGCAACTCATTTTTTTGTTTTTTGGGCAACTTATGCAATAGCGCAGCAAGAAATTGCAGGCCGTGTTCTTTTCAATTATCTCAAACTAACGTAACCAACATGCTTTTTATTAACACCGTTTTTTTTAAAACTTTAACCTCAGTTAGCTTATGAATCAGAAAATTTCGCAGCTCATTTTTTTTATTTTTTTGGCAATAAATGCAATGGCCCAGCAAAAAACTACAGGCCGGGTTCTTAATGCCAAAACAGCCGAACCTTTAGCCAATGTAAGTGTACAGGTAAAGGGCACAAATACAGGCACTACCACAGATGCAAACGGAAAGTTTTCACTGCAGGTTCCAAATTCGAAGGCAGTATTAGTTATCTCATACACAGGATTTGCCTCCCAGGAAGTTACTGCTGGCTCAACAGATTTGGATAATATAAGATTACAGGAAGAAGCAAGCTCTTTGAACGAAGTTGTGGTTATCGGATATGGTACTGCAAAGAAAAAAGACGTTACAGGTTCTGTCTCCAGTATTTCACCCAAAAGGCTGATGGATAAGCCAGTGGCCAATTTAGGACAAGCCCTGCAAAATAAAGTGGCTGGTGTTCAGGTTATTTCACAAGGCGCCGGCGTTCCGGGAGCAAAACCTATGATCCGTATACGTGGAACTAATTCTATCAACTCCAGTAATGACCCTTTATTTGTTGTTGACGGAGTAGTGGGCGTTGCCAATCCTTTGTCTAATCTAAACCCTGCCGACATTGCTTCACTGGATGTATTGAAAGATGCGTCTTCTACTGCTATTTATGGTGCACGTGGAGCAAATGGTGTTATCATCATTACTACGAAGCGTGGTGTTAGCGGCAAAATACAGGTCGATTACAGTGGAAGCGGTTCTGTAGGCGTATTGCAAAGACATCTTTACACATTGAATGCCGATCAACTCATGTATGTTTATATGCAGGCGATGACCAATGGAACCAAATATGGAACAATCAATGCCGGAAAGGATTTCCGTGGACCAACAGCTTCGGGTCAGTCTTTTTCTGAAATGCCCTGGTTGTTCAAACAAGTGCCAAAAGGCAGCTATATCGTTCCTTTAGTTGGAAAAGATAGTAACTACTATGCTCCAATCTATAATTCCGATTGGGAAAGTCTTATTTTCAAGCCATCCTTTTCGCACGACCATCACGTTGATATTCGTGGCGGCAGTGAGAATGCTAAATTCTCTTTGGCACTTGGGTATACCGATCAACAAGGCTTAATGAAAGAGTCCTACTTTAAGCGTATGACCGCAAGGGTTACGGGCGATATCAAGTTGGCAAAGTGGTTAAATCTAAGCACTGCACTAGGATTTATTAAAAGTAAGCAATCTAATGATGATGGCATTACGCGCTCTACTGCTGAGGTTTGGAGTATTGTGCCTACAACTTATCCAAATGATCCTGCTCTTGGCTCCTATGCCGGTCGTTGGGGCACCAATGCAGATTTCAACGTGGGCGAACAATGGTACAATGTGCTTTTCAGAAGGTCGCAAATTTATGGCACCAACAATACTGGCCAGGTAACCGGTAATGTTACCCTTAATGCCAATATAACCAGGGACCTAAGCTTTAAAACTGATTTATCTATTGATTACAATGCTTATAAGAACAATAGGTATAGTGGAAAATTATACGGGGGTGATGGCAGTGCGAATATAGATGTATCTAATACTTACTATTGGCAGAACGAAAATTATTTTAATTACAATAAAACTTTTGGCTTTGATCATACTTTGAATGCTATAGTAGGTCTTTCATGGTCAAAAAACAGGTACGAGAATGTTTCTGCCTCCAACTCTGTATTCCTGTCTAATTTCTACGGTTATTCAAATCTTAGTGCAGGTGCGGCTACAAGACCTAACCCTTCAAGCGGCGACGGATCCAACGCTTTAAACTCTTATTTTGCCAGGATTAACTACGGTTATAAAGGAAAATACTTGTTAACCTTAACCGGTCGTGAAGACGGGTCTTCTAAATTTGGTGCAAACAATAAATATGGATTTTTCCCATCTGCAGGCGTGGCCTGGAGAGCTTCTGAGGAGAATTTCATGAAAAAATCCAAAGTCATATCCAACCTCAAATTACGCGCAAGTGTTGGTCGTACCGGTAACCAGGAAATCGGAAGTTATGTAACTCAATCTTATATTTCTACCGCCAGTGTTATAATGGGTGGTAGCACCTTAACCGGCCTTTATCCGAGCTCCGTTGGTAACCCTGACTTGAAATGGGAAACAACCATGCAGTCAGATATAGGATTAGAACTAGGGTTATTTGATGAAAGGATTAACCTTGGTTTGGACTTCTATCATAAAGTAACAAGTGATATGTTGCTTAATGTGCCGCTTCCTTATTCAACTACAGCAGGTAGCGTAAGACAAAACTATGGCAAGGTACAAAACGAGGGCATGGAGTTAGCGTTGAGCACTCGTAACATCGAAACCAATAATTTCAGGTGGGGTACCGATTTAGTTGTAACAGCTAATAGAAATAAGATCCTTCAGCTTGGCCCTACAGGCGCACCAATTTATGATCAAACAGGTGCAGGAAACGCCACTTCTGTTTTAATGGTTGGAAAGCCTATCGGTTCCTTTTTTGGACTTACCCGTGTTGGTGTATATAGCACGGAGGAAACTTCGTTGGCCGCCCGTTATGGTATGAAGCCAGGCGATTTAAAATTTTACGATAGAAACAATGATGGCAAAATTGATTTGCTAACTGATGGAAGTATTATTGGAAATGCATTTCCAAAATGGATCATTGGATTTAATAACCGCTTTGCTTACAAAAACTTTGATCTTGGACTTGACATTCAGATCGTGCAAGGCATAACCAAAGCATTTGTACATGAGTCTGCCGAAGATCGCCAGTTGGTTTCAGGAGGTTTGAATTCTACGCTTACAGCATGGCGACCAGATAACCAGAACACACAGGTTGCGCAAGTGCGTCCGGGAAACGGGGGAGCTTATTATCAGTCTTATACTGACACGCATGAAATGTATGATGGTTCATTTATAAGAGGTGCAAATGCTACACTAGGATACAGCTTTTCAAATAATGCTATCAAAAAAGCTGGTTTCCAAAAATTAAGAGTGTACCTGAATGCATCAAACTTCTTCCTGATCACTAAGGCTGCAGGATATGATCCTGAGGGTAGTTCACTTGATAAGCAAATTCCGTTGGTACCGAATACCGACAAATATCAATACCCGGTACCATCAGTTTATTCATTTGGTGTAAATCTCAGTTTATAATTTAATAAATCAATTCATACATGAAAGTTATTGCTATGAAAAATAGTATAGCTGTAAGACTCGTCATATTATTCTCTACAGCATCCACGTTGTTTCTTACAGGCTGCAAGAAATTTTTAGAAGAAAAGCCAACCTCTGCGTTAACTGATCAATACACATTTACCACGGCTGCAGAAGGAAGCGCGTTAGTTATCGGAGCCTACAGATCTATGGCCTCTTATACCGGTGGCGCGGGTGATTGGGGCAATTATCTTCCTGCAACCCTTGAATATCCTACCGGTAAGGCATATACTTCAGATACGCATGTACAGTTTTGGAAATTTCAAACGAATCAAACTACCGGAGGCTTATTGCAAGACTTTGATAATTTCTGGAATAACAATTACCAGGGTGTTAGGGATTGTAACTTGTCGATCGCGAAAATACCAGGAATTACTGAGTGGTCGCCAGCTCAACGATCTGCAGCACTTGGAGAAGTTCGTACCCTTCGTGCATGGTATTACTTTAACCTGGTACGTTATTTCGGCGACCTGGTAATGGATACTTCAGTTCTTAAAAGCGTTGCTGATGCCCAACAACCCCGCTCTTCTCTTAAGGCTATTTATGATAACGTAATTATTCCTGACCTGGAGTACGCTGTAAAGCAGAGCAGTTTAGCCGATGCAAAATCTACCAATGGCCGGGTGACCAAATTTGTGGCCAGAACAATTTTATCTGATGTATATCTTACCTGTGCAGGCTATCCTTACCAGGAAGTAGCAACGGATCCAACTAAAAACTGGTGCGTAGACGGACTGTTTGCTCAAAGTACATACCCGGTTAATACTTCAAGTGCCAGGGACTTTTTAACAAAGGCACAGGAACAACTGAACGTGTTATATGGTCAGTATACTTTAGGTACCTATAATGATCTGCATAACCCGGCAAAAAATAATTCCGGCGAAGCAATTTTTCAAATTCAATACCTGACCAACGTAAGTGAGATGACAGGGATCATAGCTGCTGCACTTCCAGGTCTCAGTCACGTTTCCATGTTCGGTGATGAATATGGCACCTTTATACCGAGCATCGGCTATTTTAATTCTTATAATCCGGCTGATTTACGTATCAAGGACCGCCAAATGTTCTATTTCTCCGATACAAAATCAACTAAATATGATCCGGCTCAAGGGCCTGCCGATAAATTTAGTCAGCCGCATTTATACAAATATTATGATTCAGTGGCAATCAAAAGTACTGCCCACTCTTCATTGAACTGGACAATTTATCGTTACGCAGATGTATTGTTGATGCTGACGGAAGTAAACTGGACCCTGAAACAAATAGGCGGAGCTGCTACAGATCAGGATATCATTAAAGGAATTAATGAAGTTAGAACACGTGCAATGCTGCCCACCTATCGTGCAAGCGATGTGAACCTTTTCAACATTATGAGTGAACGTGCTTATGAATTGGTATTTGAAAATAAAATGCTTTGGGATCAGCGTCGTACACGTAAATGTCTTGTAGATGGCGTTGGCTCATTTGCAGGAATCCAGGATTTCGTTGGACATCAGCCGGTAGGGTTTAGTTTTGCGTTCTCTAAAATGAATTTACTATCTCCAATTTCACAAAATGAGATCGCTACTAATGGAAAGTGCTTTCAAAATTTTTCATTCCTTCCTACCCAAAAAGGGCAATAAAACTGAAACAGCATTACTAATTAATTATAAGTATAAAATGAACAATAGAATTTCATTACTATTAATCGTCTCAATAATATTTAGCTGCAGTTGTACTAAGCAGGATTATTTTAATATTCCTACCGATGGGAATGGAAATGCGGTTATAACGACCGTTTCAACCTGCACATCACCTGGTATTACATTATTGGATAGCGGTTTTGTGGTGAATGCCACGCTCCCTAACGCAAAGGCAGGAGATATTATGACCGTTGAGTTACTTAAGTCCCAGGTACCAGCGGGCGGTGGCAGTGAGCAGTTGCTTCCTTTAGCCGGTACACAAAAACAAATTACGGTTGATAAAGATTTAAAAGCCACGGTAAATTTTACCAGACAGGAGGCTAAGATGAATGTGCCCGGAGATGTTGTTACAGTTACTTTTGCCGGCAAAACAGAATCTGCTTCAGTTGTGGTTACTATGAAAAAGGCACTAACCGTATCAACCCCACAGTACAATGGCAGTGCCATTAATGTGGTGCGCGGTGCCGGCACGGCTGAAATGAAGATCATGGTTCAGCCAGTATCTTACAAGTACTTAGGTTCAGTAGAAGTGAAGAAAAAAAATGGGACCAATGATGCATGGGTGAATGTTGGTAACTTCCCTTCTGAATCTGCAGTACCTATTTCTGGTGATGATTTTGCAGTTGGCAAAGATACCATGTACTATTCTTTTATCTCTAAAGTCAATAATTTTGCCGATACTGTGAAAGTTTCTGTTATCAACAACAATCCTTATTTCTTTTTTAAGAAATCCGGAGTACTTGAACTTGGCGGATCAAAAGCTGGTGTGAATCTGTTGATCAATGCGAACGTCACAGCAACGGATGCTAATGCTATGTTGGCTATTGATAATAAATCAATCACCCTGCATGGCGGTTCAGCCTGGATTGCCGCAGGAAATTCAATATCATTCGTTCCTTCAACACTTGCGCAGTATAATCAAAACGATCCGGTTAGCACCCAGGCTGCCTTCGCGTCTGGAACTCCAACAACTACCGCTGATCCTGTCGCTGGTGAAGGCGTTTACATTTTCAAGCTTGTAAACAACGGAGTGGAGTATTACGGTATGTTGAAAATAGCAAATGCTGTTCCGGGTACATCATTGGGCTATGAGTATCGTATTGGAAACCTGTATTCACAACTTGCCGATCTTAAATAAAGTTTCATTTTCATATCATTAAAATAAAAGTCGCTGAAGGTTCAGCGACTTTTATTTTAATTGTCAATAGAAATTTTATAACCTTTTTTACTTTTGGTAAATAATTTATGCAAAGCTTTTTAGCAATTAACGCTCTGCCAGGCCTCCAGGCTTAGCAGCCTCACTCTATCGCTTGGCAGCGATCTTCCTCCCACACCAGGCTTCGCATTAATCGGCTAATAGCTCATAGCTGACAGCTCACAGCTTAAAAGCTTAGTCCCAGTTTTGCAAAGAACCTTCTGCCATCAAATCCCATTTGAACAGGATCCCATGGGCCTCCTGATTCACCGTCGTAAGCAGACATGTTAGCACCCTTGACTATACCAAGGTCTGGATGGATATTAAACACGTTATCGCAACCAACAGAAACTGATATTTTTTTGGAGAAGCGGTAACTCAGATAGAGATCACTCACCAGCTTTCCGCTATAGTTAAATTGTTCAGGAACCAGTTCGCCGGTCTTGTCCAGCGCTACAAGCGGAGGATAAGTGTTTTCATAACCGTAGCCCAATATTTCTATCTTACCAAAGTATGTAAAGTAAGTACCAACGGAAAGCTTATCAAATCCATATTCAAGATTTAGTCCCAGTTTTACTGGCGGAGCGGATGCCAACACATATTTCTGTTCGCGGTCACTAAAAAATGACTGTTGGTGTTCATATGTATCATTCAGCGCTTCAGGTATATTAATCTTATCAATAGTCATATGCTGGAAGTTACCGGCAAACAATGCTTTAAAGCTATTTTTCTGCCAATGTTTTGTGTAGTTGAGAACTACATCGAGACCATAATTGGTGGTATTTACAGCGTTCGCATAAAACTGGGCCTGCGCTACATTCAACTGTTCAAGAATTGGTTTAATCGCTTCTACTGATTCATCAAATTGTCCGGACAATACCACACGATCTTTGATCTTTACCATATATCCATCCAGAGTAACTGTAAACTCTTTTGAAGGCTTCCATGAAAAGCCCAGACTGGCATTCACTGATTTTTCCTGTTTCAGGTTGGGGATACCTGCAGCACGTGTGATCGGACTATAATTGGGTGCAATCTTCACTTCAAAGATCTTTCCTCCCTGCACATTGGTGAACGTATTACTGAAATTGATCTGTTGCAATGATGGCGCTCTATAGCCAGTACTTACCGAACCGCGTATATTAAAGTTGCTTGTCAACTTGTACCGTGTATCAAACTTGTAAGTGCTTAAGAAACCAAAGTCGCTATAGTTTTCCATTCTAATCGCCACTCCAACCAACCATTTATTTGTAACATCCATTTCACCATCAATGTATAAGCCAATGTTAGATCTGTTTGCTTTTATCGCATCAGCAGGCTGAAATCCCGGAAAGCCTTGTGCGCCTGCAGCTACATTTGAAGTATCGCCACTTGCGTTAACCACTGTTTTATTGGGATCATAATTTTTGTAAGAAGCCTCTTCACCTTCATAAATACTGTACCGTTCATAACGGTATTCAGCACCAAAACTTAAAGTAAAGCCCTTGGCGATATTCGCGTAATGCCTACTTACATCTGCATTGATGGTATTTTGAATAAAGGAAAAACCGCCGTCATCAAAGCGGTTCCTGTTTGCGCCTTCTGCATTCAGAGAAGCGTTGAATGTTTTAGTTCCATAGTAGTGAAAGTTGTTTCCTCCAATGGTGTTACTAACATCCCAGTTCCAGTTATTTCCAAAGGAGCCTTTAAAACCAAAGGCAAGTGATCCATCAGAGATATGCACGTTCTGCAGGGGATTGAAAAATATTTCGCCTGTATTTCCCGGCCCCGAATAATGCATTATTCCGGGGACAAATGTTAGCGTTCCGTTCGCATCTGTAGGAAAACGCCCGGGCCTGTCCGAAAAGTTTCTCGTATAAGCGTATGCTTCCGATTCCTTGTAGTTATATCCGCCAAAGAAATAGAAAGACGTTTTGGAGTTAGTAAAAGGCATTTCAGCATTTAACATCCCTCCCACACTCTTAATGGAACCGTTACCATGTGCTCTGCGCCCCGTATTAACGGGGAGCGCATTTGCATTGGTAGTCACATTTGTATCAGGCACCTGTCTGAAAGTCTTGCCCTGAGAAAAAAGATTGGCTGACAAATTTATGAAGCCATTGTTTTTGCCAACCGGCAGTCCGTAGTTAAGCCCCAGTCTTACCGCATTTCCGTCAAGCTGGTTGCCTGTTACGTATTGTTTCGGATCTGCACTGTTCAACGGATTGTACTTATGGTCATAATAGCCGGCCCATCCGGCATCTACGGCCAGGTGCTTTACATCTTTTTTTAGAATGATATTGATAACACCAGCTATGGCATCCGAACCATATTGAGCCGAAGCACCGTCGCGCAGTATTTCCACCCTATCGATACTTGCTTCTGGAATGGCATTCAGATCAGTTCCTGAATTACCACGTCCTCTTGTGCCAAACAGTGCCACAAATGCTGTCTGATGCCTTCTTTTACCATTGATTAAAACAAGTGTCTGATCCGGCCCTAATCCACGCAGTGTGGCGAGATCGATGGCATCGGCACCATCACTACCACTTTGCCTGTTATAGTTAAATGAGGGAGCCAGCACATTCAACAAAGAAGTAAGATCCGTCTTTGCAGTTGTTTGCCCCGCCTGGTTAACATTGATCACATCAACCGGCACAGGCGTTTCCGTACGAATACGGCCACCCCCACGAGAACCCACCACAACTACCTGCCCCAATTCCGTTACAGCAGGATCAAGACTGACTTCTACGTTTGTCTGTCCATTAATCTGAACAAATTTTACCGCATATCCTGTATAGCTTATTTCAAGCTGATCTTTTGATTTTGCATTCACGGAAAACATTCCGGAGGCATCAGTTAATGCTCCGGATCCGGTTGACTTAACTTTTACCGATACACCCTGCATCGGTTGCTTTGTAGTACTTTCAGTAATTTTTCCGCTAACTTTTATGGTCTGAGAGAGAGCTGCCGTGGCGTTCAACAAGAAGAACACTATCAGCGAAGTCAGGTGTTTCTTCATAAACGTGGTTTGTCTATGAAGTTAAACCAAAAGAAAACAAACATCGTTTAAAATAAGCTTTAAAGGAAGACCGTAAGACGTGTAAGACATGTAAGACATGTAAGACACGTAAGACAGTAAGATCGTAAGAAAGCTGTTGCGAATGCGGCAGGTTCTCAAAACATAACATCTTACTATCTCACTTTCTTACTATCTTACGAGGTTCTATCTTC
>CP128386.1:1819382-2011160 GCA_030345135.1 Chitinophagaceae bacterium DXS
TTACGGTCTTACGGTCTTACGGTCTTACGGTCTTACGGTCTTACGGTCTTACGGTCTTACGGTCTTACGGTCTTACGGTCTTACGGTCTTACGGTCTTACGGTCTTATCTTTGGCGCATAAAAAACTATTTATGGTAGAGATAGCATTGCAATTAGATGAAAAACAACATGGCGCATTTACCGCAAATGAAGGTGACGAACAAATCGGGGAAATGGTGGTTTCCATTAAGAATGATGAATTAACGGTCTATCATACGGAGGTTGCTCCCAAAGCAGAAGGAAAGGGTGTCGCCAAAAGCCTGCTCGATACGATGGTAAAATATGCAAGAGAAAATGCATTAAAGGTTATTCCACTTTGTCCATACGTACACCTGCAGTTCCGCCGGCACGAAAGTGATTATGCCGATTTGTGGAAAAAATGATTCCATGTACGATGTGAGATGTACGATGTGAGATGTACGGTGTACGATGTGAGACCATGCACAATGTTAGGTGTACGGTGTTAGATGTACGGTGTTAGGCGTATGATTTGATTTTAGTGTCAGATGTTGGCAGCCTGTCGCATACACTGACACCCGACGCCTCACACCTGACACCTGATACCTAATAGCTCAATGCTTTTCCTATGCTGCAAGACAAACTTCTTCTTATTATAAGCTTATTACTTTGTGTGTCCATCTTATCATGCTGAGTGATAAGCTGCGGATATCCTATCCTATTTTCCTGGTTATTGCAGGATTATTTATCAGTTTTATTCCGGGCTTACCGGATATGCAATTTGATCCGGACCTTATCTTCCTGATCTTCTTACCACCGCTATTATATTCTGCAGCGTGGAATACTGCATGGAATGATTTCTGGAAAAATAAACGGCCGATTTTTTTGCTGGCATTCGGGCTGGTGATAGCCACAGCATCGGCAGTTGCGTGGTTCTCTACATCCATCATTCCCGGGTTTACATTGCCGCTTGGCTTTCTTCTTGGAGGCATTATATCACCACCTGATGCAATTGCAGCTACCAGTGTAATGCAAAATCTTAAAATGCCCAAACGCGTTGTTACCATTTTAGAAGGAGAAAGTCTGATTAATGATGCATCGAGCCTCATCCTTTTCCGTGTTGCCTTAGCAACCATCTTAACGGGACAATTTGCGCTAGTTAAGGCAGAAACAGATTTTGTAATAGTAGGTTTAATGGGAACTGTTATTGGCCTCACGCTGGCTCATATCATATATGCCATTCACCGTTTTCTTCCAACCAACGCAAGCATTGATACCGCAATCAGTCTTATCAGTCCCTACCTGATGTATATCGCTGCGGAGCATTTTCATTTTTCCGGTGTTCTGTCAGTTGTAACGGGCGGGCTGTTTTTATCGTTCCGGTCGCAGGACATTTTCAGCTACAATTCAAGGCTCCAGATGCATAACGTATGGAGTACAATTGTATTTATGCTTAACGGTGTAGTATTTATACTGATCGGACTTCAACTAAGGAGCATCATCAATGGAATTGAAGGATACTCAATATCACAGGCCATCATGTATGCATTGCTGATCTCGTTGTTGATCATGCTCATTCGCATTGCCTGGGTTTTCCCCGGTGCATACATTCCCAGGCTTTTAAGCAAGAAAATCAGGACGAACGAACCTGATCCCGGGTGGAAAAATGTCTTTATTATTGGCTGGAGTGGCATGCGCGGTGTAGTCTCCCTGGCGTCAGCATTGGCTATTCCACTTACACTTACCGATGGCAAAGCTTTTCCACATCGCGATCTGATTCTCTTTATCAGCTTTGTTGTGATACTTTTCACATTGGTATTGCAAGGTCTTAGTCTGCCCTTTCTCATCCGCCTTCTGAAAATAAACCCAGCGGGAGATGAGGCCTCACTGGAACTGGCTATACGGCTGCGACTCGCCGAGATATCATTGGACTACATGGATGAAAATTATAAAGAGCTTGCCGACAACGATGCCTACAGACGCGTAAAAGACCGTTATGCCCGCATGATTGAAATTGCAGGTAATCGATTATCCGCGGCCAGCAAAGAAGACAATGCTGCTTCCTTTTTACCCAAATACAGGCAAATGCTTATCAACCTTGTAACCATCAGGCGAAATGAGCTTAAAAAAATGCGAAAGGAAAACAGCTTTCCCGACGAACTGATCAGGAAAAAAGAAGAAGAACTCGACCTGGAAGAAGCAAGGCTTAGAAGATAGTAAGACCGTAAGACCGTAAGACGTGTAAGAGGGGCTGTTGGAAGTTCGTTAAGCTGATTAAACTTAAGCTCTTACCTAGAAGATCGTAAGACACGTAAGACATGTAAGAGGGCTGCCGCAAGTTCGTCAGGCTCATTGAACACAAGTTCTTACGATCTTACTTTCTTACGATCTTACGGTCTTTTTTGGTCTTACGGTCTTACGGTCTTACGGTCTTACGGTCTTACTATCTTACGGTCTTACGGTCTTACGGTTTTACTATCTTACGGTCTTACCTCTTCTGTAATTTCCAGCACTGCACTCGTCTGCTCTCCTCTCAAAAACCAATCAAGACCAACTTTCATCAGATAATCACCGCTGTAGACGGTACCGCTCTTTTTGAAAGAGGCGCGGCCTTCTTTTTCAAGATTGATTTCTTCTACCTTATATTTTTTTCCGGCATCAAGCCCTTTCAATATTACTCGGGGGAATACATCTCCATGCATGGTTTGAAGATTAAAGGCAAAAAGAACCGCTTTCTTTTTATCATCATTCACATACATCAGCGAAGAGCAGTTATTTTCATAAGGAGAAATGAGCCTGTACAGATCACCGAAGCCAATCACATCCTGGAGTCGTTTAAAATTACCAATGGCACTCTGGCAGTAGGTCAACTCCTCAGGCTTAAGATGAGACACCTGGATATCAAATCCCAGCTTGCCCATCATGGCAACATCTGTTTTAAACTTGATGGACTGTTTGCCCCACGATGTTATATGCGCACATATAGTCGCAGCAGGAAAGAAATAAGAGTATCCCCATTGCATATAAATGCGACTCAACGGATCTGTATTATCGCTCGGCCAGAATTCCTGGAAATATTGCAATCCGCCATATTCTGCACGGCCGCCACCACCTGAACACAACATCATTTCAAGATCTGTGTATTTGGTACGTAATCGTTTCAGAACGGTATACAATCCTTTCACATAATCGACGTACAACTGACTTTGTTTATCTTTTAAGTACGCTGAATAAGTATTGGTCATGTAGCGGTTGCAATCCCATTTGATATATGCTATGTCTTTATTCTGGCTTAAAAGGTCATCAACTACTTTGTAAACATAATCCTGGACTGCAGGATTTGCCAGATCAAGTACCAACTGAGTACGGCGAAGATGTTCCGGACGGTTGGGCAACTCTAACACCCAATCCTTATGTTTCTCATACAATTCACTTTTGGGATTAATCATTTCGGGCTCCATCCAGATACCGAATTTCACACCTTTCTTCGCAGCTTCCTGCACAAGATAACCTATGCCTTGAGGCAGTTTTTGTTTATTGGCGTCCCAGTCGCCCAAACCGGCGTTATCACTATTGCGTGGATACTTATTACCGAACCAGCCATCATCTAACAGAAAAAGTTCAACTCCCAGTTTTTTCGCGTCATCGAACAAATTCACCAACTTCTGCTCATTGAAATCAAAGTAAGTTGCCTCCCAGTTATTCAGCAATGTCTGGCGATGTTCCCTTCCTTTGTAAATACCATAATTCAGCGCCCATTGGTGCATATTACGGCTTGCCTGTCCCTTACCGTGTGTTGTGTAGGTATAAATAAAAGAGGGGGTTGTAAATATTTCATTTGGTTTAAGCTGATAATCGCTCGCGTATGGATTAATACCAGCCTGTATTTGCAGCAAATGATTAAAATCTTCGCTATAGCGTACGTTTTCAAACATCAACTGGAAGTTCCCGCTCCATGCAAGGCTTCCGGCAAGCACAGTTCCGTTATCCTCATCCGCTTGCTTGTTAAGTGACAACAAAAAAGAAGGCAGATCAAAATTGGTTGCGCGAGTGCCCAGCTTGCTTTCTATGCTGTGAATACCTTCAGGAAGCTGGGTTTCTTCCATACGCATTTCGTTTGCCCAGTCACCAAAGAAATGAGTGAGCCAGTATTTGTCTTCTTTTAACTGAAGCGCACCGGAAGAATAACGGTGCAGGACTACCGGTGTTTTTTCCGTGTGCCTGATGCTACTCCATTGTTCTATCACATTCTCCTTACGGAATGCTTTGAAATGCATGGTTATCTCTACCGGGTAAACAGCATCCTTCAACTGAACATGGGTTATAGTAACATTATCATCTGTTTTTTCGGACTTAACATCGGCAACCTGAAGCATCAATGAGGGATTTCCATCAGCATGTGTAATCTGAAAGGCCGGTTCGCGGATCACATTTAATCCACCCTGAACATAAGCATCAATCGGAAACGCGGGCATCTTCTGATATTCATCGTCGTGCTGTAATGCTTCACCTACATACACCTGAAGCAATTTTTTATCTTCAGTAACCTTATATACCTGCGCGGTATTTTCTGTCCGGATAATAATTTGCTGTTGTGCAAATAACGCCATAGAGCCGCCAAGCACAGCAATTGTTAGAATAATTTTTTTCATGATCGGTTATAAAATGGAAAGATAAGGAAATAAGACATGTAAGACGGGTAAGACATGTAGGACCGTAAGACGTGTAAGACGTGTAAGACGCGTAAGACCGTAAGACGCGTAAGATAGTAAGACAGTAAGATAGTAAGAGGGTGAGCCAAGGTAAAATCAGTAATCAACTAACCGGAAATTGCGTTAGAAAAAAAAGATAAAAAAGAAGAAACCTACCCGCGCTTAAAGAAATCAGCAATCAGCAAATCACATATTCTAAGATACGTAGGCTGATAGAAAATCATCACTCTCACTAAAATGGCAAGGTCTTACTATCTTACTGTCTTACTATCTTACACGTCTTTTTCCTGGTCTTACGGTCTTACGGTCTTCTTTTTCACGGTATCAAGATCACCTTGCCCGCACTTTTGCCGGATTCGAGATATTCGTGGGCTTTGCGGCCTTCTTCTAATGAGAAAACGACTGGATCTGTTATTTTGATAAAGCCATCACGGATCCATGAGAAGAGTAAATCGCTTCTTTTAATCCGCTCTTCGCGGCTCGTGAGGTAACTCCACAAATCGCCTCCCGTTAGTGTTTTGCTGCCATCCATTAATACCCGCGGATCAACCAGTAAGGGATCGCCTCCGGTAAATCCGTAAAACACAACAGTGCCACCTGTCCGCGTTACGGCAATACTCTTCTGCAATGTTGTTCCCACAGAATCATAAACCACGTCTGCTCCGCGAACATTCGTGTAATGCAGCACTTCATTCTGCCAGTTATCCTTCAGATTAAAAGCAATATCGGCGCCCACGGAAAGAATAATATTTTTCTTATGCTCAGAAGTTGTGAGACCGATAACTACGGCGCCTTTCATTTTAGCGATCTGTGTGAGTATTTGTCCTACGCCGCCGGAAGCTGCATGTATCACAATTACTTCTTCGGGCCGGATCGGATGACTGTCCATTGCCAGGTACTGCGCAGTCAGTCCTTGCAACAGCACGGCAGCAGCCGTTTCCATAGATATATCTCCGGGCAATGGAATTGCATGCGAAAAAGGTACTTTTACAAACGCTGCATTAGCAAAAGGAACATCCGCTATGCCAACGCGATCACCTTCCTTTACTCCTTCAACATTATTTGCATTAACAACAATGCCGGCGCCTTCATATCCGGCTATGTAAGGTGGAGTACCTTTAAGATGATAGTTTCCCTTTCGCCTGTAAATATCAGCGTAATTAAGGCCGATTGCTTTCATTTGCACCAATACCTCTCCTGCTGATAATACAGGATCTGGTACGGTCTTATATTCGAGCACATCCGGACCACCGAACGATGAAAAAGTTAACGCTCTCACTGGAAGTTCTTTTCGCTAAGTTACGGTTTAAGTGCAAAGCTTATATGCGGATTTGTGTTTAAAAGTGTATATCTGACTCATCTGATTCAAGCATATTTTTTTCTTTTCCATTGACTCGTAAATGGCACTTTTTTGGTAGCACGGATGACAATGCCACATATATTGTTTGAATTTTTATCTTAGCAAGATGGGATCTCTTATTTCGACCAACAAAACAACAGGGTTAAAATTATTTATATCATTACTGGTTCTTACGGTTCTGTTCAACTATAAATGCCTGGCGCAGTTTACTGACAGCACAAATTATCACGTGAAGTTTGCATCAACCGGAATTTTAAACCGCACGAATGACGGCGATTCTTATGTACTCACAAACGGACTGAACTTTAACGTGAATAAAAAGAAAATGACCTTCAATTCTACAACAGCATGGATCTACGGCTTACAAAACAACAATCTTACCAATAATGACTTTTCGACTTATGAGGATTTTGATCTGTTTAAAAGCACGCACAGGCTGTACTACTGGGGATTACTTACTTATGAAAAAAGCTATTCTCTGAAGATCACCAACCGTTTCCAGGCGGGTGGTGGCATTGCTTATAAAACGGTTACAAAACCAAATTTCAACCTTGTATTAAGCGACGGATTTCTTTATGAAACCAGCAATCTTGAAGATGCTACACTTGGTCATGATGTATACCAGACGGTTAGAAATTCTTTTCGCGTTAAGTATAAGCTGACGATAAAAAATACAGTTGTTTTAGAGGGTGTCGGTTTTTACCAGCCATCTATGCTGGATATTAGCGACTATATAATCAAAGGTTCCAACAGCTTATCTGTCAAGTTAAACAAATGGTTGAGCCTTACAGCTTCGGAAATAAACAACACCATCAGCAGAACAAAAAGAGAAAACCTGCTGGTAACCTTTGGTATTACGGTGGAAAAGTATTTCTAGTCAGAAGTTGTACGTGGTACGTTATACGTTTTTTAGAGCGAATGAGATGTTAGATTGAAATCTGACCTTCAATTTTCGATGTAACAAAACGTATCACATACAACTTGACTGTAATTGTTCGCGTCAATCTTCGCTAACAAAAACGTATCACGTACAACTTATAACGTACCACTTGATTGTAAATGTTCGCGTTAATCTTCGCTGAGAAAAACGTATCACGTACAACTTACAACGTATAACTTAAAACGTACAACTTTATCAGATCAGCCGGGCTGTACTTCCTGATCCTTGTTGTAATGAAACACCAATGCACCTGAAGGGCATTTTTCCACCTGCTCTTTGATTCTCTCTGCAGAAGCGCCATCTACATTGATCCATTTTTTTACACGGGGATCAAACACCTGCAGCAACTGCGTCCAGCAGCGGGTGGAGTGTTGACAGAATTCAGGTTTCCAGTCAACTGTAATTTCATCGTTGGCATATTTGATTGTCTTTGCTTCTTCTGCATCCCTGAAAACAAACGTACGCACCTTTATGTTTCCTTCAAGGATTTTAGAAATAGGACAGTTTTTCGCAATCTCCAATAATTTTGTTTTCACTTCTTCGTCGAGGTGTGGAGGCAATATTATGTCGCGGTCAACAATAGATGTGGTTACGCCGTCCTTCACCTCCTGGTACATATTTGCATTGACGGTTATCGATGAAACGTCCAGTCCCTTTCTGTCAATGTACATCCGCAATGTTATCAATGTGCAGGAGGCCAGTGAAGAAAGCAATAAAGTATAAGGATCGGGACCTGTATCTTTTCCTCCGTTATTTTCCGGTTCATCTGCAATAAATTTCCCATTTCTCCATTCGATACTGCATGCATATTTTTCAGTACCAATACTGCCGTGAACCGGTTTCTCTAGTCTATATTTCATTGGTGGATATTTAAGTGTACACAAATAATAACTTCATTTTTAGTGATTGATCGGACCTTCGATAATCACGAACTCACTTTCCTGGTTGGTTGTAATTGCCACCGATGCGGTTTCCCATAAACCAATGGCGTCCCGTTTATCGATCACTTCATTTTCAACATTGATATTTCCTTCTATAACAAATACAAATACGCACTTATTCGTGCGGTTAAAACTATAAATTATTTCCTTGCCCTCATCATAATACCCAAGGCTGATCTTTGCATTCTGATTGATCCAGCAGTGCTCCTGCCCTTCTTCATTACTAACCGCGGTCTGCAGTCTGTTTTTTCGTTGCTCTTTTGGAAATGAGCGGCGCTGATAACGTGGAGAAATGTTCTGCATTTTTGGTTCTATCCAAATCTGCAAAAAGTTTACATCATCTTCGCCAACATTATATTCTTCGTGCTTTAAACCGGTTCCTGCACTCATTATCTGCACCCAATCTTTATGAACTACATCACTGTAACCCATAGTATCCTTGTGGTTCATGCTACCAGCCAGCAGAATACTGATAATCTCCATATTCATATGTGGATGCAGGCCAAATCCTCCCTCTTTTTTTATGTAATCATCGTTAAATACTTTCAACAAGCCGAAACCGTTACGCTCCGGATTGTAATACGTACTAAAGCTGAATGTAAAATTACTCTGTAACCAGCCAATATCTTTTGTTCCACGTTCATTGCCCTTAAAAAGTTTGTAGCGCATATAGTTGTTTTTGAATGAAGAAAGATAAAATCTAAAAAGAAAAGATGTAGAATCAGTTCCGAACACTCCACTAAGCAAAACTAATTTACAACAATGACTTATTGAAGATTAAAATGCTTTACCATGCGTCTGGCGGATAATTCGCCGGGTAAGAGAAGGAAAATGCCTGAGTGTTTGGATGGTTAGATTGGTTAGCCATTTTTTTCCAAATAAAGATTGAATGATCCTCCCCGCTCTGAGCCGGCTTTCAAAAGTATTATGCCACTGCTGCTCGTATAATATCTCCATTTCTGCACGCTTTAAAGTTCCCTCCAGGTAATCAATAATAAGGCCGGCAGCAATTTTACTGCTCCTAAGCGCCATACTCATTCCATTACCACACAAGGGAGCTATAAGACCTGCAGCGTCGCCAAGCATCAGCATATGATTTTCTACACGATTTTTTTTCATAAAGCTTACCTGTGAAATACTCAGTGGTTTATCATACAATATTTCTGCAGTGTTAAACACTTCCTTCAAAAATGGATTTCGCATCAATATATGCTTTTCCAGGTGTCCGATACTTTTTCCATTAGCCTGTAAATTGTGAGCAGAAGTAAGGTAACAAATGCAGGCTTTTCCTTCTTCTATGGAAGAAATACCGCAATAGCCATCTGAAAAATTGTGCAGCGCTATTACATTACGGGGCGCATTCAGTTTTGCATGATACTTTACACCAATATAATTATTCAACGCATTGGGCTTTTCTTTTACAAAATCCCTTTTCCATTTAACATCCAGGTTGGCACGCTTTCCAAAAGCACAACAACACACAAGCGTTTTTGCGTTTATTTTATCTGATAACACAGAAAACCTGTCGTTTTCAAAACATACATCCTGCACAGTTGTATTTTCCATTATAACAACTCCGTTAGCACGTGCAATTTTAGCCAACTCATCATCAATTTTGTAACGGCTTACTCCAAAACCACCAAGCGGAAGCTTTTGCTGAATATACCGGCCATTTGGCGAAGACACGAACAACTCATCTATTACCGGCACATTCCAGTCACTCAACGGCAATCCGAGCTCCGTTAAAAACTCCCAGCATTCAAGGCTGATGTATTCGCCACAAACCTTATGGAAGGGATATGTTTCTTTTTCAAAAAGAATAATACTATAACCGGATTTAGCCAAAAGTATAGCAGCGGAGAGGCCGGCAAGCCCGCCACCGATGATTGACACATCATATTGCTCTTGCGCACTCATACCCTGACAGTAATAAGATACCGGAAAGCCCATCTCCACTGAATGGTATAATTGCTTATGCCAGCCAGCTTAAGCAACTGCCTCCATTCCTGCCTGGAGAAACCCCTAATGACAGAAACCGGCGCATCATGTTTTACCAGGTAAGATCTGGAAAACAAAGCCGTAAGCCATTTTATGGAATAATAGGCAACAGGATGCCGTTGCAGGTCATTAATAAAAAAACCAATGGTTGCGTTGCTTTTCATCCATCCTAGCATTTCAATCAACTGCTCATTGGTAAAATGATGGCAAAATAATGAGTTGAAGATTATGGAAGGCTTTTCATTTTTTTCAAATTTCACCTGCCTGTAATCACTGTTTATAAATACTTTTCCGGGTAGATCAGAACATTGCTGTTCAGCAAATTCAACGCACGCTTTATTAAGATCGATACCCGTATAGCTAATCGCATAAGTGCTTCTGTTGTTCCAATTATGAATTGCCCGGAGATTGTCCCCTCCGCCACATCCAATTTCAGCAATACGTACCGGCGTTGTGCTCAAATGCAACAGCTTTTTTACGCCGGCCAAAGTGATTGCATGTCCACCGAGCCAGGTGTTAATTGTATTCAGTTCCCGGAGGCAAACCGCCCAGTCACTAAATGGAATTCCAGGCTCATCAATCAATTCTGTCTGGCCAGACCTTTGGGCAAATTTGCTCATTGCTCAAGTATTAAGGTTTCCATCGTTAAACCCGGGCCGAAAGCTGCAGCAAATATTCTTTCGCTCTTCCCATTCAACTGAGCCATTATTTCTTTTAGTACGAATAGGATGGTTGGGGAAGACATATTACCATAATCATTCAATACGTTAAATGAGGGCGTCAGATCGCCCTTCTGCAAACAGAGTTCTTTTTGTATCGTTTCCAGTATTTTTTTTCCGCCGGGATGAATTGCCCATTTTGTTATATCATCTTTCTTAAGACCGGTTGTTTCAAGTGCATTCTTTAACAGGGGACTGATTCCATCTCTTATTAATTGAGGAATGTAAGCACTTAACCGCATTAAAAAACCCTGACCCGAAAGATGCCATGCCATATCCTGCTGTCCCTGCAGGGCAACTTCTGAATGAAATCCTTTAATAAACAATCCATCCGCAGAGCAATTGTCGCCGGTTACCAGCACCGCAGCAGCACCATCCCCAAACAGAAGACTCGAAGCAATATTATCCATTTCGTTTCCTTTTTGAAAATGAAGCGTGCAAAGCTCCGTGCAGACGATCAGTACTTTTGCATTTTCATCGGACCTGCAAATGGCATCGGCCAGTTTCAGTGCGTGAACGGCTGCATAACACCCCATAAAGTTTACCGAACTGCGCTGAATGGCGGATGATAACTGCAACTGCTGCATAATGTTAATATCCAGCCCCGGTGCAGACATACCCGTACAACTTACTGTTATAAGCCAGGTAAGTTCACCTTTATCTATATAACCATCCATGCATTGACGTATAGCCTCCACACTTAATGCAGGTGCATGCATAGAATACCATTCCATTCTCTTTTCCAGCGAGGGGAACGGCTCCATATCCATTGTGCGGGGATAGAATAAACGCTCATGCAGACTGACGGAGTAATCGGGCATAACGGAATAACGGGCTTCTATTCCACATCGTTCATAAAGCAAAGTAATTTTTCGTCTGTCGTCGCCTTCCGGCTGATACGCATCCAGCATAAACTGGAGGATATCCTGCTGACGATGACGGAATGCGGGTAACGCCGTTCCTATGGAAATGATTTTACTCAAAGGGTGTTATTTATTGTATAAACGAATTAATCAGGAATAAGGTTGTTGGCTTGCAACATTATTTTAGCACATGATTGAGCAGGAATAACAATATAAATGCACAATTAACGCTTGTTGCTGCTACCATATTCATTCGCATGGCATAGTAAAAACTGGCATTTGACCGGTCTGTCAACACCTTTCTCCACCATGAAACAAAGTATATGACTATAGGCAAAAAAAACAATTGCATTAACCAGAATTGATAATTTTTCTGTTGCCCGTTAAAGTACACCAGCAACAAAAAATCAGCCAGGATGTACATTATACCGCTGAAAACAAACGTACCTCTTACACCGAGCATATAACTAATGGTTCTTACGCCGTCCTGATAATCCTGTTCATGCTGGTATACCTGTGTTAACGGGTAAAATCCCCCGAACAGCAAAGAACTGACCAGCATGCCCATCCATGGTACAGGCACATCATATACGGAGGAGCCTTTATGCACCATAAAAAAGGTAACCGCTCCCTGAAATAAAATAACTGTAAGAAATCCTGTGACAGGATATTTTTTTAATCTTATTCCCCGGTAACTATATGCTCTTGATGCGAGGATATTGGCTATAATACAAATTGCGAAAACCACATTGACAAAGAAGCTGAGAAAGATGCAAATAACATCCATTGCAAGCGTTACATAAAACAACTCTTTTGTGGCCACCGGAGGTTTTTCCAGCATTCCGATGCTTGCTTCATCACGGTCCATATAACTGTTGTAGCCATTACTTGCTGGATACATAATGAAATGCAGGATCAAAAATACCAAAGCCGCTTTGCCATAGTTTATAACGGAAACCTGGCTTAATGAGAAAAAAAAGACTGGCATCAAAAAGAAAGAAAATGGTATGCGCAGGAGTGTGATAGTGCTCTTACTAAGCATACAACAATATAAGCATTTTTGAATTACGAACGACTATTTAAGTACGAAATACGAAGTACGAAGTACCTGATCACAGGCAGGTTCATTTTTATGGAACACCTGAAAAATACTAAGGACCGGAATTAGCAACATTTACCAAAATGAAAAAAAGTGCGAAGTACGAATTACGAAGTACCTAATCACTGGCAGGTTCATTTTATGAAATACCAAAAAAATTCTGAGGAACCACCATTAGGAACATTTGCCAAAATGAAAAAAGTGCGAAGTACTAATTAGTACCTATATTTTCGGCAGGTTTAGTTTTGGCTATTATAAAAAAATCCCATGAATCGCCATCCAGCACTATCAACGAGGATGAATGAAAAGAACGTTGATCACACCAACGTACTTCGTATTTCGTAATTCGTACTTGCACCTATTAGGCACATTTGTGAGCATGCAAAAAAAGTACGGTGATCACACCAACGTACTTCGTACTTCGTAATTCGTACTTGCACCTATTAGTAACATTAGCCGGCATGCAAAAAAAGTACGGTGATCACACCGGTGTACTTCCTACTTCGTAATTCGTACTTCCATCTATTAGGCACATTTGCCGACATGCAAAAAAAGTACGGTGATCACACCGGCGTACTTCGTACTTCGTAATTCGTACTTGCATCTATTAGGCACATTTGCCGACATGCAAAAAAGTACGGTGATCACACCGGCGTACTTCGTAATTCGCACTTCCATCTATCAGGCACATTTGCCAGCTTGCAAAAAAGAACGCTGATCGCAACAACGTACTTCGTACTTCGTAATTCGTACTTGCGCCAGCATTACGAAGCACCGGATTTTTTTGTCAGAGGGGAAGTTTATCCACATTCTTTGCATCATATTTCCGTTGAAAGCCGCCAAACCCAACCCTCATTCCCTTTCAGCAAATACAAAAAGCATGGTAGCCTTTTTGTGTTATAACAGGAAAAACTGTGCATGAAAAGAATAACGATAAAGGGAGTATGGGAAGTGATCAAGAATACTTTTAGTTGCTTTATTAACGATAAGGTAACCAAGCTAAGCGGTGCCCTGGCTTATTTCACAGTTTTCTCTATGGGACCATTACTGGTTGTGCTGATTTCATTTTGCGGCCTGTTCCTTGAAAAAGAAGCCGTAGAAGGACAGGTATATAGTGTACTCAGGAATTTCATTGGCCAGGATACCGCGCTTCAATTGCAACACATCATCGAAAATGCAGCTATTGGCGGCAAAAGCAAAATAGCTGCAATTATTGGCGTAATCACTCTTGTGATTGGCGCCACCTCTATTTTTGCCGAGATACAGGATTCTATCAATATCATTTGGGGAATCAAACCCAAGCCGAAGAAGGGGTTGCTGAAAATGCTGCTGAACAGACTCTTATCTTTTTCTGTGATCATCAGCCTGGGATTTTTGCTGTTGGTATCACTTGTAATTACCGGTGTTATAGAAGCGCTGAATAACCGGCTGCAAGCAGCTTATCCCGATGTAACAATCGTGGTGTTCTACATTTTCAACCTGGGAATGACACTATTCACGAGTATGATGATCTTCGGCGTGATTTTCAAGGTTCTTCCGGATGCGCGGATTAAATGGAAAGATGTAACAGCAGGCGCTTTTGTGACGTCCCTGCTCTTTCTGCTGGGTAAATTTCTTATTTCATTCTATATCTCGCGTAGCCACGTTGGCAGCACCTATGGCACTGCGGGTTCACTGGTGATATTGCTGCTGTGGGTTTATTACTCTTCAGTAATACTGTATTTCGGAGCGGAGTTTACAAAGGCATACGCCATTAAGTACGGATCGGAAATTTTACCTAATTCTTATGCGGTGACCATGAAACAGGTCGAGGTTGAAACCGGCAAAGCTTCTGTTCAGGAAAAGGAACAAATAGTTCCTCCTAAAAAGAAAGTTTAATGCAACGGGCCAGGCTTTATGCCCGGCTCATTAAATATTCGAACGTAAGATGTTTCATCATCTCCACGTCTTTAGGATCAACGGGCGTTTCTGTATCTTTTCCCAGATCATCCCAATGGCGAATTTTAATATAACTTTCAAGCAAAGGATCTTTTGCATACGCAGCCGCCTCATCTTCCGTCATTGGTCCACCCTGGTATTTCAATGTCATCTTGCTTGCATCAGAAAGTTTATCATAGTAGCCATCTTCTGCATAAGTCAGGTAACGTTTTGTTTCTACATGACTGGCCACCAGGTCAGCTATCTTATCCGAAAAACCATGTTCCAGCAAATAGTCGCGTCCCAGCTTGTCGTGATCTTTTCGTCCGTAACCGCCCATATCTTCTGCATGCTCCAGAAAATGCCCGATGTCGTGGAAAAAAGCTGCCAGCACCATATCATTATCTGCCTGCTCACTTAATGCGAGTTTGGCACACTGAATCATATGCATCAACTGGGTTACTCCTTCTCCATAATCTTCATCACCATATTTATCGTAAAGACTGAACAATTCGTCAACTTTCTGCTGAATTAATACCGGGTCTTTGGTCATAGCGCTTAATTTTTAAATTCTCTAAACTGCTCCAATTCAAAATTCCACTGGTTCAATAATACTAAACAAAAAAACACACATTCTCCCGGCCTCTCAATTAAAATTCAATTAACATGAAACAAAAATATCTTCTTCAACTCCTTTATTGGCAGTAAATATGATTAACTAATCATTAATTCCAAACAGCACGATGTCATTCAAAAAGAAACGGCCAACGAGTAAGTTATACTAAACTTTTGTTACCTCGTTTTTTTCATTATCTTTTATGGGCATAAGCGAAAAAAGAAAATACGGCCGCAATCTGAGCAGGGTGATGAAGCACTACCAGTATTTTCTGCTTTTAAAAATCAAAAAAACAAGCTACATTCAATAAACAATTATATAAGCTTTCCGTTTTTAATGCTTATATAATTTCTTAAATTAGAAACAATTAATCCGGGTCCCAATTATTGTCCCGAAAACTGGAAAAGCTGCATAAATGTGCGTTCTGTCATGGGAGCCAGATAATATGATCTTTAACACAAATACTTATACTTACAACACAATCTTTATATTAGCGTACCTTTGAGGGTATATCCGGCCGCTGTTTTTACAGTGGCCTTATTGTTTAAACAGTATGATTTGGGATTTGAAATTTATAATTTGAGATTTTGAAATTTATAATTTGAGATTCTCAAGTTCAGACTCACCATTTTGTTTTAACCTGTTTAAATGTGAAATCCGTAATGAATATTAATTGAAGTAAAAAAGCCGATGGCACCCTCAACACATTAATTTCAAACCGTAAATCTCAAATCAATAAAAAAGCCGCTGGTATTCCAACGGCAATAATTTCAAATCTCAAATCTCTAATTGCATTTCCCATCCACTGTACAAAATCCGCCTTCATCCCCCGGTGCGGCCTGAGCCTCTGTCCAGCTTTGCTGTAATGCACCAAGAAAAACTTCCGAAGGTTGTGCCCCTGAGACTGCGTATTTCTCATCAAAAACAAAAAAAGGAACGCCACGTACACCTATTTCTGCAGCTCTTTGCTGGTCGGCAAAAACCTCATCTTCATACCTGCCTGTTTCCAATGCTTCTCTTACTTCGTCCTGCTGCAATCCAAGTTTTACGCCAATTGCTACAAGCGTCTCAACATCACCAACATTCTCTCCGTCTGTAAAGTAAGCTTTCAGCAAAGTCTCTTTCGCAGCATCACCGAGACCTTTCTTATCAGCAATATGAATTAACTGGTGAGCTAATGCAGTATTGGCAACCACAGCTTTGTCAAAATCATATTCAAGACCAGCCTGTTTGGCCATATCTGTCACCTGCTGATTAACCTTCCTGGCATACTCAACTGTCCAGCCTTTATGTTCTGCGAGGTATTGATCGATATGTGTACCAGGTTTTGCATTCAACTCAGGATTCAGCTGAAAGCTTCGCCAGGTTACTTTTATGTCTTCTTTATGATCAAACTGCTTAAGTGCCGCCTCAAATTTGCGTTTGCCGATATAGCAAAACGGGCACATAATATCGCTCCAGATCTCTACATTCATAATTGTATTTTTAAAAGCTGCCGGTTTTCATATTCTGAATGTAAACCGGCAACAATAATAAGTTTCAATTAGCTTCCGAATTCTCCGTCAGCAACAATAATCACTTCCTCACTCAACATAGCTTCAGGAAATTTACCACCGATACCAAAGTCAGAACGCTTTACAGAACCTGTTACACGGAAACCGGCATCAGGCTTTTGGCTCATCGGATTGGTAATAGTACCGCGGTACCACAGGTCCAGCGTTACAGGTTTAGTAACACCATGTATAGTCAGGTTACCAGACACTTTATACTTGTTATTGCCGTTTTTTGCAAGAGATGTGCTTTTGAAAGAAAGCTCAGGATATTTGGCTACATCAAAGAAATCTGCAGATCTCAGATGTTCGTCTCTTTGCTGAACGCCGGTATTAATAGAAGTAGCTTTGGCAGTAAGTGTGAAAACCGCATCACTGAAATCTGCTTTTGTAGCAACGATGGATGCATCAAAATCAGTGAATGCTCCTGAAACAGTTGATACGCCCAGGTGAGTGATATCAAATTTAACTTGTGTGTGGGCTTTGTCAGCTTTCCAGGTTGTTTGTCCGAAGCTTGCAACAGCAATAGTTACAGCAATAAAGAGTGCGCTAATTTTTTTCATAAATGTTCTGTACTGTTTTGTTTGGTAATATAAAAAGGTTCTATTCCTTAGTGAGCTTATGCGGATTTTGCCAGCTGAATATTGGCGATCAGTTTGATGTCTTCACCTAAAGCAAGACCACCGGTTTCTGTAAGCGCATTGTATGTAAGGCCGAATTCTTTGCGGTTTATTTTGCCGGTAACTTCAAAACCAAGCTTGGTATTACCCCAGGCATCTTTTGCTGCGCCACCGTATTCTGCGTCGATTGTTACTTCTTTAGTAATGCCCTTCATTGTAAGGTTACCGGTTACTGCGTAAATGTCGCCCTTTGCCTTTTTAAAAGAAGTTGATTCAAAAGATATAGTGGGAAATTGTCCGGCATCAAAAAATTCCGCGGATCTTAAGTGGTTATCACGTGCCTCCTGGTTTGTATTAATGCTGTTTACATCCAACGTAAATGCAACTTTTGCATTTTCAAAATCATCTCCGTTTGCTGTCGCTTCGCCACCAAATGTGTTGAACGCGCCTGTAACTGTAGAGATAACAAGGTGTTTTACTTTAAAATGAACCTCTGAGTGCATTGGGTCTACTACCCATTTTGTTGTTTCCATAACTGTTATTTAAAATTAAAACGTTCGACTTTTGAGGTCCAGGATTGAAATATCAATGCTATTATTTATAACAGTGTTATTTTTTTATGAAAAAAAATTAGCTCACTAGCGCTTTTATAAAACCAGCTATTGAATCTTCCAGGATCTTTTCTTTAAGATCATTGGAAACGTTTCCGTTATTGTTCATCATCTGCAAAGAAACCTGGCCATGAAGAATGGACCAATATGCATGGAATTTCAGAAAAGCATCTGCATCCGGGTTTTTACTGCCTTGTATTGCGGATTGAATAACAGAAATAATTACATCCGAAAATTCTTTCATTTCCGCTACACGACTTACAGTTTCGCAAGGCGGCATCCCCAATCCAAACATTAACTGGTAATATTCCTTGTTGCCAAAGGCGAATTTAAAATATGCTTTTGCGATGGCATCCAATTGCTGACAGGATTCCTGGCGGCTTTCTTTCGCTTCTTTTAACCTCTCTGATAAAATGCTGAACCCTTTGCGTGTAAATTCAAACAAAATGGCTTCTTTATTTTCAAAATGCGTATATATTACAGGAATACTGTATTCAATAGCATCCGCAATTTTACGGATAGAGAGCGTCTGCCACCCTTCGGTGGTAGCTATTTGCCAGGCTTTTTCAAGAATAGCAGCTTTAACCTGCTCCTTGTGCCTTTGTTTTCTTTCCGCTACTCCCATTTTAACGCTTTTAAAAAATATAACACTGTTAGCAAAATTACGAAGGAGGTATAAATGTGCCAAAAGTTTTTAGTTAAGGAAAGCTCAAAGCCTAAAGCTTAAAGCCTAAAGCTTTGAGTTGGCTCATATTCAGTGTTTTTACTTCGATAGATATTGAAAGGAGAATTATTCACTATCCAGGTACATGCTCCGGTTTTAGGCTTTGGGCTTTAAGCTTTGGGCTTCCTCAAAAGATCCAAAACTTCTTCTTTATCCGAACCCGTTTCATAACAACGTCCTGGTTGGGACGATCATTGGCATCACGTGGAAGTTTGGAAATAGTGTCAACAACATCCATTCCTTTTATTACCATACCAAACACCGTATATCTTCCGTCAAGATGTGGCGTGCCGCCTTCGGTTTTATACACATCCCGCTGCTCTTTCGTAAATGTACGTCCGTTATTCTTTGTTAATTTATCCAGGGTTTCATCTGTAATTTTTTTCCCAACCACAATATAGAACTGGCAACCGGAAGAAGCTTTTTCCGGATTGTCTTCTCTTGCCATACCGACTGCACCTCGACGATGATAATATTCGTCATTTATTTCTGCAGGAATCTTGTAGCCTACATCCCCCTCTCCTAACATTGCACCTGGCTTTGCATGTTTAGAATTGGGATCACCACCTTGTATTACAAACGCCGGTATGATGCGATGAAACATTATGCTGTCATAAAATTTTTGTCTTACCAGCTTAAGCATATTATCACGGTGCTTTGGTGTTTTGTCGTACAGCACCATTTCTATCTTTCCATAAGATGTAGTCAGAATTATTTTCTTCTTTTGAGCAAATGCAACGGAGACTAAGACCATGCATAAAACAAGTACAATAAATTTCTTCATATATCATCGGGCATATTTACGAACATACACAAAACCATGCAACATCAATTAACATCCAACTAAGAATGAATTAATAATTTGTTCTCTTACATTATCATGCAATAAAAAATCGCTGCTATATGTTTGCCTTGCGTAAAACAAAAGCCCAGCGGGAAACAGGTGAACACAACCTGTTTCTTCGCCTGGCACAAGAGTTAAAGCTAATTAGTAATTGCAAAAAATACTGTTATGATTACAGTTATGGACAAAGTGAGTGTTGCATCTGTTGAGGACTTCAACAAACTTGTAAACATAATTTCACAGGTTGGATTATTCAGCGGCGAATCAAACAAACAATTGCTACCAAAAAAAAAGATAGCAGAATGGCTTCAACAATTTGTGGACATAGATGACAGCAGTAAACCATTTACTGACACTATATATGAAGTATCACACAAGCCTGATACCGGTCTTCAACACATTCATGATTTCACCAAACAGCACATGGAATATGGTGATAGCGATTTTGACGATCTGCGCATGAAGTAAGACCTTACAACTTACTTATCATATCGCCCGTTTCTTCATTTACAACAGCTGCCGTCGCACGAATGCGGATAATTCTTCTGCCCGTCATCAGCACGGAAAAACTGCTTATTGCACAACATGCCATAATGCATGTCATCGGCAATGCGGTACCGTTAGCAAACACATTTACCAAAGCAGAGCTAAGGGTACCCACACCCATTTGTATGGCGCCCATTAATGCGGAAGCGCTGCCTGCGTTGCGACTGAATGGTGCCAGTGAAAGCGCTGACGAATTGGGGAAAGTAAATCCCTGGCAGCAGAGAAAAACAAAAATGAGAAAAATGGTGCTGAACAGATCCCATACGCCGGCAATTGTGCCTGCAAACAACAAAATGCCTGTTGATGATTGGGCAAGTAACGCGATGCGAATGATCTGCTCGCTTTTAAAATTTCGCAGCAACACACTGTTTAGCTGACTGGAAATAATAAGGCCTAGTGCAATCAGCGCAAATATCCAACCGTACTGCTTTTCCGTAACGTTGTATATTTTCATAAAAACAGCAGGAGAACCGGCTATATATGCGTACAACCCTGCCGTTGCCAAAGCCCCGGTAAATGCGTAGGTAACAAACTGAGAATCTCTTATAACATCCCGGAAATTACCCAAGATAACTCTCGGCTTAAGTGAATAATGCGGATCTGGCTGCCGGCTTTCCGGTAAAAAGAAATACACTCCCAGTAAAATACAAATGGCAATTAATGTAAGTACAACAAACACATAGCGCCACCCTAAAACCGCTGTAACATAACCACCCAACGTTGGCGCAATGATAGGCGATACGCCGACAATTAACATGAGCAACGAAAATACTTTTGCTGTTTCTGTTACAGAAAAAAGGTCGCGCACCATTGCACGCGAAGCCACCATGCCAACACAGGCACCTAACGCCTGCAAAAATCGCAGCACCATGAGTGCATCAGCCGAATTTCCAAAAGTACAGCCGATGGAAGTCAGCACATATAGCAACAGACCGGCGTACATAGGTTTTTTGCGCCCAAAACGATCGACCAACGGACCATAAATGATTTGTCCGACTGAAATACCTATGAAAAAACTTGATAATGAAAGTGAGATGTGTGCAATATCAGTATTGAGATCTTTGGCAATCGCAGGGAAACCCGGCAAATACATATCGATGGAAAAAGGCCCTATAGCAGATAACCAACCTAAAACAAAAATAATTTGAAAGTTGCTCCGTTTACTCATGCATAAATGGTACGCAACTGTTGTAAATGATGGTGCTTTTTTGCGGTTACAGTGAATACCGGTATCAAAGATACAAGTCTGGACGCATGCGACGGAGAAGCAGCTTTAAAAGACGGGAAAAATGCGGCAGACCTTTCCTTTTTCCGGTCTTCCGGCCAGTAACAATATTGCCACAGACGGATATTTATATACATTGAAAACATCTTTAATGTGCATAACTATTCGCGGTTTTCAATAATGTAATTTGTATTATTGTTAGCGTAATTTTTACCTGCATGAGAACTGAACAAAATAAGATCGTGTTAAATGCGGATGAAGTGTACTATTTTGAAAAGCGGCAGACAGGTGTTCATAATTTTTTAGGGAATTTATCCGCCATGCTAACTGAATACTGCATAACACGAAAAAATAGCCTGGCCATCTCGGATGAACCGTTGTTCAGCCTTTATAAAACCAAAGAAGGAAACTGGTATGAACCTGACGAACCGCACCAACATGCAGATATAATCCTGCGCCGTTACATAAAAACTACGATCGATGCTATGGAGATAGCGTACGTAGAATTGAGAAGCTGACATAGTCAGTCTAAGCTCGTTTTTATTCCCTGTTAATTAATAATGTTTGAATTGTGCCGGCCGGAAAAAAGGATATTGTTGGCTGGGCGCTCTGGTTTACTATGAACTTCAGATAATTAATGTGCGTGTTTTATAAAAACTAAGCCTCGCATTTTACTATGCAATATGTACCCGGCAGTGCAAAAAAACAATATTGCTTACCTGCACGTAAACATATGCAGCATGATGATCACTATACACTTATGTTTACTGGAAACTATTAACTAAACCGTGAAATCGTTTTTCGCCAAATGCTTCCTCTATAAGTTGTTAACTGTGCATGGCAGCCGCAATAAAATATTTCCCCCTACTTTTGCGCACGTTGAAACGATGATATAACCTGCGATAAAAGATTATCCCTGATGAAAAAAATTTTGTTTGTGAGCCTGGCTGCAGCAAGTGCTCTGACCACACTTGCCCAGGATGGAATTAAAGGAGAAAAATTTTTGAATGATGTATCCTACCTCGCATCGGATAAATTGCAGGGCAGGTTCCCGGGAACAAAGGGTAATAAAATGGCAGCAAAATATATAGCCCGCCAGTTCAAAGACGATGGATTGAAGAAAGCGTTCAACAGTTATTATCAGCCATTTGATGTTGTAGTAAAATTAGAACCGGCTAAAAATAATTTTATTAATCTGCAGGGCGCAGGCAATCTTACGTTCAGCAAAGACTATAGCCTTTTTTCTTTCTCTGGCAATGGAAAAATTGATGCTCCTGTAATATGGATAGGAAATAATGTTGAAGCGTTAAATGCGACCGATATACAACATAAATGTGTGGCGGTTTGGAGGTCAAAAACAAACAACGACTACGACATTGCCAGGCAGGCAGGAGACCATGGAGCTGCTGCAGTAATATTTATTACTCCGGATACACTGGATGTAAAAGATGTATTGGTACGATTAAGGCCGGGCCAGAAAGCAACGCTTGGCATTCCTGTTTTTCATCTTAAAAGAAGAGTATGGGAGGACAATTGGAGCAATTATTTTTCCAGTAGTCGAGCAAACAAAAATGAAAATTCAGGTAAAACATCATCGGTACACATTACCGCGTTTGTTGACATTCAACCTAAAAAAGTTACAGCGAACAACATAGTGGGCATTATTGAAGGGAGTGATGATCAGCTTAAAAACGAATACATTGTACTAGGTGCGCATTACGATCATCTTGGCTGGGGTGGCTACGGTACAGGATCTTTAAAACCTGATACAGTTGCAATCCATAACGGAGCGGACGATAATGCATCAGGCACTTCTGCACTGCTTCAAATAGCCAGGGAACTTGCTAATAACAAATCTCTTTTGAAGCGTAGTGTTTTAATCGTAAGCTTTAGTGCAGAGGAAGAAGGTCTGCTGGGTTCTTCTTATTTTGTTAATCACCTGCCCGTTGATCAATCTGCCATCAAAGTAATGATCAACATGGATATGGTTGGACGATTAAATGCAGAGCAACAACTTTACATGGGTGGTGCGGGAACTTTTCCCGGAGGAGTTGCATTAATGAAACAGTTGGGCGAAGGCAGCGGGTTAAATCCTGTAGTACATGCCGGCGGTGTAGGAGGATCCGATCACGTTTCATTTTACAGAAAAGGTATTTCTGCTGTTGGCATGCATACCGGAGGACATCCGCAATATCACACGCCTGAAGATGATGCACCATTAATTAATAAAGAAGGCGCGGAACTGGTGTGCCGTTATATTTATAAGGCAATTGAATCTCTTGCCAACAGAACGGAAGAATTTAAATTTATTAAGCAGGATGGAGATTAATCCACTAAATAAATGAACAGTCAGGTTGATCAGTTATAGGTTTTTTCACCTGGTGAAGGTTCAAGGACAGGAAGAATTTCTTCTTCATCAACCAGCCACAATACATTCATTAAATAGTAAAGCTCACCGCTTATTAACACGGAATTGCCATTGTCCGGCTTTTCATTAGGTATTGTCATAAGTTGTAAAACTAAATTAAAGCTGATAATCTACTCGGGGCCCAGCCTTAAAATGGTTATAAATTTAAGGATATTGCCCGGATATATTCCCCAAATATATTCTCAATTAAGTAAACTTTCAAAGGCGATTTATGCACAACTTATCACACATCAATACTCAAACGAATAAACGGATAATGGTGATATGTTAAATCGTTTTGCGGATCGTGAATCCAGGCCATGCATAATTTCATTTTACATAACGTAACATAACGGTGTTTGGCATTGCATACAGAACAACATCACTTTCCGGAATAAAATGCGTTTGTTAAAATATCAGAGGAATTTTCAAAAGCATGTTAGTTAGTTTTTTAATGACAACGAATAAAAACCTTGAAAAGCCTAACTTTGGAACAATGCGTCTTCAGTGGATCACATACAGTTTAGTTGCTTTTTTCCTTATTTTTTTACACCCGGCCAATGCAGTAAAAATAAAAAATGGCGAAGCAGAAAAGGTTTCTCTCCCGGAAACCACCAACATTGCGGGTGCAACTTTTTCTGTACAAAAAAATGTTCATGTAAAGAGTCAGGGGTACAAGGCATCATCCGGCAAACACCTGCTGTTGCAAAATATTTTTGAGACGGACAATTTTGTTAATTACCACAATCCAAACAATCCGGTTTCTTTTCTGCATACAACGCACACTGATAACCGAAACAAGGAGAATATAAAAGCACCTGCATTACCGCTGCATAAAACATTTTCACTTGTTCAGTTAAGTACGATTCTACTATTTCCCAATCATTTTTTCTGGTAATTTTTTAGCGTAAATAACATCGGTGATTTGTTGCTGCAGCGGTGTAAACATGCCTTGTATTTCTATACATCGGTGACTACATTTATACTGTCGTGCACAACAAACAGTTCGTAAAGCTTGTTCAATATTGTGCTACGGCTGCAGAAGTTTTATTTTATAATTATTCAATCCGGCAAAAAAATATGATTCATATACCACAACTAATTATTGATCTTGGTTTGATACTGGCAGTCGCGGCTGTAGTTACACTTCTTTTTAAAAAATTAAAACAACCGCTGGTATTGGGATATATCATTGCGGGATTACTGGTAAGCCCTAACTTCAAATTATTCCCCAGCATTACGGATCATGAGAACATTGAAGTATGGGCAGAGATTGGCGTCATCATCCTTTTGTTCAGCCTCGGACTTGAATTTAGTTTTAAGAAGCTCATAAAAGTAGGCGGCTCCTCGTCTATCACGGCCCTGGTGCAGATCATTTGCATGATCGCCCTCGGCTATCTGACAGGTCAACTGATGCACTGGTCTCAAATGGATAGTATTTTCCTGGGAGCTATTCTTTCTATGTCTTCAACAACGATCATACTTCGTGCATTTGATGAATTGAATGTAAAAAACAAAAAATTTGCAGGTGTTGTATTTGGCGCGCTGATCATTGAAGATCTTGTTGCCATTGTGTTGATGGTATTGCTGTCAACCATTGCCGTGAGCAGGGAATTTGCGGGCTGGGACATGCTGCTTTCTATTTCTAAATTGCTGTTCTTTTTAATTCTGTGGTTTGTCTCGGGCATATTTTTTATTCCCACTTTTTTAAAGAAAGCAAAAGTTTTGATGAATGATGAAACCATGCTCATCGTGTCCCTCGGCTTGTGTTTTGTAATGGTTTTTCTTGCCGGCAAAGCAGGTTTTTCGCCGGCGCTGGGTGCATTCATAATGGGCTCAATCCTGGCTGAAACAAGACAGGGTGAAAAGATAGAACATTTGGTAGCACCTGTTAAAGACCTTTTTGGGGCAGTATTCTTTGTTTCCGTAGGTATGCTCATCAATCCTTCAACTTTGCTGGATTATATCTGGCCGATTCTTATTGTTACACTTATCACTATCATAGGTAAAACATTCGGCACAATGCTTGGCGCATTGATATCCGGGCAGCCTTTGAAACAGTCAGTACAAGCCGGTATGAGCCTTGCGCAGATTGGTGAGTTCTCTTTCATTATTGCAACGCTCGGTGTTACGCTTAAAGTGACCAGCGATTTTCTTTATCCCATTGTGGTTGCCGTATCCGCTATAACAACATTTACAACGCCTTACTTTATCAAGGCTTCAACTCCGGTGTATAACTGGCTGGAGAAAAAATTGCCACCCAAACTCATCAACAAACTCGCGGGCTATAGCAGTGCAACAGACTCTATCAGATCAGTGAGTGATTGGCGGGTAGTCGTTCGCGCAACTGTCGTACAGGTCATTGTTTGTTCCGTTATTCTAACCGGGGTTTCTCTTATTGCATCGAGATATATTTCGCCCATGTTTGCTTCAGGTAAAAACGGCAACTGGATCCCACTGATCATAACCGTTGTTACGATCCTTATTTCGTCGCCATTCATATGGGCACTTGCAATAAGAAAAATACAGCCGGAAAAAACAATAAAACTATTATCGAACGCGAAGTATAAAACACCTCTGCAGGTTCTCCAGCTGATCCGTATATTGATTGCAATGTTTTTTGTGGGGATGATCCTGAATAACCTTCTCTCCTCTTATGTTGCATTTGGTGCGTTCATTCTGGTAGCAATTGTTATTGGTTTTAATTACAAGAAACTACAACTGGTATACGACAAAATTGAACAGCGTTTTATCAGCAATTTTAATGAGAAAGAAAAAATGCAGGAGAAAGAATCGGGTTCCCATCTTGCGCCCTGGGATGCACACATGGCAAGCTTTACACTGAGTCCTGATTTTACACAAATCGGTACTACGCTGAATGAACTGCAACTGCGCGAAAAAATGGGTATCAATATCGTTCTCATCAAAAGGGGCAATTTTACAATAATGTTGCCTCAACGAGATGAAAGACTTTATCCTTCTGACATATTGCACGTAATAGGGACTGATGAACAACTGGAAACATTCAGAAACTATTTGCAGGAACATTCCAAACAAACGCCTGTGCATGTTTCAACAGAAGATGATATTCTGCTTCAGCAAATGGAAGTAAAAAAGGACTCGGAATTTGTGGGCAAAACAATTAAAGATTCTGCTATTCGCGAACGGACGAAAGGCTTGGTGGTGGGGATAGAGCGCGATGGTAACCGCATTCTAAATCCTTCGTCTACATTGGTTTTGCATGAAAAGGATGTGTTATGGATAGCAGGCAACCGGAAAAGGCTGCGGCTCCTCGCGAAGTAGATTGAACCACGGAGGCACGGCGACAAAAAGACACATAGGCGTTATGTTTTACTTCGCTGAAATGTCTGAAAAAAAACAAAATGCAATTTGATTATAAGTAAAAAAGCGTTGTGAACTCTTTGTGTCGTCCTGCCTCCGTGGTTCCAAAAAAACTTTGGTCAGGTTTTTGCTTAGTGTGCGAAAAATACTTTCATTTCATGGATAACCTGTGCTTCATCAGCAATTTTGAGGAAATTAAGACTACGAGAACTTTTGTGCAATATCCATCACCAGAACAGTTTGGAGACTATAAAATATTCATAGGCGGCAATTTTATTTTTGTAGAAAACGCGAAAAACGTCGTGGCGCGATTCAGCTTTTCCAACTTTTCCACCAATATAGACGATGAACTAATTGAAAGGTCCATCCTTCTCATCAGAAAGCGCTATCCGTATTTCTAAAGCGGGGCGGGTTTCACCCGGCGGGCAGGAAGACGGCGAGGGTTTCACGCAAAGACCGCAAAGGAGTAAAGACGCAAAGGATTGATTACTTAACTCATTTTCATTTCAATATTTGGCGACCCTGGTTTCACGCAGCGGCCGCAAAGAAGCAGCGACGCAACGGCCAGACCTTCACGCAGTTTTTTATTGTTTGTGTTTCACGCAAAGACGCAAAGGAGCAGCGACGCTAAGGATTGATTATTTAACTCATTTTCTTTTCAATATTTAGCGACGGTAGTTTCACGCAAAGAGTGCAAAGAAGCGGCGACGCGAGGGCTAGATTTTCACGCAAAGATCGCAAAGGAGCAGCGACGCAACGGCCAGACTTTCACGCAGTTTTTTATTGTTTGTTGTTTCACGCAAAGACGCAAAGGAGCAAAGACGCAAAGGATTGATTACTTAACTCATTTTCATTTCAATATTTGGCGACCGCAGTTTCGCACAATGAGCGCAGAGAAGCAGCGATGCAACGGCCAAACTTTCACGCAGTTTTTTATTGTTTGTTGTTTCACGCAAAGACGCAAAGGAGCAGCGACGCTAAGATTGATTACTTAACTCATTTTCATTTCAATATTTGGATTTGGCGACCGCAATTTCGCACAATGAGCGCAGAGAAGCAGCGGCGCGGCGAAACTTCTCATCATCTGCACATTCGCAAATTTGCACATTCACCAATTTGCCCATTGTCAATTCTCCATTTTCAATTGTCAATTAAATCAAGCATTTTTCCAGCTCCTCCATCATGTCTTTACTTCCAATAAAGAATGGAGTTCTTTCGTGCAAGGCAATGGGTTGTTTATCCAGTATTCGTTGTTTCCCGTCAGTTGCCTGACCTCCGGCAACTTCAACAATAAAAGCCAGTGGGTTGCATTCATACAACAATCTCAATTTGCCGTTAGGTTGTTGTTTAGACGCGGGATATAAAAATATACCTCCTTTTATCAGGTTGCGATGCACATCGGCCACCATGCTTCCTATATAGCGATTAGAATATGGGCCACCCTGTTCTCCTGCCTTGTGCTGGCATTGATCAATATATTTTTTTACACCTTCTTCATAATTGAAAAAATACCCGTGATTAACGGAGTACACATTGCCGTTGGTCGGGCACTTGATATCAGGATGACTAAAGCAAAACTCACCAATAGAGGGATCCAGTGTAAAACCATTTACACCTCTTCGCGTAGCATAAACCAACATGGTTGAAGATCCATAGATAATATACCCGGCAGCAATCTGTTTAACACCTGGCTGAAGAAAATCGTTCAGTGTGCATGGGCTGCCTATTTCACTCGTGCGTCTGTAAATGCTGAATACAGTGCCGATAGATACATTTACATCAATATTGCTGCTGCCATCCAGCGGATCAAATAGTACGACATATTTGCTGTTACAACTTACTTCATCATCAAATATTTGTATGTCATCACATTCTTCACTGGCAATTCCTGCGCAGCTAATGCCATGCTGCAAAACTTTTATAAATTCATTGTTGGCAAACTCATCCAGCTTCTTTACATCTTCGCCCTGCACATTCACGGCTCCTATTGAACCCAGAATATCAACCAGTCCTGCCTTATTTACTTCAACGTTTATGCGCTTGGCAGCCAGCCCGATCTCTCTCAGTAATGTGCTTAGCTCTCCCGTTGCATTCGGGAAATTGCGAAGCTGTTGAATAGTGAATTCGTCCAGCGTTAATGCCTGTCTGTTAGTTAGCTGCATGTTAGTTTTTTATGGAAGCTACAGAATTGTAACAGCCCAGCCGTCATGTACTTTATGTAAACGTGTGCGCAAAAAAGCTTCATTTTCAAACTTTTTTTTCTTGTTTAATGTTTGCCGCTTCTTGCCTGCAATTGTTCAGTTTTTGCGCCGGTTGTTTAGAAAGTTTCCTGTTCGTTTTCGAAAAAAATTGTTTTTGTTCAATATGTATTACAAACACAGTAGTTTTTTACTAACATACGATTGTTAGCTTTGTAGTTAACAAATCAATTTGCTGTCTATGTTTTCTATTGCTTCTGCCACAGACCTACAGCATTTCGCTTCTACCGGATTGTATTTGCTAAATGACGTACACTACCAGGAAACACCGTCCGACCTTATACAAGAAACGCTGGCCCTGCACGAAGGGCAATTAAATGATACCGGTGCGCTTGTTATTGAAACAGGTAAGTTTACAGGTAGATGTCCGAAAGACAAGTTTATTATTTACGACGATATAACAAAAGGCAGTGTTGACTGGAATGACTTTAACCAACCACTGGAGGAAAAATATTTCCACATTATTCACAAAAAGATGAAGGACCATCTTGATATGCGGCCCGACATATGGATCCGTGATTGCTACGCATGTGCATCTCCGGAATACAGATTAAACATAAGGGTAGTCACTGAAAATCCGTGGATGAACCTTTTTGCTTATAACATGTTCCTTCGTCCCGGTGAAGAAGAACTGGACAGCTTTGTTCCGGAATGGCATGTTCTATGCGCTCCGGACCTACAGCTAAATGCTGAGGAGTGCGGCATCAAAAATTCCAATGCCGCGGTAATATCTTTTACGCATAAAACAATTCTTATAGCAGGCACGGGCTATACAGGTGAGATAAAAAAAGGCATATTCAGTGTGCTGAATTTCCTGATGCCTTTACAGAAACATGTACTAAGCATGCACTGTTCTGCAAACACAGGCAAGCGGGGCGATGTGGCTTTGTTCTTCGGATTAAGCGGCACAGGAAAAACAACGTTAAGTGCCGACCCGTCTCGAAAATTAATTGGAGATGATGAGCACGGCTGGAGCAATGATGGCGTATTCAATTTTGAAGGCGGTTGTTATGCAAAATGCATTAACCTGAGCTGTGATAAAGAACCTGATATTTTCAATGCTATAAAACATGGTGCTCTTGTTGAAAATACAAGATTTGCTGAGGGCAGCAACCAGATTGATTTTACCAACAGTTCAATCACAGAAAATACACGCGTTTCCTATCCTATCCATTATATTACCAACGCAGTGCATCCGTCTGTGGGAAGCATACCGCAAAATGTATTCTTCCTTACATGTGACGCATATGGCGTTCTGCCACCTGTTTCCCGGTTAACTGCACCACAGGCCATGTATCAGTTTATCTCAGGATATACCGCCAAGGTAGCTGGTACTGAAACAGGCGTAAAAGAACCTTCATCCACTTTTAGTGCGTGCTTTGGTGCGCCATTCCTGCCGTTACATCCCGGTAAATATGCGGCTATGTTGGGCGAGAAACTGAAACATCACAAAGTAAAAGTCTGGATGATCAATACAGGTTGGACAGGTGGCCCTTACGGCACGGGAAAACGCATTGACCTGGCTTTGACAAGAAAAATGGTCACTGCTGCTCTCGACGGTTCACTGGACGATGTAGCTTATCGCCCTCATCCTGTTTTCGGAATGCTCATGCCATTAAGCTGCCCGGGCGTTCCATCTGAAATACTCGATCCTGTAAATACCTGGAAAGAACGGCAAGCCTCCTCCGTTATGGCAAACAAACTTGCCGCTCAGTTTACTAAAAACTTTGAAAAATATGCAAGTGGTGTTGACAGCGAAATCATCGCTGCCGGCCCTGCATTAATGCAGTAGCCAATATTCTTCTTGTGAAACAGTACATGTAAGCCGGCAGGGTTTTGGTCCTTACCGGCTTTTTTATAGTTGGGACTACTTGTTGATCAGGTAAGCGCTATTTTGTATTTGCCGACAAGCTGATTGGCACCATCCTTTGTAATCTCCATTGTAAGTGCCTTAAACCGGCTCTCATCCTTGTCTCCATGCAATTCAATGTCCTGCGCAACTGTTACGTTATTAAGACCTTTGGGGTAAAGCGGATTTTTGTATACAGCTTCTTCAATATGCTTGGGGAAAAAGAGATTAGAAGTTAAGGCTACCGAATTGTTCACATGTACCTTCAAATGCAAATGCGTTAAACGCCCGTTGTACCATCCCGGGAAAATTGATTGAAATTTGCATTCACCTTTTTTATCGGTTTTTTGGTACCCCCGCAACCAGGTTTGATTAAGCGATTGTTGCGCCTCAAAATCCGAATAGCGACCTTCAGCATCACATTGCCAAATGTCCACAATTGCTCCTTCAACAGGCTTGCAATGCTTATCTTCCACCATGAAAAGATATGTTATCGGCACGCCTGCCCTGCTTTCCCTGATGTCTGCCCGATTTAGCTTCTCATCCTTATAGTATGGCCCTTCATTTACCGGAGGCGTTATAGGATCATTACAATCTGTAACAAGCTGTACACCTTTTCCTCTTCTTGCAGAAGACAAAAAAGATGCAACAAATGAAAGCCCGATAAGTGCGAGAAACCTGGTCCTGTTCATCGTTAGAAGTTTAACCTAATGTATAAACTTCCATCCTTTTTTGCAAGTGTATTTCCCGTTTTTCTACATGAAAAATTGTTCAGAGACGATCTTGTCGTTTTTAACATGATAAACACATAATTCACCCATTTTTGAACGCTCGTGACCTTTCATTTTCATATCCATCGAAAGCGTAAATGCAATAACATTCTCTGCAACCAGCGGATCGGAAATGTCCAGGTGATGCATTTTTTCAACCATAGATTCAAACTTGTGTCCTTTTTCGATAATCGCTTTCAATCCTTTGGTTTCTTTGTCAAAGTCAGGTGTGCTATAGGGCTCAATACTGATGGCATCTTCTGCAAACAGTTCTTTTTGAGCAGCTTCAAATTCTCCTTTGCGGCAGAGTTCTACAAGGCGATTTGCAACTTTTTCTGTTGACATGGCGATCGTATTTTAAGGTAAAAGTAATATCGGAATATTCAGCATGAAAGTATCGTGCCAGTTATTTTATTGTAAGGAATTGGAATAAATTTGGGTTATGAATGATAAGCTATCTTCCATGAATCCGACCGGCAGGTTTACCAATCGCGTTGAGAATTACGTAAAATTCCGTCCATCATATCCGCCTGAATTAATTCAGTTTCTGCAGACAAAAGCCGGGTTGTCGTCACAAGCCGTTGTTGCAGATATTGGTTCAGGAACAGGCATACTTACAGAACTGTTGTTGCACAATGCGAAAAAAGTTTACGCAGTAGAGCCTAATGCAGCAATGCGCGCAGCGGCTGAAATAAAACTGAGTGCTGTATGCAACTATCAAAGTATTGAAGGGACTGCTGAACATACCACACTGGCAAACAAGAGTGTACACCTTATAACTGTTGCACAGGCTTTTCACTGGATGGAACCTGTGGCAACAAGAAAAGAGTTTGAACGCATTTTAGATAACCGCGGGCATGTGGCGCTCATCTGGAATCTGCGCGACAATACGGCTCCGTTTATGAAAGAATATGAAGAACTAAAAATGGCATTTGGAAAGGATTATCTTGATACGAAACGTGCGGATGAAGAAACCATCACTGCTTTTTTCAGAAACGATCCGATGATTGTAGAATCATTTCCCAATCCACAACTAATGGATTTTACATCGCTCAAAGGCCAGCTTGAATCAGCTTCCTATATGCCACTGGAGGGAGAACCGCGTTATGAAGAAATGATCGCAACACTCGAAAAGCTGTTTAATACCTATCAACAAAACGGAACAATTCAAATGGATTTTTATACAAAGGTTTATATGAACAGACTGCCGCTTTGATGTACGATGTTAGATGTACGATGTTAGATGTACGGTGTTAGGTGTGGTGAAGATCGCTAATGTCTGATGTGTTGATCTCTGTTTTTTTGATGCCTGATGCGCAGGGAGCATTTTTTTGAATTTTGACTTTTGAATTTTGACTTTTATTTCATCTTTTCAAAAACTTTCCGCTCAGTATCTTCTGCATCACTTCGTCTTTGTTTGCACGGCTTACCGGAATTTTGTGTGTATCGATCACCAATTCGTTGCCATCTACACTTTCTACTTTACTTAGCTGTACGATAAATGATTTGTGTACCCGTAAAAAACGGCTGGCAGGTAAAGCTTCCTCTATGCTTTTGAATGTGAGGTAAGTAATGTATTTTTTTGTTTTTGTAAAGATGGTTACATAATTCTGGGTGGCTTCAACAAAAAGGATATCATCGTAATACACTTTCACAAGTTTGTTATCAGCTTTGATGAAAATAAAATCATCTTCAGCTGAAGGCGTGGCGGTTCTGGCAGATAAATACTCTTTTGCCTTCATCGCGGCTTTTACAAACCTGTTAAACGCGATCGGCTTTACAAGGTAATCCAGCACATCCAGTTCAAATCCTTCCAGCGCATATTCCGGATAAGCCGTTGTAATTACCGTAAGCGGCGGATTGGTCATTGTTTTAAGAAACTCAAGGCCCGACAAACGCGGCATTTGAATATCCAGGAACAATAATTGAATTTTTCCGGCCTTAATTTGTTCCACCGCTTTTAATGGAGTATCGTATTCACCTACAAGATTTAAAAAATCCATATCAGCTATATACTCTTTCAAGCCTTTACGGGCAAGCGGTTCGTCATCAATTATTGCACAGTTGATCATCATAGCGCTAAAATAAAATTATCGTTCAGCATCTATTGCCAGCTTTAATGAAACTAAGAAATTACCGGGATTGTTTTGTACAACAAGTTCATGTTTTCCGGGATATAACAGTTCCAGTCTGCGTTTCACATTTTTCAACCCGATACCCTCACGGGATAACGGTTCCGGATGAATGTTATCAGCTGTATTTTCAATATTAAATAAGAGCGATGAATCATTTTTACCGATCGAGATATTTACTTCATTCTTTTTGTCGTTAAAAAAAGACAAATGCTTGAAAGCATTTTCAACAAACGGAATAAGTAGCAATGGCTCTATTGAAAAGCCTTTCACGGAAGGTGAACAATTAAAATTGATCTCGCAGCGTTCGCCTGTTCTCAGCCGCTGAAGATCAATGTAATTTTTTATGTAGTCCAGTTCTTTTTCAATGCTCGTTTTATGCCCGTTGCATTCATACAGCTGGTAGCGCAACATACCGGAGAACTTATGCAAAGCATCACGCGCTTCAGCATTCTCCTTATTGATGAGAAAGTAAACGGCATTCAACGAATTAAATACAAAATGCGGATTGATCTGCGATTTTAAGAAGTTAAGCTCGGCTTCTGCGTTTTCTTTAGCCATCTCTCCCATTCTTTTTTGCGCCTTCGCGTAATCCAGGATCAGCTTAAAGCCCGCACCTGTACTAACGAGCAACAAATGTGGAATGGTGTTATCATAAAACAATCGCTTAAAGTTCCTGAACACATTGAATAATTCGGGATGATGTACCAGTTGCCCTTCAATGTACATTTTCAACCAGCTTGACCCGACAATAAACAATAAAAAGATTATGCCAAACAAGACATATTTTTTTCTGTACAGGAGTTTCGGGATAAGCAGATAGTTGGTTACATACACCATAAAGGCCAGGTCCGTTACCTTAAGCAAAGTAATGTTGAATGCAAGCCTTTTGCTGCTATAGTCCTCATACCTGAAAAAATACCAGGCAGCAAAAAGCGCACACCAGAATAAAAGGTGATAAAGGATGTTGCGCTTTATGAGAGGTGCGTTCGACATAGCTATTGGCTGTCAGCTCAGAGCTGGACAGCAATTGTAATTTAAGGTATTTATTGGAGAGAGGCGTGAGGTGGAAGGCGGAAGGCTTGAGGCATAAGGCGTCAGGTATCAGGTTTTAGCCGTTTTCGAATCACCTGATCTGATTTCTAAAAAGGGCATTTCATATTTCTCTATTACCAGGAATAGAAAACTCTGATTAAGACCTAACCAGTTCTACCTTTTAAATTTTTACTTTTGAATTTTGACTTCCTTACACCTCACACCTCACACCTGACACCTGAAACCTGAACCCTTTTTAGATTCCTGCCAACAACTGTCCATTCGGAATCAACTGCCCGGCGGCATAATACAACTGAAAGTGTGTGTTCTTTTTTTGTACTTCAAGAATATCCTTTACGGGAATACTCATAGAAGAAGTTGCAGAATTGGCGTTGCCGAATTTCCATTCTTTGATCACGTTGCCGCTTGCATCTTTTAAAATTAGCTGTGAGCTTTTAGCTATGAGCTATGAGCTGGACAGCAATTGTGATTTAAGATATTTATTGGAGAGAGGTATCAGGTGTCAGGTGTCAGGTATCAGGAATTAGGAATCAGGTTCCAGGTTACAGGTAAGCTTATTATCAGGCGACAGCTTTAGCTAAAAGCTGATAGCTGACAGCTGACAGCTCACCTGAAACCTGACACCTGATACCTGAAACCTCTTAAATCCCTGCCAACAACTGTCCATTCGGAGTCAACTGCCCGGCGGCATAATACAACTGAAGGTGTGTGTTCTTTTTTTGTACTTCAAGAATATCCTTTACGGGAATACTCATAGAAGAAGTTGCAGAATTGGCGTTGCCGAATTTCCATTCTTTGATCACGTTACCGCTTGCATCTTTTAAAACAAGACTCCTGTCTTTGGCAAGCTCACCATGACAGTGCGTGTAGTAAACAACCAACATGTCGCCGCTCTTTGCTTCTTCCAGAGGAAGCGTAATGGTGCTTTGATTTGCAGCCTGGCTTACCAACAGCTTTCCGTTAAGATAGATCTTATAACTATCCAGGCCTGCGAGCGCTGTCGCACAAAAAAATAGTACAGCCATTGCCATCAGCAGCAACGGTTTGTAAAATGATTGCTTTACAATAAAACGTTTCATACAATAGTTTTTTTAGTGATAGATAAAAGTTTGTTTGTAACAGCAAAACAAGAAAAACTAACAGGGCTGATAAATTTTGTTTGATGATCTGAATGAAAGACTTGATAAGATGTAACAAAATGCGGCAGGCAACGTTATAAGGAGGCATGCCCCGGAAACAGGGATATTAAAATTTGTTGAATCGACAAAAAAAATGCTTTTTTGTAAAAAATCCGCACAAAATGGATACAAAGAAGGCTGAGAAAATTTCAAAAGCACTGGCAGATACTACCAGGCTTACTATTTTAAAAGAAATTAAGAAAAGTAAAGACTGCCTTTATTGTGTGGATCTGAATGAAACCCTTAACCTGGCGCAACCTTCTATTTGTCATCATGTTAAACAACTGGTAGATACGGAATTGATCTTTTCTGAGAAAAATGGTCGCAACGTACGCTACTCCCTTAACAACAAAATGCTGGATGAATATATCTCGTTTATAGAGGGCCTTAAAATATAAGGCAATTTTTTTTAAAAAAATACATTGAAATATTTAAATGTTTCTATAGCTTTGTTTTCCCAATCGATAAAAAGGCGTTGACTCAGGCAAAAAAATAAAACGACTAACTAACAGGCAACAGCAATTAACTCCCGACAAAGTTTTGATTTGAATTTCTATTTTTTGTTTTTGCAATCGCTAATTTATCGAAAAATTTAAATAAATCAATAAATAAAACGCCAGACTAATGAGTAACCATTCATTACAGACACGATTCATCACGCTCTTTTATATTCCGGCCTTGCTACTATTGCTTACAGGATGCGTAGTAAAAGGAAAAGAGCCAGAAAGGAAGGCTGTAGCAGCTATTCCGCAAGCCACACCGGTAGATGGCAACATTGTGCAGCCCTCTGTTTTAAAACAGCAAATGGAAGTAACCGGCACCCTGGTAGCCAATCAACAGGTTGATATAGTAAGTGAGTTAACGCGTAAGATCGTTCGCGTTAACGTCAAGGAAGGCTCCGTTGTAACCAAAGGCGAATTACTTTTTCAACTGGACGATGCCGATCTTAAAGCGCAACTGGAAAAACTTCGTCAGCAGGAAAAACTGGCTGTATTGAACGAAGAAAGGCTGCACGACCTGATTAAACATGAAGCAGTTGTTCAGCAGGATTACGACCAGGCATTTACCAATCTGAAAGTATTGCAGGCACAAATAAGCGAACTGCAGGTGATGATCAGCAAAACACTTATCAGGGCTCCTTTTGACGGGCAAATAGGTATTATTAAAGTTTATCCCGGGGCCATTGTATCGACCAATACGGTGCTCACCAACATACAGGATAACAGCGTTGTAAAAGTTGAATTTAATGTACCGGAAAAATATACATCCATCATAACTCCGGGCAGTGAACAGACTTTCACAGTTGCTTCTGATAGCAGGCAATACAAGGCTGCTGTTATAGCCAGAGAATCAAAACTGGATCAAAACACACGTACACTGCTTGTAAGAGCTGTTGCGCAAAATCCGGGCAGGGTTCTGTTACCAGGACAAAGCGCAAGGTTAAATCTGTCGCTGCATTCTTCATCAAATGCTTTACTGGTTTCATCACAGGCATTAATGCCATCCAGCCAGGGGTATAATGTATTTGTTTCCAGAAACAACAAAGCAGAGTTGGCAGCAGTAGAGATTGGTGAACGCAATCCTTATTCAGTAGAAATTGTAAAAGGCTTACAGGCAGGAGATACTGTTGTTACGAGCAATCTGCTGAGATTGTCTCCAGGCTCAGATGTAAGATTTGTAACGATAAAAAGTCAAAAGTAAAATGCAAAGTCAAAAGTAAAAATTCAAAAGTAAAAACTTAAGGTCAGTCATCACTCTTATATGCAGGCACCGAAAATTTAGAAAAGATTACACGTAGTAATCACGGACCGCATCGCATCGATTTTTTGACTTTTGAATTTTGACTTTTTGCTTCTCTCCTCTTCCAGTAATTAACAAACATATTTATGAGTGCTATTTCACAAGTAAGCATATCCCGGCCGGTATTGGCGGGGGTAATGTCAGTCCTTTTGATTTTATTTGGCATCGTCGGCTACACTTATTTAGGAACAAGAGAATACCCGGTAACGGACTCTCCTATTGTTACCGTAACGACAGTGTATCCTGGCGCCAGCGCAGATATCATCGCTTCCCAGGTAACCAAACCATTAGAGGAAGCTATTGCCGAAGCAAACGGCATACGCGCACTGAGTTCAGTGTCGCGCGAACAGGTGAGTATTATCACTGTTGAGTTTAATCTGAATGCAGATCTTGAAGCTGCAGCCAACGATGTGAGAGATAAAGTTTCCAAATCGCGGCAACAGCTTCCTTCGGATATTGAACCAACTATTGTTGAAAAAGCCGGCCCCGCTGATTTCCTCGTTTTTCTTACGGTACAAAGTGATACCAAGAGCCTGGAAGACATCACAGACTTCGTAAACATCAACATAAAAGAAAGACTGCAATCTATACCGGGCGTGCGTTTGGTAGATTCATATGCCGGTCGCAAGCGGGCTATGCGTTTGAGAATGGACCCGGTTAAACTTGCAGCTTATAATCTTACGCCGACAGACATACAGAACGCATTGCAGCGCGAAAACGTAGACCTTCCCAGCGGGCGCATTGAGGGGGAGAGTACAGAAGTCACTTTAAGAACACAGGGAAGGTTGGTAACGGAAGATGACTTCAACAACATGATCGTTAGCGAAAAAGACGGTGCCATTGTACGTTTTAAAGATGTAGGCACGGCTATCATGTCTTCACAAAATGAACGCACCGCGATGATCGTTGCTGAAGGCCAGACAGCCCGCTACGGCGTGGGAACAGGCGTGCAACCGCAACGTGGTGCCAACTCGCTCGCTATTGTTGACGAGTTTAAAAAACGCTTTGCAGATATTGTAAAAACTGCACCAAAGGATTACATTATTTCACTCGGTAAAGATTTCACCGTACCTGTACGAAATTCTTTATCAGAAGTAGAAGAAACACTGTTACTAGCTTTTGGCCTGGTTGCGTTGATCATCTTTATATTCCTCCGCGACTGGCGAAGCACGATCATTCCGCTGGTGGCCATCCCGGTATCCATCATCTCGGCCTTCTTCATTATGTATATCTGTAACTTTTCCATCAACGTACTAACGTTACTCGGGTTAGTGCTGGCAATCGGCTTGGTGGTGGATGACGCCATTGTGGTGCTGGAAAATATCTATGCAAAAGTGGAACAGGGCATGACACCTTTGCAGGCCGCTCGAAAGGGTTCAAATGAAATATACTTTGCAGTTATCTCAACCACGGTTACACTGGCCGCTGTATTTCTACCCATTCTATTCCTGGGAGGGATTACAGGACGATTGTTCAAGGAGTTTGCAATTGTTGTATCAGGCTCTGTGCTTATCTCCGCATTCGTGGCTTTAACGCTCTCCCCCATGATGAGCGCCTATCTTTTAAAAGCCGGCGCATCACACGGATGGTTGTATAAAAAGACAGAACCATTTTTTGTGAAACTGAATAATGGTTATGCAAAATCATTGCGTTTCTTCTTCAAAGCAAGATGGGCCGCGTTTATCATTTTGATATTGTCTTTTGGCATTGCTTATCTGCTTGCTCCAAAACTTCCTTCAGAGCTGGCGCCGCTTGAGGACAGATCGATGGTTGGTCTCGCAGTGATAGCGCCTGAAGGCACTTCTTATGAAAGCATGGAAGCGACGATGAAAGAGATCAGTAACTATGTTGCAGACTCAATACCGGATCTAAACGAAAACCGTACGTATGCAGCCGTTGCTGCTTCTTCCGGAACATTGGTTCAACCTGTTAACGGTGGCTTTCAGTGGATTTTTCTGAAAGATCCAAAAGAAAGAAAAAGCGGCATGACTCAGGCGCAGGTCTTTCAAAAACTGGTACAGGCATCGCAACGGTTCAGGAATGTGATGTGTATACCGATTCAAATTCCAACCATCGGCGGATTCTCCAGCTCGCAACCATTACAGTATGTTGTACAAGCTCCAGATCTGAAAAGCCTGGTTGACATTATGCCCAAATTAATGGGCGAAGTTTACCAGAGTAAAAAGCTCAGCTTCCAGGATCCTGACTTTAAAATCAACCGACCGGAAATAGGCATCAATATTGATCGTCAGCGCGCAGCACAATTAGGAATTTCAACACAGGAAATTGGCCGCACATTACAGCTTGCATTAAGTGGACGCCGTTATGGTTATTTTATTTATAACGACAGGCAGTATGAAGTGATCGGTCAGTTGGAAAGAAAAGAGCGTTCAGCTCCTGCTGATCTTAGCTCTCTGTTTCTTAAATCAGGAAGCGGCGAGATGGTTTCTTTGGACAACCTGGTAAGCAGAAAAGAAAGTGTGAGTCCCCCTGCTATTTATCGTTACAATCAATCATACAGTGCAACCATCTCAGCCACTCCAGCTGCAGGCGTGAGTCTCGGTGAAGCAATCAAAGAAATGAACGGCATCGCAGGTAAAGTGTTGCCAAAGAGTTTCAGAACTGATCTTGCCGGTCAGAGCCGTGACTTTTCCGAAAGCAGTTCCAGCCTTGTGTTTGCATTCATTTTTGCCATCATCCTGATTTACCTGGTTTTAGCGGCTCAGTTTGAAAGTCTTATAGATCCGTTCATCATTCTGTTGACTGTACCAATGGCTATCACCGGAGCGTTACTGAGCCTATGGGTTACAAATCAATCGATCAATATTTTCAGTGAGATAGGCATGATCATGCTGATCGGTTTGATTACGAAGAATGGGATCCTTATTGTGGAGTTCGCCAACCAACGTAAAGAAGAAGGTATGAGTGTTAAAGACGCTGTATTGGCTGCTGCAATATCAAGGTTCAGGCCGATCCTGATGACTACACTTGCAATGATCTTCGGTACACTTCCTATCGCACTTTCATTAGGAACTTCTTCAGGCAGCAGAACATCATTGGGAATTGTGGTTGTAGGTGGGCTGTTGTTTGCGGGTATCTTAACACTATACGTAATTCCGGCAGTATATGCCTATTTCTCACGTCCTCATAAAAAGAAAGCGATTGAGGAACCTGCTGTCACTTTTACAACTGAAGCAGAACATGCACCCCTTATTCATTCATAAAAAGATATTATCATGACTCAGTACAGCCATAAATATTTTATCTATACGCTCATCGGCTTTGTGTTGCTGTGCCTTGTTTCGTACCTGGCGCAGGCGCAGGAGCCAGCATCAGTCATGCGATTAAAGCTGCAGGACGCTGTCGCATTGGCAATCCGCAATAATCGCGACGTTAAAGTGTCCGCACTTTCTATTGAAAGATCGCAGCAGCAAACGCGTATCGCACGCAGCCTTTATTTGCCAACCATTAGCGCGAATGCACAAGTGGCGCATTATTTTTCACAACCCGTATTTTTCGGATTTGGACAGGAAGAATCTGATGGCAAAATTCCATATGGAAGATTTGGAGGCAACGATCAGGCATTTGCTGCTCTGAACGTTATTCAGCCTTTGTACGCGCCAACTGCGAGGGCTGAAAATGTTCGATCTAAATTATTGGAACAGGAAAGCAAACTGGCGCTGAGCAACAAAGAAACTGAGATAGCAGCATATGTAAAACTGCTCTATCTGCAAATACTCGTGTTGAACGAACGCATTCACCTGCAAAAAGAAAGTCTTGGGCGAAATATGAAAGCTCTGCAGGATGCCAAATCCTTACTTGCACAGGGACGTGCATTAAGGGTAGATACGTTAAGAGCATATACCTCGGTGAAAAATCTTGAACCAGAATTATTGCAGCTTTCCAATGCCATAGCTGTGAACAAACTTCAGCTTCGCACACAGATAGGAATAGATTCACTGGAAGATTTTGTACTGACAGATTCGTTGATCCTACCGGATGCAGATCAAAGCATTCCTTCAGAGGAAGAAGTATTTAATGAAGCCAAAAGCAAAAGAGGCGATATACAGGCGATTGCTTTGCAACCAGGCATAAAAGAACAGGAAATAACACTGGCAAAGGCGGGAAAAAGGCCGGCTGTTTCACTTGCAGGCCAATACATGATACAAACACAGGCATCGCAAATGAATTACTTTAACGCTTACTATCCTTCAACAACATTTATAGGTGCGCAGGTAAATGTTCCGATTTTCAGTGGAAATAGTAATAATGCCAGAATTCAGCAGGCTTCCATAGCACAAAAGCAGGCGGTTATACAAACAGAAAATGCATACCTACAATTGCGTACCGAGGTAAAACAGGTGGTATCGGGCTTAAATGAAACCATCGCACGATTACAAACGCGGACAACAGTGAAAGAAACCGCTCAGATGAGCTATGATATTACCCAGTACCGCTATGCAAAAGGTGTGGCATCCCGCCTTGAACTAACGGACGCCGAATTGGCGCTAACCACGGCACAATCAAACTACCTGGAAGCAGTGTATGACTATTTATCCGCAAGAATATCGCTGGCCAGAACAACTGGAAGACAGTGAGAAGTAAATGTACGATGTACGATGTGGGATGTACTATGTACGATGTGGTTAATCCTGATTAATGTGCAGGTACCTTAACATCGCAGAGAACGGCATTATAAAAATAGCTAATACAGATGGCGTTTGGTTTATGTTTCCTTGACGACAAGGCCCGGTTAATAGCCGGGCTTTTTTGATATGAGCCGGGTGATGGGAGCATTTGCCGTTGCGGCACCGCTACGCTGCGTTCTCTGCGAGAAACCAGTGCGCCTTTCCTAACCCACAGCAACCATTCATGTATTTTGCATTACCTAATACCTGACATAACACTATATTGCTGAAAAAATTGAAAATGAAAAAGTTATTCATGTCACTGATGCTTGGGCTGGCGACTGCTTTTTTACTATCCTCCTGCCGCCATTCTAATCATAATATCAAAATATCAGTAAAAAATAATGAAGATCTGTACCAATTCTCAGCGTCTTATAACGATAAAAAAACAGGCAAAATAGAAAACCTGATCAATGAGAAAATTGCTCCGACAAGGCTGGAGTGGTCAGGAGATGACGATATTGATGTGACGACCGTTCTTGAAGACAAAACAAAATTTCACCTTGAGTCTTCGCCAGGCGAACTCAGGATCAGGCTTGACAAAACAGAAAACAGCCGCGACTCTTATCTTAAGATAAAAGAGATGTGCGAGGAAATAAAAGACATTATTGCAACCAACTAATTGGATGTAACATATCATTAATACTAACTTCACTTATGAAGCTACAGGTTACATAAAGCCGTCACCGTTAGCATCCTTAGCCTTATGGCAATAAGTGCCTCTTATTTCTGCAGCCATGCTGCAACACAACAAAATATAGCAAGAAACGATTTGACCAGCGTAGGTAAAATGCTTATGAAAATATGCATGATAATATACCGGCCTTACAGATATTCTAACTGAATACCTGTTTACTTAGCGGAAGGAAGGAATGCGCCGTGCGGCCCTGCGAAATAGTTGATTGGTGAACGTTGTCCACGTTTGTTATTATACTTGTAATCAACAAGTAAAGAACTGTCTTTTTCGTCGATATTGAACCATGATCTGTGCAGGTTCTCTGCTTCGGTGTTTTTGTCTGAGCTGTTACTGAAACGTAAAATGGCCGAGACAATACTACTTCGTTTTAAAATTGATGCTTTCATATTTTTTTGTTTTGATGAACACTATCTTTCTACATAAGAAAGATTTGTTTTAACTGAGACCAGATCTGTAACGACCTATAAAAAAAATTGCCTGCTAGTACTAGCAGGCAATCATTATAGTGTTCTTACTTTCGATTTACGGTTAGGTTCCTCTCGATTCTTTGTCTCAATTACAATGCAAACATACGAAAAAATCTGGTTAATCGATTAACCAATGTTTCATGTTGCGGTTATCATTTCGTTAAAACCACTATGACTTAATTAGTTAGTGCATTATTCTTTGCTCAAAAAGAATGCGGGAAACACACCACGACCGCTATAACAAACGTATGTAAGCACTGTTATAATATCGAAAAAATCAAGATACAGAGAATACCCATTTAAACATTCATCCTCAATATTGAGAGAGATCTTCAAACATTCAATAGCAGACTGGGATATGACAATGTCTTTTTTCATTGCCGTCCCGCTTTAGCGTAATGTCATTTAGTTAAGAAAGCGTTGGAGGTTTTGCTCCCTAGGAGCATCCTGTTTTGAAGAATAAAACAGATCGCCCAAGCTCCGGTAGAAGCTACCGGTCAACCGCCACATTAGACTCCGCTGGAGTCTAATGACATTTTAAAATCCTGATTTTCTACAAACAGGGAACTCTGCTGGACCTTTAAAGGTTTTTAACTAAATGACATTGCGCTTTACTGAACGGGAAATGCAAAATCATTGTTCATGGCTTCAGCCTCAAATTATAATTTTTGAGGCTAAAGCCATGCTTTAAGATTAATCAGCATCCGCCGGTTAAAACCGACGGTAATGAATCAAATCACCTGACTTATCACTAAAATAAATCCGCGCATTTTACTTTGATTGCATTTGGCAGATTAACTGTAAGTGCAACAGCTCAATATTTATGTAACCCACAAATACAATCAGCATTTATATTAGAAAAGTGACATTGATACTGTAATCATTACTGCGTTCTTATGGATGCACCATCTCTTATTTCTTCAGATGCGTTCTTTACCAACACGGTTTGTTGCTGAATATTTCCGAATACTTCTGTTAACGAATCTGTCTGCATTCCCCTGTTTACAGGTATCCATTTAGCTTTGCCATTTTCATCAGCAATCACGAATACTTTTTGTGTACTGCTTACCACAGCCGACGTTGGCACAAACAGACTTTTTTCATTACGCACAACAGGAAGCATTACCTGCGCATACATTCCCGGCAAAAGTACTTCGTTTGAATTGGGCACATCAAATTCAGTTACCAGTGAGCGTGTCTGTTGTTCCAATGCAAAAGAGTTGCGTGATAACTTCGCTTTAAAAATTCTTCCCGGCAGCGATGACACTGTGAAATTTGTTTCTGCATTCTTCGCAAGACTCTTTGCATATACTTCAGGAATATTTACTGTAAGACGAAGTACATCTTCCTGCTGCAAAACCAACATTGCATTCTTACCAGATGTTTCATCCGGGCCAACAAGATCACCGACCGAAATATTTCTTTGTGATATAATTCCACTGAACGGTGCCTTAACGGTAAGATAGCTATTTAGTTGTTCTTTAGCTTTTACTATAGCTTCTGCACTTTGAACAGCGGCTTTATCAGCATCTAATTTTGCAGCACTTGTTTCAAGATCAACTGTTGCCACGGCTCCTTTTGTTTTGGCAGCAAGCAACAATCTTTTATTGGTCGCATCATCGGCAGCCTGCCTTGCTTTAAAATCAGCCACATTGGCAATGGCCTGCTGTAACTCAGCTTCCAGCTCAGGTGCTTCAATCACTATAAGCGTTTGACCGGCCTGTACATGACTGCCTCTGTCCACAAATAATTTCTTTACAAAACCTTTTACCTTAGGATATAGCTGCGTGATGTAATAAGGTTTTAACTCACCGGGTAAGCCTACATCCTGCGACGCATCCATTAATGTGGGATGACACACTTCCATTGCCGTTTCTTTTACAGGAGCTTCGCTGCTTGCTTTTTTGGCTTCCCCTGAAGAACAGCCCTGCGCAAACCATAACGCGGCAGGTAGAATGATTATAATAAAATATCGTTTCATAGATAGCGTATTTATATTTATTAGTGAGTTGTTATTAACTGATGATTTTGTTTGTAGAATTCTCCACTTGTATCTTCCGGATCTAATGACACCGATTTTAGTGACGCCTTTTTTTGTGCCCAGGTGAAAACGTTTGGCAGTACCAGCAACGATGTGAAAGTTGATGCAATCAGTCCGCCAATCACGGCCTGACCAAGTGGCGCAACCTGGTCTCCCCCTTCGCCCAAACCACTCGCCATTGGGATCATACCGGCAACCATTGCAATGCTTGTCATCAATATCGGGCGGATGCGGCTGTTGGCTGCCATCACTGCAGCTTTTGATGCATCACCACATTCCAGCCTTACGTGCTCCGCATTTGTGATCATTAAGATGGCGTTGGCAACACTTACACCAACACTCATAATAATACCCATATAAGATTGAAGATTTAAAGTAGCACCGCATAACAACAGCATAACCAGTGAACCGGCAATAACCGCTGGAATTGTTGAAAGGATCGCCAATGACAATTTAAATGACTGGAAATTGGCAGCCAGTAAAAGAAATATAACTATGATGGAAACAAGCAACCCTGTTTGTAAACTGCTTAGCGTATCATCTAACAATGACAACTGTCCTTTGGATTCAACCGTTACACCACGTGGCGGTTTTTCCATGGAAGACAATGTGCGCGATATATCCTTCCCTGCTGTTCCAAGATCTTTGTTGTAAATATTAGCGGTAATTGTTACAAGCCTGTTTGGACCTTTTCTGTCGATTTCGCCTGCCATTGTTTCAAAATGGATGCTTGCAACCTGCCCGAGGATTAAGTGTTGATCGCCATTACCAACAGGAGTTTCCGCAAAGCTGTTTACAGATGTCATCTGGTTCTCAGGAACCTGCACCTGCACCTGGTAGCCAAGACCGGATTTGGGATCAAGCCAGAGATTCTTATCCGTAAAGCGGCTGGATGATGTTGAAGGGATCAATGAACGTGAGATCTGGTAAGTTGTTGTTCCTAACTGTGCGGCCATTTCCCGGTCAACATTTGCCCGAATAGCGGGTGAATGCAGCGGTTGCGCAATCTGCACATCTCTTAAATATGAAAATGCTTTCAGGCGTTCCATTATTTTCTTTGCATAGCCTTCGGCATCTCTTAAATTTTTCGCTCCAACTGAAATTTGAATAGGCGTTGGAGAACCCTGGCTCATAATTTTCTCTACAAGCTCAACAGGTTCAAATGACGCTTTTAATTGTGGTAGTTCCTTTGCAATATCATTTCGAAGATCTTCCTTCAATGCCGCTATGTTCACCTTGTAATCTTCTTCCATGGCGACCTGCAAAACACCTTCATGCGGACCTGATGTGTACAAGAAGATTGGAGCACTACCATAGTTTGCCGGTGTAGTTCCAACAAACGCAGAAGTTATTTTAACGTTTTGCCTGCCTACACGTTTATCGATCAGGCTAAGTACTTTCAGCATGTCAAGCTCAGTCTTTTCAAACTGTGTTCCATCCGGTTCTTTGATCCGTAGCTGAAATTGCCCGCTATTAGACTTAGGTAAAATATCGGTACCTATCAAGGAAAACCCTCCGGCTATAACACCGATCGTAAGTACAAAATATCCGGCAATAACAATTTTTCTCCTGCGCTGCATCTTTTCCAGGAGCCTGTGATAAAACAATTTAAACTTGTCAAAGCCTTTCACTTTCACAGCTTCTTCGCTACGCAAATGCTGCTCCGTTACCCGTTCTTCATACATTACTTTTTCAACCTCGGCAGTATGGATGCCCTGTTCAGAATTATAATTTACTTTATGCACTTTCAGCATCCAGTTTGCCAATACTGGCACAAGGGTTTGTGCAAGAATAAAAGAAGCGATCATGGAAAAGCCCACTGCCAGCGCCATCGGCAAAAACATTGATTTAGGTATGCCCTGCATAATAAAAGCGGGTGCAAACACAGCGAGTATACATAAGGTAATCAGGAATTCAGAAAATACAATCTCCTTACAAGCGTCCCATATAGCCTGCATTTTAGGCTTGTGCATTTCCATGTGCTGATGAATATTCTCTATGGTAACTGTTGCCTGATCCACCAATATTCCAATAGCAAGTGCGAGGCCACTAAGGGTCATGATATTGATCGTTTGCCCCGCTATGTTTAAGAAGATAATGCAGGTAAGCAGTGAAAGCGGAATGGTCAATACCACTATAATCACACTGCGCCAATCCCTCAAAAACAAAAGCACCATCAAACCGGTAAGCAATGCTCCTAAAGCACCTTCGCTCACAAGATTCTTGATTGCGTTGGTTACATAAACAGACTGATCGAACTCGTAAGATATTTTCACGTCTTCAGGAATGGAAGCCTGTAGTTTAGGAAGTGATGCTTTTATATTATTTACAACATCCAGTGTTGATGCATCGGCTTTTTTAATTACCGGAATATAAACAGCTCTTCTGCCATTTATCAATGCATAGCCGGTAGTGATATCAGCAGCATCTTCCACAGTACCAATATCTCTTACAAAAACAGTGGGACCGCTTCCCGTATTGATCGGGATATTCAAAAATTCCGAAGGATCTCCTTCGAGTGTATTGAGTGGCGCGATATATGTTTTATCGCCGATGCGCACATTACCTGCAGCTGAAGGCATGTTATTACGCGCAACGGCTGCTACAATCTGTTCGGGAGTAAGATTATGACTGCGCATGAGATCAGGATTGATCTTTACAATAATAGTGCGTTGATTGCCACCAAAAGCCGGCGGAGAAGCTACTCCCGGGATAGCCGAAAACATCGGCCTTACACGGTTCATCGCCAGATCCTGAATTTCTGCAAGGCTGTGATGCTCACTGGAAAATACAAGCTGTCCCACAGGAATACTACTTGCATCAAACCGGATTACCTGTGGTGGAACAGAGCCCGGCGGCAATGAAGCCTGTGCGCGGCTGATATTGGTTGCAATTTCAGCCTGTGCCTGCCCCATATTTGTTCCGGGGTAAAAGGTCACTTTCAGCAAGCACAAACCTTGTGTGCTTTTCATTTCAATATCCTTTACGCCAGTTACATAAAGGAAGTTGTTTTGATATGTTGCGGCAAAAAAACCGTCCATCTGATCAGGACTAACACCTCCGTAAGGTTGCGCTACATAAATTGTGGGTACGTCAAGCGCTGGAAAAATATCCACCTTAATTGTTTTAATAGCCAGCACGGAGAAAAAAACGATGCCCATTACAAGTACAATTACCGTAATTGGTTTTCTCAATGCCGATCGTATAATATTCTTCATTAGAATATGTGTTTATTGTTGGAGAAAAATTTGAAGATCACCGGTTGCTGCAGCTATCTGCAACAGTGAGCGCCACGCGTTATTGTTAGCAACAGCTTTATCAACATCAGAGCGTGTAAGCGCGTACAAAGCCTCCTGCTGTTCTGGCAATGTGGCCAGACCTGCCTGGTATCTCGCATTGGATTGATTATACGCCTCTAAAGCAGAAGCATATTGAACGGGAGCAACTTTTGTTTGCTGCAGGGACAGCCGGTATTGCAAATCCGCATTTTTCAACTGGCGTTGAATGATCTGCTCGTTTTCCTGTAGTTTATATTCTGAAGCTTGTATATCCTGCTTTGCAGCCTGGTATTGTTGCTTGTTTTTCACGAGTGAAAGAATGTTCCAGTTCAGACCAACTCCAACAAGATAATTATATGCCTGATAAGGCAATCCATCTGAAAGACCACTTTTGTAATCGCCTGTAGCATTGCTTATCCCTGAGCCCCTGGCCATTCCGGCACCAATAACATCCACATTAGGGAGCACGGATTTTTTTATCATAAGAGAGCGCTGTGTCTGCGCGTCCACATCCGCCTTTGCAAGCTGAATAACGGGATTGTTGACAACGGAAAGGGAATGACTTTTTAGTGCCACAGGAATATTCTGCAGGTACTGCATCGTATCTATAAGAACACTATCCGCGTTAATACCTGTAAGTTGCGAGAGCTGAATTTTCTGGTAGGCCACTTCCTGCTCTCCCTGCAATAAAGCTAACTGAGCATTGGCTACTTCTGCATTTGCATGAGATGAATCAGCGCCCGGCAACAATCCCGCGCCTGAACGAGCCAATACATATTCCTGGAAGGCCAGTGCTCTTTGTAAGTTATCCTTACGTACCTGAACCAGCTTCTGTGCAAGGTCAAGTAAAAGGTATGCGTCTGCTGCTTTAATTTGTTGTTGAAATACTTCATTATCCAGATCATTGCGACTGTACTGCAATTTTGATGCAGCATAGTTTACCTGTTGTTTTATTCTTCCGAATGTAAAGGCATGCCAGTTAATGATAAGTGAGCTGATATTTCCGGCAATTGGTGTATATATATTCTGAGGTCTGATGCCGCCGGATGTCGACAATACAGTACCGTTATTTGAATAACTAATTCCGTTAATCCCATTATCCGTTGCATAACTAAACTGTTGCGCAACAGTAAGTTCGGGCAGATAATCTTTTTTGCCTGCGTTCAGTGTATATTGAGCCGATTGCACCAGCGAGGCTTTCATTTTTATTGATGGATAGTTGTCACGTACTTTCTGCAAAGCATCCTTCAAACTCAATATCTGCTGAGCATACGAGCGAACACAGATCAGCAAAATGACTGAAACAAATACTCTTTTCATCCCTGATTATTTATTTTTTCACAGCTGAATTATGCCACGATAGAATTTCAGCCACATTAGGGCACGGACAATTCAATCATAGCCAATTCAAGCGATAAGTGATAACAACGAAATTTTACGCCTTGAAGAGAGGCGCACATTGGTGTGAACAAGAGTGAAAATCAGATAAGAAAAACAGATATGGGCAGGTAATGATGGTTATCCGGTTTGACCTGAAAACGTGTAAGAAGGTCAGTCTTCTGCATGAAGCGGTGAAAGAATGCGCTTGCAGACATTTCGGCGATAACATTACGATCCATCTTGCATAAGGATCTTACAGAAGGCATCAACAGTTTCTTTGTATAGCAAGCATTTTCTTCTGCAGCCAGCTCGGCAACATCAAATTCGTTGTTTCTTTTCTTAACTGCCTTCTGAACAAAAATGCTTTCTGTACCTACCGCTCTCATTACTTTTAACAGTATTGGATTGTGGCTTAGCGCAGGACGAACAATAACGGCCAAAACCGCTATAATTGCTATTGTGATGCTAAACCTTTTTTTCCAACTCATGTTATAAAATTTCCGGCAAGTACTAAATCGGAGGTATCAAATATACAATTCAGGACGATTGAAAATACTTTAGCTGCAAGGTATTTTTTGATTAGGCACACCAAATTTAAATGCAAGCGGTTATATGTTAAATGATAATTTTGTTAAATAGTGAGGAAGGCTTGAGGTGTGAGGCGTAAGGTGCGAGGCATGAGGTATAAGGTGTGAGGAGTGAGGCGTAAGGCTTGACGTTTGAAACCCGATACCTGAAACCTGATACCTCACACCTGATACCTGATACCTCACACCTCACCCATCTAACTTATGAACAAAAAAGTGTCTTTAAAAGATATTGCCCAAAAGGTTGGAGTATCAACTGCCCTTGTCTCTTATGTACTAAACGATAAGCGGCAAAACCGTGTGGGGAAAGACCTTGCAAAGAAAATTAAAAAAACTGCTACTACACTTAATTACCGGCCCAACCAGATTGCAAAAAGCCTTAAGACAAATAAAACCAATACCATTGGATTAATTGTGGCTGACATTTCAAATCCGTTTTCATCGCAGATAGCACGGGCAATTGAGGATGAGGCCGAAAAGAATGATTATACCGTAATACTTGGCAGTTCTGGAGAAAATGCAGAAAAATCAGCCAAGCTGATCAATATTTTCCTCGAAAGACAGGTTGATGGCATCATCATATGCCCGGTTGAGAATACACAAGCCCAGGTACGTTATCTTCATAAAATAAATATTCCCTTCGTATTGCTCGACCGCTATTTTCCTGAAGTAAAGGCCAACCACGTGAGTGTTAACAATTTTGGGGCAGCTTACATGGCCGTTGATCACCTTATTAAGCAAGGCTATAGAAATATTGGCATGATTGCTTACAAGACTTCGCTCGTGCATTTACAGGAACGTACGCGTGGATATATCGAGGCACTCAGAAATAATAAACAATCCTTCAAAAAAAGCCGCCTGAAAGAATTGAAAATGGGTTGCACCCAACAAGAGGTAGAAAAAGCTATTGATCAATTATTGAAGCAGCCGGTTGATGCACTGTTTTTCACATCCAACACATTGGCTAGTTGTGGCATTAAATACATTAATAAGCTGCATATTCAGGTTCCCAATGATCTGGGTATTGTAAGCTTTGACGAAACAGAAGCAGCGGATCTGTTTTATGCACCCCTCACCTACATTAAACAACCCATTGATGAAATGGGCAAGCAATCGCTGCATATTCTTCTTGATAAAATATCCGGCAAAAAGAAAATGATCACATCTAACATTGATGGTGAATTGATTGTACAACGATCATCGGTTTTGGAATAAATATCATTCCCAAATTCAAAAAAATCAAATTTCTTTGCATTAAATGTCTTTATCTATCGCATCATTGAATTCGGGCAGCAACGGCAACTGTTATTATATCGGGAATAACAGGAATGCCGTACTTATTGATGCCGGCATCTCTTGCCGGGAAACTGAAAAAAGAATGAAGCGTATTGGCCTGGATATTAAAAAAGTCAGGGCGATTTTTATTTCACACGAACATACAGATCATATCAGGGGAGTTGCCGTGTTGGCAAATAAATACAATCTGCCTGTTTATATCACGGAACCCACACTGCAAAACGGAGGTCTTGCATTGAGCCGGGAAAGTGTTTTTTCCTTCAAAGCGTATGAGCCTGTATGCATTGATGAAATCACCATTACAGCCTTTCCAAAGTTTCACGATGCCGCTGAACCACATAGTTTCGTTGTTGCTTCCGATGATATCCGTATAGGTGTTTTTACCGATATTGGGGCGCCCTGCGAACATGTGATCAGGCATTTTCAACAATGCCACGCGGCTTTTCTTGAAGCCAACTACGACGAGTTGATGTTGGAAAATGGCCGCTATCCCATTTACCTGAAGAACCGCATACGTGGCGGAAAGGGGCATTTATCCAATTCTCAGGCACTTGCATTATTTACAATCCATCGACCGACATTTATGAGCCATCTTCTCCTCTCCCATCTCTCCAAAGACAATAACGATCCTGAACTTGTTTTAAACCTGTTTCAAAAGCACGCTAACGGCACCCGCATTGTTGTTGCATCCCGCTATGAAGAAAGTGAAGTGTATACTATCGGCGGCAGCGTAAAGGCGGCAAAAGCAATTCAACTGGAACTGTATTAGAAAGTAAAAATTCAAAAGTAAAAATAAAAAAAGGGTACGGTGGAAACAATGTGAGGGATCTTGATGAGGTTGTATTTGATCATGCGATCAAAATACTCTCTTGATATCAATAATCCTCTCCGAATTACAACAGCTTCTTTTGACTTTTTACTTTTGAATTTTGATTTTTATAGTACGTTTTCTTCGAATTTTTTATTCCCTGACAAATATGGAATAAGGATTGAAGCGCATAATCCAATAATGACGATCATTCCAAGTAACAATCCTCTGAACTGCACAGTGAGTTGATGGATCGGAGAACGTTCAACGCCTTCTCCTTTAACGATCAGATACACAGTAAGGATCACAAATAATCCAATGAATATTATACTTCCTTTTTTTATTTTGTTTTTAAAAACAAAATAAAGCATACCACAAACGAGCAGAAGTATGTGACAAGCTATAATTATAGAAGGAACATTAATGATTGCTGACATAGTAAACCCGGTATTCAGCCTGTAAAAGAAATCGTAAGCAAGACATGCCAATGTGGCCATCAGGCCAGCAAATAATCCTGTCAGTACGGCCTTTGAAAAACCTGTTTGTTGATAATCGTAATTCATGCTTTTTATTTTGAAGATTAAATAATTATCCTTTTGCTATGAAGCCATCAGACTTAATTTATGTACAGAAAAAGAAAGCGTGATCATTAATATCTGCAACAAGGTTTATACAATTTCCGCTCTTACGCTTTATTCATTATTCTGCGTCCCCTCACCAACAGCCTTTTTATATGCTTGGGTGAATTATAACTGTGCTGCAGTTCTTTTTGCCTGCTATAGTGCTTTACAATGGCAGACGAAGTAAGCTTCCCCATTATTTTCTGATCTGGTGTATTCGACACTACAGCGACCGCATCGGTTTCATAACGACCCATTACTTCCATACAAAAGCTAAGATCATCTGTTGCATACACAAATGGCAGTCCGTTATAATCATTATCGGCAGCAACAGTTATCAGGTCCTTAGCCCTTGCATGCTTTAATAGATCAGCTTCGTACTCGTCGGGCGTACTTACACCTCTGCGTTGAATTTTCTCGGTCATAATGCTACCCTTCATCATAAAGAATGAAACGAAATATGCAGCAGCACAAGCCGCCAGCAATGGCAACAATCCGTTCGATTGGCCAGTCGTTTCCAATGCAAACACGATAGAAGTGAGTAATGCTCTTGAGGCACCGGCAAACATTGCAGCCATTCCAATTAAGGCAGCTGTAGCAAGGTTAATCTGCAGTGAAGGAAACATGTTGAGTAAAGCCACACCTAATAGGGCACCCAAAGCCCCGCCTATGGTAAATAACGGAGCCAGGGTACCGCCTGATGTACCACTGCCAAGAGAAATTACCCATGATATATATTTCAAAAAGCAAAGTGATATCAATAATGTCAGCGGAAGTTTTCCGCTTAACAGGTGCTGAATATTTTCATAACCTACACCCATGGTGAAAGGAGCAAAATATCCAACAATGCCTACAGCAATTGCGCCTATGGCAGGCCACCACATCCAGTGAATGGGCAACTTTTCAAACGCATCTTCAACGGCATAAACTGATTTGGAGATCAGCGAAGCTATAACACCGATGACCAAGCCCATTGCGGCATATATAATTAACGATCCCCCCGATGCGACTGGAATTGCTGACATTGCAAACACCGGCGATGAGCCAAATAACAAGAGGTGCATGGCTGCACCGGTAACACAGGCCAATGCGACAGGAATAATTGATTTGGGAGAAAACTCAAACAACAATAATTCAATGGCAAGCAATACGGCAGCCAGAGGGCTTCCAAATATGGCTGACATACCGGCGCAGGCTCCGGCACTTAAAATAATTTTTCTTTCCGAAGCCGAGATGTGCATGATCTGACCTGTAAACGAACCAAATGCACCACCTGTAGCTATTATAGGGCCTTCCGCACCGAAAGGTCCGCCCGTACCGATGGAAATGGCTGCGGACAAGGGCTTTAAGAAAGTAATGCTTGGTGGTATTTTACTGTCATCAAGAATAATTTTTTCCATTGCTTCCGGTATACCGTGTCCACGGATAGCTTTAGACCCGTAACGCGCTATAAAGCCAACTATAATACTGCCGGCAACCGGAATAAATATCACCGCCAAGCCTAGTCCGTTACGTGCGGGACTTGCCGGCTCTATTGAAAACTTTCCATAAAATGCGAGGTTTGTAATAAGATCGATAAGATAAACCAATAGCCTGGCAACAAAACCAATAACTATTGCATTTAAGATTGCCTGAAGACTCAGGTAAAGAACCCGTTTGTTAACAAGCGATTGCTTTTTAATTTTTTGGGCCGGAAAAATATTCAATGAGGTTGATAAAGGAATCTGATCACTGTTCTGACGCATTTGTGAAATTCTAATTTTTAGCAAAAGTATTGTTTAATTAATATTTATTAGTCATATTTTATTTTTTTTTACGACAAAAATATTAATTAAACAATATTTTAAGAGGTAGCAACATTAAAATAAAAAACGTATTATTGGCCCATGCAAGATGTTTTATGTGATGTAACGAGTTGTTTTCTATGCACTAACTGCATTCCGGAGTGGCGGGAGATTATTGCGATGAAGAAGCAAACGCGTTTATTTAAGAAGAATGAATCAATATTTAGTGAAGGCGATGATGTAAAAGGAATTTATTTCATTTATTCCGGTGCTGTGAAAATCCATAAACAGTGGAGCGATGAAAAAGATATGATCATTCGCTTTTCTTCTGCGGGAGACATATTGGGACACCGCGGTCTTGGCGGCGCCAATAAATATCCTGTTTCTGCAACAGCACTTGACACCACTAAAGCTTGTTTTATAACCAATCAATTTCTTGAGACGCTCCTTCGCTCCAATCACGATCTCACTTACAAGCTGATGCATTTTTATGCAAGTGAATTACAAAAAGCCGAGCAACGGATGCGCAACCTCGCGCATATGGATGTGAAAGGACGAATTGCCGAGACGCTGCTTGATTTGAAGAAAGTCTTCGGCCTTAACGATGATGGATTTATTGGTGTTGTTATTACCAGGCAGGATATTGCTTCTTACGCCGGCACTACTTATGAAACAGTCTTCAAGCTGTTCAATGATCTCACCAGCGAAGGGGTGATTGTCACGGAAGGGAAAAGTATTCGCGTTATAAATGAGGAGAAGCTGAGGAAAATGGTGGGGTGAGGACGAGGTGTCAGGTATCAGGTGTAAGGTGTGAGGTGTGAGGCAAAGGAAGGTGTCACAAGGTTTAACCTGGAAGGGTAGTTAATATAATTAAGAGGACAGCCAGACAACTTCTTTTCGCCACACGCGAATCTATTCTGCTATTTCAACAATCACACCTATAGTTAATTCTTTAGATGCTGTTCATATTTTGAAAAAATTATAGCCGATTTTTTTTCTTAGCCTCCGACACGCAATCATCGCCCTTCCTATTTTTGACTTCTTACTTTTGAATTTAGACTTCACACTCATACCTCACACCTGATACCTGACACCTGATACCTGACACCTGAAACCTGATACCTGACTCCTGAAACCTGCCACCCATCTCCCCTCATTTCCTTCACCTTATCCATTAACAAAATTTATCGAAAGTATTCGAATGTTTGTCGAAATGATGATTAAATAAGAAATGGTAGTACTAGCTTTATTATGCACTGAAAAATCGTCCTTCAATACAGCGTATGAAAAAAATTTACTCTTTAGAAAGGAAAAAATTAACAAACAGGTTTTTAGTCCTCCTATGTATTACGATACTTCTTATAAGCGGCACTGCCACATTGCAAGCGCAAACCATTTCTGCGTTAGTTGACCTGCCCGGGCTTCTCCAAAACAAAGAGATTGAAGTTTTCAATAGAAATATCTCTCCATTAAAGGATAACCCGCAAGGGATTCATCTCGACGCAAAATCCGGAGACGGCGTCGCCTGGATAAAGAACAGCACTTTCAAAGAAGGCACAATAACGTTCGATGTCCGTGGAAAGGATGTAATGCAGCAAAGCTTTGTGGGTATGGCTTTTCACGGCAAGAATGACAGCACTTTCGACGTAATTTATTTCAGGCCGTTTAATTTTCAATCGCCGGACCCGGCTAGAAAGAGCCATGCGGTTCAATATGTTTCACTGCCGGACTGGGACTGGGAGAAGTTGCGTACGCAGTTTCCCGGAAAACACGAAAACGCGATCAATCCGGCTCCTTCGCCCAATGAATGGATTCACTGCAGTATCAAGATTAAGGATGAGATGGTTTATGTCTACGTAAACAACATAACGGAGCCTGTATTGACGGTAAAAAAAATATCACCAACCATACAAGGTAAAATAGGCTTTTGGGTTGGAAACAATTCAGATGGAGATTTTGCCAATTTAAGTGTTAGCATAACTAAGAATTAAATTTATTGTAACCCTTTGTAAAATCCCCTTTTATGGAATTCGATAACGATAGGATAATCCCGCCACCCAACAGAATAGAATTGTTTTACTGGTTGCTATTGGGAATTATAAACCCTTTGGTAAGTGGCCTTACTTTCTTTCTGACAGATTTTCAAACATGGCTGGTCCTGTTTCTTGTTAACCTGGCGTTATTGCCGGCATACGTGTTGTATGCGCGATTAATTGTACCACGTTTTTTCTTTCAAAATAAGAATACGCTTTTTATTTTTATCAGTTTTTCATTCTTTATTCTTGTTCAACTCGTGTTATTTGCGGTGTGCGCATTGGTCTTCCACGTGATCAGTATTAATGACGAGAAATTTCATTTTTTATTTACTTATCGCACGGTGATCATTGAAAGTCTTTGGGTGATTATTAATATCTCTGTTGCTGTTGCCATTGCGTATATCAGGAAAACATTGGATGAAAAGGAATTACTGTTCGACCTGCAAAAAGAGAACAGTTTTTTAAAGGTTCGGTATTTACGCGCCCAACTAAATCCTCACTTCCTGTTCAATACCTTAAACAGTATCTATTCGCTCAGTCTTCAAAAGTCAGACAAGACGCCTGAAGTAGTGATAAAACTTTCGGACATTATGCGCTACATGACTTATGAATGCAATCAGCCTAGAATAGAATTAACTAAAGAGATCGATTTTATTCAAAACTATATTGACATTGAAAAACTAAGACACAATGCCGACGTCCGTTTTTCAGTTGAAGGCGATACCAAAGGAATAATGATCGAGCCGTTTCTATTTCTGCCATTTATTGAAAATGGCTTCAAACATGCTTTTGATACATCTTTCAGCAATACTTTCATTTACATTACCATTAAGGTTCAGCCGGACCAGATCGTCTTGAACGTGATTAACAACACCAACCTGGATCTTGAAACACAGGCGAAAAGAATTAACGGCATGAGTATGCAAAACAGCAAGACACTACTCGAACTGCTGTATCCCGGAACCTACGAACTTGATATTATCCAAACCGAAAAAGAAGAAAGCAGAAGCAGTTCTCTTCGCATTAAGAACGCACGCGACAGACTGGAAATCTTATACCCCGATTCTCACACGCTTGATGTAATTTTAAGCAACAATGTTTTTACTGTTTCTCTTATTATTAAAAATCATTTCGCTTGATAAAATGTATTATTGTTGAGGATGAGATACTTGCCCAACAGGTTATTCAATCGCACTTACAAAAGACCGATCAATTCGAACTCGTAGCGATTTGCAACAATGCCCTTGAAGCCGCTGAAGTATTAAACAACCAGGAAGTGGATTTGATCTTTCTTGACATCCAACTACCGGGAATGACAGGTTTGAATTTTTTACGAACGCTTGAAGATCCCCCACTGGTAGTGCTTACAACTGCTTATGCCGAATACGCACTTGAAAGTTATGAATTCAACGTGATCGATTATTTGCTGAAGCCAATATCTTTTGAACGGTTTTCAAAAATGGTCAATAAAATAAAAGAGGGAAGATTGTTTTCACAGGAACCGAAAGAAAAAAGCAATGTTCCCACTGACCATATTTTTATCAAGAGCAACAGCAAATTCTTCAAAGTAAATTTTTCAGAAATAATGTACATCGAGGGAATGAAAGACTATCTCAAGATTTTCACTCCCGAATACAAACTGATCACACATCAGACGATGAGTGATATGGAAAGATTGTTACCTCCCGGGAAATTTATCCGTGTACACAAATCCTATATCGTTGCAGTTCCATTCATCAAAAGCATTTATGGCAATGCTATTGAAGTTGACAAAGCCACCATCCCTATCGGCGGAAGTTATAAGGAGAAGGTGATGCAGCTTATTAAATGAGCAAATGGGTAAATGTGCAAATTTGCAAATGAGCGAATTTGCAAGTTGGTGAATAGTCAATGGTGAATAGTGAAAGGTGTGAGATGCAAAGAGTTTTATACATTAAGTATTGCGAATGGACGAATTAGTGAAAAGTGAATGGTGAATAGTGAAAGGTGAAAGATCTAATATTTCCTTTAAGCAGGTGACTATATTGCATCAGTGAAAACTCCAGCATTTGCAAATTGCACAGTTACACATTTCCTCGATTTTCAATTGCCAATTCATCTGAACATTCGCATATTTGCAAATTTACTCATTCTCTCGTTTTCAATTCATTCACACATTTGCACATTTCTACGTTTTCAATTATCAATTTTCCATTTTCAATTCATTCACACATTCGCATATTTACACATTTGCACATTTATCTGTCTATTACCAGAAACTGTTTTATTCCCTGAATAATTACGGCGGGCATAACGCCGATTCCGAAGAGTAATAACGTTAGGACTACCAGAGCAGCATACGACGCTGTATAAAAAAATTGGTTGAGGCTTCTCTCCTTTTGAATTGTGACGGGTGAATCTGCGAATATGGTGCTAATGATGCGGAGGTAATAATACAATCCTATAACGCTTGTAATGACCAGAACAATTACCGGCAGCCACGCGCGTTGTTCAACGCCGGCGGTTAGTACATAGAATTTTCCGATAAAGCCGGCGGTTAACGGAATACCGGCGAGCGAAAGTAACGCCACTGTAAGTACAATTGCCATAAAGGGCTTATCCCAAAACAGACCACGATACATACTCAGGCTGTCTGCATCTTTTTCTCCGGGTGATAAAAGAATGATAATACCGAATGCAGCCAGAATAGTTATTGCATATGCCGTAAGGTAAAAGACAGCCGCTTCTACACCGGTATTGTTACCGGGAAGAAAAGCAACCAGCAAATACCCGAAATGCGCAATTGACGAATAAGCAAGCAACCGTTTAAGATTTTGTTGCCGTAGGGCAAGTATGTTGCCGGAAATCATAGAGAGAATGGCAACGGCAGAAATAAGCATCATTACCGCACTATTGTTTTGGAGATGCAGTTCCTGACAAAAACGAAGGAACACAGCAAATACACCCACTTTTGATACCGTTGCTATAAAACTTGCCACGGGCGAAGGCGCACCCTGGTAAACATCTGCCGCCCACAAATGAAAAGGCACCAGGGCAAGTTTAAACCCTACTGCTACCATCATTACACCAAATCCGGTCAAGAACAAGGCAGAAGACTTGCCCGCTGCATTCAATCTTTGAGCGATCACAGCGAAATCCATACTACCGGTCTCCATGTAGATCAAGGCCATTCCAAACAAGAGAAATGCGGAAGTCAACGCTGCCAGTACAAGATATTTGATACCCGCCTCTATTGCATTGTTTCTGGTGCGCAGATATGCGATCAATGCATACAAACTGATGCTAAGCAGTTCAAGTCCGATAAAAAACGACATAAAATGTCTGCTGATCGTAAGTATCGCAGCACCGAGCGTACTTAGAAAAATAAGTATATAATATTCGCGTGGATTTTCTTCACGCTCTTCAAAGTAGATATAGGAAAACAACCCAACAACAAGCACACAGAATACAATCAATCCTGTAAACAAAGCACCAAATCCATCGACTATTAACAATGGCGCTATAGTCTGCGGCAATACGCCCCTTACATACCACATGGCGAAGATCACCAGGCACATCAGGAGAAAACCTGTAACCTGTATAACGGTGTGCCCTTGCCGGAATGCTATGAGCAAAATAATCACTATTGAAGCTGCAGCCAGCACCATGAAAGGAAGAAGCGCCATTAGTTGTTGTTCGGTCATAGTAGTTTTTTTTAGAGCCGAAAGCTTAAAGCCTAAAGCTTAGAACCGTGTGAAGTTGTACGTTATACGTTTTACGTTTATCGGAGCGAAGGATACACTTGAAAGATTTTATTCTCCCGCCGAATTGTGTTGCTTCAGTACAAGAGTGCGACACAAGGAACGATACATAGCACTACTGCAGTTGGGTCCATACTAATTTCCTTTAGCTATAACAAGCAACACATTTCCTCCCCTCACCAATCAACGTATAACGTACAACTTATTACTTATAACTTTACCGGCGACATCCAACACTGCCTGGGGGAAAAGTCCAAGCAATACGATCGAAATACTTAACGCAGCAAGGATGATAAACTCACGTCCTGAGATATCATTCACCTTATGTGGAGCGTTGGGCGGACCGAGAAATACCTTCTGCATAAGGCGCAGTGAATACAACGCTGAGAAAACCAAACCTGTGGATGCGAGTACCGTAAAGGTTGGATTTGCCTGGAACGTTCCCAACAGGATCAAAAATTCTGCAATGAAATTTCCCAGAGCAGGAAGTCCAAGCGAAGCCATGGTAAACAACATTGCAGCACCGCCCATTGCAGGCATGTATGACCACAGCCCTCCCATTTGTGAAATATCTCTTGTATGTAATCTTTCCTTGATCATACCGGCTAATACGAATAACGCACCAGTACTTATGCCGTGAGTAATAATCTGCATGATGACTCCCTGCATGGCAATTTCGCGAAAGGCAAAAATACCGGTGAGCACAAAACCCATGTGGCTTACGGATGTATAGGCAATCAGGCGTTTGAGATCCGTTTGTGCAAATGCCATCATTGCTCCGTATATAACTCCGATAACACCAAAAAGCATTGCCCACCATGCAATATCGGCTGCATATTGCTGAAACAATGGCAACACGAAACGTATAATACCGTAAGCACCGGTCTTTAACAACAAGCCGGCCAAAATCAGACTGCCAGCTGTAGGCGCTTCACTGTGCGCATCAGGCAACCAGTTATGAAAAGGAACCATTGGAAGTTTAATTACAAAGGCTATCATAAAACCCATCATAATCCATTTTGCAACAGAAGGATCAATACGTGTACCTAACAGACTTAAATAATCATAAGTGTAGGTGCCACTTTGTGCACCATGAATAAAGTATAATGCTAAAATAGAAATCAGCATTAGTAAACCACCTGCCTGTGTAAATATGAAAAACTTGTATGCAGCATACCGCCTGTTTTTATCACCCCAGATAAGGATTAACAGGTACATTGGAACAAGCATTACTTCCCAGAAGAAATAAAAAAGAAACAGGTCAAGTGCCACGAAAACACCTGTAATACCTGCCAGTGTCCACAGCAAATTGAAATAATAAAAACCTGCACGTTTCTCAATCTCTTTCCAGGAACACAACACAGCCAGCGTTCCCAGGAAGAATGTAAGCATTACCAAAATAAGACTTAATCCATCCATGGCAACATGAAAGCTGATACCAAAGGAAGGAATCCACGCGGACTGATATTGAATCATCCAGTTGCCCGTGTTTGCAGTCAGGCCCTGACCATGTTGCAGCCAGATATTTAAAAGAAGCACAAGATCTATTAATACGGCTAGCAAGGCTATCCATTTTATTGCCGGTGAATTTGATTTTGACAACAGCCAGCACAAAATGCCGCCAGCCAATAGAATAATGATCATCCAAATGAGTATCATAAAATCAGTTGTAAGGCTAAAATAAAAATGATACCTATCAGCACCCCTATTACATAAGTACGCACAGAGCCATCCTGGCTAACAGAGAATATGCCATTGAGGCGCTGGAACAGCGAGACAATACCGGCATATATTTTATCTATTACATCCTGTTTATTTAACTGCGTAATAAAAACAAAGGGCCGCACGAAAAGAATATTGTATAACTCATCAAACTTCCATCCCGTGTAAAAGAAATCCCGGAGCCAAACCATTGCCGGTGTTTGCTTCCAGCTTTCTATAATTGAAGTGTTCTTTCTGTACAAAAGATATCCAACAAATACACCCGAGAATGTAGCTACTACCGCAATCAACTGAAAGAGCGCTTCGGAAGGCACAGGCTCAGCTTCCACTACAGGCGGTAAAACTTTCTGTACCAAATCTGAGAATAGCGTAATGTGCAACATGTTGTGTGGCCACTCAATAAAGCCGGCGCATATACTTAATATTGCGAGGATAACCAATGGCAAAGTCATCAGTCTTCCGGGAAGTTCACCAACATGCGTTTTTTCTGTTCCCCAGAAAACAACCAACATCAACCTTGTGGTGTAGAAGGCTGTAATAAAAGCACCAAGCAAAGCCACAATCCAGAGCAGCGGATTTCCGCCGTTGGCACTAAGTGCATACCAAAGCACCTGGTCCTTACTGAAAAATCCTGCCGTAATAAGCGGCAACGCAGCCAATGCAGCGGCACCAGCAAGGAATGTATAAAAGACAAGCGGCATTTTATTTTTCAATCCGCCCATTTTAAAAATCCCGTGTTCATGATGAAGCGATTCTATTACGGCGCCAGCTGCAAGGAATAATAACGCTTTAAAAAATGCATGTGTAAAGAAGTGAAACACGCCGGCGCTCCACGCTCCTACGCCCAGCGCTAAAAACATATAACCCACCTGGCTTATTGTTGAATAAGCGAGAATGCGTTTAATGTCTGTTTGAACCATTGCACTGCATCCGGCAATAAATAAAGTGAGTGCTCCGATTACCGCTGTTATACTCATGACCAGCGGCGAAAGCTGAAAGAGGACATGCATTCTTGCCACCAAATAAACGCCCGCCGTAACCATCGTTGCTGCGTGAATGAGGGCACTTACCGGCGAAGGGCCGGCCATGGCATCAGGCAACCAGGTTTGTAGAGGAACCTGTGCTGACTTTCCCATCCCTCCGGCGAGCAACAACAAGGCGATGGCCGTTATGATGGGTGAGCCACTTGTAAAATGTTCCGGTGCCAGTTTTTGAATGGCAGGAATATCCAGCGTTCCCAATTCCCGGAACAACAAAAAGAAACCGATGGCCATTGCTGTATCACCAACGCGGGTAATATAAAAAGCTTTATTGGCAGCCTGAACATTAGCGGTTGTTTCGTACCAAAAACCGATCAATAAATAACTACATAAACCTACACCTTCCCAACCCAGATACAGCAGCACAAGATTATCTGCCATTACCAGAAGCAGCATAGCGCAGACAAACAAATTCATGCTCGCAAAGAACCGGGCATAATCCCTGTCGTGCTTCATAAAACCTGCACTATAAATATGTATTAATGCACCTACAAATGTTATAACGAAAACGAACACCAGAGATAAAGCATCTACGTGTAAACTGAATGAACAATTAAAATTGGCAACGCTCATCCAACGCCAAAGCTCAACGCTGTATGCACCACTATCCGGAGGCGCCTGCAGGAAACTAATCCCCAGCCATATCGCGATGATCGCAGCAGCGGAAATTACCCCCGCGCCGATTAGTGCTACCAGCCTGTTGGGTAAACGCCTGCCTAACAGTGATAGTATTAGAAAACCAGCTAACGGCAATGCCGGGATGAGAGATAGCGTCTGGTGCATAAAATTTAGTTTTAACTTTCTGCCACCCTATGTTAACTATTGAACCTTTATTTCCTGAATATCTATATCGTCTTTTAATACGTTGAGCCTGGTAACGTCCAGGGTTTTATGCTGGTGATAAACCTGCATGACCAATGCCAATCCAACTGAAACTTCCGACGCTGCCATGGCCAGGATAAACAGGAACATCACCTGTCCGTCCGGCTGTCCCCATCGTGCACCGGCTGCAACAAAAGCAAGCCCGGCAGCATTGAGCATAACCTCAACGGAAATCAATATAAAGATCACGTTGCGTCGTGTTAACACGCCAATCAAGCCTAAAGTGAATAATATGGCAGCAACGGCAAGTACTGAGTAGGAAGCCATACGTTGTACGTTTTAAGTTATACGTTGTACGTTGTAAGTTTTACGTTTTACGTTGTACGTTATAAATTTTACGTTTTACGTTTTAGGAAGCGGAGATTATGTCTGATGCAAAAACTTCGCTGTGATAAACGTATAACGTACCACTTACAACTTCACACTTTCCCGTTCCTCTTTTTCCCGGAGGAATCTGTGCAAGTATCTTTTCTTATGGCGACCGATATGAGCGGCGCCAACAATGCCGGCCATCAGCAGAAATCCAACCAGTTCGACAGCTATTATGTATTCCTTGTAAAGAGAAAAAGATATTTGTTTAATGGGAACGGATTGATCCGTAATTGTTGTAGAATCTCCCCTGATCATAAGCACTAACAATTCTGCAAGCAAAATGGCCGTAAGTATTGTCGGCCCGGCCCAGGTTTGTGTTTTGATCCATTGCTTTTCCTGCGCCGCTGCTTCACTCCCGATATTCAGCATCATGACCACAAAAATGAAGAGCACGATAATAGCACCTGCATACAATATGATTTCCAGTATAGCGACAAACGGAGCGCCCAATGACAAAAAGATCATAGATACTGCTAAAAAGGAAACCACCAGGTATAGCAACGCATGAACAGGGTGATAACGTGTAATTACCATAATGGTAGCGACAATTGCGACGACTGACGATATATAAAACAGGTAGTTCATTTCTTATGGCATTAGACTGTGAATATCAACCGGAGCTTCTTCATTTTCGCCTTCACCTTTTTGTTTTACGCCTGCATCCATCCCTGCAACCTTGTAGAAATTATATCCGGGATATTTTCCCTGGCTATCAATAAGCAGATCTGGTTTTTCAAAAACAAGGTTCTGCCTGTTGTATTCAGCCATTTCAAAATCAGGTATTAGTTGGATGGCGTATGTAGGGCAAGCATCTTCGCAATATCCGCAAAAAATGCAGCGTGAAAAATTGATGCGGAAAAATTCAGGATAACGGCGTCCGTTTTCGTCTTCAGTGGCCTGCAAGGCAATACAGTCAACAGGGCAAGCCACTGCACATAAATAGCAACCAACACAACGTTCACCGCCGTCAGGATCTTTTGTCAGCACTATTCTTCCACGCCAGCGAGGATGGAGTTTTACTTTCTCTTCGGGATACTCTATCGTCACCTTTTTCCTGAAAAGATGAAGAAATGTTAACCAGATTGTTCGTATATGACTGAACATAAACAAGTTTTAAAAGTTGGGCCACCAAGACACAAAGACTCAAAGAAGCACTAAGTTTTTTATTATGCAGAGAAAAGGCAGAAGTAACACGGGTAGTCCGAAATCACCTCTTCATTTTCAATTATTCATTTTCCATTTTCAATTGGTTTCGCCTAGCCTCTTATCCACAACGCGATCGCGCCGGTAACCATCAGATTCAACAGCACTAAAGGCAGCAACACCTTCCAGCCTGTTTCCATCAACTGATCATATCTTGGTCGCGGCAGCGATGCGCGTAATAATATAAAGAACAGTATAAATGCAAATGTTTTAATAAAGAACCACGCCCATGGAGGCAGGAATGCAGGACCGAGCCATCCGCCGAAAAACATGGTTGCAGTCATGGCTGAAATGAGCGTTACGCCCAAATACTCTCCGATGAAGAACATCCCGAATTTCATACCGGAATATTCTGAGTGAAAACCGGCAATAAGCTCACTTTCCGCTTCGGGAATATCAAAAGGAAGACGATGTGTTTCAGCTACTCCTGCAATAAAAAATATAACCAAAGCAACAGGTTGCTTAAAAACAAACCACACATCTTTCTGCGCATTTACAATATCACTCAGCTTAAATGATCCGGTTAACATTACAATGCCCATAAGGCTTAATCCCATAAATACTTCATAAGCGATCATTTGAGAAGCACCACGCAAGGCACCCAACAAGGAATATTTATTGTTTGATGCCCAGCCCCCTAATACAATGCTGTACACGCCCAATGAAGACATTGCCAAAAAGAACAATATGCCAACATTTAAATCCGATACGATAATTGACGGAGAGAAAGGAATGATCACAAAGCTCATCAACACACTTGCCACAACAATGGCAGGCGCAGTAATGAATACCCATTTATCTGCGAACGGAGGGATCCAGTCCTCCTTAAAAAACAACTTTAAAGTATCGGCCAAAACAATCAAAATTCCTAACGGCCCTGCCCTGTTGGGACCAAGCCTATCCTGCCACATAGCCAGCATCCGACGCTCCAGCCAGATGAGACCAGCTGCGATATTCAGCAGTACAAACAGTACGCCCAATACGATCCATATGTGTTGCATGACTGTCATTTTAGCTTTGAGATTTAGCTATCAGCAATTAGCTGTCAGCTTTCTTGTTGCCTGGTTTAATAATCATAATTAAAGCCTGATAAACATTGTCAATTTTCAATTGACCTTCGCGAGGTTTATTCTTGTTCCCCAGTTCATACCAACCGTGCCGCGCGATCCTGCATTTACAAACACAACACCATCACACATGTTGTCCAGCACTTTTACGGGCAATGAGCCATAAGCAATACCGGCGTCCGTTAGTTGAAGCATGTCTCCTTCTTTTACATTTAGCGCTTCAGCGCTCTTTGGCGAAATGATAGCAAAAAGTTCGGGCGAAAGCACTTCAAGTGCCTTTGTATAACCGCTTAATTCACCGGAACCAAGCACATGAAACTTAGGAAGCAACAGCCATTTATCTTTTGTTATCACAAATTGTTCAGGAACGTCTTTAAAGAAAAGATCAGCATTTTCTTTCTTTTTATCCTGTAACAAACGCACGCCAGGATTCCCTCCTTTTAATGAACCATTAGGTTCATCCTGGTATTTAGCAACAGACTGCACAGAGTTCCAACCGGGTGCCCAGAAGAAAGGAACTGCCCATGACGGTGGCACGCCCTTGAAGCCCTCCATAGTAAAGGACAAAGGTGAATCTCCATCATAAAACGGCTTTGGTTCACTTACATTCTTGTTGGCTTGTATAGCTGTTCTTCCGCTATACCTGTGGGGCTCCCGGGGGATTCGTTCTCCGTGAATAGTATAATCGTGACCCGGTGAAACGCTTGTAATTCCTTTAAACTGTGGCATATCGGTCTCCATTTTTTGCAACAGTTCATCGGGATGTAATACATGACCATTTACTTTTTGAGACCTTAGCATCTGCATCTTCCATAGCCACTGCCAGCTTTCTTTTACCTGTGTATCGGCATTGGGTATAACCTGGAAAAAACGTTGTGCGCGACCTTCATTGTTCACCAATGTTCCGTCTCCCTCTGCAAACGTTGCAGCAGGTAACAGCACACTGGCTTTTTCAGTAGTAGAATTATGTAAAGAATCCAGTACGATAATATGATCGCATTTGTTTAAAAAATTATCAACCAGGTTGGGTGTTAGGTGCCTGTAAAGATCATTTTCCAGTATCACAGCCGTGGCATGTCCGTTGGGCCTTACGCTATCCATTGCATGATTGAAGGCCGGCGCATCCATTAGTGCCAGTCCCATGCTATTACATTCAGTCATCACACATGCCATACCCGTTTTTCTACCTGCAGTATTTAACGACGCGGCGATATCAAACGCAGCTTTAATCACATTATCATTATAACTGGAAACGCCTGTAATAATAACCGGATTTTTTGCCTGCTTTAACGCCTCCCCGATTGCTTTTGCCTGATTGGTTAATTCTTCGCTGAAATTATCAGCCTGTAGTTTACCCGGCTGCAGATAAGCTGCAATTGCAAAAGCAGCCCTCGACAGATCATCGGGCGTTGCGTGCCACGCGTGAGTGGCCAGCTCGTCCAATGGAGATGCAGACACATTAAGTACTGCAAGAAAACCTTTGTCTTCCTGCGCAAGTTCCTTTATTGCTGAATCCAGCCACACAGGAATTTGTACATGTTGCGAAGCTTCTGCACCGGCAGTTTTTACCACAGCCTGCCTAACGGCCAGCGCCATCATTGGTGCTGTATTCCAGATATCTTCTCCTACAACCAACACCGCGTCGGCCTGCTCAATTTCTTTTAGTGATGCACTGTGCACACTTCCCGATTGCAATACATCTATGCACACCCTGTTTAAATGCGCTTCATCTTCGCTAATGCCCTGGTAAAAATTTTGTTTACCTACCAGTTGCATTAAAGCGAAATTGCTTTCTAGTGATGCCCTCGGCGATCCAATGCCAATAATTTTACTCATGGAAACCAGCGGCTGCAAATGCTGCATCAATTCTTCTTCTGTTGACGCCTCCCCTGCACGGTTCCGGATAATAACACGTTTTATCCTGTTTTCGCTGTTGACAAACTCATATCCAAATCGTCCGCGGTCGCATAAGAAATAACCGTTCACATCGCCATTATACCTGTTTAAAATACAGCGCAGTTCACCATAGCGTTCTGCAGCAATCGTATTGCAACCCACGCTGCAATGATTACAAACAGAAGGCGACATAGTGAGGTCCCATTTTCTGGTGTAATGTTCCTTTAACGTCTTATCAGTGAAAACGCCGGTAGGACATACTTCTGAAAGATTTCCGCTGAACGGACTTTGCAATACGCCATCTTTTTCTCTTCCGAAATATACATGGTTGTGTGCCGCAAAAACATTTAGATCATCGCCGCCTGCATAGTCGCGATAGTAACGTACGCAACGGTAACACTGAATGCAACGGTTCATCTCATGATGAATCAGCGGACCGAGATATTGATTGGTGTATGTTCTTTTCTTGTACTTAAATCTGCGGTAGTCGTGCCCAGTCATTACCGTCATATCCTGCAAATGACAAGCACCTCCTTCATCACATACCGGGCAATCGTGCGGATGATTCGTCATCAGCCATTCAATTACCTGCTCGCGAAATTCTTTAGCTGTCTTATCTTCTATTGAAAGATAAAGTCCATCTTTAACTCCTTCCATACAACTCATAACGAGCCTGCCCTTTGTGTCATTCTCATCTTTATATACTTTAACTGCACATTGCCTGCAAGCTCCAACGCTTCCCATTGCCGGATGCCAGCAGAAGTAAGGCAGGTCGAGTCCTACTGAAAGGCAAGCCTCCAGCAGATTTTTGCCGGACTTGATATTGTATTCTTTGTTATCGATGTGAATAACCATAGGAGTCAGTTTTTAGCTATGTTGTAGCTGCTGCCACTCATTACCCGTAAAATTTAAGACTTCGCTGAGTGCATATGTGTCCTACACCTTTGAGGTGTAGGACACATATGCATCAACCTGTATATGGACACTCATGTTTTTCTATATGCTTAATAAAATCTTCTTTGAAATACTTTAATGCACTTTGTAACGGCTCCATCGCTCCCGGCGCCAATGCACAATAAGTATTACCCGGCCCGAGATACTGCGTATGCATTAGCAACAGATCAATATCTTCATTTGACCCCGAACCTTTTTCAAGGCCCAGCAAGATCCGCTCAACCCAGGGCAATCCTTCACGACAGGGCGTACACCATCCACAACTTTCCTGTGCAAAAAAATGCTGGAGATTATGCACAAAACCAACAGGACACGTGGCATCATCCATCACGATCATTGTACCGGTGCCCAATCTGCTTCCTGCAGCAGCCACTGATATGTAGTCCATTTTTATATCGAGATGTTCTTCAGTCAGGAAGTCTGTTGAAGCCCCTCCGGGTAGTACTCCTTTCAGCTTATAACCATCTACCATTCCGCCAGCATGGTCTTCAATAATCTCACGCATAGTTGTGCCTAATGGCAGTTCCCATACTCCGGGACGTTTTACTTTTCCACTCACGCCATATAACTTGGTACCGCTGTCTTCACTTACACTCAACCCTTTAAACCATACTGCGCCGTTATTGATAATATGCGGCAGGCAACAAAGCGTTTCTACATTATTTACTATTGTTGGCTTTCCGTACAAACCGCTCACTTGTGGAAAAGGCGGTTTGGATCTGGGTGTGGCACGCTTGCCTTCGAGCGCATTCAATAACGCAGTTTCCTCACCACAGATATAACGGCCCACACCTGTATGTAAATGCATTTCGAGATTCCAGCCTGTACCGAGAATATTCTTGCCCAGGTAACCTGCCGCATAAGCTTCTTCAATACTTTTTTGCATTAACGTTGCTGCTTTTCTGTAGGCCCAGCGAAGGAATACATACGAGATATCGGCCTTAATTGCATAGGCTGCGAGGATCATTCCTTCAATTAGCTGATGCGGATTACCTTCCAGAAGCAAACGGTCCTTAAAAGTACCCGGTTCCATTTCATCAGCATTGCAAATAAGGTATTTTGGGTGCCTGGCACTGTCATCCATCGGAACAAAGCTCCATTTCATGCCGGTGCTGAAACCCGCGCCACCGCGGCCTTTCAGTCCGCTATCTTTTACTATCTGTTGAACGTCCTGCGGAGAAGCATTTTTTACGGCTTTTCGCACTGCAGCATAGCCGCCAGTCTGCTCATACTCTTTCAGGCTGAGTGATTTTCCCGGAACGATATGTTTGGTTAGCGGCTGTTCCATAGAAGTAAAAGTTTAAATTCCCCGCCTGAACGGCTTCAGTCGGGCAGGAAAAGTAAAAAGTAAAAAAGCGATACACTTTAGACAGCACCCTATCTTATTCTAAAAGAGTAGAAGGGATTGTTGTCCTTAAATAACGACTATTCATGTAGTACACATCCGCACATTTACACATCTGCACATTTGCATATTTGCACATTTTCATTGGCTATACTTTTTCAAAATTTCCAAAAGCTGATCTTCTTTTACATCTTCATATAAATCTTCATCAATCATCATTGCCGGCGCATGATCACAACACCCCAGGCACACGTTTGGCAACAAAGTGAACACATTATCCTTTGTTGTCTGGCCAAATTGAACATTCAATTGCTTTTGCAACGCCTGGTATATTTTTCCATAGCCCATTACGTAACATGAAATGCTGTCGCACAACAATATCACATGTTTACCAACGGGTTTGCGATAAATTAAATTATAGAAGGTGGCCACGCTGTCTACTTCTGCTGCGCTCATTTCAAGATATTGAGCAACAGCTTCGACACTTTCATCACTAACCCAACGTCTGTATTTCTGAACAATCTTTAATGCTTCAATAACTGCAGCTTTCTTAAATGGCACAAGGCTTACCTCATGATCAATTTCATGCTTCTCCTTTTCACTAAGCGGTGCGTTGTGTGCTATATGTTCCCGTATAATGTCCATTTCTTTTAAATGGTCAGCCTGCTTTTTTCCGGTTATATATTTTGTTTCATGCATTGTTGAGCTGTCAGCTGTCAGCTATGAGCTATCAGCTTTTGTTTATCAGGTTATCATTTCACTTATTTGCCAAACCTCACCTCAAATCCTTTATTGAGGAGTGGATAATTGTCTTCTTCACATACAATCTATCCGACAGTCCTGCATCAGCATTTGCACATTTACCTATTTGCACATTCGCACACTACCGGTCAATGTCCGCCAGCACAAAATCCACACTTCCCAAAATGGACAGCAAGTCGGCAACGGTGTAGCCTTTGCTTACATAAGGCACCATCTGCATATGCGGAAATGACGGAGTTCTTATGCGCGTTCTGTATGATGACGTATTACCATCGCTTACGAGATAATAACTGTTGGCACCCTTTGTTGCTTCAATGCAGCTCATTGCTTCTCCTGCAGGAATAACCGGTCCCCAGCTTACATTCAAAAAATGCGTGATCAGCGTTTCTATATCCTGCATTGTATACTTTTTCAATGGCGGAGTTGTGAGGGGGTGATCTGCCTTATAATTGCCTTCGGGCATGTTATTCAAACATTGTTCTATTATACGAAGGCTTTGCCATAACTCTTCAACGCGAACTACGGCACGATCAAAACAGTCACCGTTTTGTGCAGTCGGAATCTCAAAATCAAACATCTCATATCCGGAATAAGGTTGCTTTTTTCTGAAATCCCAGTCAAGTCCGCACGCACGCAAACCCGGTCCCGTTACACCCCATTCTATAGCTTCATCCAACGTATATACACCAATACCTTTGGTTCTGCCTTTGAACAGGCTGTTGCGGATAACCATGTTGGTATACTCTTTTATCTTGGGAGGAAAATATTTTACAAAATCACGCACCAAACCGTCCCATCCTTTTGGCAGATCCTGGGCAACGCCACCGATGCGAAACCAGTTTGGATGCATTCGTCCGCCGCATACAGCTTCTATTATATCAAAGACTTTTTCACGATCCGTAAACATGTAAAACACCGGAGAAAGTTGACCAACATCCTGGGCAAAAGTGCCGAACCAAACAAGGTGACTCGAAATGCGGAACAACTCGCATAACATTACCCTGATCACTTTGACCCTGTCAGGCACCTCAATACCAGCCAGCTTTTCAACTGCAAGCAGGTAAGCGAGATTGTTCATTACCCCACCGAGGTAATCAATGCGATCTGTATAAGGTATATATGTGTGCCAGCTTTGCCGTTCGCCCATCTTTTCCGCTCCCCGATGATGGAAGCCAATTTCAGGAACTGCATCGACAATATCTTCTCCATCCAGCTGCAGCACAATACGTAATACGCCATGCGTACCGGGGTGTTGCGGTCCTATGTTGAGGAACATAAAGTCAGCATCGTCACTTTCTCTCTTCATGCCCCATTCTTCCGGCTTGAATTGCAACGCATCCTGTTCGCGATCGATAGTTTCATTGATCAAACGGTAAGGACCAATTTCGGTTGCCCTTGCCGGATGTTCCTTGCGCAACGGATGTCCCTGCCATGTAAGCGGCATAAGAATACGTTGCAAATGTGGGTGACCTTCGAATTTGATCCCGAACATGTCGTACACTTCACGCTCATACCAATTGGCATTTTTAAACAGACTTGTTATTGAAGGAATTGAAGGATATTCTCCTTCCAGCGCTACCTTTAAACGAATGAACTTATTGCGGTCAAGAGAAAACAGACTATAAATTACGGTGAAGTCTTTTGCGGGAAGTTTTTCTTTACCCATCCTGTCACGCTCATCAATCCCACACAGATCATACAACAGGTTGAAGGGAGCGCTGATGGTATTTTTAAGATAACGTACAACTGCCACTATGTTTTCCTTTGGCAGCCACAATGTATCTATATTGTCTACCGTTTGTTGCGGAACAAATGTAACTGCATCAAATTGTTGATGCAATGAAGTTAATATGGCAGAAGCATCAGACATATAATAATTGTGAATGGTCAATGGTGAATAGTGAATGGTGTTGCAGGTTTTGTTTTTGCAAAACACTTTATTTCCTATTCATTTCTGACAATTCTTTTTTTACTTAACATCCTTTCTTTGAAATAGTCAATGGCGAATAGCGAATGGTTGCAGGTTTGTTTTTGCAAACACTTTTATTTCCTATTCATTCCTGACAATTCATTTTTGCTTTACTACTTGTCTTGAAGATGAATTTTAACGATAACGCCTCGCAGGTCAAATTCCTTTACGATCAGTAACCCCTTAAACACCGCCTTTGTAAACAGTTGGAAGCCGGCATTTTTCACTATTCACCATTCACTATTCACTTCAATCACACCTCATCAACAGGCCTGAAGTTTACCATATTCATTCTTTCTTCACGTCGTTTGTCTTTCATGGGCATTAATTTGGGTTTTTCCACGCCCTGATCACCTATAACCCAGCTCAATGGCCTTCTCTCACTCTTAACGGCTTCGCCTAACAGTACAAGTCCCTGCATAAAGGCATCAGGCCTCGGCGGACAACCCGGAACATAAACATCAACGGGTAAAAATTTATCGACACCCTGAACCACGCTGTAGATATCATACATGCCCCCACTGTTTGCACAACTACCCATCGAAATAACCCATCGTGGTTCCATCATTTGTTCGTGTAATCTTTTTATTATAGGCACCATTTTAATAAACACTGTACCTGCAATCACCATCACATCGGCCTCACGTGGCGTACCTCTTATAACTTCTGCACCAAAGCGCGCCACATCATATTTACTGGTTATACTTGTAGCCATTTCTACAAAGCAGCAGCTCAATCCGAAGTGAAAGGGCCACATGGAATTTTTTCTTCCCCATGCAAGCAAATCCTGCACCGTTGTGAGCATCACGCTTTTACTCACGGCCTCTTCCATGCTTCCGTTTCCGTTGAAGCTACCGGTATCATTGTTTGTTTTGCTTAACCACCATTTCATAAGCTATAAGTTGTCTGCTGTCAGTGGCAGGCTTTCTGTTTTTTACTAATCAGGCTTCAATTAATCTGAACCATAAATTCATGAGCTATAACTTCTTCATTGCTTTGATGATCTTTAAACCATCCGGACCAAAATCCAAAGCACCTATGCCCCACTCATATATAAGTACAACAACAAGTTGAACAATGAATATTGACGCGCCAATATATCCTGCCCACCCGAGCTCATAAAAGCCAAGCGCCCACAACATAAGAAACACCGCTTCCACATCAAATATTACAAATAACATAGCGACAAGATAGAACTGAGCAGAAAAACGGATACGTGCAGTACCGGTTTGTTGTACACCGCCCTCATATGGCAGATCTGTTTGTCTGTCCTTATGTCTTTGACCTAATATGTAAGACAACGACAAAATAAGAACCAGCAACAATACCACCAGTACTGTGTAAAGCAGAAAAGGCCACAAAATTTCACTATGGTTATTACTTGCAGGCATATCGTTTTTTTTTTGCAATAACCTATAATCCGGCGCAATTAAATCGCCGTTTCAAATACAGTATGTTCCGTACGTATTTAGCTTCTGATGTACATTTCCAGGTGTTCTATAATAAAATCCTTTTCGTAAATGATGTACTTTACAACATCACCAATGGAAACAAGGCCGATTAATTCTTCTTCGCTATTCAATACGGGTAGATGACGGATAAATTTTTCAGTCATCATTTGCATACATTCTTCAATAGTTGTGTCGGGAGTAACAAATACCGGGCGGCTGGACATAATATGCCTTACCAGTGTCTCTTTAGAGGATCTACCTTTAAGGATAACTTTACGGGCATAATCTCTTTCTGTGAAGACTCCAATCAGCTTTCCATTTTCTACTACAACGAGAGCGCCTAAATTTTTTTCTTCCAGTGCTTCCAAAGCGTCATACACGGAACTGTCAGGACTAACCCCGTACACTGTATTACCCTTCTTATGTAGGATATCACGAACAGTGTTCATAAAAAATTTTTAGAGAGCTACTTAAATGATACTATTAAATTAATACATTTTTTGAAAATGCAAAAGATTGTGGAAAATAGTTTCACAAATGCATGTGCGTTATAACATGCTAATTTTGACCGGATTTTTAAGAGGCAGTGGAGTTATTAAGTACGATTTACGAAGTACGAAGTACTTAATCACAGGCCTTCATCCTTATTTTCTAATTCGATTATTGATATACGGGGTGTGCACAAGTACGATTTACGATTTACGAAGTACCTGGTCTCAGTTTTGCTCCTTACTTTCTAATTGATTCCTGACATAAAGTACTAAGGTTGAAAGCACAACCTATACTTGTATAACAGCATCACCAAATAGATGATAGGATAAAGCGCTTGAGAATTGCTAGTTTCGAAGATCCTTTTCAAAGGTTGAATGCTGAATAATATCGAAGATTTCCGATTCTCTTTTCTTAATGTTTTTGATAACGCGGAGTCCTAAAACAATTATCACAAGGTGGATTAATAGGGCTACAACAACGTAAGTGAACAACCCGGTTTCCATGGTCGATTGAATTTAAGTAGGCACGAATTTACATTACATCCCTTTCGTACAATATTAAAATTCATTAAGCTGACATTAAGAATAGCTTTATTATTTAAAATAGCGAAATTCAGTTCCATACAACCATCTGTGAGGGATCGTCCACTTTTAATGTCCTGATATGCAGCCCCGTTTTAACTTTACGGGCTCTAACAATTTCCACCTTTAAAAAAGCTAATTATGTTACAACACCTTAAAAAGAGCATTTATTTATTATTCACCCTGTCTCTTCCATTTTATTTTTATGCCTGCACCAAGCCTTCAAATGAACATTCTAAAGATGCTGTTACATCTGCAAATGAACGCGTAGTTGCTATGGCCTATCCACCGGTTGAAACACTTCCCCCCAACGCTCCTACTCAAAAGCCGGCTTTTTACGGTCAGACAAGATCTCCGGGAGCCAAAACGCAAACGCCATTAAACGTAACCATCCTGGCCAGAACATTAAATCATCCCTGGTCAATTGCATTTTTACCGGATGGCCGGATGCTGGTAACTGAAAAATCCGGCAACATGCGTATTATAACAACCACCGGCATTGTGTCGAGTCCCTTATTAAATCTTCCGGCAGTAAAATACCAGGCCGAAGCCGGTCTACTGGATGTTATAACAGATGAAAATTTTAGTACCAATCGCCAACTATTCTGGACTTATGTAGAAGCATCCGGAACAAAATATACGGTGGCTGTAGCCAGGGCAAATTTATCTGCTGACGAAACAAAGCTTGACAATGTAAAAGTTATTTACCGTGCAACACCTTCTTACACCGGTTTGCAGCACTTCGGATCTCGTTTGTTGCTTTACCAGGGATTGCTATATGTATGCCTTGGGGACAGGCATGATGATAGTATACGCGTACAGGCACAACAACTGAACTCATCGATCGGTAAAGTTGTCCGGATCAATAAAGATGGTACGCCTGCAGCAGGAAATCCCTACAAAACAACATCAACTACCAAAGGTGAAATATGGAGCATTGGCTCCCGGGATCCTCAAGGCATGGTGATCAATCCTGCAACCAGTGAACTTTGGGAAAGTGAGCATGGACCAACAGGTGGCGACGAAATCAATATCATAAAACGCGGAGCCAATTACGGATGGCCCGTAATAACATATGGCCTGGATAATGACGGCACACCCCTTAACGGAGGAAAAACTGCACAGGACAATATGCGGCAACCTGTATATTACTGGGATCCTGCAATAGCTCCCAGTGGAATGACATTCTATTCCAGTAGTGTGATTACAGAGTGGCAGGATAATCTTTTTGTTGCTTCTCTTAAAGACAAACATATTGTCAGGCTAATCATAAACAACAACAGGGTTACCGGTGAAGAAAGATTGTTAACTGACCAGAATCAACGGTTCAGAGATGTCAAAGCCGGGCCTGATGGTGCCTTGTATGCAGTGACAGATGAACTACAGGGAAGACTTTACCGCATCAGCAAAAAATAACAATAGCCTATTACGGTCAGGGATTTATGCGACGCACAAACTCCCTGCCCGTTGAAATATCTGTTGTTGTAATATCTATATACTCCACTTTGGGATTCCAGAATGATCCGCCATTCACCTGTACAAAAACCCGGGTGAGTAAAGATTCTTTGTCTCCGCATGCCAAAAAAATATGGTATTTATTATCTGTTGCAGATCGTTTTAATAGCAACGGCATTTTCTTGTATGCAGCAAGACGTATTTCGTACTGATCATCACCGGAATAGCGCGATACAACGCCATAAGCAAATTTTTCTTCAATAGCATTCAGCTCTTTGCGTCTGCCATTTTCGGTGTAACGGATCCATGAGGTTTTTACGGGATTCTCTGTATCCAATACACCTTTAGATTTAAAATTGAGTTCATAAATAACCGTATTCGCATCTTTGGTGCGTTGCAAAAAGAATAAAAGATTTTCTCCTTTAGGCACGGGAAAACGCGTGCTGTCTTCCCATTTCCTGGCATATAGATCAGTGTACGCAAACACAACAAAACAAAAAGTCGCGTATGCAAGAACACGGCATACATTAAATGATTTACAGGCTAAATTTTGTAAGGATCGATGTACGTTAACGGGTTTCATAAACTAGCGTTTGTTGAAAAGAACCATGGCTACAACCTGCGCATGATCTTTTTTTTCAACAACCAATTAATAACCTACCCCTATTCGGACAGCCAATTTTATTTTACTTTAACAGACGCACCGGAAGAACCCGCACTTCATTCAATACCACTCACTGATTATTTTATATCGGAGTGCAGATCAGAAGCTTTCATGTTTTGCCTGTTTATAACGGGATCTTGCGGCCACTCAAACCGATTTGCTTTTATATTGACATTTGTGCATGCATTTGTCACTATAGACGCACGGTGAGCTTTTGCGGGTAGAAATCCGGTATTTAAAATGGTATTGTTCACAAAGCTTAGTCCGTTGGTACTTCTGGCTGTAAGAACAGGATAATCATAGACTTTAAATGTGTTGTTTTCTATACGTATATTTTTGTGCACCCAGTATTTATCTGCAGGTTGATGGTTTTCCGGTGCAATTGCAATCGTATAATTTCCTTCACCTGAATTATAGCCACAGTCTTCAAACGTATTATTCCTGATCAACACATCCTGCACCGGACCTGACTCAAACCAGCTGGTTGCATCATTTGCAATCAGAATAGCATGCATGCCGGTACGGAAAAAAACATTGTTTTCTATGACCACTTTCCCGCGCGTTGTCACTAACAAACCACGCGTATTGGTTCGTTCAAAACGGCAATTCCGCACCGTTAGATTTGGTGTACATGTTATATTCTCCAGGCAGTCCCCAATTTTTGTTGCAGCGGTTAAGGGGCCTGACAAATCTACCTTCATTTCTTTTTCTGAAATAAGTTTGGCATTGGTTACGATGTTATAACCATAGATCTGTAAAGAAGGAGAATGAACAAGCGCAACGCTGTCGCTTTTAAAGAATGCCTCCATTCCATAAGTCTGCGGATGCATAAAGCGAACAATTACGGAAGTAGGGTTGATGATCTTTGTGATTTGCAGATGAGTGCCGTGTACATTTACGGGATCATCGTGAAGCCCTTTAAAATGGCAACGCTCTAATAGAATATCACCTTTACAGCCTGAAAAATGTGCTCCGTCTGCAAAAGCAGCGATCATTCTTCCACTCTTTTCTGTAGGTGCTACAGTCACAGAATCATAATGCAGGTTCTCACTAAACTGCGCAACAATTCCCAGACCGTGCATATAATGCATGTTTACATTATAAAGGTTGATGTTCTTAGACTGATTGATAAATGCACCAACATGATCGCGAACAGGATCGCGGACGGTGAGCACCTGTCCCTTTGCAAATTTATTTTTTGAAAAATCTCCACTGAATTTAACGGTGAAGGGAGCAATAATTGTCGCCTTGCTTTTTAAGAAGGGCCCCCAGGAACTATATGTTTCCATGCCTTTTTCATCATCCACTAATATTGCATGAAAATGATTTGTCCGCCACTCTTCGCCATACCATGTGAGTGTATCGTTCCGTATATCAAATTTTGAATCGGGATGAATAGCAGCGATAATCACCGTATCGTTTACCTCTTTAAATGTCATTTCAGACATGCTGGGCCGTTCAAAATCCACATGAATATTCTGCAGGCGTATTTTGTCACAATGATCCAACGCCCAGGTGATCATTTTCCCATGAAACATAAATACAGAACCGTTGCCTTCAATGGTCAGATCCTGCATATTTTCAAAGAGCAAACCGATGTTTTTTATCTTGGATGGACACTCTTCTTCAGATGACGTATTTGAAATGTAATAATTCCGCTGTTGCGCCTTTGTGGGCCAGAAATCATACCTGCCTTTTGGAAAGGAAAGTACAGCACCAGGCTTGTTACGGCAGGCTTCTATAGCGCGTTGCACGCCTTGTGTGGCATCTTCATAACTATCAGGCCGCACACCAAAACCTGTTACATCTATCACCTGCGCATTTAGCAAAAATGGAAACAGCCCAATTGCAATCACTAATGTCAAAAGTCTCATCGTATCTAATTAATCGCGTTTTTTCATCTTATCAGACAGATCAAGCAATTCAACTTTTCTGAAATCCACCGGTTGTCCTTCGCTTTGCAATGCGACAAAACCGCTGCTTAGAATTTTTCCATCTATCTTTATTTTTGGATCGTAATTATGCACTACGTTCCCTCCTATCTGGGGTTTTGTATACTGGAGTACAGTATCTCCGTTAATGATGTGCGTTACCAATGAATCACCTAACACAATCAACTCGGCCCTCACCCATTGGTCGCCATCGTAAGTTTTAGAACTGGATTCAATACAATGGCGCGTATCAAGCTTTCCCTGGTAAACAATATTGGTTCCCGGAGAGCACATGTTGCCGGTTGGCCTTGGCTTTCCGTCACTTAATCCTCCCAATAGCTGAAACTCAATTGAAATGGGCCAATCCTGTTCCTTTGGCATTGTACGCGGGTCCTGTGAATGAAACATGATACCGCTGTTACGTAAAGTGTAATCGGGTGCGCCGCGTTGTAATTCACCAACAAATCTGTATTCTACAATAAGTTTATAGTAAGAAAATGGCACTTTGTAATAAAGATGTGCGAACTGGTCATTAAAATCTCCGTATTGATCGTACCGCACTTTTATCATTCCATCCTCCACCCGAAAAGTGTTACCAAAGTTCTCTCCCACTTCATGATGATTGATCTTTACTATCCAATCATTCATATCTTTTCCGTTGAACAGTGGCACCCATCCCTCTTTGGATTGTTGTGACTTTTGCGTTGTTTTGCAGGCCTGGCAAATCATTAAAAGAAAAAGCAAATTAAGCAGTCGTGTTTTTTTCATTGCAGCACACATAATGTTATCGTATTGTTGATGAACGTATTGCAATATAACTTTTAAAAGATTGCAATTCGCGGCAGGATAAATTTTATGCAGAATAAGATAATATAAAGTACGAGATACGAAGTACGAAGTACTCAGGGGCATCAGGCTGCGTTTTCTCTTTCCTTCTTACCATCTTACTGTCTTATATGTCTTACTGTCTTACACGTCTTACGATCTTACTTTCTTACATGTCTTACCCGTCTTACTATCTTACACGTCTTACGATCTTACTTTCTTACTATCTTACTTTCTTACTATCTTACGGTCTTACATGTCTTACACGTCTTACATGTCTTATCTAATTGAAACCGAAAGATTATTCATGCGGAAATTTGAGCTGGCGGATGCGGCATTTATTCTGCAGTTGCTGAATACGCCATCCTGGAAAAGGTTTATTGGGGACAGGTCGGTCAGAACAATCGGCGATGCGCAGGCATACATAGCTGCAGGACCGTTAAAAAGCTATAGCAAGAACAATTACGGTGCATGGCTTGTGTGTCTTAAAGAAAACAACGTGCCTATTGGAATGTGCGGTTTATTTAAAAGGGATTTTTTGCCTATTCCCGATATAGGCTTTGCTTTCTTACCAGAATTTGAAGGCAAAGGATATGCAGGTGAAGCCGTAAAAGCGACATTGAACTATGCCGCTGATCAACTACAACAGAAATCGCTGCTCGCCTATACTAAAGACAATAACACAAAATCCGTACAGTTACTGCGCAAATCCGGTTTCTCCTTTAAAGAAATGATCCACGTGCCACACGAAAATGAAACACTTATGCTGTTTTCGATAGAATTTAAACAAGAATAAATTCCAGCAGAGCTTCCTGTTTGAGAAAATCATGATTTTAATATTATCGGACTCCAGCGGAGTCTCCTGTAACGCTTGTAAAGCCATTATAGGATTGATTAACCTATCTGTAAACTTTTTTTAGGACGAGACAGCTCGACAGGTAGCTCCTAACGGAGCTTAGTCGATCTATTGATTTCTTCTACAAACAGGATGCTCCTATGGAGCAATACCACCAAAGATCCTTAGCTAGATGACATTGCCTTTCAGGATTGTATAAATTGAGCTTAATCTCCTTAATAAAATTAGACCGACTAACCTCTCCTTTGTTAATTAAAATACTGTTTCACACTGTTATTCGGACAATAATAATAACCAATCCTTTCATCCTCTAATCCTCCAAATCCCGGTCCAGACAATACCAGTCCAAGTCTACCACCCAATCCCATAATCCTCGCCGTGGTTTGATGATCCTCCCCAAAAACTCTTATGCTTCCAGTCAAAATAAATAGCATTGATCGGGCCGCTCGTTCTATCCTCCAGTGAAATTGTGTAACCCATTTTTTTCAACTCATCCTGCACAGCCTTTGGCGTTTTATCGTTCAGTAACAAATTCCCGGGTTTAGGTTGTCTGTCTGTCATTTTAGTCCCTCCAAGAGAAAGCCACAACTGGTTGGAATTTATGTTGGCGGCTTCCGTTGCCTGCTGAACCGTCATGCCAAATTCAACCATATTCAGAAAGAACTGTAACAAGTTTTGGTCCTGCGTATCACCACCCTGTACAGCAAAAGAAACAAACGGCTTACCATCTTTTAACGCAAGACTCGGTGTTAGTGTAACACGTGGTCTCTTACCTGGCGCGACTACATTAAACGGATTCAGCACACTATCCAAAACAAAACTCTGCATGCGCTGGCTCATCCCTACGCCCGTATGCCCTGCAATACAGGCTGGTATCCAACCTCCGCTGGGTGTGATAGAAACCACCCAACCAGAAGTGTCTGCAGCTTCTACAGAAGTAGTGCCGCGCCAAAGTCTGTCTTTATACACAGCACTTTCATCTCCGTCAATGGCGTTCACGGCAAATTCATCTTCATGATGAAATGCTTCTCCCACTCTCCTGTCGTGCGCGGGTGCAAAGCCGGGACCGTTATGAACAGATGTATCAGTTAAAGCACTTCTTTCTTTCAATAATTGCGTATAAGGGTTTGTTTTCCCTTCGAATGGATAAGGGTCACCCGGGGCAATATCCGGATCATTCCTTTCGTATTGAATTAGCTTAGCGCGTTCTTTTGCATACGCTTTACTAAGCAAACCATTCATGGGTTGTTGCTTCGAAAATGCCGGATCTCCGTAATAGAAGTCCCTGTCAGCAAATGCAAGACTCATCGTTTGATACAGCGTCTGGATATATTTCGTACTGTTATACCCCATGCTCTTCAAATCGAAATTTTCCAGAATATTCAAAGACTGTAGCAGTGCAGGACCCTGCGTCCACTGCTGTAATTTATATACATCTATTCCTTTGTAGTTGGTATGAAGCGGCGCTTCTTCTACCGGTTTCCATTTTGCCAGATCATTCATTGTGATCAGCCCACCCTGCTCCTGGCAACCACGCACAAATTCTTTTGCTATATCGCCTTTGTAAAATCTGTCGTAAGCAGCATAAATAGCCTCTTTGCGGGATTTCTTATTTTTCAATGCCTGCTGTTCAGCTTCCACCATTTTTGTTAGTGTCGTCAACAGATCTTTTTGAACAAATATCTCACCCGCTTCCGGAGCTTCGCGTTTTTCACCCGCATGCGGCAGCAAAACTGCTTTACTGTAAGGCCACTCTGAAATGCGCTTTTTCTGACGCTCTATACTGTTAGCCGTCTGCGCTTCTATAGGATAACCTGCAGCCAGTTGCATTGCCGGAGCAAGCACTTCTTTAAGACTCAAGGTTCCGTATTCTGCAAGCATATAACAAAGTCCGCCGGGTGTTCCGGGGGTAGTTGCGGCCAGAGGACCATATTCGGGTGGAAAATTATAGCCCTTGCTTTTAAAAAATTCAGGCGTTGCTCCGGTTGGCGCTACACCCATTGCATTAATTGCAATCACTTTGCCGGTTTTCGGATTATAAATCAGCGCCTGTGTTTCTCCACCCCAGCTAAGCACATCCCACATAGTACAGGTTGCTGCCAGCATGGCGCAAGCCGCGTCCACCGCATTTCCACCTTTCTGAAAGATCATTGAACCGGCTGTTGCAGCAAGGGGTTTTCCTGTTACTGCCATCCAGTTTTTACCGTGCAGAGGAGGTTTTTGAGTCTGTTGTGCATTAACGGTTACAGCAGCAGTTGTAAGAGCAAGTAAAAAAAGTAAATTCCTCATCATGTGTTGCAGTCTTATGTGAAAGTTGTGTAATTGTAGTCTACACAAATATAATATTTCAACATGATGATAAAACATGGTAAGACCGGATATAGGCCAACAGGTAAAATAAACCCGCAGATATCCGTCCCGGCTTTCCGTTACCACGGGTTCTGCAAATAAAAAAGAACGGATGCAAAAATCCGTTCTAAATTAATTGGCTGTTTCAGGTCTGATCTTTCTTTAAATCACCCGCACATGTTTTCCTGCCTTCAACAATTCTCCCACTACATGTAATTCATTGTTCGCGGGGGAAGAAACAATTACCAGTTCTATATCATTGTCATGCACAATAGAATCTTTGTGCTCAACAATTTCAACCTGGGGGTATTTAGTTTGAATAGTTTTCTGGATCTGATCGTCGTTAACGAGCACTTTGGAAAATGAGTAACCTAATTTTTTTCCTAAGGCTTCATATCGGAATATACGATCTGTTTCACCACATTCTATCAACCCCATTTTCTTAAACGTATTCATATTTCCTTTGTTTTAGTGATACATTACGTTTGCCCGACAAAGATAACAGTAAATTTGGTTAATCGATTAACCAAGTAATTACTAAGTGATATATGAAACGCAGCAATTTTGCAATTAAACGTCAACAATTGATGTTGCAAAAAATAACAAACTTTGAATAAAAAGAAATTGAAAATCAATTTGCTTTTGTTTTTTCAGAAAGCTAAAATTTAACATCACTAAACTAACAATATGTGTTTGTTGATTTGCTTTCTGAATAGGTTGCTATAGCAATTTATTGATCTGGATCATTTCTGAGCATATTTAAGAGAAAGTCTTGCCGCCTTTGCAAACCGTATTTCATTGTGCAAATTTTCATTTTATCATACGAAAAATATATTGATTTCTGAATACCATACTCAAAATTCTGGGCACACCATCTCTGTCATCTTCATCAAAATATTCGTCAACATCATAAACAAAAAGGTCATACTTTTTTGCTGCATGAATAAAGTCAGACAAGTGATGATCATAGCATTCTACAACATGTCTTCCATCTGCTGTATCGAACCTCGCTTTTGTACCCTGGTATTGTTTAAATGGATGCAATTCTCCCAGGTAAACGTAGCCTCCTTTATGTAAAACTTTAGCGGCTTCTTTAAATATATGATCGAGGTTGCTGATGTGCTCCAGCACAAGACTAAAGCTGATAAGATCATAAGTATCGGTCGCAAATTGCCAGTGTTTTGTAATATCTGCCTGCTTAAAAATAACATGCGCTGACTGTACTTTTTCTTTTGCTTTTGAAAGCATTTCCTCCGACAAATCAACAGCCAAAACCTTTTCTGCTTTCTCAAGCAACCAAACAGTATTTTTCCCGGTTCCACAACCTATTTCAAGACAACTTTTGAATGAAATTTTCGCGAGTACAGTACGTAAGGCAACAGCTTCCATATCCCTGGTCTTGTTCTTATTGCTGTCGTACTGTGAGGCCCACATATTGTATGCCTGTTGAACACTCATATCCTGCTTTTTTCAAAACATTTAAAGTAAAAACAAAAACACTAAGTTAACCATTTGAATAAAATTCATGCAGCACTAAACAACGCAAGAATCAAAAGAAACACTTCTTCGCCGGCTGATTTTAGCTGAAACAGTCAACAAAACCCTGATTTTCCAATCACTTACAGCAATAAAAAATAAAATATTTATACGATCTTCGTCCGCTTGTTTAACACGTTGTATGAAAGTTTGTATTGCAGAAAAACCAAGTGTAGCGAAAGATATAGCCGAAATTATAGGTGCGCGTCAGCGTAAAGACGGCTACTATGAAGGCAATGGTTACCAGGTAACCTGGACGTTTGGTCATTTCTGCACATTGAAAGAACCTCATGACTATTTTGAACATTGGAAATTCTGGCGACTTGAAGATCTGCCGATGATCCCGTCTACTTTCGGCATTAAATTGATTAATAACAGCGGTGTTGAAAAGCAATTTAAAATAATTGAACAACTGGTACTTGCCAGCGAAGAAGTGATCAACTGTGGTGACGCCGGACAGGAAGGTGAACTTATCCAGCGCTGGGTTTTACTTAAAGCCAAATGCACCTCGCCTGTTAAAAGACTCTGGATATCTTCACTTACGGAGGAGGCGATACGCAATGGATTTCAACAATTAAAAGAAAACGAGCAATACAATAATTTGTATGCAGCAGGCAGTGCAAGGGCAATTGGTGACTGGTTGCTGGGCATGAACGCGACAAGACTCTTCACTAAAAAATTTGCACAGGGCAAAACAGTCCTTTCGATTGGACGGGTACAAACGCCAACGCTTGCCATGATCGTTCAAAGACAGAAAGAGATCAATGCGTTTAAATCGGAAGAATACTGGGAATTGAAAACCATCTATCGTGAAACAGAGTTTACTGCAACTATTGATCGCTTGCATAATCTGGAAAAAGCGCAAAAAGGCCTTGCATACCTGAAGGAGCATCCGTTTACGATTACATCATTTGAAATAAAGGAAGGCAAAGAAGGTAATCCAAAACTATTTGATCTTACGCTGCTACAGGTTGAGGCCAATAAAAAATATGCTTATTCAGCAGATCAAACGCTGAGTTATATTCAAAATCTGTATGAGAAAAAGCTGGTAACATATCCGAGAGTTGACACCACCTATCTTTCTGAAGACCTGCATCCCAAAATTGCGGGAATCATGGAAAAGCTTACGCCCTACCAGGCCCTGACAGCTCCGGTTTTAGCGAATCCTATTCCTAAACTGAAAACAGTTTTTGATGACAAAAAAGTAACCGATCACCACGCGATTATTCCAACAGGTGAATATCCATCAAATCTTAAACCAGAAGAAAAACGCGTTTATGACCTGGTTGCAAGAAGGTTCATCGCCGCATTCTACCCTGAATGTAAAATATCAAACACAACTGTTTTAGGAATGGTTGGACAGGTTGAATTTAAAGCTACAGGTAAACAAATAATAGAACCCGGTTGGAAGGCTGTGTATGCAAATGATGCAAGCGCGAAAAAAGAAAATGACGGTGATGATGAAAAAGATAAAGACGAAGAAAAAGTAATGCCTGTTTTTGTAGTGGGCGAAAGCGGCCCTCATGAACCAAAGATCCACCAGGGAAAAACAACGCCGCCAAAGCCTTTTACTGAAGCCACTTTACTCCGCGCCATGGAAACTGCGGGCAAGCAGGTTGATGATGAAGAAATGCGTGAGCTGATGAAAGACAACGGTATCGGCAGACCTTCAACACGAGCGAATATTATTGAGACATTGCTGCGCAGAAAATATATTGAAAAGAAAAAGAAAAACATCTTTGCAACACAAACAGGTATTGATCTTATTGACACCATTCAATCCGAATTATTGAAAAGCCCGGAATTAACCGGACAATGGGAACGTAAACTAAGGCTGATCGAAAAAGGCGAATACACGATCGACACTTTTAAACAGGAGCTGATTCAAATGGTTGTTGACCTCACGCGGGAAGTGAAGACAGCAACCTACAGAACAATCAGCATTGCTCCAGAACCTGCACCTGAAAAAGAAAAAGAGGCCAGGCCTAAAAAAGAGCCAAAGCCCAAAGCTGAAAAGAAGGCAATTGAAATAGATACGATCCAATGCCCTAAGTGTAAAGAGCATTTGCTTAAAAAAGGTAATACAGCTTATGGCTGTGCAAACTTCTCAGTGTGCGGCTTTAAAGTGCCTTTTACAATATTTGGCGTGCAACTTACAGACAAACAACTGACAGACCTGATCACTAAAGGCAAAACGGGCAAAATAAAAAATCTTCAAATAACCGAAGGTGAAGAAAAACAGGACGGAAAACTTGTGATGAACGAAGATTATAGCATAACTACGGTGAAGTGATCGAATGTACGATGTTAGATGTACGGTACGATGTGGAGGAATGTTTGATCTAAATTCAAATGCCGTTTCCGATTTTAGCTATGGCTTACTAGTTTCGTATTAAGTCAGCTAGCTCATTTGCTCCTTGTTTACATCGTACATCTAAAATCGTACATCGTACATCATAGATCTACGGTGTACGATGTGGTGAAATGTTTGATCCAAATTCAAATACCGTTTCCGATTTTCCTACCAAGACAACTAGCTTATTCGCTCCTGGTTTACATCGTACATCTAAAATCGTACATCGTACATTAGCAGACACTTCATACCTCACACCTCACACCTTCTCCTCCACCACCTCCTTCAACACAACAGCATGATTATGCTCCCGTTCCTTTGTGGCATACAAAAATGTAACGACTTTGTGGTGATGAAGAAGATCAATCAACTCTTCCAGTGCAGCACTGTCTTTTAATTCTTCTTCATATGCTTTTTTAAATGCCTGCCATTTTTCAGGTTCGTGATTGAACCATTTTCGCAATTCAGAAGACGGTGCTATTTCTTTTAGCCAGACATCCCAATATGCTTCTTGCTTACTCATACCCCTGGGCCACAACCGGTCGATGAGTATCGTAAATCCGTCACCTTTTTCCGGGGTGTCATACAAACGTTTGATCTTGATTGTATTTTTCATGGAGTAATTATTAGATGAGAAACTTTTGAATGTTTTTCAGACAGGCAGCCAACCGTTCTACCAAAATCATTATTAAACTTACTATTTATTGCTAGTTTAGTATTCAATTCGTTCCAAAAACAATTGTCGATATGGAAAAAAAGTATTTCGCCTTAAAACTTATTCCGCCACGCCCAACCTTTGCGATGGATATGACAGATGAAGAAAAAGTCATCATGCAGCAGCACATTACTTACTGGACCCAACTCATGCAGGAAGGTGTTGCGCAGGTATACGGACCAGTATTTGACCCTGCGGGACCTTACGGATTTGGCATTATTGCTGTTGACGATGAAGAACAGGTAAAATCCATTACTTCGAACGATCCTGCAACTGCTGTGAACCATTATGAGTTTTATCTTATGAGAGCTATTTTTCCGGACAAAAAAGCATAAGGCAGTTTAAAAAGCTCAACAAACTAAATGAGCTATCGCATCCATCTGGCGTTATTAACTTAGTTACCCTTTCAATTTCCTACGCGTACAAAGCACCATGTATAGAAAGGAAAGAGGGTGCTTTATATTAGCGTACAGGGTATATCCGGCATAGCATTGCATGCGCGTGCACCCTCTGAAAAAGAAAACTATAATGACGCATTAATGTTCATTATAACCGCATTTTTTATTCCTTATTACTTGTTGAAGAAAGAAGCTATTGCCACTCTGTCACAGAAAAGTTCCTCATGTGCAGGGTATAATTATCATAGGGACATTACAGTTTCAGGGGCACGCAAAAGCTATTCAATCCCTGATCTATAACAAGCGTATTTTTCAGTAGGGGAAACAAACTCCAGTCACGCACCAGCAATCATCAGAAGTTTATTTATTGAGGGGGCACTTCCATCAGGTCTGGTGAATTTAGATAACTTCGATTATAAATACAATAGCTATTTTATGGCGGCGCTTATTATCCATAGCTATTTGCAGCCAAATTACAGTTGTGTACTGCCACGCAAAATGGCCGTTTATAAAGAGCTTACACGGAAGTAAAGTGACTGTGCAAAAAAGAGAGCAAGATGCTATAAGATTCTATATGTTAATTTAATTGGATAGTTTATTGAATCTATTATAAAAAATAAGAAGGCATAAAATTCTAAAACGTAACAGTAAACTCAGACCCAACTTTTTCTTCGCTTTTTACTTCAATAGTTCCTCCAAGAGATTCTATCTGAGTCTTAATAAGAAACAAGCCGACACCTTTGCTGTCTTTATTATCATGAAAGACCTGGTTAAGCTTGAATATTTTATGACCATACATTTGCAGGTTTATTCCCAGCCCGTTATCTCCTACCGAAAGCACTACATGCTTACCTTCCGGCCTTGTTGAAATAGTAATCTTTGCATCTTTTTGAGGATCACTATACTTTAGTGCATTATTGAGGAGATTATACAATATACTTTCCATGTAGATCTTTGGATAGCTTATTTTTTTCACGCCGAGTTTTAGTTCAAAATCAGCTTTCTTTTCAACCAATAACCCGTGAAGCTGATTCTTAATATCTTCAGCGATAGCTTCTATATCGCAGTCGTCGTAAGGCATTTCTTTGTTAAGGCTTATTTTGGCTATCATCAGTACTGATTCAAGCGTATTCATCAGGGATGTACTTGCATCATGTATGAATGCGATAGCTTGCTCTGATGACATAAGATTCGCCATCGAATTTTCGTCCGCTGTACCGGAAGTTTGTTCGGTTGTGGACTTCAGAATATCCGCGAGCAATTTAATATTTGCCGCAGGCCCCCTCAGGTTATGTGCTATAATATGGCTTAACTCTTCAAGCTGTGTAATCTTCTTCTGTAAACTCACCTGTGTTGCCTGAAGTTCAGTATTCTTGTTGTTGATCTCATCAAGTAATTGTTTTCTCCGGGTGACGTCCATTAATTGGGAGATGAAAAAGTCAGGGCTGCCATCTGCTTTCCAGACCAGCGAAACAGTCAGTAATATCCAGATGATCTTACCGCTCTTTGTTATGTATCTCTTTTCAAGATTATATGTACTGAGTTCTTTATTGAGCATCCTTTGAACAAGGATCAAATCGGCTTTGAGATCTTCACTGTGGGTAATGTCCTGGAACGACATATTTAAAAGCTCTTGCTTCGAATACTCAGTCATTTCACATAATGCCATGTTCGCATCCAGCCACCTTCCTTCGGGGCTTACCAGGCCAATCCCGGTAGCGGAATAGGTAAATACGCTTGAAAACGTTTCCATGCTATGCCGTAAAGCATCTTCAGCCATTATGCGGTCAGTAAAATCTTGTCCAAAACCAATGACATATTGAACATCATCCGATTGTTTGAAAAGATGGTTGTGGTACAATAAATACGCTAACTGGCCATTCTTTTTTACTACATGCATAATGCCCGAAGCTTTGCCCTTTTTACGTATCTCAACCATGTATTGAAGAGCGAAATTATGCCTGTATTTTTCGTGGATGAGATTGGTTACCGGCTTGCCCACAATCTCTTGCTCGGTATACCCCAATAACTCAAGTGTGTAGGGGTTTATGCTGGTTATTATGCCATTTATATCATGAGTGCAGATCATGGCTGCACTATACTCGAATAACGCTTTATATCTTCTTTTGCTTTCAATCAGTGCCTGTTCACTTTTCTTTTGGCTGGTTATATCGGTATGCGTGCCAATGATTCTGCGCGGATTTCCATCTTGATCTCTATCAAAAACAATGGCTTTACTCAAGGCCCATTTGTAACCATCCCCGCTAGGCTCTTTGTATCTTATTGTAGTACTATAAGTCTTTATTTCACCACGCAGAAGTCTTTCGAACTGATCTGTGCCATCAGCTACATCACCCGGATGAAGTTTGCTTAGCCACGCCTCCAAAGTCTTCACTTCCTCTTTGGAATAACCAAACGTCTGGTGCCATTTTTCGGAAAACCAAACCTCACTTGTTTGAACGTTAAGGTTCCAAACACCGTCATTCAAGGCTTCTAAAGCTAATTGCCAATCATTAACCGGAAACTTACTTTCAATACTCATCCTTGTACCAAATAAATTTTGTTTATATCGCTTGTTTAAATAGACTAATACAGGCAGGAGTTACACCGCATTAACCATATCCAATCGAATCAGTTTGCAAAATTAACCGAGTTGTAATAACTATTGCTATTTTTTAGAAACAGTTGGTGATAAATTTACTTAAAACATTTAAGATGTTTGCAACTGCTATCACGTCTCAGTTTTTTCACTAAAGATTATTTTATTGTAAAATGGATCTATTACTGTCATCTGAATAGTATCAGCCTGCCATTCAACCCTTTCCAGACCAGGGTTCATGTATATATAATTTTTCGATTTCAGTTGGGCATAGTAGGCCGGCAGATCGTTGAACTCTGAAATACTTACACGGCCTCCCGGACTGCATTCTCCATGATGCGCCGACAGATCAAGTGCAACATCACGAATTGACACCTGCATATAAAAAGGATGTCCGTGCGGCCGGTGTTCCCAGTTTATTGTAAATCCAAGCCAGTCTATGTAAAACTGAATTGTTTTATCATAATCAAACACGCGAAAAACGGGTATTATTTTAGCCATTTTTTCAAAAATTAGTGGATGATGTTGCAGCGTGTCAAGTTAAACTTTGAGTTTTATTTTATTGCGTATAAACGAATATTATTTCTTTCAAAACTTCTCATAATGCTCGCAGCAGAAAGTCTTCCATTGAACAATTAATTATCATCGAGCAACCTGCCGTTGTAACGTTTAATAAAACTTTCAATGGCATTTCCAAGCAATTGCATAGCCGGCTTGTTTTTTCTATAATCACTTTTTTCAGCGGGCTCGCCAATGCCGGACAAATCTTTTCTTTGTGCACTCTGTATAAGTGTAAGATCATTCAATATCACATTTACCGAATCATGCAGATTAACGAAAGTTGCTACCCCTTCATATAAGGCTGCTTGTCCATTATTAGTTGTTACGAACTTTACATTGGAAATGATCCGCATACTATCTTCATAAAGCAAATAGTTCTTCATATTGCGTGATGATTCAGTTATTTGTTTATTTATCTGATCCGCATATTGTGCCAATGGCCGCTTGACAGAAGATGTAAAGCTGCCGGTTGCAATTGTATAATTAAAAGCGTAATAAATCCGCCCGTCACGGTAAGGCAAAATACCAGTCGGTGGAATCTGGGCAGAAACATTGACAGATAACACCACACAAATAACCAATGAATTTGCCAGCCTTCGCATAAATCTTCAATTTAAACTTTGTTTGAACTGCAATTGAAAAACAATATTTGTTACTCTCTACCAAAATATGTAAAAAACTATTATTCATCAAATCCTGCTGATCAATTATATAAAAAATTCTTGCAGTAAGCTTTTGGTTCAGCTATCTTACTGAAACAACAAGCCATCATTGAAAGTAGTATTCATTACTTTCGATGATGGCTTACGATTTTGTGTCTATTGTCAGGTTATATATTACCGATGATATTGCAGCATCCACAGGTAAATATTGGTAGTACTCCCCGGCGGTATATAAGAAGGAGCAACAACTATATCCCAAACATCATGAGAACCCGTGGGGCGAATGGTCATCTTAGCTTTTATGATTGGGTTAAAGCTGTTGATAAGATTTACGTTATCTTTTGTTGTGTAAGATGGAACATAGTTGTCAAAATCGTTATGAAACCCCCATACCGGCAAATTTTTGGTGGCTATATACTTCGCTTCTGTACTGGATAAAAGATATGGTCCGGCCATTGGCAAAACAGCCGCAGCTTTCTCAGCATATTTGCCCACATACTCCCATGCGTTGGCGCCACCCATACTATATCCCGTAACATAGATACGGGTTGTATCTATGCGGAATCTTGCTTTTACATAATCTATTGCAGCTTTAACGTCAGCTACCGTAGGCCACTTGGTAAATTGCGGAGCGAACATCATGAAAGCATAGTTCTTTCCTCCGTACACGAAATTTGGAGGAAATGTTTTAAGAGAAAACAATTTTGGCAAACCTTCTATCAATACTCTTGAAAGTGTGGTGCCGCCAGTACCCAACTCAGTCATTCCGGACAGATTATAGATTAACGGGTAGCGTTTCGTCGTGGAATCATACCGGGCAGGCAGGGCCATATAATATCCGGGGGTATTTGCATTGATCTTAACGTTGTATGCTTTTAAAACGGCCGGCTTTGTTTCAACCACATCGTTAGGCGCGATAGTCTGAGCCTGAAGTGTTCTTTGTTGAGCGGTTTTGTCTTCGCTGATTTGTTGTACACCCTCTTTCTGGCAGGCACAGATCAAAACAGAAAAAAGCAGACAGGAATACAGCGGGTTAAATTTTGCAGGTTTCATACAGATAGTTTGTAAATAATGAAATGATGTTTCCGATTATTCACAAGACATTGGCAAGTACTTAAAATTACTCAAATGCTTCGTAAAATAAAAGTGGAAAATCACATAATCCATTTTATTTAGAACGATTTTTTTCAAGAGAACACTGTTGCATCAAAGGTGTTGAACACCCGGAAACATTGGCCTTCCGGCGAATTTGAAAAAGTTTATCTTTTGTGCTGAAGCATCCCTCGTAGATATTTGTTCTAATGAACTTCACAAACCGGCAGAGCTGATACTGTTGTTTACACACACATCTTCATGGCCTTTAACGCAACTTGTCTTGGTATGTTTTGTGCGCATGTAATAAGTACAACTTTTTCTTTTTATAAAATCTCAACTTTTTTTTATGCCTTACATTCAAACCAAACACACTTTTTCAAATGAAGAAGTGAAGTTATATTATGAAGATCATGGCAACGGACAACCCGTCGTGCTCATTCACGGATGGCCTTTGAGTGGTGAAATGTGGGAGTACCAGCTTACGCCACTTTTATCAAAAGGGCTACGTTGCATAACTTACGACCGGCGCGGTTTTGGAAAATCTTCGCGTCCCCTGCATGGATACGATTACGATACACTTGCTGATGATTTGAAGGCTATAATAGATGAACTTCAATTGAATGATGTTATTCTTGTTGGCTTTTCAATGGGTGGTGGAGAAGTTGCAAGATATATTTCGAAGTACAATACAGCAAAAGTATCCAAAGCCATTTTCATAAGTGCCGTTACACCCTTTATGCTGAAGACTGATGATAATCCAGAAGGTGTTGATGAAAGTGTATTTACCGAAATGCTTCAGTCCATGCAAAACGACAGAATAGGATTCCTTGACAGTTTTGGCAAACAATTCTTTGGCATCAATTTACTTAATCATCCCGTTAGCAGTCCCTTACTTGAATATTACCGTACAATAGGCTCCTTTGCTTCACCCATTGCCACCCAGGAATGTGCGAAAGCATTTTCACAAACGGACTTTAGAAAAGACTTGCAGAAAATAAACATACCAACGCTTATTATTCACGGGGATTCAGACAAAACCGTTCCTATTGACTCCAGTGGTAAATTGACAGCAGGTCTGATTGCCGACAGCGAATTCATTGTGTACGAAAATGCGCCACACGGTCTTTTCTATACACACCGCGAGCAATTGAACAATGATCTTATCAGATTTATAACAGGAGCAGCACCACTGGAAATCATAGAAGACGTGCCGCCGGATAGTGTTATTTTACCAAGCAACTATCCTATCTGATTGATCTTTTGAAATAAATAAATAGCTGGACCGGTGACAGGAATGAAGCGATGACTCAAAAAAATTTTTTAAAAGAAGTCAACACTCCAGAATCCTGTCACCCCTCCTTGTTAATGTATTCACAAACGCTTATCCCATCTACGTTTCAGACAGTTCACCACACGACTTTTTCTAAAGAAATAGGTCAAAACAGACCGATTATCACAGCAACGCTACCATTGGTCTAATAAGTTATAAAGTGGTAGAAAATTACCGTCACTTTGTGTTGGTAATTTCTTTCCTCCTATCATCAAAAACTGGCACTATGAACACCTCTTTCGTCTCTGCATGCCTGGTATGGAGTATCATGGCAATTGCACCCCTTATTTCGTCTGCCCAGGAAGCACACCCCAAAAAAGATCAACTTACCTTACCGCCGGGAACAAATGAAACAATAACAAACGCTGCCACAAGAAAGGAAATAAATATTAAGGCTGTAAGGGATTTCGTCAAGAATTTCCCGGTAAGCAATGAAAGCTGGTATAAATTAAAAGATGGCTTTATGGCGCGCTTCATGTTGTATGATATCCAATATAAGGTGTACTACAATACTGCCGGCGTTCGCATATGTGTATTACAGCTGTACAAAGAATCTCATCTTTCCCTGGACATATTACAACTTGTTAAACCAACTTATTGGGATTACACCATCTACAACGTGGCCGAGGTAAACTACCTTAGCAAAACGGTTTATTTTATCTACCTTAAGAACAAAGCGATGTACAAAACACTCCGTATTGTGAACGGCGAGATGGAAGTTGTGAATGAATTTCTTAATGCAGGCGTTGACTAAGTTGTAAGTTATAAGTTCTATGTTATACGCTGAACACGAGGAAGATTACGTACAACGTAAAACGTATCACGTATCACGTACAACTTAACACGTTTCCTCCTATTTTTACTGCATGAAGAAATTCCTGCGCTGGTTGCAGTACGTGTACGTTATTTATGCATTACTTTGGTTTGTTGTACTAATGTTGCTGGTATTGCCTTTTACCGTAATAGCTTTATGCCTCGGTAAAATAAAAGGCGGAAACTTTATGTACAAGGTTTGCAACATTTGGGCAAGAAGCTGGTACGGTCTCGTGGGGATCAGACATGGCGAGATTTATGAAGCTCCTCATAACCGCGAGGGGAAATACATTTTTGTAGCAAACCACTCTTCTTATATGGATATTCCGCCTGTTGTGAGGGCCATCCATCAGCCGGTTCGCGTTCTTGGCAAATATGAAATGACCCGATATCCCATCTTTGGCATTATTTATCGCATGGCGGCAGTTGTTGTGGATAGGTCCAGCCTCGAAAAAAGAGCAAGAAGTGTGCGGGCGTTAAAAAGTGCATTGCAAAAACATATTTCCATATTCATCTTCCCGGAAGGAACATTTAATGAAACACAGGAACCTTTAAAAGACTTTTACGACGGTGCTTTTCGCATTGCCATTGAAACACAAACGCCAATCAAACCACTGCTATTTATTGATTCCGTAAAAAGATTGCATTGGCGCAGCATCTTTTCGCTGACGCCCGGGCCCTGCCGTGTTGTCTTTATGCAGGAAATACCTGTAGAAGGCCTTACCCAAAAAAACCTTCCGGAACTAAAAAAACAAGTGCATTCCGCCATGGAAAACGGCCTTAAAAAGTATGCGGCCACAGTCCAAACCTACAGCAGCATGCAATAGTGCTAGTTTTACCTGGCAAACGGCTTATATTGCAGCCTCAATGGATCAGCAAGCGACATTATATGACAGCCCGGAAACGGAGTACCTGCAAAAGAAACAGGAGCGATGGCTTTATGCGGAGATCATTATTCCGCTGGCGCTTCCGGTAAATTATACATGGAGCATTTCTACAAACTTCCAGGAAAAGATCCAGCCTGGCATCAGGGTTGAAGTTGAGCTGAGAAATAAAAAATACGCCGGGATTGTAAAGAAGATCTTTCCTGAAAAACCTGCTGCGTTCACACCCAAACCTATTCTTAATATTCTTGACAACGAGCCGTTGGTGTTTGCTGACCAGCTGGCATTGTGGGAATGGATGGCGCACTATTACATGTGCACCGAGGGCGAAGTGATGCAGGCAGCCATTCCCTCTAATCTCAAACTCTCCAGCGAAACGATTGTAATCTGGAATGATGAGCACGATGAAGATTTTGCTGATCTTGATAACGACGAATATGTAGTTGCCGAGGCACTGACCATCAAAAAAGAATTAAAGCTGAGTGAAATACAGCAATTGCTTGACGCATCCCATGTTTACCCCGTTATAAAAAGACTGATTGAAAAGCAGGTTTGTTATGTGTGGGAAGAACTGAAAGAAAAGTACAAGGAGAAAAAAGAAACCTACATTATTCTGCACCCATCCTTCCATAACGAAGACATGCTTGCTGAATTGCTGAACAACTGGAGCAAGGCACCAAAACAACTTGCTCTGCTGCTCTCCTATTTGCATCTGTTGAAGACTGAAGGAGAAGTGACGCAGACCGAATTGCTGAAGAAATCTAACGCAACACCTGCACAGTTGAAAGCGTTGGTAGAAAAAAATATACTGATCGCAGAACGCCGTTCAGCAGAAAGAATTAAGAGCTTACCTAAAGACGTAACCATAGATTTAACACTCTCACCGGCCCAGGAAGAAGCACTTCAAAAAATAACAACTTCATTTGTTGATAAGCCGGTGTGCTTACTGCATGGCGTTACGGCCAGTGGTAAAACGCAGGTATACATTCAATTAATTGAACAGTATATCAAAAAAGGCAAACAGGTACTGTATATGCTGCCGGAAATTGCGCTTACAGCGCAGATCATCAGGCGTATTCAGAAGCACTTTGGCGGAAATATCGCCATCTATCATTCCAAGTTCAATCCTAACGAACGTGTTGAATTATGGAACAAAGTAAAGAAAGGTGAAATTAAAATCGTGCTCGGAGCACGTTCCTCGCTCTTTCTGCCATTTAGCAGTCTCGGACTCGTTATTGTTGATGAAGAACATGACGCTTCATATAAGCAGCAAGATCCTGCACCGCGTTACCACGCGCGCGATGCTGCAGTTTACTATGCATCATTGTTCAATGCAAAAGTATTGCTAGGCAGCGCCACTCCGTCCATTGAAAGCTACTTCAACGCCCGCAACAACAAGTACGGTCTTGTTCAATTGAACGAGCGATATGGCAATGTAGAACTTCCTTCCATAGAACTTGTTGATGCAAAAACTGTCGTTACACCGCAAAAAGGAAAGCTAATGCTTTCACCGCAACTAAAAGCGGCAATCCAGGCATCGTTAGATCAGAAAAAACAGGTGATCGTGTTCCAGAACAGGCGTGGTTATTCTCCATACCAGATCTGCGGTGTGTGCGGATGGATCCCCCAATGCCAGCACTGTGATGTGACACTTACTTATCACAAAGCAAAGAATAAGCTGACGTGCCACTATTGCGGCACAGCTTATCCTGTTATACAAACCTGCGCCGCCTGTGGCAGCCATAACTTCATTCAAAAGAATTTCGGTACGGAGAAACTGGAAGAACTGTTCACAGAAGAATTTCCGGGCGCACGGATTGCCCGTATGGACTATGACAGTGTGAAAGGAAAGCATGACCATGATAACCTAATCAAGATGTTTGAGCAACAGCGTATTGATGTGTTGGTAGGCACCCAAATGGTTGTTAAGGGACTGGATTTTGAACACGTGAACCTGGTTGGAATTGTTGATGCTGATGGCATTCTGAATTTTGCAGATTTCCGCGTAAATGAACGTGCATTTCAGTTAATGGAGCAGGTAAGCGGACGTGCAGGCAGAAAGGATGGACTGGGCAAAGTATTAATACAGGTAAGCAATACCCAGCACCCTGTTTTGCAATTTGTACAGCACCATAACTATGACGAGTTATTTCAATACGAAATAGAAAATCGCAAGCTGTTCTTCTATCCGCCCTTCTCGCGTTTAATACAGCTTGTTTTTAAACACAAAGAAAAACACATTGCTGAAGAAGCCGCATACTTAATGCTGAATGGACTAAAAACCAACTTTAGCAATTATCTTAACGGCCCGGCAGAACCCGTTGTAAACCGCATTCGCAATAAATACCTGTGGGAGATCCTCATAAAACTTCCCCGCGATGCCAAACTCATTAAGCAATGCAAGATGGAAATACAACAACAAACAGCCATTATACAATCAACCAAATTGTACAAATCGGTGGTGATTGTGCCAGATGTAGACCCGGTGTAGGAAGACCGTAAGATAGTAAGACAGTAAGATCGTAAGACGTGTAAGACATGTTAAACACGTAAGATTGTGGGACTAGTAGAAAAAAGAAAAAGAAAAGATACCTGCTTTTTCACCTTGCTTTCCGCCGCATATCCATGGTTCCAATCCTTTGTGATTCTTTGCGTCTTTCCGTTTTCGTGGCAAAAAGACGTCGTGTTTCGTCTCTATCGCCGTGTCTCCGTGGTTCTTATCCTTTGTGCTTCTTTGCGTCTTTCCGTCTTCGTGGCAAAAACCTCGTGTTTCGTCAGTGTCGCCGTGCCTCCCTGGTTCCAATTCTTTGTGCTTCTTTGTGCCTTAGCGCCTTTGTGGCAAAAACATTGTGTTTCGTCTCTGTCGTCATGTCTCCGTGGTTTCAATTCTTTGTGCCTCTTTGCGTCTTAGCGCCTTTGTGGCAAAAACCTCGTGTTTCGCCCTGTCGCCGTGCCTCCGTGGTTTCAACCCTTTGTGCCTCTTTGCGCCTTAGCGCCTTCGTGGCAAAAGGACGTTGTGTATCGTTTTTCCGCTGTGTCTCCGTGGTTTCAAATTCTTTGTGCCCCTTTGCGCCGTTGTGGCTTTGTGGCTCAAAAAAGGTATTTTTGTACAAACTCCTAATATGACAACAGCCGCGATAAGAGAGAAATTGCATTCTTACATAAGATTTGCAGAGGATAAAAAGATAAAGGCTATCTATACGATGCTGGAAAGCGAAATTGCAGATATTCCTGACCATTGGAACGATCCGGATTTTCTAAATGAGCTTAATAAACGTTCCGATGAAGTCAAAAAAGGAAGAGTAAAAACAGTGTCCTGGAAAGATGCAAAAACGAAAATTCTAAATTCTCAACCCCGAAAACGAAATGTCTTATAAAATAGAATTTCACCCTGAAGCCTTAAAAGAAATCCAAGAGTCCTATTCATGGTACGAAGACCGCTCCGCTGGTCTGGGAAAACGATTTATCGAAGCAATTGACTACCGGTTGTCTCTGATACTTAATGATCCTGAAAGATATCCGAAAAAGAAAGCGTCCTACCGGGAAATATCCATACACATCTTTCCTTACATCATTATATACGAGATTCTCAAAAAAGAAAAAATTATACTGGTATATTATGTTTTTCACATGAAAAAAAATCCCAAAAGAAAATTCAGGCGCTCATCGAAATAACGACTAATAGTGCTTAAAGAATTTTCAAATTGCATCCGTTATTAAACGTTGTGTATCGTCAGTTTACCGTACTTCCATGGTTTCAATTCTTTGCGCCTTAGCACCTTTGTGGCAAAACGCCGTGTTTCGTCCTGTCGCTGTGCCTCTTTAGTTTTTCAATTCTTTGTGCCTCTTTGCGTCTTAGCGCCTTTGTGGCAAAAACCTCGTGTTTCGTCTCTGTCGCTGTGCCTCTGTGGTTTTTCAATTCTTTGTGCCTCTTTGCGTCTTAGCGCCTTTGTGGCAAAAACCTCGTGTTTCGCCCTGTCGCCGCGCCTCTGTGGTTTCAACCCTTTGTGCCTCTTTGCGCCTTAGCGCCGTTGTGGCAAAAAAACGTTGTGTATCGTTTTTCCGCTGTGTCTCCGTGGTTTGAAACTTTGCAACTTGCCACCAAAAACGTAGGTTTGCCGTCATGCAGATACTTGAAAACGTTTCTCTTAAGCAATACAACACGTTCGGCATTGAAGCTACAGCAAGATATTTTTCAGCATTCCAATCGGTAAGCGATCTGGAAGAACTGCTTTCTTACAAAGAAAAATTATCAGCAGACAATTCGCTATTACCACTGGGCGGCGGCAGCAATATTCTCTTTACAAAGAATTTTGACGGACTTGTTCTAAAGAATGAATTGAAAGGGATTGAGGTTGTAAGAGAAGATGAAATGTTTTTTTACGTAAAAGCGCAAGCCGGAGAAAACTGGCACTCGTTTGTACTTTATTGCATCGAACATAACTACGCCGGCATTGAGAATTTAAGCCTTATTCCGGGATGCGTGGGTGCATCGCCCATGCAAAACATCGGAGCTTATGGTGTAGAGATCAAAGATGTGTTTGAAAGCCTGGAAGCTTATGATCTGCTCGAAAAGACAATCGTTACATTCAATCTCAATGATTGCGAATTTGGTTACAGGGAAAGCATTTTTAAGCGCAAGTACAAGAATCGTTTCATCATACTTAGCGTTACCTACAAATTGCGCAAACTACCTGTCTTTAATACATCCTACGGTGCAATTGAGCAAGAACTCGACAAAATGCAGGTATCGGCTCTGTCTATCCAGGCTATTTCGCAGGCCGTGATTAATATCCGCACAAGCAAATTACCCAATCCTGCAGAGATAGGCAACGCAGGCAGCTTCTTTAAAAACCCGCAGATTGGCACCGATGCATACATTCAACTCAAAGAGCAATACCCTTCCATACCAGGTTACACAGTTGATCAACAACATACCAAAATTGCAGCGGGCTGGCTGATTGAACAATGCGGCTGGAAAGGCTATCGCGAAGGCGATGCAGGCTGCCATGCAAGGCAGGCATTGGTATTAGTGAATTATGGCCATGCAAAAGGAAGCGAGATCTTTTCTCTCTCAGAAAAAATTATCTCCAGCGTGCGTGATAAGTTTGGTATTGAACTGGAAAGAGAAGTGAATATCTTGTAGCTATCAGCTATCAGCTATCAGCTATCAGCTATCAGCTATCAGCTATCAGCTATCAGCTATCAGCTATCAGCTATCAGCTATCAGCTATCATAGCGAAGATCTAAGCGAGTTGAAAAACATACAATATCAAATCACTTTATTTGCGGATGCACTTTCTAACACGGCAGTAAAAGTTTTAAGCTTCGGGCTTTAAGCTCAGGACATCCTTCCGCTTCCATAAACGTATAACCTACAACTTACAACTCCTTTATGTTTTCTTTATGACTTCTCCATACAACGTTCAAACGTCTGATCGTATCTACTTTGAAACCTTTGTATGCACAAAACTTTACTACTGCTAATATGCATGAGCTTCACATGTCTGCTTCTCCGCGCACAGGATACAGTTTATCTCAAAAAAGAAGCAAGAAAAAGCAAAGTAATTACCGACAGGCCACCGCAAGTAGTGTATGCCGAACTCGGCGGACCGGGGATAGCTATTTCTGTGAATTATGATCGTCGGTTTAATAAGAAAACGGATGGCCCAGGCATGTATGCCGGTCTTGGTTATGGCTTTAGTACAAGCCCTTCTTACCTAACTGTTCCGGTTGGTGTTAACTACCTTCTCGGAAGAAACGGAAAGTATTTTGAAATGGGAGCCGGCCTAAGTTATCTGGGCATTTTATCCTCCGATGACAAGGGCACTTATATCGGCGTTATAGATAACTATTATTCGGGAAAGAAAGGCTATCTGTTAGGCACCATGACTTTTGGCTATCGCAGACAACCTATAAACGGAGGATTCAATTTCCGCGTTGGTCTCTCCCCTTTTATTGGTAATGGAATTGCAGGCGTGTTGCCTTATATCGGCGTGGGATATAATTTCTAGCTGTCAGCAAGTAGCTATCAGCTATCAGCTTTTAACCAGCACGATAGTGTTAGAGCATAAAAAAAAAGTGATGGGCAATTCCATCACCTTTTTTCAAACTATTTTTTGAAATTTAAGTTCCCCAAAAAACAGACCTCTTCAAAAAGCATCACAGCTAAAAGCTGATAGCTAATAGCCAATAGCTAAACACAGCTACCTAAAATCGTCTTCGCTCAAATCATCATCCTCATTAAAATTCATCTGGCCGAGGTTCATCATGCTGCCGATGAGGTCTTTAAATTCAATCTTGCCTTCAATAACTTTTTTACTGATGAGTGAGTGCGCAGCCAGTCCGTGCAATACAAATTCCATTAGCAAGGCACTTTCTTTTTCATTTGCGTGCGGAAAATATTTTTTGATAAGTCCATACAGTCCATCCACTTTGTAAAGGGCCTGGACCTTTTCGGCGTCCTTCATATCGAGGAACAGATCAAGATGATTGCCAGCATCAAACCAACGCGTGATTGCTTTGTACGGATCATCATCTCTTTCCTGCTGCGAAGCCTTGCCAGTATTACGTCTCTTCTTCATCCCTTCCGGATTGGGAAAATAAGTAGAGAACTGTGTTCTTACTGCTTTATCCAACAGATTCACTGCCACCTGGTAAGGTCCTTCCTGTTCACCTTCATATACCAGTTCAATCTTACCGGTTATAGAAGGAATAATTCCACTTAGATCACTGATCCAAACCTGTGTACGTTTTTCGTTATGAATTATAGCACGTCTCTCTGCACTGCTGATCGCATTTTCAAAAGCAGAAATGGTAAGCCTTGCACTAACACCACTTTTTTTGTCAACATATTCATTGGAACGGGCTTCAAACGCAACCTGTTCAATCAATCGTTTTACAAGATCGCTGATGTCAACTTTTGCTATCTGCTCTTCCAGTACATCAGCTTCCTGTTCGGTGATGGCAAGTGATGTTTCTATTGTCTTGGGATAGTGTGTCAGGATCTGGCTTTGAATCCTGTCTTTTAACGGCGTTACAATGCTTCCCCTGTTGGTATAATCTTCAGGGTTGGCAGTGAACACAAAAAGAATATCCAACGGCATCCGCAGTTTAAAACCGCGGATCTGGATATCACCTTCCTCCAGAATATTAAACAAAGACACCTGGATGCGTGCCTGCAGATCAGGAATTTCGTTGATCACGAATATGCCCCTGTTGCTTCGTGGAATGATGCCGTAGTGAATCACTTTTTCGTCAGCAAAGCTCAACTTAAGATTGGCTGCTTTAATAGGATCAATATCGCCGATAAGATCGGCAACACTCACATCGGGCGTCGCCAGTTTTTCACCATAGCGTTCACCGCGATGCACCCATGAAATAGGAGTTTCATCTCCATATTGCGCAATAAGATCCCTGGCATATTTGCTCATTGGCTTTAACGGATCATCATTCACCTCACTTCCGGCAACAATGGGAATATATTCGTTCAGAAGATCCACCATTTGCCTGGCCATACGCGTCTTTGCCTGCCCGCGCAAACCAAGAAAAAGAATGTTGTGCCTGCTTAGTAGTGCTCTTTCCGTATCAGGAATTACAGAATCTTCATAACCTAATATTCCTGTAAACGTATTTTCCTTGTTCCGGATTTTTTCAATAAGGTTATTGCGTATTTCATCTTTAACCGATATAGGTGTATACCCGCTTTTCTTTAGTTCACCTAATGTTTTAATCTTCTCCCAAATGGATACCTTACTAGTTTCATTCATGTTTCAAATCTTATAAGTTCGAGTATAATGCATTCAGTGCCGGCAATTTGTCACCGGCTTCTCTTTTATGCCACGGTTTAAAACTTTGCTTTAATAAACCGTCTTGCGTTTTCCACTTTCAAAATCTTTAAATATAAATGTGCCAAGTTTATCCAGGCTTGCAAAAAACGCTTTACCATTGTTAGTTTCAGTGAACTCTGTAACAAAGCGCTGCAGGTATGGATCACTGGCAATCATAAATGTAGTGATGGGTATTTTTAACTTTTTACATTGTGCAGCCAGGTTTAAGCAGCGGGCAGTGATCTTTCTGTCCAGGCCAAAGCTATTTTTATAGTAGCGCTTTCCTATTTTCAGACAGGTAGGTTTACCATCCGTTATCATAAAGATCTGCTTGTTCGGATTTTTTCTGCGCCGCAAAATGTCCATTGCTAATTCAAGCCCGGCGACCGTATTTGTATGATACGGGCCAACCTGTAAGTAAGGCAGATCTTTAATTTCAACAGGCCAGGCGTCGTTACCAAATACTACAATATCGAGCGTGTCTTTAGGATACTTTGTTGTGATCAGTTCACTCAGCGCCATGGCTACTTTCTTCGCCGGCGTTATCCTGTCCTCACCGTACAAGATCATCGAGTGTGAAATGTCAATCATCAGCACAGTCGATGTTTGCGCTTTAAAATCCGTTTCGCGGATCTGCAAATCATCTTCCTGCATATTGAAGCTTTCCACGCCATGGTTGATCTGCGCATTACGTATGCTTTCGGTGAAGTCTATCTGTTCCAGCATATCGCCAAACTGGAACGGACGGTGATCGGGACTGATTTCTTCACCCTGACCAGGTTTGAACGTGTTGTGATCGCCCTGCTTCGTTTTCTTAAGCTTACCAAAAATTTCTTCGAGACTTTTTTTGCGAATGCCCTGTTCGCTTTTAGGAGTTATTACTATTTGACCGGTTTGGTTATCATCTCTTATATAACCATTTTCTCTCAGGTCATCTATAAAATCGCCCATGCCGTATTCATCATCTGTTAGCTGGTACTTTTTATCCAGTTCATTCATCCACTGTAAAGCTTCGCTAACATCGCCGTTTGTGTAGGTTAGCAATTGCATAAAGAGATCGAGCAATTGTTCAAAGCGGCTTTTACCATTGGCATTGGGATCAAACTTCACAAATCTGTTTCCAATCATAACTGTAAGCTACGTAAAAACTCCAAGAAAAAATGCGTGTTTTTTTTGAGTTAACAAAGGCTGAACGTCAGTTTGATTTGAGATTTGAATGCCGATTTGAAATTTCAAATCTCAAATTTCAAATTAGAAATTCTTAACATTGCCGCCTTAAATAGCCTGGGTTTATGAGTAACGGACAAAAAGATCAGATTAAAAAAACTATTATATTACCGGTAGAGTCGAAGGGAAAGAAAAAGGACAATACTGAGGCCGGCTTGTTGATAGATTTTACCGGACCAAGGGACCAGCCGTTTAAAATAGCCTGCGTCCTGGTTAATGAGGTGAATGGTCACAGGGAAATCAAATCCCTACCGCTTACCAGTAACTCATTGCGGCATTATAAAAATCTCCCAACGGAGTTAAGGAGAATACTTTCGGGTTTTACCAGGGAAAACATCCAGCTCAAAACCAGTCAGCTAATGGATGATTTCTTTACTGTTGATCCGGCGGAGCCGAGCGTTGTGAGAGGTGTAAATGCTTATTTACGCAATGCTTTCGCTTATATAAAACCATTCAATTTATTGCTTAAATGGTTCCATCAGTCAGTAGACGAATTACTGTTAACCACTTCGGCAATAAAGCCCGCATCGTTTAGCAATTTTAAACCTGAACTTTCTTTTGAGCTGATAAAAACTAACAGCAATATGCTGCGCCTGGTACCGCTGATAACAATCAACGAAGAAGTTTACCCGGTAACAGATTTTAAAAGAAGGGCTTTTTTGCTGCAAAGTAAAAATGAATTTTTTACGCTATCGACGAAAGACGCCGAAATGCTGGATAAATTTCCCGATGGCTACAGAGATGCCCAGCCAGGCGGAGAAGACGATTTCATTAAACACCAGGTATTGCCTTTAACGGAAGAATATGCTGTTAACCAGAGTGTGCTTTTTGATAAACGGATAATTGAAGAACAGCCAAAAGCCCGCATTCACCTGGGAGAGCTTAATGGCAGTTTTCTAATGTTAACACCAAAGTGGCAGTACGGAGAATTTGAAATTGATAACGACAAGGCGGATACTGTTACCCAAACAACCAGTGACGCTATTTACGAAATAAGACGGGACCGGAATGCTGAAAAAGAAATTACCGCATTTATAAAATCGCTGCATCCAAGGTTTGAAAAACAGCAGAACGATTATTTCTACCTACCCTTTAGCGAAGCTGAAAAAAGCCAATGGTTTGTAAAAGCATATCGCAAAATGGCTGATAAAGACTATGCGGTATTGGGCATGAGTGATCTGAAGCATTTCAGGTATAACACCAATACGCCGGTTTTCTCCATTGAACAAAGTGGCAACGGAATTGACTGGTTTGATCTTAAGATCGAAATCTCTTACGGTGACCAGTCCGTTACGCTGGCAGACCTGCAAAAAGCGATCGTTAACAAACAGACTTTTCTCCTTCTTAAGGACGGTTCTCTTGGTGCCATTCCCGACGAGTGGATAACCCAATACGGTTACCTGCTGAAATTTGGGAAAATTGAAAAAAACAGTATCAGGCTTTCCAAATTTCACTTGTCGCTTGTAGAAGATGCAAACATCACCAGCAAAGGCAAAACCAAAAATTTTGTTGAAGAGTATCGAAAAAAATGGCACCATCTGCAAGAGAACAAGCACAACATTTTCGCTGTTCCGCAGGAAATAAACGCATCGCTGCGAGACTACCAAAAAGCGGGTTTTGAATGGATGTGCCTGCTGGACGAAATGCAATGGGGCGGCTGCCTTGCGGATGATATGGGTTTGGGTAAAACACTTCAAACCATATCTTTTCTTCAATATTTGTGTAACAAGTATGCGAGTGAAACGCATCTTGTTATTTGCCCCACTTCTTTGATCTATAACTGGGAAAATGAGCTGAAGAAATTTGCGCCGGGTCTTGACTATTACATTTACCATGGAGCCAACAGAACGTTTAATGAAGATGACTTTACCAAACACAAAGTGATCATTACAAGCTACGGAACGATGCGAAGCGATATTGAGAAGCTGTCGTCACTTTCTTTTGGCTATATTGTTTGCGACGAAAGTCACGTCATTAAAAATCCGGCATCATTAATGGCAAAAGCTGTTCTGCAATTGCAGTCAAGGAACCGCATTATTATCAGTGGTACACCAGTTCAAAACAATACGTTCGATCTGTACACCCAAATGAATTTCATCAATCCTGGTTTACTTGGTGGTAAAGAATTTTTCAAGACAGAATTTGCCAACCCGATTGATAAACAGGCCAACAAAGAAAAGTCAAGCCAGCTCCGTAAGATCATCTTTCCTTTCTTATTAAGAAGAACGAAAGAACAGGTGGCGAAAGATCTTCCTGCAAAAACCGAAATTATCCTCTGGTGCGAAATGGGTGAAGAACAACGGAAGATCTATGATAATCTGAAGCAGTACTACCGTGAAAACCTGCTCGGCAAAATTGAAGAAGGCGGCGGACTTGGCGCCAATGCAGTTTTCATTCTTGATGGTCTTACAAAGCTGCGCCAGGCGTGTAACGCACCGCAATTAATAAAAGACAGCGATTCAGGTTCAAAAGAATCAGTTAAGATACAGGAGCTGCTTTCTGAGATTGAAGAGAATACGGGAGATCATAAGGTACTTGTGTTTTCCCAGTTCACAGGTATGCTTAAATTGATTTCGGAAAAGATGCAGGAAAAGAATATTCCTTATCTCTATCTTGACGGAAGCACCAAAGCAGATGAACGGCAGCAGCTTGTTGAACGTTTTCAAACCACCGATCATGAAAAAATATTTTTGATCAGTCTTAAAGCAGGTGGCGTAGGTCTTACACTAACGGCAGCCGACTATGTGTACCTTGTCGACCCATGGTGGAACCCGGCAGCGGAGCAACAGGCGATAGACAGGACACATCGCATAGGACAGCAACAAAAAGTGTTTGCTTACAAAATGATCTGTAAGGATTCAGTAGAAGAAAAGATACTGGCGCTTCAACAGAAGAAGAAAAGCCTGTCCGACGATCTTATCAGCGAAGATGCCGGTTTTGTAAAGTCACTGAGTGCAGAAGACATCGACTTCCTTTTCAGTTAATTGATATGGTAACCTTAACTTAACATCATCCCAAATGGAGATGGGCCAAAGCTGACAGCAGAAAGCTAATAGCTGACTGCTAATAGTTTTGAATTTTGACTTTTTACGCTTTATTTTTGAACCCATGAGCAAGAAAATTAAAGTTGGTGTTGTTGGCTATGGTATCTCGGCCAAAACATTCCATGTTCCTTTCCTGATCAATTCCTCACATTACGAAATAACAGCAGTTTTAGAAAGGCACAGGTCCGATTCAAAGACATTGCTGCCTAATGCAACCATTGTACGAAGTTTTAGCGAACTGGTGGCTATGAAGGATGTTGACCTCGTTGTGATAACCACACCCAATGAAACACACTTCCCCTATAGCCTTCAGGCATTGCAGGCAGGCAAACACGTGGTAGTGGAGAAACCTTTTACCAACACAAGTGAAGAAGCATTGCAACTGGCCAATGCGGCAAAACAAGCAGGTAAGGTTTTAAGTGTTTACCAGAACAGGCGATATGTTTCCGATTTTCTTACAATAAAGGAAATACTTGACAAGAAACTGCTTGGCGAAGTGCACGACTATGAAGCACACTACGACAGGTATAGAGCTGAAGCCCGCCCCAACGCCTGGAGAGAACAAAAAATGGCCGGAAGTGGAATCTTCTATGATTTGGGAGCTCATTTAATTGACCAGACATTGTATCTTTTCGGACTACCTCAAATGGTTACCGCTGATATCCGCATGCAGCGCCCACACGCCAAGGTGGACGACTACTTTGACGTGCGCCTGGACTACGGCTATTTACGTGTTACATTAAAAGGCGGTATGCTTGTAAGGGAACCTGGCCCTCGCTATATGATACATGGTTACAACGGCTCTTTCATAAAGTACGGAGAGGATCCACAGGAAGCTTTGCTAAGAGCCGGTGAATTGCCAACAGGAAAAAACTGGGGCGAAGAATCTGAAGACATCTTCGGTTTATTGCACACAGAGATTGATGGCAAGATCATCAAGGAAAAATATCCATCAAAAAGAGGTGATTATGGTCTCTATTACGAAAATCTCTACCAGTCTATCGCACATCACAAACCTGTACTGGAAAAACCCGAACATGGTTACAATACCATTAAAGTAATTGAGCAGGCATTTGAAAGCAGTCACAAAAAAGCTACGGTAGCATGTGAAGGCTTGCTGGATGTAAGCTACACGTCATGAGTTGTAAGTTATACGTGATACGTTGTACGTTTTTTATGGAGAAGGATTTGTTTTAGCTAAATTGTTGTGACGCACATATCATTCGCTTTGATGAACGTACAACGTAAAACTTATAACGTATAACTTCTTCCTCGCTTCAATGAACGTACAACGTAAAACTTACGACGTACAACTTATAACGTATAACGTATGAAAGTACTACTAATACTACTCCTTCTTCCTTCCATCCTGTTTGCACAATCTGATACTACACAAAAGATTATAGCGGATAGAAGCAACAGTGTAGAGCAACAAAAAAAACCTTATGTCATTCTTATTTCAGCAGATGGCTTCAGGTATGATCTTGCAGATAAATACAATGCTGAAAATCTAAAGCGGTTAAGGAGCAATGGTATTGCCGCAGCATCTATGAAACCATCATTTCCATCGCTTACTTTTCCCAATCATTATACGATAGCAACAGGTTTGTATCCTTCACACCACGGACTGGTTGATAATACTTTTTACGATAAGAAAAAAGATATCACTTATTCCATCGGCAATCGCAAAGCGGTTGCGGATAGTTCCTTTTATGGAGGAACGCCACTTTGGGTATTGGCAGAAAAACAGCATATGATCTCCGCCAGCTTTTACTGGGTTGGCTCAGAAACAGCCGTGCAAGGCGTGAGACCTACCTATTATTACCTGTATAATACAGATATCGATATTGATACGCGTATAAATGTTGTAAAAAACTGGCTTACATTGCCTGAAGAAAAACGTCCGCACTTAATTACGTTTTATCTTCCGGAAGTAGATCATGAGGAGCATCTGCATGGCATCGAAAGTAAAGAAGCGTTAGATGCGGTGCAGTTTGTTGACAACGCAATTGGCAAGATGGTGCGCACGCTGGATTCTCTGCAATTACCCATCAACTATATCTTTTTATCAGATCATGGCATGGTGGAGATTGACACAGTAAACAGTATTCCTCTTCCGCCGGCCATTGATACCACCAAATTCGTTGTACCTAATGGTGACGTAATACTGCATTTGTATGCAAAAGATAAAAATGATGTAAAACCAACCTATGAGGCATTGAAGCAACAGGCTAAAGATTTTGCTGTGTATCTGCCTGATGAAACACGCAAGGCCTGGCACTATTCTTCAAAAGATGATCTGCATGACAGGATTGGCGATATAGTGCTGATACCTGCTTTCCCTAAAATATTCAATATAAAGAACAGGAAGAAATTAATGCCAGGCTATCATGGTTTTGACAATGATATGCCGCAAATGCAGGCTACGTTCTATGCGTGGGGACCTGCATTTAAGCAACATCTAATCATCCCTTCTTTTGAGAATGTAAATGTTTATCCGTTCATTGCGAATATTCTTGGTCTTAAAATAACGGATAAGATAGATGGCAACTTTAAAGTCCTGAAAAATACACTGGCCAAATAAATAAAAAAAGATCGTCGTAATGGCGATCTTTTTTTATGCTCTACCCTATTTACCAGATAGCCTGTATGGCTTTAAGTATAACAGAGGCCCCAACATCCAAAGCCCATATTATTCGTAGGACATTACCCCCTTTTATTTGGTTAAAGCCCTAACGGGCTATGAGGGTCCTGATCCGATCATTTCTATTGAGCTTAATTCCCTACGGGAAAAATAGCTGTTATAAATTCTGTCATTGGCACATGATGTCGACGAGTGTTTTGGTCAATCACAGTTAAAAAGAGATGATAGTACATTCTTTAACATAGCCCGTAGGGCTTTAAGTTCAATAGAAATCCTTACATACAAGATCGCTATTGTCCGTAGGACATTAACCCTCGGGTAAAAAAATAGTCAATAGCAAAAAAGCAACTTTGAAGATTAACCAGGAACATTAGATCGGTTCCCAATCATTTAAAAGGTTACATCTTTCACCATTCACTATTCACTATTCACCATTCACTATTGACTAATAAAATCAATTCGCCGGAAAACCTGTCGTATTCTTCACTTCCACTATCTGCAATGTGTGGCGTTTGGTGTGTGCAGCCATAAACAAGTATGCCTGATCTTCATCAATAACACCTAATACAGGATTTTTCACAAACATATCTCTCAGGTTAGTTTGCGAATTCTTTACAAAGTCAATGTTCTCATCACGCTGTTTTACGAAAGCATTGATAGCATCCATTTTAGTCGGGAATTTACCGGTTGGCTTCAGCATATCAGGCGCTTGCGCTTTATGCGAACGATCAGTTATCATTTGTATGACCTGTTCGTCAGTCACCTTTATCAAGTTGTGATTCATTGAATCGGACATAGGTTGAAGTCCGCTTTTTATAAACTGCGGAATAGCCTGTTCAGACAGAGCGATATGTTCCATACATTGGCGGATGCTCCACCTGTCGGGAGCGGCTTTAAAGTCAAGTTGCGCGTCACTCAGGTCTTTCACATTGTCAAGGAAAAACTGCTTGGTTTCCTCCATATAATCAAGAAGCATTTTTCGATCTTCCTGACGGTTTAAAACTTTTGGTACAACAGTGAAAGACATTATCAGCAAGGCGGTAATGGCGTATGCAAACTTTCTCATACAAATTGTTGAAGGTTAATTAATTAATCAGTTGAAAAATAAGAAGAAAGCCTGCTAATTGCAAGTGTAATTATTAAACGGCAGAAGAATAAAATTGGGTTATCGCCCGGTTTAAGGTTGAAATAAACTAACGAAGGTTAAACGGTTATTACAGGCTACGGGTTTGCTACTCTTCTATTTTAACGTAAGGATGATTGGGCACAGCGAGCTTAAATTGTGTACCTTCTCCATAAACCGAATGCACCGAAATTTCTCCGCCTATTCTTCCCAACGCTTCTTTTACGATATACAAACCAATGCCGAGCCCGGTTACATCGTTGGTACTGCGGAAGAACATTTTAAATATATTATTGAGGTACTGTTCAACAATGCCTATACCGTTATCCTCTATAAGAATGATGGCTTTCTTTTCATCAACCTTTACGTCTATTCTTACCCATTGTACATCTTCACTTGCCTTTTGATACTTAACAGCATTCGAGACAAGATTATTGAATATAACTGAAAGCCTGAAAGCATCCCCCCTGAACTTTGATTCCTGATCAACATTAATATTAAACTGAATGTTGCGGTTCTGCATGCTGCAGATCTCCACTATTTCATTCAGCATAACTTTAAAGTCAATGTCCTCATATTCATCTTCAACACGTATACTTTTATAGTACTCAATGATCTTCTGAATAAACCCGTCCATTCTCTTTACACAGGTTTCAATCATATTAAGATACCCGTTAGGGTCCTGCACACTGTTTTCCATGTGGGCGAGATTTAAAATGCCCATAATGGAAGCCAACGGGGATCGAAGGTCGTGAGATGTACTGTAAACAAACCTGTTCAGCTCATCATTTGTCTTTTCAAGTTCGGTGATCTTATCTTTCAATTGCCGGCGTGTGATAAAAATTTCATATGCATTCTGTATCGCATTCTTTAACTCCAGTTCATCCCATGGCTTTTTAATGTACCTGTAAATCTCACCTTTGTTAATCGCGTCAACAATTGCTTCTGCGTCGGTATAGCCTGTAAGCAACATCCTTATTGGTCCCGGAAATGCTTTACGAACTATCTGAAAAAATTCAACACCGGTAGACTGTGGCATCCGCTGGTCGCATATCACCACATGTACATCCGTATCATTTAAAATGCGTAATCCGTCAGCGGCGGAGTTCGCCGTATATACTTCAAATATTCTTCTGAAACTGGCCTGGAAAGCAAGCAGGTTGTTGCTTTCATCATCCACATACAGGACTTTAATCTTTTTTTCGGAATTGTTCATGCGGTTACTGGTTTTTTAGGTTAGGGTATGAGGGAGAGTTAACACAAATTCTGCCCCGTTACCCGGACTGGATATAATGTCTATTTTACCATGATGGTTGTTAATTATTTTGAACACAATGGCCATTCCCAACCCCGTTCCTTCACCAACATCCTTTGTTGTAAAGAACGGCTCATAAATTTTCTGTTTCACCTCTTCAGTCATACCTATACCACTATCTTTTATCGAGATCTGTATTTTTTCATCCTCTGTATCCCGCGTGCTGATCGTGATACATTCACTATCGCCCATCGGCTTTTTGGCCATGATAGCTTGTATACCGTTGTTGATAATGTTCATAAACACCTGGTTCAGCTTTCCGGGATAACAATCAATCTCTCCGTTGGCTTTAAAGTCTTTTTTAATGGCAATGTTGTAGGGAGTGCTATTTTTCAGCAACACCAGCGTGGAGTCAATACCCTCATGCACATTTACTGTCTTCATTTCGCTTTCATCAAGCCTGCTGAAAGTTCTTAAACCACGAACTATTTCAGCTGTTCTATCCGCACCTTCTTCTATTCCTTTTATAAGGCTTTTTATTTCACTCTTCACAAAAGGCACGTCGATCTGTTGCTGTAAGCTGTTTATTTTCTTCAGATGGGGTCTAACATCATCGCCGTTTACTTCATGCAGCTTGTTATACTCGTCAATTATATCGAAAAGATCATTTATATCCAGTTGCAGCGGCTTGATATTCGATTTAACAAAATTGATCGGATTGTTAATTTCATGCGCAATACCGGCAGTAAGCTGACCGAGAGAGGCCATCTTCTCCGCTTCAACGAGTTGCGTTTGTGCATCCTTCAACTCCGTAAGCGCACTATTAAGCTGATTGTTTGAGTTTTGTAACTCGTCTGTTCGCTCTGCTACTTTTCTTTCCAGGATAACGTTTTGCTCTCTCACAAGACCTTCATTCTCCTGCGATACCCTAAGCGCTTCAGCCTGCGATAATTCTTTTTCTTTCTGTAAGATGTTGATCTTATCGGCCAATGCAAATGACAGCAAGGTTACCTCAAGTGCTGAACCTATCAACAACAACGAATTAGTGAAAAGGTTGTATTGCACTATATCCAGATCTTTTAACACAAAGAAAATTACACTAAGCAGGAAGAAAGACCAGGCTACTATAAAGAACCTCGCCGCACGGTTGCCCTTTAACGAAAGTCTGAAGCCCGCAATCCAGATGGAGATACAGCCAACAAAAGCCACTACGTCAATGATAATGTAGCCGATGTTATATAAACCAAACATCGTAAGTGCAAGACTTATGCAGTAAGAAAAAATAAACAGTTGCAATATCTTATCAAAAACGGGTATGTTGTGAGATGTTTGCAAAAATACCCTTAAGAAAAGAGCTACTGAAATACCGGACAGGGCACCGGACCAGTTAAGGCTCTGGCTGATGATGTAATTGTTCTCCCCCCATACAAAACGGTAACCGTAACCATAAATGCAGAATTGCGCAAGGCCCACACAAAAGATATACATTACATAGTAGAGATAGTTGATATCCCTTACGGTAAAGTATACAAATATGTTGTAGAAGAACATTACAAGTATTATCCCGATGTAGATGCCGAAAAGGAAGTCATCCCGGCCAAGATCTGCCTGAACATTTTCGTGAGAACCTACATAGGTAGGTATGATTATTTGACCATGACTTTTTATTTTCAGATAAAAAGTTTTGGTAGTGTTTTTAGGCACTTTTACAAAGAATGTAGGGTTTTGGTTGTTATAGGTTTGTTTGCTTATCAAAACCTGGTTTCCGGAATGAATCGCTTTTGTGATAGAATCGTCCTGGTAATAGAGATCTACATAATTCAGCTGGGAATTATGCACATAAATCATCAGTTCCGATTTTGAAGTAGTATTGGTTACTGAAAATTTCAACCAGAAAGCCGAGTTTGAAATTCCTTTATTGGGAACGCGTCCTTCAACCGGGGTCCAATTATTGGAATTCATCACATAGTTAAAACCGGCTGTATCCGCTTTATCTTCAAACAAAGAAATGTGTTGGCTATTGATCAAAACCGTGCTTTTCTCATTCAGAGAAAGTGCATCGGGGGCTGCGTGCAGAAGTATGGTGAAAAGCTGTAAAACAATTAAGCTGACAAATTTCTTCATGTTGTAGCAAAATGGGATTCTAACGGCAAGTTAAGTACACTTGCCGAATTTACGCGCAAATCATAATTTACAATGATTTCGCCTTTGGGTCCTTTTTCAATGGCTGTCTGAACGGGTCGGTTTCTCATATCGAGTATTCTTTCCCTGTCTTCTTCATTTGCACCTTCTAAATCTGCCGGATCTTCAATTATCAGCGCGGTCGCAAGCAAATCTTCTTTTGGATAATAGAAAGTACCATTTATTCCAAGTTTTTTTATGATGCGAAAACCAACACGCATACAGTTTTTATAAGTGGCTTGTGAGGCAAATGCAAACAAACTTCCCAATCTTAACTGTTCAATAATTGCGACTCCCACTCTTCCAAGAAAAATACTTCCAATGCCAAATCCTGCCACCTCACGGGAGTTCCACAATCCACAGAACTCGGCAGTGCGGCCAGGTATCTTAGCCTTTACGTAGTCAAAAATAGATGTATCAAGATCATCGATGGCAGTCTCGATAGGTAACGGCAACTGGCCACTCGCAATTTGAATGCGGGCGCCACCCATTACTTTTCCAAGCTCTGCAGACTCCACCATTACGATAAAAGTATAAGGTTCATTCATCCAGTCAAGGCTGGCAGATGTTACCTGTGTAACGCCGTATGCTTCCAGGATTTTACGGTGCCCCTGAATATACCTCATGGTGTCATCCGGATTTTCATCAGCTCTGAATATCCGGATATCTACAGTCATTCTGCTATCCTTGTCCTGCACCATTTCTTGTATATTACTGTTTGTTTGTCACGATATCATCCACGTCAATGTAAAACCTACCTGAAGGAACATCTTCTCCCAAACTGATCTTCCTGCATACGTGGGCTGCGTTAGCGCCGCCAGCCAAAACAGAGGAAGCCAATTGAGGCCATGTTGAAATTGTTTTTCCAATTTCGCCCAGCGATTTTTTCAACCCTTGAGATATTTGCTCTACGCCAACGATAGCAGCCGTGAGCTGAAATCTTTCATGCGGTTGTAAATTCTCCAGGTTAGTTAGGGATTCTTCAGGAATTCTGCCATGGAACAGGGCACGGTCTGGTTGCAGATCAAAGCGTTCTATATCCAGCATGCCACGATCACTGGTATCCATAATTACAGGAATACCATGCTTTCGTGCAAAGAAACGTAAAGATATTTTCATTTCAAGGCTGTCGCACTCATCAATTATCACATCGAGCTTGCCATTTTTCAAAAAGAACTCTTCAATATTGTCGATCGTTAAGCCTTCTTCAAATGTCGTTACGTTGAGAAAAGGATCTATTTCAGCTATTTCCCGTGCTACTATGTTTACCTTCAATTCCCCGATGTTATGAACGCCTGCGCGTATCCTGTTCAGGTTGCTTAGATCAAGCGTATCAAAGTCTGCAATGCGCAGTTCACCAAAACTCCTTTCCATCGCCAGCGTAAGTGCAACCGATTGCCCTACTGACATTCCAACTACACCTATCTTTTTGCCGGAAAGATTTTCCCTGTCCTCATCCGTTATTTTGTATTTATTGCGATTTGTTCTCAGTATAGAAAATTCCTGTTCGTCCAGCAAATGAACCATTCGTTCAGACCAGGGATAATAGACCCACACGCCATAATCCTTTTCCTCTAGTCCTGCAAGCTCGTTGCTAACCAGTTGGTCAATATCACCGGGTGACAGTTTTTGAGAGGGATTGGCAGTTTTAACAAACTCTTTCAGTTGAGACCGGATGCCGTCGAATATTTTAATGTAAGGTTTCTCCCGTAAAAGCAGCTCATATTGTTCATCTTCATTACTTTTCCTTCTTCTGTAAAAAACTGGTAAAATTTGCACGGATAGTAGTAATTTTGTGGTATATATATTTGTGAAAATAAGATATAATTAATTAGCGAACAAATATAACCAGCATTCAAAAATCCTTTTCAAAAAATAGGCTCCAGACAGAATGATAACAGTTTTATATATTGATGATGAGCCGCATAATTTAATAGCATTCAAAGCAGCATTTAGAAGAACTTTTCGCGTTTTTACTGCAGAATCTGCAGAAGAGGCGAGAAAAATATTAGAGGCTGAGGGGGAGATACATGTTATTTTGAGCGATCAACGCATGCCCAAAATGACAGGTATAGAATTTTTTGAATCTATTATTAGTCGCTATCCAGATCCTATCAGAATCCTCATCACAGGCTACACTGATATTAACGCAGTGATTGATGCCATTAACCGTGGCCAGGTATATAAGTATCTGACCAAACCATGGAACGAAGATGACATCCGTAACTATGTTGAAAAAGCCTACGAAGTTTACAGGCTTCGAAAAGAAAATATTGAACTTACCGACCAGTTACTGGACGCTAATAAAAAGCTGGAATTTCTTGCCCGCCAAAATTTATTGTCATAACCTTTATTATACTGCAGCCTTGTCATAGAGGTAATATTTTTGTCATATTCACGGAGGTGGATAAGTCATTTAATCAGTATATACCGATTTGGAGTTATTTTTGACCACTAATTAATAATTAAAACAAACATATTATGGCTTTAGAATTAACAGATGCCAACTTTCAAAATACAGTGATTGAAAGCGATAAATTAACAGTAGTGGATTTTTGGGCTGAGTGGTGTGGACCTTGCCGTGCAATAGGTCCGGTTATCGAGGATTTAGCAAAAGAATACGATGGTAAGATAAACGTTGGTAAAGTAAATGTTGACCATAATCCAAACCTGAGTTTAAATTATGGTATTACATCTATTCCTGCCATTTTATTCATAAAAGGTGGCCAGGTAGTTGACAAACAAATAGGTGCTGTTCCTAAGTCAATGCTTGAGAAGAAAATTCAGGCTCACCTGTAAGATATTCAGTGGGTTAGTTACAGGCTCCGTTAAACGGAGCCTTTTTTTGTGCATGTACTTTACCACTGAATCACTTTTTAACCACAGAGGTAATGGAGTTGTTTTCACAGAGGACGCAGGTTTACATTCCCCGCCGGACACATTTGGTTTGCCCCCATTTTCAATTGTCCCCGCCTGAATGACGTCAGTCGGGCAGGAATTTTCAATTTTCAATTGAAAAAAGCCTTCCTTGCAATAGTGTCTATCGCTTACTTTTACTATCACAACCACCACTAAACATGCATATCCACTACATTCAACATGCACCTTTTGAAGGACTTGGTTTTATAGAGGAATGGCTTCAACACAAGGGCCATACCGTTAGTTCCACACAAGTCTGGGAAAGCCAGGATTTTCCATCGCTCAATTCAATTGACGGCCTTATTTTGATGGGAGGCCCGATGAGCGTGAATGATGAGCATCATCTTGCCTGGCTAAGTACCGAAAAAAAGTTTCTTACAGATTGCATAGATGCCGGAAAGAACATATTGGGTATTTGCCTGGGTGCCCAACTTATTGCCAGTTGTCTTGGCGCACCAATTTCAAAAAGTACGTTCACGGAAATCGGCTGGTTCGATATAACTATAGAATCTTCTCTCGGCAGATGGATGAATGCCCCTGCACCACATAAATTAAAGGTTTTTCACTGGCATGGCGAGACATTCGAAATTCCGGAAGATGCGATACTTCATGCTTCATCTGATGGCTGCAGCAACCAGCTTTTTACTTATGGAGAAAATATCGCGGGACTGCAATTTCATCCTGAAATGACTACAAGAGATATCGCAACCATGTTTGAATTTGGAGAAGATGAAATCGTTGAAGGAAGATACATTCAGCAGGTTAATGAAATAACGCAAATACCCGGAAACTATGAAGCCTGCCATGCGTTTTTAAGTGCGATATTGCAGAAACTGTTCTGAAAAATGTACGATGTTAGATGTACGATGTAAGATGTATGCCGATGTCTAATGCCGGGTTTTCTGATGTCTGATCTTTTCCGGTGTAGCAGTTAAATTAAACACTGCACACATCCAACATTGTATAGCTACATTTTACATCGTACACCGTACATCTTACATTTCCTTATGCCTCATACCTCCTACCTGATCCCTGACGCACTGTATTCCAGGCTGATTGCTGACTGCTGATAGCTGATAGCTGCCCTCACCACACAATCTCCCACTTTCCCTCTTTATCCTTTGCATAGGAAAGGCCGTTACTCATAACATGCACTTCACGACCGGATTTGTCTGTGATCATTTTTTGTTCATAAACCCGCACACCGTTATTTTCTCTTGTGAGATAATTGATCAATGCTGGCAAAGTGGGTGTAATATCATGCAGCCACTCTCCTTCACTTTCTTTTACAAATGCCTGGCTCATAGCGGAAATTTTTGAAGAAGCTCAAAGCTTAAAGCCTAAACCTTAAAGAGAAAGCTTAGAGCTTAAAGCCTAAAGCTTAAAACTGGTTTAGTCTTCTAAAGATGTGATTCGTTATATAAATATATTGCATCTCCTGATCCTTTCCTTAATTTCAATAAACCGAAAACGTTCCAGGTCTGTCGACTCAATGCTTTAGGCTTTAGGCTTTGAGCTTACTAAAGTCTCAACAGCCCCATCTTATACAGCCCATTCACCGGTTTATTATCCCAGAATAGCTCAAAATCTTCGAGACCGGCAGCTTCATAGTTTTCTTTTACTTCCTGCAGCGTGTAAGTTTTAAGATTATTGACAGATAGCTTTGAAAGCATATCTGCCAACCACAAACCTTGCTGTTGGTCAACCTTAATATTCAGCATTTCCCGTCTTCCTTGAAAAGTAAGTGAAGCCATCTCCCACTGATTACCTTTTTTCGATTTGGTAAAACTTTCTACCTGCGGATCTTTCCCTACCCATACAACTTTTGATGTGGGTTTTGCGGATAAATATTCCTGTTCTTCCAATGCTTTAATTATATAATCCGGTGCAACACTCGTCTTGGGTACTTTAAACTCAAACCATTTTTGCAGCGGGTAATCAAAACATGCACCGTGCATATAATTAAGGAGCGACTTCTTCAGCCCGTAACTAAAACTGTCGTGATCCGCCCCTGTTGGATCCACATGTACCACATCATTGTTAGCAAATGTGCCGATTGCATCGGATTCCCTCTTCACGCCAAATTTTTCAGGCTCCAGACCAACCGGACTGTGCGCCGTCATAGCGAACTGATGCCAGAAAGCAGACTGCAGCACACCCGCCTGAAACATTTGACGAACCATTTCCAGTGAATCAATTGTTTCCTGCGCAGTTTGCGTGGGAAATCCATACATCAGGTATGCATGCACCATAATGCCAGCCTCGGTAAAGTTCTTATTCACCTTCGCCACCTGGGCAACGGTGATGCCTTTTTGTATTAATTGCAGTAAGCGATCCGACGCCACTTCCAGTCCACCTGAAACTGCAATACAGCCGGATGTTTTGAGCAACTGGCACAGATCACGCGTAAAACTTTTCTCGAACCGGATATTTGTCCACCAGCTCACATTCAGTTTTCTCCTGATTATCTCCAATGCAAGCGCACGCATTAAAGCAGGCGGCGCTGCTTCATCCACAAAGTGAAAACCGTTCTGGCCGGTTTGTGCAATAATTTCCTCCATTCTATCACACAACAACTGCGCCGTTATTGGCTCGTAGAGCCTGATATAATCCAGGGAAATATCGCAGAAAGTGCACTTACCCCAATAGCAACCGTGCGCCATGGTAAGTTTATTCCAACGCCCATCGCTCCACAAACTATGCATGGGATTGACGACTTCGATTGCAGACACATACCGGTCCAGCCAAAAATCGTTGTAATCAGGCGTTCCTACCTGCCCTTGTTTATAATCACTGCATGATTTGTTATCTATATAGGTAACTACCCCATCCTTCAGTACAAATGTTCTTTTCAGCTCCTGCTGCTCTTTTTGTCCTGATAAGTGCAATACCAGGTTTTCCATCGGTGCCTCGCCATCATCCAATGTAATAAAATCGACAAACTCAAATACGCGGGCATCACTCAACGAACGGAGCTCAGTGTTTGGAAACCCTCCTCCCATTGCCACTTTTGTATGCGGATGATGCTGTTTAATCCATTGACCGCAACGCAACCCGGCATAAAGATTTCCGGGAAACGGAACCGAGATTGCTACAAGCGAAGGCTTTAGATCTGCAACATGCTGTTCCAGGATATCGATCATTAACTGATCGATAAAAGTGTATTCCTTTTGTAAGGCATCATGCAACTCATCAAAACTGTTGGCACTACGGCTAAGTCTTTCTGCATACCTGCTTAATCCAAAGTGAGGATCAATGCATTCTGTAATAAAATCAGAAAGATCTTCCAGGTACATCGTTGCCAGGTGTTTGGCTTTATCCTGGGTACCCATTGTACCAAAAGCGTGGGACAAATCATCCAATTGTTGAAAGCGCGAAGCCTCCGGAAGAAAATTTCTCTTGCAGATAAGATGAGCCAATGTTGGATTCTTACCCTGCAAAAAAAGAATTACATCATCAACGGTTTGAATATAATCGTCCTGAAGAGCGATAATTCGCTGGATGTTTTCAGAATGCGCTGCACTGTTGGTCGAAGCCTCTTTGAACGCCCTGACCAGTCCCCGACTGGAAAATAACGCCAGTGTAACTTCAATACCCAGATCAGCCTGGAAAGAGCTGATATTCTTTGTATTTAAAAATCCCTTCAGATAAGCTGTCGCCGGATAAGGCGTATTTAACTGCGTAAAAGGTGGTGTTATAAGAAAAACCGGAGTGCTCAAAAGAAACTGTTTAAGCTGCAAAAATAGTAATTCTACCACTAAGACCTGAATGCGCAAAGCGGCACAAAGGATTTAACCACGGAGGCACAGCGACAGGGCGAAACACTAAGCTTTTTGCCACGAAGACTGGAAGGCGCAAAGGGGCACAAAGGATTTAACCACGGAGGCATGGCGACAGAGCGAAACACTAAGTTTTTTGCCACGACGGCGGGAAGGCGCAAAGAAGCACAAAGGATTCAACCACGGAGGCACGGCGACAGGGCGAAACACTAAGCTTTTTGCCACGAAGGCGGGAAGTCGCAAAGAAGCACAAAGGATTTAACCACGGAGGCATGGCGACAGAGCGAAACACTAAGCTTTTTGCCACGAAGGCAGGAAGTTGCAAAGAAGCACAAAGGATTTAACCACGGAGGCATGGCGACAGAGCGAAACGCTAAGTTTTTTGCCACGAAGGCGGGAAGGCGCAAAGGGGGCACAAAGAGTTTAGCCCTAAATTGAAAGAATCCACATGTTCAATTATCCTGAATGAACTCAGCCGGGCAGGAAGTTTCAATTGTCTATTATTCTGCTACAAAGACCCGAAGATACAAAGGAGCATCAGGAATACACAGCCGTTTTCGTTTGTCAACTAGAAACTTTGTGCAACTTCCTGGCTTTGCGCCTTCGTGGCAAAAGCCAAAACAAAAAAGCCTTGCAATTCAAAATTACAAGGCTTCTTTTTGAGTGCCCAGGACTGGATTCGAACCAGCACATCCTTGCGGACGCTGCGACCTGAACACAGTGCGTCTACCAATTTCGCCACCTGGGCATTCAGGGCTGCAAATATAGAGGAATCTTTATTTCCGCAAAATAAATATTACAGATATCTAAAAAATATTCGACAACAATCTGTCGTATTATTGTGCAAACGAAACGTCATATAGAGATTTTTCCCTATTTCCGAGTTATGAAACAATTGCTGTATTTTTTCTGCTTGCTTGCCTGTGTATTGCCAGGTTGTACCGGCCCTGAAACAAATAAAATGCTGGCTGAGCTGACCGAGACAATTCAAAAAGCGCCTGTTTACGATTCAACAAAAAACAAAAGAATTGCGACCCTCCGACAACAATTAGGAAATAGCAACAACGAACATTCCGACGCGATCTTTGATGTTTACAATAACCTGTATGAAGAATACAAAGTATTCAACTATGACTCTGCTTTTCTGTATGCCCACAAAATGAAAGACGTGGCAGTGTTGATGAACGATCATCCGCGCGGCGTCAGGGCCGACATTCAACTTTGCTTCGGTCTGCTTTCATCCGGCATGTTCAAAGAAACGCTGGACGCTTTAAACAGGATCGACATTTCCGGCGTGTCCGATAGCATTAAGGCTGAGTATTACTCAGTGATGGGGAGATATTACTATGACCTTGGTGATTATGCCAACGATAAAATACATACGCCTGTTTATGATAGCAGCGCAGGAAAATATATTGACTCTGCTTTGGTTCTTTGGAAGCCAGGTAGTTACCAGTTTGACTATTTTAAAGGACTAAAAGATCTCAAATCGGGTAACTCAAATGATGCAATCCGGCTGTTTCAGAATTTGCTGGCACAGCAAACACTCACACCCCACCAGCTGGCTATCACTGCATCCACGCTCAGCGACATTTATGTGCAACAGGGCCAAACAGAAAAAGCAATTAACCTATTGGTGCGTGCAACAATTGCCGATATACAATCATCCACGAAAGAAACTTCAGCAGCCTTCAATCTTGCGAATCTGCTGTATAAAAAAGGCGATGTGAAAAATGCTTTCGTTTGCATCAACAAGGCTATTACAGATGCAGTGTTTTACGGCGCCCGTCAGCGCAAGGTTCAGGTAAGCACCATCCTGCCATTAATCGAGTCGGAAAAGCTAAACCTGGTGGAAAGCCAAAAACAGCAACTTGTATTATATGCTGTTTTGGTAACAGTTCTGTTGATCGCCGTGGTTGGCCTTACTGTGGTTATTTTTCGCCAGATCAAAAAATTGAAGATTGCGCAAAAAACAATTTCTGAAGCGCATCTTAAAGAACGTGAAATCAACCAGCGCCTGTCAGATTTCAATCAATTATTATCAGACTCCAACAAAATAAAGGAAGAGTATATCGGTTACTTTTTTGGTACCAACTCAGCTTTCTTTAGCCGGATCGAAAAGTTTAAAAAGAACCTTGAACAAAAAATAGCCTACCGCAAAATAGATGATATTATCGCTGCAGTTAATAACATCAACCTTAAAAAGGAAAAAGAGGAACTATTGAAAAACTTCGACACTGTGTTCCTGAAACTGTTCCCCAATTTTGTGACCGAATTCAATGCCTTGTTTGCAGAACACGATTGGATCAGATTGAAAGAAAATGAATTACTGAATACTGATCTGCGGATTTTTGCACTTATCCGGATGGGCGTGCACGATACAGACAAAATAGCAGAAATTTTGGAATATTCTGTTCATACCATTAATACCTATAAGACAAAAGTCAAGAACAAGTCAACCATTCCGAACGAAGAATTTGAAAAGCGAATCATGAAAATCAGAACGGTTTAAGATCAGAACGGGGACTGAAAAAAACACTATTTAAAGCTATAATAGTCAAAAATCCTTTAATTCGCATTATATATAAATTATTTTAAACTAACTACAATTATTTGAATATCAACATTGTAGAATTATAAAATCCGCGCGATCACCTGATTTTCATTATACATCACGTTTATTAGTTGCACTTCGCGATTATATTCTTTTCTTTTGGTTGGTAAATGAGAACGATGCTTCTGAGGATTTGTCCGGCTACACAATTGTAGTAACATTTCCCGGAAAAAATGCTTGCATAAATGAATAACCGTTATGGCTTTATGTTGTTGACTGCTGTTTTTTCAGTTCACATGAAGGCCCCGATGATCCACAGCAAATACCCCATCGATTCCAATTACAAACACTGACAACAAATACGAAAACCGACCGACTCACAGGTAAAGGGGTTGCCCAGTTTGCCGGGTAGACTCCACCTGTGGAATCGGAATTGGTTCGCAAAATATTCGACAAACGCCAGTGAAGTATCAAAAATAAATTCTAAAGAAGAATATGTTCATTAAACAAACGATCATCTGCTTGCTGCTTCTTCCGGCGTTTCTGATATGCGGGGGACAGCAAAAGCAAACAGTTGAAATGAACAAAATAAAACTGTTATTCTCAATTGACGGAGAAGGACGGCCGGAATACGAAGTTTTTTTCCAGGACAAACAGGTTGTACAACCTTCCCGCCTTGGCTTTGTACTGCAGGAGGACAGTGCTTTTTACAGAGATTTTGAACTGGTGGGAACAGAACGTGCGACATTTGATCAAACCTGGCAACCTGTTTGGGGTGAAACCAAAAATATCCGCAACCACTATAACGAGATGACAATCCACCTAAGAAGAAAAGCCAATCCTTCTCTCCTGCTGGATCTTGTTTTTCGTGTATTTGAAGATGGTGTGGGCTTCCGTTACCGTTTTCCCAAGCAAGCCAACCTCACTTATTTTGTGGTAAAGAATGAACTTACACAGTTCAACATGACCGGCGATCACAATACATTTTGGATCCCCGGGGATTATGACACGAATGAATATTCTTACACGCTTTCCAAACTAAGCGCAGTAGACAATAAAGAGCTGGTAGAAAAATCGACCGACATTGCCGTACGTGTTGCTCCTGACCCTTATGCCGTGCAAACTCCGTTAATGATGAAAACAGCTAACGGGGTGTACATTAATGTACATGAAGCGGCATTGCTGAACTATCCCGCCATGCAGTTGCATGTTGACAGAGCCACTTATTCATTATCGTCCAGCCTGGTGCCGGATGCAGTTGGCAACAAAGCTTACCTGCATGCACCTTTCAGCACGCCATGGAGGACGATTATTATAAGTGACAAAGCAACGGACATCCTCGCATCCAAAACTGTTCTCAACCTGAACGAACCCTCAAAAATTCAAAACACATCATGGATAAAACCCATGAAATTCGTAGGCGTATGGTGGGAAATGCAGATCGGTAAAAGCACCTGGAGCTATTCAGATTTTGCGGACAGCACTGATGCCCAGGGCCGCCCCATCCCGAATAACCGTCACGGAGCAACCACGGCTAATGTAAAACGTTATATTGATTTTGCAGCAAAAAATGGCATCCGGGGTGTGCTGGTGGAAGGCTGGAACACCGGCTGGGAAGACTGGTTTGGTAAATGGAAGGAAGATGTGTTTGATTTTGTTACTCCCTATCCGGATTTTGACATTAATGAAGTGATGAGCTATGCAAAATCAAAAGGTGTTAGCATTATCATGCACAACGAAACATCGGGATCTGCCACCAATTATGAAAGAAGATTGGATACTGCCTTCCGTTTTATGAAAGAGCATGGCTACAACTCTGTAAAAACAGGTTATGTAGGAAAGATCATACCGCGCGGTGAACATCATGACGGGCAGTGGATGATCAACCATTACACACGTGTTGCTGAAAAAGGAGCGCAATACCAGGTGATGATAGATGTGCATGAACCTATGCGACCAACAGGCCTGCAGCGTACTTATCCTAACTGGATGGCTTCAGAAGCTGCAAGAGGAAATGAATATAACGGGTTCAGCGTTGGTAATGCACCATCGCATGAAACTATATTGCCATTCACAAGATTAATGGGTGGCCCGATGGATTATACGCCTGGCATTTTTAAGATACAGGGATACTCGAATGTGCCCGGCAGACAGGTCCATTCAACACTTGCCAAACAGCTGGCCTTGTATGTAACGTTATACAGCCCTTTGCAAATGGCTGCCGATCTTATTGAGAATTATGAAACGCATATGGATGCATTTCGTTTTATAAAAGATGTTCCGGTTGATTGGGATGACACCAAAATTATAAATGCTGAGCCCGGTGAATATCTCACTATCGCACGCAAGGAAAAGAACAAAAACAACTGGTTTGCAGGTGCAATAACAAATGAAAATAAACGGACGGCAACTATACCACTTTCCTTTTTGGATAAAGGGAAAAAATACACTGCAACAGTTTATGCGGACGCGCCAAATGCCGATTGGAAGAATAATCCGGAAGCGTACACCATCAGCAGCCAAACTGTAACAAGCGAAACAGTGCTCTCGATACCGCTTGCTGCCGGTGGCGGTGCTGCCATAAGTATTATGGCGCCTGATGGAAAATAATTTCAATCAGTAATAATGGGTAAGACAAGGAACAGGGGCGATGCCTTTGTTCTTTTTTATTTGATGATAATATCGCCCAACAGACTTATAAGTTAAAACTCATGTTTATCTAATAAAGGTTTTTCCCTAACCTGGTCTATATGAGCATCCTGCTTCTGTCCGGAAAAAGAATCGCCAAAAGCTCAGCTGGAGGGTAAGCTATTCTTCTAAATCAGGTGAAAAGTTTGAGCAAATCCATCGAAAAAAATTATCCCGACGGAATTTCAAACTATACTTATATTTACAACGTAAACGATTGCGGAGCCAAAATCAGACTGTAACCAATGGCCACTGACGCTGGCAGCATCCCCAAAACAAGTATGTGTACATGAATAGCAGCAACGTACCATATACCATTATTGCATTGCCTAACGAAAAAAGACTTCTTTCGGAAATTGCAGCGGGTGATGAATATGCATTCCGTGAAATCTTTGATTATTACAGGAAACCTATATATGCTTATGCCATGCACCTGCTTAAAAATGAGGTACTGGCGGATGAGATCATACAGGATGTTTTCCTGAAAGTGTGGCTGCAGCGCGATCAACTTAATGGCATTCTACATTTCAGGGGATGGCTGTATACCGTTGCGAGGAACAAAATGATAGATGCGCTCAAGTTCCAGATGCGCGAAAACACTTTCAAAAACGCGGTTCCGTTAACAGTTGTCACGAATGAAACAGAGGAGCTGTTATTGGCAAGGGAATATGACCACCTTGTTGATGAAGCCATCGATACACTTTCACCCAAACAACAACTCATTTACAATTTAAGCCGCAAAAAAGGCCTGAAACACGAGGAAATAGCCAGCCAGCTTAATATCTCAACCAATACCGTTAAAACACATCTGGTACAGGCATTACGCGCGATGAGGAAACATTTGCTGCCACATTTGCATCTTGCAGTCATTTCATTATATCTTTTCTAAGTGCACAGCATTTTTCAAAAAAAATTTTACCTGCCCTACTCCTATCCTCTCTCTCCGTCGTCATTATGATGTAAAGGCCTCAAAACAGAATGCCGGTCTTTCAAACTGATTTCTCAAATAACCGAAAATGCAACCTAAACGACTCAAGTATTTGTATGACCGTTATGTTTCCGGCAGAATAACTTCTGCTGAATACAACGAATTGTCAGAATACATCACCCAAAATCAAACGGAAGAACAGCTTCATGACCTGATAAAGGAAACCTGGAACACTACGCCTTTGTACAAACAATCAGACGACAAGGCGGATGAAATATTCCGGAATATATTATCACATGGAGAATTAGCAATTCCGAAACCGCGACGCGTACAAGTTATGCTGAAACGCTTTGCTGTAGCAGCTTCCATCGCAGTTCTGGCAGGTTTAGGTTGGTATTTTATCAACAAGGAGCAGGCAGCCACTCCTCGTCCTTCAAAGAATATTATGGCTGCTGCCCAATCACAGAATCGCCGGTATATTCAGCTTCCGGATGGGAGCCGTGTAGTACTTAACCACGGCTCAACCTTAACCTGGTCGCCCGCTTTCAATGGAAAAACGAGAGAAGTTTACCTGACCGGCGAAGGGTATTTTGACATTCAGCATCTTGAAAATAAACCCTTTATCGTACATACGGGATCTGTTGCAACTACTGTACTGGGTACAGCTTTCAACATTAATGCCTATCAAAAGAATATTATAGTTACTGTAACCCGGGGAAAAGTGAAAGTTGAAAACAACCATCACCCTGTAGCCATCATTACACCTAATCAACAAGTGACTGTAAACGCTGACGAAAACGCCAGTGTAAAACAGACAGTTAACGCAGATAAAGCGGTTGAATGGAAACAGAAAGAATTGATCTTTGACGACCTGCCGATGGAAGAAATAGCGGTGGCGCTGGAAATGCAGTACAACGTATCATTCTCTTTTACAGACACAGCTCTAAAACAAAAGCATGTGACCGTAATTTTTCACAACAACGAAACGCTTGATGAAATGCTGAATGTAATTACTAAAGTAAACGGCATGCATTACGCCAGGAAAGGAAACGAAATAATAATAACTCCCAATTAAAAGCCTGCTATAAAACAGAAAATATGAACTACAATCACTCTCCTTAAAACCACCAACAAAAAACCGCTTTGGAGTCGAGGCCAAAACGGTTTTGCGATCCTTCGGCCATGGATGGCCGGAGGCGATTTAAACAATTTCGCCAAACTATTTAAACAATCAAATTTATGAACTTTTCTGCATTTGCAGGAGAATGGTCCGGCACGCCCGTGCCTCTCGCGAAAAAACTGCTTTTTCAAAACAACAAAAGGTTGCTCCGTCTTATGAGATTGAGTTTGTTTATCATGCTACTTGTATCCTGTTCTGCTACCATGCTTTTGGCTAAAGATGCCAACGGCCAGGACATGAACAAGATAAAGGTTAAACTGGAAGTAAAGCATTCTTCCCTGCTGGATGCTTTAAAAAAGATACAAAAGGAAACGCCTTTCACTTTTGCCTATAACAAGAAGGACGTTATAAATATTGAGATAAAGGACATTCCGGCGGAAGAACGTTCGGTAAAAGAAACGCTTGATCTTCTTTTTGAGAACACGGCGCTGCAATACGAGCAAATTGGCGGAAACATTGTAATCTCCATCAAGCCTGCAAAAAATACTTCCACCGTTTCCGACGTCAGCCTGCAGGAATTATTGCAGGCTGCATTGAAAAAAACTGTCATTACCGGAACCATAAAAACTGAAAAAGGCGACCCTATACAGGGTGTATCTGTAATGGTGCACAATACAACCATAGGTACCACAACCGACCAGAATGGCAAATTCAGCCTTTCGGTTTCTGATGAGAAAGTCACCCTTGATTTTTTGTATGTGGGATATGAACAGCAAAGCCGCGAAGTTACCGGCGACACTCCTGTTGATGTCGTTTTAAAAGAGATAGTTACCGGTTTGAATGAAGTGGTGGTGGTTGGTTACGGTACGCAGAAAAAAGCGGATGTTACTGCAGCTATTGCAAGCGTTAAGTCTGAAAACTTTGTAAAAGGCGCAGTTACCGACGCCGCACAACTTGTTAGAGGCAAGGTTGCAGGTTTGGCTGTTGTTACACCCGACGGCAACCCTACAAGCACTTCCCAGATTAACCTGAGGGGTATTACAACCATCAGTTCCAGCACATCTCCTTTTGTTATTATTGACGGTGTTCCCGGAACATTGACTACTGTTGCACCCGAAGACATTGAATCCATCGATGTTTTGAAAGACGGTTCTGCCGCCGCTATTTATGGAACGAGGGGTACAAATGGTGTTATTCTTATCACAACAAAAAAAGTGAATGGCGCCATGCAGCCGACAGTTGATTTGAACGCGTATGTTACCACACAGAAAATTACCAAGAAGTTATCATTTATGGATCCCACCCAATACCGTCAGTTGGTGGCTGAAGGTAAACCCGGCGCGTACGACTACGGAGCGAACACAAACTGGCTGGATGAGATAACACAAACACCTATTTCACAGGTGTACAATATCAGCCTGAAAGGCGGTTCGAAGAATACAAGTTATATCGCGAACCTCAACTACAGGAATTTAAATGGCATTATCAAAAAATCAGACAACATCTTGCTTTATCCCCGCATTGAAGTAAATCACTCGATGTTTGATGGAAAGCTAAAATTGAATGCCAATCTTAGTGGCTATGAGCAACATTATTTCTCAGGATCTGATGGTGGCAGCTATAACACTACCGTTTACAAAAACGCACTTACATACAATCCCACAGATCCCATTAAACAACCCGATGGAAGCTGGACAGAACATACGGACAAAACAGATTATGCTAACCCGGTCGCATTATTACAGGAAACCAACGGCTTAAATCAGAATACGAATCTAAGAACTTCAGCAACGATTACTTACGCCCCTATCAACGATATTAGTATTAAACTGCTTGGTTCCCGCGATCTATACAACAGCGTAAGAGGTTATTCTGAAACAAAGAAACATTACTCCAATGTGCATGATGGCAAAAATGGTTATGCATCAAGAGGTACTACACGTACAGAGGAGGACCTCATGGAACTTACCGGCACATACAACAAATTCTTTGGTGACCATCATCTTACAGCATTGCTTGGTTATAGCTGGCGTGAATTGAACTACCAGGATTATTGGATGCAAAACTGGGACTTTCCGACAGATCAGTTCTCTTACAACAACATGGGTGCAGGGTTGGCTTTGAAAAGAGGCCAGGCGCCGGAATCTTCTACACAGGAGCAAAATAAACTGATCGGTTATTTTGTAAGACTCAACTACGCGTTCAAGGAAAAATACCTGCTGGCTGCAAGTATTCGCCGCGAAGGCTCGTCTAAATTCGGCGCCAACTACAAATATGGAAACTTCCCCGCTATTTCTGCAGGATGGAACATCCAGAAAGAAGCTTTCATGAGCAATGTAAGTTTTATTAGCGCACTAAAACTGAGAGGTGGTTTTGGTATTACCGGTACCGAACCTGCGGCGCCTTATCAATCACTGAAAAGATTAAACTTCGACACGTACACTTACATCAACGGTCAATGGATCCAGGTAGTTAACCTTGCTCAAAACCCTAACCCCGATCTGAGATGGGAAAGGAAAGAAGAAACCAACATCGGTCTTGATTTCGGCTTCCTGAAAAACCGTATCACAGGTTCAATTGACGTGTACAAGCGCACTACAAAAGATCTGCTGTTCAACTATCCGGTAGCAACACCACCTTACCTGTACAGCAACATTTTTGCGAATGCCGCATCAATGGAAAACAAAGGATTGGAAATCCAGGTGAATGCCATTCCGGTTGAGACAAAAAACTTTGTATGGAACACGCAGGTTAACTTTTCAACCAACAGCAATAAAATGCTGTCATTATCAGACAAGAACTTCCAGTTAGCCAGCGGTTATTTTGATAAAGGCTATACCGGCGAGCCCATTCAACAATCCACACACCGCGTACAGATTGGTCAGCCAATCGGTAATTTCTGGGGATTTAAAAGTGTAGATGTAGATGAAGATGGCCACTGGATCATTGAGGGTAAAGATGGCAAGCCCAAACCAATCGCGCAACAACAGGCTGATGACAAACAGATCCTGGGCAACGGTTTACCTAAAACATACCTGGCTTTCAATAATACATTCACTTACAAGAATTTTGATCTGAACATAACCATGCGTGGCGCATTTGGTTTCCAGATATTGAACTCTCCACGTATGTTCTACGAAGTGCCTGTAATGCTCACAAGAGGTAACCTGCTGTCTAATGCATACGACAAAGTGTATGGAAAACATGTGCTTGCTGACAACCAGGAGCTGCAATACGTAAGCTACTACATAGAGAATGGCAATTATTGGAAAATTGATAATATAACACTGGGCTATAATGTACCAATCAAATCAAAGTATGTAAAAAGGATCAGGGTATATGGTTCCGCTTCCAACATCAAAACCTTTACAGGATATAAAGGGATTGACCCGGAAGTGAACATTTTGGGAATGGATCCGGGAGTAGATGACAAGTACAGATACCCTGCAACAACCACTTATACACTGGGTGCATTCTTTACCTTTTAAACTGCAGCATAAAGGCTTAACGGTTATATTTTATAACGCATTAACAATTTGAAATGAAACGGATAAAAAACTACATTATATATTTCTCCCTTGCTGCAGCTTGTGGTTACTCCTGCAACAAGGATTTAAATGAAAAAGTGTATCATGATGTAACGGAAGAAACTTACACATATACCGATGCCTACCAGGCGATAGGCATACTGTATGCGAATATGCGAGGTCTCTTTAATCACGTTAACTATTACATGGCCAATGAAACATCCAGCGACGAACTGGTAATGCCTGCCAATGCATCGGGCTGGGACGATGGTGGAATTTACAAAAGAATGCACCTGCATACGTGGAACTCAGAGAATCCGCAATTAACCAATATGTGGAATAGCTTGTACCCCGGTGTTATTAATGCCAATAGCTTATTGGAACAACTGGATGCTGATAAAATTCCTTTGCCATCCGGCGTTACAAAAGAAGCACTCGGCGCTGAGATCAGGGCGGCAAGAGCCTTCTTTTACTGGCTGATAATGGACAACTTTGGAGACGCCGCATTGATCACCAGCACAAGTAAAGATCTTCCTGCAAAATCAACAAGGAAGGATATTTACAACTTAGTAGTAACAGAATTAACGCAGGCTATTCCAGGCTTAAGCGAAGACAAAAATCAGCTGATGTACGGCCGCTTCAACAAGTGGGCAGCTAAAGCATTGCTGGCAAATGTTTATCTAAACGCTGAGGTTTATACAGGTGAAGCAAAATGGACCGATTGTCTTACGCAGTGTAACGACATCATCGCATCCAACAAATATCAATTAGAAGCTGATTATCGTAGCAATTTTATTACAGATAATCAGAACTCAACAGAGATTGTGTTCTCGATTCCTTTTGATGAAAACCAGGCTGGAGGACAATCGCCGCACATGTACTCCTGGCACGGCGCATTAAAAGATAAAGTGAATATGCAGGCTACACCATGGGGTTCTGGTTCTGCAATGGCTGTTTCACAGTTTATAGATACATACGATGCACAGGATAGCCGTCTTTCAGACACATGGCTGTATGGACCACAATTTGCATCAGACGGAGTAACACCGCTTAAAGGATCATACGATCAGGCCGGCAAACCATTGGTATTTACAAAAGATATTCCTGATGGTTTGTACACAGGAGAGTCAGAAGGCTACCGCATGAATAAGTTTGAAGTGAAGACAGGCGCGCGCGGAAGCCTGAGTAATGATTTTCCGTTCTTCCGCTATTCCGAAGTATTAATGATGAAAGCAGAATGCCTGCTTAGAACCGGCAATGCAGGTGAGGCTGCAACAGTTGTATCCAACGTTCGTTCAAGAGCCTTTAAAGCCAATCCGGGAAAAGCAACGGTAACTGCAGCACAGTTAACAGCAAACAGCAGGTATAAGTATGGCTATGTAGAAAATTATAAAATAGTAGATGCGGGCGACACATCTCCCATCCCTTACGGCGGCATGCTTGACGAACTTGGTTGGGAGTTTGCCTGGGAAGGACATCGCAGAAGGGATGATATTCGTTTTGGCGTGTATACAAAGAAAAGCTGGCTCTCACACAAGCCAACAGGTGATGACAGAAAAACGTTTATGATACCGCAGTCCGCAGTAAATGCAAATCCAAACTTGCAATAGACACCTTCACTCTTATTTTTCATGGCAAATGTTGCGGCGCCTCCTGAAGCAGGTGTAACTGTTTGGAACAGTACAATTACATACCTTCGGAGGCAAAGCAACATGCAACCCTTGCCTTATTATTTGCACCTAAAGACGCTTAACATGAATAACAAGATCAGCATCGGCATCGCCCTTGTGCTGGGATGCCAGGTGGCACAAGCACAATCTGCGTTTCCGAAAATAGAGCCAGTAAATTTTTCGCAGGTCCAGATTAATGATGCATTCTGGAAGCCACGCATTGAAAAGATCGCAACCGTAACAGTGCCGGTTTGCATCGATCAGACAGAAGTCAAAACTCCCCGCATCCGCAATTTTGAAAAGGTTGCAAGAAAAAAAGGGGAAAAACATGAAGGTATTTATTTTGATGATTCCGATGTTTATAAGGCGCTTGAAGCGATAGCTTATTCATTAAAGAATAAACCTGATGCAACCGTTGAAAAGACGGCAGATGAATGGATTGATAAGATTGCGGCAGCCCAGCTTCCTGATGGCTATCTCAATACTTATTACACTTTGAACGGACTGGATAAGCGCTGGACCGATATGGAAAAGCATGAAGACTATTGTGCAGGCCATTTGATTGAGGCGGCTGTTGCCTATTATAATACGACAGGCAAAAGAAAATTATTGGATGTAGCCATTCGTTTTGCTGATCATATCGATTCAACTTTCCGTCAGCAAAACCGCCACTGGGTTTCCGGTCATGAAGAAATAGAACTGGCGCTGGTTAAACTTTACAAAACTACAGGCAACAAAAAATATCTTGACCTGTCTGAATGGTACATTGAGGAACGTGGACATGGCTATGGTAAAGGAGTTATATGGGACCAATGGAAAGATCCAAAATATTGCCAGGATGATGTTCCTGTAAAAAATCAATCTGAGATAACAGGTCACGCAGTCAGGGCCATGTATTTATATACAGGAGTCGCAGATGTGGCTTCAGCTAAAAATGATACCGGTTATATGAAAGCGATGAAAACTGTTTGGGAAGATGTGGTTTATCGCAACATGTATATCACGGGGGGTATTGGTTCCTCAGGACGGAATGAAGGTTTTTCGCATGACTATGATCTGCCCAATCACAGCGCTTATTGTGAAACATGTGCATCAGTGGGAATGGTCTTCTGGAACCAGCGCATGAACCTTTTAACAGGTGACGCACGATACATGGATGTGCTGGAAAGGAGTCTGTATAACGGAGCATTGGACGGTCTTGCTTTAAGTGGTGATCATTTCTTCTATGGCAATCCGCTTGCTTCCGATGGTGGATATAAAAGAAGCGAATGGTTTGGAACAGCCTGCTGCCCCTCTAACATAGCACGCCTGGTAGCTTCGCTTGGTGACTATATTTATGCAACTTCTGACAACGGCGTTTGGGTTAATCTTTTTGTTGGAAGCAATACAACAATTCCGCTTAAAAAAACAAAAGTTGGATTACAACAAACAACTACATATCCATGGAAAGGCGATATTACACTGACAGTTTCTCCTGATAAGAAAGTCAGCTTCCCTTTGCATGTGCGCATTCCGGAGTGGACACAAAACAAACCTGTTCCCGGCAATACTTACTTTTTTATGAATGTCGCAAACACTTCATCGGCTGATTCTATTGCAATACTTGTCAACGGCAAACCAACACCATATACAATGGAAAAAGGTTATGCAGTAATTGAAAGAGAATGGAAAAAAGGCGATGTAGTCTCGATCAACCTCCCAATGCAGGTAAACAAGGTGATTGCGATTCCTGATGTGAAAGAAAATGTGAATCGCGTGGCATTACAAAGAGGCCCGATCGTTTATTGTTTTGAGCATCCTGACAATGGCGGAAATACAATGAATATCATCGTTCCTGACGATGCCATATTTAGAGCTGAATACAATCCTTCGTTGTTACAGGGAGTAGTAACGCTTGAAGCAGAAACTCCGGTAGTAACAGTTTCCAACGATGGCAAAACCGTTGAGACAAGCAGCAGGAAAGTAACCGCTATTCCCTACTATAGCTGGGCCAACAGAGGTGAAGGTGAAATGCAGGTATGGATGCCGAGAAGAGCGACTGAGGTAAGAGTGGGAACGAAATAAAGAAAGTGAATATTGAATCAATGTCGTTTCCTTAAGAATAATTGGCATTTATCAAGTACGATTTACGAAGTACGAAGTACCTGATTTTAGGATTGCTTTGTTTTTCGTGACCTCTTAAGGAAAGGACAATGAATAGTGAATGGTGAATAGTCAAAAGTGAAAAATGCAGCATCGTTATTGTCAATTAAAAAGCCTGTATTGGCAGTTTAAGGATGAACTGGATAATCTCAAATTTCAAATCTCAAATTTCAAATCTCTTAATGAAAAGGTTCTATTTTCTAGTCGCGTTCGGACTGATTACATTTTTTCTGGCCAATGCGCAAAATACTACTGCCAATAAATCCGGGGCTAATTACATCAATAATCGAGTTCCTTTGAAGCAGAAAACATATATCCAGCTACCGTTAGGTGCTATTAAACCGGAAGGATGGTTGAAGACAATGCTCCTGCAACAAAAAGAAGGCGCAACAGGACATCTGGATGAATTATATCCGCTGGTGATGAATCAAAGGAATGGCTGGCTGGGAGGCGACGGAGACCAATGGGAACGCGGACCTTACTGGATTGACGGGCTCTTGCCACTTGCATACATTCTGAAAGATCCTGTGCTGATCGCAAAGGTTAAGCCATGGGTTGAATGGTCATTAAACAGCCTGCAACCGGATGGCTATTTTGGTCCTTCAAAAGACTATCCGCATGAAGCCGGTATTCAACGCGACAACAGTCGCGACTGGTGGCCCAAAATGGTTATGCTTAAAGTATTGAAGCAATATTATGAAGCAACGAATGATAAGAGAGTGATTGACCTGATGACAAAATATTTTAAGTACCAGCTAAAAGAATTGCCATCAAAACCACTTGATCACTGGACCTTCTGGGCGAAATACCGCGCAGGTGATAATTTAATGATCGTTTACTGGTTGTACAATATTACCGGTGACAGGTTTTTGCTTGATCTTGGTGATCTGTTACACAAACAGACTTTTGATTACACCAATGCTTTTCTCAACACGGACCTTTTACAGACTGTGGGAAGCATTCACGGTGTAAATCTTGCACAGGGTATTAAGGAACCCATGATCTATTACCAACAACATCCAGAAGAAAAATATATCTCGGCCACAAAAAAAGGATTCAGTGATCTGCGAAAATTCAATGGAATGGCGCATGGGCTGTATGGAGGAGACGAAGCATTGCATGGTGCCAATCCTACGCAAGGTTCAGAGTTATGTACTGCGGTTGAAATGATGTACAGCCTGGAAAGTATTCTGGAAGTAAGTGGAGATGTTGATTACGCTGATCAGATCGAAAAAATTGCGTTCAATGCGTTGCCGTCTCAAGTGATGGAAGGTTTTGTGAACCGCCAGTATTTTCAACAGGCCAACCAGGTGATGGCAACCCGCCATATGCGCAACTTCGATGTCAATCATGATGGAACGGATGTTTGCTATAGTCTGCTGTCCGGTTATCCGTGCTGCACATCGAACATGCACCAGGGCTGGCCAAAATTCACGCAGAACCTTTGGTATGCCACAGCCGATAAAGGAATTGCGGCATTACTTTATTCCGCAAGCAGTGTAACAGCATTGGTAGGAGACAAAACAGAAGTAAACATCAGGGAAGAAACAAATTATCCTTTTGATGAAAGCATCAGGTTTACAGTAACACTCCCATCAAACAGCAAATCCGTAAACTTTCCTTTTCACCTGCGCGTGCCGCAATGGTGTAAAAAAGCAACCATAAAAGTGAATGGAAATGTTGTGCGTGAAGTTGAAGGCAACCAGGTTGCCAAAATAAATCGCGAATGGAAATCAGGTGATGTAGTGGAGCTTCAATTACCGATGCATATTTTCAAAAATACATGGTACGAAAATTCTGTATCAGTCGAGCGCGGGCCGATCACTTATGCGTTAAAAATGCAGGAAGAGGTTAAGAAAGTAAGCAATACAAAAGATCCAAAAGAGTTTGGTGATTACTACTATGAAGTGCATTCTGCATCGCCATGGAATTACGGATTGGTACTGGTTGCCGATGACAAGCTTGAATCCGCATTTCAAATGGAAAAGAAATCTGCTTTAGCAGATTATCCGTGGACGCAGAAAAATGCTCCGGTTACGCTTAAGACAAAAGCTTTCAGAATACCATCGTGGCAATTATACAACGAAATGACAGGACCAATTCCTTACAGCATAACATACAGGCTGGAGAAATCTGATAAAGAAGATGACATTGAACTAATCCCTTATGGCTGCACGCAATTACGTATCTCACAATTTCCGGTAGTAGGAAAAAGATAAATTTAAACGGCGTGAATGCACCTGTTCACGCCGTTACTAACTATGCTGTTATGAAATTTGCAACCTGCTTATACATATTCATCGTTAGCTGCACGGCGATCTTTGCACAAAGCAAAGTATTGTCTTCTGCATCTTTTAAACATTACATTGATAGCTTTAATGCAAATGATGATGAACTGTATAAACAATTTGTGCCCAACAACCAGGCCTGGACTTTTTTAGAAAACAATATCCCCTTTTTTGAGTGTCCCGATAAACAATTGGAAGAAACTTATTATTTCCGGTGGTGGACATACCGGAAACATATCAAACAAACACCCTCCGGTTTTGTGATATCCGAATTTTTGCCGGACGTTTCCTGGGCAGGAAAATACAATACGATCAGTTGTGCTGCTTCGCATCATTTTTATGAAGGCCGCTGGCTGCATAATAGCCTTTTTTTGAACGATTACATGCATTTCTGGTTAAATGACGCGGGGGATAATTTGAGACGCTATAGCTTTTGGTCCGCTGATGCGTGGCTGGCATTCACTTCGGTACACAATTCTGTCACAACGTCGCAAGATATTTTAAGCAAGCTTGAAAAAAACTACGAGGCATGGAAGGAAACGCATGGTGAGCAGGTGCATAATCTCTATTGGCAGGTTGATGGAGCTGATGGTATGGAAGTGAGTGTGGGTGGCCAGATCGACAACAATGGCCTTCCCGCTCATGGTTACAAAGGCATAAGGCCAACCATTAACAGTTATATGTATGGAGATGCAAGGGCCCTAGGCACCTTGACATTGAACGCCGGAAACAAACAACTTTCAAAACAATACTTATCCGAAGCTGCCGATATTAAACATAAAGTGCAACAAAATTTGTGGAGCGACAGTTTGCATTTTTTTGGCACAATTCCACTTGACAAAGATACAGATGACGCAAAGCCCATGCCCGTTAGAGAGCTGATTGGCTTTGTTCCCTGGTATTTTAATCTTCCCGATGATAACAACATTTATGGAAATGCATGGCTGCAGTTAAAAGATACATCCGGATTCAATGCGCCATACGGACCAACAACATGTGAACGCAGACACAAGTATTTTTCCGTTGCTTATACCGATCATGAATGTCAGTGGAACGGACCTTCATGGCCTTATGCTACTGCGCAAACATTAACTGCAATGGCCAATGTGTTAAACAACTACAAGAATTCTCCGGTAACAAAAAAAGATTATTTCGAACTGATGGGCATCTATTCCAACAGTCAGCGACGGACGCTTGACAATGGCAAAACCATTCCATGGATCGATGAAAATCTGAATCCATTTACAGGAGACTGGATCTCAAGAACAAGGTTGGCAAACTGGAACGGATCTCCATGGCCGAAAGACAAAGGTGGCAAAGAGCGCGGCAAAGATTATAACCATTCAACTTTTTGCGATCTGGTTATTTCTGGGTTGATTGGCATACGTCCATCTACAGACAACAAGTTAATTGTCCATCCGCTTATAAGTGAAGATCAGTGGGATTACTTCTGCCTGGATAACGTTTTATACCATGGCAAAATAATTACAATTTTCTTCGATAAGACTGGAAAGAAATATAGCCGGGGCAAGGGGTTCAATATACTGATTAATGGCAAACAGGTACATCATTCAACTTCTTTACAAAAAGCTGAAATAATGCTCAACTAAATTAAATGAACAGCGATCAATCACAAACGAAACCAGTAAGCAAAAAAAAGCAATGGCTCTTTCGCTGCATTGCAGCCTATTTGCCTTTGCTGTTTATTGTGTTGCTGGAAATAATTTTGAGAGTAGCTGGTTATGGACATTCCATGCAGCTTTTTATAACCGACACGGACAATGAAGAATATCTTGTAATGAATCGCTTTGCATCTGAACGGTTTTTCAGTAACCCGGAAAACGCAACCAGGGGAAATGCAGAACGTTTTAAAAAGGAAAAAACACCGGGAACTTTTCGTGTATTTGTGCTGGGAGAATCTACTACAATCGGTTATCCCTACATGCATAACGGATCATTTCATCGCTTGCTTCAATATCGCTTGCTGCATGAGTATCCATCTCTGAATACCGAGATCATCAACGTATCACTTACTGCAGTTAACTCATACACAGTAAAGGAATTTGCAAAAGAAGTTGCTGTTTACTCACCCGATGTTGTCATGATCTACAGCGGACATAATGAGTATTATGGTGCATGTGGCGTTGGTTCGACAAGCAGAACTGCAGGAAGCGCTTTTATGATAAACCTAATGATTCATCTGCGTGAACTTCGCGTAATGCAGCTTATCTCCAATGGTATTCATTCTTTAAAAAGACACGATGCAAAGAATGATGAAATTGACGTTACACTAATGGAACGCATGGCTAAAGAACAACAAATTCCTTATCAATCTCCACTATATAAAAAAGGGATTGAACAGTTCAACAGGAACATGGGAGAAGCATGCGAAGTACTAAGTAAAAAGAATATTCCAGTCATCATAGGCACATTGGTAAGTAATGAAAAAGATCTTGCCCCTTTTATAAATGCCAGTGGAGAGGGCTCTGCTAACGATGCATTCAAGAAAGGAAACGAAGCACACCAACACGGTGATTATTCTAAAGCAAAAAAATATTATCGTCTTGCGAAAGAGTTAGATCTCCTCCGCTTTAGAGCTCCTGACACATTAAACAGCATCATTCAAGAACTGCCTGTTAAATACGCAGGCGTATACGTTGCTGATGCTGAAAAGATCTTTCAACAACATTCACCCTACGGCGTAATTGGCAACGAGACATTATTGGAGCATGTTCATCCAAACCTTACGGGTTATGCATTGTTGTGTGAGGCTTTTTATGTCGCCCTAAAACAACATCAATTGTTAAAGGCTTCTCCATCACAAACTTTTACGTTAGATAATTTGTTTGCAGCAATGCCCGTAACTAAAGTAGACTCTATTAAAGGGGCTTATGAAATTGCCGCATTGAAAATGCGATGGCCGTTTAATCAACCCAAACAACAATTACAGGTGAATACATTTGAAGAAAGACTTGCTTCGGATATGCTGACCGGCAAAGTCACCTGGAATCAGACATTAGATACTTTGCTGCCCTACTACGAGCAGAAAAACGATTATGTAAATGCTTTAAAGGTTGCAGAAACTGCCATGCTTGAATACCCTAACGATGCAACCTTTTATGTATTTGCCGGGAAGTACAGCCAATTATTATCAAAGACCAGCCAGGCTGCATTGTATCTGCACAAGGCATTTCAATTACAACCAAGTGGTGAGTTGGCAAAAGAATTAACAAACATGCATTTACAATCTGATGAACCTGAGCTCGCATTGTATTACCTGAATTACAACATCAGTCATTCATTATCAAAGAAGGCATTGATGAACATACAACAGGTGATACAACAAGTTTGTTCTTTGAAGAAAGCATTTGCAAAAGACGCATCAAAAAATTCAGGAAGCCAGATTGCAATGCTCTATCGCCAGTTGGGATATGAAACTGTGGCAAAGAAGTATCAATAGGCGATGTTGCTCCGTTTAGATAATGAGCGGGTTCAAGTACGATTTATGAAGCCCGCCCGCGCCGATGCGCATTCGGACGGGTACAAAGTACTTAAGTTCCCGGACGTTTAACTTTTTGTAGCAGTAGAGACGAAGGGATCTTAAGTAGTAACAAATTATTCACCCGACAAAAAAGAATTATGTTCTTCAAGGAATTTTGGGCCTTTATCCGCACAAGAAAAAAGTACTGGCTTGTTCCACTTATCCTGCTTCTCTTACTGATGGGCTTGCTCATTTTTGCAACCAGCGGTTCTGCTTTGGCGCCTTTTATTTATTCGTTGTTTTAAGGATTGGATAAAATGGAGGATAGGCCTAACTAGTTGTTGGTACGCCACATACTAAGCCAACCCTGCATACCAACAACGGCGAGTACATGCCAATACTAGCAGCCAAGGCATGACCTACAAACTTAAACAGTCAAAACACATGGCAAAGTAATCTGAAACAGAAGGAAGACCGTAGTTGTTGGTATGCCGCAATGGTTTGAGCCAAGCGTACCAACAACTCGGAGTGCTGACCGATATTTCATCAATATTGATCACCTAACTGGTTATTGAGGCTTCGCCCACCATGCGTGCCCTGCACTGCAACAACAGCGGTTGTCTAACAATTCAGAAACTATTTCCAAATACTCTTCAATTCATCAACCGATAAATTCTGGATCGTCATTTTCGCTCCTGACTCTATTAAAAAACTATCATAAGGTTTTGATGGGAACATAATACTCGTCATCACTGTAAGGCCATTATCTGCAAACAATTCAACGGAAGAAACGTCAATATATAATGTGATGGAAGATTTGGCAGAAGTAGCTATCCTCGGCGCGATCTGCTTGTTCCCAAACGACTGTTCAAAATTTGTTTCACCCGATTTGCTGCGGTCGATGAAAAATTGATTTGAACTTTTCTCATAACCGATGATCAGTTTTTCGCCATTGCTGTTGGATAAAATAATATTATGATCTACCAGGTTATCTACATTAAAAGAGAGCCGAAATGGACCATTTAGCTTGCCAGGATAGTTGTAATTTTTTCCATCCACAGCGTTGACCGTTTTGCTATTCGCGACAAGTGTATTCAGTTCCTTAACCGGATCAGAAGCGAGGTAATAGCTGCCATTTACTTTTTTGAGGCTCAGTTGCCGCGGAATTGTGTTCGCGCTGCGCCAGGCTTGCGTTGGCACAGCCTGCCCGTACATCCAGTTGCTCATCCAGCCAAGAAAAACTATGCGGTTGCCTGTGTTTGACCATGTTACGCCGGCATAGTCGTCTCTTCCATAATCAATCCATTTTAACTGGTTATCGTCTGGCATAAATGAATGACCGTCAAAAGTTCCTGTAAAGTACTGCGTACCGGAACCGCCATTGGGCGCACCGGGATTTATGCTGACCAACAATACCCAAATTGTCCTCCCTTCATAACTAAGCGGAAAAAGATCGGGACACTCCCACACGCCGCCATGAGCCCCACGATCTTGGCCAAAAGAGCTTTCTTTGGTCCATTCCTTAAGGTTGGGGGAAGAAAAAAAAGTAATCCTGTCCTTTGTCGCCAGCGTCATGATCCACTTTTTCCCGGCTTCATACCATCGCACTTTGGGATCCCGGAAATCAGTGATCCCGGGATTGGCAAGGACCGGGTTATGTTCGTATTTTGTCCAGGATTTTCCTTCGTCAATACTATACGCAATACTTTGTGTTTGAAAATTGTTGCGTTGAGCCTTTTCTCCTACGGGATCATGATTGGTGTAAATAGCAACAAGCGGCGCCTTGCCATTTTTTCCAAATCCTGAAGTGTTATTGACATCTGCAACGGCACTTCCGGAAAAAATGTAACCAAGGCTATCAGGATATAGGGCAATTGGCTGCTCCTGCCAGTGCACCATGTCTTTACTGGTAGCATGCCCCCAATGCATAGGTCCCCACACCGTACTTTCCGGGTAATATTGAAAGAATAAGTGATAAATGTCTTTATAGTAAACCATCCCATTGGGATCATTCATCCAGCTTTTCTTTGGCGAAAAATGGATCTGAGGACGATATAAATCCTGGTATGACTGGGCATTTACAGTAGCCAACAGCATGCAACCGGCAATCGCGAAATAGTTTCTTAGTTTCATAGCCTGGAGAATGTTTAAGTCCAACAACAATCGAGAATCAAACGCTACTTTAAAATACTCCATTTATGGCTGGGATGGAAATTTAGTACGGAATATATCTGTATAGGTTAAGCACTACAAAATAACCGGGAGTAGCCAGGAAACACTATTCAATTTATACCACCAGCAAACTGCAGCCACGGATATCGCTGTTATCAAGTCTTCCCCACACTTCAAAACTCCCATCCTCATAAACAATTCCCACATCATCCGTCGCTATAAAGCAACAGCTGTCGTGGTTGGCAAGATCTATAACATTTATAATGCCTCGCCCTGAGGTTTTGACGAGAAAGGGATCTTCCTCATCTCTTACCAATATTTTCATCCACGGCGGGCACACAAACCGCCCCTCAACTTTTGAATAAGCCTGGCTTAATAGTTCTGTCATACCATACTCAGAATGAATGGCACTAACGCCCAGGCCTTTATGTAACAGGCCATGTACTTCCTGGCGCGTTAGTTCACGCCGGCGCCCCTTCATGCCGCCGGTTTCCATAATCGTGGTATGTTTTAACGGCATGGGAAATTGTTCTGCAAAATCGAGCAGCGCAAACGTCACCCCTATCAATAACACTTTTTGCCCATTAGATTCTGTCTGTTTCAAAACTTCAGCAAGCTTTCCGAATTCATCGAGGTAAAAACCACTCAAAGGATTACCGGATAAGCCGATAAGCTTATCAACCATGTATACCAACGAAGATCCTTTCCGCTCTAAATATGCAGGAAGAAGCCCAATAATACACCAATCCTTTATGTCGCCATAAAATAATTCGAATGCTTTGATAAAGCTCTCTTCATAAACTGACACATCCCTGACGAAATGATTGCTGTTTATTGTTTGAGTTGTGCCGCTGCTACTGAAAGCAATTTGTGGTTCATATTCTCCCGTCTTAACCGCATGCGTCTTGAAAAAAGAGATCGGTAAATAGGCAATCTGCTGCAACGTTTGAACGTTATCTGTTTTAGTAACATCGCACCACTGGCGATACACACTATTTTCGGCATACTGATAATTAAAGAAATTCAGCGCTGTGGCTGTAAAATCAATTTTCCCGGTGAAAATATTGTTAACGTCAGGCGAACTATGTTTCAACTGATGGTTTGTTTTATATAAATTTGACATGAAAGTAAAGAAAATGAAAGCAAAATTATTAATCCTCAGCATATTGGTAACAGTTTTGGCGGCTTGTAGCAAGGATAAGTTCACAACAAAACCTCAATTAAAATTCAAAAGCGTAAACGTCACTGAATTAAATCAGGGTGATGTATTGGAATTCAAGCTGCAGGTTACTGATAAAGAGGGTGATATACAAGATTCTATATGGTTTCAACGAATATCTAAAGTTTGCAAGGGTGAGGGGGCTAATGAACTGTCAGATGTCCCTTCTCCTTATGCAATGCCTAAATTCGACAGCAGGGCCGACGTGAACGGCGAAATAACAATGACATTTTCTTACAACTCAATCGGAACCGGTTACCCGTCTTTAGGAGGCTGCGGATTCAGGGCTGATACCAGTGTTTTCAGGTTTTGGATACGTGATAATGCGCAACATGTGAGCGATACTATTTCATCTCCTCCTATCACGTTTTTAAAATAATCCTTTGTTTAGAAAGCTAACCGAGTTAATCTTTTTTGGTAACTATTTTTACGCATCATGCGCAGTCGCGTTGGCTATAGAAACCAATGTTCAACTCGGATACACGCTGAATCCTTTTCTGTTTTACGTGTTGCTCGCAGCAGGCACAGTGTACTACTATAATACTGCATATATAACCGAATCTGTTGTTCCAACCACCAATAAAAGAAAAGCATGGTATCAGAATCATGCTAAACAAGCCAGGTTAACGCAAACAATTTTGTTATGGCTGGTTATCGCGGGTAGTATTTACGTTGCACTAACTTATTATAAGGGTTTGCTATCCTTGTCCTTATCCAATTGGTTTATTCTTTTTTGTACCCCGCTAATTGCAATACTCTATTACGGACTTTCCTGGAGCGATATTTTTCATTTGAATCTTCGTGAAAATGGTTTTCTTAAACCCTTTGTGATCGGTGCAGTCTGGGCCGGAGTGGTGACCATCTACCCGATCATGTTTAAGATCATTCAGACAGAAAGCACTTTCCAGGTTTCTTTTTTTGCCGTGTGGCTGTTCATAAAGAACTGGATGTTCATAACGGTGCTATGCATTATGTTTGATATTAAGGATTATGCGACGGACCACAACATGCAATTGAAAACATTTGTAGTACGTGCAGGTTTACGTAAAACAATATTTCTCATCATTATTCCACTTAGTCTTGCAGGATGGCTTTCTTTTCTTGTATTTGCCTATTTCAGAAATTTTACGTTTCAGCGCATATTGTTTAACAGCATCCCTTTTATTCTCTTACTGATTGTGGCTTACTCAATGCATCAACGAAAATCTATTCTTTACTACCTGTTTATTATTGACGGGTTAATGCTCGCAAAAGCTGTTTGCGGCGTATTGGGCGTTGTGTTCGGATAACTTACTTTAACATTGATTTGGTAAGACGTTTGGCCAGGGCTTGGTAAATTAGAGGAATATGCGTGCAGCTACCATTCTTCTGCTTTCATCATTTATTATAGCAAAGCCTCTATCGGCGCAAGAATTTCTGCAAGGTAAAATTGTGGAAAAGGGTTCTGGCAGAATACTTATGTCAGTAACAATCCATAATCTTACCAATAATACTTATGCAAGCTCGGACATGGGTGGCTTTTTCAAAATAATGGCGGCAAAAAATGATCAAATTACTTTTTCAACGGATGGTTATTTTACTTATTCATTTACCGTAACTACAAAAAATTTATACGCTGATAATAAAATTATTCTTGAGCCGGCAGGTAACATGCTTGATTCAGTAACGGTGATTAGCAAGTACAAGGTGGATTCCATTAATCGCCGGAGTGAATATGCATCGTTGTATAACCGGCCAATGTCAAGAGTAACGGGCGGCCACACTCCGGTTGGCTTTGGAATTAATTTCAGTCCCTTCACCTACTTTTCGCGTCAGGAAAAACAACGCCGCGATCTAAAAAAACGTTTGAAAAAAGAGGACGAAGCCTCTTACATCGACTTCCGGTTCTCACCTGAACAGGTCACAAGGTTAACATCGTTAAAAGGTGATTCTCTTCAATCCTTTCTCAGCAAATACCGGCCAACTTACTCTTTCTGTCGCAAAGCATCAACTGACGATATGCGCACGTATATTCAAACATCGTATAGGGAGTTTGTAAAGAACAATTAATGTACGATGTAAGATGTAAGATGTGAACCACCTTAAGTACGAATTACGAAGTACGAAGTACCCAGGTTTAACAGTACAAGTCTATCTCAAAGCTGATGCTGTTCAAAACAAATAATCAATGGTCGTTCTAACGTACTTCGTACTTCGTAATTCGTACTTTAAACTCACATTGGCGCACCAACACCCGGCATCTACATCGTACACCGTACATCTAACATCGTACATGTGCTCACATCGTACATTTGTTTTATTTTTGCGCGAAATTTCTTACAACGATGTACAAAGTGTATGGTATTCCGAATTGCGATACGGTAAAGAAGACATTAACGTGGCTGAAAGATCATAATATTCCTTTTGAATTTCATAACTACAAAACGGAAGGTATTAGTGCGGAGAAACTTAAAGAGTGGAGCAAACAGGTGGGTTGGGAAGTGTTGTTGAATAAAAAAAGTACGACGTGGAAAGGTATAGATCCTGCGGTTCAGGCGACCGTTACTTCCGTGAAAAATGCAGTTTCTTTAATGAAAGAAAATACAAGTCTTATCAAACGTCCGGTGATTGAATTAAATAATGAAGTGATCAGCGTAGGATTCGATGCAGCTTCTTACGAAGAAAAATTCCGTTCAAAACTTACAGCATAGTTTTCGGATGTATGCATAAAAAAATGAGCGGCAACCATAAATTACCGCTCATTTTTTTATGTTCAGCGTCTCGCAAGACTTCCTATTTCAAGATCGCCTTTAGTTTATTTATTAGTTCTTCTCCACGTAAGTTCTTCCCGATAATCATTCCATCAGGATCAATCAGCATATTGAATGGTATTGACTGCACATGATATAATCTTGCAGCTTCATTGTTCCAGTATTGCAGGTCGCTTACGTGTGTCCAGCTCAACTTATCTGCTTTTATAGCCTGCAACCAATTATCTTTTTGCTGGTCGAGTGATACACCAAGCACTGTAAAATTCTTCTCTTTGAACTCATTATATGCCGCAACTACAGTAGGGTTTTCTCTCCTGCACGGACCGCACCAGCTTGCCCAGAAATCTACGAGCACATATTTACCCTTAAACTGCGAAAGAGATACAGGTTTGCCATTTACATCATTCTGCGTAAAATCAAGCGCCTTTGTGCCTACTGCCCCAATCTTATCACTATTTAATGCCTCCTGTAAATTTTTGGCGTATTTGTTTTCCTGCGCTACAGGTCCAAGGCTGGTCAGCCTGCTTTCAAAAATTTTTGCATCCTTGTTGGGATCTGTATCATATGCGTAAGCCAATAATAAAGCAGACACCGGTGAATTTTTCTTTTGAGCTATAAAGCGGTCGATAGCTCCCTGCCAGATGCCGTAGGATGTATTCAGCATTATTGCCAAAGAATCTCTTGATGCTGTGCTGGTTGCCTGTTGCAGCGAATTTCTGTAATAGCCCACATAGTCATTCAACGGCCTGACATACTGCAAAAAATCCTCATAATCTTTTTGGGAAGCAGATCCGGATATTTTAGTCGAAGGCCAGTCGCTTACATCAGAAGTAATATCTATATTATCACTACCTATAAACAATACCAGCCGTTGATTTACGGACGGAAGATGCAGAAAGCGGCTGTCCACATCGTCAACTTTTCCTTTAAGCACAAAAGTGCCGCCTTTTACGCTGGTTGAAGCAAGCGTATCCTGCTCGTTGAGTGATGATAGATATACCTGCGCATTTTCAGCAAGACCTTTTATTTTCCCTGTTATGGTAAAATTCTTTGGATTGCCATGTGATTGGGCAAGCAATAAAACGGGAAACAAGGCTGCAGCTAAACCGGTTAACTTCATAGGTCTTTATTTTGAATGACGTTGTTTTAACACATCAATTACTGATTGCAAATTATAGCCTTTAGCGTTAAGTAAAAGTAAATAGTGAAACAACAGATCTGCCGCCTCATTCAGAAACAGATCCTCGTTATTATCTTTTGCTTCAATCACCAGCTCCACAGCTTCCTCACCCACTTTCTGTGCCACTTTATTAATGCCTTTCGACATAAGCCTGGCTACGTAAGATTCTTCCGGAGACGATTGCCTTCTCAGTTTGATAATATCTTCAAGATACAACAGAAAGTTGTCACTGTGATTTTTCTCGCTCCAGCAAGTATCTGCGCCGGTGTGGCAAACCGGGCCTAAGGGATGTGCCTTTATGAGGAATGTATCATTGTCACAATCAAGAAAAATGGACTTCAATTTTAAAAAGTTACCACTCTCCTCGCCTTTCGTCCATAAACGATTTTTACTGCGGCTGTAAAAAGTAACATTTCCTGTTTGTTCTGTTTTATGCAACGCTTCTTCATTCATAAAACCGAGCATCAGCACTTTGCTGGTGTCATAGTCCTGCACTATTGCCGGGACAAGGCCATCCTGGTATTTTGTAAAGTCCGCTTTCATATTATTTATATCCGCGATAAATTGTTGCTGTATTTTAATTATTTGCGTGCTGATTCTCTCCTGACTGATGTTTTTTTGCTGCCAGTTGCTTCATCAGATCTTCCTGTTTTTGTTGCAATCTTTCCCGCCGCTGTTCTTCTTTCTCCCGTCTCTTTCTGTTCACTACGTAAAACAGGTAAAAAGATAATACTACCAAAAATAAGGTCAGTAGCAACATACCATCAGTTTTTATTATTTGAAACCCGGTTGCATTGCTGCCATTCACTTCATTAAATAGGAACATGACAGAGGAAATTCCGCAAGTCTGCACCTTTCACTATTCACCATTGACCATTCACTTCTAAACCCTCACTTCAATGTTCTTGTCCTTCAAATATGCTTTCAGATCCGGTATAGCAATTTCTTTAAAGTGAAAAATGCTGGCTGCCAGTGCCGCATCCGCCATTCCTTTCTCAAAAGCGTCGATGAAATGGTCCATCGTACCACCTCCGCCGCTGGCTATAACAGGAACCGGCAATTGCGTTGCCAAAGTTCGGGTAATATCCAATGCAAAACCCTGTTTTGTTCCGTCGTGGTTCATCGAGGTAAGCAAAATCTCCCCCGCGCCATTATCCACGCCTTTTTTGGCCCAATCCAGGCATTTCATGTCCGTCTTGGTTCTTCCGCCATTCAGATAAACATACCATTCGCCGTCTTCTTCCTGTCTTGTGTCTATGGCAAGCACCACACACTGGCTGCCAAATTCTTTTTCCAGCTCGACAATCAACTCCGGACGTTTAAATGCCGCTGTATTTACAGAAATTTTGTCGGCCCCGTTTTGCAAAAGAACGCTTACATCATCTACGCTGCTAATACCGCCACCTACTGTAAAAGGAATATTTACATGATGCGCAATTCTGTTCACCAGTTCACTAAGCGTTTTGCGCTTTTCCACTGTGGCTGTAATATCCAAAAAAACCAGTTCGTCGGCGCCTTCCTTGGCATACAATGCACCCAGTTCAACCGGGTCGCCGGCATCACGAAGATCAACAAAGTTGGTTCCTTTTACTGTTCTCCCATCCTTGATATCGAGGCATGGGATGATTCGTTTTGTTAGCATATTTTTACTGATTCAAAAGTCAAGATTCAAAACTTTACTATTGGCTATAGGTGTATTCAATATTTTTAGCAGGCAGGCACTTGTAATTGCTAGATTCCGAATTTATTTACAAACTCTTCAGCTGTCAGCACTCCGATTGAGGAAGTTTTATAATCCTTCTTGTTCCTTGTTATGATATAATTCAGCCCAACTACATTTAAAGCGGTAAAGTATTGTACCGCATCTTCAAAATCAGAAAATTCACTTTCCATTGCCAGCAACAAATCCTTATGATGGGTTGCTGGTACCGACACAAAATTTAAAAGCTTTCTAATAATTCGCTTCGCTTCAACTTTAGTTTTTTGCTGATTTACCAGATAGTAAATATTGATCACATTACTTGCTGAGGTCACACCTTCTATTCTTCCCTGTTCGCATTCTAAAAGCAAGGATTCCGCGGCATCGGCAAATTTTTCTCTATCTAGAAAAAGGTCAAGAAAAATGTTTGTGTCGATAAAAACTTTCACCTTATAAATATTTTTTTGTCAACCGGTCTACTTTTTGAGCTTTCCAATCTTCACCGGCATTAACATCCTTCAATATTCCTCTTAAACTGCGAACATCACTCTTTGTAGATGGAGGCGTGCGCTTAAACTCCTGTGATAGAAACTTTTCTACCATTTTCGACAGGTTTATATGTTTATCCAGCTTTGAAAGCCTGTTGATTTCATCCATTAGCGATGAATCAATTGATAATGTTAACTTGGATTTCATACCTCAGATTTATACGTATAAAGATAAGCAAAAACAGAAATATACGTATCATTTAACACAAACATAGCGCCCTGACTGTACAAGTGGTAGTTACTGTCTTAAATTTCAAATTTCAAATCCTTAATTGAAATTCGCCCCTCATATATTGCTTTTCCTACAATTGCTCCACTACATCCAATATTTTGGAGTTCATCCAGATCCTCCATACTGCTTACACCGCCACTGGCAATGAAATGCAGTTCAGGGAATTTGCTGATGATATTTTTATAGAGATCAATACTTGGGCCTTCCAATTTTCCATCTTTACTTACATCTGTGCAGAAAATTTGCTGAACGCCGTGCTGAATGTACTTTTCTATGAAATCGTAGATCCAGACATCGGTTGTCTCTAACCAACCACCTATCGCAATTTTTTCGTCTTTAACATCTGCACCGAGTAAAAACTTTTCAGCACCAAATTGTTGTAACCAGAGGACAAAGGTAGCTTCGTCTTTCACAGCGATACTCCCTACAGTAGCTAACGCCGCACCGGATTCAAAAACTATCTGCACATCTTTCTCCTGCTTTATACCTCCGCCAAAATCTATTACAAGTGATGTTTTTGAGGCAATAGTTTCCAGCACTTTCCAGTTCTTAACGGAGCCTGCCTTTGCGCCATCGAGGTCCACAAGATGGAGTCTTGTCAATCCCACGCCTTCAAACTGCTTGGCAACTTCCAGCGGATGTTCGTTATAAATTGTTTTTTGCGAATAATCACCCTGTGTAAGGCGAACGCATTTTCCTTCAATAATATCAATTGCCGGAATAATCTGCATGATTATAATTGTTTTTCCATTTTAATAAGCTCGTGTCCCTTTGCAAGCCATGTGTCGCCGGTTGCTTTCATGCCAAATTTCTCATAGAACTTCGTCGCTGATGTTCGCGCATTACACCAAACTTTGATGCATTGCATCTGATCTGCAACATCCATAACATACTTCAACAAGGTAGTACCGTAACCTTTGTTTTGCATCGCCGCGCGGGTTGCAAACTTTCTGAACTGTAATTCATTATTCGTCACAAACACTGAAACAACGCTGACAAGATCATCGCCATCATACAGCCCTAAATGATTACCCGATTCATCATCCGGGAGTTTTACCCCGTCAATTGACAATTCTGGGTACATCACTTCTCTTCGCAGTTCCCAAACATCTTTCAAAGGCACGGCAGCTATTGTCATTGACTAGATATTGGTACAAAAATTCTTAATGATCTGTTCACCAACAGTGGCGCTTTTTTCAGGGTGAAACTGCACTCCGTAAAAATTGTCCTTATGCAGCGCTGAACTGTATGGCTGAATATAATTGGTCGTTCCAATGGTGTGTTCACCAAGAGAAGCGGCATAACCATGTACAAAGTAGCAATAGCTTTCTTCGGCAACATTTGAGAAGAGCGGAGACTTGAGGTCATAAATATTGTTCCACCCAATTTGCGGTACTTTCTCTCCGTTTTGCGGAACAAATTTTCTTACTTGTTCATCAAATATTCCGAGGCAATCTGTATTGTTTTCTTCACTGTACTTACACATCAACTGCATGCCAAGGCAAATGCCTAGTACGGGCTGCTGCAAGCTTTTAATCAACGTGTCCAGTCCCCGTTCTTTCAGGTATTTCATGGCGCTGCTGGCTTCACCAACTCCCGGGAAAATCACCTTATCCGCTTCCCTGATCAACTGGTGGTCATCTGTAACAACAGCCTCCATTCCAATCCTTTCCAAAGCATACAAAACCGACTGTATATTCCCGGCATTATATTTTATGATTGTAAGTTTCATTTTTGTATATTCAACATGTTAATCATTCATTTTTTTCAAAAGCGGCGGTAGTTCAGTTGGTAGAACATTTGCTTCCCAAGCAAAGGGTCGCCGGTTCGAACCCGGTTCGCCGCTCTGGGAGCTATCAGCTATCAGCTATTAGCTATCAGCTTTTTGTCCGCACCGGATGTTTTTCGTCTTATCCGGATCTGTCGCACCTGAGTACTTCGTACCTCGTAATTCGTACTTAGGAAGCTATCAGCCGTCAGCTATTAGCTATCAGCCTCTGTCCTCACCAAAGCAATGTTTGCAATAAGTTAGTACTTTCACACCTGCGTACTTCATACCTCGTAGTTCGTACTTGAGGCGTCTTCACATCGTATATCGTACATCTAAAATCGTACATCTAACACCGTACATCGTCTCATCCCAACACAGCATGCAAAAACTCCTTCGTCGCAACCTTCACATTGCTGTTTTCGTTTAGCGCCTTTATGTACGCGCTGCCGATAATGGCGCCGTTCGCATGTTTGGCTGCAGATGCAAAAGTCTGTTTGTCTTTAATTCCAAAACCTACCAGCACAGGATTTTTGAGTTTTAAATTTTGCAGACGCTGCAGGTATTTTTCAACGAGGCCGAAATCTTTTTCATTACCGGTGGTTGATGAAGAAGAAACCGCGTAGAGAAATCCACTGCTTAATTCGTCAATTTGGCGAACCCTTTCTTCTGATGTCTCAGGCGTTACCAGGAAGATAAAATCCAGCCCGTATTTTTTTATTATATCACCGTACTCTGTTTCAAATTCATATTGTGGAAGATCAGGCAATATCAAACCATCAACTCCTACTGCAGCCGCATCTGCGCAAAAACGTTCAAAGCCATATTGTAATACAGGATTCATGTAACCCATTAAGATTACCGGGACATTAATTTCCTTACGGAAATCTTTCAGCTGTTTGAAAAGGTTGGCGATAGTCATGCCGTTCTTCAACGCAATTGATCCGCTTGCCTGTATTACCGGTCCATCAGCCAACGGATCGCTGTAAGGCATGCCAAGTTCAATAAGGTCGGCTCCGTTATCCTGCAAGGCCCTCATCACTTCCAGCGTACTATCAAGTTTAGGGAAGCCGGCGGTGCAATAAACGTTCAGCACATTGCTGTTCTTATGTTTGAATATTTCCTGAATCCTGCTCATAGTTTATTTTCTTAAGCTGCATTCTTTTTTGAAAAGCAGCGTTTTGTAATCTTCTTTACATGTTGTCAAAAGGCCTGCTCAAATAATGTTTCACTTCATCCCCCTTTTCAATTATTTCTACAAAACCCAATCTCTTGTATAATTCAAGTGCCCGCGTGTTCAATCGCAGCACTTCAAGATCAGTTCTCTTACGTTGAAGATCTGCGGACGCCAGATAATCTTTGATCATTGACGTACCAATCGATTTACCCTGGTAATCCGGATGAATATAAAGGCTGCAGATAAAGATCTTTTCTTCGTCTTCCCTCACTTCGACCGTGCCTGCAGATTTATCCTCAACCTTAATAATAAAGGTATCTTCCGGACGATAGTTATCGCGATGAAATGCCAATTGAAATTCCTCATCCCATCCCCAGATTGTTTCTACGTAGTGCCTCAAGACCAGCTTTTTCAACTGATAAAAAAACTGACTGTCTTCCTTTGTCGCCCTTTGTAATATATAGTTCTTCAATTGCAAATCTGATTCGAAACTTATCCCTAAATTTTATTCAGCGTCAACATATTTCATATACGTACTCATATCTTTATCGCCTCTTCCACTCAGGCACAATACCACTACATCTTTATCTGTAAGGTTAAGTTGATGTAATCCCGCCAGCGCATGTGATGATTCCAGTGCAGGAATAATGCCTTCCTGTTTTGTAAGATTGAATGCGGCCTGCACAGATTCTTCATCTGTTGCACTTAAAAAGATGCCTCTGCCGCTATCAAACAAATGTGCATGTAATGGACCAATTCCGGGATAGTCCAGTCCTGCAGAAATGCTATGTGGTTCAACTACCTGGCCATCTTCTGTTTGCATTACAATGCTTTTGCTTCCATGCAAAACGCCTATAGAACCCAGCTTTGTTGTAGCTGCACTCATGCCGCTATCTACACCAAGACCGGCTGCTTCCACAGCCACCAGTTTTACTGAAGGTTCATCAAGAAAATGATAGAACGCGCCGGCAGCATTGCTTCCGCCACCAACACAAGCAATAACATGCGTAGGTAATTCACTTCCTGTTTTTTCTTTTAACTGCCATCTGATTTCTTCACTGATAATGCTTTGAAAACGTGCAACCATATCCGGGTAAGGATGTGGACCTACCACACTTCCAATTACATAATGTGTATCTGTTGGATTATTGATCCAGTCGCGGATTGCTTCATTTGTTGCATCCTTCAACGTCTGGCTGCCACTGGTCGCCGCAATTACTTTAGCACCAAGCATTTTCATTCTGGCTACGTTTGGCGCCTGTCTTTCTATATCAACGGCCCCCATGTAAACAATGCACTCCAATCCCATTAATGCACATACGGTAGCTGTTGCTACGCCATGCTGTCCGGCACCGGTTTCCGCAATAATTCTTTTCTTACCAAGGCGTTGCGCTAACAGTACCTGTCCTATAGCATTATTGATTTTGTGTGCGCCGGTATGATTAAGATCTTCTCTTTTTAAATAGATGGTTGTATTGAATTGCTTGCTAAGTCTTTCGGCAAGAAATAATGGAGAAGGTCTACCTACGTAATCTTTCAGCAGATTATTATACTCTTTTTGAAAAGATGCTGAATAGATAATATCCATGTATTTAGAAACAAGTTCTTCTACATTACGGTGTAGCATTTCCGGAATATATGCCCCGCCGAATTTTCCATAATAACCTTTGTCATCCGGTTTTTGATATGATTGAATTGCCATAAAAGTTGTACGTTATAAGTTATACGTTGTACGTTTAAAATTGCCGGATGTGTTAAATTTCATCCAGTCAACATTTGTTCTGCTTTCTAAGAAATGATGAGTTGAAGGAATTTCAGATCAAGCCATCGGTCAAACTTATATCCCACTTCTTTAAAATGGGCCACTTCAACAAAACCGAATTTTTTATGCAGTGAAATGCTGATATCATTGGTAGCATCTATGCCTGACACAATGCTATGTAAGCCGAGTTGCTTTGCCGAATCGATCAATGGTTGCATGAGCAACGTTGCAATGCCTTTACCACGCTGTCCCTGTTTAACATATACTGAATTCTCCACGCAGTACTTGTAGGCGGCCCAGGCTCTGAACGGACCAATAGAACTAAAGCCACAAATGATTCTATCCTCTTCGGCTACAAATACAGGAAAGCCCTGTTGTTGCTTGGTATCGAACCATTGCTTTCTCATTTCAAGCGTGTGTGGTTCGTAATCATATACTGCAGTGGTATTTACAATTGCATCATTGTAAATCTCCAGTATCTGTGGAAGATCGCTTATAGTTGCTTCCCTTACTATCATCTTTGCTTACCTTTTAAATTTTCTACGAATTCCCTCACCTTATCCATATCCTTAACACCGGGCATTACTTCAAATTTACTGTTGATGTCCAGCGAAAAAAGATCTTTAGCTACCGGATCCTTTACAAATTCAGCTATCGCGCTTTCATCACCAGGCTGAATTCCTCCGCTTAAAAAGAACGATTTGCGAATGTTTTGACCCTTCAACAACTGCCAGTTAAATTTTTTACCTGTACCTCCGTAACCAGCTCCTTCCGTATCAAAAAGATACATGTCGGCAGCATCATAATACTCTCGTATCTTCCACTCTATGTTATCATCTTCACTTATGCGAAAAGCTTTGATAACAGAGACATAGTTAGAGATCATCTCACATGTGCGGGGAGTTTCATCTCCATGCAGCTGAACGAGATATAAACCGCATTCATCAACAATACGCAATACCTCATCCACTTCTGCATTTACAAAAACACCTACTTTGTTTATTTTGCCTTTGATCTTTTTAAGCTCATTGGCGGTCATTTGTTTTAGCGCGTAACGCGGACTTTTGGGATAGAAGATAAACCCTGCAAAGTCAACCCCCATTTCATCCAATTGCTGCACCTGTGATGGCATTGTCATGCCACATACTTTGATACGGATTTTTGTCAGTACATTTTCCTTACCTGAATTCAGTTGTTGTTCATCCATTTCTTTTATTCATTTTTTACGCTGCTTTGCAGCGATTCTACAAATGAGGCAAAAGCAAAAGAAGGATCATTTTCTTTCATGAAATTCTCACCGATCAAAAAACCTTTGAATCCGGCTTCGCGCAAAGTTAATATTGCATCGGTATTACTGATACCACTTTCTGCAATAGCCGGTTTATCTGCGGGTATTGAATCAAAGAGTCGTAAAGATGTATTTATATCGACAGAAAATGTTTTAAGATTTCGATTATTTACGCCCACAAAATCCACTTCATCACATATATGCACCAATTCAGTTTCGTCATGTATCTCCAGCAACACTTCCAGTTCAAGTTGTTTGGCTACAGATGCAAAATGCTTTACCTGTTCCGGTGTAAGGCAGGCTGCTATTAATAAGATCAGATCAGCCCCTATCGCGCGGGCCTCGTGAATCTGGTATTCGTCAACAATAAACTCTTTGCGCAACAAAGGGACTGTAGCAACTTTTCTTGCAGCAATCAGATCGTCATTGGTGCCTCCGAAATATTTTTCATCCGTCAACACAGAAATTCCTGCGGCCGCTTTGCTGTATGCTTTTACAACATCCTCAACCTGCGCAGTAGCATTGATAATTCCTTTTGAAGGCGATTTCCGCTTATATTCAGCAATGATACCGGTAGACCCTTCCTTTAACAAAGAAGCTTTAAGCGACCTTCTTTCCAATTTATAGTTGGGATAATCTTTATATGTTTCAACGGGAATGGCCTGTTTTTTCTGTGCTACTTCCAGTTGTTTATCTGCTACTATCTTTTCAAGGATGTTGCTCATTGTATTGCAATTAGTTTTTGTAATGACTGATACGCTTTACCACTGTCCAGGCTTTCTACCGCTGCATGGTAGGCATCATCATAGGTTGAAAATTCGCCGGTGCAAAATAACGCCATTGCTGCGTTTGCAAGCACTACTGCATTTTGTGCCCAGGTGCCATCTCCCTTTATAATAGTTGAAAATAATTTAGCAGACTCTTCAACCGTATTTCCCCCGTAAATATCCTTCGCTTCCACCTGGCGCTTCCCAAGCTGGATCGGCGTCATAATGAATTCGCCCTTATTGGAAATAACCTTTGTATCATTGGTTAAAGATATTTCATCGTACCCATCAAGACCATGAATGATGGTAAATGATTTACCAGCCTGCTGCAACAAATAATTGTAAATACGCGCCATTTCAAGATTATATACACCCACTAATTGATGCGTTGGTGTAGCCGGGTTTACTATTGGCCCAAGCATATTAAAGAAAGTTCTTAAACCTAAATTCTTTCTTATTGGCCCCACAGTTTTTAAAGCCGGGTGAAATGTTGGCGCATGTAAGAAACAGATATTGGCTTCTTCAATTTCTTTTACCAATTGTACATTATCACTTTTGAATTTATACCCAAGCTGCTCCATTACGTTGCTTGCACCGCTTATGGTCGAAGCACCGTAGTTACCGTGCTTAGCCACTTTGTATCCTGCGCCTGCAACAATAAAGCAAGATAACGTTGAAATATTAAAAGTGTTTTTACCATCACCGCCTGTGCCCACAATATCGATAGTTTTGTGTCCATTGAGATCAACCTTCACACACAGCTCGAGCAACGCATCGCGAAAGCCCTGCAATTCCTGTATGGTAATACTCCGCATTAAGAAAACAGTAATAAAGGCAGTTACTTCATGTTCACTGTACATGCCTTTTGATATGTTGGTAAGAATTTCCTTTGCCTGTTCCCTGCCCAGGGTTTTGTGCTCAAAGAGAAATTGTAAGATCTTTTTCATTTTTATTTCATTTTTCGCCATAGCGGCGCAAATCAATAAGGTGCAATAACTATGATAAACTTTCGTTCGGAACGGTTTGAGAATCTACTTTATTTGAGCCAGTTTCTCAGGATGGTTTCGCCTTCAGGCGTTAATACACTTTCCGGATGAAACTGAACACCCTGCACATCATATTTTTTATGCCTCAGCGCCATTATGTACCCATTCTCATCTCTAGCTGTAATCTCCAGTTCTTCAGGAAAATCATCTGTACTTACCACCCATGAATGATATCTTCCGACTTCAATTTCAGAAGGCAACCCTTCAAACACATCATTACTTCCGGCTACAGCAAGCCTGTCATCGTTAACATGAATTTTGGTTGCAACACCATGATAAACTGTTGAAAGATTTACCAGTTTACCACCGAACGCTTCACCAATAGCCTGTTGACCTAAACATACGCCCAGTATGGATTTTGATGGGGCATATTGCTTGATCAAAGGAAGCAACAAGCCGGCTTCGTCAGGTATTCCTGGGCCAGGCGACAGGATGATCTTATCATATTCGTTTACTTTCTCTAACGGTATCTGATCATTTCTGTATACATCAACTCTTTCGTGGATAATTTTTTCTACGAGGTGTACCAGGTTATATGTAAACGAGTCGTAATTATCAAAAACAAGTATTTTCATCGGTGCTTTTTTAACCTTTGATATCATTCGAAAAAATTCGTCATTAGATGGATTCAGCAAGTTTTACGGCTTTCTTAAGAGCGCCAAGCTTGTTGTTTACTTCCTGCAATTCGCTTTCCGGCTTTGAAGCAGCCACTACGCCAGCTCCTGCCTGATAATGCAACGTATTTTGTTTGCTGAGGAATGTGCGGATCATGATTGCATGATTGCAGCTTCCATCAAATCCTATAAAGCCGATTCCTCCGCCATAATAGCTGCGGGCAGTGGGTTCGTAAGCATCAATCAGCGACATTGCTTTAAACTTAGGTGCGCCACTTAAAGTACCGGCAGGAAATGTTTTTGCAATCAGTTCAAAAGGATTGCTATCAGGACGCACTTTGCCCACTACTTCACTTACCAGGTGTATCACGTGGCTGTAGTAATGAACCTGCTTATAGTGTGTAACCTTAACATCGTCACACAAACGGCTGAGATCATTGCGGGCAAGATCGACCAGCATCACATGTTCCGCATTTTCTTTTGCGTCGCTTAATAATAGTGCAGCTAATTCTCTGTCTTTCTCAGCATCTCCTGTTCTTCTGAACGTACCTGCAATAGGATGCACGATGGCGTTGCCATCTTTGATAATTAATTGAGATTCGGGGCTAGAACCAATCAGCTTATAGTCGCCGTAGTCAAAGTAAAACAGGTATGGGGAAGGGTTAACACTGCGCAGTGCGCGGTATACATTGAATTCATCGCCTAAAAATGGCTGCTGAAATCTTCTGCTTAATACTATTTGAAAAACATCTCCTCTCAGGCAGCTTTTTATGCCTTTTTCAACCATCTCTTTGTAACCTTCATCTGTAATGTTGGAGGCTTCTTCATCCTTTATTGTAAAAGGATAATTGGGAACATCTTTGCTTTTTATCAACGATTCAACAGCATCAATATCACTTTCCAGGCCAGGAATTACATTTTCGCAGAGAAACATTTCATTTCTGAAATGATTGATAGCAATTACATACTGGTACAAACGGTATCGCATCAACGGTATTTCCGGTGCGCCTTTTTCTTTGTCAGACGACTTTAGGCGAATGGTTTCGAAAAACTGCACGGCATCAAATGTTGTATATCCAAACATGCCCTGGGCTAGTTTTACAGCTCTTTCTTCTGATGGAGTAACATCAAACCGGTTCATGAATTCCCACAAAAGACATGGTATATCGCTTGCCTTTTCTATTGGTTGTTTTTCAGGTTTTTGCAGCGGAAGCTTGAACTCAATAGAAGAATAATCAATAATTTCTGCACCTGCAATGGCATTGATGCCGATGTAGGAATAACTGTTTTCCGCAGCACGGCTATCCGCACTTTCCAATAAAATCGTGTCTCTGAAACGATCGCGCAAGCGTAAGTAAATACCCACTGGCGTGTAAATGTCAGAGAGCATTTGTTTGAATTTCGTTGTAACCGGTATTCTTTTCATGCCTGGATAAAATGTTATGTAATGAACCGTTGTTAGTTTCGGAAAAAAAAAGCCCCGACTAATAAGTCGAGGCGTAATTATTTAAAATTAAATAGTACTGGCAATGCCACTACAAGCCCCGACTGAGGTTTGTGTGCCACCACCAATGATTATTTAAGATTTGTTTTTCCATTGCTGTGCGAATATGACACAGAAAATTTAATTGAACAAATTTTTTTGTGAGAGTTTGATTGAAAATTCAGTTCGCTTTAAGTTTAATTCTGTCGAAACGCTTGTTCTATCTATTAAATGTACCTTTTTGCTTCGTAGTGGGTTAAATTAAAAATGGCTTGCTATTACTATACGCTAAAGCTAATTGCAAAAAAAGGCTGCTTGTTCAAAGCAGCCTTTTAATATCATAAGGGTACAAGGGCAGATTTTTCGGGCTTAGGATTTCAGGGTTCCTTGTGGATTGATGAATGAATTTAAGAGGTTAAGGTTGAGCTAAGAGTTGAGGTTTCCGATTTGTTCAAGACCAGTATTTCTAAAGAGCTTTTTGTTTTTTGACACAGCAAAGATTCAATAGAATTACCAGCTGCACGAATCCTGCGATTCAAAAAAATACTGCGGGAATGGCTTTCTGAAATACGACTATAACTTTTTTATAATCAGTCGTTTAGCAGTAAAAAAACAGTCAGAATTTAATAGCTGGCACTTTAACTGAAAAAAACTGTCCAATTCATACGAAAAAACAATCTCAAAACTCAAAATAAGGACAAACTTATCCTTTGAACAGCCCGTCATCAAAAGCTCAAAAGGTCTTATTTTGTGCCTGGCATGCATTGAAATTCATTAACAAATCCACAGCTTTTAGCTTAAAAAACAAGCTTTGATATAAAAGGAGATAAACTTACTTTTGCAGCGATCTAAACAATCAAAATATTATGTCTACAAAAGTTTCATCACACATCGATTTTAGTTTGCCATACAAGGTAAAAGATATTACCCTGGCAGAATGGGGCCGTAAAGAAATTCGTCTTGCAGAAGCTGAAATGCCTGGTTTAATGGCATTAAGAGCTGAGTATGGTCCAAGTCAGCCACTTAAAGATGCGCGCATTGCTGGCTGTTTGCACATGACTATTCAGACAGCAGTTCTAATTGAAACCTTAGTTGCACTTGGTGCTGAAGTTAAGTGGAGCTCTTGTAATATCTTTTCTACGCAGGACCACGCCGCTGCTGCTATTGCTGCTGCCGGTATTGGTGTATTTGCATGGAAAGGTCAGACTATTGAAGAAGCTGACTGGTGCATTGAACAAACATTGTTCTTTGGTAGTGCAGAGCGTCCGCTGAATATGATCCTTGATGATGGTGGAGACTTAACCAACATTGTATTGGACAAATATCCAGAGCTTGTTCAACATGTTAAAGGTATTTCTGAAGAAACAACTACAGGTGTTCACCGCTTATACGAAAGAGTAGCTAAAGGAACTTTACCTGTACCTGCTATTAACGTAAACGACTCTGTTACAAAAAGCAAATTCGACAATAAATACGGTTGTAAAGAATCCCTGGTAGATGCTATCCGTCGTGCAACTGACGTGATGCTTGCCGGTAAAGTAGCCGTTGTAGGTGGTTATGGTGATGTTGGTAAAGGTTCTGCAGCTTCTTTAGCAGGAGCTGGTTGCCGCGTTATTGTAACTGAAATTGATCCTATCTGCGCACTTCAGGCTGCTATGGACGGTTTTGAAGTTAAAAAGATGGAGGATGCTGTTAAAGAAGCTGACATTGTAGTTACAGCAAGCGGTTGCCGCGATCTTATTACAGGCAAACACTTCCGCCTGATGAAAGATAAAGCTATCGTGTGTAACATTGGTCACTTTGATATCGAAATTGATGTTGCATGGTTAAACGAAAACTACGGCAGCACAAAAGATACTATCAAACCACAGGTTGATATTTACAATGTTGACGGAAAAGACATCATTCTATTGGCTGAAGGACGTTTGGTTAACCTGGGTTGTGCTACTGGTCACCCCAGCTTTGTGATGAGTAACTCTTTCACTAACCAAACACTTGCTCAGATTGAATTGTGGACAAACCACAAGAACTATGAGAATAAAGTTTACGTTCTTCCTAAACATCTTGATGAGAAAGTTGCACGTTTGCACCTTGCTAAAATTGGTGTGGTACTGGACGTATTGACTGATGTTCAGGCTGAATACCTGGGAATTCCTCAGGAAGGTCCGTTTAAACCGGAACATTACAGATACTAATCGATTAGTTTCGTTATACTTATTCAGAAGTCTGCCTCAAAAGGGCAGACTTCGTTGTTTTAATGCAAAAATTACGTGCGCCTATTGCAATTAGTGCAACCGGGGATTATCTTTGTCCTGGTTTAATTACAGTTCCTTATTTATACTCCTTTTTTGACCCTTTTTTTTGCATTGGCAAATGTCTTCCTGAGAATTATTCAAATTTGAAGATTCTCTCTTAAAGCAGAATTCATAGCCATTTCCTGCAATAAGCTTAAAATCAAAAAAGTCCGGTATTAAAAAAATACCAGACTTTGTTTTGTATAAACTGAAGTGTTTGATTATCGCTGTCGAATCTGTTCAGTGGAAGTTTATTTCTTCATGTCGCCCAACTCCATAATTACTTCCCATTCTTCGTTAGTAACAGGCTGAACAGAAAGCCTTCCGAGTCTCACAAGAGCCATATCCGCCAATCTTTCATCGGACTTAACCTGGGCAAGTGTAACCGGTGTTTTTATTCTTTTGTAAGGCTTCAGATCAACCACAACCCAATTTGGATCATCCGTTGTTGGATCCTGGTAATGTTCTTTGGCTACTTTTGCAATACCCACGATGGCCAGCCCTTCGTTGCTGTGATAGAATAACACTTCATCGCCTTTTTTCATGGCTTTGAGGTTATTCCGCGCAGCGTAATTGCGAACGCCGTCCCAAAAGGTTAGTTTGTCTTTTTCAAATTGTTCCCAACTGTATTTGAAAGGTTCTGATTTTACAAGCCAGTATGCCATAGAATATATTTTTAAGCGTAAAGCCCAAAGCTTAAAGCTCAGAGCTTAAATAATGTGTCGTTAGTCATGTTTAAAAATCTGTTGATGCCCTGTCGCCCCTTAACATACAATGTGGAACGTACAACTTACAACTCAACTTGTTTTAGGCTTTGAGCTTTGGGCTTTAAGCCTTTTTATTCCCATCCATTTGCCAGCACTTCAGCCAGGTGCATAACACGCAAATTGGCACCCTTATTCTTTATGTAGCCACCTAAATGCATAAGGCAGCTCATGTCTGTGCTAATCAAATATTGAGCATCTGTACTAACTGCGTTATTGATTTTCTGATCAGCCATCGCAATGCTTATCGGCTCAAATTTTACAGCAAATGTGCCACCAAAGCCGCAACAGGTCTCCACATCATTCATTTCAACCAGCTCAAGTCCCTGCACATTGCTTAACAGCTGCCGTGGTTCTTTTTTAAGTTTGCATTCACGCAAAGCTGCGCAACTATCATGATATGTGGCTTTGCCATTCAATCTTGCACCTACATTATCCACTTGCAGTACATTGACCATAAAATCGGAGAACTCAAAAGTTCTTTCTCCAAGTGATTTCACCTCATTGTGCACAGATGAGTTGTCAAACAACTGACCATAATAATTACGTACAAAGCCAACACAACTTGCGCTCGGAGCAACAACATATTCTGCATCCCCGAAATCTTTCAAAAATTTAGTACAAACATCTTTTGCTTCACCCTGGAAACCGGCATTAAAGGCAGGTTGTCCGCAGCAAGTCTGATTGGTATTATAAGAAACATTGCAGCCCGCTTTCTCCAACACTTTAACCATGTCGAAAGCAACGGCCGGATATAACTGATCTATAAAACAAGGTATGAAAATGCTTACATTCATGATTACTGCGGATTTAGCTATCACCTGTCAGCTTATAGCTATAAGCTTAAGCTGGTTGATGCTAATAGATATATACGTAAATATAAGAAGTCTGAGGCATGGTGAGTAACGTTACCGAAAGTACAAGCGAGCGTGGCAACAGACGATGCTAGTAGCAATGCAATCGATGCAATAACAACCCAACGCCTCAGTGAGCAACGTCTATATATACTGACTCACGAGACTTGTGGCCGGTAAGTTTAGTTTATGTGATTCACTACTTTCTCAACTTCCTGTTAAGCTCTATCATCTTAAGCGCAGTAACGGCAGCTTCTTCGCCTTTGTGGCCGTGAGCGCCTCCTACCCTATCAAGTGCCTGCTGTTCGTCATTAACGGTCAGTACGCCGAAGATAACCGGAACATCCAGCATCAGGTTCAGGCTCGTTACTCCGTCAGTAACAGCGTTGCAAACATATTCAAAGTGAGGAGTGTCTCCGCGTACCACAGTTCCTAACGTAATGAAAGCATCGGCCAGCGGCTGAGAGCCTTCTGCATATGCCTTTACAGCAAAGGGAATTTCAACTGCACCGGGAACAGTGATCACTTTCACTTTCGCTCCCTGAGCTTTCAATATACGTTTGGCGCCCGCTTCCAGCTTATTAACGATGTGGGCGTTCCATTCTGTTTTTACTATAACTACAAAGGCATCCTTTATTTCAGGGATGCCTTTGTTTAATTCGCTATTTCCTTTTGTTGCCATTATTTTACACTCAATTCGTTTGGTTCAATGCTTAGACGATAGATGTATTTGTCAGCCAAAAAGCCTTTATCTGTATTAGGAAACTTTTCTTTTACTTCTTTGTACAGCTTTAAAGCATCAGCAGTTTTGCCATTGCTCTCGCTTAAAAGCGCTGCTCTGAAAAGGTATTCTGAAGCGTTCACTTCGTCCTTATCAAATGCTTCTGCCGCTTTTTTGTAGGCGCTAACAGCATCATCAACTTTTTTCTGTTCGCTGTATGCATCACCCAATGCTCCGTATGCCATCATCTGCACTTGTTTTGCATCAGTTGAAAAGTCTTTCAGGTATTTAACAGCTTTATCAAACTGTCCAAGGCGCAGATATGAAATGCCTGCATAATAACCAGCAAGGTTACCAGCTTTTGTTCCTGAATATTCTTTGGCTACAGCAACAAAACCTTTGCTGCCAATACCGTCACCATCCAATGCTTTTTGCAATGAATCGACGCTGAAATACTCCTGAGCCTTGTAAATAGCATCTGCTGCTTTCTCCTCTTTCGGACCTACAACGCTGTTTTTGTAATAATATAATCCGCCACCAACAACTGCTGCGGCAATAACTACACCCAAAACCGGTTTCTGGAATCTCTGCCAGAATCCTTTAACCTGTAATAACGGGTCGTGAGTTATTTCCTCTCCTACTTCGTGCACTTTCTTGTCAGACATATATAGTGCTAATTAATTTTTGTGTTTGATAAATGTTTTCATTTAAGGCATTTTTTGAATGCCTTTGGCAAGCTTTAAATATTAAACTCCCTGGAAATCCATGATGTACGGATAGTTCTGATCCATCATGACGTCTTTGATCACTTCGCTGTCATCCGGCCATGGGCTTTCTTCAGCAAATTTCACGCTTTCCTCAACTACTTTTCCGATACGCTCATCAATGGCAGCGATCTCTTCATCTGTAGCGAATTTGTTTTCTTTGATCGTATCCAAAACAAGTGTGATCGGATCTTTTGCTTTGTATTCGTCAACCTCTTCTTTGGTACGGTATTTCTGAGGATCAGAAATAGAGTGACCTTTATAGCGGTAGGTTTTCATTTCCAGCAAAGTAGGTCCGCCGCCTTCTCTTGCTCTTTTTACAGCGCGTGCAACCGCATCGTGAACTGATTCAGCAACCATGCCATCTACTTTGTCAGCAGGCATTTCGTAAGCATCAGCCAGTTTATAGATATCAATAACGTTTGAAGTTCTTTCAATCGAAGTACCCATTGCGTAGTTGTTGTTCTCGCAAATGAATATCACCGGTAATTTCCAAATCATGGCAAGATTGAAGGTCTCATGCAGAATTCCCTGGCGGGCAGCGCCATCACCAAAGAAAACCAAAGCCACATTATCAGTGCCTCTGTATTGTTCTGCAAATGCAAGACCAGCACCAGCTCCAATCTGAGCACCTACGATCCCGTGACCGCCAAAGAAATAGTGTTCTTTGCTGAAAAAGTGCATGCTTCCACCCTTTCCTTTAGCACAACCTGTTGCTTTACCATACAATTCAGCCATACAAGAGTTAGGAGACATACCCTTAGCCAGACCCAGACCATGGTCGCGGTAAGCAGTGATAAATGGATCCTCCTGGCGTGTAGCAGTCATACAACCGGCGGCGATAGCTTCCTGGCCAACGTAAGCGTGGAAAAAGCCACGAATTTTACCGGCCATTTTATACATTTCTTCCGCTTTTAACTCGAACTGGCGAATTAGCTGCATCAGCTCATACCAGTATAAATAAGTTTCTTTAGAGAACTTTGTAGGCACTTTATTAAAATTTGAGGGGCAAATATAGGAGTTAATATGTCAAATATGAAAAAGAGGTTTGGGAGAGTTTAAAATATCATATGGTGGTTTGTTAACATTTGCAGTATTTTTTAAGGGCATGTCGCAGAATATAATATTTTCGCCACTCAAATTTATTGACTTATGGCTGAAACTTTAGGCATGCTTTGTGATAAACTGACGATCGTAAAACTCAAGGAGTATCATACTGAGGATCCAGAGCGTCTGAAAAGCCTGCATACACAATGCATTCAGCTTCAGGAAGAAATAAATGAGTATGTTTTTGATGCTGTTAGCGGAAACATTCCGGTTGAAAAAATGAGCTTTGCAGCAAATAAGGTATTTAAAAAAGAGGGTAATGAAGTAGCTGAAGTCACAGGAGCCATTGGCGAAGTGTTTTATCAGTTGGCAGATGTTAACTGCCGCCTTTGGCACGAACAGGAAAAAGTGTATGAATTTGAGAAGGTACCGGTTGAAGAAAAGGATGTTGTAGTAAAAAAATTAGCTATACTTAATCTTGAGCGTAACAAATGTATTGATGCTATTAACCAGCAATTCGCCACAATTATATCTGAAAAACTAAAGAAATAAACATATATGCATATAAGAACAAGGAAGACATGTCGTGTTTGCGGTTCCGCTTCTTTAACTCCGGCAATAGATCTTGGTGAACAATATTTACAGGGTTCATTCATTAAGCCAGGGAAAGAAATGCCATCCACAAGAAAAATACCTTGTGTTATCGTAAGATGCAACCCCGAGCTGGACGAAAACGCCTGCGGTCTGTTACAAATGGAACACAGTGTACCTCCTGAAATATTATATGCAGCCTACTGGTACCGTTCAGGAACCAACAATACCATGCGCAACCACTTAAAAGGTATTGTTGAATCTGTAACATCTATTGTTGCAACTAAAAAAGAGCTTAGCGTACTGGATATAGGCTGTAATGACGGTACTCTTCTCAGCAATTACAATGATGATGTATTTAAATATGGTGTTGATCCATCCGACGTGGCTCAGGAGATCAAACTTCCAAATACTTCTGTTGTGCAGGACATTTTTCCGTCAAAAAAAATAGTTGAAGTTTTAAACGGCAAGAAGCTTGACATCATCACTTCTATCGCTATGTTTTATGATCTGGAAAGTCCGGTTGATTTTGTAAAAGGCATTAAAGATCTTTTATCAAAAGACGGGATATGGATTTTTGAGATGTCTTACATGCCAACAATGCTAAAGCTTGACTCATACGATACCATTTGTCATGAACATCTTGAATATTATAGCTTAGCTGTGCTGGAGATTATTCTGAGGAAAGCCGGAATGAAAATATTCAAAATTGCATTTAACGATATCAACGGCGGCAGTATCAGATGTTATGCAACGCATGATACCAACACACGATACGACAATGCTGAAGATCAAAAATTGATCACTGAAACACGGCATGCTGAATTTGACCTTGAACTGGATACTGATAAACCTTATAAAGCGTTTACCGAAAGGATCAATAAAATTAAAGTTGAATTGCATGATCTGCTTGTAAACTTTAAGAAAGAAGGCAAAAAAGTTCATATTTACGGCGCGTCAACAAAGGGAAATACCATACTCCAATGGTGTGATATAGACCATACACTCATTGATTATGCAGCTGAAAGAAATCCGGATAAATATGGTGCGATGACTCTTGGCACGAATATTCCTATAATAAGCGAAGCCGAAAGCCGTGCAATGAACCCGGATTATTACCTTGTACTGCCATGGCACTTTAAAGAAGAGTTTGTAGAAAGAGAAAAAGAAGCAATTGAGAAAGGCACCGGCTTTATTTTCCCGCTGCCAAAAATTGAGATTGTAAAAAAATAAACTCATTAACGATCAACAACATGAAAAACACGGTACTTTTTGTATCGCATGCTAATTTACAATGTGGTGTACACGAATTTGGCAACAATATAGGCAATGCACTGAGCAAGTCAACGCTCAATAGATTTGTTTATGTTGAGTGCAGCAATATGGGTGACCTGAATTCTGCGATTGCGGAACATTCGCCGATCGCTATCATTTACAATTATCATCCGTCTACACTGCCCTGGGTTACGAAAAATGCAATACGAAACATTCCGGTTCCACAAATTGGAATTGTGCATGAGGTAACGCAGGAAATTGCAGACAATCTTACTAATAAACTATTTGATTACCATATTGCAGCAGATCCTACACTGTTGCTCAAGAACCCGATTGTTTTTAAAACCGGCAGATTGGTCCCTGGTTATGAAAACAAATTTGCATTACCTGAAGTTCCTGTCATAGGCAGTTTTGGTTTTGCTACACCAAACAAAGGGTTTGAGGACATTGTGAAAGGCGTTCAACATGAATTCGATGAGGCTGTAATACGATTCAATATTCCTTCTGCAGATTTTGGCGATAAAGATGGAAGCAAAGCAAGAGAGCTTGTTGAAAAATGCAAAGCTATCATCACCAAGCCAGGAATAAAACTGGTGGTAACGCATGATTTTCTTTCCCAAGCAGGTATACTGGATTTCCTGGCACAAAACTCTATAAACGTATTTCTATATCAGGACAAATTTGGACGAGGCTTGTCAAGCACGGTTGATTATGCGTTAGCTGTTGGCCGCCCTTTAGCCATTTCTGACAGCTTAATGTTCAGGCATTTGCATTCTTTGGAACCTTCCATTGTTTATGGAGAAAAAGGAATTAAAGAAATAATGAATCAGGATGCCAGTGGATTAGCTGAATTAAAAAGAAATTGGGACGCAGAAAACCTCATTTGGGAATATAATAGAATTATAGCTTCTGTTTTACAAAAAGAAGAAGCTAAAAAGTTTCAACCGGAAGTGTCGGGTTTTAAGAAATTTAAAACCGCGGTGCGCGCAGCACTTGGCTTACAGCAAAAAAATTTTAGCTGGCTTCGAAATACAAAGGCAGCATCAGAAGATACTATGTCTGTAGATTCGAGCTTTTCGTATCATCCTATTAAATTGAATGGAGATGAGCCGCTAAATAGAATTCTCGATAATAAGGCTAGACAGTTATATAGCCCGGCAATTGATGCGTTGACTAATCTTGTGCCTCTTACAATGGCTAAAAAGATTGCTGAAGCAAATGTTCAGCAGGCATTTGTGTTTGATACTGTTTACAGGTTTATCCAGGAATATTCTTCTCCGAAAATACTCTGTGTCGGTAGCTATGAGGATACCGCGGCAATGTCGTTGAAAAGAATGGGCTATAAAATAGAAGACATTGACCCGGTGCTTAATTACTTTCTTCAGGAATATTATACAAAGCCAACAACAATCCATCAATCTTACGATATCGTTTTTTCCACTTCCGTTATTGAGCACGACCCAGATGACGAGTCTTTTATAGATTGCATCAATGGTTTGCTTAAGCCAGGTGGTGTGGCAGTGATCACTTGCGATTATAAGGACCAATGGAAACCGGGCGATCTCAAACCCGAAGTAGATGCGCGATTATATACGCAAAAAGATTTGAAAGAAAGGTTGTTGCCTTTGATGACCGGATGTGAACTGGTAGGCGAACCTCAATGGGATTGTCCTAACCCTGACTTCAATTACCTGGGAAAATACCAGTACACGTTTGCCACTTTTGTTGTGAGAAAAAATAAATAGCATGAGAACAGCAGTAATATTCGGAGCTAACGGACAAGACGGTTATTACCTTTCGGAATTACTGCAAAACGAAGCCGTTGAAGTCATAGCAATTGGTAGAAACAATGCTTCAGGCGTTGATATCTCCAACCTGGATGATGTAAAAGCGCTTGTTAAAGAATACAAGCCTGATCATATTTTTCACCTTGCAGCAAACTCGACAACAAGACACGATACACTGTTTGAAAATCATTCCACCATTAGCACCGGAACACTGAATATTCTTGAAGCGGTAAAGTCGCATTCTCCGCTAACAAAAGTCTTTATATCAGGCAGTGGTCTTCAATTCAAAAATCGGGACTTACCGATTAAGGAAACTGATGAATTTGAAGCCAGGGACGCTTACTCTGTTTGTCGCATTCAGTCAGTTTACGCTGCGCGGTATTTTCGCATGTTGGGAATCAAGGCTTATGTGGGATATTTCTTTAACCATGACAGTCCACGAAGAACCTCAAGACACGTCGCACAAATGATTGCAGCGGATGTACTGGCTATTGAAAAAGGAGAAGAAAAAATCATTACTATTGGCGATCCCTCAGTAAAAAAAGAATGGGGCTTTGCAGGTGATATTGTAAAAGCGATCTGGACGCTGGTTGAACAAGACGAAGTTTTTGAAGCCAACCTGGGAACAGGACTTGGCTATTCCATCCAGGAATATATTGAAACCTGTTTCGATATTATAAACAAGGATTGGAAAAATCATGTTCAATTGAAAGATGGCTTTAAAGCAGACTACAGGCAATTAATTTCTGATCCTTCCACTATACTTTCCCTTGGCTGGAAACCTGAAACAAGTTTTGAAGCACTGACCAAAATGATGCTACACAAGTAAGATGGCTAAAAAAATATTATTAGTTCAATTGTATTCAAACGGGGATTGCCTTTATGCTACTGCTGTTGCGCGACAGATAAAAACAGACTGCCCGGGATGCCATCTCACCTGGGCCGTCGCATCATTTTGTAAAACTATTATTGATAACAATCCTTATGTTGACGAGATTATGGAGGTTAACTCTGTAATCAAGGATAAAGTGTCTACTTACAGACCATTTAAGAAAGACATCTTACGTCGCAAGAGCGAAGGAGAATGGGATGAAGTATTTTTTACGAACATCATTGATGATAATCAGGCTTATTATGATGGCTCCATTCGCTCAGCTATTTTGAAGAGTTATGGTAAGCCAATAACAGTTCCCATACAACCGTCATTAAGGCTTTATGACGCTGAGATTGAAAATGCAAAACAGTTCGCCGAAAAGCATCAACTCTCGTTGTATAAAAATGTCATCCTGTTTGAATTTGCACCGTTAAGCAAGCAAATACCCATCACAAAAGAGATAGCCATAGAGATTGCGGAAAATATCGTGCAGGTGCCAGACACGGCCATTATTTTATCTTCAGCAATCAAAATAGATCATCCGACAACTGCAATTATTGATGGTAGTGCTCTCTCTTTTAGAGAAACTGCCGCTCTAACGCATCATTGCACCATGCTGCTTGGTTGTTCAAGTGGAATCACCTGGATCAGCACATCTGACGCCGGAAAGCAATTACCCATGGTTCAATTAATCAATGCTAAAACCAAATGGGTTAACGCGATTTCGAGGGATTTTGAACGATTCAATTTCCCAACCGATAAGTTGATAGAGTTGATTCATTTCGACAAAAATGAAATCATTGCCTGCGCAAAAGAAAGTCTTGCAGATTTTAAACAGGCCAAAATAAAATACAGCCGGCCACTCCCGCTACATTTTAAAACAACGCGGTTCATCGTGTATAACCTGTTGTGTTATCTGAACTTTAAAGCGATCGCAAAGCACGTAGAGGTTAATAAGAAAGTTTATGGCAACCGTCTGAATTTTTATGGAGAAGTACTTGCAGGGTTTCTAATGTTCCCTTTCCGGCTGATACAAAACACTGTTAGAAAGAAAATACTTCACAAGTAACAAGGCCACCTTTTATTTTAAGTTAGATAACCAGAGTGCAGCATATTGTTTAGTATAAAAAATTGCTGCAAACACATACCAGCGCCAGTCAGGATAAAACTTCTTCATGAAAGTCGCGTGATTTTTAATTCCCATCTTCCTAACCTGGTATAATCGTTCCCTGGAGGAACTTCCCTTGTGGATATGCATCACTTTAGCATCCGGTAAAAAATCAACCTCATAGCCTAGCTGTCTGAATTGCCAGCACCATAAAACATCTTCACAATACATGAAAAAATCTTCGGCCAGCTTTTGTCCGGGAAGCTGTTGCACTATTTTGGAAGGAAACAACATAAATGTACCCCAAACCCAATCACACCGCATAAAACTCTGATGATCAAAATAGCGATGAAGCATCAAAGAAGCCTGTTTCTCTTTAGACAAGAGTTTGTATAGAGGTATTACTTCCAGCAGCTCCCACCCTATTGTTCTGAAACGCCTGCAATTGTGCTGAATTCGTCCGTCCGGATATGTTAATTGGCAAGTCACCATTCCCACACCGGCATGTGCAGTTATGTAATCGTAACAAATTTTGGGTGCATTATTAATCAATTCCGTATCGCTGTTAAGCAACAGCAGATATTCTCCTTCCGCATTTTTAATCCCCAGATTATTCCCTCCCGCAAAACCTGTGTTTGTCTCACTTGCAATCAATTTAATTGAAGGAAACTTCTCTTTAAACAGTCTCGGGTCACATTCAATAGAAGCGTTATCCACCAACACGATTTCGAACGTTAAATCGGTTAACTTCTCATAGATAGATTGAATGCATCTACAAGTAAGTTCAAACGTATTGTAATTGATAATGATGATAGATAATTGCATACCTGCTAACCCGTTTTATAGAAGTAGGGTTTGTTATTAATAATCCTGGTAAAATGATTAAAAACACATCCAAGATTCTCAATATAATTTGAAAGATTTTTCCAGCTGAATGTGACTTTTCGCTTGAATATTTTTTCAATTAGAACTCCAACTGCAAAGATTGGAATCTCAACAATAAAAATTCCAAGCATAATTAAAAACCAGAAAACACCATATTGCTTGCGGATCCGAACCATCATAGATAGCATTACCTGCCTCCCCTTCTTGTTCCACAGGTTCTTGCCATTCTCATTTTCCGTTGTATCGTAATAGTCTCCACTGGTAGCGCCACCTAAGTGAATTACCTGCGGTTCACCATATAAATACATATCACCTTGTTTTCTGAGCCGGCTGCACCATTCTATTTCTTCAGCGTACATGAAAAAATCTTCATCAAGCAAACCCGCTTTATCCACTACTTCACTTCTTGCCATTAAGAATGCACCAACAATCCAGTCGACAGATACTTTTTCCTGTACGCTAGTAATACTAGGCACACGTGTTTTCAACTTATATCCCCAGTATCTTATAAAACGGCCTAGGTACGGAAGAGGAAGAAGAAAGTTGAATCCGCCTTTTACAAAATGAGCACCTGAAATCTGATGACTTCCGTCAGTATTTAGCAATTGAACACCGCAGGCGACAGCTTGCGAATCTTTTTCGAAAAGATCAAGTACTTTGTCCAATGCCCTATTCAGTACAATTGTATCTGAGTTTAATAACAGTACATTTTTTCCTCTTGCGATCCGGATTGCCGCATTGTTCGCTCTTGCAAATCCGGAATTATAACCCATCTGCAACCATTTTACTTCGGGAAACGAAACTGATAGAACCTCTCTGCAATTGTCCCCCGAATCATTATCGACCACGACAATTTCAAAGCTATGCCTGCTGGTTTCCCTGTAAACACTTTCTATACAATCAGTAACCAGTTTGCATGACTTGTAATTAACAATAATAATTGTCAGATCCAAATTCTTTACATCAACTGAAATGTGTTCTTTTTCCAAATTATTCAAGACTGCGAAACTTTGTCATGGCAAATATTAGGCTATATGCTTATTACGCCTCATTTCGAACCAGATACAAAGCCCGATAATTACAAATGATATTAATCCTACAACCAGGCTTAAGGTGCTGGCCAGGCTGTATGATTTAGGTTTAAATGAAAACTGTATTGTATGTTCGCCAGCAGGAACTGCCAATCCGCGTAAGGCGTAATCCGTCTTTACGATTGGAGCTTCTTTGCCATCAATATACGCGTGCCAGCCAAGTGGATAATAGATCTCGCTAAATACCGCAAACTGGTTAGCAGATGATTTAGATGAATAGGTTATTTCATCATTGAGATTTTTAACCAGCTTAATTGAAGCAGCAGAATCAAACTGCGGTTTAAATGTGATCTTGGCTTGTTCTCTTTTATCAACAACAGCACTATCCGCAGTATTTAAAGAATCCAAAGCTTTCATTTCCTCATTGGCGTTATTTACGTATTGGATGTCTTTAACAAACCAAACCGGTCCAAGTGCTCCGGGATTTTGTTGTGCTATCGGCTGCCTGTCTGCAGGGTTAGACATGATGAAATATTTTGTATTCAACATGTTATAAACGTGCATATTGCCCTTGGAAAGCTGATTTTCTATTAAATCCTGATACAATGCAAGTTTTGCAGGGTGATATCCGCCTACTGAATTGAAATAGTAAGATGCACGGGAATCTTCAAATGGACTGCCGGCAGTTTGATCGAATACCCTGAAATAACCAGTGTCCTGCTTAATCTGTGTATCAGCCCTGTTTAATGCAAAGCTACCCAGGAAATCATCAGACGTAACAAAATGATCGCTATTCAAATAACGCAGATCCACATTCACCTGATCAATGAAACTTAGCAGCACTATAGCGATCAGTGCGTATTCAGTCTTGATTCTTTTCTGATATACAAGCCATATTATCGCAGCAAATATTGCAACCAAAACAATTAAACGAAGAAGATCTTTACCATACAGTCCTTTACGATCCTCTACCAGGCCGTTGCTGATGGATTTGGCCACCTGGGTTGCCTGCTGACTTACCTGCGGTGAAGGAGCTTTTCCCTGGCTATACATCTGAGCCAGGCTTCCGGAAATCAACTCATTAACCTGTTTGTCCCTGGTTCCCATAAAATCAGAACTGAAGTATGTAACAATAAGCACGAGAACAACAGCACCGGTGATCACGCCGGTCAATTTCAGTTTCTTGAAAAATACCTGCTTATCTAAATTTCCATAGAACATTTCCTGCAATGCCATTGCAGCCAGCAGACAAAATGTAAACTGGGGAATGATCATTGCCATCGAAGGCGCACGGAACTTATTATACATCGGCAAATGATCGAACAGAAAATAGTTAATCGATGAGAAGTTGCTACCCCATCCGAGTACTATGCCAACGATGGTTGCCGCAATAATCCAGCCAATATGCCAGCTACGGACAAATACTAAACCAGCGATAAACAATATACAGATAATTGCTCCAAGGTAAACCGGCCCTGACGTACTTGGCTGATTGCCCCAATAAGAGGACATGTATTGATAGAAATAATTAATCGCCTCGTTAGGTAGTGAAGCGTTCTGCATGGCTTCTACGGCCTTACTATTTTCTCCAAGCTCTGCAGGTCCCGACCCACCTCCATTATAAGCTGGTAATACAAACGTCATTGTTTCACCTACTCCATAACTCCACATGAAGGCATAATCTTTATCAAGCCCCCCTTTTGTTTTGTTGTTATCATTTGCTGTTGTTGCCAGCTCTGACCTTCCACCGCGCATGGTCTCCTTGGCATACTCATATGTGGTAAATGTAATTACCGAGTTTGCGAGAAAACCTAAAATTGCTGATCCCGCGATTAATATCGCACAGAGAAAGAGATGTTTGAATTCTTTTGTTTTGAATGTCTTGATGAGGTAAGCAACACCGATGCAAAGAAGTATCAGCAAGAAATAATAAACGATCTGCATGTGGTTCTGTCCAATGAAAAGCGTCCAGAAGATGACCGAGACCGCTAACCCGAGCCAGTACCGTCGTTGAATCAATAAAATAACGCCGGCTATAACGGCCGGAGCATACCCCATTGCCGCAAATTTTGTTATATGACCAACTTGTACCAGTATTACATTGTATGATGAAAATGCATAAGCCAACGCACCGAATATTCTGATCCAAAACTTAAAGTTGAGTGTACAACCTAATATGTAAAAACACACGCACGCAATAAAGAATAAGTTCGCAGGTTGCGGCAGAAAATTAATTGCATAGCTAAGCATGCTAACCGAAATGTGGTTCTTATCTTCCACCAATATTTGAAATGCCGGCATACCGCCAAACATACTGTTTGTCCACAAGGGATAATATCCATGCTTTTCTTTAAAATCGATCGACTGCTGGGCCATTCCTTTAGCGCCAACCATGTCGTGCTGATTTACAACAAGGCCTTTTAATGCAGGAAGGCAGTAAAAGCAAGAGATTACCAAAAAGATTGCTATAGCGAAAACATGAGGCTTTATCTTTTCCCAAAAAGTCTTATTCATGGAATATTATATTTACAAGTTGGCAAAATAAGGTTATTTCACTGCAAAATTTCTCTTCCACTCTATTTTTAAGAGAAATATTTTGGGCAAAAAATGATATGTTTCATACTAAAAAAGAGCTATTCGCATGTAACCAGCAAATAACTCTTTTTACTAATATTATCGGTTTAATTATTTTTTTCTTGCCTGGTATTCCATTTCAGCGGCCATCATCTCCTTTACCAATGCGGGTAAATCATATTTCGGCTGCCAGTTCAATTTTGTTTTTGCTTTTGCCGCGTCACCTATTAAAAGATCAACTTCTGCCGGACGGAAATAACGCGGATGTATTGCGACCACCAATTTTCCAATTTCAAGCTGATACTTAGGATTACTGCATGAAGCAACATATGCTTTCTCTTCTTCTCCTATTCCTTTGAACTCAAGCGTTATACCTATCTCTCCGAAGGCCATTTTTACAAAATCCCTTACAGAAGTAGTTATTCCTGTTGCTAAAACAAAATCTTCGGGTTTTTCCTGCTGCATCATTAACCACATACCTTCTGCATAATCTTTTGCATGCCCCCAGTCCCTTTTTGCGTCAAGATTACCCAACAATAGTGTGTCTTCGATCCCAAGCGCTATCTGGGCTACACCAATGGTAATTTTCCTTGTTACAAAACTCTCACCTCTCAACGGACTTTCGTGATTGAAAAGTATTCCATTGATCGCAAACAGATCATAAGCTTCACGGTAGTTTACTGTAATCCAGTAACCGTACAATTTAGCAACACCATACGGGGATCTTGGATAAAAAGGAGTAGTTTCTGTTTGAGGTATAGCCTGCACTTTTCCGTAAAGTTCAGATGTTGAAGCCTGGTAAAATTTAGTCTTCTTTGTCAACCCTAAAATGCGGATAGCTTCCAATATTCTTAAAACGCCAATCGCGTCAGCATTTGCTGTATACTCGGGAGTTTCGAAACTTACCTGCACATGACTTTGTGCTGCGAGGTTGTAAATTTCATCTGGCTGAACCTGCTGAATAATTCTTATAATGCTTGAAGAATCAGTCATATCGCCATAATGAAGATGGAATCTGTCAGCTAACTTATCGTTGAAGAAAAGATGATCGATTCTGTCTGTATTCATCAATGAACTACGGCGTTTAATACCATGCACATTATATCCTTTTTCTAGCAGCAATTCAGCAAGATAAGCTCCATCCTGCCCTGTAATCCCTGTTATTAACGCTGTTTTCATAATTTTCCTATTCTTAAAAGGCTCCAAAAATAGTACTTAAACGCTAAGTACCAACTTTCTTGAAAAATGTACATACGAAATAACTTTTTCTTATATGACTAGGGGTTAGCTCATTTTATAAGCACAAAACTTCCTTTTCGTATAGCATCTCCACAGAGTGTTTTAGCTTTTATATCGTAGATATATGTTCCTGAGGGTTGTGGTAATCCTTTATAGATTCCGTTCCATTTAGCGCCTGGATTAGTGGTGTAAAACACTCTTTGCCCCCACCGGTTGTAAATTGAAAATTCCAGGTTACGAACAGCTCCCCATTTGGTTAAGCCATAATAATCGTTAAGACCGTCGCCGTTGGGCGTGAAAGCAGTTGGCATAAAATTGCCATTCAGAGCTGTGTTGGTAACAACTTTAACAACGACGGAATCCAGGCTTTCACAATTATTAGATGCCTTTCCTTTTACATAATAAGTGGTATTTTCCAGCGGTCTTACTATTATTTTATTGCCTGAAACCTTGGTTATATTTTCAGATGGGTTCCAGGAATAATATAATGCGCCCTGTGCCGTTAGAGTAGCCTCACCTGTTGAGCAATCCAGGTCATTTGATTTTAAAATGGAAATGTGTGGACTTTCCTTCAAATTTATAGTGGCATACAACGATTCCGTGACTTTGCAGGCCGTATCAGTAGCCGTTATTTCATATACGGTGTTATTCCCTGGAGAAACGATATTATTTTCCGCAGCAGGGTTATCAACAACATCATTTTGAGAGGTCCAGTAATAAACATCACCCCCTTTTACGGTAATTAAGACTGAATCGCCGTTACAGATATTTGAAACATTGGGGCTTACTGTAAACGTCGGTTTGGGCTTATTGGTAACTGTTACCGAATCCCGCGAAGCGCAACCATTTGTCGCAGTTACCGTCAAAGTGTACGTAATCGTCTTGTCTATGTATGCTTGGGGATTAATAGTGGAATTGTCGTCTAATCCAGTGGCCGGAGTCCACTCATAAATTCCGTCGCCGGAAGCATGTAACTGAATGGTTTGATTGCCGCAAACCGTTGTATCCGTCATCATTAAGATTGTAGGAGACGTTAAATAAGTAACCGTTGTCGAATCAGTATTCGTGCATAAGTTTTCGTCTTGAACAACTACTTTGTACTTCCCGGCAGACGACACCAAAAATTGTTGGCCGCCGCTTCCATCCTGCCAGAGGTATTTTGTTCTGCCAGCACCGGCGTCTAACAATAGTGTTTCATTTTTACAAAAAGATGTATCATTAGCCAGCGATATGGCGGGCAGTGAATTTTCCTTAACATTATACGATTTTTGCCCCGTACATCCATAGTATTCATATTTCAACCAATAGTTACCTGCTTTCTTTACAGTAATCGAAGTGTCAGTTGTGGATGTGCTCCATTCATAATTTGTATAAATCGGATCTCTTTTGAGTACAAGACTATCGTTTTTACAAAATGCGGTATCAATATTTTTGATGCCTAAATTGTCAAGAACTACAATCGATTTGCAAAAGGATGATTGAGAGGGCAACCCCTCATCTATCAATAAATTAATATTATAAATGCCAGGTTTAGAATAGCTGACTGCCGATGGATGGCGTAATGTAGAAGTACTTACGTCAGCACCGTTATAGCTCGCAAACCTCAAACGCGTAATTGTGTTATTGGCAACATTTGTTATAAATGCGTACACTTCATTGCCAACCCTGAAAAGCTTTGAAATTGAGTGTGGCCTTGCCAGATCTCCGATATTGCCAAGTGAAATTGCAGAAGGTTGACTTTTGATGTCATCTCCAAAATCAAATTTTACTATATCTCTCGTGTACCCATTTACGGCAAAACCAACAAACTGACCACAGAAATTGAGCAGGTTGAAATCCCTTGGTTCATGCAGCAAATCGCCGGGATTTCCAAGATTTACGCCTGTAGGTTGATTTAAAAGGGAGTTTCCAAAATCAAGTCTTGAAAGCGACGCATTGGTTCCATTTATATAGGTTCCTCCGTTTGTTACAAACACGCTCCAGCTTCCTTTGTCGTTTATCGCATAGATTCCTGTCGGATAATTTAAATCACCAATATTGCCAAGATTTTCTGCCGTTGGTGTATTTTCAAAACTGGTTGTAAAGTCGAAACGTGTAATTGTATTGTTTTCTGCACTTGTAGTAAATCCATACCAATGTCCGTTGTCAGAAAAGACATAGAGATCGATCGGCTGTTGCAACCCGCCAATATTACCCCAATTAAATGCAACCGGATTAGGGTTGGTTATATCAGTCCCAAAGGAAACCCTGGTGATACTGGGAATAGTACCGGCAGCAGGCGATCCTCCTACGATCAATCCATACCACTTTCCTTCATTTTTGATAATTTGGACACCTTCTGTGCCTGAAACGGAGGGCAAAACTCCGCCAAGATGTCCTAAATCTACGGCTACAGGATTATTCAACATACTATTGCCAAAATCAAGCCTTATCAATTTCCCGATATCAAAATCTATTACAAAGCCGTAAAAGTTTCCATTATCCTCAACCATATCCATAAAAACCGGCCACGATAATGTTCCACCGGGATTGCCCAAATTAACTGCTTCAGGCTGCCGGTTAATATCAGCCAGATCAAAATTCCAATAAAAGCTTTTGCCGCCCGGCGATGTATTTTTTACAGTAACCGGTGTATTTACGCAAACCGTATCAGGAGCTTCAAAAGAAGCCTGGGCGTGGGCTTTGTTATAGTTGCACAGATTAACAAGAAAGCTAAGAATGATTAGGGTGCCGTAAGTTTTGGTGTTCATGTTGTTTAAAAAATCAGACCGAATTTACACTAAATAAAAAAGCGGCCTTTTTTCAGACCGCTTTTTTCTTTTATTTCTTTCCCGTATCCACTTTTATCTCTCCTCCACTTTCCAAAGAAGGTGCGGGTTGCTTATTAAATTCTTTTTCGTACTCGTCCAGATCCTGGAGCATTTTAGCTGTGTTGCTCTTGTCGTAAGACATATTATCTGCCTTGGCGCCAGTAAGCGAGTTGTAGAACTTCATCTGCTGCTGCAAGTCTTTTCTTACACTGTTCAATACTTTAGAAGCTAAAGCGTTATCGCCAGCCCTGTACGCGGCTTCCATAAAGATCATGGAAAGACGGTTATGCTCATTTCCGCGTGATGCCATTCCGTAAGGGAAGTTTTCCTGCAGCATCATCTTATCTGCCTTTTCAAGTACTTTCTTAGCATCTTCTTTCCTGTTCTTGAAAGAAAGATCCAATGCGCTTTCTGCATGTGCACGGCGAATTGTATTCAGATGTCTGCGGTTTTCTTCATCAAAATATACACCTGGCAACTCGGCATTACCATAAGCGAATTTTTTCATGATATTGTCGAACATCTTATTGGTATTGAAATAATCCCCGGCAACTGGAACAAGTCGATAGGATAAACCATCTTTACGCAGGTAGTTACCAAATCCAAGTTCACCATAGTTCTGTGTGAAATAAATCGGGCGTTTCCATTTGTTGGCTGCGATCACATCCAGCACAGCGAGATCATTTTTCATCAATGCACCGCGTGGTATTTCAAATCTTACTTCGCTTAAAACACTATCAGTTGCATTTACTGTTCCGTTTGCTTTTACAACATTCACATCTACTGGCACAGATACTTTTCTAACAGGGAATGTGTGATAAATATCATCGCCTCTTGCCTCTACTTTGTCCTGATCATTGCTACGGATATAACTCATTACATCAGACAGGAAGTAGTATTTGTTCTCCGGGAACTGAGGCTTTGGACGATACATTACATAATCGCGATTTCTACCTTCAATCTGATCCGGAGTTAAGGAAAGATCGATAGCCGGACTGTTGTTCACTTTGTAGCGTAACTGGTTGATATACCAGTCAATACCCAACAGTGACGTGTTGATCACGCGGATGTCAGGACGGATGCCTTCAACTTCCTGTGCGTACCATAAAGGATAAGTATCGTTGTCACCGAATGTGAAAAGGATAGCATTCTGATCGCAACTTTCCAGGTAATCTTTTGCAAGATCCCTTGCCAGCTCTTTCTTGCTGCGGTCGTGGTCATCCCACTCCTGCTGCGCCATTACTACCGGTACTGCTAACAAACACACCGCAGTAGCGATTGCCGAAGCGGTAGTTTGATTAACCGCTTTTGCTAACCAGTCTTTTACTTTCAATACACCAAGACCGATCCAGACAGCGAAGGCATAGAATGAACCTACGTAAGCATAATCACGTTCACGTGGCTGGAAGCCTGCCTGGTTCAGATAAATAACAATGGCAAAACCTGTAAAGAAGAACAACAGGAAGTTTACAAAACCATCGTCGCCTCTTCTTTTAAACTGATAGAAGAATCCGATGATACCAAGTATTAATGGCAATGCGAATAACGTGTTGTGTGCCTTATTGTGTTTCAGGCTATCTGGCATCAATGACTGATCGCCATAGAAAATGTTGTCAATGAAAGGTATACCGGTGATCCAGTTGCCGTCTCTTACATTGCCTGTAAATACGCCCTGAACATCATTTTGTTTACCGCTGAAATTCCACATGAAATAACGGATATACATGTAGTAATTCTGGTAGCTGACAAAGAATTTCAGGTTATCCATGAAATCGGGACCACGCTCATATGTACCATCTTTCATTTTGCCGATGTTCATGAACATTGCATAGTAATCAGCATGCTGCTGATCATTGCTTGCATCCCACATACGGGGGAAAACCATTTTATCTTCAGAAGCGTAGATCGGATGACCGTCTTTGCCAATAACGATATATTTATCTTTCGCCTTTTGATACTTGGTTGAAGTTTCTCTGTAAGAAACAGCCTGCGCATTAAATTTCTGTCCGTACAGGATTGGAAAATCACCATATTGCTCACGACCAAGGTAACCCACAAGACTCATTGGGTTATCAACGTTATACATATCCACAGACGGATTTGCATTACTGCGGATCATCGTTGTCAGGTAAGAACTATATCCAATCAGCATAAATGCAAGGCACCATAATGCAAGACGCAAATACGGCCAGCTTTTTTTGGCTGCGTAACGCAATCCAAACCAGATACCTGCAGCAAGAAGAATAAAAAAGAAAATAAACCCGGAGAAGAATGGCATTCCAAGGCTATTCACAAAGAATATGTCGAATGCGCCCGCTCCTTTAATTGAATATTGAATTACACCGACCTGTACAATGCCGGTAATGATACAGCTAATTGCAAAAAAGATATATGTACCACCATAGTATTCTTTTTTCTCTTTGTTCACTTTTTCAACACCATACAGCAATGCAATGGCAATAATGGTTCCGAGGATCATCAATCCACCGACAGTTCCGTCCATGGCAACACCTTCAACAGCGTCACCATTTGCGCCGATCAGCGCCAGCACAAACGCAAGAAAGCCACCAATTGCAACGCACCAGATAAAATATTTGCGGACCAGCGTATAATTAAACTGGTCTCTCTTTCTAAAGTAATAAACCATCACAATCGCCGGAATGGTCAACAGGTTTAACAAGTGCACACCTATAGATAAACCCATCAGGAAGAATATCAAAACGATCCATCTGTCTGCACCTGGTTCATCGGCGGTATGTTCCCATTTAAGAATGGCCCAGAATACAATTGCTGTAAAGAAAGATGATGAAGCGTACACCTCACCTTCAACAGCGCTGTACCAGAAAGAATCACTAAAAGTATAAGCAAGCGCACCAACAATACCTGCGCCCATGATACCCCAGATTTGAGAAGAAGTTAATTCAGCGTTTCTTACAGGCTGTGCAATTCTGCGTGCAAAGTGTGTAATTGTCCAGAAGAGGAAAAGGATGGTAAAACCGCTCATTAAGGCACTCATTACATTCACAGCTTTGGCTGCAGTCATAGGGTTGTCACCAAACAAAATAATAAAGAACCTCCCTAACAATACAAACAAGGGGGCTCCGGGAGGGTGAGGAATCTGTACCTTGAAACAACTGCTCACAAATTCGCCGCAATCCCATAAGCTGCCTCCTGCTTCGGCGGTAAGAACATAAACAGTACATGCGATCAAACAAATTACCCAACCGGTAATGTTATTAATCCTTTTAAAGTTCATCCTTTTATTGTTTAAAATTAGCTTTCACTACATGAATGTCCCGTCGTGACATTCATATTTGGTTTTTGGTTAAATTAAAATACGGGCAAACCTAATGTAAACTAACGAATTGCAAAAATGGCAATTTAGATTTATGAATAGATTTTAAAATAAAATCACCAAGCGCCATTTTTTAACCCGCAAAAACAAGTTGCAAACCGGTCTCAAGCCCTTTATTTACAGCATATTTGTTGCGCTATTGCTCGTTCATTTCAGCCGGCTCTCCACATGCACACTCCCATTCTTTACCGAGATCAATGCACGTTACTACGGTTATTTCGGTATGACAAGGGGCAAAAATGATCCTCAAATGTTGATTATCTTTACTATATCCTTCCACCGCATATCTTTTTTTACACTCGGCAGCTTTTAGATCGCTCTTCCGGTAATTGATCTTGCCATTGTGCAAAATATCAATCACTTCAGCTTCATCAATATGCCTGCATTCCATGCGGCAGCGTGCGTGTTTGGAATAGTTTATTGCAGTGGGCTCTCTATTGAGACCGCGTGAGTTATAATCGCCCCCATCTGTGACGGTAGCCGGTTTATCGGGTTTTGCGGGATTAGTGCATTTCCGTATAAAAACCGTGATCAGCGCCAAAACCACCAGCAGCATAAGGGGCAGTACTTTTTTGGTATTCATTCCGCCAAGATAGGAAAAGCTTTGAGCTATTGGCAATCAGCAATAAGCTTTTGGGCGCCCAATGCCCGATAAGATCTGCAAAAGTCAGGAAAGGTCCTGGTGATTTTTTTGGGGAATTTGACCATAATTTATCCCATCGGCTAGCGCCCCTTCAGATACTTACAAACGAGACAATCAAACTGTTCTGATACAGGTTATTATTTCAAAATCTTAGTTAGCGTCCTGTCGTTCTATCTCAACCCTATTTTTAAAAGACCACATCCTCCCTTACTGAGTACTATCTTTGTCTTGATCTCCTACTGTCTATCCCCTTCCTCTTCTCAATCTTATCTCCTTAACATATCTACCCGTTTTGTAATCTTACACGTCTTACGGTCTTACCATCTTACGGTCTTACCATCTTACGGTCTTACCATCTTACGGTCTTACCATCTTACGGTCTTACTGTCTTACATGTCTTACGGTCTTTTATAAAGTCTTATCTTTGCCGACTTATGGAAAAGAGGCGTTCAGTTGCATTTCATACATTAGGTTGTAAATTAAACTTTTCGGAGACTTCTACCCTTTCGCGCATGCTGGAGGAAGATGGTTTCGAAAAGAAAGAATTTGACGATCTGGCAGATGTATATGTGATCAACACCTGTTCCGTAACAGATAATGCGGATAAAGAATGCCGGCAGATAGTCAGACGCATTCAACGCAAATCCCCTGAAAGCCTGGTCGTTATAACGGGTTGCTACGCGCAGCTTAAGCCTAAGGAAATTTCCGAAATTCCCGGTGTTGACCTGGTTTTGGGTGCTGCCGAAAAATTCAACATCACAAAGCATCTTAAGGAATTGTCAAAAGGCGATTCCACCAAAATAAGCAGTTGCGACATTGAAGAGATTACGGGTTTTAACGCGTCTTTTTCATTGAATGACCGTACCAGGACTTTTCTGAAAGTTCAGGACGGTTGCGATTATAGCTGTTCCTTCTGCACCATTCCGATGGCCAGGGGGAAGAGCCGAAGCGATAGCATTGAAAATGCGGTTAAAAATGCTCAAAAGCTTGCCACGAGTGGTGTAAAGGAAATTGTACTAACTGGTGTTAACCTGGGTGACTTTGGCAAGGGACCAGATGGCAACAAAAAACATGAAGAATCCTTCTTTGACCTTGTAAAGGAACTCGATAAAGTTGATGGCATCGAGCGCTATCGCATTTCGTCTATTGAGCCTAACTTGTTAACCAACGATATCATTTCTTTTGTTGCGGAAAGCAGCAAATTCATGCCTCATTTTCATATTCCGTTACAAAGCGGCAGCAACAAAATTCTGGCGCTGATGAGAAGAAGATACCAGCGCGAATTGTACGCGGAAAGAGTCGAGCTGATAAAAAAGCTTATGCCTCATTGTGGTATAGGCGTGGATGTTATTGTTGGTTTTCCGGGCGAAACTGACGAAGATTTCAAGGATACTTTTGATTTTTTACATTCGCTTGAAGTTTCCTATCTCCATGTATTTACTTATTCTGAAAGGGCCAATACCAGAGCTTTAGATATTAAACCCGTTGTTCCTGTTAATGTAAGGCACGAGCGTAATAAACAACTGCGCAATCTCAGTTACATGAAGATGCAGTATTTTACCAACCAGCACCTGGGACAAGAACGAAAGGTACTTTTTGAAGATCATAAGAAGAACAGTATGATGGAAGGTTATACAGACAACTACATAAGAATAAGCGCTCCTTATAACGACGAATGGACCAATAAAGTAATGCCCTGGACCATTTAAAACTGATATTGTAACATTGCCTGCTGTTTTTTAAAATAGATAGTCGGCCATTATTAGGAAAAACATAACACACGTAACAATCTTCACTAAGTTTTGTATACGTATGTATATGAAATAATAAGCCGCCCCGCATCATTACATTAAACACGGATCAATGAAAAAGTTTCAGGCTATAATACATTTCGAAATGGACGATGAGTTTATGACTTTCATTCCGCCGCATCGTACCTACATCAACTATCTTATCAATAAAAATATTATAGAGAGTTATGCAGTAAGCATGGAATCTCAGACTATCTGGATAACTTTTACCGCAGACAACAAGACCGAGGTAGATCAGTATCTCACAAAATCGCCCCTCTATAAATACTGGACATATTCTATAGAAGAATTATATGTTTACGACAGCCAGTTATACAGACTTCCAACAGTACAGCTTAACTAATTGATAATCATAGTTAAAAATTCTTTACAATAATTTTCTTTGCCAGCTTTTGATGATTAAGGCAATAACCCTATTTTTGCTTTCTACCCATTTACTAATCCCATCACGGTATACTAACCATCCAGTTTCAAAGCCTGCCCAAGTATGATTAATGAACGAAAAACTTAAGGAGTTTGAATATGTATTCGTATGCGCTTTTAGAACCGGAATGTTATTACCTGGTACAGGAAAAGGACCAGGAGGCACTTACACTACTTCAGGTTAAGGTAATTGCGGACACCAGCATGTATATAATCAAATATGGGGAAACCATGCAAATGGAATGGAAAAAGAAATCCGATCCCATTTTTGATATTATCGAGCTATTGAGTGATGATGTTGCAAAGGCCTGGATGAAAGTGTATTACAGTAATGAAGATGCCTATTATGAAGAAGATGACGATTAAATACTTCTTTCTGGATAAGATCATTGTTTTAAGAAGGCCGGTCCCGCGTGACCGGCCTTCTCATTTTTAGCACCTGAAATCAGATATAATGCATTGATTTATCGTTGATCAAAATATAATTAATAAAAAAATCAATAAAATATTTGGCGATATAAATTGCACGCCTATCTTTGCACTCCCAAAACACAAAGGGAGCATAG
>CP128386.1:2011260-2311255 GCA_030345135.1 Chitinophagaceae bacterium DXS
CTCAGCTGGTTTAGAGCATCTGCCTTACAAGCAGAGGGTCCGCGGTTCGAACCCGTGTGCTCCCACACAAAAAGCCTCGCAATAATGCGGGGCTTTTTTTATTTAGCACCACGATCCGCTCTTTTCTAATTCTCACATTTTTCTCAAATTTTTCTTGCAAATATTTTTTTCTGTTTCAACCAGTCTCCTATATTTGCACTCCCAAATAACAAGGGAGCATAGCTCAGCTGGTTTAGAGCATCTGCCTTACAAGCAGAGGGTCCGCGGTTCGAACCCGTGTGCTCCCACACAAAAAGCCTCGCAATAATGCGGGGCTTTTTTATTTGTCAGAACTGGCGGTCTCGATATTTCCCGCCATCTTACGGTCTTACTGTCTTACATGTCTTATGGTCTTACTGTCTTACATGTCTTACGGTCTTACGGTCTTACTGTCTTACTGTCTTACGGTCTTACATGTCTTACGGTCTTGTAATCGTAATCGTCTTTGCATTTACAAACTCATGGATGCCCAGTTTTCCGAGTTCCCTCCCATATCCGGATTTTTTTATCCCACCAAAAGGCAGCCTTGCATCTGATTTCACCATTGAATTAATAAATACTGCGCCGGCAGCAATTTGTTTGGCCAAAGCTGTTCCTTTTTCGATGTCTGTTGTCCAAATACTCGATCCCAGGCCAAAGCGGGAATTATTTGCCATCAACAGGGCTTCCTGCTCATCTTTTACCTTAATTATAGCGGCAAGAGGTCCAAAAGTTTCTTCGTTAAACGCGCGCATCTCCTGCTGAACTCCGGTTAGTATGGTTGCATCGAAATTACATCCGCTAAAATGCCCGCCAGTTGCAACAACTGCTCCCCTGCTAACCGATTCTTTCAACTGACCAGCCAATGTCTCCGCTAAATCAAGCCTGGCCATTGGCGCCAGGGTAACGCCCACCTGTAGCGGATTTCCCGGTTTCAATTGACCGATCAACAAATTCATTTCTTCAAAAAAGCTATCATAAACAGCCTCGGTTACTATAAATCTTTTGGCTGCAATACAGCTTTGACCAGCATTTTGCATCCTGCTTTGCACCGCAACTTTCGCCGCTTGCTTTATGTCTGCATCTTCCAGCACAATAAAAGCATCCGAACCGCCTAATTCCAGCACCTGTTTCTTGATCAGCTTGCCGGCCAACGACGCAACTGAGCTTCCCGCTCTTTCACTTCCTGTAAGCGTCACAGCCTGAACAAGATCATCATCCAGCAGGTATTCAACCAACGGTGTATCGATAATAACACTTTGAAAAACGCCCTCCATACCTACAGCTTCAATGAAAACTTTCTCTATAGCCAAAGCACAGCCACATACATTTGGCGCATGCTTTAAAAACGTAACGTTTCCTGCCATTAACGTAGGGGCCGCGTAACGGAACACTTGCCAGAAAGGGAAATTCCAGGGCATAATGGCCATCACTGCGCCGATCGGTTCATAAGAAATAAAGCTGGTTGTATACCCGGCATCCACATATTCATCTTTTAGAAAAGCCCCGGCATGCTCAGCAAAGTAATCACAGGTTACGGCACATTTTTCAACTTCCGCTTTGGACTCTTCCAGCAACTTTCCCATTTCCATAGTAATTAATCCCGACAGGGAGTCTTTGTCACGTCTTAATATTTCCGCAGCGTTTTTCAAAGCACTGGCTCGAACTTCGAATGATTGTTGTGCCCAAAATGGAAATACTTTTTGTGCGATGATGAGCTTTTTGTCCAAATCACTTTTGTCCATCAACGGATAGGTGCCGATAACAGCCCCATCATAAGGGAATATCGAATTAAAAGTCGCCATAAAATATGCTTGACAGATGTTAACTGAAATGATCTACAGATAAATCTCCGTTAGATAATCCGTTAATATTACAAAAACTATGCTTGCAGTTTTAGTATTTTATTACTTTTACGGCATGAATGTGAAGTTTGAATACGCTGTTTCGAAACCTTTCGAAGAAGATCTGGTGGATGTACTGACCGAAGTAGAATCGCCATATAACCTGATTGTGTGGAATGATGAAGTAAACACTTTTGAATGGGTAATTGAAACTTTAATTGAAGTTTGCGGACATTCACAGGAGCAGGCCGAACAGTGTGCATATATTATTCACTTCCAGGGAAAATATGCTGTAAAAAAAGGCGATTTTGATACCCTTAAACCAATGAAAGAAGCCATTACTGAAAGAGGAATTGGCGCTACTATAGAGTCTACCGTAAGTATCTAAAATTTCATATTTCACTAAACAAATTCGTAAGTTGCTTTTCAGGGTAATTTTGCACAAAGCAGGTACTCTCCTAACTTCGCGCACAACAGATTAACTCCATTTTCAAATCGCAGCTTACTTATGCCGTTGTACGCTTTGGATAATTCAATATGGTTTCCGCCGGTAACTGAAGCACTTGAGGACGGCTTGCTTGCGATGGGCGGCGATCTTTCAAAAGAACGCATTATAGCAGCTTATAAAAAAGGCATTTTTCCCTGGTACGACGGGGAAATTCCGTTATGGTGGAGTCCCGATCCAAGATTTGTTCTTTATCCCGACGAATTGAAAGTAAGTAAGAGCATGAAAGCTTTGCTCCGGAAAGAAGCCTTCCATTTCACTATTAATTCAGCCTTTGAAAATGTAATTCATCAATGCCGCATGGTTAAGCGAAAGGACCATGACGGATCATGGATAAATGATGACGTTGAACGCGCTTATTCATCACTTAACAAAGAGGGCATTGCATTAAGCGCTGAATCATGGAACAATGATCAGCTTGTTGGCGGCCTGTATGGCATAAAACTCGGAAAGATCTTTTTTGGGGAAAGTATGTTCAGCCTGCAAAGCAACGCCAGCAAATTTGCATTTATAAAGCTTGTTCAACATCTGCAAAAAGAAGGCGTGAAGCTGATAGATTGCCAGGTATATACCGAACACCTGGAAAGTCTTGGAGCCAGAATGATCAGCAGACAAACCTTTATTTCTACAGTTGAAAAAAACCTCGTTTAAGGTTTTGACGCTACTTTTCAACAATTGGCATACACATTTTCTTTCGTCTATTCAATAACTGCTGTCAGGGTTTATTTTGCAGCAAAAATGGCTATCTTCATCACATTTTAACAAACCATTTTTTACTGTTCGTATGGCACGTTTCCACGGTTTAATTGGAATTGCACTTATTTTAGGACTGGCTTTTCTTTTTTCGAACAATAAAAAAAAGATCAATGTAAGGCTTGTAATAAGCGGGATCTTTTTACAGATACTTATTGCCGTTCTTGTTTTCAAGGTTCAGCCTGTCTCCATTTTCTTCCAGAAACTGGGAAGAGGAATGCAGAAGATTGAGGGTTTTGCCAAACAAGGGGCAGGTTTTGTTTATGGCGGTGTTGTGGTAGATAATGTTGTTGGACAAAGCGATGCCAGCAAGATTGACAATGATTCACTCGCCACAACAGACGGAAAGGTTGAAGTAATATCTTCCATAGATCATATTCCGAAAGATTCAGTGCTAACAGCGTCTGGTAAAACGATTGGCGTATTAAGAATCAACGACCCCGAAAGCAAGATTAATGATTCGGTTACTACAATTCACGGACAAACAATAGCAGTTGCAGCATCAAATAACGGAGGAGATTCTGTCAAAACCAGGGACGGAAGATTCATCAGGTTAATCGAGCCAAATACTGCAAACCCGGTTTTCAGAAGCAGTTCCGGTGCGCCGCTTGAACATGCTGACTATGCGATAAAAGGTTTTGTATTTGCATTTAGTGTTACGGCAACGATTATACTTGTTTGCGTGTTGGTTGCTATTTTTTATCACTTCGGAATTATGCAGCGCGTGGTAGCCCTGATTGCCCGCGCGATGAATTTTGTGATGCGTGTAAGCGGAGCCGAAGCGTTGAGTAATGTTGCCAGTGCGTTCGTAGGACAAGTAGAAGCCCAGGTAATGATAAGACCGTATTTAAAAGGCATGACCAAAAGTGAGCTATTGGCAAGTATGAGCGGTAGCCTCGCGTGCATTGCCGGCGGCATCCTGATTGTATATGCCAATATGGGTGCAGCAGCAGGTATGGATCTCGCTCCCAGCCTGATTACCGCTAGCCTGATGGCCGCCCCCGGAGCATTGGTGATATCAAAAATCGTTATGCCAGAAACGGAAGAAAGCCAAACCATGGGCAGGGTTAAACTTGAAGTAAAAAGCAACTATACAAATGTGATTGATGCTATTTCACACGGTGCAGGAGATGGCTTTAAAATTGCAATGAATGTTATTGCCATGCTGATCGGCTTTATTGCATTGATTGCTTTTCTGGACTGGGGTTTGATGAAGATCGGCCATCTTTTTAATCCAAACTTTAATCTTAGTCTTGATTATATTTTTGGAAAGATCTTTTATCCGATGGCCTGGGCAATGGGGATCCCCCAACAGGATGTGGGACATGCAGCGACATTATTGGGACAAAAACTCACCATAAATGAGTTTGTTGCTTTCAATAACCTTACGGGTAAGCACAATTTTATAGCGACTGAAAAAGGTCTGCGGATAATTACCATAGCCATCTGCGGTTTTGCTAATTTTAGTAGTGTAGGTATGCAGATCGGCGGAATTGGTGAACTGGCACCGGAAAGAAGAACCGATCTGGCCAAATTGGGTATTAAAGCATTGATTTGCGGAACACTGGCATCTTATCTTTCGGCAACAATTGCCGGAATTTTGATGTAACAAAAGCAACATTTTTAATTAATTTGGCGTATTAAAGTATTGCGTCTTTCGTTATAAATATAAGAGTCACCATTAAACACATTACCTTGAAATTAACACTCTCCGTAGCGTTGCTTTTTATAACGACCACAGCATTGCATGCCCAAAACCGAGCAGCAAAAACTATTGGAAACACGAAGCCCCTGATACGTTGCGCCACTATGGAGCATTTGGAGGTATGGAAAAGAAAAACTGCTGCTGAACGAGCTTCTACTACTTCAGCTAACAACCGTCAACAATCCACGACTGTCACTTCGGGCAAAACCGCAGAAAAAAAATACAACTTAAAAACAACCGTGTATGTGCCGGTTGTTTTTCATATTGTGCTACCAGACGCCGCGCAGGTTTCTGATGCGGATGTTGCGAGACAACTTGTATTGCTAAATACTGATTTTGCGGGAAAAAATACAGATGCCACAGATATCCCCGCAGGTTTTAAATCGTTATTCGGCGAGTGCAAGATCCAGTTTAAAATAGCCAGAACCGATCCTTCAGGTAAACTAACTTCAGGAATTGAAAGAAAAAACAGTTCTGTCAAGTTTGATCCGAATGCTGATACAGACAATATAAAGGTTGCTGCGAACGGCGGCCTTGATGCATGGGACGCAACGAAGTACTACAACGTTTGGGTGGGTGATAATACGGATGGAATACTTGGATACGGTACATTTCCCGGTGTGGACCCAAATAAAATGCAGGGTGTTGTAGTGAATTATATTGGCTTTGGAAGTAATCCCTGTTATACGGTTTCATCTTATGGCCTGGGCAGGACACTGGTCCATGAAACCGGTCACTTCTTTGGACTATTTCATATTTGGGGAGACGATGATCAGGATGCAGCCAAATGCAGCGGTGACGATTTCAGACAATTGGATGGAACCGACCATTTTCCTACAGGACTGTTTAATCCTGCTGGACAAGGCAACGGACCAAATGATGTGGGAGATACTCCTAACATGGCCTCATACACCCGGGATTGTCCGACAGGTGTTGCAACTGACAGTTGTTCACCAGATTCGCGCGGAAGATTATACCAGGACTTTATGGATTACACTGAAGATCCCTGTTATCGCATGTTTACATTAAAGCAGGTTGAGCGGATGGAATATGCTTATGATAACTTCAGAAACTCTTTCAGCTCATCCAATACAGCCAATCCTCCGGCAGGATTACCAACCTATGATCTTGCTGTTTCAAATTTTGTAAATCCCGGAGGAAGTGAATTGATTGATTGCGCTGTTATTCAATATCCATCGGAAACACAATGTAGTTCTGGCCTGATACCCAAAGTCACTATAACCAATAATGGTACAGCTACCATTACATCTTTTACAGCTACGCTGTCGCTGAACGGAACAACAGCGGCCACTGTTAATGTTACCAATGTTTCTCTTGCCACTACCCAGTCAATGGTGGTAACTTTTTCAAACATATCACCTGTTGCAGGAAATAATACCATAGCAGTAACGGTTTCTGCTCCTAACGGCCAAACCGATCAGAACACCGCGAACAATTCTTTAAGTACAATATTTAAGGCTTCATCTTCAAACGCAGCGCCACTTGTAGAAGGATTTGAGGGTACTACCTTCCCTCCTGCCAACTGGAATATCGTTCAAACGCCTGTAGATAATATTACCTGGGATAGATCAACCTTTGCTGCTAAAACAGGTTCTGCTTCGGCATACCTGAACAGCTACAATTATGAAAGCGAAGGAAAGATAGATGCGCTCATTTCGCCGCTTGTAAGTTTCAGCAATGTGGACTCTGTATTTATTAAGTTTGACATTGCAAGTGCATCGTACAACAACCCTTCCTCCCAGACATTGCCACTTGATACGCTGGCCGTATTTATCAGTACAGATTGCGGTGCCACATACAAGCAGGTTTACAAAAAATGGGGAACAAATCTTGTCACCGTTCAAGGCGCAGTCACGACTGAATTTGTACCCAACGCCAATCAGTGGCGCACTGATTCTGTAAACGTTACTTCTGTTACGGGGAATACAGCATCAATCCGCGTAAAATTCCAATACACCGAGAATTTCAACAACAATACTTACATTGATAACGTAAACATTTATACCAAGACCTATCCGGCATTACTTAAGCAAAATGGATATCTCGTCTATCCAAACCCCACAACCGGCATGGTACTGGTTCAACACCTTGTACTCCCGGTTAATCTAAAGAGTATAAATGTTTATAGCACGACAGGCCAATTGGTTTACAGTCAAAATATAGCTTCACCAAGCACTAATATTTATGTAAACTTATCAAACCTCGCTTCCGGATTGTATGTGGTACGATTGATTTATTCAGATAAGAATGTGAGCCAGAAGATAATTAAATACTAGAAGAAGTGAATGGTCAATGGTGAATAGTGAAAGGTGAAGCCTGTGAATTGATAAGAAGCTTGTTGAGTGTGCAATTTCGGCGAAAGAACTGTATTTGTGGGATTGATGAGGAATGAACGTATTATCGGCAAGGCCTTACACAGAGCGTCACGGAGCAGGCACTGAGCTGCATGAAGATCATGGTCAGATCTTCCAGAATCCAATCACGTAATAACTCTTTTCTAGACCTGTCATTGGCAAGATAGATAGCCCATTCAATGGATACCTGGTATTCTCCTAATCAGGTATAGCATTTATTCCTGATTAACTGAAACCAATAACAAAAACGAGAGACTTTAACGGTCTCTCGTTTATATTTTTAGAGCTGTAAAAGAAAAACCCACGCCGCCTGCACCTTTCACCATTCACCATTCACTCTTCACTTTTTCTTAATGACCATTCACCATTGACAATCACGTTACTCTGCGAGCAATTTCCCAACCATGTCATCCAGCGCATTTTCAGGAGCATCTATGGCAACAATTTTTCCTTTCTTATTAATGAGATAGGTGTTGGGAATGTAGGTAACCTGCCATGGACCGGCAACCTCACCTTGCGGATCATTAACCTGTATCCATTTAATGTTATTTTCCACTACGGCGCGCTTCCAGGCGTTGGCATTGTTATCAACTGAAATACCATAGATCTCGAAACCTTTTTCCTTGTATTTGCTATACAAAGTCTGCAAATGCGGAATGCTTCTTCTGCATGGTCCGCACCAGCTTGCCCAAAAATCAATTAAGATCACTTTATCCTTAAGTGAAGAGAGTTTTACCAGATTCCCTTTTGAATCTTTCAATTGTATTTCCGGTACAGAAGTACCTGTTTTTGGTTGTGCCTGCAGAAGGAATGCTGCTGCCAGAAAAACTGTTACGAAAAGCGCTTTTTTCACTATAATTGTTTTAATAAAGTCATTAACCAATTTAATTTACAAAACTCCACCAGAATCCAAATCTAAACCACAATCCTTTTCCGGGATAATGATCTACCGAGAAGTTGGGATGCGTAAAGCCAACATTTGATCCCTGCAGATTTAACGCATTAAGGTTCTCCAGACGTATAAATGCTTTAAAACTTTTTATTCTGAAATTCAGGAAGACATCGATGTCGGGCCTGTTCGCCGTTTTATACTCATTTTGATAGAAGAACTGCCCGACAAAAGGTGAATAGTTAGCGGGCTTAAATGGCGTGTAATACCTCACCTCGAAGCCGGTAGAAAGGAAGAGGTTTTTATAAAAATTGCCTTCCAATGCTATCCTGTTCCTGGTTAAAACATTCGGTAGATTAACCGGCGGATTGCCGGCTGGCTGCTGAAGGTATAGCTCTGTGTACCAATTGAACAATCTGCTAAGCCTGAATTTCTTTTCACCGCCTAATTGCAGAATATTAAACAACGTAGATTCCTGCTTTGGCTCAAAAAAGTTATCAAAATAAGAGTAGTTACTAACGATGTAATAATTACCCGTAAGTTTTAACTGTAGCGTTGGCAGATAAAGGTTTGCAAATATTCGTGTGGTATTCTCTTTATTGAAATCCTTCCCCATTATAACCGGGAATGTAGTTGGATTATTATAGATATAAGAAGGCGTCCTGTTCACGTTTTGAAAACCCGCTTCAAGCGTTCCTACCTTTTTACCTAATGAGCGGCTAAGACTAATGTATGCTGAATAGTCTCCAATATAATTCCCTCCGACATAAAACTGGGCATTGGCCAGCACATCCCATTTTTGATTTCTTGTTCTGTTGCGATATTCCCCTGTTACGTAGATATTACTGAGGCTCGCATCACGGATCGTATCGAACTGCCCCTTCAGACTCTGAAACACAATGCCAAGTTTCAAAAATTGGTTGAGATTATTTTTTTCCGGGAACGTAAGAATGCTGAGCTCGTTGGTCATGTTCTTCCACGTATCCTTGAATCTTACGGAGTCTGATGCGTTATAATAATTGAAGAAGGCGACATAGCTGGCCGGAACGGGAAGATAATCCTGGAAGATATATTGCGCGTTTGTATAGCTGAACGTGTGCTGTAATCTTAGCCTCGGATAAAATAGTTTGTAGGTAATAGAATCTGTAACCAGCGAATCTTTTTTACCCAGATCATAGTAATGCCTGAAGAAAATGGTATTGTTCTTATACTGGGTTCCTGTAACAATGTTTGTATTAAAGAAATTTCTTGATGTTCCGTTTCCATTGCCTATTCGGGTTTGCAGCTCATACGGGTCGCCTAATTGCAAACTATCCAGCTTTTTCTCGTCAATGACGCCACCGTTTTCAGAAGATTTCAGGTTATTGCTGATAAATATGAAATAGATGCCGTAGCGTTTATTGCTTGTTTGATAGAAGCTGTTAAACCGTATGTTATTGTGGCTTGTATTCTGACTACGGTAAGTGCCCGGCGCATTCAGAAACCTGTATTCAAAAGCAAAATTGAAGTTGCTCTGCCGGTTTTGCGTATGCAGCAAGTTGATCATTTGCTCGGACTTGCTTCCTAACAAATATGCCAGCTCTGTATATGGCCTTGTCGTTTGAAAGAAACGCGTTCCCTCAAGCGTAAATTGATAAATATCGAAAGAATGAAATCCCGGATCAAAGCCAGGCTTCATATATGGCTTAAACAGTAAAGAATAAGCCGCCGTACCATAGTTACCAAGATCATTATACGTGTAAGGCAAAGGATACTTCGCCCTGAAATCGCTTATTGATGAATCCAACCGGTGAATGCGTGATGAGTCAAAATATTTGAAATTGATGGTAATGGAATCTTCAAACTGATCGCGATGTTTCAGTGTTAATGAATCTTTGCTCCGCTTAATGGGCCGTCCCTGGTTGTCGTAAGTAACCTGAGATTGGTTTGCTCCCGGTAAGGTTAGTGTGGGCTGCTGTGCATGCACGCTTTTGAATGAAAATGCAAAAGCGATCAACATAAAAAGAAATAAAATACCTTTTCTATTGTACATGCAGTATAATGATTTACAAACTAAACGCAAACAATTCAAATAAAAGCTTAAAGGTTGGTTTCAAAGCTCAAAGCCGCTAAGTAATACGTTGTAAGTTATACGTTGTACGTTTAAGCTGCTTTAAATGTCTATAGACAGAGAAAGTGACATTGAAATTCTCGAGTTTTTTCGTTGCAATCATTGTCAATTATCCCTTTTCAATTGTCAATTATCTTCACCTTATTTACACGAGTGCCTTAAACAGCGCTGTCAACTTCGGCTCGGCTTCTTTTGCAGCAGCCAGCACTTCTTCGTGCGTGATAATATTATCATCTTCGCGAATTCCAATATCAGTTACCACGCTAACAGCAAACACTTTCATTCCCGCATGAACCGCCACTATTACTTCCTGAACGGTACTCATGCCCACAACATCTCCGCCGGCGATTTTTATCAACTTATATTCAGCCCTGGTTTCAAATGTTGGTCCGGTTACAGCAGTATATACACCTTCATGTAAATGAAAGCCTAACTGCTTGCCGGCGGTCTTCGCCTTCTCAATTAATTCGCGGCTATAAGGTTCACTCATATCCGGGAATCTTGTTCCTATCTCATCTTCATTTTTTCCGATTAAAGGGTTGGCTGTAAAAAAGCTGATATGATCTTTAATGATCATCAGATCGCCAACTTTATAAGCAGGATTAACACTTCCGGCAGCATTGGATAACAGCAGGGTGTGCACACCAAGCATTTTCATGACCCTGATAGGGAAAGAAACCTGTTGAGAAGTGTATCCTTCATAGTAATGAAATCTTCCCGCCATTACAATTACTTTCTTGCCGTTCAGTTCTCCCAGGATCAATTTTCCGTGATGTCCCTCAACCGTACTAACGGGGAAATGCGGCAGTTCAGCATAAGCGATTTCCTTTTCCACAGATATTTCACTGATAAGATTTCCCAAGCCACTTCCGAGGACAATTCCAATTTCCGGGATAGCCTGGTATTTTGACTGGATATAGGCCGCTGTTTCTTTTAACTGCTGCATTACTAATGACATAGAAGTAATTTTATTAAAGTGGGCAAATATACAGAGAAAGCAGTAAGGAGAAGCTGAAAGCCTAAAGCTCAAAGCTTAGAACTGGTTGTAAGTTGTGCGTTATACGTCGTACTTTTTTTGACGAGCTTAAAGCTTAAAGTCCAAAGCTTAAAACTGGTGATAAGTTGTACGTTATACATTTACGTTTGCAAGATCATACTGAAACTGTCGAACTAATCTTTTCTTTCCTTTGTGCTCCTTTGAGCCTTGGCGCCTTTGTGCCCGCCCGTGCCGGATCGGACGGGGCAAAAAAAAGTCTGTGTTTCTCCGTGCCGCCCTGTCTCCGTGGTTCCCGGTACCTCTGTCTCCGTGGTTCAAAAAAAAAGCCACCCGAATCGGATGGCTCTCTATTACTTTCTTGTTGTATTAGCTTAGTTTTTCTACCTGCATGTAGTTTAACTCGACAGGTGTGGAACGTCCAAAGATCTTAACAGTTACCTTTAATTTCTTCTTTTCATCATTCACTTCTTCAATTACACCGTTGAAGTCGTTGAAAGGTCCTTCGATGATCTTGATAGTTTCACCAACAATAAACGGTTCGCTCATGGTAACTCCCTGATCATTCATCTCATCAACCTTACCGAGCATTTTGTTTACTTCGGCTTTTCTTAAGGAGATGATGTTACCTTTTGAGCCTTTACCATCCGTTAAGAAATGCATGATGTTACTGATGTTGCTGATATAATGAATCATTTCATCATTCAGTTTACCTTCAGCAACCTCCAACATAACATAACCGGGAAAATAGTTTTTTTCGCGCATTACTTTTTTACCGTTCTGCACTTTATACACCTTTTCCATTGGAAGAAAAACCTGCTTAATGGAATCCGTCCAGCCGTTGCGTGATACTTCTTTGTCAAGCTGCTCTTTAACCTTGCGTTCTTTTCCGCTCACCACCCGCAGCACGTACCACTTACTTTCTGCCTGTTGCTCTTTTTCTTCAGCCATTTATTTTACTTGAAAAGTTGGTAAACGAATTTCAGCAATGAATTGCTGGCAAAGTCCATAATCCATACCATCGCTGTTATTAAAACAGTTGCAACGAGTACTATTACAGTGCTTTGCTGCAATTGCGCCCATGTTGGCCAGGTCACTTTATCAAGCAACTCATGATATGATTCTCTGATGTATGTTGATACTTTATTCATTACAGCGCTTTGAATGTTTTCCTTATCAAAAAAGTCCCGAAAGATAAAACAAAAATTGAAAATACTCTTGAGCATTTTCAATTTCCAAGTTTACTTTTCTTTTGCACGGGCACTAGGATTCGAACCCAGATCAACGGTTTTGGAGACCGCTATTCTACCATTGAACTATGCCCGTAGAAATCTAAAAGCTATCCGGCTTAACCGCAGGACAGCTTTTAGATAATATTGCAAAGATAATTTGTTTATTCTTTTGCAAAGCTTGTAGCCAAAGCTAAAGCTTAAAGGCTGCCAGCTTATTTCAAGATCTCAGTAACCTGACCAGCACCTACTGTACGGCCACCTTCGCGGATCGCGAATTTAAGACCTTTTTCCATCGCGATAGGCTGGATCAATTTTACAGAAAGGTTGATGTTATCACCAGGCATAACCATTTCAGTTCCTTCTGGAAGCATACACTCACCAGTTACGTCAGTAGTTCTGAAGTAGAACTGAGGACGGTATTTGTTAAAGAACGGAGTGTGACGGCCACCTTCTTCTTTGCTCAGTACATAAACTTCACCTTTGAAGTCTGTGTGCGGAGTGATAGATTTTGGCTTACAGATTACCATACCACGACGGATATCTTTCTTTTCAATACCGCGTAACAGTAAACCTGCGTTGTCACCAGCCTGACCTTCGTCCAATAATTTTTTGAACATTTCAACACCGGTAACAGTAGAAGCTTTAGCTTCTTCCATCAGACCTACGATCTCGACAGCTTCACCAACTTTGATGATACCACGCTCGATACGACCTGTAGCAACAGTACCACGACCAGTGATAGAGAATACGTCTTCAACGCTCATCAAGAAAGGAAGATCGATTGGACGAGGAGGCAGAGGAATATAAGAGTCAACAGCATCCATTAATTCATCGATAGCTTTAACCCATTTTTCATCACCAGCCAATGCACCGGTTGCAGAACCTTTAATGATTGGAGTGTTATCACCATCAAAACCGTAAGAGCTTAACAGATCACGGATTTCCATTTCAACCAGTTCCAACAATTCAGGATCGTCAACCAGATCAACTTTATTCATAAATACCACAATACGAGGAACGCCTACCTGACGAGCAAGAAGGATGTGTTCTTTTGTTTGAGGCATAGGACCATCAGTAGCAGCAACTACAAGGATAGCACCATCCATCTGCGCAGCACCTGTAATCATGTTTTTCACATAGTCAGCGTGACCAGGACAGTCAACGTGAGCATAGTGACGATTAGCAGTTTGATATTCTACGTGAGCAGTGTTAATGGTAATACCACGTTCTTTTTCTTCGGGCGCACCATCAATTTCATCATACTTTTTCGCTTGTGCCAAACCTTTTTGTGACAAAATAGAAGTAATGGCAGCGGTAAGAGTTGTTTTACCGTGGTCTACGTGACCAATGGTTCCAATGTTTACGTGAGGTTTCTCCCTCTTAAAGGTCTCTTTAGACATCTTTATCGGTTTTAAATTGTGGTTTTAAAAATTAGAGCCCTGAATAATTCCAAAGCTTTCGTGTTCTTATGTAATGATTACATTACCTTCTTCTTTCTTCACTTGTCTGAAACAAACAAACAATTGCTTTTGTTCTTTACCAGACATGCCTCCAAAAACAAAAAAATAAATTTTAAGTTCTTGAAGACAGAGCCGTTGATGAGAATTGAACTCACGACCTCTTCCTTACCAAGGAAGTGCTCTACCACTGAGCTACAACGGCTTTTCTCAGTTAGTAGTTTATAGTTGGGTGTCTTGCATCTGGTATCAAATACAAACATATACACCAAACTAAAAAGAGCGGAAGACGAGGGTCGAACCCGCAACCTATAGCTTGGAAGGCTATCGCTCTACCAATTGAGCTACTTCCGCGTTTAATGTAAAAATGCATTTGATTTGTTAACGAATCAACACATTTTTATTTAAAGAACTACATCTGAAAAAATTCTTTGAAAGCCTGACAAATCAGGCCTTCAAAGAATTGTGTGTGGGCAGGACAGGGTTCGAACCTGTGTACTCCGGAGAGAACAGATTTACAGTCTGTCGCCTTTAACCACTCGGCCACCTGCCCGTCGTTTATGCAGGAAATGTTTGCACTAAGATTTGAACTCTACTTGCAGCAAATCGCACATATACTGAGCCACTTGTCGGAATCGAACCAACGACCTACTGATTACAAATCAGTTGCTCTACCAGCTGAGCTAAAGTGGCCTGTTTATCAGAGAACTACCCGTGTTTTTCGGGATGGCAAAGGTAAGAGAAAAGTTCATTTTGCAAAATTTTGTTCAAGAAATTTTCAAACTTTTTTTTACGTCTGCCGCAACGCAAAAATAAAACTTTCTTTAAGGCAATTCCGCATTGCTTTTCAGCGGATTTTTAGTTGAGAAACTAACCCGTAAAATATCCGAATGTATCGGTTTGTTCTCTACTTCCTTCTTTGCTATGAACTTCAAAGAATTGTAATTATAGGTATAAGTCAACATCAGTTTGCCGTTATCGAGCATTTGCCGCTCTGTTATCTCAGCATTAACTGTTTCTTTTTTGCCTTTTGTGTTGCAAGCCAGCAGAAAAAGCAGAGGCACAAGGAGGTACGTCATTTTCATAGCCGCACATATAACAAAAAAAGGGCCTGAAATTAATCAGGCCCTTGTAATTCAGTGATTTAATTTAAAATGCTTTTTCTTTTTTGCGTTTTATTTGGTTTACAAGTGATTCTAATGCACAATCAAAAGATTCTTCGAATGATTTGGAAGATGCTTTTACGAAGAATTGTTGACGGGGAACATGAACTTTAATCTCCGCGATCTTGTCTTTAATTGTGTGTACTACATTATCCAGCTTTAAGAAAACGTCCACTTTGATGATCCTGTCATGAAACGTAGAAATTTTTTGCAATTTTTTGCTTACATAATCCACAAGCTTTACATCTGCATCAAAGTGCACAGTTTGGATGTTAACGTTCATAGTACATATTTTTTATGTGAAACAATATTTTAAAGAACTACGATTATCTTTTCATTAAATATCGGATGAAATGAAGGTAATATAAACAGCATATATTATCAAATTTTACCCTCATTTTTTGTGGCAATAATTCCTTAAAAAATCGCTAATAAAATCAGTGGTTGTTTCCTGCTTCAAACACGAACAATGGTAAGTATAAATGGCACATTAGGCCTTGGGGTGCGCTTTACGATAAGCCTCTTTTAGTTTCTCAATGGTATTATGGGTATATACCTGAGTAGCAGCAAGACTGCTATGGCCAAGCAATTCTTTAACTGCATTAAGGTCCGCTCCGTTATTCATTAAATGAGTGGCAAAAGTATGACGTAGGACGTGTGGGCTTTTCTTTTGGATGGTTGTTACTGCACCCAGGTATTTCTTCACCAGGTTATATACATATTTCGGATACAGGGGTTTACCTCTTTCACTTACAAAAATATTGGTCACTCCTTCTACCCTTTCAGGTTTTTCCCGTGTATAAAGTGCAAGTTCTTTTATCAATTCAGATTGTACTGGAATTATGCGCTCCTTGTTCCCTTTACCAAGCACTTTTACCTGGCTGTAAGACGGATCCAACTGGCTTTCTTTTAATTGGATCAATTCACTTAAACGCATGCCCGTATTGTAGAAAAGCAGGAGGATTAAACGGTCCGTTCTGCCACTCCATGTATCGGGAAATTCTACATAGCGAATAAGCGTATCTATATCTTCTTCTGCAACAAATGACGGCAGGCGTTTGCTGATCTTGGGCGTGATTACAGTAGCCAGCGGTGTTTGCAATATTTCGCCCTGTTTCTGCAGGTATTTAAAAAAAGATTTGAGCGTGGAGATCTTCCTGTTAATGGTTTTAGCCGATAACCCCTCCTCCTTCAACTCTCCCATCCAGGAACGGATCATTACAGAGGAAACCTGTTTAATAGAAGGTGCTTCAAACTGGCTTACCAAAAAAGCAGCAAATTGATCGAGATCTAACTGATAGGAAATAATGGTGTGTTGAGAATATCGCTTCTCAAATTGCAGGTATTGAAGAAAAGGCTGTATTTGCGGGTATTGGCTATTGTACATAACAAATTAGCCATAAAGTTATGAAACCCTATGGCTAAAAAATATAAATTTATTCTACAAGTAGAATTAAGCTTCGATTTTGCCGCTGGCAATGCTTTGCTTATAAACTGCTTTCAACACTTCGTTACGACGTCTAACTGAAGGTTTTGTATAGCTCTGACGTTCTCTTAACTGTAACAAAACTTTGCTTTTTTCAAACTTCTTTTTGTACTTCTTAAGCGCCTTGTCTATGTTTTCGCAATCTTTTGAATCTATAATAAGCATAATTGATATACCCCCTTTAGGTGATTTGAGGTGCAAAAGTAGGTTTTGTTTTTTTACACTCCAAATTATTTCAACCAAACTTTTTGCTCCTACTACTATTAAAAAAGACCAAAAGTAAAAAAGATATACCAGGTCACTGGCAAGTAACCGGAATTCAGCTTTCGTAACTAAATTGCAGCCATGTTTACAGGAATAATTGAATGTACGGGTAAAATATTGGCTGTCAATGCCAACGGTACCAATAAGACTTTTACAATCACTGCCCCTATAGTGCATGAACTGAAAATTGACCAGAGCGTTAGCCATAACGGAGTGTGCCTTACCGTAGAATCCATTAAAAATGATGAATACACAGTAACGGCCATTGATGAAACATTAAAAAAGACCAATCTGGGTAACTGGAAAACAGGTGACGAGATAAACCTGGAAAGATGTATGCTGATGAATGGAAGGCTCGATGGCCATATTGTTCAGGGTCACGTGGATACAACAGCTGCGTGTATTGATAAAAAAAGCGTTTCGGGAAGTTGGGAGTTCACTTTTAAGTTCGATGAAAGCTTTGCGGCCCTTGTAATAGAAAAAGGATCCATTTCTGTTAACGGCACCAGCCTTACCGTTTTTAACGTAACGAGAGAAGCATTCACTGTGGCGATCATCCCATACACTTATGAGCACACCAATATAAAGTCAGTAGAGCCCGGTTCGACAGTCAATATTGAATTTGACATTATTGGAAAGTACCTGGCGAGGATGGCCGGTCTCAAGTAGTACGTTATACGTTTTACGTTATACGTTTATCGATTTTTAAAAAAACAAAGGCACAGAAACTGAAATCTTTCTGTGCCTTTTTATTAAAAGAAAAAATCGCAATTGTATTGAAGTTGTTCGTTGAACCGCCAGCCTCACACCTGATACCTGATACCTGATAGTTCATAGCTGATAGCTGACAGCTAAATGCTCTTCCCCTTCAATGCCTCTCCTACCGCCTTATCCATTGCGCGTTCGGCAAAGGGGCGCGTAACTTCATTCAGTTCTTCAATCTTTGTATGAATAAGGTCCTTATCCTCCATTGTGAGCGCCAGTTGCAGGTTTTGCATGGCTGATGCGGTGATCGTCATTTCTTCTTTTGAAAGAATGCCGGGGTTTTTCGTGATGAATTTTTCTGTTGCGTCAAGCAGGTGCTCACCTTCTGTTCTTGCTTCCACCAGGGCACGCGTTTTAATATCATCTTTAGCATGCGTAATACTTTCGAGCAGCATACGCTCCACTTCTTCATCCGTTAGACCGTACTGAGGCTTCACTTCGATGCTTTGTTCTACACCGCTGCGCAATTCCTTCGCTTTTACAGCGAGAATACCATCTGCATTGATGAGAAAGCTTACTTCCACTTTTGGCAATCCGGCTGGCATGGCTGGAATACCAGTTAAATTAAATTCGGCCAGCCTGCGGTTATCTTTCACCAAATCTCTTTCTCCCTGGAAAACCGAGATACGCATACTGCCCTGGCCGTCTTTCTGTGTGGTGTATTGCCTGCCGGCTTTGGAAGGAATTTTGGAGTTGCGCGGAATCAATACATCCATTAAACCGCCCGCAGTTTCAATACCCAGACTCAAAGGCGTAATGTCCAGTAATAAAAATTCTTTATTGTTACCGGCAAGAATATCGGCCTGCACAGCTGCTCCTAAAGCAACCACTTCATCCGGATTTACTGTATCACTTACTGTCCGGCCAAAATAATCACTTACCTTATTTTTCACAAACGGCACACGTGTGCTGCCTCCCACCATTACCACCGCATCAATTTCTGAGGGCTTCAGTTCTGCATCTTTCAGTGCATTTGTGCAGCATTGAATGGTTTCATCCACCAGGCCATGAATCAACTCCTCGAAGGTAGACCTGGAAATGCTTAATTTATGCCCGTTAAAATCGGCTTCAAAATGTTCATGACCACTCAATTGCTTTTTAGCTTCCTCTGCTCTCAGTCTCAATCCCTGCGCCAACTGTTTATTCATGCGCAACTCGTCGTGAGAGATCTCATATTGCTTAAGCCAATAATTCACAATAGCGCGATCAAAGTCATCACCACCTAAATATGTATTGCCATTGGTGCTCAGAACTTCAAATATTCCGCCTGTTATCTTCAGGATAGATATATCAAAAGTCCCTCCTCCCAGATCATATACTGCAATTGTTTTTTCTTCTTCTTTATCCAGGCCAAGACCATATGCAAGGCTGGCAGCTGTAGGTTCGTTGATAATGCGTAACACATCTAACCCGGCAAGTTTACCAGCATCGCGCGTGGCCTGCCTTTGAGCATCATTGAAATAAGCCGGAACAGTGATAACAGCTTTGCTAACCGGTGTTTTGAGAATATGTTCAGCCCTTTGTTTTAATTCTTTCAGGATAAGTGAAGAAAGATCTATTGGCGAATAAAATTTATCGCCCACCTGTACTTTTACCAGCCTGTCAGTATCATCATCAATTACCTTGTAAGTAAAGAAATCAGCATGCTCTTTCACATCGTTATAGCTCTTGCCCATTAATCTTTTCGCACTGAAGATGGTGTTCTGCGGATCACTTTCCAGGAAGTTCTTCGCCTCCTCTCCCACAATCGCTTCACTACGCTCATCAAAATGCACAACACTTGGCACAAGACTACTCGTATTGTGTTCTTTTAATGCGCGGGGCTTTTTATCTTCCGGATGTATAATTGCAACGAGGCTGTTTGTCGTGCCCAAATCAATACCCACGATCATTTCTGCCTGTTGCAAACTACCTGTTGCTATATTAATACCAATCTTTGCCATAATTATTCTCGTTAAAAGCTCACAAAATTAAAATTTATCGATCGCACATCTAACATCGCATCCGCCCGAACGTGCCGTCGGTACGCGCGGGCACCTAACATCGTACATCGTACCTTGTTACACTTCAACCACTTCCGTCTTGCTCAGGTAGTCATGCAACGTCTTTTCAAGGAAAGGGAAAAAGAAGCAATCTATTACTGTGAGGCGAACAAGTGACCTGATCAATACCTGCAAAAAAGAGGGTTTACCGCCGTTATTGGTGACAACTTTGGTATAAGACAACCATTTACCCGGTGTGCGCTTGAAAATATATTCAAAAAAGGTATAATAGACCACCAGCGTTGCATCAAACCACAGGTAATAGGGCATGAAAAAGGCTTTATAATACATGGCATAAAACACATCCACGCGATAAACGCCATAAGCTATCAACGCGAGGAGCACTGTATCAACGAGGAAATTCAACACTCTTGTACCAATTCCAACTCTTTTCATGATGCAAAGTTTCTTAATACGAAGGCGCAAAGGTAAGCAACGGAGGCGCATTGCCGCCATTCTGACCCAATTTCCTTAACAATGGCGCTGGGTTTTACCATTCTCGTTTGCAGTATTCCTTACTTTTGCGCAAATTTTTGCTATGAACCTGGTAGACGAACTACGCTGGAGAGGCATGATACAAGACATGATGCCTGGAACCGAAGAACAATTGAATAAAGAAATGACGTCAGCATATATTGGCTTTGATCCTACTGCAGACAGTTTACATATTGGAAGCCTGGTACCTATTTTACTGTTGGTTCACCTGCAACGCGCAGGTCACAAACCTTTTGCACTTGTTGGCGGGGCAACCGGTATGATTGGTGACCCATCTATGAAGAGCGAAGAAAGAAACCTGCTGAGCGAAGAACAATTGCAAAAAAATGTTGCAGGTATACATAATCAACTGGTTAAATACCTGGACTTTGATACCAATAAAGCGAATGCCGCAGTTATGGTGAACAACTATGACTGGTTTAAAACGATCTCCTTTATTGACTTTTTGCGCGATACCGGTAAGCATATTACTGTTAACTATATGATGGCCAAGGACAGCGTTAAAAAAAGAATTGAGGGCGATACAGGCATCAGCTATACTGAATTTGCATACCAGCTAATGCAGGGCTATGATTTTTATTGGCTTTACCAACACCATAACTGTAAACTGCAGATGGGTGGAAGTGACCAATGGGGAAACATTACAACAGGCACCGAGCTGATCCGCAGAAAAGCAGGCGGCGAAGCTTTTGCTTTCACTTGCCCTCTTCTGACTAAAAGCGATGGCGGAAAGTTTGGCAAAACAGAAAAAGGAAATGTTTGGCTGGATCCTGTTCGCACAACCCCTTACCAGTTTTACCAGTTCTGGCTAAACGCCGCTGATGAAGATGCAAAAAAATGGATTAAAATATTCACCTTCTTAACCAAAGATGAAATATACGCATTGATAGCGCAACATGAAACCAATGCAGGTGCAAGGCTTTTGCAGAAAACTTTGGCAAAGGAAATCACCTGCTTTGTTCACGGCGAAGAAGAATACAATAAAGCCATTGAAACAACAGAAAAACTGTTTGCCAATCAAAGTGCACCAGCTGAAAGCCTGAGTATTGAAGACCTGGAAAACATGGAGGGTGTGGTTAAATTTGATTTTGAGGCATCAAAAATCGATGCAGGTATCGACGTGATCAGTTTTCTTGCCGATTCAGGCATTTTTCCAAGCAAGGGAGAAGCCCGTAAGATGCTTCAGAACGGAGGAGTAAGCATTAACAGGAAGAAGATAGAAGATCTTCAAACTGTGATCTCTACAGATATGCTTTTACATAATACTTTTCTGTTGGTTCAAAAAGGAAAAAAGAATTATTACCTGGTTAAAATAGCCTAAAATGTATTGGCCAAATGTGCATAAAATAGTGCATAAAGCGTGCAAAACGTAGACCTGCAAAATTTGGCAAACACAGTATTACTAATGTATCTTAGAGGTACAAAAGAGATGAAAAGCATTTCTAAACAAAATGAAGATCATCTCACGAAAGCATCGGGGAGATTTGCAAAAGTTAAGCAATTAAAAATAGCAGATCACAAATCCTTGATGCTTTTTTTATGCCCTTATTTTTAGCTACCTTAATTAAATGAATGTATATTTTCTTTCCGGATTAGGAGCGGATGAAAGGGCTTTTAGCTTTCTGCAACTCGATTTTTGCACTCCGGTTTTTATTCCCTGGATTAAACCCGAGGATGAAGAGGAAACATTACCTTCTTATGCCGGGCGAATTGGTGCATTGATAAAAGAACCAGCACCCGTGATCGTCGGGCTGTCCTTTGGCGGAATGCTTGCCACTGAAATAGCGTCAGTTAATCCATCAGCAAAAGCTATTCTTATATCAAGCGCCAAGCATCATAAAGAAATACCGTTTTATTTAAGAATGTGGCGCAAATTTCCGTTGTATAAGTTTGTCCCGGCCAAATTTGCGAAGGCTGTCAGTAAACCGCTATGCAGGCTATTTATGAATGCGAGGTCCCGAAAAGAAATGCTCGTCTTAAATAACCTGCTCAACGATGCGGATGTTGACTTCAACCTTTGGGCCGTTGATGCGGTTCTCAACTGGAAAAATAACATAGTGCCGCCTAACGTTACCCATATCCATGGTACAGGGGACAAGCTTCTGCCCTACTCGTATGTTAAGGCAGATTATACAATTGAAGGAGGTACACATCTGATGATCATGAACAATGCAAAAGAAATTTCCGGCTTACTTAGGTCTCTTATACGCAGCTAGTGAATAGTCAATGGTCAATGGTGAAGGTTCGGGCTGGTTAAGTAAATATATTGTGGTTCAAGCGTTATTATTATCCCAGGTAAAAGTGCTTTTTTCTCTTATATTTCTTAAATGGTTTAAAAACTTTCGCTTCAGTCAGCTTTAGGTTTTGGGCTCAGGCTTTATCAGTTGTTTATAAAAAAACCTTGGCTCGACCGAGACCTTACTTATACGCAAAAGTTAATCTTTAGAATTACTTCAGATTTCTATTGCATTTTTGTCTCTAAGAAGCGGTGGCAAAATCAATTAATAAGCATGAAGATCCTTATCATAGAAGATGAACCTGAGCTGAGTAACAGTATTTACACTTATCTGAACAGTGAGCGGTTTGTGTGTGAAATCGCAGTTGATTTTCATGAAGCCATGGATAAAATATCCATTTATGACTATGCTTGCATTGTGCTTGATATAGGGCTGCCGGGCGGCAGTGGGTTGGACATTTTAAAAGAGTTGAAAGCTAATAACAAGCCGGATGGTGTATTGATCATATCCGCGAGAAATTCTCTTGATGATAAGGTTAACGGCCTTATATCCGGAGCTGACGATTATCTTACCAAACCGTTTCACCTGCCGGAATTAATGGCAAGAATCACTGCCATTATCAGGCGAAAGTCCTTTGATGGAAAGAACTCCATACAGATCGATAATATTTCTCTTGACCTGACGGGAAAGACAGTTAAAGTAGACGATGTTCTTTTAGACCTGACACAAAAAGAATACGACCTGCTGCTTTATTTTGTAAGCAACAAGAATAAAGTGATCAGTAAAAATGCCATTGCTGAACATTTGTGGGGTGACAATATGGACCTGGCCGACAACTATGATTTTATTTACACGCATATTAAAAATCTGAGGAAGAAGCTTATTGCTGCTGGTAGTGAAGACAGGATAAAGAGTATTTATGGTATGGGGTATAAGTTTAGTGTTTAAAAACCACGGAGGCACAGACAACACAAGGAAACACAGCGTTTTTTTTTGCCCCGTCCGATCCGGCACGGGCGGGCACGAAGACACTAAGGCGCTAAGGTGCACAAAGAATACAAAGGCTTAAACGTAAAACGTATTATTTACAACGTACAACTAATAAGGTGAAGCTATTTACAAAATACAACCGCATTAACCTTGGTATAACGATAGGCATATTTATGCTATCAAGTTTTGCGTTCTCTGTTTTGCTGTATTATGTTTTATTGAATGAAGTTGATAATAGTCTGAAAATAGAACAAAGGGAAATCGAGGCATACATAGCTGAACATGGCAAGCTACCAGAACCTATGCAGCTAACCAATCAGAAATCATCGTTCACTCCGATTGACAGACCGCTGAGCAAAAGAAAGTTCATTGATGTGCGTATGGATAGCAATGGTGATCACGGCTCAAAAAATGGAAGGCAACTTATATTTTCAACAAGGGTTAGCAATCGGTTGTACCGTGTAGAAGTTGTAAAGTCATTGGAGGAAACCGAAGATCTGGTAAGATCTATTATCATCATCACGCTCTCAACTATATTATTGATCCTGGTTGCCACTTTGCTTATCAACCGTATTGTTCTTAAACGACTTTGGTTACCCTTTTACAATACACTATCTGTGATGAAAAAATTCAAGCTCGGGCAACATAACTCGCTGCAGTTTGAACCGAGCAATCTTGATGAGTTTGCTTTCATGAATAAAACGCTCAAGGAAGTAACTGATAATGCAGACAAAGAATATACACTGTTGAAAGAGTTTACAGAAAACGCATCTCACGAATTACAAACGCCACTGGCAATCATAAGAACAAAACTTGATCTGCTGATACAGGATGAATCATTAACCGAACATCACCTGAGGCATTTGCAGGGTGCTTATGATGCTGTACAAAAAATGAGCAGGTTGAATCAATCATTATTGTTGCTCGCCAAAATTGAAAACAATCAATTTCATAGTACTGAGTATATAAATTTGCGTGATTTCCTGCATGACAAAATAGATGAGCTGGACGAGTTGTTTGCTGACAAGCACCTGAAAGTAGCTCAAAAACTCGCAGAAGCCCACATTACTATCAACCCTATTTTATGTGAAATATTATTCAATAACCTGCTTGCCAATGGCATCAGGCATAATCATGAAAATGGCTGTATTTCGCTGGATCTTTCTGCCGGTAAATGTATCATCAGCAATTCCGGTATACCCAACCCCCTTGATAACAGCCGGATATTTAACCGTTTTTATACTTCACAATTTAATACCGATCATCACGGTCTCGGCCTTGCCATTATCAAACAAATATGTGACGTATCAAATATTGCCATATCCTACCATTACAACAACGGAATACATTCTTTTGAACTTTCCTGGTAAAATTGTTGCTACAAATTTCCATCAGAATCAACTTGTTCCTTTACAAAAAAGATATGATGAAACCGATCTTCTTTGTGGCTCTTCTGTTTTCTTTTAGTTTTTTATCTGCACAAGAAGTATTTAAGGCTGTTGTAAAAGACAAAGCAAATGAAGCACCGTTATCCAACGTTTCAGTTGCCACGTCAGCAGGTGCCAAATATCACGCTATTTCCGATACTACCGGCGCTGTACAAATCAATCTGCCAACAGGGTCTTACTCACTGCAATTCAAATACACCGGGTATAAACCATTTGTTACAACAATCACAATCCCCGATACAAGCACTCACACGATTTACATGGAGGCTGACGAGAATGCTTTAAGTGATGTTGTAGTGGTTTCTTCCACAAGAAACAATGACCACATGGAAAATACAACCATGAAAGTTGAAGTACTTGGGCAGGAAGAGATGAATGAAGAAAGCACTTTAAAGCCGGGAAATGTTGCAAGTATACTGGGAGATGTAAGTGGCATACAAATACAGCAATCCTCTGCAGTTACAGGTAATGCCAACGTTCGTATACAGGGGCTTGATGGTAAATACACCCAACTATTGAAAGACGGGATGCCCTTATATGATGGTTACTCCGGTGGTTTTGGTATCCTATCTATCCTGCCGCTTGACCTTAAACAAATAGAATTAATTAAAGGATCGGCCTCAACCTTATATGGAGGCGGCGCAATTGGAGGTTTGATCAACTTTATTTCAAAAAAACCGACTTATCTGCCAGATGCGTCATTCGTAGTAAACCAAACCACGCTGAAGGAAACGAACCTGAACGCGTACTATGGACAAAGGTGGAAAAGAATTGGTTTTACCATGTTTGCAGGCCAAACATTTCAGAAAGAAGCAGACGTAGACAAGGATGGACTTTCGGATGTGCCCAATACTAAAAGTACGTTAATCCATCCCACGCTGTTTATCTATCCTTCATCTAAAAGTTCCATTGAAATAGGCTGGTCTGGTAGTTTTGAAAACCGCATTGGCGGCGACATGACTGCCATTAAAAATACTGCTGACACGGCACACCCCTATTTTGATAAGAACAAAATAAACAGGAATACATTTACGCTGATCGCAGAAAACCGGTTCAGTAATAAAGTAACTGCAACGTTAAAAAGCAGTGTAAGTATATTCAACAGGGATGAAACTACAAATACTTACATTTTCAACGGTGGGCAAATAAACAATTACAATGAATTGTCCATAAATGCAAGATTGAACAAACACAGCCTTGCCGGTGGTGTAAACCTTACCTACAGCCGTTTTACACCTGATGCGGCAACCCCGGCACCTGTAGGAACATTTAGCAATACTACGGCAGGCGCATTTATGCAGGATACGTGGCAAATTCTCCCTAAAACAAAACTCGAAGGTGGTTTGCGCGCCGATCATCATTATACATATGGAAACTTCCTGTTACCAAGGCTTGCCATCTTTCAGCGCTTTAACGACACATGGGGAGCCCGAGCCGGTTTCGGCATGGGCTATGTAACGCCTAATCCGCTGGCTCCGCAAATAAAAGATTATGGTATTTATGATATTCTGCCTTTAAATCCCGATGTAAGTGCAGAACGTTCTTACGGTTACAATGTTGAAGTGAACTTTAAAAAAGATTTTGGCAATGATAAAACGCTGTTTATTAACCAGGCGTTCTTCCTCACGCAAATAAACAATCCAATAGTAGCTAATGAAGATGCGTCCGGAAAAGTGAGTTTTTCGAACGAATCGAAATCGGTTGTTACAAAAGGATCTGATACCTATATCCAGTTAAAAATTCCTGCGTGGGAATTCTATATCGGTTATACTTATACTAATGCAGAAAGAAAATATCTTGCTCAAAACCAGTTTATGCCGTTAACGCCGCGCAATAGAGCAGCAGCAACCGTAGTATATGAACAAGAAGGCAAGTGGAGATTTGGATTGGAAGGTTCGTATACAGGAAGTCAGTACAGGGACGGCGACAGTAATACACCGGGCTACCTGTTTATTGCGGCTATGATTGAAAGAAAATTCGGACCAAAAGTGAGCCTGGTATTGAACTGTGAAAACCTGTTGGACGAGCGTCAGAGCCGGTACGAATCTTTGTTTACAGGCAGCGTGAAAAATCCTGATTACAAGCCTTTATGGGCGCCTATTGATGGGCGGGTTGTAAACATGGCATTGCGGATAGCGCCTTTCGCGAAATAGCATTTGAGTTTTAATCCTTCATAAACAACAGGCAGAAAAACCAGGGCTGGCATTGATGAATGCCGGCCTTTTCTTTTTTACACACGATTAGTAAACGTCCTCCTGGTGGAATTGCAAGCTGCCGGCCGTCATTCGGTGTGAATAATGGCTGTGCGCCAAAGGCTCCAACAACCAGATCATCTCTTTCAAACAAAACCTCTGCTCTTTTTAAGTTTAATGAATTAACGTAAAGAAAAAATAAACTGCGGCTACCGATTTTAATCGAAAAAATCCCTTTTTTTGCTTTACTTAATTTGAAAATGACCCTTATGTCAAAACTTACTACTGCCGTACTCATTCTCTTTGCAAGCATTTTTTTTATTGGTTGTCAGAAAGAAGTCAGTGAAAATCCTCCTGCAACAGCCGCAACCCGTGGCCTCGCGGGCAACTATAAACTGATTTCAGTAGAACTTGAAAGCGTTGTGTCTATGGAAACAAAAGACGGAGATGACAATGAAAAAACTGTCTCGCTAACTCATTACATTTCAAAAGACAATAAGGGCACGGTGAAATTTGATGCTACAACCATCGCCACCAATAACATTGCTTACACGATTGATGCTACAATGAAAGGATATATTTATATAAATGGAATTTTGCAGGATTCCGTCACATCACCTTTGCAATTGTCGACACCACCCGTTAGTTCCGTTGTCCCTTACGAAGTAATAGGAACTGATTCCATTTATTTTTCTTCAGGTTCTTTTTTTGTGGATGCTTCTGCCTCTTCCACGCCTACTGCTTCAAAGCCAAGCGGTGGAAAGTTTAAATTAGAGGGTGACAAATTGTACATTACTTCCTTTATTAACGAGTCGGGAATAAAAGATGTACAGGGCTATCAATTTAACCAATCAACCCAGGCCCGTTCAACTACTATTTTGCAAAAGCAATAGAGATTCCTGGGACATGTTATTCATAATTAATACCCATTACAATGCGGTTGGATAAGTTATGTCCAGCAGATTTTAATTAATTTTCTGTTGATCTTAATTTCCAGCGGAGAGCACCAAACAACAAATTAAAGCCATTAGGATAAATTCTCACTTCTAAAAAACAAACTGCATCAGCGCAATCTGTTGTTAGTACTCAGCACATTGGCGTACCTGCATGCCAACGGCGAGTTCTGATTCAAGGCTGGCGGAAAAGGACATCACACGCGACTAACAAATTTCGCCCTGACCAAATAGCCATGCTGATCGCCATTGTTCGGTTGCCGGACAGGTTTGTGCGAATGAGCGCCAACAACCAATTGATCTCTTTCAATAAAGTGATTGTCCGTTTTAACAGGCAATGCGTCGACGAAATCTGTTATTTGTTCACCGGATTGCATACCGGCAGGCTGTAAAATCTTTTTTTAAAACCATTTGACTAATTCATTTTTGTTTGTAGATTTGATATCATTATGATATCAAAACAAATATTATGGAAAAGATCATTAAACCCATGACCGGATTTATGGCACTTCTGATGGCCATTATCAGTTTTGTTGCCGGATTAGCATTTATAACAAAAGGTGTTGGTCCTGGTAACGAAAGCAACTCCGCATTAATAATTATCGGCATTCTACTAATTGTATTATTTGTCTTTCTTACTAAAGGATTAAAAATTGTTAATCCCAATCATTCGCTTGTGTGCGTGTTTTTCGGGAAATACGTTGGTACCATCAAGACCAATGGTTTGCAGTGGGTAAATCCATTTTATACTACCTATAAAATTTCTTTAAGAGCCCAGAACCTGAATGGTCAGCAATTGAAAGTAAATGATAAGATGGGTAATCCCATTGAAATTGCTTCTGTAATTGTATGGCAGGTACAGGATACTTACAAGGCAGGCTTTGACGTCGCCGATTATCAGCAGTATGTGCAAATACAGAGTGAAGCTGCAGTCAGACACCTGGCCACAAGTTGCCCCTATGATAATATGGAAGATGAAACTGCTACTATTACTTTACGGGATGGCGGTGACAAGGTTGTTGACATGCTGGAACAGGAACTGAATGAACGCCTGGCTCCAGCCGGCATTATCATTAAAGAGGCACGGATCAGCCATTTAGCCTATGCACCGGAAATTGCCGGCGCTATGTTACAAAGACAGCAGGCTTCAGCAATCGTAGCTGCAAGGTTTAAAATTGTTGAAGGCGCTGTAGGCATGGTTGAACTCGCACTTGAGCAACTATCCAGAAAAGAAATTGTTCAGCTGGATGAAGATAAAAAAGCGACAATGGTTAGTAATTTGATGGTGGTATTATGCGGTGAGAAAGCAGCAACACCGGTACTGAATACAGGTACCTTATATCAATAATGTGCGGTTAATATTGGAGTATGAGTCAATCCAAAAAAACATTTGTATTAAGAATAGATGAAGAGACTTTTTCTACGCTCGAAAAATGGGCAGCAGATGAGTTCAGAAGTGTAAATGGTCAGTTGGAATGGCTGATAGATAAAGCACTGAAAGAAGCGGGCAGGAAAACAGCAGCTCCGAAAAATCAAACTAAAAATAAAAAGGAGCAGTAAGTTCTCACTTTACTGCTCCTATACTATCGTTAAAGGCCTGGCGCTTCTCTCAGCAAAGCGCCTTTCTCATCAAAATATAAATAGGCTTTTTGAAATACAGAACTTTTCTCAGCATATACTCTGTATTGTAGTCCCTTATCTTTCTTTTCAATGGAAAGAACTGAGCCGGGTGTCCAGTCATTATATTTACTCTTCTTAAATCCATCTTTTACAACCTCGGGAATGCTATCATATTTTAACTCCTTATCAGTTTCCTTCCACTCACCCTTTCCGGTAAAATAAGCACTGGTCTTGATTCCGTCGTTGGTGAATTTTGCCGTCCAGCTTGTTAAATTATCTTTCCAGCTTACATCCTCGGCCTTAGGAAATTTTTCTTTTAACGCATTTGTTACCTCGGCAGGTATTTTTCTTAGTTGGGCAAAAGCTCCACTAACTGCTATGAACATCAGGATTGATAAAAGAACCTTTTTCATGCTTTAGTATTTTATTGTTTAGAGAATCGTTCTGTCTTCAAGAAGACGGATATTTCTATAACAGATACAAACTTCATACAAATTTACTGCAATAAAAAACCGCAAGCCGATTTTAACCATTTAAGGCAAAATCAACCTGCGGCTTTCATTCAGCTCCTTTGAAAAACTGAGAAAATTCTTTATTTACCTAAATCCTTTATCCTGATGTTTCTGAAACGAACTACGTCACCGTGTCCCAGGAAGCCAATATGCCCGGTTTCATTTTTTAATCCCGGATGTTCTTTATGATCCAACGTACCATTTTTGATAGCATCCGTAATGTCACCGTCAACAATAACAACACCGTTAAGGGTTACTTTGATCTTGTTGCCTTTAACTGCAATTTCTTCGCTGTTCCATTCACCCAACGGCTTCAGGTAACCACGTTTTGCAGGTATTACACCATAAACAGAACCATGGTATTGGTATTCATGCAGGTTTTTATAAATATCAGCATCATTATCCAACACCTGTATTTCCATACCCTTATAAGCCGCATCGCCTTCTAACGGTGCGCGGATACCGATGCCATTGTTGGCTCCCGGGGTAAGCTGAAATTCGAAACGGTAGATAAAATCTTTATACTCGTCTTTTGTATAGAGGTTTCCGCCGCTGCCGCCGTTGGGTTTAACCACGATATTGCCGTCTTCTACCACATAACTTTGTTTATTGCCGGTCCACTCGTCAAGATTTGTCCCATCAAACAGTACTTTGTACCCTTCTTTCTTTTCATCGCTGCCCAGTTCAAATGGTTTAACAGTCGGCAATTCACGAACATAAATGTCGCGGTAGTTAACTATGGTGCCATGAGCCTGCAATTCAATCTGCTCTTGTGGGAAAAGAGGCATTTTTCTGTCCCAATAGTTTTCGAGCGGAACATTGTCAACCACTAAAACTCCATTCAGGTAAACCGTAACATGGTCACCTTTCATAACAATATGGAACGTGTTCCACTCACCTATCGCATTATCGGCCAAATGAAGCGGCTTACTTGGATTGGTCGTGTTGTTATACAGACCGCCGGATCCTACCTCTGCACCAACATCTGTGCGGGAAGTATCCCATATCTGTACTTGCGGTGTGCCGCGAAGATAAATTCCTGCGTCACCTTTGCTTTGAATTTTCCAGTCAACGAACATTTCTATGTCGCCATATTTTTTAACAGTAGCGAGATTATCGCCCTGCCCCTGGAAAACGAGCTCACCATTACTAACGGTCCAGCCTTTGCGCATTACGTCGTCGGCCTTTGCCTGTTCAGTGGTAAGCGTAGCATTATCCATAGATGCGCGCTTGATCGGATTTGCAACCAGGCCTTTCCATCCGGTTAGATCCTTGCCGTTAAACAGCGGAACAAAACCTTCGCCAGCAGGCATTTCAGAAAGACGTTTAGCTATTGCCTGGCGCTGGTAGTCACTATCCTGTCCTTTTAACAATGGAGATGCTTTCTGCAATAATTGCTTAACCACATCGCCATTCCATTCAGGATTAGCCAGGGCTATATTCATCACAGTCATTGCAGCTTCACTTTGCAATGCTGAATCATCAAGGTATTTTCCGGCAAAAACAAGTGCCAGGAATGTTTTGCAAGATGACGCTTCCTGAAGAATATGCGCTTTTTGTGTATTGCTTTTACTTACATCCATTGCTCTGCGGAGCATCAGTAATTTCTGATCTTTAGTGAAAGATACGTCGTTTGCCAGTTTGATATAACCGTTTAATGCCGTTTCAAAATATGATGTGCCGTTCATTGCCATGCAAGCTTTGAATAAAGCTTCAGAAGATTTTGGATCCTTCCAGGTTGACAATGCATCCGCAACAGCTTTCTTAGTATTATCGTTACCAGAAGCAAATGCAGCAGAAAGCGCCTGAATGCTGCTGCTTCCGCCTGTTTTCGCCATGATGTCGTAAAACAAAGGTTGTTTGTCTGCCGGAGCTTTGCTCAGCTGTGCCTGAACAAGTGCATCTCTCTGATTCACATCTTTCAGTCCGCCCAATGCAGTTACGATCGCATCCTGAATCGCAGTTGTTTTCTGCTGATTTGTGGATGAAGTAAGTAACGGGAATAATTGAGAAAGATTATCTGCGCTTACAACAGATTGTAAGCCCTTTGCCGCTGCTGCAGCAACAGCCTGATCATTATCGTTCGCGAGGGCCAGAAAATCGTTGGTAGAAGCACTATAACTGCGTGCAGCCAGTACATCTATCAAAGCTGCCTTTGCAGAACCGTTTACTGTAGGTAATGCTTTCGCAATTGCTGCCGCAACGCCGTCACCCTTCAACGTCATCAAAGATCCTTTGATCGTTTCGATATCTGCAGGTGATGCACTTTTCAATGCGGTAAGTAATGATGGCAATACAGCTTCATTGCCTATTTTTCCGGCAGCAGTAATGGCAGCAGTACGCACTGCAGCATCCTGATCCGTAATAGCCTGTTGAACTGCCGGCAACGCAGCTGTAGCTTTGGCATTGCCAAGCATGGTAATGATTTCAGCTTTAACTGCACCATTGCTGCTGCTCAATTTCTGCAACCATAGGTTTGCTGTGTTATCATTAATGAGTTTTCCTGCTGATTTCAGCGCAGCAATTCTGTATGCACTGTTTTCATCATTCATCGCTTCAATTAGCACTGGAGTGCTTTTCTCTCCATCTATCTGCGCAATTAATTGTAATGCAGAAGATCTTGTCTGAACCTGTGTGGCGGTTTTATTCAAAGCCTGGGCCAATTCTTTTGCCTGGGCTGTTTTTCCATTTTTTGCAAGCTGTTCTATGTAAAGAACATAGGCAGATGTTGCATTGGTCGGCTCAAAAGTGTAGCCGGCCTTTTTAGCAGCATTGCTCAATACAGCCGAAGATGAAGGATCTGCAATTGAGGCCAGTGCGAACAAACTTACTTTCTCCAGTTTAACATCGGAGTTGGATGCAAGTTTTGTTATTTGCGGAACTGCTTCTTTAACTTTTAACTCGCCGAGCGCTTCTACAATCGTAATTTTTCTCTTACCGTTTGAGCCAGCCAATGCAGCTAACAATGCTTTGCCAGCGTTTGGCGTGTTTATTTTTACCAACGCCCTGGCTGCATCATCACATAGCCTGTCATCCTGCAAATAACCTTTTAATGTATTCACTGAATAATCACTACCAACGGTCTGCAATTGCCTTATTAAAAAAGCTTTGTTTTCCTTGTCCGCTATTTTTTGCAATGCACTTACATACGCTTTTTCAGCAGCAACGCGCTCCTTTTCTTTACCTTTTTGAACTACATAATAAGAGTAACTGTTAATGGTGTACTCCAGGTTGGTATTGTCGCCCTTTCCTGTGGGTGACAACATGCCGACCATTTCACGTACACCAGCTTCGCCAATGCCCGAAATAATCGTCATGTTCGCATTTAGCTGCGGTGCGTTTAAAGCTGGTGCTTTTGCAAGTACATCTGCAATTTTTGTAGTAGCAGTGCGCTGGTCAGTTTGCGCCTGCACTGCCATTAATGTGCTTATAAAAAGCAAAGAACCTATAATCTTTTTCATTCGTTTGTGTTGTAAGGTATCAGGTTTCAGGTAACAGGTTTTAGGTAACCATCGCCCTTTCAGTCCCGAAATCATTTTCAATTTATCCTGCATAGATGGCTTCGCCTAACAGGAAGTGTCATTGTAAATTAAATTGTCCACGGTCCACGCATAGGCTGCCACATAAGTGCATTGGCTGCTGCATCATCTAGAAACTCCTGTTTAACCGGATCAAATTTTAATGACCTGCCCAGTTTCAGTGCAACTTTACCCATGTTAACAATTGTGGCGGAGCGATGGCCATTCTCTTCATTCAACGCAAATTTTTGTCTTCTTTTTACAGCTTCCACAAAATCTGTTACCTGCGGCACAGGCTCGGGGAAGGCTGCAAGTTTCTTTTCCAGGTCAGGAATAGTTGACTTAAAGCCAGGATATAATTTTCCTTGCGGACCTTCTATATATGCTGCATTTACATCCCTTCCCTCTCCATCTAAAATGATCTGGCAACCATCATCATATGTATACGTAATCCGGCGCCATGTACCCACTGCATCAGGATGTTGCTGAGGCGCGTCTATCTCAACGGATACAGGGCTTGTGTTGTCTTTGCCTAAGAAATACTGAATAGGATCTATATAGTGCTGTCCCATATCACCAAGGCCACCGCCATCATAATCCCAGTAACCGCGGAAAGTCTGGTGAACCCTGTGCGGGTTGTAAGGTTTGTAAGGTGCGGGGCCGAGCCACATATCGTAGTCAAGTTCGGCAGGAACCGGCATTTCCTGCAGGTTGGTTTTACCCACCCAATAAAACTTCCAGTCAAAACCGGTATGCTTGCTAACGGTTACTTTCAAAGGCCATCCGAGAAGCCCACTGTCTACCAGTTTTTTAATTGGCCGGACTGTGGTACCCATACCATAAAAAATATCAGAGAAACGGAACCAGGTATTCAGCCTGAAGATCCGTCCATTTTGCTGAATAGCTTCAACCAGCTTCTTGCCCTCTCCTATGGTTGCAGTCATAGGTTTCTCGCACCATACGTCTTTACCTGCCCGGGCGGCATCTGCGGCAATGATACCGTGCCAGTGCGGCGGCGTAGCCACGTGCACAATATCCACTTCAGGAAGCGTGATCAATTCCCTGTAATCGGAGAACGTTTTTACTCCTTTACCGGGACCGCCTAAAAGGTCAAGCCCTTGTTTCAAGTGATTTTTGTCCACATCGCAAATTGCGACAACGCGGGTTCCCGCATAAGGAATATGACCGCGGCCCATACCACCAACGCCAACTATGGCTTTGGTAAGCTGATCACTGGGTGCTATGTAGCCTCTCCCCAACACATGACGGGGAACAATGGAAAAAGCAGCAAGGGCGCCAAATGAATTCCTTAGGAATGCCCTTCTCGAACGTTGGTTTGGCATCATGTTGATTTTTTTTCAGAAGTTGATTCTTTCTAATACACGGGGGGTAGACCACTTACGGTAATGTTTTTCAAAGCAGCGTGGTTTTACAGCCCTTACAATCGTCGTCAAAAAACAAGCTATGAAGATAAGTAATTATAGCATTCAGATTTTACCCAAACGTTTGCAGAAATTGTGATTTGGGATGAAGATGGGAATTTGAGTTTGAAATTTGAGATTTGAGATTGTTAATGACGGACTTCTCATTATATATTAAATTCTTTAAATCGTTTATGATAGCACCTCAATCACATTCCAAACAAGCTAAGGTTTCCACATTTCAAATCTCAAATTTTAAATTTCAAATCCCAGGCCCGGTTTTAACACCGTACCTGCGCTAAAAAATTGCAAATCCCTGTCCTTTTCAGTAAATTACATGTATAGAGCGGTTTTGTCGAAAGACTGGTTTCCTTAGTACCACAATGATTTGAGTTGCAGGTTCAAAAGAAATTTTGTGAAACAGCTTATCTTATATTTTGTTTGTCTCCTTCTGACGCCACTTCTGGCTACGACACAAATTGTTGTATCAATAAAACTGGACGCGAATATTAATCCTGCCACAGCGGCTTTCATTCACCGAAGCATTGAGAAAGCCAAAAATGAGAAAGCAACTTGTCTTCTTATTCATCTAAATACACCTGGCGGTCTTCTTAAATCAACCCGTGTAATAGTCAGCGATATTATGGAATCACCGGTTCCGGTTGTAGTGTATGTTTCTCCGCCAGGCGCACGTGCAGGTTCGGCCGGTGTATTCATCACGCTTGCGGCTCACATTGCAGCGATGGCACCAGGTACAAACATAGGCGCTGCACACCCGGTAGATATGCAGGGAACAGTTGACCCTATAATGTCAGAAAAACTCACAAATGATGCAGCGGCTTTTATCCGCACGATTGCAGAAAAAAGAAAACGCGACGAGAAATGGGCGGAGGCATCCGTTCGAAAAAGCCTTTCCATTACCGCTACGGAGGCACTTAATTACCAGGTAATTGATCTTATTGCAGACAATGACAAGGCATTATTGACACTTATTGACGGCAAAATGGTAGAAGTAAGCAGCGGTTCTGTTATACTTAAAACGAGAACAGCACGCATACAGGAAGATGATATGACTTTTGTTGAAAAAATGCTCAACATCATCAGCGACCCAAACATTGCGTATATGCTGATGATGCTGGGATTTTACGGGATTATGTTTGAACTATACAGCCCGGGCGCAATTCTTCCGGGTATAATTGGTGTTATCAGCCTCATCCTGGCCTTTTATTCGCTGCACACATTACCGGTTAATTATGCAGGACTGGCTTTAATTGTTTTTGCGGTTGTTCTGTTTCTTTTAGAGATCAAAATTGTCAGCCATGGATTGCTGGCCATCAGTGGTATTATTTCCATGTTGCTGGGCTCTATGATGTTGATTCGGCAAGATGCCGGGGCCGTGGGAAAAATTTCTCTCAGTGTGATCATCAGCGCGGTTTCAGTTTCGGCGCTTTTCTTTCTTCTGATAATAGGACTGGGACTTAAAGCACAACGTACCAAACCTGTTACAGGCATTGACGCACTGATTGGACTTACCGGTTCGTCACTTGAAACGCTTGATCCGGTTGGAACAATTTTAATACATGGCGAAATATGGAACGCAGAGTCAACAGGCGGTACAATTAATAAAAATGAAAAAGTGAGGGTGATAAGCAGAAAAAATTTCAAACTTTTTGTTGAAGCTATTCAAAGCTAAACACATATTAAATATACTATGCAACAGTTACCTATATCATTTACCGTTATTGTATTTTTTGTCATCATTGTTTTGTTCAATGCCATTCGTATTTTGCGGGAATATGAGCGCGGGGTTATCTTCCGGTTGGGGCGACTAATCCGTGTAAAAGGGCCTGGCCTTATCTTACTGATTCCGATTATTGACAAAATGGTACGCGTAAGTTTACGTACTGTAGTGTTGGATGTGCCTTCACAGGATATAATAACACAGGATAATGTTTCTATAAAAGTAAATGCTGTCGTCTACTTCCGCGTGCTTGAGCCGCAAAACGCCATTGTACAGGTAGAAAACTATCTTGCCGCAACTTCACAAATATCCCAAACTACACTTCGTAGTGTACTTGGACAATCAGACCTGGATGATCTGCTGTCTCAACGGGAAAAAATCAATCATAAACTGCAACAGATCATTGATGCCAATACGGAACCGTGGGGTATAAAGGTTTCAAATGTAGAAGTAAAACAAATAGATCTTCCCACAGAAATGCAGCGTGCAATGGCTAAGCAGGCAGAAGCTGAACGTGAGCGCCGTTCAAAAATAATTGCTGCAGAGGGTGAATTCCAGGCTTCGCAACGTTTAGCCGAAGCAGCAAAAATACTAAGCGAAGAACCCAGTGCCTTAACACTTCGTTATTTACAAACGTTGAGAGAAATTGCCACGGAAAAAAATTCTACTACTATCTTCCCTGTTCCTATTGACCTATTGAAAGCATTTATGAAAGGGAAGGAAAATATTTGATGTTTTTCAAATCAGAATAGCAGCGACAATGAGACCTCCATTACTTTATTAAAACATTAAGAATTAAAAGCTTTTTTACATGCTCAAAAACAGGCATCTTTATCGCTAACCTGTTTAAAACCTTTTATACCAAAGCAACAATTTCATGAAGTTTAAAAAGAGTTTATCTGTCTTATCGGTAATGGCATGTGCTCTAGTAAGCAACAGCCAGCAGCCCGAAAAAATTACCCTTTACAAAAACGTATCGACTAACGTATTAAGCAATCGGGCTTTTATTGATTCATTATTTAATTCTGGTTATGCTGTAAGTATTATTTCAAAGTATCAGCAACATGATACTACGATTGTCAATTATAATTTTCAAAAAGCCCCAATTGACTCGTCAGGCCATATAAGGCCTCCGTATACTGCGTCATTCGACAAATTAGTGAACAAGAAGCTACCTGATTTTATTTTTAAAGATCTCGACGGCAATAACATTAGCTCTGCCAATCTATCAGGATATATTGTTCATATCAATTTCTGGTCGACAACCTGTGGGCCGTGTAAAGCAGAGTTTGATGACCTAAACAAACTGAAAGCCCAATATGCAGAAAAGAAGGTTAAGTTTATTGCTTTTGCACCTGAGAATAAAAAAGAAATAATGAAAGTTTTCAAGCGAAAACGGCTAAACTATATTATTATTCCAAATAGTGGCTCCTATTTTGAGCAGCTGGGCATTGACACCTACCCTGTTAACTTTTTTGTAAACAATGAAGGCGTTATCACAAAGGTTACAACCGGAGCTTCCTTTGAGAAAAATGCAACAACAGGAAAATTTGAACTGGCAGTTTTCAAAAAAGATGATGAGATTATTCAACAATTGCTTAAATAGGAAACATTATTTTAAGCCAAAAAACAAAGCCCTTCACTCGAAGGGTTTTGTTGCTGAGTTATTATATTGGTTTAACGCTTACTGAACAAGTATTTTGGTGTTGTAGCTATTATTACTGTTCTTGCCCACAACTTTTACAAAGTATGTTCCCTGGGGATAATAACGATCAAAATTAATCACCTCTGTTTGGTCACTTCGCGTAACAGTTATTTTACTGTTCATTACTTTGGCGCCCTGCATATCGAACAGATAGAAATTATATTTCCCCGGCTTAATGTCCATTAATCTTACAGTAATCCGGTTGTTTGCAACAGGATTGGGGTAGACGTTGATGCTACCGGATACAACTTCATTTTTGACTACACTTTTAATTTCAGCAGCCTTGTTACTGGCAAACAAAATGTTAGCAGTTGCCATATCTGAACTTCTGTAAACGCCATTTTTTGATTTAAATGCGGTCGCGGTCCAGGTTTTAGGATCAACAACATAGTAGGCTTCGTTATTTATTGAACTGCTGATTAATACATTTCCATTGACGTCAACCGCCGCTCCGTTGGTAATGAAATTGCCCTGCAATCCTTTTATAGTCGTGATATACTTTGTAACCCTCGTCTTTACATCTATTTTATAGATCCTATTGGTCGGGGTAAACAAGTAAAGATTGTTGTCAGCATCAGCAACCATATCTCCGCCGGCGGTAACAGGGAAATTAAAGATCGTCATTGCCTTGTTTGTAGAATCATCTGTCAACGCGCCGAGATCTGTTATCGAAGGCTTTCTTGTGGTGGTGAACCTCACCAAATGTTTTGCATCATTGGTGATCATATATCCATAACCATCATTGGTAATGATCATCCTGGCAATTGGATTTCCTGTGTTACATTTTGTCTTGGTAAAATTTTCGGTAGTAACGCAATATACTTTCATCATATTCAAATCGAGATACCTGAGCTGATCAACTACCATCGGCGCGAAATACAACCGGTTATTTTTACGATCAATTGCAGCTGCGGCAACGCCTGTTGCAAATGCGGCACTGGCATTGGTTGTATCATTAGCGCTGCTTTGCGAAAAGGCTATTGACTTGCGGGTTGCGGCATCCAAAAGAACTATTTTCTTGTCTGCGCCTTTAATTAGCACATTGCTAAATTCACCAGTTTTAAGATCTAGTTTTCTGAGCGAGGTCCAGTTTTTACCAGCTTGAATGCTGTCTGTAAATACATAAGCAAATCTGTCGGGTTGGCTCTGTGCTGAAACATAATTAAAGGCTATAACCAACAGCACAGTAGCGTAGAAACCTGTTCGCATAACCGGAATTTTTTGGGGTGATGAAAAAAGGGACAAATAAGTTACAAAAAATTCTGATAAGATGAAATTCGCTTTAGCAAACGGCATTTGGGCGAGGGCAATGGAGAATGGACAATTGAAAATTTAAAGTGTTTTTAGTTAGACATGCATCGTCGTTTTGGGAGATGTTTTCTGTCGTGTCAATGACAGATTTTATAACAGCAACAGATTTTCCCCTAGGGAATTAAGCTCAGTAGAAATGGGCGAACCCGGTTAGTCATAGCCCGTTGGGGCTTTAACCAAATCAAAAGGGTTAATGTCCTACGGACAAGAAAGGCCTTGTAAGTTTGCAGTTTTCTATTGAGCTTAAAGTCCTACGGACTATCGACGAAAATGTACTATCATCTCTTTAATTGACTTAGAAATAACTCCGCTCCAGTTCATTTTCCATTTTCAACTTTCAATTTTTAATTAAAAAGAAAAGAGCGCCCCTTTAGTGAAGCGCTCTTTGGGTATTGAGTTAGATTGAATTTTATTTCGATGCCTGCCCTCCTATTTCGGTTAGCATCTCTTTGACTGCGGCTTCAATCTGTGCGTCTTTTCCATTAAGAAAATCTTCATACCGCAACGGAACTTTAATATCAGGTTCAACCTGGTGATTTTCAGTTGGATGACCTTCTTTACCAATTGTTGCCACCATCGGAATACCAAAAACGATGGTTGGATCTATCTGAGTTTCCCACCAAACAGCAGTGCCTGTTCCTGCCACCGGCATACCGATCAATTTACCAATGCCGTTTTGTTTGTAGATATAAGGAAAGATAAATGCATCGCTGTAGTTGCCTTCACTCATCAATACGCAGCTAGGTTTTGTCCATCTGCCCATTGGCTCGCCATCATTCAAACGATTACCCTGGGGTGCAAAATCAAGGTATCTTTTGCCACTGAGGAAAGTTGCCAGGTCATCATGCAGCCATCCGCCGCCATTAAACCTGGTATCAACGATCAATGCCTGCTTGCCGAAGTTGCGGCCAAGTACTGCGTCAAATGTGCTGCGGAAGCTGGCGTCATTCATACCCTGAACATGCACGTATCCAACTTTGCCATTGCTGAGTTTTGCGACCATATCTTCCATTTTCTTCACCCAACGTTTGTACATCAGCGCAGATTCTTCACCGAAAGTTATTGGTTTAGAAGTCTCCTGCCAGTGGTTGCCTGAGCCATCAGTCAGATCAAGCAGAATATTTCTGTCTGCTTTTCTGTTAAGCAATACTGCAAAGTCAATACTGTCTGTAACAGGCATGCCATCGATCTTTTCTATGATCGTACCATTTTTAATCTTGCTGTAAGATTTATCAAACGGACCGCCTGTTATTACATCTGTCACCTTCAGCCCTTTACCGGTATATGTTTCATCATACATCAGACCAAGCGTCGCAGTGGCATCTCCGTTAGGATTAACCGGGTTATATCGTCCTCCTGTATGAGATGCATTTAATTCGCCCAGCATTTCACTTAGCAATTCCTGGAAATCATAGTTATTGCTGATATGTGGCAGAAAACGGGAATAATTCTCATACGTCTTTTTCCAGTCAACACCATGCAATGCCGGATCATAAAATTTCTTCTGCACCTGGCGGTATGCGTGTCCCAGGATATAGCTACGTTCAGCAGCCTGGTTCAATACCATATCGCCATTAATTCCTATCGGACTCATCTTTCCGCTCTCATCTACCTTTACAACCCCTCCTTTATTTAATACAAAAATTGATTTGCCATCCTTGCTCATTTCAATTCCACTCTGGGAACCGCCAAGTTTCGCAAGTACTTTTGTTTCATGTGTTCGGGGTTCGGTAACCCACAAGTCGTAACCTTTTTCGAAAGATGAGAGATAGTACACTTTTTCACCATCCGGAGACACTGCGTAATCAGAAACGGAAGAACTATTGATGGTAATACGAGCAACACGGTTTTCCATGTTTTCAATATTCGGTACCCAGCTCTTTAATGAAGTAGCAGTATCCGATTTTGAAGGCTCTGCTTTTTTAGCAGTGCTCTTATCTTCTGTTTTGTTTTTTTCAGCCTTCTCTTTTTCAGATTTTTCTTTTTCTTCTTTTTCTTTCAGCAGCGCAAAATCTTCCTTACTTAATTTAAAACGCTCAAACTGATCCTGGTCAAAAAAGCCGACATAAACATCCACTTCACGGCTTCCCTGCTGCGCCAATGACTTACGTCCTTCTCTTGCATTCACCCATGAAAGGGCTTTTCCACTCCATGTCCATTTTACATTACCCTGACCAAAGCCACTTGGAATAGGATGTTGAATGCCTTTGCTGCCATCGGCTTTTATCAAAGCAACATTGCCACTGAACCAATTACCTTCCTGGTCGTCACTTACCAGCCACTGACTGTTCGGGCTCCAGTTAAAATCCCAGTCACCATCGCTGTAAGAATAATTGCGGCCTTTAGGTAACACAACTCTTGTTTGCTTGGTGGCAACGTTGTACACTTTAAGAATGTTGCGTTCTTCTATGTAGGCAATCTCTTTTCCGTCAGGTGAATACTTGGGTCTGAACTCTTCCGCGGAGGTTGCTATAACAGGTTCTTCTTTTAACACTGTCGAAGCATAAAAGTAAGGTTCGTCTTTATTTACAATAGATGTTTTAAGAATATCCCAGCTATCGTCTCTCTCCGCAGCGTAGATTACACTTCTGCCGTCCGGGTTCCATTCTACCATGCGTTCCTGCTGCGGCGTATTGGTAATTCGTTTTGTTTGCGTGCCATCTACACTTGTAATAAAGATCTCGCCACGTGTAACAAAGGCGACTTCTTTACCGTTTGGCGACAAGGCGAACTCCGTTACATTACCGTTAACCGGTAGGTTTTTCTCGATACCTTCACGACCATCGTTGGTAATACGGATGCTTATTTTGGAAGGTGCTCCGTCCTTCATTGTATAGATCTCACCATTATAAGTAAAACATAAGGTGTTATCCTTGCTGATGCTTAAATGACGAACCGGATTTGTTTTAAGATCAGTTAACTGCTGCTCTGTTCCGCCGGCAGCAGGTATCTTATAAATATTCTGATTACCGTTTTTTTCACTCAGGTAATAGATAGATTGATTGTCGTTGCTGTAAACGGGCTCACGGTCTTCACCAACATAGTTACTGATCTTTTTAAAAGATTTAGCAGCCACGTCCATTACCCATATATCACGGGTTACTGATGATGTCTGGTGTTTGCGCCAGGGATCTTCATAACCTTTTCTGTCCTGGAAAACGATTTGGCTACCATTGCTGTTATAGTGTGCATTTTCAAAACCACCGGCGCTGATCAATAAAGCACGGCCCCCTTTTACATCTACACTGTATAAGTTTTGAAATAAACGCGGACTGTAAAAAAGAATATCATTTGCAGGAACATTGCGCGCGCTGCCAAAGATTATTTTCTTGTCATCGGGCGAAAAATCATAAGGATAATCGCCTGAACTGTTATATGTCAGACGAGCCGGTGCACCACCTGTAGCAGGCATCACAAACACGTCAAAATTTCCATAACGGTCACTGGCGAAAGCAATTGATTTACCATCGTGACTCCAAACAGGCATCATATCCTGGGCCTCATGAATAGTTAAAGGAGTTGCAGTCCCGCCCGACGACGGAACCGTGTAGATATCACCTTTGTAACCAAAAGCAATTGTTTTTCCGTCGGGACTGATGGCAGGGTAACGCATCCATAAAGGCGTTTCCTGCGCATTTAGCGAGAGCGTACCAACGGTGCATAGTAGAGCTAAAAACGTTCTCATGTGTTTTTATTTGTTTAAAAAGTTGTCTGGCTGGCAAGAGCGAAGGACGCAATCAATGTATTTTTCTCATCACCAATGAACAGCAGCGAATGCAGTACAGATTGCGAAACAAGGCGTTAAAGTACTAATAATTAGAATACAACTTTGGCTTAGACTTAAAAAATCTGATAAACGGACAGTTCTTTGTCTCAATGGTTATGCAGGCATTTAATGCTTAGCATTGTCTGCCGGTATTTTTCCCCGATCTTAAACACGTCGTACATGAACATCAATGAATCATCTAGGTTGTTTAAATATGTGTCGCCGCATTTGGCCGGCACTGTTTTATACTTCGTATACTCTGCATCATCTGAATCTTCAAAAAACAGCTGGGCTTTTAAATTGAGTTTACTGCTTTGCGGTTTAAAATCCTTCATAAAATAAAAACGATGCCCCGGTGTTGAGTTGCTTGGTTCCATATCCCAGGACACTGCTTCAACCATTTGAAATTTACTGACAGGTTTGTTGTACAAAAATTTGAATCTATTTTGTCCATGATGGAATGAATGCGTAACAACAAGCGTATCGCCTGTAATACTTACCTTCGGACCTCGTCCATCGCTTTCCATGGCCGTTGACGAATCTAATACTTCAATCTTTCCACTAAGTTTCTTATAAACAACAATCTTTGTTTTAAAGTTTGCAGTATCAAACCCGACTTCAATATTTTCCAATACTCCATCTTTGTCAAAGTCTGCAGAGTCAATCATAGTGCTATAATGGTCAGAGTCCTTAAGAGCAGTGATGTAGTTTTGACCAAACAATTTGTTGAACGAAGTGTCAATGGTTGCCGATTTTGGAATTGATGACTGACCGGCAGGTTTGAAAAATAATGTATCACTTCTGTCTCCACGACCAATTTGATGTGAACTATTTTTACATGAAAGGCACAGAAATAAAAGAAATACCCAAACTCGATTCATTAATGAATTGTTTCATTTTTTTTGATTTGATACAATCAATCTCATTACAACATTTGCCTTGCTTTTATCTCCAGATACTTATTTATCGCATTCACCGTTAATTGCTCTGGTGTTGTAAGTAGCGTTAAAATCCCTTGCTGATTTAACTCTTTCACCATCTGCCTTTTTTCGAAACTAAACTTTTCTGCAATGGTTTTTATGTAGATCTCTTCTGTATTCGACGCAGGTGTGTGAACCAGTTTTTTGATTTCCGTATTCTCAAAAAAAACAACCAGCAACAAGTGATAATGCGACATCATTTTCAGATAAGGCATTTGCCTTTGCAGACTGTACAGCGACTCAAAATTGGTGAACAAAACCAACAGGCTTCTTTGTTTTATTTTGTTTCTGACATAGCTGTATAAGGCCTCATACCCTGAATCAGTAAAATCTGTTTGCTGCTTGTATAGCGTTTCAAGAATGGCCTCCATCTGTAGCGACTTACGTTCCGGCGGCAGGTAGGAATCAACTCTTTTCCCGAATGTAAGCAGTCCCATTTTGTCCTGTTTATGTAAGGCAACGTTACTTAACACCAGCGATGAATTGATCGCATAGTCCAGCAATGACAAACTATCAAATGGCATTTTCATACTTCTGCCCTTGTCAATAACACATATGATCTGCTGGCTCTTTTCATCTACATACGTGTTTACCATTAACTGGCTTTTGCGTGCCGAAGCTTTCCAGTTCACCGTGCGGTAATCATCTCCTCTTACGTAATCTTTGATCTGTTCAAATTCAACACTGTGCCCGCTTTTCCGCAACTTTTTATTACCGGCTTCCTGTAGTTCATTTGTAACTGCATTCAGTCCGAACTTACGCATCTGCAGATAAGATGGATAAACAGCAACTATCTCCTCTGCGGGAAATTCAAAGCGGCGTCTTACAAGGCCAACAGGACTTTCCACCAGCGCAATGATATTTCCAAAACTATATTCACCACGTTCGAAAGGCTTCAAAAAATATTCAATCGCCTGATTACCGTTCCCCTCCATCCTAAAATCACGTTTCCAGTTTCTGTCCTGGAACTGAACCGGTATTTCATCAATCAACCTCACCTTAAGCGTAAAACCATATTGGTTTGTAACCGTAATTTCAACTTTATTGTCATCGCCATTACTAAAACGCTGCAAACGCTTTCTGTTTGCAGTTATTCCGCGCCGGTTTCCATATAATATTGAAGTGTCAATCAGAATAAGGATAACCATCAGGCCCAGCAAAACTTTTCCCATTTCTTCCAATACGGGTATATAGAAAGAAAGAATAAAAAGCAGTACCAGCGCGGTTCCCACAATGTAGGTGCGCCTGCTCAGGTAAAAGCTTTTGTATAGACTTTTAATATTTGCCAATGATTAACGGGGAATTTCAATTGAATGAATAATCTGTTGTATCACCTCGTCTGTAGTAATACCTTCCATTTCTTTCTCCGGCGCCAGCAACAGCCTGTGTCGAAGCACAGATGGCGCTACAAAAACAACATCATCAGGTATTACAAAGTCACGCCCATTTAATGCAGCTATTGCTTTGGAGGCGTTCATAAGCGCAAGAGACGCCCTCGGAGATGCACCTAAGAACAATGATTTATGGCTACGTGTAGTAATAGTGATCTTTGCTATAAACTGCAACAGTTTTTCGTCGATCAATACCTGTTTGGTTAATGTCCTTACTATTTGCACCTGCTCTGCGGAGAGAACAGGAATTACACTGTCCAAAATATTCTGATTACCTGCATTATGAAAGTTTGCGAGGATATTCATCTCCTGTGCTTCTGTTGGATAGGGCACATTGATCTTGAAAAGAAACCTGTCCAGCTGAGCCTCAGGTAAACGGTAAGTTCCTTCATATTCGATAGGATTTTGTGTTGCTACGATCATGAAGGGTGACTCCATTAAATAGCTTTGCCCATCTATTGTTACCTGCCTTTCTTCCATCACTTCGAATAAGGCTGCCTGAGTTTTTGCCGGAGCCCGGTTAATCTCATCAATCAATACAATATTGCTAAAGATGGGACCTTTCTTAAATTCGAATTCACCGTTTTTCGGACTGAAGATCGATGTTCCCAAAACATCTGAAGGCATCAGGTCCGGAGTAAACTGGATACGGGAAAAATCTACGGCCATGCTTTTGGCCACCAGCCTTGCGGTAAGCGTTTTTGCTACGCCGGGTGCACCTTCTATTAACACATGTCCATCGGCAAGTATTGCAGCAATAATCAGTTTCAGCATTTCATCCTGCCCAACAATCACTTTTTTAATCTCCCCCATTATGGCCATCACAGCCTCATTAAGTCTTGACAGATCAATACGTTCCTGGAATATCGTTTCTTCCATTATGCTGTTGTTTTATAAAATTCTGTAATTGATATATAAAGATCGTTTAGTTGCGCCTCATTAATAAAGTTTTCAGATTGCACTTCCTGGAAACGATAAACCAATGATCGCGTTTTCTCTTCATCGTAACCGGATTTAGCGCTTAGGCTTTTAATAAACTGGTCGTCCAGAACATTGGTCTGAATAAGGTATTTACCCCGAAGGTGTTCCAGAAAAAAAGCAATCATTTTATTAGCGAGGTTAATGTGATCACTTTTCTCATAGTACAATCTGCCGATTGTTTGTACAAAATCCAACGAATCATTCCGTGGCTTTTCCATAACAGGTATAATGCGTTGCAATCGCTTAACATTTAATAATGCATATAAAGCCAATAACGCAAGGGCCAGGAATAATGCCCATCTGAAGGCCGGGTGCCGGAGCAACTCTTTAAATGGCGAGGGCTCGGATGGCCGTTCGTTTTCCGGAAGTTTGTACACAAAATATTCATCCCATATGATCTTTTTTGTAGATGCCGGAATCAACGACATAGAGGCTTTCAGATAGTCTATGTTATTACCCTGCAACAAAAAATAGTTCGCAAACAGAAATGGATTGCTGTGAAAAAAGAAATTCCCCTGCCCAGAGTGCAGCTGCAGGTAGTTAATATTATTATTACTGTTTTTTCCCAGCGGTTTGTAATAGCTTGAATCGTATTCATTAAAAAAACTGGCAAACTGAAAGCCGGGATTGAAGTAAAGTTGCTCATCTCCGGGAAAAGGTGGATGCAACAATCTGCTTTTTCCTGAATCAATAAGATAACCGTTATACCCTGGTCCCATATTTTCATAATAGCCTTCTTCCTGTAATTTAAAGAAAGCCCTTGCCTGGTAACTCATGGAAGGCGAACAGATGAAAATAGTGTTGCCGCTTTTTACAAATTTGTTCAGGTAAGCAAGCTCTTCTTTATTCGGATTGAACTGCCGTGAAATAAGAAACATTAATGTATGTCCGTTATCCACATAATTTTTGTTATCCCACTGCAACGGAGATACCCTGCTGATGTTCATTTCAGCGCCACCGAACATTTCTGGCAGCATTGCGTAAGTGATAAATGTGCCATAGGGATTTTTTCCTTTCCGGGTGAGTGTAACACGCTCATCAAAACCTTTGGGGCGTATCGCAAATAGTGCCACCAAAACGGTTACCAACAGTGCCACAAGGCCGATAATGATATAGGGAATATTTTTTTTCAAAGGATATTTCTAAAATTTACTGAAACTGCTTTTTAAGTCATCAAATTGTTCTTTCGTTATCGCAAACTTGCCGTACCATACATATTCATAGTTGCGCGAGGCGGTTGCAAAATCTTTAAAATAAGGTGTTCCATTCAGCTCAAACAGGTAATCCATATTTGTCTTATCAAAGCCGTATTGGATAATATTTTTAAGCGACATCTGTTTTAGCATTTGCAGAAAACAAAGCCGCGTAGCTAACCGCAGGTCATTATCGGCAATCGCCTTGTTAATACTGGTTTTGAAATCAATGTCGAAAATATTCTCCGACGCAGTCGCCTCCCCTTCTTCCTGTTTTATCTTTCTACCCTTTGTAGCCAGCAATATTTTATTGTTTATGAGATAGACAATAAACAAGAATGCCAGGAATGCAATAACAAGCGACCAGATGAGCACCCTTGCCGTTTTACTGCTGAGTGCGCGAACCAATTTCTCCAGGAAGTCAGCATTGTTTTCATTCTCAGCTTGTTTTCGTTCTTCCCTTAACCCATATTTAAAATCATCATCGCTTTTTATTTTGCTCCATGCATCCGGACTAAAAGAACGGATCTCGTTCAATGTATCATTTGTCACCGGCGAGAAAAAAATCATTTCTTTTTCCTCTGACTTTTCATCAGCTCTCACCTGGTCTGTATTATTTTCTACTATTGTATCGCCACCTGCAACACTATCTGCTATAGAAGTATCAACAGCTTCATCATTCAGGGAACGGGTTGCAGATGTGTCTTCGGCTTGTTGAGCGTAGAGGGAATCCGCAACGAAGAAAGTTAGCAGCAGCAGTATTATTGAAATGTATTTACGTTGCCTCATCATTTAATTTTTGCTGCTCTTGTCAGAGACTTTTGTAATCTGACCGGATAGATCACAAAATACCCAACAATAAAAACAAGAGATAAAATAAGAATGCTAATGCTAAGCGCTGCGGGCATGCGGTAATAACGTGTAACGAAGCCTTCCACAAAAGCCGCAATCATAAAAACGGGCACCAGGCCGATGATGATCTTAATACCGTCTTTAGCACCGTTCTTTAAAGCAGTAATGCGCTTCAACGTTCCGGGGAACAACCAGCTTTTTCCAATAATAACACCAGTTGCAGCGGCTATGATGATAGCCGAGAGTTCCAATGTTCCGTGGAGCATAACAGTAAGAATGGAAAGTCCGCCATATCCTTTGGAAAAGAACATGTATTCAAATGCTCCCAACCTGATACCTTCTTCCACCATATCTTTAACGCTTAGCACTCCCAGGAAAATTCCTTCTCCGAAATATCGAAAGGCAACACTTACGTTATTGATCATAATGCCTATCCACATTAAAAAACTGTTGCCGGTCTGGTATATGCCAAAGGGATTTCCACTTTCTATATTTTGTTCGGTCGTATTTACATAGAAGTCTCCGAGCATATTTCTTACAAAGCTTTCATCTGCTTTTGCAGAAAAAAATCCGACAAACAAAAAGATCATAAAAAGGAGAAAACAGATCAATAGCACTAATTGATGCCTGGCAATTGTTAGTGGCAAATCATATTTAAAAAAAGTAACGAACCGGTTGGTTTCTTCTCTCCTGTTTTTGTAGATAGACAAGTATCGCTTCGAAGCCTCAGCATTTAAAAAGCGGGTGACCTTACTATAAGGATAATAGCTTTTGGCATAGCCGAGATCTTCCACAAGCTGGGTGAATTCACTGGCCATTTCATCGGTGTCGGGTGAGGGTTGTTGACTGATTCGCTCCCACCGTTCCTTATTCTTCTTTATGAATAACGCTTCGCGCAAGGTCTGGATTTTTTTTCAAGGTAAATGATTAGTTTCAAATTGGAAAATTTGAGGATTTGAAATTTGAGATTTGAGGCGTGAGGGGTGAGACACAAGGTCCGAGGCATTATATCTCTTACCTTATCCCTTCTGCGTTAAGCCTTACGCCTCACACCTCATGCTTCTATCAAAAAACGTATAACGTACCACTTATAACTTATAACTTTTCCCTACTTTTAAATTAACTATGGCTCAACTAAGAATACTTACCTCATTTAACATCGAGCTGGATTTTGACACGGCTGAATTCCACAAGCGGCTTTTTGCCTGGGCGATAGACGTTATTATCATTTTCATATATTTCTTTACTGCAATAAAAGTGTTTAACAGCCTTTTCAGCTCTGAAACCGAAAACATTAACGGGTGGGCCATTTTCCTGATACTCTTGGCGCCAATGTCCCTGTACCCACTGGTTACTGAGATAACAATGAATGGACAAACACTTGGAAAAAAATTGGTAGGGATACAGGTGATCAACGAAACTGGCGGCAATGCAACAATCAGCCAGTTCCTTATCAGGTGGATGCTTCGTTCGTCGGACCTGATGATCGTGATAATGATCTTTGCCATTCTGCTTAAAAATGAATACCTGCTCCGCGCGGTGATATTCACTTTGATATTGGCCATAACGGACCTGGCTTGCCTTGTCGGCACAAAAAAATCGCAACGCCTTGGTGATCTTGCCGCGGGCACCATCCTAATCAAAACAAAACAAAAGGCTGACCTTACAGAAACCATTTTTATTGAAACACAGGATGATTATGTTCCGCTTTATCCTGAGGTAATGAGGCTTAGCGACAGGGATATGAACGCCATAAAGAATGTACTGAATGCCCTTTCTAAAAAAAGTAACTGGCCACTTGCTGACCGCACCGCAGAAAAGGTTCAAAGCATTTTAGGCATTCAATCGAAGCAGGATTCATTGAGTTTTCTGGAAACGCTGCTGAAGGATTATAATCATCTTTCAACCAAGTAGAATTTGGATACAGACCGGGATTTAGGGATTAGAGGATTTATCAGATTGCTGACTTTGCTAATAATTACAGATATTTAGCTCGTATGATAAAAGAAGCAACAAATATAGACTTCTATACTACCGGGAGGCAGCTCTCGCAAAATGACTTTGCACGGATTAGCGAATGGATCAGGAAAAACAAACAAAAACAGCACACAAATAACCTTTTTAGAAAATCCGGCACCAAAAAGCTCTCCCATTCCAACAAGAATAAACAGGGTTGAGCGCCATAGTTAGTGAGTAGAATAGTTTCGGGTCGAGCGCACCTGCAACAAATTACAGTTTACCTATTCACAATCTGCCTTGTTTTTATTGCGTCTTTCAGCGCTTGATTTTCTTTGGCAATTTTTATTCATAAGACGATGCCAATAGTGATGCTTCGGCGCCCGTCAGCGTCGGAAATACTACTTAAAATTGATCACTATTATTATCAATCTGTCATAGCACGAACAATTGGTGAACTGCAGTCAAAAGTGAAAAAAAGGAAGTTTCCGGCATATTCAAAGGGCTGGCTTGATTCATTGCCGTCGCGCTTCAGCCGACGGACAATCATTGGCCTTTTTATCGGGCTTTAGCCAAAAAGCGAGTTATGTGGCTAAAGCCATTGTCGATAAGTCTGCATTTTCCGTTCGCTAAAGCGGAACGGCAATGAAAAAACATCCTAATACTCAAATCTGTCATTGGCACGACAAGAGATATCTCCCAAAGTTGAAGATGCTTCCTTATTCGATTTACTGATTGCCAATATTTATTTATAGCGATAAATTTAATTTGGACAACTCTCTTGCTGATGGCTAATGGCTGATAGCTGATAGCTCATAACTCACAGCTACCTAATCTCAACGGTACACCCTACCCAAAAGTTACGTTTTGCGGCGGGGTTAAAATATCTGTTGCCGGCGGCATTAAGATCATTGCCCAAACTATAGGATTGATTCAGCAAATTGTCAATTCCTCCAAAGAAATTAAGATGCACGGAAGACAATTGCTTTTGATAGCCAATTTTCATTTGCATTAACTGATAACTATCTGCATAAACGCTATTGGCATCATTCAACGGAATTTTTCCCGTTGCATTTAATGAAACAGTGGCATAATATCCTTTTCGTGTATGAGCTTCTAACGTTGATGCATTTATGTTGCGTGGCACGCCTGTTAATTTATTGCCGGAGTAATTGTTGGCACCGGATACATACTGGTCAAATTTGTAAGGCTGATAAGAAAAACTGTTGCTTAATATCAGCGCCGAAAGAAAAGCATTTTCGTTGTGAATGATGAATGCCTTAAACCACGCTTCCACACCTTGTTGTTTGGTGCTGCCTGCATTCACGAAATAGTCGGTTCCGGCATCACTCACTCTTCTCACAATTGCGTTCTTTAAGCGGAAGTCATAGAACGAAACATCAAACTGAAGTCTGGATTGTAACGTACTCCCCTTTATGCCGGCTTCATAATTCCATCCATTTTCCGGTTGCAGATTGTAAAAATTTCCGTCGCCCGGTCTTATTTCCGCTAAAGTTGGTGGCGAGAATCCCTTCGCGGCAACAGCATACAGGAATATGTTTTTAGCCACAGGGTACGAAACACTAAAACGCGGAGCCGGAAGCGCATCTGTATTGTTTTCCTGGTAACCTTTTGATTGCGGATCGGATATTCTCTTATAACGTAACAGCTGCTTATTGCTGCTTATGCCCACCTGCACATTCAGCTTATTAAAAAAAGTTGCGTTTACCTGTGTGAACAAGAAATATTGGGTGGCATACAGTACATCTTTGGATTGTACATTTCCAGGGATGCCCTTATCGTTATCGTAGTCATCAATTCTCGAATAATTTTGCTGCCACTCTCCTCCTGCCAGCAAGTGCAGGTCCACACCTGTCGCCTGAACAGCATAATCAAAAGAGGTTCTGGCTCCGTAATTCCATTCATTCCTTTTTTCATAATTGGTGATGAACGGATTTTTGAAGTCGGTATGATTTACCGTTAGCGAAGTTGTATTCTTAAAATGTTTTGCTAACTGCGATTCAAGTGATATTCCGGCAAAAGCAGTTTTATTATAAACAGCCGCCTTTTGTTGCAAAGAGGCCGGCCGGGCCATCGACGGCATGGAATCCATCTGTTGTTTTGTTAAACCTCCGGGGGTTTTGTAAAACATGTCGGTATAAAATAAAATAGCGGACAGTTTCTCTTTAGGACTGATCTCCCAACTGCTGTTCCACTGAACAGCGTCTCTCCTCAGGGATGCATTCTGTCGGTACCCATCGCTTTGTGTGTGGGATTGTTGTAATGAAGAATGAAAATTTCCGGAGTTGTGATCCCATCCGGCGTGTTCTGCAAAAAGTCCATACGATCCGCCGGTTATTCCAGCCTGCAGAATATTTTTCTTTCCCTCTTTAATATAAGGGTGCATAATTACAGCTCCGCCCGTATTGGCTCCGTACAGGCTGCTCGCTGGTCCTTTAATCACTTCCATGTAAGAAAGCTGGTTCAGATCCACTAACTGCAGGTAAGTATTACCCCCAGCGTCGGTAAAAGGAATATCGTTCCAGTACAACCGTACATTTCTAACTCCAAAAGGTGATCGCAATAAACTTCCCCGAATGGACAAGCGATAACTTCCCGGGCTACGTTCCTCCATTCGCACCCCCGCCACTGTATTTAATACCGGCACAAGTGATGCATTATCCAGCACATGCAATTGCTGTTGATTGATAACAGAAATAGCCGCAGGCACTTCCTTCCATTTTGCATTCGTAGCAAATGCGCTTACGCTTACCTCTTTTAATTCATTTGTATCTTTCAAAAAAGCGACAGTATCTACTTGCTGACCAAAAGCAGAACTATGCAGTATGCTACCGATTATAAGGATACCCGCAACCTTGCCGAAGTGAGATTTGCAGTTAAAAGAAGTACGATGCAACAAATGCTTCATAGTAGCAATGTAGTTTAAGTTGTACGTTGTAAGTTGTACGTGATACGTTTACCGATTCGAAGGTAGAGTTGTTTGAGCTTAAAGCCCAAAGCCTAAAGCTTAAAACTTTTCAACCCGCCGCATGTTCTGTTCGCGCCTTAGTGGCAAACAAGTTGTACGTTATAAGTTTTACGTTCTACGTTTAAGCCATTGTAGTTACTTAAGCTTCCTCTTTTTGTCTCTTACCTTTGTGTCTCTTAGTGTTCTCCGTGTCTTCGTGTTTCCCACAATTCTTTGTGCCCCTTTGCGCCTTAGCGTCTTCGTGGCTAATCTCCGTGTTTCTCCGTGTCGCCCTGTCTCCGTGGTTCAAATATTCCCAAAATCCTTTGTGCCTCTTTGCGCTCTTCCTGACTTCGTCTTTCAAATATCCGTCGTGTTTCTCCGTGTCGCACTGTCTCCGTGGTTCAAACGTTCTTCAAAAAAAATCCCGGAGCTTATTCAACACCGGGACCATTTGATTTCTAACAACAGATTTTGTACTATTTTTTGGCGTACATAACATCTTTAACCACCTTAACCGTACGAGCCACATCCGGCAGGTAGGCGGCTACCAGGTTTGGTGCATAGTGCATCGGAGCATCAGCACTGGTTAAGCGGCGGATGGGAGCATCCAGAAAGTCAAATCCTTCTTTCTGAATTTTGTAAGCAATTTCAGAGGAAACCGAACACATTGGCCATTGTTCTTCAACAATTACCAGGCGGTTGGTCTTCTTAACGCTCTCAAGAATGGTTTCCCAATCCAGCGGACGGATAGTTCTCAAATCTATCACCTCTGCACTGATCCCTTCTTTTTCAAGCTCTGCGGCTGCACCCATAGCAACTTTCATCATCTTGTTAAAAGATACGATCGTTACATCTCTACCCTGCTTCTTAACGTCAGCTTTTCCAAGAGGTATATAATATTCTTCTTCGGGAATTTCAATTTTATCGCCATACATTACTTCACTCTCCAGGAACATCACCGGATCTTCTTCGTAACGGATAGCCTGTTTCAATAACCCTTTTGCATCATACCCGTTTGAAGGAGACACCACTTTGATGCCTGGTATGTTTGCAAGGAAACTTTCGAATGCCGTCGAGTGCTGTGCACCTAACTGACCGGCGCTTCCGTTAGGTCCGCGGAAAACGATCGGACAACCAATCTGTCCACCGCTCATCGCAAGCATTTTACTTGCAGTATTCAAAATCTGGTCCAGTGCAAGAACTGCAAAGTTCCAGGTCATAAATTCAACTACAGGACGCAGACCGTTTTGTGCAGCACCTACTCCAACTGCCGCAAAACCCAATTCTGAAATTGGAGTATCGATCACACGTTTTGGACCAAATTCAGCCAGCATCCCCTGGCTAACTTTATAAGCTCCGTTATACTCAGCAACTTCTTCACCCATTAAAAACACACGTTCGTCTCTTCTCATTTCTTCGCTCATGGCTTCGCGGAGAGCTTCACGGAAAGGTATTTGTCGCATACTATTGATTCGTTAAGTTTAAAAGCCTTTTAAAAAAGCTCGGCAAAAATATAAGTTTATGCTTTACAAACAAGTTTTAAGTTGAGAAGATGTGGAGCTTAAAGCTTAAAGCCCAAAGCGTAAACTGTGTCGCTGTTGTATAATATATAATATAAGCTCCCCGGGAAACGCCGTAAAATTCAACACATAGTTAAAAAACACAAAAGTTAGTGTGCAAAACGTTTTTGTTTCCTGATTTTTTTTCTACATTTGATACGAAACAATTCGTAACATGAGTACATTAAAACAAATTAAGCCCACCGAAAGTGAGTTGGAAATACTGCAAATATTGTGGAACAGGGGAAAAGCAACCGTTCGCGAAGTTCATGAAGAACTGAGTGTTTCAAAGGAAAGCGGATATACCACTACCCTCAAATTAATGCAGATCATGTTTGAAAAAGGGCTCGTAACCCGGGACGACAGTAGTAAGACACATATTTACGAACCACTAATTTCCAAGGAAAGCACACAGAAACAGCTGGTTGGTAAAATGGTCACTTCTTTATTTGGCGGCTCAACATCCAGTCTTGTTATGCAGGCCCTGGGCTCAGGGGCTACCAGTAAAGAAGAATTAGAAGAAATTCAAAAAATTTTGGATAACCTGAAAAATCACTAAACATGCTAACGCTTTCCCATTCAGCTTTTTTACAGGCATTGGGGTATGCAATTGTTAACAGCTTATGGCAAATGGCCCTGCTTTGGATAGTAGTGGTTCTTTTAAACAGCCTTTTTTCATTTTCATCCAACGCACGATATAAGCTTGCCCTTACCGCTCAATTCGCCGGGTTCGCCTGGTTTCTTTTCACACTTCAGTTTTATTTTTCGAAGTGTCTTCAGTCCATCCAGGAAATGAAAGGAATTGACATTAACGCCCAAAAAGCACTAATAACACAACAAACAGCTGAAAATTTTAATACGAAGGTGTGGAGTGCATTGATCCATATGGAACAAACACTTCCTTATTTATCAGTCGCATATATTTTGTTACTATTTGTATTGGGTTTTCGCTGGATCAGAAGTTACAGGTACACTCTGGAGATCAAAAAGAACGGTCTTATGGGGATTGATGACATATGGTCAGACTTTGTAAACGACATGGTTACCCATCTCAATATCAAAAACAAGGTATCCATTTTTGCATCTACCATTGTAAACTCTCCCCTGACAATCGGATTTTGGAAACCGGTGATCCTTATTCCGATTGCAAGTGTCAATCATTTAACGGTGCAACAATTAGAAGCCGTTATTCTTCATGAACTGGCTCACATCAGGCGGATGGATTATCTCCTGAACATCGTTCTGAGCATTATAGAAATTAGCCTGTTTTTCAATCCGTTTACGCAGCTTATCAGCAGATTCATTAAAAAAGAAAGGGAACATAGTTGTGATGACTGGGTACTTCAGTTTAAATATAATCCGGCCATGTATGCTGAGGCGTTACTTCAGCTTGCTTATCTGAACACGAGTCGCAGCACACTTGCGATGCCAGCCAAGGGTAACAAAGGCGATTTGCTTTCGAGGGTGAAACGAATGCTCAATCAAAAAGAGCAAACCTTTACTTATCGTCACCAAATTGTAGCCTTCGTCTTAATGACCTCAATTTTAAGTTCAATTGCATGGCTAAGTCCGATTAAAGCAGGACCGCCGATGGCGACAGGCACTTCAACTAAAACTATAATAGTAGAACCTGTTACAGCAAAAGTTGATAACCCCCTTTTCAACCCTGTCTTTTTCCTTAACGAACCGATGAAAAAAGAGATTACATATAAAGTTGAAGAATCAGCTAAACAAGGTGTACAGGAAGCAATGAAAGGACTGGTTGAAGCAAAGAAAGCTGTTGAAAAGGTTGCTCCATTGGTATTAACTTCTCTACAAGCATCAAATGAGGCCATTAATTTAATTTCACCAAAAGATATTAGCAATCAAATTGTTATAGCAACTGATGTAATTAAAAATGCACAGATACCCGTTACATTTGCATACAATGCCGATTCAATTCAAAGAGTAGTTAATAAAGAACTGGCGAAAGTAAAATTCGAATGGTCAAAAGACAAGCTCGATGAACAAGTTGCTAAAGCAAAGATTGAAATGAGCAAGGTGGCAGCATTGCAATGGCTTTCTGCAGATAAACAGGCTACTATTCAGAAGTCAATGGATGAGGCTATTAAACAATTAGAAGAACTGAACCTGCAATTTAATTTAAATGAGAATCAAAATGCTTCCGAGTCTCCAAAGGATCGATCAAGAGCAAGAAGAATGCAAAGTGCAACTCCACCACCGCCACCAGCTCCGCGGCCTTTAAGAAATGAAAACAAGACCCAAACTGACAATTCTGACAATGTCAGTTTTAATTTCAATTACTCACCTTATTTGTTTGATTCACAATATGATACATTATACAATTGGAATTCGAACGATACCTGGGAAGATTATAAAGTAGCTAAAAACAGGTATGATTCATGGAACGAGGAGTATCCGGTTAATGAACATAAGGCATTTATAAATGTTCGTAATAGTAACAACACTACTGCTGTATTACCTGCTGTATGTAAAGTAGTTATAAATAGAGATGATAAAAAAGAGACTTTACAATTAAATAAGGTTAAGATGGCTAAGCTGATACATGTTATGTATGTGCTAAACGAACAAAGGCGTATATCTGCAGATGCACCGGGCGCACAAGCTGTTCCGGCAGCATGCCCCGAGCCTAAAAGGCCTGCGAAAATCCTTACAATTGGAGTTTTTTAGTAACACCACCAATGACAATGTTAAATAAAAAAGAAGGCTATAAATAGCCTTCTTTTTTATTTAATCACAACAACATAAACAGTTATTAATAAATAAGTTACTTTGGACTAATTCGTCTTTTTAATAATGCAGCAGCATTCGGTCCTTCCATAAATAAAAGATCCAAAATGCTAAGATTGGTTTTGAATCCTATCCTGTCTTCAAACAATTGCACATACTTAACAGACTCCCCATCCTGATCATAGTCTTTCGGCAGCCATTTGTCCCTGTAATCAACCAAGTTCTCAACATGCACATTGTCAATGAATTCCGGCATGTTAACTTTTAATATTCCCGTTACTATTTTCAAGGCTCGTTGATTCAATTCAACTAAATGTTCCCAACGGCTAAGAAACAGTGGCTCCAGCTTATTTGCATAATACTCAAAATAAGGGGACCTGTTATAGCAGGACACAATAGTGCGCCAATGCTGCACCTGCCAGTTTTCCTGGTAGGCGATCTTCACCTCCGCGTAGGGGATACGTTGATTCCTCCCTTTTTCTACCGGAACAGACAAATTGATCAGCCCATTACTACCGACAATCACACATCTGTTGCGAAAAGACATTTTTTTATAGGGCTCGCTTAAGTTTATTTTACAATATGTCGAATCTGACAAAACTTTAAAATAGTTTATGCACGGAAAGTATTGTAAATCAATCAATAATTGGTTGTTTCCAGTCATGTAGGTTATTTTGTCAGTTCAGTAAATATTTATTCTCAAAAATTGCCAATTACGGTCTTAAAATTTTTGTATAAAATATTGAATAGTCTGTTTATTATTTTGATAAACAAAATATAACAAAATTTAATTCATGCTAAATTATATAGTTCTCATTTTACCCATTCGAGCTCATGTGAAGAATGGTATTTGCACAAAATATTAGCAATAAAATTACGATAAAAATTTTGGTGACATTAAATTTGAAATAAAAACTCCCCTATTTTGCAGTCAAAATTTTTTAATGAAGAAAATTCTTGCCCTCCTCCTGATTGCCGGTTTTATGGGTTGTTCCAAACCGCAGGGATTCGAGTACCGGTCGATCAGGAATTTTAAAATTGACAAACTGGGTTTCGACAAAACAAGTGTTAGTTTAGAGTTGGTTTATTTTAATCCGAACAACTTTGGAGTTGCCCTTAAGCACATCGACTGTGACGTGTATGTCGATCACATTTTCGTTGGCAAGTATTTATTGGATACAACCATGCAAATCCCGAAAAAGGCAGAATTTTACATTCCGTCCAAAATGGATGTGGATATGAAAAACCTTTACAAAAACACGCTTAATGCCATTTTTGCTACGGATGTACTTTTGGAGTTGAGAGGAAATACAAGGGTGGGCAAGGCCGGAATTTTTGTGAATGTACCCTTCAATTATTCAACCAGGCAGAAACTGGATTTCTTTTGATACCGAAAAAATGACAGATCCCCTAACCCATTCTGCAAGATCCTTTTACAGATAAAGTCTTCAATCATTATACATTAATAAAATTTTTATATTTTGTTTTTGTGTTTCTTAACATTCGAGAACGTGTCAGTCTGATACTGACTTTTATCATCTTCTCACATGATTCTCTTCATCTTTTAGCCACGCGTTTCGCGTTAGCTTTGATCTGCATTCAAAACGTTGAGTTATGAAAAAGAGAACACCAGTATCCAGCATAATGACCTCCAAAATGGTAACTGTAAATACAAATGATGATTTGAGGAAAGTCTCCGATTTGATGAAAAAACATCATATCAGGCATATTCCGGTTGTATCAGGAGATAAATTAGCAGGTGTGATCAGTCAAACTGATGTAATGCGACTGAGCTTCGGAAATCTTTTTGATGGTCAGACTGAAGCCGATGAGGCCATCTTCGATATGCTAAAAATTGAACAGGTGATGGTGCATCACCCGAAAACGGTATCGCCTAACGACACCATCCGCGATGTCGCAACCTACCTTGCCCAGGCAGAATTCCATGCATTACCTGTTGTTGATGACAACAAGCTCGTAGGTATCGTTACCACAACAGATGTTATTAAGTATTTAATTGATCAATACGATTAGAAAATTATAGTAAAATTTCACTTTTCATACCCCCAGGGGCCGTTTGTTCTTCATCCGGCTCTTTTTTATTGCTGCATATCCCCTTACTTTTTAATTTATCTTAGTCGGCATTCGCGTTTTTTTTAACCCCGATTTGCTGACAACATGAAACAATTTTTTTCGGTTCCGGTTTTTCTTGCAACATTTTTAATTGCCACAATTAGACTTTCCGGCCAACCTTCTGCTATTGATTATGGAACTTATATGCAACGTCAGGCCTTAACATGGGATAGCATAAGTTCTAATTATTACACCGGCATTATTCTCGGTAACGGCAGGTTAGGAACAAACATTTATAAGGAAAGCGACAATTCGCTACGCTTTGATGTGGGCAGAACAGATGTGACAGATCACCGGCCACATTTTGCGGACAGCATTTTTGCCGAACAACTAATTTCCCAGCCAAGACTTCCCATCGGTAAAATGCTTCTTCAAACAAAAGGAAAGATCATTTCGGCTAACATGCGGCTGGACATTTACAATGCAGAGGCAAAAGGTGAGATCATAACAACAGAAGGTAAGGTCAATTTTTATGCGTTGGTTCCAAAAAATGAACAGGTCATTTATATCCGTACTTCCGGTAGCGGAAACGAAAAAGACATCCGGTACAAATGGCAGGCGGAAGAAAGTGTGAGCCCAAGAATAGCGGCAATCGGCGAAGCCAGGGCAGCCGCTTTTCATTATATACCAAATCCATCCGCGACCATAAAAGACAGTTCTGGTTATGGTATTTGTCATCAATCCCTTTCTGAAGGATGGGATTATGCCACAAGCTGGAAGTTTTCACCGGAAGGTACGGCCAAAGTTGCAATTATTGCAGTTGGCAACTCCTCAAAAGGAGCAGCGACAAAAGAGAGTATTGAGTTTATTCAACATTTTATCAGCTCGCCTTTAAAAATAGTAATAGCAAAACACCGGAACTGGTGGAATAGTTATTATCAAAAAAGCTTTGTTTCAATACCCGACTCTAGACTGGAAAGTTATTACTGGCTGCAGTTGTACAAATTGGCTTCTGCTACCGGCGCCGGAAATCCGATGATAGATCTGATGGGCCCCTGGTTCACCAGCAAAACGCCGTGGCCTGCAATATGGTGGAACCTTAACACCCAGTTGGCCTATGCTCCTGTTTTTACTGCCAACCATATGGAAATTGCTTACCCGTTATTTGACGTATTGTACAACAATCGCCAGCAACTCATCAACAATGTTCCTGAAAGCTGGCGAAATGATGCTGCCGCTATCGGTCGCATAAGCTCCTATGATCTGTATGCTCCAATCATTACCGGTGATGTACGCAATCTTCGCTTTGAACCTGGTAACCTGACATGGACGCTGTTTTACTACTACCAGTATTTCAGGTATTCGTCGGATACGGCAACGTTTGTTACCAAAATACAGCCGCTTTTGAAACGGTCTGTCAATTATATGATCCATCTTTTAAATAAAGATGAGCAGGATGTCTATCATCTTCCACTTTCTTCTTCGCCTGAATATACCAATGCTGAAGACGCACATTATTCATTATCCTCGCTGCGATGGGGTTTACAAATATTGCTTGAAACGGCCTCAATCGCAGGGGCTGAGACATTAGAAACTGATAAATGGAAGGAAGTCCTGGACCACCTCGCTCCTTTTGCTTCGGATGAAAGCGGATTAATGATTGGCCGTAATGTTGCACTTACCACCTCACACCGGCATTTTTCTCACCTGCTGGCGATATGGCCATACAGACTGATTGATCCGGATGATGCAAATGATAAAAAACTGATCGAAACCTCGCTTCATCATTGGATCTCCAGCGAAGGTGCATTGCAGGGCTATTCTTTTACCGGAGCTTCTTCTATTTCCTCCTTGCTTGGAAAAGGCGATGATGCTTATCATTATCTCGATCAATTTTTGCGAAAGCATGGCGAGGCAAACGGATTGTACAAAGAATCGGGCCCTTGTTTCGAAACACCAATGGCAGCAGCAACAAGTCTTTTGGAAATGCTGCTTCAAAGTAAAGGAAAAGATATCTCTGTATTCCCCGCCCTGCCTGCCGAATGGCGGGAAACTGCTTTTGAAAATTTACTTGCTGAGGGCGCTTTCAAAATAAGTGCTGCCAGGCATGACGGAGCAACTTCTTTTATCATAGTCGAAAGTTTAAGGGGTGGTAACTGCAGAATAGCATGCGATATTCCTCAAAGTTCACTGAAAATTACCGGCGCTGGCATCAATAGACTGGACTATAACATATCAAGCTCTGGCAGTAAAACGTTGGTCGATTTGCGTATGAAGCCGGGACAAACAATTAAAATTGCAGATGCAGGCTTCAAAGGTAATTTTAAGATTACACCGGTTGCTCCAGCCAAATACACATCAAATTATTGGGGATTGAAAAAGAAACAGCAATAACCAAGTACATTTGGAGCTAGTGTATGAAGAAACAGAATGACAAGACGATATTAGATCTGGCAAGGACATTGCAGCTTTCACCGGCTACTATTTCCCGCGCTTTGAACAATAATCCGAACGTTAAGGCGAAAACAAGGGAAAGAATTCTTGAGGCTGCTTCCGAGCTGGGTTACAGGAAAAACACATTGGCCTCAGGACTAAGAAGCAACAAGTCCAATACGATCGGGCTCATCGTCCCGCGTATTTCCATGTTTTTTCACGCTGTTGTTATTACAGAAATTCAGAATCTGCTACATCAACAAGGCTATAACTTAATCATTTGCCAGTCCAACGACTCACTTCAGTTGGAAAAAGAGTTGGCCGATACGCTTTACGCGTCTCGCGTGGATGCAGTTATTGTAGCTTGTACCTTACACACCACCGAATACACACATTTCGACAAACTGTTACACAATGGTATCCCCGTTGTGTTCTATGACAGGGTTCCGATAGTGCCTTATGAAGCGACAATGGTAAAAGGCGATGATGAAAAAGGCGGTTATCTTGCAGGAAAGCATTTGATTGAAAATGGATGCACAAGGATCGGTTATATTTCTGGTCCATTAACATGCAGCTTGTACAAAGAAAGAACTGCAGGTTTTCTACGGGCGTTGGAAGAGCAAGGCGTTTCGCTTAACCCCAAGTGGACTTTTTACCAGGAACTTACTTATGACAATGCAATGCATGCTTTGAACAGCATGTTTACATCTGATCGCACTCCGGACGGCATCTTTACCGCCAATGATCTGAGTGCTATTGCAACCATTGATTTTACCAGGCAAAAGAACATCCTTGTTCCTGAACAGTTAAAGGTGATCGGGTACTCGAATGATCCAAGATCTGCCATTATTACTCCTTCCATTACCACCATCGAACAGTTTCCTGTTAAGGTTGGACAGCAGGTGGTGGAAAAATTACTGCATATTTTGCAGCAACCGAGGCAAACAGCTATTGAAACAGAAATAGTGGTTACTCCCGTTGAGCTGATCAAAAGAACTTCTGCCTAGATGGTACAAGGAAACCCGCCTATTTATCAACTCCTATCAGAGAGAAGAAATGCTTTCTGTAAGTTTCGCCAACAGGCAGGTATTCTTTATTGATGATCACTTTGCTCCTCTCAATAAATGAAATTTTAGAAGTATTGATGATATATGATTTGTGTATGCGGACAAATTGGGTTTCGGGTAACAAACTCTCGTAGTTCCGCAGGCTTTCAAGCGAAAGGAGCTTTTCATTTAGAAGATGAATGGCTGTATAATCCCTCAACGCTTCAATGTACAGTATATCATTCAGATCGATCTTGCGTATTTTATAGTCTGCTTTAACAAAAATATGTTTAATGGTATTTGTAGCAACAACTGCAGATTTATTCTCCAACCTCGCTATAGCTTTTTGTGTTGCAGCTACAAATCTTTCATAGGTCACTGGTTTCAATAAATAGTCGACCACATCAAATTCATACCCTTGCAATGCATATTCAGGATAGGCGGTGGTTATAATGATCTTACATGCTCCGCGAATTATTTTCATGAACTGGATGCCTGTAAGTTCCGGCATTTGAATGTCAAGAAACACAAGATCGGCCCTGCCTTGTTGCACGGCATCCAAAGCATCCAGCACGTTAGTGGTTTTCAATATCAGCTCAAACCCGGGAGTTTTATTAACGTAATCTGCCAGTAAGTTTACCGCCAGCGGTTCATCATCCGTAACAATACACCTTATCACTGCCTGTGCATTCATAATTGTATTTCAAGATTTACAATAAAATGAGTTTCATTAGAAGCTATATTGAGCTTGTTTTTACCGGGGTACAACAATGCCAGCCTTCGTTCCACATTATCCAGACCAATACCTCCCGTATCATCTTTTTGCAGATGACTTTTCTGATTAAAACAATGAAAATAAATTTTTTGTTGGGTGACGGAAACCGAAATGGAAAGTCCATCTGCATGCTCACTAAAATCTCCATGCTTAAATGCATTTTCTACAAAAGGAATGAGTAGTAAGGGCGCGATATAAATCGATTCCGGCTGTCCTGCTATTTTGATCTCTGTTTTTACCGGCCAATCAAAGCGCAGTTTTTGCAATGCTATATATTGTTCTATATAATGTAACTCTTTTTGCAAGGACACTTTTTCATTTGTTTCGTACAACATATAGCGCAACAGGTCGCTTAAAACCGCTATGGCATCTAATGCTTTGCCAGATTGTATATAAACAAGCGAATAAATATTGTTAAGGCTATTGAACAAAAAATGCGGATTGATCTGTGCACGGAGAAAAGATAGTTCCGACTGCCTGTTAATTAACTCAAGTTCTTTTTTCTCAAGCACCTGCAAATGAGAATACCGCATGAAATAAAACACAATACCAAATGCTGTGTAGGTAAATATGTACAGAAGATTATTCAGAAAGAAAAACCGCAACCGCATGTTTTTTGATAACACATTTGCCTCAAAAAAATATCTGCCAAAAAACAATAGCGAAATAGCCATCCCTATTAAACCAATAAGTATTACAATTTTTGTTTGAGGATACAGGTATAATAAAATAAGATAAGGAATAAGTGTAAACAAGCTATTCGCGGCTATATCAGCTAACCTGAACAGTAAGCTCTTTGCACTTAGCGGCAGCCACAGAAAAGTAGCCCTGCTATTTATAATATTGGGCAAATCAACCGCCATATGCAACAGATAATAAAATACAATGAACCCTATAAAAGGCCACAACAATTGTTTTCTCATTTTTATTATTTCGGGCACAATCAGGTTTTCTTTTTTGATGAATGCAACTTAGTTGTTCAGCACTGATTATGATTGATTGGGGATTGTTTTTTCTGCAAACCTCATTTTTTTATCTGCAAACAACTTGCATGAAAAATAAGCCGGTTTGCAGAGATGAATGCCCAACAGGCAGAACGCATTTGCCAACAAATTAGTGCACTTCTAGCTTTAAACGGTCAATTAATTCATATGATCCGTTTTTCATCCAGAACAATAGTTAGCGGCTGCATAATTATCCTGATTATAACTGCCTGTATTTTGTATTTCCGCATGCCCCCATCATATGGATATTACCATTCCCCAATAGCCATCCCCATTGAACTTGCAGCTAATTTTGGGGAACCAAGAGCGGACCATTTTCATATGGGACTTGATATCAGAACCAGGGGAAAAGAAGATCTTCCGGTTTATGCAGTAGCTGACGGATATGTAAGTTGTGTTAAACTGGAACAAACCGGCTTTGGAAAATGCCTGCTTATTGCACATAAAAATGGCACCACTTCGCTCTACGCCCACCTCAATAAGTTTTACGATCCGTTGGAACATAATGTATTACAACATCAATATGCTGATAAAAGCTGGCAACAATCTATTACGTATGATTCAACCATATTTCGTGTCCGCAAGGGTCAGTTGATCGGCTACAGCGGCAACACGGGATCTTCCGAAGGGCCACACCTGCATTTTGAGCTGCGTGACACACGAACAGGTGATGTAATTAACCCGCTTATATCTGCCTATCCGGTTAAAGACAATACGCCGCCTGTTGTAAAAGGTTTATATTGGTATGATCGGGAAAAAAGTATTTACCTGACTACCCCCCGGCAAGTAAATCTTGCGAATGATGCGAACAGCTATAAAGGCTCGAACATTCTTTTAGTCAATTCGCCGGTTATCAGTTTTGGCATCAAAGCAATTGATCAAATGTCTGACAAGCACTTTAGAATGGGCATCTATAGTGCGAGTTTATTTTTGGATGACTCCCTGATTTTTGCGTTCAGGCTAAACAAACTCTCCTATGAAACTACACGTTATGTTAATGCCTGCATCGACTACGAGCACTGGCTTAACTCCCACCAATACATTCAACACTTATCCATTTTACCTGGTAACCGGCTGACAGTTTTTGACCGGCGCGCGGGCAACGGTACAATAAGATTACGCGACACATCGACACATCGTATACGGATTCAGATTGCTGACGCGGCTGGAAATCTGACAACTGTCTCTCTCGCTGTTAAGTACACTGGCAGAAATATTCCGGAACGGCTAATAGATAATAAGGGCAGCCTACTGGCATTTGGAAAGCCGCATATAATTCAAAAGCCAAATTATATTTACAACTTTCCTGCAACGGCATTTTATGATAACGTACCATTTGAAATAAATGAAGAGAAAAGTACACGGAAGGATGCAGCGTCACTTATAATGAAAGCTGTTTATCCAAACATACCGGTACATACAAATTACATTGTTCAGATAAAAACTTCATTGTCCGAGCGTTCATTACTGCGCAGGCATACGGTCATGCGTATTACAAACCGTAACACAAGCCAGTTAATAAAAGGCAACTGGCAAGGCAATTATATGAAAGGTTCGTTTGATGAGCTCGGAAATATTGAATTGCTGGTTGATACAATAGCTCCGGCAATTACGACACAAGGATGGAAGAATAACACAACGCTCACAGATGAAAATGCACAACTTCAGTTACTGGCCAAAGATAATCTTGGCGCTGTTGACAATGCCGTTGCCTTGCTCGATGGCAAATGGATATTGTTATACAGAAAAGATAATTTATTTACTTATCATTTTGATAATCGCCTGCAGCCCGGCAAACACCGGTTAGAAGTAACAGTAAGGGATATTGCGGGGAATATAACGAGCAAGGATTTTTTCTTTACAAAAGAATAGGGGATTTGAATGTATGCTTACTCTCTCTGTGCACCTCCTGTGTCTTCTTCGGCTGTTTCTCTGTGTAAAAAAAAAAGTTACATAGGAGTGGCACTAAGAAGACACAGAGATACACAGAGCTTTTACGATGAACCACTGTCCCTTCTTTGATATCTATTTAGCTTCAGCGCATCCAACCTTTTTTCTTGTGTCAATAATGTATTGGATCTTCCACTGCCCATTGATATTAACTACCTGGAATGAGTTAGTGCCGCAGTGGCTGAATTGCCCTTTGTAAAAGAAGTTATAGGGCGTCCATGCGATGGCCAATGATCCGTCAGATTTTACGGTCTCAAAAGTGATCCTTTCATCGGCGTCGCCTTTGGTTAATTTGCTCACAGAAGCAACAAATTCTTTAATGGCTTCTGTTCTTACCGATACCTTTCCGTTTTTGTTTACCACAGTTTGCAATAGTGCGCTATCTGCAAAACATGCCTGCATACCGGCAGCGTCAGCATCCTTCATAGCTGCAAAGAATTTGTTTATTACTGCTTTTACTGAGTCTTCTTGCGTTTGTGCATAGAGTTGGGAGCTTAATATCACAAGTATAACAGAGGCTAGTATAGTCTTCATAAACAGTTTTTAAAAGTAAAAAACGTGACAAGGTTAGTGTCACGTTTCAATAATATTGAAGAAAAGTCAAAATTTAAAAGTAAAAATTAAAAACCGCACATTTTGCAGCTTTACTTAAACTCAAAAAGCGTGCAGCTATTTTGATTTTTGAATTTTTACTTTTGACTTTTTCTAATTTACAGGTAGCCTAGGATTTTCAGCATGCTCTGCGCCGACTGCTCTTTAGCGTATACCCAGTCAACCAATTTTCCGTTCTTATCTTTTTCTACGATGATATGCTTTGGAGATGGGATCAGGCAGTGCTTAATACCACCGTAACCACTGATCTGGTCCTGGTATGCTCCTGTGTGAAAGAAGCCAACATACAATGGTTCTTCGTTCTCTTTTATTTTCTCCTGCTCTTTTTCTTTTTGTAAAGGAGTTCTCGCCTCGCCTACTGTATGATTGGATGAAAGCTTGGGCAGGAACACTTCGTTGATATGTTCTTCAGAATCGTAGTAATCATGACTGTCGCAAGTAAGTCCCCCCAAGACGACTCGCTGGTACTCATTATCCCATTTATTAACGGGCATCATCAGAAATTTCTCTCCAATGCCCCAGGTATCAGGCAAAGTAGTGATGAAAGAAGAATCGATCATGTACCAGATCTCGCGGTCATTCTGCATTTTCTGGCCGATCACACTATAAATGTGAGCCATGCTTTCGCCTACAGTATAACTTCCAAATTCTGTATAGATATTCGGCATCGGCACTTTTGCTTTTTTGCAGGCATTCTTAATATTGCCAACAATCTCGTTGATCATGAACTGATAATCGTATTCAAAACCAAGCGAGTGCTTAATAGGAAAACCACCACCTATGTTAATCGAATCCAGTTCAGGACAGATCTTCTTTAACTGGCAGTACAGGTTAATGATCTTATTTAATTCACTCCAGTAATAGATATCATCCTTGATACCCTTATTCAGGAAGATGTGAAGCATTTTTAGCTGGAACTTGTCTTCGTAACCTTCAATGTTATCTACATAAAATTCCAGGATATCTTTTGCGCGAATGCCAAGTCTTGAAGTATAGAATGGAAAGCTTGGTTCTTCTTCCGCAGCAACGCGGATGCCCAGTTTAAATGGTTGCTTAACACTTCGCTTATACATCTGCAATTCCTCCTTGTTATCAAGAATGGGAATTACATTTTTAAACCCGCTATTGATCAGCTTTGCAATTCTTGATGTGTAAGCTTTTTGCTTATACCCATTGCAAATGATGAAAGTGTCTTTTGTGATCTTTCTTCTCTGGTATAACCTGTTTATGATCTCGATATCGTACGCATAAGAAGTCTCCAGGTGAATTTCATGCTTAAGCGCTTCTTCAACCACAAAAGAAAAGTGAGAACTCTTGGTACAGTAACAATAGAAGTACTTACCCTCGTATTTGTGCTTTTTAATGGCCGTATCAAACATTTTTTTAGCCTTATTTATCTGCATCCCAATCTTGGGCAGATAAGTTAGCTTCATTGGTGTACCATACTTTTTAATGAGGGCTTGTAAATCAAGACCGTTGAACTCCAGGTAGCCATTGTCATTAACATCAAAACCTTCCTGAGGGAAGTGGAATGTCTGCTTAACCAGTCCGGTGTAGGTATTGTTCATCCTTTGCGGGTGAATTATTAGCTGTGAACAAGAATTTTAGCGTAGCAAAAGTAAATGATTGGAAAATAAATGCGGGAAAAAAAATGGGGAGCTGTCAGCATTCAGCTATTAGCTATCAGCTTTTAGCTATTAGCCATAAATGTTTTGGCGAACAAAGGTGACTCCATTTTAATTTCAACCATACAGTTAACACAATGGTGTAGATAAGTCACGAACTGGAGAGTTGACAAGCTGATGGCTAATAGCTGATAGCTGACAGCCAACAAAAAACCGCCATGCCTTATCAGCACAGCGGTCCTTAACTATATTGAAGTATGATTACTTAACTGAAGCTACAAGTGCTTTGAAGCTTGCAGGTTCGTTCATAGCCATATCAGCCAGAACTTTACGGTTAAGTTCGATACCTTTTTTATTCAGTTTATCGATAAATTCACTGTAAGTGATACCTTCTTCTCTCACTGCAGCGTTGATACGCGCGATCCACAGCTGGCGGTATTCGCGTTTTTTCAATTTGCGGCCTACATAGCTGTAAGTCTGACCTTTTTCAACAATATTTTTGGCAACGGTATAAACGTTTTTACGTTTACCATAAAAGCCTTTGGCTTTCTTAAGAATTCTTTTTCTTCTTGCCCTTGATGCTACAGCATTTACTGAACGTGGCATATCTGATTATTTTGCGTTAGAGGTGATTAACCAGCTAACAGGATTTTTAAAATGATTTTTACCGGTTTGACGGTTTAGACTATTTCAAACGTAATAAACGCATAACGAAGTCTTTGTTTGCTGGCACAACAAGACCATCTTTTCTTAAAGCTCTTTTGCGTTTTTTAGATTTCTTGGTTAAGATGTGACGTTTGAAAGATTTCTGATAGGTGATTTCTCCTGTAGCTGTCACCTTAAAGCGCTTCTTCGCGCTAGAGTTTGTTTTAACTTTAGGCATTATAATCCTGTTAAGAATTACTCCCTGCTGGCGTTCCACTCATGCGGAAACTTGTTGAGCCTTACGGGAAATGAGGCGCAAAGGTAAGGATTTATTAATTATAAATGCAGTTTTAAGGAATAAATGAGCAAAAATACTATATATGCCCTGTGAGTGGCCTTTTTATCAGATCTCGCGGCGTTTACAAATCATTCAGTCCCAATTCCTTTTGCAATTTTTTGGTAAGCTTGGCTACCACCAACTTATATGAGTTGTAAATATAAGATTTCCATTCGTCGACCTTGAGTGCACCCGGTTTTTCCACCAATACCCATTGTTTTTTGGCCAGGTAAGGCGCCTGAACGATACTATTTCGCTCAGTTAACTCGAAAAAGGTCTCCTCTTCCACCTTGAAACTGGCCGTTAAAGGATCTTCTCCTGATGCTATACAGAACACTTTTTCTCCAACTTTAAAAACAAGGTGATCGCCCCACTGCACAGTTTCGGTGACATGTGGCAGGCTGATGCAATAAGAACGAAGTGCTTCGAGTGTCATTGTAGTGAATGGTCAATGGTGAAAAGTGAATAATGCGATCTGGTGAATTGAAAGCTAAGTTACAAATTGATCGCTGATTTAAGGATCGCTGATGTCTGATTTGCTGATGTCTGATTTATTGATCACTGACACTAATTGAGCCAGTTCGCATAGCAATGTCGTTTAGTTGCGAGTGTTAATATCAAGCCTCATAAAATCGCGATCAGATCAATATTCGGGAGATCTCTCCTACCGTGTCAATAACAGATTTCATAGCAGTAACAATTTTTCCCGTAGGGAATTAAGCTTAATAGAAATTTGCGAATTGAGAACATCATAGTCCGTCAGGACTTTAACCAAATAAAAGGGTTAATGTCCTACGGACAAGAAAGGCCTTGTTGTTTTGGTTTCTATTAAGCTTAAAGTCCTACGGACTATCGACGAAAAGTGTCCTATCATCTCTTTTTGATTGTGGTTATCCCAAATTACTGGTCGAGGCGACGATGCAGGTGCAGATTCCGCAGTATTACATACTCGTGATAGTGCTGCTGTGATTACTTTTTCTGATAAGCCAGGATCGTCATGTCGACGACATGAGGCATCTCCCAAAGTTGGCGATATATGCTTAACTAAACGACCTTAAATTTGTACATCCGCACATTTGCAAATTCGCACATTCGCCCATTCCCTCCATTTTCAATTCTCCATTCTCCATAAACTTAGTCTTCCCTCACACCTCCAAGTATTCCCGCAAACAAAATCCTTACACCTGACGTGGGTGTTTGATTTTTCTGGAAGGCCTCTATAAAATCTATGCGGAAAATTTTAAGAATGTTTTCAATGGATAAGAAGATCTCTCCGTACTGCTTATCCTTATTAACATAGAGCGCATTGCCGCCGGCAACAAAGAACCAGTTCCATTTTTTCATCAATGGAATCTTGTTGGATAGAAATCCATTCAGGTGATACTCTAAGTGTGCAGAGGTTTGAAAACGCTCTTTATTACTATAATCATAATAGTGCATTATCTGGAAACTCTTCAGATACGGGCTGGCAGAAACAGTGCGGTTATCATAGTAGTGCTGGTAATCCGGCAGGTATAACTGCGTGGTATCTATAAAACCACCGACATTCCAGCGCCATTGTAATTTACCTCCCAAACGAAGGTCTATGTCATCCGATACCGAAAAGTTCCATTTATTATATTGTATATCACTGCCCAACCATTTATTGAAGCCTTGTGTAAACCCAAGCTCAAAAGTAGGATAGCCGGAGTTGAGCGCAGTTCTTTCGCCTCCTTTCTGAATGTATTTGATACCAGGCTGCCATAGAAAATTGATGTTGGCTACAAGCGCCTTGTGTTCCGGAATATTGGAGGACACAATATTTGTTGGATAATTGGGTGTAAACTCCCTGCCCTTGATGTCAAAAATTGTATAATCGCCGGTATTCTCCAAGGGATAACGATGCTGGTATTCAACTCCAAACTTAAGCGTAAACCCGTCGGCTATTTCGTTGGAATACCTGAACCTTGTGAACCATGCTTCATACAACTTCATGATATTTCTTTCATACACAAGTGTTGCAATGGTGTTATCACGCGAGGTAATAGGTTGCAGCGGGTTAAATTGAAATACTCTTTTGCCCGCAGAAAAACTTATTGACTGATCGTGTCTTTTGCCATAGCCGTAAACCGCAGACAACCGCGCATTAAAATGATGATTGGTAAAGCCGTAGCGGATATTGGGGCTTATATCAAGATAACTGTGAGATTGCTTGAATTCCTTAAAATACTCAGGACTAAAATTTACAACTGTTCCTTCAACTGTATTGTAGCTCAATATGTCAAATATCGCCGGAAAAGTTATTGTCCTGTTTAACCTGCGCCTGATAAACTTTTTGCCGCCCAGCACGAAAGCGATGGGCCGGAATTCTTTGTTTCGCTTCAGATCCAAAGAATCGATATATTCAGGTTGCTGCCTCATATTTTCGAGGCTGTCTTTAAAGCGATAGTCCCTCGCTTCTTCCGGTTGAAGCGGGATTGGGCGAATACTGTCCCAGTACGGAGCAGGCTTTGTGTTGGAACTGACGTCGTATTTTACAACTACATTATTAAAGTAATCGTCCGGAAATATCGGATTGAGATTAAACTTGTCAAACACCTGGATAAAGTTGCCAAATATATCGAATCCGAAAACGTTGGACTGAGGGTAGATCACCTGGTGTTTTAAAACCCATTTGTTATCATATGGAATATAAATTTGCTCCAGCCTGAGTGTGTCCAAATACTGCATTTGTCTTTTCCCGGCGACCATAAGTTGTACGCTGTGTATACGCCAGTCATCTTCCATGATATTGATATAGCCCGAAAAAGTGGGTTCAAAAGTTCTTTTGGAACTCACTTTTATACGATTGATCATTTTCTTACCATCATAAAAAGTTCCCTCAAACTTGTAATTGTAAAACTTAAGTGCATTGTCTGCTATGGGCGAAATAAATCCGCGGGGATTCAGGTTCTCTCCTATTTTGATAGTGTTGTGATACAATGATAACATCTGCGGCAAGGCTAGTCCGTAAGCATTATTGTTACCACTTACTTTCGTTGAAACAACATCTGTTTTTACTTTATCAGGCGGCTGCTGTGCGAAGGTGGCCACGGATTCGGAGAGATAGAGGAATTTTTGCTGGCTGGTATCACCGTCTTCAAAGTCGACTGTTTTACCGAGAAATTTTTTGGGGTATTTCCTTAATCTCAATGTTCCCTTTATATAAACCTCACATTGAAACCGTTGCAATTCTTGCTCATAATCGGGTCTTTTTTCTATTGCCTTCCGTATTATGGCATAGGCGGGATCTTCCTGCCCTGTTTTTACTGTAATATTGTCAAGTGCATATTGCTGTTCAGATAAAATGAAGTCTATTATAATATCTCTCTGATCAAGAATGATCTCTTTTTCAGCGGTTTTGAATCCCACACGCATACACTGCAAAACATAATTACCCGGATCAACCTGCAGACTGTATTCTCCTTTTGCATTGGCAGAAACGCCAATACTACTCCCTTTAATTGAAATGGATGCGAAACTCAAAGCTGCGCCGGAACTATCTGTGATCCGCCCGGAAATATGCTGTGCCGAACAAAAAAAAGTCAGCAACAGCATACCAATCAGATATGCAAGTCTACACTGAATCTTCATTAAAAATAGAAGGCTGTTGCGGTTGCGTGCGAAGCAACAAGGTTCCGGGGAATAATAAATGCAATTTATACGCCATCAATTCTGCGTTTTAATGAGCGTCCGTCCGAAACTACCTGATAAAGCTGCAAATGCAGATACCAGGCCGCCAACAATTGCGGTAATTATTATAAGAGCCCCTGAACTTCCAATACCCAGCACATCAGCTATTTTAGGTGCCAGTAAATTCTGGTTATTTAAATCAATGAAATAAGCATGAAATCCCCATAACAAAAACAAGCCTGCAAAGCCTGCTGCAAAAGCTTTCGATGGCTTTTGGTGGATGATTATTCCTATCAGGAATGAGCTTACGGCAAAGCCCCACCACGGGAGAAATAAGCAAACTGCATATCCCAGCAGGGCCGTAAGTATTATTGAAACAACTAATTTCATTGGAGGTTATTTTAGTTCAGCATTGATTATCTTTCGATAGCTGATTTTAACTGTTACTAAACGTCATTTTCCCTTTAAGTCCTTTCTGTTTACTTATCTCGGCTTCTGATATTATAGATAACATATAATATTTACCACTCGCCCAATAATCAACAAATGTATCATAATATTTACTGCCGGGATTACCGCTTTGTCCGCCCGGGTAAACACCGTAAGCTTCGGTCTTGTCATTTAAATGTACGACCATTCGCCAGCTTGGACCGTGAAATTGTTTGGTTGCATTTATAATATGATTTCCCCCACCAATTGGCAAATGAAGTCTGCTAAACGCAGGTATCCGGAGCAAGTGCCGTATTCCGGAATCTTTAAACTTGCCCCATGCCAGTTTTCCGGTTTTCTCCGCAATGTTTAATTCTGTTGTCGCCTTTTTAAATGCTGCTGTCACAATATCTTTTATTGTTTCCTTTTGAGGGGTATTGATATTGTCTGCAAATACATAGCTGCTATCTTTTAAGATACTTTCAAGCATAGTGCTTTGCACCGGTTGCGGCATTGGCAACGGGCTTTGGGATAGTTCATCGTCATACATTTCAGCCATAATGCTATCTACCCATACAGCAAAGATCGTCGCGCCTTTTTCATCTATATCATTACGAAGGTTCCAGCTTTTGTATGTTTCGAACAAGGTTCTTTCCGTATCAGTCAAAGCTGTTTCATCTGTATATTTCAATAACACCGGCTTCGCCATTTCAGCAAATATGTTGTAGTTATTTGTCTGCAAGCGCTGCATATCTTCCGGTGTAATGTTTTCCATCTGTGTAAGATTCCGGTTGATTATAATACCGCGGTACGGAGGATTAGAACCACCTATATAGTAAGGATAAGTCGTATCATAAGGATATTGATTGGCGCTGCTTACAAAGCCATACGTGGGATTATGAAGTGTTATATTGAAGCTATCACCGATGATTCCCTGCCAACGGTAAGAACTGTCATTACCCGGCATAAGAAAATCACCCTGTCTTCTCCACTTCGCAGGGAAGCTGCCCTGTTGACGAATCGCAATATCGCCGCTCTTGCTTGCGAAGATCATGTTCTGGGCAGGACAACTAAATGTAGATATCGCGTCAACATAGTCATCGTACCCTTTCGCTTTATCCAGCTTTCCGAAAGTCTTTAGCTCATCGCTGGGATCGTGCGCTTTCCACCGGCAGGCGTATGCCTTGCCATCTTTTAAGATGTTGGGATAATTTTTATCATACATCACAGGTCCCCAAACGGTCATGGCTATATGTTCCGTATCAGCTACTGCCCCTTTTACTTTAATTACTTCATCTCTAAACGTAGTGTTCTGCCACTCACCGTTATAGAGATATTGTTGCATTGTACTATCCTTAAAAGTGATTTCATAATAATCGCGAACATCACGTCCTGAGTTTGTAAAGCCGAAAGCCACATTATCATTAAAGCCAATGATCACATTTGGCGCGCCGGGTAAGCCAACGCCATAAACATTATTTCCCGGTGTTGATATTTGTACCTCATACCACAATGAAGGAAGATTTAAACCGAGATGTGGATCATTGCATAATATTGGTTTGCCGCTCGCGGTTTTTATTCCGCTAACAGCCCAGTTGTTGCTTCCATTCGCAGGATCAGGCTTTGGATTGTATGCCTGGGATTTAGTTGTATCTGCATTAAATGTGAAATAAACAGAATCTGCATTCAAAGGCTTTTTAACCACCAGTCCCGCCTTTGCAAAAACAGTTCCCTTAGGAACAATAGGATCAAGTGAATCCTGACCATAAGGATATAATTTTTCAAACTGCTTTGCTGTAAAAATGCTCCTGGCGTTTGTCATTTCAAAATCCTGTTCATAAGCGGCGAGATCATAAGACATATATTTCAACAGCAGTGCAGTTTTCAGATTCGTCCACTGTTCCGGCTTGTAGTCAAGCATCTTATATTCTAACGGATAATCTTTTTCATCAAGTGCGCTAATGTATGCATTCACACCGGCAGTATATGCATCTGCTGCAGCTTTGCTTTCAGGATCAGATTCCATTTGCTTCAGTGAATTTTCTGCGGCATAAACCATTCCGAGACGGCGAAAGAACTTATCGATTTTTAAAAAGTCTGAACCACTACCCTGTGCGCCCATTATTTCGCTTAACCTTCCGGCAGCCGCATATGTCTGAAAATCCATTTGCCATAAGCGAAAACGTGCGTGGAGATATCCCTGTACAAAGTTGGCATCATGATCGTTTTCTGCATAGATATGCGGGACCAGTCTTTCATCAAAATATACACTCACTTTCCCTTTAAGTCCGGACGCATGAATGGCAGCGTTAAATTCTTTATCCGCAGCTTCGGCATTTTGCCAAAAGCCTTTTTGAGGCGAAAGAAAATATCCCATACGCGGCGTTTTGGTTTTTCCCGCAGGTAACGGAACATTTAATACGATGATTAAACCGACGGTCAATGCCAGGCTAAGAATAAAATAGACTACCCGCATAGCAAGTATTAGATTGAAAATTGAATTGATGCAGCAATGTTAAAACTTTTGATTCGGATTTGAGACCGGGATTGGAGGATTTTATGGACAGGGGGAGATTATGATTAAAAGTAACCGGCTTGCAGCCGGGTTTTCTGGACCGGGATTGGAGGATTTTTATGATTAGTTGATTAGAAACCTTTTCCTTATGCCTCACACCTTATGCCTCACGCCTGACACCTGATACCTGAAACCTGACACCTGACCCCTTACACCTCACTCTTCAGCAACCCAGCCAGCATCTCCACCTCTTCCACTGTGTTGAATGAATGCAGTACAATGCGCAGGCGCTCCTTTTCTTTGGGAACTGTGGGATAGAGTATGGCCCGTACGTCAATGTTATTTTCCTGTAATTTTTGAGCGAGTGCTTTTATGGCGGTATTTCCTGGCACCATTACAACTTGTATTGGCGTTAATGACTTGAATTTTTCGTAAGCGATATCTGCAGACTGGAAATATTGAATAAGCTCACCCAGTTTTTTTCTTTCTTCTGACAACCCTGGAAATACGTTATATGAAGTTGAAATACGATGAACCGCTTCTTCCGGAAGCGCCGTTGAGTAAATAAAACTCCTGGAAAAGTTAACCAGGTATTTTTTTAACCGGGTTGATCCTACAACAGCGGCGCCGTGACAACCCACCGCTTTCCCGAAAGTATGAATCCGGCAAAACACATGATCGGCATATCCCATCGATTGAACCAAACCTTCCCCTGATTCGCCTATGGTGCCCGTAGAATGTGCTTCATCAATAACCAGGTGCGCATTGTATTTGTTACTTAGCGCAACCAGTTCATTTAAAGGACAAACATCTCCATCCATGCTAAAAACGGATTCGGTAACGATAAACACATTCCCTTTTGCCTGCTGTAACCGCAGCTCTAACTGATCCATATCGTTGTGTGCAAAAGAAAAGCTTTGAGCAAAAGATAACCTGATGCCGTCTCTTATCGATGCATGAGAAAGTGCATCGTATAAAATTGTATCTCCACGCTGTGGCACGCAGGAAAGCACGCCTGTATTCGCATCATATCCGGAATTATAAATAGCTGCAGCTTCGGTTTTGTGAAACGTCGCTATCTGCTTTTCGGTCTGTTCAATCAACTCGTAGTTGCCCGCAAGCAATCTTGACCCTGTACTGCCGTAAGAATAGCTAAACGCGTCAGCATCGTTGATTTTTAACAGACCATTTTTCACGATGCCGATATAATCGTTGCTGCAAAAATCAATTTTGCCTGAAGGTAGCGTCAATGCCCTCAATGCATCCTGCTGAATACGCTCATCAAGTTTGTGTTGTAAAAAATCATCGTTGTACATAAAGCCAAAACATTAACCGGCGAAAGGTAGCAGTTTTAAACTAGACTTGAAACGTATAAAACATTTAGCGCTTTTTAAACCATATAAGGCATATAAGTAAGGTGTCGGCCGCGCCAACGTTTCTTTGTTAACAACTGATTAAGCTTAAAGCCCAAAGCCTAAAGCCTAAAGCTGACCTAAGCGAAGTTTTTTAAACCATATAAGACATATAAGAGCAAATAAGAGCTTTTGCCCAGGATAATAGTAACACTTAAACGACAATATATTTACTTAACCAGCTCGGACCTTCACCATTGACCATTCACTATTCACTAGTTGTATAGAAGAAATATAAGAGCAAATAAGAGCTTTTGCCCAGGATAATAATAACACTTAAACGACAATATATTTACTTAACCAGCTCGAACCTTCACCATTGACCATTGACTATTCACTAGATATATAGAAGGGATATAAGGGAACCCCAAGCGAACAACAGCCGAAAGTTTCGAGTGACTGAGTCTCCTAACAATTCTAGCGTCTCTAGCAAACAATGGCTTAAATGTCCTTACATGCCTTATATGGTTCAAAAAAAACATGCTTATATGGTTACATTTGCAGGATGGAACTTTCGCAGGATACAAAAAACATTCTTGGACTTCAGCTACCAACAGATCCACGCTGGGTGAACCTGGCGGAAATGAAGCTCGAAGACGTCCTAACGGACCACGCTTATTGCGAACAGAAAGCTGCAACAAGCTGCATCTCCATCATTCAGAAATATTCTGACAAAGAGGAACTTGTGAGCGAACTGGCACCTATTGTTACCGAAGAATGGGGCCATTTCAGGCTTGTATTGCAGGAACTGAAAAAACGCAATCTCAGGCTTGGTAAACAACGCAAAGACGAATATGTAAACAAGCTGCTGGAATTTCAGAAGAAAGGTGGACATCCTGAAGATCGTTTTCTGGATCAAATGCTCACGATGGCACTCATCGAGGCGCGCAGTTGCGAAAGATTCAAACGCTTAAGTGAAGGGCTGGAAGATGAATACATGCGCAATTTTTACAGACGTTTTATGGAGAGTGAAGCGGGGCACTATACACTGTTCATTGAACTGGCGGAAACTTATGTCGACCCGGAAAAAGTAAGATCACGCTGGAAAGAATGGCTGGCTTATGAAGCCGAAGTAATGAACGGAATTGAAGTGAGAGGTGACAGGATACATTAAAAGCTTAAAGTCTAAAGCTTAAAGCCTGCAACAACATGATCTTAATTCCGATTTGAACAACGTATAACGTATAACTTATCACTATCATGACCATCAAAAGGATCGACCAATCTGAAAGCGATCTCGTAACAGAATTATTCAATGAATACAGGATGTTTTACGGTCAGTCTCCGGATCTTTCACTCGCGGAAAAATTCATCAACACAAGGCTGGAAAATAATGAGTCGGTAATATTTGTTGCTCTTGAACAGCATGGCCAGGAAATAAAGCCTGTAGGCTTTACACAACTATATCCTGTTTATTCATCAGTCCGGGCCTGCAAAAACTGGATCTTGAATGATTTGTTTGTGAAAAAAGAATATCGCGGAAAAGGCGCCAGATATCAACTGATCAAAAATGCCATGGACTTTGCCCAAACTAACGGAGCCACCTATATGCAGCTTGAAACTGCAACTGACAATTACAATGCTCAAAAACTGTATGAATCAATTGGATTTCAGAAAAAACCGGCGGACAACAGTTTTTTTGTTTATACCATTTCTTTAAGTGAACAAGCGGTTACTGCAAAATAACAGCTACGATTAAAGAATTACACTTAAATTATAATTTTGATTAATACAATATACAGGCGCTTGGGTTAAATAACATTTTTTAACAATGTTCTTATAAAGAAAACGCGTAAAATTGCTTTAATCGTTACTTTTATTTTTCGAGTTGCTTTATTTGCGTCGCAAAACAGCTTCTACGGTACATTAAAAAACAAAAACTCAACTTTGTAGTCGTATAATGAGGAAGTTATACCTTGCCGGTATAGCTAATTCGTTTTATGACCGGTTTATCATTATAAGACAAAGGAAATGCAGAAAAGAATTAAATCAGCTACCCAAAAATTCACTCTACCCGTACTATTGTCAGCTCTCTTGTTGATGGCATGCCCCGATACCTACTCCCAGGCTGTAAAAAAACAAATCATTAAAACAATAATAATAGATCCGGGCCATGGATATCCTACGTTGAATGCGCATGGAAAATACAGTTATGAATCTGATTTAACACTGGCTTTTGGACAGGCTCTCGCAAAAAAAATCCAGGACTCATTGCCAGACGTTAAAGTGTTAATGACACGGAACGACCGGAATGATGCAGGTGGCATTGCCAATCCACGTGACGCAAACCGTTATCGTGCAAATTTTGCCAATGAAAACCACGGAGATCTTTTCATCAGCATTCACTGTAATGATGCACCTGCAAAGCATCATTCGGAAATAATAGACTATAAAACTTCAACCTACTACACCGGCAAAGGCAAAAAAAGAAAAAAACACACAAAACGGGTACCTGTATATCGTTATTGGACAACCCCAAGCGACGTTACCGGCACCGAAACTTTTATATGGGCCATTAACAAGAATGACTCAAAAATTCAATTTGTACAAAGTAACACAGCCGTTGATACTACTGAGCTTCAGGGCGAGCAAACCGACTCCACAGCAGAAGATCTGTTCGATTCTCCGGAAGCAAGGATCATGGCCTCCCTGCGTACAAAGAAATACTTTGACAGAAGTTTAATGCTTGCAGACCTTGTTCAAAATGAATTTATCAGGCAGGGAAGAGTAAACCGCGGTGTTAAGCAACGTAATAATGAAGGGATCTGGGTATTACAGGCCACAGCAATGCCGAGCATTCTTGTTGAGGCTGGCTTTATAACCAATCCTGAAGAAGAAGATTATATGAACAGTGATCTTGGAAAGGAAGAAGTGTCCTCTGCGATCTTTAACGCGGTGCTAATGTATAAGAAAAATGTAGAAGCAGGGAAGATCACCGAAGCTGCCGGATCGGGACAGCAACAATAACGCTTATGCTTTTGTTGCCTCTACAACAAGCGCTCTCAGCGGGGTAGCAAAACGCTCCCCGTATTTCTCTGTATAAGTCTGTTCCAGCTTTCGCACAATTGCCGGTATTAAAGCGGGCGCACGGTCCGAAAGATGATTAAATAAAGGCGTTCCATATACCATGCCCTGTGCTGCAGCTGCTGCTTCCACAGAAAACCCTTCAGCCGGCACAGTTGATATTTTGATTTTCTCAAAACCGGCCTGCTCAAGATCAAACCTGATAACTTCATCATCAAAATAAGAAAATTGCAGATACATAAAGAGTGGTGTATTTTCAGGAAAGAACTCTTTCATAATATCCTGAACCGTTGCGGAGGCGGGATTGGCTGATAATTTATCCCACACACAGAAAAGCAGCGTTCCATTTGGCGATAAAACCCTATATGCTTCCTTAAATGCGGCGACCTTATCTTCAAAAAACATAACACCAAACTGACTGACGATACATTCAACCAGGCCATCATCAAACGGGAGTGCTTGCGCGTTGGCTTCAAAGAAAGCCACATCTCTCAGCATTAAATGTTTGTGTCGTGCATAATCTATCATAGCCGGGTTAAGATCAGTCGCAATAACCCTGGCGCCTTCCCGAAGGATCTTGGGAAGAAATTTTGTAAGCCGGCCGGTACCGCAGGCAATCTCGAGTATTGAATCGGGAGCCAACGCTTTTATACGTTGAGACATGATAATAGCGAACGGCTCAAACAGCATCGGACCCAGGCAGTTGTCATAGTTAAACGGTATGGTGCCTGAAAAAGAGGTGTTCTCGTCCATGGTTAATGGCTTTAAGATTACGGTGCCTGCTCCTCTTTAGAAAAATACGCTAATTCCTTAGTAAAATCAATATAATTATATTCTTTTTGAAGCTCCTCCACCTTCTGGAGTTGGGTGCGCATAAATTGTTTGTGCTGTTGTGATGATGGATTAAAGGGCTTGTGCTGACGCGCTATTACTATCTTGCGGATATCTTCCATCAGGTTTTGCGTTGGTTCATCCATGCAGGATTCGGCAAATTTCTCCAACACAAACTGCGTTGCCGAATAGTTGGGATGGGCCATATCTATGTCATAAAAACGATAATCTCTTAGCACATCTATAACCAGTTCGTAAGCCGGAAAATAATAAAGCCGCTCAAACTTGTTCACCATGTGATGCACAGCCTCTATCAGTCTTGCCTTGCTTCTGTTATTTTCCATAACTCCGTCACGTAAATGACGGACCGGGCTTATGGTAAATATGATCCTCAGTTTTTTATTGAAGTGAAATAACCTGTGAATGGTGGTGTCTAATGTTGTGATTATTTCTTCAATGGTAGATAAATGTTTGATGAAGGTTTGCGCTGGCGCTTTGTGGCAGTTAACCACCGGCCTCATGTTTTTAACCAGCTTGTATACGAATGATGAACCAAGTGTGATGATAAGCCAGTCCGCATCTTTAAGAAACTCATGCGCCTGTTGCTGCGACTTGTTTATTTCAGTAATGGCATCCTCCTTCTTAACTGATGAAAAACGGCTGTGGTGGTGCCAGCTATGCCATGCTTCATTCAGATAGAAAAGATCATCTTCTGTGTATTTCCGGTTCTCAATATATGACACCAATGAATCACACACACCTACGGGCTCGAACAAAATACCATGAGGATTCTGCAGCACGTTAAATTTTGTGCCTTCCAGGTAATTACCGATATGTTCTGTAAAACATGAACCGATCAAAAGAATTTTATCCTTATAAGTGATTGATGGCTCTAGCTTTTTGATATTGATGGGAACCTGGAACTGCATGTTAATTGAAAATGGATAATTGATAATTGAAAAATGTGACTAAGTGCAAAGTTAGTTAATTGAGAATTGAAAAGATTTCGACACGAAAAACTCTGTGAAATTTTGTATCTGTATTCCGCCATGTAATAAAAAGGTTACACGGAGAAACACGGAGAAGACACAGAGTTACACAGAGTGTTGAACCTCCCGCTTTTTCATTACCAATTATCAACTGTCAATTGTCAATTGATACGACCGTAAAGACGATTTTTTTATATTCATCCTTTTCATACAAAATGCCTACTTTATTCTTACTGATCTGAACAATATCGGAGTAGGCTGAATTGTTTTTTTGACCGTCAGAACTTCTGTCAACCGTAATACTACGATCCCATGTGCGGCCTTCGTCAAGGCTGATCCGTAAGGTAAGATTATCACGTTTGCTGGTATCTGCAGCATTGCAAAATGCCAGTACATTTTTGCCTTTTTTACTATCCAGCCTGAGAATACTGCCCTGGCAAACAGGATCAGGTAAATTTTTGTCGTTATAAGCAGTATCCCAGTTTTCACCACCGTTTTTACTATAAGCAATGATCCGGGCTTTTTCGCTGCCACTTTGGTTCCTGATATTCATAACAAGTCCGTCAGGATACAACGGTGCTGCCATACATTCGTTTCCGCCCGGAGTGGAAACATCTTCACTGATATGAAATGTTTTTCCGTGATCATCGGTATAGTAGCCATTTGCTTTGTAATCATTAAAATGCGGCAATGGATTGCCTGCAGAATGATTTGCAGGCACGTAAAGGCGGCCTTTGTACTTGCCCTGTTCAAATTGCATGGCATGACCAGGTGTATTCGCAAAACTTCTCCAATCTTCTGAAAAATGATACGCAGGATTTATCTGTGGCTGATTAGGCTTATGCACCTGAAGCGTTATATTCACCGCATCTGACCAGGTATTTCCACCATCTGCAGATGTCTTGTACCACACTTCTCTTAATCCTTTTCCTTTTCTAACTTCACCTTCGTGATTGTTACCGGTATTGTAAAACAAGAATAATCTTCCTTTTGGATAGGCAGGATCGGTCAGGTCAACAACAGGCGCGCAATTGCCGGCTTGCAGATGGTCGTTATCAACCACAACCTGCAGCTTTGACCAGGTTTTACCATTGTCCTGACTGCGCTTCATAACGATATCAATGTTTCCAAAATCATCAGAGTCATTTACCCTTCCTTCGCAAAAGGCAAGCAGGTCACCCTTTGGCAATTTTACAATTGCAGGAATGCGATAGCTTTGGTAACCTTCATCACCTGAAGTAAATACGGACACTTTGTTTTCCTGTGCGCAAGCAAAACACACAAGCAAAACGGACATAGTAAGCGTTGAAAAAAACTTTCTCATTATTGAACTTTTATTTTAAATGTTGATGCAGGTAGCAACGCGCTATTTACCAGGTTAGCATCCGTAAAAGATTTCCAGCCATAGTAAACATACGCAGGTTTATTAATACTATTAATGGCAACTTTATCGTGATCAATTGCTGCATTCACTTCTTTAATGCCATCAAAAGAAAATCCCCGGAGAACTACGTTGTTGGAAGTATTCAAACCTCCTGATGCATATTGAAATGTGATGATAACTTTCCCATCCTTGAAAATTGCCTTTTGCGGCAAAGGCCCTGAAGGCATGATGTTCTTTTTATAATCATTATACAGCGCCCATCTTGCAAGGCGTTCGCCAACATTCTTTTTATTAGTAGGGTGTACATCATTTTTTGCGCCGATATCGCTGCATACGGCCATGCCACTATGCACTATCTCCGAAAGCATTTTTCGCTGCTCATCCCTGAAGACTGGCCACAATTGGGATTGGTAATTTGTTGAATCAATAGACGATAACTGTACCCAGTAAAACGGAAGATTGGCATCTTGCCATTTAATTCTATAATCAGATACCAGCAACTTAAATAATTGCCCATATTCTTTTACAGTGCCAATTTCCTGTGCGTTACTTTCTCCCTGGTACCAAAGCACTCCTTTTATTGGCATCTGTAATATTGGCTGCACTCCGGCTTTGTATGCAAAACCTGGTTTGTAAGCATGATCAGGGCCATATCCATCATTCTTTTGTAGCGAATTGCCGCCGAGATTCTGAATCCCCCGTTCCTTTACCCATTCTGGTAAAAACTTATTTTGCAACCAATTTCCCTTCACCTTCTCTTTGAAAGCAGGATTGCCTGCCAGGGTAGCTACATCTGTAAAGGTTTCTATCGGGCACCCTCCTATTGATAGGTTGATAAGGCCAATTGGAACGGAGACTGAATCTTTTATCATTTTGCCAAAATACCAGGCAACAGCGCTCATGTTTTTTATTGAGCTGGTATCCGATACCTGCCAGGAACCGTTATAAAATTCTTTTGCATTCAGACGCTTTAGCATGGAGTCTGGATATACGCTGCCAAAAACATTCTTACCAATGTAAGTGGGATTGTAAAAACGGATGAGCGGTTGACTGGCGGACTGCAGCGCTTCGGAATAGTGCGCTTCATTCTTCATTGGAAATTCCATATTGGACTGACCAAGACAAAGCCAAACATCTCCAACCAGAATATTCTTCAGCACAATCTTTTGGTTGCCGCAAGTAATGGAAATTGATTGGGGATTTGTGTTTACGTGCTGCGCAGGAAAAACAATATGCCAGCTTGAGTCAGGTAAGGTCAGTGCCACCTTTTGCTGATGGGCAAAGTGGATTGCTACGCTGTTGCCAGGGATTGCCTTGCCCCAAACACTTACCGGTTTATCTCTTTGTAAAACCATGTTGTCCGAAAATATTTTAGCCACTTGCAGTTGAGCATTGAGTGCGAATGGCGATAAAAAAAATATAGCTAACACAAATTTCATTCTTTCGATATCAGGTTTACTTTGTTTAATAAATAAAAGCATTACACGGCGTTTCCCAGAGGACACGCTATGTTTTTCAAAGCATACGAGTTGACAATTACCAATGCTTGTTTTCTTCCAGGTATTCATTTAATATGGACATGCAATACCATTCCTGCCTTGGTAAATGAAAAGGACCTTTATATAAATTGCCTTTGGCTGTTTGTGCAATTGTTCCATCTCTGTGTAAATATCCAAACCATTCACCATTTTCCTTGTCATGAAAATGTTTGTATGCATAGTCATGCACCATCTTGTGGCGTTCTGCATATTTTTTATCACCCGTCATTAAATAGGCCAGCAGCATTGCAATAATTACTTCGTTATGTGGCCACCAGAATTTCATATCCTGCCAATATTCTTGCACCGGTCTGTTATACACATCCCTGAAATAAAAAATGCCACCATACTTTTCATCCCAACCTCTCTCCCACATGTAATCAAGCATTCTACAACCAAGGTCAATTAACCGCTGATCGTTGTTGCGATATTTTGCTTCATGCAGTATAAACCACGCACCTTCCATTGCATGTCCGGGGTTAAGTGTTCTTTCATTGATATGATCAATAATACTTCCATCCGGCGCAACTTGTTCCATCACACAACGGATGTCATCTTTCACAAAATCTTTTTCAATTTCACTGATCCATTTATCGATCCATTCATCACAACGGTCGTCACCTATCGTCTCCCGCAATTGCTGTGCAGTGTTGATCATGATCATTGGAACGCCGATCCCTTTAGAAGGTCTTTCATCCGTATACTTGGCAGGAAGTATTCCCGGTGCAGATGCATATTCAATACATTTACCGAATAGGCTGCGGGCTCGTTCTTCAGCGGCTTTACACCCTGTTGCTTTGGCATAGGACGCCATGGAAATAACAGCAAATGTTTCAGAAAAGAAATAGCGGCGCTTGCGAATGGCACTGCCCTTACGTGTTACATGAAAGAACATGCGGCCATCGGTATCAAAACAATGCTGATTCAAAAAATCGAAGCCCAGTTTTGCACCATCCAGCCATTCGTCTTTTTGCTCAACAGTATTGTATAAAGTTGAAAGCAACCATGTTGCGCGTCCCTGAATCCAAACAGCTTTATCATCATCTATCAAAGTTCCGCAAGCATCACGCATCAATAAAAAGCCACCATATTCCTTATCAAAAGAATGGGGAAACCAAAAGGGCACCGTATCATTCAGTAACTGATGTGCATAGAAATCCCTAAGCGCATTTAGCTCTTGCAAAGTATAGCTCATAAAATTTTATTTTGAAAGTTTATATCCCAATAAGTCTAGTTCACTTTGGGTTTAAGAAAAAATAATTGAACGGTAATCACCACTATCAGGATCAGGGCAAGCACCGCAAAGCTGCTTCCTAAATTTCCTTCGTCAGTTGATCTTCCTAAAAGTTCAGTAACAAAAGCGCCCGCAAACACCCCGGCCATGTTCATAATTCCATAAGCTGTAGCCCTGTATTTAACAGGCACAAACTGGCAAAGTACCGGCATGTTATTCGCGTCGAACATGCCATATCCAAATCCAAAACAGAACGCGGCACCAATTACGTTAAAAGCTGAGTGCCCAAGCGCTATTAACAACAACGAAGGAACAGTAAAAGCTAACCCACATGCACTTGTGTAGATGCGCCCTTTGATATTCTTTTGCACCCATCTGTCTGAGAGAATTCCTCCGAATATAACACCTAAGAACGACGATGCAGCGATTGTAATGGTTGAAGCCGGCCCGGCATGCGACATATCAAGATTCAGATTTTCAGAAAACAACGTCGGCAACCAGTTTTTTGCAGCCCAACCCGGTAAGCTTGTTATGGCGAAACAAAACACCAATATCCAAAAGGAGATGTTAAGCAACAATGTGAGAATATTTTCTCCGGATGCAGCATTATCATTTGCTATCACATACTCTTCTCTTTCTTCCTTGTTCTTATCTTTTAAAAGCAGGATGAGTACGATCGCGTAAACCATTCCGGCGAAACCCAAAATATGAAAGGTAGCGTGCCAGGAAAAGGCTGCTGCGATCGTCGCACCAAAACCGCCGAGTGCTTGTCCCGTGTACAATCCAGTCATATGAATTCCAATTGCAAGTGATCTTGTTTTGGGCGGATGGTAGCTACTGATAAGTGCCAGGCCTGCGGGAATATACAACGCCTCACTAATGCCCATCAACGCCCGTAACCAGAGGATCTGCGAATAAGTAGTTGCATATCCCATTGCATAAGTAACACCTGACCACACAAAAAGACTTACTATAATCAGCCATTTCTTACTCAGCTTGTCCGCCACAAAACCAGACACGGGACTCATTAAACCATAGATCCACAGAAATATGGCCATCAGGCTGCCAAAACTCGCCGCAGAATTAAGCTCGGCAATATCCTGTTGCATCGCCGGCCGCATGGTAGAAAGCATTTGCCTGTCCATATAGTTCAGCAGCGCAACGCCCCATAACAGCATCACCAATACCCAGGGATATCTCTTTGAATACTTCATGCTAATCAATATGTATTTTACCGGTCATTATATCGGGCGTACGAACGCCGGGTTTAACTTCGCCTGTCGACAAAAAAATATTATTCCCCTCTACAATTGCCTTAGTTGTAACGTGTGCAGGAAAAGGTAATTCGCCGATTTTTCTCCAGCTGTCGGCAACAGTATTATACAAGAGCATTCCTTTGTAAAAGCCGGTGTGATCTGTATTGAGTTTGTTCTTTTCTACCGTCAATTTCATCCTTTCTTCATCTGTTGATGCATGTGCTATTCTATACAGATATGTTTCAATTTCATGAAACACTTTTCCATTGTCGCCTCCGGCTATAAGTATTAAACTATCGTTGACAGCCACGCCGCTTCCTGCTGAAAAATTCATTACATTCTTACCATCACTTATTGGAGAACAGTTTTTCCACGCCTGTTTTTGGGGATCAAACGAAAATACTGCGTTGTGCAATTCACTAATGCCTGATGCTGTTTTTGTTCTACCACCAATTACATATAAGCAACCGTTTTGTACAACAGCCGTTGTATTAGCCAGTGCCACCGGAAGAGATGCTAATTGCTTCCATTGCAATTTTTCTTTACCAATGTCCAGGCTATATAAAGCATCTGAAGAAGATGAAGTCATATCTCCGCCAAATGCATATACAACCTTACCGATTGATGCAAGTGCAACATTTGTCAACGCAACAGGAAGTTGAGGCACCTCATGAACTGTGATTCCATCGTTCGCTTTATTTAATTCCAACATAAAAGCCCTGGCCGTTATGCCATTGCAATTTTCGCCACCGGCATAAACAATACAATCATCTATTTGTGTGCTACCACAATAAGCAACCGGTTCTGCAAGTTTACTTGTGTGTAGCTTGTTCCAAACAAATCCATTTGCACTTCTTTCCAGCACATGAATCTCGTTTGAGTAATTCTTTCTTCCTCCTTCCCAGGGCTTCTTATCCGGAAAATTTGCACCGCCTGCAATAATTATTGCATTGCCAAGTTTCCCGAATATTGCACCTGCAAACCCCGTTGAAACAGAACCATCAGCATTCTCCATACGAGCTGCCAATTCCCACTTCACCTGAATACCACAATCCTTTTGTGCAACTATATGCGTTGATATCAACATAGCAATTGAAGAAAATAAATGAATGAAAGAAACCTTTTTCATAAGCGAAAGCCAACTAAGTACGATTTACGAAGTACGAAGTACCTAATCTCGAATCTGTCCAGTTTTTGTAGCATCTTAAAAACTGGTTATTAAATTGTAACTTCTATTTGTTTGTTAATAGCTCATTAACCATTTGTGATTGAAATTCGCGGAAACCAAGTGCTTCGGCATCTTTCTTAAACAAAGTAAATTGCTCGTCCGTCAAATTTTTCACCGGCAACCGGAACTGACCGCAATCCAGACCAACCAATTTCATATAGGCTTTTCCGGTAGCTATACCCCCGTACTTACCGAGCAGCGCAATCATATCAATTGACTGCTGTTGCTTTTTCCTGGCAGTTTCCATATCTCCGTTGTTATAAGCGTCTATCAACTCATGATATAACGGAGCAGCATAGTTGAAGGTGCTTCCCACCCCTCCTTTTGCGCCTACAGCCAGCGCCGCTAACAAATTTTCGTCTCTTCCCCAAAGCATGTCGTATTTATTTTCGCGGAAATTCAGGCAGGATAGAAAGTCCATAAAATCTTCATGTGTATACTTTATGCCTGCAAGATTCGGCAACTGTCCATCAAGTTCCTCCAGTAAGGAGATCATTGGAAAATTAACCCCGGTCAACACAGGAATATGATAGTAATAAAAAGGCAGATCCGGCGCCGCACCCGCAACTGCAATGCATGAAGCAGCAAGCATTTGCACATTAGCAGGTCTGAAATAAAACGGAGCGGTAAACGCCACTGCATCTAATCCTATTTCCCTTGCGTGCTTTGTAAGCACTATTGCATCCGCTATGCACGTCCCACCCACAAGCGTAATCACCTTGAATGCCGCATCTCCTTTTGCGCAATCGGCCCAGGCATTTGCTATGATCTTCTTCTCCTCTAACGTAAGAGAAACACCTTCTCCGGTTGAGCCGCAAATAAATGCGCCGGTATTTCCATTCGCTTTCAAAAAACGATAGTATGCAGGTATAAGTTCCGGGTTTATGCTTCCATCACTATGCATAGGCGTAAAGGGCGCCGCAATTAATCCTTCTAAATGTTCCATCTAAATTGTTTTATTATTGATGCCGTTGAAATTCCTGATCATTAAAACGTTGTATATCCCGGAGTTTGGGTCAAAAGCCTGTTGTTGATTAGCGAGTTCCGGTCTATCGGCCATAAAAGCTTGTACGATTGGGACGGCTGCAACGTTGTATGTTCGTAAACAAAATTATCACCCATTCTTCTTAAATCATACCAGCGTTTTCCTTCAAAGACAAATTCAAACAAACGTTCCTGCAAAATCGCTTCGCGTGGGTTTGCATCGATAGTTTGATTTGGGTATCCGTCAACAGCTGCATTGAAATTTGTACCATAAGCTCTCGCCCTCACTAAATTGATTTCTGTTGCAGGACTTTGTCCCAATGCAATTTTAGCTTCAGCTTTCAACAACAACAGATCAGCATAACGGTAAACAGGAAAATCGTTTGTCATCTGCCTGTTACCCGCATTTTGTTCGCCCTGGTATTTGTTAGAGAAGCACCCTGCGATAGTGTAGTCAGTGCCAGTAAAGTTATATGCGCCCTGGATAGATGACCACTTTCGGCTGTCCCTGTCATTAAACATTCTGTAGGTTGAGGTCTTCACAGGCGCCCGCAACAATCCACCCCAGTTATCCGTAGTAACTGTAAATTTCCGGCTGTTCAGCGAATCGTAATAATTGGCAATAAACCCGGTTTGAGGAACAAAAGAGTTCTGTACAAATCCCAGCGTTGCCTCATTTAGCTTATAACGCGATGCGAAGATAATTTCGTTATTTCCTTTATTATCTGTTGCAAAAACACTCGCATAAGAAGGCAATAAAGAAAGCGCTGTATTGTTTTGAATTTCATCCAAAGCATTTAACGCAGTAGTGGCATCATTTGCGCCGCCTCCGCGATAGCTCGTCCACAAATAAACTTCAGCCTTCAGCATTAATGTGGCAGGCTTAGACCAGAATGATTTTGTGTTTCTGAACGAATAGTCAGACGCAAAACTGGTTGCAGAACTGTCAATATCAGCTTTGATCAGCTTCATTACCTGCTCACTGGAATCTGCAGGCTTGTTCAGATTTCCTACGTTGATTGAAGTAACCGGATCAGTCTGTATCACCAGGTTTCCCCATGATCTGTACATCTGAAAATAGTAGAATGCGCGCATGCCGTACGCTTCACCCAAATAATAACTCTTGTTTGTTCCAGTAATTACATTTGTCGATTTGATCTTACTGATCAGCAGATTGATCTGATCAATATTGTAATAAAATCCTCCGTAATTATTTACCAGCGCGTTATCCAGATCAAGCGTTTGCAGCCACATGTGTTCAAGCCCCTGCGTGGCTTCTCCCGTAAAGGATGCACCGTTATTTCCCGGATCTGTACCAAAGATGTCTGCACGCATTTCGCCGAGATATTGCATGGACAAATTATCTGTTCTGAATCGTGCGTGAATGCCCGTTACAAAAGCATCAAACTGATCTGGAGTTTGCCAATAGTTTGCATCGCTTATGCTGCTCACCGGTGTCAGATCAAGCTGCTTGGAGCAGGATGTGATCAAAGCCATTAAGGTTGTTGCGTACAGCAACTTTATTAATCTATTTTTCATGAGTTGATTTATTATTGATTTAGAATGAAACCTGCACGCCCAATACAAATGTTTTTGGTGTGGGATAAGAACCTACATACACACCCGTGATAGAGCTTGTTCCTTGCGCAACAGGAGGTTCAGGACTTGGTCCGCTGAATTTTGTTACATAGAACAAATTATTGGCGCTTACATAAACCCTTGCCTGGGAAAGTACTTTTGTATGTGCGAGTAACTGTCTTGCAAAATCGTATGAAAGTGTAATTTCCCTGCATGCCAGGTAATCTCCTTTCTCGTAAAAGCGAGAGTTATTACCGTTCAGCACAGCGTTTGCATTGTTACCTCTTGTATAATTTTGCTTACTGCCCACCACCTGGTCCGCGTAATAAACTTTAGGAATATCTGTTTCTGTATGCTGTGGTGACCATGCACTTTTCTGCAGCGTTATGTAGTTGAATGTACCCTGGTAGTTACCCAATGTTCTCGCAACAAGATCGTTGTAAATTGTATGTCCTAAAGCAAACTCAAATCTGCTGTATAATGTAAAGCCTTTGTAGCCAAAAGTTGTAGTGAAACCACCTGTCCATTTAGGATAAATATTACCGATATAAACCTGGTCACGCGAATCAATTGTATCATTGCCTTTTACATCCAGCCAGTTAACATCACCAGGCGTGATGCGTCCACCGGAGCCTGCAGCCAGATTAGGTCCCGTAATTTTAGCAACTGCATCATAACGGTTGCCCGCTACAGCAGCAATCTCCTTATCATCTTTAAAAATTCCAACCTGTTTGTAGGCGTAAATATCGCCGATTGCAGATCCTTCCTGCAGGCCGCCCACATGCTTCAACTGCTTTGTGTGCTCATCCCATACGTCAAAACCACCCTGCCTGTTATTGGGTTGACCGTTTGCAGGTAGCTGCAATATCTTATTCTTAACAAAAGAGCCATTGGCACTCATGTTCCAGGTAAAACCGTTTGACAGGTTAAGTATGTTGGCATTCACATTAAACTCATAGCCTTTGTTCTGAAAGGTTCCATAGTTGGTTAATACAGAACTGAATCCGGCATAGCTTGGCAGTGCCAAATTCGTAAGCAGGTTATAAGATCTTCTGTCGAAATAATCAAACATCACTGTAACCCTGTTATTCAATACGCTGAAGTCAACACCAATATCTGTTGTTTTACTTTTCTCCCATTCGAGGCTGGAATTTATAATACCTGTATTCAAAAATCCTGCGCTACCGTTATAGTTTCCCTGTGAACTGTAAACACCCTGCACATCATATGGTCCAATGCTGTTCTGGTTTACGTTGCCATTTTCGCCATAGCTTATACGTGGCTTAAATGTGTTAACGATTCTATCCAACCCCGCTTTTGTATAGAACTTTTCCTTGTGCATGTTCCATCCTGCAGACATACCCGGGAAAACGCCATAGCGATTAGCCGCCGCCAGGCTCGAAACACCGTCACGCCTGAACACCACAGTAAGCAAATACTTTTGCGCATAATCATAATTCAATCTTCCGAATGTTGAAAGAATAGCAAACTCCGAAGATGAACTTGTATTGTTGCCAGCGGCAAAAAGTGTTGATGCATTTACTGTAGATATATTATCTGTTGCCGCTTTGGTACCCTGCACCTGCATGCCAAGGGATTTAATATTATACGACTCAGCTCCAACCATAACATTGAAACCATGTTTTCCAAAATTTTTGGTATAGTTCAGGATGCCATTATATGTCTGCTGAAAGTTCCTTGAAAAAGCTGCAGTAGCAGTTCTTGTTGTATCTCCCGAAGGCGGATTACCAAACAACTGCGAATAGGTTTGAGTAAATTGAGTGAACGATTGGTTTACCGTTTCCTGTAAATAAATATTTCCGGAAGCCTTGAAAAACAAACCAGGCAGAATGTCCCATTTAACAGATGCATTTGCCGCAATGCGATTCACTTCATTGCTTCTTTTATATTTACCTAACCAGTAAAGGGGATTACCATCGCTGATGCTGTTTCCCGGATTGGGTTTTGTTTTAGCAGAATCCAGCCAGGGATTAAAAGTTGGCCACAATGCCATTGATCTGTATAGTGTATTTGCATCCGAAGCTAATGCACCAATTTGCGAAGAAGTAGAGAGTGTTACACCGGTTGCAACTTCCACATTTGGTTTTATTTTGTAGGAGCCACTTAAATCACCTGAATATCTCTTATAGCTTGAGCCTACAATCACACCATCTTCATTGTAATAATCGAAGCTGGCGAAATAGCGACCTCTATCATTACCTCCGGTCACATTTACGTAGTGATCTTGCGTGTAAGTGTTTCTGAATACCAGGTTTTCAATTTCTTTACCATGATCTTTAAAAATAATCGTTCCTCCATAGGGATCACCAACCGTATCCCAGCCCATCGAAAGCAAATTTGAATTATCCGGTGTATACGCTCTTATATCGAAAGAAGCAAGATTGGCTGCATCGGTAAGCAAGCCATATCCTCTGGAGCCATTTACTGCATTTAAGGTTCTGCCTGCATTCAGATTGCCTAAACGATTGTAGTAGATATAATCTTTCGCATTCATGTACTCGTAGCCATCTCTTCTTTTGTTATACCCTCCGGTGAATTTATACGAGATCTGTGCAGCGCCGGCTTTACCCTGTTTAGTTGTAATAAGAATTACACCATTACTTGCCCGGGCGCCGTAAATAGCCGTGGAAGCGGCATCTTTCAACACTTCAATGGAAGCGATATCTTCCGCAGCGATGTCATTAAACGGACGGATAACACCATCAACAACCACCAGCGGAGCACCGGGACTATTAATAGAAGCCCCACCCCGTAACAGAATTAAAGGAGCAGCTCCGGGAGCGCCACTTGCGTTTACCACCTGCAAACCGGGAACAGTACCCTGGAGTGCACCTCCCACGTTTGCGCGCGGTGCATTTTGCAGAACAGCGTTATCAAGTTTGGCAATTGAACTGGTTACATTACGCCTTGATTGGGTGCCATAACCAACAACAACCACTTCATCCAGTTTAGCATCCTGCTGGCTCAGACTGATAGAAAAGGAAGTCTTGCCAGCCACCGGCGTCTCCTTTTTTACATAGCCTACATAACTAATGACGAGGATGTCATCATCGGATGCCTGAATGGTGAAGGATCCATCAGGACCAGTTTCGACGGTGGTCAATTTTCCTTTAACGTTAACATTTGCTCCTTGAAGCGGCGCGGAGCCATTTTCAGATAGCACTTTACCGGTTACTTTCCCGGTTTGTGCTTTCGCCTGTAACACAAAAAGTGAACAGCTTAAAGTGAGTAGAATTAAAAAACAAGCAAGTTTGTTAGCCATGGCTTAAAATTTATTATGTATGACATAATAAAGGTAGAAGTAAAATTAACTTGACCAAATAATTTTTAGTGATTTTTCTTAAATTATTGCGAGACAAGTGATTTCCAGTGATTTGAAAAAATATTGAAATTGTAATCTGTTTATCTACTTTTGCTTTAAGTAATACATATCTATGGAGATTGAAGAGATCAAGAAGAGTTTTAAATCTATCGACACCAGTTCTTTGGTCGATAAAGTAGAGGCAAACCTTGTGGCTTTATTGCAGGAAAGAAAGCTAAAAGTGGGTGATTCAATTCCGAAGGAGCTTGAATTGGCTGAAACGCTTGGCGTGAGCCGGACGGTTATAAGAGAAGCTTTGCTAAGGCTTAAGGTGATGGGGTTGATAGAATCTAAAAAGAAGAAAGGTGCCGTTATTACCAGCCCTGATCTTTTTGGCGTGATGAGTAAGAGTATGAACCCGCATATTCTTGACCAGGAGACCTTGAAGGAAATGTTTGAAATAAGGCTTGTGCTGGAAATTGGTATGGCCGATTTCATTTTTCAGCGCATTACAAGAAAGGATATTGAGGACCTGAAAGAAATTGTGCGCAATGAACCTCCTGCAACGCAGTATCACTTATTCAATATTGAACATGAAATTGCTTTTCATGGTAAACTGTATGAAATAACAGGCAACAATACCATGAAGAAATTCCAGAAAATGCTTCTACCTATTTTTGACTATGTGCACCACAGCGGGCTGTTAAAAAAACCGGGGAGCTTAAAAAAATTCGTATCCCACAAAGGACTGGTTGATATTATTGAAGATGGATCGCCTGAATTATTCAGAAACGCAATGAGAAACCATTTGGAGAATCATTTTGCGCGGCTGTTTGAATGAGTTGTATGTTCTAAGTTATACGTAGTACGTTTCTCTCGGAGTGGAGCGCGGTGGAATAATTTAAAAGTAAAAAATGAACAGCGTGATAAACGGCATTTCCGTTTCCGGCAATTCGCCCGTCCGTACGACCGCATCCGGGCGGATGTTTGCCTTGATCTTTTCCTACCCGACTAGTCATTCAGGCGGGGGTTCTTTTGGATCAAGCCGAAAGAACGTAAAAAGAGAAGATAAAATATTCAGTTCGGGAAGGTACACGTTTACTGATGATTGCATCCCAATAAAGCTCACGAACATCATACCGGATCTAAAACCCGCTGAAAATCTTTTCAGCCATTTCAAGGCTTGTGTTTAAAGCTGTATGATTTATAGATCCCAACATTTGTTTTTCTTCAAACAATCGGATTAAGTACGCTGTATCAATATTCCCAACTAATTCATCTTGAGCAAACGGACATCCTCCAATACCTTTTAGTGCACCCTCAAATCTTGTACAGCCCGCAGCTATTGCAGCATCAATTTTTGTTGCACGGTTATCCATTCGCGAATGCAGATGAACACTAAACTTTACATGTTTGTACGCAGGCAACAAGGCATTTAATGCCCCTGTAATTTGATCCGGCATCGCCAATCCAACAGTATCAGCCAGGGAAATAAATTCAACATCCCTTGCCACCATTTCATCAGCCCATTTAAATAAGATCTCCTCATTATAGGGATCTCCATAAGGATTTCCAAATCCCATACTGAGGTAAACAACAAGCGTTTTATTATTCTTTACACAGAGCTCCTGGATCTCTTCAATGGTAGTTACACTTTTCCCGATTGAACTATTGGTATTTCTTAACTGAAATGTGGGTGAAATGGAGAAAGGAAATCCAAGATACGTTATGTGCTCAAATTCGGCCGCTGCTGAAGCTCCGCGAAGATTTGCAACAATGGCCAGCAGTTTGGTTCTGCTGCCTGCCAGATCAAGCCCCTGCAACACGGCCTCCGTATCAGCCATTTGAGGTACGGCTTTCGGGGAAACAAAACTACCGAAATCAAGCACATCAAAACCAACCTTAAGCAGGCTATTCAGATAAGCTATTTTTTCAGCAGTATCAATGATGCGTGGCCACCCTTGCATTGCATCTCTTGAACATTCAACAAGCTCAATAGTAGGCATAACCATTCCTTGCGTTTTTATCGTAAAGCGTCTTACGCAAGGTATTAAAAAAATGTTGATGAGCATCCGGACTAAGCGTATCCAGCCTTATAGATGCATTTATCACATGCTCAATACTATTCTTTGTATATTTTACAAAATAATCATCACTGGTAAATGCATAGTTAATGATGTTGTGCTGCAAGCCGACGATTCTAAGATCGTCCGCTTCTACCAGGAGCATGTCGCTTAAAGGCAAATCGTAATTGATATACATCAGGCATTCAGCTTCGTTTTTTTCGCTTATCGTTTTGGTTGATACAGTCTTGGATTTTTTCAATGACTGATTTTCCAAAAGATCAATCAATCCTGCCATACTATCTCTTACTGCATTCAAATCACTGTCTGAAGCAAACAACCCTTTCGCAATGCAATACTCCATTTGATTAAGCGTATGATCCATAAAACCGGCATTCCATATTTCACGGGATGGAATAAGTGAGTATGCATCGGCCATTTTATCCAACTCCAGGCCTAGAGAGTTTCCATAAGCAGATACTCTGAATTTTGCTTCACCCGGTTCGGTTCCGTTCATTAATTTCTTTTCAAGCAGATAGCATTGAAAGGCAGCTAATGGCAAAAAGTTACAGCTGTACAAAAAAGGTATATCGTTGAAATAACCAGTGATTTCTTTTTTGTAGGAATGTAATACGATCGATAAATGCTCATTCAGACTCCTGAAAGTTTTCCTGATATCCATTTTATTTTTTTCCAGCAGATCGCCAAAAAAGAAATAAGTATCGGACGGCAATTGAAAAAACTGATCGAGCGAAATCTTAAAGTGGGAAACGAGTAACTGAATTTCATCAAAGCGCAGTGTTTTTTCACCTCGTATGCGGCGATAAGCGCTATCGCTGCTGATGTTAAGCAATTGAGCTATCTCATGTACCAGTGACATATGGGCAGGTAACCGTTCTTTAATAAGTTTAAAGAAACCGGTTTGCAATTCTAAAGCTTGCATGGGCAACGGATTAATATCTGGGTCAAAATCCTGGTTATTTTAAAGGCCTCCAACTACCTGCGCAAATAACCCTGGAATAAAATACGGCTAACAATATTGAAATATAATTAAAAGATTATATCGGAAATAATTCTTTTACAGCCAAAGTCACAATTTCATTTTTTTAAACTGTAATGCGCTATTAATCAACTGACATTAATATTAGTTTAATAAAGATTTAAGCATAGCAGGATATAATAGGTTTAGGAAATGGTGCGTTGCTTCATGGCTTCGTATAATATCATGCCGGCTGCAACAGATACATTTAGTGATTCAAAATCGCCGGCCATTGGAATTTTGAACTGTTCATCACATATTTTCATCAAAGCCGGAAAAACACCTTTTTCTTCTCCGCCCATTACAATGCAACAAGGTTCTGTAAGTCCCAGATCATACAGCTTTGTCCTGGCTTCCATTTCGCTTGCAAATACTTTAATGCCGTTCAGATGAAGCGTATCTACAGCTTTCATAAGACTATTTACACGACATATCTGAATGCGCTCAAGCGCACCAGCGCTGCTTTTCATTGCGTCTTCATTAAGTGCTCCAACACCTTTGTCAGGGATAATAATAGCTTGTGCGCCGCAGCATACCGCGCTACGCGCAATGGCGCCTATATTACGTACATCGGTAACGCCATCCAGCATCACAAACAAAGGTGCCTGTCCCTGATCATTCAACCAGTCGATCACCTGTTGTAAGTCCTGGTAAACAACTGAGGCCTTAAAAGCAAGCACACCCTGATGCTGCACGTTTGTAAGCGCTTTCAGTTTTTCATTCGGTACATATTGAACCGGTACATTGTTATCTTTCGCGAGCTGTCTTATCTCGTTAATTACATCGCCACTGGCGTTTTTGAACATCAGTACTTTGTCAATACGCTGACCACCTTTCAGCGCTTCCACTACCGGATTACGCCCTGCAATAATATTCTTCTTTGATTGAAACATATATAAGCTTTCAGCTGTCAGCCATCAGCTATGAGCTTTGGCTACAGCATTAATTATTCGTTACATCTCACATAGCCAGACATTAGACATCACACATTCAACATCTAAAATCGCACATCTAACATCTTACATTTGACCCGTACATCTAAAATCGTACATCTAACATCTTACATTTGCCTTCCTCTCACTTCCTCTATCGCCTTAATAACACTGCCATGTTTAAGCAACAGTGACTTTGCCTGGTCATAGTCAGTAATACCAAGCTTATCCATCACCATTTTCGCACCACGATCAACCAACTTGTCATTGGTCAGTTGCATATGCACCATGGTGTTATCCTCTACCCTGCCCAACTGTATCATTACTGTTGTAGAGATCATGTTCAGAATCAGTTTCTGTGCAGTGCCGCTTTTCATTCTTGTGCTGCCGGTAACAAATTCAGGCCCTACGACCACCTCAACCGGAAAATCAGCTTCAGCCGCCATAGGACTGTTATCATTACATGCAATGGCTCCGGTTAATACACCATTTTCCCTGCATTTGTGCAAACAGCCGATAACATAGGGCGTAGTTCCGCTGGCTGCTATACCAACAACAAAATCCTTATCGGAAATACCAAAATTTTTCAGATCAATCCAGGCCTGTTCAGTGTCATCCTCGGCATCCTCAATTGAACGGATAATCGCATCTCTACCACCAGCAATCACGCCCTGCACCAGCCCAAAAGGCACACCATAAGTAGGCGGACATTCACTTGCATCAAGCACGCCCAATCTTCCGCTTGTTCCTGCGCCAACATAAAACAACCTGCCGCCTGCAAGCATTTTATCAGCTATTGCAGTTATTAATTTTTCTATCTGCGGCAATGCTTTTTCAACTGCCAGAGGTACTTTCTGGTCCTCTTCGTTGATATGTGTGATCAGCTCTTTCACCGACATTTTTTCCAAATGCCTGTAAAGGGATGGTTGTTCAGTTACTTTTACAAATTGTGACATAAAAGCTATTAGCTGTCAGCTTTTAGCCGTCAGCGAGTTTTTTATATATTGATTCTAATAAGCCATTTTAAGTACGAAGTACGTTTGGTGCAGGCATGCTCACTATTCACTTCTACGTTGTTACCAGAAGTGAACCTGCTCAAATCTAAGTACTTCGTACCTCGTAATTCGTACTTAGACCAACACCCTGCCTCACCTTTCACCATTCATGCTTCACTATTCACCATGGTACTCAATCAGCCCGTCCATAGGCGTTTTCAACACCCTGCCTAATTCCAGTTCGTACGTGTAGCACATGTCTTTCAGCACGTCTTTAAAGCCGTAAGCTATGCCGCCGACAAAACTAATGGGTAATGTCCAGCTTTCCCTGTATTTGTATAAATGGTTAAAAAAGAAATCATTCAGGCTATCTTCAATAATGTTTTCAATCATATAATGACCTCTATTTTCTGCAAGAAAGAGCGCGAATGAAGCCAGGTAACGATTGGGCTGGGGCCATTTATAAACCTTTTCCAAAATTTCAGAAGCATTTGTCTGAAATCTGGCTACAAAGCGCGACATAAGATCTTCATCAAAAGTATTATAGAGGTAATGTTGAATAACTTTCTTGCCCATATAAGCGCCACTGCCCTCATCACCAAGCACATATCCCAATCCGGGACTGTTTTTGATAATTTTTTTGCCGTTATAATAGCAGGAATTGCTCCCTGTCCCCAAAATACAAACCACACCTTTTTCGCTGCCGCAAAGCGCGCGGGCTGCCGCAAGCAGATCAATTTCGGCCTGCACTTTAGCAGCGGGAAACAATTTTTTAAAAACAGATTTCAACAATTTCGCATTATCCGGGTTCGCAAGTCCGGTCCCGTAATAATAGATTTCATCAACTTCAACCTTCCGCAGCCTGGGGAGCAGCTCTTTTTGCAGAACTGCAATTATCTGCTCATTGTTTAAAAAGTAAGGGCTTATCCCTTGTGTAACTATCTTCTTTTTTTTGCCTTCTTGTAAAAAACTCCACTCACATTTGGTAGAACCGCTGTCTGCTATCAATTTTGTACCCATAAAAATTTATTTATCTTCCGGTAAGGAAGCATTAAAAAGTAAGTGTTTACATTGGATATTGTTTGCGGATTGTTGAAAATCTGCCTTCAAGGCCCTCATTTTGCCACTCAGCGCACAAAAACACGATGTTAACATTAAACTATTTTGACGTGAATATTTAATAGTGATATTCGTGTTCTGTAGAATTAAGGTACAAAGAAGCAACTTTTATGAACAATAAAAAATTACAAATTGGGCTTCCGTTTCTGATGGCTGTTGTTTTAACAGCGGGAATGTGGCTCGGGTTTAAGCTTAAGGGAGATGTGGGAAATGGCAATAACATGACCTTTCTGAGAAATACAAAAAGAAGCACACTTCAGGAAATAATGGATCTTGTAAAAAGCAAGTATGTTGACAATATTCCGGATAGTATTAATGATTTTGTAATCCAGGACATGCTGGCCCATCTTGATCCTCATTCGGTATATATACCTGCTAAGGACCTGATGGAAGTGAACGAGGATCTGCAGGGCAATTTTGAAGGCATTGGCGTTGAATTCCAGATATTTAATGATACAGTGAATGTACTGAACGTACTTGCTGACGGACCATCTTATAAAGCCGGGGTGCAGGTTGGAGACAAAATCATTACTGTAAATGACACTTCTAAAATAGCAGGCATCAAGATTAAACCGGATGAGATCCGCAACCTGTTACGCGGACCTAGAAGCTCCAAAGTGAGCATTACTGTTTTGAGAGGTACTGAGATAAAGAAGATCGATATTGAAAGAGGAACTATTCCTTTACCATCGGTAGACGTTGCATATATGCTAACTCCGCAGACAGGTTTTATTCGCATCAATAAATTTTCCGAAACAACGTATGAGGAATTTATGCAGAACCTGGAAAAGCTACAAAAAGAGGGCATGAAAAGCCTTGTACTAGACCTGAGAGGCAACGGTGGCGGTATTCTACAGGAAGCAGCAGATATTGCTGATGAATTTCTGAACGATCAAAAAATGATCGTATATACAGAAGGCACGCACGTTCCCAGAATGGAGTACAAATGTAAGCGTGACGGTCTTTTTGAAAGCGGCAAACTTGCGGTATTGGTTGATGAAACATCTGCATCTGCAAGTGAAATTCTCTCCGGAGCCTTACAGGATTGGGACAGAGGAACGATCATTGGCCGCAGAACTTTCGGTAAAGGCCTGGTTCAGCAACAATTTATGCTCACTAACGGTTCTGCACTAAGGTTAACAATAGCGCGTTATTACACACCGCTCGGACGGAATATTCAAAAACCCTACAACAAAGGTAAAGATGCCTACGAGGACGAGCTGATAGAACGTTTTCATAATGGAGAAGTAGTGATGGGCGATACAAGCAAACCGTCCGGAAAAGCATATAAAACACCGGCAGGACGTTTGGTATATGGCGGTGGCGGAATTACACCAGATGTGTTTGTTCCTTTTGACACAACAACCCAACCAAAAGAAATAACCAAAATGTACATGAAAGGCACTTTGAACAAGTTTGTGTACAACTACTATATACAGAATAAAAGCTATTTGCAGTCTTTTAAATCTCCGGTCGACTTTGCCAAAGGGTTTACTGCGGGAGAAAAAGAATGGCAACAACTGGAATCTGCAGCACAAAAAGATTCAATCGATCTTGCCACAGTTCCAACTGCTGCAAAAACTGATATGCTTAAAAGATTGCAAGCACTAATTGCCCGCCAGATCTGGAGAACTGAAGGATTTTTTGAAGTGAACAATATCACTGACCCGATGATAAGTAAGGCGCTGGAGGCAGTGAAGTAAGGAGAATGTGCGCATTTGCATGTGTGTGAATGTGCAAATGCGGTTGTAAAATCCGGATGTATACAGATATCTAAGTTGATAGACACATAAAGCCTGGAAATTAGAAAGCTCAATAAAGAAAAGTTTATTGAGCTTTTTAATTTTCATTCATTTCAGATATTTTTTTGTAATCTCAATTCGCAGATCTGCACATTCGCACATTTACACATTCGCATATTTGCACATCTACAAATTTGCACATTCGCACATTCACCCAATTTCGTAGTTCACATTGTACAGCATTTCAAACTGTTTTTGTGTGATTGATGCCGGCGTATTCTTTATAAGAAAGTTTCTCAGCGCCCGGGCAAAGCCACTCTTAAAATTTGTAGCCCTGGCAATCTGGTAAGATGTTTTCACAATTTTCTTTGCTCTTTTCATGCGAAGATGCTGGTATTGTTCAAACGCACCAGTAATTGTTTGATTCACTTTTAAGCAGCCGGCCAAAACCCAGGCATCTTCAATAGCCTGGCTGGCGCCCTGCCCAAGATTGGGTGTTGTTGCGTGTGCCGCATCACCGATCAACACAATTCTCCCGTTGAACCATTTATCAATTGGTCGAAAATCATACAGGTCGCTTTTTATCAGCATCGCAGGGTCTATATTGTCAACAACAACATTCATATTACCGTAAAAGTGTTTCAGATCTTTTTTAATAAGCGCCAAGGCATCTCCGTTAGATAGCTGGTTACCCTCAGGCATAGCTTTTGTGTACCAGAAATACACCTGGTTCTCTCCCACTTGTGAATAACTGGCTCGCAAACCACTTGAATAACCCCATACTTCTGCAGCCTCATTAATTTCATTTTCTGGTAGTTGCATATTAACCGTTGCCCGCCAGCAGGTTTGTCCTGAATACCTGTAAAAAGCATTTGTTACATATTGTTCGCGAATAACGGATCTTATGCCATCTGCTCCGACGAGCAAATCACCTGCTGCTGTTGTTCCATCTGCAAAACAAACTTTTACGCCATCTTTATTCTGCTCTACAGATACACATCGCTTATTCAGTTGGATAGCATTACCCATTTCTTCCGCAAGGATTTTCTGCAACGTGGATCTGTGTATGGCTTGTGAAGTGTGTCCATATTTATCAAGCAATGCTTCGTTATCTATCGTCTGAAGTATATTTCCTTTATAATCTTTGATGTACGCTTTCTTCAAACAAACAGATGAAGCTTTTATTTTCTCCGCAACGCCAAGTTTTTCGAACATATTCATGGCATTTGCACCGAGCCAGATACCGGCACCAACTGCTTTTATTTCTTCCGCCGCCTCGTACACTTCAAAGCTGATCCCTCTCTGTTTTAATGCTATAGCAGTTGTTAATCCACCAATGCCGCCGCCAATAATCAAAGCTTTCATATTGAGTTTTTTATTTAAATAAATCAGGAATATTTTTCAAAATTAGGTCAATTGACCTAATTTTGAAAATACATTTATGTCAACGAAAGAAATAATATTACAAACGGCGCTTAACTTGTTTAATGAGAACGGAATAAATTCTGTAACGACAAGATCCATCGCGACGGAAATGGGAATCAGCCAGGGGAATCTTCAATATCACTATAAAAATGTGGATACGATTATTGAAGCGCTCTTTAGCAATCTAACCCAGGAATTCAACCAGCTTGTATCAGCACTTGAAACAGGTGAGTATCTTGCACCGGAGGAACTGTGGCTTTCTGTTCATCGAACATTTCCATTGATTTACAACTACCGGTTTATTTTTCTGCATTTTGTGGAAATAGCCAGGCGTATTCCTGCGATAGGAAAAAAATATGCGGCGATAAACAGTCAACGGAAAATACAGTTTATGGCCATTATCCATAAGCTTGTAGAATCCGGTTATTTCAGGAAGGAAATTCCAGAGGAACAATATCATCACCTGATCACAAGATTATTTATCACTGCAGATTTTTGGCTCAGCAGCAATGCAATAACTGGCAATGCTAAAGGAAAGAACGCCATAAAAGTTTTTACGGACGTCTTCTTCTCAAACTTCTATCCTTATCTTACTCCCAAAGGAATAAAGAAATTTTATTCAGCGCAATAGGAACAAGCTTTGCGCAACTCTTTTAACAAACAATATGTTTTGTGTTATTACCGGAGGTCCGGGTGCGGGCAAAACGACACTAATTGAGGCCTTACAAAAAGTAAATTTTATTTGCATGCCCGAAGTGGCAAGGGAGATCATTCGAGAGCAATCGGCTACTAATGGTGAGGGCTTGCCGTGGAAAAACAGGGAATTGTATGCAGCGCTCATGCTGGACGGATCCCTTGCTTCATACAATGCAGCACCTGCAGGCAATAGTATTGTATTTTTCGACCGTGGCATACCGGATGTTATGTGCTATCATCGGTTGATTAACCTACCAATTACGGCGCATTTATCCGATGCCGTTTCACGTTACCGGTACAACGAGAAAGTATTTATTCTTCCTCCATGGCCAGAAATCTATCATACAGATTCCGAGCGCAAACAGGACTGGCAGGAGGCGGAATACACTTTTCACCTGATGAAGCAGGTTTATGAAGATTGCGGCTACACTCCCATCGAAGTGCCGCGGCAGGGTGTAGAGGAAAGGGTGGAGTTTGTGAAGAAAGAGTTGAGGTGTGAGGTTTAAGGCGTAAGGCGTTGGGGTATCAGGTTTCAGATGTCAGGTTTCAGGCTTTATCTTACTGTCTTACTATCTTACTGTCTTACTATCTTACTGCCTTACTATCTTACTGTCTTACCATCTTACGGTCTTACGGTCTTACGGTCTTACACGTCTTACTCGTCTTACTCGTCTTACGGCCTTATCTTTGCCTCATGACAGTCTATTATTGTTACGATGCCTATTGTGGCTGGTGTTACGGATTTAGTCCGATCATTAAGAGAATTGCTGAAGAATATAAAGATCGCCTGGCCTTCGAAGTGCTATCCGGCGGCATGATCATTACAGAAAAGCCTGTAGCTATTGGCGCTACAGCTTCTTATATTCAACAAGCATATAAAACGGTTGAAGAACGCACCGGCATTGAATTTGGTCAGGATTATCTCTGGCATGTTTTCAATCCGGATAAAAGTGACTGGTTCCCCAGTTCTGAAAAACCTGCTATAGCTATGTGTATTTTTAAGGGGATATATCCTGATGAGCAGGTGGCTTTTGCTGCCGATCTGCAATATGCATTACATTACGAAGGAAGGGATTTGTGCGACGATGAAGCCTACCGGCATTTGCTGGAGAAATATCAAATAGATGCAGAGGATTTTTACCGCAAGCTGCGTGATGAAGCATACAAAGAAAAAGCCTATTACGAATTTGCGTTGTGTAAACAGTTACAGGTAACAGGTTTTCCAACCGCGTTTTTGCAGGTTAGCGAATCAAAATTTTATTTGTTAACGCGCGGATTTACGGAATACGAACAATTTAAAAACACGATTGATAATGTTTTGACAGAACTGTAGAGACGTTGCACCGCAACGTCTCGTTCTAAAAAAACGTTGCACCGCAACGTCTCGTTCCAAAAACGTTGCACCGCAACGTTCACATTATTCCAAAACGCCGTTGCATGACGTTGTCATGCAATAAAAAAGAGACGTTGCAGTGCAACGTCTCTACGGTGTTTGATCCTAATAACCCGGGTTCTGTTTTAATTGTCTTGATGCATTTAATACGTTCTGACCAATTGGGAAAATAACTGTGTGGTCGTCTGCATCGGGCTTTTTATCCCACCACGTTCCAGAATGAAACACACCCCATCGAACAAGATCGGTTCTTCTTCTGCCTTCAACCAAAAATTCCCTGCCCCACTCATCGAGGATTTCCTGGTTGGTCAACTGACTTCCGTCTGCTTTATAAAGACTTGGGGAACCATCAGGATAATTACGAACACGTACCGCATTTAACAAAGAAGCAGCACCAGCTTTATCACCCTGCCTGTATTTGCATTCTGCCAATGAATAATAGATCTCTGCAAATCTTATTTCTGCATAAGCAGACGAAATCTTATTAGCATCATCACTTGGATAGAACGGATACTTTACAGGAAAATAACCGGAGTTATGATCTCCATGATTCATGTTGGATTCTTTGTCTGCTATTTTAGTTCCAGGTTTTGCGTCGAGGAACATGCCTGCCTGGTCACGAATAAACAACGGATATGGTCCTTTGTTGCCACGCACAGTGTCTATTCTTCCATCAACAGTTGTATAAGGGAGATAACCAAAAAGGAACATGCCTTCCCTTTTACTATTGCCTAAATTTTTATACTTTTTCAACCGAAAATCATCCGGATATTTTTGAAACTTAACAACAGGTTTGCCTAATGCAAAGCTGTATTCAACACTATCAACATCTCTTCCTGGCTGTAGGGCAAATTTTGGATTAGCTTCTCCCCAATCAGTAAAACCAAAATATCGGGGAGCCTCATAAGTTATGGCATTAAAATACATACCACCGTCGTACTGCCAGTGTGTAAGCCCAAAGCTTCCGGGGAAACCAAAGATTGTTTCGGATGATTGTGCATTGTTGTAATCAAATGGTGCGTCCCATCTTTGCTCAAGTGCATAGGAACCATATTTGCCGTTAATAAGATCTTCACAAAGAGCAGCGCATTCAGTGAATTTATCAATGCCGGTATATGCTTTGGAATTCAGGTACAGTCTCACTAATAAAGCAGCGGCGCCACCTTTTGTCCACCGCCCAATCGCATTGTTGCCTAATTGATCCCTTGTGAACAAAGCTGGCAACGCATCTTTCAATTCTTTTTCAATAAAATCAAAAGTCTCTTGTGGTGAAACCTGCGGACCGCCGAGCACTTCACCTTTAACTTTTGTTACCAACACAATATTCCTGTAAAAATCGACTGCCCGTAGATTTAGCCAGGCTCTTAGCGTTTTTAACTCTGCAATCATGCCGTCAAGTTCTGTTTGTGTCATACTGAATTTTGCAGGATCAGTAATTCCTTCCAGATCTTCCAATGAATTTGTTGCAAGGCAAATGCCCTCATACAGCGCGTTCCACGCATCATTTGTAAATCCATCATTTGGTGTCCATGTATGATAATGAACCCGCTGAAACTGCCCGCCATCAAACCAGTCGCCCTGCCTGTTCAGCGTCATTAGTTCATCTGTACTGTTTTCCTGCAACATAAATGTGTTGCCGCCCTGTATGCTCCAGTAAGAATGTTCAAAGGCCCTTAAAAAATCTCTGATCACATCCTCTTTCGTCTGCAGAAAATTGCCGGAATCGATCGTATCATATAAAGTCTCATCAAGTTTTGTACAGCTTACAGAAAGTGTAAGTACAATATAAAATGCAGATTTAAACACGCGGCTTATAAATTTATTATGTATCATTTTTAAAGGTTTTGCTTAGAAATTAACCTGAAGTCCGAAAAGTAGCTGAAGTGACGAGGGGTAATAATTGAGCCTGTTGTTTACTCCCGGATATAAGCCATTGATTGGCACAAGGTCAGGATCACCCCCTTTATATTTTGTAAAGCAATGCAAATTTCTGGCAGTAGCGTAAACACGTGCCGACCGAATTTTGATGCTCTGGCTAAACCGGCAGGTATAACCAACAGACATGTTGTCAATTTTTACAAAGTTGCCGGACTCAAGAAAGTAATCAGATAAAGTTGCGTACGTAGCGCCGTTTGTAAGCTTTGAATATTTACCGCCGTCATAAGCCGTTGTAAGCACGTTGGCATTTTGCTGCGTAGCGGGTGTACCCAGTTTAAATGCGAAGGTGTTAAAGATCTTGTAGCCAAAAACTCCGCGAAGAAACACACCTGCATCCCAGTTCCTGTATTTAAAATAGTGTCCCATACTTGCAGTGAATTGAGGTAATCCATTACCGGTATATTGCTTATCATCATTAGTGGCTTTATCTCCTCTTATTGTCTTTCCATCTTTAGTATATACCAATAAGGCCCCGGTGCTATCTACTCCGGCGGAACGCCATGTATAGAAGCTCCCAACACGTCTGCCTTCTTCTATTCGCTGAACATTGCCGGGGGTTCCGGGACCAGGCATACCAACTACATCAACGTACTTTTGCCCTTTGTATATTTCGTTAGAAAAAGAGATGAATTTGTTGCTATTGGTAGCCCCCGCAAACGAAATATTATAGTTGAAGTCTTTGTGCCTTACAACATTTGCATTGAGCTGAATTTCCAGCCCGGCATTTTTCATGGTTCCCACATTTGCGTAAGTCTGCTGTCTGATATTGGGCGGATTCGGCACATTGTAATCACCTAGTAAATCCTTGTTGGTTCGTTGATAATAGTTAATGCTACCGGAAAGTAAACTTTGAAACAGATCGAAATCCACGCCTGCATTAAAATTGATCGCTTTCTCCCACCTCAGATTGTAATTCGCGTTCTGATTGGGTCCCCAAACCTGGTAAGTCGTTCCGTTGTATATATAATAGCCATAGCCTCCGTATGTATTTAATGATTTATAATTACCAAAATCCTGATTACCGGTTGTACCATAATCCGCTCTTAATTTAAGATCGTTCAACCAGGGAATGTTTTGCATGAATTTCTCCTGGGTTAGCCGCCAGGCAACAGCGACGGCCGGAAAATTACCCCACTTGTTTGACTTTCCGAACTTAGAGGAACCTTCATGTCTTAAGCTGGCAGACAAATAATATTTTTTGTTGAAGTCATAGTTTACCCGGCCGAAAAAAGAAATTAGTTTGGAACTGTTTTTCGATGAGCTAACGCCCTTTATGCCAGTTTCGGCATCCCACCAACCTGCTTCCATATTGTTATAGGTCAGCACATCAGACGGAAACCCCTCGTTACCGGCAGAAAATTGAGAATAGGTTGAATATTGATAAGAATATCCACCAGCCAGCTTAAACGCGTGCTTGCTTATGTTCACATCATAATTGCCTATCCATTCAAAATTCTTTTGATCGGTATCTTCCTGCTTTTGCTGCGCAGTGCTGCGTCCGTTACCTCCGTTTGATTTTTGCTTATAAGTAATGGTTGAGGGTGTAAAATCATAATTGCGATAAGAGAAGCCAGTTTCTCCAACCGTTACAGTTGTGCTTAAGGTCTTTGTTATGTTGAGTTTAAAAGAGCCACTCATGTCAATGAGTTTGGCATCTTGCTGTTTAAGTATAGCCTTTGCTTCTTCTATCGGGTTGTTGGCAAAAAAACCGGTACGGATATAGGCATATCTGCCAAGGCTGTCATAAGGCGACATTGTTGGATTCAGCGTTAGTGCATAGTTGAACCCTTCCATATAAGCGTGATTCACTTTATAATACCTTGGTGCTATATTTATTGACGCTGTATACAGATTATTTGCTGCAGTGTGATTAATATTCAACCTTGCTCCATATTCTTCTTTTGTTGCACGCAGATCAATCCCCTCTGCCCTGCGATAATCTGCAGATACCATATAATTGGTTTTAACACCACCGCCGGAAAACTGAAGTGTATGTTTGGTTGATATGGCAGGATCGCGGCTTACTTGTTTCAGCCAATCTGTATTGTGCCCAAAATCATTACCTCTTTCCTTATGTGCAACGAACTCATCCCTTGACAGCACCTTCAATTTATTGGTGATAAAATCCAGTCCAATGTATCCATCGTAAAATAGCCGCGGTTCGGATGATCCTTTTTTAGTAGTGATGATAATTACACCGTTGCTGCCGCGCGTTCCATAAATAGCAGATGCAGCACCACCCTTTAGAACATCTATCGACTCTATATCGTTTTGATTAATATTGTTGATATTACCACCTGGTATTCCATTGATAACATACAAAGGTTCCAACCCGGCATTCCTGGATGAAACACCTCTTAGCTGGATCGTTGGCGTAGAGTTTGGGTCAGCAGTAAATGTGTTTGAAACGGTTAGTCCCGCCACCTTTCCTTGCAATGACATTAGTGCGCCATTTCCTCCGACACTAAGCAACTCTTTTCCCGAAATATGTGTTACGGCGCTGGAGACTTCTTTTTTGTTAAGCGTTCCGTAGCCAATACTCACTACTGTAACGGTTACATTAGAGAGATCTGAAATGCCCTCACTGAGAACCACGTCAATAGTACTTTTTGAACCGACATAAACATGTTTGTCGGCGAAGCCAATGTGGGAGAATACCAGTGTGTCTTCATCGCTGGCCTTGACGGAAAAGGTTCCGTCTTTCTGCGTTTCTGTAGCAGCGCTTTTGTTTTTAACGATCACCGAAACACTCTGAAGTGCAACGTTACTTGTATCGGTGACTTTCCCGGTAATTGTTTTTAATTGTTGGGCTGACGACGAAAATGAAAACGTTAATAGAATCAGCAAGCAAAAGCTTAGACTTTTTTTCTTTCTCATGCGCGTAGGTTAAGGATTAGAGAATATTTTTTGATCGATGACTAAGGTGCGGCTAAATCGATAAAGCAAAGGCATCTAAATTATTCAGGACGGGCATAAGTTATTCCGGGAATCGTTAACTTAATTGCATTTTCGCATTGTTGACAGTACAAGAGGAATATTGCAGGAAAAGCATTGGTAACATGAAAAGGAAATTCTTTTCTATCAGGAATATCACAAAAAATCAGAGGAAGATAGGTTGAGGCAATGGTTTGCTTTACTATAACAGTACTTCCATAGAATGCTATTCAATTATTAATATGTTTTTCAAGCAATTTTTCCAGTCTGAAAATGGTATCATCCTTTTCTTTCAGCATCCGTTCGTATAGCTCAATTACTTTATCAAACGGATTGAAAGACGAGTGATAATTTAAATCGTTGATATTTGAATGGTCGCGATACATTTTCGAAATAATGTTCCTGGCTGTTTCTTCATTGAAGTTTTCAAAAGCTTCCCTTGGCAGTTCTAAAGCCTTTGAAATATGTTCCAATATTTCGGGTTCAATGTTTTCTCTTGCTTCCAGAAGCGAAATCTTTTTTTGGCTCCAATGCGCACCTAATTCGCAAGCGAGTGTATCTTGTTTCATTCCCAGCATTTCACGAAAACGTTTAACATTTCTTCCATGATGGATGTTATAATCGGTCATATCGCGTAGGGTTCGAAAACGCAAATGTAAGATATAAGCATTGCGGCAGCCACTTAATTATTGCATTAAAAAGTAAGCGGAGGAATAAATTAGCGCCAGCGAGGTAATGTTGAGAGTAGAAATATTGAGTCAGAAAATTATAGCGTTTCATTAAACGAAACAAGTCTGTATTGTTTAATGCGTATGTTGTTTGATGATCCGGCTTTCTGGAGGATTTCGGATGCTGTGTAAATCTGTCCTACACTTTTAAAGTGTAGGACAGATTTACACAGCATGTCGGGATACCTTGTGGCCTCAACTGTCTCATCACTCGCCTTTACTCCCTTCATCAGGTTCGCCGGCTGCTTCATCCAAACAATCTTTCACATACTGCATCATCATTTGTTTTTTAAAAGCAAACCAATCTTCACGGTATGCCGAATTATGAATCGCGTGATTGAACCTGGCAAAAGGTTTGCGGCCCTGCAATGTATCTTCAAAGTATTGCTGCTTATTTTCCGGAATTCTCCTTGTCACAAATAACTGCATAAAATTGTATGCAATGTGTGAACCGGGAGCCTTAATTAGAATTGAGCTTTTCCACGATTTAATTCTTTTTACCTGCTTTCTTACGTCTTCCTCCATCTCATTTTGCCAATCTGGCAAATCACGATTGGGCTCATCATCATCATCATCATCATCATCATCATCCTGATCATCTTTTTCATCATCATCTTCTTCCTCTTCGTCATCTTCAATCGAAATGCCATATAATGACAAATGTTCATCACTAAACATTTCCTCCGTTTCCCTGGTTTCCAGGTTTACGTAAAAAACATTACCCATATCAATCCCTTCAGCAATCGCACTTATCTGTTCATCCGACAATATGGAAGGCTTTGGCGGTCGCGGAAAATACCGCTTTTTAAAATCTGCCTCAATCTCTTTATCACCCGAACAAAGCAATAGGATTTCGAGCACAAGCCGCTCTTTTGTTTGATCCATTAATACTTCGCGCAACTTTTCAACAACAGCTTTATCCATCATCTTTCTATTCAATAAATAAAAAATGGAAACAAAATTACTAAATAATGTTGGGGGAGAAATCGACAGCGAAAAAGTGCCAACGTGTCCTACACTTCAAAGTGTAGGACACGTTGGCACTTTTTCGCTCATTCAATCTGCATTAACAAGCAGACGCGCACCCAGTGCTTATGGCTATTTTGTATATTCAACAACCACGTCCTGAATGCTATTGTTCTTGAAATTAGAGTATCCAAGAGAAAGAAAATCGCGTTTATTGCGCTTCAACCTGACAGGCAGTCCGGCAGTGTTGAATTGATCGCTTTCATCAGAAGCGGTGTTAACGCTGTAATTTCTATCCAACAACATAAATACATCATCCAGCTTTCTTATGGAAGGTTTCTTTGTATAAGTAACAGCAGGAATTACACGGTTGCCGTCCGCATCATATGAGTAGGTAAGAATGCGTCCCTTTATCTCTCCGGAGTATGTTGTGGCTACCGTAGTTTTTTCCCAGATCACCCTTCCCTTGTTATCAAGCTTCATTACTTTAACAGCACTGTCAAGCCCCCAGATCGGTTCCCAGATTTGCCCACCATAATAGATAGTTTGTATTATTGTATTTGAATCGGGATAAGAAAATAGATCGGCGCGGTCATAGTCGCCATATTTAGCGCTGTAGCCCAATGTCATCATCTTGCGCAATTTACCTTGTGGGTTATAAGTGAATTCAATCCTATCATATTCTCCATATTGGATCTTTTCAAGTTTTTTGTCATCGCTATAAAAAAAGTTGTAGTTCTTGACCGCTTCAGGGCCATAGCCAGTAGTGAACGAAACATTTTTCACCTGGTAACGGCCTTTAACATCCAGATGTATATCTGTATAAAAATCGGCTACCTTTTTACAGCCCGTCTGAATAACCAATATGCAGATTACCGCTAATAGAGAAAGTATATTTTTATTTTTCATGATTAGTTTTGTTAATTGATGAAGGATAGATTACTCATTGATATACTCGATTGTGGCATCAGGCTTGTTTGATGCACCTTTGGGATTCGTATACCAGATTCCTAAAAAGTCGCGACCAACACGTGCCAACGTGATCGGCAATCCGGCTTTGTTTACCTGGCCTGATTCATCAACCGCAGTATTAACGGAATAGTTACGATCAATTAACTGAAAAGCAGGATGCAGCCGCCTTATGTTCGGTTTGAGTGTATAGGAAACGCCTGGAATTACCAGGTTTCCACGCTCATCATATTTATAAATGGTGCTGTCGTGCGCGTTGGTAACTTCTTTAACAACACGTCCTTTACCATCGAGATATAATGTAGATGTTTTTGTGAGGATTGTAGTTGAGTCCTTATAAACAAAGGTCTCGTTCCTTAATGTTTCATAGGTACCGGCGCCATGGTCAAGAAAGACTTTGTATGATTTAAGGCGGTTGTGATCATCATACGACAGATTATAGTTTGGATAATAAAGATCAGCATTACCTAGCATGGTGATCTTAACGGGGTTGCCCTTTGCATCGTAATTGAACCTGGCACCCATTACCCATTGATTGTCATCGCGAACAAACTGAATCGTATTGATCTTGTAATGACTCAGCGCATTTTGCTGGACATCTTCGAGCCAACCGGAAGCTTTTTTGCACCCCGGCAAAAAATACAACAGGAACACGGAGCAAATTACCGTGGCAGCACGGGTTATTCTTTTCATGATAAATGGTTTGTGGTTTTGAGATAATTTTTTTGTTATAAAGCTTGTTTATAGGCAATACGATGCCGTTTCCCTTGCGGGAATATTTTTTCAGTTTTAATGCGGGTACGAACAATTGTCTTTGCTTCGGGCAACGTAAAACACAACCACAATCAAATCATTCGCGTAACGAGACGATGATCTAATAGCAACTTGCCCTTTATGTCATGGTATTGGAAGTAACTGCGCGGACATCGCACAGCTGGTACACCGGCTTTCACAATTACAAGCAACCTTTGAAAAGTCTGGTTTAAGATCTCTTTTAAGCCGGTCAATCGACAAAATTAAACGACAAAAAAAGCTTTGTCAATAGCCGTCGCAAATTTTAAGGTGGTGGGTGCAGAATTTATTATTTGCATTTAGACAACTTATCAAACAAAAGCGGTGTCACTTCCTATAAAAGATATAACAGCACCTAATTTGCAAAAAGTTGTCCTACACTTTGAAAGTGTAGGACAACTTTTTGATGCACTTACCGCAGAAAGAAATGCATTCTTTAATGGAGAATTGAAAATGAGGGCACACCTAAAACAAGAAAATGCTTTATTAGTTGAGTGATCGGCCCTCATACATTACGCCTCACGCCTCCACACGTGAAACCTGGTACCTGACACCTCATAGCTAATAGCTGACAGCTAATAGCTACATTAAAACAACTTACAAAAAAGAAGTGCTGCTACTTCCTTTACAGGATATAACAGCACCTAACTATTTAACAGCAAAAAGAAAATATCTGTTGCTTAACTTTTCACTATTGACCATTCACCATTCACTACAAAGACACGCCTCTCTTCCATAAAATAAAATCATCCTGTCCATGTCTTACAGCAGCCACTTTTTCTTCTCCGCTAGCAACCTTAATAAGATAATCAAGGATGCGTTCACCCGCTTGTTCGATAGTTTCTTCACCATCTATGATGCTACCGGTATTTATATCAATGATATCAGGCATCTTTTTATATAAAGCGGTGTTGGTAGAAAGCTTTACAACGGGTGCAATCGGATTACCGGTAGGCGTACCAAGACCGGTTGTGAACAGCACGATATTAGCGCCGCTACCTACTTCTGCAGTAGTTGATTCCACGTCATTACCGGGAGTACACAAAAGATTCAGACCTGGCTTTGTTACTTTTTCAGGATAATCAAGCACATCAGTAACAGGGGAGCTTCCGCCTTTTTTTGCAGCACCTGCAGATTTGATAGCATCTGTAATTAATCCGTCTCTGATATTACCGGGAGAAGGATTCGCATCAAACCCGCTGCCGACAGCCTTTGCACGGTCATTATACAGTGTCATCAGGCTATTAAACCTGGTAGCAACCTCATCAGTTACACATCTGTCGCTCATTTCCTGTTCCACACCATTCAGTTCGGGAAACTCGGAAAGAATAACAGAGCCCCCTAAAGAAACCACCAGATCGGAAGTGAACCCTATCGCAGGATTTGCTGAAATTCCGCTAAAGCCATCAGAACCACCGCACTCAAGCCCAATACACAACTTACTTAACGGAGCTGGCTTTCTTTCAATCTTATTTGCATCAATCAGTCCTTTAAATGTTTTGCTGATCGCCTCAGCCATTACGTCTTTTTCAAGACCGATCCTTTGTTGTTCAATAACGTATAGCGGCTTGCTGAAATTAGGATCGCGTTTTGCTATCTCGTCCTTCAGAATGGATACCTGCGAGTGCTGGCAACCAAGACTCAAAACTGTTGCACCTGCAACATTGCTATGTGTTATGTATCCCGCCAATAAACCACACAATGCCTGCGCATCCTGACGCGTGCCACCGCAACCACCATCGTGTGTAAGAAATTTTATTCCGTCCACATTTTTAAACAAGCGTTGCTGCTGATCATTTTCCAAAGCGATATCAACCGGCATATCATCTAAACTTCTGCCGGATTTATATAACTCGATCATCTGGTTAGCGAAATTGTCATACTTGCTTTTTCTGCCATAACCCAGTTTTTCAATCAACACTTCTTTGATAACTTCTACATTTCTGTTTTCACAAAAAACCAGCGGCACTATCAACCAATAATTGGCAGTACCTACACTGCCATCCGGACGATGAAAACCATTGAAGGTTGCCTCTTTCCATTTGTTTACATCCGGTTTGTGCCAGTCCGTTTTGCGTTTCCCCAACGTGTATGGATCCGCAGCATGCTGCAGATTCTCTGTTGTTATCGCTGCTCCTTTTTTTATCGGAGCTTTTGCTTTGCCCACTAAAACACCATACATATACACGGCTTCACCTTGCTGCAGCGCCACAGTGGTAAATTTATGTTTGGCTGCGATGTCTTCTTCCAACACGAAGTCCTCACCGTTATATTGTAGAGTCTCACCTTTTTTTAAATTCTGAAGGGCTACAATCACATTATCCTTTGGATGCACTTTTGTTATTACATGCTTCATAGTTATGCAATGTTTAGATACGATAGGTTTTGTAAGGTTGTTTCTATTCCTTTATGTGTAAGATTCTGAATACTTTCTTTTACTGCGCGGGCAAATCCTTCGGGCTTTGTAAGATCTGTCTGCCACAATGTTTGATCGGCTAATGCACGATCAACAAGATCATCTGCATCTGCTGCTTCCGCCCAATATTTCTTCAATATTTCTGCCTTATCATCTTTGATCAGGTACTCACCAGTCTGACCTTCACCGTCACTTGTTTTGCAATTTTTCATAAACAGCAGGTAAGCTGCGAACCCTGTTGCCATGAAATAAGGAACTTCATGACGCCTTTCATAATATTTCAACAGCACCGGCACATTGCGTAACAGCATTTTTGAAGTGTATTGCAATGCAATGCTCAGCCATTTGTGTTCAATGTAAGGATTACTAAAACGATCAATTACTTTCAAAGAAAACGTTTTAGCTTCATCATATGAAATGCTGTCATCCGTGATCGCATTACAGATTTCATTGAGCATTAGTTCCGTCACAAAGCTTTTGAAATATGTTTTTTGCATCGCGTCCCGCACTGTTTCAAAACCAGCCAGCACTGCAAGCCCGCACAAATAAGTATGCGTTCCGTTCAGCAATCTCAACTTTAATTCCCTGAATTTGTAAATGTCCGGAGCAAGTACAACGCCGTCATCTGCCTGGCTGAAGGATAGCACATTTTTCACTTTTTCGGAGCTGGTTTCTATTGCCCATAACCTGTACACTTCGCTCATTATCATCAGGTCGTCAGTATATCCCAGTGACTGTTGAGCAGCCGTTTTTTCTCCGCCTGAAAGTTTTCCAGGTACTATTCTATCAACAAGTGAGTTACAGAAATGGTTGGCATTTTCAAGCCATTTAACGAAGCCGTCATTCAAATGATTAAATGCAGCCAACTGTAACAGAATAGCTTTCAATTTGGTGGCATTTTCTGTTATCAGCTCGGTTGGAATAATTACCATCCCTGCTTCATCAGATCCATTAAAAGCTTTATATCTCTCGTGAAGGAAGGCCAATAATTTTCCGGGAAATGAGGCTGGTACTCCTTCAAAAATATTCTCTTCATGGTACGTGATACCCACTTCCGTTGTATTGGAAATGATTAGTTGTATGTCAGGATTTACTGCGCATTTTAACACGTCCTGCCATTGATCGTTCGCCGACACAACACGGCTGATGCTTTCATTTACTATAGATTCGTCCTTAGTAACACCGTTCTCAATTCCGCGGACAAAATGGGTGTATAATCCATCCTGGCTTGCAAATTCATCTGCTCCTCCGCTGCTGGTGGATTTGACAACAACTACGCTGCCGTTAAATATTCCCTGCTTGTTTGCTTTATCAATAAAATAATCACACAATCCACGCAGTAAAACACCAGTACCGAATTGCAGAACTTTTTCCGGCAGCTCCTTTTTTGGAACAATATGTTTTGAAAGTTGCATCTGTAAATTTTTATTCATCGACCGGTACACTGGCTTTTCAGTATACGAAATAAAATATAATTCTAATAAGGCTTGCTATTGCCTTTTGCTTAATTCTTGTTGGTTTTTATCAGAGGGAGGTATAAGGTATCAGGCGTAAGGTATCAGGTTTGATGCTGGGAGCTTTATCCCTTATATTAGTGCGATACCTCACCTCACGCCTCACACCTGAAACCTGAAACCTGATCGCTATCAGCCCCATTCGGTCATCACCTTTATCACTCCATTCTTCGGGTCAAGCCAGCTTTCGAACTGCTCCTTAATTTCATCAGCGCTACAGCGGTGTGTTATATAGTTAGAAGGCTGAACCAGCTTTTGTTTCATGCAATACATAACATGCTCAAAATCTGTTCTTGTTGCATTACGGCTACTCATTAACGTTGCTTCCCTCTTGTGAAATTCAGGATGACTGAATGAGATGTTGTCTTTCTGCAAACCGATGAGCACATATCTGGCGCCATGCGCCATGTATTGAAAGGCATTGTTTATTGCGCGTACACTTCCGGTGGCATCAATAACCACCGTTGGCATATCACCGTTTGTAATCTCACGTAACCTGTTCAACGCGTCTTCTTTTGCCGGATTAATTGTGTGTTGAATGCTGAGCGCTTCCTTGCAAAAAGCAAGCCGTTGTTCGTTCATATCCATTGCAATGACATTTGCTCCCGCGATGCGTGCAAATTCCATTGTTCCCAACCCAATAGGTCCTGCGCCTATCACCAATACAAATTCATCTTTTTGAACACCCGCCCTTCTTACGCCGTGAGCCCCGATTGACAGTGGCTCCACCAAAGCAAGTTCATCCGTCGTCAATCCACCTCCGTGAACGAGTGAATAAGAAGGCACTGATAAATATTCCGTCATACCACCATCTACATGTACGCCACTAACCTGTATAGAAGCACAGCAATTTGGCTTCCCATTCCGGCAGGCTATACAGGTACCGCAGTTGAAGTAAGGAATGATTGTAACGATTTCATTTGCAGAAAATCCGTCATTACCATCTTTATCCACCAGTTCTGCTGCAAGTTCGTGTCCTAATATGCGCGGATAGTTAAAATAAGGCTGCGTGCCTTCGAACGCATGAAGATCAGTACCACAGATTCCTATTCTTTTTATTTTTAAGATGGCACGACCTTTTTCCATAACGGGCGCTGCCATCTCTTTGTATTCCAACAATCCGGGTTGTGAACAAACCAGTGTTTTCATTTTTATTTATTTCTTCAACAAAATTTTATAAGTCACAGCGTTTTCTGAGGGATAATTTTTTAGAGGCTGAATTACAAGTCCATCACTCTTTTGCGACCAGCTAACTTTTTCACTGCTTCCGACCAGCTCAACCGAAGCAACCCCATCTTTCCCGGTGCCGGCTGCAAGCGATCTAACGGTAATAGCAGTTTTTGGCACATCAAGCGCGATAGCGTACAATGCATCTCCTTTTGTTGTGAACCGAATATCCTGAGCTGTGAAAGGTTTCATTTTACTATCACCAAAAGCGCCGCCAACAACTTCGGTAGGGCCTTCACCGAATGTCTTCCATGGTCTTGTACCGTAGATTGCTTCGCCGTTTACACCAAGCCATTTGCCAATTGCAAGTAAAAGATCCTGTTGTTCCTGGGGAATTGTTCCATCCGGTTTGGGACCGATATTCAATAAAAGATTTCCGTTTTTGCTAACGATGTCAACCAAATTCGTGATCAGGTATTTGGGGGATTTAAAGCTTTCGTCGGGAATATAACCCCAGGATTTAAATCCAACTGCGTCATCTGTTTGCCAATATAAATCCCTGATGCCAGTAAGTTTTCCGCGCTCTATATCCAGTACGGCAGTACCTTCTTTAAAGCCCTCATATTTGTAGTTGATCACCACACCTTTGTTCCACTCCAGGCCTTTGTTGTAATAGTAAGATGCAAATGATTTTTTATATGCATCCAAAGCCGGTTGTTCTATCCACCAGTCGAACCAGAATAACTGCGGTTGATATTTGTCCACCAACTCCGTACATCTCAATAACCAATCATTCATGTATTCCGGAGACATGGTCTCATTTTCTTCTCTTGCCGGACCATAAAAGTCAGCGTATTTAGGATCATTCACATCAGAATCAAACTTCCTGCCTCCATTCATAAAAAACCAGTGCTCGATGCGATGAGAAGACAATCCAAATACAATATTTTTTTTCTTGATCGCCTGGCTCAATTCACCAATTATATCCCGCTTTGGTCCCATTTCCGCCGCGTTCCATTTGGATAAAGTCGTCTTGTACATTGCAAATCCATCATGATGTTCTGCCACAGGCACTACATATTTTGCACCGGATTTTACAAAAAGATCCGCCCACTCATCTGCATTAAATTTCTCTGCTTTAAACTGCGGAATAAAATCTTTATATCCAAATTTACTTTGCGGACCATATGTTGCTACATGATGCTTGAACTCATCTGAACCTTGTTGATACATATTTCTTGGATACCATTCACTGTTAAATGCAGGAACGGAGTAAACTCCCCAGTGAATGAATATTCCAAACTTTGCATCTTTAAACCAATCGGGTGTCTGGTATTTTTTTAAGGATTCCCAGGTAGCCTGATAACGGTCCTGTGCATGTGTAGCGATTACACACGTTACCAGGGTTAATAAGGCAATGAGTCGTTTTTTCATATAAAGCAGTTTGGTTGATTTTAGGTATCAGGTTTGAGGTTTGAGGTTTGAGGTTTGAGGTTTGAGGCTTGAGGTATGAGTCATAAGGTAGATGACCTTAAGTGGATACCTTATACCTTACGCCTTATACCTGATACCTGAAACCTGGTACCTGATACCTAATTTAATTTTCAATCGCCCTATCCAGGTGCACATATCCCCCATCCACATGAATCAATTGGCCGGTTGTATGGCTGGATCTTTCTGACAACAAAAATGCCGTTGTATTCGCAATTTCTTCAGATGTTGTCATTCTGTTTTCCAACGGAATTTTTGCAACGATCTGTTTTAATTTTTCATCCGGATTGGGCAAAGTCTTAATCCAGTTTTCATACAAAGGCGTCCAGCATTCAGCAACAACAATTGCATTCACACGAATGCCGTATTTCAGCAACTCAACAGCCCACTCGCGTGTAAGTGCATTTCTGCCACCATTTGCTGCCGCATATGCAGATGTTCCGCCCTGTCCTGTTTCTGCTGTTTTAGAAGTGATGTTCACGATGGCTCCTTTGCTTTTCTTAAGCTCAGGAAGTGCATACTGTGCCATCAGATAATAGTGTACCAGGTTTTTATGGAGCGACGCCATAAAGGCTTCATAATTGCCATTTTCCAGGTTAACACCGTCGTTTACACCAGCGTTATTTACGAGGCCATCAATGCGGCCTGCTTTTTCAAGAATCGTCTTTACAGCTTTCTCACACTCTTCAGGTTTTGTGAGTTCCGCTACGACCTGAAAAGCCTTGCCGCCTGCAGCTTCTACTTCCTGCAAGGTTTTGGTATTGTCTTCTTCATTTCTTCCCACGATAACAGGTATAGCACCTTCTGATGCAAGCACTTTTACAATGCCTTCGCCAATACCTTTTGCACCGCCTGTTACAATGATGATCTTATCTTTTAATTGTAAGTCCATAGTTATTTTAGCTGTCAGCTTTCAGCAATCAGCTATCAGCTGTTGCTCCGGCCGGTTGATTAATTTATTAGCTGTCAGCTTTCAGCAATCAGCAGTGAGCTTTTTGCCTGAGCTGGTTGATTAACTTTTAATTTGGTGTATGTACGAACAGGATTGTTATTGCTTATTCCTCCAACCCATAAAATTTTATTGCATTGCCACCCCAAAAAGCATTTTGCTCGGACTGAGTGAAGGAAGAAAAATAGTCTTCTGCTATTTCTTTCATCGCTTCATAAGAACCGGCTGCAAGGCACACCGGCCAATCCGAACCGTACATAATGCGATATGGGCCGAATGCATTCACCACTACATCCAGGTAAGGAGTGAATTGTTCTTTCTTCCAGTTTTTATGATCGGCTTCTGTTACCATTCCGGATATTTTACAAAACACATTTTCATTCTGTGCAATGGTTTCTATATCCGTCTTCCATTCATCAATCAAACCATCTTTGATATATGGTTTGGCGATATGATCAATTACAAAAGGCTGATCGGGAAACTGCTTTACGAGGTCAGCTGCATATTTCAACTGATCAGGAAAGATAAGAATATCGTAAGTAAAGCCAAACTGCTTCAACAAGCCAATACCGTTAGTGAAGGCTGGTTTCAGCATTAAAGCTCTGTCTGCTTCTCCCTGGAGAATGTGCCTGAACCCTTTTACTTTATCAAAGCTTTTATAGTATGAGAGCCTTTCTGCAATATCTTCAGACTGCAGATCAACCCAGCCCACATAGCCTTTAATAAAATCAAACTTTTCGGCATTCTGCAACTGAAAATCATTCTCTGCTTCAGTCTGGTCTACCTGCACCAACACGCATCCGTCAAGACCATTCCGTTGTAATACAGGATAGAGGTCCTCCGGCATAAAATCTTTCTTTATAGATTCATCCGGAATCCAGCTATGCGCAACCGGATCGTACTGCCAAAAATGCTGATGTGCATCAATTTTTTGCATAAGCTATAAGCTGCTGTTTAGATGAACCTAAACCGTCAATGCCCAGTTCTACAACATCACCTGCTTTTAAAAATACCTGTGGGTTCATACCCAATCCTACACCTGCCGGCGTTCCTGTAGAAATTACATCGCCAGGCAGTAGCGTCATAAATTTACTTACGTAAGAGATGATGAACGGTATTTTGAAAATAAGATTTGCAGTAGTACCATCCTGCATTTTTGTGCCATTTACAGTCAGCCAAAGACGCATGTTATTGATATCATCAATTTCATCTGGTGTTGCAAGGAATGGCCCGAGTGGTGCAAAAGTGTCGCAGCCTTTACCCTTATCCCATGTACCATTTCTTTCTAATTGAAATTCTCTTTCACTTACATCATTGTGCAAAACGTAACCTGCAACATGATCTAACGCTTCGCTTTCTTCCACGTAACTTGCTTTCTTTGAAATAACGATTGCCAGCTCTACTTCCCAGTCTGTTTTTACAGAATCTTTAGGAATCATGATCGGGTCGTTCGGACCTGTCAGAGAGGTTGTGGACTTAAAGAAAATCACCGGTTCAGAAGGTGTTGCTGCACCTGTTTCTTTCGCATGATCCGCATAATTTAAGCCAATGCAGATGATTTTAGAAGGGCGTGCCACAGGGCTTCCCAGGCGCACATCAGCGGGCACTTCAGGAAGATTGGATTGATTTTCATCCAAAAACTTTTGCAATCTGTTTAAGCCATCGTGCTCAAAAAATTGCTCATTGTAATCTTCACCAAATGCAGAAGTATCATACTTCACATCTCCAATGATTATTCCTGTTTTTTCTTTATTAGCCTCACCAAATCTGATCAGTTTCATAATTTGTTTATTTAATTGACAATTGAAAATTGACAATTGACAATGAGCGCCAAATTGCTTCTGGCATTTTCAATTGTCAATTATCCATTCTCCATTATTTTAAGTATTTAATTTAATAAATCCGCCATCAATCGGGTAATCTGTACCGGTAATAAAAGATGCTTCTTCGCTGCACAGGTAAAGGATCAATCCCGCAATTTCGCTAGGTTTACCCATACGCCCGATCGGTTGTGTTTTAGACAATTTTTCAAACATTTCAGCTTCTTTACCAGGATATGTCTTTTTAAGAAAACCATCCACAAATGGCGTGTGTACGCGTCCCGGAGAAATTGAATTACAACGGATGTTGTCGGCCAGGTAATCTTTGGCAACAGATAATGTCATGGCAGCAACTGCGCCCTTACTCATTGAATAAGCAAAACGATCAACCAACCCGACAACTGCTGCAACGGAGCTCATATTGAGTATAACGCCGCCGCCTTTTTGTTTCATAAGTGGTATTGCTGCATAAAGACAGTTGTATACGCCTTTAACATTGACATTAAAAATGCGGTCAAAATCAGCTTCACTGGTCGTATCAGCTTTGCCGATATGAGATACACCGGCACTGTTAACAAGAATGTCTATAGTTTTTATTGATCCGAAAATATCGGTCACTTGTTGTTGATTGGTAACATCACATACATGTGCTTCCGCTTTTCCTCCGTTCTGCCTGATCTCATTCGCTGTGGCACTTGAAGCTTCCTCTCCGATATCAATAATATGCACTGTTGCCCCCTGTTGCGCGAACAACAGGCATACTGCTTTTCCTATACCGCTTCCCCCGCCTGTTACTACAGCATGCTTATCCTGTAAACTGAACATATGCTGGTCTTTTAATGTTTTATTTAAAAATCGTTTTAGTAATTGCCTGTTCGATTGGATTATTGGTTGCTGTTTTTACAAAGCAAATATCTGCTTCATGATCACCCATTTTTCACCGGGCTTTGCAAAAGGCAGTGCCTGTTGATATTTCCACATCAACTGCTCCCACACCTGTACTTTTGGATTAGCAGCGTCCATTTTGTCTTTCTCTTCAAAAGAAAAATCATCGGTTGTTTCCATAATCATAAACAACCGGTTGCCTGCGCGATAAATATCCATTACTGTTATTCCTGCACCCGTAATGCTTTCCTTAATTTCAGGTGCAACACGAGTGTGATAATCTTCATACTCAGCTATCATTTTTTCATCATCTACCAGATCTAATGCGAGGCAATATCTTTTCATTCTTTTGACAAATTTTATTTATTCTTAGATACACATAACAAGTACGAATTACGAAGTACGAAGTACGTTAGGTGAATCAGCGTTTCTTTTCTTTTTACAACATGATTTGCAAGTACGAAGTACGTTAGGTGAATCAGCGTTTCTTTTCTTTTTACAACATGATTTGCAAGTACGAAGTACGAACTATGAAGTACCTGGGATGCTACACGCTTCAATTCTCAAACAACTCTCTAACACTATCATCCGTGTAAATTACGTCACGCTGTAACACCTTTCACTATTCACCATTCACTATTGACCAAATGACCGTCACGCTGTACTACCATTCACCATTCACAATTAATGCCTGAACGCCACCTTCACTTCTTCCGAAGACTGCACGCCACCTTTCACTTTATATCCTTTCCAGCCATACCATGCTACAATGATAAAGCACACTAACGGTACTATATATGCGAAGGCTGTTGAACGGTTATCAGCCAAAACACCCATTACATAAGGAACCAACGCACCACCCACGATGGACATGATAATAAAAGACGATCCTTTTTTTGTGTGATGGCCAAGATCTTTTACACCTAATGCAAAAATGGTGGGGAACATAATTGATTCAAAGAAGAACACGATCATTAAAGAATAAATGGACATCCATCCCTTATTCATCATTATCAGCGCACATAAAACAATATTGATAACTGCATAAACCGTAAGCAGCTTATTTGGTGCAACCTTACGCATAAGTGCTGTACCAACAAACCGGCCAATAGTAAACAATAACAAACTTACAGATAACAAATGCGAAGCCTTTGAATTGTCAATTCCGTTACCGCTTTCAGTACAATAGTTAATGAACAACGCAGCAATACCCACCTGGGCAGCTACATAAAAAAATTGAGCAATTACTCCGCCTGTAAAGTTGCTATGACTAAACAAAGGCTTTTTATCAAGACTTGCCGAAGAAACCTGCTCGCTTTCCTTTATTTCCGGAAGCCTGGTGCGTACAAACAGTCCGGCAACAACCAGCACTACTACACCAATAATAATGTAGATCATTTTTACTGAATCCAGGTTTCCTTTATCGCTGCTTCCAAAGAACAAATCTGCGGCGATAACAGGTCCAAGAAAAGCACCGAGACCATTAAAGCATTGCGAAAGGTTCAATCTTGTTTCTGACGTTACCGGGTCACCCAGCACCGTTACATAAGGGTTGGCAGCCGTTTCAAGACAGGTTAACCCTGCTGCAAGAATAAACAACGCCAGTAAAAAGAAGTTAAAACTGGCCATTTGTGCCGCCGGATAAAACAAAAACGCACCTACTGCATAACACAAAAGTCCGGTGATAATACCTCTCTTATAGCCATACTTATTCATCATGATACCTGCAGGCAGCGCGATCAAAAAATAGGCACCAAAATAGGCGCCCTGCAAAAGCGTTGACCGTCTTTTTGTAATGTTCAGCGCTTCCTGAAAATGCTTATTCAGTACGTCTAAAAGCCCATAAGCAAAGCCCCACAAAAAAAACAGAGATGTTACTAGGATTAGCGGAAAGAGGTATTTATTTTTTGACATATTCATATGGTTTGTGCATCGTATTAAAATTACTTCGAAAGAAAACTTTAGCTTTCAAAGAAATTCTTTTTAAGGTGTTTTTGATTCCTGTTTTTTATCTTAATGTTACCGTTTTTTAACCAGTCAAGGAGTGAAAAATTAAGTACACACTTCTTCGTTACATCCGGCATTTGTCTCTACTGCTTTTCCGGCGGCATACAAGTTAAGCAATACAAGCTATATAAAAAATAGTTGTAGCAGCTACAATCAATACGAACAACAGTCAGTTATTGTGCGGCAAGCTTTATGGCGAGGATATGTTTGAGACTGCCGTTTACAGCATGATACGTTCTATCAAAAAAATAAGGCAGGTATTTGAGCTTAAGTGACTGACTTAAAAATAAACCCGACCGGGTTGGCGCTATAAATTGGAAAAGAAGAAATTTTTCAGGCAGGCTTAAGGGTTGCAGCAAATACATATTTAGCTGTCTATCGTTCTTTGTGAACGTTGTTTTGTTTAAAGGGATAAACCATAAAGTGCTTTTAAAACAGGCAACCCGGTGGTTTATCCCTTGATTAGCTATATAGGAGTACCTTAATACTCGTCTTCGTTAAACAGGAAATCTTCCTGGCTCGGGTAATCCGGCCAGATATCTTCTATACTCTCATAGACCTCACCTTCGTCTTCCAACTCCTGAAGGTTTTCCACTACCTCAATAGGAGCACCGGAACGGATGGCATAATCGATTAATTCATCTTTGGTTGCAGGCCAGGGAGCATCTTCAAGATAACTGGCTAATTCTAGTGTCCAGAACATAGTAAGCCTTTTAATTTTTGCGCAAATGTAAGTTTTGTAACGAAATAACCAAATGTACGGTTGCTTAAGTAAGTAAATATTAATAAAAATTTCGGGATAACTGCTTTTTCTTTCTTTATTGTGGGTAGGTTTGCTGTTATCCAGAAATTCAATTTTATGCTTAAAGCTGAAGGCATTCATAAAAAATACGGGCAATTGGAAGTGTTGAAGGGCGTTGATATTGAGATAAACCAGGGCGAAATTGTTTCTATTGTGGGTTCCTCGGGTGCCGGAAAAAGTACCTTGCTACACATCCTCGGAACGCTGGATTCCGCGGATAGCGGCAAAATATTTCTTAACAACACACCGCTGCATACTTACACAGGCAAGAAGCTGGCTAATTTCAGGAACGCCAATATCGGCTTTGTTTTCCAGTTTCACCACCTGCTTCCCGAATTTACCGCTGTAGAAAATATTTGTATTCCTGGATGGATTGCCGGAAGAAAGCGAAAAGATGTGTATGATCAAGCCATGCATCTCCTGGAAATTCTCGGCCTTGGTCAGCGGTTCGACAATAAACCGCAGCAGCTGAGTGGCGGCGAGCAACAGAGAGTAGCTGTGGCGCGCGCCCTGATCAACAAGCCTTCTATTGTGTTTGCCGATGAACCAACGGGAAATCTGGACAGCAAAAACGCAAATGATCTGCACGATCTTTTTGTTCAGCTCCGCAATGAATTCAAACAAACCTTTCTGATCGTTACACATAACGAAGAATTAGCTGATATGAGCGACAGGATATTACACATGAAGGATGGAAAAATTATTAATTGAGTGCATAGAAGTAAGATGTCGGCCGCGCCAACATTTCTTTGTAAACAACTGACAAAGCTTAAAGCCTAAAGCGCAAAGCTGAAAGCTGACCGAAGCGAATTTTTTTAAACCATATGAGGCATGTAAGGGAATATAAGGTCTTACACACCGGCCAATACTGACTAGAACCGTTTATACCTACTCAACCGGTTTGCGCCCTTCACCATTGACCATTCACTATTCACTAGTTGTATAGAAGGCATGTAAAGGAATATAAAACCTTACACACCGGCCAATACTGACTAGAGCCGCATGCATTTATTCAACCGGCTTGCGCCCTTCACCATTGACCATTCACTATTCACTAGTTGTAGAGAAGGCATGTAAAGGAATATAAGGCCTTACACACCGGCCAATACTGACTAGAGCCGCATGCATTTATTCAACCGGTTTGCGCCCTTCACCATTGACCATTCACTATTCACTAGTTGTAGAGAAGTATTCTTCCGGTAAAACTCAAAACTTAATCGTCAGTTTCTTTGCGTTCTTTGATTTACCTCTTCCGCACTGGTTGAATAATTTCTGGTCGCCTTTAGTTTCTCGTTGCCAAAATTTCGTGTGTAGGTAAGTTTTAGGGTAGGCTGTGAAAAGTTTATTTTAAACGCTGTAACAAGGTTGTGCTCCGGAATATTTACCTGTGCTTTAAAGCGGGATGTGTTCAAAATATTCATCGCATTCAATGTAAAGGCTCCTCCTCTCCCGCGCAGTTTTTTCTTTATACCAACGTCCAGCGATCCCAAACCACTTACTTCATAAATACCAGCTAAAAATTTCGACTGATAATAACCGGATAATTCTATAGAAAAATCCTTTGGCAATGTAAATCGCTGGCTTCCGTTGATATTATAATTCATCTGCTTTACAGAAACAGGACTGCCTTTATACGTTGCATTTACCTGCTGCCACAAGCCTGTTATACTCATCTGCATCACCCACCATTTGGTTACGTTAAATGGCAAAGAAAGAATGACCGAAACCGTTTTTTCGTTGTTAAGATTTTCGGCAGACAATATCAATTTGTTGGTCGAAGAATCTGAATGTGGCTGAAACCTTGCAATGGAATTGTCTTCTTTAGAATACGAAACAGAAAGCAGATAACTCTTAAACGTGTATCCTGCTTTAAAGTTATCGGAAATGGCAGGCTGCAAAGCCGGATTACCTGTTATTAGTGTGTTGGCGTTTGCATAATAAGTAAATGGAGCCAGGTCGGCAAAAGTCGGCCGGGTTATGCGACGGCTATAAGAAAAATCGACAGAGTTGTTGTCGTTGATTTTATGTGTAATAAAAAAACTCGGAAAAAGATTGCCATAGTGCCTGTCAACAATGTCTTTTTGTTCAACAGTTCCCAGGTTCGAGTTGGTGTACTCATAACGCAATCCCAGCTTAGCTTCTGTACGTTTACCGAGCTTTGCGTTTAAAGACGTATAGGCGGCACTGTAATTTTCCTTCAGCGTATATTTTGCAGATAATGAATCATCCCTCACCCACTCATTCTGTATTAACCGATCGAAACTAATATCGTTATCAAACATCGAAATGGTTTCTTTCAAACCTGCATCCAAACTAAGCTTCTTGCCTATTTTTTTAGAATAATCAACCGCGAAAATCCAAAAAGACATAGGCGTTTTTTTTCCACTCCTGAAGTATTCTTCATACACATAATGGCTATTCCCATCATAATAAACACTTTGGTAATTCACCGGTTGATTATTCTTGTAGTACATATAATCCACGTTGAAAACCAGTTTGTCAGTTTCATTAAAATTATGTTGCAGGTTAATGTTTCCGGTCAAACTATACCAGTGATTAATTTCATTATTATAGTGATGTATCGTTGTATCCAATGCGCCATTCTTAGTAATAGAACTAATGTTATGTTCTGTTTGTTGGTACTTATTGTTATATCCGGAAAATAAGATGCCCAGCATTGTTTTTTTAGAAAGCTCAATATCGATACCTGCCCTTCCATTCACATTCGGGATTGTTTCCATTCTATCGGTAGTAAAAGTGGTTTTCGTTTCAATGCCGCCATTTGAAATAATACTATAAGCATCTATCGGCAGAGGCTTACGAACCCGTGAATACGAAAGATCTCCGTACAAATTTATTTTCCCCTTGCGGTGGTTTACATTAACGGCTGCTTGTGTCACCAGCCCCTTGCCATAGCCAATCGTTCCGGAAAAAGAACCGTTAGTACCCACATTATTATTTTCTTTCAACACAATGTTTATGTATCCTGCGTTGCCCTCCGCATCAAGGTTGGCAGGTGGGGTAGTGATCAATTCTATTTTCTCGATATTGCCCGATGGCATTGATTCGAGTAATTGCATCACTGCGGAAACCGGCGCCCTGCTTATTTTTCCGTTGATCATTAATACAACACCGCTTTTGCCATTCATCGCAATACTATTGTTCTGATGATCGACAATAACACCCGGGGAACGCTCAAGCACTTCCAGTGCAGTGTTGCCTGCAGATGTAATGCTGCTTGCTACATTAATAACGAGCCGGTCTATCTTCTGTTCCAATAGCGGCTTTTTAACGGAAACAGCAACCTCTTTTAAAGCAGTGGTCTGCTCCTTCAGAATAATTGGAAGAACCGAAATTTTTGGATTGGTTTTATTAACAACAAACGGATGACTATAAGCTTCCTTGTAGTTCACGAAATTGGAAACGATCAGGTAATTTCCTTCGGCAATATTTTCAAAAAAATAAGTTCCTTTCTCATCACACATAATTGCTTTCACCAACGAAGAGTCCTTTGCTTTCAACAACAATACGTTTGCACGGGGCATCGGTTTACTAACCGAATCAACAACTGTTCCTTTAATGGCCTGGCTGAATGATACAGAAGCAACAAAAAAATGAAGTACAACAAATAGAAGTGTTGTTAACCGTTTCGGGAGTACGGGTGTTTTTTTCATGCGAATCAGTTGGAATGTTAGAAATCATCACCTACCTATAATCGCAAAAAATCAAAGATTTTGGGGACCTTACTTTGTGTTTTTCTTAAAATATATTCTCTATAAAGTACTACAATAAAAGAAAGAATGCAAGCAGTTGAAAAAATTATTTACAGAACACTCATTGTGAAGGAAGACAGCTGTTAGCGTCCCATCTGCGCTCTTCAGAAACTAACTAACGTTATGTCATTAAGTTAAGCACAGACATCTTCAACTTTGGGAGATATCTCCTATCGTCGATATGACGATCCTGGCTTATCAGAAAAAGTAATCACAACAGCATCAATACCAAGTACAGAATAATGAGCAAGTCTGCAACCTCAACGTCACCTCGACGACAGGAGAGGTCTCCCGAATATAGAACTGATGGTGATATTTTATAAGCGTTTGATATGAAAACTCTTAACTTAATGACATTGCCCGAAGGGATTCGCTTCACTGAAGTTCGTCTGTAACCTTTAACCTAACAAGGATCGCCACTTAAGTTGTTGAAATTTAGTCGGACAATAATGATTGAAAATTGACAATGCTGAGCTAACATGAAATATGTACGCGCGAATGCAAATGTGCGGTCTGCGAAAAGTGCTATATGTGTAGAAACAAGCGGTTAGACAAAATAGCTGATAGCTCAGAGCTGATAGCTGACAGCTTTACACTCTCGGTTTCCAGGCCACTTCTTCTACCTTAAACAAATGCGCGGCATATCTTGCCACGACAAAAAGATAATCGCTCAAACGGTTGATGTATTTAATTACTATAGGTTCTACAAACATGCCTTCCTCCTGCATCTGTACACAGATGCGTTCGGCCCTGCGGCAAACACACCGGGTAACGTGAGCCGTTGAAACCGCAACATGACCGCCGGGAAGGATAAAATATTTCATTGCCGGTAATACTTCGTTCATTTTATCGATCTCTTTCTCAAGAAAAGTAATATCCTCTTCTTTAAGATCCGGAATCTTCATCAACGGTTCCTTTTCCGGGTCACATGCCAGCGATGAACCAATGGTAAAAAGCCTGTCCTGTACTTCTTTTAAAACATCTTTTGTATGGCTATCATTCAAATGATCATTCAGCAATCCTATATAAGAATTCAATTCATCAACTGTACCGTAACTTTCAATGCGGATATGACTTTTGGGGACTTTGGTTCCACCGATAAGTGAGGTTTTTCCTTTATCGCCTGTCCTGGTATAGATCTTTAAAGCCATGCTATGTAAGATGTAAGATGTACGATTTTAGATGTGAATGCACGATGAGTATACTACAGAAATAGAATTATGAAGCCTTATGCCTTCAGCTAAGAGCTGATTGCTGATAGCTCACAGCTCATTATGGTGTACAGCCGACAGTTCATGTGCTTTTGGATGATCGCTTTCAATCACTCCGTCACGCAGGCGAATTACCCTTTTTGCATAAGCAGCAATATCTTCTTCGTGTGTAACCAATACTACAGTGTTTCCTGCGGCCTGGATTTGTCCGAAGATCTCCATCACTTCCACAGAAGTCTTGGAATCGAGGTTACCGGTTGGCTCATCCGCAAGCAATATTGATGGATTGTTTACCAGCGCCCTCGCTATTGCTACACGTTGAATCTGTCCGCCGCTCATTTCATTTGGCTTATGATGACTCCTGGTTTCCAGCCCAACTTTTTTAAGTGAATCAAGGGCTCTCTCCATTCTTTCTTTCTTACTAACACCCGCATAAACAAGTGGCAGGGCAACGTTTTCGGCAGCTGTAAGTCTTGGCAAAAGATTGAATTGCTGAAACACGAATCCTATTTCATGGTTGCGCACATCTGCCAGGTCATCATCCGTCATCTTGCTTACGTCTTTACCATTGAGCACATAGGTTCCTCCGGTTGGCGTATCCAGGCAGCCCAGAATATTCATCAATGTACTTTTTCCACTACCACTGGGGCCCATCAGCGCCACATATTCATTCTTAAATATATCAAGCGAAATGCCTCTCAGAACTTCAATGGACTGCGAGCCCATGAAATACGACTTCCGGATCTGTTCAAGATGAATGATGGATTGCATGTTGCTTCCTGTATTGTTTTAAGAAAATTATGCTGATGGATTTTTAATCACTTTAGGTACCTTGAAAAAAACATCATCATGCAACGGGGCGTTCAGCAAAGCTTCCTGCCTTGTAACAGAGCCTTTTACCTCGTCTTCTCTCAACACGTTGATCGCATCGCCCATATGAAGTAAGGGTTCAACACCTGTTGTATCAATTTCACTTAATTGTTCAACAAAGTTCAGAATCCTTTCAAAATCGCCTTTCAACGCGGTTTTCTCACTTTCACTAAAATGCAGTCTGGATAAATGCGCCAGGTTGTCAATTAATTCGTCTGTAACTTTCATCTGCTTACTTTAAAACTTTTACTAACCAAACATTTTGCCCTTTAAAGTATAATGTTTGGCATTCATGAGTTTAAAAACTCATCTCTAACAAAAATAACCGTTCGTTTCTAGAAAACGGAAATTTTTATAGAAGCGGCTATTAACTGCGTTTTTAGGGCTATATTCATTGTAAAACTGGCTTAAGAAATGCTTATCTACATTAAGTCTTTTATGACGGTTTAAAAGAAACAACGATATTTACATCTCTCAAAGGAATGTTTAATATTTTATGAAACCAACGCCTATCTTAATACATATTGTAGAGGATGATGCCTTTTATTGCTCATTGTTAGCACATCATCTTTCGCTAAACCCGGAGCACCATGTAAAGAAATTTACTTCTGCAAGGGCGTTTCTAGATGCCCTCCATGAAAAGCCCGATATAGTTACGCTTGACTATTCACTCCCCGATGGAACGGGCGACCAACTTCTGTCTCAGGTAAAGGAATTAAGCCCGGACACCAAGATCATTTTTATCTCCGGCCAGAATGACATTAAGATTGCGATAGATCTTTTAAAGAAAGGCGTTCACGATTACATTGTAAAAGATGACGACACGAAGGAACGTCTTTGGATAGCTGTTGAACATTTACGGGAAACAATAGAATTGAAGAAAGAGCTCGACAGCCTGAGAAATGAAGTGGCCAAAAAATATGATTTCCAGAAAGTGATGATCGGTAACAGCGATCCGATACGCCAGGTGTTTCAATGGATAGACAAGGCTTCAAAAACAAATATCACAGTTTCTATTAATGGAGAGACAGGTACCGGTAAGGAATTGGTAGCAAAGTCAATACATTTTAATTCATTTCGTAAAAAACAGCCTTTTGTAGCCGTAAATGTTGCAGCAATACCCAAAGAGTTGTTGGAAAGCGAATTATTTGGCCACGAAAAAGGTGCTTTTACGGGTGCCGCCGGAAGGCGCATCGGAAAATTTGAGGAAGCACATAAAGGAACTCTATTTCTTGATGAGATTGGCGAAATGGATCTAAGCCTTCAGGCAAAGCTATTACGGGTTCTTCAGGAAAAAGAAATTACACGTGTAGGAAGCAATCAACTGATCCCTATAGACGTCCGGATAATTGTGGCCACACACAAAAACCTGCTGCATGAAGTTAAAAATGGCCGGTTCAGAGAAGATCTGTATTACCGGCTTCTGGGTTTGCCAATAGTTGTTCCACCCCTTAGAGAAAGGGGAAATGACATTATACTTATTGCACGTTTTTTCATTGACCAGTTTTGCAGGGAAAACAGTCTGCAGTCAAAAACGCTTACCGTTGAAGCTAAGAAAAAGCTGATGCTGTATAATTTTCCGGGCAATATCCGCGAGCTGAAATCAATTGTAGAACTGGCTTGTGTAATGAGTGATGAAAATGAAATAGACGCCCCGCATATCAATATTTCAAGCAACAGCTATATCGAAAAAATGAATGGTGAAGACGTCACGCTCAGGGATTTTACCACGCGGCTAATTCAACATTATCTTGAAGTCTACCAGTACGATGTGTTAAAGGTGGCTGAAAAATTAGATATTGGTAAATCTACTATTTATCGCATGATCAAGAATAATGAGCTGGTAGTTTCCAAATATCAAAATTAATTATACTATTTATTTTCTGCGAAATTACAGTTAACCGCCCTGCGCCAATTTCAAAACCGGGATATGCTGCTTATACCATGACAAATTCATATTTCAATATTGAACATCTTCTGGAATTAACCAATAATGATATCAATTTCGTAAAAGAGCTCGCGGGAGTTTTCTGTGAAACTATTCCTCCGATGGCCGATGAAATGCAGATTGCCTGCGACGAAAGTAACTGGCAGGCTGTTAGTCAGTTAGCCCACAAGCTTAAACCTTCTATTGATACAATGCGTATTGAGAGCATTCGGGACGATATTTTGCAAATTGAATCAAGAACCAAACAAAATATTGAGCTGCACACAGTGCCTGCACTGGTAACAAAAGTGTGTGAAGTTGTATATCTTACCAGAGATGAATTAATGGCAAGTTTTTTGAAGTAAATCTTTCCTGGTAAAAACATATTTTGTGTAATCCTAAAGTGCTTTTTAAAATATCAGCATTATTAAAATGTATTAGAGACTATTAATAAATTATTTTTTTAAAAGAGTTTTTCACTTTTTTTTTGCTTCTTTGTGGAAGTTTACTATTTTAGCATAAACAAAAGCAATCCATCCAATCCTGGAAATTCCGCTACCGTTTATCCTCCTTTGAAATTTCCGGTTTCTATCCTGAATATCCACTTTAAGAATTACTCATTATCTGCTCCACTTCCTGTGATTAATCGTTACCATTTGCTTGCATGTGTATGTTATGTTGGTAGCTATTAAATTGATTAACTGCCGTTTGGCGCAGAAATAAATGAGATTATGAAAAAGATATTAATTGTAGAAGATAACGTCCCGATGAGATATTTGTTAGAAACTATTCTTAAGAAGTCATACAATGTGCGTTCGGCGGATGATGGGTTGACAGCGATGATGTTACTTTCTCAAGGATTTGTGCCTGACTTAATACTAACTGATATAAATATGCCTTCCATTAATGGTTGGGAACTTATAGTTTATTTAAAGAAAAGCATTTTATATAAAAACATCCCTATCGTAGTATTATCATCCAGCCAACTGGAAGATGTTGCTTTAGCAACCGATAAGGACTTGATACATGGATGTATCAAAAAGCCATTTGAGCCTGTTAACCTGTTACAACACTTATCAGGCGTACTAAAAACCTCTAACTATTTGTCTGCTGTACCAGTAAAAGAATAATTTATTTTTTTAAAAAGACACCTATGGTTCCTTTGCAAGAATGTGACAACACACAATTAAATGCTATTCCATCGGTTAACAAGGTACTGCTGATTTCTGAAAATGGCGCGACGACTAAAAGTAAACTACTATTGTTAATTGGTCCTTTTGAGAAAGAAGAAGCTCAGCGCCTGTTTTCTCATGGCTATCCTTTGTACCAATTGCCTTTTGCAAGTGATCTACTGACCATTGAACAAATGAGAATGTTGCCTGCAAGGGAAATAGCAGCCATTCTTATTAAAAATGACGAACAGGGTTTGCAATCCAGGCAAATTGATGCGATAAGAAAATTAAAACTTCATACCGCGGTTCCTGTTATTCTTTATACACAAGAGGTTTCAGAAGCAATTATCGCTGAGATTAAAAAATACCGTGTTATAGACGACGCCATCAGTTCTTTGGATGACGTTGATGATCTTGAATTTAAAATCAATTTTCTTAGCCGGTACAAAAAACTGGTTTCTTCAAAAATTGTTATTCCAAACCACGCAAAACATCTGAACAGAAGTGTAAGTCACTTTTTGCGCAGAACACTGGATATTCTTGTATCCTCTGCCCTGCTGCTGATGTTGTTGCCTCTTTTTATTGTAGTGGCCCTGGCTATTAAAATAGAATCCAGGGGACCTATTTTTTACATCTCAAAAAGAGCAGGCAGACGTTACAAGATTTTCAAGTTTTACAAGTTTCGTACAATGGTTGTGAATGCAGACAAAAAGCTTCAGGATCTGTCTCATTTGAACCAGTATAACGGTAAAGAGAAAGATGACAAGACTCCAAAATTCCTTAAGATAAAAGATGATCCAAGGGTTACAAAAATTGGCTCCTTCTTAAGAAACACAAGCATCGATGAGTTGCCCCAGTTGCTGAATGTATTACTGGGCCACATGTCTCTTGTCGGTAATCGTCCATTACCCTTGTATGAAGCCGCAACACTTACCAATGACCATTGGGCCAACCGTTTTGACGCACCGGCCGGTATTACAGGTCTTTGGCAGATAATGAAACGCGGCGAAGAAGAGATGTCAATTGAAGAAAGAATTGAATTGGATATCGCCTATGCGAAAAACAATTCCCTTTTTGTAGATCTGTGGATAATGGTAAAAACGCCATTCGCCATGCTGCAGAAATCGAATGTTTAAGAACTAAAGAGTTATAAAATAAACGTAAAACATGAAGCAACCCTTAATTTCCATCATCACACTGAACTATAATCAGACAGATGTGACGTGCGAATTTTTGGAATCAACCAAGAGACTCAATTACAAGAATTTTGAGACCATTGTAATTGACAATGCATCTAAGGAAGATCCGACAGAACGCTTTTTAAGCGGTGGTTATCCTAATGTACAGGTAATACGCTGTGAAGAAAATCTTGGTTTTACAGGCGGAAATAATGTAGGTATAAAGGCCAGTAAGGGCGACTATGTATTTATTGTAAACAATGATACCGAAGTAACCCCTGATTTGCTGGATAAATTACTCGAACCTTTTGCTTTTGATGAAGCAGTTGGTGTGGTTAGTCCCAAAATCAAATTCTTCCACCATCCCAATGTTATTCAATACGCCGGATTTACCGGTATGAACATGTTTACCTGCCAAAATTCTACAGTTGGTAATAAACAAGAAGACAAAGGACAGTTTGACTTTATGTCTACCACCCATTGTGCACACGGTGCTGCAATGCTGGTAAAAAGAGAGGTGATAGAAAAGGTTGGCATGTTTGCTGAGAACTTTTTTATTTACTACGAAGAAGTAGACTGGAGCACACGTATTATACGTGCCGGATACAAAATTATTTACCAGGGTTATGCAACCATCTATCATAAGGAATCCATAACCATGGGTAAGCAAAGCGCCATAAAAGTGTACTACCATACGCGCAATAGAATCTATTATATGCGCAGGAATGCGAAGAAGAGCCAATTGGTTACTTTTTACGCATTTTTTACTTTAGCAACAGTGCCTAAAACGACTTTGAATTTTTTAATCAAAAAGCAGTTTGAACACCTGCGCTCCTTTTTTAGAGGAATTGCGTGGAATTTTCAGACTTCAACTATTTCTCCGCAATAAACCTGAACATTTATGCAAACAAAAACAAGCTTAGTTACCGGCGGGGCCGGATTTATCGGATCGCACGTTGCGAAGCATTGCCTTGCGATGGGACAGAAAGTGGTTGTATTAGACGATCTTAGCGGTGGTTTTGAAGACCATCTGCCTGAGGGTGTTACATTTGTGCAGGGCTCTGTTACCGATGCTGCACTTGTTACAAAACTTTTTGAGGAATACAAGTTCAACTACGTATATCACCTGGCTGCTTATGCTGCAGAAGGCCTTTCTCACTTTATCCGCAGATTTAACTACAACGTAAACCTGATCGGAAGTATTAACCTGATCAATGAATCGGTTAAGCATAAAGTTGAGTGTTTTGTATTCACTTCTTCTATCGCAGTATACGGCGCCGGCCAGCTACCTATGACGGAAGCAATGGTTCCTCAGCCTGAGGATCCATATGGTGTTTCTAAATATGCTGTTGAAATGGATCTTAAAGCTGCGCACGAAATGTTCGGCTTAAACTACGTGGTGTTCCGTCCGCACAACGTTTATGGCGAAAATCAGAACATTGGCGACAAATACCGCAACGTTATCGGCATCTTCATGAACCAGATCATGCAAGGTCAGCAGCTTACAGTATTTGGCGATGGTACACAAACAAGAGCATTCAGCTACATTGATGATGTTGCTATTCCTATTGCAAAAAGCGTTACTATACCTGAAGCATACAACGAAGTGTTTAACATAGGTGCAGATAAACCTTACTCTGTAAACGAACTGGCAGGTGTAGTAGGTGAATGTTTTAATACTACTCCGGACATCAAATACCTTAGCGCACGTAATGAAGTATTGCATGCTTACTCAGATCATACAAAAGCCCACAAAGTATTTGGAGAAGGCACTAACATCACTTTAAAAGAAGGTATTGCCCGCATGGCAGCCTGGGCCAAAGTGGTTGGCGCTCGTAAGAGTAAAGAATTCGGCAATATTGAAATAACTGAAAAGTTACCTGACGGATGGGCCGTTATAGTAGAAAAACCGGTTACTGAAACTGAGCTGGTTTAATAACCTGCTATTGGTTTTTGGAAGTTAATATTCTTTTGCAAATCTGACAATGTGGTTGTAGCAAACTTCTTCTTTGTGAGTGATGAAGAAGTTTGCTGCTTTTAAAAGCAATGAAAAAATTACTTGTTTTTGTTACTGCAATAGCAAACCAAACAGAAACAAGTATTTTCAGTATCGACGGCCGCCTTAAACAATAATTATGGAATTAGCGGAAAAAATTGCGTTGTATATTTTTTATGCGTTTGAAATATGGATAATGAGCTATTTTGTTATAGTGACTTTATTCGTATTGCTCGATCTTTTAAATGTAAGGTTTGCCAAACGCATATCATATCAGAATCCACAGCTAAAGAACTATTCTTTTGCCGTGTTGGTTCCGCTCCACCAGAATATTGATTTTTTGGAACCGATCCTCGATTCGTTATTAAAACAATCCTACAATAACATTTCTTTCTTTGTTATTGCCGACGATTGCCCGGCCATTAATCTGCCTTATGCGGATGAAAGGATTCAGATCTTCCATCCGCCGGTAGCGCTTCATTCAAAAATCAAGTCCATACAGCTGGCCTTGCAGCACATCCCCGAAGACAAGTTTGACGCCCTGGCCATTCTTGATGCCGACAACCTGGTGCATCCGGACTTTTTTAAGGTGATGAATGCATACTACAACAAAGGCTTTAAGGCAGTGCAAAGCACCCTTGCCCCAAAAAACATAGACACTACATTTGCCAGACTTGATACCATCAATGACCAGTACTACAATTTTATTGACAGGCGTGTTCCTTCAAAACTGGGTCTGAATGCGAACATTTCCGGCCGCGGTACAGTGGTGGATATCAAGATGTATAAATCTGTTTCTTACAATAGCCTGTTTGGTGGTTTCGATAAAAAATTACAATGCGAACTGGCCAAACAAACAACCATTGGCTATGCATCTGATGCAATTCTTTACGACGAAAAAGTAAGTGACGGCAACAGCATGCAAAAGCAACGCACCCGTTGGATAAATGCCTACTTCAGGTATTTTAAAGAAGCGGGAAAAGTCTTCTTTGCGGGCTTATTCAAAGGAAATTTCAGGGTTATGTTTGCCGGCTATACCAATATGCGTCCGCCCCTTTTTATCCAGTTGTTCCTTGCCCTGGTAATATTGCTGATTAACGTATTGTTCTTTCCGAAGATGGTACCGTATGTGGCAATAATACTCGGGGCTTACCTGTTAAGTTTCTTATATATCGTAATCTTTAAGAACAAGCTACTTAGTGCAAAAGAAAGTATTAATACCGTGTTCAAGATTCCCTTGTTTATTTCAAGACAGGTTAAAGCACTTTTCAATATAAAAAAAGCAAACCGTTCTTTTTTACAGACAGATAATTATAAAGCCGTTTTTATTGACGATATCTTGCATAAAAATTGATAAGTTATTATATTAGAATTATCCTGGCTGCAGAAGCTAAAGTTTAAACGGGATTTAAAAAAATAAATATGCGCATCTTTAAAAACCCTGATTGGATAAAAGAGTTTGAGTATCCATACGAGAGTTTCGATCAGATTCCCCAAAAGGTTTTTGACGAGATTAATGAGGGGCTGGATAAAATACAATCCCCTACGCCAAAGGTGAGCATTATTATCACTGCATGGAATGAGGAAACGAACATTATACGCTCTGTTGGCAGCTTGTCTAAACTAAAAACTAAAATCCCTTTCGAAATTATTCTTATCAATAACAACTCCAGCGACAGAACGCAGGATACAATGGACCGGCTTCATGTAAAGAACTTTTTCCAGGGTAAACAAGGCTGGGGTCCGGCAAGGCAGATGGGACAGGAAAAAGCGTTGGGTGAATATATTTTACTTGCTGATGCAGATTGCCTTTACCCGGACTGCTGGCTTGATGAAATGGTGAACGTTCTTGTTAAGCCCGGTGTAGTTGCCGTTTACGGCAGATATTCATTCATAAGCGAACCCGGATTTCCACGCTGGCAGCTGTCTATACTGGAAACTTTTAAAGATATAATTGCAGAAGTCCGCCAGATAAAAAGACCTTACCTGAATACGTATGGCCTTAGCATGGGTTATGTAAAAAAATATGGTCTTGAAGCGGGCTTCGTTAACAACAATTTCAGGGGTAATGATGGCCGCCTTGCTTACGATCTGATGGCATACGGGAAAATTAAACAGGTACGATCAAACAAAAGCCGCGTATGGACAGGCCCAAGAACGCTACAGAAAGATGGCAGCCTTAGCAATGCTCTGAAGAAAAGAATACTTCGCGAAGTGAAACGTTTCTCTATTTATTTCCATACGCATGTGAAGTATCATGCGCCGAAAGACTAGTGAAGGTGAATGGTGAATAGTCAATGGTGAAAAGTGCAACAGGTTAATTGAAAATTGACAGTTGAAAATTGAAAATGGCGGTTGATTAACATCAAATTGGTTTCCTATTCTCCAAATAGACAAAGGGGCAGATTATCTGCCTCTTTTTTTTTGGGGAATGGTGAAGAGTGAGTAGTGAAAGGTGTTACAGGTTTATTTTAGTTGAGAGTTGAAAGCTGACAATTGAAAATGGTGGCTGCTTAATATCAAATTGATTTTTGCGCCGTGGTTCGTGCTCACGAAACACATACAAAACAATGTCAAATTTGAACAATCTAATTTGTTACTAAATGAACATGTTTTTTGGTTCGTGAGACACGAACCAAGGCCACGCAACACGGCAACGACAATGATGAATACTAAAAAAATTTGTTTCTCTATATCTTAATACGCAAAAAGGGCAGATGATCTGCCCTTTTCATTTTATAAAATGCCTTGAAATAATACCGTCTCAGCTAGAATAATCACAGACTGAATGTTTCACTATTCACCATTCACTATTGACTATTCACCACTCACTACAGCCATTGTCCATTATCACCTTTCAATTGTCAATTAATTCGTGCTCGGCCTTTGAAACATAACTGTTGTCATTGCATTTGCACCGGATATGTTGGTGTGTACACGATCGGCAAACATGTTGTTATCCAGTTCACTTTTGTTTAGATCTGTAAACACATACTTCTTCTGATCAAAGAAAGCAGTTATTTCGTTGTAATCATTAAATCTCTTTAATGATGGCGGATAATAAGGAGCAAGGAAGAAATGAGCTGTATTGCCATGAGAACTACACAACTGCTGTATAGAATCTATCATCTGTTCAAAAGCCTTCTTATCCGTAATCATTGGCATTACGCCACCGCTCGCAACTTTTTTACCTGTTTCGCTTGAGATAATGCGTGAGCTGATAGAATGATCATCAGGCTTGTTATAGAAATACATGCTTCTTAAAAAGAAAATAGAATTAAGCCTTAACAAAGGCAATACATCATACTTTTTTGAAGGAATAATTTTTTTAAATGACTCCGAATTTGAAATAAAGAAAGAATAATCCTGGTCATCATCCTTTGGTGCATCAAAAGCGGTTATCTCAATAAATATTTCGGAACCCTTATTATGTTTGTTAATCTCGTCAATTACAGGAAATATATAATTAGCGGTCATACCGTTAAATCCAAGATTGATCAGATCCAGTCCCAGTGTTTCACGAGCCAGTTTTTCATTAACTGTGTTCATTGCCCTTGAGTTTCCAAGAACAAAATATTTATGCTCAGGTTGCCTGAAGAAACGGCTGTATCTGAATTGAGAATGATTATCCAATGTATGCTTGAATGCGATAAAAAGCAGATACTGACAAACCCACACAGCCAAGAACAAATAAAAAATACGCAATAAGAATTGTTTCATAAAAACTAGAATTGAAAATAAATAAATCCTCCGCCTGTAAAAGTTCCAAACAGTATAATGTGTAACACTAATATCAAATCAATTAAAAGAGTAGTGTACTTGCCTTTCTTTTCGAAATACCTGTAGAAGAATAAATCGAAAATGAAAAGCACAAATGCCAGGTACAACGCTTTTACAGACAGGAATGTATCTGCTACGGCAAAATTATGCACGTGGAAAATACTTTTCAGAATATACATAGAATCAGCCAATGAATGTGATCTGAAGAATACCCACGTTAAAGTTGTTAATGTAAACGTTACAAGAATCGCAATAATATTTGGAACGCGAATTTTAATGTAGCGTTGCAATATCAGGAATAACCCATGTAAACCGCCCCAGATGATGAAATTGTAACTTGCTCCATGCCATAAACCACCAAGAAGCATGGTTACCATCAGGTTCTGATTCATCCTGAATTTACCCTTGCGGTTACCACCCATTGGTATATACAGGTAGTCTCTTAGCCATGATGACAGGGAAATGTGCCATCTTTCCCAGAAGTCGCTGAAGTTTTTAGCAAAATATGGACGATTGAAGTTGATCTTTAATTCTATTCCGAAAATTTTACCAAGACCCAGCGCTATATCAGTATAACCCGAGAAGTCACAGTAAATCTGTACAGAGTAAAGGAAGAGGGAAAACAAAATCTGGAATGGTGATACAACATAAAGATTGGAATATGTAAAATCAACCATTACCGCAAGCGTATCTGCAATTGCCACTTTTTTGAAAAATCCGACCACAATCTGAGACATGCCCATTATCATTCTGTCCTTATCTATATAACGTTGTGTCAACAATTTTGGCAACATATCTCTTGCCCTGGAAATTGGACCGGCAACCAGTTGAGGAAAGAAAGCTACGAATGATGCATACGCAACGTAGTTACGTGTAGGCTCTACCTTTCGGTGATAAACGTCTATAGTATAAGAAAGAGAGTGAAATGTATAAAATGAGATCCCGGCCGGCAGAATGATATTCAGCAAATGGATCTGCAGCGGAATACCGGAAGCCGTAAAAAAATCATTAAACGAGTTTAAAAAGAAGTTGGTGTATTTAAAGAAGGCCAGGAAACCAAGGTTGATACAGATAATTGTAACCAGCAACATCTTTCGTTTTTGCTGGCTCTGCTCGCTATGTATTCTTAATGCAAAGAAATAATCGAGAACAGTTGTAAGGATCAATAAAAAAAGAAAACGAACATCCCAGTAGGCATAAAAGAAAAAACTCGATATAAGGATGAAAATATTTTGCAGCTTTAAGTTTTTCATCAACATAAAGTAGATGATAAAAAATATCGGCAAAAAAATGAAAAACGCCACTGAATTAAAAACCATAATGTATTTTATTAAACCTTGTATAAATGTTGGCTAACAATCTATAGGATAAGTATACGTTATGACTTTCAAAAAGGATATGTGAATACAACCAGATACTCTTTCAGACTATGACAAATATCCGGCAATTTTTTGATTTGTTTACTCAAACCTGGGCAGGGTCTGCTAAAAGTTACAATTGCTGATATCCGTGGAATTTCATAGGTTTAGTTAGTACAATAATTAAACTGATTATCACAATTTTAAGCAATCTTAAAATATCTAATAGTTTAATTACTAAACATCTGTAGCAAATCTAAATTATTTTTTCTATTAGAAAAATAATTTTGGCAGAAACATGAGCGTTCGGCCTATAATTCTTTCGGTAAGTGCTTGCTATTACATATTAAACAAAAGGCATTAATTCCAATCACCAATAAGGGCATCGCTTTAGAAAAATAAAGGGAGGCAAGTATAGACCTTGCCTCCCTTTATTTTTTATGGCATTACTATTTACCTGCTTTTACAAACTTGCCTGTAAATTTCTGGTTTCCTATCATTACTTCTGCAAAGTACATTCCGGAAGATAGTTTACTAACATCTACCCTATCCTGCCAGTACGCCATTTCTTTAGCATTGCCATTCTGCAGAACCAACATTCTTCCATTCATATCAGAAACCCTTATCGTTACCTTGCCCATTGTATTGTTGTTCAGAGAAAGGTTCAGATAATCTATTGCGGGAACAGGAGCCATTTTTAGAACCGTTGCACCCAATGTGTTGTCAATTTTCAGTTTGTTGGATACCGATACTTTCACCAGTGCGGAATCACTCATATTGTTATTGTCTGTAACCTTTAGTTCGAATGTATAAACACCCTCGTTCAGATCAGACAATTTCGCTTGTGAAAGCGCCTGATCACCAAGACTGAATTGTGAAGGTCCAGAAATATATCTCCATTGGTAATTTTTCAATACGGCACCAGCGTTCGCAACTGATTTACTACCATCAAGTGTTACAGATTTTTGAGAGGACGTAAGATCAACATCAATGGTATTGTTAACTATCGCTGTCGGTCTTTCGAGTGCTACAATCGCTGAATCTGTTGCTGTTCTTGATGCCGTGGTTGCTCCTGTAGAATATTGATATGAACCTGCATCCCATGTAAGCAATCGCTGCACGCCAACAATATCAGTTTTAAGACCGCTCAACAGACTTAAGATGTTCAGCGCCTTGCCTCTGGCTGGTGATGAGGAGGTCAATCCATAATTATTGCCCGCTGCATCTATAAACTTAGCGGCGGCTAATTTATACACTGTTATGTTATTGGATTGCTTGTTCTTTACAACCGACACAATAGGTTTACCCATGTTGTAGCTCTGTATTCCTGTCATGATAAAGAAGTTGTTGTAGAAGTAGTTATCACTTCCAACATTGCCGTAAGAGTTAAGCTGATACACACCGAATCTCTTAGGACTAACAATTGTGTTGTTGGAAACAAACACTGTCAATGCGGGCGCTCCGGTACGTGGACGATCGTCGATAAAGATGCCGCTCTGACCAAATGACAACGGATTTTTATCATCCCCAACATTTACTACGAGGTTATTGTAAATGTAGTTTTTGCTTTGTCCCATTATCATGATACCTGCACCCGGACCGTTTGAAACTTTGTTATTATACACGGAAGCTGTAGCACCCGGAGAGATTAAGATCCCGGACATTTGTCCGGCTTTCATACCTACACCAAAATTGGAAACGGTGTTGTTATATACTTCTGTTCCTTCAGGTGCACTTGCAACCTGGATCCCATCCCAACCGGAACTATCAACAACATTGTTGTATATCTTTAAATTATAAAATAACTGTGGATATATATTTTTGGTGACACCACTGCAGTTAAGCGTTGCATACGGGAAAGAATAACCAACATAGAAGGCCTCGTTTAATACATCGTGTACATACAGGTCATGCAGTTTTACATTTCTCAGCGCACCGTTCTGCTGCCAGGTAATTGGATCACAGGTAGGATCAGTTTTAATCATCAAGCCAATAGAAGCCCTGTTGATTTCAATATTATTAAATTCAAAATCGGTGGACTCCGTTGATACCTTAATACCTAAACCACCATAAATACTTTTACCTGGTGTGGTGATTTTAAACCCGTATTTATCTGCACTTCCTGTGCCAGAGAACTGGAAGTAACTACTGTTTGTAATAAAAATGTTCCAGGGCGTTGCACCGTTAATTACAACCTGTCCACCGCAGTTCTTAAACTTGATGGGACTGGTTGCTGTTCCGTTGAACCCTATCAATCTTATCCTGTTGTAAATGCCACCTTTTATACATACTGTATTGCCTGGTTTCACACTTACTTCTCTTACAACGGTACCTGGTTTATTTACAGGGGCCCTGTCTGTTACATTGGTAGCCTGAACGCTTCCATCTGAATTTTTCTCCAGCGTAACATCACAACCGCAATTGTCTGTAGTTGACTGTTGAGTAACCTGGAAGCTGAATGTAGTAGTACCCGTTTTACCCTGTTCATCAGTAACAGTGAGCTTAGTTGAATAAGCTCCCGCTTTCAAACCGGAAATACTCATAGTTGAATCATACACACCTGTAGCTTCGTATGCAGGACCGGATGTTTGTGACCACGCGTAAGATTTAATTTTATTCTTAACGGTTGAATTGGAATGTGCATAAGACTCCCTGCCAGTGAGTTTTAAGGAATTATCCGGCAATGTAATTTTAGACGCACCTGTAATAACCGCCACCGGCGCATCCAGCTGCGTAGATGGAGCAACCACCTCAAACGCTATCTGAACTGTACTTCCGGCTCCGGTGTTGTCTCTAACAGTAAGCTGACTTACATATTTTCCCGGCTTTAAATTTTTGCCGGTTATCGTAGACCGGTAGGCATTGTTTACAGTATATCCTTTGGGACCTGAAATTTGTTTCCATTTATATTTGGTAATACGCCTGCCTGATGTTGCATAAGAGCTTGTACCATCCAGCGTAATAGTTGTTGTTTTTACAGTCGTTGGTCCCTTCACAACAGCAGTAGGCCCTTTAGCAACGGACGATTTTGAAGAGAAAGTCGATTCTCCAACAGCTGTTTCCACTGCACCAAGCTGGTCAATGGTTGCAGTTTCAAAAGTTTCATTAGCAGATAAAGCCAGCTTTCCGGTATCCGCTATCGAAGTCCTTTCATTCTTTTTGGAAGAATATACAACCAGTGCAATTCTTGCTGAACTGCTTTTGCCTTTGTCATCTGTTACAGTTAACTGGCTTATGTAGCTACCAGGTTTCAGATTCCATGCGACTATTTTTGATTTCGCAATACTGTTTACGCTGAACCCCTCAGGACCGGCAATTTGTTTCCAGTTGTACTTAACAATCTTTCTTCCGCTTGCGGCTTTAGAACCTGAGCCATCAAGCGTTACAGAGCTGCCATTAACAACCGAAGGGCCTTTAATGAGGGCTTTCGGGGGCTCGGAGGAAGCATACACGGTGAATGATTTGGCAACTGAATTAGAAGAACCTTTTTCATCTTTTACGGTCAGCATAAACCTGTACGTTCCTATGCCTAAGTTGCTAAGTGTTGTTACCGCCGTTGACGGGCTGGAAATTTTGTACCCTTTAGCACCAGAAACGTAAGACCATTTGTAAGATTTAATAACGCCATCAGGATCATAGGACGAACCTCCATTAAGCACAACCGCATCAACAGGAAGTGTTATACTTGCCACATCTTTCATCACAGCTACCGGCGGTTTGTTGGCTACCACCAAAATTGTTGCGCTTGCATTATCAGTTACACCGGCAGAGTTAGTCACAGACAATTCTACCTGGTACTTACCTGCACTTAAGTTGGTTAAAGTTGATTTTGCTGACGACGCGTTATTAATTTTATATCCCGCCGGGCCTGATACACATTTCCACGAATAAGATTTAATTGAAGTTCCGGTTGATGTAGTGGACTGGGAACCATCCAGGCTGATTGAAGCTTTGGGGAGATCAACAGTTTCCGGAGCCACAATTTTAGCAGTAACTGAAGACGGATAATTATTGTCATCTGATTTGCCCCTTTTAAACTGGAACATCCATTCGTAAACATTCAATCCTCTCGGACGATAGTTGGGATCATACATTTTAGACCATGAATCATGACCTTTCTGATCAAAGATATCCATCAAAGGCTGTGGAGAAACCCTTGGTGAATAGTCCTTGAGACCATCATACCAGCTCAGTGAATACCTGATAGGAACTTTTGGATCGTTCCGGTTGCTACACATCCACAATGGCATGTCTACTTTTGCAAAACGCGCGATGCCGGCAGCATTACCGTACACGCTTTCTGCAGACGTTACCACCGCGGCAACCTTGTTTGCTCCATCGTCTGAAATGCTTGGATAATAGATAGCGGTACCGCCACCGTGACTCAGACCTGTCATGTATATACGGGATTCATCAATCCTATATTTTTTCAATACATAAGCCATTAAAGCCTTGTAGTCATCAAGGCTTCGTGATGTGTTTCTGTACTGCGGGGAAATTACGATCGGAGTAAAGGACTCGCCATTTACAGTAAATGTCTTCGGCCAGGAACCGTTCGCAATAAGCTTAGTGGGTCCCCATTTCAAAACCTTTTTCAGATCAGCCTGTGAACCCGAACCCAACTCACCCGAACCATGAAAGAACAGGATCAGCGGATATTTCTTTCCGGACGTGTTATAATCCGCAGGCAAATACTCCCAGTAACCGCCGATACGATTCGTGATCTTCACAGTTATGGGCGTGTGCGTTTGCGAAAACAATTGTGATGAGAACGCGAGCAGTAAAAATAAAAATGTAAAATTCTTCCGATAATTACTTTTTAAAACTGAGTAAATCTTTGCCATGAGAACGTTATTTGGAGGTAAGATTATTACTGTCAATGTCATGTTTCGGTAAAAGACCATAAATCATTCCGTACAATGTCTCTTTTCTCGCAGGTGGTGGATTACTAAATTGATGCATGTCCTTCAAAAACAAATTTTTTGCCAAGAATGCTTGTTATATATAAAAAAGTAATTGCATATCAATATCGGGTATAAAATTGCACGGTAATACTGCACAGTTCTAACAATAATGTTACATAATATGTCTTTTATGATTACATATTGTTAAAATTAAAAATGTGAACACTTTAAACTTGCCAGGGGTGTTTGGAAAGGATCTGTTAGCACGATATGAACGTTAACTGGCCAGGGGGATTTGGCCTTTGCAACCGGTTTAAATTCCTCATCAAGGACAGGAGTGGGTAAAAGTACAAACATTGGCGAAAAGTTAAATCAAAAAAGGCTCGGTATTTCTTTGGAGGGTATTAAATAAAAATCGTTTTTGCAAATCTTTATCGACGTAAATCAATAAAAGTCTTACAAAAACGATTTTAAAAAATTGTCCATTCGGGCAATCAATGTGCAATTATAACACATTCAATTTCCACTTCAATTCCTAGAACTTATCATCAAGAAAAGTGTCGAGATCGATGCGTGGCAACAGCGTTAAATGACCTCCTTCTGTAGCATTCAATAAAAGCCTGTCAGAAGCTGTATACATCTCTCTTGCCAGCGAGTAAGAGTATTCACTTGCTGCAATATCGGGCAACTGCCATTTCATTCCGCCGGAAAAATAATTAGGATCGAAATGAGAGTCATCTTTACCGTTACTTACCGCCAACTGGTTAGCTGCACCTACAGCATTAAAATAGTGGTCGCAGCCAACAAGCGCTACCTTTGTAAAACCCATATGGTACGCCAGCTGCATGGCAGCAAATGTTACGGTTCCACCTTTCCATATGCTACCGCTGATATCCCGGCTGAATTTTGCCGTATCGGTGGCATGCATGAAATGTACATTTTCGCGGAATCTTACATATTTCAAACCACATGTATCCAGAAAAAGGGGTATATCAGTCTCATTATAAAAAGCTGCGTTTTGTTCCATTACATGTCCGTTAACAACAGCTATTGCCGATGGACGAAAATCTGTCCGGTTAAACAACAGATTGATCTTATTTAATCCAAACGTGAACACATTTTTTAGCTTGTCATAATCTACTTTATTCAGAGAAGGACCATTACACATGATCACTGCTTTTTTGCCGGCATATTTATCCTGCAATTTTCTCAGCTTCTTTCGTGAAGCCCAGGCTACAGGTCTTAAATCCCATTTAAAGCGATTGACAAATAACCACCGCGCTTCCTTATACGGATTAAGCTTTGCGGGTGTATTTAAAATAGGCGAGTCTTCTAAAAAAGTATTGTCCATATTTTACAGCTATTGTTCTAAATGTTTTATGTTCTCAGTGCAGGGGAATGGTTGGCCATATTCTGCTAATGTCAATTTCTATGGCAAGGAGTGATACAATAGGTAAAGGACTTTATTTCAGTAGCAATTCAAATATCGTATAAACCATCAATATAACCAAAGGAACAAACGAGGTTAATTTCTCAAAGTTTAAAAAATTAACCTGTAACGATTTATACGAAAACTTAGCTGCATACCATGCGTAAAATCCTAAATATCCAATAAGCATACCAATTGGAATTGCGTAAATACCAATATAACGGGCCAGCATTAATGTAGATACAATGTACAGAATACCTGAAATGCCATCTGCAATATGCGATATAACGTGATTGGTAGACAGATAAACCTGCATGTGCATGGCACCAAACCTGTGTATAAAGAACGCAACGCCCATCAGCAACCACATTGTTTGATCTACAAACTCCACTTTGCTATGTATAAGCGTTAATAATTGATTTGCAAAAAGCCCTACAGTTACAAAACCAACTACAAATACCAAATGACTTAACAACATGCCGCGTTGAACAAGTTTAACCAGCCCTTTAATGTCATGCTGAACACGCAATCTTGCCATCAACGGAATTTTACTATAAAAAGGCGCCATTGAAATATCCCTGATCTGGCTGATAATACGCATTACCAGCAAATATGATGCTACAGCAGGAGAAGATCCTATTTGAGCATACACAACGCCTGTTAAGTTGTAAAGCCCAACGGACATAAAACCTGATATTCCGGAGCGCCATGCCGGCTGCCATATTTTTAGAAAAACCTGTTTATTAAATGCCAGTTGTCTTGCAATCCGTGTGTATAACCCATCTTCTACCCTTTTACATAATGTAATGTCACGCAGTATGATCGTCAATGCCCAGAACTGATTTACAATAACCAGGTTGAGCAACGAGGGCGAGAAATAAAGCACACCGATACAGGTCATTATATTAGCGAAGGCACGTAACGTCTCCACTCTTCTTACCATCGCTATTTTAAACAGTCCTTCAAGATAATTCAGGTAAATTTTTCCGTAAAAGTTTACACATGAAACCAGAAGAATAACTGTCCATGCTATCCAGGCCTGATCAGGATGAGAAGCAGAACGGATCGGCTTTACCATTGACCATGTCCCGAAAATTAATAACAGAAAAAACAGTACAACTGTTAGCCTTTTATAAATATGCTTCATTGTAGAAACAATGCTATGCATCAACGGAATATTCGGCCCGGTTGATTCCGTTGAAGTCACCTTGTTTTTATTATCAGGCGAGAATGTGTCGATATCCCTCGCTCCTCCGTAAGCAAATGAAATGAGACGTGTAAAGGTTTGACGGAAGCCAAAGTCAGCAATTGATTGCAAGGCAATAATTGTTGAAAATAAATACCACAAAGCCACATCACCCGGCGTGAATTTTTTGAGTATCAGCGGTATCAGGCCAAGTAATGAAAGCGCCTGGGATGAATAGCTCATCCAGGTTGTTATAGTAGGTGAATTCCAGGCTTTTTTAAACATTGGTTTCACCTCCTGTCATAATTTTCTGTAGCATTATTCTTATTTTATGACTTTTTACTTTTAAATTTTGACTTATCATTAATTACGAAAAGGCTTATAGTTAGCATTTGTTGCAATGCCCAGCATTTGCCTGTCTCCACTGCTGTCTCCGTAAGCAATAATCGTGTCATATTCTTCCAGGTTGTAAACTTTTTTAATCCTGTTCACTTTTTCTTCGCCGTTACAATTTAAACCGTTTAGTTTTCCGGTGAGCCTGTTGTTGACCTTCTGCATTTTACTAGCAATGCATTTTATTCCCTGTGCCTGGCAAAAAGGAAGCACCCAGTCTTCGGCAGATGCAGAAACGACGGTAACCTCATCCCCATTCTCCACGTGCTTTTTCAATTGCTCAATAGCCTTGTCGCGCAACATACGCGGCAGCATTGTTGAAGCAAATTTTTTGCATGCTTCTTCAAATTGTTTTTCATCCAATCCTTTCCAGAAATAGGTCATCACGGCCTCTTTCATATCCTGATTAGCGACCAGCCCTGCCTTAAACATCAGCAGTTTCGGCATCATCTTCAACATTCCACGGTAATACCTTGAAGATCCCTGCTGATATTTTATTATTTCCAGCAGTGTGTCTTTTTCTGTTATGGTTCCATCAAAGTCAAATAATACCAGCGTCTTCTTATCCAAGGCTTAATTTTTTATAGATTGGTTCGGGAATATTTGAAATAACAAACATGATGTATCTCCACAAACTCTTCGTATAAATAACGTTCTTCTTTTTCGAGATAGCATTGTAAATATCATCAGCCACAGCTTCCGGTTGTGCAGTTAATGGCTTTGATAATTTCATACCCTCAGTCATCTTGGTATCTACAAAGCCCGGAAGTATAGTAAGTACATGAACACCTGTTTTTGCCAGCTTATTTCTGAGGCCTGAAAGATATGTTGTAAAACCGGCCTTGGCACTACCGTAAATGTAATTGTTCTTTTTTCCTCTTAGTCCGGCTACAGAGCTAATACCAGCAATAACACCTTTATTGTTCTTCTCCAACAAGATTGCGAGTTGGTTAACAATGCTGACAGCACCGGTATAGTTACTGCCGATGATCCGTTCCGATTCTTGCCAATCTCTTTCTGCAAGCGTCTGATCACCAAGATAACCAAACGCAAGCAACACCACATCCGGAACAAAAGACAGTGAATCCACAAACGCTTTGTGTGACTCATAATCAACCGCATCAAAAAACAATACATGCGCCTGTGCTTTGTATCTTATCGCAAGGTCTGAAGCCTGTGTTTGCAATAAAGCCCTGTTTCTTCCTGCCAGCCAAACCGTGTATCCGTTTGCGGCATATTTATGTGCGCATGCTGCGGCAATGCCTGAGCTGGCCCCAAGTATTAATATATCTGGCATGGTTGATTGCTTTTTATTTTATGAGTGAATAGTCTGGCTGATTGTAATGATGCTAATTTGTTATCCGGATTATATTTTTCAACAATACTCCAAAACGTATCTATATGCGGGTAAGATTTATGCAGCAGTTCTTTGCTCATGCGGGCATCTTTCGACATGTATATTCTTCCACCGTATTCATCTACCAGTTTATCCAGTTCATCAAGGAACTCAAACAAACCGTTTCTTACCGGAAAATCCAACGCAAGTGTATATCCTTCCATCGGGAATGAGATCAGGCTATCCTGCTCACCGAAAAGCTTTAATACTGCCAGGAAAGATCCAAAACCTTTGCGCCTGATCTTATCCAGTAATTTTATCAATGCTTCTTTACTTACTGACAAAGGGAACGCCATCTGGTACTGTACAAATCCACGGCGGCCATACATGCGGTTCCAGTTTTGAACGGCATCCAGGGGATAAAAAAATGGTGTATAAGGAATAATGGATTGTTTTTCTTTTGCTATCTGCTTTCTATAGAATACTTCGTTGAAAGCTTTTATGCTTAGTTTATTTAAAACAAATCCGGGTAAGTAAAAAGGAAAATTAAGGTTGGCTTGTTGAGGTAACCGGAGAGGCGCAGCAGCCAGCTTCGCAGGTAATTCGCTTTTTTTTGCGTGCTCTCCAAGCATTAAGATACTGCGGCCAAAATTTGATCCTCCTTTCAAACAATCTATCCATGCCACAGAATAAGTAACGTGCTTGTATTGCTGAAAGAGATCAAATATTTCATCAAGGTTCTTTGCCTTTATTTTCTTCTCATTTATATAACAGCTCTCTACAGGTTTAAGTGCAAACTTCACACGTGTTATAATACCTGTTAACCCCATACCACCGCATGTTGCCTGAAACAGGTCAGAATGTTCAGTTGAAGAACAGGTTATTAATGAGCCATCACCAATCATTACATCCATATCTATCACGTGCTCGCCAAATGTTCCATCAACGTGGTGATTTTTTCCATGCACGTCTGAGGCTACAGCCCCACCAACTGTAATATAGCGCGTTCCAGGAGTTACCGGTAAAAACCAACCTTCAGGTACAACAACCTGTAATATGTTGTCTAATGTAACGCCGGCCTGGCAATCAATAATGCCATTTGCTGTATCAAAAGAAATAAAATTATTACAATCAAGTGTGGAGATAATGTGCTCGCTTAACGCCGCATCTCCATAGCATCTGCCCATACCACGGGCAATGCTAGCTTTGTTCCTGTACAACTGAACCCTTAACTGATCAACTGTTTGAAAACTGCTTTCGGTTGCATCGATCACGGGATAATTTCCCCAATTGGTGATAGCTTTTTTTTGCATCTGTACACTTTTTACATGAATAAATATTTACCCATTATAAGAACCAATGCCTGTCTGGCAGATAGATAATGATATAAAAACTCAATATCCACAATACCAGTACAACCTGAATGAACCTGTCTTTATATAAGGTTTTAGTGGGTGACTCTGATGATTTGCTGATATATGTTACCTGCAGGTAACGGAACAATCCGGCAATTACAAATATTGAAGTATAATACAACCTGTATGTGCCTGTTTTTGCCATTGTTGAAGGGTCTATTGCATACATTATATATGCCATGATAATAACCGCAGATACCATTGCCAGTAATATGTTCAGCATTTCAAGACTGTAACCTTTAATTGCTTTGCGCATATCAACGCCTGAACTTTGCTTGAGATAAAGATCATCCCTGCGTTTTGTGATGGCAAGGAACAATGCTAAAAGAAACACCATAATGGTTAGCCAACTGGTAATACCAATTGATGCTAAAACCCCGCCGGCTTTAATGCGCATTACAAATCCAATCGCAATAATATTAATATCAAGAATGGAGATGTTCTTTAATCCGAAGCTGTAACCAAGGTTCATTAGAAAGTATGCCGACAGGATAACGAAGAACATAAACTTTAGCTGGTAAGCCATCAACAGACCGCTAACAACACTAAGTATGCAAATAATGATTGCAGTAGCAGGAGCAATTTTACCTGCAGCCAATGGTCTTTTACACTTTACTGGGTGCAGGCGATCGGCCTCTCTGTCCCTGTAATCATTAATAATGTAAATACTACTTGCTACAAGACCAAAGGCAAGAAAGCCCAAACAGAGTGCTCCAAAATTCTTTTCTTTAAAAATTTGTCCGCCGAAAAAAACAGGAATAAAAATAAAGAGATTCTTTACCCATTCTTTGATTCGCATTAGTTTTACGTACTCAATCATCGAATTACAGTTTTATTTTGATTTTGTTTTTTATATTGTTCAATAAATCCTCTTTTACATGACAACCTTAGGACGAAGCACCCGAATCGTATCTTATGCTGAATTTTTACTCATCATCGTTTTCGCTCTACTCCCCCTTTTTGGTTCTTACCCTTTCCGCATCAACATTTTTTTATCCTGGGACGGCGCTTACCGCATGAGCCATGGACAAATTCCGTTTAAGGATTTTGGAATGCCGCTTGGCTTTGGCTATTGGATCATCCCCGCATTTTTCATGAAGATCTTCGGTCCCGCAATGATTACCCTTGTAAAAGCACAATCTTTCATCAACATCATTTCAGGCTTTGCTTTTCTAAGTATTTTAAAGAGCTTTCGTATTCCCCCTTATTCCCGTATACTCGTTTTGCTTGTATACATTGTTTCTTATTCAATGCTGAATTTCTGGCCGTGGTATAATAACACTGTGATCATTTATGAGATTATAGGCCTGGCATTTTTGTTCAAATATCTTTTGCCCAAAGATGGTGCTGAGCCTAAGAACTACTGGCTAATACTCGCTGCAGTCTTCACATTCTTGTCATTCTTCACCAAGCAGGACGGCGGAGGTCTGGCCCTGATGCTATGCATCGCATTACTTATCTATCATTGCATATTGCACAAGAAAGTAAAGCCATTGCTCATTTTCATTGCATCGTACGCTGTATTTGCCGGTATTATAATTATACCACTATTAAAATATGGTTTCGGATATTGGTTCAATCACGGACAGCCGCCCCATTCAACCCGGCTTTCACTGTATGATCTTTTCAACAGAGTGTTTGCAAAATCAGAGGATATAAAATTTTATGTGCTTTTGTGCGTATTATTATTAATACCTTATTTCAAAAGCGGTGTGAGTTTCTTAAGGAACGAGAGATTAATGCTTTTTGCATTGTTAACATTCGGCATTCTTACTGAAGCCGCTATTTTTCAATTTACCAGTTACGTGCCAGCTAACAACAACATCTTTTTTCACGCTTTTGCATTCGCATTTATTCTTATGCTGCTGAATGAAAAGGATATACTGCTTATCAATAACGGTAAACAGTTTGTCCTGGCACTTGCGGCTGTGTTACTCTGGTGGTCAGCCGCATTCTGGAAATATATTGATCCGAAAATTCAAAGAGCATTTCCTCCTTCAACGGCTACTATAAGCCCAACCGGAGAAAACATTATCAATGAGCATACCTACAGATTAAATGCAGATACGTTCAATTATAAGAAGTACCAATCTGGCTGGACATTTTCTTCAGTACCTGTTTTCAGGAAAATTTCTATGCCTGCAAGTACTGTCGAGGGAATTGACCGCCTGATGCACAACCCTGAAATCTTATCTAAAATACCTAACAACCGCATTTTAAATATGACCGAGTTGACTCCTCTTTCCTATGCAATGGGATTTGGAACTGAAAGAGGATCGGAATACCCACTCTGGTATCATCTTGGTGTTGGTATGTACAATAAACAGAAGGATATGTATTGTAACAAGATCGCTCAGCACTACTACGACGTGGTGTTGTACGAATACATTCCCAACCTGAACAATTTTTATCCGTTTGCTGTAAGGGATGCGTTGCGCGCCAATTATCAGTTGATTGATTCTTTTGATGCACCACGCCTCCCTCCTGCTTTGGGAACAATTGAGGTTTATGTAAAACCTTCACATTAATGCAACATGTTCAAATAACTATTTGGTAATAGTAGCTCCACTATTCTGAGATTGTGTAACGGGCGCCCTTTGAGCCATAAGGGCGCCTATGTGTATAAAGGCATCTTCTATATTCATTCCTAAGTATGACTCAAGCGTAGCTTGTTTCACTCTCAAATCTTTCTTAAGCGTTTCGTTCTTTACTTCATCTTCGTTATACATCTTAATAGCGGCAGTATACGCTTCCAAAGAAATTTCACCGTTCTTAAAACGTTCTTCACTCTTTGTGAATGATACAAGCTCATCCTGCATCACTTCCTGTTGTAATGCCTGCAGTTTTTGCGCTAATGCGTATTCCTGGTAAGCAATGATCACCTGCTTTTTTATTTCGGCGGCCGTTTGTTTTAGTTTTTGATTCTCACTTTGCAGCCTGTAGTAATTTGCTTTAGCGGTCTTCGGATTTACAAGGAAATCTGATAAGGTAATTCTTACTCCGAAGTTATACCTGGGATACAACGTTGTAATTCCCTGCTCCTGTGATTTTTTCTTGTTCAGTGTATACTCATTTACGTTACCTGCAGCAAATATTGCATTACTCCATGCATAACGGGAAGCTTTCCAGGTATATTCGGCACTTTTTGCTTCGTAGGCGGCCCCCTTTATTTGAGGGTTATCTGCGGCTAGTTCAGCTAAAGCATCAGCAATGCTATCTACAGCCAGTTTCGGAGTTTTATATTTAAGTATCTCGGAAGTAGTTTGACTAAAGCCAGTGAGAAAAAGAAACAAAGCTAATATGTTCAGAATCGCTTTTTTCATATTGTTTTACGTTGTTAGGTTTTTAAACTGTTATCATAATCGTTTGCCCTTTGGGCAATTCTTGCTATGGCAGCAAAAGCGCCACAGAAAAAGAACACACCAGGAATCTGGTTGATGGCAACCTGAGAATACTGCGCAACCATAAAGCCGAATACTGCAACTATAAGCGGCAGCAACATTCTTTTTGCCGTTTGATCATTGGTTCGGAAATAAGTACTTATACCCGTTTGCAATACAACAAAGTAAATTATAACGATGAATAGTAATCCTATTGGCCCGGTTTCCAAAGCATACTTCAGCAAACCGCTATCCGGAGGAAAATTAGCAAGTGGATGCCCGGGATTGTACTTTGCACCAATTGCGTTTGTTACCGTTAATCCTCCTCCAAATGGATGACTATATATGTAAGGCTGGATTCTTGCCCGGTTTACATCTCTTACGTTTAAAGAAACATCTTCTTTGTTGAAAGCTGAACGCAGGCGGTTGAGTGAAGTGCTACCATAAAAAGGACCAAATATCAAAACTGCGAATATCATTGCAGCTATACAAAAGAACAACAGCGTCCGTTTGTCATTCATCGTCATAAGAACGTACAGACAAACACCGGCAATAAACAAAAATGTTGCCGTTCTGGTCCCTGTATAAGTCATTGCCAGCAGTAATATTACTACCGTTACAAAGTAAAGTGCTTTCAGCCGGATATCTTTCTGCTTCAACATTTTTACCAGGATAAACAAAGCTGTTACAGCGCTGGAAATCCCAAATGTAGTAGGATCCGCAAAGGTTGAGAATTTTCTCCATCCTCCGTCTGCAAGGCGATACAACTGCGCAGTCATATCGTCAATTAAGATTGATCTCAATTCATTGGCAGACAATCCATGCCATTGTTGAAAACAACCGTAAGCGCCGCATATAGCCATTAATACCATCCATAAGATGAAGTAGTTTCTTATACTCTTATAGCTGCTAAACAAATTGAACGTAATGAAGTATGTAAGCAACTGTCTCATGAAATCTCTTGTGTAGACCATATTTCCAGCCAACGAATGGGCATTCGGATTAAGAAATTCCAACAAAATGAAAACAAAATACAATAGTAACAGAATGGAGATTTTGTGAGTCCTGGTTTCCCACAGAGCATCTTTCTTAAAATACTTTTGAAAAAGTACGCCTACAAACGTTATATATATTAGTCCATCAACAAGAAACGCGTTACCGTCAATGAACAACATACGTTGAATAAAAAACAGAAAGAAAGATACAATGGTCGTAATGTAGAAACCGAAATAAGGATTATTGAAAGCACAGACAACAAATGCTGCACCAATTAAGCCGGCGGTAATAAGCCCTCCCCCGATTACACCCTGTGAAGCAATTACATAAGAAAGCCCTACCACAGTCAGTAAAAGAAGTGTCAATACCAATATGGATCGCCCCGGCTTATTTCTGTATAATAGTATCCCTTTCACAAAATTATTTTTTGGTTAGAAAAATAAAATTTTCGTACACAGAAACACAAGGATAAGTCCAACAGCAAGCAGTACAAGAAACTCATGCACAGGTTTGCTAAATAAATCGTTGGATGTTTGTTTATTTTGTTCGCTCACTTTTGACATAGCTTTAAAATTTAAATTTAGCACGTTGCTTTTGTCTTTTTCGGTGAGGTCAACCAGGGTTCTATCTGCATAGAACCCCAGGTATAACCTCGATCCTGAACATAAAACAAAAAGCCTCATCTACATAGCATAATGGAAAGCAATCCTTATACCGTAATAATTTACATGTCTAAATTTTCAACTTGAACTTTGTTTAAAATGGCGCCAATAAACTTTTCGCTGTGCTGGCGCAGATACTCAATAGATTCTTTATCTGTTTCAGAAAGGGATTTATCAGAAGCAAATACCGCGATCATTCCATCACTATAATTAATCAACTCCTTGGTATCTGTGAAACTGTTTAACGGCGCACCTTCCAGGAATATATAGTCATATACCGTTAATAGTTCATGTAAATAGTTTAACAAGTGGTTCTTGGGCAGTATCTCCGAAGGAGTGTAATCACCTGCACCACAACCAATGGTTTCAACGCCTTCAACAGAAGTAGGTGTTACCAATGCTTTCACATCTTCTATATTGAACGGCTTGCCGTTTACATAGAACTTTTCCAGTGAAGGCCTTGCATGAAGAACATTCGTTAGATCATTGTTACAAAAATTGGTATCGATGATCAGCACTTTCTTTTTGCCAAGGCTAAGGCTGTAAGACAAGGCCTGGATAAGTGTTGTTTTACCTTGCTGAGGTTCAGTACTGGTAAATAAAAAGATCCGTTTTCCACTGCTTTCAATTTCATAACGGAGCTTTCTCAACAACTCTTTAAATACATTGTTTCGTCCTTCGTCTTTGCTTAAATTATTTACTTTGGCAAATATGTCACCATCAAACTTGTCTATGTAGTTAATAGACCCGATCAATGGAAGTTGTGTAAGCCTGTTAAATTGAGCCGGAGATTTGATGGACTGATCAAAATATTCTATTAATATAATAACTATAACACTAAAGAACAAAGCTGCCGCACCGGCCAGTGCCACGATTAACCAACGCTTTGAAGGTTCGGGTATAAGAGCGGGCTGACCGTAAATGGTTTGCTTAAAACCTGCGTAGGTGTCTTTATAATTAGCTACAGAATTCAGCTTGTCTTTTGCGTTGCTGTATTCAGTTTGAGCGATAGTTATTTCAGTTGTTAATTTTTCAATTTCCGCGCCTGAGGCTGCCATACCATTCAATCCGCCGTTTAAGTTGCTCAGGTTCGATTCAAGAATACCAATCTTTTCTCTTGTAGCTTTCAGGTCACCTTCCGCATCCAGTTTCTTTTGTACTAATTCGTCAACGGAAACTGTAGCACCTTCAATTGACTGCTTGGATTCACTAGTAAAATTAAGTGCCTTCATCTGCGCAGAAAGATCGTCCAGCTTTCTTTTCATGTCAATATCTGTTGACCCTTTCTGGATGTATTGTGCATTCAGCTCATTATACTGTTTTCTCAGTCTTATATATTCATCATTATTGGCATTAATGACTGTAGAACCGGAAACTGTTTTCTGACCTGTTGTTTTGGCCGTCTCAATTAACCTGTTATATTCACCTATCCTGTAATTCAGGTTCTGCAGTTTACTTTTTTCGTCGGCCAGCTGTGATTGATATGAACTAACCTGCGATAATTTATTGCCGCTTTCCATATTCACATCTACAATTCCATGTGAAGATAGATAGGCGCTTTTTGCAGTAAGTTTTTCATCCAGTATTGTCTTCTTTGCCTGAACAGCAGAATCTAATGATGCAATAGAAACATCGGTGCTGCTTTTCTTTGTCTGGCTGTAATACCTGTTTAATTCCTGAACAAGTGTATTAACAGCAAACGCAGACAGATCAGGGCTTTCAGATAGTACATCAATCCCAATGTAGTCTGTTCTGTTTATACGGCTTACGCTTATATTCCCCGTTAGGGTTTCTACATCATAGCCATACAAAGTAAGAAAGTTGATCAGTTTCATGTCCTCAGGCACGTCTGCATCCAACACTTCCATGTCATCCAGCTTCTGGGTAAAAACTTTGATTGCTGTAGGAATATTTACAGCCTTGTAATCATCCTGGCTTTTTTGTTTCTCCGACAAATAAATGAAGGGTGACTTGCTGCTCAGATCATGCAGAATAAGATCATAAGACAATAACTGAACTACCTTGGGAGATGTAAGGTTCTCAATGATGTTATTAAACTTAACATCAATTTGTGCCGTGTTGAAGTTTTCATTTTCGAGCTTGATCTGCTCGCTGGCGGTAAAGCCGGTTGCTATCTGGGCCGAGGATTTGTACAGCGTTTTTAAGTTCATTGTAAACAAAAATGCCGTGACGACCGCGACCAGGAAACAGCCGATGATAATCCACTTCTTTCGCAGAAGTGCATTAAGTAAATAGATTAGTTCCATGGTTTTGCTTTTATGTTTTTATGTTCAAAAAGAAACTGGCAGGTAGAAACCAGCCGGTTTCCTGTATATAAAACTACTTAACAATCTTAATCACCCTGGTGGTATTTCCAGGAAGTCCCATTACCCTTACAAAATACACGCCGCTCTTTAACAATCTTCCATTTAATCCGAGATTTTGTTGCCATAATCCTTTAGAAACGCTTCCTACTTCACGCAGATAGATGATATTTCCGCTAACATCTGTTACAGAAATAGCCACTTTACTTGCGTTTTTGCCTAAATTCATCTTGATTGTAACGTCATCTGTAAACGGATTCGGATAGGCTTTCACTTTAACTTCATCATTATCAGCAGGTATTACTGGTTTAATGTCACCTGCAGATCTGCCTGTGGTATTTGCTATTCTGTTATTAAGTCCTGCCGGAGCCGGAGCACCTTGTATAGACATTCCATTCAGATAACCATAGCCGGTTGTTGAATAAACAGTCACATTAATGTTGCCTGAAGCATCCGGTGCCACATTGCTTATCTGTACTGAATTTGCAGTGTTTTTCCAGCCGCTTAGCTGCACCAGTTGATTACCAATCTTATAAACCGTATTTGTATTTGAGTTATAAGTTGTGCTTGGCACGAATACAAAGGTGTACACCATGCTCTGGTTCAATCCTGAGAACTGCATAATGGCTGTATCCTTATAGTCTAAGTAATAGAAACTCTTCAGTACATTATCAGGATAAATACCTGAGTTATTACCGGTTGTAGCACCTAGCAGGTTAGAACCGCTGAAGTTATCTATAATGGTCATGGTTATTCCGGTGCTTAATCCTTTATCGTTAACCAAATTTTCAAGTGTCAGGTCAGGCTCAGGAGGCGTATTTGTGTTGTTCCATCCAGCTTGTGCGGGCCCGCCTGTTGATCCGTCGTTAAAGTTGATGTTCAGATTGAATGCCCTGGTTCCAGCTGCCGCAATGTTGCTGTAGGGAGAGAAACCATTAACAGGATCCTTTGCTCTAACCTTATAGTAGTACACAGTGTTTGTAGCAAGACCAGCATCCGTATACGTTGTTGCATATGGCGCAGCGATGCCTATTTTCGTATAAGTACCGTTTGCAGATGTTGATCTCCAAACTTCTGTTGTATCAGCATCCAGGGAAAGCAGCTGCCAGTCAAGCCTGATCTTATCCGAAGCAGTGCTTGCTGCTGCTAACTGAGCAGGTGCATACGGAATACCATCAAACACATGCTGTTGAACTACCATTGCGTTGATTGTTTGGTAAACAGCACCGGCATCTCTGATGATGGTTATGTTAATGTTACCTGATGCATCAGGAGAAATACCATTTAACTGAACGGTCTTGGTTGTATTAGATGGTGACGCAGCCAATGAAACTGAACGACCGTTGATAGAATAGTTAACAATTCTTGTGTCGCCTGTGGTTGGGTTACCTGCACGCCCAGTAAAGAATATTACATCATACTTACGTGAAGATTGTAAACCAGACAATTGAATATGACGTCCGTTAGCAGATGAGTCATAATAGATTGTCTTCATTACATTGTCAGGATAAACACCTGTATTACTGTTGGTTGTTACACCTACTGTATTTGCTACCAACCATGAATCAACCAGCTTCATACTCATGCCGGTTGCTGAGCCTGTAGAGTCAACAAGAGGTAATGTGTAACCCGCGGCTATGTTACCGGCAGTATTATTCCATGGCAATGGCGCACCTGCACCTGTAGGAGCAGCGAAGTTGATGTATACTGACGGAATATATGGGTTAAGCGTAGTGCCACTTACTGAAGCAGAGAAGCCTGAATAAGCAGCATCTATTGAAGATCTCAACTGATAGTAATAAGTTGTGTTAGATGCCAATCCACCGTCAGTAAATGTAAGTGTAGTACCGGGAACAGTTCCTACTTTGTTGAATGAACCATTTGATGCTGTAGAACGCCAGATCTCAAATCCGGTTTCTTTACCATTACCAGTCCAGGTAAGTTTTATTTTATCCAGACCGATACCAGTTGCTGTAATGTTACCAGGAATCAACGGAGCGTCAGTAAGCGTTGTCGCATTAACAGGATTTCCAAATGCAGAAGAATTATTATTAACAACAGCTTTTACAATGTAGTAGTAAGTTACTCCTGATGCTAATGCAGTATCTGTATAAGTAAGTACATTACCAGCTACAGTTCCTTTCTTGTTATATGCACCATTAGCTGAAGGAGATCTCCATATTTCAAATCCTGTTTCAGTTCCGGAAGCTGCGTTCCATGTAAGTGTAATTTTATCATTTGCCACACCTGTAGCAGCTACATTAGTTGGAGGAGCTACCGTTGTTGTAGTATCTGCCGGAATTGATTGCAGAACCATTGCGTCGATAATGGTAGATAACGCACCAGCGTCTTTTGCAAGTGTTGCTTGTATTTGTCCATTCGCGTCGCCAGCTACATTATTGATCTGAGCAGTTTTACTAATGTTTTGTGCAATCGCCAACTGAACAGTTTGACCGCCGATAGTATATTTCATGATCCTGTTATCGCTAGCGGTTGGGCTACCTGCGCGGCTTGAGAAGAATATTACATTGTATTTATTACCAGCCGGAATATTGCTAAAAGTGATCAACCTTGAGCTTGCTGCGCTATAATACTGTGTTCTGATTACATTGTCCGGATAAATACCTAAACCATTAGGTATCGCACCGTTTGTATTTGAGCCATCCCACGCATCAACAAGTGTCATATTGATACCTGTAGATACGTTGTTCTCATCTTTCAGATTGCTTACCACACTACCTGCAGCAATTACACCTTTGGTATTGTTCCATGGCGCCGTTGGTTGGCCTCCTGTGGCAGGGTTGAAGTTGATGTAGATGCCAGTCAACGCTTTCTGAGTTACAACCAGGTTAAACAACTTGGTAGCCGAAGCACCGGTGCTGTTGGTTGCCATAATACCGATATTATTGTAAGTACCGGATTGAGACACTGCTGGTGAAATAAAGATAGAATATGAGTTATTGCCATTATCTATCAACGTTGCAAATGATGGCAAATTAACACCGGTTACTACATCGCCGGTATGCAGTGACCCACTCAGATTAACGGTAGTAGATGTACCTTCTGTTAATGTAACATCAGGAATAGAATCCAGGGATGGTGGCTGCGTATTGCTTACATTAATGGTGAATGTAGTAGAGTCCTCGCCGCCATGCTCATCCATTACATATACTTTTACAGAATTGCTCGTGCCCGCATCTGATGCATCTGGAGTCAAGATTAATTGTCCCTGCCCGTTACCTGTTGCTGTGTATGCAGCAAATGAAGGTAGCTGGCCAAACGTAATGCTGAGGTTTTCATCGTCGATATCAGTTGCATTGATATTAACAGAAGTTTGAACGCCCCAGTTCATGTTAACATTGTTGATATGCGAAATAACCGGTTTGTTATTAAGCGTTGTGGTTGTAGCCTCATTGCTATATGGAGAAGGTCCGGTTACATTCATCGCACGCACCTTATAGAAATAAGTAGTATTTGCAGTTACAGAAGAATCGTTGTATGCGGCAGCCTGACTGCCTTTTACTACCTTAATCAATGCGTAAGTTGTATTATCGTTAGTTGAACGATATACTTCGAAGTTGCTTGCCAAATTATCAGCCGGCGCCCAGGTTAACGCAGCAACCGAAGGGCTCGTTGCTGTTGCTACAAGATTGGTTGGAGCCTGCGGCGCACCCGGTAATGCTGTTGTGGTAGCATTAACTGGGTCTACCCGCAATACTGCATCAGGTATTGGAGCCTTAGCAATGTTCGGGCCTTTGTAGGATACAGTCAGAGATGCTCCGCCTGTTTTCTGGAAATAGTAAGTGCGGATGCTGTGTACCCCTGCAGTTAAAGTAACGTTACCGCTTTTTTCTTGTGCACCATGCGCACCATCATTATTCACAACGAGGTTTCCATCTATATACAAAGAGCTTCCGTCGTCACTTGTTGTGTAGAATGTATAAGCACCAGCTGTTTTAATATTAATCACACCGTCGTATCTAATGCCATAGTTTGTCTGCAGCGGACTAACACTCAGTAAAAAGTTTTCTATAGTGCCGCTACTTACCGGTGTACTGTTTGCAAAATCTGAGATCACATTAAAGCTACCTGTGTAGTAATTATATTTTAAGGTAAAAGTAGCATCATCGTTGAATGCAGATTCTCCATAAGGACCTACAGCTTTAATTCTGTAGAAATATTGAGTAGTTGGGGCAAGATCTGCACTATCCTTATACGACGTTGCGTTAGCAGGTGCCACACCCACTTTAAAGAACGGCCCGGTACCGGAAGTTGAACGATAGATCTCAAAGCCATTTTCGTTGTTGCTGTTATCGGTCCACGCCAGATTGATCTGGTTATAAGCGACTCCTGTTGCGGTTAGCCCTGACGGTCCTGCAGGCGCTGTTCCCGCTGGTACATAGCCATCTGTGAAGGCGCTATCTGGCACCGGTACAAATGTTGAACTTCCGGGTACTTTCCATAACAAACTGCAGCTTGCACCCCCACCCTGCTGGAAATACGCAATAGCGATGTTATGAATGCCAGCCGTCAGCGTTTTAGTTGCATCTTTGGTTCCGGCACTATGTATTCCATCGTAGTTAATTGTTGAAGGCCCTGTTTGTGTATAAGGCGTATCTACAAATAATTTGCTACCGTCATCAGAACTCAGTCTGAATGTATAAGAACCTGCTGCCGGGATTTTTAAATAACCCTGGAACAAATAACCAAAGTTAATAGCCTCAGTACTTCCTGAAATATCGACGTTGTGCACAACTCCCCGATCATCCGGAGTCATTGCGTTAAAATCAGGAAGAGCACTCCACTGGCCCATATAGAATTTGTAGTTCAATCCTCTAAGGCTTGTTGAAGCTGTCGCCTGGTTACTGGGGATAGAAACGTTTCCTGCAAAATCTCTAGCCTTAACGTAAATATTGTATGTATTAAATGAAGAAAGGCCGAAGATTTTGTAGGAGGTATCTTTTGATGTATATGATTTTATGCCATTGATATAAATATCATACGCAACAACGCCTACATCATCGGTAGATGAATTCCAGATAACATCAATCTCATTTTGAGAGGCTGCTGTTACCATAAAATCACCTGGCACCGTTGGAGCTGTTGTATCACGCAACGTGGTTGTACTTACGGCAATAGTAGGCTGAGAAGCGGCGTTGTTATTAATCGCCCTCAACATAAAGAAATATTTAGTTCCCGGATTGAGTTGACTAATAAGCGCGCCGGTTGCGTCTGTTGGTGCAATTTGCGCTAGCGTATACGGTCCGCCGGCACTGGTCGCCCTGTAAATTTCAAAACCGGTTTCATTATAGGCTGGAGCTGCTGTCTGGTTCCAGGTTAGTTGAACTGAGGTTTTGCTTAAGGCAGATGCATTAATACCTGTTGGTGCATCTGGTCCATTAGCTGCATTGCCATCTATAACTGTGAAAGGATCGGAAAAACTGCTCGAACAACCAAATTTCTCAGTAACCTTCACACGGTATTGCCCGGGAGTAGTTGCCGTAAGATTCCTGGTTGTGCTTAGCACAGTTGTTGAAGAGTCTTTCGTCCAGGCATAAGAAACATAACCGGCAGGAACTTCAATTCTCACTCCTGCACTACCGTCAAGAACAGGAAGTACTGCGCTGCTGTTTGCGCTTGCCATGATAACCGGAGGTATGGTAGTAGTTTTGATCTTAATAACTACCGGCGTTGGCGACCAGTCGGACCAGTTGTTACCATTAAGTATTCTACAATCATACGTACCTAAGGTTGTTGCAGTATACGTGTTACTGGTTGCACCTTGTATCGGATTTCCGTTAAGGCGCCATTGGTAACCGTCGAAACCTGCGGTTACACCCATAGTCGCGCTGATAGTGTCTGTAGGACAAAACTCAGTTCTGCCGCCCAGCACCCACGGATTAGATTTGTACTGCCTGAGCATAAACGGAAAATAATCCGGCTCGCCCCATGCATCGTACCAACAGCCATGGCCATCGTTTGGATAAATAGTTAGTTTATAGTTGCCACCGCTGTCAAGAATGCGTTGTCCCATTGCCTGAGAAACCTCCGGAAGCGGATCTGAATCCAATCCGCCCTGGAATTGCCAGATAGGAATGAATTTAAAGCTCTTAGTATAGTTGGCTACTTCAGAACCGGTTACAGTAGCGCTAATTGGTAAACCTGCTGCAACCGTTTTTGGAAACAGTTCCATGAACAGCCATGTTGCACGTCCACCTGCAGATAAGCCATCTGCATAAACTCTCCAGGGATCTGCTTTAGCTTGCGGAACAAGATATTTATTGATGAAATCATTCATTACTGCCAACTGGCCGTACCAGTTATTTTCCTGGCTTTGCGGATAAAGCAAAAAGCCATCAAACTGGCCATTATCAACTGCATTCATATGCAATTGCCCGCCATGATAAAGCTGAAGCTCATTATCATAGATGGTACCTTTTTCGCCAAGACCATGGTAAAACACAAAAACAGGATATTTCTTTCCGTCATTTACCCCTGCCTGATATGTCTTGGGGAATTTTAATCTGAACGCCACTCCGTTATAGAAGTAACATTTAAAAGAAGTGGTATTCCATTTAAGACGGTTGGTCTTAACCCATTTCACCAATGTACCATTGGCGGGAATAGTAGGAGGGTTACCGGGATCGTAAATTACAATCGGGTCAGTGGGGTCCAGTACACCTGTTTGCGATAATGCAGTTCCTGGTATAAAATAGGAAAATGCAAGCAGCAGCAAGGCAAGTATGTTCCTGCTTTTAGTTTTCATATTAAAAGGTTTGTAAAATTGCACCATATATATGCTAGTAGTTAAGTTTTATTATGATAACCGTTTATCACGCACAAGCAACTAACTAATCAAAGGCATTGGAATTAAGGAACAACTTACAGGTGAATTTCTTCACGACTAAAAAGCACTAAAGGAGATTGGAGAAAAAAAATACGGATATTCAGAGGATGAGTTTAAAGGCTTCGGGGGAACCTGGATTTCTTAGACTACCGCAAGATAGCCCTTTTTGCGTTATTCACAAATATTTTTTACATCGTTCACTGGGTTCATTGAAATCTTTTTTACAGTACTCACCTCTGGATTTATAGCTGGTTCAGCCTTAAGTCGCATAGTTTTATTTTTACTATACGAGAATAAAAACGACAACACATTATCTTTAATCAGGAGATTATAGGCGATTATCGGTATAGTAACGCCGGTTATCGTACCAACAACAAGCAGCAGATAAGCATTTTCGATTCCAAATATTCGCGCCAGCGCTATTCTTGTTGCAGCAGCAACCATCACGTGCATTACATAAATGTAAAGTGAATGAAATCCGATTACTCTTAAAAACCGGAAAATTTTTCGCTCCTGCAATTGAAAAGCAAGCGCGAACATGCCCAGAGACCCTACAAGCGCAATTCCAACCAACTGCAACTTGCCAAGATTGGTTACTGCTCCAAGCAGATGAAACGTCTCCGGATGATTGAGATAATATATCTGGGTGAAAACAAACAATGTAATTATTCCCAACAAAACAGCTGGCTTTTTGAGCAAACGCTGAGTTGATTCCTGAAAGAAAAGTGTTGAACAGGCATCACCTATTGCAAAACACAGGTAATAGGTCATCCAATCGGATAAAATTGAAATATCTTCAACGTATTGCGCACTAAAATAAAGAACAAAGCCCAGCGCCAACTGCATCCAGGTTTTAAGATGGAGTTTGGTTTTCAGCAAAATGTAAATAATAGTTGTATTAAATAGTGCAGGCAAATACCAGAAATGATCTAAAACATGCGGGTTGTATAAAATGTGGAGATAATCTTTGTATGATCTGTGTGCATTCGCAACGCCCGAAAACATTACCTGCAGGGTTATTTCAATAACGGACCATATTAAGTAAGGATAAATAAGGTTCTCGAATTTGATGGACAGAAATTTGTTCATCCCTCTTTTTCCAAAGCTTGATGATACAAACAAACCTGAAAGAATAAAAAACAATGGCATTCTAAAACTGAAAAACACCATGTTTGCTTTTTTTATCATTTCAGGAACCGGTATGCCAGAAACTTCAAGTCCGGCATAAACATGTTTGTTTACTACCAGAATGATAATAATTCCTTTAAGATAGTCAACCCACTCCATTCTGCTTTTAACCAAAACAGAAGTATTAAATGCTCTTGATAGCCATGTTTTCAAATTTTCAATCAATCCTTTCATTTTACGCAGTTTAATTAATCACAAAAGCCTTCAGAAGGGATACACGATTTCTCTCGAAACATACACGGACAAACCTGATGAATATTGGAAACTTAGCTTTAGAACCGCTAGAACCGGCTATTGTTACCATATCAATTTACAGATATGATTGACACTACTTCCTTCGATTTTTACATAGTAATTGAAATGGGATTGATAGGATAAAAGGACAGGACTAGGTAACCTGCAGTACGATACAATAAAGGAAATTATTAAAGAAACACCCAATATTACTAGTACGAACTGTTAAAACAAAAATAAACAAAAAAATAAATTATGCAAAAAAAAGGAGATGTTTATGTTTAATTTTAATCTATTGATTTCTAGACATTTTTCCATTGATTTTTATAATCTTATAACATCATTGCTTAACGACTAAATAAGTTTAAAATTGAAAGTTAACAATTGAAAACGAATACAAGAAGAAGACTCTCCGGTAACTATGCAATCTGTCTTTTCCATGTACACATTTTCAAATTCGCAACGCCCGGGCGGCATCCTTCATTTTCATATTTGCACATGGGCACATTCGCACAACCACACTATTTATAGGCAAAATATTTCTTCAACTTTAAGAATGGCATTTCAAGAAAACGGAAGCTGGCAATTGCGATGAGAATTGAAATACCTATGGTTAATATTCCCGTAAACGTTACGGCCATTGCTTCACTGTTAATATGCTTTAGTACAAAGGGATGAAAATGTTGATCAAGACTATTGAAAATAATATAGTGATAGATGTAAATGCCGTAAGAATATTTACCGAGGAAACGGAATAAAGAATGATCGCCCACACGTATTAGCGCTGACTTATTCGGCGACAATGAATAAAGAAGTATACATCCCGCAAAAATATCTACAAATGTAAAGATCGGATATAACCGCAGAAAAGTTCCGGTTCTGAAATATGCAAAACCAAGCAGCATACAGGTGAATGATGCTACTGCAATAACATTCAAATATTTTTCAAGCCATGCTTTATTATACCGGATAACAACCGCAATGATTGATCCTATGGCAAGTGAATCCATTCTCGAAAAAGTATTCATGTAAGGATACGGCTGAACCAAACCAAGTTTGAATCCCAGACTTACCCTGAAATACACACTAAATAAAATGATTCCGATACAGATTCTTACTATTTTTTTCGGACTGAAAAACTTGATAAGCAATGGCCAGAAAATATAGAACTGTTCTTCCACTGCGAGTGACCAGAAATGCACCATACTATGATTGATTTCTGGTAAGCCTTTTATAGAGAACAACCAGTTTTGCCCGTATAACCAAAACCAGGCCTGGTTCTTCGTATAAAAATCATAGTTAACGCCCATTATACCGGGAATAGTATAAGGTATTACCAGGAAAGAAATAGCAAGTACAAAATAGTATAAAGGAAACACCCTCAAAACCCTTCTTACAATATAGTTCTTGTAATAGTGCTGACTTTGTTTGGAATCAAGCAAGATACCTGTGATCAAAAAACCGGACATCACAAAAAACAGATCCATTGCAACCCAAAATGGTCTCGTGATCATATTAGGATAACAGTGTGCCAGCATAACGAGTATCACACCTACACCGCGCCACCCGTCAAAAGCAGGAATGTACTGTTTGTTATCATAGTCTATTTGTACGGGCGAAAAAAAACGTTTTTTCGTTGGTGTCGCAGATAGATCAATGTTCATGTAATTCAGTTTATCAGGTTGTTTATTTTCACAAGTACCAATTGTTTCGGATCACCGGTTAATTTCCGCGGCCTCTTGCAATATCTGCCGTTGAGCTCTCTCCCATGTGGCAGATTGCTCTCCTTTCATGTAACGGAAAAATCCTCTGATCACACATATATTCATAAATACAAAATACTGTAAGGGTTGTATCACCGGAATCTTTACACCCTTCGGTGAAAGCACACTGTTGAGAATCATCAGACCGTAAACAAATACCTGCATAACAAAAGCAATCTTGAATATCAGCTGATCACTTACAAAGAATAATGCCAGTGAGCTAAGCAATAACAGGACAAGGCAAAAAGGACAAACGGCCCAACGCAGCACCCTGTGTGAAATATATAAAAATGATGATTTACCGTGCCTGAAAATATTCAGCATAGGAAGCAATCGTGCCATTGATTGAAATCCGCCCGCGGCAATACGCACCTTTCTTTTGGCTTCTTCTTTTACAGAAGCAGAAGCTGTTTCTGTTGCATAGGCTCGCGGTTCATAATGAACGCGATAGCCTTGTTGAACAATGCGCATAGAGATCATGAAGTCATCAAGTATCGTATCCTCTTCTACATGCTGCCACAAATTCTTTCTTAATGAAAAGAGCTCGCCTGCTGCGCCAACAATTGTTTGATAAGTTGCATCCAGTTTTTTTAATGCAGATTCATACTTCCAGTATAGTCCTTCCTGTTTGGTTAAACCATCTGCAGACAATACCTTCTTCTCTCCTGCAACTGCACCTATTGTCTCATCCTGGTAATGCTTTGCAAGTTCTTTAATACAATCTTTGTTAAGCATTGTGTTGGCATCGCACATTACAAGAATGCCGTACTTTGCATATGGAACGGCCCTGTTTAAAGCTGCTGTTTTGCCACTTCTTTCAGACTTGTGCAATAATTCTATTTCGGGATAATTGCGGATAATATCCGGAGTTGAGTCCGTTGATCCATCCGTAATAAAGATCACTTGCAACCGGTCTTTCGGATAATCAAGCGCGAGTGTATTCAGTATTTTTTGCTCAACAAAGCTTTCCTCGTTGTATGCAGCTATAATCATTGTAACACCGGGCGCATCAACATCATAATCGTATGCCCTCCGTTTTGAAGATAGTTTGATTAAAACCCATGTAACTATTGCGTAGCCTACATAGTTATAAAACAGAAAAAATATGCTTAGCCAAAAGATAGTTTGCAACAATATGATCATCTTTTCTTAGTTAAAGGTTAACAGGAAGCCCGGATATTTACTTTCATTGAAAAGAATAATATTCTTAACACGAGTGGCTCATCAAAAAGATATGAGGATAGTTGATCTTTGTTACAAAAGGACAGTGAATTTTAAGAAATTGAGATTTTCGAAGGATTGTTAGACGTGAACCGTACTTTCACAAAAATAAAAAAACCTTTCAAAAAACTTACTTTTATCTAAACAAACCTTTGAAATTTTAAATACATGCTGACCAACAGGAATATTCTTTGCATCTCAAATCCTTTATGGGAAGGAGATTACGCGAAAACCATTGTTGAACTAATGAAAGTATTGGCCAGAAAAAACAAAGTGCTTTACATTGATAATCCGTACACTGTTAAAGATCTCATCGACGGGGTAAGGCATAAAAACGGGTTCCCGGTGAAGCGTACACTGGGTTTGGAAAAAAGATTACGAAAAATTATTACAGAGACCGGCGAGGAAGTTTATGTGCTTACTCCGCCGCTTACACTCACCATTAATTTTTTGCCACGCGGAACAATGTATAAAAAGCTGTTGCAGCTAAACGGATGGATCACCACAAGAAGCATTAAAAAAGCGTTGGCAGAATTAAACATGAATGACGATCTGATCGATATAGTTGCCTTTAATCCCGGCATCGGTATGCATGCGGGAAGAAACTTTAATGAAAAGTTGTTGATCTATCATTGCTATGATGCAATTGAAGCAGCTAACTGGATGAAGAAGCATGGTCCCTGGCAGGAAAAAGAATTCATGAAGAAAGTTGATGCCACCATTGTTACTTCACAAGGATTGTATGAAAAGAAAAAAGGATTTACCAAAAACTGTTTTCTTGTAAAAAACGCGGTGAATATAGACTTGTTTAAAAAGGCTTTTACTCCCGAGATCCATAATAAAAAAACCGTCGGCTATATCGGCAGTATTGATGACCGTCTTGACTATGAACTGCTGGAACATGTTATCGGCAGCATGCCTGATATTGATTTTTTGTTTGTGGGAAGGATCGTTGATGAGAACGGAGAAAAAGTACTTCGAAAATTCAGCAATGTTAAACTGGAAGGCGCCAGGCCTGTGAGCTCATTACCGGGCTATTTAAGCCGCTTTTCGCTCGGAATAATACCATTTGCCAAAAATGAGTTTACCAAGGGAATTTACCCCCTTAAAATCAACGAATACCTTGCTGCCGGAGTTCCGGTAGTTACCACTGACTTCAGCTATCTGAACGAGTTCGAAAATGTAGCGAGAATTGCCTCTTCAAAAGAACTTTTCAAAAATTTCATTGAAGAAGAACTGGCCACTGATACACTTGAAAAAAAGAAGGAACGTCTTGCAGTTGCAGAGAGCAATTCGTGGGAAACCAGGGTTGAAGAGATTTCGGATATCATTATGAAGCTGGAATCTAATGGACAATTGAAAGTTGAAAATTGAAAATGAATGTGCGAATGTGCAAATGTGCAAATGAGTAAATGTGCAAATGCGAAAAAATTTTTACAGGCTTAGCCTGTCGGATCCATTGTAAAAAAACCTGCAGAAAATGTACACCTTCGCCTATTCGCACATTTGCACATTCGCACATTAATGCATCTTGTTCTCATACCATTCCACTGCTTTCTTTTCTTCGATTTTTAAAAATGGATCTTTCCCCCGGTTGTAATCATTGCCATCTGTCCATTGCAGTTTTATAAGTTTTTCTTTTAACGCCTGGTATTCTTCTCTTACCTCAGGATGAACACGCAGGTAATCCCGGAACGCAATATGCCGCAGCCAATGTTCTGAAGCAATAGGAATTACATGTATATGTGCAATGCGTAGGGCATGATCATGCAGTTTTTCCGGAATATCATCTGTCACGCCAATACAGGCAGGCACTCCTAAATCAGCTGGCTTTTCTCTAAGTAAGATAAAGAAGCGCCGGTACGGCATATCTGTATTGTATTTATCGTAATAAACATAATTGTTTCCTGCAAGCAATTCAGGCACTTTATTCAAATCGTCTTCGTGCTTTAAACCTACCAAAACATCTATAACGGGCTTCGCTGAAAGCCCCTCTACCGAAGTGCTGCCTATGTGATCAATGGCCACCTGCAAAGAACCTAATAATTCATCAAGCTCATGTTTGATCGCATCAAACTGCTCTTTCCATTTTGAATTATAACTTTCGAACGGTAAAATCATAGCTTAAAAATACGGAAGGTAGTGTAGAAGTGCAGGCAGAATATAAGAATAAGGATAAGGGCAAATATCAAACGCACAAGCTTCAAGAGAATGAGAATAAAAGATTAAAAATCTTTCTTCTTCCCCAAAAGTGTACAAGTGAAGTTGTCTGCCAAGTTTTAAGATGGTTTATTTTTTAATTACGAAGATTAAGCAGAAGCTGTGTAATCCCGCAGGGATGGAATTATTATAGCAAAAGCCAAAACCACGCCTAAAACCCCGAAGGGGTGACATTTTATTATGCCACCCCTTCGGGGTTAAATTCAGGTAGATATCCTCCTATAATAATTCCATCCCTTCGGGATTTCCTTGACGGAAGTGTGTCTATCGCGACTCATTTGTTGAATTTAGTCCCACAACCAGATTAAAAAATGAACGGGATTTTGCTAATCGTACATTTCCAACATTTTTAAGATCAGACATTCTCACGTCAGCCGTCAGCAATTCCATGCACTGTCAAATTTGATCACCTTTTATCGCGCATTTGCACATTCACATTTGCATATCTGCACATTTACATATCTGCACATTTGCATATTCGCACATTGTCAATTTTCAATTCTCCACTATCAATTAAAAAAGGCTGCTCTTGCGAGACAGCCTTTTTATCAAGTTATATTCAGATTGAAACTATTCGAATTTCAGGTCCAGACCTAAACCTCTCAACTCGTGAACTAACACGTTGAATGACTCAGGAATACCTGCTCTTGGAATGTTTTCACCTTTAACGATAGACTCGTAAGTTTTCGCACGTCCGATGATATCATCTGACTTAATGGTTAACAGTTCCTGTAAGATGTTAGCTGCACCATATGCTTCAAGTGCCCAAACCTCCATCTCACCAAAACGCTGACCACCAAACTGAGCCTTACCACCTAACGGTTGCTGTGTGATCAAGCTGTATGGTCCGATAGAACGCGCGTGCATCTTATCGTCAACCATGTGGTGAAGTTTGATCATGTAGATAACACCCACGGTCGCTTTCTGGTGGAAACGTTCACCGGTTTCACCATCCTGCAGGTAAGTGTGACCCATCATTGGCATGCCAGCCTTCTGGCAGTACTCAGCAATTTCATCAGGGGTAGCTCCGTCAAAGATTGGAGTAGCGAACTTAACACCCAGTTTTTTACCAGCCCAGCCAAGGATAGTTTCATAGATCTGTCCAAGGTTCATACGGGAAGGTACGCCCAGCGGGTTCAATACGATATCAACAGGAGAACCATCTTCAAGGAAAGGCATGTCTTCAGCACGTACGATCTTAGCAACGATACCTTTGTTTCCGTGACGACCCGCCATCTTATCACCCACTTTCAGCTTACGCTTAACAGCCAGGTAAACTTTAGCAAGTTTCAATACACCAGCAGGTAATTCATCACCTATTGAGATATTGAATTTCTCTCTCTTGTAACGGCCTAATTCTTCGTTGTATTTGATGTTGTAGTTGTGCAACAGTGTATTGATCAGATCATCGGTTTCAGCATCGCTTGTCCAGCCTAACGGATTAACGTTCTGGTAGTCGATAGAAGCCAGATTTTTCGGATTGAACTTAGCACCTTTACCAATCAGCATTTCACCGAAGTTATTGCTTACACCAGCTGAAGGCTTGTCTTTCAACAATGTCTGCAACTTGCTCAACAATACTTCCATCAGGTCGCTTGTATTCTTTTCGTGAACTTTCTCTACTTTTTCAAGCAATGATTTTTCACGAACTTTTGAGTTCTTGTCTTTCTTGGCGCGTTGGAACAATTTCTTGTCGATAACCACACCTTCAGTACCGTTCGGAGCTTTCAGAGAAGCATCTTTTGCATCGCCGGCTTTATCACCGAAGATCGCACGTAACAGTTTTTCTTCCGGTGTAGGATCACTTTCACCTTTAGGAGTGATCTTACCGATCAGAATATCACCTTCTTTAACCGTTGCACCAATACGAATGATACCATTCTCATCAAGATCTTTGGTAGCTTCTTCTGATACGTTCGGAATGTCTGGTGTTAATTCTTCCTCACCCAATTTAGTATCACGAACTTCCAGCTCATATTCTTCAATATGGATAGAAGTAAATAAATCTTCACGAACAACTTTCTCACTGATTACGATCGCATCCTCAAAGTTGTAACCTTTCCAAGGCATGAATGCCACCTGCAGGTTACGACCCAATGCAATTTCACCATCTTTAGTTGCGTAGCCTTCAGTTAAGAAGTCGCCTCTCTTCACCTGCTGTCCTTTTTTAACAGCCGGACGAAGGATGATTGAAGTTGATTGGTTGGTTTTGATGAATTTGGTTAATCTGTAAACTTTCAGATCATCTTCGAAGCTTACCAAACGTCCAAGATCATTTCTGTCGTAACGAACATGGATTTCTTTAGCATCAACAAATTCAATCACACCATCACCCTCAGCGTGGATCTGGATACGTGCATCACGTGCAGCTTTTCCTTCCAGACCTGTACCAACGATTGGTGCTTCAGGACGGATCAAAGGAACTGCCTGACGTTGCATGTTTGATCCCATCAGTGCACGGTTGGCATCATCATGCTCCAGGAACGGAATCAATGAAGCACTCAAACCTACGATCTGGTTAGGAGCCACGTCCATATATTCAACTTCACCCTTTTCAAGGATTGGGAAGTCACCGGTTTCACGGCTTACAATTCTGTCTTCAACAAAATTGCCTTTCTCATCCAGTTCAGAGTTACTCTGTGCGATCTTAGCTGTATCTTCTTCTTCTGCACTCAGGTAAGTCAGTTCTTTCAGGTCAACTTTACCTTCATCCACCTTACGGTATGGAGTTTCGATAAAGCCCATCTCGTTGATCTTGGCGTGAACGCAAAGTGTAGAGATAAGACCGATGTTCGGACCTTCCGGAGTTTCAATTGTACAAAGACGGCCGTAGTGAGAATAGTGCACGTCACGAACCTCAAAACCCGCTCTCTCACGGCTAAGACCTCCTGGGCCTAACGCTGAGATACGGCGTTTGTGTGTGATTTCACTTAACGGGTTTGTCTGATCAAGGAACTGGGATAACTGAGATGTACCGAAGAATGAGTTGATCACAGAAGAAAGTGTTCTTGCATTGATCAGATCAACAGGAGTAAATACCTCGTTATCACGAACGTTCATTCTTTCACGTATGGTACGGGCCATACGTGCCAGACCAACGCCAAACTGAGCATACAACTGCTCGCCTACAGTACGTACGCGACGGTTGCTCAGGTGATCGATATCATCAATTTCAGCCTTACCGTTGGTTAAACGTACCAGGTATTTGATGATCTCGATGATGTCTTCTTTAGTTAACACCTTGGTTTTAAGATCGGTAGTCACAGCCAGTTTGCGGTTGATCTTGTAACGGCCAACTTCACCCAGGTCATAACGTTTGTCACTAAAGAATAATTTATCAATGATACCACGTGCAGTTTCATTATCCGGAGCATCAGCACCACGCAATTGGCGGTAGATGTGCTGAACCGCTTCCAGCTCACTGTTTGAAGTATCTTTGTTCAAAGTGTTGTAGATGATTGCATAATCACCACCAACATCTTCTCTCTGAACGAAAATGCTTTTTACTTCCAGGTCGGAAATATTATCAATAGCCTCTTCATCAAGGATCGTATCGCGTTCCATAACGATTTCGTTACGTTCGATAGATACAACTTCCCCGGTATCTTCATCCACAAAGTCTTCCACCCATGTTCTTAGTACGCGGGCAGCAAGCTTTTTACCAACATGCTCCTGAAGGCTTTTCTTATCAGCTTTAACTTCAATCGCCATTCCGAACAGTTCAAGGATGTCCTTATCTGTTTCGAAACCGATTGAACGCAATAAAGTTGTTACGGGGAATTTTTTCTTACGGTCAATGTAAGCATACATCACATTGTTGATGTCTGTAGCAAACTCCATCCACGCACCTTTGAACGGGATCACTCTTGCAGAGTAGATCTTGGTTCCGTTGGGGTGAACTGACTGACCGAAGAATACACCAGGTGAACGGTGTAACTGAGATACAACAACACGCTCAGCACCATTGATAACAAAGGTACCGCGCGGAGTCATGTAAGGGATATTACCCAGGAATACATCCTGAACGATTGTCTGGAAGTCAACGTGTTCTTCATCATTACAACTTAAGCGCAGCTTGGCTTTTAATGGCACAGCGTACGTTAAGCCACGCTCCATACACTCTTCGATAGTGTAACGCGGAGGATCAATAAAATAATCCAGGAATTCCAGCACGAAGATGTTACGTGTATCTGTGATAGGAAAGTTTTCCTTAAATACGCGGAACAGGCCTTCGTTATTACGCTTATCCGGGGTGGTTTCTAACTGGAAAAATTCTCTGAAAGATTCTAACTGAATGTCTAATAGATCAGGAGTTTCAGCAAGGTGTTTTGTTTTACCGAAGCTGACCCTGTTTTGAACTTTAGTTGATGACATATCTGTATTTAACCGGTTTTGTCTAATAACTTTTGAGACTTTCAGTGTTTGGCAGCTATAATATTAAAATGGCCATTATTATAATGTCAAACTGCTAATTATCCCAAAATAAAAGGATGGCAAAATTAATCATTGTACGCGAACAAGCAAAATCAATTTTAAATGTAAGGGATTGGGATTAGATAACAAGGGATTTTTAACAAATTAATTTGATTTTTTTGTCTGGATCGGGATTTATTGGATTTGAGGATTGTTGGATGGGGTACGGCATTATAAGAAGTACAGTCTTTTCATTGCTGGTTTGAAGAATTCCCAAATCCTGTAAAAAGAAAAATCTTTTAATCTATAAATCCCATAAATCCAAATCCCGACGATATCCAAATTTTATTTCACTTTTTTCACCCCGCTATCAAACCCCACCGTCTTCATAATTCCTATTAATATAGTTTTCCATATGATGCTGAAAAAGGACTTGTGGACGTCTCGCCGGTAATATGCCGATGCTTTGCGGACGGGGGTATTTTTCTCTGGATTGGAGGGGATCAGCACAAAACTATTGGCAATAAAGCTTAAAAAGCCGCGCTTTTTCAACTTATCACCGTCTTGTTTGAGCGCTGCAATTTGCAGATCATCATATTTAAGGACAACGGTTCCTCTTCCGTTATAGTTTGTCCCGTCAACATGTACATCCATGCCCTTTATTGTCGCTTTTTCAACTCCAAACATGCCTAAGGGACGTGTGGCTTTATCGAATGCTCTGCCATCCATCGGATGCAGAAAGGCATCAACTGAAAAAATACCGTCTTTAGCCTTATCAAGATAGAATTTGAATATTGCATCCAGTTTCCCCTCCCCCATTGGCTTTGCACTTGCATCAAGTTTCATTATATTGTTTTGGGCTATAAGTTGCGGGTCATTCGTAATATTCTCGAGTGTCCCGTTAATATCTTTAAAACTTACTTCTCCTTTTTCGTCCGTTTTAGGATTAAACTCCTGGTAACTAAGATCAAAATTGGTGACCTTCAGCCTTTTCAGATTGATAGGAAAAGGTGACTTCATAAGCAGTTGATGAGGGAAGTTTCCCACTTTAGACCTGGGAAACGGCGGAAGACTTCTATCAGTATAAACCTCAAGAGAGCCATTGTTCATATGCACTTCATCAGCCCTGAAATAGTCGGAAGAAGCGATGCTCCACCAGCTTATTTGTTTTAACTCTACGGTTTTAAACTGGCCGGTGTACCGTTCTTTTATAAATTTCAATTTGTTCCTGAACGCTTTGTTTGTTCCGTTTGGTTTTATATAAAAATTGCTTATCAGTACATTTTTTTCTGAAGCATTAATGGTGATGGAATCAAGGCCAATCAGGTAGAGGCTATCTTTTGTGCGAAACTTAAGATCCTGAAGTGAAATAAGCGCCTGCTTTGAATACATGAAGCGGGTGGAATCAATTGCAGCTACCGAATCAATTAAAACATCGTCCAGCAGAAAATTTACATTCCTAAACTTGCTGGTCTTCTGTACCGTGTCATTGCTCAGTGTGTGCAACTGCACATTCATATCAAGTATTTGTACCTTATTAATAGCCAGATGATTCATTTGCTTCGCGATGCGTATCCGCAGCGTACTGAGTTTTAACCTGTCTGCCGAATCTTGTTTGGGCGTTTTTGCGTGAAACACTTCAACAGAAGGCTGACGCACATGTAGCACGTTCAGATCCACATTTTTGTTAGAAGTAAAGTCTGCAATATTTAATCCGTCAACAACCAATGAATCAAGGCTTACTTTAAAAATATCTTTGGGCGCATTGCCGGTATTGCGCATCTTCTGAAGTACGGTTGTATCTGGTGTTAAGACGATCTTTGTGACTGTTAACCTTGAGTCGATAACGTCAGCAATAAGTGTATCGAAAGTTAACCGGTACAGGCTGTCCGAACCTTTTAAAACAAGTGATTGAAGCTTCTCTCTGATTAATGGATTGAAATCGGTGAGTTTCCTGTTTTTCAAATAAAAAAACAGGCCAATGGCCAGAGCAATTAATATCCCTCCTCCTATAAGTAACGCTTTCTTCATGCCAACATTAATTCTAAAACTATACCAAGGCCAGCCCGGGCTATTGTGCATTAAGCCTGCGAGGTTATTCTTACCTGGCTGATAATGCCCGCTTTACAGACATAAACGAAATAAGCAGGAAAAGGTTGGAATTGAATATGGAGATGTTAGTCTGATGTTAATACAACTGAAAAGAAACCACTTGTTATTTCGGGGTATAAAGGTTTCGTTACGGAAAATTTAGCCGCACTGTGAACGAAAAATTGCACATTGGCATGATGATAAGGCTTGCGCCCTAGTCCACAGGGCGTTGCCCTGTGCTTGTGCTAATCGCCCTTTCAGGGCTTGAAAATAGCAGCGCTGAAAAACTCACAAAGCGTGATCAGTCCTAACACCAGCGTTCTTTCTGTGCTTATCTGAAATTGAACATAAAGTTGAGTTGGTGCGCCCGCATGTTTATGCCGGATCCTCTTTCTGGCTAATTGAAAACTGTGCTAAGGGCCTGATCCAAATGCTCCTTTAACAGATTACTGCATGCATTTAATGTGCCTTTCTCATCTTTCACTATTCACTATTGACCATTCACTATCTGACTCTATTGCTATGAACGTGCCTAAATAAAAAGCCCCGTTCCATTCAGAACGAGGCCCTTTATAAAGTAAGATATAGCTAATTATTTTACTTCAACGTCAGCACCAGCTTCTTTCAGTTTAGCTGCGATTTCATCAGCTTCTGCTTTAGAAACGCCTTCTTTAACTGGTTTTGGAGCGCCGTCTACTAATTCTTTAGCTTCTTTCAGACCTAAACCTGTTAAGTCTTTAACGATTTTAACTACGTTCAGTTTGCTAGCACCACCGCTGATCAATACTACATCAAATGCAGTTTTTTCTTCAACTTTAGGAGCATCGCCACCACCAGCAGCTACTACTACTGCTGCTGCAGCTGGTTCAATACCGTAATCAGCTTTTAATACATCAGCTAATTCCTGTACTTCTTTTACTGTTAAGCCTACTAGTTGTTCGGCTAAAGCTTTTACGTCTGCCATAATGTTTAAATTTTTTCCGGCTTCATATCCGCCAGGCGGATCCGTCGGACTGTTTAAAAAAATTTGATTTTATTGATTTGAAATCAGCAATATTATTTGATTGCCTTTTTCAGTTAATCCAAAATTGAAAACTATTCAGCTGCTGGTTCTGCAGTAGCGCCTTCAGCCTGTTTTTCGTGGTGGTGCAACAAAGCAGCCAGAACACGTTTAGCAGGAGACTGCAACAAGCCGATAACTTCGCCGATAAGCTCGTTCTTCGTCTTGATCTGAGTTAATGCTTTCAGGTTATCGTCACCAGCATAGATATCGCCGTTGATGAAAGCTGCTTTTAACTCAGGTTTTGTACCGTTGCTATCCTTACGGAAACCTGCTAAAATCAAAGCTGGTTCTTTAGGATTTTCAGAGAACATCAACGCAGTTACGTTGTGCAGAGAATCATAAACGCCAGAATATTTTTCAGCGTCGATTGATTCAAGCGCCTTGCGGATCAAAGTGTTTTTAGCCACTTTCATTTCCACTTGCTTATCAAAACAAGCACGGCGTAATTTTGTGATCTGTGCTACTGTTAAAGATTCTGTATCTGTAACGTAGAAGTTATTGTACTGACTGAATTTCTCTTTCAGAACTTCAATCACCTCATTTTTTTGATCTTTGGTCATAACTAACTTTTAAGAACCCGGGTCATCTCCCTTTCAGGATCACCAGGATTAGTTCATTAATGCTTTTGTTTCAATTGTAATACCGGGGCTCATTGAGCTTGCCATGCTAACACCTTTCAGGTAGATACCTTTAGCTGCAGATGGTTTCAGCTTAATGATGGCGTTAACCAGTTCTGTAGCGTTTGCAGCAATTTTATCAGCAGAGAAAGATACACGGCCGATAGAAGCGTGAACAATACCAGCTTTGTCAACTTTGAAAGCGATTTTACCGCCTTTTACTTCATTAACAGCAGCTGCTACATCGTTGGTAACAGTACCGGTTTTAGGGTTTGGCATCAGGTTACGAGGACCTAACACTTTACCTAATTTACCTATTTTAGGCATTACTGCAGGCGTAGCGATGATAACATCGATATCTGTCCAGCCGCCTTCAATTTTTTGGATGAACTCATCCAAGCCAGCGAAGTCAGCGCCTGCTGCAGTAGCATCAGCAACTTTATCAGGAGTACAAAGAACTAATACACGTTTTGTTTTACCAGTACCGTGAGGTAAGGTTACAGTACCACGAACCTGCTGATCAGCTTTCTTAGGATCAACTCCCAGGCGGATGTGCAGATCCACAGAAGCATCAAACTTAGTGGTATTGATATCTTTAACAAGAGCAGATGCGTCTTTTAAAGAGTAGATTTTATTTTTATCGATTTTCGCGTCCGCTACTTTTCTTTTTTTGGTAATTTTTGCCATTTCAATTCAGTTTTAGGAGTTTAATTAATTGTCCCAGGGAGCGGCACCTTCAACATTAAGACCCATAGAACGGGCAGTACCTGCAACCATTTTCATCGCGCTTTCAATTGTAAAGCAGTTAAGATCAGGCATCTTGTCTTTAGCGATAGCTTCAACCTGAGCCCAGGTAACTTTACCTACTTTAGCACGATTGCTTTCTTTAGAACCTTTCTGAATTTTTGCGGCTTCCATTAACTGAACAGCAGCTGGAGGAGTTTTGATAACAAAGTCGAAAGACTTGTCAGTATAAACTGTGATTAAAACAGGAAGTACTTTTCCCATTTTATCCTGAGTTCTTGCATTGAACTGTTTGCAGAACTCCATGATGTTAACACCCTTACTACCAAGGGCAGGACCTACCGGAGGCGCAGGATTGGCTTGACCGCCTTTTACCTGCAACTTTACGAAACCAGAGATTTCTTTTGCCATTGTCTACAATTTAATTGGTTCAAACGTCTTTCAGCTTTTATAGCTTCCTGACTCCCAAATTCAATTATTCTTACTAAAAAAGAACTTTTTGGGGACGCAAAGGTAGTAAAAGGATTGGAAAAAACAAGAAGGAAATCATTTTTATGTAAGATGTACCGCGAATATGTACGATGTACGATTTTGGATGTACGATTTTAGGTGTACGATATGGGTCAAGTGCATGTTCCTATAACTCAACTCAATAAAAATGATTACTTTAAAGCATCAAAGATATAATGATGGCAACATACCGCTTAGAAATTCAGGAAATCATTCCCAGAACACACAATGTTAGAACTTACAGGTTTGAAAAACCTGCTGGTTTTCAATTTGTTCCGGGACAGGCGGCCGACGTCTCACTCCTTAAGGAAGGTTGGGAAAAAGAAGTACGGCCTTTTACATTTACCTGTCTCCCATCAGCCGGCTATCTGGAATTCACCATTAAATCTTACACGGATCATAATGGAGTGACCAACGAGCTGTTTCATGCCCAAACGGGCGATCACCTGGAAATTTCCGATGCCTGGGGTGCCATTGAATACAAAGGTGAAGGTACTTTTATTGCGGGCGGCGCGGGTGTAACGCCTTTTATTGCCATTTTCAGATACCTGAAAGAGACAAGCCAGCTTGGCAATAATAAATTGCTATTTTCCAACAAGACTTCAAAGGACATTATTTTAAAGGAGGAGTTTGAGGAAATGCTTGGAGACAATTTTGTCAATATCATTACAAATGAGACTGTAAGCAGCCCGTTAATTACAGGAAGAATTAATAAGGAATACCTGACACAACATATAAAGGATTTCTCGCAGCATTTTTATGTATGCGGCCCGGATGCTTTTACCGAAAGTATTTTACAGGCGTTAAAAGAATTAGGGGCAAATGCAGAAGCCCTTGTCTTCGAAAAATAAAAAATGGGCTTACAATTTTAGTTGTAAGCCTACTGTCTTTACTGGTGAGGCAATGTAAATATGATGCTTATTTTTTTCGTCTCCTTTGAATCTGTGAAACCTAACCCAACAAACTGAAATATTTTGTCCTTTCCTTTAAAGGTCACAGTTAATTGGCCATCAACAGCGCGATATCCATGATAAGAACCTGTTGAACCATTGTATTGCCATAGACGGGGTATCACCTGGTTTTCAGCAGTAAAACTTCCGTTAACAACTTTGTAAACAGCGGCCGGCAAGGTATTACTTCCCGGAAACGACAATACTATCTGGTCATCTCCATCCGGAGATTCTACGGTAACCACATAATCTCCGCTTAACTCGTCTTTACCAGCGTATACTGTATCAATAACAACCGGAGCTCCGTTGATTGTCCAATCGGCAGATTCACTTCCGGACTGGCCTGGTTTCGGAGATTTGCCGCCCGAAACATTGAAATATGCTTTCACTGAGCCGGATGTTATCTTCATCGTTTTGTGTGTTCTCTTATCCAGCAATACTGCTTTATAGTTTCCTTCAATTACCGAGTCTGTGATCTTTGTTATCTCAAAACTGCAGGAGCCGGAATCTTTATATGACGCATAATAAGCCGTATCATTCTGATATACGATGTAAGACCGGCCATACAGCGATGTATAAGCATCTGCTATAAAATGTTTTTCCCTCGTGCTTATCATAATACTTAGTATACTGCCTGATGCGTCTGTTCCCTGGATAATGATAGAGTTAACACCGTCGCTGCTTGTTTTGTAAGCAGTATCGATAGTTCCGCCAAAAGCTGCGTCTGATATTCTGAAGGCCCAGTTATTTGCGGGCACGGGAATACCTGAAGGAACAGCGTTTTCTGATTGAACATCTACCTGTTTGGTGCAGGCCACAAATCCTAATAAAAAACAACAGGCCAGAACAAGGGCTGATAGGCTTTTTGTTTTCATGGTGTAATTAAAAATGAGCGAATAGAATATCGCCTTTCGCGTCATCAAACTTTTAATTAGAAAATGATGTTTATTCGGTTATCCGGATAGAGAACAATCATTTTTACACAGGAATTGAGAAGGGGTCTTTTACAAACAGAATAGGATCAGAGGAATAAAAAGGAGTATTGAGATTTAATTACTTTTCATGTAGAGTAATGTCGGCGGATGTGCATCCGTTCCGCTCATAACAAGAATGATATTGCAAATAAAAAGAAAATATTTGGTTACAGGCAATTAATTTTTGATTGGTTTATAGCACATTCCATTTATCACAACGGCTTTTCTTATACCGGGAACGCTTAAACCAAATATGCTTTAAATAAAAATCCCGGTTTCTAACCGGGATTTTTATTTAAAACTTTGGAGCGGTAAAAGTAATGCTGACTATTTTATGCTCTTCGTCAGCAGCGAAATCCATGTTAGAAAATTGCAATACTTTTTTGCCGTCAACAGTCGACACTTTTATCGTTCCTTCCTTTGGACCAAATTCGTAATAACTATTATCTCCAAGAGATTTGTATATTACCGCATCAACATCAAATTCGCCCATTTCGCCCCCGTTCTTTATAGTGTAAATGCCATCCTCAAGAGGCTTATCCCTTTGAAAAATTACCTCAAGCCAGTAATCAGCATTTGGCGACTCTACCGCCAGAACGTAATAAATATCCGCCCACCTTTTATCCCGGTATACCGTATCTATTTGATAATAGTCATCATTAATTTTCCAGGCATGTGTTGGGTCATTATCTTCAGGTTCAGATGGAATTACAGGACCAACCGACCCGTTATTATTCGGCAAATTCAACAAGGCCTTAATCGTTCCCGATTTGAGTGTAATCATTTTATGACTTGCCTTATCAAGCAGCACCGCCTTATAATTTCCTTCTATAACAGAATCTGTAATTTTTGTAATCTCGAATGTAAAGGAACCGGAATCTTTGTATGAAGCGTAATAAAAGGTATCCGTTTGAAAGGAGATAAAGGCTCTTCCATACAAAGAAGTGTAAGCGTCTTTTATGAACTTTTTTTCTTTAGTGCTAAGCATTATACTTATCAAATTTCCTGCAGTATCTGAACCCTGAATAACAATGTTATTAACGCCCTCACTGCTTACAGTGTATGCGGTATCAACTACCCCCGCAAATGAAGAGTCAGGCAATTGAAAACCCCAATTGCTTTCGGTTACATTTAAACCGGGAAGAACAGGTTTTTCTGGTTGAATATCCGCCACTTTCTGACAGGCGGTGAAAATCGTGAGCAGACTTATAACTAGTGTAAGGGTCACCAGGTTTTTTGTTTTCATTGCGATACTTGTTAAATAAGCCGCAAAGAAAGTAAAATATTATGTTACATCTCATTAAAATATTATATCCAAAAAAATAATATTAATTCGAATTATAAACAGCGGCAACGGCAAACAATAAAATTCTAAGTTTGCCGGCCGAATTGATGAAGATATGTTTAGCAGAAAGAATGTTATTTTGATTGTTGCATCTACGGCAGTTTTCTTTGAAGCGTTAGATATTGCCATTCTTAACCTGGCCATTCCGCTGATTCGCACACAATTCCATTTGGAGAATGATGTGATGCAATGGTTGCAGACGGTATATGTACTACTCTATGGCGGTTTCCTGATAATGGGCGGCAAACTCTCTGATACCGTTGGAAGAAAGAAAGTTTTTGTTGCAGGGTCTGCACTGTTTCTGGTCACATCTCTTGGAGCCGGATTATCGTCATCGTTTGGTATGCTCGTTTTTTTCAGAGGTCTGCAAGGACTTGCTGCCGCGATGGTAATGCCCGCGGCTATGTCTATCATCACAAATACATTTACCGATCCCCGGGAAAGAAATAAAGCCATCAGTATATTTAGCTCCTTTGCAGCCGTTGGCTCAGGATGCGGTTTATCAGTCGGCGGAATTATTGCGACACACATGGGCTGGCAATGGGTATTCTTCATTAATGTTCCGGTTATTGCACTTGCCTTACTGCTCGCTTTAAAGTATATTGATAACGATCAACCCGCAAACCGGCCACCCGCCCCGGACGTGGTATCTGCGGTTTTGCTCATTATTGTAATATTGTTGCTTTCCTATATTGTGCATGGGATGGGAGATATAAGTAACAATATTCTGCCTTTAAGCATCGCGGTGTTAGCAGCAGTATCCGGCGCAGCATTTTTTATCCGCCGTTCAAAAAAAATCACATTACCATATATCGACTTTTCACTGTTTAAAGACACGCATACTATTGCAGGTAATGGTGTAACTATACTAATGGGTGCTATTTTTAGTGGTTATCTTTTTGCTGTGTCTTTAGTCTTTCAACAAAACATGCAATACACTGCCGCGCACGCAGGTCTTTTGTTATTTCCCTTCAGCATTTGCTCTGCGTTGGTTTCCAAATTTGTTGTCCCGGGTATTTTAAAAAAGTTATCGCTTGTAAAAACAAGTATTCTTGGCATGACATTGATGCTTACAGGGACTTTATTGTTGATATTATCCATGCAATTTCATTATAATCTTCCCTTATTGTTATTGTCAGCAGCCTGTATAACCGGAACCGGTATGTCTGTATCCTTTCCCGGATTAACTGTAATGAGCATGCATCACATACCAACAGATCAACACGGGTTGGCAGCCAGTGTTTGTACAACATCTTATTTTTTGGGTGCCGGACTTGGACTTTCTATTTTGTCTTTAATTATGCAGATAACCAAATCAGGCGAAAGCCTGAGTTATTTACCTGTTACCACTTTATCCTTTTACGCCTTTACAGGTATCCTTTGGCTGATTTCCATCCTTAAGAAAAAATAAATGGTTAAAGGGCAATTGATGGAGGTCAATAACTTTTTATAAAAATTAAAAAGCTGAAAATTTCAACTTACTGTCTTTAGTAACTAGCAGTTAATCGGTTACAATTTTTTACGGTCAACATATGTCAATATAGTAGTATTAAAAAAATATTACATTAAACTTTTATCGCATTTTGCAATTTAAATTTGCACATCCAATATCCCTATGCTTTGCATATTCATGAAAGGCCTTAAATCAGTTTGTCTCCATTCTTCATGAATTATGCTTAGTCGAGTTTTCGAATTCTAATATCCAATATTCTAAAAACCATTCCCATGCAGAGAATTGTCTGTATTGCACTATGTGCGGTATTGTTACCGTTATGTGCCCTTTCAAAAAGAAATCCATTTGCCCCATCGTCTGCTCCAACTGCATTTACTGCCACAGGTGGCGATACTAAAATCACACTTAACTGGAGCCAACCTTTGAACAATGGAGGCTCGGCTGTTACAAGCTACAAGATTTACCGCGGCACACGAGCGGGAGGATCAAAAAACCTCATTAAAACTGTCGCATCAACCGTCTACTCAATTATTGATGAAGGCAAGGTTAACGGCACCCAGTATTTTTACACCATCAAAGCCGTAAACCTAAGCGGCGATGGAGAATCTTCTCCTGAGGTAAATGCTATTCCGGGCGTGCAAACAGTTGATACGCTTCCCACGGCTACACCTCCCGGAAATATTTCAACACAGCAGCCGGTTACCGACACTTCTGGTCAGACTGCAACCACTCCGCCCCCTTCTTCAACCGACACTTTACCCACACCTCCGTCAACAGATACATCTGCTCCTGTAGTAACTCCACCTGCTACAGATACAACACAGGTGCCTTCGAAAGATTCAACACAAATCCCAACAACAACACCCGAGCCAGACAATGGGGATTATACTACTACTTTCAACATTGTTTCAGGCAAAGCGAATCCATGGGATAGCACGGCCGTAGATCAGCAAGGCTATATGTACACCCCTGCCGGGTATAATAATGGCAATAAAAGAAAATACCCGGCAATTATTTTCCTTCATGGCCTCGGTGAGGTAGGCAGAAACCAGGTTAAACTGCTGGTAAACGAAGGCCTTCCCTACCTGATCAATAACGGAATGAAGCCTGACAGTTGCCTGATCTTTTGTCCGCAATTGCCTTATGGCAGCTGGACTAAAGCAAAGATTGAAGTTGCTATGAACTGGATCATCGCCAATTACAGAATTGACACGACCAGGATCTATGTTACCGGACTTTCACTCGGTGCAAACGGAACTTTTGAAGCACTGAAAGGTATTGGGAACAGGGTTGCTGCGGCTATTTCTTCCAATGGATTTAACAACGGACCTGCCAGCCTTACTACTTCAAATTATAGCATGCTCTGGAATGTTCCCGTATTGTTTATAGGCGGAGATAAAGATGTAACCATCCCTTTTGATTACACAGACAAAACAACTATCCCTGTCGTGACCTCGGTATATTACAGCAATGCCAGAAAAGATCCAACCCTCATTCCAATGGAACTTCTATGTATTAAAGGAGGCACACACAGTAGAAATGTGTGGAACGACAACTGCTACGATATTTCAAAAGCACCTTTCAATTTTATCAACTGGTTTTTGCAATACAGCAAGGATAAAGCATACACAGCAACAAGACAGGTAGAGTTGATGGAAAGGTTTGTATCATTAAAAAAGTTTGACCAGGCATTGTTTAAATACCAAACAGCACTAACCTATGTAAATCAGTTAGCGGCCGGAGATGATAAAACAAAGCTAAGCGACAGGCTTGCAAATGCCTGTTTACAGTTAAACAACGCCGGCAAAAGGTATATTATTAAGTTCGGCAATAGTGTTACAGATGCATCCTATAACTATTTACTAAACGGCGCAACCGGACAAACAGTTTCCGCGCTAAAGGATATGACAAGCAAGCAGACTTCAACCTACAAATTCACCATTACAAAACAGGCGAGCACAACTACGTCGTTTACTACTGACAACACCGTCTTTAATCACAATTATCTCGGCCTTACAAAGGGCTTTTTGCAAAATGGATTTGTTGCAACGGCAGCTGGAGGTTGTTATGAATTCTCCGGACTGGATAATACGAAAACTTACAGACTGGTTGCATTCGGAGCTTATAACCACACCACTCCTTCAACACCGGCAGACCTGACTATTGTTGTTGACAGCACCGTAAAAACATTATTCACCAACACTACTTCTGTTAACTGGATTGAATTTAGCAATATTAAGCCAGTGCAAGGAAAAGTAACATTTATGGTCAAAGGATCGCCCTCTTATAAGAATGTTGATCTGGTTAGCAAAACTGAAACCGGTTCCAGTCAAACAACAGCATCCAACATTGTTGGCTATAATTACAACGCGTATATTAACGGGGTAATGCTGGTTGAAAACCCACCCACCGCTTCAACCACACAAAGAACTATGCTTATGCAACAAAGACAAACGCTGGAGGCGGCGGTACCAGCAGTTGCTAAAGAAGAAGTTTTACAAACCAGTATTTATCCTAATCCCGTTTCAGGTGGTGCATTAAATGTGCAGTTGGCATCTAATGTTAATGGCACAGCATCTGTTTCAGTATACAACATGGAAGGAAAATTAATGCGTATGCAATCTTTTCAAACCATCGGCAAAGGCAACCTGCTAACGCTTAATGTTAGCAATCTGCCCAAAGGTCTTTACCTGGCAAAAATTGCAGCAGCCGGATCTTTCGTAACACACAAAGTTGTTATTCAGTAAAAAATTGTTTTTATCTAAAAGTGAAATAATTAAGCAATAAAATCATCCAAGAGTTTTAACACCTGGACACTACCGATAGCAGTGGCCGTACCTGGCTGAATGAATGCCTGGAATGAACTGCATCAACAAAGCTTAAGGCAAGAAAGGACATCTTACAGATCCATTCGAAACCTTAGGCTTTTGTCTTAAAAAGAAGCATTGTCGCTATTGCATTTCTTCCCCACGATGCATATCTCAACAGCATAATCCCTTGTTGCAAAACACGTCGATATCAGAAGGTGCGGATCAACTTCGTTCGCTGTATAATCAGATGTTGCATAGGCATAAGTTGTGCCAACTATAGCAGCCAATGTTATTAAAACGAGTGTTTTCCTCAATCCGGTTTCTGATAGAACATTGCTATTCAATTATCGTCTGTAAATCCAATTTATCATAATCCCACAAAAATAAGTTCTGGCGAGGTTTATGGTGTTTGAGAGTAAAAAAATGAACTAAAAGAGTACGTTATTTAAATAAACAGTGATTGGCTTTGCAACCTTTTGTTACTTACAGTGGATAATGACAATTAGCGAGCTAAATTCAGTAAAATAAAGACGCTACAACCAATGGATATAAATAAACACGATACGACATAATGTCTGACCACTATTTATATAGCTTGTGTCGGATATTGCAAAGAATATAATTTGTTCTGTAAAACAGTATCTTATACACTTTGAAAAAGATATATTTATCGTACATCGTATTTACCATCTTCCTTTTAGGCCTTACGTCGTGCATACCATTATTTCGCCCGAGTGGGACAAAAGCCACAACCACTATTTACATCTCTAACCCAGAGTATAAACAGCAAATAGGTTTTCCTGCGCGCGTAACGGGAATAAGTCCCGGTATACGTATTTCTGTTAATGTTTCGGTGGTACCGCCAGGTGAACCTGGCTATAGGTATTCCACGACAACCGTAACTTATATGAGTGCGGATATCAACACGAAAATGCTGTCCTCTTTTCCTGTGGACATACAGGTTCCTCAAAGCGGCGCTTATGAGGTTTCAGTTTCATTAACAAGCCTGGATTGCACCTGGGCTCAATCAGCAGCGGCCTGCACTTTAGTAGCTGGCAACGGAGGAATAGCAACGCGCAAACAATTTGTAATGCGCAGAGTATTTTCATTGAGAACAGAATCGGTATTTTTCTTTACGACCTATGCCGACAAATATTCAGAATCATGTTGTTAAAAAGAAAATCATGAAAAAAATAGTCTACATAATTACCATTTCCCTGGTAAGTTCGTTTTTTGCGTGTAATAAACACGGCAATATATCAACAGCAGGAAAAACTGAGAAAGACTCGCTAAACAGTTTAGAGCCGTTTGTTACGGTTATCATAAACAGTCACCAAAACAAATATGGAGATTTCGGCAGTGCAGGAAATGTCGCAGCAACCTTTCCATTATCCTGGAATATCAATTCGGTAGCGATGGATGGCTATCAGATACAACCAAACACCAGCACATCTTTTTTTAGTACTACTGATAGTAAGGATACATCTTTTGAAAGAAAATTGGCTTCTTTTGTTGGAAACAAAGTAACGGTCTCCATTAATGGAAATGGTGTAGAAAATATACCGGCAATTCCTGCAATAAACTTTATTGACATCGAGAAATCATTTGGTGATGATTTCAGTGTCTCTAAATCAACAGGTGCTTCACTGAAATGGGATATCAGAAAGCTGATTGCCATACCAGATGGAAAAAATCTGCGCTTACAAAGTGATCCAATCAATATTCCAAATCAACCCGCAGGCATAAGAACTTATATCCTGATGGCCCCATTTCTTTTAGAAACAATTCCAGATTCATCCAGGGCTCAATATTTCGAAGTCCCTGCTGGCTCAACAACATTTACAATCCCCTCAACTGCTTTTGACAAATACAAGGCAGGCGAGTTTGTCAATATAAAAATTGCATCTGCGTCAAATGTAACCGGAACCGTAGCAAGCCGGACACTTACTGTAGGATCTGTAAGCGTGACGGACATAGATGGCGTTACAGTAAAAAAATAAACAAGGCACCAGACTGGTAAGAAAATTTCGGATACAGTTATATCATCTCTGTCATCAGCAGTTACAACAAAACAACTGAACCTTTTTGAACAAGGTCACATTACAAAGCACCGCCAAACATACCGTATTTATGCTTTTTAATGCAATAATGCAGGTGTTCCTGCACTATTGCATTTGTTCGGGCCATTTATTAACTTACTAATAAATTGTCCGGTATGAAAACCTGCTTTATTATTTCTCCCATTGGACAGGATGGCTCCGATATAAGAAAAAATGCCGACGACCTTTTCGACCTGATCATACAGCCGGCACTTGAAATTTTTGATTTCAAAGTTATAAGGGCCGACAAGTTACTGACCGTATCCGCCATTAATGACGACATTATTAACTACGTCCAAAACGCGGAGTTATGTATTATTGATTTAACCGACCATAATCCAAATGTATTTTATGAATGCGGCAGAAGGCACGAAACAGCCCGGCCATATATTCATATCAAAAGAAAAGGCGAACAGATCCCGTTTGATATATCCGGGATAAGAACCATTGACTATGATCTTTCTGACGGCAGAAAGATCCGGGAATCGATTGACAGCCTGAGAAAATTTATTACTGAACTGGAAAACACCGGCTACTCTTCACAATCATCAACATTTTCTCTCAATACACTTGCAACAACGCTTACCCGCATAGAGCGGAAGCTGGACAATCTTTCTACAAACGGTGCCCCTTCAGTCGCACCAAAGGAAAGTAAAACAGAGGCAGGTAGTCCGTATCGCGTTTATTGGGATGCGCTGGATTCAGGCGACTATCAGAAAGCCACCAATGCCCTCAAACGCTTTATGAACATCAATTACGATTCAAGCCTGCACCTTGATCTGTGCTGCAACCTGACCGATGCGTTTGAGCCGTCTGCCGTAGCCGTAGCGAGACAAATACTGGACACAAAATTCGAGACGTTGAAAATGTCAATCGTTGCAATCGCGCTTGATTCACTTACACGGTTTTATGGCGATGCGATGGCTATTGATGAGCAGTATGATGCATTGAAAGCTTATATTGAAAAAGCTTTGCAGGCCAGTCAGAATGATGTTGACAAAGGCTCTATCTACAATGTTTACGCGAATCTTGAATATACAAAGAAGAATTATCTGAAGGCATTGGATTATCAAAAGAAAGCAGTGGAATTCTATCCGAATTCATCTGTGCTACATTATAATCTTGCACGCATATATGATATTCTCGGCAAGCAGAAAGAAGTGATTGAAACAATTGACAATTATGTGTATGTAGTCTCTAATCAGGGAGAGGCCATCAAGAATGAAGATATCCGCTACCTCAATTATGCCAAGAGTAAGTATGAAGAAGCGAAGATGATGGATCAGGCCGCGAAAGTTGATGCATTAATTGCAGCGAAGCAGGCTGCGAAGTAGGTTCGCCTGATATTTCCTTAAGCCTATTGCGCGGACAAGGGAGTGTTTTACTTTCCCTTTTTCTCCAACATCTTACTTTGTACTAAACGCAAAGCCGGTTCAAACTGTTCTGACCGCATGGCATTTAATGCATCGTTAAACAACGCAATGCCATAATAAAACTGCCCTTCACTGGTGGCTACATCAAATTTTCCCGAACGGGCTAATGCTCCTATATCTGCCATTGTAAAATGTAATGATTCCGGATTTGATCCTATTATTCCGGAGACAGCTGTATTTGCCAATTGAAACATCATTATTGCATAAACAATCCGGCAAATCTGCCGCATCAAAAAGAAACGCGCACGATTGTAATCATTTAAAGCTTCTCCAAAATAAGCCTCCAGCAAAGCATTTTCCTGTGCCGCACCGTTCGCAAAAGAAATAGCAGCGACAGACAGATCAACGTAACGGTCATTTGCAAATGCCGCGTCCCAATCCACGATCCGGATATGTTCTCCATCAAATAAAATATTGTTGGGATTAAGATCATTATGACTGGCAACTTTATCAGTATCGTGCCATGGATAAGCGCGGTTAACCTGTTCGTAATAACAAAATGTTTCATCAAATGCAGGGGCGGCAAAAACCGCAGAAGCTGAAGCTTTGATTTTTTTGATAAGTTCGTTTACCAGGCCCTGCATATCGCCCTGCTTCTTAAACACAGGCATATCGTGCATTTTACGTACAAGCTTTCCCATTGCCTGTGCCAGCGACACCGGATCGGCAAAATGCGCTCTCACTGGTTTTGCATCAATGAATGCACTGATACTGATGCCTTGTGTATGATCTGCGTAAAAAATCTCCGGGGCAATACCTGCAGCTGCAGCAATTTTGTTCATTGCATAAATATCCTCTTCTCCTGGGGTGTCGAGCTTTAAAACGTACGATTCTCCATTCACCACAATTCTGTAAACAATTGCGCCAGACAACCCTCCTTTCAACAAAAAAACAGCGCTTGCCTCCTGCCCAAATGTTGCCTGTATAATGCTTGCTACCAACGTCGCTTTATCAGCGGGAATGATTGAACTGGTGCATCCGGTTTCCATAAGACAATAGTTTAAGTGTGGCTAATTACCTAACAAGTCTATTAGCGGCTTCAGATTTTTTGCTTTTTCATTTGAAATAATATCCCGGGCTGTTGCATTGGCCGTTTCCAGTGCATTGGCAAACAATTCCTTTCCCGTTTTTGTAAGCACGGCATAAGCAATGCGCCCATCCATTTCGTTGGATTCACGAGCAACGAGGCCGATTTTCTCCAGCGGCGCCAGCATTCGTGTAACAGCAGAAGCAGTCAGCCCGGTTTGTTCCGCCAAATCAATACGGCGAAGCTTGCCGCCTGGTGCCTGATGCAACAGGTAGAGCAGTGCAAAGTCGCTGAATCCAATACCGTGCATATTCAGCCTGTCGAAACGACGTGAAATAATTACCTGCGCCTTTGCAAGGTTTAGCAACAGCTTTAATGAGTTATTTACGATAGTTGACATATAATTGAGTACTCAATGATCTTGCAAATAAAAAATATTATTTTAAAATATTGATTTTTATTTTTGTTGAAAGAATTCCTGCAATGAAGGCTTAACTAAATTGGCTTAAAAATAAACCTCAAGAAAGAGGATTATGCTGTTTTGCATTAATTGGGCAGGCATCTGAGAGGCTTTTGTAACACGTTTTTGAAAGGGAGTATTCTTTTAAAGAATCGAAATAAATCATTACACAAATGAAAACTTTCACCAATACATCTTGGCACCAGGTACTATTGAAGGGATTGCATATTAAAATATGCAAGGAATCCCCCTGATAAATTTACTTAAAATCAAACAACGTAGCCGTAAACTCTCCTCGCTCCCGCTTTTTAAAGAGCGCTTTAAAGTTGCCTTTATAACGAATAAACTTAGGAACAAGCAAGCCATTTATCTTCGTCATCTGCACTTCCATCTTTACATCAAAATCATATACGGCTGCATTATAGCTTAGGGAGTAACTACGCGCCAGTACCTGCATGTTTTTATAGTCGAACCAGGTGGTCATTTCATCAATAACAACATCATCTCTTCTGAACATCCCAAGGTCTTCTTTTGCTTTTACTGTAAATACGTAAGCGTAATCACCGTTATAAGGAACATAGTCCAGGCGATAGTCATACAGCTTGTGAGCATTGTCGTCGTACAGATCCAATTTATTCCCGATAAAGGGAATTCCGGGAATTTTTTTTCCGGGATTGAAGAACAACATTTTCAATTGTTCTATGTGTTTATCAATTCCCCTTTTACCATCGGTGGAAATGGTACTGCCGTTAACAATATTGTTCTCACCACAAATCTTTTCTTTTGAAAAAAATAAACCGGCGAACATTTCACCGCTCATATAGTTAAAGTCACCATTGTTATCGAGCATATCGCCTGTTACCTGCTGATCCGTTACAGTTGTATACCGGCAGCCCTTTTCCCTGTGTTGCAAAGACTTGCTATTATAGGAGGCTGCCACTGCATTATTCTTATCCAGCATACGAAGATTATTGTAAGCCGAATATTCAATGACGCGGAGATTGCGAAAAGCTTTATAGAAAGTTGTATCGTTTTTAATACGCTGAAGAACGCTTTTATAATCAAGGTTATTTCTTACAATTACGTCGGGAAGCCGATAACTTTTTCCTTCAAAAAAAATTGTTGTATCCTGAGCATATCCCACAATTACCAGCAACATACATGCAATAGAAAAGAAAACCTTCATCTTTATCATTTAATTTAATCAATCAAAACCCGTACCCGAGGACGTTATACGTTTTAAGTTATACGTTGTACGTTTTTCAGAGCGAAGTTGATGCGACTCTAAAATCCGGGCTTCGACGTATAACGTATAACTTACAACGTAAAACGTTACTTAGCGAATGTCATCTTGTAATCAACCCTTACCTTTCCTTTGCTGATATCATTCAATTTACCCTGCAGCATTTTTTTACGCAGAGGTTTTAAGTAATCTATGAAAAGCTTACCTTCTATATGATCATATTCATGCTGAATAATGCGTGCTGTTAATCCATTGAAGGTTTCTGTATGGGGTTCAAAGTTTTCATCGACATATTCCAATGTTACAGTTTCAGGACGCATAATATCTTCCCTTATTTTCGGAATGCTCAGGCAGCCTTCGTTGTAGCTCCACTCCTCGCCCTCCAGCTCAACAACATGCGGATTGATAAAAACACGCTTAATGCCCGGCTCGTCAGGGTATTGCCCTTTCTCATCATTTTCCTGATTCTCAAAGATCTGAGCGCTATCCATAACAAAAATGCGGATGTCGCGGTTAATCTGCGGTGCGGCAAGGCCAACACCGTTACTGGCGTACATGGTTTCCCACATGTCAGCGATCAATTTCGCCAGATCTTTATAATCAGGGGTAATATCCTTTGCTACTTTTCTTAACACTGGCGCACCATAGGCTACTATCGGTAAAATCATATCTGTAAATAATTGAAATATATTATCTTAAACTATTCCTATTCAACTCTATACCATTGAATTGCCTGCAAAGATAGCACTTTACGAGAAGCTTTAAGTTAAACCACAGAGACAGGACGGCACAGCGAACAGCTTCCTAATGGACAATTGACATTTGAAAATTGAAAATGAACGGCGGCGAGTAATGCAAGCTTTAAATTAATCCAGTACGTATTGAGCTTCCGAAATATGGTAAATCAACGCCGTGTATCGTTATTTTCGCCCTGTCTCCGTGGTTCCCAAAAACCGTTTATAAAAAAATATCTCCAAAAATTTGGAAACTTAACACTGTAAACTATTTTTGTATCGAATTATTAATTCAATGGGAATAGCCGAAAGAAAAGAACGACATAAAGAAGACATTAAAAAGCGTATCCTGGAAGCAGCAAAAGAGTTGTTTTTGGAAAAAGGCTTTGAGGCTACTTCCATGCGGAATATTGCGGAAAAAGTTGAGTTCAGTCCTACAGCATTATACCTGTATTTCAAGGAGAAGAATAACATTATTTACGCATTGCACCAGGAAGGGTTCAGAATGCTGGCTTCAAAATTCCAGGTGCTCGCAATGGTCTCAGATCCGATGGAAAGGCTGAAAGCGATGGGCCGCATATACATGCAGTTTGCTATGGAAAACAGTGATTTCTATGAACTCATGTTTATTATGAAAGAACCATTGCAATACCTGGAAGGTTGCCCGGACGAAGATTGGCAGGAAGGCGAAAAAGTTTATCATGCATTATACAACACCATCCTCGAGTGCCAGCAAAAGAGACTTTTTTCGAATATCGAAGCACACGGACTTTCTTTAATGATCTGGAGCACAATGCACGGACTTTGCACTATGAAAATCCACGGCCAGCTGGATCATATGACATCGAATAAAAACATATTACCGGAAGTGGAATCAAAAATTGACTATGTATACGAAACATTCATAGCTGTGCTGGAACGGATGGCCTGATTTTTTTTGCCCCTTAACTTAACAGTGTAAACTAAATTAACACTGAACATTTAATTCGCTTTAAACCAAAAATTTCAATGAAATGAAAACATTGCTAAAGCGGGCAGGCACCACTATGGGTATACTGCTCCTGACTGTAAATCTTTGCCTGAAGGCGAACGCACAAACAGGTGTGCCTGCAAACTATATCGATGAAGGTTTCAAAAACAACCTCGTATTGCAGCAGAAAAAGGTATCGCTGGAAAAAGCACTGAACGATCTGCAAACTGCAAAATCTCTTTTCCTGCCTTCTGTAGATTTTTTGGCCGGCTATCAATCTGCTAACGGCGGAAGAAGTATTGATATTCCGGTTGGTGACATGTTGAACCCGGTTTACTCCACTTTGAACCAGCTTACCAACAGCAAACAGTTTCCACAGATTCAAAATGTATCTCAGCAATTACTGCCTGCCAACTTCTATGATGCGAGAGTGCATACAACCATGCCGTTGCTGAATACGGATCTCATCTACAATAAAAAGATCCAGGAACAACAGGTGACCTTGCAGAATTATGAGGTGGAGATTTATCAAAGAGAATTGGTAAAGAATATCAAGACGGCCTACTTCGCATATCTCGGCGCACTTCAATCTATTCAGATTTATGAAGCATCTGCACAGCTTGCAGAAGAAGGAAAACGGGTTAATGAAAGTTTATTGAATAACGGTAAGGGATTGCCGGCGTATGTACTCAGATCTAACAGCGAGATTGAGACCATTCAGGCACAACTTACCAATGCAAGATTGCAGGCAGATAACGCAAAAGCATATTTCAATTTTTTGTTGAACCGTCCGCGTGAAGAATCAGTTGATCCAAATTTCAACGCGACAGACAGTCTGCAAGCCATCTCAACATTATTGATCAATGAACCCGATTTCAACAGCCGCGAAGAACTTAAATCACTAAAAGAGGCAGTAAGATTAAATGAGACTGTTGAGAAGATGAATCGCAGCTATGCCATTCCCAAACTAAGCGGTTTTCTTGATCTGGGCAGCCAGGCCGAAGGCTGGAAGTTAAATGAAGATTCACGCTATTACTTTGCAGGAGTGCAATTAAGCATGCCCATATTTGCCGGCAATCGAAATAACATTAAGATCCGCCAGTCCGAACTGGATGTAAAAAATGCAAAGCTCGGACTAACACAGGCAACAGAGCAATTTGCCATCACCGCGTCTACTGCTAAGAACAATCTTGTCGCGACTTATAAAGTATATCTGTCCTCTTTAAAACAGCTGGAAGCAGCAGAAAGCTACCAGCGGTTGATTGAAAAGGGCTATAAGGCTGGCACTAATACATTCATTGAAAGTGTAGATGCCCGCAACCAGTTAACAGCAGCTCAGCTCGCAAAAAATCTCAACCTCTACAAAGTATTTGTTGCGGCTGCTGAACTTGAAAGACAAACCGCTTCTTATAACATCCATAAATAACTCTCCGGTATGAAACATCTATCTTATCTATCCATAATTACTACGCTGCTGCTAATTACCTCATGTGGTACGAAACAGCAAAAAGAGCAGGTTTCACAAAATGACACGATTCCTGTAAAAGTCCTGGAACTACAGCAACAGCTTTCGGGTAGCGCGATTCACACATCAGGACAATTCACTACTGATGACGAAACCAATCTTTCTTTTAAAACCGGTGGCATTGTAAACCGCGTTTATGTAAAAGAAGGTGACGCGGTTTCTAAAGGACAATTATTGGCGACTCTTCATCAAACAGAGATTTCGGCACAGGTACAGCAAGCCGAGCTCGGTTATGAAAAAGCACAAAGGGATTACAACAGAACAGCAGCTTTATATAAAGACAGTGTAGCCACACTCGAACAATTTCAGAACAGTAAGACAGCATTGGACATAGCAAGACAACAAGTGAATGCAGCAAAGTTCAACCAGAATTATTCTGAGATCCGCGCAACAAGCAGTGGTTATGTACTGAAAAAATTTATCAATGACGGCCAGGTGGTGAACGCGGGCGCAGCAGTGTTACAGATCAATGGAGCGCATCAGGGGCAATGGATTTTAAAGGCGGGTATTAGCGACAAAGAATGGAGTGTAATTAAAACAGGTGATAAAGCAACTGTAAAAACTGATGCGCTTCCTGGCCAGTCATTAGATGCAACTATTTCAAAAAAATCAGAAGGCATTGATCCTGCAACAGGCACTTTTACAATTGATATTACATTAACAGGAAAAGTTCCTCCGGTTATTGCCGCAGGCTTATTCGGACAGGCAACAATCAATACGTCACAACAAACCAAATCGTGGACCATTCCTTACGATGCAATACTTGACGCAGATGCAGGCAAGGCATTTGTGTTCGTCACCAATGATCACAAAACCGCAACCAGAGTTCCCGTAACCATCGCAGCCATCGATCATAAACAAGTACATATTAATGAAGGATTGGAAAATGCACAGGCTGTGATCGTTACAGGCAATGCGTATTTGAATGATAAATCACCGATTAGGATAGTGCAATAAAATGTACGATGTACGATATCAGATGTACGATGTGTGCAGGTGCTGCTTGCTCATTACCTGCAAAAACTGATTAATAAGAAGAGCGAGGTGTTACACGCACAGCACGCTGCTGCATCTTTCACTATTCACCATTGACCATTGACTACAATAAATCTAACACAATGAAAATATCTGATTACGCGGTTAAAAATTACCAGTTCACATTGATACTGGTGATCATGGCTGTGGTGCTTGGAATCACCACCATCCTTACTATGCCACGCTCAGAGGATCCGGATATTAAGTCGCCGCAGTTTCCTGTTGTTGTTATTTATCCCGGCGCCGGACCAAAAGATATTGAAGAGCTCGTAGTAAAACCACTGGAGAAAAAGATCTATGCGCTTGACAACATCAAAGAAATTAAGACATCTATCCAGGACGGACTTGCTGTTTTAAATGTCGAATACAAATACAACAGCAATGTGGATGACAAGTACCAGGAACTGGTGCGTGAAATAAATTCTATTAGAAGCACACTTCCACAAGAAGTAAGCAGCATAGAAGTTAAGAAGATCACACCTTCGGATGTGAACGTTTTGCAGATTGCATTGGTATCTGAAAATGCATCGCGTGAAAAATTAAAAAAGGCGGCAGAAGATTTACAGGAAGCACTGGAAAAAGTGCCCGCCCTAAAGAATGTTGAAATTGCCGGAATGCCGAAACAAGTTGTTAGGGTTGACCTGCAATTGGACAAAATGGCCCAGATGCACATTCCTTTCAGCAGTGTAGCGTCGGCAATACAAAGTGAAATTGCGAACATTCCGGGCGGAAGTGTGAATGAAGGAACAAAATCATTCAACATAAAAACAAGCGGCAATTATCAGAACATTGATGAGATAAGAAACACCGTTGCTTATAGCTTAAATGGCCGCAATGTTTTGCTGAAAGATATTGCCAATGTCTACTTTGATTTTGCACCTGAAACAGATATCACAAGATTGAATGGCCACAGAAGTGTATTTGTGGTAGCAGCACAAAAAACAGGCGAAAATATTTCTTCTACGCAAAAAGCTTATCTGCCTGTAATTGAAGAATTCAAAAAAACGCTGCCCTCCAATATTGATCTGCAGTTAAGCTTTGACCAGGCGAGCAATGTAAACAGAAGACTTTCGGGGCTGGGCGAAGATTTTCTGATCGCGATCTTACTGGTTTCGATTACATTGTTACCGTTGGGCTTCAGAGCTGCGTTGGTAGTAATGATTTCCATTCCTTTGTCACTCGCAGTCGGCATCGTTCTCGTGAATCTTGCAGGATTTAATCTGAATCAATTAAGTATAGTCGGACTTGTTGTTGCACTTGGATTATTAGTGGATGATAGTATCGTCGTGGTTGAAAATATTGAACGATGGATACTGGAAGGTCATTCTACTTTGGAAGCGACGTTAAAAGCAACCAAACAAATTGGCCTTGCTGTTGTGGGATGTACAGCCACGTTGATCATTGCCTTTTTGCCACTTGTATTTTTACCGGAGGCTTCAGGAGATTTTATCAGAAGTTTACCTATTGCTGTAATAGCATGTATCATAGCCTCTATGATTGTGGCACTAACGGTAGTACCCTTTTTGTCGAGCAGGTTCCTTAAAAATCACAAAGGACATCCTGATGGAAATATGTTCCTGCGTGCCTTCAAGAAAACCATTCACCGCAGCTATGCGCCGTTATTGAACATTGCATTGAAGAAACCCGTGATGACAGTCGTTATCGCAGCGTTGATCTTTGTTGGTGCGCTACGTTTGTTTCCTGTCGTAGGCTTCAGCTTGTTCCCGGCTTCTGAGAAACCACAATTTTTGATAAACGTAGTTACGCCTTTACAATCCAATCTTTTTTATACTGATAGTATTACAAAGCAGATTGAAAAAGAACTGGCAAAAATACCAGAGGTTAAAAATTATGCATCCAATGTAGGCAAAGGAAATCCACGTATTTACTATAACGTTATTCAACAAAACGAACGCGCTGATTTTGCAGAGTTATTTGTTCAGCTAAACGTGGAAACTACACCAGCACGTAAGTTGGAAATCATTGAATCACTCAGAAAAAAATGGACGCCATATCCGGGCGCAAAAATCGAAGTGAAGAATTTTGAACAGGGCCCACCGGTACTTGCGCCTGTTGAAGTACGTCTGCTTGGAGAGAATCTTGATACACTTCATGCACTATCATTGCAGGTAGAAGAAATGCTGAAGAAAGTACCCGGAACATTGTATGTCAACAACCCGATCCGCAACCAGAAATCCGATATCAAAATCGCAATTAACAAAGACAAAGCTCAATCATTGGGCATTGCGACAGTTAACATTGATCGCACCATCCGCATGGCTGTTGCAGGTATTAACCTCGGCACATTTATCAATCCTGATACAAAAGGTGATGACTATGATGTGATTGTTTCCAAACCCAGGCCAATGTACCCGGATCTGACCGTCTTTAATGACCTGTACATTAACAATTCACAAGGTGCCGCAATTCCTTTCAATCAGCTTGCGGATATGCACATGGAGACTTCACCAGTGAGCATTAATCACTTTAATAAAACACGAACCGTGTCTGTGACATCATTTGTGCAAAAAGGATTTTTGAATGATGAAGTAACCAAAAATGTTATTGCATCCATGCACAACATAAAATTGCCTGCAGGGTACAGTTTTGAAATGGGCGGCGAATTTGAAAGCAGGGGAAAATCATTCGGCGGATTTGGCAGCATTATCATCACAACAGTGTTCTTATTTATTGCAGTGTTGATATTGGAGTTCAAAACATTTAAGAGCACACTGATCGTACTATCTGTAATTCCGCTTGGAATAGTTGGAGCAGTGCTTGCATTATTAATAACAGGTAATTCACTATCCTTTGTTGCTGTGATCGGCATTATCGCACTTGCAGGCATTGAAGTGAAGAATACTATTTTGCTGGTTGATTTTACCAACCAGTTACGTGCCGAAGGAATGCCTTTAGATGACGCGATACGCGAAGCCGGTGAGGTAAGATTTCTACCGATTATCTTAACCACACTTACGGCGATTGGAGGCTTGTTGCCAATTGCGATCTCAACCAATCCGTTGATTGCACCGTTGGCGATTGTAATGATTGGCGGACTGATCAGTTCAACATTACTTTCAAGAATTGTTACACCTGTGGCCTACAAATTAATTCCGCCGTCTATTGAATCAATAAAAAAAGAAAAGGCAAAAAAAGCTGAAGTGGCGGCGCACTAAGTTTTTATCGCTGATGGCTGATTTTAGGATGTCTGATTTGCTTAAATGCAACAACGTAATGAAACGTAACAGCCTTGTCTTTTAGGAGAGAGAATTTATCAATTATTTACAGTTGGTTTTGGTTAGAATGTAAACGGCTTTGTATCTACAAGGCCGTTTTATGTTAGATGTACGATGTACGATTTTAGATGTAAGGGAGAATCGCTGATGGATGATTTGAGGATGTTTGATTTATTCTTCCTGAATTAATCACAAGAATGATACAACACCAAATTAATGCCGGCATTAGAAGGAGCTTTTTCCTAAATCACTTTATAAAAAGATAAGCAAACCTGTCAAAGTAAAATTGCGCAAAGATGCACTTTGGAGAGGCGTGGGCCGGCAAAACGGCCGGAGGCATCGGGTTTGCCTTGATCTTTTGGTTCTTTTGGATCAAGCCAAAAGAACTTATGAAAAAGGATAATTGTAATAATGTTGTATGGAAAGTCAACTACCGACCTAAGTACAATAATCGAGTAACCTAAGGAGCTGGCAAAGAGCTGATAGCTCAAAGCTGACAGCTTAAAGCTCCTTGCTTCTCAAATATTCCTGCAACATAATGGTTGCTGCAACCTGGTCAACATTCCCTTTTTTCTGACGATCCTTTTTCTTCATGCCCATTTCAACCATTGCCTGAGAGGCCATTTTAGAAGTATACCTTTCATCAACCGTTTGTATAGGAATGGCAGGAAATTCTTTAGTTAGCCTTTTAATAAAATCATGAACCATTTGTGTTGCATGCGTATCGCTTTCATCCCAATTTTTTGGTTCACCGATCAATATCAATTCAACCTGTTCCTGCAGAAAATATTTCTTGAGATAAGGCATTAATTCTTTTGTCTCAACAGTCGTAAGACTGCTCGCAATAATTTGCAAAGGATCAGTCACTGCCAATCCCGTGCGTTTTCCACCATAATCTATGCAAATAATACGTGCCATAAAGCTATCAGCTGTCAGCTATCAGCTTTTTTAAGTTGTAGGTTATAAGTTTTACGTTGTATGTTGTTTCACGCAGCGTTCGCAATGAAGCGGCGACGCAGCGGTTTGCGCCTTCTTAGGGTTATACGTTGAAAGTTGTACGTTCTACGTTTAAGCCCTTATAGGCGCTTGCGCCCTTAAATCTTTGTGCACCTTAGCGCCTTTGCGTCTTGGTGGCGAAAAAAAACTCCGTGTTTCTCCGTGTCGCCCTGTCTCCGTGGTTCAATTACAGTGCCATTAAATCGGCAATCACAAACAAGGCAAACACCACGCTCGCAATACCATTCGCCGTCATAAAAGCAATATTCACTTTACTCAAATCTGTCGGTTTTACAATTGAATGCTGATACAATAACATCCCCACAAATACAGCAATCCCAATCCAGTACAGCCAGTGAAAACTTCCCAGTAATCCCGCAGCAATCACACACCCTGAACTGATAACATGAAGTAATTCTGATACACGTAATGCCTTGCTTTTTCCTACTGCAGTTGGTATTGAATAAAGGTTTTGAGAATTATCAAAATCAACATCCTGCAACGCATAAATAATATCAAATCCACTCACCCAAAAAATCACCGCAAAAGAAAACAGCAAGGGCAATACTTCAAACTTACCAGTAACAGCAAGAAATGCACCGATCGGAGCCAATGATAATCCCAATCCCAACACCAGGTGACACAAGGGCGTGAAGCGTTTGGTATAGCTGTAAAACAAAACAACAAACAACGCTACCGGTGACAAATAAAAACAAATTCGATTAATGAAGAAAGTTGCAGCTACAAACAGAATGCAATTCACGATCACAAATCTTAATGCACTGTTTGGAGAAATAATTCCGCGTGGTATTTCACGAATTGCTGTGCGCGGATTCTTAGCATCGAAACTTCTGTCAAGATACCTGTTGAAAGCCATCGCTGCGCTACGAGCAGTTACCATACAGATTAGCACGAGAAATAATTTTACTCCCAATTCTTTAAACGGGAGTCCGGTTCCCAAATCAATCACCTTATCCAGGCTTGTGACATTGGGATAGGGATTATAGAAAACTCCCAGCGTAAACCCAATCATCGCAAAAGGCAGTGCAAAAATGGTATGTGAAAATTTTACGAGACTTAAATAGTTCTTTACTGTAGGCATTTTACTAGTTATTAACTTATGTGTTTATTCTTCTTCTTTGTTCAATAATAATTGTAATTCTTCGGGAATTGAAATTGAAACGTATCCATCTTTTGCGGGCGTTTCAGGAAACTGTTCAAATTTTCCATCGTAAAACCAGTAAAGGTTAGTGGTAATATTACCCGGATCTTCATTAAAGAATTTGATCACGGGTTCAGAGATGAGTTCAATCCGCTTCAAAACATTCTTATCATTCAACGGAGAAACAAATGCAGTTCCTTTTGTCGGAATTGCTACCAGCGATCCTAACTCGCCATTGATGGATGAAAGATTTCTGTCAAAATCCGCGACAAAGGATGCAGAAAAATCACCGCTGAATAAGATGAACATATCTATTCCGTCTTCATGCTCCACTTTATTCACTGTAATCTCTTCCTCGCCCACATTACTTAATGCCTGTTCAAAAAGCACTTCATTAGGCTGATTCCATTCCGCAATGTCTTCCTGCTTTAAATACCTGAACTGATTGTCATAATCAAAAACAAGCAACGAACATGTACCAGGAAAATGTGATGTCCAAACCAGTTCTTTACCAAACTCCTGCCTTAACAACAGTTGGTCCTTAACGAGCATTTTTAAAAATGGTTTTGCAGCTTCATAGTCTTTGCGATAGTAAACAAGCGGACTGTCGTCAAAGTTAACTTTGTTAAAATGACTGTAGATAACCGATTCCCACTCATTTTTTTCAGCACCGGCTACAAACCTCACCAGGTTATCAAAACCATACTTCAGCTCTTTCTCATTTTCGTCCCGTACAGTTATATAACCATCCTCCAGTTTTATTACTTCTTCACCCTTATCCCGGAAATACGCCATCACAATATCAAGCATATTGTTGTACTGTTGTTGCGTAAGTAAGTGTGTATACTCTTTAGGTATTTTCTTATCTATCGAATTCTTCTTAAAAAAACTAAACATATTTTATTTTCCCTGACAGCGTCAATGCCCGGCCGTTGTTTAATTATAATGATTTACATAATTCCCATAATACTATTCCTGCAGCAACAGAAATATTCAAAGAATGCTTCATGCCATATTGCGGAATTTCAATGCAACCGTCGCAAAGTCTAATCACGTCTTCATGAACTCCGTCTACTTCGTTACCGAACACTACCGCAATTTTTTCGTCAGCATTCATTTTAAAACTCTCCAATGAAATACTTCCCTCCACCTGCTCAATCGCATACACTTTAAATCCTCTTTCCCTTAGCTGATTAACAGCGGTCACCGTTTCATCAAGGTAGATCCAATCAACAGAATCAGTCGCTCCCAAAGCAGTTTTATTAATGTCCCTGTGGGGAGGTTGCGGCGTATATCCGCACAGGCAAATGCCTTCCAGTAAAAATGCATCTGCTGTCCTGAACACACTTCCCACATTATGCATACTCCTGATATTGTCTAGTACAGCTATCACCGGGTTCTTTTCTGCTTCCTTAAATTCCTGCACCGTCTTACGATCCAGTTCGTCCATGCTTAATTTCCGCATGGCGCAAAGATAAGGAAGAGCAGGCGGCTGTGAGCTATCAGCTATTAGCTTTTAGCTGTGAGGCGTCAGGTATCAGGTTTCAGGTTTCAGGTTTCAGGCTTGAGGTATAAAGCTTAAGGTGTTAGACTGGAGAAACATAGGATAATATATTAAATATGTTATTAGAATCATTTACTTGTTCACACGTTTGCTTATTCGCACATTTGCATATTTGCCCATTCGTACATCTCCCATTTGCACATCTGCACATTCACACATTCGCACATTTACACATTCGTTCCGCCGATTTTATTTGCCTTTCACCTGACTATCACATTATTTCATATCCCCAAATTAATAACTACATGAAAAAGACTACTGCTGGCATTGCATTGGCGATGCTCTTCTCTCCTGTCCTTTCCTTTTCGCAGGAAAAGATTGATAATGAAGCAATTCAGAAAATAAAGAAGGAAGGACTGGAAAATTCTAAAGTAATGGATATCGCTTTTCATCTGACTGATGTCAGCGGACCAAGACTGACCAATTCTCCCGGTTACATGCGTGCTGCCAACTATGCGAAAGATGAAATGAAGAAGTGGGGACTTACCAATGCCTCCATTGATCCCTGGGGTGAATTTGGCAAAGGTTGGGAGCTGGAAAAATCTTACGTGGCAATGACGGCCCCTTATTACAAGCCATTGATTGCTTACCCTAAAGCATGGTGCAGCGGCACCGGTCAACTGAAAAATGCGGAAATATTTGTGATAAAAGCAAAAGACTCAACGGCACTTGCTAATTATAAAGGCAAGCTCGCGGGCAAAATTATCATGACGGACCGTGATGATGTTTACAAACAAAGTTTTAAAGCGGATGCCTTAAGATTTTCTGACGCTACATTAGATTCAATGGCTGTTGCGACCGCTGGAAAACCGGTTGATGCAGAGGAGGCGCGCAAAAGAAGGGAGCAGATGATGAATGCTGCAAGATCGCAACAACGCCTAAGCATCCTGATCAAAAACATGGCAAAAGAAGAAGGTGCGGTTGCTATTTTGAGTGTGGGCAACAAAAATCATGACGGTACACTGTTTACGCAGGGCGGCGGTTCTTACAAAGGATCTGATCCGGAAAATTTCCTGGATATTATGCTGGGCATTGAAGATTATATGAGCATTGTAAGACTGGTGAATTCAGGATACCCGGTTAAACTGGATGTTGATGTAAAGACCGCGTTCCAGACGAAAGATCTGCAGGGATATAATGTGATTGCAGAAATTCCGGGCACTGATCCAAAATTGAAAAATGAAATAGTAATGCTTGGTGCGCACCTGGATTCATGGCATACGGCAACCGGCGCAACAGATAACGCAGCTGGAAGTGCGGTAATGATGGAGGCTGTCCGCATTATCAAAAGCCTTGACCTTAAACCAAAAAGAACCATCCGCATTGCACTGTGGAGCGGTGAAGAAGAAGGGTTGCTCGGTTCAAGAGGATATGTGAAAAAAACATTTGCAGATCCGTCAAACATGCAATTGCTTCCAGCCCATGAAAAGTTATCCGCATATTATAACATTGATAACGGAACTGGTAAGATCAGAGGAATTTATCTGCAGGGCAATGAAGCGTGCAGAGCTATTTTTACCAAATGGTTTGAGCCGTTTAATGATCTTGGCGCAAAAACCGTAACCATCAACAATACCGGCGGAACTGATCACCAGTCCTTTGACGCGGTTGGATTGCCCGGCTTCCAGTTTATCCAGGACCCGATCGAGTATAATGAACGTACACATCACAGCAACATGGACACTTACGATCACCTGATCGCTGACGATTTAAAACAAATGGCTACTATCGTCGCGTCGTTCGTTTACAACACGGCTCAGCGCGAGGAGAAAATGCCGAGGAAGGAACTGCCGAAAGCTAAATAGTTTTTAGCTATCAGCTGTCAGCCGCTTAATTTTTTGGCAGGCTAAATAGAAGCAGCAGCCAAAATATTAAGTCATAATATCTATATGACTGGCAACAACAGCTGGAGAACAAAAAGCTGACTGCTGATAACTAATAGTTTTTTTTCCAAAAACTTTCTACACTCTACAAGCTTGTTTTATACCACGGATTTTAGCGTTAGGCTTTCCGCTTTAAGCTCTACAATACCGTGCACCTTGAGGAAAAGTTGCCTGAAAAAAATGCCATAGTCGAAGTAGCTATGAGCTGTCAGCAATATCAGATTACTTTTTTTTGACTGGAAAAATGCAGCTTCCTCAAAACATCAAGTCAGTCTGTATCAATATCGCAGGAGACGGAACTAACATGCGACGGTGAAGAGCTGGCAGCTGATTGCTGATAGCTGACAGCTTTTCCGCTTTAAGCTCTATATTTGCCGCCTATGGCAAAAGCTGCTTCTGAAACCCCGTTAATGCAACAACATCGCGCCATCAAGCAAAAATATCCTGATGCCGTGCTGCTGTTTCGTGTGGGTGACTTTTATGAAACATTCGGAGAAGATGCGATTGTTGCGTCACAGGTATTAGGTATTACGTTAACCAAGAGAAACAACGGTGCTGCTTCAAGCAGCGAGCTGGCCGGTTTTCCTCATCACGCATTGGATACCTATCTGCATAAGTTGGTTAAGGCCGGTTATCGCGTTGCCATCTGCGATCAGCTGGAAGATCCTAAACAAGCAAAAGGAATTGTGAAACGCGGTGTAACAGAAATGGTGACACCAGGCGTTGCAACCAATGATAAATTGCTTGAACACAACAGCAATAACTTCTTAGCTGGCGTTCACTTTAATGATAATGTATTAGGCATAGCTTTCCTGGATATTTCTACCGGCGAATTCTTTGCTGCGGAAGGCAACCAGGAGTATATTGACAAACTACTTCAAAGCCTTAAACCTGCAGAAGTTGTATTTCAGCGCAGTTATCAAAAACATTTCAAAGAAGTATTTGGCACCAGGTTTTACACATACACACTTGAGAGCTGGATCTTTGATGAAGCCTTTGCCACAGAGAGTCTGCTTAAACATTTCCAAACGCATTCACTAAAGGGTTTTGGAATTGAGAATATGCCGGCAGCTATTGTTGCCGCAGGTTCTGTTTTGCATTACCTGAAAGACACGGAGCATCCCAATCTTCAGCACATTACTTCCATCCAGCGGATTGAGAAAGAAGACTATTTATGGATGGATCGCTTCACCATCCGCAATCTTGAATTGTTGGGCAACGGAACGGAACACGGTAACAATCTTTTAAAAGTACTGGATAATACGGTAAGCCCGATGGGCGCAAGATTGTTGAAGCGATGGACAATACTTCCGTTAAAAGATGTAAAGAAAATAAACGAGCGACTTGATCTTGTTGAGTATTTTATAAAAGATGTAGATGCCCGCAAGCAGTTGCATCATTTTATTAAACAATGCGGGGATGTAGAAAGATTGGTGAGCAAGATTCCCATGAAAAAGATCAATCCGCGTGAAGTGATCCAGTTAGCGAAAGGATTACATCAGACTGAACTCATCAGGCAAATTGCGCTCGCTTCCGGTAATGAATACCTAAAAAGACTGGGTGATGCATTAAATCCCTGCAACTATATCCTTGAAAAAATAAACAAAGAAATAGTTGAGGCTCCTCCTGTTGCGGCAAATAAGGGCGGCGTTGTAAGAGATGGTATTCATGCAGAACTGGATGACCTCAGAAAGATTGCCTCAGGAGGAAAAGAATACCTGATCAGCATACAACAACGTGAAGCTGAAAAGACAGGTATCAGTTCTTTAAAAATTGCATTCAACAATGTTTTCGGTTACTATCTTGAAGTAACCAATTCACATAAAAATAAAGTGCCGGCTGAATGGATGCGCAAGCAAACATTGGCCAATGCTGAACGATATATCACGCCTGAATTAAAAGAATACGAAGAGAAAATTACCGGCGCAGAAGATAAGATCCTGGCAATTGAGTTGGAGCTGTATGATAAATTATTGCTCGAGTTGCAAGACTATATTGCTCCTATCCAAGTAAACGGAAATGTGTTGGCTATAATGGATTGCCTGCTTTGTTTTGCAGATAATGCGCTTCATTACAATTATAAAAAACCGGAAATTCACGACGGACTGGAACTGCAGTTAATCAAAAGCCGTCACCCGGTTATAGAACGCAATCTTCCTGTAGGTGAGGCATACATTGATAACGACATTTCGCTTAATCCTGCAGAGCAACAGGTGATCATTCTTACCGGACCGAACATGAGTGGTAAGAGCGCCATTTTACGTCAGACAGCTTTAATTACACTGATGGCGCATATGGGAAGCTTTGTTCCTGCTGATGCGGCCAGGGTACCGCTTACTGACAAGATCTTTACGCGCGTCGGAGCAAGTGATAACTTAAGTGGAGGTGAAAGTACATTCATGGTTGAGATGAATGAAACTGCAAGTATCATCAACAATGTATCGCAACGCAGCCTGATCTTACTTGATGAGATCGGACGCGGAACTTCTACATACGACGGTATCTCGATTGCATGGAGCATTGTTGAATACCTGCACGGATCACATACCACCGCAAAAACATTATTCGCCACGCACTACCATGAACTGAATGAGCTGGAGAACAAGTTGCCCCGCGTAAAAAATTATCATGTCACGAACAAGGAAGTCGGCAACAAGATCATCTTCCTGAGAAAGCTGGCGCCGGGCGGAAGCACGCATAGTTTCGGTATTCATGTAGCAAAAATGGCTGGTATGCCACCATCTTTAATTGATCGTGCAAATGAGATATTAAAACAACTGGAAGATAAACACGTGGATGAACCAGCTGAACATAGTGCAACTGAAGTACCAGCTGCCGGCAAACAGCAACATCTTCAGAATAAAATACAAAAACTGCACGCACCACAAATGCAGCTTTCTATTTTCGATGCACACAGTGAAACCTTTGATCAGATCAGAACAATGCTGGAAAGCACCGATATCAATCGCCTGACTCCGGTCGAGGCATTGTTGAAGTTGAATGAGATAAAGGGATTGCTGAAATGATTTGAGATTTGAAATTACCTGTGCGGAAAACCTTATTTTTTGCTAACGGTATTCTTTAAGAACTTAAAGATTTCAATAAAAGAAGCCCGGAAGCGTTAAAAAAACTTCCGGGCTTTATATTTTCAAACGGTCTGAAATTCAGTTACACTCTCGACCTAAACAATCTCAAATCTCCAATCTTCTACGCTTGCGCTGTCGGACCACCAAAATTCATTGGAATTTCTATCTGCTCCAGATCCTGAATTTTTCCGTTCAGTTGCTCATATCGGTCTACATTTTCCTCTAATGCCTTCATAAAACGCTTTGCATGCATAGGGGTGAAAATTATTCTTGATTTTACCCTGCTTTTTGGGGTGCCGGGCATTACGTTTACGAAGTCGATCACAAATTCGGCGTGGCTATGTGTAATAATGGCAAGGTTAGCATAAGCACCTTCGGCCATTTCTTCGCTTATTTCAATGTTTAGCTGATTATTCTGTTCTTGTTCGGCCATAAAATCTTTTGAACAAATGTAGGTCAAAGAAGCCGAGTAGTGAAAAAAAGAAAGCCCTCCTTAAGAATAAGGACGGCCTCTAACGATTGCTTGCCATATGAAAAAAAGTTCAAACTACTTATCAGCCGCAAGCTGGCTTTACCTCAAAAATCTGACGCACAAGTAGCTATAAATAAATTAGTTAATTACTTTTTAGTAGCAGTATCAACTTTAGCAGCAGTATCAACTTTAGTTGTATCTGGAGCTGGAGTTACTGGAGCAGCAGTAGCAGTATCTGCTTTTACTGCAGAAGAATCAGTAGTTGTTGTAGATGATTCGCCAGAACCACATGCAGCGAAAGCGCCGATTGCTAATACGAATAACAGCTTTTTCATTTTTGTTGAATGTTTTTGTGAGTGAATTTTATATTTATACCTGAACGAAAGAAAGGTAACCCCGGGGTCTCCCATTTTTTTAAAAAAATTTTTCAGGCACCATTTTGGGTTACTTTTACGCCCAATCCGGTATTAAAACAGGAACCAGTGAAACTAGACAGTAACGAACAATTATTACTTAGAGGTTTAGCAAATAACGACACGAAGGCAATCGACACTATATATAAGGATAACTTTAATATGGTGCAGGCATTAATCCTGAACAATAATGGTACCTATGATGATGCTAGAGATATTTTTCAGGAAGCCGTAATAACCCTCTACGAAAAGGCGAAAAGCGATTCTTTTGTTTTAACGTGCCAGATAAAAACATATATCTACTCCGTTTGCAGAAGACTCTGGCTAAAACGCCTCCAGCAAATGGGAAGATACACAGGACAGGTAGAAAGTCTTGAAGAAACGGTTCCGGTAGAAGAAGATCTTGAATTTCACGAAAAAAGAAATGCCGATTTCGCAATAATGGAACGAGCCCTTAACAGCCTGGGAGAACCCTGCAAAGGTCTGTTAGAAGCCTACTACTTACAAAAAAAAGGCATGACTGAAATTGCTCAGGACTTTGGTTACACAAACGCTGACAACGCTAAGAATCAAAAATATAAGTGCCTGATGCGTCTCAAAAAGTTATTCTTTGCTCAATATAACATTGGAGAATAGTGATGGAAGACATTGTTTTATTAAATACCATCGAGCGATACCTCAGTGGTGATATGCTCCCCGAAGAAAGAGCCTATTTTGAACAATTAAGGAAGAATACCCCTGAAATTGATCAAATGGTGGTTGAACATAAGTTGTTTCTGCACCAGATTGAAGAATACGCTTTTCACCGCGATCTTAAACACGCTTTACACGAAAGTCATACAAGGCTTCTGGAAAGAGGTGATATTAATGAAGGTGAAGACGTACCAACAAGAGGAAAAGTTATTCAACTCTTCCACAGGTATAAAAAGGTTACAGCAATAGCAGCTTCTATTGCCGGCGTTACGGCGGTAATTATCAGCGGCCTGGTTACGTTTCTTTCGCCATCGGTTAACCATTCGCAATTACAGCAATTGAGTGGCGACATTGAACAGATCAAAAAAGTTCAACGCTACCAGGGAAATAAGATCAATGAATTAGGCAGCACTACCATTCCTGAAAATATTAAAGTTTTAAGCAGCGGCACAGCATTTCTAATTGACGGAAAAGGTTATCTTATTACCAATGCGCACGTATTAAAAGGCTCCGGGGCAATTGTGGTAAATAATAAAGGACAGGAATATATTGCCAAAATAATCCACATTGATCAAACAAAAGATTTAGCCATCCTGAAGATAAACGACAAAGATTTCAAACCTCTTGGCCCTCTTCCTTACGGAATTAAAAAAGGAAGTGTTGATCTTGGCGAAGAATTATTTACGCTTGGTTACCCTCGTGACGAAGCAGTTTACAACATGGGCTACCTCAGTGCGGCAAGCGGTTTCAACGGCGACACTGCCAGTTATCAGCTTTCTCTTACAGTAAATCCGGGTAACTCAGGCGGTCCGATCTTCAACAAAAATGGTGAAGTTGTTGGTGTTATCAGTACGCGTCAGACTTCTGCAGAAGGTGTTGTTTTTGCAATTAAATCGCAAGGCATCTATTCTATGGTAAATGAGCTCAAGAAATCTGACAGCTCTATGTCTAAGATTAAAGTACCGGTTTCATCTTCTTTGAAAGGAGTTGACAGGGTTAAACAAATTAAAGAAGTTTCTGATTGCGTATTCCTGGTAAAAGCTTATAACCAATAAGCGATTAAAAAGAAATCATAGTCTTTCGAAGACTTTCAAATAACTAAAAAGGTTGTCTCAAAAAAAGACAGCCTTTTTACATTTATATCAGCTGCGACAATAAAAATGTTTTTTGAACCACAAAGACACGACGAACACAAGAGGCACTAAGAATTAAAGGAAAACACTAACGTGCAAAAAGGTAACAAAGTATAAATAGAAATGCCCCGTCACCGGAGCATTCTATATCTAATATCGTACATCAAAAATTTCACACCTCAAACCACACGCCTCTTACCTTACGCCTTACATCCAAAACCGTACATCTAACATCGTACATTGACTTATCGTCTCATCCCGGGCATCTTTCCACCAAATCCCATCGGCATTTTATTCATCATCTTCATCATCTGACGCATTTGATCGAACTGCTTCATAAATGCGTTTACATCTGCGATATCCTTCCCACAGCCTTTTGCTATACGCACTTTTCTTTTTTGATCGATCAGATCAGGATTACCTCTTTCTTCGGGAGTCATTGACTGGATAATAGCTTCAACACCTTTGAAAGCATCATCGCTGATATCCACGTCCTTAATCGCCTTACCAACGCCTGGAATCATGCCCATCAGATCTTTCAGGTTACCCATCTTTTTGATCTGTTGTAACTGATCAAGAAAATCCTGGAAATCAAACTGATTCTTACGGATCTTCTTTTCCAGCTTTTTAGCCTGCTCTTCATCAAATTGCGCCTGGGCTTTTTCAACGAGGGTAGCAATATCACCCATGCCCAAAATACGCTGCGCCATACGGTCAGGATAGAACACATCCAGTGTTTCCATCTTCTCGCCGCTGCTGACAAATTTGATAGGCTTGTTGACAGTATATTTAATGGAAAGAGCTGCACCACCGCGTGTATCACCATCCAGCTTGGTCAAAACAACCCCACTGAAATCCAGTCTGTCGTTAAATGCTTTTGCTGTGTTCACCGCATCCTGACCAGTCATTGAGTCCACAACGAAAAGGATTTCGGAGGGATTGACAGCTGATTTAATGTTGGCAACCTCGGTCATCATCGCTTCATCAATCGCCAAACGACCCGCAGTATCTATGATGATTACATTTTTATTCTTGCTTTTTGCTTCCTTAATGGCATTCTGTGCAATTGAAACTGCGTCTTTGTTTTCGCGTTCACTGTAAATATCAACACCAATTTGTTCAGCCAAAACAGTTAATTGGTCAATCGCCGCCGGACGATAGATATCTGCCGCCACCAGCAAAGGAGATTTACCTTTTTGCGTTTTTAAATAATTCGCCAGTTTACCGCTGAAGGTCGTTTTACCACTACCCTGCAGGCCTGCTATCAGGATGATCGCCGGATTTCCGGAAATATCAAAGCTGGCCTCGGTTCCTCCCATCAAATCGGTAAGCTCATCCTGTACAATTTTCACCATTAACTGGCCGGGGCTGATGGCGTTCAACACCTTTTCACCAATAGCTTTGTCTTTTACTTTATCAGTAAACTCTTTGGCTATTTTATAGTTAACGTCGGCATCGATCAGCGCCCTGCGAATATCCTTTACCGTATTGGCAATATTCAGCTCATTGATCTTCGCTTCACCTTTCAGGTTTTTAAAGGCGGTTTCTAACCGTTCTGTAAGATTATTAAACATGTATTGTGATTAATACTTAATTTGACTTATTTGGGCTGCAAATATAGAGATTTTGGGCTTTTGCGCCACAAAGACGCTAAGACGCTAAGAAACACGAAGTTTTTAACCACGGAGACATGAGGGCACAAAGAAACACGGCGTTTTTGCGACTAAAGAGGCAAAGTTCCAAAGGTTTTCAAAACCACGGAGACAGAGACACGAGGCTCAAAGAAACACGGCGTGTTTGCGACTAAAGGGGCAAAGTTCCAAAGGTTTCAAAACCGCGGAGACGGAGACACGAGGGCAAAAGAAACACGGCGTGTTTTGGGTGCGAAACCGTTAAAAACCGATCGCCAACCTCGCTTTAATAAACGTATTACGTAAAACGTATAACTTATAACTCCCATAACAACTTTCTCCGTTACCTGTTGTTTTTCAAATAGGAAGATTAGATTTGTAACAGATTTTAAACCTTTTGTATGATACAACGCGCTCAAAGCTTATGGCTGCTGGCTGCATCCATCTGCGGATTTATTTCACTGAGAACTACCTTTTTTAACGGAACCACAGGCCCATTCACAGGAACTACCAATGTTTTTATTTTGATTCTCACAGTTATTTGCGCAACAATTTCGCTGGTAGATATATTTCTGTTTAAAAACAGGAAACTTCAGCTTCGGATTGCGCTGATTAACGCGTTGATAAGTGCGCTTGTCATATTTCTTTATCTCAATACGGTTTCAAAACTGGTACAGCCGGGTACTTCGGTAGTTGCCGGACTCTCCATTTTGTCCATTTTGGTTTTTGTAATTCCGGTATTTCTGCTATTTGCGGCGCGGGGCATTTATAAGGATGAGAAACTGGTGAAAAGTGTAAACAGGCTCAGGAACTAAATTTGTGAATAGTCAAGGTCAATGGTGAAGGTCCGATCTTGCTAAGTAAATGTATTGTCGTTTAAGTGTTATTATCCTGAGCAAAATTCTTATTCGCTCTTATATTTCTTAAATGGTTTAAAAAACTTCGCTTCGCTCAGCTTTAAGCATTAGGATTTGTGCCTTAAGCTTTACCAGTTGTTTACAAAGAATCGTTGACGCGGCCGACACTTTATTTATATGAGCAAAAGACCTGGCAGATTGTTCGATTAGCCAGGTCTTTTGTTTGCCTTTTATTTTTTATCGTCTTTGGTGAGTTCCTGGTATTTTGTCTGGGAACTAAAAGAGCTCGGACATCTTTCCAGGCTTTTCAAATAATATTTTTTCGCATTTTCCTTGTCTCCCGTATTCAGGTAATATTCACCCATTGAATCATAAGGATTGTACCCATCAGGATACATGGCTAAATATTTTTCAAAGCATTCTTTGGCTTTGGTATTGTCTTTCCTGGCCATCATGTAGTAATATCCCATTTGATTGTACACTTCCGGACTGTTCGGAAATTTTGCAACCTGTTCTTCCAAAAGTTTTACCCGTGTGGTGCTGTCTGGTTCAGACATTACATAAAAGTCTTCCAGCACCGGATCTTCGGGATACATATCATGCAACTTGGCAAAAATTTCGTGGCGGCCTTTCTGGTTAAGTGATGTGTCGGCTACAGATACCAGGAGCTTTTCCGCATCTGTAGTGTTTGCGGCAGCTTGTTGCGCCATAGCAAAGCATTTGGTTCTGGATTCCCCGAAGCTGAGTCTTCCTTTAAAGAAATGTGCCAGGGCAAAATTCGGATCCAATTTTACGGCATCATCAAAGTCATCGTAAGCCTCTTCATATTCCACATTAACGAGATGCATCATGCCGCTACCGACCAGTTTTTTAGCATCATCAGAGGAGCTTGTAAGAGGCATCGTTTGCTGGGCATGTGCAGAAAGAAAAAAACACAGATAAATGAAAGTGCAAATAGGGAACGTGTACTTTTTCATAATGAAGGATTTTGAGTATTATAAAGTACAAATTCACCATTAGGGTTGCAACTGTTTTCTCTGCTTAAAGCAAAGCTTAAGTTGGTTATAAGGAAATTTAAATTCAAAAGTAAAAAGTCAAAATTCAAAACGTTATTCGGAGTGGTTATGTTTTTTTGCTGACAGCCCTCTTTTCTGGAAAGCTGGCTACAAACGATAATCAATTCCGCACTTTTTTGAATTTTGACTTTTTACTTTTGAATTTTATAAAAACTTCCCTGTATAGCTTTCTTTTACTTTCTTTAGTTCGGAAGGTTTTCCGGCAAATACCAGATTACCGCCGGCATCACCAGCTTCAGGACCAAGATCAATGATCCAGTCGGCATTTTTAATAACATCGGTATTGTGTTCTATCACAAGGAGTGAATGTCCCTGCTCAATCAACGCATTAAAAGATGCCAGTAACTTATTGATATCGTGAAAGTGCAAACCGGTAGTAGGCTCATCAAAGATAAACAGGATATGCCCGGTCGATCTGCCTTTCCCCAGGAACGACGCAAGCTTTACACGTTGTGCTTCTCCACCACTTAAAGTATCACTGCTTTGGCCGAGTTTCACATAACCCAAACCAACATCCTGCAATGGTTGCAGCGCTTTGGCAAGACCCTTTTCATCCTTGAAGAAATCGATCGCTTCATCAACACTCATCTCAAGCACATCATACACACTTTTATCCTTGTATTTTACTTCCAGTACTTCTTCCTTAAACTTCTTGCCGCCGCATACTTCGCAAGTCAAATGCACATCAGCAAGAAACTGCATTTCAACTATCTGTTCTCCTTCACCTTTACAAGCATCACATCTTCCGCCATCCACGTTGAAAGAAAAATGCTTTGGCATAAAACCACGCATTTTAGCAAGCGGTTGTTTGGCAAATAAATCTCTTATTTCATCGTATGCTTTAATGTAAGTGACAGGGTTACTACGCGATGATTTTCCGATGGGATTCTGGTCCACCAGCTCAATCTGTGAAATATACTCAATATCACCGGTGATGGCTTTATGTAAGCCAACCTTATCTACAAATTCACCTTTTAGTTTCTTTAGTCCCGGATACAAGATCTGCTTAACCAATGTTGTTTTTCCGCTACCGCTTACACCACTTACAACACAAAGCACATTCAGCGGAAATTCCACTGAGATATCCTTCAGATTATTTTGTCTCGCGCCCTCAATACTTACACTGCGGTTCCATCTTCTGCTACGCGAAGGAGTACTTACGGAAAGCTCTCCACTTAAGTACTTACCCGTCAGACTTTCAGGGTTATGAATGATCTCGTCATAGTTTCCTGCAGCTATCACTTCACCACCAAGATGTGAAGCAAGCGGCCCCATATCGATAATATGATCAGCTTCACGCATCATCATCTCATCATGCTCAACAACAACGACTGTATTGCCCGCATCACGCAATTGTTTCAGCACATGAATCAATCGTTCAGTATCGCGTGAATGAAGTCCAATTGATGGTTCATCCAAAATGTATAAGGAATTGGTAAGATTACTTCCCAGGCTGCGTGTAAGCTGTATTCTCTGGCTTTCTCCACCACTTAAAGAATTGGCAAGACGGCTTAATGTAAGATAACCCAAACCAACATCCAGCAGTGTTTGCAAGCGTTGGTTGATCTCCAGCAATATCCTTTTCGCCACCTGTTGCTGATGCGCTGAAAGAGCAATATCATCAAACCATTTTTTCAGATCCTTTACCGGCATTTCACACAACTCACCAATATGTTTATCGCTAACTTTCACATACAGTGCTTCTTTTCTTAAGCGATAGCCATTACAATCATGACATGTTGTTCTGCCGCGATAACGGCTTAACAATACCCTGTATTGAACTTTGTAAAGGTTCTGTTCAACCTCTTTAAAGAAATCGTCGATGCCATACACATTTCCCTGTCCCTTCCACAAAAGATTGTATTGAGACGGCGTCAGATCCATTACAGGTTTATGAATGGGAAAATCGATAGATCTTGCACCTTTCACAAACTGATCACGCCACCAGCCGAGCTTCTCTCCTTTCCATGGAGCAACCGCACTTTCATACACGCTAAGTCTTTTATCCGGAATGATCAGGTCCTCGTCAAGTCCAAGCACCTGGCTAAAGCCCTCGCATGTTGGGCAGGCGCCAAAGGGATTATTAAATGAAAAAAGATTAGGAACAGGTTCCTCAAACTGCATTCCGTCCAGCTCAAATTTATTGCTGAAATGATGCAGTTCTTCTCCGTTTACTTCGAGGAACATTTCTCCTTCACCTTCATAAAACGCGGTACCCACAGAGTCGCTTAAACGATGTATGTCGTCCTCATCAAAGTCTTTGGCAACAATACGGTCTACCAACACATACGCACCGGCTGTCAGTTTTTTCTTCAGTTCTTTATCTGTCAGCTCAAGAAGGTCTTCAATGCGTTCAGGTTGCCGGTCAATATACAAGCGGGAAAAACCCTTTTGTACCAAAATATTCAGTTCCTCTTTCGCATCTCTTTTTGCATGCTGTTTAAACCGGACGATAATAACAATGCGGCCGCCGTGCGGAACTTCCTTTATATAGTTAATAACATCGGCTACATCATCTTTGCGCACTTCTTTCCCGCTTACCGGTGAAATAGTCTTTCCTACCCGCGCATATAAAAGACGCAGGTAGTCATATATTTCAGTCATACTACCAACCGTACTTCTCGGCGTACGCGTAATAACTTTTTGCTCGATTGCGATTGCGGGACAAAGGCCTTTGATATAGTCCACATCGGGCTTTACCATGCGCGCCATGAACTGGCGTGCATAGGCACTCAAACTTTCTGCATAGCGGCGTTGCCCTTCTGCAAAAAGGGTATCAATTGTAAGCGAAGACTTCCCACTTCCCGACACACCTGTTACTACAATAAGTTTGTTTCTTGGAAAATCGACTGTTACATTCTTGAGATTGTGAACCCTGGCACCCTTTACTGTTATTGAATCCAAACCGTGGAGGCTTTCCTTCTTCTGAACAACACTCCTTTTATTCTTTACCGAAGTTTTTTCTGCCATAACAGGAGGCAAATTAATAAATCTAATTTTTTTAGCAAAATGAGAAATAATGAGGGAGTGTACGATGTACGATTTTAGATGTACGATGTAAGGTGTACGATGTTAAAACGGGCGTTAAAATGAAAAAAAAGGAATGAGGCTTAAGGCTTCAGGAATTCAGGAGAATTAAAGCTGATATATATTATCTCTGAAGTCGGATTCCGCTGCAAACTGTTCGCTTTTAGGGTTTTGAATTTATAGGGACCAATTATGATCGGAGTTAAGGCCTGCACATATTATAAAATAATTAAAAACGCCCAAAGAAAGTATCTGAAGGTTTAACAAGCTTTACTTTTAACAAAACCAATATCACCATGAAAAAGAATTTCTTATTTCATTCCCATTTCTTTCACAAAATTTTTGCAACCTTAATGCAGCGCTCCTATTTGGAATATGTGGAATTCACATTATCTTCACATAGTTCAAAACAATTTTTTGCCTATAGGTTGAAACTTTACTCAAACACATTTACCCGGCTTTAATTATTTAACAATTAAAAATCTAATGCCCCGTAATATGAGAAGTTTCAGCCAGACCACCGACACTCAACTGGTTAATGCATTTCAGAACGGTAGTATCCCCGCTTTTGAAGAGTTGATCAGTAGATATAAAGACAAGCTATATACATCAATATTTTTCCTTGTAAAAGACAAGTACCTGGCAGAAGATCTGTTCCAGGAGACTTTTATAAAAATCATTGATACGCTGCGCACCGGCAGGTATAATGAAGAGGGAAAGTTTTTACAATGGGCCATGCGAATAGCGCACAACCTGTGTGTAGATTATTTTAGAAAAATTAAGCGCACACCGGCGATTGTAACCAGCGACGACAAGGACATATTTGAGGTATTGTATTTCGCTGATGAAACGCCGGAACAAAAGTTGATGAAAGCTCAAAGCCATGAGAGGGTTCACCGCATGCTGGAGCTGCTTCCTGAAGAACAAAGAGAAGTAATTGTACTGCGCCATTTTGGAGACCTAAGCTTTAAGGATATTGCCAAGGTTACTAATTGCAGCATCAATACTGCTTTGGGAAGAATGAGATACGGATTGATCAACTTGCGTAAAATGATGATGGAAAAGCAAATTTCATTATAACTCAACCTCAAATCTTATTTGGTTATTGGACATAAATCATTGTTACATGGAAAGCCGGGCAGGTTTAATGTTTCCCCCTGTTTATTCAATAGCCTGGTTCTCTCAATGTAACAACCAGTTTTTTATGAAAATACCGCTATAAAAAAATCCCCTTTTTTCAGGAGGGGATTTTTTCGTTTTATCGGTCGATTGATTTTGATTTCGATTGTTTATTTCTGTCTTTTTTTAAACTCTGCCTTTACTGCTTCCAGGTGATCAATGAATTTTTGAACATCGGAATCGTATCCATATTTCACGTCGCTTAACGGCTTCCCATCAAGATCGAGAAACATATACAATGGTTGTGCGTTAAAGCCAAAAGTCTGCTTTTCGTAATCAAGGTTTTTATCACCCACAGTTTCTATTAATTCGCCCTTACTGTTCTTATATTTTTCAGCATCGGTTAACTCTGTAGATTCGTCTACGTAAAGACTAATTAATACAAAATCTTCTTTCATTCTTTGCAATACTTCCGGATTTTTCCAGACCTGCTCTTCCATCTTACGGCAGTTAGCGCAGGAATGTCCTGTAAAATCAAGCATTACAGGCTTGTTCAGCGCTTTGGCAGCAGCCAGCCCTTCGTCAAGATCAAAGTATGCTGTCAGGCCAAATGGTACTTTCAACTTATCTGTAAGTTTAACCGGCGGCTTTGCCTGAGCGTCAGAAGATGAAGTTGCCTGAGCCCGAGCACTACCAATCTTATACTGCAATTCGTCCAGGTTAAAGCTTTGTGTTGAAGCCGGCGGAATCAATCCGCTTAATGGTTTTAACGGCGCTCCCCACAATCCCGGAACGAGATAAATTGCAAAAGTAAATGAGGCTATAGCAAAGAACAACCTTGTTACACTTACATGTTTTAAATCGCTGTCGTGAGAGAATTTGATCTTACCAAGCAAGTATAATGTAAGCAACAATGCAATGGCAATCCAGATGGCAAGGAATACATCCCTGTTTAATAACTGCCAGTGATAGATAAGATCTACATTGCTCAAAAACTTCAATGCCAGTGCCAGTTCAACAAACCCGAAAACAACTTTCACACTGTTAAGCCAACCGCCGCTTTTGGGTAATGACTGCATCACAGATGGGAACAACGCAAAAATGGTGAAAGGCAAAGCCAGGCCAACACCAAAGCCAAGCATTCCCAGTATAGGAGCTAAGGTAGTACCGCTTTGCGAAGTACTGCCTAACAATAATCCTACGATTGGACCTGTACAGGAGAACGAAACAATCACCAGCGTAAGTGCCATAAAGAATATACCTCTGAAACCTCCTTTACCTGCCTGCTGGTCCGATGAGTTGGCCCATTTACTGGGGAGTGCGAGCTCGTAAGCGCCCAGCAATGAAATACCAAACAATATAAAGATTGCAAAGAACAGCAGGTTTGTTACAGGATGTATAGAGAGCTTATACAATGCCTGGTCACCAAATATTTTGGTGATGATAATTGTAGGGATGGTGTAGATAAGAATAATGCTCAACGAATACCATGAGGCATTGCGGATCCCTTGTTGTTTGGTCTTGCTTCTTTTAAGAAAGAAACTTACTGTAACAGGTATTAAAGGGAACACACAAGGTGTGAACATAGCCACAAGGCCGGTAACAAAACACAACCAGAAAACGCTGCTGAGTGATTTTCCTTCAAGATCGTTGGTTGTGGCAGGTGTTGCTTTGGCAGCTGTAGCGGCGACCTTCACATTAAACTTCGCTTCGTCATTAGGAAATTCATCATTCTTTTTCGCCAGCCATGCAACACTTCCCTTCACAGTTGCACTGTCTTCAGCTTTTATGTGTAATGGATAACTAAATATCACGCTGTCCTCATAAAACCTGTATTCAGAGGCTGGATTTCCTGCATCTTTCGCTGTTTTTAAAACGCCCTTTTCTACTACAGTATCATTGTTTGCAGATAATGTAGAGGTAGTCGAATCAAACTGAACAGAAGACACAAATGCATCGTCTGGGTTGACTTTTTTAGTGGAAAAGAGTTGCGCACCTTTTTCAATTATCGCTTTAATGTTCAGGAAAACAACCGAATCGTTCGCCCGTTCTGTAGAAAAAGAAAACTGCACAGGTTTTGAACCATCCTGTGCAGCTACTATTTTAAAAATTCCTGTAAGAAGTACTAATACAAGTATAAATCGCTTCATGCCCAAAAATTAAAGATAAATACCAGCCCTCGTTAAAAACTTCAACAATTTGACCCGATAAACCAACTGTGCACGATTTACGATAAAGTGCCTTTCAGCATCTGTTGTCCCTAGTCAAGTTTTACGTCAAATGCTTTTTTAGTGGGCGGCAAACACTGGTGATCGTCACATACCATATATTCAACTGTGCCGCTGATATTTGTTTTTACAGCACTTTTCAGTTTTAATGTTTGTACAAATTCTACTTTGTTGGAGTAGTACAGCACATTTGTTTTAAAGTTCTCATCGTAAGTCTTTTCCAGCTTTCCATTTTCTTTTGCTTTTCCGTTTAAGGTAACCAACGGATTCGCTTTAAAATTAATGCTTGTAGGTACTGGCCCTTTGCCAGTGTTTTGAGAATATATATGCCAGGGCGACGGAATAGTTGCCGTTATCACCAGGTCATATTCGTTGGCTGTCTTTTTCTTAGCGGCGTAGCTCCACTGAACCGGGTCTTTAATTTGCGCCATTGCAGTAAGGCCGATGCAGCTTAAAATAAGAGAAAACAAATATTTCATAACGCTTGTAAAATTTTTTGACGCGACAGGATATCAATTCAAGCCAAGTATTCTGAAAATTTCCCTGCCGTCTAAATTGCTTAGTTCTTCAGAAGTAGCTCTTTCAGGATGCGGCATCATGCCAAAAACATTTCCTGCTTTGTTTTTTATACCGGCAATGCTTCTTATTGCACCGTTTGGATTGTAGATTTCATCAACAGTGCCATCCTCGTGCGTGTAACGGAAAATAACCTGTCCGTTGGCTTCCAGTTCATCCAGTGTTTTTTCATCTGCATAATAGCGTCCTTCACCATGTGCAACAGGAATTTTATATGCTTTCCCATTACCATTGCTAATGTGAACATTTTTACAGATAAATTGCTGGTTGGCATTTTGAAGTAAAACACCAGGCAATAAACCGCTTTCACATAAAATCTGGAACCCGTTGCAAACCCCCAATACTTTTCCTCCCCTGTTGGCAAAATCTATAACGCTCTGCATCATTGGGCTAAAACGGGCAATTGCGCCGCAACGCAGATAGTCACCATAAGAAAAACCACCTGGAAGGATAATGCAATCATCGGTAGAAAACATGCTAAGGTCTTTATCCTTATGCCAAAGCATAATCACTTCTTTATTAAGGTCATTCTGTAAGGCGTCGCGCATGTCTCTGTCGCAATTAGAACCGGGAAAAACAACAACTCCAAATTTCATTGTGCTAGTTTATTAGGTCACAAAAATAACCCGTAAGAGGTTAATATGTTTCTAATTTTTAAAAAGATGTGCAGATCGGAGGCTATATCAGGTTGAAAAACAGTTTTTACGACAGATACTCACCATCTGTCAAAACTTCTTATTAATTATTTTTTGAATAAATAAGGCATTTTCGGCGATGCCCTGGTGATGTTGTGTGATCATGGATTTAAAGCAACACTGGTGGGTGCGTCATTGGTCACTTCGTTCATTTATGAGTGTGACACTCACTTAAATATGAAAAAACATCTGAAGATCTTAATGCGTGAAGGTTCAGTTCCAATGCGACTTTGTGTGCCACACTTTTTTCGGTTTTAAACAAAAAGAGGGGTTGTTTGTATTAATGGCAGTTGTTTTGCCAGTATTAATTTGAAGCTGCGATGATCAGTTTTTTATTGACGCCATACCTTACCTTTTCATTTGCTGGCGACCTGGATCACATTGTTATTTAGAAGATTGTAGCCGGAAAAATAAACTTGTCATTCGCAGCGCTCAGATCAGTTGTTTTATTTCATCATCAAAAAAACAAAATATGAAAAAACAGATCTTAAACAGGCTTTTGTTGCTGTTTACAATACTTATACCGGTGATGTTTACATCGTGCGGCCCGAAGGATGCGGACATTAAAGCGAATGTTGAAAAAGCAATACAGGCTGATCCAATGGCCAGCATGGGAACACTGACCGTTGATGTAATGAATGGGGTAGCAACAATAGGTGGCGAGTGTAAAGACGGAGAATGCAAGGCAAAGAGAGAAGAGATAGCAAAAGGTGTTAAGGGCGTTAAATCTGTAGTAAACAACAGTACTGTTATGGCGCCACCACCACCGCCGGTTCAGGCTCCCGTAACAATTTCTGCAGATGAGCCGCTATCTAAAAATGTAACTGATGCCATAAAAGATCATCCGGGAGTTGAGGCCAGCGTAAAGGATGGAGTAGTTACATTAACAGGCGAGATAAAAAGGGCCGACCTGCCGAAGCTCATGCAGAAATTAAGTGCACTTAAACCCAAAAAAATCGAAAATAAGCTAACCATTAAATAAACTCATATGGCACTTCAGGACAAATACAAAGAATTGCTTGATGCGGCTTCTTCTTCCGGTGTAGCCAATTTGCAGGCGCGGGAGCAGGATGGCGTTTTATATGTTGACGGAGATGCGCCCAGCGGAGCCGTAAAGGATCAGCTTTGGGACATTTATGGAAAGATCGATCCTGATTTCAGGGCGGGTGACCTGATATTAAATGTAAATGTAACCGGCGCAATTGATGGCGGCAAACTGAAGGTTGTAACAGAAAGCACTAACCTGAATATTAGAAAAGGTCCGGGTACCGATCAGCCAATTGCAGGAAAAGCTGCCCATGATGAAATTGTTACGTTGGTAAGCAAAGCCAACGATCAATGGTGGTTAATCCGCACCGATGGCGGCGCAGAAGGCTATGCTTATGCGCAATATCTTCAGCCAGTTTAGTTTGAGAAGATACACGAAGTTGAAATATAGTGTTCATTTTACAGAAAACCACGGATGAAAATTCTAAGGTCATCCGTGGTTACGCTATCAAAGCCCCATGCTTCCCGTCATTTCCCCCAATAGCTTACTTTCGCGCAAATTTTTGATCTGAAAATCTTCGTCTGAAATAATTCCGTACATATTCCAGATCATATTCTTACAGTAGTTGAACATGAGAAAGAGAGCGTTACTAATTGGCGTCTTAATCACTTGCTTTTATTTTTTGCGGGCACAAAAGCTTGTTAGCGGTTCCGTGAATGATTTTGAAACCAATGAGCCCCTGGAGGATGTTACAGTTATGCTCAAAAGTGGCGGCACACATAGCCATTCAGCACACGATGGTAATTTTTCCATCAAGGTTTCAAAGTTTCCTGACACTCTTATAATTAGTCATATTGGTTACGAACTGTTTAAAATACAGCTAAACGGCGAAAACAACAACCTGCATATCCTATTAAAAGAAATTGAAGTACAATTAGGACAGGTAACGGTAAATGGATCTCGTTCTGTCAGCGGACAAGTAATGAATGTTGATCTAAAAATGACACCAGTAAATTCTGCCCAGGACCTTCTTCGGAAAGTACCAGGTCTTTTTATAGCCCAGCACGCCGGCGGTGGTAAGGCGGAGCAGATTTTTCTCCGCGGATTTGATTGCGACCATGGCACAGATGTGCGTGTTACAGCAGATGGAATGCCTGTAAATATGGTATCTCATGCACATGGCCAGGGCTACGCTGATCTTCACTTTCTTATTCCTGAGACAATTAAAGACATAGATTTCGGAAAAGGCGGCTATTATGCGGATAAAGGGGATTTTTCAACAGCTGGTTATGTAAATATGTCAACGTATGACCGCCTGGATAACAACATGGTTAAAGTTGAAGCAGGGTCATTTAACACGCTTCGTACGGTGGGCATGTTTAATCTCATTGATAATAATAATCAACAACAAGCTGCTAAAACAAATGCATATATCGCTGGCGAATATAATTTCACCAATGGCCCTTTTGACGTAAAGCAAAACTTCAACAGATTAAATCTTTTCGGCAAATTCAATCACCAGATTAATGACCGGAGTTATGTAAGTTTTCAGGCATCTACGTTTAACTCAAACTGGAACGCATCTGGTCAGATTCCCGACCGTGCGGTTGAACAGAGTATTATTACACGATGGGGGTCTATTGATTCAACAGAAGGAGGCAACACCAGCAGAACAAACATCGCTCTGAAATATAAATACAGGATAAGTGACAGGGAAGACTGGCAAAGCTTTTTCTATTATTCAAAGTATACATTTAACCTCTACTCAAATTTTACTTTTTTCCTGAACGATCCGGTTAATGGAGATGAAATCAATCAAAAAGAAAGCAGGAATATTTATGGATTTGATCATAAATATTCTAAACGATCCTTTTTTGACAAAAGCGATCTTACATGGGAATCAGGTGTTGGCTTAAGAATGGATGATATCAATGATCTTGAACTAAATCACGTTTACCAAAGAGATTCGTTACTTCACAGAAGATCCTGGGGCAACGGCACAGAGACTAATCTATATGCCTACACGCAGGCGCAATGGCGTTCAGGCAAATGGATGATCAATCCGGCTTTACGTATTGACCATTTCATTTTTAATTACCATGACAAACTCAGCGGCTCACATATTACGCAGGGCGTTCAGGCCACAGCGCTAAGCCCGAAACTAAACTTCAGTTACACACCCAACCAACAACTCCAATGGTATATAAAAACAGGAATGAGTTTCCACTCAAATGATATGCGCGTTGTAATAGAACAAAATGGTTACAAAACACTTCCGTACTCCATCGGCGGAGATTTTGGGGCCATTATCAAACCAGGCTCCAAATTGGTTATTCAGCCCGCATTGTGGTATTTATACCTGCAACAGGAATTTGTATATGTAGGCGATGAGGCTACAGTGGAACCCTCCGGAAAAACGCAACGGGTGGGGATTGATGTAAGCATGCGCTATCAGCCGGTAAGTTGGTTATATCTTGACGCAGATGTAAATTATGCCCATGCAAGATATATGGGTGTAGAAAAAAGTGAGTCGTATGTTCCACTGGCTCCTAAGTTTACAAGTACCGGAGGCGTTTCGGTAAAATTGCCTGCCAATTTATCAGCCAATCTTCGTTACCGGTATATGCAGGACAGACCGGCCAATGAAGACAATACGCTTACTGCCAAAGGGTATTTTGTGAACGATCTTGCACTTGCTTATACACGAAAACATTGGGAAATGACGCTGCAGGTGCAAAACCTGTTTAATGTTGACTGGAAAGAAGCCCAGTTTGAAACCGTATCGAGATTAAAGAATGAATCAGTTCCTGTTGACGAAATCAACTTTACTCCGGGAACGCCGGTTTACTTTAAAGCAGGGATCAAAGTAAATTTTTAGTCCAGGCGCGGTTTGCTACCAAAAACCAAAGCCCTGATGTTTTCAGATAAACATCAAGGCTTTAATTCCTACCTTTTCCAGGTTTATTTACTTATCGTATGTCAAGTTCAAACATTTCAACATCTTCTATATAACCTTTCAGGTTGTCACCAACCACACATTCGCCAACACCCGCCGGAGTGCCGGTAAAAACCATATCACCAATGTTAATAGAGAAATACTGAGATATGTGGGAAATGATCTTATCAAATGAAAAGATCATTTCGGTGCTGCTCGCTCTCTGAACCTGTTCATCATTTAGATTCAAAGAAAAATTGAATGGCTTTTTGATATTCTCAGGCGTCATATCGATCCATTTGCCAATTACAGCAGAATTATCCCAGGCTTTAGCCTTTTCCCAGGGCAATCCTTTTTTCTTTAATTCATTCTGAACGTCCCTCGCCGTAAAATCAAGCCCCACCGTAATGGCATTGTAATACTTGTTGGCATGATGCTGCTGAATATACTTTCCATTTTTTGATATACGCAATACCAATTCAGCCTCATAATGAAGCTCATTCGAAAATTCCGGGTAATAAAATGGAGTATTCGACTGAAGCAATGCACTCTTCGGTTTAATAAAAATCACCGGCTCTTCGGGCACCTCGTTTTTCAATTCCTTAGCATGATCAGCATAATTTCTTCCTACGCAAAAAATCTTCATAGATATTGTGTTTAGTAATATTAACCAGGTAGCGCGAAAAATATTAATACTCGTCTCTCATATCAGTTCAGGTATCACTACTTGTGTTATATCATTTGCTAATTTAGGAAAACATTTCATTCCAGTTTAAATCACAGCGTAAGATTTTTAATATTTCTTTACATAGTCCGGAACGATAATACATTCTTAAAAGCTTAAACAAATTCGTGCTTGTTATATTGGTTCATGGTCCTTTCTATGCCCGTGGTTGCAAAGCTTTCAATAACCTCAACACATTTCTCAATCTTGCGGTTAACGAGTGGCACATCTTCGGGAAACCATTTTCCCAATACAAAATCAATTTGCATTCCCTTTGGGTAGTTGTTGCCTATCCCAAAGCGCAGCTTGGGGTATTTATCGGTTGCAACCGTTGCCTGTATATCACGCAGGCCGTTGTGGCCGCCATCGCTTCCCCCGGGCCTTATACGTATTTTAGATAAAGGCAAAGCCAATTCATCGACAATAGTGAGTGTATTTTCCAACGGCACTTTCTCTTTATCCATCCAGTACCGGAAAGCCTTTCCGCTTAGGTTCATATACGTAGTGGGCTTTATGCAGATAAAGATCTTGCCTTTCCATCTTACCTCTGCAACTTCCGCCAGTCTGTCGGTCCGGAATGCACCACCATGTTTTGCCACAAAAGCCTCTACTACATCAAAACCTATATTATGCCTGGTATGCGCATATTCTGCACCTATATTTCCCAACCCAACAATCAAAAACTTGCTCATATAAAACAAAGGGTTAAAAACAAAGCCCTGCACAAAGTACAGGGCTTTCATAGCTAATTATCTTAAAGATCCGCTTATTTTTTCTTTTCAGCGGCTGCTTCTTCCTGTTTCAACTGACGAGTCATCACGATTGAAGCGATAGGAATACGTGGAGAGTTTAAGATCTCCATGCCATCAGCTTTCACATCTTCAACGCGGATGTTGCCGTTCAATTCAAGCTCGGTAATATCTACTTCAATGCTTTCTTTCAGGTTTTTAGGTAAAGTTTTTACCTTCAGCGCTTTCATTTTGGTAATCAATTTACCACCAGCTTTAACACCAGCAGCGCTACCTGTAAATTTCAACGGTAAAGTAGCAATAACTGCCCTGTCTTCAACCAGCTCAAGCAGGTCTACGTGGATCAGTTCGTCACTTACTTTGTCAAATTGAAGATCTTTCAGAATACATCTGTAAGTTTTGCCATCTACCTGAACTTCCGCTATCTGAAAGTCTGGAGTATAAACCAATGGTTTAAAGGCTTTTTCGGAAGCGGAAAAATTAATTTCCTGGGCACCCCCGTAAATTACACCTGGCACTTGTTCCTGAGAGCGTATCTGGCGGGTGGCTTTTTTGCCAAATTCGGTCCTCAGTTGTCCTTCGATTGTAATTGATTTCATCGTTTTTATTTTAGAATTATTATGAACACTTGTTCTTGTTTGTCTAAAGTCCCTTGCTTCTTAACTGCGAGTGCATAAACAAACTGCTGATACTTTTATTTTCATAAGCGTTTCTGATCGCAATTGCAAAAAGATCGGCCACTGAAAGAACTTTTATTTTGGAGCTTTCCTGTTTGAGCGGAATTGTATCGCAAACCACCAATTCATCCAGAACGCTTCCCTCTATTGTTTTATATGCATTGCCACTTAAGATTGGATGCGTACATAAGGCCCTTACACTCTTTGCACCTTTATCCATTAATAAGCCGGCTGCTTTTGCCAGTGTTCCGCCCGTATCACATATGTCATCAATGAGCACTATATCTTTTCCAACCACATCTCCTATCACAACCATGCTTGCTATTTCATTTGCACGTTTGCGGTGCTTATCGCAGATCACCATTTCAGCATTAAAATAGCTGGCAATTTCCCTTACGCGATTTGTACTTCCCACGTCAGGGGCCGCAAAGGTAAGGTTTTCAAGCTGTAATTGCTCAATATAAGGGATAAAAATTGCAGAGCTGTCCAAATGATCCACCGGTATTTCGAAGAAAGCCTGAATTTGAGCTGCATGCAAATCCATGGTTATCACCCTGTTAGCACCGGCAGCTTCCAATAAAGTGGCTACCAGTTTAGAACCAATGGCTACACGCGGTTTATCTTTTCTATCCTGTCTTGAAAAGCCATAGTAGGGAATTACAGCGATTATTTTATAAGCACTTGCCCTTTTTGCGGCATCAATCATCAACAACAACTCCATCAAATTATCCATGGGCGCAAATGTGCTTTGCACCAGGAAAACATAATCTCCACGGATACTCTCAAGAAATATGGGTTGAAACTCTCCATCACTGAACTTCTGGACATTTACCTTGCCGAGTGAAGCGCCGAAGCAATTGGCTATTTTCTCAGCTAATTCGCGGGAGCCGGTACCAGAAAAAATTTTTACTGAAGGACTCATATTGAATAAAATATGCGGCGAAGATAAAGTCTTGCATTTATGTAATACAAGCAATTTTTTATTTTCATTAGTATTTTTTTTAACCTTGTGGATATATTATTAAAAACTTCTATTCCCGCATGAAAAATTCTGGCATAAAAGCCTGGGCTGTTGATGACAGACCCCGAGAAAAACTATTAGCAAACAGCCCTTCATCTCTCAGCAATTCAGAGCTTTTAGCTATTCTTATCAACAATGGAAACAAGGACAAAAGCGCAGTTGATCTTTCTAAAGAGTTATTAAAACAGGTGAATAATGATTTGCAGAAACTGGGCTCCCTTTCTGTAAAAGAAATTGTGCAATTAAAAATAAAAGGCATTGGGCAGGTTAAAGCAATTACTATAGCAGCAGCATTGGAATTAGGTGTAAGAAGAACAGTAGCTACTAATACGAAATTAGTTATTACCAAGAGCAGTGATGTCGCTAATTATTTTAAAGCGTTACTGCAATACAAGAAAATTGAGCTGTTTGCGGCTATCTTTCTCAACAATGCTAATAAAATTGAACACCATGAAATTATCAGCATAGGTGGCATTACTGGTACCGTTGCTGATCCTAGAATCATTATAAAGAAAGCGCTGGAGCACTATGCAACAAACATTATTATTTGCCATAATCATCCAAGCGGAAACATCAGACCAAGTGCCGCCGACAAACAACTCACACAAAAAATAAAAGAAGCTGCGATCTATTTCGACATCAAACTTCTTGATCACATTATTGTAGGTGAAGAAGGTTATTTCAGTTTTGCGGATGAAGGACTTATTTAATGTGCGAATGTGCAGATGTGCAAATGTGCAAATGTGCAGATGTGTAAATGTGCGAATGATCGAATAGCTTATTCTTACGTCAGACATGTAAGAATGGCGGTTACTTCATTTGCACATTCGCAAATTCGCACATTTACCAATTAAACAGTTTTAATATTCTCACCGTCCCAATGAATCACTTTCTTCTGGAAGTAACTTTCGTTGCAGGCCAGGCATGGGCCGGCAGCGCGGAAACCAAACTCAGGTGGCTCTATAACGGGAGTGCCATTGCGTACCGCATCAAAAAAGTTGGCGAAGTGAGCGTAATGTTCATCTTCGTCTTTGGGGGCAGAGTAGGTCACTGATGGCAGTTTGGGAATCTCCTGGTCTGCCTTGCTGTATTTTTTGTTATAGGCTTCAACAATTTGCTTTTGCATTGATTCGGGATATGTGCTTAATGCATCCCAACCTCCGTATCCCGGAGCCCTGGCCATTTTATTCTTTTTAATTGTAAAACCGTTATACCCCATTTCCATAACGCCTTCTGTTCCTGTGATGCGTGTATAGCCCGTATCTCCTTCGCCGCTAACAAAATTTACGCGCAATACAACCTGGAACGCGGAGTGCTCTTTGGTTTCAGGATATTCCAGCACTGCGGTCATCACATCAGGAACATCTCTCCCGTCTTTCCAATAAGTTAATCCACCAATAGAGTAAATGGATGACGGTCCCTTTGAATCGGTGATATAATGCAGCCCGGTAAGCAGGTGAACAAAGAGGTCGCCCGCGACGCCGGTTCCGAAATCACGGTAATTGCGCCACCAGAAGAATTTCTTTTCATCATAAGGTGTTTTGTTAGCTGCCAGTGCCTGGTACCTTTCCCAATCCACTGTTTTGGCAGAAGCATCCAAAGGAATTGTGTACTCCCATGCACCCAATGCGCTCTGCCTGTTAAAGACAGCTTCCACAGAGTTAATCTTTCCTATATCGCCAGCCTTGTACAGTTCTTTTGCCTTGGCAAACACCATACTGCTGATACGCTGGCTGCCGATTTGCATGGGCCTTTTTGTTTCCTTCTGTGCATTGATCACTTGCCAGCCTTGCTCAAACTTGTGCACGATAGGTTTTTCGCTATAAACGGCCTTGCCTTTATGTAATGCATCAATGGAAATGGTGCTGTGCCAGTTATCACTGGTTGCAACAATAACCGCATCAATATCTTTTCGATCGAGGATCTCTTTGTAATCTTTCGTAATAAAAATATTTTTTCCATACAGTTCCTGTGCCCTTTGCAACCTGCCGGAATACAGATCACAACACGCTACAAGCTCAACGCCGGGCACTTTAATGGCAGTTTGGGTGTCATTGTATCCCATGATTCCCATACCAATAGTTGCAATTCTTAATTTGTCGTTGGCCGCATACCTGCTTTTTGACTGCAGAACAATCCGTTCATGCCTTTCTCTTGCTGCAAGATCCTGCAAAGAACCCGCTCCAATAACAATTGCAGAGCTACCCAGTTGTTTTAAAAAGTTCCTTCTGTTGGATGACATGTTGGTAGGTTTTATCATTAGCGATTACAGCAGGGTAATATATACTTGAATTTAGCAAATACTTAATAACTGTAACTCAACTAAATATATTCTAACCACAGCAAATAACATTATTTTTTTAGCAAAATAATTTTTTATATCTTACTTTTGCAAGCTTTTAGAATCATGCCGTAACATGACGTTAACCGCCCCGTAAGGCGGCGGCGAGCTGCATGTGGGGTTGTACAAGGTAACAAAACACATGAAATAACCAAACAATTCAGGGTTAACAGTTTCGCCGGATTCTTTAGACGTCTGCACTGTTTTCTCTCTTTCTGCCAGGTTTTTCAACTATAGCTAAACAAATAGTAAACAGATGAAATTATCACAGTTTAAGTTCGATCTCCCTCTTAATCTTATTGCCCAAAACCCCACTAAACGCCGAGAAGACAGCCGAATGATGGTTGTTTACCGCAAAACCGGTAATATTGAAAACAAGCACTTTAAAGACATTCTCGATTATTTTGACGATAAAGACGTATTTGTTGTAAACAATACAAAGGTTTTCCCTGCACGTATGTACGGCAGGAAAGAAAAAACCGGAGCCAAAATCGAAGTGTTTTTACTGAGAGAACTAAATAAACCCAACCGCCTGTGGGATGTAATTGTTGATCCCGCAAGAAAAATCCGTGTGGGCAATAAATTATATTTTGGTGATAATGATGAGCTGGTTGCAGAAGTAATTGATAATACAACAAGCCGCGGACGTACCATTCGCTTTTTGTGGGATAATGATGATGAGAGCTTTAAAAAGATGTTGGAATTCCTCGGCGAAACGCCCCTTCCTAAATATATTAAACGTAAACCTGACGAAGAAGATAAAGAGCGCTACCAGACTGTTTATGCAAAATATGAGGGAGCTGTTGCAGCACCTACTGCAGGCTTACACTTTAGTAAAGAGCTCATTAAACGTTGCGAAATTAAAGGGATCCGTTTCGCTGAGTTGACCTTGCATACCGGCCTTGGCACCTTCCGTCCGATTGAAGTGGAAGACCTGAGCAAACACAAAATGGATGCTGAATACTATCGTATTGATGAGGAGGCTTGCAAAATCGTAAATAAAGCAAAAGAAACCGGTCACCGTATCTGCTCTATCGGCACTACTACGATGCGTGGCATGGAAAGCAGCTTCACTGCTCAGAAATTATTGAAGCCTAGCGAGGGATGGACAAACACGTTCATTCATCCTCCATACGACTTTAATGTGGCTGACAGCCTTGTAACCAACTTCCATTTACCAAAGACAAGCTTATTGATTATGACTTGCGCCTTTGCCGGTTACGACCTGGCAATGGAAGCTTACAAAAAAGCGATCAAAGATAAATACCGCTTCTTTACCTACGGAGATGCATTGCTGGTTCTCTAATTTGTGATTAACCCTTTTTATATATGGAGGCAGCCCTTGTGGCTGCCTTTTTAGCTGTCAGCAATGAGCTATCAGCTATCAGCAACAAGTCCACATCCAGAGGGTCGTCCATACTCTTATTCTCTTTATGATACGATCTTACTATTTTACTATCTTACACGTCTTACTGTCTTACACGTCTTACTGTCTTACATGTCTTACTATCTTACTTTCTTACTATCTTACTGTCTTAAAAAATCTCGCCAACATGAAAAAAATGCTTGTTATAGCCACTACTCTTTTTGCCATGAATAAACTAAAAGCGCAGGAAATTCCCTTATACAATACTGTTCCAAACACAAAGCCCAATTCTGTTAAGGAAAAATCAGAGATGGGGAAGGATGGAATTTTGAGGATCAGTAAGGTAACGGTGCCGACATTGACGGTGTTTAAACCAGCTAAACCTTCCCCAAAAAAGACAGCGGTTATTATCTGTCCGGGTGGAGGCTATGCCATTCTCGCATCAGGACATGAAGGAACAGACGTGGCCAAAGTATTTAATGAAATGGGTGTTACTGCATTTGTCTTGAAATACAGATTACCAGATGACTCAACGATGCAGAATAAAGAAATTGGTCCGCTACAGGATGCTCAAAGAGCCATACAACTTGTTCGCGAAAGAGCTGCTGAATGGAATATCGATCCAACACATATTGGTATTATGGGTTTTAGTGCAGGCGGACATCTTGCTTCCACCGCATCTACACACTTTACAAAAGCGGTAATTGATAATCCAAATAACACGTCGTTGCGCCCTGATTTCTCTATGCTGATTTATCCTGTTATCAGCTTTACCGATGAACTGGGACATATAGGTAGCCGCGATAATTTATTAGGCAAAAATGCTTCTAAAGAGAAGATCAAAGAATATTCCAACGAGCAGCAGGTAACAACGGAAACGCCTCCTGCTTTTCTCGTTCATGCGAGCGATGATGGAGGCGTTAACCCCATGAATAGCACGCGTTATTATGAAGCACTGCTCACCAATAAAATCCCGGCTGAACTGCACATATATGAAAAAGGCGGTCACGGTTTTGGCTTAAATAATAAAACCACCACCGATAAATGGATGGAGAGGGCGAAGAATTGGCTTACCTCGAACGGATTGCTTTAATTGACAATGGAAAGTTCCTGTCCGACTGAAATCGTTCAGGCGGGGACAATTGAAAATGACGAGCGAATGTGCAAATGTGTGAATATGCAAATTTGCAAATGACTTTCTTCGAGCATGAAGTCAAAACCCTGGATACTGGTCCAGGGAACGATATTATTTGTCGATTAAGAATTAAAGCATCAGGCTTGATTTTGCCAATCCCAAAGGGATGAAATTATTATAGCAAAATATTTCGCACCGATCAAAACCCCGACGGGGTTAGATAAATTGTTTACATGTTTCTATAATAATTTCATCCCTTCGGGATTGCACCATCATAACAATTAATCCGTCTTTTTTAATTCCAAACATTTACATGCCATGAGCTGAAAACAGGATGGACACAAAAGCGGGTTTCCAAGTCTATAAATCATAAGTGGGTTAATTGAATCTGGCTATCCAAATCCCAAATGAGAGAATGAACTATCGGTTAGTCGTAACAGGCTCAAAGCTGATAGCTAATAGCTGATAGCTGATAGCTCATTGCTCCTTATAGTCAAGAGGAAGCATTGTTCCCATTTTGTCGTGCCAGCCCCAGTACCCGGAACTCATAAGATCCTGGGAATCGTAATATGATCCATTGCTTTGAATTTTTACCGGTCTGTTATTAATAAGCGTTATGGCTGAGGTAATATAGGGATCAGCCGTAACGCCCAGCCGTCCTTCATAATAGCCTGGCTCTTCTTTTTTAGCAGGATAAGTGACCAACAAATAATCTTTAAAATCCATCACCGCGGTTACGTCATTTTCAGCATAAGCAATTGTTTCCGCCTTAATAACTTCCGGATGGAGCACTTCAATAACGTCTTTCTGCTGCAAAACTTCTTTATAGTATTTTAAAGTGTCAGGTGGCAACTGTTCTTCCATATCGTTTGATACCTGCTTAACGCCATGCTTATCAACAACTACGCGAATATAAAAGTCCTGCACGGCGCGGACACGTTGCTTTTCCAGGTTAGGCAGTTTTTCAAGGCGGCGCATTTCAAATCCAAATTCCGGCACTTTATTTCTGTACATGGCGCGCATAAACTGAAGCATGGAACCATAATAAGCATTGGACCTGTTCGCTTTCCATTTTTTTATCTTGGCTTTTCCTCCTTTCATTTCTGTAAAGAGTGGATAGCCGGCATACAAAACATATCCTGATTTAAAATCTGATGAAAACTTTATCAAATCATATCTTATCGTATAACCCAGTGATCTGTTTTCAATGATCAAAGGCTCCATCGCATATGCTGTAAGCTGATCCTTTTGTTTAAAATACCTGAAACGAACTGCTTTATAGTTTTTAATGGTGCAGCCTTTTGCAATATCGGAGGTACCAATAAAATTTTCGAGGAATAAACGCCCCCATTTCTCCCAACCGTCTTTTTCGTATGTACCTACAACAACTTCTTCCAGTTCATTTACTTTGGGCACGAGGGAAAAATTCTGCTGGTCAGAAACATTCATCGCAATATTTGCGGCCGTGGTTTCATATCCTACTATAGAAGCAATTAGTTCAAAATTGTTAATCGTAACCTGGTTTATTACATATTCTCCTTTGGAATTTGTAACCGCGCCGGCAGATGTATTGGCGATGTATACACTTACACCCGATAATGGTTGCCCGGTTTGTTTATCCGTTACTTTTCCGCTTAGTGTTTTCTGGCAAAAGCTTATGTTCCATAACAGCAAAGAATATATGAAACCAACGATTTTAAACTTCATTTGCCGAATATAATTATTTATAACTAAAAACTTAGTTATTCGGGAAATAAATAAACCGGTCGTGGTGACCGGTTTACTTTTTATCGTCTAGAGCAAAGTCAAAATTAAAAAGTAAAAATTCAAAATTTCTAATCTTAATCTTCCTAACTATTTCCAAAACGTCAAACGCTTATCCTTCGCTCCAATTAACGTATTACGTATAACGTACAACTTATAACCTCTTCGCTCCTCTTTTTACTTTTGAATTACAATCCAAACACACCACTATTAATTTTCTGCAGCATTTCCTTCTTATGGCTTGCAGGAACCAAAAGCGAAATATTGTGCCTGCTTCCGCCGTAGCTTACCATCCTTACAGGAACACCTTTGATGGCATCAAATAATTTCATCAGCACATCCTGTGTTTCTGCGATTTCATTTCCTACAATGGAAACTATTGTCTGATCAGTATCCACTTCAACATTGCCAAATGGTTCTAATTCTTTAACAATAGCATCGAGGTGTGCTGCATTATCTATTGTTACAGATACAGCCACTTCAGAAGTTGTGATCATATCTATTGGCGTGCGGTATTTTTCAAACACTTCAAACACTTTTCTCAAAAAGCCATAAGCCAGCAACATGCGGCTGCTCTTGATGTTGATAGCAATAATGCCATCTTTTGCAGCAACTGCTTTAACACCTACGCTTTTTGCATCCTGCTCAATAGTTGTACCTTTTGCTTCAGGCTGCATGGTGTTTAATAATTTCACCGGCACTTTAGTTTGTTGTGCGGGCCAGATACATGTAGGATGCAGGATCTTCGCGCCGAAGTAAGCCAATTCTGCAGCTTCATCAAAACTCAGGGTTTCGATGGGTTTTGTTTTATCAACTACACGGGGATCGTTGTTGTGCATGCCATCAATATCTGTCCATATTTCACAAACAGATCCGTGAATTGCTGCAGCAACAAGTGAAGCTGTGTAATCACTACCACCACGTTTCAGGTTGTCAACTTCTCCCCTTGAATTGCGGCAGATGTAGCCCTGCGTGATAAATAATTTCTTTGCTGCATTTTGCTTTAATAAAGCAGAAAGCTTGCCGCTGATGACTGACAACTGCGGCTCTTCATTTGCATCTATGCTCATGAACTCCAACGCAGGCAATAGCAGGTGATCAATTTTATTTTCTTCCAGGTAAACAGAGAACAGCTTGGTGCTCATTAATTCACCCTGGGCAAGAATATCTTTATTCAGCGCATCGCTGAAAGAGATCTTTAAAATGATATTCAGGAATTCAAAATGTTCTGTAACAACTTCATTAGCCTTTGCACGTGATTCTTCAGAACTAACAAGATCTAATACAAAATTGCGGTAGTGAGCCTCAAGCTCATCGATCTTTCGTTTGGCTTCGTCACGTTGCTGGTTAGCTAAACTGTCACTAATGGAAACCAGGGCATTAGTGGTTCCGCTTAAAGCGCTCAGCACAACAATTGTTGGCTCATCATCTTTTGTGATGAGTTGTGCTACCTGTCGCATACGTTCCGGCTTACCAACGCTGGTGCCGCCAAACTTCATTACTTTCATAATACAAGCCTCTAAAGGCGTTTTGGGATGTTATAATTTTTTGAGCCGCAAAAATATAGGATTTTTTTTGAAACACGGAGGCGGGAAAACCACGGAGGCACGGCGACACAGGGAAACACGAAGATTTTTTGCCACAAAGGCGCTAAGGCGCAAAGAAGCACAAAGGTTTTGAAACACGGTGGCACGGTGGCACAGGGAAACGCGAAGGCTCATTTTGAAACACGAAGACACGGAGGAAGCGAAGGAGCACAAAGAAGCCCGCTTACTTACACGGGCTTAAACGTAAAACGTATAACGTAAAACTTACAACCAGCCACACATCAGTTCTAAGCTTTAGGCTTTGGGCTTTAAGCTTTGGCCTATGGGCTTTAAGCCTTCAGCTCTATCCCCCACTTCTCGCCTACCAACTTCAATTCATCTACAACACTGTCTACCAAAGGAATGCCTTTTTTTATGCGGACTTCCTCCATTTCCCGTTCAGGATCGCCGGGGATCAATACTTTATCGTGACCGCTGGCGGGCTTTGCGTTTCTGAATCGACCAATCCAATTGTCCATATGGCTTTTAAATTCATCTGCGGGCCTGAATGCATCTACGCGCATGGCCCCGAAGAAATGTCCCAAACCTTCGCCCGGCATATTTTCCGGCATGGGGACATAAGCCGGGAACGGTGGCGCCCAGGGACCATAACTGGCACCGCTTAATACGGCAGAAAATATATCTACAATGCTACCTAAAGCGTATCCTTTATGAGAACCGTGCTCTCTGTCGCTACCCAAAGGCAGCAATGCACCACCCTGCTTTAATTCGTTTGCGTTTGTGGATGGCTCGCCGGATTTATCCTGCACCCAACCCAATGGAGCATCTGCATTTTTACGCTGTAATATTTCAAGCTTACCGTTGGCTGCAGTTGTTGTTGCAAAATCTGCAACAAACGGCGGCTGTTGATTTGCCGGGATAGCAACAGCAATGGGATTGGTTCCCAGCATTCTTTCAACACTGAAAGTGGGCGCCACCAACGCACTGGCATTTGTCATGGCCATACCAATCATGTCATGTTGCAGAGCCTGCATGGCGTGATATCCGGCAATTCCAAAATGATTACTGTTCTTCACGCTCACCCAACCCGTACCTGCAATCTTTGCTTTGTCAATAGCCACCTGCATAGCAAATGGCGCTACTACGAGCCCGAGACCTTTATCTCCATCAACAACTGCCGTAGAAGGAGTTTCATGCACTATCTTAATATCAGGAGTTGCATTTACACGACCCGCTTCCCACAGACGAACATACCCTGTAAGTCTTGCCACACCATGGCTGTCAATTCCTCTTATATCTGCTGACAGTAACACTTTTGTCGCAATGGTCGCGTGTTTATCAGAACAACCTATCGCTTTAAAAACTGCATATGTAAAATCAAACAACCGATCGTAAGCTATAATCACTTCAACACATTTTTAGTGGAACGCAAGATAGGATTAAGTCAAAAGTAAAAAGTAAAAAATCCCCGCCTGACCAGTCGGGCAGGAAAAACAATGGCAGTCAGTCCTACTATTATCTCACATCAATAGAGGGCTTATTATTTGCGCAATTCTTGCTCTAATTAAAATATAACCCCTTTTTATTCAGCAATGCGCACAAAAAAACCGGTCATGTGACCGGTTAAACTAGTGTCATGTCAACAGTAAATTGTTCAAGCTGATTAAAAAACAATCAACAGGATTGCATTTGATCGTTTTCCTGCCCGACTGGTCAGGCGGGGAATTTTGACTTTTTACTTTTGACTTAACACCAACGTTCTATATTTAGAATGGAAGATCGTCTGCAGGTTCATTCAGCTGGCTGGATGACGGTGGTGCCGAAACATGCTGCGGAGCCGCACTGTACGAGGGACCAGAATTATAAGAAGAACCACCTTCACCATCAGAAGACCTTGTTCCTAACAACTGAACGTTAGATATTCTCAGGCTCAGGGAAGCGCCCTGTCTGCCATCCTGTGTGCTGTATGTTCTGATATCAGGTGCACCCTCCACATATACTTGTGTGCCTTTTTTAAGATAAGGGGCAATGGCTGTTCTGTCAGTCCAGTAAGCACATTCTACCCAAATTGTTTTATCTTTTTGGTTACCCTGGGCGTCTCTGAATTTTTCTGTATGAGCCACGCTGAAATTGATTACACTTTTGCCGTTCACATTATTCACCACGCAGTCCTTTCCAAGATTTCCAATTACTTGCAGTTTTATCATATTCAAATTTTTTACACTGTAATGTTACAAATAAAGACAATTAATTTCACAATATAAAGAAACTATTAATTTTTGCTATGACGAACTATATGAAGGTTAAAATCCCAATAACAGCATTAAAATAATTATATGTAATTAATTGATTTTAATTAAATATAAATAATTAGTGCATTTTTTTCTTAATCCGAAAACCCACTGTCACCTTCTTAATTCCGGCTCTGGAACTTATGATCTATCTTTGCACGAATTTTTCTCTAAAAAATCTTATAATATGAGCCGTAAAGGAAAAGTCCTGGTAGCAATGAGTGGCGGTATTGACAGTACCGTTACGGCTCTCATGCTGAATGAACAGGGCTATGAAGTTGTGGGCATTACCATGAAAACATGGGACTATGCTTCAAGCGGTGGTGGACATAAGGAAACAGGTTGCTGTAACCTCGATAGCTTTAATGATGCAAGGCAAGCCGCAGTACAACACGGGTTCCCACACTTTATTCTTGATATACGTGAAGAGTTTGGCGATTTCGTAATTGAAAACTTCGTCGATGAATACCTGGCTGGCCGTACGCCCAACCCATGCGTAATGTGCAATACGCATATTAAATGGAGAGCGTTACTAAAACGTGCCAATGCGCTTGGTTGTGATTTTATTGCGACAGGTCACTATGCCAATGTTTACCAGTCAGATAATGGCCGTTATGTGATCAGCAAAGGTTTAGACGAACTTAAAGATCAGAGTTATGTATTGTGGGGACTTGACCAGGAATTGTTGAGCAGAACAATTATGCCATTGGGCAAATACCGTAAGACAGAGATCCGTCAAATGGCACTTGATTATGGTTATCCTGAACTGGCAAAAAAGAGCGAGAGTTATGAAATTTGTTTTGTTCCGGATAATGACTATCGCGGTTTCTTAAAACGTCGTGTTGACGGACTTGAAGAAAAAGTGAATGGCGGATGGTTTGTTGATAAAACAGGAAAGAAGTTAGGCAAACATAAAGGTTATCCATTCTATACAATCGGTCAGCGCAAAGGACTTGAAATTGCCTTAGGCAAGCCCGCATACGTTACCAACATTAACCCTGAAACAAACACGGTTGTTTTGGGTGATGAAAGCGATCTGGAAAGCAACGACATGCAGGTAAACAAAATCAACTGGATCAAGTATGATGGTATTACCGACGGCATGGAAGCAATAACCAGGATCCGTTATAAAGACAAGGGCGCGATCAGCAATTTATATAACAATGATGGCGGGTTACGCATCCGTTTTTATGAAAATGTAAAAAGCATTGCTCCGGGCCAAAGCGCAGTATTTTATGAAGGTGACGAAGTGATTGGCGGCGGCATTATTGATTACAGATCCGTTTTATAATGGACAATTGAAAGTTGAAAATTGACAATGAATACAGAAGAAAATACGCTACCATCATTTTCAATTGTCAACTTTCAATTTTCAATTATTCCTCGCACTCCCTTTTGCTTCATATATTCCGATGGCCGTGTGCCGATTATCTTATGAAACGTATTGCTGAACGTGGGCACACTATTGTAGCCAACCATATAGGCGGTCTCATTGACTGTTCGTTTTTCTTCCAACAATAATTGCAGCGCCTTCATCATTCTTTGCAAGGTGAAGAATTGAACAAAAGACATATTTAATTCCTGCTGAAATACACGCGCTAATGTCCGTTCGCTATATCCAAATTGCCTGGCCAGCGTTGCAAAGCGGATATCCTCATCAATGTGTTGATAGAGATAACGGACAAGTTGTAGTAATCTTTCGCTTTTCGGATAAGGCAATGAAAGCGGTAAACTATAACTACTTATCTCAGGCAATATTGCTTTGATGGAATGAATGAAACTATACGCCACATCGTTTTCCGGCGGAATTTGTCCATGCCAGCGTCGCGTAAAAAAAAGCATTTCGAGCAGCAGATCATTGACCGGGTAAATGGCAATCTGCCTGTAAAAATCAGCCTCTTTTTCCGGCGGTGGAAAATACAGGTTACGCATCATTACATCAGGCGAACTTGTGGTTATGCTGTGTAGTTTTCCGGGCGGGATCCACATGTAATGTCTTGCCGGCAGAAAGTAATTTTTTTCATCTGTAGTAATATGCACAATGCCGCCCTCAGTATACAAAAATTGTCCTTTAACATGTTTATGTGTGGGAACATGATTTTCGCCGGCTGCATTTCTTCCCACAAAATCATGATCACAATATATATTCTCCCCAATCTTGTCAACTTCTGTTAAATACCTGGTATGTGCGGGCTTCATGGCAGAATTGAATAAATGTTTGACGTACAAAGATAATTATGCCTGTGGAGAATGATGGAACTTTGTGTTGTGAAATTTACGATGATTCATGACACCATGCCCCACGTGCTCATCGCATAAGTCACCAATCACAGCCAACTGATTGCATTTCTCAAACACTCGATTATGACGATTCGGAATAAAAGGTTACTCTGCATGAGTAACACTAAAATTTTTATGCTTATTATTTGCATGCTTGTTGTTGTTCTTCTCAGCAACAACACTGCCTTTTCACAGCATGAGGCTAAAATTACTTTGACACTGGAACATGCGATTCAAACCGCCAGGGAAAACAACAAGCATATAGCAAAGGCTGAGCTAAAAAAAGATATAGCAACACAAGAAGTGGATATTGCCAGGGACAGGCAACTGCCTGATCTCGACTTTCACACATCGTATGCACGGATCACCAATCTTACGGAATTCCACAACGGATACAGCAACAAAGAAGTCATCAAGGCTATTCCCGATATGTATGATGCAACCCTGAGCGCGAAAGTTCCCTTATATGCAGGTGGAAGAATTAAAACAGCGATCGAAAAATCAAATAAAGAAAAGGAACTATCAACCTTACAGGTTGAAAAAACAACCAACGATATTGAGATGGATGTTATTGGCACTTATCTCGGTATTTATAAGCTGATGTCCGTTCAACAAGTCATTAATGAGCAAATAAAAGAAGAACAAAAAAGATTAAGAGAAGTACAGGCGCTCAAACGGAATGGAGCTGTTACAAAGAACGAAATATTGCGTGCAGAGTTGCAACTAAATAACATGCAATTGTCGCTCATTACCAACCAAAAGAATATCACCGTTGCCACGCATGACCTGCAAACCATATTAAATCTGTCTGAGGAAATGACGCTGGAACTCGACACGACCAATTTGCTGCAAATGCCTGCGCTTGAGGATGCTTATGAAGCCTATTTGCAAAAAGCTTATCAAAAAGAAGATATGCGCATTGCTTTAAAGCACCAGGAGATTGCACTTGCTGAACGGAAAGAAGTAAAGGGTGGTTTTTATCCAACAGTAGGTTTATTCGGATCGTATGCTTATAAATATCCGGACTATATGTTATTTCCTCCGACACCTTATTTGTATAGTCTTGGAATGATTGGCGTTGATGTGAATTTCAGCATTTCAAACCTGTACAAGAACAAAAAGAAAATGACAGTTGCCAATAAGCATGTAGCAGAAAGCCAGCTTGAAACATCTATCCTGAAAGATGAAATAACCGACAAAGTGTTTAAAGAATATCAGCAACTGAAGGAAATCAAAGAACGGATTCCGGTTACTGAAAAAGCTATTCAGCAGGCAGAGGAAAATTATCGTATCATCAAAGTGAAATACCTGAACCAACTGGCGTTGATTACGGATATTGTTGATGCAGACAATGCCTTGTTACAGGCAAGATTCAACAATGTCTCCGAAAAGATCGATGCACAAATGAAATTCTATCAGCTACTATACGCATCCGGCATGCTGGACCAAAACAAACTTAACTAAACACAACACACGCATTATATGAAAGAGCAACATACATCACCCAAAAAAGAACCGAAGAAAGAAAAAAACTTCTATCATCATTTTATAACCGCACTTTCGATACTGGTAGTCATTGTTGGCATAGGCGGCGGTATTTATTTCTTTACATTTTATCATGATCACGAAGAAACAAATGATGCTCAGATTGAACAATACGTTACACCTGTAATAAGCAGGATAACTGGTTATATACAAGCGGTAAGATTTCAAGAAAACCAATTTGTTCATAAAGGAGATACGCTTGTTGTAATTGACAACCGTGAGTTTAAAAGCAAATTGGACATGGCGGTTGCAGATCTGTCATCTGCAAAACAAAGTGTACATGTGATGGAGAGAGGTGTGATAACAAGTAAAAGCAATACCGCAATCCATAAGGCACAGATTGATGCTGCACAGGCGCAACTATGGAAAGCTGAACAGGATTATAAGCGTTATGATAACTTAGTGAAGGAAGAGGCTGCAACGGAACAACAGTTTGAACAAATGAAGGCTAATTATGAATCTGCCAAAGCGCATTACAATGAACTTGTAAACAGTCTTGCGGCAACCAATCTTAGTACTGAAGAAGCTTCTTCAAAAGTAGACCCGGTTGTTTCTTCCGTACAGGCAAAACAGGCTGCGGTAGATAATGCCGCGTTATTTTATTCTTATACTGTTATTACCGCTCCTTATGATGGATGGGTTGGGCGTAAAACCATTCAACCCGGTCAACTTGTCAAAGAAGGCCAGACACTTGTTTCCGTAGTAAGTAAAGAAAAATGGGTGACGGCAAATTTTAAAGAAACACAGGTTCAGCAACTGGCAGAGGGCAATGATGTTGTGATAAAAGCCGACGCTACAGGAAACAAAATTTTCCGGGGCAAAGTTGAATCGTTGTCCCCTGCAAGTGGTGCCAGATTTTCGCTATTACCACCGGATAATGCAACAGGAAATTTCGTAAAAATTGAACAACGTATTCCGGTAAGAATACAGTTGACCGGTAACGAAAAAGAGACCGCTTTTTTGCGCGCAGGCATGAACGTAATTGTTACCGTAAAAAACAACGATAAAGTAAGCAGATAGTATTTATGCGCACGGATAATGTTTTTAAAGAATGGGTACCGGCATGGTTCATAAAAGCAGTGCTGATCTATTGCCTGCTTCCGTCGATGATGCTGCTTGGTTTGTATAATTCCAATGTTACTTACGCCGCAAGCTACCTGGATATTGAACCGGAAGATATGCAGTTTGTAATGTGCGTTACGTACGGAACGCTGTTCGCCACGGCGTTAATCGAAGCCAGGTTCTTTAAATATTTTTCCACGCGAAACTATTTCCTTTGCATCCAGATCTTTACAAGCGCCATCCTTATCATATCGGCTTATACATCAAACTACTACCAGTTTATTTTTCTGCGCATCGCAGAAGGCATCTGCATGGCGTTGCCTGGTGTATCTATGCGCATGTTGTTGTTATCTAAGTTTAAATCAAAAAATGCAATCATTATTGTGTACAGCATTTTTTACGGCATTCTATTGACTTCTTCCACTGTTACCATGCACATGATGGTATGGATCCTTGACCGGTATGATTGGAAACATATGGCCTACGGTGCAGCACTTTTCCAGGTAATTGGTATGGCTTTGATATTGCTGGTGTTCAACGGTAAAAGATTCATCAAAAAATTTCCACTGTATCAGCTGGATTGGGTTAGCTACATCTTATTGCTCACTGGCGTTCTTTGTGGTGCTTACGTATTTGTATATGGTGAAAAGCTTTACTGGTTTGCTTCGGTTCATATTATCGTCGCAGCGGTCGTAGCAATTAGTTTTGGAGGACTGTTTGTATTGCGACAGTTATATATGAAACGCCCTTCGCTTAACATGAACGTGCTTAAGAATGCCGATCTGAGAATAGGCTTGCTGTTATTTCTGCTTTTCTACATTTCCCGTGCTACTTTGAATATGCTTCATTCCGCCATGGGTAAAATATGGAACTGGGAACCGATCCATGTTATGCATGTTCAGTATATAAACGCTGCGGGAATAGTCGCCGGCCTCACCATCTCTGCTATTCTTTTTGCAAGAGGTATTGCCACAAGGTACTTACTTGCAACTGGCTTTTTGTGCCTGGCTGTTTATCACATCTGGTTTACTTTTTTATTTGTGCCTGATGTGTCGTTAAAGCAAATCAGTATCCCTTACTTTCTACAGGGTACAGGCGTGGGAATGACCTTCGTTCCCCTGGTGTTATTCAGTATATCTACTTTAAAACGAGAAGACACCCTGGCAGGCGGATTTGTAACTGTATCCGGCCGCTTTTGGGGAACAACAATTGGCTTTTGTATTTTACAAAACGCACAGGTTTTTCTACAGCAAAATCATTACAGCAAATTACAGCAGTTTGTATCCCTTGAAAATTCCGAAACACAAAGCAGATTGGCTCAATCGGCCCAGGCCTTTATGAGCAAAGGATATGCAACAGATGCTGCAAATAGCCTGGCCATTCGTCAAATCAACAGCTCGATTGTTAATCAAACTGTGTTGTTGTCGGATATGGAGATATATACTGTAGTGGGCTGTTGCTTACTGGTGCTGATTGTGTTGATACTTTTAAACCAGCATATAAAACATTCGCTTGGCTTGATTAAGCGGCGCTCGGGTAAGTATTTCCCTAAAACCATGTGGTGATGAACCACGGAGGCACGGCGACACGGAGAAACACAGCGAATATTTACAGAGGTAGCTTAATTAATTACAATAAATAAATATTTAATTCGAAAGCGAGAATATTCTTTTGCGTGGAATAAAAAACGCTGTGTTACTTAGTGTCGTAATGTCTCCGTGGTTTACCGCCGTGTTACTCAGTGTCGAAACTGTCTCCCTGGTTCAAAAAAAGCGAAGCGTGCATGCTATCGGCTTTTTGGTTATAGCCTTTGAGGGCGCCGGATTTGATGAGCTTGAGCCCTTTTACTTCGTCTAAAATAAATTCCACCACTTCTTCATTTTCCTGTTTAAAAACTGAGCAGGTAATGTATAAAAAGTATCCGCCTTTAGACAAATGCTTTATTGCATTACCAGCGATCTTTTTTTGTAATGCAGCGTAATCTTCCAGTTTCTTCCGGGTGAAATAGGCAAGTTGTTCTGGTGTTCTGCTCCAGGTGCCGGATCCGGAACAAGGTGCGTCGCAAATAATAAAATTAACCGGATCGTTGGTGAAGGATTCAGTTAACTCATTTGAAATATCACAAACAAAAGAGTGATAATTCTTAATTCCGGCCTTTGCAAAACGCTGTTGAAGATTAAAAAGTATAGACGAACGTACATCACTTGCAAATAACTTCATCTTGTGTAAATGATCATAAGCAAGAATTGACTTTCCCCCGCTTGCGGAACAACAATCCCACACCGTTATATTCTTATCAGTTAGCTCAGAAGGAAAAAATTCTGCTATCCGTTGCGAGCTGTAATCTTGTATCACCGCTTCTTTATCCAGCGCAAGTATGGTGTCGATTTTTGATGCATTGGGCAGGGCTATGCAATCATTTGTCAATTGCTGAAAAGGTAAACCTGCTTCTTCCATTTTTTTTGTGACAGTTTTTTCTTTGCCCGGTCTCACACGTATAAACACATCTGGCTGCACGAAATGACCAGCGATGAAACTGTCTTTATCAATCTCATCAGTCAGGCTTTCTGCAAACGGAAAAACATCTTCCAATGAGAATGCGTATTTGGTTTGTATAAACACAATTCTTCTTATCAATTCAACGTTCCAGTTGTCAATATATTCCAGCTCAAACAAACCGGTCCAAACACCGGGTTCCGCATTACAAAGAAATATGGCTACTTTCAATTTTTCTGCAACCTCAACATTTGGCAATGCCTGCCCCAGGCGATAGTAACAATAACACAAATGACTGATATACTTTCTGTCTTTTGAACCATGTTTTTTATTCGCCGCGAAATAATTCTTCAGCCAGGCAGCCAATGGCATTTTTCCATCATAAGAAGAAATGAGTTGTACTGCAGTATTGAAATATGAATGAAATCTTTGTTGCATGAAATGAATGATATTGCCGGAATTATTATTGATGCAAAGCTTAGGTATTTTGGGCAAAAATAAACCCCGATTGTGCTCGGGGCTTATTTGCCAGTTCGATATCTATTGATGCAGGTAATTTACAAGTACGAGGTACGAGGTACGAAGTACACTAACACAATCAGCACTTGCACACACGCTACTTCAACAAATCATAGAAATTATAATTCTAGTAAAGTCTTAACCGGATCTTTTCCGAATAACAATAACTCAGGATTTTCCAGTAGTTCTTTCACACGTACAAGGAAGCTTACACTTTCGCGGCCATCAATAATTCTGTGGTCATAGCTCAGTGCGATGTACATCATTGGTCTGATCACTACTTGTCCGTTGATGGCCATTGGTCTTTCCTGGATCTTGTGCATACCAAGAATAGCGCTCTGAGGCAGGTTAATGATCGGCGTACTCATCAGGCTTCCGAATACACCACCATTTGTGATGGTAAATGTACCGCCCTGTAGCTCTTCCATTGTTAATTTATTATCCCTCGCTTTGCCTGCCAGTTCAATTACTTTCTTCTCAATGTCGGCCATGCTCAGGCTCTCCACGTTGCGGATAACAGGAACTGTTAAGCCACGTGGCGTACTTACAGCGATGCTGATATCAGCATAGTCATGATAAACCAGTTCATCGCTATCAATGTAAGCATTCACAGCGGGCCACTCGCTTAACGAAATAGCACATGCTTTAGCAAAGAAGCTCATGAATCCAAGGTTAACTCCATGCGATTCTTTGAACTTATCCTTGAATGTCTTACGTATTTCCATGATGCGTGTCATATCCACTTCGTTGAAAGTGGTTAACATCGCAGTGGTATTTTTAGATTCAACAAGCCGGCGGCTGATAGTTTTGCGCAGGTTGCTCATTTTCTCCTTACGCACATTGCGTGTAAAGAGCTCCTGTCCGTCAAATGCTTTCTTACCAGGATGGGCAAGTGCTTCCAGTACATCATGTTTCAGGATCTTGCCGCTAGGGCCAGATGCTGTAATGCTCTTAGGATCAACTTTTTTATCCGCAATAATTGCAGCAGCAACAGGAGTTGCCTTTACATCATTTGCCACGGCTGTAACCGGAGCAGCTTCTGCTGCAGGTTTAGCGGCGGGTTTTGTTTCTGCAGCGGCAGGTTGTGATGCAGCTCCTCCAACAGGAACGGCAACATCAGTATCAATTTTGGCAACTACATCGCCTATCTTAACTGTATCACCTTCGTTAACCAGTGTATTTAATTTACCAGCTTCTTCTGCGTTCAATTCAAAAGTAGCTTTCTCGCTCTCCATTTCAGCGATCACTTCATCACGTTGAACCAGGTCACCCTCTTTCTTCACCCATTTCAACAAGGTAACTTCAGAAATGGATTCACCAACAACTGGCACTTTTAGTTCAATAACACCTTTACCAACAGCTACAGCTGCGGCTGCAGGCGCAGCGGCGGACTGAGCAGCAGGTGCAGCTTCTTTTTTCTCTTCAGCAGCAGGTGCGGCTGCTGATGCAGAGGGCTTAGCAGCTGATTCATCAATGTGCGCAAGAACGGCACCAATGTTTAAAGTGTCCCCTTCTTTTGCAATTGTTTTTAATGTTCCGGATTGTTCGGCATTTACTTCAAAAGTCGCTTTTTCACTTTCCAGTTCCGCAATCACTTCATCACGATCAACATACTCACCATCTTTCTTGGTCCATTTTAACAAGGTTACTTCATTAATAGATTCTCCAACCGTAGGAACTTTAATTTCTATCATAAAGAATGTTTTCTTTTATCGTTTTTTTCTTTCTTCAACGTGAGGCAAGTACGAAGTACGAAGTACGAAGTACCTGCTTTTTAGAACGTTTACAATTTTTGATCCTGCTTATTCCTGGTTATGCTTGTAATTAGTAAGCCTGATTCACGTTGAGTACTTCGTACTTCGTAAATCGTACTTAAATTGAAAACGCTGTTTGTATAATCTCTTCCTGCTCCTGTTTGTGCACTTTAGCATAACCGGTTGCAGTGGCTGCGCTTGGTTGTCTGCTGATCACACCATAATTGATGGTCTTCAGATTCATTTGCAGGAATGAAGCTGCACCCATATTCAGCGGCTCTTCCTGTACCCAGAACCACGTTGCTTTATTGTATTTGTGATAAAGCGCTTCGATCTGTTTGAATGGTAAAGGATAGATCTGCTCTAACCTGATTATTGCTATATCTGTTCTGTTTTCTTTTGCCTGTCTTTCAGCAAGATCAAAGTACAACTTACCAGAACACAACAACACTTTTTTCACTTGTGCCGGATCCTGAACAAAGCTGTCATCAATCAATTCTTTAAATCCACCTTTGGTAAACTCACTTACGTGACTATAGCTACCCGGGTGACGCAGATTTGCTTTTGGAGAGAAATTGATCAGCGGCTTGCGGAACTGCCATGTCAACTGTCTTCTCATTGCATGGAAGAAGTTGGCTGAAGTGGTGATATTAGTGATCACAAGATTCAGCTCAGCACACATTTGCAGATAACGTTCCATGCGTGCACTGCTGTGCTCAGGGCCTTGTCCTTCATAACCGTGAGGTAACAACATTACCACCCCGTTCATGCGGTTCCATTTCTGTTCGCCTGCGCTGATGAACTGGTCAATCATGGTTTGTGCTCCGTTGGAGAAATCACCAAACTGAGCTTCCCATATCACCAATGCCTGAGGATTTGCTAAAGCATATCCATATTCAAACCCCAGAACACCATATTCACTTAACAGTGAGTTATATATTCTAAAGCTTTCCTGGCTATCATTGAAATGATTCAGCCTGTTGTAAGCCTTATCATTGTTTTCATCTCTTAATACTGAATGACGATGGCTAAATGTACCGCGCTTAACATCCTGTCCACTCATTCTTACAATTTTGCCTTCAGTAAGAATAGAGCCATACGCCATCAATTCACCTGTGCTCCAGTCCACTTTTTGCTCGGCGTCAAACAGCTTAACCTTTTCCTGCAACAATTTTTCTACCTTTTTAAGCGGAGTAAAGTCTGTAGGTAAATTCATCAACCCTTTGAACAAAATGTTGAACTGCTCTTCGGAAACAAATGTATCGGGTGATTTTTCAAAATCGTCCTGTGTTGCTTTCCTCAGGTTTCTCCACCACTCTTCCGGTTGCTGATATTTATAAGGCAGAGGCTTCTGTTTTACTTCGTCTAATCTTTCCTGCAGGTCATTCCAGAATTTCTTTTCCATTTCCTTCGCCAGTTCCTGTGCATCAGTTTCACCATTTTCCATCAGGAATTTGGTATACACTTCTCTTGGATTGGCGTGCTTTTCAATTAAAGCATACAAATGCGGCTGCGTATATTTTGGATCATCGCCTTCATTGTGACCATGGCGACGATAGCAAACCATATCTACAAATATATCTGTGTTAAACTCCTGCCTGTACTGCGTAGCAATCTCGGCACACTTAACCACAGCTTCGGGATCATCACCATTTACGTGCATTACCGGAGCCTGGATCATCGCAGCGATCGAAGTACAATAGTCAGCACTTCTTGCATCATCAAAATCAGTGGTAAAGCCAATCTGGTTATTGATCACAAAATGGATGGTACCACCGGTATCATAACCCTCCAGCTCACTAAACTGCAATACTTCATAAACTATACCCTGGCCCGCAACTGATGCGTCACCATGAATAAGTATGGGAAGAATCTTATCGTAATCACTTTTATACATTACGTCTGCCTTGGCCCTTGCAAAACCTTCAACAACAGGATCAACTGCTTCAAGGTGAGAAGGATTCGGCATCAGTTTTAAATGGATCTTTTTACCGTTCAGCGTCTGTACCTCGCTACCAAATCCCATATGGTATTTTACGTCGCCGCTGCCCATGGTTTGGTCAACCTGCCCGGTTCCCTCAAACTCGCTAAAGATCTGCTCGTATGTTTTACCCATAATGTTGGCTAAAACATTCAGACGACCACGGTGAGCCATACCGATTACCACTTCCTGTACATCATTATCAGCCGAGGTGCTGATGATAGCATCAAGCGCAGCGATAGTAGTTTCTCCACCTTCCAGTGAAAATCTCTTTTGGCCGATGTATTTGGTGTGAAGGAATTTTTCAAAAATTACACCCTGGTTCAGTTTTTCCAGGATGCGTTTTCTTTTTTCGATCGGAAGCGGTGCAGCAAAGTTCTTCTCCATCGCATTCGTCAGCCAGTCAACCTTCTTTTGATCGCTTATGTATTTGAATTCTATACCAACATGCGCGGCATAGCTTTTTTCCAGGTGCTCGATAATCTTGCGGAGGGTAGTTACACCCAGACCTATTAAATTACCAGCATTAAATTTCTGATCAAGATCAGCTTCTGTGAAACCAAAAAAGCCTAAATCCAAATTAGCTCCTCTATCCTTTCTTTTTCTGATCGGATTGGTTTTTGCTATCAAATGTCCTTTGTTGCGATAACCAAGGATCATTCTATATGCACCAATTTCTCTTTTCCAGTCAATGCCAGAGGCCGCTGCTGCTGCCGGAGCTTTTCCGTTAGCTACAAAGCCGTTTGTGGCCGCAAAATCAAATCCCTCAAAAAACTTTTTCAATTCAGGATCTACACTATTTGGGTCTTTCACAAAATCCTGGTATAAACTCTCAATATATGCCGGATGCGAACTTGTTATGTATGAAAAGTCGTTCATGCAAGCTTATTTATTCAATTCTAAACTTAAACGGATGCAAATATCGGTGATTGATATCATAAAATTTTAACGAAAATAGTGTTACGGGATGTTAATTTTAACGAGATGCGACCTTACGCCTGCATTCAAAACTTAAAACAAATAACAGCGGCTGAGCCAAATGCCTCACACTACTGGGCTGGTAAAAAACAATCAAAAACATATATTCAAATAAAACCATGCGAACTGTTTACAGCAAAAACGGGAATTTTAGTCAATATAAGTAAATTTGCGGCCTCTATTTAATACAATATCAGGCGGCTTTGCAGGGCTTGGAAAGAAGTTTTATTGAAGCACAAATTTCTTTGCTAATTTTTTTTTCTTTCCAAAACAATCCCCTACCTTTGCCGTCCCAAAAAAGAAATTATGGCAAATCATAAAGCTACAAAGAAAGATGTGCGCCAGGCAGCTAAACGCAGGGACAGGAACCGTTACTATGGCAAAACTACACGTAATGCCGTACGTGACTTAAAAGCTTTAAAAGAAGAGAAGGCTTATGATGAAAAGTTGCCTTCAGTAATCGCTATGATTGACAAACTTGCTAAACGCGGTGTCATTCATAAGAATAAAGCTTCTAACCTTAAGAGCAAGCTTTCCAGGAAGACTGAATCTGCAGTTACCGCTACAGCTTAATTAAAACATTGATTCAGAACGGCTAAAACGTTCTTCGTTTAAGATATTAGGATGTCCCCAACGGGTGCATCCTTTTTTTATGTGAAGATTTGGATTTGAAATTTGGGATTGTTTAGACTCAACTGCCTAACTCCTACGCACACCTACAATTAGAGAGCTGAGATTATTCAGGCTGCGCTATGTTGTCTTGCCTCATCTTAATGTTGGCCGTAAAGTTGTATTAGGATTAAAACGGGAAAATTTCAAATCGCAAATTTCAAATTTCCAATCCACCTTATAGTTTCTTTAACATTAAAATCAAAGATTCGTTCGTTTAGAGTTGTTTAAGACCGAAAGCATAATAATCACTAAAAAATCAAACATGAAGAAGACACTATTATTATCGTTAGCCCTGGTATTTGCTACGTTGTTTGCACAGGCTCAGTTTCATCTTGGAGCTAAAGTAGGCGCCAATTTTTCTAAAATAAACGGACAGGATTTCAAGGATGGTTTTGAACTCGGCTACGTTTTAGGTGGATTTGCCGAAATTGACTTTAGTAAAACTTTTGGTATTCAACCTGAAGTTGTTTTTAATCAAACCAATACAAAGGTATCCGATAATCCAAACGATGCATTAGGCTGGAAGCCAGGTGACAAGGTGAACCTGAATTACCTTACTGTTCCTGTACTGTTGAGAATTAATGCCAGCCCGTTACTTACTTTTCATGTAGGACCTCAGTTTGGCATCCTATTAAATAATCACAAAACAACCCTGCAAAACGTTGGTGACGCTTTTAAAGGTGGCGATTTTGCTATGGCATTAGGCGCTCAGCTTAATCTAAAAATGTTACGTGTATTTGGCCGGTACAATATTGGACTTTCTGACATAGGTGATCTTCCTGATCAAAGCAGTTGGAAAAGCCAGCAAATTCAAGTAGGATTAGGTCTTAAGATCCTTTAGTTCCATTTGTTTTTAAAATCATTTTAAGGCACCACAGCTATGTGGTGCCATTTTTTTGTGCCATTTTGTAACTATTGCGGTAACTTTCATCATGTGGCATTTTAATTGACCCATATTCCTGCTCAGCAGATTAAACTAATCTGTAATTACCTGATGACAAATTGACGTTGAGATGAACATAACTAAAGACAACTTTTTTCTGAAAGCTGAAGATGATACAGACTTTCTGCCGATTATTCCTATCAATGAAACTGATAACGAGCAAGACAAAAACCTGGTAATACCAGATATTCTTGCCCTGTTACCTCTTAGAAATACTGTTCTTTTTCCGGGCGTGGTAATACCTATCACCGTAGGAAGGGACAAAAGCATAAAAGCTGTTAACGACGCCTATAAGGGCGACAAACTTATCGGGGTTTTGGCCCAGGTAGATGCCAATGTCGAAGATCCCCAATACAAAGATTTATGTGAGATTGGTACTGTTGCCAAAATTGTGAAGCTGATTAAAATGCCCGACGGTGGCACGACTGTGATCATACAGGGGAAAAAGAGGTTTAAATTACTCAGCCTTGTAGAAGAAGAGCCATATTTCAAAGCGAATATCAGCCTTCTTCCCGAGGATACCATTCCGGAAACCGATGACTTCGCAGCTTATACTTCAACCATAAAAGACCTGGCGGCTCAGATCATTCACCTCTCTCCCAACCTGCCCACGGAAGCATCCATTATTCTTCGCAACATTGAAAACGCATCCTTTCTTATCAATTTCGTAAGCAGTAACCTAAATACAGAAATTGCTGAAAAACAAGCGCTTTTAGAAATTGACGATGTTAAAAAACGCGCAGAAAAACTGGTTGAACTGCTTCAACGTGAATTACAGTTTGCTGAACTAAAAAATAAAGTAGCCACCAAAACAAGAACCGAAATTGATAAGCAACAGAAAGAATATTTTCTGCAGCAACAATTGAAGAGCATTAAGGAAGAGCTGGGTGGCGATACAAACGAGCGTGAGATTGCCGACATGAAGAAAAAAGCCGAGGCCAAGAAATGGCCGGAAGCTGCTAAAAACCTCTTCAAGACAGGCATTGCAAAACTGGAGAGAATGCATGCATCCACTCCTGACTATTCTGTGGTTTACAATCACCTTGACCTGATGCTGGATCTTCCCTGGGAAGAGTACACAAAGGATAGCTATGATTTAAAGAAGGCCAAACAGGTTCTTGATAGCGATCACTACGGTATGACCAAGATAAAAGAGCGCATTCTTGAGTACCTGGCTGTGCTGAAATTAAAGGGCGACATGAAGAGCCCTATTCTTTGCTTTGTAGGTCCTCCGGGTATTGGTAAAACTTCATTGGGCAGAAGCATTGCTCACGCCATCGGAAGAAAATATGTACGTATAAGCCTTGGTGGATTGCATGATGAAAGTGAGATCCGTGGCCACCGCAAAACTTATATCGGTGCTATGCCAGGACGTATTTTACAAAACGTGCGTAAGATCAAATCATCCAACCCGGTAATGATCCTGGACGAGATTGATAAGATTGGCAGTGATTTTCGCGGCGATCCGTCTTCTGCATTACTCGAAGTTCTTGATCCTGAACAGAATAATACGTTCTACGATAATTATCTTGAACTTGAATATGATTTGAGTAAAGTTTTATTTATTGCTACCGCAAATAATATTCAAAATATTCAACCTGCGCTACGCGACAGGCTCGAGATCATTGACCTGAGCGGATACGCAATTGAAGAAAAAGTTGAGATAGCTAAAAGACATCTTGTTCCAAAACAGAAAGAACTGCACGGCTTACAAAAAGTAAACTTTAAGATCAGTGACAGGATTTTGGAAAAAGTTATTGAAAGCTATACACGTGAAAGTGGTGTGCGTGAACTGGATAGACAATTAGCCAGCGTAATGCGTTATGAAGCAAAAGAATATGCAACAAAAGGAAAGGTAAAGCCCACACTTACACAACAGGAGATAGAGAAAATACTGGGTAGTGCACGGTATAGTAATGAAATTTATAAGACCGCTAACATGCCCGGCGTTGCAGTTGGTTTAGCATGGACATATGTGGGCGGTGATATTCTTTTTATAGAAACATTGTTGAGCGATGGCAAGGGCGAATTAAAACTTACAGGTAACCTTGGAAATGTGATGAAAGAGAGTGCCGCAACTGCATTAACTTATCTACAGGCAAATGCTAAAAAGTATGATATTGATCCTGAATTATTTAATAAAAGGAGCATACATATACATGTGCCGGAAGGCGCGGTGCCTAAAGATGGACCGAGTGCGGGCGTTACCATGCTGAGCTCGTTAACAAGTGCATTTACGGGACGAAAACTAAAGTCTTACGTTGCAATGACTGGAGAGATCACTTTACGCGGACAGGTATTGCCTGTTGGTGGTATTAAAGAAAAAGTGCTTGCAGCCAAGCGTGCCGGACTTAAAGAGATCATTCTCTGCTGGCAAAACGAAAAAGATGTACAGGAAATAGACAGCAATTTTATAAAGGGCTTAAAATTCCATTATGTAAAAACAATGCAGCAGGTGCTGGAATTAGCTTTGGTATAAAATTTCCTAAAAAATATCTTACAACTGAACAAAAAATATTCTTGATTGTCATTTATAGTATAACAAGATTTTTTTCATGTTGGTTGTTTTAAGGGTTAAGATCCTCCATGTCAATGGAGGATTTTTCTTTTTATCGTGTGTAATTGATCTCACTTTTTTATTCAACAAATTACATCCTAAATCTTACCTGTCCTACATGTCTAACGCGTCTTACACGTCTTCTATGGTTATAGTAAAGGAGGCGATGTTGTTTTACGATTAGCGGGATTACTTAAACAAATCCATCAAATTGATCTCGTAATTACTATTGACGTAGCCAATGGTCCATGGTCGCATAAAATTGACAGGCATGTGCCGGGCAATGTTCGCCGTAACATACATCTTTATCAGCCAAGCCCTAACTTTCCGTTATGCTCTTATGGTCTTCGGGCGCGTTCATCAGGGAATGTTGAAATTGAAAATCTTGACGTAACAAACCAACGATTTAAAAACAAGCCTGTAACACATGGCAATATTGAAAATTTTATGGTTCCGGATGTAATTGAATGGATCAAAAAAGAAGCCTGCGAAAAAATCATCTTTAACAGGTACTATTTTACCGGTAACCTCAACTTTTTAGACTATTAAAAAAAATTTCGATTTTTTTCAGTTTTGATTAAACTTTGAAGATCAGTTCTCGTCTATTATATATCGGTTTTGAATTTTAAAAAGTACGGTTTAGTATAAATTTTTGCAGCAGGGTTAAACGGGTGTTTCGCCGGAGGCGGGGCACCCACTTTTTTTGGAGAATGTACGATGTACGATTTTAGATGTACGATGTGAGCGAAGGAGAGTAACTCAAAAAAAGTTTTGCCTTACTATCTTTTTACCACATTTCCGAATATATCGCTTGCTAGCTGGCCACATACATTTCTAACCTGTATTCCATCCTCGTTTATTCCATTTCAGTCCATAAACACTATCATTTTTTAAAAGTCGATGCTTTATTAACACTCGAAGCAATTTGACATGTACATCTCCCCCTTTTTGATTTTTTACTTTTGAATTTTGACTTGCCCCTGCATCGTACATCAAAAACCGTACATCGTACATTGCAAGTCCCCTTACATCGTACATCTAAAACCGTACATCGTACATTGCATTCCCTCACATCGTACACCGTACATCTAACATCGTACATTGCATTCCCCCACATCGTACATAAAAAACTCCCACCTAAACCTGACAAAAAAAGCGATGCTCTCGCACCGCTTCTTTGTTGTTCCTATTATTAATCTAACTATTAGAAAGTATAACGGAGACCGATCTGCATGTTCCAGCGTGAAGTGAAATCTGCATAAGCCCATGGCTTGCCAGTGTATTTGTTCAGGCCGAAAGCTTTGTCAAACGTAACTTTTGGATTGGAAGGATCGAATGTTGTGTACTGCATAGAAGGATCAACATTGCTTCCTGCGAATTTGCTTGCAGATGTAGGAGCTGCTACGTTAAGTGGCTGAAGCTCCTGGTTGCTGGCATAATACGCATGTCCCCAGTTTTTGCTTAGCAGGTTGCCGATATTAAATACATCAACTGACAGTTCAAGAGAATGTGATTTGTAAAACTTGAAGCCCTGAACCAGTTTGAAGTCGAAGTGATTTTCCCACGGCAAGCGTGCGCCGTTACGTGCTGTATTTTTACCAATATGATCTTTTGTATACTGGGTAGAATTCATATACTCCTGGAAACCTGCATATTGTTGTTCAGGTGAATATTTAATCCCGGTTACGTTTCCTTTACTGTCAAAGGTGTACAATGGAGCAAAATCAGCCGATGAAGTAGGCATGTACATAAGGTCGGCGCTGTTGCTTGTGTTTACAGATGTTTTGGTAGTTCCATCATCACCGTTCAGGTCACCAAAATAAACATAAGAAAGCGTCTGTCCGCTGTAGCCGTTATATACTAAACCAAGTGAAGTATAGAATTTACCGTAAGTAAATTTCTTGGTTACATACGCTTTAACTGCAGAACCCTGATCGTAGTTGTTTCTTGCTAAATCAAGATTGCCAAGACCATTAATATTATAAGCGAAACGGTAGTTTGACATTGCCGTAGAAGAAGTACCGTCATTCAGACCAAAGGAGTGTCCAAGGCTATAAGAAACCATAGCTGTCCAGCCCTGGCTGAAAGGACGTACAAACTGAGCCGTCAGGTTGTAAGCATATCCTTTGTTGGTATTTTTCAACAGGATGATATTGCTGTAGTTGACAGGATCAACCTGGGAACCGTAGAACGGACGGGAAGTATTACCCAAATGCAGCTGTGAAGTAGAAGGCGCAAGGTTTAAATCCTGGTACAGGATATCCTGCAACGTCTTCGTATATATAGCTTCGAATGTACCTATTACACCCCATGGCAATTTCTGATCCAGTGCAAGGTTCGCTCTGAACGTGCGTGGGAATTTGAAATCGTGAGAAGTTACATCGATCTCATTTCTTGCAGCACCGGTACCTGTAGGCGGATTGTTCGGGTTAAAGTGAATGTTAGCCAGATCACCAGAACTTGCAGTATACCTGTTAAGCAATACACCTGTTCCACCATATTGGTTGGAGATCCAAACCAAAGGAATGCGTCCGGTGAACAAGCCCGCACCACCGCGAACGATGGTTTGTTTATCACCTTTAACATCCCAGGTAAAGCCTACACGGGGAGCAACCAATATTTTAGTTGCAGGAACTTTATCGGTAGCAACTCCGTAACTCTTAGCGATATCAGAATTGTTGAATGCTTCGTTTGTTCCTGGTTTGTTGAAGAACACAGGAATATCAGCCCTGATACCATAGGTCAGTTTAAAGTTGTTAGTCACACGGTAAACATCCTGTGCGTATATACCGAATTGAGCTGCATGGATCTCAGCGGAACCATCGCTTCCCTTCTGTGCAGGTGAGTAGTAGCTATAGCTGTTAGGCTTTGCATCATTATAAAAGTCAGCTAAGCTGTTGTAGGCATAATTACCGTAGATGTTCTGGATGAACAGGTTTTTAGTATTGTAGATCTCATTATTCGTACCGACAGTAAACACGTGTTTACCTGAGTAGATGTTGAAGTTATCTGTAATAGTAATGATGTCCTGGCTCAACTTATTAGCACCCGAGCTGTTTTCAGTACCAAAAGCATAGGTAAGAGAACCATCTTTAATTTTCACATAAGGGAAGGGAGCGCCCGGTGTTTCTCTTCTGTCTCTTGTTGAAGTATAGGTTACGCGCGCCAGGTTGGACATCTTACTTGAAATATTAGAATTCAATTCAAGTACAGTTGAGTTGTTGGTGCTTGCAAAATAATAACCGTTGTTTACAAACTGCATGGAGTTTTGCGCGTCACTGATCACGAATGATTTACCATTTGTATAGCTATGGCGAAGTGTCAGTTTGTTCTTTGAGTCAATGTTCCAGTCAATACGTGCGAATACGGCATCAGACTGTCTTGTTTTATTGATACCATTGTACGCACCCGGGTCATAGCTCCATCCCGCGTGTTTAGACCCATCTTTTAACCATGTACTAAGTGAATCAAGCGTTGAGGTTTTTACATTAGAGTTAACTGAACCTGGTTGGAAGTCCAACGGGCTTGAACGCCTTTCTCCTTCGTAGTTTACAAAGAAGAACAATTTGTTGGCGATGATTGGTCCACCTAAACGTGCACCGTAAGTATTATCATGAAATTTGCCATATTTAGAACGGTCAGTAGCACTTTTACCAACCAATCCCTGGTTCTGATTAAAACCATATACAGATCCATGGAATTCATTAGAACCGGAACGTGTAACAGCATTTAATCCACCTCCTGTAAAACCGCCCTGAGTTACATCGTAGGGAGCCAATACAACTTGCAGCTGCTCGATAGCATCGAACGGAATTGGATTGATACCTGCCTGACCTCCGTTGGTACCACTGGCCGCAAGACCAAAGATATCCGTTGAGTTCACCCCATCAATTGTAAACTGATTGTACCTGTTGCTCTGACCAGCGAACGAAATACCCATTGTTGATCCGTCAGATGCATTGGTTCTGGCCTGAGCCTGGGGAACCAAACGGGCAAAATCATTTACGTTACGGGTAATAGTAGGTAAGGAAGTTAACTGTTGCTGTGTAATTTGCATGGATGGACCAAGTTTTTCCTTGGCAACTGCACCTCTTCTGCTTGATACGCTAACGGCCGCAAGGGTTTGTGTTCCTTCAGACAAGGTTGGTGTAAGCCGGGTATCTTCACCGAGCTGTAGAAAAAGGTCATTAAAAGTCTGCGTGTCAAACCCCACAAAACTTACTTCTACTTTATAAGGGCCACCGACACGCATGTTGGGCAGGTCAAACTGGCCGTCTTTTCTTGACACCGTCTTATAAACTGTTCCTGAGGGAAGGTGAGTTGCAGTGATTGTGGCACCCACTAAAGATTCATTTCGAACGGATTTTACAACTCCCGTCATGTTACTTGTAGTAACCTGCGCATGTAATACGGCAAAAAATGCCATAAACAATAGCAACAGAGTAGTGTTTTTCTTAAGCATAAAATGTTAAAATTTCAGGGTGCAAATAAAATTGAATATGTTGGTATTCAAAGTAAACAAATTGTTAGCTGGTCCTTGAGGCTATAGAAATTTGGCTTAAGTGACTATTCCCTTAAATTTTATTTAACAATTAACGGTCCAAAGGATTGTTTGTTTAAGAATTCACCGAAAAATTTTAAGTATTAAAAACCGATTAAAATAAGAAATAAAAAAATATGTAGAAATAACGAAACTGTCGACGCAATTACGCTACGTAATAAAGACGATGAAGTTTACTTTTTAAAAGCAAAATATACCGCACCTATTAAGAATAAGAAGCTCACGAGGTATCTCCAGTGAAAGGGTTCTTTTAGATAAAGCACTGCGAAAAAACTGAAAATGACCAGGGTAATAACTTCCTGGACCATCTTGAGCTGGAAAGCATTTATCCCGTCTTTATACCCATAACGGTTGGCAGGGACGGTAAGACAATACTCAAAAAATGCAATTCCCCAACTAATGAGAATTGCTTTCCACAATGCGAGACCTTTCTCTTTTAAATGCCAATACCAGGCGATTGTCATGAATACATTGGAAAAAACAAGTAGTATAACCGTGCGCATAGTAACAATTGAAATTAACTGTTGTATCTTCTTTTTTTGCGTGGCCTGTCATCATCTTCAAGTTCATCTATCAATGATTCCGGCGAAGGGTGACTGGTGATTTTTACCGCAGCCTGGAACAAAACAATCAACAATACTATTGAGCCGACCAGTTCCTGCCATGTGAGCCAGTATCCCCAAAGGGAATAGACGGCCGCCTTTTCAGGATGCTCTTTTTCATAAATGATATTCACCTTCTCTCCTTCCGTAAAGCTTCTGAACAAATAAGCGGCATTAACAACATAGTCTTTCTTATCTACATTGAATGTTGCTTTAGCCACAGACTTATCATTCTGATCTTTCACAAAATGAATGGTTGCAGGCATTTGCTCGCCATCAAAATAATCCGGTTGCCGTGAAAAGAGTACGTAAGTAAAGAAAACAACAATATAAAGTATGATGATCGTTTTGTACAACTGTAATTGTTTTGTAAGTGACTGTAAGCAAAAACCTGACAAGCTTCTCAACCTGCCAGGTCGCTATATAGAATAATTAGTAAGTCTTTTTTAAAAACCACGGAGACATAACGAACACTGCGAAACACGACGAATCAAGATGAGAGCGAAAAGGCGGTTCCGATGAATGCCTTCTTATCGTCATCTAGTCTCTTGAGACCTGTTTTAATTTTCAGGCTTTGTGCTTCTTCGTGTCGTCCGTGGCTTCGTGGTTCAAAACGCTAATTCAGGCTTCTGAAATCCACGGGTACCAGCTTACTCACGCCCGGTTCCTGCATGGTTACACCATAAACCACATCCACTGCACTCATTGTCATTTTGTTGTGCGTTACGATGATGAACTGAGAGTTTTCGCTGAACTTTTTAATCATCTGCGTAAACTTGCCCACGTTGGCATCATCCAGCGGCGCATCTACTTCATCCAGGATACAGAAAGGCGCTGGCTTGATCAGGTAGATAGCAAACAGCAACGCGGTCGCTGTTAGTGTTTTTTCTCCACCACTCAACTGAGTAATAGATGAAGGACGCTTACCTTTAGGTTTGGCCACGATGTCAATGCCTGTTTCAGCAAGATTCTCAGGATTTTCAAGCACCATGTCCGCGGTATCTTCTTCTGTAAACAAGGCTTTAAACACCTTCTGGAAGTTATCTCTTACCTGGTTGAACGTATCAAGGAACTGCTGATTGGCTGTTGCTTCCACTTCCTGAATGGTCTGCAACAAGCTGTCCTTAGCTGTTACCAGATCCGTTTTTTGTTCCAGGATGAACTCATAACGTTTTTTCATTTCAGTGAACGCCTCAATAGCTGTAGGGTTCACTTCGCCCATATTTTCCAGGCGTTTCTTCATCCTGTCGCAGCTTGCCTGAAGGTCTTCAACGCTGGTGTTGGTCTTTCTATCCTGATCCAGAATCTCGTCCAGCTCAACTTTAAACTCAACACTTAACCGCTCTTTCATACCAGCTAACTGAAGCTTCAACTCGTTGAGTTTATCTTTCAATTCGCTGAGCAGGTGCTCGATCATTTCACGGCTCTTCACTTTCAAACGTAAAGCGCTTTCCTTTTCCTGCAAAGCGTTCCGCAGATTGTAATAAGTCTGATCTGCTTCGTTCAGCTTTTTCTCTTCTTCTTCTTTTTTACGCATTAAGCCCAACAATTGCTCTTCTGCTTCTTTTAATGCATCCTGGTTAATCAGAATGTCGTCAGAAGCTTCTGACAATTGTTTGGTGTTGCTTTGGATCTGTGCGTGCAGATCGTTTAACTGGTTTTCTTTAAATACCAGCTCCTGTTTTAAAGCAGATATTTTACTCTGCTGACGGGTAAGTTGCAGATTGGTTTCGTTATACTGTGCAGACGCGAAGTTGTATTCCTGTTCAGCAAGCTGATAATCCTGCTCAACCATTTTCATTTCCTCATTCGTCTGCTGCAATTCATCATTTAATGTATGCAGCAACTCTCTTGTATCTGCAATGGCTTCCTGCTCATCCTGCAGCCTGTTGTCAGTATCTTCCAGCTTATGCTGTGCATTGGATTGAGCCGCCTGCAGATTCTCAATTTTATTCTTCGTCGCAAAAACCTGGTTGGTTAACTGGTTAATTTCATTCTCTGTCTGCTTGATCGCATGTTCTTTCAACTGCTCATTGTAACCAATAACCTCATTGTGTTTTTGTTTGATCTCAGCTTTTAATGAATTTACCACTGCATCCTGCAATACGATTTCATCGTGCAGTTTTTCCAGGTTCTTGGCTCGCCCAATTTTCTTTCCTTCAAACAATCCTACGCTACCACCGGTTAAAGTGAATTTACCTTTCACATATTTACCGGTCTTTTCCAATACAACCGCACCGTTGCTATTGTTCATCGCTTCTTCATTCTCCGCGATGTAAACATTTGCCAACAAGTATTCAGCAAGCTTTACATATTGATCATCCACTTCAATAACATCCATCGCTTTGATGGTGTTGGCTGGTTGATGCGTTTTGATTTCTACGCCGTCCAGTTCTTCCAGCATAAAGAAGTTGGCCTTTCCTTTTTTGTTTTGATCCAACAGATGAACGGCTTGCAGACCTTCTTTTAAGTTATCAACTACATAATAGTTCAGGTAAGGCTCCAACACATTTTCAACTGCCGCACGATATTCCTCCTGTACATAAACAATGTCAGAAAGAATGGGCACGTTGGATTTCCATTGCGGATTGTTGTGAAGGAATTTTACGCTTTCAGGATAGCCTTCCATTGAATCTATCAGGCTCTTCAACAAGTCGTGCTCGTTGCGTTTGGCATCAAGCTTTCTTGTTTCATCAGCCAGTTCGTTACGAAGAGATTCCAGCACTTTCTGCGTTTCCAGGATCTGCTCTTTTGTTCTTTCATGCTGCTCCTGCAATTGTTGCAGATCGACGCGTTTTGCATCAAGTACTTCTTCTTTATCTTTCAGTTCATTTTCCAGTTGTTGCATCTGGAATGAACGGTTTTGCTTTTCATCGCTTAACTGCGCGTGAGAACGTTGCAGGTTTTGAATAGAGGTATCGGCGACAGCTACTTTTTTCTCTGCATCAAACTGGCTGCGTTGAATTTGCTGATACTTTCCGCGTAATCCATCTACACTGCTTCTTTTCTCATCAAATGTGCGGCGCTTATCTTCTATATCCAGTTTGGCAGTTTCTACTTTATCCTGCAGATCAGCAAGTCTGTCCTGTTCATCACCCACCTGTATTTGTGTATAATGAATAGAATCTTCAATTGTCTTTAACTGACCTTCAGCTTTCTGTAAGAAATCTTTTAAGCTGGTTTCTTTTTCTGTTAAGTAGTGAAGTTTTTGAGAAGCGAGATTTTTCTCGTTTTCCTTCGTACGCAAGCCTTGTAGCAAGTCGTTAAACTCATGTTGCATGCTTTGCAACGCTCGTTCCTTTTCAATAAATCCAACTTTCTCCTGCTCAATATCTGCCTCCTCAATCGCTATCTCGGCTTCTAAACGAACTTTCTTATCTGTCTCCGCATCCTGTTGTTCGTTCAGTTCGCGGTAAGTAACATTAAATCCTTCCAGTGCAGCTTTAGCCAACTCAATGGATACTTCGCGGTAGTCTTTCTTTATTTCGTAATACTTCTCAGCCTTCTTTGCCTGGTTCTCCAGCATTTTAAGCTGGTTGTTGATCTCGAACAATAGGTCCTCAATACGGTTAAGATCCTGCTCTGTCGCATCCAGCTTGGCTTTCGCTTCTTTCTTACGTGTTTTATATATGGTGATACCAGCGGCCTGCTCTAACATGCGGCGGCGGCTGTTCTCTTTATCTTTAATAATGTCGTCCACCATGCCAAGCTCGATGATGGCATAGCTGTCAGTACTCACCCCTGTATCCATGAACAGGTTATGGATATCTTTTAAACGGCAGGCAACATCATTCAGCCTGTATTCACTATCGCCATTTTTATAGAAACGGCGGGTAATGGTAACGGTACTGAACTCCGTTGGCAATAAATTCTTGGTATTTTCAAAAGTGAGGCTTACTTCGGCAAGACCGCTCGGGCTGCGGGTCTTAGAGCCGTTAAAGACAAGCGCTTCCAGGTTTTCACTACGTAAAGCAGAGATCTTTTGTTCCCCAATCACCCAGCGGATGCTATCGATGATATTACTTTTCCCGCAACCATTCGGACCAATAATTCCTGTTATGCCTTCATCAAAGCTTACCACTGTTTTGTCGGCAAAACTCTTAAACCCTTTTATTTCAAGACTTTTTAGCTTCATAAACTCTACTTTCTGTTCACTGGTTGCATGCAATAGCCAAAAAGAAACGTATGGATTTTACAGGAAATTGCAATTTCAAACCTGATTATTGCTGCGAACTTAAGCGAAAACCGCTAAAATAGCCATTTTTCGTTTTCGGTTGTGGAGAAGTGGTGGAAATATAAAGCGATCAGCTGTAAGCTTTGAGCTGTCAGGGCGGGAACGCGACAAGAGGAAGTAAAAATTCAAAAGTAAAAAGTAAAAAACGTGGAGGTTTGATCAGGCTGGCATTACCAAATAAGTCTTACACCAAGAGAAAGCTGTGTAACTACTTCTAATTGTTGATAGAACCCAAATTCCTCGTCGTTATTTGAAGTTACATATGGACCCGTTGCATTTACTTCGATGCTCAATAATGCGTTGTGCACAGGCAACATATAGCCGGTTCTTATTGCTAAAGTTGGATAGATTTTATTGAGATGATCATTGCTTGTTTGTGACAGATAGTCTTCTGTTTTCTTTTGCAACGCTACGCCCGCCGCAGCAAACAGACCTGAATGGTTAAGCTTTTTAGAAAACTCTGTTTGAGCTAAAAATGCACAGGTAAAAATCCGGAGTTTGCCATATTCTAAGCTGATATCATCTTCATTGCTATTCATTCTGGCCGTGAAATAATTCATGTAAGCGCTGAAAGTTATTCTTTTATTCAAAGCGTAATCAGTGCCCAATTGAAATGATGGTCCTAAATAATCTGTTGTGGAATTGACGGCTGCATGTAGGCCAATGTACGGGTGGAATTTTGCCTGGCTAAAACAATGCTGCGCAAAAAAAAACAAAAGGGGAGGGCGATCTTTCTCATACACAAATATAAGAATACTTATATATAATCGTGAGAGATAAAATTTGAACGCCCCTTCTAAGCCAGTTTACAATAATCTGATCAATTCATCCACTTAAAGCGTTCCCGTTCTCCCTCCATCAACTGGCAAATTAACGCCATTAATATATGATGCCGCGGGTGAGCAAAGGAATGCAACGGCAGCGCCAAATTCTGAAGCCTCACCAAGGCGGCCGGCAGGGATCTGCAAAATGCTTTTGTGCGTGATTTCTTCAACGGAGGTATCGTTGGCCTCCGCCTGTTTCCCGAAGAGATAAGCGAGCCGGTCCGTGTTGGTGAAACCCGGCAATACGTTGTTTACAGTTATGCCGAAATGACCTATTTCGTTTGCAAGTGTTTTTGCCCAGTTGGCCACAGCTGCGCGCACGGTGTTGGAGATTCCCAGCCCGTTGATCGGCTGCTTAACGGAGGTGGACACTATGTTGACGATACGTCCAAATTCAGCTTTTCTCATGCCCGGCACCAGTGTCTGTGCAAGCAAATGAGAGGTCACCAAATGTGCATCAAAAGCCAGTTCCAGCTCCTCTGCCGGTGTATCCAACAATGGTCCGGAAGGCGGCCCGCCGGTGTTATTTACCAATATATGAATGATGTTGGTTTTAGTTAATTGTTGCTTAACCTTTTCTTGTACGTCCTGCGGCTTGGAGGTATCAGCAACAATATAACTATGGCGCTGTTTTTTTGAAACATCCAGCAACTCAACTACTTTTTTCAACTTGTCTTCATTACGTGCCAGCACAATTACTGTTGCGCCAAGCAAGGCCAATTCTTTTGCCACAGCGGCACCCAATCCCTGGGATGCGCCACAGACGAGTGCTGTTTTATTGGAAAGATCGAGATTCATGGAAGAGGTTTTATGGTGAGGGGCGTGAGGTGTCAGGTATCAGGTATCAGGCGTTTGCCTAAGCTAATAAGCTCACATCATAAGCCTACCACACTCTTTGGAAATATAATACTAAATGCTGAAAAAGGGGATTTTTTGTATGAAATCAAAAAGCTAACTCATTTGCATATTCGCAGTTCGCAAACGGGTGCACATCTTCCCATTCGCACATCCGCACATTCTCAAATTTGCACATTTAACTCTTTGGTCTTCCGCCACCTTTGTACCTGGGTCTCCAGTAATTGTCGTTCAGATCGCTGACCATTACGCCGCCGCTGGTTGCGGCATGGACAAACTTATTGTTGAGGATGTAAATTCCAACGTGTGTAATGCTGCGCCTGCCGCTGGTATGAAAGAAGACAAGATCACCTTCCTGCAGATTTTCCTGATCTACCCGTTCAGTAAGATTATATTGTTCCTGGGCTGTCCGCGGTAAAGTAACATTATATACATCCCGCAGCATAATTTGAGTAAAAGCTGAGCAGTCAAGACAGTTCTCAGTTGAACCGCCGAGGCAATATTTAGTTCCCCACCATTTATCTATGTTTTGCAGCAAAGCAGGATTGTTGAGCTTTTCAACACTTGCGTCAAGTATGATTGAATATTTAAGCTGAAGCCAATTGGCATTTTCAATGTTGCTGTTGGAAAGCGAAGGATCAGGTTCAATCTTAGAAACGGTAGTTTTTCTTTCTTTTTCAGCGCGTTTTGAAGAAGAAGAGGTCGTATTATTGGCAACACCTCCCGGTGTTACATTGATATCGTCGAGGAATCTTGGATCCCGGTTTTTATTGCGGGAAGCATTGTTTCTGTTGTTAGAATCATCTCTCGAAGTAATTTGCTTGAGACTTTTACACGACGCTAACGACAAACAAACGCAAAGACTATATATAAAAAATTTAATATTCATTACCAGGGCGCAAGTTAAAAGGCTTGGCGCACCAACACAAATTATATGCAAAACTTTTTAGGAAACGAAACATAATACGCACTTATTGTGGAAAATAAGGTGACGGATGGCATGGATTTTTGAGCGAAATTTGCAGGTTTGATATGGTGAATGGTGAATGGTCAATAGTGAAAGATGCAGTCAGTACTAGTTTATTCATTCATTATTATAATTCGGTAAATGGTAAGGAGCTAAGTGAAAGATACGATCGGTACCAGTTTTGGTCAAATCGTAAACAGGCGGCAAAAGCATCATCAAAATATTATGTTCCGGACTAAGTTTTAAGAGGTCACGGGAAACTAAACAGGTTTCAGCTTTCACTATTCACTATTGACTATTCACTGATTTACAGGTTTACAAAGGACGAACAACATGGCTCAATTCTCACACTTACACGTACATACACAATATTCTCTGCTGGATGGAGCGGCAGCGATAGATAGTCTTTATAAAAAAGCAGAAAAGAACGGCATGCCTGCGCTGGCTATTACCGATCACGGTAATATGTTCGGCGTATTTGAATTTGTGAGCAAGGCATGGAAAAACACCAAGGTGATCGGGAAAGATGCGAATGGAAAAGACATTACCACTCCGGTCGTAAAGCCAATCGTTGGTTGTGAGTTTTACGTGGTTGAGGACAGGCATAGAAAATCTTTCTCGAAAGAAGTAAGAGACGAACGTTATCACCAGGTTTTGCTTGCTAAGAACAAACAAGGTTACCAGAACCTGATCAAGTTAACATCGCTTGGATTTATTGAAGGTTACTATAGCAAGTATCCTCGTATTGATAAGGGGTTGATTGAAAAATATCACGAAGGCCTGATCGCTACAACCTGTTGTATAGGTGCTTACATACCGCAAACCATCATTCATGATGGAGAAGAAGCTGCAGAAAAAGAATTCAAATGGTGGCTTGATCTGTTTGGTGACGATTTCTTTATTGAACTGCAGCGCCATAACATCAAAGAACAGGAACTCATCAACGACACGCTCCTAAAGTTCTCCAAAAAATTTAATGTGCCTGTTATTGCAACCAATGACAGTCACTATACAGACAGGGATGATTTTAATGCGCATGATATCCTGCTTTGTATCAACACCGGTGAAAAGCAATCAACGCCCGGTTTTGATGACTTTGTAAATGATGAGCTGCAGATAAAGAACCGTCGTTTTAAATTCCCGAACGATCAGTTCTATTTTAAAACACAGGATGAAATGTCGCAATTGTTTAGCGACATACCTGAAAGTATTGATAACACCAACATGATCGTTGATCGTGTTGAAGTGCTCAACCTGAAGAAAGATATCCTTCTTCCGGCGTTTCCTTTGCCAAAGGAATTCCAGACGGAAACTGACAACAACATCAACCAGTGGAACTACCTGCACTATCTTACTTATGAAGGTGCACGCCAGCGTTATGGCGAAATATCAGAGTCTGCAAGAGAACGATTGGACTTTGAATTATTCACTATTAAAACGATGGGTTTCGCGGGTTACTTCCTTATTGTGAGTGACTTCATTAAAGCGGGTAGAGATCTTGGTGTATTTGTTGGCCCGGGTCGTGGATCTGCGGCAGGTAGTGCAGTTGCTTATTGTATCGGCATCACGAATATTGACCCGATTAAGTACAATCTGCTGTTTGAGCGTTTTCTTAACCCTGACCGTAAATCAATGCCGGATATTGATACGGACTTCGATGATGAAGGAAGACAAAAAGTAATTGATTATGTAGTTCAAAAATATGGCAACAACCAGGTAGCGCAGATCATTACCTACGGTACAATGGCTGCGAAATCGAGTATCAAGGACGTTGCGCGTGTAATGGATCTTCCGCTGGCAGAAAGTAATATGCTGGCGAAGATGGTGCCGGACAGACCGGGAACTGATCTTGGCCGTGTGCTTACTGCTCCAATGACAAGCAAGGAAGCTAAAGACGGCCAGAAATCCTTAGAAGACAAAGAGAACTATGGCCCGGAAGAGTTGGAAAACATTAAGCTACTGAGGCAAATCTACGGTGGAGAAGATATAAGGGGACAGGTATTGCGTGAAGCCGAGCGTTTGGAAGGATCTGTGCGTAACACAGGTATCCACGCTGCCGGTATCATCATTGCCCCTAAAGATCTTACGGAATTGATTCCGGTTGCTACTGCAAAAGACTCTGATCTGTGGGTTACCCAGATTGAGGGTAGCATGATTGAAGATGCCGGCGTAATTAAGATGGACTTTCTTGGTTTGAAAACCTTGTCCATCATCAAAACTGCGCTGGAGTTGATTAAGCTGAATCATGGCGTTGACCTGGTAATCGACGACATTTCACTAACAGATGAAAAAACTTATCAACTATATCAAAAGGGCGAAACCAACGGTACGTTCCAGTTTGAAAGTCCCGGGATGCAGAAGTATCTCCGAGAACTGAAGCCCGATAAATTCGCCGATCTTATTGCGATGAACGCCTTGTATCGTCCCGGTCCAATGGCGTATATCCCACAATATGTTGCGCGTAAACACGGACGCGAAGAGGTTACTTATGACCTGCCAGACATGCAGGAATATCTTGAGGAAACTTACGGTATTACGGTGTACCAGGAGCAGGTGATGCTGCTGTCGCAGAAGATTGCCGGCTTTAGCAAGGGTGATGCGGACGTTCTTCGTAAAGCGATGGGTAAAAAGGACAAGAAGACGCTGGATAAAATGAAGGCCCAGTTTATGGATGGCGCTGTAAAAAAAGGTCATCCCAAAGACGTGCTTGAGAAAGTATGGACCGACTGGGAAGCATTTGCCCAATATGCGTTCAACAAATCTCACTCAACCTGTTACGCGTTTGTTGCTTACGAAACAGCTTATCTAAAAGCGCACTACCCCGGTGAATATATGGCTGCGGTACTTAACCATGCAGGCGCCATTGAAAAGCTTACCTTCTTTATGGAGGAGTGCAAACGTATGGGCATTAAAGTGCTTGGTCCGGATATTAATGAATCTATCAAAGGTTTCTCTCCTAACAAAAAGGGCGAGATCCGTTTTGGCCTGGGTGGCTTAAAAGGTGTGGGTGAATCTGCTATCGAAAGTATTTTGGAAGAGCGTGAACGTAATGGCAACTACCTGGATATTTTTGATTTTATTAAGCGTATTAACCAAAGAACAGTAAATAAGCGATCAATAGAAAGTTTGGTGTATTCAGGTTCTTTTGACTGCTTTGCAGACATGCATCGTGCACAATATTTCTATACACTTCCGGGTGAAACGATGAACGGCATCGAGCGGATCATCAAGTTCGGAAACGTATTTCAGACAAACAAGCAGCAAAGCAGTAACAGCTTGTTCGGCGATGGAATGATGCCTGAGATTGCAGCACCGAAACTTCCAAAGTGTGAAGAGTGGTCATTGACAGAAAAACTGGATCTTGAAAAAGAAGTCACCGGTATGTTCATGAGTGGTCACCCGCTTGATCACTTTAAATTTGAATTGAAGCACTACGGTATTATGACACTGGCCGACTTCAACGATATTAAAGAAGCTCCACAATTGCAACCTGCAAGCAGAAATTATCGTCTGGCCGGTCTTGTAATTGATGCGCAGCACCGCGTTACCAAAACCGGAAGGAACTTTGGTTCTATGGTGATTGAAGATTTTAGCGGCAAAACAGAAATGATGCTTTGGAGCGACGATTATATGCGCTTTAAAGATTATCTGGACAAAGGAAAGAATGTTGTGATCAACGGCTTCTTCAAACAGCGATTTAACAGCGACCAGTTTGAGTTTAAAGTAGCATCCATAAGTCTGCTGGAATCTTTGAAAGCTGCGATGACGGCAAAGCTTGAATTCAATTTACCAGCAGCCTCTATAACCAAAGACTTTGTTTCATTTGTTGAGACGAACCTGAAAAACAACCCCGGTAAAGCTGTTGTGAAATTCAACGTCTATGAGCCGTTGGAAAACATTAAGGTGAGCATGCACACGTTTGACAGAGGCTTTTCCATGAATGATGAGATGGCCGCATATCTAATGGAGAATGAAGATCTCGATGTGAATGTGGGCTTATCGGACAGACAGTAAGATGTCTGATTTGAGGATGCTTGATGTGCAAATTTGTAAGCCTCTGTGAAACTCTGTGTATTCTCTGTGCCCCCTGTGTAACTGTACTATTCAATACGTGTGGTTACACGGAGGAACACAGCGATTTTCAATTATTCATTTTCGATTTTCAATTTTCAATTATCTATTAAGCTTCGTCTATACCATATAGCTTCTTTGCAAGTGCCTTAATAGACTGATCCAATGCATCCGCATTTTTAAATAAATCTTCTTCAAACAGCCTGTAAGTATCAAAGGAATAATTTTCCATTTTTATGACCTGCACAATTCCCAAAATATTGGCCAGGTATTTTCGCACTTCATGAGAATTGATAAATGACAATTCTTTCATATGCTGTTGCATTTGCATCCTATGCATTTTATTCCGGTTGACTACATAACGGAAGAGCAGGTACAGCAGCGTTAAGGACAATACGGAAATAACGATCGTGAATATGACTACTCTTCTCTGAAGATCTTTCTCTCTCACAGCCTCTCCCAAATTATTCTTTAACGTAGATACCGAAGTACTCATTTCCATATTTTTTGCAATAGTTGTGTTTACGTTTATACTGTCACTCACACGTTCATTCTTTTCATAATACTTGAGCGCTGCGGGCATATCATTCATAGCAGCAAACGTGTTAGCTTTCACAACATATAAATCCTTCAATACACTCAGTTGATTTAAACCATCAACATAATATTCAACGCTATCAAGTATCGCCAGCGCATTCTTGTAATCACCATTGCTATAGTAAGCTTTGCCGAGGCTTACAGCAACATTCAACGGATCTTCGAATGCCGTAGTCCGGGTTAGGGTAAGCAGTTTTTTCAACCCGGCTATTTCCTGGTTCTTGTTGCCCTTAACTCTGTCATCCTCAACATTGGCACTTATCCTGGCAAATTCAACGTACAATTCTCCCGATTTAAGTTCATCCAGCATACGTTTTGTCGTAAGCAAAGAGTCTTTATTATTCAGTTTTTCAAAACATTTGACCTTGTTTTTGAGTATTGAGGCCTTAACCAGGTCATCTCTTTCTATCTTCGTCCAGTCTGTTAAAGCATAGGCATTGTTCAGTTCATCAAGGGAGCGTCTGTAGGACTTCAATTCAAAAAACAATTCGCTTTTTTTTATTTGCGTGTGCACAATGGCATCTTTATTCTTTGCCTGGGCAGCCACATTCAGTGCCTCGTTATAACTTAACAACGCAATAGGAAAGTTTCCAATCTTCCTGAATACCTGGCCCAATTGAATGTTTGAATAATATATCAGCGGGAAATACGATTTCTCCAGACCCGTCTTCAAAGCCTGCTGCAATTGGTTAATGGCACTATCATAACGTCTTTTTCTTACATTAACCATTCCCTTCATTAATGGTATGGCTGCATCAAGTTCTTCAGAGCTATCAATCGAATTCATATACAAGGCAAGGCCAGAATAAAGGCTACCGGTGTCGGTGTATAAAAAATAATTAACGGCATATTCATATACACTATCCCAGTCGTTTTGTGTGGCATGAGATTTTTTCAGTGCTTCTTTAAGTTGTTTACTGCTCACCAGCATTTGGCTATGCACGGTAAAACAGAAACTTGTCGATATAATTAAAGTCAGAAGCAAACTGTATGGTTGACGTGAAGGTATCATTGCAATAATTTATTTGGGTTACACCATAACCGGCCAAGAGCATCATAGAACGTAAAACATCCAGCACTCAACCAGTTACAGACGTGATTAATACTAAACAATGATTTGCTTTACAATGTTTACTTAAAATAGCTATTAAGCTTAACTATTGCAACCTGAAGCATCTTATACCTGCAACAAAAAGCCCCGGGCAACCATTTATTGCCCGGGGCTTTATTATCACCAAAATCTTTCTTATTCAACTCTCCACTCGTAAATTCCAGCCGAATGATCCTTGCTTATCTGCACTTCCAGCCTTAAGGCCGAAGTGTTGACCGCATCAAAATTTACCACATTATATTTATCTTTTTCTATACCATACGCGTCTTTAGCTTTAACTTCCTGCCAGTTTCCGGAACCGTCTTTATACAACACTTTCCAGGATGCAGGGATTCTACAGCCACCCCACGGCCCATCATCGAACCAATACAATTGTACTTTTGATACCGACGCCGGCTTTTCAAAATCATATTGCACCCATTGCACAGTATCTTTTTTGGGCCACCAATGATAATATGGAACACTGCCATCGTGTGATGAAGATGACTCAAGCTGATCATTTACTGCTCTCAAAGCCTTGGTAGGATAAGAGGCCGTTACTTTACTTTTTGAAGCAAGCGTTGGCGGAGGCAAGGGTATTACCGCTGTTTCTTTGTCTGCCACCCAAACACTCATATCACCTGCGCCCCTGTTTGCCCATGCATAATAAGGGATAGCAGTAACTACTTCCTTTTTTTCAACTACTTTCTCGTCGGCATTAATTACCGGAGTAATTGCGGTTGTTTTAATTAACTCAACACCATCCAGTAAAGACGGATCATACACAGTGGAAGTAATACTATTATCATTCAAGAGCATGTGTCGCACAGATGCATCTTTATTGTCCGGCCATTCAAAACAATACACTAAAGGCCCGCGTTGCAAAGCAACTCTACCGTTATCTGATTTTATCTGATCTTTGGCTTTAACATAGCGTACATCCATTGGAAGACTGAATGTTATCTTATCTCCTTTCTTCCATTGCCTGCTGATAACTGCGTACCCATTTTCCTTTTTATATTCTACCGGTTTGCCGTTTACAAGAACATTGAATTTCTTTGCTTCAGCATTTGTGAAAGAATATAAACCGCCGGGAACAGGCGCATCATTCAGCCATGCAGGCAAACGCAAAGCCAACTCAAATAATGATGCAGTTGATGGATCAATCGTGAAGTTCACATCACCCTTCCACGGATATTCTGTTTGTTGCTCAATACTTACAGTGCTTTTGTTGAAAGGAATTTTAGCAGTACTTTGAACAAACAGGTTTACATAGATCCTGTTGCTTCCGGTTGCATACACATAGCCGGGTACAGAAGGAATAAAACGGCAAACATTGCTCGGGCAGCATGCACATCCAAACCATTCGCTGCGGGTATGCTGACCCATTGATTCCAGTGGATTGGGATAGAAAAATCTGTCACCCTTAACTGATACACCAGAGATCATACCGTTGTATAAGATCTGTTCCAAAACATCGTAGTACTTTGAATCACCATGCAACAGAAATAAACGATAATTCCAATAGATATTACCAATAGAAGCGCAAGTTTCATTGTATGCACTCATGTTTGGCAAAGCATAATCAGGACCAAAACCTTCATGTCCGGCTTCAGCACCAATGCCACCGGTAAGATATAATTTATGATCTACCACATCGTGCCAGATAGCATCTATCGCGGTAACATAGCTCTTGTCGCCTGTTAGTGCAGCTACGTCGGCCATGCCGCTATACATGTAAGTTGCGCGTACCGCATGTCCAACGGCTTTTGTCTGTTCAGTTACAGGTAACTGTGCCTGGTTATACTCTGTTCCATTTTTACGAATGTCCAAAAAGTACCTGGCCAACTCAAGGTAGTTTTTGTTGCCTGTTGCCCTGTACATTTTTACCAAACCCATTTCAATGATCTGATGTCCCGGATAATATTTCAATCCTTTTACTACAAAATCATTATAAACAAGATCAGCATTTTTAATAGCGATGTTCAGCAAAGTGGTTTTACCTGTTGCCTGGTAGTGAGCCACAGCAGCTTCATACAAGTGACCACAATTGTAAAGCTCATGACTTAAATCGGGATCCTTTTCCCAACGCTTAGCACCCGCCCATTCGTGCAGCGAACCGCTGTCTTTTGCAATGGTACGATTGGTGTACAAATAACCATCAGGCTCCTGCGCCTTACTGATATAATAGATCAGCGTATCTATTTGTTTTTCCAAAGTAGCATCAGGAAAGGTTTGCAACGAATAGCTCGCGCCTTCTATAATCTTATAGATATCTGTATCATCAAAGGGATATTCCGTTTTGAACTTGCCCTTTTTCAAATGTCCTGCAATTAAAAAATTGTCCACCCTTCCCGTTTTGTAACATTGATCCAATGCAATGGGAATGGTGACTTTATAATTACGCATAATACGTGGAGCCCAAAAGTTATCCGTCACCTTTACCGCAGTAAACGGCACTGGCTGAATGGGATAATCCTGCGCGATTATCCGGGCTGCAATTGCCAGCAGAATAAATGTAAAAAATACAATTTTACGCATGAACAAATTTTTTAAATGCTAAACCTTTTTCTATTGACTAAAGTTCCACTATAATGCTGAGAAGCGCTATTCCTTTATCGACGGAAAATTTACAAATATTAACCTTAAAAATCTGACTGTCCCGTATTTCCAAGCAATATTTTACATTTTCATGCGTAACACATAAAATGAATATGGCTTCATTTTCAACGGAATAAGATTTTTTGAAGGAACTACCGTTACCTGCGCAGGCTTAATATTCTCCGGTTGATCGAAAGAGTTTACACCGGCAACATTATCAGAAGCAAGCATTGTAACTGAAATTTCCTTTGGCAATTTTTTCAATCCATCGGCGACGATGTTTTTTGTTTTCTTAACAGCTGAAACATTGGCGATTTTGATGATCAATTCATGGCTGTTTTCATTAATGCTTGCGGATGCATACAAACTATCTGCACCTCCAATAACAGCATTGTTCATCAGGGCTGGAACCACACGTGTGCCCACATTATTTGTATAAAGCTTTTGAACATAATAGTCAGGTGTTCCATAAGACTTCAGATTGTTGAACCAGATAAGATCCGGCGCCCACTGCCATCCCTCTGCATGCGCAAATAACGGCGCATAAGAAGCCATCTTCACCACGTCTGCATTACGTTCCAAACCTGTCATGAAAGCAGCTTCAGCTAATGCACTTTGCCAGTTATTCTTTTTGATGGCCTCATCAGTCAGTTTTGTATGTGCTGCATATTCTCCGGCAAAAATGGAAGGTCCATTACGATCATAGCTATCGTATCTTTTGGCCTGTTGCAAAAACCACTCGGGCGAACGATAATAATGCTCATCAAGAATATCTGCATGGAGGCTCCTCAATGTATCATTCAGGAAATTAAACAGATCGCCATCAGGAAAGGGGCCTACACTATTCACCAACTGAATAGAAGGATATTTTTGTTTGATCGCTTTTGCAAACAGTTTATAACGCTCCACATACTGAGATCCCCATTGCTCGTTGCCCACACCCATCATTTGTAAATTGAAAGGTGCAGGGTGTCCCATATCTGCTCTTAATTTGCCCCATTTGGATTCTGTTCCGCCGTTGGCAAATTCAATCAGATCCAGTGCATCCTGTATGTACGGATCGATCTCTTCAACAGCAACCACTTCCGCTGAATTAAACTGGCAGGCCATTCCACAATTCAGGATGGGTAACGGTCTCGCACCTATGTCTTCAGCAAGCTGAAAATATTCAAAGAAGCCTAATCCAAAAGATTGGAAATAATCCGGAGTAGACCTGTGGGCAAATTCATTATTCCATCTGTTGATGATAAGTTTTCTGTCTTCTACATTTCCAACAGTTTTTTTCCATTGATAACGATTTACCAGTTCCTTTCCTTCCACAATGCAACCGCCGGGAAAACGGATAAAGCCGGGCTTTAAATCAGCAAGTAACTGAACCAGATCTGCGCGCAAGCCACCCGGTCTTTCTTTCCATGTATGTTGAGGAAAAAGCGAGATCATATCCAGATCCAAAGTACCGGTTCCTTCAATCCATACATTCAGCTTTGCTTTTTCCGCAGTTGCATTGGATGGAAATGATACGGCATATTTTTTCCACTTATTGCCGTCAAGCGATAGCGACGCATTACCTATCTCTTTACCCTGTTCATTGATCAATTCAAGACGAAGCCGCATATTTTTTCCTGCGCTGGCGTTGGCCCAAACAGAAAAATTATATTGTTCGCCCTGATGAATACCCATGCCTCTGAACCCTTCATTTTGCAGGCCATAAGCATCTTTTTCATCGTTAATCTTAACCCGTATAAATCTTGGATTATTGTCGTCAACAGCACTGCGATTTACTACGAGTGATGCTGCAGAGCTTCCTTCTTTCTTCAACTCCTTCCAGCCCATCATGGGTGCATTAAACTCGAACGATCTGTTCTTAACCAACTCAGCATACAAACCACCATCTGCTGCGAGATTAATGTCTTCAAAAAAAACTCCCCACATATTCGGCTGTATAACGGCCTGGGGTTTATGTACCTGCACAACAATATCCTGTGCATTCGAGTAATGTGCATGCATAAGGCCGCATGCCATCAGGAAGGTGGCGATTTTTTTCATAAAGTTGTGTTTTAGCTTTCAGCTATCAGCTTTGAGCTGTGAGCATAAAATGCCATAGGCTATTTTTCCTGTAACATCTTAAATGTGCACACCTGAAAACGAGTCAGAATTAGGCTGACAGCTGATTGCTGACAGCTCATAGCTTAAAACAGCTTTTCCAGCTTATCGTCCGTATAATCTTTTATAAAAAACAATGTGTTATTATATTGGGAGAACTCGTATTCTTCGTGCATGGTTGTGAGCACTACGGATTGCATGCCTGCATTTTGTGCGCTTTCCACGCCTTTTGGTGCATCTTCAAATACAATGCATTTTTCAGGTGCCATCTGTAATTTTTCTGCACAATCCAGGTAAGTCTGCGGGTCGGGTTTGCTGTGGGTTACATCATCAGCACTTACAATGGCTTTGAAGTAGTGGCGAATGTTTAAATTGTCCAGCACAAAATCTATGTTAAACGGAATGGCAGCAGATCCTATCGCCATTGGTATACCATGTTCCAACGCCTTATCCAGAAAGGGTTTCAAGCCTTTAATCAATTCCAGTTTTGGTTTATAAGCAGCCTGGTATCTTTTTTCTTTTTCAATGGATAAATTATCCATTTCTTCCTGTGGAAAACGATCGTTTCCAAAAATCCTTTTTAAAACTTCCTCATTCTTTCCGTACATCTGCACTTTAACCTGGTCGTAGGTTAGTCCGCCGTTCAGATCATTATTAATAATATCATACCAGGCTTCCGCATGGTAGGACATATCATCTATCATTGTTCCATTCAAATCAAATAAGAACGCTTTAGGAGAGGAATGCGACATCTGCTACTTGGAATTTTTGAGCGTGTGCGGATTGGGCACAAAGTTTAAAAATGCGTTGAGATTCGTTTTATATTTTCTAACATCCAGTTTATAGTAAAATGCTCCTTTTTTTGAGTTGAGCTTGTCTTTATCTTTTTGCTTGACCAGCAAAGAAGTCGACAATATTTTACGGCTGAAATTTCCTTTATCGAATGTTACATCGTAGACACATTCGTACAAGTTTTGCAACTGCGGAATAGTGAACTTTGCCGGCAACAATTCAAACAAAATCGGATGGAGTGCTGCTTTGTAACGTAACTTTTCCTTTGCCAGTTCCACCATTTCCTTATGATCAAAGATCATATCGGGAAACTGGTTGATTGGAAACCAGGCTGCATGATAATCTTCACTGATCTGTTGTTTGTATTGCTGGATATCTATCAGCGAGAAAAATGAGATGGACACCGTGCGCTCAACCGAATCCCTGTCAGGTTTGCTGAACGTGTGCAACTGTTCCATGTACACACCATCAAGACCAGTCAATTTTTTCAAAACACGTGAAGCTGCATCTTCCGCACTCTCATCTCCCTGAATAAATCCTCCCACCAGGCTCCAATGCCCCTTGAAAGGCTCAAACCCTCTTTGAATTACCAGCAGTTTTAATTCCTCCCCGTCATATCCGAAAACAATGCAATCCACGGCAGCTAAAATTCTTGTCTGTTGCGCATATTTTTTCATCGCTCTATTTAAATTTTCCATTAGCTTCTACAATTGTTCCGTAAGATTTTGTGCTGCCGGAATGTGTGTATTTTCGCCGGTCAGCCGTTCTTACAGAAAATTTAAACTTCAAAGTAATGAGAAGCAATTGATTTTCGCGCTTTTCACTACCAGAATTTTACATACAGCGCCGAAAGTATTAAAAGTGTAAGTACAATCAATGTCAATGTTGCCGGTTTTACCTTGAACATCTCCCTATCCAGCACAAATGCTTTCGGGTTTACTTTGGGACCTGCAAGGCTAATAGCCACCATAACGATCATGGTAAACATAAAGGCCAGCCCCATACAAATGAGGAACGGAATTTCATAGCCGCCATGTCCATTTGGAAATGCAGTATAGAAGATCGTTTCATTGCCAAAAACCCCGGGTGCATACTCATTAAAGAAAACGCACAACCCAAAACCGGTGATAATACCGGCAATCGCTGCCGCGCCTGTAGTACGCTTCCAGAACATACCCAGCAGAAACATGGCAAAAATACCCGGACTAATAAAACCAGTATATTTTTGAATGAAGGTAAACCCGCCTGTACCACCAATTCCCAGCAAATCGTTCCAGGTAAACAAAATGGCTACAATCATGGAAATGATCACTACTACCCTTCCCGTCCAAACCATCTTCGCTTCATCTGAGTCTTTTTTAATGTATTTCTTATAGATATCCAGCGTAAAAATGGTGGAAATACTATTGGCCTTACCTGCCAGAGAAGCCACTATCGCCGCTGTTAATGCTGCAATAGACAAACCTTTTAGTCCATTAGGCAAGAAGCCCAGGACAGCAGAATATGCCCCGTCCATGCCACCTTTTAATTGAGGAAGATGCCCGTTTTTATATAAAACGTAAGCCGCTATACCCGGCAGCATAACAATTACCGGCATCATTAATTTCAACAATCCGGCGAAGAGAATACCGGTTCTCGCAGTCTGTAAATCGGCTCCCAAAGCGCGTTGCGTAATGTATTGGTTGCAGCCCCAGTAATTCAGGTTCACGATCCACTGGCCGGCCAGATACATCAATATACCTGGCAAAATCAGGTATTTATTAATATGTTCCTGCGCCAACGATGCGCCAGCACCTCCATTTAGAGCTGTCTGCACAGTGTCTTTATCAGGCTTTGCAAGTATCATTTTAAAATGCTCCGGAGAATCTCTCATCAGCGCGTTAAACCCAGCCAGTGCATCTTTTCCTAAACCGAATTTTTCACTCACTACGGTTAGCGCCATGTAGGTTGTTGCCAGGCCACCTATGATTAATACACTCACCTGGATAACATCCGTATAGCCAATCACCTTCATCCCTCCCAGCGTAATGATCACAGCAAATATGGCAAGAACGATCATGGTTGCGTGAAGGTATTGCTGTCCCGGTAAAAGACCATTGATTGCGATGGCCCCCAGGTAAAGAATGGAAGTTAGATTTACGAATACATACAAGAATAACCAGAAAATGGCCATTATTAAAGCCACCGTTTCATTATACCTTGTTTTCAAAAACTGCGGCATTGTGTAGATATGGTTCTTGAGATAGATTGGGATAAACCATATCGCAATGATGATAAGCGCCAAAGCTGCGATCCATTCATAGGCTGCAACGGCAACTCCCACAAAAAAACCGTTACCACTCATGCCGATAAACTGCTCCGCAGAAATGTTGGATGCAATGAGTGATGCACCAATGGCCCACCATGTTAAAGAACCTTCCGCGAGGAAAAAGTCCTTGGTATCCATCGTTGCTTTTTTCTTTTTGCGATAGATCCAATAACCATAGGACGCTACTATGATGAAGTAGACAAAGAATACGAGATAGTCTGAGAAAACAAGTTGATTATTCATAATGCAAGCGTTTGGATAATTGAAAGTTGATAATTGACAATTGAAAATTGCGAACGATTATTCGGTGAGCAGAAATCAGATTTGCACATTCGCACATTTATTCATTTGCACATCCTCCCTCATTTTCAATTGTCAATTATCCATTTTCAACTAACTATAATATTTATCGCTCCAGCGTAATTCATTTTTAAGCTGATGCAGGTTGGTTTGTTTGTTAATTAATACACATTCAATGTTGGCCATATCTGCAAAGTCATCTAAATGTTCGGATGTCAGGTTCTGGCTATAACATGTGTGGTGTGCGCCGCCGGCTAAGATCCATGCAGCGCAACCAGTTTGCATGTCAGGATATGGTTTCCACAATACCCTGGCTACAGGCAGTTTTGGAAGATCATGAACAGGCTTAACCGCTTCTACTTCGTTTACCAGTAAACGGAAACGGTTACCCATGTCTATAATTGAAGCATTAAGCGCAGGACCTCCGCTTACGTTGAACACCAACCTAACGGGGTCCGCCTTGCCGCCAATACCCAACGGATGAATTTCGCAGGAGGGCTTGCCATCAGCAATGGAAGAACATATCTCAAGCATATGCGCGCCAAGTACCATTTCATTGCCCGGCTCAAAATGATAAGTATAATCTTCCATGAAAGAGTTACCGCCTTTTAAACCACTACCCATAACTTTCATAGCACGGACTAAGGCAGATGTTTTCCAGTCGCCTTCACCACCGAAGCCATAACCTTGCTCCATCAATCGTTGAGATGCGATGCCGGGTAGCTGGACCATGCCATGCAGATCTTCGAATGTATCTGTATACCCTTTAAAGTTACCCTGTTCTAAAAAGTATTTTAACCCGAGTTCAATTCTTGCAGCATCTCTTAAAGAAGCGTATTGTGCCCCGTTTTTAGTCAATGATGCTGCAAGCTTGTATGTGTCGTTGTATTCATCGCAAAGCTTGTCAACATCCGCATTAGTTACTTCGTTTACAACTTTTACAAGATCTCCTATTCCATGTGTATTCACGGAATAACCGAATTGTAATTCGGCCTCTACTTTATCGCCTTCTGTAACAGCCACCTGGCGCATGTTATCGCCGAAGCGAACAAATTTTGCTCCCTGCCAGTCGTGCCAGCCTGCTGCTGCCCTGGCCCACACGTTAATGCTGTTTAATACATTTTCGTTTTGCCAGTGACCTACAATCACTTTTCTTCGCAGGCGCATGCGGCTTACCATAAATCCGAATTCTCTGTCACCGTGCGCGCTCTGATTCAGGTTCATAAAGTCCATGTCGATATCATTCCACGGAATATCCCTGTTGAATTGTGTATGCAAATGACATAAAGGCTTCTGCAATATTTTAAGACCACCGATCCACATTTTAGCCGGTGAAAAAGTATGCATCCATGCAATGATACCGATACAGTTGGTACTGTTATTTGCCTGCTGACATAGCGCGTAAATTTCTTCAGTCGTCTTTAATACAGGCTTAAACACAACAGTCACGGGTATTTGTGAACTGTTATTCAATGATGCTGCTATCTCCTGCGAGTGTGCCGCTACCTGTTGCAAAGTCTCTTCACCATATAGAAACTGGCTGCCGGTTACAAACCATACTTCCAGTTGTTTTAAGTTTATCATGTGTGCTTTTTATTTTATGAGAATGAGTTGATTGCTATTGCTGGCCGTAATAAGAATCGGGGCCATGTTTGCGTTCATAATGTTTTTTTACCAGCGAATCTTTAAGGCGTAACGCATCCGCCTTTATGCTTTCCGTTAAATAAGCCATGTGTGCAACGGACTCCAGCACTGCGCTGTTGTAAACCGCCTTTGCGGCAGTCTTGCCCCACGTAAACGGCGCGTGACTTCCTACCAAAACCATTTCGACTTCTTCGTAGGTTAATCCTCTTTCTTTAAAACAATTCATGATCTGGAAGCCTGTCTCGTATTCATAATCGCCTTTGATCATATCATCATGCATGGGCGCTGCACATGGAATATCAACGGTGTTGTGATCCGCATGCGTAGTACCAAAAATCGGGATATCACGTAACGCTTGCGCCCAGGCCGTTGCGTAAGTGGAATGCGTATGCACGATGCCTCCGATGTGTTGCCAATGCTTGTATAAAACAGCATGTGTTTTTGTGTCGGATGATGGCCTTAGTGATCCTTCAACCGTGTTGCCGTCAAAATCAACAATCACCATTTTTTCGGGTGATAGTTCCTCATAAGGAACACCACTGGGCTTGATAGCAAAAACACCCAGTTCCCGGTCTGCTGCACTTACATTTCCAAAGGTGAACAACACCAGCCCCAGCTTGGGCAGTTGCATGTTTGCTTCGTATGCTTCTTGTTGGATGTGTGCGTATTTCATTTACGTTTTACGTTTTACGTTATACGTTGTAAGTTTTACGTTGTACGTTATAAGTCTTGCCTTGAATGTTATAAGTCGTAGGTTTCAAGATACCTGGTCACCACTTGTCTTCGCTGCGATAAACGTATAACGTACAACTTATAACTTACAACTACTTAAGTGTTACCAGCACCACCGACATCGGCGGCATGTTCACACTTAACTGATTGCCATTCTTTTTAAAGTCAGAAAAAGAAGCGGCCTTTACTTTATTTGGCTGGTCGAACGTGTTAATATCAGTAAACTTGCCAGAGGTAACAATTTGCGCTTCGCTGCTGTTCAGATTGGCCCCGCCGAATGATGTATTTACCGTGATCTTTTTTGTTGGATCAATATTTACCAATGTGATGTGAATAGCCCCACTTGCATCTTTTGACGCAGATGCATTGATGGCAGGGATTTTTTCACTGCCGAAAGTGTAGTCAGGACTGGTGAAATTCAATGGCAACAGTGTAGCATCCTGGTGAACTTTATACAGATCAAATACATGATAAGTTGGCGTAAGCAGCATCTTCTCTTTGTCTGTCAGGATCAGCGCCTGTAACACGTTTACAGTTTGTGCAAGATTGGCCATTTTAACCCTGTCGCAATGGTTGTTGAATATATTGAGGGAAGAAGCCGCAACCAATGCATCACGCAGGCTATTTTGCTGATACAGGAAAGCTGGATTTGTTCCGGGTTCTGCATCTGTCCAGATCCCCCACTCATCCACCGCCAAAGCCACTTTCTTTTGAGGATCATATTTATCCATTATAGCACTGTGCTTATTGATCAGGTCCTCTATATGCAGGCAATTCTTCATGCCTTTGAAATAACCTTCTTCATTGAATTCAGTTGCAGAACCTTTCTTTTCCCAATTGCCTACGACTGTGTAGTAGTGCATGGAGATACCCCACATTTGCCAGGGATGGATATTTTTCATACATACTTCTGTCCAGTTGTAGTCTTCCGAATTTGCACCGCTTGCTACTTTCTTTAAAGGCGCACCGGGATAGTTTTTACAGAAGGCTGCGTATTGCTTGTAGTTATCTGTATAATATTCAGGCGTCATGTCACCACCACAACCCCAGCTTTCGTTACCAACACCCCAATAAGCGACGTTATAAGGCTTATCATGACCATTTTTTCTGCGGAGATCAGCAAGTGCACTCTGACCGTTGAAGTTGAGATATTCAATCCAGTTTGACATCTCCTGTGGCGTTCCCGAACCCATATTACCGGCTATATAAGGTTCACAACCAATGAGGTCACAAAGCTGAAGAAACTCATGCGTACCGAAACTATTGTCTTCTGATACCATTCCCCAGTTCGAATTAACTGTTTTCGGACGTTTTTCAACCGGACCGATACCGTCGCTCCAATGGTACTGATCAGCAAAACAACCACCGGGCCAACGCAACAATGGCAGCTTTATTTTCTTTAATGCATTAACTACATCCATCCTGATACGACCTTGTTTAGGTACGTTCATTTTCTCATCTACCCAAAAGCCATCGTAGATACATCTGCCGAGATGTTCAGCAAAATGTCCGTAAATCTCTTTGTTGATTTTTTGATTTCCGGCAGTGTTAACAGTGAGTTGTACTGATTGCGCCTTCAGGCAATTACATAACACGATAAGTGCAACCAGAACCAGGCAAGATCGTCTCATATTAGTTGTTTTTTCTAACTCAAGCAGTGTGATTCAATTAAATGTTAGTCGTTATTCAGTGTTTTTCAAGTACGATTTACGAAGTACGAAGTACTCAGTTTTACACAGGTCCAATCTTAGCAACAGCCTAGCGTAATCGTCATTGTCAATTCTCCATTTTCAATTATCAATTAACTCACACATTCCCCCAGCCTCTTGTATTTCTCAAACCTTCTCGCGTAAAGTGTAACATTTGCAGGGTTGGGATTATAATGATTGTCAAAGCCGCTTCCCATAGCTGCCATTGCGTCTTCTACAGTTTTGTATAAACCGGCAGCAGTGGCCGCAAACATTGCAGCACCGGCAGCGCAGGTTTGTTCTGAAGTGTGAATGCGGATCGGCATATTCATTACATCAGCCATTACCTGCATGATATATGAGGATTTTTTAGCGACGCCACCAAGACCAATTAATCCTTTTACAGGAACGCCTTCATGATTAAATCTGTCGACAATCGCTTTCGCGCCGAAACACGTAGCCTCAACCAATGCCTTGAAAATACGCGGTGCATCAGAAGCAAGATTTAACCCACTGATCGCTCCTTTCAACAACTGATTGGCATCGGGCGTTCTGCGACCATTCAGCCAGTCAACAGCCAGCTCATCATTTTCTTTTAAAGGCAGGGCGGCAGCCTCGTTGGCCAATGTTGAGATAATGGAATCGTTGATTTCTTTCTTTAGCAGATCTGCCGTTGCGGCATCTATAACTGATGATTTCTGTAAGAGGTTATTAACGGGCCACGCCACTATGTTTTTAAACCAGGCATACGTATCGCCGAAGGCACTTTGTCCTGCTTCCAGCCCCATCATACCGGGAATTACAGATCCCGGAACCTGTCCGCATATACCTCTGACGAGTTTGCCATCTACTTCCTCCATCGGAGCAACCAGCATGTCACAGGTGGAAGTCCCCATCACTTTGCTTAAGTGATAAGGTTCAATTTGTCCGCCTACTGCGCCCATGTGCGCATCAAAAGCACCAACCCCCACAATAACATCAGTCGATAGTCCCAGGCGATGTGCCCATTCTTCTGAGAGATTGCCGGCAGGTTTATCTGAGGTATACGTTTCTTTAAATAACCGTTCAGTAAACCCTTTCAATAAAGGATCTATTGAAGAGAAGAATGTATCCGGAGGAAGTCCTCCATACTCTTTCGCCCACAAAGCTTTGTGACCGGCAGAGCAAACACCCCTTTTCATTGCGCTAACCGCTGTTCCGCCCGTCAATAGGAAGGGAATCCAATCACAATGCTCTACCCAGGAATAGCAGGCGTTTCGCACAGATTCATCTTCACGCAATATATGTAGCAATTTTGCCCAGAACCATTCTGAAGAATAGATCCCTCCGACAAACTGTAAGTAATTGACATCAAATTTTTCAGCGTGCGCATTGATCTCCGCCGCTTCTTTGGTTGAGGTGTGATCCTTCCACAATACGAACATCGCATTCGGATTGTTCTCAAACTCAGGCAGCAAAGCCAACGGCGTACCGGTTTTGTCAACCGCTACAGGCGTAGAGCCAGTGGTATCGACAGAGATCGCCTTTACCGCCGAAGCAGATAACGGACCTGCCTTCGTGATACACTCGCGGATGGTTGCCGTAAGGCCTTCTACATAATCCAGCGGATGTTGCCTGAAACGATTGGATGCTGCATCGCAATAAAGGCCATCCCTCCAGCGCGGATAGTAAAACACCGCCGAAGCAACTTCATCGCCATTACGAGCATTCAGCATAACTGATCTTACTGAGTCAGTTCCGTAGTCAACCCCTATTACAAATGAGTCATTCATATGAACAAGCTAAAGTGTTAGTAGGTCAAATATAGAATAAGAATTGTAATAATGACAATTAAAACGAAAATATTTTTTTGGGGGAACCACAGAGGCACGGGAGCACGGAGAAACACAACGGCTTTTTTGAATAGAGAAAAGGTTTAGGTCGAACAAAAAATACACAACTTATTCAATACACCCAAGATCGAAACCTAAACGCAGTTGGTCAACGCGTGATCCGCCTGTTTTTAGAGTCCCTGAGGTTCTTAAACGCCGTGATTCGCCCTGTCTTCCGTGCCTCCGTGGTTCCATAAAAAAGCCCGCGGCGAATGCCGCAGGCTTGTAAAACTCAAGATTACTACTTGCTATGAAAACTGTCTTTAATATAATTGTTTGGATATATTGGTCATTTCAACCATCACTTACCTCCATTTCCCCTACCCCAATGACATTCCGTTAGCCACATTTTCAATTCTCAATTATTTCATCTTGCTTTCCAGCAACTTCATAAAATAGCCACCCACTACACTTCTTGCCTGGAAACCAACCATTTTGCCGTTTGTTGTTTCGTGCCAGTCGCTGATAGGTACGCGGGAAGGTGTTTCCGCTGAGAACTTATAAATTGGGTTCACCAGGGCGTTGAAATCCTGCTGGTTATCAGCCAGCGTGGAAGTCCAGATGATCCAGTCTGATTTTGTGTAAGTTTTTCTGCTATCCAACGGCAATCCATATGCATTTTGCTTGGTGAGATAGTATTTAATCTCTTTCTCATACACCTCTTTAGGGAAGATGCCCAGGTTCAATACTTTATCCCAAACCAGGTTGTATTTCTGGCTCCAGGTGTTTTTGTTGTCGAAGGTCAGCGAATAGTGATCTCCGGCATCGGCCATTGTCATCCATTTTTTTGCCATTTCAGTTGCTGTCGCCTTGTATTTTTCGGCTGTAGCTTTTTCTCCCAGCATGTCAGCCAGCATCGCGTAGCTTCCGATACCTACAATGGCTTTTACTGAAAGGTTAGCGTTTCTGGCCAGGTGACCGGCAAAGTCATCTGTACAAAGCTGATTGGCAGGATCAAAACCATCACGCGTTAAGAAGTCAACCCATTGAGTAAGTGTCTTCCAGTGTTTTTTAGCATACTCAGCATTACCCTCAGCTTTAGCTATTGCCGCCGTAAGAATGATCATGTTGCCGGATTCTTCAACAGGCATGTCTTCACCGTAAGTTTGACCGTTTGCCAGAGGATAGGTTCCAAGATCGTGTGCAGCAAAAGGTTTTGTCCATTTTCCGCTTTCGCTGTAGTAGAAGATGCCGCTTAGCATTCCTTTCAACAGATCAGGATTGTAAACCAGGTATAGCGGAGCTGATGGATAAGTAACGTCAACGGTGTTGATAGAACCATTGCTAAAGTTCTCTTTTGACAGGAATAAGAGATCACCCTGTGGACTCTTTACCAGTTTGTGTGCTGCAATGCTTTGTCTGTATGCAATTGCGCACAGTTTAGCATAGGTTTCGCCGCCGGCTTTTTCTGCATCTTTATACATGCTTTCATTAAAGTCAGCACATTTCTTCATAACAGAAGCGTAATCAGTTGCAGCCTGTGCCAGTTCTTTTTCAATAGTCTGGGATGCGTCATTCTTCCACCAGGGTTTCAGATTTTGTTTAAAGTATTGAATGGAATAGATATCGTCATATCCTAACAATACGAATTGCTCTTTTGCATCGTTTCCAACCTTTCCTAAAGAAACAACAGTATTTAACATTAACGCTTTACCGTTAGTCGCTGAAGAATTTGTATTAGCTACTTTGCTTACAAAGGAAGCAACTGCGTCTTTTTCTCTGGTGATATATTGAACGGGCTTAACTGCAGAGGGGACTGCGACATACATATAGCCCCAGTCAATCCTCAGGTCGTCCCCTTTCTTTTGTAACACAGGCTGGTCTTTTGTTCCGGCTTTCAAAATGGACAATCCTGAGGAAGTATACCTTTGAGTCGTTACTTCCTGGGATGGCACATTTACCGCAACATTTGTAGAAGCACCAAAGAACAATTGCACGTCATGTGTTTTGCCGTCATTGGCTTTAACGCTATAGTTAATATAGCTAACCGGCCTTGAGAACAATGCAAGATCATTCATTAATAAGGGTGAAGTGAAAGTAAGCGCTGCATCAACGCCACCGCACGTAAATTCATACACTGTCTGCGTTGCTTTAAGGCTAACGCTTTTCTGTTCTGCAACCAGCACATCATTGTTTATATCCTTAGCCGGCTCTTTTGCAATTCCCAAATCAAGGTTAGCGCCACCACCTGTGTTTACAACGTGCACAGCCAATACATTCTGTCCTTTTTTAAGCTTTTGCTTGTATGCTTCATCCAGAGGGACATAAGTATAACGCGCTGCACAACAGCCTGCAGTATAGATCTTCTCTCCGTTCAAAAAAACTTCAACATCATCATCGTGCTTAAGCTTCAGGAATATATTCCCTTCCTCGGGCTTATTCAGTGTAAATGTTCTTCTTACCCAAATATCATGACCATCCCAAAATGTTTTTGCTTCCGAACGGTCATTACCGAATGGTGCGCCGCCTGTTTTCCAGGAAGCATCATTAAAGCTTTCGCTCATCCATTCGCCGGAAGGCTTCTCCATAGTATACTTCGCATCATAGGAGTTGTCTTCAGCGGCAGGAACCACAGCCTCGAATGGCTTCGCTGCGCTTCCAAGTACGCGGTATACCTTTCCATCTACTTTTATCAATCCCAATAAAGACTGATCAGTACCTGTCCAGTGATTGGTAACAGACTCATTCAGTTTGTCTGTGTGTGACCAAATGCTGAAGTATGTGTCATGCGTGACCAACGGGTACGACGGCGCTTTAATATCCTGCGCCTTTGCAAATAGAGCCTGCAATAAAAATGCAGAGAATAAGATTTTTTTCATCGACATAATTACGTTTATAATTGTTTTTTTATCTCTGATGTCTGATTTGATGATCTCTGATTTCTTCAACGCTAAGACGCTAATTAATTGCGAAGAACCTTCT
>CP128386.1:2311355-2402271 GCA_030345135.1 Chitinophagaceae bacterium DXS
TCTAAAATCATTAATTTTTGCATTCAGACTGTCACTGTTAATTGACCTGCTGCACCTAAACAAATCAGACATCCTCAAATCAGAGATCAGCGATTAATTTATTTCTTCACCAACGATGCGTCATACAATTTCTGATGTCTGATTTGATGATCTCTGATTTCTTCAGCACTAAGACGCTAATTAATTGCGAAGAACCTTCTTCTAAAATCATTAATTTTTGCATTCAGACTGTCACTGTTAATTGACCTGCTGCACCTAAACAAATCAGACATCCTCAAATCAGAGATCAGCGATTAATTGAACTGCTGCACTTAATCAAATCAGACTTCAGCAAATCAGACATCAGCGATCTCCTTTTATTTTTTCACCAACGATGCATCATACAATTTTTGATGCAAACTCTTCAAGCTGGCAGCTGGCATTTTGGTTACTTTTCTGTCATAAGTCATCAGGCCGTTTGTTTCAACTTCCACATCTGTTGTTTGGGTATACACAGCGGCAGACAATCCTTTGCGGATCAGATCAGGAAATTTGTCTACCATAGCGGAATATCTTTTCAACAAGTCGTCACTGTTTTTAAAAGTCTGGTAACCCCAGTTGTCCTTTTGCTGCCATGTGTGGCCTTCAACAGGTAAACCCAGTCCGCCGAACTCTCCTAATACAATTGCTCTTTTGCTTCCAAATAATACCGGATCCGGCATTGCGGGATCAGGATAGTTGTGCAGGTCTATGATATGTCCCACGTCATGAAAATTACCTCCACTTGCTGTGTTTACAACCCTTGAAGGATCTTTCTTCATGGTCCAGTTCACAATATCTTCCGTTTTAAATTGTCCCCATGCTTCATTGAAAGGTGTCCATACAATGATAGAGGGGAAGTTGTGTAATGCCTCCATGATAGCGTTCCACTCAGTGCGGTAGATGTTCTCTGATTCAGCAGTGCGGTCCTTATCAGTCGCTCGTCCTACTATAGCAGGTCTTGGTTCCCAACGATTGCCGAGGTCACCACTTGGCATGTCCTGCCAAACAAGCATCCCTTCTTTATCGCAGTAATAATACCAACGTGCAGGTTCCACTTTAACATGTTTACGGATCATGTTAAAGCCCATTTCTTTTGTCTTTACAATATCAAATTTCAAGGCCTCATCTGTTGGGGCAGTGTACAAGCCATCAGGCCACCAACCCTGATCCAGCGGGCCATATTGAAAAACAAATTCATTGTTCAGCAGCATTCTTTGAATACCATTTTTATCAACGCCAATGCTTGATTTGCGCATCGCGAAATAGCTTTTTACTTCATCCACCACTTTCCCGTTGCGGACAATTTGAACAGACAGATCATATAAGAACGGCTGTGCAGGTGACCAAAGTTTAGGACTGGAAATCTCCAGTTCTATATCGTTGCTGTTGCTGCTTTTTTCAACCAGTTTTTGTGCACCGTCAAACGCCGTAACTTTTATAAGATCGCCTTGCTGAAGGTTCTCTGTATTGGCTACAATATTTACTGTCTTTTTATCTATGTCGGGTGTTTGTACAGTTGATGAAATGTAAGTTGAAGGAACTGTTTCCATCCAAACAGTTTGCCAGATGCCGGTTACCGGTGTGTACCAGATCCCTTCCGGCTTCTTTACCTGTTTACCGCGAGGCTGAGGACCATCATCCGAAGGATCCCAAACACGCACACTTACTTCTTGTTGTGACCCTTTTTTAATTAACGATGTAATATCAAGCGTAAAAGGATCATATCCGCCTTTGTGACTGCCTGCAGGCTGGCCGTTCACAAACACGTCGCATAACCAATCTACCGCTCCAAAATGCAGCAATACTTTTTTATTCTTTACAGGTGAAATAGTCAGAGTTCTTTTGTACCAAAGCACACTATCTTTCCCCACTGTTTTTGCAACGCCTGACAAAGCAGATTCTACCGCATATGGCACGAGAATGTTACCATCAAACTTCGCAGGCATATTCTCCTGTTGTGCTTTTGGCTGAATAGCATATTGCCACAAACCATTAAGGTTTACCCACTCTGTTCTTGTCATCTGCGGACGAGGGTACTCAGGCAATGGCTTATCTGCTGTTACACTGGCCGACCATTCCGTTGTGATTTTACCTGGCGCAATGGCCCATTGTGCTTCGCTTTTAAGTAAGAGAAATGCGCTGACACATGTGAAGAAAAGACGTTTTTTCATATTTGCATTGTTATCTATTACAGACTTAAATTAAGGGTGAGGCATACAAACTTAACGATTGTAACAGTTAATCATGAAAAAAACAAAGGTCATGGTGTAACTGTGGCATCCTATGACCTTTGTCTTACTTAGAGCCTTTCGTCTACAAATCCAGCTTGGCTATCTGCGAGAAAAGCAAATGATCCTTATCCGCTATTTTCAGACCAATCCTGGCATAAACCGCTTTTTGATCAGCCATCTGAGTACCGTAGTTATTGTTAAGCGATGCTGGTACTTTTACTGAAAGATTGATGTTGTTAAAATCCGTTATGGATGATGCATCCAGTTCAGTAACGGCTACCTTATCTGCATCATCTACAAACGGTGTTCTGCTAATGTACAGAAATACTCTTTCGGCATTTTTTGCATTGGCGCCGGTAATGATCTGCTCCAACTTGAAACTTCCCGAAACTACGCTATCGACCTTGGACATACCAAACGCCGCATCTCTGATCATGTAATATGGAATCACTTCAATATCCATGTCCTTATTGCCATGCAGCGATAACGCTATAGTATCACGTGACAATGCAACGGATTCATTCATGATGAAAGGAATGTTATCTGCAGGGAACACAAGTTTGTATTCCCCGTTAAACAATTTAGCAGAAAAAGTTCCCTCCTGGCTGACCGGTACAGTAATGGGACCTGTTTTGCCCCATCCGCTTTCGCGCAGTTCGAAGCGAACCCTGTAGTTTGTTCTGTCCAGTGTGCGTTGAAAATTCAGCGCTTCTCCTTTATATACAATTTTCCCTGTGAGCATTGTTGCCGGCGCAGCGTAATTATCTTTTTTGCAGGAAACAATACCGGAACCCAACAATGCAAGCGCTACAGGTATGAATGCGATTTTCATAATTTGTTTTTTAGATTCTGATTACTGATTAGGGTTTCTTACGATTTTAGGATTGTTACTCATTACATCATCAGCCACGCTGGAGTAATAGTTGCCTATTCTGAAATTATGCCCCTGTTTAACTTTTGACAATTTCAGCACATCAAATGCCCACTTACCATCGTTTGGAGTGCCGGGGCTGTACACCTTGTAAGGACAAAAACCAAAGATCATTGTATTAGGCGTAGATGCTACCTTACCCAAATTGTCTAAAGGATTTGATCCATCGCCTTGCGGATAAGATTTGTAATCGTTGTAAGTATTTCTTCCATTGAAAATGCGATGCGCCAGTCTCCATCTTTTATAGTCATACACTTCATGACCTTCAAATGCAAATTCAACTTTACGTTCGTGAACGATGCGGTCAAACGTTACATCTGAAGCAGTTAAAGGAGTAGTAAGGCCGGCGCGGCCTCTAACCTGGTTAAGGTAGATAGCAGCAGTTGCGTTATCACCCAGTTCAAATGAAGCCTCTGCAGCGGTTAACAGAACTTCTGCATAACGGTAACGTACCCACCACACTTCACTGCGGGTACCTAACTGACCAGAACCCACAGTTGGATCAAGATACTTTCTCACCAGGAAACCAGTCTGTGCAGTTGCTGCTTCTTCATATACGGGACCATCTTTACCACATACCTGTACTGATTGTCCGCGTAGTGTTACAGACCTTGCATCCCTGTATCCCTGGATCAGTTTTGGACCGCTTCCGGTATCTACCAGCAAACCGCCCCATATTTCAACAGGTCTTCCCTTGAAGCTGCTACCTGGTAACAGGAAAGTTCCGGCAAGTCTTGCATCACGTCCGTTAAAAATATCACCCACTTTATCATAGTAGATATACTTACCATTCTTGTCTTTTGCGGCAAATGCTTCAAATGTGTTATCCAGTTTTTCGAATTGCAGTGCGAGATTCAGTGACGGATTTAGCTGACCGCCATTGCTTCCGTCTTCTGAACCTGAGAAAGGCTGGTTCTCGATGGTAAAACCAACTGTACTGAATTTCAGTTTGTAATCTTTCGCAAAGATCACTTCTGAGTTGTTGCTTTTATCCAGGAAAATGTTTGCAAAGTTGTCCGATAGATTGGATGATTTTGAATACAGGCTGTATCTGCCCCCATTAATAATCTCTTTTGCTGCATCTAAGGCAATTTTGTAATAAGCCAGCGCTTCAGATGCGCTAATGCCAACTTCTCCGCCAGCTGTTTTTTCTGTGGGAGTAACAGAGGAACCATATTTGGCAATGGATGCGGCGTACAAAGCAGCTCTTGACTTCATAGCCAGTGCGAGCCATTTAGTGGCGCGTGATTTTACTCCTGGATCATCGGGCAGCATTGTTTTAATCGTATCCATTTCTGAGATCACGAAATCATACATCTGTTTTTCAGTTGCTCTTGGATACTGCAGATATGTGGGATCTCCACTGAAATCGTACGTAAGCGGTTCTAAAATTAAAGGAACACCGCCCATGCGTTTAACATGCTCGAAGTATTCAAAGGCGCGCAGAAAACGTCCTTCTGCGAGATATGCTTTACGATCATCTGCGGACAGCTTATCCGCTTTCTGACATTTTTGAATGAAGAGATTTATCTCGCGGATAAATCCATAATCCCACATACGGAACCAGTCAAAAGGATAGTCATACTGATCAGTGCGCCATCCGTCATTCCAGGTAGAAGGATATGCTTCATCAAAATTGCAATATTCAATTGTGCTATTGGTGCTCCACTGGTCCGGCAAACGGCCATAAAGATCTGATAACAACGAGAGAACCATATCCGAGTGTTCCCAAATCTGCTCGTCACTAAGAACAGCATTGGGTTTAACATCCAGAAAATCCTTATCCTTTACGCAACCGATGGCTGCCACGGAAAGGAATGCTATTACTATATATTTTTTCATTTTACTTGTTATTTGAATTAACAAACACACATTTTCGTTAGAAAGTAAGGTTTACACCTATGTTAAAGTAACTGCTCTGAGGATAGTCTAAACCATTGTCTGCATTTACCTCCGCATCAACGCCATACTTCCTCAAATTATCCAGTGACAACAGGTTGTAAGCATTGGCATAAAAACGGGCTTTTTGCAGTTTTACCTTGTTGATAAGGTTTGCCGGAAGATTATAGCCGATTTCAATTGTTCTCAATCTCAGGTAATGAACATTCTTCAGCCAGAAGGTTGAGTTAATGTTGTAATCGCTATGTTGCCTTGAGCTTGAAGGGTTATACCTCATTGCCGGATATTTCCCGATCACCCAGGCACTCTTTGGATCGTAAGGATCTACTCTGTAAGAACGGCCATCAAATATTTCTTTATTCAATGCACCTTCGTTCTGGAATGGCGCTCTTATTTCCCAGTTAACATTGTAAGAAGACATTCCGCCGCCTGAGAACTGCGCTGTAAAGTCAAATCCTTTATACGCTGCACCAAGATTAAACCCATAGTACAGAATCGGATTTTTTCCGGTTCCCCAACCTATCGGACGCATATCATAATCATTGATCACACCATCACCATTTTCATCTTTGTATTTAAGGTCACCAGGTAATAAAGTAGTGTTGCCTTTTCCATCGATGTCAACAGCATATTGGCTGATCTCATCCTGGCTTTTGAACTGACCGATTGCAGTATATCCCCAGAAAAGATTATCCCATCTGTACGCACTTCCATTGCGGTAATGATCCAGTGAATTATCAAACACTGGTTTGTATTGGTATTCAATTTTTCTCCTGGAGATGGATACGTTACCACCAACTCTAAACACAAAGTCTCTTCCGACTGAGCCATTGTAGTTGATAGCGAATTCACCACCCACATTAGCGTCACTGTTGATGTTCTCATCAGGCAGTGAATATCCAAGTTCGCTTGGCATTAATACGTCATACTTGCGACCGCGAAGACCTGTACGTTTTCTTTTGAAAAACTCCAGACTACCGGTGACCTTGTTATTCAGGAATGCGTAATCAAGACCAACGTTGCTGATTTCACTAATGTACCATGAGATATTCGTGATAGGCACACCTTTGTCCCTGCTTCCAATAATTGTGTTGTTGTTACGGATCAGTCCACCGGTTGAAGGATTGTAGCTATCCAGGATGTTTGTGGATACATTGTAGTTATAACCATATCTCCAGTCATAAGGACCAACGCCATTGTCATCATCACCCAGACGTCCCCATGATCCACGAAGTTTCAATTCATTCAGTGAAATGGTGTTTGCCCATTTCATAAAGAAGTCTTCCTGTGTCAATCTCCATCCTGCAGAAACAGACGGGAAGTTGCCCCATCGGTGGTCAGGAGAAAATTTCCATGAACCATCACGACGTGCAGCTAACTCGACATAGTATTTATTGGCATAATTATAGCTCACACGTCCAATGTAACCTATACGTGCAGACCAGTCATCAGCATCATTGTAAGTGTCCATTGTGTTAAAATAAATAAGCGGTAATACATTGGTTGTAGGAACGGCGTGTACCCACGTGTCAAGTTCTCTCCTCTTTATTCTTTCATTAACGAATGTTGCAGCAATACTGTGCTTACCGAAGGTTCTGTTATAGCTTGCCTGCAACTGTATTGTTGGAGATAAGTTTTTATGTGTACCTCTTTCTCTCCAGGGGTTAGTGCTTCCGCCTGTGCGGATGTACTGATCGTTAGATTTATCATACGTATAGAAATCGAGCGTATACTCGTGACCATTCATTACTTTATCCGCGTAGAAATAAGAGAATAAACCATTAACAGATAATCCTTTTATCGGAGTTTTCCATTCGGCGGTTAAATTGCCCTGTAACACGCGCCAGTCTTCGCGCCAGTAACCGGAAACAGATTTCTTTTGATATGCCCAGTTTTCATTGGCATGGTTTCCAAGGTCTGCGATATAATCAGGATTGTCGTTTGCGTATGGACGCTCGGTAGGCCTAAGCTTTAAGATAGCAAAACGGGCTTCCCAGTAGTCATCACCACCGGGAACACCAGGCTGATCGCGGGTTTCAACGCGACCGTTAATCTGTGCGCCGATCTTAAAGCTGTTTGTAATTCTCGCATCAATGTTGCTTTGAATGTTAGTACGTTCAAAAGTAAACTCCCTGCCAAGAACTGAATATTGTTTAAGATGCGTGATAGATGTGTAATAGTTGATCTTGTCCGATCCGCCGGTAAAACTCAAACCAAGGTTAGTCAGTGGCGCATTCTTCTTTACAATGAAATCATACCAGTCGAAGCTTTTATAACCGTCTTCAGTCCCGGCTTTCCATTTCTCCAACTCTTCTTTGGCCATGGGCGTTCTTCCTTCATTTACATCAGCTTCAACTTTACCTAATTGCCACTCATAGGCATTGGTACCTTTAGGAAATCTTGTCCAGTTTTGCCAGCCTGTATAAGCATCTAAGTTCACCGAATTGCGCGTACCCAATTTACCACGCTTGGTAGTTACCACCACAACTCCATTTGCGGCCCTTACACCGTAAATGGCTGCTGATGCGTCTTTCAGCACGGTAATAGATTCTATATCTGTAGGAGCGATATTGTTGAACTGACCTTCATCCTGTTGTATACCATCAATAACGTACAAAGGCGTTCCATAGTTACGGATTTGAACACTTGCGCCACTTCCGGGGCGACCATCTACCTGCCTGAAGCTTACACCAGGTATTTTACCGGCAAGTGCTGTACTTACTGTAGATCCGCCATGCGCGTTTTCTATGTCTTTACTTGTAACAGTAGAAATCGCACCGGTTATAGCTTCTTTCTTTTTTGTACCATAACCAACCACAACTACATCCTGTAATGTAGAAGCAGCGGTTTTCAGGCGAACATTTATTGTAGTCTTGTCATTTACCGGCTGTTCTTCCAGCGTATAGGCTACATGCGAAAAAACAAGAATGCTTTTATTATCTGCAACATGAATGGTGTATTCACCCTGCTCATCTGTTACAGTTCCGTTATTTGTATTTTTTTCCTGCACGCTTACATTGCTCAATGGCTTGCCGGATTCATCTGTAACGGTTCCGGTGATTGTTGTTGGCTTTTTGTAAGCAGCGTGGTAAAATTCAATAAAATCGGCTGCCGTCATTTCCTGGCTGACTGCCGTTGTATTAATTTTTTCTTCCAGTAGAACAATGGTATTATCTTTTACGATATACTTTAAATGGGTATTGTTCAATAATAGCTCGAGCGTATTCAATACTGAGCGCTTTGCTTTGGGAAGAATGATCCTGTCGTAACCTGAAATTTGAGACTCAACAAATGCAAACCTGAATGAGGTTTGTGCCTCAATTTGTTTCAACCCAGCCTTAAGAGATTCTCCTTCAAGACCAATGGTAACTTTTGTTGTTTCCAGCTTTTGAGCGTTACCAGCTTCAGCCAGAAGAGTTTGGGAACTAAGTAAAAAAATGGAAACGACCATGCATGTCAGTCTTGTAAAGCCCGGCCATTTTCGTGGTGCAATCGCTTTGGCAAGCGTACAAAAATCTTTCCATTGGGTAAGAAATTTCATACCTTTAATTGTTTTGAATGTTAATTGAATATTTAAAACCGGCTACTTTAAATGCGACTTAAAGTAGCCTTCTTTTAGCCCTTTGTAATTACAATGCCTTATTCACAACCCTTACCGTCTATTACAATCGTAGAATCTTCAGACATTTTCCATGAGCAAGATGTTAACGTGCAAATGATATCCAGCGATTCTTCAATTGATTTACTACTGAAGTCACCGGTAAATTTGCACTTAGCAAGTTTTTCATTTTTTAGCTGCAAGTCTTTTCCATAGTAATTGCTCATAATCTGAGCGGCTTCTCCAAAAGTTATATCGTCAAAAATCAAAGCTTCGGTTTTCCATTCAACCACCTTTTTTATATCCGCTTTAGAAGCGGTTGTAGTCATGGTGTTTTTATCCACTGACAGTTGATCGCCCGGCAAAAGCACGCCCAACGGCTGTTTGCTTTTGTCATTACCCACCTGCACCTTTCCCCTTGCAACAGTTACAAAAACCCTTGGCTGATCAGGGTATGCTTTTACATTAAACGCTGTACCGAGCACTTTTGTACTTATGTCTCCTGTATGAACAATGAAAGGTTTTCCCTCAATATGCCTTACATCAAAATAGGCTTCACCTTTTAAAAAGACGTCGCGCGTACCTTTTGCCAGGTTCTCGGAAAATTCAAGTTTGCTGCCCGCATGAAGCGTAACGGTTGACCCGTCCGGCAGTGTCATTATGCGATGACGCAGAGACGAGTCTTGCTGCCTGACACTTGCCAGTGTTGGCTTTTGGTTGAAAGAGTTTCTATATAAAAACAGGGTTGCAGCAACGCATACTAATATTGAGGCGGCTACTGCCCATCGTTTGATCAATGTTTTTTTTGAAATAGAAGGCGTATAAGTGAAATCACTCAGGTCCATTTTTTTTTCCTGCAGGCGATCATATAACTTATCCCACTCTACATCTTTTGCGGCATTGTAGTTTTCATCTTTATCATCCCACAGGTTTTGAAGATCAACAGAAATAAGATCATTCTCAGAAAGTTCATTCATCAACTGCCAGAACTCCGTCAACTCATCAGGCGTGCAGGTATTGTTCAGGTATTTTTGAAGAAGGTATTTTAATCTTAACGGATTCGACGACATATGGCAGCTTTACGCAATAGAGACGACGGAAGGAAGCTGGGAGTACTAATGGAAGAGATAATTTTTTTTCAGACAGCTCGTCGGAAGGGATAATTGAAAGTTGAAAGTGGAAAATTCTGCTTATTTGCAAAAGCCGAATTATTAACAAGTGAGCTACGCTTCTACAGAAAATTATTTGCTGCAGTCAGGGGCTCTATGCTTCATTTTCAATTTTCCACTTTCAATTATCAATTAAAAAGCTAATTCGATTTAGTTCAAAAACAAAAATAAGGGGATTAGTAAGGTACTTGTCTCATGATGCATGATGACATCTTTCATATGCCTTAAGGTATCAGATATTGTATTACGCACGGTGTTGCGTGAAAGATTAAGTTTCTGTGCTATCTCTTCATGTGTTAAGCCTTCTACCCTGCTCAGGGTAAAAACAATGCGTCGTTGAGGAGACAGTTTCTTTATAGCATTATGAAATATTTCATCAGACTCTTTGGATAGCACCTGATGATCTGCAGCACTTTCCTGCGCCATTTCAATCTCCTGCCTGATCATTTTCTGCAAAGCGTTGTTGCGCGACGCAATGCGGAAATAATCCAGTGCTTTGTTATGCGCAACTTTACGAAGGAACGCGTCGAGGTTATGGATATCCTGGATCAGCTCTCTTCCCATCCAAAGTTTCACAAAAACGTCAATAACAATCTCTTCGGAAATTTCTCTTGATTTGGTAATTCGAAAAAGGTAATTGTAGAGTTTCTCTCTGTGCATCTCAAAAATGCGTTTGAAAGCGGTTTCATCGCCTTCGGCAACAAGCTTCAGTAAATTGTATTCCTCGTTCATAAATGTAAACGTTTACACCGCCACGGATTGCTCATAATTCCTGTCAAGGGTCACATTTATTACCTATAATTAACATCTTATCCTAACAAGCAATTCGGTCAATTTTGGTATAAAAACACGCAATCGTTTGCACAATATTATTTATTTATTCGCTTCACACAAAATTATTTTTTAGAACTCAATGCTATCAGGCAACTTGGTATCTTCGGGATATGTATAATTTGCCTTACTATAAAGCCGCTGACAAGCAAGATGTGATTGCGTTTATGCGCGAACATCCATTTATAACGCTTTGCGGTGTTGATGCCAACAATAAACCTGTAGCAACCCATATACCTGTATTAATAAGCGAACGTGATGAAAAGATATTTTTGAATGCCCATGTGATGCGCAAACAGGATCATACAATTGCTTTTGATACCAATAAAAGTGTATTGGCAATTTTTACCGGCCCGCACACTTATGTAAGTGCCTCCTGGTATGAAACAAAAAATGTAGGAAGTACCTGGAACTACCAGGTTGTTCATGCACATGGCACTTTGCGTTTTCTCGAAAAAGATGAGCTGAGGCAAATTCTGACAAGGCTTACAGATAAATTCGAAAACAATCCCCACTCCCCCGCATTGGTAAAACACATGACGGAAGATTACATGCAGGATATGATGAGTGCCATTATCGCCCTGGAAATAGAAGTAACTGACATCCGGCATGTTTTTAAATTGAGCCAGAACAGGGATGAAAAGTCATTTAATAGTATCGTAGATCATCTCTCTTCTTCGGAAAATGCAGAAGCCAGGGCTGTCGCAGACGCAATGACGAAGGAGAAGTCAAAAGTAAAAGGTCAAAAGTAAAAAGGCTCCGGAGAAATTAACCTGTTTCAATTCAGGGCGACTTTTTTTGACTTTTCCTGCCCGACGGTCAGGCGGGGAATTTTTACTTTTACTTTTGAATTTTGATTTTCTTTGCATCCATGAACATTCAACAACTCATTGAACAGATCCGGCAGAAGAAAAACTACCTCTGCGTGGGACTGGACACGGACATTACCAAGCTTCCTGCTCATTTAGCCGCTCGCCCCGATGCGGTTTTTGAATTTAATAAAGCGATTATTGACGCCACAAAGGACCATTGTGTTTCTTACAAGCTAAATACTGCCTTCTATGAATCACAAGGCTTAAAAGGTTGGGAAGCAATGGAAAAAACGCTCCATTATATTCCTTCTACACATTTTACCATTGCTGATGCAAAGCGTGGGGATATAGGCAATACTTCGTCCCAATATGCCAAAACCTTTTTCGAAGTGCTGCCTTTTGATTCTGTTACGGTGGCTCCTTATATGGGTGAGGACAGTGTTCGCCCTTTCCTGGAATACGAAAACAAAGTGACCATTGTGCTCGGACTTACCTCTAACAAAGGCAGCAACGATTTTCAATATTTGAAACTGGAACAGTCATCAACTTACCTTTTTGAAGAAGTGCTGACCAAAGTTGCTTCCTGGGGTACACCGGGTAACCTGATGTTTGTAGCCGGCGCCACACAAGCTTCTCAGCTCGCAACTATAAGGAACATTATCCCGGATAATTTTTTGCTGGTGCCAGGTGTTGGCGCGCAAGGCGGCAGCCTTGAAGAAGTAAGCAAATATGGATTGAATAAAAATGCCGGATTGCTGGTAAATGCGAGCCGCGCGATCATCTTTGCTTCGCCGGGAGAGGATTTTGCTGAGAAGGCAGGTGTTGTTGCTAAGGAGTATGCGGAGGAAATGAGAAGCTATTTGGGCGTTTAAACCACGGAGGCACAACGAAAGAACGAAACACAGCGAATTTGGGCCACGAAGGCAGAAAGACACAAAGGGGCACAAAGATAATTCATAAGATTTTTTAAGAGCGCTAGCGCGCTGAAGAACACAAATACACCCATAATCGTTGCGTCGTTGCCTCTTTGCGAACGTCGCGTGAAACTGAAACAAATAGGAAAAGCCATTGCTGACTAATAATCTGCAATGGCTTTTTTATTTGCTTCGATAAACGTATTACGTAAAACTTATAACGTACAACTTCAAAACCTACTTCTTCATCTCCTTTGCCCACGCATCTTTCAGCGTAACGGTTCTGTTGAATACCATTTTTTCCTCACTGGTGTCTTTATCCAATGTAAAATATCCTTTGCGCAGGAATTGATAGCGCTCATCAAATTTGGCGGTCTTCAACGAAGGTTCTGCATAAGCATTATTTACCGTTACCAACGATTCCGGATTTATGTAATCTCTGAAATCGCCATCTTCTGAAGCCGGATCTTCTATTTGGAACAACCTGTCGTACTGTCTTACTTCTACTGTTATTGCATGCTGAACACTTACCCAGTGCAATGTTCCTTTAACTTTTATTGTAGACTGATCATGACCGCTTTTGCTTTCCGGCAAATAGGTACAGTGTATTTCAGTAACGTAACCATGCTCATCCTTGATCACTTCATCACATTTAATGATATAAGCACTTTTCAGGCGGACCATTTGTCCGGGTGCAAGACGGAAATATTTCTTGGGAGGATTTTCCATGAAATCCTCTCTCTCGATATACAACTCGCGGCTAAAAGGAATTTCGCGGTGTGTTGTCTCAGGATCTTCCGGATTGTTCTCGCTTTGCATCATTTCCACCAGGCCTTCCTCATAGTTGGTTAAAACCACCTTCACAGGATCAAACACAACCATTCTTCTTTGTGCAATCTTGTTCAAATGTTCTCTCACACAAAATTCAAGCAAACCAAGATCAGCTGAATTCTCTCTTTTTGCTATGCCTATCCTGTCGCAAAAATCACGTACACTCTCAGAAGTAAAGCCTCTTCTCCGCAAGCCAGCAATGGTTGGCATACGCGGGTCATCCCATCCCGTAACATATTTTTCATTTACAAGCTGTAACAATTTTCGCTTACTGGTTACAGTATAATTGAGGTTTCTGCGTGCAAATTCATATTGATGAGACGGATATATTTCCAGTTTTTCAATTAACCAATCGTATAGTTCGCGGTGCGGAACAAACTCCAGCGTGCAAATGGAATGCGTTACTTTTTCAATAGAATCGCTTTGTCCGTGCGCAAAATCATACATCGGGTAGATGCACCATGCATCTCCGGTTCTGTGATGATGGGCATGTTTAATTCGGTATAAAACAGGATCGCGCATCAGCATGTTGGCGTGTGCCATATCTATCTTCGCCCTTAACGTGCGGCTGCCGTCCGGAAATTCACCGTTCTTCATTCGGGCAAATAAATCCAGGTTCTCTTCAGTGCCGCGATCACGGAAAGGACTGTTTTTACCCGGTTCTGTTGGCGTTCCTTTCATTTGCGCCATCTCTTCAGATGTTGAATCGTCAACATAGGCCAATCCCTTCGAAATCAGTTTAACGGCGTATTCATATAAGGTTGCAAAGTAATCAGATGCGTACAGTTCATTTTTCCATTCAAAACCAAGCCAGCGTACATCGTCTTTAATGCTTTCCACGTATTCGGTGTCTTCTGTAACAGGGTTTGTATCATCAAAACGCAGGTTGGTATAGCCGCCGTATTTTTGTGTTAGTCCAAAGTTCAGACAAATGCTGGTTGCATGGCCTATATGTAAATATCCATTTGGTTCAGGAGGAAAACGGGTAACTATATCTTTGTATTTACCGCTCTTTAAATCTTCTTCAATGATTTCTTCTAAAAAATTCAAACTCTTTTCTTCGCTCATGCTTTGCTTTTTGAAGGACGACAAAAATAAGGAATCAATCCGTAGCGCATTGGTTTATTTACCCTAAAGTCAGCAGCGCAGGCAGCAACGCTGCGTGATCGCACAAAAAAGCCGTCGATAAAATACCGGCAATACGATATTTCCCAACGGCTGTTTTTTATAATTCTCTTTGAAGAGAGGGGTCCGCTTCTACCGGTTTTTCTACCACCTGGTAACCTTTACCCTGTTCATCATTGATCTCTTTATAGTAGGTGTTATCCGGCGCTACAAAATAAGCCTCTCCGTTTACGGTTACAGATTTGCTGCCGTCGGGCAATTTATCGTAAACGTCACCAATGTTTGGTGCCGTCTGCTGCTTTTCCTGGGGTTGGGATGGTGCTGGTGTATTGTTGATCTTCCCATTCTTTCCGACAACTGTATAAACGGTTTTGCCCTTTTCATTTACATCCCTGCGATAATAAGTTCCATTCAGCTCGTAAAAGGTTTCGCCATTTACAACCACTTTTCGCGCCTGATGTGGCAATGAATTAACTACAGCTCCCATCGGGGGATCAACAACTCTGTATGAACGGTCGGCATTCTGCATGTAATAAATGCCATTCAGGTAAAAGAACATGGATGGCCCCATATAAAATGTTGAGTAGCCATAAGGAAGATATCCAATGCTGATACCAACCGGCGGGAAAACCATATTAAAATAACCGCCGTAAGGCCTGTACCAGTAACCGCCACCGAACGTATATGAAATACCCGCGTAGGGAACAACCATATGCGGACCAGCTATTACTGTAACTCTTGCCGGAGGGTAATACACTCTCGGAACAGGGGCAACATAAACGCGTGGTGCCGGTGCCACATAAACTCTCGGCGAATAATAGTATCTGGGTCCCACGTACACGTGTCGTTGCGCCATTGAAACTTCGCTAATGAATAATAGGCCTAAAATCAATAATATGTATCGCATAAGTAATGCTTTAATTGATTAACCGATTTGACGTTTCAAGAACGTAAATGTGCAATGCAAGCTTATTAAAAAATTCTTAAAATCAGTAAATGAGCCATGTTTAACGATCAAATTCTTTGATAATTCCTTATCATTTCTTTTAGTCTTTTTTTGCAACATAGGGTGTAAATTTGTTGCTCCAATTACCCCAAAAAGATCATTCTCTAAAACCATCCACCAACTGACTATAAAAATATTTTCAATGATGTTTTGTCATTGATAAACTTGTACTTTTTGCAGCCAAGGGATTTGCATCCCCAGTGCAGGGCTCCTTATGTTTCCCAATTAGGAGCCCATTTTTTTTAGCTTTCAGCAATCAGCTTTTAGCTTTCAGCTATGTTCAATCGCATTTTTTTGTTCTTACTAATAAACGAGATCCTCATAGGCGCTTTGCAACTCGTTATAAGCATGTTGGTCTTTGGCATTTTTTGCTGCGCTCATCCCCTTTTCGTACCATTCAATTGCCTGCTCTCTTTCGCCACTTCTTTCCAGGAGTTTTGCAAGGTGATAGTAAGATCCAATGTAGTCGGGAAATTCTTCGAGTATTGCAATAAATAATTCCTTTGCTTTTGCTTCCTCACCGGTTTTGATATACTCTAATGCCAGTGCATGTCTTAAAAAATTGTCCTTGCCGTTTGTCGCAAGCATCTCCTGTATGCGTTCAATCCTGTTCATAAATCAAAAGTAATGACGTTTTGAGAATCGCGGATGTCTGATTTGAAGATGTCTGATTTTAGTTGAACACGCTAAGTCTATCTCGCGAAGGGCATTTTTACTTTTGACTTTTGACTTGTCCTGCCCGATGGTCAGGCGGGGACTTTTCACTTGTTAGCCTTAAATTAACCCACCTTAAACAAAGTTGCATAAACAACTTTTATTATCTTAGCGAACATTAAAATTGCTATTATGAAAATATTGGTTTGTATAAGCAAGACACCAGATACAACTTCCAAAATTGCATTTAAAGATAACAATACAAAGTTTGAAGAAGCGGGCGTTCAATGGATCATTAATCCGTATGACGAATGGTACTCATTGGTAAGGGCGATTGAACTGAAAGAAAAAGATCCCTCCGTTATAATACACCTGGTTACTGTTGGCACTGCCGATGCAGAACCGGTTATCCGCAAAGCATTGGCGCTTGGTGGTGATGAAGCCATCCGGATCAACGCAACCAGCGATGACAGTTTTTATGTAGGATCCCAAATTGCAGAAATTGCAAAACAAGGCGGATATGATCTGATCTTTACCGGCAAAGAAACCATTGATTATAACGGCTCGGCCATAGGCGGAATTATTGCCGAGTTACTTGATGTTCCGTACGTTTCATTGGCAACGAAATTTGATTTGAACGGTGACGTTGCTACAGTAACACGCGAGATTGATGGCGGCGAAGAAGTTGCCGAAATTAAACTCCCGCTTGTTGTAAGTTGTGCCAAAGGAGTTGCGGAACAACGCATTCCCAATATGCGCGGAATTATGGCTGCAAGAACAAAACCATTGAAAGCAGTTGAACCTGCAGCCGTGGATGCATTAACAACCATCGCCAGTTATGAATTACCACCGGCCAAAGCTGGCGTAAAATTAATTCCGGCTGATAATGTTGCCGAACTTGTAAGACTGTTACACGAAGAAGCAAAGGTTATCTAAACTTCGCATTCTCGGAAAGCGACAATCAAATTTTTTCACTTTTTCAAATTTCAACAATGTCAGTTTTAGTATACATAGATCACTCAGATGGCCACATAAAAAAATCTTCGTTTGAAGCGCTTAGTTACGGAGCAGCAGTTGCAAAACAACTGGGTTTACCCGCAGAAGCCTTATTGCTTGGAACAGTTACAGACGATTTAAGTGCACTTGGCAAATATGGCGTTGCTACTATTCAACAGGTAAATAATGATAGTCTTAATCACCTGGATGCTCAGGTTCAAACGAAGGTAATAGCCGAAGCGGTACAATCAACCGGCGCTACAATTGTTGTATTCTCCCACAATCAAACAGGAAAGGCGCTGGCGCCGAGAGTCGCCGCCAGCCTAAAAGCAGGCTTGGTGACCGGAGCAGTTGCATTGCCGGACACATCTTCCGGATTTGTTGTGAAGAAATCTGTTTTCAGTGGTAAAGCTTTTGCGAACGTTAACATTACGTCTCCTGTAAAAGTGATCTCGTTAAATCCTAACAGTTATAAAACAGTAGCGGGCGACGACAAGCCAGCCTCCGTTAATCTGCTAAATATCGCAGTTGAAGATTCCAGGGTAAAAGTTACTGCTGTGAATAAAGTAAAAGGTGAAGTGCCGTTGACCGAAGCCGACATTGTTGTAAGTGGTGGCCGTGGTTTAAAAGGACCGGAGAACTGGGGCATTGTGGAAGACCTTGCGCATGCATTGCATGCTGCAACCGCGTGTAGCCGTCCGGTTGCTGACAGTCATTGGAGGCCGCATCACGAACATGTTGGACAAACCGGCATCCAGATAGCACCAAACTTATATATAGCGATTGGTATTTCCGGGGCTATTCAACATCTTGCCGGAGTAAACCGCAGCAAACATATCGTAGTAATCAACAAAGATCCTGAAGCACCATTTTTTAAAGCAGCGGATTATGGCATAGTTGGCGACGCTTTTGACGTTGTGCCGAAATTGACGGAGGAGATAAAGAAAATCAGACAGTAGTAGTTGTAGATCGCTGATGTCTGATTTAAGATCTCTGATATGAAGATGTCTGATCGCTGATTTAAGAACCGCTGATTTCTGATTTGAAGATGTCTGATCTGGACATGTCTGATTTTTGAGATGCAACGATATAATTACGCTCCGCAACATTTATATTTATAGAAAAGCCGTTTGAATCAGTGTTTCAAACGGCTTTTTGAATGTAATCTTATATCGAGCCTGCTTATAACTTAAAAGCTTTACAGTTCAGTGAACCTGCCTGCACTAAAACAAATCAGCGTTCCTTAGATCAGCGATCAGACATCGTCACATCAGGCATCAGCGATCTTCCTAAAACTCTTCCCCGTCACCATTCATATGAATAGAATCCAACAGGTTTTTATATTTCCCATATTTCTTGCTTACCTCTTTAGGTTGCTTATTGTCATTGAGATACAGGTCATCTCCTTTCCATTCAATTTTGTATTCTTTTTTAGTATCGATCAGACCGTCTTTTTCAAGTTCCGAAACAAAAGTCTTTAATTCTTTTACATGCGCTTTTGCTTTTTCAATGCCAACTTTAGCCTGCTCCATACCTTTTTTAACCTGTACAGAAATGTCCTGCATATTTATATTATTCTTTAGCTCTATATCCTGCACATTTTTCAACGCAGCCTGCACTTGTGCCTGGATCGCTTTGGTATCAATTTGAGCTATTGCCTGTTTTGCTTCTACCATAGCTTTGTCTACATCTACCTTCATTTTATCCCAGTCAACTTTTTTCATTTGTTCTTCCGCATTCTTTAAAGCAACCTGCACATCTGCATTTATTTTTTGCATATCAACCTGTGCCATCGCCTTTTTTATCTGGATATTAATGCTATCCATATTTATATTTTTCATTTGAACATCCAGATCATCCAGGTTTATGTTGAGGTTGCCCATCGCCTTGTCCACCTCTTCCATATCTTTATTGGTCAGGTATTTCTTTCTTTTTGTGGTGTCTTCATAGTTGCTGTAGCCGGGTTTCTTTTCTTTTACCGGTTCTTTCTTTTGCCAGGCAATAGATACAATGCCAATGGTTATAAGTGAAGCTATGCCTATTAACACGGGGAGATTGAAGCTCTTTTTCATGTTTTTACGATTTGAATAAACTATTTACGAATCATTTCGTAACAAACATACGACAATATTCGTAATTCAAACAAACCGCCTGTCATTTTTTAATGGAGAATGGAAAATTGACGATTGAAAATGAAAAATGTCGGATTTCTGATTTGAAGATGTCTGATTTGGTTTGAGTGCAAAATCTCCAGAAAAGCGACCTGACATACATTGAATTAAGGATTACACAAAATAATGTCAACCCCTGCCCATCCGGTCAGGCGGGCTTCGGTTTTAGATACAGGTGTGTACTCCATTCTATAATAATTCCATCCCTCCGGGATTTTGTTGACCCAATAAAATTTAAAAGTATAATTTCCGATTTGAGGACGTTGGTTAATTGGATTTGGTTTGAATACGAGATGTTAGAAAGATCGACCTGACGCGCGTGTAGAATTTGCACATTCGCATATTTACCCATTTGCACATCCTCATTGTCAATTTTCAACTGTCAATTATCAATTTATCCCAGCCATTTTGCGACGCCGCACTCCTCCAACCTTTACTTATCTTCGCTGACAAACATTCAATTAAATGGAAACGGTTGCTAAAAAAGGTCTGGTTACAACAACATTACTGGAGCAATTCAAAGGAATTGTTGGCGAACAGTATGTGTTTGCCGACGAAGAAAGCCTTGAACATTATGGCCACGATGAAACAGAACGGATCTTGTTTTTGCCGGAGGTTGTACTTAAACCCCGCACTACTCAAGAGATAAGCGATATTATGCGCCTTTGCAATGAACATCTTGTACCGGTGACACCGCGCGGTGCGGGCACGGGCTTAAGTGGTGGCGCTATTCCGCATTTAGGTGGTGTATTACTTTCAACAGAAAGATTAAACGCTATTATTGATATTGATGAACGCAACCTGCAGGTTACAACCGAACCGGGCGTTATTACGGAAGTACTACAGGAATCAGTGAAAGCCAAAGGCCTGTTTTATCCTCCCGACCCAAGCAGCAGAGGATCCTGTTTTATAGGTGGAAATATCGCGGAAAACAGTGGCGGTCCTAAAGCTGTAAAATATGGCGTTGTAAAGGATTATGTATTGAATCTTGAAGTGGTTCTTCCAACGGGCGAGATCATTTGGACCGGTGCCAATGTTTTGAAAAACTCCACCGGCTATAACCTTACCCAACTAATGGTAGGAAGTGAGGGTACATTAGGAATTGTAACTAAAATTGTGCTTAAGCTTATTCCTTTTCCCAAATACGATCTGTTGATGCTGGTTCCGTTCAAGTCACTGGAGAAAGCAAGCGAAGCTGTAAGTGCCATCTTCCGTGCCGGCTTTACGCCAAGCGCCCTGGAGCTGATTGAAATTGATGCTTTACAGATCACCAGCCGTATGCTTGATAGCTACGCAGTGCCCATACCGGACGATATAGCTGCACATCTGATCATAGAAGTTGATGGTAACAATATGGAAGTGCTGATGCAGGAAATGGAAGCCATCTCTGAACTATTGCAACAATTTGAAGCCGAAGACGTTTTCTTTGCTGATGACGCGCAACAAAAGGCTGAATTGTGGAAGCTTCGCCGTCGCGTGGCTGAAGCGGTTAAAACTGTTGGCTATACCATTGAAGAAGATGCTGTAGTTCCAAGAGCTGAATTACCTAAACTTATACATGGCGTTAAAGAACTGGGTAAGCAGTTTGATTTTCATGCAGTATGCTATGGACATGCGGGCGATGGAAATTTGCACATCCGCATTAAAAAAGAAGGTATCCCTAACAGTTATAAAAATGCAGAGATGCAAAACATTTTGCGTGAATTATTCCTACTGGTAAAAAGCATGGGTGGTACAATCAGCGGTGAGCATGGTATAGGTCTGATTCAGAAAGATTTTATGGATATCGTATTCAACGAGAATAATTTGGCATTGATGCGGTCAATCAAGCGGGTGTTCGATCCTAACAATATTTTAAATGCCGGAAAAATATTTGACCTTAATTAATTCTTTTAGTTTGTGTAAACTTTATGCTATGGTAAAAAGAATGGTATGTTTAGCCCTGGGGTTGTTTGTTACAGCATTTGCTTTTTCACAACAGGTACCGCAAACCTACCAGGAGCCTGAGCAAGGATTTGATAAAAGCAGGCTGTTTTTAGGTGGAAGTATCGCTTTAGGATTTTCAAGCGGAAGTTTTAATATCGGCGCAAATCCCGAGATCGGCTATAGCGTTACCGACTGGCTGGATGCGGGCATTGGTATTAATCTGAACTATTTTAGTCTTAACGCAGATTATAACTACGGCGTAACACAACATAGCTTTAACTACGGGCTTGGCCCTTTTGTGCGGGCTTATCCGTTGAATTTTTTATTCGTGCAGGCGCAGTTAGAGCAAAACTGGATGCATTACAATCTTAAAGATGTTAATACGGGTCAAACAAGTGAGTTCACCACAAATGCACCCAGCGTATTGTTGGGTTTGGGATATTCACAGAGACTGGTAGGACAGGCCAATTATTACATGGCACTGTTGTTTGATGTAAACGACAACCCGAATTCACCCTACCGGGATGGATACAATCATGCCATCCCGATCATCAGGGCCGGTTTCAATATTTATCTTAATAAAGGACATCGAAAATAGCATCGGGCGTATTGCAGACCAGGATAGATTCCCGGAGATCACTGTAAAGAAATCCTTCCAGGTACATTGTATTAATATGTTGCAATAAAGAATTATAATATCCTGCTGAATTCAGCAGGATTATTTTTTTGTCGTGGATATTCAAGGTATTCCAGGTGATCATTTCAAACATTTCATCAAGAGTACCCGTTCCTCCAGGCAGAACAACAGCCGCATCACACAGATCATACATCATTCTTTTCCTGGTATGCATGTCCGGCACAGTATGTAGTTCAGAAAGTTTCTGATGTTGTTGTTCCCAGCTTATTAAGATCTCAGGCATAACACCTATAACGTAACCGCCATTATGTAACACACCGTCTGCTACTGCCCCCATCAATCCCTTATTGCCTCCACCATAAACCAGCCTCACATCATTTTCTGCAATCAGTCTTCCCAATTCTCTTGCATGCTGTTCGTACAAAGGGCTATTTCCGTTCCTTGATCCGCAGAACACGGCTAATGATTTATACATCTGTGCTTTTTTTTGTAAATATCTGTGATTCGGAGCTATCAGCTGTCAGCTATCAGCTATCAGCGGTGGGGTGTCAGGTATCAGGTAACAGGCTTGAGGTTTGAGGTTTGAGGCGTGAGGAATGAAATTCGCAATTCTGCGCTGGCTATCTTTCTGTTTTGTACTTCAAGCTTTATACCTCATCCCTCCGCTTCACGCCTTAAGCCTCACAATTCATTCATCAAAAGACATCAAAGCTCTTTCCTTCCATCAATCTATCCTCACACCTTACACCTTACACCTTATACCTCATACCTGAAACCTGATACCTGAAACCTGGCACCTAAAAGCTCATAGCTCGCCCCTCCCCCTTATATTTGCTTCATGTCTGCTACATTATTACTAACATTCGTCGTTTTATACTTTCTCATATTATTAGGTGTCGCGTGGTACACCAGCCGTAACAGCAATAACGAGTCATTCTTCATCGGCAACCGCAACAGCAACTGGATGCTTGTTGCTTTTGGCATGATCGGCACGTCGCTAAGCGGTGTAACATTTGTAAGTGTTCCAGGCACGGTAGGACCGGCTGGCTTTACCTATTTCCAGGTGGTCATCGGTTATTTTATCGGCTACTTCATAGTAGCGTACGTGCTGCTGCCTCTATACTACCGGCTGAACCTCACATCTATTTATACCTATCTGCACGACAGGTTCGGCATGACTTCCTATAAAACAGGTGCACTCTTTTTTATTATCTCAAGAATACTGGGAGCTACGGCCCGCCTGTACCTGGTAATCAATGTACTGCAGATCTTTATACTGGACGACCTGCATGTACCCTTTTCAGTAACAGCTTTTATTATTCTTGCAATGATACTGCTGTACACTTTTGAAGGCGGCGTTAAAACCATTGTTTTTACCGATACCTTACAAACAACTTTCATGCTGCTTGGTTTAGTCGTTTGTGTGATTTATATAATGAATAACATGCATTTCTCCTTTTCCGAAAGTATGCATGCGCTTTCTGAAAAACAATTCACCAGAATGATCAACAGTACGCCCAACAGTGCAGGATTCTGGATGAAGCAGGTGATTGGCGGCGCATTTATCACTATTGGCATGACTGGTCTTGACCAGGAAATGATGCAAAAGAACATCAGCGTTAAGAACCTGAAGGATTCCCAGAAAAATATGATCACCTTCAGTTTTATACTGGTGCTGGTGAACTTTCTGTTCTTATTGCTCGGCGGATTGCTATACCTGTTTGCAGAGAAAAATGGTATTGGCGTTAAAGGTGATGACTTATTTCCGACAATAGCTTTAAATCATGTACCCGGAGCGATATCCATCATTTTCATTATTGCGTTAATATCCGCGTTGTTCCCGAGTGCCGACGGAGCGTTAACAGCCCTTACATCATGTTTCTGTATCGACATCATCGGATTAAAAAGAAGAACAGACTGGAATGAGCAACAAAAGAAAAGGGTTCGCTTAACGGTGCACGTTACATTCGCCATTATCTTCTTTTTGTTGATCTTGATGTTTAAGGCGATCGACAATAAATCTATCATTGATATTATTTTGAAAGTCGCGGGCTTTACGTATGGACCTTTATTGGGCTTGTTCTTTTTTGGCATTCTTTCTAAACGAAAGATTGATGATAGCAAAGCTATATGGATCTGTCTGCTCGCGCCGCTTCTTATTCTTGGAATCGACTTTATCAATAACATTGAATGGTATAGCAAGCAACTAAAACTGGACGAAAGCACCATAAACAGTATTTCATCTTTTTCACAATCAATATTCGGCAAATTCAAAATTGGTTACGAATTGCTGATCTATAACGGTCTGCTCACTTATGCAGGCTTATTCCTCATTTCTAAAAAAGAGCAATGATGGAAATGTTCAGTCCTTTGCTAAACGATTACTCGGAGCGTTTTACGACCGCTCACGACCGTGTTTTGCAGCAAATTCACGATGAGGCCATGCAAAGCCATGCGCATGCCCACATGCTAAGCACGCATGTACAGGGCAAGTTCCTGGAAATGGTGAGTACGATCATGCGTCCGAAATATATACTGGAAATAGGCACATTTGTAGGATACAGCGCAATTTGCCTGGCAAAAGGCTTGCAGGAAGACGGTGAACTCCATACTTTAGAGCTTAGGGAGACCGACGCGGCCACGGCTAAAGCAAATTTTCATCGCGTGGATTTGGATAAAAAGATACATTTGCACGTCGGCAATGCATTGGATATTATTCCAACCCTTGATATTCAATGGGATCTGGTTTTCATCGATGCCGATAAAATAAGCTATACACAATACTACGAACTGGTTTTACCACGTTTAAGTGACAGGGGAATGATTATTGCTGATAATGTGCTGTTTCATGGCGAAGTGCTGGAAGAGCCCGTAAAAGGTAAAAGCGCTAAAGCAATACAGGCATTTAATCAGCACGTGATGGATGATGAAAGATCAGAACAGGTTTTAGTTACGATGAGAGATGGACTGCTGCTTATAAGAAAAAAACATAATTAAAACCTGGATAAACCCGCTGGCAACGCGGGTGGCATCCGCCAATAGTAAAACAATTATCCACGGAAGACCGTAGTAAAATGATCGGCAAAATAAGATCAGCTATCTAACGAACATCTTCCGGCTTGATTAAAAACTAAAGATCTACGGATGAAAAAACTTCTTGCGCTCATTGCCATGGCAGGATGTCTGCAGGCCTCCGCCCAAAGTTCCAAAGTACAGGAATACATTAATCAATACAGCGATCTCGCCATCAGGGAAATGATGAGAACCGGCGTTCCGGCATCAATTACGCTTGCCCAGGGAATAGTGGAATCTCAATATGGGCAGAGCATGCTCGTAAAAAATACGAATAATCATTTCGGCATAAAATGTAAATCCGATTGGACCGGCGCCACATTCAATTACGATGATGATGCTAAAGGTGAGTGTTTCAGAAGCTACAACAGTGGTGAAGAATCCTACATCGACCATTCAAATTTCCTGAAGAACCGGCCCAATTATACTTTTCTTTTTAAACTGGATCCGACAGATTACGAAGGCTGGGCAAAAGGTTTGAAGAAAGCGGGGTATGCAACTGAAAAAGATTATCCTCAAACCTTAATTGCCACCATCGTTCGCAATAATTTACAACAGTATTCACTGGTAGCTCTTGAGCGCATGAAAAAAGGCGGCGATATGCTGGCATCTAATACCAGTACAAACGCTCCTGCAGCCGCTGAAAAGAATACGGTTACTGAGCCCAAAAAAGAAACGCCGTTTGTAATAAACGGAGCCGCTAACAAAGAAGAAACGACTGCTAAGGCTGCAGAAGCAATTGAAAAAAATGCAGCAAATAGTGCTCCGGCGGTAAACAGAGAAGAACGTTATGCAAAAGTTGCCCAGACAACAGTGCAGCCGCCCTCCTATCCTACCGGCACATTTGCGATCAATTCTGCCAAAGTAATGTTTGCCCAATCCGGCACTTCGTTGTTTGCATTGGCTAACAACAACAATATTTCCTACAAAAAATTGCTGGAATTCAATGAATTATCTGACAACGACATTCTTGAGAAAGACCAGCTGATCTTCCTCGAAAAGAAAAGCAAGAAAGGATCCAAAGACTTCCATATAGTGGAACTGAACGAAACACTTGCGGATATAGCTCAAAAAGAAGGTGTATTACTGAAAAGCCTGACAGATTTCAATAGAATTGACAAAAACGCTCAACCGGAGACAGGCGAAAAAATCTATCTGAGACAAGCTGCTCCGCAAGCTCCAAGAGTGATTAAAGCCGAAAGAATTTCCAAATCATAATAAAAGTCTGCAACCAATAACGGTTTGCCGGCTTAAAATTCATTGATCTTTCCTGTTATTATCTGTTTTGACAATTGGTGAACGGATGGTAGCAGGAAAAATTTATACCCAAAAAGAAAGCACAAATGTCTAATCTTATACAAGTACACGACAAATTCTTTGAACCCTACTTAACTGAAAACGTGATCCAGGAAAAGATCCGTGAAATAGCCTGCCAGATCAGCGCGGATTATAAAGATAAAAGGCCACTGTTCATTGCAATTTTGAATGGCTCTTTCATGTTTTCCGCTGATCTTTTTAAATATTTGCCTATAGATGCAGAAATCTGTTTCATAAAGCTGGCGTCTTATAAAGGCACCAAATCAACCGGTCATGTTATAACGGCGATTGGACTTGATACAGATATCACCGGCCGTGATGTGATCATTCTTGAGGATATTATTGATACCGGCAAAACCATCACCCAGTTTTTACCTCAGCTGCAAAACCAGCAACCAAAATCCCTCAAAATTGCAGTTTTGCTTCATAAACCCGAAGCCACCGTATTTCCAGTAGACATTGATTATTGTTGTTTTTCCATTCCCGACAAATTTGTTGTTGGCTACGGTCTTGACTACGATGGACTAGGAAGGAATTTGCCACAGATTTACAGGCTGAAGGAAGAAGGAGCTTAAAGCCCAAAGCGTAAAGCTTAGAACTGAGGTTCATTTTTGATTACCGCAATAAACTTCGAGCAGCACTTTTTGTACTATTAACGTAATGAATTGTGCATTGAAACTACCGCGCTTGTAAAAACCGCGGCATTCCCGATACACCCGCGCTTCGATATACAAAGTTTTAAGCTTTGGGCCTTAAGCTTCCCCTGATCTTTTTTCCAAAATCTTGCTAATTGGCTCTCAACGAATAAATTATCGTATATTTAGAGTGACAATGAGCTGACTTTTGTTGCTGTAAAACCTTCATAGAGATCATCTGCAGTATAATTTGACAGCAAAACCGAGCGTTAGAATTACAATCTCCTTCTTCCTACTGAAAAGCGCTCTGCCAATATTTCGTTTCGAAAGGCCGGATATAGACAGCAACCTGATTGCCTTTTAGTTCACTTAAACAGAGCACTTTGAAAAAAATTCAGCTTGCCATTTTGCTGGGTTTATTCATTTCATCCGGTTTACAAGCCCAGTATTACCTTCGTGGTGAGGTTCACGACGAAGAAGGCAAGATCATGCCCAATGTTCGCATCAATCTCATTTCCAAAGGAGGCATGCTTTTTTATACTGGTACTGCCGGCACTTTCGGTATTCCGCTTTCTACCAGGAGAGATACAATCGTTCTGCGTTTTGATAAATACGAGGAAATAAGACAACAGGTTGAAGCTGATAAATTCCAGTCATTCTCCTTAAAACCACTAAAACCTGTTACGGTAGCACACAGACTGTCATCTCAAACAAAAAACCTTTCCAACCAAGTCATTAACAGAAGCTATTACAATAACGAAACGTACAATACCCTTGTCGAAAACAGCTTTGTTAATGCGGATAAATTTCCCGAAACAGGTTTTGCCCTGTTCACTGACCGGGCTTCTTACAGCAATATCCGGAGGTTTCTGAATATGAACGAAAAAGTACCGCCAGATGCGGTGCGCATTGAAGAAATGTTGAACTATTTCCAGTTTGCAACCGGCGATAAAGCCGCCAGCGACTCTCTGTTCAGCTATTCTTCCAAGCTTACAACCTCTCCGTGGGACGAAAACAAACAACTTTTGTATATCAATCTGCAGGCACCCAAAATAAAAACAGATAATGTAGAGCCTACCAACTTTGTTTTTCTTATTGATGTTTCAGGTTCTATGGATAAAGAGAACCGCCTGCCACTTATACAGACTGGTCTGAAACTGCTGGTGCAAAATCTGCGGGCGAAAGACTCCGTATCGATCGTTGTTTATGGCGGAAATGTGGGTATAAAGCTTCAACCAACTTCGGGCGCAGAGAAAAAGAAAATTGTCGATGTGATTGACGGACTGGTTGCCGATGGAGACACTCCTGGTGAAGCTGCAATAAAAACAGCTTACGACCTGGCTAAAAGATCTTATAACGCACATGGCAATAACCGCGTTATACTGGCGACCGATGGAGACTTCAATGTAGGACAAAGCTCTGAAGATGAACTGGAAAAGCTGATCACTAACAAAAGACAGGAAGGGATTTACCTGACATGCCTGGGGGTTGGTATGGGAAATTATAAGGACAGCAAACTGGAAACTCTTGCAAAAAAAGGCAACGGCAATTTTGCATACATCGACAATTACCAGGAAATAGAAAAAGTGCTTATTGAAGAGTTTACCAAAACAGTATATACGGTTGCAAATGAAGCATCGATGAATGTTTGCTTTAATCCTTCGCTTGTAAAATCTTACAGACTGATTGGCTACAATAATAAAATTGAAGCAATCAGCGATACCAGCAGCAACCTTGAGGGCGGTACAGTAGGGTCAGGACATTCGATAGTTGCTTTGTTTGAAATAACAAAATGGGATGGCGTTGACGAATCTACATGGAATGAAAGCGAAAATGTAGCAAGTATACATCTTCAGTTTAAGCCCTGCCGCGCCAAATATTTTGTACACCAGGATTTTAAGTGTACCAATACCTTGATAGATAATACGGACGCGAAATCCTGCGAAAAGCTCGCCACAGTGATCGTAATGTTTGGGCAATTGCTTAAACAGTCTCCTTATGCAGAATACACATGGAACGATCTGCTGAGGTTATCCAGCCTTTATGTTGATAGAAAATCAACATCAGAAAAAGAATTGGTGGCGATGATTGAAAAGGCGAATAAAATTTACACGGCTAAAAAGAAGAAGAAATTGTTTTAAAGAGACTATAGAGAAAGCACCCAACGTTTCGTTTGAGTGCTTTCTTTTTTATTTGACTCTATGCAGATTGAGATGCCGATCTAATTCTAATAGTGAACAGTTCAGTTTTTATTTAGCCGACGGCGGAGCCACTTCGTCACATGAATATTGGATGGTTCTTATTCCACCGTCAGAATCTGTAAGTTTATTCAGCTGACCAATAAATACATCCTGCCATCCCGGAGGAAATACATTTTTTCCGAAAGAGTTTGCCCAGCCACCGGAATTGAAATCATAAAACATTTCAGAAGCATTCTTGCTGTAATCCCTGTCTATTAGCATGAAAACCGAATTAAGTTGACGTGGGCTTTTTTTGGTCAGGTCGTATGTCAACAACCTTCCATATCCAAGATCAGCCAGGTCTTCATTGGAGTATGTATAATCATTCCATGGATTCAATTCAAGATTACCATTTTGATCATATTTATAGTTTCTGGTGCCATCGTTGATAACACGACCTGAATCATCAAGATGAAGCGTAAACTCGCCGGTTTGTACGATTGTATGCGCATCAGGATACGTGAAAGTATGATGAGCCAGCTGATTAGGATGATAAGAACTGGCTGTATTATACTCTATAAGCCTGCCTTGGCCATCATATTTAAAATAAGAATTCTGTGGCCCCCCGTTTATATTAAGAGAGAGGGCAGTATCCTTGCTAAAAGGTTTCCAGATGATGCTATCCAGCAATCCGCTTGCATTGTAATAAAATTTGCTGACAACGGGTATTTGCACCTGGTAGTCAATATTGCAATCTCCTGTTTGACAAGAGTCATAACCCGGATGGTAAATATCAAACTCTACTAGTTCTGTGGTACTTACTATCCTGCATGCAGGGGTTTCAGGTGGTTTCGGAGTGTGATCAATACAGTCAATAAGTTTTTTACAGCTAGTGGTTGAAAGAGCGGCAATAAGGGTTAGGCCAAGTAACAAGTTTTTTGATAGGTTCATAAAGTTTTTCTTTCAAAATACATTGTGCATTTTAAAAAATCAATATATCAGTTAGATTTTAATCTTAAAATCGTCGAAATGAAAGCGGAATATTTCAGTGCAATAAAGCGCCCATTTGCCGCCACTTAATTTTGCGATCCACCCGTCTTAAAAAAGTAAAACCCATCTTTATAGAAAGATGGGTTTATCAAAAGTGCTTTTTATCAGCAAGTACTAATCCTATTTCTTCGAAGGAGGTGTTTCTGTGCAAGCGTATTGTATTGACCGGTCACCCATGCCATAATACTCGCCTGTATAGGGCAGTTCATAAAACAATATATCCTGCCAACCCATTGGATAGTTATGATCAGGGCCACCGTGCCTTTGGGGGTATCCGTCCGCATTAAACTCAGTAAATAATTCCGACGGATTTTTACTGAAGTCTAAATCAAGAAACATGAACACCCAATTGAGCTGGCGTGGTGTTTTTTTATCCAATGTATAAGCCAGCCGTTTATATCCTAAGTAATCATCAACGTCTTCAACACTCCCCCAATCGAAATTATTGAAGGGATTGATTTGGAGATTGCCGTTGCTATCATATTCAAATGTGCGGTTTCCCGTAGAAATAACGCGCATAGAATCGTCTAACACAAAGGTTCCGCCCTTGTTATCCTTTATCGTGTGTGCATCGGGATAAGTGAAGGTTGTCCAATTTAAAGCGTTTATCGGCGTATTATCATAGCTATTTTTTGGCAAAACTCCAACTAACCTGTCTTGCGCATCATATCTAAAATAAAAATTATGGGGACCTTCAGAATTATGCCAGGTAACAGTAAAGTCGCCATAATTAGCTGGTACAGTATCTTTGCCGTAAGGTATCCAAACAATACTATCCGGATTCCCTTTTGCATTGTAATAGAATTTCTTAACAATAGGTAACTTCCTGGAAAAATCCTGTATGCTATTTGTATAAAAATCCACCATTTCGGTAGTGCTGATTATTTTACAGCCGGCAACAGTTGACTGGGCTCACCGGGTTTAGTTACACAGTCTATAAATTTTTTACAACTGGTTGTAGAAAGAGCGCCAATAAAGGTGAGGGCAAGTAGCAAGTTTTTTGAGAGGTTCATAAAGTTTTTCTTTCAAAATACATCGCGGTATTTTAAAACGCAATAGGTAAACATCACCTTTCAGATTAAAATCGGTAAACACGTCAGCGATTAAACTTATACAATTCAAATTCAATGTTATTTACATGAATTCGCCATTGGCCAACAAATAAAAAACCCCGCGATTTGCGGGGCTCATATACTAACTAAAGACTTCTTTTACCTTATCGAAAAAGCTTTTTTCGCCTTTTGCCGGTTGCGGCTTGAAGTTAGGGCTGTTGCTTAGTTTTTCAAGCATTTCCTTTTCTTCTGCCGTTACATTCTGAGGCGTCCAAACATTTACATGTATCAACTGATCGCCTTTTGCATAACCATTTACTTCAGGGAACCCTTTTCCTTTCAACCTGAATATTTTACCGCTTTGTGTGCCTGCAGGAATTTTAATTTTAGCTCTGCCATCTATGGTAGGTACTTCAACCTGTGTTCCAAACGCCGCATCAGGGAAAGAAATGTGTAACTCATAAGCCACATTTAAACCATCCCTTTGCAGTTCTTTATGTGCTTCTTCTTCAATCAGCACAATCAGATCACCAGGCATACCGCCACGCTCTCCTGCATTACCTCTTCCGGTCACATTTAGTTGCATTCCTTCCTGAACACCAGCAGGAATATCTATGGTTACTGTTTCTTCACCGTAAACACGTCCTTCTCCTTTACAAGAAGTACATTTTGCAGTTACTGTTGTTCCCTCACCATTACATGTTGGGCAGGTTGTAACAGTTTGCATTTGTCCGAGGAAAGTACTCGTTACTTTTCTTACCTGGCCGCTGCCTCCACAAGTGCTACAGGTTTGTACGCTTCCCTTGTCTTTTGCTCCGCTTCCACCGCAGGTATTACAACCAACGTACTTTTTAACCTTGATGCTTTTGGTAACACCTTTGGCAATTTCTTCATAATTCAATTTCAGCTTTACGCGCAGATTGCTGCCCCTAACACCGCGGGACCTTCCGCCTCCGCCACCTCTTCTTCCGCCACCGCCGAAAAAGCTGCCGAAAATATCGTCGCCAAATATGTCGCCAAACTGGCTAAAGATATCTTCCATATTAGCGCCGCCGCTAAATCCGCCACCGGTACCGGGACCGAATGCAGCATGACCGTAGCGGTCATATTTCGCCTTTTTGTCGCTGTCGCTTAGTACTTCGTAAGCTTCAGCAGCTTCTTTAAATTTTTCTTCTGCTTCTTTATCACCAGGGTTACGGTCAGGGTGATATTGCATGGCCACCTTGCGGTAAGCCTTTTTTATTTCATCTGCCGACGAGCTCTTGGATACGCCCAGAATTTCGTAATAATCTCTTTTCATGCACCTATCTCCTACCGGAGACCTTTTTATGATAAATATTTTGGAGTTGTACGTTTTGCGTTATAAGTTTTAAGTTTTCGAACCCAAACGCCTTTCTGTTCGCCTCGATAAACGTATAACGTACAACTTATAACTTACAACTACTTCCCTACTACTACTTTTGCAAACCTGATGATCTTGTCATTCAGGTAATATCCTTTTTGTACCTCGTCAATCACTTTTCCCTTTTGCGATTCATCGGGTACGGGAATTTCAGTGATAGCCTCATGCTTCTCCACATCAAATGGAGTATTTACACTATCCATCGGCTTTAAGCCCTTTGACTGTAAGGCACTTCTTAATTTATTAAACACCAATGACACGCCTTGTTTTACATGGTTAATGTCATTGTCTTTCTGCAATTGTTGCTCTGCACGGTCGCAATCATCCAGCACATCGAGCAAAGATGTAATAACCTCTTTTCCGGCCGTTTGAGTCTGTTCGATCTTTTCTTTCGCCGTTCTTCTGCGGAAATTATCAAACTCAGCCATCAGCCTCAGGTATTTGTCTTTTTGCTCAGCAAGCTCCGCTTTTGTCTTTTCCAGTTCAGTCTCGTCTGTCACAGGTTCACTTAAATGCGTGGTGCCTGCTGCATTTTCGTCAGCATTAATACTATAATCAGTCATTTCTGTTGCTCCGTTTCTATTATTTTGCGGCATTTCTTTTTCTTCCATAACTATACTTGTTAATGAATGTAATGGTCAAATTTTTTGCCAAGGTAACCGGTAGGAAAAATTGGCAGTAACCAGCATTTCCAAGATCACGAAGAATACTTAAATGTTACCGGCTAAGATGTTCTCACAAGGTATAGACCAAAGTTCTTTGCGGCTGCTTTTTTCATGCAGCAATTCAATAAAACCATCCTAAATTAAAAATTTCCAATATATTTTTCCAATGAAAAATCCCGTCATCCAATGGAGACGGGACTTTTCTGTATAAAAAATTAGAATGCTGTTTATACTTTGAAGTGCGAGAATGCCTTGTTAGCTTCAGCCATACGATGGGTGTCTTCTTTCTTTTTGAAAGCAGCACCTTCACCTTTGCTTGCAGCAACAATTTCATTAGCCAGCTTGTCAGCCATGGTACGTCCGTTTCTTTCGCGGCTGTAACGGATCAACCATTTCATGCTTAATGAAATTTTTCTGTCAGCACGAACTTCTGTAGGAATCTGGAAGGTTGCACCACCTATTCTACGGCTACGTACTTCTACAGCCGGAGTAACGTTGGATAATGCTTTTCTCCAAATTTCATAACCATCCTCACCAGTTGTTTTGCTTACTTTATCCAAAGCATTGTAAAAGGTAATGATAGCTGTGCTTTTTTTGCCATCCCACATCAGGTTGTTGATGAATCTTGTAACCTGTTTATCGTTGTAGCGTCCATCAGGAGCTAAAGGTAATTTCTTGGCTTGTGCTTTACGCATATCTCAAATATTCTTGTAACTAATTAAAATTATTTCTTGGCTTTTTCTTTTTTAGTACCATATTTAGAGCGGCTCTTCTTACGGTCTTTTACACCCGCAGTATCAAGACTACCACGCACAATATGATAACGAACACCCGGTAAATCCTTCACACGACCACCACGAATCAAAACGATGGAGTGCTCCTGCAAGTTGTGTCCTTCACCCGGGATATAAGCGATAACCTCTACTTTGTTAGTCAAACGCACTTTAGCTACTTTACGTAGAGCTGAGTTTGGCTTTTTAGGTGTAGTAGTGTAAACCCTTGTACATACGCCACGACGTTGAGGACATGCATCCAAAGCTCTTGACTTGCTTTTCGCCTTGATAATTTCGCGGCCTTTTCTTACTAATTGTTGTATTGTAGGCATTCTAAACCAATTATTTTTTCGGACGGCAAAGGTATGCACCTCACCTTTAAATTCCAAAAATTATAGAAAAAAATTGCGGAGGAGGTAGAAAACCTTCTCCGCGAGTATATTCTTTTTTGTGACGCAATATAGCATAAATACAATCTATCGACTTAATAATCAATAGATTAACCATCTTATATATTAAACAACCATCCGTGAACGTCTTCAGCTTTTCTTTCACGGATTGCAGTGAGCCGTTGCTTCACTTCATCTGCAATTTTATAGCTGGTGACATCGAACGTCATCGCATTGTCTTTATACTTTAGTTCCTTTACAGGAGCAATCACAGCGGCAGTTCCTGTTCCAAATACTTCCTGAACCTGGCCTTTTTTGTATGCTTCTACTATTTCGTCGATGCTGATCCTTCTCTCCTCCACCTTTATGCCCATGTCATTCAGGATAGTGATCACGCTGTCACGTGTTACGCCAGCCAGAATAGTTCCTTCTTCGAGGGAAGGTGTGATCGCCACATTGTTGATAACAAAGAACACATTCATCATGCCCACTTCCTGCAGCCATTTATGCTCAAATGCATCTGTCCATAATACCTGGTCATAGCCTTTTAACTTCGCATCGGTCGCAGCTCTGAGACTTCCTCCGTAGTTGCCTGCATTTTTTGAAAAACCTACACCACCGGGGGCTGCCCTTGTGTACTGTTCTTCTACCGCAATTTTCATTGGAGCGGCAAAATAAGGCCCTGAAGGGCTCAATATGATCATAAATTTATATGTCTCCGACGGCCTTACACCAAGCATTGCATCAGTCGAAAACATGAAAGGGCGTATGTATAAAGAATGTTCTTTTACTGCGGGGATCCAATCCTGATCAATTTCAATAAGCTGTCTCATCCCCTCGATAAAAATATCTTCGGGCACTTCAGGCATGTTCATTCTTTCAGCAGATCTGTTGAATCTTCTGAAATTGTCAAATGGACGGAAAATAAATGCGTTACCATCCTCATCCTTATAAGCCTTAATACCTTCAAAAATGGCCTGTCCGTAATGGATAGCTGCTAGCGAAGGCTCCAGCATCAACGGCTGGTAAGGTTTAATTTCAACAGATTTCCATTCGCCGTCGGCGTATTCTGCTTCCAGCATGTGATCGGTAAAGTATTTACCGAATGGAAGATTTTCCAGGCTAAGATCTTTTAACTTACTTCTTTCAGTTTTGGTGATTGTAATGTCTAATGCTTCGGTCATAACACTAAATTTGCTGCAAATAAAAACAAATAAATTAACTAACAACTGTTAATTATATTCATTCAATGATTCAATCATTACCACCATTTGTCCTCGCAGAACTTTATAAAGATGCGATTGTATTAACCAGTGATGTGGAGATTTCATCACAGAAGGAATTAGTGCAAGATACGATAAAAACGGCTACCCCTGTGGCAGAAAATGCAATTCAACCGGGAAAACGGTGGTATTTGGGAGAAAACAAAAAAAACATTTGCATTGTGGTAAATGATTCTGAAGCTGTATTTATAAATGATGACTGCCTTAATTTGCTGGGTGGAATTCTAAATGCCTGCAAGCTTAATCTGAGCGATGCGGCAATTATAAATTACAATCAAACGCCCTGCACATATGAAACGGTAAAGGAACATTTGCAACCAAAGCAATTGTTTATGTTTGATGTTTCTATGCAGCAAATGCAGCTTCCTTTCACAATTCCAAATTACCAGGTGCAGCAATTTGATAACTGCACATTCCTGGTGGCGCCTTCGCTTACAACAATGCTTCCCAATACCAACGAAGCTAAACTTGAAAAAAGATTTCTCTGGGACAGTTTGAAGCGAGTGTTTGGAATCTGAGCTTAAAGCCCAAAGCCTAAAGCTTAAAGCTGGTATTTGCCGCAGACCTGACACCTGACACCTGATACCTGAAACCTGACAACCTTACTAATTTTTAACCAAAGCTGAAAGCTCATAGCTGACAGCTGATAGCTATTAAATATGACACTTATCTTTGCTACCAACAACCAGCACAAGGTTGACGAAATAAGAAATGTTATTGGTGATAAGTTTAATCTTATTACCATGAAAGAAGCCGGTATTGATATTGATATTCCCGAACCTCATGACACGATTGCAGCCAACGCATCTGAAAAATCTTCAGTGATCCATAAGTTCACGAAAGAAAACGTGTTTAGCGAAGACACAGGCCTTGAGGTGTATTCACTTAATGGCGAGCCGGGTGTTAAAAGCGCCCGATATGCCGGGGAACACAAAAACTTTCAGCATAATATAGATAAGTTGCTCTTTAATTTACAGGAAAAGCATGACAGGAGCGCCCGTTTTATTACCGTGATCTCGCTTATCCTTGATGGGAAAGAACAGTTATTTGAAGGCATTTGCGAAGGCAAAATTCTTGAGGCTCAACGAGGATCCGGCGGCTTTGGATATGATCCTGTTTTTGTTCCTGACGGAAGCAATAAAACCTTCGCAGAAATGACAATGGAAGAAAAGAATGTATTCAGCCATAGAAGGAAGGCGACGGATAAATTGGTGGAGTTTTTGAAAAGCTTAGAGCCTAAAGCTTAAAGCTTAAAACTGGTTGTACGTTGTAAGTTGTACGTTTAAGAAAATAGCTTAAAGCCTAAAGCTTAAAACTAATTGTATATTCTCGTAATGAGCTTACTAGACAGAATGATGGAAAATTTTAATCAAACTTTCCATCATTCGCTACGATAAGCTTTGGGCTTTGAGCTTTAAGCTTTAAGCTACTGATTGTAAAAGAACCTTGAACGATTGATCTTAAGATCGCGCAGGATGCCTGACTTGGGATTGATGGAAATATTAAATGATTTGTAAGGACCGATGGGTGTTACATTGATCGCCATTTGCCAGCAGTGCATCTCACGCGTGATAAACATTGTTAGTGTTTGGATCTTGGCCGTTTTGAAATCGAAATAGGTGTTCCCACCTATCTTCCATTTAGGTGTCAGGCTGAAGTCTCCGTTAAGGCTGATGTTGGCTGTTGTATTGGTGACAAAGTTTTTATAATCTGCCGCAAGTATTCTTGAAAAATTCAATGCAAAAGACATCTGCACGTTCCAGGGAATATTAAAATCGACAAATTCTGCCGGGTTTTGCCTAACGTACTCCAGTTGACGCATCTGTTCATCGGGTGTTAACGTCTGATCAACAGGTATACCGGTTCCTCCGCTCTTGTCTTTATCATCTTTTGACTTGCTCTTGAATGAGGTTGAGATGGCTATGTTACCATTTGTGAACCGACCAATTTTGCCATCTTTCCAAAGCAATTTATCTACCCTCCTGCCAAAGCTATCCACGCCATAAGGATCAATATTTGCACCGGCCGTGATATTGACGGTATTAAATAATGTACTTCTTAAGGATAAAGCAATAGGCGACCATTTAAGGCTGTCTGCAAAAAAGTTATAACCACCGGTAACGCCTAACCCATCTATTAGTTTCACCTTCTTGGTGGCCTTTGCAGTGGTATCGCTTTTATCGTGAACTTTCATTTCCAGCAGGTTGTCAATACCGAAGTTAAACCCGCCAAACTGGCCTTCAGAATAGGAACCCATCACACCGCCATCGAACACCGACGCCCGTCTTGTATTTTTTGCCGTATCTATCTGAACATCATAAAAGTATTGATGAACGAGATCCGGCTTGTAGTTGGCACTTATAAAAGGTTTCACCTCATGCCTTATTGCCATAATACCTTTTGACTTAGGGAAGTTATAAGTACCGAAGATCCTTGTATTGGCAGACAGCCCGAAACTGGTTTCTCTTGCTGTATAAAACCCCCGGCTTATGGTAGTGTCGTTCTTATTGGTTTTATCGTTCCATTTTAACCTGATCTGCTGGCCATACCAACGCTCTCCGTAGCTGATGGATGGAGACACGATAAATGGTCCGAATGCAGGTAATGTCAGCGAAATAGGAATGTTGTGCTGTGCACCCCACTGTGTGGTATCAAGTATTTTCTGAAAATTGAACAGTGAATCGTAAAAAGAGGCTTGTGTTAACAGGTTTCCGTTATATGCTACACCAAGTTTCTCATACCATTTGGGCGTTCCCACCTGTTCTTTCTTTTGGAACGGATAGATAGTATTGGCAGTAAAGTTTACCGTTGGAAGATTTAATGTAACCAGCCTAGTATTGTTATTCTGGTTGTGGTTGGCACTAACAGATAACACGTATTTACCCTGATCCCATGTTTTACCATAAGTAATAGAAGAACTCAACTGGTTCTGAAAGTTCCTCATGGGGTTGTTGGTCACATATTTATTGTACTGCGTACTACCTGCGTTCACACTTGCAGAAAAACTCGTCCCCGGCCGCGCCCTGCTATCCATGGAGTGGCTCCATGTAATAAAGAAGTTCTGGCTGGTAGTAAATTCATCTTTTGACAAGCCGGAACGGTTAAGCAACTTTGTGTGCTGGATTGAAAAATTAAGCGCGCCCGTATACTTATATCTTTTATAATACTTGGGGTTAACATTAAGGCTCCATCCACCATAAGAATAAATGTTTCCCCTTGTAATAACATCAAGATTATCGTTGATCACTTTATAGTAGCCTAATCCTTCCAAACCCAGACCAAAATCTTCACTGGATGCGAATTGCGGCGGCAGCAAGCCTGAGTGCCTTCCCCTGCTTAAAGGAAATATACCAAACGGAATAGCGACAGGCATCGGCACGCCTTCAAATTCAGGAAACGCGGGACCTGATACAGCTATCTTATCATTAATGATCTTTACTTTTCTTGTGCGGAAAGCAAAGTGTGGCGTATCGAGATTACAGGTAGTAAATCGGGTTCTAAAACCAAATTCTACATTCTTATCAACTTTTTTCAACACATCCGCCTTTACAAACATATCGCCTTCCTGGTAGTAAGTATTTTTTACCAGGCCTCGCTGACTCTTCATATTAAAGATGATGGAATCGCTGATAGAAGTTGAGCCGCCTTGTGTAAACTTGGGCAGATTAAGTGCTCCCTTGGCGGTGTCTGTTCCCCCATATGCTTTGATAATATTTGTGGGCTGGTCGAAATTGATATTGGCAGCTTCCAGCTTCATGTCCTTATAATCCGTAGTAGCCTTACCGTAGAGATAAAATTGCTTTTTGGTAAGAACGAGCACTCCGGAGTCTTCAGCCGAATAGTTTACCGGTGCATCTAACGAATCTTTAGACATATTAATGGTGTCTATCTTCTGTTTAACAGTATCAGACGCATGCAAACTATCGATTGGATTACCTAAGGAATCGACCTTTTTCCTGGTGGTATCAGTCTTATTGATTGTATCCGTTTTATTAACCGTAGAGGTATCTGCAGGAGGCTTTTTACCGCCCTTCTTACGAAGTGTTGTATCCTGTTCCTCTGTTAATAATTTGAAAAATCGTTTATAGCTTTTACCCTTAGCTGTATTTTGGAGCGTTATGAGTATGCAAAGGCATACCGCAAGTCCGCAGATGATGGTTTTTGATTTAACTTTATAACGTTCGCGCATAAGGTTCGGGCAAAAATAGGGGTAATTGGATAAATGATTTGTGAAGAAATATCCTAAGGTTCATTTTATTATGTCTGGAAAAACACTTTTGATTCGTATTTTACTTGCTACGTTTTTATTCACCGGCACCCCGCTCATAAAAGTGAACGCGCAGGAGGTACTCAGGACTATTATTATTGATCCCGGACATGGCTTGCCAGACGGCGGCGCAGATGGCGAATACAGCAAAGAATCTGATATTTCGGTTGCCATCGGACTGAAGCTCGGCAAACAATTGCAACAGGTTCTCCCCAACACGCGGATCCTTTTTACACGTACGGACGAAAATCTTCCCAACGGTTTAAAAAACAAAAACGATGCACTTCGCTACCGTGCCAAAATGGCGAACGACAACAAGGGGGATCTTTTCATATCCATTCATTGTAACAGTACTTCAGGCACCCTTCACAAAGAAAAAACGGGATACACAACCGAGACTTATTATAAGGGAAAAGGCAAAAAAAAGAAAAAATACACCCGCAAGGTTCCTAAATATCGCTATTGGACAACCCCTAGCGACGCCGCAGGGACAGAAACCTACATTTGGGCAGTAGATAAAAACGAACAGAAAAAACAATATGTAAGCAACTACGAGCCTACCGGCGAGCAGGAAGACAGTGCCAGCACCGTTAACTTTTTTGACACACCGGAAGCCAAGATCCTTGCATCCTTGCGGACAAAAAAATATTTTGAAAAGAGTAAGATGCTGGCAGAATTGGTAGAGGCAGAATTTATTAAACAGGGAAGAATTTCCAGAGGAGCCCGCCAAAGGGATGATAAGGGCATTCTAGTACTTGCTGCAACCGCGATGCCGAGCATATTGGTCGAAACAGGATTTATTTCAAACCCGGATGAGGAAAAATACCTCAATAGTGAAAAAGGCCAGGATGAAGTGGCTTATGCGATCATGAGGGCGGTGCTGGCATATAAGGAAAATGTTGAGAAAGGATTGGGAGGAGCGACGACGGCGCGAAAATGACTTGGATTTGCTCCTGCGGGAGCATTTTGTCTGGACCGGGATTTGGGGGATTAGAGGATTGACGGGATTAATTGATTGGGATTGGGGGCTCCTTGAGGTGCCAAATTACTTGGACCAGGATTTGCGGATAGTGAGGGTTGACGGGATTTTTGAATTATTTGCCCGCGCCCTTTCAGGGCTTGCTGAAGTGAGGCTGGGTTGTTTTATAGGTGTCTGCAGTCCTTTTTTGATCTACATTCTCACTTCCACGCATTCATTTTCAATTCTCAATTTTCAGCTTTCAATTATATCACTCATTCGCACATCTGCAAATTCGCACATCTGCACATTCACACATTTGCACATTTCCCCTTCTTCAATTCTCCATTTTCAACTTTCAATTATTTTACTCATTCGCACATTTGCATATTCGCACATTCCCCCATCCGCACCTGCATTTTCAATTCTCCATTTTCAACTTTCAATTAATTAAGTTTTCTCTATAATTATCGCCATCCCCTGCCCCAGTCCAACGCACATGGTTGCGAGGCCATATTTATTATTGTCGTTGCGTTGAAGTTCGTGAACGAGCGTTGCGATAATTCTGGCGCCGCTGGAGCCGAGCGGGTTGCCGATGGCTAACGAGCCGCCATTTATGTTGATCTTGCCGGGATCTGCATCCAGTTCTTTGATGCATGCGAGAGAAGTAGCAGCAAAAGCTTCATTCAGCTCAATAACATCTATATTATTCATTTGAAGGCCTGCGCGCTTTAGCGCTTTATCAGAAGCAGGCACCGGACCAACGCCCATTATACCAGGATCGATTCCGGAAACGGCCATGCTTGTTATCCGGGCAAGAGGTTGCAAATTGAATATTTTTAGTGCCTCTTCGCTGGCTAGCAATACGGCGGCAGCTCCATCATTTAATCCTGAAGAATTACCAGCAGTAACGGTACCATCCTTTGCGAAGGCTGGTTTTAATGCGGACAATGTTTGCAAGGAAGTTTTGCGTGGCGGTTCATCACCAGAGATCCAACTGATCATCCTGTTATTCTCTATTTCGATGCCAACCATTTCATCTTCCCATTTACCAGCCTCCAGTGCGGCAAAATATTTTTGATGAGATTGCCATGCAAACAGATCCTGATCTTCACGGGAGATTTTCCAATGTTTGGCAACATTTTCTGCAGTCTCTCCCATTGAGTATGGATAATACATATCTGCCAACTGCTTATTGGTAAAACGCCAGCCAATGGTTGAATCAAACACGTCACTATTCCTGCTCCACGCGCCGTTTGTTTTGGGCATGATAAAGGGAGCTCTTGTCATGCTTTCTACACCGCCTGCTACATAAAATAATCCTTCACCGCACATAATAGCCCTTGCAGCATCCATTACGGACTGCATACCACTTCCACACAAACGGTTCACCGTATTACCAGCAACGCTTACAGGAAGGCCGGCAAGCAATGCAGCCATACGCGCCACATTACGGCAATCCTCCCCAGCCTGGTTGGCATCTCCAATAATAATATCTTCTATGGATTCTACATCAAACTCATTGCGCATCAATAAGGCTTTGAGTACTGAAGCCATTAAATCATCCGGTCTTATGGAACTTAATTTTCCTCCGTATTTTCCCACAGGAGATCTTACCGCGTCGACTATATAAGCTGGTTGCATGGCAGCAAATGTAGGAAAACAGACGGATGTACGATGTACGGTGTTAGGTGCCTGCCCGTACCGACGGTACGTTCGGGCGGGTACGATGTAGGCGAATCTTTGATTTAGGAATTAATAAGTACGAAGTACGAGTTACGAAGTACTTAGGTGAAACAGCTTCTTTTTTATTAGAGCGGTTGCAACTTGCGAAAATTATTATACCTGTACCTTACTGCTAAATACAGTCACTTATACCTCATTCCTCAAACCTTATGCCTCACACCTGATACCTGATACCTGCCCCCCTTTTCAATTTTCCATTAAAAAGAAAAAGGCTGCCGTTGCCGGCAACCTCTTTCTATTATCCAAAACATGAACATTTACTGTACGTTCTTTCTAACATCCCACCACATTTGCTGGCCCCAGAAATTGTCTTTCAGTTGAGCAACAGATGCTGCACTGTTTGTACCGTTCAATTTAGTTTCGTTATCAGGATAAGGATAACGGAAAGGTGCGCGGGTGTGACCAGGATATACTGAGCCTTTTGCTGCAGGCAGTGAAGGAACATCAGTTCTGCGGCTTTCAGCCCATGCTTCATGACCATCTTTGAATAAAGCGATCCATTTCTGCAGGTTGATCCTTGTTACATCGCCGTTGTATTTTACGTTAGCGCTGTTGATGTATGCGTTAACATCACCGGCCACTTCATTCTCATCCATTGAAGCCTTGATTCCCTTGTTGTAAGCATCGTTAGCTGTAACACCTACATTCCAACCGTTAGCAGCCGCTTCAGCTAAAATAAATTCAACTTCTGCGTAACGCATAAACGGAGTGAATCCTTGTTTGTTGTCGCGGAAACGAGCGCCGATTCTTGAATAAAGACCTAAAGAAGGTAATTTATCTTCATCAGGAATACCAATACCTACACCCCTGTAAACACCGTCAGTAGCAGGTTTAGCATATACATCCAATCTTGGATCTGAAAGGTTTTGCAAAGTATTGATCAAAACATCACTTACAGCGTGATCATCACGGCTGTTGTCGAATCTGTCGCTAGCCCAAGGCTCATTGTATGGTTTTCCTCCAGGCCAGTTGAAGAAGGCGTTATCATCATTGCTGGTGAAAATCGGGTTTTGTGAAGGATTGCCCATGATTTCTTCGATAGTTGCTTTTGCTGTAGCAGCATCAACTTTTGAAATGCGGATAGCAATTCTTAACCTGATAGAATTACAGAACTTGCGCCATTTAGCTACATCACCATTGTAAAGAAAATCACCAGAACCAAGTTCATCGGCAGAACCCTGAGCAAACAGGTCATTTGCTTTTTTCAGATTAGCCAATAACACCGGATAAATATCTTCCTGTTTGTCGTATTTCGGAGTGATTACACCAGAATCACCTTTCAACGCGTCAGAGAATGGAAGATCTCTCCATGTATCTGTGGCAATTTGTCCGATGAAAGACTGGAAAGTTAAAGCAGTTGCCTGCTGGTTAGCCTGACCACCTTTAATTGCTGCGTTGATGATCAGCTGAAGGTTCTTCATGTCGCGGTAAGTATATGTCCAATCATTCTGTACAGTTGAGCTACGGAACACGTAACGTGCTTCATCAATGTACTGGATCTTACCTAAATGACCGCCATAAGTTTCTGGCTCATTCATATTTCCCCACACGTCGTAAAGACCTGCAGCATAATCTTCCAAAGCAAAACCTAACAGGTTTGTAGAAGGCGCTGTTGAAGGGTTGTTCTGATTCTGGTTTATATCTTCAAAGCTCTTTGTACAGGAAGCTAAAGAAGCTACAGCTATACAACCAGCTACTAAATAATTCAATTTCATTTTCATTTATTTTTTTGTGATGACACGCTGCAAGCGGGGTCGCAGCATGTCATACATGAATTAGAAGTTTACGTTCAGCTTAACACCAACGCTACGGGTTGAAGGAATCTGGTATTCTTCGATACCAATTGAGCTGATATCTGTACCGAAAGCAGTTTCTGGATCGATATGCGCTTTGTTTGATTTTGAAACAGCTAACAATGCTACGTTGTGGCAGAATACTGATAAACCAGCACCTTTCAACCAACCGATTTTAGAGACAACTCTTGCAGGCAGGTTATAGCCCAATTGGATCTGGCGAAGTTTAATGTAGCTACCGTCCATGATATCGAACTGAGTACCAGAAGAAGCTCCATCATAAGAAAGATATTTGAAAGCTTTATCAGCAGATACAACGATGTCGTTAGGAGTACCGTCAGCTTTCACAACTTTCTCACCACCTAAAACATCTTTACCAACTACTAAGCCTTTTTCACGAATGTTGCCTGCAGCAGTGTATTCAAGAATACCTGTGTTAGCACCGAACATATCAGTAACACTGTACAGATCGCCACCTTTTCTAACATCAATTAAAAAACTGAAGTTGAAGTTGCGGTATGTAAAGCTGTTGTTAATGCCGCCCATCCAATCAGGAGTAATGTTTCCGATAGGTTGTGCTTTATCAAACAACGGCAGACCGTTTGCATTTACAACAATAGCACCTGTTTTGCTGTCTCTGTGGTAAGCAGCACCTCTAATCACACCAAAAGGCTGGCCGGGGATCGCATCAATTGTCGTAGCCCATGCATTTGAAAGGTTCAGGCTAGCCAATGATTGTTTAGTAACAGGATCAGTATATAATGCAGCTACATTGTTTTTGTTCTTAGACCAGTTGAAAGTCATATCCCAGTTAAGGCCGCTGTGTGTGCGAAGGATACCAAGGTTTAATAACACTTCCACACCTTTGTTCTGTAGCTCACCAGCATTTACGAACACGCTGCTTGCTCCTGATGCAGTAGAAATACTAACCGGCATGATCTGATCAACAGTTTTCTTGCTGTAGTAAGTCGCATCAAGATTCAACCTGTTGTTTAAGAAGTGCAACTCGATACCAGCTTCGTTACTCGTTGTCATTTCTGGTCTCAGGTTCTGTGGAGCAAGTCTGCTGTTAGGACTGTACAATGTAGTTCCGTTGAAAGTGTTTGCAGAAGCAACGAAAGTATTTTGTAACTGAGCAGCTGTTGTTGCACTACCTACCTTAGCCCAGCTTGTTCTGATTTTACCATAATTAAGTATAGAAGAATTAATACCCAATGCATCTGTGAAGATCCAGCTTAAACTAGCTGAAGGGTAGAAATAAGACCAATTGTTGCTGGGTAATGTAGAGCTCCAATCATTTCTTGCAGTTACATCAAGATATAACCATGATTTGTAACCTAACGAACCCTGAGCAAATACGCTGTTTGAGCGGATATGATCCTGGTAAGAAGTATTTGTTGGAGCACCTTTAGCATTTGTAATTGTGAAGAAGTCAGGAACTGTAAGATCGTTTGCAGTAACTGAAGTTGTGCGTGATCTTACATCTCTGTAGTTAGCACCAGCAGTATAGTTCAAAGAAAAATCTTCGCTTAATTTACCGCCACCTGTAAACATCAGGTCAGCGTTAAGTTCATTCGCATAAAGATTCCATTCTGTGAACTGGCCACCCTGGCCAGACTGGAAGTTAGCAGTTGCTAAACTTGAAGTGATCTGTTTGCGGTACTCACTTGACCAGTCGTTACCAACTCTTACCATTGCATTGAACCACTTGTTGAAGCTGTAAGAAGCACTGGTATAACCGATGATCCTGTCTTTTGTTCTTGAATTAAGATTTTTGTAAACAGACATGTAAGGGTTATCGTGATAGTTAAGGTTCCAGTTGTAAGGGGCGCCGGTAGCAGGGAATAATGGGTTTACCATCATTTTCTGCCAGTTAGCCTTCAGATCCATTACATCCACCTGGCGACCAAACCAACTGCCTAAAGATTGCAGCGGGTTAAATTCGTTATAGCCCTGGCCAATCAGGTTTTTGTTATCAGTTCTTACATAGTTGATCATCGCATCAATCTTTAATTTGTTGGTAAGATTCTGAGATGTGTTTAACTGAACTGAATATTTTGTTTGATCAGTATTAGGAATAGTACCATTTTGTTGCTGACTGCTCAAAGACAACCTGGTGCTTCCTTTATCCGAATTAGAAGTTAATGCTACGTTGTTGTTGAAAGTGTTACCTGTAACAAAGAAGTCTTTAACGTTGTTTGGATGAGAGATCCATGGAGTAGCAGTTCTATTGCCATTTGCATCAAGCGGGCTGTTGTACTGAGGCAGTTTTAAACCGATATCCAAACGAGGACCCCAGCTTTCATCCACACCATCATTCACACCACCACCAGCACCATCAACATATGCAAAGCCATTTTGCAAAGCCCAATCCTGGTAGCTTAAAGGACTTGGAGTAGAAGCAGCATACTGATTGTACCAGTATTCGCTACCTGTGGAACCCTGTCCGTATTTGTTCTGGTATTTAGGCAGAATGTACTGGTTGTCGAAAGAATAACCACCAGAATAAGAAACGCCGATACCCTTCTTTGAAGATTTACCTGTTTTTGTTGTGATCAGTATAACGCCATTTGCAGCCCGATAACCGTACAATGCAGCAGCATTTGCGCCTTTAAGAATTGAAATAGAAGCGATGTTCTCAGGATCAATGTCCTGGATACCGCTACCATAGTCAACCGCAGTTTGTGTATTTGTACCACTGTTCCTTAAAGCACCAGGCGTTACAGAAGTAGCACCATTGCTGATGGGAACGTTATCTACTACAATCAAAGGCTGGTTTGAGCTGAAAGAGTTGTAACCTCTCAGGATGATGCTTGCGCTTGCACCAACTGCACCACCCGTGTTGGTAATCTGCACACCCGCAGCCTTACCGGTTAAGGAGTTCAACACGTTGTTTTCAGTTGTTTGTGTCAACTCTTCACCTTTTACCTCCTGCATAGCGTAACCAAGCGCTTTCTTTTCTCGTTTAACACCAAGCGCTGTCACAACAACTTCGTTAACGATGTTCGCCTTTGCACTTAGCATAACAGGGTAGTCGTCATCGTCGCCTACAGTAACTTCGATATTGTCAAAGTTGATTGCGGAGATAACCAGTACATCTCCTTTTTTGGCGGAAATGGTAAAGCCACCATTGGCTCCTGCCATGGTTCCTTTTTTAGAGCCCTTGATAGTAACAGTAGCGCCTTCAACCGCCTGACCGTTTTTATCGAGCACTTTACCCGTAATTGATTTGGGAGTTTGAGCCAATGCCAGAATAGAGCACAGCATTAGCAGCATAAGCATGCTTACGATTTTTCTCATGTGATTATTTTTCATTGGTTAGCGGATCTGCAATTCAGTATTTTTCAAACTGCAAAGCCAATTAACAATTTTGAGGCAATTTAAATGAAAATTTAACCAATTTATAATGTCATTTTAATATTTCTATTTATAATATATTAAATCCACAGCGTGAAATATTTCAATGTCAAAAACTAACAAAAATTCGCATTCATTTTCTGCATAAAGCCGATACCGTTATTAAGCTTTTTTTCACTTTTTGTGTCACAACCCCCACAAAATAAAAAGGCTGCCCTGGAAAGGACAGCCCATCACATAAGAAATAAGAAAATGTTTAATCTCTTGCTCTCAAAAATGTTAAGGTATCGGTGGCCAACCTTGCAGAAGGACCAGCACCCCAAGTGAAAGAGATATAAAATGTTTTAGAAGCCACGTCGTAATGAGAGGCATACCCTGGAGCGTTATATATTCCACCGCTGCTGCTCATCGTAACATCATATTTATCAACTGAAGGCTTAACATCTACAGAAATAAGAGGATTACCAACCCCTACACCGCTTCCATTACCCCATACCTGCAGATCTCCAAACTGAACGCTTGTTGCTCCCATTGTTTTCAGATCCATTTCGATCGGCTTAAAATATCCTGTAAGATTAGCATCCCCTCCTCTCAAAGCATATCCTTTCATTTGGTAGACACCATCAAATTGGTTGCGAAGTGCAAATGCATATAATGCAGCACCAAAATTTCCACTGATAGGCGTATTGTTTGATACAGCTGTAATTTTTAATGGTAGCGCGTAATTTACAGTAAAGTCAAAAGCTTCAGTTCTCTTGATGGTTACTTTAATCTGGGTTACCTGAGCTCCTTTTTTAATAACAGCTGTTTTAGGAAAGCTGAATAGTTCTGCAGGTGGCATAATATGATCTGTGCCAGTTAACAAAGTTTCATCAAGATCCAATGTTACGGTAATATCCTCTCCGGCAACTTTTGCTCCTGAATAGCTAAGGTTTACATTGAAGGTTGCTGTGTCGCCAACTGCAATTGAACCAAGATCACTTGCAAAACCGATTTGATCTCCATAATGCTGTACAGCACCAGTGTTGCCAAACTCAACTACATTGTTAGAGTCGTCAGGGTTAAAGCTCGGAGCCTCTTTTAAACATGACGCCAGACCTGTAATACCAATCAGGAGCGGCAATACTTTTATAATTATTTTTTTCATCGTTTTAGTTTTTAATTGTGCCGGTCAGAGGTTGTTAAACATAACCGGCTTTATTTTAAAATCCTTTTTATATCAAACTCACTATTGCTTTGCCCAGAAAATGAATGATGTAAACGGAGTGATGTTTGTTGGCACGTGCTCTGGATTATAAGAATTCTCCGACGAAGGATACTGAATCCTTGTTGGTAATTTATCAGGCCTTGTGCTGGTTGACTGTGTAGAAGCGAACGTTAACAACGGATCGCTTGAGCCATTTACAATTTTAGGATACTGAGTTCTGCGATACTCGTTCCATCCTTCATTACCATTGATGAAGTTCAATGCAATATATTTTTGTGTAATGATCGCTTCTAACTGCTGATCTTTTGTTGTAGCAAGATCGTAGTGAACTAAACGGCTGGTAGGATTATTATCGAAATAAGCATCTGCGTCAGCAGTATAGTTCCAGTTGTTCATATCATAACTTCCATCAAGAAGCTTGTACAAATATTTGAACGAAGAACGTATACCTGCTTCAAATAATACTTGCGTATTTGTTTCTGCTGTAAGACCGTTTAAACCAGCTTCTGCTCTTAAGAAATAAGCTTCTGCTGCAGTAATGATAGGCTGTCCCTGAGATGGTCCTTTTAAGATGCCTACACCGCCTTCCTGTTTAGAGTTCCATGCACCGTCTGATGGTGATGAAGGTGTGCTGCTGCTCAAATTACCTAACTGGTTAGATGCCGTATTAGGGAAGCTGTAGTAGATAGCATAACCCCTGTAGTCATCCAGTTTTCTTCCGTCATAGAAAGACAAGATCCATTTTGTAGGTATCCATGCCCTGTTTGCAGCAGTACCTGTATAGTCTGATACCCAGCTGTTCCATTGAGGGTTTTGTTTACCGTTATCTTTAATGTAACCAGGGTTTACAATAGCATCATCAGTTAAGAAACCTGCTGGATCAAAAGTTTTGTTAGCCAGGTTAATTTTTCCCTGTCCGTGAATCATGAGACGCAGCTTCACAGTGTTAGCAAATTGAAGCCATTTGTTCATATCACCTTTGAACATTACGTCAGCTTTGTCTAAAGCCACAGCATTTGAATTATTCTGACCGGCTTTAATTGAAGCAATAGCAGAATCCAGTTGATTACCAAGGCTTACATAAATGTCCTCAGCTTTGTCATAAGCCGGAGTAAGTTTGTTAATGCCTTTTAATGCCTGAGAATATGGAACATCATTATAAGTGTCTACCAACACCTGGAAGTCCATTGCCTTCATAATTCTGGCAGCACCATTAAAGAAAGCGTAATCGGGTAATGTGTCTGTATTATCAAGTATATACTGATAATCTTCCAGGTTATCATAAACGCTAGACCATAAGTTTCCGAAATCAGATGCAGAAAAGCTATATGTTACGGCAGGACCAAAGCCGCTATAACCACCGGCATTTGCCTGGTAGCCACCTAGCTGAGACCCCATTGAGTTATACGCATTGGTAACTGAAGCAGTTGCCGTCAATGCCTGTGGCAGGATCAACTCAGGAGTAGAGCTTGTTGCCGTGTTTGGATTCTGGTTTATATCAAGATATTTTTTACAAGAAGTGCTTATCGCAAACACTCCCATAAAAACTATGTATGCTAATTTTTTCATGTGTAATTTTTTAAACTCATCTCTGTACTTCCTGAATCAATCACACACACAGAGATAATTATTTTCGAATACAGTGTTATTAGAAGTTAAGAGATAATGTAGCTCCATAAAAACGGGAAGGAGGAGCTGAGCTAAGACCGGTGATACCGATACCGTTGCTGTCGTTACCTGCTTCACTGTATTCAGGATCTGTATACACGTTTGATTTTGGCAGGAAGATCAACAGGTTACGTCCCTGAACACTGATCTTTGCAGATTTAATAAACTTAACGCTTCTAATAACAGTTGCGGGAAGATCATAAGAGATAGAAACTTCTCTTAATTTCCAGAATGCACCTGATGTAACATAGTTAGATGTAATAGACCTGTTTAAGTCGTTATCGCTCCAGAAGTCGTTACCATCCTGTACAGTAAGTGTTGTATTCTTGATGTAGCTACCTGGTTTGTTTGGATCTTCATAAACTGAGTTAGGAACAACAAAACGTGTGCGGTTGAAGCCTACAGTTCTGATACCAGAACCTGACCAGTCAAATTCGCCACCGCCTCTGTTATATATCTGGTATCCACCACGGTACTCCATTAATGCAGTGAAATGGAAATTTTTGTAACTAACATTCGCATCCAAACCTAAACGATGTTTAGCAACAGCATTGCCAAGCACTTTAATGGTTGGATCTTTCAGCGGGTTACCAGTTTTTCCGTCAACAATGATATGGCCCTGAGGATCTCTTTTATAATCAAATCCCATGATCACAGGGAAGAATTGCTGTTCTACTGCGTAAGAACCGGTATTGTCGCCATAGGTAGCCAATGCAAGTCTTGGAAGGTCAGCACTGATGGAGTTTACTTTGTTATCCAGGTAAGTATAGTTACCACCGATTGTAACTTCCCAGTCACGAGTTCTTACCGGTGTACCATGTAAAGTAAGCTCAAGGCCCTGGCTTTGAGTCTGACCAGTATTTGTTCTCAATCCTGAGAAGCCGGTTGTGTTAGATACACCGGTTGTAACTGTCTGGTCGTCTGTTTTAGTGCTATACCAGGTTACGCTTGATGTAATGCGATCTTTAAACATGTTCATTTCAAAACCAACTTCATATCCTTTTGTCATCTCTGGTTTTAAAGAAGCTGAAACCAGCGTGTTGTTAACAGTAAAACCTGCACCGCTTGCATAAGGGAATCCGTTTGCCTGGCTAAAAGTTTGCTGCAAATAGTATGCGCCAAAATCACCAGAATTACCCAGGTTAACCTGACCAACTTTAGACCAGCCACCTCTTAATTTCAGGTAATTGATTGTATTGCTTTCTTTAAGGAAAGGCAAGGCTTCGCTAGCTACGAAAGAAAGGTCAACTGAAGGATAGAAGAAAGATCTGTTTTCGGGAGCTAATGTAGAAACCCAGTCTTTACGACCTGTACCGTGTAAGAACAAGTAGTTTTTGTAGCCTAAACGTAAGTCACCATAAAAGCCCATCTGCCTTGCTTTATAGTTACCCTCACTAACAGTTGGTGTACCTACAAGGTTACCAACATTGTACAAGTTTGGAACTACAAGTCCTGATGCACCTACACCAACAACTTTAGATTCGTCTTGACGCCATTGTCCGCCGCCTACGAAGTTTACACTGAAATCGCCGAAGTTTTTACGAGCCTGTAAGAACAGGTCGCTCACCAGGTTTGTTATATAGCCGCTTCCGTCAGAAACAGAGGCAGGAATATTTGATTTAGAGCCACCGCTTGATTCAATAGCATACGGAGTATACTTAAACGCACCAACGGTTGCTTTAGAAGACCCGTTTCTTGTTGAAATACCTTGTCTTGCTACCAAATCCAGCCATTTGGTTGGAGAGTATCTTGCTTCAATATTTGCAATCAGGTAATCTTTCCTGTTTTTAATTCTATAGTTGTCAGCAGAGAAATATGGGTTCTGATACCATGGGTTGTAGAAACCGTTTGGATTAGAGAATTTATCATTGCGCCAGTCGCTGTAGCTTGTAAGCGGAACGTTAGCAGGAACGTTCAACATATTTGCATACATGCTTCCAGTCTGTGTTGTAATGTCATCTCTGTATTGAGTGTATGTTGTATTATAAGATACGTTTACTTTCTGACCGATCTTTCTTGTACCGTTTACACGTAAAGTTGTGCGGTTTGATTTATCACCGGGAGTTGTTCCTTTAATAGCGGCATACTGACCGGAAACATAAAAGGAAGAAACATCATCGCCTGAAGACAATGCAAAGTCTGTCTGGTTGGTGAGACCTTTATTCCAAAAGTCTTTACGTGAATTGTTTGGAGCAAAAGGCACCATTAGCTGGCTTCCATCTTCCAATGGCAAACCAAGTGATACCTGGCTTCCATCAAAACGAGGACCGTAGCTTTGGTTTTCCAGGTTAGAGAAAGCAGTGTTGCCATTTACGTCATATCCATAGCCAGCACCACCACCGCCAAATGAAGTTTGCAACTTAGGAAAATAAGCCACAGATTCGATTGTTGTTGTGTTAGACAATCTTACTGTGTTAGAGCCTTTTCTTCCTTTTTTAGTGGTAATGATGATCGCACCGTTAGAAGCTTGAGAACCGTAAAGTGCAGCAGCACCAGCGCCCTGCAGGGTGTTTACACTTTCAAGATCTTCCGGGTTAAGGTTACCTAATACTTCGTTAGGCACAATTACGTTGTCTAATACAATCAATGCCTGGTTATTACCAGTTAAAGAACGCTGACCACGAAGAATGAGCCTATAGTTAGGATTAACACCTCCGCCGGTCGCGCTGATCTGTAAGCCGGCAACCTTACCTTGCAGGCCGCTCGCTACGTTAAGCGCTTTACCTGTAGTAATGACATCGCCTTTTAACACTGTACCAGCAGTACCTTGCTCTCTACGCTTGGTCTTAAGACCACCCGCAGTAACGATCACTTCATCCATTACGCTTTCAGAAGTTTCCATACTAATGGTCAGTGACTCTTCGTTCTTGACAAGCACTTCAGCAGTTTTAAAGCTAAGCGCAGAAATCACCAACGTCTCGCCTTTTTTCACAGTAATGGTAAATACACCTGCGGCGTTAGTTACTGTACCTCTTGAGGTATTTTTGATAACCACTGATGCATTTTCTACCGGAAGTCCGCTTTTGTCGGAGACCTTACCTGTAATTTTCGATTGGGCTAATGCAAGAAAAGAAGACAGCATTAGCAGCAGTAGCATGCTTGCAAATTTTCTCATGTGAGTAGTTTGATTCTATAGGTTAAAATGGACTGATGAGTTGTTCATCGGGTCCGAATAAGGAGGCAATTTAGATATTTTTAACAAAAAAAGCTAAAACGGTTTATGTTTTTTTTAAAAAAATTAAAATTTTAAGGTCAGGCTTTATAAAATATTCATATTAATTAAAATCGCAAAATAAAAAGACTGCTTTTCGGCAGTCTTTTATAAATAGTACATATAACAATTTAGAATTTATCCCAGAATAATTTCACTTCAACTTTATCATCCCCTCCCATGGCTTTCACTGCTTCATCATAATTTGTTGTATTTACATTTTGTTCTTTTACGGGATAATTAAAGCGATTGGGAAATCCTGACTGCGCTTTATCGGGAACAGCCATTTCCGGATAATCCAATCTTCTTACATCAATCCAGGCATCATAGCCTCTATTGTACTCTGCAATCCATTTTTGCAAACCTATTTTTTGTTTCCATGTTCCCTGTGAAGTCGCGTATTTCACATTGGCAGAAGCGAGATAGGTTGTTGCATCTGCATCACTTCCATTCCAGTAAAGTATAGAGGCTCTTATCGCATTGTTATAATGATCTTCAGCAGTGCCACTCACGTTAAAGCCACGCTCTTTTGCTTCGGCCAATAAGAATTCTGTTTCGCTATAATCCAGCAGGTCGCCGGGGAATGTTGTTTCCAACATTTGTTCACTTGGGGATGCATAAGCTGTAAAGCTGCTCTTTAAACCCGCAGGCGCACCAATATAAACGCCGTTGGCGTTAGGAACCAGGTACAAAGGAATTCTCGGATCCACCAGCGTGTTTAATTTATCCATTAAAGTTTTGCATGCGATGAAATCATGTCTGCCACTTTGCACAAGATCAACCCAGATAGGATTTGTGTTGGGCGTGTTTCCCAAATATTGAAACGTGGCGTTGTCGCCGTTGGAAGTAAATACATTTGGTGCAGCTTGCTCAACAAGCGTTTTGGCCTTTGTAGGATCACTATCCGCAATCACCATAGCCAATTTCAATTTCAGTGAGTTGGCAAACATTTTCCATTTATCAATGGAACCTCCATAGATAAGATCTGCATCTTCAAAGCCTGCATCTGTATTATCCAGCTGTGCTATGGCAGCGTCAAGCCTGGTCAGTAATGTATAATAAACAGTTTGCGCATCATCAAATTTTGGCTGAACAATGCTATCCACTTTCAATGCATCTGTATAAGGAATATTGCCAAAGGTATTCACCAACATAGAGAAGGCATACACTTCTGTAATGTCACACATAGCAGTTTCATTCTTCTTAACGATATCAGATACTACCTGCGGGTCCTGCTGCGGTATAAGGGTTTTTGCTTTTTCCAGGTTGACGATAATATCCCTGTATATAATATTCCACAACTGATCCGGCAATGATCTTGTTGTAAGATCGTAGTTTGCTTCATCGGTATAAGTAGTCTCTGTCCAGTATTGCACTATAAGCCGGAATATGTTGCGGTTAACACTTGAGCTGGTATGTATATCCGCAAGGTTCTTTTGTGCATTGCTGAATAAGGTTGCCGGCGGCACGTCTGTGTACAACTTCGGACCTTCATTTAAATTTTGAATATCCTTTTTGCAGGAAGCAAGCGCCGCGAAAACTGATAGTATAATGAGGATCTTTTTCATCCGAATAGAATTTAAGTTTTAAATACTGCTGATAGATGTTGTTTTCAATCAGCCATTACTAAAATCTAAGTCTCAGGTTAATACCAACGCTTCTTGTTGTTGGATAAGCTCCTACCTGGAAGCCCTGCAGGTTGCCTGAGCTAATGCCTTCTTCTGGATCTGAATAAGGCAGATTTTTGTGAATGAGCCACAGGTTCCTTCCGATCAGGGAAAGATCAATTCCCTTAAACGGGGCAATCTTATTCATAAATTTTTGCGGGAATGAATATGTTAGGGTAAGCTCTCTCAGTTTGACATAGCTTGCATCATACACAAAGGCTTTATCAGGATTTAATTCATATCCATAAGCACCGGTGCTTCCACTTATATCTATTCTTGTTGCATTCGGCTTGCCATCTTCAGTTACTCCTTTATTAATAATTCCTCCACCATTAGCAATTGTATTTCTAACGGGGCTGCCCTTATCGTTAAGACCTGCTGTTTCAGGATACAATCCTACATCCAGCCCATAATACATATCCAATGAAAATACATCGCCGCCATGTCTTGTATCAATCAAAAAGCTCAATGAAAAATCTTTGTATTTAAAACTGTTGTTAATACCGGCAATCCAGTCAGGATTAATATCACCGATGTTTTTATTTTGAGTAGAAGTAATCTCGTAATAACCATCTCCGTCCACAACCTTTTCTCCATTCAGGTAGATAAAATCACTACCTCTTAAAATTCCATAAGGCTGACCAACCTGCGCGTTCAGAGAAATGCCACCGGGGAATGAACCTAGTTGCAGGTTATCAATTCCATTGAGATCAAGTACTTTGTTCCTGTTTCTTGTCCAGTTAATATTGATGTTCCATGTAAAGTCGCGTGTTTTAACAGGTGTGCCATATAATGAAACTTCAAAGCCCTGGTTAAGAATCGCTCCCGCGTTGATGTATTTAAAATCATACCCCGTTGCATCAGATACAGGCGCAGCAACAATCTGGTTTACACTTTTTGCATGATAATAAGTAAAGTCAAAACCTAACCGGTTTTTAAAGAACGCCATTTCAATGCCACCTTCATAAGACTTGGTTCTTTCCGGTACAAGGTTCTGATTATTCTTTGTTGTTGCGTTGGCAGTTAATGGTTGCGTACCAAATGCAGGGTTCATTGTATAGTAATCCAGCAAACTCTGCGGAGGAGCGCTGTTACCTACTTCAGCATAATTCACTCTTGCCTTTCCGTAAGAAAGCCAGGGCGTGTTTTTAATCAACTTTGAAAAAACAAAACCCAGCGAGGCTGAGGGATAGAAATAAACATTATTTCCCGGAGAGAGTGTTGAGGCTTTATCACGTCGTCCTGTAAGATCAAGGAACAACATGTCTTTATATCCAAAAGTTGCGCTACCAAATATGCCGTCTACACCTTCATCAATATATGCTTCAGTTGGAGCAACCATCGGATTTTTTGTGTTGGACAACGCATAGATATCCGGCACAACAAGTCCGCCGTTGGTTTCAGCAAAAATGGAACTGTTATTTGTTCTTCTTATGTTCAAGCCTGCTGTTCCCTTGAAGTTCAGGTCACGCGTGATGTCTGTATTAAAGTTGGCAAGCAGATCGTAGTTATACTCACTAAAAGTGTGGTTATATCTTGAATAATAAGGCACTTCCAGGCTCCCCACTGCGATACGCTCTTCCTGTATCTCATCATAATAATCCAGTGTTACGCGGCCAAGTATATTGAGCCACTTTGCAACATTATAGTTCAGGCTAACATTACCAAAGTAGCGGGAGCGATTATCGTTTTCAAAATTTTTATACCGCACAAAGTATGGGTTGTTCCAGTAAATGGGCACGAGGCCATTTTTTTCATCGCTTGGATCGGCCCAGTTCCATGTTACATTTTTACCCTGCCTGTCATAAGCTTCTTTTTGTTCTTTTACATCGACATTTGTTTCCCACCACTCTCTGAAGTTCGTCATAAGATTGGTGGAGTGATCACCGCTATATCCTGTTCCATATCTGCCCAATCCTGAAATGTGTGAATAATTTACGCCGGCAGTTGCAGTCAGCTTGTCGGTAATATTATAGGAAGCACCAAAGTTGATGATATCCTTTTTGATCTGGCTGTTAGGCAACACTCCCCGTTCATCTGTGCGTGTATAACCAAGTTTGTACCAGCCCTTATCGCCACCACCATCAATAGCTATGCTGTTATTGGTTGATGCAGGACTCACAAAGAATGTAGAAGGATTATTTGACGCTGCCAGCCATGGTCTTGCTTTGTGATAATAAGGAGAATTAACGTCAAATGCATCCCATTGATACACCATCAGGTTAGGATCAAATTTTGCACCCCATGAGGCATCTTCTGTTGTAGGCGTAACCAGGTCGGGCGTTCCGTCTCCGTTCACGTCAAAATAAAAAAAGTTGCCATCGGGAGAATCGTAATAAGTTCCATAACCTGCCCCATATTGATTTTGATATTTGGGGAAAGTTGATTTGTCAACAGAACTTATTGTAACTCCTGAATTAATTGTAATGCCAAGCCCCTTCTTTCCTTTTTTGGTAGTAATCATTACTACTCCGTTTGCAGCGCGCGAACCGTACAATGCGGATGCCGCTGCTCCTTTAAGAACGTTTAGGGATTCAATATCATCCGGGTTAATATCAGCAACAGCATTACCATAATCATAGCCACCGCGACCAGTTGTCTGGTTGGCGTTGTCTGTTTTGTTGGCTTTGTTCATTTTGTTGGTGTTGGTATTATCTACAGGAACACCGTCAATTACAAACAACGCCTGGTTGTTTCCAAGCAATGATTTAAAACCACGCATTACCACGTTAGTGGATCCACCAAGCGAATTGTTCTGCCGGATCTCCAAACCGGCAACCTTTCCGCTTAAGCCTCCAACAAAATTGCTGCTACGGGTTTTGCTTACCTCGTCTCCGTTTACCTGCTGTGCGGCATATGGCAAGGAGTTACGGGTTCTTTTAATACCGAGAGCTGTAACAACCACTTCATTTACTACATTGTCCTGCGGATTTAGGGTGACTGTATAAGAAGATTCAGTGCCAATCTTCACTTCAGTATTGGCAAAATTAAGGGCTGATATTACCAGTACATCGCCCTTTTTTGCAGTTATTGTAAAACCGCCGTCTTGTGTTGTAGCGGTGCCGGTAGAAGTGCCTTTCAGCAGGATGGAAGCACCTTCTATAGGCTGCCCGTTTTTGTCAATTACTTTTCCATTAATTGCACTCTGTGCAAAGGTGTCGTGCATAACAAGCAATAACACCAGGAGTGTCAGCATTCGTCTCATGTTTGCATAGATTAGTTAAAGAATGAAGAATTGTTAAAAAAAATATAAAACATTTTTAATAAATCATAATTAAAATAGACGAATAGTCGATGTTTAAGCAGTAAATAAACAAACTCATACATTTCGAAAAATCATCATTCGAAACTTATTTATAACTGATTTTCAGCGAGAAACAAGGTTTAACAGCGCTTGCATTCGGAACATTACGTGGCAGGACTTATCTTTGCACAATGCTAGTATTAGACGGAAAAATCGCCTCCAAATCGGTAATAGATTCATTAAAAACAGAAGTTGAAGCATTAAAAGCTCAGGGCAAAAGAGCCCCTCACCTTGCAGCAGTATTAGTTGGTAACAACGGCGCAAGTGAAACATATGTAGCAAGTAAAGTAAAGCACTGTGAAGAAATAGGCTTCGGCTCTACACTGATCAGACTTTCAGATACTGTTACAGAAACAGAGCTGATAGCAACTATAGATGAGTTAAATAAGAATGCAGACATTGACGGTATACTGGTGCAGTTGCCGTTGCCTAAGCATATTGATGAGCAAAAGATCATTATGGCGATTGACCCCGCCAAAGACGTAGACGGGTTTCATCCCGTAAGCATTGGTAAGCTGGTTCAGGGGTTACAGACTTTTATCCCTGCAACTCCGTATGGCATTATGCTGATGCTCGAACATTTCAACATCTCTACAAAAGGAAAGCATGCTGTAGTTATTGGACGCAGCAATATCGTTGGCCGCCCAATGAGCATTTTGCTTAGCAGCAACAACGCTTTTGGTAATTGTACCGTAACTGTTTGCCATTCGCACACGCCCAATCTTAAAGAAATGTGCTTACAGGGTGATATAATTGTTGCAGCTTTAGGCAGACCAGAATTTGTGAAGGCTGACATGGTTAAAGATGGCGCAATTATTATAGACGTGGGTATTACAAGAGTTGAAGACAGCACTGCTAAAAGAGGTTATAGAATTAAAGGCGATGTCGCGTATAATGAGGTTGCAGAAAAAGCATCAGCAATTACTCCGGTGCCCGGCGGCGTTGGATTAATGACTATTGCAGGATTGATGAAGAACACGTTGCAGGCGTATAGAGAGAAGCTGTGAGCTGTCAGCTATTAGCTATTAGCTTTGGGTTTCAGGTTTCAGGTTTGAGGTGTGAGGAATAACGTTTGAGGAGAATAAGGAAAATGTTGATATTCTTTCAAGGTGGATAATGACGGCGAAAGAGTGAGCTTTTAGAATTAAGGACTTCGTAAATCGTACTTCGTACTTGTTTTAAGAATGATTGTATAAAAATTTTGAAGCCGCACCTGAGTACTTCGTAAATCGTACTTCGTACTTATGAAAGCAACCTGATACCGAAAGCGCAGCAAGTCGCACTTGAACACACATCGTACCCGCCCGAACGTACCGTCGGTACGGGCAGGCATCTAACATCGTACATTGAAATGTTTTTAACTAACGAACATATTACCACAAAGCTTCCGGTTATGGAAGCTTTTTATACTATACAGGGTGAAGGTTTTCACCAGGGGCGTGCTGCATACTTCATAAGGCTGGGAGGCTGTGATGTCGGATGTTTTTGGTGCGATGTAAAGGATAGCTGGGATGCCTCGGCTCATCCGGTTTTATCTGTTGATGAGATTGTTGCTGAAGCGAAAAATAATCCGGGACGCTTAGCTGTAATTACAGGTGGAGAGCCGTTGATGCATAATCTTGATGAACTGACACATGCTTTGCATGAAGCAGGTTTTGAAACGAATATGGAAACCTCCGGTTCCAGTCCTTTATCGGGCGAATGGGATTGGATCTGTCTTTCTCCAAAGAAATTTAAAGCGCCCTTACCTGAAGTGCTGGTCGCCGCAAATGAACTGAAAGTTATTATCTACAATAAATCTGATTTTGATTGGGCGGAAAAACATGCAAAAGAAGTAGGTCCTTCATGCAAATTATATCTCCAGCCAGAATGGAGCAAAGCAGCAGAAATGACGCCGTTGATTGTCGATTATATTAAAGCAAATCCGCAGTGGGAACTGAGTTTGCAGGTGCATAAGTACATAAATGTGCCATAGAGCTGTTAGCTATCAGCTGTGCTCGTCGCCGGATGGGATTCCGCATAATTTAGAAGTACATGCTTGATCTGATTGCATCATTCCAGGCTAATTGTATTTCCTTTTTACAATATTCCACGCTTAATTTTTAGACTATCTCTTACGCCCTTACAGGGCTTGATCGATTTTTTGTTTTATTTCACAGGGCGTTGCCCTGTGCTAATGCCGGACGCCCCTTCAGGGCTTTGTGCTGGCTGGCCAATAGTGTAACGCATTTCCCATGTTGATATTTGCAATTTTGTTTCGGCACATTCAATATGCGTTCATCTTTAACTAGTAAGTTATATTGCATTTACGCAGAGCACGCTTTCGGACTCTGGTTTCATCCAACTAACAAACAAAGAATTTTTCGCGTTGCTAAGTAAAATCGCGTCTGGTTAACTCGCTAACTCTTTTTATTATGGTCCAGTCATTCGAATTTTAATCGCTTTGCCCATTTTGTATTGCTTCATTTTCATATCCACACATTTTCATATTCACTTATTTGCAACTTTCAATTATCAATTATTTCACCAGATTCGCACATTTACCCATTTGCATATTTGCACATTCGCACGTCATTTTCAATTTCCAACTTTCAATTATCAATTATTTCACCCCATCCGCACATTTACCCATTCGCATATTTGCACATTTCCACACATTGTCAATTTTCAACTTTCAATTTTCAATTATCTCACTTCATCCGCACATTTACCCATTTGCACATTTGCACATTCCCACATCATTTTCGATTTTCAATTCTCCATTAATATTATTAAATTCATTGGCATGATTATTAGATTGAATAATCATCATTGATTTCCTCACTTCTAAATTCATTTGCCTTGAAACCTATAGCCAGCTTATTACTTTGGGGTCTATTGTTTACGGCAGGTAACAATGCAATAGCTCAGCAGCCTATACTGCTTAAGAATGTCACCATCATTGACGGAACAGGCAAACCTCCGCAGAAAAACATGTTTGTGCTGATAGATCATGGGAAGATAACGGACATTTCTTCGAAGGAGATGATTACCATCATGACCGTTATGCCGCAGGACTTCTCAGGAAAAACTATTATGCCTGTAATAACAAACGCACATGCACACCTGGGAACCGTGAAAGGTGTTACAGCTTCTGCAGTTAATTATACGCGAGATAACATTCTCCGCCAATTACAGAAGTATGAAACTTATGGAGTTGATGCCATACAGGTAATGGGTTCTGATCGCGAGATGATCTTCGATATGCGTGATTCGTCTCAAAAAGGCTTGCTTCCGGGCGCCACCATATATACTGCCGGATATGGTTTCAGTGCGCCTAACGGAGGTCCTCCTTCCAACCTGGGTATGGATAAAGTGTACAGGCCGGCAACGCCTGAAGAAGCAATAAAAGATGTACAGGAGCTTGCAAAGCTGAAGCCAGACATGATTAAAATGTGGGTGGATGACTTCGGTGGAACATCTCCTAAAATGAAACCGGAAATTTCCGCAGCGATCATCAGCGAAGCGCACAAGCAGCACATTCGCGTGGCTTCTCACCTGTATTACCTGGAAGATGCACATCGCCTGGTTGACCAGGGACTTGATATCATCGCACACAGCATCCGTGATAAAGACATTGATGATGCGTTGATTGAAAAGATGAAACAAAAGGGAGTTGCTTACATCCCTACCCTATCGCTCGACGAATTTCAATTTGCCTATGCTAACAAACCTGAATGGCTCGACGAACCATTCTTTAAAGTAGCATTGGAACTTGGAGTGTATGAAATGATCACGGCAGATGATTATCGCTCGAAGATTATGTCTAATCCTAATTTTGAAAAGAATAAAGCGGCATATGCAACGGCGCTCCGCAATGTAAAAAAGCTGTTTGATGCGGGCGTGTTGATCGCACTCGGAACGGACTCCGGTGCTAACCCGGTAAGAGTGCAGGGCTTTTCAGAACACCTGGAAATGCAGTTACTAACGGAAGCCGGCTTGACCCCATTACAGGCTATTATGATCGCTACGCAAAACGCTGCCAAAGTAGTCCACAAAAATATACCCGGAACGCTGGAAAAGGGCAACCCCGCAAGCTTTATTGTATTACAGAATAATCCTGCAAAAGACATCAAAAACACCCGTTCTATTTTAGAAGTATGGAAGAATGGTGTTAAGGTGAATGATGGTCCGATGAAGGATTAAACAGATTAATTGTCGTTTTAATAAGAAAATTTAATTTGGTTAATGCTTGCTCAACAATCAGCGACAGATAATGAATTAATGTATAATCTGTGAGAAACGATCATAATGAAGCGCGATACTATGATAAAGCAAAAGAAAAGTTTGACAAACGGCGTTTCTCGCTTCTTACCTTTCTTCCGTTATTATAATTTGGTCAATTGACATTTATTGACTCCAATTTTACTGGAGCAATAGTATAATATGCAGATTCGCTGGCACTGAATATTAATTTGAAAGATCTTATATTAAAATAGTTGCGGTCTACTTACCTCAAAATATGATCACTAATGTGCTCCTTACGATTGACTGTTATTAACTTAGGTCCATCTAATGGAGATGCTGCTTTGTAAAGGCACCATTTGAATGTAGCAGCTATGTTCAAAAATGTGCGATTATTGGTGATCATACCTCACTATTCAAAACTTTAAAAAGAATATTGATCCATCTTCTATAAATCACGCTATAAAAATCATCATGAAGTCACGATGAAAAAAGAACCACTATGTTGATGACATACGACTTATTATATCGATCCGCTGTAGAGAAAACAAAACTGGAATACCAAACAAGAAAATCAATTATCTTGCGATAAAAATTGCCAAATTTATTTATTATATCAGGTTGCAATGGTGCTGGTAAAACGACATCTTCTTTTACGACTCTTCCTGAACTTTTACAGATTAAGGAATTTGTGAACGCTGATGAAATTGCGAGAGGTTTATCACCGTTCAACCCAGAAAGCGTATCAATCGAAGCCGGCAGAATCATGCTAAATAGATTGCAGGAACTACTTTCTGCTCATAAAGACTTTGCTTTTGAAACAACACTTTCTACTCGAAGTTATATCGGCCTTATAAAGCAAGCAAAAGGAAAAAACTACACAATCAATCTTATTTATTATTGGCTCGATAGTGTTGAACTAGCTATAGAAAGGGTGAAACTGAGGGTTTCAGAAGGAGGTCACAATATACCAGCTGAAACTATAATTCGCCGCTATTATTTAGGATTAAAAAATTTTTTACATTTGTACAGAGACAAAGTAGATTATTGGATGCTTATAGACAATTCGCTGACGCAACCCCAGCTCATTGCTGAAGGAAATGCTGAATTTTATGAGGTGTCGAATGACGAAAAGTGGATCTTAATCAACGAAATTATTAAGAATGACGAAAACAGAGATAAAAGAAAAAATACTTAAAGGAGGCCAACTTGCGATAGATCGTCTATTGGAGAAAAAGCGCAAGGATGATGCTGTTGTGGTTATTTCTGAAAAAGGAAAAGTAGTCCGGGTACCTGCTAAGGAATTGAAAAAGTAGTGACTTCTATCACCTCGGAAATATGAACCAACTTCGTCGCTAAACAGCAACTCCTCGTTACACAACAGCCATCGGACTTATATACAGCTCCGTCTTAAATGAAAATTTTTCTGATGATTCAACCAGTTGAGCATTGATGAGAACAGTGACCTTCTTTTTAATTTCTGTGTATTTTTTCAGCGGCCATGTCTTTTCAACCATTTCTGCTTTGACAACAATATTGATGTTGAAAATCCGCGGCTCATAATTTTCAAGAGCGGATAATAGAGATGTTTTAAATTTATCTTCCCAGTCTGCATCCGATAATCCTCTTTCAAAATCCTGGTCCCACACACTATTGCCATATTTTCGATCAAACCGGTTCTCGTTGCACTTCGTTGTCACCAATAGCTGAACATGCTGCGCAATACTTTCTACAAGATCACACGCTGGCAACGGAGCACCCTGCATGACAGCTCCAAAATCAAAGGGTATTTGATAGTACATAAATTGAATAATTAATGAGTTGTTTTAATCAATTACTTTCTGCAATCGATGCTCGCAGGATCCCGGATTTGTAAAGGATAAAATCAGGTATCAGATCTTTTGGCAATAGCAACAAACATTCAGATTTATCTCGCCGAACCTGTTCAAAATCTTTGTTGAGGTTGATCAGCTTGTCTTCTTGTATTTGCAAAAACCGGGCAATCACTTTAAGTTGAAAAGTGCTGCTTACCCATATGCTGTCAACACTTCTGACAACAAAATTCTTCGACTCCTTTCTATCACTCAACAATTGACTTCCATCTAACACATTACCTACCGCAATAAATTTCTTAACATGATTGCGCGTCTCCTGCGGAAGGAAGTCTTGTATTTTCCAGAAATCAAATTCACCGGTTTGCTTTATAGCCCTGTCTAACCTGCCGGCACCGCAATTATAAGCCGCAATTACAAGCAGCCAATCATTATACTTAGTATACAATTCTTTTAGCAACAGGATTGCAACATGTGTACTTTTTAGAATGTCATATCGCTCATCGTTTACAGAATCCACAACTAATCCATGTGTACGTGATTCTTCGGGCATCAACTGCCAGCAACCTGCGGCTCCCGCCCATGATATGGTTTGATTGTTAAGCGCGGATTCTATGATTGCAAGATTTCTAAGTTGCAAAGGCATGTCGCTTATCCGTAACTGATCTTCAATAAAAGCCACTAGTTGCTTATGAGTCCGCTTTGTACGCAATATGTCAGCTTTGTAAAGGGAAATAAATCTTTCAATATAAGGATCAACATACATGCTGTCTGCAGACACAACCATGTGCCGCTCTCTGCCGTATGTTGCCGTAACCGACATACAATTCAACAACAAACCAATTAAAGCATATCTCATAACGCCTCCTTAATCTAAAATACTCCAGCCCTTTTTCTCCTTCACCACATTTGTAATCACTTCTTCCTTAACAATAATGCTTTCTTTATGCTGACCAATAAACTCGAGTGAGTTGAGTTTATTCCATACTATCAGGATATCCTCAAGCATTTTAACTGACTGCACAAAACAATTACCTGAGTCGTAGTGATCATAGTTTATCTCAATCGTATCATCTAGAATCTTAAGGAAATTCACCTGTGTTATATCACTCCATTCAAAGAAATAATTCAACAACTCTTCTTTTTCATTTTCCGGAAGCATTTTTATAAAAGTGAGCAGCTTATTCGCAAGAACGGAAATAGCATTCAGCAGATAAACCGGCGGAAGTGAAGCCACCATATTACGCATAGCAAAATAATTCTCCGCACAGTATTGCAATAAAACGTTGCACATAGCCTTCACATTCTGCGATACAATCGACTTTTGATTTTTATAATTGATCTTATGAACGATTTGCAAAGAGATATTTTGCAAATCGTTCATTCTGTTACAAATAGCACGATGGAATTCAATCAAAGCAACGCAGCTATTGATCGTACTGCTGGGCGGAACAAACGTTGCGTCCTTCTCAAGTGAGTTGCCTGTTTTATGCAAGCGACCAATGATAAGATGGTTCATGCCTAATTCCCGCCCTCTTATTTCGTTATTATTCTTAAGTTCTACGGAATAATAAGACTGTGTGAACGGATGCCTTATGGGAATTTCTTCAGGATCCGGATCGCCTACCAATGTTTTCTTAAAAGGATCAGCAACAATAACGACATACAGGCTTTCAATTCTGTCCGACCAATCGTCATTTTCATCTGAAGCTCCGGACTCATTCAGATCAGACAAACTTAAATTCTTTTTAATTCCCTCCCCTACGATGGAAATACGGACACCTCCGGGAGTGATCGCCTGGCAATAATGAATGGAAATTTGCAATTGGCCTGTAGCAGTTCTTGTTACTTCATAGTCACTTACCATTGCTCCTCCGGAAGCAAGTGGCGGCAACAAACCGAAATTAAATTTATTGACATGCACGGATGCCACGTCCCTTAAATTATCAATCACAAAATTCTCTGTGCAGTCAAAATGGTTCCTGGTCACTTTCATTCCGTCAGCCCAGTTCACCGGCAAATATTTGGGTGGAATAATCATATTTTCTAATTGTTGTTTTTGTAAAAAACTTCTTCTGAATGTTCTATTACCCGTTTGGCAATAATGGTCACGTGCTCTTTAACAAGATTTTCCCGGATGCTCTTTTCAGGATCGAGCAACCGGCGCCTGTGAAGAAAGGAGTGCTTGTAATAAAAGATCCATCCGTATGACAACCCTTCATCATCAATATATTCAATTGTATCTGCTGAGTTCTTTGTATTGTAATCATCGATAAACATCCTGAACCAGGCACCCAATTGAATAACATCGGGTCCTTTAACCATCAATCTTAATCTATCCTTGTCGTATAACTTCTTACTCAATTCTATTTTTAGCACCATCAGCTTGTTAAAGTCAAAACCCTCGATGTTAAGTTCAACAGCATCCAAAGGATATCGCCATACGTCATATATTTCCACGGGAATTTTTATAAGTGCCAGGTAGGTCATGTAAAACAAAAGAGGCAAGGGAAAAATAAGCAAAGCACTAGCTGCGATATAGCCAGATTGCACCTCGCTTACCAAATTAAAAACAGTAGCCATTAAATAACCTCCCAAAACAATAATAATTGCTATTATCAATATCTGAGTTAGAGCTTTGCAATTGGCAACGTTTCTATTTATGTATACTTCATACAGTTGAACAAATACGATTCCCATGACACAGAAGATTAACTGGGCTGCGAGATAACCCCAGGGAGAAAAGTTGTTCCCCATAATGCCCAACAGTCCCACGATAGCAATCAGCGCTATATTTAATAGAATAAAAACAACAAGTGTTTTATTGGCAAGTAAACTGTTTTTCTTTTTTATAAGAAACAAAGGAACAGTCATGCATAAAGCAAGTAACGGAAGCAATAGAAACTGGAAAAACATATTTGTGATCATACAAAATATTCATGTTATAGATAGAAGGTATGTCCAAGGCGGCCATTATAATCCTGGTTGGCGGAAAGAAAGGTATCGCCTTCTTTTTGCGTTATAATCGTATACCGGCTGAATACAAAATCCGGAATAAAGCAAGCTGTAAGCATTTCAAGCACTTCAAAGAATTCGCTTTGTGGCAATACACTGCAAATATTTTCTTTGTGTACCGGACCAATGCAAATATTCCATTCGGGAACGCCGTCATAATAAGCCAGACCACCAAGACTACTGTCAATGCCGAGCCTGCAAACATTCAGACTGAAATTGTCTGATGCTATAATTTCCTTTACGTTGTAAACGCTATCTATCATGATCGGCCGGTTTAGCAGGAAGGACAGGCATTGTTCAATCCATTTTCTGTTGCCGCGCACTTCATGCAGAATAGGAAGGATATATATAAAGCACAAAGCAGTTTCTTCCGGAAGCCTGTTGATGATTGGCCAAGCCTGCCCGAAAAGATAAAAAAGATTATTGAACCGCCCCTTTTGCTCGTACATCAACTCGATCAACAGTGCGCTTATTTCAACATAAGAAGATTCCTGCTCAAAAGGCCGGAAAAAAATTCTTGCATCATGCTCGCGTCTGCGTTGCAGCCTGATTTCCTCTACAGCCTGCGCTTCAGTCATTGTAATCTCACCTAATGTAGGCGGATGGAATAATGATTCCGGCAATGCTTCATAGATACTTTGTCTGTAAGTTTGAAAAATAGTGTGTTTACTTAAGTTGCCTGCGCTTACATGTTCATAAATATGATGGATATCTTTTGAGTAAGGCCGGGGATTGTTTCCAAGCCGTTCAAGAATAATTCTGCTAACATCCTGATCACCGGCTACCAAAAGTGCGGCAATAACCTCCGTCTTGAAATCTGCTTCCAGGTTTATTAAAGGTTGCATCGTAGGTTGTAAAAAGTTTAAGGTTGAGAAAAAACATGGCATTTTTTCTTGCGGCGAAAATACAGCAGAAAAAAATTTATTTATAAAAATATTTACATGTTTTTAAATAATAATTTATTTATTTTTGTCATACAATTTTACTTAAGCGATTACCTTAGCATACCCAAACCGTTAAAAAACAGATGACCCAATCGATAAATGACTCCATTCAATATGTATTCACTATTGCAAAAGGGTTTGCACGCGAATACTATAATAAACAGCTACAACCTGCACATATATTGCGGGCACTATTACATCCCGAAGCTGGTCTTTGTACATTTCTTGAAGCCTTGGATCTGGACATCAGTTACCTTGTAGAATGGGCCGAAGTAAGAATGGATGAATATCCAAAATGCCATATACTTCCTGATACAATTGAAGAAAGCGATAGCATTTACAACATTCTTGATGAGGCCACTCATATAAAAATAAAATTCGGATTCGCAGATATTACTGCATTTGCATTGTTCGCTGCTATATGTAAACCGGGCGTTGCTTTTTCGGCTGATCAGCTAAAGTCCTTTCCTCTCAGAGAACACGACTTAATGTTTGACCTGCCTGCTAACCCTGAAGACAAACAAGATAAATCTCCAAATTATACTTCAGCCATACTTCAAAAGTATTGCACAGATAAAACAGCATTGGCTTTTAAGGATAAGCTCGATCCCGTCGTTGGACGCGAAATGGAGTTAAGGCAAATTATCGAAATCCTTGGCCGGCGCACCAAACCGAATGTTATTATCGCAGGAGAAGCTGGTGTAGGAAAGTCCACACTAATAAATGGATTGGCTCTAGCAATAGCTCAATCAGATGTGCCGGTATTTCTTCAAAAAGCCATTTTATATGAATTGAACCTGTCTACACTCTGCGCCGGCGCCACATATAAAGGAGAAGTGGAAGACCGAATGCAGAAAATTATTGCTGAATTAAGCAGTCAGGAAAAAACAATTCTGTTTATCGATGAAATACATACACTAACAAATTCTAAAGGATCACTCGCAGGAACCTCTGACCTGTTAAAACCAATTTTATCGCGTGGTGAAATAACTGTAATAGGTGCAACAACTCCTGATGAATACAGAAAACTGATCGAGCCTGAGCGTGCATTCAACAGGCGTTTCGAACTGTTGCAACTGAACGAACCGGATCTGCAAACCGCAGAGAGAATGCTAGAATTACATCTTCCGCTTTACGAACAGCATCACCAGGTAGCTGTTGAGAAAGATGTTATTCCTGAATGTATTCGCCTGGCAAAACGCTATATAAAAGATAAAAAATTACCCGATGCTGCATTTGATTTGCTTGACAGGACAATGGCCTCAATACGAACGTCTGCAGAAACAATGCAGCAAGAAGTTCAGCGTTTGCAAAAAAAGTCTGTAGAAATAAAAGAAGCTGAAGAGCTTTCTGAACAGGAAAAACAAAGACAGCTTGTGTGGCTGAACCGATCGATTTCGAATTCATTTAAACCGTTGCATTCTTCAAGTTCAAAAGAATTGGAAGTTGATGAAAATTCACCCACTCAGTATTTAATTTCAGCACTTGAGCAGACTTTCACAAATCTTAACAGACAAGCAGTAGAAAAGAAAAATACACTATGTCTTCAGGACCTTGCAGCAACAATCTCAATTAAAACAGGTATTCCCATCGGAGATATCCAGGCAAAGGAAAAAGAGAAGCTGCTGAATATGCATCGCCGTCTCAAACAGCGAATAATAGGTCAGGATCATGCATTGAAAGCTGTTAGTGAAGCTATTCTCGAAAATCGAAGCGGCCTGAACAAACCCGGGCAACCGATAGGATCTTTCTTTTTATTGGGACCTACAGGAACGGGGAAAACAGAGCTGGCAAAATCTATTGCAGCGTTTCTTTTCAATGATGAGAAAGCAATGATCCGCTTTGATATGTCTGAGTTTAAGGAAGAACATTCCGCCGCATTGTTGTATGGTGCACCGCCCGGATACGTGGGTTATGAAGAGGGTGGTCTGCTGGTGAACAAGATACGTCAGCAGCCTTACTCTGTGGTGCTGTTTGACGAAATCGAAAAGGCACATCAATCAGTGTTTGATGTATTTCTCCAGATTATGGATGAAGGCCACATTCACGACAAGCAAGGCAAAGAAGGTGATTTTAGCAATGCGCTGATCCTTTTTACCTCAAATATCAACAGTGATTTCATAGCGCAATCATTTGAACAAAATAAAATTCCAGCTCACAGCGATTTGTTGGAAAAGATGCGACCGTACTTCCGGCCGGAATTTTTGGGCCGTATTACCGAGATTGTTCCCTTCGGACCAGTAACAGAAGACATGGCCAAGCATATTTTCGATCTTCAGCTGCAATCACTAGTTCAGGCTTTAAGCAAACAGAATATTCAATTAGTAATCGGAGCTGACGCGAGGTTGCAGCTGGTCAACGCGGGTTTCTCTTCTACTTATGGCGCAAGACAAATAGCCAGTGTTATTCGTCATCAGATCCGCCGACCTGTTTCCCGGATGATAGTAAGCGGTCTGCTACATAAGGACAGCATGATATGTATTGACCTGAATGATAACAATCAACTTAGCCTGGAAGTTTTGCCGGCCACTGCCGGTCATCCTGAAAAGAATAGTGCATAAATATGTCGCATTACATAGACTCAATACTTCGTCTTTTAAAAGTTTTTAAAAAGAAAATGAAACCGGAAAATGCGCATGGCAAAGCGCATCAACAAGCAACATCTCAAATCACAATTCCTCAAATAAAACTAAACACAATGGCTATGTACAATTATGGTGTTGGAGGTAATGAAGTAAAGATAGATTCAAGCGAGGCTATCAACGAAATACCATCTAACAAAACACTGCTTGTATCACAACTTACCAGCAAAGAACCACTGCAACCAGATACTGTTGCAGGGCTAAAAACAGTTGATGATGTATTTACACATTTTAAGCCTTCCGTCAAAGTTGAACTTGAAAACACCAATGGAGAACAAATGAGTGAAACCCTGAGCTTTAGCAATCTTGGAGACTTTACACCCGCAAACATAACACGCCAAAGTACACTTTTAAACACGCTGAATGTACAGCAGGAGCAATATGCCAGGATTATGAAACAGTTAAAATCTAACCGGGTGTTACAGACATTACTTTCAAATGATGAAACAAAAGAAGCTATTATTAATGCAATAAAACAAGGTTTAACGGAGCTTGAACCTGTCAAATAAAATTACCGCAAACATCTAAAACCTTAAAAAATAGTCACATGGCAAAAATACAGTCTGGCACCATTGCCGAACCCATAAAACAACATACACAAAAAACTGATTTTAATCCTTCAATACAAAAACTGGCTAAATCCGGAGGCTTTTCGTTTCTTGAAAATACTATAGATGGCATTGCAAACCTCAATCCAGACAGAAAAGCCAGGAAAGAAATTTTTCTTACTGATCCCGACAAAAAAAAGGATAGAAAAAATTTATACAAGACACTTGAACTCTGGTTGGATATTTTGCAAAACAGCGGCGACACATCCGGAATGATCAGCAAGTGTAAACACGAAGCGGAAGCTGCTGAAAAGCTGATGAAGAAAAACCTGCGTGATACTTTAAAGGCAACCCGTTCGCTTGAGGTTGCATATAGAACAGTAGCCCAGTTTTACAAGAATGCAGAAAGCGATAAAATCAATAATGTAGTAATTGTAAACGCATCTGCAGAACAGATCAAAGATCTTGACAATCCTCATTTTATTGATTTTATAGCGGCAGAGTTAAAGCAGCACTATGACCGGCTTGACCTGCGTGAGAATTACTCTCTGCTTGTTCTGCCAGGCTATCTTGGCTCAAACAAGGTCGTAGAAAAATGGGCGAAAATTGCCAGCGAAAATAAAGTAATGCTTGTGACCGATTTCGCCAACCTGGACAAGCCGGACGACGTGATAGAGATGTTTACAGCAGCCAATTTAACCGGAGGAGAATTACACAGGAGCAATGTTATTATGACATGCAATTACCTGGCAGGGCGCGGAAAGGCAACTGAAACGGGCGAAGAGGAGGACGTGTTTATTCCGGGTTCAACCTCACTTGCCGGTAAGATGCATTACACATTGATGAGCCAGGTAACTGCCGGTAAAAAACATGGGGGTATGAATGAAGTAGATGCCGTGAGATTTGAACTGAAGAAATCTGAAATATCGCATCTTGAAAAACTGGGGCTTGTACCAATGGTAAATGAGTATGGTAAGGTCATGGCTTTTTCGGCCAAGACCTTATTTACCGGCGATAACATTGGGTTGCAGACGTATTCTGTAGTGCGCGTTTTTGACTACGTAACAAAAGTACTTTTTGATTTCCTCAACCGCCGGGCATTTGAAAACTGGAATGTGAAGACTGAAGCGGACTTACGCGGACAAATTGTGCGTTACCTGGATAGTATTAAGGGCCCGGATAAACTAATTGAAAAATTCAAGATCCTTCGCTTTGAGCAAGATCCTCAGCAAAAGGATCGCATTTGGCTTGACATAAACATCACTCCCTACTTCCCTGCTAAAAGTTTTGTGATTAAACTGGATGGCCACAAAGGGGAAGATGAAAATGCTGAGTGGAATACGGAATATCAGCAAGGATAAACAATCCATATAGTTCACAATTTTCATAACCTTAAAAAATCAAACAATGGCAACTAAACCCGCCAAATTAGCACGTCTTACACTGGATGGAAAAGAGTACAATGTTTTTTCCGCGTCATTTGAATCCACAAAACCGGTTGACCAATGGAACCGCGCCACAGCTTATGCCACTAAAGCAGATGCTAAATTTACGCTTGAGGGCAAAGATGATACGACCGCGATTTTTGAAAAGTATGCGAACAGCCGCAAAAGATTCGACGCAAAGCTGACGTTGTTCAATACGCACGAAGAAGGTAAGCTTGTTGAAACGGAATACAAGGAATGTACTATTACGTATTACCATTCTTCTTACAATTCTTCAAATGAGTTTCCTTACCAGATCTCCATTGTTCTTTCTCCGAAAACAACAGTTGAAGGCAATGCTGAGTTAACGTTCGATCAAAACAGTTAGCAGGTCACCTATAACCGGCACGCATTTTACTGCGGCCGGTTATAGGTTAACCATTTAGCCCAACCCGGGTACAACAATGGAAAGGCTCATCAACAATAATTCTTTATGCAGCAAACGAATACGGCGACATCGGCGGTCAATGTCCCCCAATACATAGGTGCAGACGTACGCATTAATGGCAAACTCATTACGCATGTGTTGGCACTGGAAATTAGCCAGCAGCTATCAGCGCATAATCTTCTTATGCTGAAGATTCCACATGAGGAAGTTCAAAGCGAAGGTGTCATTTTCTTTGACGGAGCAGAAGAGCTCCTGGGAAAATATACTGAAGTAGTCATTTATGATAAGAATGACAAGGACAGCGGAAAGCGGCTGGAAACGAAATTTTACATTACAGATGTGCAGTTCGATCATGAAGCGCTTAATGAGGGTATACTCGTACTTAAAGGTTGCAGCCCCACCTGGGTACTGGACGGCGCACCGGCATATGAAAGTTTCTGTGAAGAAACGCTGGCATCTGCGGTTCGCTATGTTGCCAAACCGCTGGATGAAGTAAGAACCAGCGTAATTGCGAATCCAATTTACACGCTTCCGGTTAAATATTTGTGCCGCTTTAACGAAAATGCATGGAATTTCCTGAGACGGCTTGCTGCAGATACCAACCAATTTTTGTATTTCGATGGACGCAACCTGATCTTCGGAGCAGCAGAAGAAAAGACAGGACCTGCCCTCATTTATGGACAAAATTGTTATCGGCTCAGCATGAACATGCGCATGCGTCCAGTACAAAGCGGACTCTATGATTATGAGCCTCACATTCATGACTCATTCATGCATGAAACAACCACACAAACTGATTTTAAAGGAACTTACAGAGATCATGCGTTTACGCGCTCCAGGCAAATGACTCCTTATGCACTTAATTACACTCACCCGAAGATTCTGCCACCGGATGAAGGATTGCTTGTTGAGCTATCAAGATCCTTTACCAACAGCACTGCGTCTAATATGTATGAAGTAGCCGGAGAAAGCACGAGTTTTCAAATGCATGTGGGAATGGTAGTAGGCATCAATGCTAAACGCGATGGCAAGGATCAGTGGCATACAGATGTCAGAATCAGCTCTATCACACACAAGCTTGATGCAGCCGGAAACTACTCCAATGAATTCACAGGGATTTCCGCTGCATGCAAAGCCCCTCCTCCACTTGCCTGTCAACGGCCACAAACTTACCCCCTACCCGCCACCGTTCTTAGCAATGACGATCCTCAGGGAAAGGGCCGTATTAAAGTGCAGTTTATTGGCTGGCGCCAGCAACATTCTCTCCAGGAAACAGACTGGATAAGAGTTCTCACGCCTCATGCCGGTGGCGGCGGCAACAACGACCAGCCCATAAACCGCGGTATGGTATGGATCCCCGAAAAAAGCGACCAGGTAATGATAGATTTTGAACAGGGGAACCCGGACAGACCGGTGGTGATTGGGAGTGTTTTTCATGGGAGGAATGGAAGGGGTGGTGGGGAGAATAACCACATTAAAAGTATTATCACCAGAACAGGTCACACAATCGAATTTGATGATAACTCGGATGGGACACACATTTTGATTAAGGATCCTGGAGGTAATGAAATCTATTTGGATACAGAGGGCAAGAATATTACGATTACCGCTCCTGAAACTATTACGTTGAATTGCAAAAACATGGTAGTTAACGTAGAAAAGAATATGGATGTCACGATAGGACAAGATGAAACAAAAAGCATCGGACAAAATAAGACATCAGAGATAGCCAACACATATAGTGTCTCGTCCGGAAATAAGAAAGAAGATATCAGAGAAACTATGGAGCTGCACGTAAACCAGTCAATTGAACAAACATCCGGTGATATAAAAATCACAACGCAAACAGGCGATATGGTTTTCAGAGGAGCAGGAAAAACATTAGTTCAGGGACGAGTAGACGCCCGGATCAGCAAAGGATAAACTATGCAAAAAATCACGACAGTATTTATTTGCTGGCTTTTAAACATATGCGTTGTTAGTTGTCAGCATCATAAAGCAGGGACAAAAATGGAAAAATATAATTGGTCGCCAACAGAATGCGCACCTAAAAATTATCCTGTAAAAATTCATTCCGGATACCTTGTATATGAAGGAGGCAGCATCTATGTTCCAAGTAGCGCTCTTGTCGACAATGGATGGGGCGAACTTGGCTCTACCCATGCTGTAGGGGACGACTTTAAACCAGTGCCATATCGTTTAGATCTTACCTGGTTTTCCTACACGGAAAGCAAATTTTACACCGGTAGCTTTGAACTGCCGAAAGAAAAAATAAGCAAGTTATTCAAGGAAGGATATTGGGATATGGATGTAAAAAAGCAACTAACCTACAATACGATAGTCGTAGGTATGGCGCCAGGCGGTGTGGTTGTCGTTTGGCTTAGTATAGGTGCCCCACAGGTGGAAATAGGCCGTTATCAGGCACATGATACTATTGTTTCCATGCGAGATTTCTTACCGTCGGCTTATTACAACGATCCCAAAGAGTATGCACAAAGAATTTTAAGCGGCGAACACGAAATAGCGGAAAACCTATCCCAAAACGGCATCCCATATGGTTTATGGGATACTTACCGTGAAAGATTTCATATTCGCACGGTTGTAGATTTCGAAGATAGTATAAGCAGAACCAAACAGGTACTCTTGTTCTATTTTAATGAAGAAAGAGAAGATATTACATCTGCGTTACAAGAAACAAAAGAATATCTTTTCAAAGCGCGGATAAAGGAAATCGGTGTTGCCTGGGAACATAATAACAAACAGTATTTCTCAAATATATCATTGAAGGAAAATGAGGTATTCGATGCATATAAGACTTTATATTCTGAAAATTCAAAGCAAGCAGAGCTGCTGCTAAAAATAAATAAGCATAATGATTCAGTTAAGATTTACTTACGAAACTTTCAAAAGCAAATCTTGCTAACTCCAAAGTTTATAGAGACGTATCAATTAAGCAAAAAATTATAGTTTTTTTACCCGAAACCTATTGCATGTCTTACACAAGTTTCGTATACGATATATCAGAAATAGAAAAGTTAACAGTTGGCACAATTGATGTCATCGTTGCACTATTTTTCGACGGCACACAAAACAATAGAAATAACACAAATGCCAAGCAAAAATATGTTCACCTAAAAGAGCGTAATATTAAAAAGGGTGCAAGTATTGAAGAGGAAAAGCAGGCACAAGCATATGATGATTATGGCAACAAAGATGACGACAGTTATGAAAATGACCTTTCGAATATAGCTCGACTGGAAGCGTACTATCCCAAACTGGAATCAGAAGACTGTGTAACTGATAGTATTTATATAGAAGGTATTGGGACAGAAGACTACCAACGCGACCAAGTGCATATTCTCTATGGTGCTTCTTCTAATGGTGTGGCAATGGGCGCTGGTCGTACAGGAATCAGGGGCAAGGTTAGAATTGGCTGTGAAAAACTCGCAGACAAATGCTTAAAAATTATAAAAAAAGGCAAAAGGAAAAAGGCTATTAATTGCCTCACGATAGATGTTTTTGGATTTAGCCGGGGTGCTGCTGCCGCTCGTAATTTTATCCATGAAGTTACCCGGCAAGATGGCATCAAGTATGACAATGGCATCGGCGGCGTTGATGGTCAATATTATTGGCCTTCTTCTGACGAAATTCCACCTCATGGTTTTTTAGGATTCTTTTTAAAGCAAAAAAACGTAACTATCAATCGCATTTGCATACGCTTTGTTGGCTTATTTGATACGGTTTTATCCTACGACCCTAATGGGCATTTTTCAGCAAGTTTTAATACGGGAGCGCGAAATAAGGCTGTTGTAGAAGGCTTGCATCTAAATGCAATAAACAAAGCACGACGAGTAGTGCATCTTGTAGCAGCGGATGAATATAGAGAAAATTTCCCTTTGACTGACATAAGAAGCATGGGTACGGTAACTGTTGAACATAACCTTTTCCATAATATATACCGCATTCCTTGCGCAAATTTTCATACTTCTGTCGCTGGTTCAAAAGCTCTTCAGTTGTCATTTCCGGGAGCACACTCTGACATAGGCGGCGGTTATGTAGAAGGCAATATCGAATATGTAGATGAAATTTTAAATGGCGATATCGAAAAGCTGAAACAAAAAAAAGAAACCCTTTGGAAAAGCGGATGGTTTAAAGAAAAAGAACTTACAGTGCATTCTTTTAAAAGAAAACTATCTGGACGGCGCCGTTTGAGCAATAAGTACAGTTACATTCTTCTTCATATAATGTGCGAATTTGGGGTAAAATTTGGAATACCATTCAGGCAAAACTCGTTAGAAAACGAGTATGAACTAAGATTAACAAGCACCGCTTCAAGCGATGGAAAGTTACGAAACATAACACTTAGCGAGGATAACATTCTAATTAGAACTAAACAAAGGCTATACAAGTATGCCTTTGATAACTACACCCAACCGTATGTTTTCAACCCCTTTATTGAAGATGAATACAAAGATTTGGATAAACATTATGCAGGTTCTAAAATACCGGAAAAGCGATTTGCTGAATACCGTCAAAAAAAACAGGAACTACAAGAGCAATTGGATCTAAAAAGGCTGCGCAATGAATTTCTACACTGGTCCTCAAACTTTGATTGGATTGGAATGGACCCTGTTACCATTACAGTAGACGGGAAAACAGATTATGGTGAACGCGTGATTTTACCTGGATAAAATTGAAATTGTCTGAAAATGTTGAATAACCCTACATATGCTTTTAAAGCAACATGTCGTGTCATAGAAAAAGATCATAGAGATGTGGTTTCTTATGAATGTGCACTTCATATCGAAATACTTGAAAACATTAATAAGGTGCATTACATCAAGGAAAAGAATTCCAATATGAACGATGCCCAAGCTTCCTTTTATGTTTATCAAATCGAGATAAACGACGTGAAGGTGACCACCGGTAAGAAGGCACAAAAAGCAGCTGATTTTATAAGAAGATTGTACTATCGCTATGATTGGATAATAGCAAAAGCGCAAAAAAGTGGCTTTATAACATCAACTGAAAATATCGAAGAGTTAAAAAACAACTGGCGCGAATTAAAACAGGTAATACTGAGTAGCTATTGCGGTGCGAAGGTGGAAAACTACCTTGAGCACTTGAACAAGCCGTTTATGCAAAATACTCTTCTTGAAGTTCCATTTAGCCAATACCTGTACTTTGGGTTATTATTTCCACCCATTCCTGTTGCGCACAATTCCATTTGGCAGGGCGCACGAAATATCCAACTTTCTGATTTTGAAAAAGAAAGTTTCGAAGAAATAATTACTTATTTGAACACAACAAAAGATGGACGACGCAGGTACAAAATATCAGCCAACATACTGCCTGATTCTCCTATTTACGTAGAAAGCTTCACTGGAACCATTATGCGATCGCCGGGAGCCCTACTTGTAGATCAGGCTGAGGCAGAAATTATTTATTACCGCAATGATCAAAGGATCGAGTGGGATTTCGATTTAGAAATGAACACACTAAATCTTTGTTAGTATGGGATTACTATCTAGGCTACTTTCCGAACCTCAGGTTACAGACAGACAACACCAGGAGCTTGCCAAATCGGCAAAGCAAATTCTAAAATCTGTCGAAACAACTCCACAGGATGAAGGTGATCCTATTTCTACTGCAGCCTTTCAATCCGCTGCAAACAATGCGCGGCAAAAGGTTGCAGAAGCCACGGACACTGGGCCAGCGCCGGATAGTAAAGAAGCCAGAAAAGAAAAAAAGAAGGAGAACGAATGGCACGATCCTAACGAACAAATCAAGTATGTAAATGAACAGGGGAAAGTGAGCTGCACTTTTTGTTCATGTCTTATTGGAGATATTAAAGTAACCTCAACAGAAGTGAAGCTTCAGGATGCATTATGGGCTACTGCCGGCGATAAAAACGATGCAGCAAATATTCAATTCAAAGGTGTATGCAATCACTCTAAATGGGGCAGATATAAACCACCATGCTCAGGCGTAATCCAGTTGGGAGAATGGAAGAATTTATCAAACACAATAATTGACTCACACCCAGCCTTATTACGGAAATCGGCTATTCCATGCAATATAAGTGGTCAGGACATAAAAATTGAACACAGTGGCCAAAGGGCTGTTTTGGAGGAGTTACCCGACGACTATAGAGATTTAGAAGCGGACAACGATACTGATGACCCAGCCAAGCCTCCAACCTGCAATAATTGCAGCAGCGAGTTTACAATAGAACAAGTTAAGGCGATGGCTGGCACCCTGACTTCACAACAGGAAAAATTTGCAATATCCGTTTTGAAGTATTTAAATCTATATCGAGCGAAGTTCAATCTTGACACATGCATAAGGAAGGCACAATTTATGGCTCAAGTCATGGCTGAAACGGATGCATTTAGCATATCTCTTGAAAGTGGAAATTACCAGCCCTCAGCATTAACTGAATTTGCACATGGTGGAACAAGATTTCATAAAGATGCCTTATTGGCCGATTATTTTATTGAGCCGGAAAAAGATCAAAAAAAATGCTATGGTTATTTTTCAGATGTAGAACTAGACACAAAAATCATCTTGGAATACAAAAGCACAAGTCTAATTAAGGATAAGAAAATTTTAAGAGAATTACTCAAGGAGGAGCCTTATAATCAAATAAAAATCGATCAGAGGGAATTGTACGGACGTAGCATGAAGGATACAAAGACTAAGCAATTTATAGACAAGACATTATATGATGATAAAGATCTTAAAATTATACTCAAAGGGCATGAAGCCTATCAGGTAGAAATCTTTTCACGGGCCTATGGTGGCTGGATGAAGAACGGTGATGAAAAAACGAAAGACGGATATAGATTCAGAGGTAGGGGAATACTTCAATTAACTGGCAGGGAAGATTATACCAAACTTTCTGAATATAGAAACAAACATCCTTTTCCTAGTGATGCAAGTGGTGACATAGATTTTACTAAAGATGTTGATGCTGCCAGCTTTAAAGGAAACTATGAAAAACTGGATGATAAGGAAGACGCTATTTATGCAGTACAATCTGCCGTATGGGAGTGGTTCGATTCAAAAAAAACAAGTTTGTTTGGCACCAATGGCTTTGCGGACAATGATGATATAGCTAAGGTCTCTAAAACAATTAATGGAGGATTTAATGGTATTAAACGACGTAATGATTATATTAAAAAGGCAAGACAAAAAACAGCGTTTGATGTTTTCAACCATTATGAAACCGTGTATAATAATGGAAACACCATAGATAAAAAAATTGTTATGAAAAACTTGCAATTACTCAATAAAGATGCGTCTATGCCAGATCCAGATGACAAGACTAAAAACATAAAATTTAAAGATGACAATGCAATTGCTCTTTATGAAAAATTAAGGAACCAGGAGGAGGAGGCAAAAAAAACTGATACAAAAAAGATCTAACAAATGTAAATACGCAAAATGACATGAATCCAAGAAATTAAATCAACCTTACCATGCAGAAGAATTTTTTTGTGACTGTTATTACATTGATTTTATCCGTAAACGCCTTTACACAATCAATCGCAATAAAAAATATATCATATAAAAGTAAAGACGGAAGCATTAAACTTGAATTTCCGGTAATCAACTATTTTGACAGAAATATAGAACGGACAATAAATAAATGTATTCAAACCAGAATACTTGAACTTGACACAATTGGTCAATACAAATCTTCCCCTACTATGTTTAACAAATCCATATATAATGAGAAAGAAGGCGTAGGAGGCTTTATTTCACTTTCGTACGCAGTATATTGCACAGATAAAATATTATCTATTCGATTTAAAGGAGAAACAATGGGTGTTTATCCTGACAGCTATGCCGATAATTACACTTTCAATTTAAAAAATGGAAAACTTCTACAAATTGATGATTTAATTGTTAATAACTCATCCTTCAACATTTATGATACACTATACAACTTAAACAAATTGGAGATGGAGAATGAAATAATTGGGGTTGACAGCGATATTGTTGATCATGTACGGGCAATACTAGAAGAATCAATAAACGAAAGGAAAGCTGTTGACTTTTATATTTCTAATGACTCAATAACTTTTTTTCATAGTTCTGCAGGCTTTTCTCATGCGATGCGATGTTATGAAATGGATTTTAGGACAAATTTTTCAACTCAGGATATTGGAATTCACTTCACAGATACAGGTAAATTGATTTTACTTGATCCTGCTAACACCGGTAAGAAAGAGAATCCGAGTAAACATATGATAATAAAATCGTCGAATTGGTATTATTAGATGATCATAGTCCTTTGTCAGTATAAGAACCCATTTCAAACAATAAAAATAGTTGAGGCAAGATGTAAGAACTCATTAACTCCTACACCCCCTTTTCAACCCAACCCCTTTCCCATGCAACTCAAAAATCAATTCACCAAAGAAGCCATCAAATCCCGCCTAATGGAAAACGCCTCCAGCCTTTGGGATGTAAAAAATGTAAACGCACTTGATCCTTTTGTTAAGTTGTTGATGGAGGCATTTAGCACGGAAGTATATCGCGCGGCAAATGAAGTACAGAATATCGAAGGGCGGATATTAGATAAAATTTCCCAGTTGCTTACCCCTACCTTTCTTACGATGCCACAATCCGCACACGCTGTTATGCGTGCAAGTCCTGCGGATGAAAGTTACCTTCTTAGTCCGTTTACCCCGTTTACGGCGAAGAAAAAAGCCACTGCTCACCAAAATAAGGATGCGCTCAGCGTACATTTTACGCCTGTTGACTACACTTTTTTGGTCAAGGCAAAAATTAATTGTATGGCTGCAGGTCACCAGGTTTTCGCTTTTGATTCCGCAGGCTTTAGACAGACCTTAGCAAGAACCTCGATGCCCCTTCCATGGGCGACTTGCTATATCGGCATCGAAGCGTCCGGAGAACTTAATAATCTCAAAGATGCATCCCTTTACTTTGATTTCCCTTCACACATTACACAAAACTGGATCTATCAGTTGCTGCCTTTGTGTAAGGCTGCAATAGGTAATGAACCGGTTGAGGTTTGTGCCGGACAAAAGTATGGACATGAAAATAATGTCAGCACAGAAGAGCAAATATTTGAGGCTCATGATATGATGTTGAAAATTACTGATAAAGTAAAATTGCTATATCAGCATAAATTTCTAACCATGAACGATTGCCCAATACCAACTGCAATAAAGATTTCTGATCTACCGGATGACATAAAGAGCGCATTTAATATTCAAATTCTGAATGAGAGGCTGAGCAAAAAATTCATCTGGCTAAAACTTAGTTTTCCCGCCAGTTTTACCTATGAAATCATGGAAGATATGCATATTCATCTCAATGCCTTTCCAGTTGTAAATCGTTCGTTTGTCAGCCATACACACAATCTGCAATCGTTGTACAGCATCATTCCTTTAACGACTAATACGAGTGAGAGCTTTATGACTGTTCATCGTGTATCGGACAGCAACAACCGAACACTTACTGAGATTCCTTACGGCCGGTCATCCACCAAAAAAACAGGCTATTATTCCCTGAGGTACGGCGGTGCAGAACGATTCGACAACAGGTCTGCACAGGATATTGTAAATTACCTGATTGAACTTTGCCGTGACGAAGTGGTTGCTTTTTCTTCACTTGACCAGGATTTTATGATAACCATTCTTCAAACTCTCTCCAGAGAACTGAATATTATTGAACATAAAGCCGCAAATACTGAAAAACAAATAAAGAAGACAACTACTTATCTTATTACGGAAGCCTTTGACATAAACAGCTTGCTTTTTGCTGAGTACTGGGTAACACAAAGCACACTGGCAAATAACATTCGTTCCGGCACTTTTCTAAAGGCTATGCAAACTTCCGCCCTGATACCTGAAGAATGTGTGCTACTTAGCGAGACAACCGGTGGTAAAGAAAGCTTAAAATCCGGAGAACGCTTAAATGCGTATCGCTATAGCCTTGGTAGCAGAGACAGACTGGTTACCCAGGAAGACATCCGAAATTTTTGCAGGTATGAAATGGGCGATAAATTCAAAGATATTAAATTCTCAAAAGGACTGATGATCTCACCACATCCCAAACAAGGTTATATCAGGACGCTAGATATAACCTTGACCCCTTACCGCTTTAATGAACTAAACAATTCTGAATGGAATCTTATTGCTAACGATCTATTGCACAAAATTAAAGGCAGCAGCTGCGGAGAAATTAACTACAGGATCTTTGTTGAGCAAACGTTGGAATAATAATGGCTGTATCAGGAATGACCTGTCAAAAAAAAAATCAAAATTCAAAAGTAAAAATTCAAAAAATGAATGGTCCAAAAGAAAGGATTAATGACAGCATTAATGTTTTTTAATTTTGACTTTTTACTTTTGAATTATTCCATCAGGATCAAAACAACTGTTCTGCTATTAACGCATAATAAATTTGCCCGTTGGACATAAATGAATAAGTTTTATCACCCATATTCTCTTTCATCCACAAGGACTTTTCCTTGAATGTTCTTAAAATTTGCAGAATCTCTTCCGTTGTCATTTTATGTTTCTTTTTAATCATATAAAGTTGTTTCGCCTGCCATAAATCGTTATTCGTTTTATATCCTGTCATCAAATCCGTGGCTGTCGCAAAGGACAACCGTTTGTATGAGGCAACATCCTTCATACCACGCCTTCTTAAAACTTCCTTTAGCTGCTTACAAATATTTCTGTAGATAAACCTCCGGCCGGGACGGCGCTGATCAAATAACTTTCCTAATTTTTCAAAGACGTTTTGCACTTGCAGGTATTCATCACCCGTCAACAATAAGCCAGGCTGAAAGCCATTTAACAGGGGATCGTTTTCGGAACTATGCAGCCGCGCAGGCACACAAAACAATGGAGATTCAAGCGGAACAGATTGTAAAAATGTAATAGGTAAATGCCTGTCGGCGTACGACGGAAAATATTTTTCATAACCATTTGCAACTGCAGTGTTGCGAATGCCTACTGTTCTAAAAAATTGCCGGTATGAGTTGCGGATCGCCTGATTGTCACGTTGAATACTGCCAACAAGACTGTCTATATTCTTTTCCAGTAAATAAGGAGACATTACACGATTCTTGCCGGGAAAAATGACATATCCCGGCTCCATAGACCGGGCAGGATAATCCAGGTAATAAACACCGGAATCCCCGGTTAATAGTGAAAAATCATTTTGTGCCAGGACTTGCCTCGAATCAATTAGCTTCTCTTTCTTAAGTTCTGCATTATTAGCCGAAACACTCATTACCAGATCTTTTCCCTGGATCACAAAATCATTAAATGACGGATGTGAAACATTATGCGTTTGAAAGACAAGTATTCGGGCATCCACCCTATTAACCGAACGGACAACGTCACTCCATGAAGTTCCCTCGTTCACATTGTTTCCAGCAGCCCCTATCAAAACAATTATATTACTTTCATTCTCATGCTTGTCCAACAGCTTCGCTCCCTGCATTATACCGGCAAACATTGCCTGCGCCACGGTATCATTATTACATTTATTTATCTCAGTTAATTGCTTCTGGAAAAAAACGGCTAGCTCATCAATATCTTCATGCAAGGGAAATACATTCGTTACATCTCTGCAACTGACTAAATTGTCCTTATACAAAACTGCTCCGTACCTGATATTTTTAAAACCGCTGGCACTTCGCAGGTTTGCATTCAATGACTGTAATGTATTCAACAAGCCACCAACGTATTTGCCGTTAGTCTTACCTCCATCTACAACAAAAACAATATTCAGATTATCCTGGGTGCGTATAGTTTTCCTGCATTCATCATAGCTAATTTTATTCCCCAAAACATTAATCGCAAAATTCCTGCTATAATCAAATATGTCTGTTAATACCATTGTTTTGACGTAGCTGTCTGCAGAATCATGTTTTATTACTCTTTCTAAAGGATATAATTCATCAATAACTTTCTTATTGCAGTTGTTGCCGCCCAGCGGGAAAGAAAGTGCACTTAACGCAGTATCTGTAAAAAAAAGTTCACCTTCTCTGGTGGTGTCATTCTTTAAAGTTGCCAGAAAAGACCGGTTTCCCCACAATTTTATATAATCAGCATCTATCCAGCCAATCATATTTTGCTTGCAGTTATCAACGGTAAAATGTGCCATTTTTCCAACTAACCATCTTTTTCCATCGTCCGATTGTTTATAAACAAACAGCAGATCTCGCAAAGCCTGCTTCATGTGCTGCGTGTTGGTTAATGGCGAAGAAAAAGACAGCAACGAATCACTGACAATATTTGAAGAATAAGATTGTATGATGTTTTCATTCTTGAATACAGCAATTGCTTTTGTGGAGAACAATGACAACCGATCTTTTAATGTGCCGCGCCACAACAACAAATTATTCTTATTTATCCAACCCAAATAATCGGCACTTTTAGCATCAATCTTATGATTCAGCGGTGTCTTCAATAATTTGGGATCGTACTTTATCAGTTCAACAAAATCTCCTTTTTGTCCAACAACGTAACAGGCATCCATAAATGCAAGACTTTTAAACACAATATCATTTCCGGCTTTGGTGTATGTGAGATTTTCATTTCTGTCCGAAAACACTACCCAGTTCTCCTTTTCAGGAAAATAACCTGTTGTTAGCAAAAGATCTTCTCCCCGCAACCTATACAAGGTATTTGCCGGAGTTTTGGCGACAGTCATCTTTTTTGCAAAAAGTTGCGCCGACATGTTATTGATCATAGAGAAATAAACAAGGACAATCAGGCTGAAATTTTTCATTGATAAAGGGTTGTAAAATACGCGTTATGGCAAGCAGAGAATGTAGTGAGCAGCAGTATATTATCTTAGTTCTCTGCCCTGCTTTACTTCAATCAATTTCATGCATTTGAGATCTTCCTGTAAAATCAATTTAACTGATTGAATCTCGACATCTTTGTCGAACTGCAGACCGAGGCAATAGCTACTGAAATCATTTATTTTTTGCCCATTGATCTTAACTGCAATCTTTTCACTGCGGCATAAATATTTATCCAGAAGATAATAGTAGTGCTTATTGAAGTTATTTCCATCTGCGATCTGCTGTAAATGGAATTTAAAATCATTCTCACGCTGTCTGTATGCACTGTCAAAATTCAGTATACTATCCTGGCTCGCTTTAAAGGACGGATCAATATGAATGGTATGTCGTGCAGGGTATTCACTATTGTCCGTATACAGTAATACAGTATAATCGCCGGGAGCCTGGTAGAAATATTGAACAAAAGACTCCCTGGAATCAACTGTACTTGTTTCTCCAAACCGCCACCGGTATTGTTGCGCTCCCTTTCCGCCTGCCCGGAAAACGAGGTTTTCGAACTGCATTCCCGTTTGCGGCCCCTGGATGTAGGTGATTGAATCTTCGACAGCATATACCCTGGCCGTATCTTTTACAGTGACAAAAAAAGTATCCGTGTACTTATTGTTAATTGTCAGCAACACTGTATAGTTACCCGGACGCTCGTATTGGTGATAACCCGAAGCAGAAAAAGATTGAGATCCATCTCCAAACAACCATCTCTGTTGTTTCGCAAAGCTTGTGCTATCCACAAAGAACATCGTATCCTTTAAAGAAATTACTCTTGGATAAACGATGGCAATTACATCTTCATTGGCTGGTAGAAGCTTTTTAACGCCAATCACATTAACAAGCACCAGAACAGCTACCAAAAATGGGAGCAATGCTATCTTAAATATGTTTCGATTGTAAAACATGCAAAACAATTAATTTGCCCTTGCAGCCTGAGCTGCGCGCAATTGATTCATTAAAATTTCTCCATCCTTATAGCCGATCTCACAATCCGTCAGTTGCTTCTGAAACATTTGCACATTTGCGACTTTTCGTTTCAGCGTAAGCATATCTTCGAAATAACTGGTAAGAAACGCGGCCATCTGGCGAAAACTGGCATAACGAATGTCATGCACGGTTACGTCGTCGGCCAGGTCGTTTAGTTCCTTCACCTGGCTTGTGATATCCGCCTCCACAATTGTGTTGAGCGTCCCGTTTTGCAATGCGGTAATCCTTTCAAACGTACTGTCAAAAAGTGCAGAAGCATACTTCTTTCTTTCATCAAACGCTCTTGCTTTTTTCAGATAAGCATTTTCTACTATCGACTTGGATGTAAAAGGGTTGTTGCTGTTCCGGAAAATAATCCAGACAAGGAGCGATACTGTAAACACGAATATGCAAACAAGGTAAATAAGGTACTGACGTTTTTCTCTTCGTCCAAGGGTTATCAGGTTATCTCTTTCCATGGGTGCTAATTGGCCAATTGATTATGTCTTAATATGGAATTTCTGATTGAAGTGTTCTTGTCCATACAACTGCGGAGATCTCTTTTCAACAGGTCCTCAGCATTGTGAATCTTTACAAGTGAATCTTTTAAAAGGATCATTGCATTCAACCGGTTCAAAACATAAGTATAAGTTGAAAAATGATTGCTGCTATCTTCGCCCACTTGCCTGGCGATACGGTCTTTTTGATCGGCAATAAACTTTTCTAAAAAAATGTAATTGTCAACTTTGTCAGCATCGATATAAGAAAGGCTTTTATACAGCGAGTCCATTTGATCCTGGAGCACGAGTTGTTTATTAATGATGTTCTTGTAATCCTGTATTTTAGATAGATAGACGGACTTTTGCTTTTGAGCGGCCCATACAAAAAAATAGACAGGTAATAAAGACGCACAGACGAGAATGACAAATAGCAGCCAAAAATAAAGGGTCTTCTTTATGATCTCATTTCTGTTATGAGCTATCATAGAAATTCGGGGTTTAGGGCCACAAATATATAATATTCATACTACATGTGTTATTTTTTTTATGTTTGCATAATACTTTGCTTGCGGAGATTTTGCCTTCTATCCCAACTTCCTTCTGCATCAAGTTTTTTTGAGTTAATTTTCTCACCCATTATTTGTGTTCACCACTCAATAACCGTCTATGCAGATGAAACAATATCTTATCGACACATTTCTTTTCAATGATGCGACCAACAAGCAATTGCTTCAAAAAATAAAAATGCTGCCGGAACCTTCGGAAGCTATCGCGTTTTTCAGTCATCTGATCAACAGCCAGTACAAGTGGATGGCGCGCATCAAACACGAAACCAGGGCCCCACAAATGGATTGGTGGTTGCCAGTTTATCCAATGGAGGCTTTAGAAAAAGAATGGACAAAAAGTCTTGCACTATGGATTGATTACATACAACAAAAAGAAGACGAAGAGTTAATGAAAGAAGTAACGTTTATCGGCTACGATGGCACCCTTTGGGCTGCTACCTCAATAGATATTGCGTTACAACTTAACTATCACTCCATTCATCACCGCGCACAAATTCAAACACTCATCCGCAAGCAGGGATTGGAGCCCGATTTTGTGGATTATATTGGAACGAGATACCGGAGGGTGAAGTAAGTTAAAAGTAAAAATTCAAAACCTTTATTGTCGGGCTAAAATTTCGAAATAGTAATTGCTTGACAATGGTCATGCTCACTCATTTTAATCTAATCAAGAACATTAATTCGATTTATACAATCCCGAAGGGATGGAATTATTATAGCAATAGCTAAATTAAATATTCAAAACCCTGAAAGGGTGGCACAATAAATGTAATGTCAACCCTTCGGGTTTTAAAAATAGGGCGTATCTCTTTTTCTATAATAATTCCATCCCTTCGGGATTATGTTAACCTGTTCTAAAAAATTCCTTCGCTTTAATCAACGTAAAACGTACAACTTATAACGTACAACCACTTCGCACTCTTTTGACTTTTGAATTTTTACTTTTTACTTAACCTTATCCCTCCTCTCCTTCAACTCTCTCCACGTAGTTAAAATTATATGCTCATCCTGCAAAGCCTTTTTTAATGCAGGATCAATCATCGCCAGCATATCGCCGCGGCGAACAGGGCCTGAATCGGAGATCTCTTTAAACACTTCGGTGGTAGCTGTACAATGCATGATCATCATGGTAACGCCGGGTTGCAAGGACTTTAGTCCTTCAATATATTTCTGCGTTTTATAAGCCTGTAATTTTTTGTCGTCATTCTTTACGTCATCAGGAATGGTCCAGCCGTAACTCTCGTTGTGCAGATCGTCAAGCACTGGCAAACCTGCATCCCACAGATTTTTGCCTACCTGGCGAAACTGATTCATTTGCTGATCAGAGAATTTTTGCTGAGCCTGGATCAGTGTTGCTTTACCTGCGGGGAACATTACCGGAATTTGATTTTCTATGCCCAATCGAATGTATTGTTTTAAAAACTCAGGACTGGCGAACAATGTACCCATGTGGCTGTCAAGATGCGTTGGCTTCATGCCCATCGTAATGGCACGATCTAATTGCGCTTTTATTTCTTTGTACACTTCATCTGCCGATGCATGTTGCACAACGTCACCAACGCCTTTCCATAAATTGCCTTCGGTATCGGTAAGTCCAGGTACGTTTGTCTTTCCGGCTAATGGCACCCAGCGATAGTTCTTCCACTCGGCATTTAATGTCAAATGAAGCCCGGCATCTATTTGCGGGTTGGCGTTAAGAAATGCGACAAACGCGGGCACCCACGGACAAGGCATCATAACACTGCAACTATTTGCAACGCCTTTTGTCATCGCGGTTATGGCGCCTTCATTTGAGTCAAAACTCATTCCCGCATCATCTACATGCAGGATCAATACTTTGGCTCCTTTAGGAAATCCGAGTTTTTCAGCGTAAGTAGTTTCTGAAGTTTGCGCAGAAACAAAAACGGTAACGAAGCAAAACAAAAGGAAAGATAGTTTTTTCATATAGCTAGTTTGGTGTAAAAAGTCAAAATTCAAAAACGAAGCACGCTGGTTTCACACGGCGCAGCAACGAAACGATGGCAAACTTTCACGCACCGAATGCAAAGAAGCGGCGACGCAACGATACATCAAATGCCAATTTAATCTATCGATAAACGCTTTTTTTTGACCCCAACGGATTTATTCATTAATCTTATTTGCCCTTCAGCTTTTCCCTTTGTGCCCCTTTCTGTCATCGTGCCTTCGTGGCAAAAACTCCGTGTACCTC
>CP128386.1:2402371-2443576 GCA_030345135.1 Chitinophagaceae bacterium DXS
CCTGCCGTCGTGCCTCCGTGGTTTATAAACCTCCTTCCAACAACATAATCTTCACTTTCAAAATAGCAATCACTAATTTCGTCTACTTATGCTTTTTTTAACGAACTAGCGCTCCTTAATAACCTTAATTGTTTTTCAGCTTTTTTGTGCCTCTTTCAGTCTTTGCGCGTTCGTGGCAAAAACTCCGTGTACCTCCCTGCCGTCGTGCCTCCGTGGTTTATAAACCTCCTTCCAACAACATAATCTTCACTTTCAAAATAGCAATCACTAATTTCGTCTACTTATGCTTTTTTTTAACGAACTGCGCTCCTTAATAACCTTAATTGTTTTTCAGCTTTTTTGTGCCTCTTTCAGTCTTTGCGCCTTCGTGGCAAAAACTCCGTGTACCTCCCTGCTGTCGTGCCTCCGTGGTTTATAAACCTCCTTCCAACAACATAATCTTCACTTTCAAAATAGCAGTTACCGAAACAGAATCGGTGATCTTACCGGTAGTTACCATTTCATAAGCCTCATCAAAAGGAATTTTTTTCACCATCAACTGCTCTGTTTCTTCCGGATCAGGATTGTGCATGCTTAACTCCTGCGCAAGATAGACGATGGACAACTCATCGCTGATTGAGTTAGACAAATGCATCTCAATCAGCTTCGTCCATTTTGCCGCTTTCAACCCGGTTTCCTCCAACAGTTCCCGTTTGGCAGCTTCGAGCGGCTGTTCATCAAAAGGACCACCACCTTCAGGAATCTCCCAGGAATATTGATCCAATGTAAAACGGAACTGGCCAACGAGGTAGGTATTCATATCTTCATCCAATACCATTACCCCTATCGCTACATTCTTAAAATGCACTTTGCCATAAATTCCTTTCCCGCCAGACGGGTTGATCACGTCATACTCCGTGACATTGATCCACTTGTTATCGTACTTTTCCCGGGAACCGAGAATTGTCCAGGGATTTGTTTGTTCGTTCATTAACAGGTGTCAGGTATCAGGCGTCAGGTATCAGCTATCAGCTATCAGCGACCGACGCCTGTCCTGAATTATTTTACAATTAATTAAAATGTTTTTGCGCGTAGAACATAACAAAAGCAGCACGAATCACCAAACGGAGAACAGGTATCCAACACCTGAAACTAACTCATGCCTGATACCTGATACCTGAAACCTCATACCCCACACCTCATAGCTGATAGCTCACAGCTATTTCCGCCCCATCGCATACTTAATCCCACCCAGCAAATGCTGCAGGTACAAAGGATCTTTGTAAGAATCATCTGTATGACCAAGCTCAGTATAAAAAGCACGACCGCCATCAAACTCATGATACCAGCTCATGGGATGGTAGTTGCCATTTTCACCGCCTTTGTAGCTGCTTTCATCAATGGTTATGAGTACATGAACATTATTATCAAGCTGCAGATTTTTGAAATTGTACCATTCATCAAAACGTTTCCATTCACGCGGCAAATGTTTGGTCGCGATGAAAGTTGAGTCAACTACATGCAATACAGCTTCCTGCTGTTTGGGATGACTTTTAAATTGCGCTCCAACCAATTTGTTGTACCAGGGCCAGTCGTACTCGGTATCAGTTGCTGCATGTACACCAACGTATCCGCCGCCAGACTGAATGTATTTTTGAAAGGCATCTTGTTCAGCATCACCCAATACGTTCATCGTTGTGCTTAAAAATATTACCGCGTTATATTGTTTAAGATTGGCCTTATTAAATTTTGTACTGTCGGTGGTTGTATCAACTGAGAAACCATTGTCCTTGCCCAATTGCTGAATGGCAGCGATGCCGGCAGGAATGGAAGAATGGTGAAAGCCGGCAGTTTTTGAAAACACCAGCACTTTGTATTGTTTTTTTGCAAGGGCAGCAACACTAAAGAAAAGCAGCAAGCTAAAGGAAAGCAATAGTTTTTTGTTCATATTTGGTTGTTATTAAACAAGTAAGAAAGCATAAACTTACAGAATGTAATTTCAAAACAAAAATGGAATAGCAAATTGTCGGTAAATATGGCAATGAAACCGGAAACTGAAACGGGCGAAAAGAAAATTTAATAATTGTGTGAATGACACATATGTTTTATGCTTAATTTACAATGTTTTTCCGGTTAGCCCCCCAAGCACAGTTCCGGGCTAAGTTTCAAAAATCCTTTAAAACATTGCCATTTATGAAAAGAAGAGATTTTCTGCAATCATCATCCACGCTGCTAATGGGCGCTGGGCTGGCATCGGTTTTACCAGCCGACTTGCTTGCCATGAAAAAGAGCATTTCAGCCAACGGTAAAATAAATGTAGCGGCAATCGGCATAAACGGAATGGGCTGGGCCGATCTTACAGCTATCCTTAAAGTTCCTGAAACTCAGGTGGTAGCGTTGTGCGATGTAGATCAAAATGTGCTGGACAAACGCGTAGCGGAACTTACCAAACTAAACATCAAAGCACCAACGACCTATAATGATTACAGAAAAGTGCTGGATAACAAAGACGTTGATGTGGTGATTATCGGCACGCCTGATCATTGGCACTGCTTAATAATGCATGATGCCTGCCAGGCGGGTAAAGATGTATATGTTGAAAAACCGGCAGGCAATTCAATTATTGAGTGCCGCGCCATGGTGGATGCTCAGCAAAAATATAATCGCGTTGTGCAGGTTGGCCAGTGGCAACGAAGCAACAAACATTACCAGGACGCTGTTAATTTTGTAAGATCGGGCAAACTGGGCCAGGTACGCCTTGTAAAAGCCTGGGCCTACCAGGGCTGGATGAAATCTGTTCCGGTTAAACCAGACACTGCGGCTCCGGCCGGTGTTGATTATCAAATGTGGTTGGGACCAGCGCAGACAAGACCTTTTAACGAGAATCGCTTCCACTTCAACTTCCGTTGGTTTTGGGATTATGCAGGCGGATTAATGACGGATTGGGGTGTGCACATGATAGATTACGCTTTATTGGGAATGAATGCCGATCTCCCCAAAAGCATTATGGCGGGAGGTGGCAAATTTGCCTATCCTGACGATGCAGAAGAAACACCGGACACATTAACTGCTGTATATGAGTTTGATGGATTTAACATGTTATGGGAGCATGCCACCGGCATAAATGATGGTCCGTATACACGTGATCACGGCGTTGCATTTATCGGCAACAATGGAACGCTCGTGGTAGATCGCGGAGGATGGGAAGTGATACCGGAAATAATTAACGGCACACCCAAAATGGAAGCCGTTGCACGTCAGCTAAAAACAGACGAGGGGCTTGAATTACACGCGCAAAACTTTATTGATGTGGTAAAAAGCCGGAAGTTGGAAGACCTAAGAACACCAATACAGGCTGGGGCGCACGTTGCCACTGTTTGCCAAATGGGAAACATTGCGTTCAAGACTGGAAAGAAAATATTCTGGGATAAAGACAAAAATAAATTTACAGACAAACAATCTAACAAGTTTCTCGCAGCCGACTATCACAACGGCTATAAAATACCTTGAGTTTAGAAAATTATAAACGATTAATTTTAGCCCTGCAGCTTAATGATAGTCACAAATAACAACAACCAATATGATCAGAAAATTTTCATTATTAGCAGCGACAACATTTGTTTCAGCTATGAGTTTTGCACAACAAAAAGGTGATCCGAAAGATACAGAAGTATGGGAGCCGGTTCCGAAGGTGGTTACCACCGGAGCTATTTTCTCTGATGCTCCATCGGATGCAGTAGTTCTGTTTGACGGCAAAAACCTGGATAACTGGGTAACAGTAAAAGATGGCAGCCCTGCCCAATGGACCGTTGCAGATGGCGCTTTGACGGTTAATAAAAATTCAGGCAACATTCAAACAAAACAATCATTTACCGATTACCAGTTACATATTGAATGGAAGATTCCGTCCAATATTACAGGTGAAGGACAGGCCCGCGGCAACAGCGGCATCTTCCTTGCGTCAACAGGAGGCGGCGATGCCGGCTACGAATTGCAGGTATTGGATTGCTACAACAACAAAACATATGTAAACGGTCAGACAGGTTCTATTTACAAGCAAGCAATTCCGTTGGCTAATGCATGTAAGAAACCAGGCGAATGGCAAACTTATGATGTTGTTTGGAACGCACCACGTTTTAACGAAGATGGCACAGTAAAAACACCTGCGCATGTTACCGTTTTCCATAACGGTGTCCTGTTACAAAATAACTACGAGTTAAAAGGTGAAACGCTTTATATTGGCAAGCCTTCTTATCATAAACATGGCCCCTGCCCTATTAAATTACAGGCGCATGGCGACAAGAGCGAACCCATCAGCTTTAGAAATATATGGGTTAGACCGCTATAAGCTATCAGCAGTCAGCTATCAGCTTTCAGCCATGAGTTGACAGCGAGAATACACTGCCGATCGAACTTTTTTTTAGCAGTTCTGAGTTTTAGTCTCAGACTACATACATTGAACAAATTCAAAAAAGCCGCAGCAAACACTGCGGTTTTTTGTTTGCATATTTCAGGGATGTGTTGCACGAATTCAGCCGAGATTAGGCGGATATGATTACATTTGTCTATCGTCCATATTTGATCTTGTGATCATTATAACCTTTTCAATTCCTATGCGCCATAAGAAACTATTTTATATTTCATTCTTTGCAATCTTGTTGACCGCAGCAAGCCTGCTCTTTCAGTATTGCACTCCGTCGCAAACACGCGACAGTAAAGCGGATACATCCTCTAACAATTATATCGGTGAACAGAGTTGCATTTCGTGTCATTCGAAAGAATATAACGACTGGAAACAATCAGATCATTTCATGTCCATGCTGCCAGCTACTGATTCCACTGTATCCGGCGATTTTAATAATGCTGTATACACTGCTGATGGCGTTACGAACCGGTTCTTTAAGAAGGATGGCAAGTTCTTTATTAACACAAAAGACCTCAATGGAAATTATCGTGATTTTGAAGTGAGTTACATCTTTGGCTACAAACCATTGCAGCAATATCTTGTCAAGACTGAAAAAGGTAAAATGCAGGCAACACGTGCAAGCTGGGATGTTAACAAAAAGAGATGGTTTCATCAATATGCCGGTCAGAAGATTGAGACGAAAGACTGGCTACACTGGTTAAAAGGCGGCCAAAACTGGAATACCATGTGCGCACGATGCCATAGCACCAATTTGCAGAAGAACTATTTCCCCGAAGCTGATTCCTTTCATACAACGTACAATATCGTAAACCTGAATTGTGAAAGCTGCCATGGACCTGCAGAGAAACATGTTGCTTATATAAACGGCGATGAATACAAAAAAGGCAATAAAGTTGCCGGCTCCTTTTTAAAAAAGATTGACAACAACACCGATCGCATTAATACGTGTGCTCCCTGCCATGCAAGGCGCGGAGAAATTTCTGACAAAGAAATTCCGTCTGAAGAAATAATGGACAATTATATTCCAGAAATACCCTCCACTGAAAATTTTTATGCAGACGGACAGATGAATGACGAAGATTATAACTACACATCTTTTCTCCAAAGCAAAATGTACAGGCACAATGTAACCTGCATGAATTGCCACAATCCGCATTCTGTTAAAACAGTGCTTACAGGCAATCTTGTCTGTTTGCAATGCCATGAAAAAAAGTATGATGAGTTCACGCATACTTTTCATGCAACGGGAACAACCGGTGCCTCATGCGTTAATTGCCACATGCCTGGTAAACTATATATGGGAAATGATTTCAGGCACGATCATAGTTTTCGTGTGCCGAGACCAGATCTTTCAGTGAAATATGGTACACCCAACGCATGTAACAATTGCCACACTGACAAAACCGTAATATGGGCTGCAAATATCATCGCTCAAAAATCCGGGAACTCCAGAAAATATCATTTCAGTGAAGATCTCATTCCAGGGAGCATGAACAATGCAGAAGCCGGTCCACATCTGCATAAATTACTACAGGATACTGCCGTTCCAAATATCATTAAGGCCACAGCAGCCTATTACTTGCAGCGGCAAGGAACAGCAACCGCCCTGCAGGATCTCTTAACATGCCTGGAACACAAAGATGCACAGGTTAGATATCGGGCATTGAGAAGCCTTGCATCCTTTCCGTCAGACCAATGGAGCATAAAGGCAGCACCGTTATTGAGTGATAAAGTGCGAGCAGTAAGAATTGCAGCTGCATCGCTTTTTGCAGAGATCCCAGAGAATCAAATCCCCACTCAGTTCAAGAATGCACTTGACTATGCAAAAAGCGAAAGACTCGCATTCATGAATTACCAGCTTGATTTTCCAATTGGAAATGTAATGGTGGCAGATGAATTTAGAAGAAATAAAGACGATATCTCCGCAGAAAAATATTACAAGCGCGCATTAGCAAAAGACAGCCTTCTCACCATTGCGCAACTTAATCTCGCCAGCCTCTATAATTCAACAGGGAAAAATGACGAGGCTTTAAACCTGCTCAACATGGCCATCAAGGTCGAGCCGCGTAGCAGCCATTTGTATTACAGCCTTGCTTTGTTGCAAGCAGAAATGAATGATTACAACTCGGCCGTCAACAATTTTGCAAAAGCGATTGAATTAGATAAAAGTAATCCAAGACTCTACTACAACTATGGCCTTATGCTTAATAAAACCGGCAATAAAAAACAAGCCGTTGTAATACTTCGGCAAGGACTTAAACTTTCTCCGCAGGACGCGGATTTACTCAATGCGCTAAAACACGTAGTTAATTGACAAGGGAAAATTCCTGCCCGACTAATGTCATTCAGGCGGGGACAATTGAAAATGAAGGCGAAGGAAAATGTGCGAATATGCAAATATGAAAATGTGCAAATATGCGAATGGGAGAATGTGCAAATGCTGATACTTATCTCTTAACCATCCTAAAGCAATTATTCAGTTCAATTAATCCCGTTAATCCTCCAATCCCATAAATCCCGGTCCAGACAATCAAGTTCCTCTCCAAATTCGTAATATTGTTCCTCTAACTATGACATCCAAAGACTATTACGACATATTGCATGTTCATCCCAGGGCATCACATGAAGAAATAAAAAGGTCCTACAGAAAACTTGCCCTTAAATTTCATCCTGACAAAACCAACAACGATCATCTTGCGTCACTACATTTTAAAGAGATAAAAGAAGCCTACGAAATACTCAGCAATCAACGAAAAAGGGAAGCATATAACTATGAGCGCTTTTTCAAAGCGGCTCCGCCAAAAAACACCAGCGACATTCATCGCATTTCCCCCGAATGGATTTTAAAAGAAGCGACAGAATTACGCAAAAAAGTTCAGGCTACCGACCCATTCAGGATAAATGCAGACGGGCTTTTTAATCAGCTAAAAATTTTGTTATCAGAATACAATCTGCTCGTCTTAAAACATGATAACAAAATGGATGTTAATGAAAAAATTATCGATCAGCTGCTTGCAGCTACCAGGCCTTTACCTGAATCGCTTTTTAAGGATACAACCACATTACTTAATGATGTGGCACAAGGCCATGACCCACTTGTAGAAAAAATTCAGGCCGAAATGAAAGCGAGAAAATGGAAATATTTCTGGCAGAAGTACAAAATAGTCGCCGTGATTTTAATAGCATTAATATTATGCTGGCTCATCTATGCAGTTAAGTTGTAAACCATTGCAGAAACGCACAACATCAATTCCAGAACACTGAACAGCCTCAAACTCACGCTTCACAAGGATTTCAGATTAAACAGGGTTTAAATAACGGTTAAAAAAAATTTAGCTTTCTTATTGTTTACAGCTTTTGCATTGTATTAACTGTCTTATACGGAATACTGCTATTTATAGCCTAACCCTGCTGCGTGCCCTGACTCCGCAATTATGTATTTATCACCACTTTAATTATGCGTTATGAGAAACGCTTATTGCCTTTTATTGCTTCTTTGCAGTTTCCTATGCAGCCTGGCACAAACCAAAACTATAACAGGAAAGATTGTTGATGAAAATGGCCAGCCTGTAGATGGAGCGTCAATAACAATCAAAGGCACCACAAATGGAACGGCTGCCGCAGCTGACGGCAGTTTTACAATTTCTGTCGCTAAAGGCAGAACGCTTGTTATCTCCGCGGTAAATTTCGCCACGGCAGAGGTACAGGTAACAGACGCTTCAGATTATCCTGTTACGTTAAAACCACAGGCCAACGAAGTAAAAGAAGTAGTAGTAACAGCATTGGGTATCAGGAGGGAAAAAAGATCGCTCAGTTATGCTACACAAGCTGTAAGCAGCGATCAGTTGAACAAATCAGGAACGAACAACCCGCTAAGCGAACTGAATGGTAAGGCCGCCGGGTTAACAGTGATTAACAGTACCGGCGAACCAGGTGGAGGTACATATATCCGGCTCCGTGGTGTTACCTCTATTACAGGTAATAACCAGCCGCTGATGATTATAGATGGGGTTCCTATCGACAACTCAATCAATAACTTCGACCCGACAAATGCTGGTGCAGGTGCGGGAGGCGCCAATGGAAACCTGACTGGCGGCGCTCAACCAACCAACCGCGGAGTGGATATTAATCCCAATGATATTGAGTCCATCAACGTTTTAAAAGGTCCGGCAGCCACTGCATTGTATGGTATTCAGGCAGCGAGTGGCGCTATTGTAATCACAACCAAAAAAGGAAATGCGGGAAGGAAAGGTACTAGTATCGTGTTCAATTCATCTGTTACATTTGATAAGGTCAGCAAATTACCTGGTTTGCAGAGTCAATACTCACAAGGCAGCGGAGGCCATTATTCGCCTCCTGAAAACGGAGGTTCCATTTCCTGGGGTGCAGCCATCGATACATTATCCTGGGATGGGGCAACTGATTATCCTTTTGATAAACACGGACACATTGTTGGCAGATCTGACCCTTCCGCAAAAATTCCAGTAACACCTTATGACAGATACTCTTTTTTCAGAACGGGAACTTCTGTCAATAACAACATTGCACTTTCAGGTGGCAACGATAAATCATCCTATCGTTTTTCATTAGGGAACTTATACCAGCATGGTATTATTCCCAAAAGCAAGTACGTAAAAACAACTGTGAGCCTGAACGGCCAAAGTAAGATCACTGAAAAACTTACTGCTTCTGCCGGAATTACATATACTAACTCCTCCAACTACAAGGTTCAACAGGGATCAAACCTTTCCGGAGTAATGCTTGGGCTAGTGCGTACACCTGTAACATTTGACAACTCGAACGGATATTCCGATGCCGAAAATCATCCTGATGCATACATATTGCCTGATGGAACACAGAGAAACTATCGCGGAGGAGGAGGCTATGACAATCCATACTGGACAGTTAATAAAAGTCCTTTTACATCTGACCTTGACCGCGTATTTGGCTTTGGACAGGCAAGCTACCAGGTGCTTGACTGGTTAAATCTTACCTACCGATTGGGAGGCGATATTTATGGACAAAATGATAAGAACTCTTACGATATAAACACCAGTGCTTTCCCCGCAGGTGCAGTGTATTTAAACAATTACACCAACAAGCAATTTAACTCCGACTTCATTATCAACATGCATAAAACTTTCGGAAATGACTGGGATGCTGCTTTAACGTTGGGACACAACTATTTTACGTTGAACCAAAGCAACAGGTTGGCACAAGGAACATCTTTACTTCAGCCAGGATTCTTTGATATTACGAACGCATCATCCTTTTTATCTACAGAAACATTACTCAGAAAAAGAACAATGGCCTTTTATGGGCAATTCGATTTGAATTATAAACGCGAACTCTATCTTACTTTAACCGCGCGTCGCGAAACATCTTCAACATTACCGGCACACAATAATACCTTCTTTTATCCGTCAGTAAGCGCCGGCTGGATCTTTACAGAACTCAACTCATTTAAAGGAAGTAAGGTCTTGTCATTTGGTAAACTACGCGCATCCTTTGCACAGGTAGGTAAAGACGCTCCTATTTATTCTTTAAACACACCTTTTACTATAGGTGCATTTAAAGATGGATTTACAACAGGCATTAACTTCCCGGTTAACGGCATTGGTGGGTACCAGATAAGCTCAGCAATTGCAACAATAGGCAACCCTGATCTTAAACCGGAAAATACATATTCATATGAACTGGGTGCTGATCTCTCTTTCCTGAAGAACAGGATTAACCTTAATGCCACAGCTTATTACAGTGAATCAAGAGATGTGATATTCCCAACATCAATTCCATATTCCACTGGCTATGCGGCTAAGTTGTTGAATGCAGCAACCATTAGTAACAAAGGATTGGAGCTTACATTAAATGCTGTTCCGCTAATATTATCGAATGGCTTGAAATGGGATGTTACGATCAACTGGTCACGCAACCTTAACAATGTGAAATCACTTACTCCGGGTGTTGACAGATTCTTTGTAGCCGGCTTTGGCGGTGGTGAAGCAGAAATTGATGCTGTTGTTGGTCAACCATTCGGAATGATCTATGGTAATACATTTGTACGATCCGATCCCAATAATATGAACAGCCAGTTGCTGATAAATGATGTAAAGGGTGACGGATATGCACAACCACTTGCAGGCGGCCCGAATGCCGTGATAGGAAACACGAATCCCGAATGGATTGGATCGGCTATCAGCAACCTTACTTTCAAGGGCTTTACATTCGCCTTCCAGTTTGATATCAGGCATGGTGGACAAATGTGGAACGGTACACGTGGCGCACTTTCCAACAAAGGCACTTCATATCAGACTGCAAACAGGGGAACAACTACTGTATTTAAAGGATTGCTGGGTCACCTGGACGCCAATGGCAACGTAGTTCACCTGGATAAAGATGGCGTAACAGAATTACCCGGACCAGGCGTGACAAATACTATTCAAAGCACATACGACCAGTATTACTGGCAAAATATAGGCAGCAGCTTTGGTTCAGGCCCACAGGAAGTAGATATTAAAAGCGCTGGATTTTCAAGATTGCGCCAGATCAGTTTAACATATGAATTGCCTCAGTCCATATATGGTCCCAACGCCAAATTCACATCTATTTCTTTAACCGTTTTCGCTAACAATTTGTGGTTAATGACAAAATATGATGGCGTAGATCCTGAAACAAGTCTTGCCGGACCTGCCAATGCACAAGGCCTTGATTACTTTAATAATCCGGGCACAAAGAGTTATGGCATTCGATTAAACATTGGTTTATAATTAAAAAAGAAGAGCCATGAAACTGTTTAAACTAAATATAATTATCTGTTGCATAATGCTGATTACCTTATGCAACGTCTCCTGTAAAAAATCTTTTTTTACAGATGTTAACCAAAACCCCAATGCACCGGCATCTGTTTCTCCTGCCCTTGTTCTTTCAACTGTAGAAGCTGCACTGGGTTATACCCAGGGTGGTGATATTTCCAGGTATACATCTTTACTTATGCAGCAGGTATATGGCAATGCCAGCCAGTCACAAGCCTATTATCAATATGCACTGAACGCAGGAACATTTGATAACGTGTGGCCTGATCTTTATACATCTGTAATGGTAAATGATGATACATTAAAAAACCTTGCAGACGTAGGACACTACAATGCATATAGCGGCGTATCAAGAATATTGATGGCTTACACTTTGCAAATCACTGTTGACCTTTGGGGAAGCATTCCTTATTCCCAGGCATTGATCGGCAACTCGCAACTAAAACCCATCTATGACAGCGATAAAGGATTGTACGACACAATAGTGAGTTTGATAGATGTTGGTATTGCCCAGCTTAATGATCCCGACCCCGGGGCGCTGGTTCCGGGAGTTGAAGATTTTATTTATAACGGAGACGCAGCTAAATGGATAAAGTTTGGCCATGCTATAAAAGCGCGCATTTATTTTCACCAGAGCAAAGGCAATGTGGCAATGGCAACAAAAGCCCTTGACGAAATTGCGTTAGCGTTTGCCGATAATTCAGAAAACGCACAATATACCTTTGGTAATGCAGAAACTTCTTCCAACCCCTGGTATCAGTTTAATGAACAACGCCCTGGTGATATCACCTATTCTAATACAACAATAGCGATGTGGATGTTGCAATTAAAAGATCCGCGTTATTCTATTTATATTGACAGTCTGAATGACGGAAGCGCAGGTCAATCCGGAAAACATTTTGGCGGACTGGGAGATTATTATGCATCCATCAATTCACCGGTTGAGTTTATTACTTATGATGAAATGCTGTTTATGAAAGCCGAAGCCATTTTGAGAACAACCGGAGACATATCAACAGCACAAACTGTATTCCGGACCGCAATAACTGCCAATATGCAAAAGCTGGGCGTTCCTGATGCAGACATCACTACTTATGTAAATGCCCAGGGCAATTTAACAGGCCCTGTCGCGAATGCTATCGGCCAGCTCGCCCTGCAGGAATATATTGCCCTGTACTTAAACCCGGAAGTATTTACACTGTGGCGCAGGACAAACAATCCGCCACTTACACCAATTACAGGAAATGCTATTCCAAGAAGGCTGTTGTATCCTCAAAGTGAATTATCCTATAATGGAGAAAATACACCAAAGGTTACTTTATTCACACCTAAAATATTCTGGGACAATTAACCCTTGTTGCAGGCTTATGAGAACATTAAAAAAAGATGCCTTTAAAAGGCATCTTTTTTTAATGTATAAACCTTTGCCATATTAAGCCGTGATAAAATTTAAAACTAATATATGATAATCAGTATATTATAAAAAGACACGAATTTAGTCTACCAAATACCTCGGCTTAAAAATTAATTAAAAGCTAAATTTAATACAGCTTTTTTGAACTCTTTGGCGTCCTTACAGTTATCACATATTGATTTAACCTGCCCTTATGGGTTAAATGAAACACTTCATTTTAAATGTAAATCATGAGAAACATTTTATGCATGTTTTTGATGCTAATGTTTTCTTCTGCGGTTGCGTTAGCACAAAATACTAAAACTATTACTGGGAAGGTACTTGACAAAAACGGGAAGGCCGTAGAAGGCGCTTCTGTACATGTTAAGGGTACCGAAAAAGGAACTACAACAGGCTCCGATGGCACTTTTTCCATTTCAGTAAGTTCCGGAACTATACTCACCATTGATGCGCTCAATTTTGCATCACAAGACCTTACAGTTGGCAGTGACAATGACTACACTGTTACAATGAGCCAGCAAGACAACGTAATCAACGAAGTTGTAGTAACTGCTTTGGGTGTAAAAAAAGAACAAAAAGCAATTGGCTATTCGGTATCAACAGTAAAAGCCGATGAACTTGTAAAGTCAGGCGAAACCAACATCATTGAAGGTCTAGCTGCAAAAGCAACGGGCGTGCAGGTAACTTCATCAAGCGGCACACCGGGTGCCTCTTCAAAGATTGTATTAAGAGGGCCTGCTACTTTTAGCGGAGATAACCAGCCACTGATTGTTATTGACGGTGTGCCGATGGACAACTCAGTTAATAACGTAAACCCGGCAGACAACCCTTACAATAATGCACTATCTGGTGTTCAGGTAGCAAACAGGGCGTTAGATATTGCGCCGGAAGACATTGAGTCTGTATCCATATTAAAAGGACCAGCGGCGGCGGCGATATATGGACAAGCGGCGGGAAACGGCGCAATCATTTACACAACAAAAAAAGGTGCAGCAAGAAGAGGAATTGGTGTATCATACAGCGGCAATGTTGAAATACAAAATGTGAGCAAGCTGCCTGGAATTCAAATGCGGTACGGGCAAGGTAACAACGGATCTTATAGCAATACAACTCCCAATAGCTGGGGAGAGGATCTGGTTAAAGCAGGCAAACCAATCTATGATAACATTGACAATTTCTTTCAAACGGGTACAACTTTTAACAATAACATCTCTCTTAATGGAGGCAGTGATAAAACAACTTTCCGTATGTCTGTCAACAGTACAAACATGAAAGGTATTGTTCCGAACTCCAAATTAAACCGTTATTCAGCAAGGATTACTGGCGATTCAAAATTGAGTAACTGGCTGACTGTTGGTGGAACAGCCAACTATTCTAACACGCAAAGCACGCTGGTTCAAAATGGTTCCAACCTTGCGGGTGTTATGCTGGCATTGTTAAGAATGCCTGTTGACTTTGATGGAAGAAATTATATTAACCCAGATGGTACCCAGATAACTTTCTACGGGGCATATGACAACCCCTTCTTCTCTGTAAGAATGAATCCCTACACAGATGAAACAGATCGCTTTTTAGGTAATGTATATGCTGATGCAAAATTGAGTAAGACCTTTTCACTTTCATGGAAAGTTGGATCGGATTTTTATAACACTGACAGTAGACAAATATATGCATGGTCATCTCTTGGTAACGATAACGCTGATGGTACAGGACAAGTTAACAAGATCCATGTCGGTTATCGCAACCTGTATTCTGACCTGTTATTGAAATTCAAAACATCCTTTGGTGCAGATAAAAACTTTGGACTGAACGGTATGATCGGAGCCAACTACAATTACAAGCAATATCAATCATTATTTGCACGAGGCAGAGGGCTTTCTATTCCCGGCTTCTACGGGCTTTCCGGTTTATCTGAACTATATGCAAGCGATGCTGAAAGCTACCAGAACAGTAAGGCGTTATTTGCCGATCTTACTTTTGATTACAAGAGTACAGTCTTCCTCACACTAACAGGAAGGAATGAATGGTCTACAACATTCGGTAAAAATGCAAAAGGATTTTTCTATCCTAAAGCAGACCTGTCTTACGTATTCAGCAGCCTCTTCAAAGACAGCAAAGTTGTTAACTATGGCAAAGTGAGAGTTGCTTATGCAAATGTGGGTATTTCGCCAACGGTTTATACAGACCGCACGTATTATACCGTGCCTAATATTGCCGATGGTTATACTGGCGGATTAAGCTTTCCGTACATGGAACAAAATGGATATGCAATCTCTAATACCTTATACGGATTTGATCTGAAACCTGAACGCAATATCGGTTTGGAAGCAGGTTTGGAGATGAAGTTCTTCAAAAACAGAATAGGACTTGATCTTACACTATATCAACAAAAATCCAAAGACCTGTTAATTGGTCAACCAATTGCTCCAACATCAGGTTTCCAATACAAATATGTGAACATAGGGGAAATAAGAAACCGCGGCATAGAAGTAGGTCTGAGTGGCGATGTGATCAAATCAAAAGACTTTCTCTGGAACATTGTTGTTAACTGGTCCAAGAACGTAAATGAGGTATTGCAGCTTGCCCCTGGCATTCCTGAACTTCCTGTAGGAAGTGCATTTACTACGCCACAATCCTTTGCCATTGTAGGCGAACCTTTTGGCGTGCTTTATGGAACAAAGTTTCAGCGTGATGCAAATGGCAATATGCTAATACTGTCCGGCAGTGGACTTCCCGCCCAGGAAACCACAAACCAGAATATTGGAAACCCATTGCCAGAATGGCTCGCGAACATTAATAACTCGTTTACTTATAAAAACTGGAACTTCTCTTTCCTTTGGGATATACGGCATGGTGGAACAGTATGGAACGGTACATGGTCCAATCTTAATTTCAGGGGTAAATCGGCTGAATCCGGAGATCGCGAACGCACTTACGTAATAGACGGCGTATATGCTGATGGTCCTAACAAGGGGCAAAAGAATACAACAGCTATCTCCGCAACCAGTTACTATCAAAACTACCTGGGCAATACCGGTAGTGAAGTAGCTATGCAGGATGGCGGATGGGTGCGTTTAAGATCTGTTGCACTTTCTTACAGATTTTCTTTCAATAAAAAAGCTATTCAATACATAGAATTGGGCGCAGGCCTCAGGAACGTAATTCTTATTACCGATTACAAGGGCATCGATCCTGAAACAAGTTTAACTGGTGCATCACAAAACTTTAATGGGTACGATTACTACAACAACCCAGGCACCAAGTCTTATTTGTTCAATCTGAAAATTGGATTATAAAAGAAGAAACTTATGAAAAGCAATAACATAATATACCTGTCTTTAATAACAGTATTCATTCTTGTGGGTAGTTGCAAAAAAGGAGACGATCTTTTTATAGATCCATCACATCCTTTAACGGTAACCCCGCAAACGCTTCTGACTTCTGTTGAAGTAAACACTTTTATGAATATTGAAGGCGACTTAGCGCGCGTATCTTCTGTATTAGACCAGCAAATGGCAGGCGCAACAGGACAATACCAGGATCTTCAAAATTATAAAATGACCGAATCTGATTACGATAATCATTGGGCAGGCTTATGGAGTAACACCATGAAAAATGCTAAGACCATGATGGATACTTACAGTGGTGAAAGCCCATGGTATGGCGGAATCGCCAGGATAATGATGGCGATGAATCTGGGCGTGGCTACGGATATTTGGGGCGACGTGCCCTATTCTGAAGCATTTCTGGCCCCTGCCAACTTTGCGGCCAAATATCAGCCACAACAGGAGATTCTTGATACTATCCAAAATTTGTTAAGTGAAGCAATTACAGCGCTTTCAAAACCAGATTCTGAAAACCATGATTTGCCAGGCTCAGATGACCTGATATTTGGCGGCGATGCTGCCTCATGGATACAGGCAGCATGGACATTGAAAGCACGTTATGCAAACAGACTTAGCTTGAAAGATCCCACTGGCTCAGCTACTAATGTCCTAAATTACCTGGCCAAAGGAATTTCCGATCCAGCCCATAATCTCGAAGCAAAGCATGATGGTAGTGGAACAGCACAAAACCAATGGGGAGCCTTTCAAAATCAACGCGAAGGGTATTTCGTAGGGAATAAGTTCTTTATCGATATGCTGAATGCCAATAGCGATCCACGCCTCACTTATTATTTTGCAGAGGGAACGGATGGTACTTATTTTGGAGCTGATATTACCGAAGAAGTTATTAATACTGATGCATCTCCAATCGGGCCTTATTTCGATGTGGATCAGAACTATCCCCTCGTTACTTCCTACGAAGCACGTTTTCTTGAAGCCGAAGCTAAACAACGCCTCGGCCAGGATGCTTCCGTCGCTTTAAATAGTGGCATTAAAGAATCTGTTCAGTATGTTACGAAGGGCACAAATGACGGAAGTTCAATAGCGAAATACACACAGGCGACCGCAACCAAAACTGCTATACTGACGGAAAAATACAAGGCAATGTTTGGACAAATTGAAGGCTGGAATGATGTAAGACGCACTAACATTCCCGCCTTAACACCCAGGCCGGCTTCTGCAGGCGCGGTTTTAAGTTACATTCCGGTTCGCCTGCCAACTCCATCCAAGGAGCGCTTGGGTAACCCTGATAACGCAAAAGTTATCGAACTAAACGTACCGGTTTGGTGGGCAACTCCTTAGTAATCAGTGTTTAAACGAATGAGAATGAATTAGAGGCTGTTCCAACACGAAACAGCCTCTAATATTAAAAATTAGTCATAAAAATTTAATTTTTTTTGTGCTGCTTTTGCATTTTCCCACGTAAATGCTACTTTCGCAGCGAATATTTTTTGTTAACCTGGTTTAATAGCCGTTAAATGTCTATTTACAATGGCAGTAAAAATGAGACTTCAAAGACACGGAAGTAAAAAAAGGCCGTTCTACTTTATTGTAGTTGCCGATGCCCGTGCACCCCGTGATGGTAAATTCATTCAGAAAATTGGTACGTACAACCCGCTTACCGTACCTGCTACAATTCAGTTAGATCGTCAGAAAGCATTGGAATGGTTGCACAAAGGTGCTCAACCTACTGACACAGTTCGTCGCATCCTTTCTTTCAAAGGCGTTCTTTACCTGAAGCACTTATTACGTGGCGTTAAGTTAGGACTGTTTGATGAAGCTACAGCAATGGTGAAATTCCAAAAGTGGCATGAAGAACACGAAGTGACTATGAAAAAACGTACTGAAGAGCACAAGAAACAGCAGCGTACAAAAAGATCCGGTGGTACAAGACCAGCAGTTAGAAGAGTAGAAAATTCAGGTGGCGAAGCTGCTCCTGCTACTGAAGCTTAATGGTATTTGCCGTACAAAATTTTTAAAGTCCCTGGCAGTTTGCCCGGGACTTTTTTAATTGAAAGTGGATAATGGAAAATTGATAATGAAAAACAATCGAAGCGTACTCCATCCCCCATTTTCAATTTTCAATTTTCAATTGTCAATTGTCAATTATTCAAGATGACAGAGAACTACGTTAATATTGGAAAAATTGTGGCCGCATTTGGCTTAAAGGGAGAATTGATTCTTCAACATGGCCTTGGTGCTAAAACAAATTTGAAAGACGTTAAAGTTATCTTCGTAGAACAGGTAAAAGGTTCTTATCTGCCTTATTTTGTTGAAAAATCAAAAGCCAAAGACGAAACTGAGATGTTTGTCAAGGTAGAAGGAATTGACACCAAAGAAGCTGCAAGACCTATTCTTCACAAACAGGTTTGGCTGACTGATAAAGATTTCAGACAACTGGCTGACTCATCCTCTCCCATTGCATTGCTCGGCTATACGCTAATCAATGAAGGTGAGCCTGTCGGCATTATTGAAGAAGTGATCGAGCAGCCGCACCAGGTTCTTCTCCGCGTGGATTATAAAAACAAAGAAGCCCTTATCCCTCTCCACCAGGAAACACTCGACAAAATTGATAAAAAGAAAAAGGAAGTTCATGTAACGCTGCCGGATGGATTATTAGAGATATATCTTTGAAGATCGTAAGATCGTAAGACCGTAAGACCGTAAGACCGTAAGATCGTAAGACCGTAAGACTGTAAGAAAGTAAGACATGTAAGAGGGCTGTTGCGAATGATAGAGTGCATGCAGGTTATTAGGCCGGCTTTTATGCCAGGTTCAAGAGGAAAAGAGCTGCCAATGTCGATGAAGTTACCAGCACGGATTTTTGAATTTTGACTTTTGAATTTTGACTTTTGCCCCCCCCGGCTTTTCTCCTATCTTTATTACAACACTGCGCGTATGTCCCACTCCGAAGACTTGTTAACCTTAAGGAAATTTGTTTCACCCTTATATGCATTTAGCAGTGAAGAAGAATGGGAACATTTCGCTGGCACTTGGAAGCCTTTTACAGCAAAAAGAAAAACATTATTACTGGCAACAGGCGAGACTGAAAAGCATCTTTATTTTGTTACTGAAGGTGTGCAAAGAGCCTTTAGCCTAAGTGGCGAGGAAAAAGATGTAACGCTGGTGTTCACTTATGCTCCCTCGTTTTCGGGCGTTGTTGATTCCTTCCTGTTGCAGCAGCCATCAAAATATTATATGGAAACGCTTACGGCGAGCAGGTTTATTCGTACAACTTATTCGCAGGTGGATGAAATGATGAAACTGTATCCGTCATTTCAAAGCTTTATCATTAAGGCATTGAGTGCAACTTTATCCGGCGTTTTAGAAAGGCAGATAGAACTGCAATGCTTTTCCGCCGAACAGAAATTTCTCACCTTGCTTAAAAGAAGTCCGCATGTACTCAGACTCATTCCTCACAAATACCTTGCTTCTTACCTTGGGATAGACGCGACGACCTTTAGTAAGTTATTGGGATCGGTAAGACTGACGATGTAATTCATTGCCACAAAATCTTGGCGCAGACCAAGATTTTTTTTGAGCATTGCTAACAACTTTGTGAAAAAATAAGACCATGCCAACCTACACATCCCAGGAACTGATAACAACGCTTCAGGAACAGACTGAGGAAATTTTGCAAACAGCTATCCGCGAATGGCAAATGTTATCTCATGAAGAATTTTCCAGGCAACCCGCTCCCGGCAAATGGAGCGCTAATGAATGCCTGCAACACCTGAATAGCTATGGTGATTACTATTTGCCCGCCATTGAAAAAGCAATGGGCCTATCAGCGGCAAAACCTTCAGCAACTTTCAAAACTGGTCGCCTGGGAAATTATTTTACACGGCTGATGGAACCCGGCGAGAATGGTCCGTCTAAGAAAATGAAATCGCCTGCCAATCATTCACCAAAAACAATAAAAAGCAGTGTTGAGGTAATTTCAACATTTATCGATCAGCAGGAAAAAACATTACAGCTACTGGAACTGGCCAGAAAAAAAGACCTGAATAAAATACAGATCCCTATTTCCATCGCAAAATTCATCCGTCTCAAACTGGGCGATGTATTTATGTTTGTTATTGCTCACAATAGAAGGCATGTACTGCAGGCGGAGAGGGCCGTGGGAGATCGTAAGACAGTAGGATCGTAAGACAGTAAGATAGTAAGACGTGTAAGACCGTAAGATGGTAAGACATGTAAGACTCGTAAGATGGTAAGATTATAAGAGCTGTATAAGATTGAATGAAGATGAAAAAAAGTAAAGTTGTTTCACCTGTCTCTTACGATCTTACTGTCTTACGATCTTACGGTCTTACGCGTCTTCAAAAAAAGGCCCCGCACAGAATTTACATTCATACATGCAGGGCAGACACATGAGAGGTTGCTAAAACAGGCAACGCGAGCTGCCTTGTTGTTGTTTATTTATTTGGCTGCGGTGTATAACGCAGATAAGGTTTAACTACTTTAACGCCTTTAGGGAATTTAACAATAGCATCTTCTGTTTTGATCGCAGGGACAACAATCACATCTTCACCTTCCTGCCAGTTTGCGGGAGTAGCAACGCTATGGTTAGCTGTTAATTGTAAAGAATCAATTACACGCAATACTTCATTGAAATTTCTTCCGGTTGAAGCAGGGTAAGTGATAGTCAGTTTTACTTTTTTATCTGGTCCGATAACAAACAGAGAACGAACAGTAAATGTTTCAGATGCATTAGGATGGATCATATCATATAAACCAGCCACTTTTCTGTCTTCATCAGCAATGATCGGAAATCCAACTGCACAAGATTGAGTTTCGTTGATGTCATTGATCCAGCCACGGTGCTTACCAAGATCGTCAACACTTAACGCCAATACTTTTACATTGCGTTTTGCAAACTCTTCCTGTAATAAGGCAGTCTTGCCCAATTCAGTTGTACAAACAGGAGTATAATCAGCAGGGTGCGAAAACAGAATACCCCAGCTATCACCCAGGTATTCGTAAAAATTGATATCACCAATGGTTGTTTTTGCATCGAAGTTAGGAGCGGCATCGCCCAGACGTAAACTCATACGGAATAATTTTTAAGGCTACGAATATAGTAATTCCCTATAAAAAAAGTAGACTTCTGAAAAATATTTTTTGGTTAGGCATTTTAAACAGATTTCCATTTTGCCGGTTAATTAATTATTTGCTTTCGCCCTTTCAGGGCTTACTTGTGTTGGATTTATTTCCCAGGGCGTTGCCCTGGGCTAATGCTAGCGTCCCTTCAGATACTTATTGATCGAAGGTGTATCTTATAGTACATTCCTTCCGAATGGACGATTGAAAAATGCGTAGCATTTTTTTCAAAGCGCTCTAAGGAGCGCCGTTGCGGGGGGACGAAGCCACACGGCTTGGGCGGGGAACGAAAATTAAAATTGAAGATGATTGTGTTTAAATTGCGATCCGACATACTGACAAACAAAAAAGCCTGAATATACCCACATACATTCAGGCCATTTTTTTTATGTTAAGCGTTTTATCGCTGAAAGCTGATAGCTGATAGCTCAAAGCTCACAGCTACTTCTTCTGTCCCGCTTTTCTTAATTGCTGCAACAATGCACGCATGTCTTTAGGCAGTTCCGCTTCAAGCGTATAACTTTCTCCGTCAAGCTCAAACTTCAACAGTGCTGAATGCAGCGCCAGTCTTGATAATATCGGCCTTTCTTCATCTTCCGATTTAGAAAGTTTGTAGTTGCGTTTAAGAGACGAAATAAAAACGGGCTCACCGTCACCATACAATTCGTCACATACAATACTATGACCAATATGCTGCATGTGTACACGGATCTGGTGTGTACGGCCGGTATGAATCTGGAATTTTATAAGAGAATACAATTTGAAACTCTCAACAACTTCATAATCTGTCAACGACGTCTTGCCCTTTGCATGCGTGATCATTTTTCCATTCTTGCCAGGATGTTCCATTATAGATGCATCAATGCTTCCTTTTTCCTGTTGCAGATGTCCATGAACAAGCCCGAGATAAAACTTCTCTACGTCACGGCCTTCAAATAATTGAGAAAGCTGCTTATGAGTTTCTTCATCTTTTGCAAAAACAATTACGCCGCTGGTGTCTTTATCCAATCTGTGTACGGTGTAAATCGAACCATATTGCTGCAAAAGCAAATCTTTTAAAGATACTTCACTCTGCATCCTGTCCGGAACACTCAACAAACCAGCAGGCTTATTGATGGCAATAAAATGATCGTTTTCGAATATTATATTAAGCTTCATTGATAATAGTCAATCGTGAATAGTCAATCGTGAAAATTCGGACAACGTCCTTTTTTGAAGAATAGTTTTAGGCTTTAAGCTTTGGGCTTTAGGCTTTAAGCTTTAGGCTTTGCGCTTTGAGCTTTCTTAATAAAGCTCTGGTTCATAAACTTCAACAACCTAACCTCTTTCTCGTTAAGGTAGCGCCATTTGCCGCGCTCTACATTTTTCTTGGTAAGATTTGCAAACATTACCCGGTCAAGATTTTTCACATTGTAACCCAGATGTTCAAATATGCGACGCACAATGCGGTTTCGTCCGCTGTGGATCTGCACACCTACAACATTCTTGTCACGCGCATCAACATAACCTACAGCATCAGCTTTAACCAAACCATCTTCCAGCTCAACTCCATCTAAAATGGCTTGTCCGTCGTTTTTAGCGAGCGGCTTGTCGAGCGTTACTTCGTAGATCTTTTTAACTTCAAAAGAAGGGTGCGTTAGTTTTTGCGCAAGCTCCCCATCATTGGTAATTAATAAAACACCAGTCGTGTTGCGGTCGAGGCGGCCAACAGGATATACCCGCTCGTTTGTTACTGCACCTTTAATCAGATCGAGCACAGTCTTGCGGCCTTGTGGATCATCGAGGGTAGTAATATAATCTTTGGGTTTGTTTAATAATATGTAGACAAGGTTCTTTTGAATATGTACCAGTTTTCCTTTCACTTTCACTTTATCATCAGGCGAAACTTTAAAGCCAGGTTCATAAATTATATTGTTATTCACCTGCACTTTTCCTTCCTTCACCAATTCGGCTGCTTCCCTTCTCGCACACACACCTGCATGTGCTATATACTTGTTGAGCGGCATCTTCTCATCACCCAGCTTTTTCTGAATAAACGGAGCTCCGCCTGTTTTTGTTTCGGGGCTTTCTGCATGAGACCTTTTACCATCCCTCTTCAAAAACAATTTCTTGTCATTTCTTCCTTCAAAGGTTCCTTCTTCTTTTGCGGGTTTGTCGTTTCTCTTGTCAAAACGCGGCTCCTGTCCTCTTTTGCCAGCCTTTCCATTTTCACCAACGGTTCTGCCTTTATGTTTTGCCTGTCGTTCTTCACGCTTGGTTTTGTCTTCAGGCGACTCGATACCTCTTTGCTTATCAAGTTTCTTCTTGCGCATTTCTTCACCCTGCGCTCTCATATCAGCTTTGGCTTCCCTTTTTTCGCGGCGCATTGCTTCTTTGCGGCTCGCGTTATTAGGCTGAATAAACTTGTCAAATGCTTTTTTACTCATAGAATTGTATTTGCTGTTTTTCAACAGTAGTTAAGTAACGTTGTACGTTTTAAATTATACGTTGTACGTTGTATAGTCAGAAGATTGCTGCGATGGCATTCTCAATTGTCCATTTTCAATTGTCAATTAAGCTAAAGCTTCCTCTCTTGTTTTATTCGCCAACTGTCCGCATGCTGCATCAATATCTTTACCCCGGCTTCTGCGTAAATGCGCATTCACTTTGTGTGCCTCTAAGTATTGAATGAATTGTTGGGTTGATTCTTCATCCGGTTTAGTGAACTGGAATGCATCAATTGGATTGTACTCAATAATGTTTACGAGATCAGCAGGCACCTGCCTGTATATCTTTACCAGTTCCTCGGCGTCTTTCAGGCCATCATTGAGATCTTTGAAAAGAATATATTCGAAAGTTATTTCGTTCTTGGTGTTCTTGTAGAAATAATTCAATGCTTCGATCAGTGCTTTAATATTATTGCTTTCATTAATCGGCATTATCTGGTTGCGTTTTTCATCGTTCGCCGCATGCAGTGATAAAGCCAGCTTAAATCTTACTTTATCATCACCCAGCTTTTTAATCATCTTCGCCACGCCCGCGGTTGAAACTGTTATACGCTTAGGGCTCATCGCAAGACCATCTTCCGCTGTAATGCGCTCGATCGCTTTCATCACATTGTTATAATTAAGCAACGGTTCCCCCATGCCCATGAAAACAATGTTTGACAGCTTTTTATTATATGCTTTTTCCGCCTGTTGATTAATGAGTACTACTTCATCATAGATTTCGTCGAACGTCAGGTTACGTTTGCGATCCATATAACCAGTGGCGCAGAACTTACAGCTAAGGCTACAGCCTATTTGAGAAGAAACACAAGCGGTCTGACGGTTATCGGTAGGTATTAATACACCTTCCACCATGTGACCGTCAAATGTTTTAAAACGGCTTTTAATGGTGCCATCCCCGCTATGTTGCGTTGTATTTACCAGTAATGCAGGCAGAGAAAAGTCTGAACCCAGCCTGGTTCTCAACTCTTTACTCAAATTGGTCATAGCCTCAAAACTATGGGCATGCTTCTGCCAAAGCCATTCATAGACCTGTTTGGCCCTGAATTTCTTATCACCGATTTGTAAAAAGTATTCCTCAATTTCCGCGTAGGTTAAATGGCGGATATTCTTCTGCTGCGCGTCTGACATGGCGCAAAGGTACAAAAAAGTGGGGGATGTGGGGCGGGAATGAGGTATCAGACGTCAGGTATCAGGTTTGAGGGCTTAATGCTCCAAGACAGAAGTGTAGGCTAAAAGGGACTGAAATATGCATCAGAAACGATATGCATAACCGCCTGTTTATGCTATTATAATTTTCTTCGCTCCAATAAACGTACAACGTACCACTTATAACGTAAAACTTTTCCGGAGCTTTTAGCTTCTCTCCTTTTCCTTATTTTTAACATGAAATATAACGTTTTAAAAGAACTAAGGCGCTGGCGTTGACGTTCAAGCTATTAATCTTAAAATATCGATGAAAAAACTTCTCTTACTCATATCTGTTCTTTTCGGCATATCATCGTTTGCTCAATATAATCCTGAAAATGTCAATAAAAAAGCGGTTGCAGCCTATAATAGGGGGATTCAGGAACTACAAAATGGTCTTCCGGTAAAGGATGCGCTACCGTTATTAGAGAAAGCAGTTCAGTTAGACCCAAATTACATGGACGCCTATCTTTCTCTGGCCGGCGGCTACGCGGAGATTAGAGATTATTCAAAGTCCGTTGCCAATTACAAAAAAGCAAAAGACATTGACTCCAGCTATTTTAAAATATTCTACCTGCCCTATGCAACCAGCCTTGCTGCATCAGGTCAGTTTAATGAGGCACTGGATGCGGTGAACCATTTCCTGGAAATACCCAACCTGAACGACCGTAACAAGGCCAATGCTGAATACAAGAAAAAAACTTATGAGTTTGCGATAGATTATGCTTCAAAACATCCTGCAGACAACTATGTATTTGCGCCGATTAATTTAGGAGACAGCATAAACACGCCCAGGCATGAGTATTATCCCTCCTTCACCATCGACGATAGCATTTTTGTTTTCACACAAAATGGCGGCGGCATTCGTGAGAACTTTATGGAAAGCAGGCTAATGGATAGCGGCTATCATAAAGCAAAATTGATTGAAGGCGACATTAACGTAGAACCATCCAAGGGCGCATTGAATATTTCCCAGGATGGTGAATGGTTACTATTTGCAGGAAACTTTGCCAGGGGCTTCGGAAATTTTGATCTATACATTTCCTACAATACACCCACTGGTTGGAGCGAACCAACCAATCTGGGTCCTGCCATCAATACGGATTTTTGGGATAGCTCGCCAAGTTTGAGTCCGGATAAAAACACACTCTATTTCGCCAGTGACAGACCCGGCGGTTATGGAGGCAAGGATTTGTATGTTAGCTACAGACAGCCAAACGGAAAATGGTCGCAGGCAGAAAACATGGGGCCGAATATTAACACAAAGGGCGATGAATTGGCGCCATTTATCCATGCCGATAATCAGACTTTATATTTTACCAGCAGCGGTCTGCCCGGATACGGCAGCTTCGACATTTTTGTTACACGTAAAGGTGCCGACGGAAAATGGGGCGTACCCGAAAATATCGGTTATCCGGTAAATACGGTTGACAACGAAGGCAGTCTTTTCATCGCTTCAGATGGCGTTACCGGTTATTTTGCTGCCGACAGAGCTGACTCGCGTGGCGGGCTCGATCTGTATAAGTTTAAGCTGAGGGCAGATATTCGTCCTGCAAAAACATTGTACGTGCAGGGTTATGTTACAGACGCAACAACGCAAAAAGGAATCCCATGTTCTGTTGATCTGTTTGATGATAAAACACAACAACCGGTAACACATTTGCAAACCGATGAAACAGGGTTTTATTTTGTAACGCTGCCTGTAAACAAGGACTATACATTTGTGGTGAACCGCAAAGGATACCTGTTTTACAGCGATGTATTTGCCTTGGCAACCAAGCCTTCTGATAGTACATATAAAAAGAATATCAGTCTGCAGCCAATTGCCGTGAACTCTTCTGTCACGCTTAAGAACATCCAGTTTGAAACAAACTCATACAAACTTCAGCCGGTTAGTATTATCGAGCTGAACAAGCTGGTGCAGTTATTAAAAGACAATGAAACGGTAAAAGTGCAGATCAACGGCCATACAGATAACACCGGTACTCCGGCACAAAACATGCAACTATCACTTAACCGTGCTAAAGCCGTTGTTGAATACCTGGTATCAAACGGCATCGATGCCAAACGTCTTGCTGCAAAAGGCTTTGGCGAAACCAAACCTATTGCAGACAACAATACCGAGGAAGGCAAAGCTGCGAACAGGAGAACGGAGTTCGTAATAACGTCTATTTAATGGACAATTGAAAGTTGACAATTGAAAATGGGAGGCAATGGCTGATTTCGGATTTGAGGATGACTGATTTGCAAAGGTGCAGGACGCATTACAAATTCAACCACCAAATATTTCCAATCTCATTTCGTACCTACTTATGTGAAAAGTATTTGAGAAGAACTAATTTTTGAACTTATTTGTATGACGGAAACTGAGTCCTTAGAGCTATTAAAATATCATGGCTATAATCACGAAGATTTAGAGAATATTAAAACAAAACAAGGATTTCTTGGAATGTTGAGGCCATTTCAAGGCTCGTTATATGAAAAAAATTTCCATGAAGTAATGTCAATTTTGAGGACATTAAGCTATCACTTTAGAGATTCTCATATCAACAGACAAGTCATTTCTTCTTTTTGGAGCATTTGCTACTTCACAAGGTCTTGGGCACTCGATGAAGGAGGAATGCTGAGAAGAAACAAGCTTTTGAGTAATGAGCAGATTGAGCAATTGTCATCCTGGATTGACTGCATTTCAGCAACCATCAATAATCTGCTAAATGATATAGATGTAGATCAAGCCTTTGAATCATATGAACTTTATTTAAAAAAAGGATAAAAATTTAACTCTCCCGGTCGTTGTCGCGAATTGTCCGGGCTTTTTTGAGAGCACTGCGACCGAATTTATTTTTAACATCATCAATTGCCTTATAGAGATTGGTCTTTTTCTCAGCATCGTCAAACAAACTGCCTTGAACGGCGTGATTGGTGAGTTCGCTTAACCGCACGCCCAGCAACCTAACGGGGGTGCCTTTGCGATATAGTTTGTGAAAGAGATCTTTTGCAACAACGATCAATTCATCATCCCGGAATGTATAGTCGATGGACACCTGGCGGCTCGTGGTTTCAAAATTGGGATAACGTATTTTAACAGTGACGCAACCGGCAAGTTTTTCATCCTGGCGCAGTTCATACGCTATTTTTTCTGTCAGCCGAACCAATTCACTCAGAAGAAAAGTAACATCTGCGGTATTTTCATGAAAAGTATTTTCAGAGGAAATGGACTTTGCTTCATGATAAGGCTGCACAATTCCGTCATGCTTTCCATGTGCCTTATGCCAAAGCTCGATGCCATAGTTACCGAAATTAGTTTCCATGAATTGCTCGGAAGTCTTTACAATGTCCCCGATTGTTAGAATACCGGCAGCCTGTAGTGCGGCGTAGGTTTGCTTACCAACACCTGGGATCTTGCTGACCTTAAGGGGCGCCAAAAACATTTGTTCCATTCCAGGTTGAACAAAAATGTAGCCATTGGGTTTTGCTTCGTCAGTCGCAATTTTTGCAATCAGCTTATTGGTCGCCAAACCAAATGATATTGGTAACTGTGTTTGATCGATGATTTCTTTGCGAAGTTCTATGGTCCACTGATAAGGATCGAAATATTTATCCATTCCGGTAAGATCAACGTAAAACTCATCTATAGAAGCTTTTTCAAACAAAGGTGCTTTTGCCGCAATAATTTCCGTTACCCAACGGGAATATTTGCTATAGTCACTCCGTGTTCCCTGTAGCAAAATTGCTTGCGGGCAAAGCTTCATGGCCTGCTTCATCGGCATGGCACTATGAACGCCAAACTTGCGCGCTTCGTAACTGCAGGTCGTTACAACTCCCCTGTCCCTTGATCCGCCTACAATTACAGGCAATCCTTTCAGCGACGGGTTGTTCAACAACTCAACGCTTACAAAGAAAGAATCCAGGTCAAAATGGGCAATATAACGTTGCTTTTTACTCATGAAATACAAAGATAGCGGTTAGCTATCAGCTGTCAGATATCAGCTATCAGCTATCAGCCAGCTGTTTGATTTTAAATAGGTTAATTTCACGCAACGTACGCAAAGAGGCGGCGACGCGGCGAAAAGTTGTACGTTTTTAGTTGTACGTTATACGTTTAATAGCTTCGATATTTTACAACTTTGTGCTTCTTTGTGTCCATCGTGTCTTTGTGGTTCAAAAAACCGTGTTTCTCAGTGCCGTCCGTGCCTCCGTGGTTCAAACAACTACGCGGCTTTTTCCAGTTTTTTCAATACGTTGATCTCGTCGCGCACAATTGTATTGATGAGCTTAAATTGCTCGGCGATAGTTTTTAGATCTGACAGTGCCCGGCGAACAGTCATATCGCCTTCTCCATGACCTGTTTCTACCTCGCGGATCCGCTGTTCCAGCAAATCATTTACCCGGCGCATTACCGGAGATTCCAGGCTTTCAGCTTCGGTCAACACAACATCTTTATGCTCAGCAAGCTGAATAGAAAGATCCATTTGATCGCTAACCTTTTCAATCAACGGTTCAAAATCTGCCGAAGCATATTTATTCTTCGTCCGTTGCGCATAATAGGAAAGCGATGCTATGTAAGAGGTTAAAATATGATTACTTGCCACCAGCTGGTGGTAGTATGACAGATTTTTTTGCTGCGCTTTTGGTTCGGAAAGGATCTTCTGAAAATTATCAGAGAGGTTGGCCAATGCCACAAATGCTTCTTTACGGGCCGGCTTAAAATCTACAGGTTCGGCGCCAGTGTATAATTTCGTAACCGCATCAAAATACTTTTTATTGGCCTGAAGCATGGCAACAAGATATTGTTCAATCTGCCCGCGCTCCCAGGAGGGAAATACAAACAGTGCATAAAAGAATGCTATGGCAGATCCGATGGATGTATCAATCATCCTGTCTTTGATCACAGAACTGAAATCATTACTGCTTAAAAAGTGAAAGCTTACCAACACGTAAACCGTTATTCCTGCTGTCCCGATAAAATAATTGAGTTTGATAAAACTGTAAGAGAGGATCATTGCGATGATCATTATGATAGCAAGAGCAGTAGTGTCCTTGATAAAGTACAAAACTACAAAGCCGATAATCACTCCCACAATTGTGCCCAACAAACGATGGATGTTCCGCTGTCTCGTAAGGCTGTATGCCGGCTTCATGATCGTGATGATGGTCAGCAGGATCCAATAGCCATGACCGATCGGAAACAACAGGGATATAATGTAACCGGTAAGCATTGCCAACGTTACCCTTAACGCGTGCCTGAAATGATTTGATTTTAAACTAAGGTTCTCCAGGAGTAGCATCGGGTTAATTTCTGTTCGCTGAACGGCGGCATCCGGCTTTAACTCCGAAACCCATTTGCGTGCAGCTTTTTTATCGTTTTCCGCAAAGCTGCGCAACCGCTTTATTCTTTCGGCAACATCCTGTATGCTGTATAAAATTTGTCTGAGCCTGATGAACTTGCTGATATTGGTTGAATTCAATTCCTGTTTTCTTAACGCTACAAATGCATTTACGGCATCCTGCACTTTTTCCTCCATTTCTTTCGGTTCGCCTAAAGAAATACCACTTTGCACCGCAAGTCCGATTTCAAACAGTTCTTCGGCCATCGCATCAATGCAATCATAGTATTTATTCAGCATGCCCGTATCATCCAGTTCCTTATGAAGCTCTTCATAATCCTGCTGGGATGTCATTACGCTTTCCATCAGGTCCACGCTATCCAGGAACATCATCATCAATGACCTGCCGCGCACCGTAGACTCTTCAATAATGCGCCTGGTTTTAAACAGCATTTCGCGCAAGTCTTCCTGGTGCTGGTGAATCTTTACCTGCAGGCTGATCATCTGGTTGTAGAGCGCGTTATAATTAGGATCCTTTTTATAAAAAAGCGATTTAAGATGAAGGTAGTTGGAGATCTCTGTAAGACTTTCACCCAACAGTTGCTGTATAAACATGTATGGTCGCAAAGTATTCAGCAACATACTTAACAGCGCATACCATACCCCGCCGATCGAAAAGTATAAGCATGTCTGCCAGAGGTTCGAACCCTGCATGTGGCCATCCACATTAAAAGTAAATGCAACCAGAGCAATTAAACCGATCGAAGAAACCCTGTTTCCATATACGCCGATCAGGGAAAAAAACATCCCAAAAACGATAATGCAGATAATGGTTAACGTTGGACTTGTATGAACTATGCCTGTAACCAGCAAAACAAGCACGTTAATAATGAGACTGGCAATAAGACTATTTCTCCGGTGATGTTCAGGGCCGGGGCTATCTGTAAGGCTCACACACAATGCCCCCAAGGGCAATGCGATCATCGTTTGCAACAGGCCAAAACGGTTAAGAATGATTGCAGGAATAATAACGCCTGCGGTGATTCTGACGCCGCTGTATAAATATTGGCTGGTGATAAATTTCCGTAGTTCTCTGCTATAATCCAGGCTTTTCAATCCTTTGCTTAATCCCATACCAAAAACGTTGAATGTATACGAAGATACAATGTAATATACTTGAGACAAGAATACCGTAAACTGCCTTAAAAATTAAGGGTGATTTGTATTTTTTTTTAACGAGAATTTCATTCGCATTAGTCAAACTTTATATGTAATGTTGTAATATAAACACCACCCCCAATGGAAATCGAATTAATATTGCCAATGAAAACTCCCGGGTTCGGGGAAGATTTGGTCACAGCAGAAAAAAACTTCATAAAAAAGGTAATGCCTCTTGCCGACTCTTTTTTCACTTTTGCTAAAGTCAACGAAGTTTTTAACACCGAAAAAAGAAAACGAATTACACGCAAATTTAAACTGGTCAAAGTGCACAAATCTGATATATTCAGGCCTTTTCAGTTTGTGATATGTAAAAATTAAACATCTTATAGCAAGCCGCAAGATGTTGTAAAGAAGAACAATCATGTTTTTTATAGCAAGAGAATAAAAAGTGTGGTTAGGCAACTTAAAACAACATACTGTAATTTGAAGTTTCTGTATCCCCTGTAAATAATACCAAAACTACTTGCGGCTGCTTTTTAGTTATACGTTTTAAGTGATACGTTTTAAGTTTTACGTTTTAAGTTTTACGTTATACGTTTATCTGAGCGATAAATCCGCCCTTCCTACTGTCTTACTTTCTTACCATCTTAAACGTCTTACGGTCTTACGATCTTACTGTCTTACGGTCTTACGATCTTACTGTCTTACTGTCTTACGGTCTTCTTAAGCTCTTACCTTTCTTCCTCCTAAAAACATTTGCCTTCTTATCTGCTGTACGGGCACATTCTGTATTTTACTTTCCAGCCAGGAGATAATATCCAGGTACATAAATGATCTTGTCTCAAGCGGATTGTCGTGATATTTTTCAAGCTTTTCTTTTAAAAGTCTGAAAGCGGGAATGATCTGTTTGGCCTGAAGCGAAAAAGATTTACGAAGGAATTTAAAAATCTCCTCCTCTACCACACTCAAATTTTTCATATTGGCCATGAAGCGATAAACTGATTTAATCAGATATTCGAGGATACTGTAGTTGCCTAATTCATAGTGTGCAATAAGATGCAGCAGACGTGCATAACATTGAAGATCTGTACGCAGATCAACCTTCCAGTTAATGATCTTATTCAGGTAATCAATTGCCTTTTCATTGTCACCACTTCCAAAATACAAACACGCTATTTTGTAGTAGAATACAAGAATACGATGTCTGTCCAGATTAAGCTCATATTCCTTGATTTTCTCTTCAATCACACGCACCAATTCAAGCCCCTGGCTGAAAGTTCCTTCAAGGAAATGCCGGTCAATTTTAGCCGTGTACAAATACACAAAAGTTTGAATAAGTATGTTTGTGTTCAAGGCACTATTATGCGAAGAAGCAAAAGCTTCAAACTGTTCAAGTGTTTCATTATAGCGGTCATAATTATTCAGCACAAAGTGTGCAGTAAGTAAATTATGAAGACCTTTAATGTATTGTCCGGCCTCAGAAATTTTCATTTGAGGCTCTGCATCAAAGATATCCACCCATTTCTGAGCATACCGGTAGAAGGACAACAAATCCTGCATAATGAACGTGTACCAGCAATATGACTGGTACAAATACATTTTTTCATAGAAGCCCATTTTGGAGATGCTATGCTTGGGAAGGTTAGTTTCAAAAAACAGCTTAATCGCACTAACATCTTTTTCGTCCCTGGCATGTCCCATTTTAATGTACCAGCTATATAACTGAAGCGATAGGTTAGACACCTTCACCAGCAACGAAACATGATCCGTCAGTTCTTTCGCCTCACTAGCCAGTTTCTCCGCACGGTCTTCCATGCTGCGGGTGATATGGAGGGATTCAATTTTCTTCTCAAACAAAACGGCTTCTAACTGAAAAACAAGTTGATGGGAGCCCTTTGCGTGCTCTTTTATTTTTTCAAGTGTTTTCAGGCTTTGAAGGTAAAGGCCGCGGTTATATAAAATGCGTGCGTAATCCATCAGTTCATGCAACTGCAAATCAATATTGTCATCATCCTTCACCTGCCGCAAACCTGCTAACAACTGTTTGTACAGATATCCTTTTATGTTAGATAGCTGTTGCTTCTTAATGGAAGGATTTTTCTGCAGCAGCAATTCTTCATCGTACTCGTCCATTTTATCCAGCGCATCAAACAATTGCACTACTTTCAAATCATCCGTACCTGTCTGGCGTTTAACAAATAGCTTAAAATTCCTCTTATCACCTTTGGAAAGAGATTTAACCAACTGAAATAACTCGTCTGTGGTACGTTTAGCCATCGTAAATAAACTGTTTAAGAATCCTTGCCAGATAAGGGTTTCAACTATATTAAGACCCGTTATCTACCGTAAAACCTGCATAAATATGGTTTTATTTAAGCGCAATCTGCAAATATATTTGAACAATGCAGGCTGATTTAAGTTTATGGCAGGCAACCAAAATTAAACAGTCTGCATAATTTTTTTATCTAAAACATTCATATGTCGGCTAAAAAGATAGACATTTTTGACACTACTTTAAGAGATGGCGAACAAGTTCCCGGTTGTAAATTAAATACAAAAGAGAAGATAGAGCTGGCGCTGGCATTAGAGAATTTAGGTGTGGACATTATTGAAGCAGGTTTTCCTATTTCAAGTCCCGGCGATTTTGCTTCCGTACAGGAAATAGCTAAAGTAATAACAAATGCAACTGTTTGTGGCCTGACAAGAGCGGTGCAGAAAGATATAGAGGTTGCTGCAGAGGCACTTAAACTTGCTAAACGTCCCCGTATACATACCGGCATTGGATCTTCAGATATACATATTAAACACAAATTCAATACAACAAGAGAAGTTATCCTGGAAAGGGCAACTGCCGCAGTTAAACTTGCGCGCAATTTTGTGGATGATGTTGAATTCTTTGCTGAAGATGCAGGACGCGCAGACCTGCAATTTTTGGCAAAGCTGGTTGAAACGGTTATTGCTGCAGGTGCCACTGTAGTAAATATCCCTGATACTACGGGTTATTGCCTGCCTCATGAATATGGCAGCAAGATTGCCTATTTAATGAACAATGTTCCTAACATAGATAAAGCAATCCTTTCATGCCATTGTCATAATGATCTTGGTCTTGCCACCGCCAATTCTATTGCCGGCGCGGTTGCGGGTGCGCGCCAGATCGAGTGTACCATCAACGGTATCGGCGAAAGAGCAGGAAACACATCACTTGAAGAAGTAGTGATGATCATCAAAAAACACCAGGATCTTAACCTTTATACCAACATTAAGTCAGAACAGTTGAATCCCGTTAGCCGCCTGGTTTCTGATACCATGCGTATGCCGGTGCAGCCTAACAAGGCGATTGTTGGTTGCAACGCCTTCTCTCATTCATCAGGTATTCACCAGGATGGATTTCTGAAAGAAGCGCTTACTTACGAAATTATTGCTCCGGAAGAAGTAGGTGCTGATACTTCTAAAATTGTACTTACTGCCCGCAGCGGCCGCAGTGCACTTGCCCACCGCTTGTTAAAACTCGGTTTTGAATACAATCGCAATGATATTGACGTGTTGTACCAGGAATTCCTGAAAATAGCTGATGCGAAGAAAGAAGTGGAAGACAGCGACCTGAAAGAAATGGCGAATGCTTACGTAGCAGTTGGGATATAGTACATTTGAGATTTGAAATTTGAGATTTAGGATTTCGTCAATCTTAAATCTCAAATTTCAAATCTCAAATCCTTAATATTTAGAACAGGTTTTTAAAGAGATAAAAATGGCGAAAACATTATTTGATAAGATTTGGGAGAAACATGTAGTTAAGAATATTGAAGGCGGTCCTTCTGTATTTTACATCGATACGCATTTTATTCATGAGGTTACCAGTCCACAGGCTTTTAAAGGACTGGAGAAAAGAGGTTTACAGGTTTTCCGTCCCAAACAGGTGGTTGCAACAGCAGACCACAACGTTCCTACGCTTAATCAGCATCTTCCCATCAAAGAAGAATTATCACGTTTACAAGTACAAACATTACAGGATAACTGTAAAAAGTTTGGCATTGAATTATACGGTTTAGGCCATCCTTACCAGGGCATCGTTCACGTAATCGGCCCTGAGCTGGGTATTACTCAGCCAGGCATGACGATTGTTTGCGGTGACAGCCACACTTCTACACACGGCGCATTTGGAACAATTGCATTTGGTATCGGTACCAGTGAAGTTGAAATGGTATTGGCTACCCAGTGCCTTATGCAGAGCAAACCCAAGCTGATGCGTATTAATGTTGACGGCGAACTGAACAAAGGTGTTGTTTCTAAAGACATCATTCTATATATCATATCTAAAATATCTGCGAGTGGTGCAACAGGTTATGCTGTTGAATATGCAGGAAGCGCAATCCGCAACCTAAGTATGGAAGCACGCATGACCATCTGCAATATGAGCATTGAAATGGGTGCCCGTTGTGGTATGATTGCCCCCGATCAAACAACTTTCGATTACATTAAAGGCAGAGAGTTTGCTCCTAAAGGTGATGCATGGGATAATGCAGTTGCAGAATGGCAAACTTTATATTCCGATGCTGACGCGAAGTTTGATGTTGAACTGAACATTAAAGCGGAAGACATTGAACCGATGATCACCTACGGTACAAACCCGGGCATGGGCATCGGCGTTACTGGCCATATACCTGCATTAACTGAGATTGATGAAAAAGAAAAAGTTTCTTATCAAAAATCTCTTAACTACATGGGTCTTGAGCCTGGTGCGGATATCAAAGGCAGAAAGGTTGACTATGTTTTCATCGGAAGCTGCACCAACAGCCGCATTGAAGATTTGAGAATGGTAGCCTCTTTTGTAAAAGGCAAGAAGAAAGCGGATGATGTGGAAGTTTGGGTTGTGCCTGGTAGTAAACAGGTAGAAAAACAAGCCATTGAAGAAGGTATCAACAAAATATTTGAAGAAGCAGGTTTTATTTTAAGACAACCAGGATGCTCTGCGTGCCTTGGCATGAATGAAGATAAAATTCCTGCAGGTAAATATTGCATTAGTACAAGTAACAGAAACTTTGAAGGAAGGCAGGGTCCTAATGCAAGAACATTCCTCGCCAGCCCGTTAACAGCGGCAGTTGCAGCAGTTACCGGTAAGGTTGGCGATGTTAGAGAATTTATTTAGGCGTGAGGCTTAAGGTTAAACAGCCTTACACCTGATACCTCACACCTTATACCTTACACCTTACACCTAAAACGTATTCTATGCCGACCATTAAATGGGACACAACCTTATATGACAACAAACACAATTTCGTATCTAAATACGGAGAAGGTGTTGTCGCCTGGTTACAGCCTTTGGACGGAGAACAGATCCTTGATCTGGGTTGCGGAACAGGTCAGCTGGCAAATGAAATAGGAGGTCACGGTGCAAAGGTTAAAGGGATGGATGCATCACCGGAAATGATTGCTAAAGCAAAAAGCGCTTATCCGGACATTCAATTTGAAGTAAAAGATGCAACGGATTTTTCTTACGATGAGCCCTTTGATGCGGTTTTCTCCAATGCCACACTGCATTGGATCAACAAGCAGGAAGATGCCATCCGTTGCATTTACAACACTTTGAAACCAGGCGGAAGATTTGTTTTTGAGATGGGTGGCAAGTATAATGTAAGAAGCATTTACGAAGCAGTTGAGAAAGCAATGATTGAAGAAGGTTTGAAGGATGAAATATCCAATGACTTCTGGTTCTTTCCATCCGTTGCCGAATATGCAACACTTTTGGAAAAGCAAGGGTTCGTGATACAGGAAGCTGCTTATTTTGAAAGGGAGACTGAACTTGTTGGAGCAGAAGGAATGAAGGATTGGATCCATATGTTTGGATCTTTCTTTTTCAAAAATATATCGAAAGAAAGGGCCGCAACCATCACTGATAAAGCCGTTGAATTGCTTAGACCAACAAATCTGCGGGATGGCATTTGGTACGCGGATTATGTAAGATTAAGAATGAAGGCCATTAAACATTAAGGCCAAACAACAAAAAAGAGAAAGACGATTTAAAATAAAGATCATCATGAGCAAAAGCATTAACATAGTAGAAAGCACAGTCGTTCCGATTAATATTGAAAACATTGACACGGATCAGATCATTCCTGCACGTTTTTTGAAAGCAACAAGCAGGGATGGCTTTGGAAAGAACCTGTTTCGCGACTGGCGTTTTGAAAATGATGATGAGAATAATCCAAAAAAAGATTTTGTGCTGAACAACCCTACATTTAAGGGTAAAGTTCTGGTAGCGGCAAAAAACTTCGGTTGCGGTTCTTCAAGAGAACATGCTGCATGGGCCATTAAAGATTACGGTTTTGATGTTGTGGTGAGCAGCTTTTTTGCTGACATCTTTAAAAACAACGCGCTCAATAACTTTTTGCTCCCTGTTACCGTTAGCGAAGATTTTCTGCAACAAATTTTTGATGCGGTTCAAAAAGATGCGGATACTGAAATTGAAGTTAACCTGGAGAATCAATATATCAGGATTGTGTCTACAGGCGCACAGGAATCATTCGACATCAACAGCTATAAAAAAACATGCCTTTTAAATGGGTATGATGATATCGACTATTTACTGAGTATGAAAGGTGAGATTGAAGCATTTGAAACAAAAAAGAACTAAGCTATGCGCTTTATGTTATAGGTTAAACCCCAACACTGATAAAAACAGCACTTCGTTTTGAAAGAAATAAATAACATACCGGCAACAGATCAATCCGAAAAGGAAATCACATCAGCAAGAATGGAAGCAGGCGCTTTCATAACGGTGAAAGACTTGACGATAAAGTATCGCCAACAGGTTATATTAAGCAATATTTCTTTCACTGTAAATCGTGGTGAACAATGGCTCATCACCGGAAAGGCTGGTATCGGCAAATCTGCTCTTGGTAAGGCCATTTGTGGTAAAATCTACAGCAACGGAGCAATCAATCTTGACTTCAGCAAAACATCCCCGTTAAAAAAGAAAATAGTATTTGTTGAACAATGGTATCATTTCACCAATACAGCCGGCGTTAGCGATCTGTATTATCAGCAACGCTATCAAAGTTCGGATGCGGAAGATACCATAACAGTACTCGAAGATCTTAAACGGTCTTTTGATCTTTCCAATAAACAAACGGCAGAAAAAGCCAACAGCTACCTGGAACAACTCGGTTTGTTTCATCGTATACATGCACCGCTGATCCAATTATCCAGTGGTGAACAAAAGAAATTACAACTGATCAAAGCTTTTTTAGAAGAAGCGCAATTGATCATCATAGATAACGCATTTATAGGGCTGGATGTAGACGCAAGAAAAAATCTGGATGCAATATTCAGCAGACTCACGCTGAAGGGTATGCAGCTGATTTTGATTGCGGATACAGAAGAAATTCCTGGTTGCATTACGCACATCGCGGAATTGAAAGAAATGCACATCAGCGTAAAAACAAAAGAGGTCTATACGCTCCAACAACAACCGGCCTCTCATAAAGAGGCTTCTTACAAAAAAATCCTCGCCGGCCTCCATACGATTGACAAACCTTCCTTTGGCTTTTCGAATGCGGTTACATTAAATAATGTTTCCGTTAAATACGGTGCAAAAACTGTATTAAAAAATATTCACTGGAAAATAAACAAAGGTGAAAAATGGTTATTGCAAGGGCATAACGGCGCAGGAAAATCAACTTTATTAAGCTTGCTTACAGGTGATAACCCGCAGGCTTATGCCAATGAAATTTATCTCTTTGACAAAAAGAGAGGAACAGGTGAAACCATCTGGGATATTAAAAAAAAGATAGGATACTCCTCTCCTGAATTACATTGGTACTTTGATAACAACACAACTTGTCTTGATACCGTTGTATCAGGATTTTATGATACAACAGGCTTATACAGAAAACCGACAGAACAGCAACTGGCCGAAGCCAATAACTGGCTTTCCTATTTACACATGACAGAGATTGCCAACAAGCGTTTGAAAGATGTGTCTATAGGCCAGCAAAGAATGTTGTTGTTAGCGAGAGCGTTGGTTAAGAATCCACCGCTGGTAATACTGGATGAACCTTGCCAGGGATTGGATGTGGAGCAAAGCAATCAGTTTATCAGCATAGTTGATGCACTGATGCATAACAACGAACGGACATTGATTTATGTAAGCCATCGCAAGGACCAGATTCCACAATGCATTAACCATGCGATGTTGCTGGATGAAGGCATGCAAAAAAACGTAACACTTCAAAACGACCAACAAGAAAAACAAATAGCATAAAACAAAACTCCCCTACGGGAAAATAATATGAAAAAGAAGATTGCAGTAATTAATGGAGACGGTATAGGACCGGAAGTGACCAAACAATCTATCAAGGTGCTGGATGCCATAGCAGCACAATTCAATCATGAATTCACTTACGAGCATTGCCTGATGGGCGCTGATGCTATTGACAAAACGGGTAATCCTTTACCTGATGAAACAGTAGAGATCTGCCTTAACAGCGATGCCATTTTGTTTGGAGCCATCGGTCATCCGAAATATGACAATGATCCTACCGCAAAAGTTCGCCCCGAACAAGGACTATTAAAACTGCGCAAATCTTTACAACTATACGCGAATATTCGCCCCATTACAACTTACACTGCGTTACAGCATTTATCTCCTTTAAAAGCAAAACAACTGGAAGATGTAGATTTCGTTATCTTCCGTGAGCTTACAGGCGGTATTTATTTTGGCAAGAAGGAACTAAGTGAAGATGGAAATACAGCAAGCGACAACTGCCTGTACACAAAACCTGAAATAGAAAGAGTAACACACCTCGCTTTTCAATATGCACAAAACAGGAAAAAGAAATTAACGCTGGTTGATAAAGCCAACGTTCTGGAAACATCCCGTTTGTGGAGAAAAGTTGTGCAGGAAATTGCTGCACAATACAGCGATGTTACTGTTGACTATATGTTTGTTGATAATGCAGCAATGCAGATCATTCTTAATCCGAAACAATTTGATGTAGTTCTTACTGAGAATATGTTTGGTGACATCATCAGCGATGAAGCCAGCGTATTAAGCGGCTCTCTTGGTCTCGCTCCATCTGCATCGATCGGTACCGGCGCTGCATTATTTGAACCTATCCATGGTTCTTATCCGCAGGCTGCAGGAAAAGATATTGCGAATCCTTTAGGTTCAATTTTATCAGCTGCAATGTTGCTTGATAATTTCGGATTAGCAAAAGAAGCAAATCTTGTTCGCGAAGCAGTTAACTGGACACTAGCCAACGGCTTCGTTACAAAAGATATTGATCCCATCAACTTTTACTTCACTTCTACCATCGGCGACCTGATCAGCGAATACGTATCAGGAAAAATCCCCGATGGTGTGAATAAGGGAAATATAGAGTTGAGGAAGTCTACGATCATATAACCTGGATTAAACAGATTTATTGGATTTTTTGGATTAGAACCTTTTGGTTCATATCCTTCTAAATTCCGGTGAATCCGAAAAATCCCACAAATCCTGGTCAAAATCCAGGTAAGTTCTTTGTTTATTAACTTGGCGATTGTATATTCGTGGAACAATTTTATTCCATGTTTAACAGCAATAACAATACTATCATTCGCAACATTTCCACAATTATTGTGGTGGTGGTAGTCATTATTATTCCTGCTTTGCATGGAGGTGGTTAACTAGTATAAACACAATAACGATATACGAACCCGCCTCTCACAAAGGCGGGTTTTTCATTTGGATAAGTCTTGATTTGGATTTATCGGATTATGAGATTAAAGGATTAATACAAATAAAATCCAATAATCCACTAATCCAACAAATCCCGATTTAGACAAATATCCAAATCAAAATCAGTCTTGATCAGGATTATCGGATTAAAGGATCAACGGGATAATAATCCCACAATTCACTAATCCTCCAAATCCCGATCCGG
>CP128386.1:2443676-3596705 GCA_030345135.1 Chitinophagaceae bacterium DXS
ACAAAATCCAAATCAAAATCAGTCTTGATCAGGATTATCGGATTAAAGGATTAACGGGATAATAATCTCACAATCCACTAATCCTCCAAATCCCGATCCGGACAAAATCCAAATCAAAATCAGTCTTGATCAGGATTATCGGATTAAAGGATCAACGGGATAATAATCCCACAATCCACTAATCCGCCAAATCCCGATCCGGACAAAATCCAAATCAAAATCAGTCTTGATCAGGATTATCGGATTAAAGGATTAACGGGATAATAATCTCACAATCCACTAATCCTCCAAATCCCGATCCAGACAAAAAAATCCTAATCAATAAAATAATCTCAATCAAATGAGCGATCTGAATAAATACTCAAAGGTTTTAACACAAGACGAAACACAGCCGGGAGCACAGGCAATGTATTATGCTATCGGTTTTAAAGAAGAAGACTTCAAGAAAGCACAGGTAGGTATTGCAAGCATGGGATGGGATGGTAATCCTTGTAACATGCACCTGAATGATCTGGCTACAAGTGTAAGGAAAAGCATAAATGCAACAGAAGGATTGCTGGGCTTGCGTTTTCACACTATTGGTGTGAGCGACGGTATCAGCATGGGTACAGATGGTATGCGTTATAGCCTTGTTAGTCGTGATGTTATCGCCGACAGTATTGAAACAAATGCAGGCGCTCAGTATTATGACGGATTGGTTTGCATTCCGGGTTGTGATAAAAACATGCCAGGCTCTTTGATTGCGATGGGAAGGTTAAATCGTCCTTCTATCATGCTATACGGTGGAACAATTGCTCCGGGCCATTATAAAGGACAGGACCTGAACCTGGTAAGTGCATTCGAAGCATTGGGTCAAAAGATTGCAGGCAACATCAGCGAAGGGGATTTTAAAGGTATTGTTCAACATGCTTGTCCGGGTGCCGGTGCATGCGGTGGTATGTACACTGCAAATACAATGGCCAGCGCTATTGAGGCTTTAGGTATGAGCCTGCCTTATTCTTCTTCCAACCCTGCTTTAAGCAAGGAAAAACAACAGGAATGTGAAGCTGCCGGTGCTGCAATAAAAATATTGTTGGAGAAAGATATTAAGCCACGCGACATCATGACGCGTAAAGCTTTCGAAAATGCGATCACCGTTATCATGGTGTTAGGTGGAAGCACAAACGCAGTATTACACCTGATTGCGATTGCAAAAAGCGTGGATATGCCTTTAACACAGGATGATTTCCAGGCGATCAGCGACCGGGTTCCTGTATTGGCTGACTTCAAACCAAGCGGTAAATACCTGATGGAAGATCTTCACCAGTATGGAGGTGTTCCTGCAGTGATGAAATACTTATTGAGCAAAGGTTTGTTGCATGGGGATTGCCTGACTGTAACAGGAAAAACTGTTGCAGAAAATCTCGAAGACGCTCCAACACTTGACTTCGACCAACAAAAAATAATTATGCCGCTGGAAACGCCGTTAAAAGCTACAGGGCACTTACAAATATTATACGGTAACCTTGCAGAAGGCGGAAGCGTTGCAAAGATCTCCGGTAAAGAAGGTGAGCGTTTTGAAGGAACGGCAAGGGTATTCGACGGAGAACATGACCTGATCAAAGGTCTGCAAAGCGGAAGAGTTCACGCGGGTGATGTTGTTGTGATCAGGAACATCGGTCCTAAAGGAGCTCCTGGTATGCCGGAAATGTTGAAACCAACAGGCGCTATCATCGGTGCTGGTTTAGGTAAAACAGTAGCCTTGATCACCGACGGACGATTCAGCGGCGGAACGCATGGATTTGTTGTGGGCCATATCACTCCCGAAGCGTATGAAGGTGGTTTGATCGGACTGGTAGAAGACAATGACATCATTGAAATAGATGCTGTTAAAAATACACTTACGCTAAAAGTAGCTGAAGATGTAATTGCACAGAGGAGAGCAGCATGGAAAAAACCAGCATTGAAAGCAACAAAAGGTATTTTATACAAATATGCCCAGTGCGTTAAAACAGCCGCAGAAGGTTGTGTAACGGATGAAGCGTAGAAAGGTATCAGGTGTGAGGTATAAGGTGTAAGGCGTAGGAATGAGGTTATTGTACAGAGACGAAGATCCACCTTTCACTATTGACCATTCACCATTCACTTTTATTAATTGATCATCAAGTAATTCATCATTATGAGTAACTCAACCATATTGGACGCAGCAGAAACGAAAAAACAGGTTGCAGAAGCACCCAAAACCATAAGTGGTTCACAAGCCGTTCTTGAAGCTTTCCTGGCTGAAGGAGTGGATACTATTTTCGGCTATCCCGGAGGCGCTATTATGCCTATTTATGACGCGTTGTACGATTACACTGACAGACTGGAGCACATACTGGTCCGTCATGAGCAGGGGGGCATACATGCCGGGCAGGGATATGCAAGAGCTTCCGGCCGCGTGGGTGTGGTGTTTGCGACAAGCGGTCCCGGTGCAACAAACCTGGTTACAGGTCTTGCTGATGCGATGATCGATAGTACACCTCTTGTGTGTGTAACAGGTCAGGTATTTGCGCACCTGTTGGGTACTGATGCCTTCCAGGAAACGGATGTGATCAATATAACCACACCGGTTACCAAATGGAACTACCAGGTTACTGATGCTACAGAAATTCCTTCTGTTCTTGCTAAAGCATTTTACATCGCAAAGACTGGCAGACCAGGTCCCGTGTTGATCGATATCACAAAGAATGCACAGTTGCAGATGTTTGAATATTCAGGTTATACTCCTTGTAATCATATCAGAAGCTACAAGCCAAAACCAACTGTCCGCAAAGAATATATCGTTGAAGCAGCAAAACTGATCAACGAAGCTAAAAAACCTTTCGTAATTTTTGGACAAGGTGTTATCCTTGGTCGTGCTGAAAAAGAATTCAAAGCTTTCATAGAAAAGACAGGACTTCCTGCTGCATGGACCATCATGGGTATGAGCGCCATTCCAACGGATCATCCTTTAGGAGTTGGTATGCTGGGTATGCATGGTAACTATGCTCCCAACGTTCTAACAAACGAATGTGATGTATTGATTGCGGTGGGAATGCGTTTTGATGACCGTGTTACAGGTAGACTGGACAAATATGCCAAACAAGCACAGGTTATTCATTTTGATATTGATCCTGCTGAAATAGACAAGAACGTAAAATCAGCCGTTCCTGTTTGGGGTGACTGTAAAGAGACGCTTCCATTGTTGACCGATTTGCTTGAAAAACGTGATCATTCAGAATGGCTGGCTAAGTTCCGTGAACTGGAAAAGAAAGAAGTGGAAGAAGTGATCAATGAAGAATTAAATCCTTCTACAGAGATCCTGACAATGGGTGAAGTATTAAAAGTGCTCAACGAATTAACGGATGGCAACGCAATCATCGCTACAGACGTTGGACAACACCAAATGGTCGCTTGCCGTTACGCGAAGTATAACAATACCATGAGCAATGTAACTTCCGGCGGTCTTGGCACAATGGGCTTCGGCTTACCTGCTGCAATCGGTGCTAAATATGGCGCTCCTGACAAGACTGTTGTTGCTATCATCGGTGACGGTGGTTTTCAAATGACTATTCAGGAATTAGGAACAATCATGCAATTTGGTGCTGCAGTAAAGATCCTGATCCTGAACAACCAGTTCCTCGGAATGGTGCGTCAGTGGCAGCAATTGTTCCATGACAAACGTTATTCATTTGTTAATATCACCAGCCCTGATTATGTACAGGTAGCCAAAGGCTATGGCATTGAAGGCAAAAAAATTGATCAGCGGGCAGATTTAAAAAACGCAGTAAAAACCATGTTGGATCATGACGGGGCATATTTGCTGGAAGTAATGGTGGGTAAAGAAAACAACGTGTTCCCAATGGTTCCGCAAGGTTGCGGAGTCTCCGAAATAAGGCTTAAATAATTGAAAATGGAAAATTGACAGTTGAAAATTAATCTGTCGGTTGTTCCATATAATTATCATTATCAATTTTCAATTGTCAACTGTCAATTTTAAAAGATGTCAAAACAAGAATTCACAATAACGGTATATACAGAAAACCAGATCGGTTTACTTAACCGCATCGCAATTATTTTCTCACGCCGTAAGATCAACATAGAAAGCCTGAACACATCTCCTTCTGAAGTTGAAAGTGTACACCGCTTTACAATTGTGATCAACGAAACAGAAGATGTAGTTCGCAAACTTTGCCGCCAGATAGAAAAGCAGGTTGAAGTGTTGAAAGCATACTACAACACCAACGAAGAATTGGTTTGGCAAGAACTGGCTTTGTACAAAGTACCGACTGACGTAATTGCTGAAAAAGTAAAAGTAGAACGTTTACTTCGTCAATACGGCGCGAAAGCAGTCGTGATCCGCAAGGACTATACTGTATTTGAAACTGCAGGTCACCGTGAAGAGATCGATACTTTGATCAAAGCGCTTGAACCATACGGATTGATTGAATTCGTTCGCAGTGCAAGAGTTGCCATTATAAAAGCCAGCAAAGGCTTCCACGAAAAGTTGAAAGAATTCGACCAGGCAGAACCGGCAGAAGAAGTTATAGAAAACGAATTCCTGGATAAACAGGATGAAGTGTTCACAATGTAAACAAGTTGTACGTGATAAGTTATACGTTTTACGTTGTGAAAGCATCATGGAAACGGATTGATTTTATTGTTAGAGAAACGTTCATTTAACCACATGCAATACACCACAAAATACATTAGACGAATAAGAGAAATATTTCTCGGGCTGATAGAAGATTTGAGTATTGAGCAATTGAATGAAATACCGGCAGGCTTCAATAATAATATTGTTTGGAATTTTGGACATATAATCACAAGCACTACTGCACTTTGCTATATAAGTTCAGGTGTTGATAAGCATGCAGACAATCCATATTTCGACAAATACAAAAAAGGAACAAGGCCGGAAAGTTTCATAACGGAAGAAGAACTAAATGACTTGAAAAGGCTTGCATTCGCTAACCTGGACAAAATTGAAAGTGATCTGGCGGCAAACAGGTTTGAGCAAATACAGCCTTTTGCTACAGGAACATTCAAGTATGAAATGCACTCGATTGAAGAAGTTCTTACCTGTGCCACCGCACACGAAAGTCTTCACCTGGGCATAGCAAACGCAATAAAAAAACTGGTTACATCAGATTATTATAAACAACAAACACAAACGAACTTGAACCTTGAGAATCTTAAATCTCAAATTTCAAATCTCTCATAAAAACCAATCTCAAAATTTCAAAACAAATAAACCAAAATGGCAAAATTAAATTTTGGCGGAGTGGAAGAAAATGTAGTAACTCGTGAAGAGTTTCCACTTAGCAAAGCTCAGGAAGTTTTAAAAAATGAAACAATAGCTGTTATCGGGTATGGCGTGCAGGGTCCTGGCCAGGCTTTAAACCAACGCGACAACGGAATCAACGTTATCGTTGGTCAGCGTAAAAATTCCAAAACCTGGGATAAAGCAATAGCTGATGGTTTTGTTCCTGGTGAGACCTTATTCGAAATTGAAGAAGCGTTACAACGCGGTACCATTATCTGCTACCTGTTAAGCGATGCTGCTCAGATTGAATTATGGCCAACAGTAAAAAAGAATTTAACTCCAGGTAAAGCATTGTATTTCTCTCATGGCTTTGGTATCACTTTCAACGAGCAGACTGGCATCGTTCCCCCTGCTGATGTTGATGTATTCCTTGTTGCTCCTAAAGGTTCAGGAACTTCTCTTCGCAGAATGTTCTTACAGGGTCGCGGCTTAAACAGCAGCTACGCTATTTACCAGGATGCTACCGGCAAAGCTAAAGAGCGCGTTATCGCTTTGGGTATCGCAGTAGGAAGCGGTTACCTGTTTGAAACAGATTTCAAGAAAGAAGTATTCAGCGACCTTACAGGTGAGCGCGGTACTTTGATGGGTGCTATCCAGGGTATCTTCGCTGCTCAGTACGATGTATTACGCAGCAAGGGCCACTCTCCTTCTGAAGCTTTCAACGAAACAGTTGAAGAGCTTACACAAAGCCTTATGCCGTTAGTAGCTGAAAACGGTATGGACTGGATGTATGCTAACTGCTCCACAACTGCACAACGTGGTGCGTTAGACTGGTGGAAAAAATTCCGTGATGCTACAGCTCCTGTATTCAACGAATTATATGAAAGCGTGGCAACAGGCCAGGAATCTAAACGCTCTATCGACAGCAACAGCAAAACTGACTACCGTGAAAAACTGGAAGTTGAGCTGAAAGAACTGCGCGAAAGCGAAATGTGGCAAGCTGGTAAAACAGTTAGAAGCCTGAGACCTGAGAATCAAAAATAGATTTAGAAGTGAATGGTCAATAGTCAATAGTGAAAGGTGTTGCCTGCTTAATAAACTGGCAACAGCTTTCATTTTGACAAATAAAATTGGCTTTTCACACAATCGACCTGTAAAAAAATTGCAGGTAAGCTTGCATTTTTCACTATTGACTATTCACTTTTCACTATCACTTTACCAATGAACGCTACCGACACCGTGTATAAGCTCAACTTTCACGAAGCCTCTTTCAGGTTGAAGAAAGTCGTGAACAGAACGCCTTTAATGCTTAATCTGAATCTTTCCCGCAGGTACAACGCGAATGTGTACCTGAAGCGTGAGGATCTTCAGATTGTTCGTTCCTACAAATTGCGTGGCGCGTACAATATGATGAGTGCACTGCCTGCAGAAAAAATGCAGAATGGTGTAACTACAGCCAGCGCCGGCAACCATGCCCAGGGATTTGCATACAGCTGCAAAAAGCTGAACATTAAAGGAGTAGTGTTTATGCCGATTATCACTCCCAAACAAAAGGTAAACCAAACCAAAATGTTTGGAGAAGATAATATCGAAATCAAATTGGTGGGTGATACGTTTGACGATTGTGCCAATGCCGCAAAAGCCTATACGGAAGAACATTCCATGACCTTCATCCCTCCTTTTGATGATTATCGTATCATCGAAGGTCAGTCAACCGTTGGCGTTGAAATACTGGAAGATCTTTCCAATATTGATTATCTCTTTGTACCTGTTGGAGGCGGAGGGCTTGCTTCAGGTGTAGGTTCATACTTTAAAACATTTTCCCCTCAGACAAAAGTAATCGGGCTTGAGCCGGAAGGTGCTCCATCTATGTTTGAAGCGCTGAAAGCTGGTCATCCTGTTTTACTGGACAACATTGACCGCTTTGTTGATGGCGCTGCGGTGAAACGTGTTGGAGATCTTACTTTCAACATCTGCAAAGATGTTTTAGATGATATGCGTCTTGTCCCCGAAGGGAAAGTCTGCACTACCATCTTAAAATTGTACAACGAAGATGCGATTGTTGCTGAGCCTGCGGGTGCTTTATCTATAGCAGCCCTGGACGATTTCGCGGACCAGATAAAAGGCAAAACGGTTGTGTGCATTGTTAGCGGCAGCAATAATGATATTGATCGCATGCCTGAAATTAAAGAACGCTCTCTTCAATATGAAGGCCTGAAACATTATTTCCTTATTCGCTTTGTGCAAAGACCCGGCGCATTACGCGACTTCCTGAACTTTGTACTTGGTCCTACCGACGATATCAAGCGGTTTGAATATGTACACAAAACCAACAAAGAAATTGGTCCCGCACTGGTTGGTATTGAATTACAAAACAAACACGACTACCAGGCGTTGATTGAAAAAATGCTTCAATACAACATAGACTTTACTGAGTTGAATAAGAATGATACATTGTTTGGATACCTTGTTTAGCTATGAGCTTTCAGCTGTGAGCTATTAGCTTTCCACCTGGTAGATCTAAGCGAAAACGTCAGCTTCCAAACAAATCAGAGATCTAAAAATCAGACATCCGAAATTAGAAATCAGACATCCGAAATTTCCATTTTCAATTGTCAACTGTCAATTTTCAACTGCTTCTCCTTCTCGCCGTTGGTGCTATCGCCGCAGTATTGCTGCGTAAATTAACTCCATTAGCGGGCATTGCAGGCGCCTGTGTCGGCTGGTTGGTATATTTAGGTGCCGGATATGCGGGAATCGCTGTAATGGCTTCATTTTTTATTTTGGGAACTGCTGCTTCCTCGTGGCAGTATAATAAGAAAGCACGGCTATTAATAGCGGAACAAAACAAAGGCCGGCGAACAACGGGCCAGGTATTAGCAAATGCAGGCATAGCGGGATTAATGGGTTTACTTACAGTTTTCCTTCCACAGTATACTACTTTGTCAGGCTTGATGATGGCGGCATCTTTTTCATCTGCAACCGCAGATACACTGTCTTCTGAGTTGGGAAATGTTTACGGCAAACGATTTTACAACATTCTTACATTAAAAAAAGATACACGCGGACTAAACGGTGTTATTAGTCTTGAAGGCACATTAGCCGGATTTGCGGGCAGTGCGCTCATCGCCGTAGTCTATGTTCTGTTTACAAAGCAGGTCTCGCATTTTTGGATCATCGTTATCGCCGGCACTATTGGCAATCTTACAGATTCTTTACTCGGCGCATCATGGGAAAGAAGACATCTATTGAATAACAATGCAGTCAATTTTCTTAATACTTTAGTAGCTGCACTTTTCTGCCTTCTAATAAGTTTTCTTTAATTTTCTAAATCCGTTCAACTTTTCACATCCTGCGGTGTTGTACTGCTATCCTACTGCATCATTCAAAAAAAAATGAGCCAGCATCGGGACAATTACAGCGTTACCCCATTGAAAAAAATCCTCCTTTTTTTGCACTCCTGTCCAAATTGCCCCTGCTCGTTCGTCATAACCAAGAACGCATAAAATCTTCTTTTATGTCAAACTCAATTAATAGCCTTGCACTGATTATTAATTTGAATGAACGGCTCTTTTTAAACACCCTGGAGGGATTTACAGAGGATCTGGCAAAGGAAAGAATAAGCGACCATAACAATCCCGTTATCTGGATTGCAACACATACCGCATGGGCCAGGTTCAACATGTCAATGTTGCTGGGCAAGCCCATCACCAATCCTTATGCAGGAATGTTTGAAAACTTCAGGCCATATAGCGAATCAGATCAATTTCCTTCGCTGGAAAAGCTCAAAGCTGACTGGCACAATGCAAGTGAGCATGTTAAAGGTGCCATACAAAATGTAACGCCAGAGCAGCTTGAAACGGATGCCCAAAGGGGAAATCCGATTGGAGATTCTACAAACGGCGGCACGCTCGCCTTCCTTGTTCAGCACGAGAGCTACAGTATAGGTCAACTAGCTTTTCTGAAAAAATTCTATACAAAAGAAGCAATGAAATATTAATGATTCCAATTATTGCTAATCGCTTCAATTTGAGCTTTTTTAATATTTATAACAAAATCGCTCTGCCATGAAAGAATTTATGTTTTTTATCCGGAAACAATCTGACAGTAAAACGGAATTGTCACCCGATGTTCACCAACAATTCCTCAAAAGTTGTGAACAATACATTAATAAATTAAAAAAAGAAGGCAGGTTACTTGCTGCGCAACCCATTGAAAGAACTGGTAAAATAATCTCGGGCAATGAAAACGGATGGAAAGAAGTACCATTTAATGAAACACCCGAGGTTATAGGAGGCTACTATCATATTCTTGCAAAAGACGAACAGGAAGCACTTGAAATTGCCAAAGCCAATCCTGAATTCGCGTTTAACAAAAACACAAGAATTGAAGTACGCTCCATCAAAATGAAAGAGGAAACCACAGGTTTCACTTATCCTACTGAAAAGAAATAACAAACCACTCCGGAATATTAAAAAGCTGGTTACACAATAAAAGTTTTCCAGGCAGCAACTCATTATAATTCTTCATCACCAAAAACAATAAAAATGGAAAAGCTATCCGCCAACACCAATGCCTTAAACTGGTTTGAAATACCGGTTACTGACACTGCCCGTGCCAAAAAATTCTATGAAACCATCTTCGATATCCAGATGCAGACGCAAGACATGATGGGTATGGAAATGACTTTCTTTCCCGCGGATCCTGAAATGCAAAATGGTAAAGTATCCGGCGCGCTTGTAAAAGGACAAATGCATGTACCGGGCAAAGATGGAACCATTGTTTATCTGAATGCCAATCCTGCAATTCAAACAGTGATCGACAAAATAGAAAATGCCGGAGGAAAGGTGCTAATGCCCAAAACCAAAATCACCGATGAGATCGGCTATATGGCCTTCTTTACAGACACTGAAGGCAATCGCATGGCACTACATGCAGGCAAATAATTGTTCATAGTTTAATGCCGTTTCCTTAAGGATAATGCTCCCTGCTCAAGTACGAATTACGAAGCCCGCCCGCGCCGAATACGCATACGGACGGGTACGAAGTACTTGATCCTGAGCACGCTGATTTTTCTTAAGCTATTGAAGGAAAAGGCATTGAGTGCAAAGTATCTTATTTAAAACAAGTTTGTCTTTTGTAGATTCTTTAGTATACAGTATTAATTCATCATTTAAAACAACACATAATGGCAGAGTATCTTTTATTATTCAGAGGAGGTAAGGGCATGGACAGAGATCAATCAGCGCAGGAATACCAGGAAGACATGCAAAAATGGGTACAATGGATGGCGAACCTTTCAGCGCAGGGAAAGCTTGGTCCTGCCCAACCTTTAAAACCGGAAGGTAAAGTGGTTAAAGGAACCAGTAAACTGGTTACTGATGGGCCTTTTATTGAAGGAAAAGAAATGGTAGGCGGTTATCTTGTTTGTAAGGCCGACAGCTACGATGAGGCGGTCGAAATCGCCAAACAATGTCCTATTCTTGAAAGCGAATCGGGCATTGTAGAAGTGAGATCGATAATGGAAATGAAAATGTGATAGTAAGTAAAAAGTCAAAATTCAAAATGTGCGAATGTGCAGATGTGCAAATGATTTAACAGAGTTGGCTTAATGGTTGAATGTTTTTAACTTTAGTTCGCTCTCCGGACAGTTTTTGAATTTTGACTTTTTAATTTTGACTTTTTCTATGGCTTTCAACCAAACAATAAGCAACAGGATACGCGAGGCTTTAATTAACGAGCACAATGTTGAAGAAAAACTCATGTTTGGCGGTATTTGTTATATGGTAAATGATAAAATGTGCGTGGGTGTTATCGGCGATGAAATGATGTGTCGAATAGGTGAGGAACGCTATGAAGAGGCCATGGGAAAACGCGGCTGCCGTGAAATGGATTTTGCCTCAAGGCCAATGAAAGGCTATGTTTATGTAAGTGAAGATGGCATGAAAACGAATGCCGAATTTAAATACTGGATCAATTTGTGTCTCGACTATAATCCAAAAGCAAAGGCTTCTAAAAAGAAGAAATAAAAAATGAGATGACGGATCTTCATCGAAAAAGCACTGTGTAACTCTGTGTCTTCTCCTGTATTTCTCCGTGTAACAATAACTACTGTTAAGTACTATCAATAACGAGTTAGAAAGAAAACATGCAGAAATTTATTTCAACGATAAAACAGCCATTTGAGTGAACAATTTAACATCAACAAATTAACTGATCATCTCTTCAGGCGTGAAGCGGGAAAGATGTCGGCCATTCTTATCAAAATATTTGGAACAGAAAACTTGCAGCTATCTGAGGATGTTATACAGGAAACTTTCATTAATGCTATGCGCGTATGGTCGCTCAACGGCATACCCGATAGCCCTTCTGCGTGGTTAATGCGCGCAGCAAAGAACAAGGCGATCGACTTTATCAGGAAGAACAAATTTTCGCGATCCATAGATTTCAGCGATCCTGAAAGAATGTTGTTGCAATCGGAATACACGCTAACGTCAACTATTGATAAACTGTGGAATGAAGATGAAATAACAGACGATCTTTTAAGAATGATGTTTGCATGCTGCCATGAAGAGCTATCAGAAGAGAATCAAATTACGCTGATGCTAAAAATACTTTGCGGATTTTCCACGGCAGAAATAGCAAAGGCTTTTGTTACATCGGAAGACACTGTATCAAAACGCTTATATCGCGCTAAAGAGTTCTTCAGAACAAAAAAAATAAAACCCGAATTTCCACCAGCATCGCATTTAAAAGACAAAACGGGGACAGTACTAAGAACCATTTATCTTCTCTTCAATGAAGGTTACAGTTCAACACATGCTGACAAGCTGATAAGAAAAGACCTGCTTGATCAATCCATGTATTTATGCAACCTGCTCTGCGTACATAGCAGCACTCAACTGCCAGAAACTTTTGCAGCCATGGCGCTCATGTGCTTTCACGCCGCACGTATCAACAGCAGGATTGATGAACACCATGAAATTATATTGCTTCAAAATCAGGACCGTGGCAAATGGGATCGCTCACTGATAGACAAAGGATACGATTACCTGAACAAAGCTGCTTTCGGCAACGAGATCAACTCGTATCACATAGAAGCGGCCATTGCTTACGAGCATTGTATATCGCCGTCCTTTGAACAAACCAACTGGAAAAACATCCTGCGATATTATGACATGCTCGCTGCTATCAATCCGTCTTCTATTGTGTTGTTAAACCGTCTTACAGTAATATTTAAAGTATATGGCGCAGAACAGACATTGAAGGAAGTAGAACAGGCTCTGTGCAATAAAGAGTGGCAAAAAAACTATTTATACCACAGCCTTATGGGTGATGTTTATGCGTGCAAGGATTTTAATAAAGCAAAGGCCTTTTACGAAACAGCAATCGGCATGACAAAGTCTGATGCGGAGAAAAAATTGTTGAACAAAAAAATAAGCCAGCTTGCGCTGAAAACATGATTTTTTTTGAACCATATAAGGGATATAAGAATACAAAAGGATACGCGGTACAGAAGTATGTGAACTGTTCTAATTGATACAAAATTTTGCGCTTATTCTTATAATCCCTTACATCCCTTATATGGTTCAAAAAAACTCGTTTCGGTCAGCTTTAGGCTTTACGCTTTGGGCTTTAAGCTGTATCATGATTCAAATTTCTTCTATTTGTTTTGCATTTTGTTGTTTGCCATTATATAGCATTGCTGTACACAAACAGTTGCTACGATTTTTTTGACAAAGTATCTCATAGTTCACACAGCTTTTACAATTTTGCCAGAAGCCTTCCTCCTGGCATATCTCAGAATAAGTAACCGGCTCAAAACCCAGTTCGCTGTTCATGTGCATAATGGCGAGCCCCGTTGTAATACTGAAGATTTTTGCTGCAGGATATTTTTGACGGCAAATGTCAAACAGCGCATTCTTAAGCATATGAGCGATACCATGTTTTCTAAAATCCGGTTTTACAATCATGCCGGAATTAGAAATAAACTCACCATTACTCCAGATCTCGAAATAACAAAATCCAGCCCATTCACCATTGGTGTCAATTGCAATTACAGCTTTCCCTTGTAACATTTTTTCCACTATATATTCTACTGGTCGTTTTGAGATTCCCGTTCCTCTTGCGATGGCCGATCGTTCTGTTTCGTCCGAAATTTCCGCCGCGTACCTGGCGTCTTCTGCAGAAGCCACGCGAACGACTACATTGGTGTTTTCCATTTCTTTTTTTCAGCTATCTCTTCTATTTAGATGCCAGAATATCTCAACCGTTCCGGTATCAGGCGGATCGCTTATATATCAACGTAATGCGACGACTACGCGATTTATACAACTCATCAGAAGCTTTTTCAAAATGAAAAAACCTTTTCAAAACGGAAGGGTTTCTTAATGAGTCAGAAAACGCCAATCCAACCAAACTAATTGATAATAAATGAATTAGATCACATACTTCGCCTGCGGCACTCATTTTGGCATCCTCTTATCAAATTCTTTTATATGCTAAACCAATACGAAGTACCGGCACTAATAGCAGATGAATTTCCTGAGATCAGAGAACCACTGGCAAAACTTTCAAACAATGGTAACATCACAAAAGTTGTGGAGGTGTTTGCCCGGTACACAGAAGAAAATGTGCATGACCACAATCTGCACATCGTTGAAAAATGTATGAAACTCGCAGACAGGATCTATGTAAAAGGAAATGAGATTGTAAAAAATGCAATTGAGAATGTGTTCATTTTTTCTTTTTCAACTATGCGGCATTTATGCAACCGCGTTGAATGGAGAATTATTCAGGCCAGAATACCTGTAACACTTTACTCAACTTATATAAAGCAGGTAAACCACTCTGAAGACTAAATAAAATTCACAAATATGTTAACAGTACTCTTAATCATCGCGGCACTCATTTGCTTTTGGCTATTTTATAAATCGATAGACTTTTTTGAAAAAATATAAACAACATGATCAACACGCTTCTAATCATCTGCATTGCAGTATTTATTTACCTGCTGTATGTGCTGTTAAAACCGGAAAAATTCTGATGGTCAATGGTCAATAGTGAAGAGTCAAAAATGCAGGCAGGCTTCGCTTTTTCAACTTGCAAAAGTCACAATCAGTTAAAAGGATCAACCTTTCACTCTTCACCATTCACCATTCACTATAGTCACCCAATCAATCACTTAACATGAACACAGAAATAACAGGCATAGTCGTATCGTTCCTTCTTACAGTGCTACTGGCTTTTCCCCTTGGGAAATACATTGCCAAAGTATTTAACGGCGATAGAACATTTACTGACTTTATGAATCCGCTGGAACGCTTTATTTTCCGGCTCAGCGGCATTGATCCTAATAAAAAAATGAACTGGAAGGAGTTTCTCAAAGCAATGCTAACCATCAACCTTGTATGGTTTGTATATGCTTTTTTTATGTTACTGTACCAGGATAAATTGCCGCTGAATCCGGATGGCAATCCTGGCCAAACACCGGACCTTTCCTTTAATACAGCCATCAGTTTCCTCGTGAACTGTAACCTGCAACATTATTCCGGAGAAACAGGTGTAACCTATTTAACTCAAACCCTGGTATTAATGTTCCTTCAGTTTGTTAGTGCCGCAACAGGTATTGCAGCATTAATAGGATTACTGAATGGTATCAAAGAAAAAACAACCAATAACCTTGGTAACTTCTGGAAGATCTTCGTTAAGACGATAACAAGAATCTTAATACCATTATGTATTATCATGGCCGTTATAATGGCTTTTAACGGCAGCCCTACAAGCTATAAAGGGAAAGATACAATTACAACTTACCAGGGAGATACAGTAAGCGTATCACGCGGACCTGTTGCCGGGTTTGTTGCCATTAAACACCTTGGAACTAATGGTGGTGGTTGGTTTGGCACAAACTCAGCCCACCCGCTCGAAAACCCCAACTATCTTACCAACATGGTTGAAATTATTGCACAGGTATTGATCCCGGTGGCAATGTTATTTGCAATGGGTTTTTACATCAGGCGCAAAAAATTCGCTTATGTTGTTTTTGGTGTTATGACAATTGGAATGTTGTGTTTACTCATACCAACTGTGGTTACAGAATTAAATGGAAACCCGGAGATCGCAAAAATGGGCATTGCACAGCCCACAGGCGCCATGGAAGGCAAAGAGGTCCGCTTTGGTCCCGCAGCATCAGCCTACTGGAGTATTGTAACCACAATCATTTCAACAGGTTCAGTAAACTCATTTCACGATAGCAGCATGCCGGTTTCCGGCGCTATGCAGTTGTTGGGTATGATGGTGAACGCCTTCTATGGCGGATGTGGTGTGGGATTCTTAAACTATTATATCTATATCATTATCGCAGTGTTTATATCAGGTTTGATGGTAGGACGAACCCCTGAATTTATGGGACATAAAGTCGAGGCCCGTGAGGTGAAAATTGCAGCACTGGTTACTTTACTTTCAGCGTTCCTTATTAAAGGAGGTGTAGCATTGGCCGCCTATTTTGTGGCACACCATCCGGATATTGCGTGGGCAGTAAAACCATCCGCGTGGCTTAATAATCCGGGTTATCACGGCTTCTCAGAAATGCTTTATGAATTTACTTCAGCAAACGCCAATAACGGTAGTGGATTTGAGGGCCTGGGAGACAACAATACTTTCTGGAATGTTAGCACCGGCTTTGTGTTGATCCTCGCAAGGTTTATTCCGATCATTGGCCCTATCGCCATTGGCGGCATACTCGCAAACAAAAAATACATACCCGAATCAGCGGGAACATTAAAAACAGATTCACTCACTTTCGGTGTAATGACGTTCGCAGTTATCGTAATCATAACAGCTCTGTCATTCTTCCCTGCATTAACGCTGGGACCGTTAGCAGAGTATTTTCAGATAGGTAGATAGGTTTCAGGCATCAGGTATCAGGTATCAGGTCTGAGGCTTGAGGCGTGAGGCTTGAGGCTTGAGGCTTGAAAAAGGCGTAAGGCGTGAGACAAAAAGGATAGACAATGTATTCCTGATACCTGATACCTGATACCTGATACCCCTCCTCGCAATTAAAAAATTTCAGAAAATGAAACGTTCAAAAAATACATCATCACTATTGTCAAAAGAGCTGGTTGCTCCAGCACTGGCACAATCGTTTGTAAAGCTGGATCCGCGAATGATGTACCGTAACCCGGTAATGTTCACGGTAGAGATCGGCACAACGATAATGCTTTTTATCACAGCTTATTCTTATTCCGCCAACGATAAATCAGTCGGAAACTTTGGTTATAACCTAACCATATTTACGGTGTTGTTCCTTACATTGCTTTTTGCGAATTTTGCTGAAGCGATTGCTGAAGCGAGAGGCAAGGCCCAGGCGGATAGCTTACGTAAAACAAGAGAAGATACTCCTGCCAAGAAAGTCTCCGCAGTTGGCGAGATCTTTACAAATGAAATTCATATTGTGCCGTCTTCTAAATTACGGAAAGGTGATATGTTTATCTGCGAAGCCGGAGACATCATTCCGATGGATGGTGAAATTATTCAAGGACTTGCAACCATTGATGAGAGTGCTATTACAGGAGAATCAGCACCGGTCATTCGTGAAGCAGGTGGTGACAAATCAAGTGTAACCGGTGGTACAAAAGTTCTGTCAGACAAAATCAAGGTTCGTGTTACAACAGAACCGGGTGAAAGCTTCCTGGACAAAATGATCGCACTGGTAGAAGGCGCCAGCAGGCAAAAAACACCAAACGAAATAGCATTAACCATTTTACTTGCAAGCTTTACGCTACTGTTTATTATAGTATGTGTTACGTTAAAACCTTTTGCCGATTATGCAAACACAACTATAACAATAGCTGCATTTATATCCCTGTTCGTTTGTTTGATCCCGACAACAATCGGCGGCTTGTTAAGCGCCATCGGTATTGCCGGTATGGACAGGGCACTTCGTGCAAACGTGATCACTAAAAGCGGCAAAGCTGTGGAAACTGCAGGCGACATTGATACTTTGTTACTGGATAAAACTGGTACCATTACCATCGGTAACAGAAAAGCCACTCATTTTTGGCCCGCCAAAAACATAGATTCGAAAACATTTGTAGAAGCATGTGTGCTCGCTTCGCTGGCAGATGAAACACCAGAAGGAAAATCAATTATTGAGCTTGCTAACATAAATGGTGCATCGTTCAACACAAGAGATGCAAAGTTTGTAGGATTTACAGCCGAAACAAGATCAAGCGGTATTGATATGCCCAATGGCATCAGGATCCGCAAGGGAGCTTTCGATTCTATTAGAAACATAGTTGTGCGGGCTGGAAACTCTATTCCTTCCGAAACAGAATTAAAAGTAAAAGAAATAGCATCAAACGGTGGCACTCCGCTGGTGGTAAGCCAGAACCAGCAAGCGATTGGTGTTATTGAGTTACAGGACATCATCAAACCAGGCATACAGGAACGCTTTGAACGCCTTCGCAAGATGGGTGTAAAAACTGTAATGGTTACCGGAGATAATCCGCTCACAGCAAAATACATTGCCGAAAAAGCCGGTGTCGATGATTACATTGCAGAAGCCAAGCCTGAAGATAAAATGAACTACATCAAGAAAGAACAGGCTGGTGGCAAGCTGGTGGCCATGATGGGTGACGGTACAAACGATGCGCCAGCACTTGCACAGGCTGATGTGGGTGTTGCAATGAATAGTGGTACCCAGGCTGCAAAAGAAGCCGGTAACATGGTCGATCTTGATAACGATCCCACCAAACTGATTGAAATTGTTGAAATAGGAAAACAATTATTAATAACCCGCGGAACAATAACAACCTTTTCCATTGCCAACGATGTGGCTAAATACTTTGCAATTGTTCCCGCTTTATTTATCAGCTCTATTCCGGCATTGCAGGCACTAAACATTATGCATCTGAAAAGCCCTGAAAGTGCGATTCTTTCCGCAGTGATCTTCAACGCTATCATTATTCCTCTGCTGATACCACTTTCTCTGCGTGGCGTTGCCTACAGGCCGATTGGCGCAAGCGCACTGCTAAGAAGAAACCTGATGATTTACGGTGTAGGTGGAGTTATTGCCCCTTTTATCGGCATCAAGATCATTGACATGATACTGGGCTTGTTCTTCTAAACGTAAAAAAAAGAAATAAAAGTAACCGGACGAAACATTATCCGGCACACGATAAAATCTAAAAAAATGAAAAAGTATATTTCACCATCCTTACGACTAACATTGGTACTTATTGTACTGTTAGCAGTTATTTATCCGCTGCTTATCGCCGCCATCGGCAAACTAACTCCGGGTGGTGGTGACGGAGAAAGAATTGTAGTGAATGCTAAAGTGGTGGGTTACGCCAACGTTGGTCAGAAATTTAGTGATGACAAATATTTCCAGGGACGCCCTTCTGCAGTTGACTATAATGCAGCAGGTTCCGGGGCAAGTAACAAAGGTGCCACTAACCCGGATTATTTAAAGACAGTACAGGATCGCATAGATACTTTCCTGGTACATAATCCCGGCATCCGTAAGGAACAAATTCCTGTGGAATTAGTAACAGCATCAGGAAGCGGCCTTGATCCGGACCTCTCTCCTCTCGCTGCCAAAGTTCAGGTGAAACGAATAGCTGCGCTCCGTCATATTGACGAAAATAAATTGAATGAATTGATTGATCAGCAAACAAAGAAGCCACTGCTTGGCCTTTTTGGACCAGCTACAGTTAATGTACTCAAATTAAACATAGCACTGGATGCAAGTAAAAAGTAAAAAATCAAAAAAGTTTGCTTTTAGAAAGACAGTTCATTAATTACAACATTGCCAAAAGCTCATAGCTAAAAGCTGATGGCCCATAGCTCAGAATCATGAAGACCAGATTAATTACAACAGCATTAATGCTTACAGGTAATAGCCTGTTTGCGCAAGACAGCACGGAAGAAAAATCGCTCACAATCTCCGGTTACGTAGAAGCATATTACAGCTATGATTTCAACAAGCCGGAAAACAACACCAAATCTTCTTTTTTATATAGCTATAACCGGAATAATGAAGTTAATATTAACCTTGCCTATATAAAGGCAGCCTACTCAACTGAAAAAATAAGGGCGAATCTGGCACTCGCTGCGGGCACTTATGTAAACGCTAACTATAGTGCAGAACCTGGTGTACTAAAAAACATTTATGAGGCAAATGCAGGCATCAGGCTGGCTAAAAAGGCAAACTTGTGGCTGGATGCCGGGATATTCAGTTCGCACATTGGCTTTGAAAGCGCTGTCGGCAAAGACTGCTGGACATTAACGAGAAGTTTAATGGCTGACAACTCTCCGTATTTTGAGACAGGCGCAAAACTGAGCTATACATCCAAAAATGAAAAATGGTTTCTAAGTGCACTTGTATTGAATGGGTGGCAACGCATTCAGCGTGTTGATGGAAATACTACGCCGGCTTTTGGCACCCAGGTTACTTACAAACCATCAGAGAAAGTAACACTGAATTATAGCACGTTTGTTGGTAACGACAAGCCGGATAGCGTCAGAAAAATGAGATATTTCAATGACCTGTATGGCATATTTCAATTCAACGGCAAGTTTTCTGCAGCCGCAGGAATTGATTATGGTCTTGAACAAAAAAGCAAAGGCAGTTCTGCTATGAACACATGGTATTCCCCCGCTGTTATTTTAAAATATACATTTGATAACAAAAACGCGATTGCTGTTAGAGGGGAATATTATAATGATGAAAACGGCGTAATCATATCATCCGGAACACCAAACGGCTTTAAGACATTTGGCTATAGCATTAATTATGACAGGTCAATTTATAACAAAGCTGTCTGGAGGATTGAGGTGAGAAACCTAAACAGCAAGGATGATATCTTTGTAAAGCAGGACAGAAGTCTGACGGCAAATGACCTCTTTATAACAACAGCCCTCGCTATAAGTTTTTAAAATTCAAAAGTAAAAAGTAAAAACTATCAATGCAGTCCTGTTGATGAGTTTAAAAGCAACGTCACAATAGAGGCTTTTGAATTTTGACTTTTGAATTTTTACTTTTTACTTAATAAAGCAAAAAATCAACGCTTACCGATTGTATGGCAAGTGAAAATGAAAATAACGGCGCAAAGCATTTCCTTGAACTGATAAGGCAATCCAGGCGTGGCAAGTTCAAGATCTATATTGGCATGAGTGCCGGCGTAGGAAAAACGTATCGCATGTTGCAGGAGGCACAAACATTATTACGCAATGGGGTTGACGTTGTTGTCGGCTATATCGAAACACACGGCCGTAAAGAAACACACGCGTTGCTGGATGGTCTTCCGGTTATACCCAGAAGAAAACTTTTTTATAAGGGAAAGGAACTGGATGAAATGGACATACAGGCAGTTTTAAACCTCCATCCTGAAATAGTGATTGTTGACGAGCTGGCTCACACGAATATTGAGGGCAGCAAAAATGAAAAACGCTGGCAGGATGTGATGGATATACTCGATGCGGGAATCAACGTGATCAGCGCAGTAAATATTCAGCACATTGAAAGTCTGAATGAAGAAGTGAAGAATATAACCGGCATTGATGTATCGGAAAGAATTCCCGACAGTGTACTGCAACAAGCGGATGAAGTAGTTAATATTGATCTTACCGCTGATGAACTCATCACACGTTTGAAAGAGGGAAAGATCTATACATCCGATAAAGTAAATACTGCCCTGCGCAATTTTTTCCAGGGAGAAAAAATACTTCAGCTGAGAGAACTTGCGCTTAAGGAAGTGGCTTCCCAGGTGGAAAGAAAAATTGAGACCGAGATTCCAAGAACAGGCAATATCCGCGCAGAACGTTTTCTTGCATGTATTAGCAGCAATCACGAAACGGCAAGAAAAGTAATCAGGAAAACTGCCCGCCTTTCTGCTTATTACAACAGCAAATGGTATTTGCTTTATGTACAAACACCTAAAGAAGACGGTGATAAGATCGGCCTGGCTGCTCAACGGCATTTGATCAATAATTTTAAATTGGCGACAGAATTGGGCGGCGAAATCATCAAACTAAAAAATACCAATATTGCGAAGGCGATTTGGGAGGTTGCAGAACAAAAGGGGATAACGACCATTTGCATTGGCAAACCACATCTGAGCCTTGTTAATGTAATTTTAAATACAGCGGTGTTTAATCAATTGCTGAATAAATTGTCTGCTGCAGATATTGATATCGTAATTTTATCATAAAAACAAGCTTAAGCCCAAAGCTGGTTATGATATAAAATTGAGTGCATCGAATGTGAAATTGCAGTAAATCAAACGAGCTGATGCACTGAATAGTTTTAAGCTTTGAGCTTTAGGCTTTAAGCTTCTAAAAATCCTTTATGGCACTTCGTTTAAAAACTAAATTATCCCTTGGACTGGCGTTTCTCTTCGCGGTTATACTCGTGTTCGGCGGCATGGGATTTTTTTATATTAACAGGTTGAGCAATGATGCCGACAATGTTCTTAAAAATAACTATGAAAGCCTTGTAGCGTGCACAAATATATCCAAGTCCCTGGATTATATTGGTAAAGATGCCTCCGCACTGGCAACTATTGAAAGCAATCTAAAAAAAGAAGAGCTTAATATTACTGAGAATGGAGAACAGGAGGCTGTGAGTAAACTGCGCGACAATTTTGAAGCGCTAAAACTAGATATAAATGATTCCTTAAGGAAGACCGGAATGCGGCAAGCTATTGAGCAGATCAATGAAGTTAACCAACAAGCAATTCTGAGAAAAAATGCTGTAGCAAAACGAACCGCGGAGGATGCTAAACTATGGCTCACGTTGATCTTTACAGCACTCATTCTAGTCGTATTTACATTCATTTATAATTTTCCGTCGGTCATTTCCAATCCAGTAAGAGTATTGGCAGAAGGTATTACAGAGATTGCTAACAAAAACTATAAGAAAAGGATCAGGCTTGATCAGAATGACGAGTTTAAAGATCTGGCCAATGCATTTAACGGGATGGCGGAAAAACTGGATGAATATGAGCATAGCAATCTCGCACAAATCAAATTTGAAAAAAGCCGCATAGAAACTATTATCAACCAGATGAAGGATGGTATTATTGGATTTGATGCGAACAAAAACATCCTTTTTATAAACGTTGTTGCGCAAAATTTACTCGGCATAAATGAGCAGGACATTATTGGAAGATACGCTGCTGATATTGCTGTAAGCAACGATCTGATGCGCACGCTACTGCAAACTGAAACCAACAAAAAAGAACTGAAGATATATGCGGACAATAAAGAAAGCTACTTTATAAAAGACATTTTTGATGTAACCAATAATCAGCAGGTGATCGGCCAGGTGATCGTATTACGTAACATCACACCGTTCCATGAACTGAATGAGGCAAAAACAAATTTCATTGCTACCGTATCGCATGAGCTTAAAACACCCATATCGTCCATTAAGATGAGTGCAAGCCTGCTAAACGATACCCGTGTAGGAGGATTAAACGGAGAACAACAGGACCTGATCAAAAGCATTAATGATGATTCGGACAGGCTGTTAAAGATCACAGGTGAACTGCTCAATATGTCGCAGGTAGAAACCGGCAATATTCAACTAAAGCTCCATCCAACGGAACCTGCAGCCATCACAGAACAGGCAATTCAGGCCGTACAGGTGCAGGCTGAGCAAAAGAAAATCCTGATAAGAAAATTCCTGGCAGAAAATCTGTTACCAGTAAATGTAGATTCGGAAAAAACAACATGGGTGCTTATTAACCTGCTTACCAATGCCATCAAATATTCGCCGGAGGAAACCGTGGTTGACATCGGTGCTTTAATGGAAGGAGATCATATCAAATTCTACGTCAAGGATAACGGACTGGGTATTGACGAAAAATATCTGCCTAAATTATTTGATCGTTATTTCAAAGTGCCTGGCACCAAAGAGCGTAGCGGTACCGGTCTGGGTCTTGCCATTTCCAAAGAATTCATAGAGGCCCAGGGTGGCAGTATTTGGGTCAATAGCAGAATTGGCGAAGGCAGCGAATTTGGGTTTGAGCTTAAGGCTGTGAAATGATGTACGATGTACGGTGTACGATTTTAGATGTAATACAATGGCTGATGTCTGATTTCTTCAGGCTCAATCATTTCAATATTTTTCAATCTCCACGTTCGATAGAAAATATTCTTCTTATTCAAAAATCCTGTCAATCATTTAATCCCATAAATCCCGGTCCCGACAAAAAATCCCAATCAAGACAGATCCCAATAAAAAACGTCTCCCCAAAATGAAGAGACGTTTCTGTAAAAAGTTGAACCTATTTTAAACAGCAGCATTAAGCGCCTTCTCATCTTCCCATTTTTTTCTTCCATAGCCAGGGAACACGTGACGTTCGCTGTGATAAGATGAGCGAACCAGCGGGCCACTTTCAACATAGTCAAATCCAAGCTCATACCCAATCTCTCGCAACTCTGCGAATTCATCAGGATGCACAAAACGCTGAACAGGTAAATGCTTTTTGGTTGGTTGTAAATACTGCCCCAAAGTAATTACATCCACCCTGGCAGCTGCCAGATCTTCCAACGCCTGAACAACTTCTTCCTTGGTTTCGCCCAATCCGAGCATAATGCCGGTTTTTGTACGCATACCGCCTTCTTTCAAAATGCGAAGCACTTCAATACTTCTGCGGTATTTTGCCTGAATGCGCACCTGGCGGGTTAACCTTTCCACTGTTTCCAGATTGTGGCTCACCACTTCCGGCGCAGCATCAATCACGCGTTGAATATCTTCAGCCTTACCCTTAAAGTCGGGAATCAGCGTTTCCAAAGTTGTTTCGGGATTTAATGCTTTTACAGCTTTAATAGTATTGTGCCAGATGATAGAGCCTCCGTCTTTCAGTTCATCTCTGTCTACGCTGGTAATAACCGCATGTTTAACCTTCATCAGGTTGATGGCTTCTGCCACACGTTGCGGTTCATCCCAGTCAACAGACTCAGGACGACCGGTGGCAACGGCACAAAAGCCGCAGCTTCTGGTACACACGTTACCCAGAATCATAAATGTTGCCGTTCCTGCTCCCCAACACTCGCCCATGTTCGGGCAATTTCCGCTTTCGCAGATTGTGTGCAACTTGTGTGTATCTACCAGCCCGCGTACATGTTTGTAACTCTCTCCTATCGGTAGTTTAACTCTAAGCCAATTGGGCTTTTTAACTTTAGTTTCTTCTGTATTTACGTTAGAAACAACGGGTAATTCCTGCATCTTCTTTTCTTTTTTGCCTGTCTCTCTATCGATTCCGGCTGCACTGCAGTCGTCATCCATCACTCGACAAGGTTGTTTTCTCTAAACTGTTTAACCGGATTTGGGGTATTTAACAAGCGTGATGCAGCCAACCACTGCTATGGCTCTGAAGCAAAAAAATTATCAAACAGTTGAAAATCAACAAATTAATAAATTTTTAAAATCGCTTCGACTGCTCGCTATCTGCAAAAATAACTTACTTTCTCTTACCAAATGCCACGGCAACGTAAGCGTTAAAGAAGAACTTCTTGGGTTCGGACCCAATCATTTGAGCAATATCCTGTGTATAATAGGCAGCGGTTACGCCGGTTTCTACTGCAGAAAGGAGTTCATTAAAGCGTCCGTAATCGAAACGTAGTGCAAGTCTGGCATGAACGCCGGGTACAAATTTTATCTGGGAAAAACCTTTTGTAAAACCTGCTGCGCCTAAAATATTGGTCGCGTCTATAAACTGGTGAGCCGTCTGATCGGTATAACGGATATCAATTGCATTGTTAGATGCCGAATCTCCCACTGTAAGATAATATGGCTTTAACAATCCCGCAGAAAAACCTCCGCCGTAGATAGCGGAAACGGCGATACCATTTTTGTTGCCCTTGCCGCCAATTAATCGCTGCCCTCCAAGGCCAAGGTTCAAATAATAAAAGTTGTTTATTTTACCATATACGTAGGGATTGCCTATCGAAAATCCGCCAATTGGCGCTCCGGGGGATTTTTCCTCTTTGGGATGTTTGCGCTCGCTAAGCTCTACCCACCACAAGAATGTTTTTGTTACTGTTTTATACCTGCCGTGCTCATAAAATATACCATAACCGTCTGTGCTTAACTTGATGCCGAAGGCTCCCTGCTTGTTAAAAATAATCGTGCCTTCTTCCTCTTGTTTGATCAGTTGATTGACGCGATCTTTCTTCTCCTGCTTTTTCTGTTCCTTGCTGCTGCTCTGTGCATTAACAAACAATGCCGCCATGCTTACCGTTAAAACCAGAATAATCTTCTTCACGTTATGTATATTTGTTGCTTGTAAATTTAGAAAAAACAATATAATGACCTCACAAATTATTTATAAAGGTGATCTGAGAACACAGGCTACACATTTGCAAAGTAATACTATTATTGAAACGGACGCTCCAACAGACAACCATGGAAAAGGAGAACGTTTTTCTCCAACGGATATTGTGGCAACGGCGCTGGGTAGTTGCATGCTGACTATTATGGGTATAAAAGCACGCGATTTAGAGGTAAATCTTGATGGCACATCCATAGAAATCACCAAAATAATGGCAGCGGAACCAAGAAGAATTGGTGGCATAAAAGTGACTTTTAATTTTCCTGAGGGTTTACAGGTTGACGAAAAACAAAGAACAGTTCTTGAAAGAGCAGCAATCACCTGCCCTGTAGCTAAGAGCCTTCATCCGGACCTGGTTCAGGATGTAGTGTTTAATTGGTAGAGAGACATCGCTGATGTCTGATTTGTTGATCTCTGATCTGGGCGATGCGGATTTAACATGCTGACTAAACGCATCCAGCAAATCTCCCAGGAAATGGGATTAAGAATCGCTGATGTCTGATCTATTGATCTCTGATCTGGGCGATCCGGATTTGGGCTGCAGACTAAATTCATCTGGCAAAAAATCGATGATGTCTAATTTGGAACGATGCGGATTTTGGAACGCTAACTGAATTGTTTCAGCAAATCGCCGGGGAAATGGTAATTATAAAAGCAAGCTGTTGCACCGGAACAAATCAGAGATCAACAAATCAGACATCAGCGATTTTTAGCATTTTGCTTCCTACAGCACATCTCAAACATTCCTTCCTGTTGCAATAATTTTTATGCAGTTCAAGTAAGGCCTGGGAATCTAAAGCCGAAGTGCACGAAACGCCTTTTTCTTTCCAGTGCTTTGTTATGTTATTGTCCTCTGAGCGGAGTTGTGATAGCCAGTCGACTGATTTGTCTTTCCAGCGATGCTCATTGTGGTATTGTCCATAACTAAATAATACCGGCGCGATAGTGTTTATGATAATATTTTCTATCATCTGATCGCCAAGATGTTTAGGTTTGAAAGTAGTCTCCTCGTCAAAACGATAATGATAATGCCAGTAATCGTTGGCCGTTATATTCAATAATCCTTTTAACTCAAAAATGGTGTCGGCAGCTTTTATTTTGGAGAACAAGTGAGATGCTGAATAAACCAGGGTAGCCAATTGCGCCAGACGCAATCCGGGAAAATTAGCCGGACGCATTCTTAGAAACACCGGAGAAATAAGCGCGGGCTCCAATCCATGCTTTGCTTTGAGAAAACGGTATTCCCGCTGCAGCATCTGTGGATATGCTTCTTCAAAATCATCGTTTAACAGTCCTGCCTGCCCTAATAAAAGCGCTTCGAGTTGATTAAGCTGACTCTTATGTTTTGCCAGAATATTGATGGAAATACTTTTGGCGATAGATTCAAAAGACTCCATATTCACTTTCACGCCAAAATTTCTGGCAAGCATCCACCAAAAAGTTTCTTCCCAATGATTGCCGCTTTCCTGAAAAAGTTCAAGCACGTTTTGTGACCGTGCAGACAACCGTTCCACAGCCAGTCGCTCTTTCCAGCTCATCCATCCTATTTGAGACAATAATGGTAACTGGTTTTCGCATGCTGAAAAACTTTTACTATTCATCAATGCCTCGTACTGCTGAAGCATAAGAATAGAAACAAGCGGCTGCAGCTCCAGCGATGGCAATACTGATCCGTTGGCTAAAGTCACATCTTTATCATGCTGCCATACAACATGTAGTATAACTGTATTGTAGTTAGGATCTGTATGATGTGAGTGAATGTACCAATGCGACGCTACGAGGTGCAATTCAATGCTTCCGGCAAGAATGGTATTATCTATTTTAATTTTGGCTTCGAGAAAATCCGGCCCCTGGTTATGATTTAGCTGTCCGGGTACCAATACCAGCAAGCATTCATTATTAGTTGTCAGCAGGCTTTTACGATTAAAATATTGGAATTGCCAGATAAACTGGAGTAAACGTTCGGTCATGAGTTTAAGGGTTTAAAGCGGTGAGCTATTAGCTATTAGCTTATTGCTGCGAATGTAGGAAGAAAAAAGGTATGAGGTGAGAGGTTTCTGGTATCAGGTGTCAGGTATCAGATTTCAGATTTCAGGTTTGTGTGAGATTGGCAATGTAAGGACTAAGGCATGAGGTATAGGTATTAGGTAAAAGCCAACAATCAAAAGCTTATATGAAAATGACGATTTTAGAGCAAGCAATAAAAAATATGCACTATCGAAATCCCTTCGAACCTTATGCATCAATCCTCATACCTCATACCTTATGCCTCATACCTGAAACCTGATACCTGACACCTGATACCCAAGCTAACAGCTCATAGCTAAAAGCTCACAGCTTCTCCAGCTCCTGCACCACTCTGCTTACAGGCAAGCCCATTACGTTATAGAAATCTCCATTTACGGACTTTATACCGACAACTCCAATCCACTCTTGTATGGCATATGCGCCAGCTTTGTCATAAGGCTTGTAGTTGTCGACATAAAACTCTATTTGTTCTTGTGTAATAGGATGAAAATAAACATCGGTTATGTCAGCGAAAGCAATATCATCGTTCTCTGAAAGAATAGACACACCTGTGATCACCTGGTGTTTTTTACCGGATAATGCAGTAAGAATGGCAATGGCATCCTCTCTGTCTTTTGGCTTTCCAATTACCTTGTTATCCAAAACAACAATGGTATCTGCAGCCAACACCGGTTGTATGGGAATATCATTTTCAATACAATAGTCCTTAACCGCTATTGCTTTATTGCGAGCAATGAAAATCGGCACCTGTTCAATAGGTAAATCTTCAGGAAAGTCCTCATTGGAATGCCGTACTACAATTTCAAACGGAACTTCCGCCCATTCAAGTAATTGTTTTCTACGTGGCGATTGCGAGGCTAGTATAATAAATGGAAGAGGCATGGTAGTGAATGGTCAATGGTGAATAGTGAATAGTAAATAGTCAAAGGTGAAACCTGTTTATTGTTGGAATGAGACATTCATTTTAAAAAAACTGATCGTGATTCAGAATGCTGTTACCCGTTTCACTATTCACCATTCACTTTTCACTATGAATATATTCTGAAAAAGATCATCGATAGAATTCCCGTAAACATTACCAGTTTTATCAACGAACTTAATTTATGGTAATCTTCGGAACTTACTGCTGTATATAATTTTTTTAGTATCCACAGCAAAGGCGCCACCGTTAGCAGAATACAATAGATAACACTAATCCACCAGCCAAGCCGCAATGCATAGATCTGTACAATAAGCAATGCAGCCACCAGCACTATCAGCCATACTGCTACAAAAACCTTTGTTGCATTCACGCCCCACATAATGGGCATGGTTTTACAACCGTAACGCCGGTCACCTTCAATATCTTCCATATCTTTTATTACTTCTCTGATCAGGGAAATAATAAAAGCAAATCCGGAATAGAGGAAAGTAACGCGTATGATCTTGTTTACATTTAACTGATCATTTGAATCGAAACCCAGAATATGACTGTTCTCGGCCCACGTAATTACCAATATTACCCATGCGGTAAGTAAGGATATTAATACGTTGCCTATCAGAAACTTCTTCTTGAACGAAATGGAATAAATAAACAGAAGGATAACACAGAGAATGTTTGCAAACCCAAGCAGGTATGCTCTTGAAGTAAAATCAATAACAAAACCCATAGCTATCCCCGCAATACTTAGCACAAGATGCCAGATGATGGTCCATCGGCGTTTTATAATTTTTTCAACAACCAATTTATCAGGCTTATTTACCTGGTCAATGTCCAGGTCAAAATAATCATTGATGATGTATCCGGCTGCAGCAATCAGCACTGATGACGCACACAAAAGAAAAAACCTCCAGCCATAAATGTTAGGCACAAGATCGGCTTTGTTAAACGCCGGTAATATTACACAATACAAGAAAAGCACTTGTGTAAGTGCGATAAACACCAGGTTGGGCCAGCGAACAAGTCTGAAAAATGCGCTAACTAACTTCAAAACAATATTTTATAGGGATAAAAATAGGCAACAAATTCTTTTAACCAAGAATTACTGCGCCTTTATATGGGTTTTGAGTTCCCAGCCACCGTTTAATTTTAACACTTTTTCGATCACATCACGAACACAACCTGCGCCGCCGGTCAACGGTGATATATATAAGGAGATGTCTTTTATTTCTATAGCGGCATCTGTGGGACTGCAGGGCAATTTGCAAAGTCTCATGGCTTCATGGTCCGGAATGTCATCGCCCATAAAGAGGGTTTCAGCAGTCGTGCTTCCAATACTTTTCAAGTAATCGAGTAAACAGGCAGCTTTATCTTCCACTCGCATGAACACGTTGGTAATGCCCAGTTTATTCAACCTTTCTTTTACTTCCTGCGAAAAAGCGCCGGAAATAACAGCTACATTGTAGCCCTTTTTAACAGCCAGCTGTAAGGCATAACCGTCTTTAATATTCATACGTCTTACCATTACGCCCCCGGGCATAACCAACAGCGAGCCATCGGTCATTACACCATCAACATCAAAAACAAATGTGTTTATACCTTTAAATATTTCGAGAACGTTCATGATAAGAATACTAAAACGGGTGAATGTTCAAACTAAACATGTGCGGATAATTGCTGTATATCCGCACATGCATATAATTATTTCTGGTTGTCTCTCCATTCATACACCCATGCGCTCTGTATCATTTCCAGGTGTCCTTCGGTAGACTGCTCGCGAGTGCCGTGAAAATTGGGTGTTTCAAGTACCCATTCAAGCAGATCGGTGAAGCGTACGCGATAAATTCTTCCTTCATTGAAATCATCTCCAAATCGCTCATACAGTTTCATGGCAATGTCTTCGTGATCACTCCAGTGAATTGGTGGTTCAAATGTCATATTAAAATTTTTCTTCTTTAAATTATGTAAGCTTTTTGCAAATGAAATTATTCGCCCAGGAACTGTGTTTGGTCGGGAAGTGTTACTTCTATTTCTCCACCACCGTTTCCGCTGAGCAAAATGCACTGGCACCCTAACCTGGATTCAATACGTGGATTTACAGCGCGGTCTATAAAATCTTCTTCTTTATCGCTAATTTCTTCTATCAGCTCTGTTCCTTTATTTACGTATAGATGGCAGGTACTGCAAGCACAAACAGCACCGCAATTATGATGCAATTCAATGTTGTTGTCAAGACATACTTCCAGCAAACTCTGGTCGGATTCAATGTTCGTAAGTATAACCGGATCAAGACCTTTCTGCTCAAAATTAATTTTTACCGTATACATTCATCATTAATTTGGGCTGCAAAGCTATCACAAAACAATGTTTTTCACGCGACTAAATGGATAATACTTGAAAAACAGGCTTTCCCGACATAAATAAAAAACAAACAGGTGTTCGCATTAGAAAAAAAGTGCTAATTTAGTAGTATAAAATTGAGATTTGTTGCTATATTAACGCACTATTTTGTATTATCGGTTGCTTGCTCATAAACGCCCCGCCAGGTTTACCTGCGGGGTTTCTTTTTGGAGGATTTGAGATTGAATGCAAATGGCTGATCTCTGATTTTCTGATGTCTGGTTTCGCTATTGTTGATCGGGCTGATATTCTTCGGGAAACAAGCAGAAGTCGTTACGCGGTACTGTTATCTGGATTTTAGGACCAAAATGATTATTGAATTGATAACTCCCGGCGGTAAGAAATCAGAGATCATAAAGTCAGACATCAGAGATCCATATTTAATCTCAAATCAAATCCCCTCCATTATACTTTCACTCAGCTCCTTGTAAAGGCTTTGTAGTTTGGGATATTCTTCAAGCAAGTGCAAATGCTTTTTTACAGTGATCATGTCGCGACGGATTGCCGGACCGGTTTGCATATATGCAGGATCGTTATGTTGTAACCGCTTTGCAGTTTCTTCAATTAACGGGATAAGATGATTGAACAGCACACCTTCTTTATCGCAAAACTTTTTTGTGAGTGCATATAAATGATTTACAAAGTTGGATGAAATGACTGCGCCGATATGGAGCTTAACGCGCTGTTCGTCGGTAGCTGTGCCCGTGAGAAGTGTTATGGACTGCGCAAATGCCAGCAGGTCTGATATAACAGCATCGGATGACCCATCTATCAATAAAGGAATGTGGGGGATATTTTTGTTCTCTTTACGAATGCTTTGTAACGGATAGATAACGCCATAATTATCGGAAATATTTTTCAGTACATCCCTGCTTACCGAACCTGCAGTATGTGCCACGAGCTTGTCTTTTATCGGCAGGTTGGGTAAAATGGCAGCAATAGCACTATCGGAAACAGCAATAATATACAGGTCCGCATTTTTGTTCATTTGTGAAAAATCGGTAGTTCCATCACATCCTAACTCATTGCACAACTCCTTTACATATTGCTCATTTCGCCCGGCAACCTGTACAACTGTATGTTTTGCCGTGATCATCCGCCCGAGCACCGTTGCCACATTCCCTGTTCCGATTATTACTACATCCATAACTTTGACATTATGAAATCGAAATTAACACAAAGGATTGTGTTTGGGTACTATAAATCAAAAATTGCACTGCTCAGCAAAATATCTGCGAAGAAGGCTGCTGTCATTGCTTTTGAGTTGTTCTGCACACCATTTAGCAGCAGACAAAAAAAGATAGCTCCCGAAATTTTTAAAGATGCTGAAAAAGCGTCTGTACAACTTGATGGTTTAACGATCAGGGGATTTACCTGGAAAAATTCACATCCTAACGGCAAAAAAATATTGATCTGTCACGGCTTCGACAGTTGCAGCTATAAGTTTGAGCAATATGTTATGGATTTGCTCGATGCCGGGTTTGACGTTGCAGCATTTGATGCTCCTGCACATGGCATTAGCGATGGTAAACAAATAACCGCACTGCTATATTATAAAATGATATTGCTGTTAGAGAATACTTATGGCCCTTTTTATGGTATCATCTCTCATTCATTCGGAGGATTGGCAACTTCACTGGCAGTAGAACAGATGAATGGAAGTGCCGTAGAAAAGATTGTACTGATTGCACCGGCAACAGAAAGCACTACAGCCATCAATCATTTTAACAAAGTAATGGACATTAATGAAAAAGTGAGAAAAGAAATTAACGAGCTTATTTACAGCGTAAATGCACAACCACTTGAATGGTATTCCATCACGCGCTCCATTCAGCTCACTTCAGCCAGCGTACTATGGATACATGACGACGGCGACAGAATTTGTCCTTATAAAGATACAAAAATCATCCGCGATATGTCACTCCCAAATATCCGGTTCATCACAACACATAAACTCGGCCACAATAAAATTTATCACGATCGTGATGTGCAGAAGAAGGTCACTGAATTTTTGAAAGAGGTATGAGGTGTGAGGCGTGAGGTATCAGGTGTCAGGTATCAGGTAAAAGCGAATTGTATGGGAAAGCTGATACCAAATACCTTCTGTAATATTACATTTACTGAACCTTGCTCCACACCTCAGACCTTACGCCTCATGCCTTATACCTTACATCTCATCCCCTACGCCTCCTATTACCTGATACCTGATACCTGATACCTGAAAGCTACTTCGGTTGATGCATCATCAGCTTATCAATCACATTTCTTACTTCTTCTACCGGGGCCCTTTCTATCAGATGGGCATGTCGACCCTTCTCATCATTCGTCCAGGTATTGCTTCCATCTTTTTCATCTACATGAATTGTCCCACGTTGTATCGTGTAGAAATCTGCATATCCCTTTACGGCTACCAGCACAGCTGTTTCATCCCAACTCATGCGGCCATCTTTGTCTTCTGCGGCCATAGGTATACTGATACGGAAAACATCTTTCACCGGGCTATTGTGGATTGCATCATTATGAATCAACGGCAAACCGCATTTGATTTTTTTCCCAATCTCAAAACCACTGAAGAGAATCTGCGTGGGCCAATTCTCTGCAACATTCTTTGACGCAGAAGCGTCCTTGTTTACGTTAAATTCATTGCCGGAAGGAAAGCCACCGGCCATACTCACCAACAGTTTTACTTTCTTCTTTACGAGATCTTTGCCGCTTAGCGAAGAATATTTATCAGCAGATGATTGAAGCAAACCTGACAGGTTAGTAAAAAATCCAACTGTAACAATCGTAACACTGTTGTCAGGTTGGGCTGAAAGAATTTTTCTGTAAAGCACAATGGCATCTTCCGCTTCTTCATTTGATTTAAGAGTGTGTGGATACTTAGTTACAAGTGTATCGCTCCAATGCTGCCAGTCGCGTAAACCAACTGCCTTGCCTTTTGGCACACCTACAGGTATTTGCGGTTTCTTAAAATAGGTATTCAACACGCTCAATACCGGGCCAACGTTTACGTAGTTTGTACTGCCGATCGTAGCAAGTATATTGGCATCCCCATTGTCTGCAAACGCGTGCAACAATGTAATGGCACCAACATCATCATAGTCGGGGCCCATATCCGTATCGAAAATAACGGGCACAGGATTATCCTGCCGTGCTTGAGCTGACAATATAGTTACCAGATAAACGGTTGCGATCAGCAAAATTTTCTTTATCATTTCCTTTTGTTTGTGAATCGATCAAAGCTGTTTGTATTCTTTACGTCTTGTTACTTGTTTTTTTCCGGCAGCGCAAAAGCAACATAAGCATCCCCGGATTTAGTGCCCAATTTACCTCCACCACAGGCAACCACAACATATTGACGGCCATTGGCGGAATAGACTGCGGGCGTAGCAAAAGCCGGCGCAGGAAGATTTGTTTCCCAGAGTAACGTTCCGGTAGCTTTACTAAAGGCTCTGAATTTTCCATCTTTTGATGCTCCGATGAACAACAATCCGCCTTTCGTTACAACCGGTCCTCCATAATTTTCCGTTCCGGTAGGAGGTACTCCACGGGCCTTTAATTCAGCCTCCTCTCCTAATGTTGTTTTCCAAACATGTTCACCTGTATTCAAATTGATAGCAGTCAAAGTTCCCCAGGGCGGCGCTATAGCAGGCAGTCCCTCTTTGCTCAAAAACTTAATATATCCGGAGATAGTATAAGGCACATTGCGAAAAACTTCTGCGGCTGTGGGTACTGATACAAATTTCTTTTGCTGATTACTTTTTATATCGAGAACAAAAGATGCAATCGCTTCTTTTTCTTCCTGCTTCAGGTATTGAAATGCAGGCATCATCCTTCTGCCGTGATTAATAAAGTCGATGAAAGAATCTTCGTTCAGCTTTTTATTTACATCAACAATAGAAGGGTAGTTTCCTCCGCCTTTTCTTTCAGGGCCGTGACATGACATGCAATGCTGTTTGTACAAACGCACACCTGCCTTGATGTATGTTTCAGACGTTTGTTTTGTTTTGTCAACATCCAGCATATGTAGAATCCAGGCCATTTCGTTCGCGTTTACATATAACAAGCCGGATTCAGGGTCTACTGCCGGACCGCCCCATTCAGCACCGCCGTCAAAACCGGGAAAGATCACTGTTCCTTCTTTTGATTGAGGAGTGAACATCCCGGTATGGTAAGTTTTCAACCTTGATTTTACATCTTCATAGGATTCTTTTGGTAGGTAGGGATTGATATCTTTTTCGCCAAATGTTTGCCTTACAAACGGTGCAGGCTTTTGCGGAACAGGTTGTGTTGGCCAAAGTTTTTCGCCCACAAGCTTTGTGGCTGTATCTACCGGTGTTTCTTTTATTGGAAAGATCGATTTGCCGGTCTCTCTGTCAAAAACAAACACAAAGCCGGTCTTCGTTGTTTGTGCTACAACATCTACATCTTTCCCTTCATGCTGAATGGTCGTAAGAACGGGAGCTGATGATGGGTCCCAGTCCCATGTATCGTGATGGATAAACTGAAAGTGCCATTTTAACTTACCGGTAGCAGCATCCAGTGCGAGCATGCAATCTGCATACAGGTTCGATCCCAGTTTTTTTCCACCATAAAAGTCCATCGATGCAGAACCAATCGGAACATAAGCTATGCCCCGTTGGTGATCTACTGTCAATCCCATCCAGTTATTGGCGCCACCTACCATTTTCCACGCATCTTTGTCTTCCCACGTTTCGTAACCCGGTTCGCCAGGTTGAGGAATGGTATGGAAAATCCAACGCATTTTACCTGTGCGGACGTCATAAGCGCGAATATGTCCGGGCGCCGCATCCATACCTTCAGACACACGCGTTCCGGTGATCACAAGATCTTTGTACACAGTTGGCGCTGATGTAGCTGTTACAAACAGATCATGAACATCGGCTCCAAGATCATCATGCAAATCAATTTTTCCTTTATTGCCAAAACTTTCGATCAACTTGCCTGTAGTAGCATTAACAGCATGTACAAATGAACCCGCTGTATAAAAGATCCGTTTGTCATCTTTGCCATCTGTCCAGTAAGCAACACCTCTGTTGTTATTTAAAATAAAATGACCTTCTTTATCGCCTTCAACCTGCTCAAACGGTTTGAATACCCATTTTTCTTTGCCGGTTGCAGCATCCACGGCGATCAATTTTAGCTGGGGAGATGTAGCATACATGATGCCATCGACAATGATGGGATTACATTGTATTTGAGAATGCGCAGCCGTATCAGCATCACCTGTATTGTATGTCCAGGCTACCTGCAGGCGCTGAACGTTGGTTGTATCAATCTGTTCCAGCGATGAATATTTATTACCAGTTGCGTTTCCATTTACAACGGACCAACCCGTATAGGCTGATGGCGTTTCGTTTTTACAGGCAACAAAAAAGGATAAGGTAAAAATCGCAACAGTTAGTTTAGCAAATGGAGTGTGGATCATATACGGAAAAACATGTTTATGGTGATTGTTTATCTTTTAAGTACGATTTACGAAGCCCGCCCGTACTGAACACGTTCAGGCGGGTACGAAGTACCTGGTCGCTGGCTGGTTCATTTTGTTGCAACATCTTAAGTAAACGACATTAATCATTGCTGGTTAAGTCGTTTCAGAAGCCGGCATAAATCAATAGGGCCAGGCCGGCTACAAAAAACAGGAACATTGCGGCAAGTAACTTATTTGTTCCGGCGGGTGCATTTATAAATTCCTTCCAGATGAACACACCCCACAACGCAGCAACAAGTGTAGCTCCCTGTCCGAGGCCATAAGAAATAGCTGGTCCCGCTTTGCCTGCAGCAAGCAGATTTAAAGAGTTACCCAGACCCCAGATCAAACCACCGAGAACACCTACCATGTGTGTTGAAAACCGCCCCTTGAAATAAGCTGCGTAGTTTGTCGGCTCACCAACCACAGGTCGCTTCATCAAAATAGTGTTGAAAACAAAATTGCTTAGAAAGATCCCGACTGAGAAAATAAAAACGGCTGTATAAGGAGTCATTTTACCGGCTTGCGGTTGCTCAAAATTTTCTATATCCATAGAAGCGGCAACAAACCTGTAAAAGAACGACATGAGCAATCCCGCAATCAGCGAAATAACTATCCCCTTTGTTGATACTTTCTGATCTCCGGTGCTTGCTTTTTTATAAGCAACAGCATTAATGATAATGGCAATCGTCACCAATACAACACCTGTAAACAACATAACGGCGTTGCCTTTCTGTACACCAATATAATTTATTAATACGCCCAGAACAAGTGCAAGACCAATACCAATGGGAAACGCCACCGACATGCCTGCAATAGCAATGGCTGCAGAAAATAAGATATTGGCAGCATTAAAAATGATACCACCTATCAATGCACTCACCATATTGGATATATCTGCCTGGTCTAGATCCTCGACGAAACTTCTCCCCTGTTCACCAAAGCTTCCAAGTGTAAAAGCACTTAGTATAGAGAATAGCAAAATACCTGCAACATAGTCCCAGTAAAATAATTCAAAGCGCCAGGTTTTACCGGCCAGCTTCTGTGTGTTGGCCCATGAGCCCCAGCACAGCATGGTTATAAAACAACATAATACCGCAGTGGTGTAGTTTTGGATGATAAACATGATGATGTAATTATGTACAATGTACGATTTTAGATGCCTGCCCGTACCGACGGTACGTTCGGGCGGGTACGATGTTAGATGTATGACGCCTGATGTTTTGTCGTTCGATTAATTTAAGTACGAAGTACGATTTACGAAGTACTTAGGTTCAGCAGCCTATTTTTCACTTTCATCTCACACCTCCTGCCTTCTACCTCACGTCTTTATACCTGCTACCTTATACCTGATACCTGAAACCTGATACCTTACGCCTCACACCTACCTTCCCGCATTTGCATTCACCCCATCGACCGGTTTATCACTATAAATAATGGCGTCTCCTACTTTTATTTGTTTGGCAGCATCCGGCGTCATTTTAAAGACAACAGTGTGTTTTCCTTTTGGCAGATCATACTTCCAGCACAATTCGTAACGGCGGGTGGTATAGCTTTCCGGTAATGATGGCGATTCTACCAGTTTGTCATCAATATATAACTCTGTTTTAAACACTACATCAGAACTATTTCCCCATTTACCAGATTCTCCTTTCAGCGCGAAACCTGTTCCTTCAAATTGTAAAGTAGCTTCTGTTTTTGCATCATTCCATTTTACCGGCATTTTCGCGATAGGAAACAAGCCGTCAAAGCTTTTTTCAAACTTAACGGTGGTGGGTTGCTGTAGCAGTATGGTTATATTGTCACCATTTATCTTTCCACCGTTTCTTTCTATATTAGCAAGCGCGTGTTTCATGCCTGTTTCGTACACATCATTCAGGCTCATATTGGTGTATTTAAACTTGATGCTTTCAGCTTCCTGCAATCCCATTTTCCAGTATGCGGGAATTTTATCATACCCTAACACCGCACCCAGTACACCACCGGCAGTTGAAGGATTACAATCAGCATCCTGTCCGCATCTCGTAGCGATTTCCAACGTTTTTGTAAAATCATTTTTTCCATACAATAACCCGATCACAACATAAGCCGCGTTCACTTTTGCATCAATATTAAAAGGCGCAAAAACACCTTCCGGACAACCAATATCATCGGCCCATTTCTTCTGTACTTCGAACCATGTTTGTTTCCAGTCGTCCGGGTATTTTTTATACCAACCAATCACGTCTTTTATGCATTGGTAAAACTCACTTTGTTGTGGAATAGTTTTCAACGCATCCGTAACAATTGTTTCCATATTATCCGTAGTAAAAGCAAGCGCATACATTGCACCAACATAAACACCGCCATACCAACCATCTCCATAATTCATAATGTGACCGATTTTGTCACTGATGGCAGATGCTGCATTCGGCATCGCCGGGCTCATCAATCCTGCAAAATCACTTTCTATCTGATAATCGATGCAATCTGCATGTGGATTATGTTTCCAGCTTCCGCTTTCAGGCGCTTTAATTCCGTTCAGGAGATTGTAACGTGCAGCCTGGTTGGCATGCCATAACATGTAACCGGCATGTGCAAATGCATTGGCAAAAGAATCGACCGGTGCATCCAGTCCATATCTTTCAAATACTTCTACAAACGTGAGATCCATATACAGATCATCATACAAACCAGGATTATTCACCATGGTGTTTTTCAGGTAACCGTTATACCATTTTAAAGGCTGATAGTCTCCAATAAAAGTGCCCTGGAAGCCAAATTCATAAGGACCACCGAACGTAACCCCGATAGTTTGCCCGGCCCATCCGCCTTTGATCTTATCCTTCAACTGCGCCTTTGTAAAGCTGATGTTTTTTGATTGCGCATATAAGGATGCAGCAAAAAGCCAACAAACAATCGCCAGGCCGAATTTTGTAAAAGCTGAAAGTTTCATTTGACAAGCTTTATTTTTTTATTGATCAATATTTATTTCGTTGCGGTAGGGCGCCGATGATTGCGCACCTAAACGGGTGACCGAGATAGCTGCAGCTTTGCAGGCAAAAACCACCGCATCTCTTATCGTCCTATTTTCTGATAAGGCAACCGCTAAAGCGCCATTAAAAACATCTCCGGCCGCAGTTGCGTCTACAGCAATAACTTTTTCGGATGCAATTAGTTCCCCTTTTCCACCGGTATATAAAAAAGCGCCTTTCGCGCCCATGGTAATTATTACTGTCTCAATACCTTTTTCACACAAAATGATGGCGGCTTGTTCTGCGGATGACATATCAGTAACTGCTATTCCTGTTAAGATTTCAGCCTCCGTCTGGTTCGGTGTAATTATCGCAACATTGCTCAGTAAATCGTTTGTCAATCGCGCTGCGGGAGCAGGGTTCAAAATAACGCTTACACCTGCCGATGAAGCAACTCCGGCAACGTGTTCAATTGTTTCCAACGGCGTTTCCAATTGCATTAATATTATCGTTGCCTGCTGAATTTGTTGTTCAAAAAACTGAATGTCTTTCTTTAAAAGGTTGGCATTTGCGCCAGAGGCAACAGCTATGCAATTTTCACCCTTTTCATCAACTGTTATTAAAGCAACGCCTGACGGATGCTGTGCATCTGTCACCACACCCGAAACATCAATGCCTTCTTTTTGAAACAATTCCCGCGCCTGCTCGCCAAACATGTCGTTACCAACCTTTCCAATAAAAGCCACGTTTCCTTTCAGCCTTGCTGCAGCAACGGCCTGGTTGGCACCCTTCCCTCCTGCATTCATAAAAAAAGTGCCACCCAATATAGTTTCACCTGGCAACGGCAAATGGGTGGTTTTTATCACCATATCCGTATTCGAGCTTCCTACAACAATAATTTTCCCGGCACTTGTTTGTTGCATCATACGAGCAATCGTTTTGATCTGTTTTATGTGATCGACAATCAATATTTTTTTTTAAGAAACATCATCTTTCCTAAGTACGAAGTACGATTTACGAAGTACTTAAGTTCAAGCATGCTTACTGCTCAACAACCGTATCAAATGGATAGCAGACTTAAACCTTTGCTACAGAATCACGATAGACTATTTTTGGTTCAATCGTCACCTTTTCTTCGTTGAATTCAGGTATATCCATCTTTTCTAATTTGTCGAGTAATATTCTGATTGAAACCCTGGCAATCTCATTCACAGGTTGCACAATGCTGGTTATAGCCGGCGCCATGTAATCAAGATAAATGGCGTTGTCAAATGTCACCAGTGAAATGTCCTTCGGAATAATGAGTCCATACTCCCTGATTGCTCTTATTGCACCGAGAGCAATCGTATCACTTAAAGCAAATATGGCGGTTGGCCTGTCTTTTCGTTGCAACAACCGGTGGGTCTCAGTGTAACCATTCTCTTCGCTGAAATTGGTCCCTCCTATATAATATGTAGTCAGCCCATGATCTGCCAAAGCCTGTTGATATCCTTTTGTACGCTGAACATTGGGCATTACGTGATGAACGCCTTGCAAACAGGCAATACGTGTATGTCCATAATTTATTAAATGGGTGGTAAGTTCATAAGCTCCCTGGTAATTGTCGGTGGCTACATACGGAACTGAAGTTGCTTCAAAATACCGGTCGATGCAAACAGTGGGCAGGCCGTTATTGTAAGCTTTTTCAATATGATCGTAGCTGGAGCCTGACGGGGTAACAATAAGGCCATCAATTTGCCTGTCCAATAACAGATCCAGTTCTTCTATTTCAGTTTGTTCATCTTCCCCGCTATCGGTAAGAATAACGGAATAACCTCTTTTTCTAAGTTCATGGTTTACAATGCTGGCAATATTGGAAAAGAATGGATTGGAAAGGCTCGGTATGATTAGTCCGATTGAGTAACTTTTTTGGCGCCTGAGATTTACGGCAGTCTGGTTCGGCCGGTAATTCAATTCCCTGGCTATTGCCTTGACAATATCCTGCGTCTCTTCGCTGATCCTGTATTGCCGGGACAAACCATTCAATACCCGTGATACAGTTGTAATCGACACTTGGGAAGCCCGCGAGATGTCTTTTATCGTGACGGAATTTTTCAAATGCGCAATCGTTTGTTCAAATCTAATAAAAAAATAAACAGATAACGTTTTACGGGTAAAAATTTTGACAGTCTACTGAATATATGGACTTAATATGCTCATTTCTACCAGATTTCCCGTTATCAATAAAATTAATTTAACCAAACTTTCCTTTACCAGCCTCAGTTCTATGGTCTATAACCAAACATTGTCGCCACATTGTCTTTTCAGGTTTTTTTTGCATTTAATCCGATTAATTTAATATTGCATTAGTTGCCGCCAAAAATTAAAAAGGGAAAAATCGAATTTTAATCGGTGAAAATCCTTTTTCGGCCTACTAAAAAATTCAACCAAATAGTAACAACAACCGACAATAATAAACTGAATGGCTAAGAATTTACTGATAGTGGAGTCGCCTGCAAAAGCAAAGACCATCGAAAAAATCCTTGGCAAAGATTTCGAGGTAAAAAGCTGCTACGGGCACATTCGTGATCTTGAGAAGGACGAGATGGGCATTGACATTAAAAACAACTACCAACCCCGTTATATTGTACCGGACGAAAAAGAAAGAGTGGTGAGGGATTTGAAGACACTGGCAAAAAAAACTGACGAAGTTTGGTTAGCAACGGATGAGGACCGCGAAGGAGAAGCTATTAGCTGGCATTTATGTGAAGTATTGGGCCTTGATCCTGCAACTACCAAACGCATTGTGTTTCATGAAATTACCAAGCCTGCGATAAAAAAAGCTGTTGATACACCGCGTACACTGGATATGAACCTGGTGAACGCCCAGCAGGCAAGACGTGTGCTGGATAGAATTGTGGGCTTTGAACTGAGCCCGGTTTTGTGGCGCAAAATGAGCATGCGTAATTCTTTAAGTGCTGGCCGTGTACAAAGCGTTGCGGTGAGATTGATTGCAGAAAGAGAAAGAGAGATAAACGCATTTTCAGCAACAAGCAGCTTTAAAGTTGAAGCGTTTTTTACCGCACCGGATCTGAATAACAGAAATGTAACATTTAAAGCTGAAGGTGCAAGACAGAACAAAGCTGAAGATGCTGAAAAATTCCTGAACAGTTGCATCGGTGCTACATATAAGGTAAAGGATATACAGGTTAAACCGGCAAGAAAATCTCCGGCGGCGCCGTTCACGACTTCTACCCTTCAGCAGGAAGCCAGCCGTAAGCTTGGCTACGGCGTTAGCAAAACAATGCTCCTGGCGCAAAAGCTGTACGAGAGCGGTTATATTACCTATATGCGTACGGATAGTGTTAACCTGAGCGACACTGCTATTAATGATATTAAAGGACAGATCTCCAAACAATACGGCGACAGATACGTTCAAATAAGAAAATATAAAAACAAGAACGAAAGTGCACAGGAAGCGCACGAAGCTATCCGCCCGACTTACATGGAGAATACATCAGTGGATGACCATGATGCGCGCCGTTTATATGAACTGATCTGGAAACGTACAATCGCTTCGCAGATGGCTGATGCTGAACTGGAAAAAACCATTGCCAAAATTGATGTTTCAACCAATCATGCTGAACTGGCGGCACAGGGCGAAGTATTGAAGTTTGATGGCTTCTTAAAAGCCTATATGGAAGATCGTGATGAAGAGGATATTTCCGACGACGAAGCGTCTGATAGCGTCCTGCCTCCACTTACTGCTGGCCAGCAACTTGCATTTAAAGAAATGAAAGCCACAGAACGCTTTACAAGACCGGCACCAAGATACACTGAGGCTTCACTTGTAAAGAAACTGGAAGAACTGGGTATCGGACGTCCTTCGACCTACGCTCCAACCATTACAACCATCTTAAAAAGAGGCTATGTTGAAAAACGCGATAAGGAAGGTGTAAAAAGAGATTTCCGCGTTCTGACATTGCATAAAGATGCGGTGACAAAGCATACGGAACATGAGAATACAGGTGCAGAAAAAGCAAAACTGTTCCCAACTGACCTTGGCCTGGTGGTTACCGACTTCCTGAACCAGTATTTTGATAATGTGATGGATTATGGTTTTACCGCGCGCATAGAAGGTGAGTTTGATGAAATTGCTGACGGTAAAAAGGATTGGCGCAAAATGGTGGACAGCTTCTACCATCCGTTTAAACAGGATATTGAGCATACGCTTGAAAACGCAGAAAGAATTAAAGGTGAAAGAGAATTGGGTGTTGACCCGGCAAGCGGCAAGAAAGTAGTTGCCCGTATGGGTCGCTTTGGTCCGATGGTTCAGATCGGCGATGCAAATGACGAGGAAAAACCGCGATTCGCGAGGCTGAAACAAAACCAAAGCATTGAGACCATTTCTTACGATGAGGCAATGGATCTTTTCAAATTACCGCGCACCGTTGGTGAATTTGAAGGACAGGAAGTAGCAGTAAACATCGGCCGCTTTGGCCCATACATCAAGTTCGGAGAACAATTCATTTCTATTCCAAGAACAGAAGACCTGTACGAGATGGATTTGAACCGTGCAATTGAACTGATCAACGATAAACAAAAGGCAGACGCACCTATCGGCTATTATGAAGAAAAGCCTGTAACGAAAGGGAAAGGAAGATTTGGTCCGTTTATTAAATGGAATGACATCTTTATTAATGTACCTCGTGCCTACAATTTTGATGCATTGTCCGATAATGATATTAAAGAGTTGATAGAAAAGAAACTGGACAAGGAAGCGAATCGTTATATCCAGCAATGGCCAGCTGAAAAGATCTCTATTGAAAATGGCCGTTGGGGAGCATTCATCCGTTTCAACAAAAAAATGCTTAAGCTCGGTAAGAATCCGGCTGGTGGCAAATACACGCCGGAAGAGTTGGCCGAAATAAGCCTGGACGATGTAAAGAAAATGATTGAAGAGCAAGTACCAAACGCCTTTGCAGCTAAAACAAAAGCTGCTGCGAAAAAAGCTCCCGCAAAGAAAGCGGCACCTAAAAAGGCTGCTGCGAAGAAAGCGGCGACGAAGAAGAAGTAGGAAAGCTTAAAGCCTAAAGCACAAAGCCTAAAACTATAAGGGTGAGATTACCCGATGGTTTTAGGCTTTTTTATAACAAGTTGAAAGCTTAAAGCCTAAAGCGCAAAGCCAAAACTGTGGGAGACAAGTTACTCCATGGTTGTGGGCTTTTTTATAACCAGTTGAAAGCTTAAAGCCTAAAGCGCAAAGCCTAAAACTGTGGGAGACAAGTTACTCCATGGGTTTAGGCTTTTTTATAACCAGTTGAAAGCTTAAAGCCTAAAGCGCAAAGCCTAAAACTGTGGGGGACAGACTACCCACTGATTCCAGGCTTTTTTATAATCAGTTGAAAGCCTAAAGTCTAAAACTAAGCGAGATAAGTTATCCACATGTTCCTAGGCTTTAATATCCAACAGGGAGTGATTATTTGTTTATGAGTAGGCGATTGCTTTAGCCTTTGGGCTTTAGGCTTTGAGCTGTTTTATAACCAATTGGGAGTGATCATTTGTTTCTGTGTAGACAATCGTTTTAAGCTTTAGGCTTTGGGCTTTAAGCTTTTTCTATCCGTTATTAGAAATAATTTTGTTCTTGCGAAGACAATTGTTTTAAGCTTTGGGCTTTAGGCTTTGAGCTTTCCCACTTAATCCACACATACTGAATAACTAACACTATGAATTTCAAAAAAAATATATTTAGTTTGTATCAGAAATTACTCCGGACTTAAATGCAAGAAAATAAGGAAATATCAGCACTCTTTACTCTGATCGATGACCCTGATGAAGATATCTTTACCACGGTTTCTGACAGGATCGTTAATTATGGAAGAGGCATTATTCCTAACCTGGAGAATTTATGGGAAAACTCACCTTGCGAAGAAGTTCAGGAACGGATTGAAATGATCATTCACAGGCTGCATTATTCTGACCTGATGCATGATTTGACCGAGTGGCGGGACAGTGCTTATCATGATCTACTTTTTGGTGCATTGCTCGTGGCAAAATTTCAATATCCGGATCTGCAGACAACTCCTGTTATCCTGGAGATTGAGAAAATGCGCCGCAATGTATGGCTCGAATTAAATAGTTTTCTTACACCGCTTGAACACGCCAACGTAATTTCCAGCATAGTCTACAACTATTACAATCTTAAAGGAGTGGAACGTTCTTATTCCAACCCCGATGATTATTTTCTGCATAAAGTTGTTCAGTGCAAAAAAGGCAATTCTGTTTCAAACGGTATTTTGTATTTGATACTGGCCGACCTTCTGGACATTCCTGTAAAAGCAATAAATGTTCCCCGCCAGTTTGTCCTGGCCTTTTTCAACAGCGATTATGATCCGGCTATACATAGGGGGAATCCCAAACAATATATCCAGTTTTATGTAGATGCCACCAACGGTCAGGCCTTTACGCAAAAAGATGTTGAGAATTACCTGACACGCAACAATTTCGAATCTTATCCCTACTACTTTAAACCGATGAGCAACTTACAGATCATACAAATGCTCATTCAGGAACTGATCAATTGTTTTAACGCGCCTCACGTTAAATACAAAAAACAGGAATTGAAAGATCTTTGCGAGTTGCTTGAGCACTGATCTTTTTCTTAACATACCACCTATAATACAATTTTTTCACATCGGCTGCAGAGTGGGAACACTTGTAATTCCATTTATGGCAGGATAATATTTCCTCATGGTTACATGCAAAAATTCCATAACTTTTTGGTCTGCTGTTTGTATTACCTTTACGCAACACTCGCACTCCAATTAACCTAAATTTTTCTTTATGAAACAAACTACAGACAAAAAGAAAGCTCCCAAGGTTGATGTTAAAGTTCAGGCAGCACAGGGAAATGGACACGCTAAACATGAAGCAATTAAGGCAAACCTTGGTTTATCAGAAAAGAATGTAAGAGAAATTGTAAACAGGCTTTCTGTATTGCTTGCGGATGAACACATCCTCTATACAAAAACCAGGAACTATCACTGGAATGTTGAAGGCGATAACTTTATGGAAATGCATAAATTCTATGAAGGCCTTTACGAAAAACAAGCCGACCTGATTGATGAAATTGCTGAAAAGATCAGATCTCTCGGACATTATGCACAAGGACGTTTAAAAGACTATCTGGCAATTTGCAACCTGGAAGAGCAGGAATACACAAATGATCAACGCACGCAGTTGAAGAACCTGTTGGACGATCACGAAACCATCGTACGCTATCTGAGAAAAGATGTACGTGATTTTGATGAAAAATTTGAAGACACAGGCACCAGCGATTTTGTGAACAGGGTTTTACAGGATCACGAACAATGGGCGTGGTTCATCAGAAGTTACCTCAGGTGAGTTATACGTTGTAAGTTTTACGTTATACGTTCATTAAATGGGAAGATTTAAGCTCCCGGAAATAAAGAAACAGGCCGCTTATATTGTTAAGCGGCCTGTTTCTTTATTTACTACATAATCGTAAAAGGTGGAAAACGTACAACGTAAAACTTACAACGTATAACTAACTTTCCAGCGTTGCCTCAGTAGTTATCTTCGTGTTCAACGCTTTGCTGATCGGGCAATTTGCTTCAGCATCTTTTACGCTTTCGTCAAATTTTTCTTTGCTGATGCCTGGTACTTTTGCTTTTAATACAAGATGAGATTCTGTGATTGTACCATCTTCAAGACTTACATGCGCAGTTGTCTCTAAAGAATCAGGCGTAAAGCCGGCGGCGCCCAGCACAAAAGTCAGTTTCATAGTAAAACAACCTGCGTGTGCTGCTGCAATCAATTCCTCCGGATTAGTGCCTATACCTTCTGCAAACCTCGAATTAAAAGAATATTGCGTCTTATCCAACACTCCGCTCTGGGTGGTCAGATTTCCGCTACCTTCTTTGCCTGAGCCGTTCCAAACGGCAGTTGCATGTCGCTTCATAAGTGCTATTTTTTGATTTTGTAAGATTATATTTGAAAAAGAGAATTGAAATTGGCAATAAAATCTGACAAAAGAAAATTAAATGGAAAAGAATTTGATCGGGTGGGCAGACTTTGAAAAGATTGACATTCGCTGTGGAACAGTAATTGAAGTGACTGATTTCCCTAAAGCAAAACGGCCGGCATACCAACTCACCGTTGACTTTGGCCCTCTTGGAATTAAACGTTCTTCTGCCCAGATCACAGATCATTATAATAAAGATGAGATCCTCGGCAGGCAGGTTATAGCCATTGTAAACTTTCCAGTAAAACAAATAGCTAATTTTTTCAGCGAATGCCTGGTACTGGGCGTGTATGATGAAAATAATAAGGTAATTTTATTAGGGACGGAAAGGCCGGTGAAGAATGGGCAGAAGATCGGATAATGTACGATGTGAGGTAAGTACGAATTACGAGGTACGAAGTACGTTAAGTGAAACTGGCTCATACTTATGTAAGATGTCTGGTGTACGATGTACGATGTACGGTGTGGGGTGATGGGATTAAGTACGAATTACGAGGTACGAAGTACGCTACGTGAAACAGGCTCATACTTATGTAAGATGTTAGATGTACGGTGTACGATGTGGGGTGATGTGATTAAGTACGAATTACGAGGTACGAAGTCCGTTAGGTGAGACAGGCTCAGTTTTATGTTTTATGTCAGATGTGAAACAATGTACGGTGTACGATGTAGGTAAACACCTGATACCTGACACCTGACACCTTACACCTCACTCCTTCCCCGCTGAAAGCTGATTGCTGACAGCTAATAGCTAATGGAACTCTACTATACATATTATCAAAGCCCCATCGGTCTCCTGAAAATCGGAGGCTCGGACCACTATATTTCTGAACTCACCTTTGTTGATAATACGGATCAGGTTACGCATGGAGAACCGGGCGTAAGCGAGGTCATGCATCAATGCACGGAAGAACTGATCGAATTTTTTAATGGCAAAAGAAGGGTCTTTGATATTCCTGTTTACCAGCAGGGTACAGAATTTCAACAACGTGTCTGGAGTGAGTTGATCAATATCCCTTTTGGCAAAACAATCAGCTATCTCGATCTTTCCCGCCGTCTCGGCGATCCAAAAGCCATAAGAGCTGTTGCAGCTACCAACGGCAGAAACAATATTGCCATTATTGTCCCCTGCCACCGCGTTATTGGAAGTAACAAAGCCCTGGTTGGTTATGCCGGCGGTCTCTGGCGCAAGAAATGGTTATTGGAACACGAGCTTAAAGTCGCTTACGGCGTGCAAACGCTTTTTTAGCTGTGAGCAATCAGCTGTCAGCTATGAGCTTTTTAAGCGAAGGTTTCACGCGGCGGACGCCAAGGAGCGGCGGTTATGCGATTCGATGATCAATATGTTCCTAATCCTTTAACCGTTTTTTTGCTAAGAAAAATAACTCCCCGGCGAGGCATCTGAATATTTGCATATTTACCCATTTGCACATTCACACATCTACCCCTTCTTCATTTTCAACTGTCAATTTTCAATTGTCAATTAATTAAAAATCATCGCACTCTCCGTACTGTAGTGTCTCCGTGGTTCAACAAAAAAATCCCACCAAAACTGGCGGGATCTTCCTTACTAAACACATTTCTTCTTATTTCACTGCTTCTGCAGACTCATTCCTAAACACTACCACCCCATCAAACACATCCACTAACACCGGGTGTTCCCTGCTCACATCACCTGCAAGAATTCTCTTACTCAATGTGTTCACTATTTCTTTCTGAATCAAACGCTTCAACGGTCTCGCACCAAACTGCGGATCGTACCCATTCTCTGAAAGAAATTCCAACAAATAATCACTAAACTCTAATGTAATTCCATTCTGCGCGACTAGCTTTTTCAACTGATCTAACTGAATCCTGACTATATTCTGTATATCTTTTTTCAACAATGGATGGAACATGATGATCTCATCAACCCTGTTCAGGAACTCAGGGCGAATTGTTTGTCTCAACAAATTCATCACTTCGGCCTTTGCCCTGTCGGTGGCCTGTTCGACGTTGCTTTCATTCACGTCTTCAAAAGCTTCCTGGATCAGGTGGCTACCGATATTGCTGGTCATAATAATTATCGTATTCTTAAAATTCACCACGCGACCTTTATTATCGGTCAAACGGCCATCATCCAATACCTGCAGCAACACGTTCCAAACATCCGGGTGAGCCTTTTCAATCTCATCCAACAACACAACACTGTAAGGTTTACGGCGAACAGATTCTGTTAACTGGCCACCTTCATCATAACCCACATATCCGGGAGGCGCACCTACCAGGCGGGAAACTGTATGTTTTTCCTGGTACTCACTCATATCTATACGCGTCATCATTCCCTCATCATCAAACAAATACTCTGCAAGTGCCTTAGCCAACTCTGTTTTACCAACACCGGTAGTACCAAGGAATATAAATGAACCAATAGGTTTCTTAGGATCCTGTAGACCGGCACGGCTTCTGCGGATTGCATCTGCCACCGCCACAATTGCTTCGTCCTGCCCAACAACACGCTTGTGCAATTCATCTTCCAGGTTCAGCAATTTCTCACGTTCGCTTTGCAACATTTTTGTTACAGGAATACCTGTTGATTTAGCAACGCTTTCCGCTATATCTTCCGCATCAACCTCTTCTTTCATGATCCGCTTATCGCTTATCTCAGAAAGCTGAACAGAAAGATCGGCAATCAGTTTTTCCTGCTCTTTAATCTTGCCATATCTAATCTCAGCTACTTTACCATAGTCGCCGTTACGCTCTGCTTTTTCAGCTTCCAATTTCAGCTCTTCAATACCAGCTTTTGCGTTCTGCACCTTTTCTACGAGTTCTTTTTCTTCCTTCCACTTAGCTTTGAACGTATCCCTTTCAACAGAAAGATTTGCAATTTCCGTATTCAGGTCCTTCAGCTTTGATTCATCATTTTCACGCTTGATCGCTTCTCTTTCAATTTCCAATTGCCTGATCAAACGCTCCATTTTATCCAGCTCTTCCGGCATTGAGTTCATTTCAAGACGCAACTTGGCTGCACTTTCATCAATCAGGTCAATCGCTTTATCGGGTAAAAAACGGTCGGTTATATAGCGATGCGAAAGCTCAACGGCAGCAATGATCGCTTCGTCTTTAATACGCACATGATGGTGCGTTTCATAACGGTCCTTTAAACCACGCAGGATAGATATCGCATCTTCCACACTAGGTTCCTCAATCATTACCTTCTGGAAACGACGTTCCAGCGCCTTATCTTTCTCAAAGAATTTTTGATATTCGTTTAAGGTTGTTGCACCTATCGCTCGCAATTCACCACGCGCCAGTGCAGGCTTTAAAATGTTGGCCGCGTCCATCGCACCTTCGCCACCGCCAGCACCAACCAGTGTATGGATTTCATCTATAAATAAGATAATCTCTCCATCGCTTGTAGATACCTCTTTTACAACACTCTTTAATCGCTCTTCAAACTCACCTTTATACTTTGCACCGGCGATCAATTGGCCCATATCCAACGCAAAGATCACTTTGCTTTTCAGATTCTCAGGAACGTCACCGTTCACAATTCGCATCGCCAAACCTTCTGCAATGGCTGTTTTACCAACGCCTGGCTCACCAACCAAAATCGGGTTATTCTTGCTTCTGCGGCTAAGAATATGAAGAGTTCTTCTTATCTCTTCATCACGGCCAATCACCGGATCAAGCTTACCTTGTCTTGCCAGCTCATTCAGGTTCTTTGCATATTTATTTAAAGCATTGAATTGTGTTTCCTGTGTTTGCGATTTTATGGATTCACCTTTACGTAAATCTTTTATCGCAGCAACCAGTCCTTTTTCTGTAAGGCCGGCATCTTTCAGCAATTTTGCCGTGTTATCATTCCCCTGTAATACTGCCAGCAATAAATGCTCAGGTGTAACAAATTCATCATCAAATTGCTTCAACACACTGTTGGCACGCAACAACACATTATTCAGGTCGCGCGAAACAGTTTGTGCAGGATCAGCAGACGCTTTGGGTAACCGCGTTAATTGATCATTCAACTTATTCTCTACCAGGTTAAGGGTAACATTATTTTTCTTAAGCAGGTATTCAACGGGTGAATCTTCCTGCTCAAGCAACGCTTTCAACAGGTGCTCCGTTTCAATATTCGGATTGTTACCATTAAAAGCCAGTTGCTGGCTTTGCTGGATAACTTCCTGTGCTTTGATCGTATAATTATTTAAGTTCATAGTTATATTTTTTTCCGGCTGCTACCATAATAACCATTTAAAAAAAGTATGGTTTACTGATAGCGCATCGTTTTATTGTTATCTTCAATAAATTTCATTTTATCACACAAAACTCAATCCAACCGTACTAACCAGGAAATTATGGCACAAAAACCCGCACTCATCTGCCTGAAAGTCAGCGCACTAATGACTTTCCTGTTATTTTTTCAGACCGGATCGGCACAATACAATTTTGGGGAGTTAGACAGCAAACTACAATCACATCAAAAAGAGCTCAGCTCTAATGTGGTAACACTTATTTATAAAGGAGACAAGGTTATCTATCAAAAAGAAATGGGAGATTTTAAGGCCAATACTGTTGCGCCGATCGCTAGTTGCAGTAAGTGGTTAACCGCGGCGCTGGTGATGCAATTTGTGGATGAAGGCAAACTGTCACTTGATGATAAAGTGAGTAAATACCTGCCGATATTTAATCCGTATGGTAAAGGCTTTATTACAATCAGGCAATGCCTGTCTCATACTACAGGAATAGCCGGTGAGAAACCGGGATTAATGAGCATTATAAAACTGAGCCGCTATAATTCACTGGAAGAGGAAGTGAATGACTTTGCTTCAAAACATGAATTACAGGTTCAACCAGGTATTGAATTCCGATACAGCGCAATCGGTTTGAATATTGCCGGAAGGGTTTTGGAAGTGATTGCCAAAAAACCTTTCGACAGGATTATGCAGGAAAAGCTTTTTCGCCCCTTGAATATGCGCAACACCACATTTGCGAGCGAGAAAGCGGTTAACCCCAGCGGAGGCGCGAAAAGCACCGCGAATGATTATATGAATTTCCTGGTTATGCTGCTGAATAAGGGCATGTTTAATGGCAAAAGACTCTTATCTGAACAGTCGGTTGAATTGATGCAACAACCGGTAACCAATTTAAGCATGATCAAATATGCGCCTGCTGTTGCCGAAGGTTTTAATTATGCCCTGGGCGAATGGGTACAGGAAGCAGACGCCAGCGGCAAGGCGACCTGCGTTGCCAGCCCCGGATTATTCGGCACATGGCCATTGATCGACACCAAAAGAGGTTATGCCGCAATTGTGTTTGTAAAGACGTTGTTGAACGAACAAAAGAAAGATATTTATATGGATTTGAAGGGATCGATTGATGAGGTGTTAAATCGGTAGAGACGTTGCAGTGCAACGTCTCAATGATGTTTGCCGGTATATTGATGTGTATAGAAACGCCACATAGAGGGATAGGATTTATATAAAAAAAGACGTTGCGTTGCAACGTCTTTTTTTATTGACCGGGTATTTGAAATGTTGGCGACGCTCGGTTGAGAGACGTTGCAATGCAACGTCTCTACGTGTGTTACGCCGAATTTCTTCCCGCATTAATTATCCCAAACGAACAACGCATAATCAATTTTTCATACGTTGATTTAACCTTGTCTGAAATCAAATGTTCATCCAATTGACGCAGGCGGGTTAATGCAAATTGCTGTATGGTAACCAACGGCAATACAATTCTTTCACGCATTTGAATGGACAGCTGATCCACCGGATAGTCAGCCATTAATTCTGTTTTTTCAGAAAGCTTCAGAATGTATTTGCGCGTTAATTCGTATTCTTCATAAATCATGTTCCAGATCTCGCCATACTTGGGATGACCGGACAAATATTCTGTGAGCGGGAAGAAGCTTTTCTTCATAGCCATCTCACAATTATCGATCAGCGTTTTGAAGAAAAGTGAGCGTTTGTATAATGTTGTCAGTTCATCCCATTTTCCTTTTTCTTCGAGCTTTTTCAAAGCAGCGCCGACGCCATAGTAGCCTGTTACATTTTGTTTCAACTGGCTCCATGCCCCAACAAACGGAATGGCACGCAGATCATTCATATTTAATTTAGCAGAACCTCCGCGTTTCGCAGGCCGGCTACCAATATTGGTCTCGGCATAAAATCTCAACGGGCTGGCCACCGCTAAATACTCCAGAAAATAAGCATGATTTTTTAAAGCGGAGTAAGAAGCAAAACTTTCGTCCGACAGTTCTTTTAATAATGCATCTTCTTCAGCTGTTAAGGTTGCTTTTTGTTGGAGAATGTCATTGGTAATACCAGCGTTCAACAATTGCTCAATGTTGTATTGTGCGGAGTCTATCGTTCCGAAATTGGAACTAACAGTTTGTCCTTGTATGGTTAGCTGAATTTCTTTGTTGGAAATATTCTTGCCCATAGAAGCATAGAACTTCTGCGTTTTTCCACCGCCACGCGCAGGAGGCCCACCCCTACCATCAAAGAACACCACATCGATATCATATTTTTTGGAGATCGCACTCAATTCTTCTTTCGCTTTGTAGATGGACCAGTTAGCCATCAGGTAACCTCCATCTTTTGTGCCATCGGAAAAGCCCAACATGATGGTTTGCTTGCGCCCTCTCATTTGCAGATGCTTGCTGTACACCGGATTCTCATACAACGACTCCATTACGGCGGCTGCGCTCTGAAGGTCATCAATGGTTTCAAAAAGAGGAACGATATCAATTTTAAGGTCTTCTTTCTTCCATCCGCCCAGCAGGAACAAACCATAGACTTCCAATACGTTTAATGCGCTTGTGCTATGGCTGATGATATAACGATGGCAGCCCATTTCTCCGTTATATTTCTGGATGGTCTTAACGCTGTCAATAGTTTTTAAGGTGTCCTTGTTCAGATCATTGGACAACTCGTCAATATTGACCTTTTTAGTAACATTTAGCAATGCGTTGATCTTTTCATCATCGGTCATGCTCAGATAGGTCCTGGGCAGTGAGTCTGTTTTTTCAACAATATCACTCAATACTTTTTCATGAATGCTGCTATCCTGCCTGATATCCAGCGAGGCAAAGTGCAAACCGAACACTTCTACTTTACTGATAAAATTATCTACATGATGCAGGAACAGACCGTTGTGTTCTTCAATCAGCACTTTGCGAACGCCATACAACGTGTTCAGCATATCTTCTTTGCTCAAGTCGGTTGTCTGGTCGGTCAGGAAAAGATTATTGTACAGCGTGTCTTCCATTTCCTGCAATACATTCTCAACACCTTTAAATGTAAGTCTGCGTTTCAATCTTCTTACATCATAATAATAACATCTGATGATTCCTTTGCGCAGAGTTTCTGCAACCTTAAGTGTTGTATCGCAGGTAACGAACGGATTGCCATCCCTATCGCCACCAGGCCAGAAACCCATGCATATCAATGGATTTTTATCGCAGTTAATATCCTGTAAGCCGCTTTTCAGCGCAGACAAAATACGTCCAGACGCCTGGTAAAACACGTTTTCCAGGTACCAAACCAGGCTGATGGCTTCATCATATGGTGTTGGTTTTTGTTTCTTTAAGAAAGGCGTTTTACCTAATTGCTGTAAGTATGTATTAACAAGTGCGGTGTTATCTTCAATCAATGCTTTTGAAAGATCATTTAAAATACCCAGCACCTCACCCGGGTAAAACTGCGTAGGGTGTGCGGTAAGCACCAGGCGAACAGAAAAATCCTTCAGTTTTTCGGCCAGTGCTTCTTCATTATGGGTTTGCTCAACTACAGATTGTAGCTGCTTCAGCGTGCCCGGACCGTTTACGTCATTAACTGTGGTAAAAGCAGCATCTTCCAATGCATCAAATAATACCACCTGTCTTTCCGAATATTGAACAAAACGGAACAACAGATCCAGTTGTTCCTGTTCTTTTCCGTAAGAAGTATATTGTTTTAAAAAGGATTCTATTAATTCTTGAGGACTCTGTTTCTTTCGGTAGCCTTCTTCGCAATGAATCAGAAAGAGGGACAATAAAATCCCGGTTTTTTCAATTCTGTGAAATGGTAAAGCGGTAAAAAGACTATTGTACAATTGAAACTTGATACCCACCAGGTTTTTAAACTGCTGCAAGGCATTGTTAGTAGTGATGTCCATAATAATTAATAAGCGTTTGTACGTATGGCAGGCAACCTTTAGTACGCGTTGAAGATACGGTAAAAGTTGAAAATGAGGGGTGTTGTCACGATTTTTTAATACATTATGATTTTATCAAATAGTTACTGGAAGGTGTTTTTATTTGATAAAAAAGGCTGTCGATCCGAAACATTTCTTAGCTGAGAAATAACCTGTTTTAACATCTGCAAGAGTCTCTTTCTACAAAAAAACAGACTAATAATCCGCCCTTTTTGCCGTTTCACCATTTGCAAGTATTTTCGCAACCGCAAATCAATTGGCCGGCGTTAAGCTTTGTTAACCTATTGAGTTTATACCAGCCAATACACAATGACAATAAATAAAATAAAAATCATGGCATACGACGTAATTGTTTTGGGTAGTGGTCCCGGGGGTTATCCTGCTGCTATCCGTGCATCTCAGCTGGGATTTAAAGTAGCAATCATTGAAAAAGAAAGCCTTGGCGGTATTTGCCTTAACTGGGGTTGTATTCCTACCAAAGCTTTACTGAAAAGCGCGCAAGTGTATGAATATATGAAGCACAGCACAAGCTATGGCATTAACACTTCTGGTGTTGAACATGATTTTGGCGGTGTAATCAAACGTAGCCGTGGTGTTGCGGACAAAATGAGCAAGGGTGTTCAGTTCCTGATGAGGAAGAACAAGATTGATGTGATCATGGGATATGGTAAACTGAAAGCTAAAGGACAAATTGAGGTAACCGGCGCTGATGGTAACAAACAATTAGTAGAAGGTAAATATATTGTTATCGCTACTGGTGGTCGCGCACGTGAACTGCCTAACCTGAAAATTGATGGTAAAAAAGTAATCGGCTATCGTGAAGCGATGGTGTTACCTAACCAGCCAAAAAGCATGATTGTGGTGGGTAGCGGTGCGATAGGCGTTGAATTTGCATACTTCTATAGTACATTAGGAACAAAAGTAACTGTAGTTGAATTCTTACCAAGAGTTGTACCTATTGAAGATGAAGATGTTTCTAAAGAATTGGAAAAACAATTTAAGAAACAAGGCATTGAAGTAATGACGAGCTCTACTGTTGAAAGTGTTGACACTACAGGTAACGGTGTTAAGGCACAGGTTAAAAAACAAGACGGTTCTGTAATTACCCTGGAAGCTGACGTTGTATTAAGCGCAGTAGGTGTTGTTGCAAACGTTGAAAATATCGGTCTGGAAGAATTAGGTGTTAAGACTGAAAAAGGTAAAGTAAGTGTTGACAAATATCAGCAAACAAACGTTCCCGGCATTTTCGCAATTGGCGACTGTGCTCCCGGACAAGCATTGGCACACGTTGCTACCAAAGAAGGTATCAACGCCGCTGAATATATTGGTTACCTTGAAAAGAAATATAACCACCAGCCAGAACCAATGGATTACAACAACATTCCGGGCTGTACCTATTGCACACCGGAAATTGCGAGCATTGGTTATACTGAAAAAGCAGCAAAAGAAGCTGGTTACGAGGTTAAAGTGGGAAAATTCCCCTTTATCGCGAGCGGTAAAGCAAGTGCAGCCGGTAACACGGATGGCTTTGTAAAAGTGATTTTCGATGCTAAATACGGTGAATTCCTGGGTGCTCACATGATCGGTGCGAGCGTAACCGACCTGATCGCAGAAGTTTCTGTAGCCCGTAAACTTGAAACTACGGCTCATGAAATTCTGAACGCAGTTCACCCTCACCCGACAATGAGTGAAGCAGTAAAAGAAGCTACTGCAGCCGCTTACGGAGAGGCAATTGATATATAGCTGTGAGCTGTTGGCTATCAACTTTTAGCTACGATGAAAGTTGATCAGCGATTATAAATATTAAGGAGGTTGCAATTGCAACCTCTTTTTTTTGAAGACCGTAAGACAGTAAGATTGTAAGATGTGTAAGAGGGCGGTTTCAGGTGAAACAACATTTTGATTTTCAGCGCTTTCTTATCTTACTATCTTACTTTCTTACTATCTTACACGTCTTTTTTTGGTCTTACGGTCTTACGGTCTTACGGTCTTACGGTCTTACGGTCTTACGGTCTTACGGTCTTACGGTCTTACGGTCTTACGGTCTCACGGTCTTCCAATATGAACTTATTGTTAACACATAGTAAAAATCACAAATCCATTGTACTTTGCCGGCTGAAAAATACCGTGTGTTATGAACAAAGCCTTACAGTGGAATTTAAGGGAGAATCGTTTTGGTTATAACATCTTTGAGCTCTCGCAAAATGGAGAAAAGGTTTTGGCACTTGCTTATGATCCTGATACGCAATCTGCGAGACTTGATTGCGAGATAAGTAAACGTGCTTTCCGAATCGAAAAAGCCGGTTTCCTGAAAAACCGCATCGTACTTAAAAATGAATATGGAATAAACATTGCGCAACTTGCTCCGGAAAAAAATCACGCTAACGAAGGTGTAATTGAATTGGAAGATCAGCGCTTGTTTTATAGCATTAACAGCCTGGTTGATGAACTGGTTGTTTTCAAACATGCTTCGCAGCAGTTTATGGTGAACTGCAACTTCGCTTCTTTGAAAGATGCGCTGGGACTGAAAAGAAAAACCAGGAAACAGTTTGACGAATACTCTCCGCTCCTAATGGCGCTTGGCTGGTTTTTATTCCTGCCATCAAAAGTAGAAGCCGTGGCATAATATTATTACATCATGCATTTACCCGGACAAAAAACGTGATGTTCATTAAAGAACATCACGTTTTTGTTTTTGGTTTGCTTAAATAGCTATTCCTTCTTAACAAAAACAATTCTGCTTCTGTCGGCTTTGGAAATATCATTGTAAAAATCGGCCAATACATTGTAATCGCCGGCTGGGAACGTGCCGTCTTTGCAATGAAATTTTCTTATGTATATAAGCTTGTTACCTTCAAAGATGTATCTAGCCTCATATGTTCCAAATTGTGTTGATAGACTTTTGTCTTTTGGAGCACTTTCAATAACATACCCTTCTGGTATAAATAATACGATAGAATCAACATCTTTAAAAGGATACTTAACCACTATGTCATACTTTCTTGCTGTATCCTTCTTCCAGCTATTAACATAACGAGCTAATATATTTGGCGTTACAAACAACCTTTTTCCAGAAACCGTTGCATATCCCGAGGACTGCAATGTCAGCTTTTCTTTTATCAATGGCTTTTCCTGCTTAACCTCTGTATACTCAAAAGAAGAAACATCATAACTAGCCAAATTAAACTTAGTTTTCAGCTGTTCTAATTGCTCTTTCTTAGAATGGTTATTAATCAAATTACTCAATGCATCCTGAGACTGACAGGCATAGGTTCCGGCGATTGTTGCAGTGAGATTGCCTTCTTTATCGATAATTGCATCTATTGTTCGCGTTTGGAAATTATCTTCCGCAGAATATTTTTTTGTGAACACAACGTGCCCTCCGGCTGCATCGATCAACAATGCATTTCTATTATCAGTATGATACCCAAGGTATCCTTCCGCAACTGTCTGATTGGTACATTCTAGCCAGATACTGTCATTACCCATGGGAACGCATACAGTTGCGTGGTTGAATTGATTGGAAGGGAAATCAACGTCCATGTTTCTGACATTCGATAACGCCCGAATTAACACATAGTTTGCTTTGATGCCTCCTTCCTTTAATAACGCAACCATATAATTTGACAAGGCTTTACAATCTCCATACTTCTTCGCGCTTACAAATTGTGCATCAAATGGCTGCCAACTTCCAATCCCTAACTGTATGCTTATGTAGCGGCTATTCTTTTGAAGATAATCATATAATACAGCGACCTTTTCCCGATCACTGCTTATATTATCTGTTAAGGAATGCACTAGTTGCTTAATGTTTTCAGGCAAAACATCTCTACCCGCATTTAATGTGTTTATAAATTGTCCAAATTCTAGCCAGGAAGTCATTTTGCCCTTGTATCCTTCAATTTCAAATTCTGATGGAGCAAGTAATACAGTAGTGACAATATTCCGAAGCGCAGGCGAATACACTTCTTTTTGTATAGCTTTAACATTTTTTACTTCCCACGTATAGACTCTTTTACTTCCGGATTCCGTTACAACCGGTGTTCCATTATAGTTAATGTTTTTAAAGCGAACAACATAGTCTTTAGGAGCAATAACAACCAGCTTGCTATACTCAACAGCAATACCATCATCTGCAGGTTGAGGATTCCACGATGGTAAATTAAAGATGCCATTTAAATTTTTCTCATCTTCATATTCAACTGTAAATGGGTAAGTCCTGTAGTAAAAATCATGTTTTTTCGCACGAGTATCATCCATTAATCCTGAACCATACAAACTTAAATCTTGCAGATCTTTTTTCTTGACACTTTTAAGCTCTTTACCGGTTGCATCATATAGCGTTCCACTTATGGAACCGAGATCCTGTAACTTATCATAGTAATCATCGAATTCGCAATATTCAACGGCTTCCTCATTGAGAATAGTATATGCATATCTAGTTGAAATTTTTGCGCTAGATGGCGATTTTATCTCAACAACCATCTCCTCGTATCGCTTAACAGCGTTCGCTCCCTTTTTTAACGAGTCTGCTATGGTTGATACCGGATATTTTGTATCACCACAAAAAGCTGCGGTAAAAGCCATTGCAAAAACAAGGCAGCTCAATATATATTTAGTCATTTTCTTATATTTTTTTGAATACAATTTGCTCCCCTTGCTTACTTACAACGAAATTGAAGAAGTCGCGCAGTGTGCTATAATCTTCAGCACCAAAAACAGCTTTATTAAGCTGAATGCGGCTTCTCAATTGAATCGAATTGTTGGATTGCATAATGATGTACTCAAACATTCCATCTGTGTCGTTTAGCTTAACGCGAGCGGACTTTGGCAGTTCATCCACTTTGTAACCTTCAGGGATGGGCATATTGAAAATATAAGTTTCATCTGCGCGGTAAGGCATTTCAACAGGATATTTTCTTTCCGCACTTTCAAACGGATTTTTCAAGGTTGCTTCTGTAAGCATAGGATTAAAATACACAATATCATCACCTTTAAAATCAAATTTCATGTTGTAGCGTACATCAACCGGGAGGTTAAGCTGCTTGATTGAATCTGCGGCCGCATCAGACAATTCCACATCAATCGTCATTCTCTTCTTCAATTCTTTCAGGAAATCATCTCCCTTACCTATACCACCATTTTCACGCAAATGCAATGATTCAAAATATCCCAGATGGCTGGTGAAACTACCTTCTAACTTTTTGCTTTTCCCTTCGTTAATGAAGACCATTGTAGTCTTTTTCTCAAGGAGTGAATCACTCTCCAAAGGCACCAATGCAGGCATAATAGAATCTATTATGCGTGCGCTTTTGTTGTAAAGATTAAGCGGAAGCTTACCGAAACCAAGTTTATTGTTAGTCGCATCCAGCATGTAGTATTGATCATCCACTTTTACCCTGCATACTACATAATTAAATTTATGCAACAGTGGGTAAGACTCACTCGCATAACCATTGTCACGCGTACTCAAAAGAGCAGGTGTAGCTTCAAATCCCTGGTTGCGATAAGCGGCAACTAACAGTAAGTTAATATCACCTACGTTACCACTTTTATCCTGGTAAGCTTTCTTTAGTGTGTTGGTTATATAAAATCCTTCGTGTGTTTTGCAGGTAAAGTTATCTCTGATATATGCGTAGATTTTTTCGGCTTTCTCTTTGTCCGTAGATGCACCAGCGACAGCTGCTTTTAAATCGCTGCTAAGCCAGCCGTTACCGCGGCCAAGAGGTTCTCCAAAGCTTTCATCCTTTACAAGTCTTTCAGCAAACTGGTACCATGTTCCCATAATCTCCTTAACATTTGTCGCAGAGTATTTGATACGGCGCAACTGAAAATCAATTTTTGAAAGATAATTGTCAATTGTGGTAATGAAGCTCTCTCCTTTAATTGGAGGCACATCTTTAATGGCCCATTTTGCTCTTACCGTATTTGAGAAAAGAGTGAATGACTCACTTCTATCCATTGCTCCTTCACCCGGAACCATAATATGATAGGAATCTCTTGAAGACGATACTGTATCAACAGCATAAGGTAAGTAACCCTGCCGGGTAACTACATAGTCAAAGATATCGCTAGGTATGGTTACCGAATATTCACTCCACAGCCTTGGCGTGCTTCCCTGGAAGTTCCATGAACGCAGGTTAGAATAATATGGCGAATTAATTTTATATCTATATTCAATTATAGAACCCTCTTTAATATTCGGGAAGGTAAATTTTCTCGATGTCCAGTTTTTGGAGGCTTTATCTTTAAACAGAGACGCCTTATCCAGTTTTGTGGCTACAATCTTTCCATCTTCGAGGTTATAGGTTACCGCATCAATATCCTCTAATTTTTCTTCGATTGAACCATCAACATACAAGGGTATTTCAACAGTGGCTTCATTATCGAAGCTGTTCTTGTTTAATAAACGCGTTCGTCTTAGCCGCGTAAATATCAGGGAAAAGTTTCCTTTACTATTCCCTTCAAAAACTGTCTCGCCTACATCGGCAAGAATTACTGCATTTGCACTACTGTCAACACTGTAAACGGTTGGGGCAAAATCTTCTGGTTTAATATCGCCAAACTTATATTTAGCTTTGTCTTTCTGAGCATAGGATATCAAGGATAGACAAAGGGCCAAGGGAAGCAGGGCGCAAATTCTGGTTGTTTTCATAAATAGTCAAAAAAGGGTATTTTTTTGCAATGTTAACGGATTTAACAATATCTACACAAAATCGTCAAAAAAATTTGAATAAAACTGATCATACCGCATTTATAAAAAAAACTGCGAATCAGCTCGGCTTTGATTATTGTGGAATAGCCAAAGCGGTATTTCTTGATGAGGACGCGCGCCGTTTGGAAGCCTGGTTATCAAAGGGCATGAATGGGAAAATGCAGTATATGGAAAACCATTTTGACCTGAGAACGAACCCTTCATTACTTGTTCCCGGAGCAAAATCTGTGATCACTTTACTTAAAAATTATTACCCGAAAGATTTTCAGCAAGAAGGTTCTCCAAAGATTTCCAAATATGCCTATGGCAAAGATTATCATGAAGTGATTCGCGCTAAGCTAAGAGAATTTCTTGCAGTTGTGCAGGACGAGTTGGGTGAAATAAATGGCCGTGGATTTGTTGATTCAGCACCTGTTCTTGAACGAAGCTGGGCTAATCGAAGCGGTCTTGGCTGGATTGGAAAAAACGGAAACCTTATTACCAAACAACAAGGATCCTTTTTCTTTATTGCTACGCTGATTGTTGATATAGAACTGGATTACGATGATGCCTTTGCGAAAGACTATTGCGGAAGTTGCCGGAAATGCATCGAGGCTTGCCCCACCGATGCAATTATGGAAGACAAGACGATCAATGGTAGCAGCTGTATCTCGTATTTTACGATTGAACTGAAAGACATGTTATTGCCTGGTGACATGAAAGGCAAATTCCAGAACTGGATGTTCGGATGTGATGTTTGCCAGGATGTTTGTCCGTGGAACCGTTTTAGCAAACCGCACAATGAAAGTGCTTTTTCACCTATTCCTGAAGTGTTGAATTTATCTTCGAAAGAATGGGAAGAAATGACAGAAGAATCATTTAGAACTATCTTCAAAGAATCTCCGATTAAACGAACCAAGTTCGGGGGAATTAAACGAAACCTGAGTTTTTTGAACCACGGAATTTTGAACCACGGAGACACAGACGACATTAAGTAACACAACGATATTTTTTTTAAAAAAATCAGGATAGTTCATCGACACACAAACGATCGTCGGTGATACATAATAATGATACAACTGTTAAGTAAACGCCGTGTATCGTCATATCGCCGAGCCTCCGTGGTTCAAAAGATTTCCTTTCCTTTGCGGCATGACAATGATAGAGAAAGACCGCAAATACATCTGGCATCCTTTTACACAACAAAAAAATATGGCTGACCCAATTGCCATTATAAGGGGCGAAGGAACATTACTGATAGATGCAGACAATAATACTTACATAGACGCAATAAGCAGTTGGTGGGTTAATCTTCACGGGCATGCACATCCTTATATAGCAGGAAAACTGTATCAGCAAGCGATGCAGCTTGAGCAGGTGATCTTTGCAGGCTTTACCCATCAGCCGGCGATTGATCTGGCAGAACGACTAATTGATATATTACCTGGAAATTTTGCGAAAATATTCTATAGTGACAACGGCTCAACTTCTACGGAGGTGGCGCTAAAAATGGCCGTGCAGTATTGGTGGAACCAGCGCAAAAATGATGTTGATGTAAAAAAGAAGAACAAGTTACTGGCTCTTAAAAACGCCTATCATGGTGATACATTCGGAGCGATGAGTGTGAGTGAACGCAGTGTTTTCACGATGGCTTTTCACGACTTATTATTCGAAGTTATCTTTATTGATGCACCTGCAGCAGACAACATCGAAGCGACAAAAGAACTTATAGCATCCCATTCGGATGAAATTGCTGCATTTATTTACGAACCGTTGGTCCAGGGCGCCGGCGGTATTCAGATGTATGAAGCAACAATGCTTGACGAACTGTTAAGCATCGTTCAGCAACACGATATTATCTGCATTGCAGATGAAGTAATGACAGGATTTGGACGCACAGGTAAACTTTTCTGTAGCGAATACATGCAAAACAAACCTGACATCATTTGCCTGAGTAAAGGCCTGACCGGTGGAACAATGGCGCTTGGTGTTACGGCTTGTACAGAAAAGATTTACAACGCCTATGTTAATGACGATAAATTAAAGACTTTCTTTCACGGGCATTCATTTACAGCAAATCCGCTGGCGTGTACAGCAGCACTTGCAAGTCTTGACCTGCTTTTGAAAGAAGAATGCTTAAAGCAGATTGACTGGTTGACTGAACAAAACAAATTGTTTGCAGAAACCTTGCTGACAGCAGAATTTCCGGTTCGTCTTAAAAACATCCGTACGCAAGGCACAATTCTCGCCTTTGAAATTGCAGAAGGAAAAGATGAATACCTAAATAACGTTAGCACCGTCTTTACCAAAAAAGCTTTAGCACACGGCATTTATCTAAGACCGCTTGGCAATACCGTTTACATAATGCCACCGTATTGTATTACAGAGGAAGAGTACGAAAGGGTGAAGGAGGTAATTATTGCTATATTAATTGAAAATTGATAATTGAAAATGGAGGCAATTTCTTTGTAAGGCCTTCATTTTCACATTTGCATATTTACACACTCGCACATTTTCAATTTTCAACTGTCAACTGTCAATTCCCTTCCACTATCTTCTTTAAGTTAGCCAGGCTCTTTTCCATATTGCCGCCGAGGATCTTATCGTTCATCATGCTGCCGATTTTCTCCCAGGGATACCATTTGACGTGCTCTTCAAACTGCCATTGAACAGTGCTAACCGAGCCTGAAGAAATTATTTGTATGGATGATAGCTGAATAGATTTACCAGCTTTCCAACGATGCTGCCATTTATTGGGTTCTTTCTTTATTAGTGTGATGATCACATTGCCGTAAAAAGCTTTCACACTGTCAGAAGAGGTGACTTTGTATTCACTTTCTTTTGCACCTTCCATCCATTCGTTCCATTTTTGATAGTCGTCGATATACGCCCGGATACTATCCGGACTTGCAGAAATATCAACAGCTCTTGACACAAGCACATTGGAAGGAAACAGACTTCCCATTGCCGTCAGCAAAATAAAAAACACTACAAAACTTATAACCGCTAACTTAATTAAACGCATGTCATCTTTTTCTTGATAATTGTTTTTAAAATACCATTTCGAAGCTCCTAATTCAGTACTACCTGTTTTTTTGCATTCCAAAGAAAATAGTACTGATCCTCTTTTCACCATTCACTATTCACCATTCACTTCCCCCTACTCCCACTTAAATACTTTTATCGCCACCGCATAGATTAAAACGCCCCAAATAACCATTATTCCTATCTCTTTCCAAACACTAATTAAACTGGCTCCTTCAAACGCTATGTCACGCATTGCATTGTTGAAATGTGTCAGCGGCAGTAGATTACAAAAGAACTGCATCCATTTGGGAAACACATCTACCGGAAAAAAAGTACCTGCAAGCAAAAATTGCGGTAAGGTAAACAGGTTGGCAAAAGGCGGAATGGTGCTCTCATTTTTTGCAACGCTACTTACAATAAAACCATACCCCATAAATACGATCAATGCAATAAAACTTAATACCAATATTTCAAGGAAAGTGGTAAACCCATGTACAAGCGTGAAATGAAAAGCAACAGTACCTATACCTACAATTATTACTGCAGTGATCATTTGAAATATAACACGCGCAAGCGCTTCCCCTAAAACAATATAAGTTTTGGTAATGGGTGTAGCAAAGAACCGCTTCAACACGAGTTGCTGACGAAGACTAAAGAATAGAAATGAAACACCGAAAACGCCCGCACTTAACAAGGAAAACCCCAGTTGACCGGGCAAAATAAAATCGATCTGCCTGTAAACCCTGCCCGGAATTTTTTGTACATCAGGCTGTACTTCGGCAATGGAAGGTGCATCAGGATAATGTTGCTGATTAATTTTGCCTATAACCGAATTTAAAATAGACTGCAACACCTGCAGATTTTGAGGTTTCACTGCTTCTGAAGAAGTAAGTTTAACCACATAGGCAGGGTTTTGCGCGTCGTTTTTCTGGATATTAATTACGGCAGTTATTCTACCTTTCTCAAGATCTTCTTTCAATTCCAGATCTGTCTTCTCCTTGATCTTAATGCTTGGAATTTGCTTAACGATTGTATAAACAGGGTTTAACGTATCTGATTTTTTGTCAATAGCAACATTGAGCGATATACCACTTGAGCCGCCGATAAACCCAAAAACCAATATGAAAATAAGAGGAAAACCAATACTGAAGATAACTGCTGAAGGACTTCTGAAAATTGCTTTTAAACCCGCTCTTGTTATTGAAAGCATTGCCTGTACCTGACTGTACTCTTTGTCCATTACTTTAATTTAAAAAAACAAAACTATCTGACAAATGTGGAAATTCAAAAGCTAAATTCAAAAGGCAAAATTCAAAAGTAAAAATTAAAAAATTCCTTCTTAAGCATTTCGCCTGCAGAATGCCTGTTGACGCTTTGAGAAGCCCTTTTAACTTTTGAATTTTGACTTTTGAATTTTAAGGACAATTGTCGTATATTTGCAGGACAATTGACGTGTATGACAAAAAAAGCAAAGCCGAAAAAGCTCAGTCACGGAACAAAATCATTGAGAGCAGAGGAGCCTTCAGTTTTCTATGCACCTACAAATAAACGAATACCTACTGTAGCAGATTTTCCATATAAAAAATTTGAGAAAATTGCCGGGCTTGTGCCCTTTACACAAAAAGAATGGGCAAACATCCTCCATCTTTCAGAAAAAACACTGCAACGGTATTCTAAAGATAACAAGAGTTTTGAAGGAATTTATGTAGACAGGATCCTGCAACTGGAGCAGCTTATTCACATGGGGCTGGAAACATTTACAGATGCAGAGGCATTTTATCGCTGGCTGAAAAGAGAAAAAAACATTTTGGGACAAACCGTTAATTTTGAATCTTTATACTCAACCCAGGGCATACAGGATATTATCGACGACCTTGGCAGAATTCAACACGGCGTTTACATATGAGCATTACATTATACAGGTTTGCCAGAACAAAATACAGTAATGATTTAAGTGGTAACGGTGCAAAGTTATATGGAGGACGATGGAACAATGTAGGCTACCCTGCCATTTATACCAGTTTTACAACTTCTCTTTCCTTGCTGGAATTACTTATTCATAGCGTGAGCTATGACGAGATAAAAGATAATCGCCTGATGATTATTGAAGTGCCAGATACTTCCATCATGGAAATCACTCCTAAAAAATTAAAAGCCAATTGGGAAAAAGATATTGATTACACAAGATTTATTGGCTCAGAATTCATTGCACATTCTTCTAACCTTCTTTTAAAAGTTCCTTCAGCTATTATTCCTTTCGAGCACAATTACGTCATCAATCCATTGCACAAAGATTTTGCAAAAGTGAAGTTGAAAGAAACAAGCGTTTTTTCGTTTGACGGGAGACTGTTTAAATAGCTGTCAGCTATCAGCTATGAGCTATACCAATTTTCAGCATTTCATTTTTATGTAGAAGCTAAAATCTTAATCAGTAGGTTAATGTCCTACGGACAAGAATAAACTGTGATCAGCATATTTCTATTGAGCTTAATGCCCTACGGGCAATTAGCTGTGAGCTGTTAGCTATGAGCTCTATCAATTTTGAGCATTTCATTTTTATGTAAAAGCTAAAACTTTATGCAACAGTTAATGTCCTACGGACAAGAAAGAATTTTGATCAGCATATTTCTATTGAGCTTAATGCCCTACGGGCAAGTAGCTGTGAGCTGTCAGCTATTAGCTATGAGCTCTATCAATTTGAGCATTTCATTTTTCTGTAAAAGCTAAAACTTTAAGCAACAGTTAATGTCCTACGGACAAGAAAGAATTTTGATCAGCATATTTCTATTGGGCTTAATGCCCTACGGGCAATACAAAATTCTAAAACCTGAATCATTTAAATCAAATCCCACAGCCTGTTACACCTGAACGAATCAGAGATTATTACATCAGACATGAGCGATCCTTAAGAGAGGTCTAGCCCAACTAGCAGCCTGTTACACCTAAGCAAATCAGACATCCACAAATCATACATAGCGATTTTTAATGGATTTCCGCGTCAAACGGCATTCTTGTCTGTGGAATATCAAACAGTGTCTGTACTTTTTTTAATTTTTTGAGGAGGTTATATTGGGTTTCGCCGATCTCTTCTTTAACTACTTTTTCTTTTACATCACTGGAAGAAGAGCTTCCAAACAATTGCTCCCATAGATTTTTTTGTTCGGGATATTCCCGGGTTCTGTAGTCTGTTACTTTGGCCATGCGTGCAGCACAATCAACCGCTTGCTGCAAGGTGCCTATTCTGTCAACCAATCCTATTCCGGTTGCCCTGGTGCCTGTCCAAACTCTTCCCTGCGCAATGCTATCAACAAAGACGATATCTTTTTTTCGACCGTCGGCCACGCGGCTTTTAAAAGTGTAATAAATGGAATCCACAGATGCCTGCATAAATTTCTTCTCAGCATCAGATAGCGGCCGGTCAGATGATCCCATATCTGCATAAGGAGCTGTTTTCACCCTGTCGAAGGTAATACCCAGCTTATTCTTGAAAAACGATTGCATATTGGCCACAATAGTAAATACGCCAATAGAACCGGTAATGGTAGTATAATCGGCAAACACAGAATCTGCATTGCACGAAATATAATAACCGCCGCTAGCCGCCAGGTCCCCCATGCTTACAACTACTGGTTTTACTTTACGCGCCATGGAAATCTCACGCCATATAATGTCGCTCGCCAATGCACTGCCCCCGGGAGAGTTCACACGGAATACAATGGCTTTTATTCCATCGTCGGTGCGGGCCTTGCGGATCAGGTTCTTAAATTCATCGCTCGCAATTTGTCCGCTTTCTCCTTTACCACTCACAATTTCGCCTTGCGCATATATAAGTGCAATTTTGTTTTTTCCGTCTTTTTTGTAGTCAGCTGCCTTGTTGTATTTTGACGCAGAGATGAAATTGATCTTTGCGTCGGCCTTTTCGCCAAGATTTTTTGCCACCTCTGCTTTCCACTCATCATCGTAGCGCAAACCATCTATCAATTTATTGTTTAGTGCATCAGCAGGCGATTGAATGGTGCCATTATTGGCAAGTGCATGCAATGTTGCAGTATCAATGTTTCTTGCCTCAGATGTTGTCAGTAACAAATGGCTGTATAGATCATTCAGCCACACGGTTGTCTGTAACCTGTTCGGCTCGGTCATTTCTGTCGCACGCAACGGTTCAGTGGCACTCTTAAACTTGCCGGCATAAAATATTTCAGGCTGAATTTCCAATTTATCGAGCAGGCCTTTTATAAAAAAAAGATTACTGGTAAAACCATCCCATTCAATATGTCCCTGGGGGTGGCAATAAATTTTATCAGCAGCAGTTGAAACGTAGTAAGATTTTTGGGTCATGTACTCGCCATAAGCAATTACAAATTTTTTGCTCTTTTTAAAATCAACGATGGCTTCACGCAGTTCTTCATTTGTAGCGAATCCATTTACATTATAACCGGCTTTAAGAACAATACCTTTAATGGCAGAATCTTTTTTAGCATAACTGATCATTCGTACCAGGTCATACAGCCCCAAAGCGTTGGCATCTTCTTTCCCTGCAAGTTCAGCAATCGGGCTTTCTTTGGTTTGTTCCATTATGGGAGATCCCAGATCAATAACAAGAACAGCTTTGCTTCCTACCTCAGGTTTATCGGGTTGTAACGCGCGTCCAATTATGCCGGCCCCTACAAAAAAAGCAACAAGGGAAAAGATGACCAGTGCAAGCAAACACGCGAAGAATATTTTAAAAAAGCTTCTCATATAGTTCCTCTTGTTAAAAATAAAGATATTTGATGCCTGTTATTCCTACAATTTATGAATAGAGCATACCTGCTGACAGGCGGCAATATAGGCAATAGAATGGATTATTTGTCAAGGGCACAAAATTTAATAGAGCAGTTTTGCGGTGAAATAGTGCATTTATCCGGCGTTTATGAAACTGCTGCCTGGGGACTGGAAGACCAGGAATCCTTCTACAACCAGGTGATCTGTATTGATACCGCTCTTGAACCGGAAGCCTTAATGAAGCAAATTCTTGCCATTGAAGAACAAATGGGCAGAATACGAACCATAAAAATGGGACCGCGCATTATCGATATAGACATTCTTTTGATCGATGACCTTATCATTAATACACCCCTGTTAACCGTTCCGCACCCTTTTTTGCCGGAAAGAAAATTTGCATTAACACCCTTGAACGAAATTGCTCCCGACCTTGTACATCCTGTGCTAAACAAAACAATAAGTGAATTATTGCAGGAATGTAAGGACCCCCTGAATGTGTATAAAATTTGATAACCTTTTTGGCGGCGGTTTTTAATTTTGGTTTGAACACAATGAAGTACCAGTTTATAACAATAGAAGGAAACATTGGCGCGGGCAAAACAACCCTGGCACATTTACTTGCCAGGAAACTGAATGCCAGACTGGTTTTGGAAGAGTTTGCCGATAATCCGTTCCTTCCAAAATTTTATGAAAATCCCAAGCAGTTTGCTTTTCCGCTCGAGCTGTTTTTTATGGCGGAGCGTTTTAAGCAGCTTAAAGAAATGATTCACACAACTGATCTTTTCAAAAGCATCACTGTTTCCGATTATCTTTTTACAAAATGCCTTCTCTTTGCTAGAGTCAATTTACCGGATGATGAATTCAGGCTCTATCAGCGCCTGTTTGATATCATTCACCAGCAGCTTGTCTTTCCGGATATATTGATTTACCTGCATGTCCCGGTGGCTGGGTTACAAAGAAATATCAGGAAAAGAAACCGCTCGTATGAGCAAAACATCCCCGACGAATATCTCTTTAATATCCAGGAAACATACACGCACTACATCAAACAACATAACATAAAAACCTTATTTGTCGACGCCGCAAATGCCGATTTCCTCGGCAACGACCAACATGTACAGGTTATACTAGACGCACTGGAAAAGGATTATGATGAGGGAAGACATTATATTTCGTTACCATGATTTTAATGTACGATGTACCATGTACCATGTACGATGTACGGTGTTAGATGTTAGATGTACGGTGTACGATGTTGTTTCAAGTACGAAGTTTGAAGTACGAAGTACGTCTGTGTAACAGCTTTCTTTAACATTAGCCCCTCCATGTGCAGAGTAACTTTTCTCCCCTGCTGATTGCTAAAAGCTGACAGCTAATAGCTGACACCTGACACCTGATACCTGATACCTCACACCTCTTACCTCTCCCCTCCCACCGATAGCTAACAAGTGGCAGCCAATTTTATTTATACATTTGCCAACAATCGGCCGCATACAAAATATCCCCTGCAAAACGGCCAGGAAAATAGTTGAACATGAGCACAGATAATGATGTCGCAGTTGTAAAAAACGATCCTTTTGTTTCAGTAAGAATTCCAGAATTTAAAAATCTTTTGATTGGCCGTTTCGCCTTTATAATGGGGCTTCGAATGATGGGCACACTTGTAGGCTGGTGGATTTATCTGTTAACCAATAAACCTTTTGCCATTGGCCTGGTTGGTTTGTCTGAAGTTATTCCCGCCGTTTCCCTCGCATTATATGCCGGCCATGTGATTGATATAAGCGAGAAAAGATTTATGCTGCTACGCGGTGTATTGCTGTACTTTCTTTGTGCTGCTACTCTTTTATTTTTATCGACTCCCTTTACTGGAAGACACTTGTCAGCACACTGGATCGCTATCTGCATTTATGTGGTTGTCTTTTTCACCGGGGTGTTTCGTGCATTTACCGGGCCGGTGTTTAATGTGATCTTAGCTTTTATTGTTCCTAAAAACATCTTGCAAAACGCAACCACGTGGAACCAGGGTGCATGGTTATCAGCTTCCGTAACCGGACATGCTGTAGGCGGATTGTTAATCGCCTACACCGGTATATCGGGCGCGTTGACGGCCATCTGTTGTTTTATCCTTATTTCATTTTTCTTTCTGTTTAAACTAAAACACAAACCAGCTTCGAATGAAAAAGGTGAACAGCGCACATGGGAAAGCGTTAAGGAAGGACTTAAATTCGTTTTTAAAACAAAAGAACTTTTAAGTGCCATATCGCTGGATATGTTTGCTGTATTGTTTGGAGGCGCAGTAGCCATGGTGCCGGTTTATGCCAGGGATATTTTAAAAGTAAGCCCCGTCGGCTTTGGCTGGCTGAATGCCGCATCGGATATCGGCGCTATTTGCATAGTTGTTTTACTCACGCTCTTTCCATTGCGAAGACACCAGGGACGCACCTTGTTGTTTGCCGTTGCTACTTATGGAACCTGTATTATTATTTTCGGTCTCTCTAAAATTTATGTTCTTTCCTTCTTTGCCTTAATGATCGGCGGAATGGTTGACGGCATCAGCGTTGTGGTACGTGGTACTATCACACAGTTGAAGACGCCAGACAACATGCGCGGACGCGTTATGAGCGTAAACAGTATGTTCGTAAACTCAAGTAACGAACTTGGGCAGTTTGAAAGTGGCCTGGCTGCAAGATTGCTTGGCGTTGTTCCTTCAGTAGTTTTTGGTGGATGTATGACGTTGCTCGTTGTGGTTACTACATGGATAAAAGCGCCGAGTTTGAGGAAGATGGAGTATTAGCGGGTTATTCGTTATAAGTTATACGTGATACGTTGATTAGAGCGAAGAGGTGTGAAGGTTTGAGGTGTGAGGCATAAGGTTTGAGGCGTGAGGAGCTGGGCAAAGAATAAAAATTATTATTTATTGTACCGATAGGTAACAAGCATTATACGAGAAGTGTTAGAGACTGTTGATTGCTTTTTGTAATTTGGCCGGATAAAATGAACGGATGCCGGAGCAGGTGAATGACAAGAAAGTGTTTTCGTTGCTGGAGGTGGCGAAGAGTGTTGAAAAAACACTTAATGAACGCTACTCTACGTCATTTTGGGTGAAGGCTGAAATGAACAAGCTGAACTTTTACAGGCATTCCGGCCATTGTTATCCTGAACTTGTTGAAAAGAATAACGGGAAGGTGATCGCCCAGTTAAGATCGTATTTGTGGAAAGAAGATTACCGCCGGATTGATGGCAATTTTCAACGCGTTTTAAAAGAGCCATTGAAAGACGGTATTAAGATCTTGTTTCTTGCCAAGATAACATTCGATCCGGTGTACGGCCTCTCCCTCTGGATCCAGGATATCGACCCCAGCTATACTTTAGGTGACCTTGAAAAAGAAAAACAGGAAACAATTGACAAGCTTAGAGAAGAAGGGCTTTACGATAGAAACAAGCAATTACAATTTCCACTTTTGCCGCAAAGGATTGCCATTATTTCAGTTGAGACAAGTAAGGGTTATGCTGATTTCCTGAATGTGATTGATAACAATCCCTGGGAATATAGATTCTTTTACATGTTGTTTCCTGCAATTCTGCAAGGTGATAAAGCAGTAACTGATATAACTGCACAGCTTAGAAAGATAAAAAAGGCGATTAGTCATTTCGATGTAGTTGCGATCATAAGGGGCGGCGGTGGCGATGTTGGCCTGTCCTGTTACAACAATTTTAAACTGGCGAAAGCAATAGCCACTTTTCCCATTCCCGTTATCACCGGTATTGGTCACTCAACCAATGAAACCGTTAGCGAGATGATCTCTTTTGCCAATGCAATTACGCCTACAAAGCTGGCGGAATATCTTATTCAGCACTTTCATAATTTCTCCACGCCAGTACGGGAAGCTGCCCGCAAGGTTGTAGAACGATCAAGGCGAATGATCGCTGATGATAAAACGCAATTTCAAACGGAGATCAAACTTTTCCGTTCGCTAACGCAAAAGCTTTTATCAGCCAATCAGCACGAAATGAAAGGGCTCTCCCGCTCTTTGCTTTATCATACATCATTCAGATTTAAAGAAGAAAGGAGCTTTTTGAAGACTGCGCGACAGGATATTTTCAAAAGTGCAATCATTGTTACTGTTTCGGAAAAAAGAGCTATCAAGGAACTTTCTGTTGCCATTCACAAAGAGAGCAACTTCCAATTGAATCTAAGCAGAACAGGCATTGATCGTTACAAAGACAAATTAAACCAACAGACTTGCATTCTTTTTAAACAGGCAGACGCAACTCTTACCAGCATCGACAAAAATGTTACGAATATGAGTCCGGTAAACGTGCTGCGAAGAGGTTACAGCATAACCCTGTTAAATGGCAGGGCCATAAAGGAGGCTACGGATGCAAAGCCGGGTGATAAAATTACTACCACGGTTTTTAACGGAAATATTACTAGCATTGTACATTCAACCGATAAAAAAGCAGAAAATGAATGATGAGCTAAATTATACACAAGCATTTGAAGAGTTGCAGGCCATTGTAACCGAAATTGAACAGGGTGAAATTACCGTAGATGAACTTTCTGAAAAAGTAAAACGTGCCGCGCAGCTCATCAAAATCTGCAAACAAAAACTTACCACTACAGAGGAAGATGTAAATAAGATTTTGAAAGAACTGGAAGGTGAAGACGCGTAAGACCGTAAGACACGTAAGACACGTAAGACACGTAAGATAGTAAGATCGTAAGATCGTAAGAAAAAAAGGCACCGCATGCTCCTTCGCTTTGATAAACGTAAAACGTACAACTTATAACTTACAACCTCCAACAGCTTTAAGCTTTAAGCTTTGAGCTTTAGGCTTTAAGCTCACTCCTCACCTCACGTAATTCTCCCTGATCTTCCGCTTATCCCCTACCAGCCAGACCACATCACCCCATTCAAAAATGGTGTCACTTGAAGGATTTAAGACACGTTGGTTATTGCGCTCAACACCAACGATAAGGCCGTTGGTTTTTTCGCGTATGGCTGATTCGCGGATAGAGAGACCTTTTAGGCGGGTGTGCTCATCAATGACAATACTCATCAGGCCAATGTTTTCCTTTTCTTCGTCCGTTGCACTGACGGAAACGAAATCATCGTTTTCGATAACAGGTTTTATTACTTGCAATTGCTGATCCGTAGCCACCACACCAATTTTGTCGTAAGGAAAGAGTTTGTCGTATCGTGAAGGCGTCGGAATGGTTTTATCAGCCCTAAGAATGTAGGCGATATTGATGGCGTATTTCTCGCGCCAGGCAAGCTCTTGTAAAGACCTGCCTGCGTAAGCTGCGTATGGACTTACTTCAAATTCCACCATGTGAGCATCCCAGAAAGTAGGCGTGCTTTGTTTTTCTTCCTTCCTGTTTAAATTGTCCAGGAAACGGGTTTGGATGCGGCCATAAAACTTTTCCAATTTCTGTCTGAAAAGAAAAAGTACTATAGGCATTGCGATAAGTGTTCCTATTACAGAAATATAAAAAGAGAAAAAACGGTTCAGTAAAAATCCCCAACAGAAAATAGCGACAAAGTTTCTTGCCAACTCAAGCAACAGCAGTGCCCCATGGTTATACTTGCTGTCGAGCCATAACTCCTTATAGGCAAGTCCGCGCATTTTTCTCGCAGTCAGCGCCCAAATGAAAGGAGATGTTATCGCCAAAGTGAGTACTACCGCAGAAATTTTTGCAACCAGGATGTTACCGAATTTTTCTTCAAAAAAGGGCTCAACGTAATAAGAGGCCAGCAGAATGCATGCGATTATTATAACTGCATTTGACAACATTAACTGCAGGTAAGAACGAACCACTTTCTGCCAGTCGCTTTCACTCTGCAATGTTTGGGTGTTAGAGCTATACCTGTTCAGATTGGTAACCCATTTGGCCGGCAAAATCTTCTCAATGAACTTATGCAAAGGTTCTGCCAGCTTCATCATAAATGGCGTTGTGAAAGTTGTTATCACTGAAACACCAACTGCAATAGGATAGAGATAGTCGCTCGTTACTTTTAACGATACACCGAGTGTGGCGATAATAAACGAGAACTCTCCTATCTGCGACATACTAGTTCCGGCTTGTACGGATTGTTTTAAAGGCTGACCAGCCAGCAATGCACCCAAACTCACAAATACCGTTTTACCTATCACAACCAGTACAATCAATAACAACACAGGCAATGCATATTGTTTCAACAAAGCAGGGTTGATCAGCATGCCTACAGATACAAAAAAGATGGCTCCGAATAAGTCCTTTACCGAAGCCACAAGATGCTCTATTCTTTCTGCCTGTGTAGTCTCCGCTAATAAAGATCCCATCAGAAAAGCTCCAAGTGCTGTAGAAAATCCAACACCATCAGCCAGTAACGCCATTCCTAAACATAATGCCAACGAAACGATCAGCAATGTTTCGCTGGATAACCACCGTGACGCTTTTTTCATAAATGTGGGCAGGATAAAAACGCCTGTGATAAACCAAAGACTTAAAAAGAACAGCAGTTTGAAAAGGGAGAACAACATCTGCATGCCTTCAAACTCGCGGCTTACTGCAACTGTTGAAAGCAGCACCAATAATAATATTGCGACAAGATCTTCAATGACCAACACACCCAGCACCAGTGTTGCAAACTTTTTGGACTTCAGTCCTAATTCATCCAGCGCACGAAAGATGATGGTTGTAGATGAAATAGAAATTATTCCACCCAGGAAAATGCAGTCAAAAGGTGGCCATTTCAAGAACTTGCCGGTTACATAACCGAGTAAAAACATGCAGGATATTTCCACAATACCGGTAATTCCGGCGCTACCGCCAACCTGTATCAATTTTTTAAAACTGAATTCCAGGCCAAGCGCAAAGAGTAAAAAAATAACACCTATATCTGCCCAGATCCGGATATCATCAACGTCTGAGATAGTAGGGAACAGATGAAAGTTAGGACCAACCAATAGCCCTGCAAGTATATAACCCAAAACAACAGGCTGCTTTAATCTTTTGAACAGAAGGGTTATTACACCTGCAGCGCCAAGTATCAGTGCCAGGTCTCTAATAAATTGTGGTATGTGCGCCATAAGGATGTGCTCAAAAATACTGAATTAAGTATAAAGCTTAAAGCCCAAAGCCTAAAGCTCAGAACTGACGTGCATTGTAAATCATACGCTTATTGACTTTTGGGTTACACAGAGAAAATACAAGAGAAGATATAGAGTGCCACAGAGAAGGCTTTGCGCCTTTATGCGCTTTAGCGCTTTCTTAATTTTTTTCTTTGTGTGGCCGAGTGTGCTTGGTGCCTTTGTGGTTCAAAAAACCTTTTGTGCTTCTTTCCGCCTTCGCAACTTTGTGGCAAACCCGTCGTGTTTCTTCAGTGCCGCCCTGCCTCCGTGGTTTCCCCTCCCGCGCACTTGCGCAAAAAAAAGCAGGCCTGAAAAAATTATCAAACCTGCTTTTATCATCGATCAAAACTTAGCTACTTAAATAATCTCACTCTGCAGTTTTGGATTCTTTACAGAAGTTCTCTGATCATTATATTTCTTAACTGCAGCTACAAAGCTTACAAACAAAGGTGCCGGACTTTCCACAGTGCTCTTCAGCTCAGGGTGGTATTGAACGCCAATAAAGAACGGGTGACTTGGAATCTCAACAATCTCAACCAATCCTGTTTCAGGATTCATACCGCTCGCAACCATACCATTTACTTCAAACTGTTCCAGGTACTGGTTGTTAAATTCATAACGGTGACGGTGCCTTTCAGTAATTTGGTTGGAACCGTAAATCTCGTAAGCAAGCGTACCATCTTTTATTTCGCAAGGATAAGAACCTAAACGCATGGTACCGCCCATCATCTTGATCTTCTTTTGTTCTTCCATCATGTTGATCACAGCGTTGTCAGTTTTTGCATCCATTTCGGTAGAATGCGCATTCTCAAGTCCGAGTACATTTCTTGCAAATTCAATTACAGCCATCTGCATACCCAGACAAATACCGAAGAATGGCAATCCGTTTTCACGTGCGTACCTAACTGCAAAAATCTTTCCTTCAATGCCTCTCAAACCGAAGCCCGGAGCAACCAACAAGCCATCCAGACCATCCAGTTTCTCGGCAACATTTTCCTCAGTAATAAATTCACTGTGCACATTAACTACCTGAACTTTTACTTCGTTGATAGCACCTGCATGCACAAAGCTTTCCAGGATTGATTTGTAAGCATCCTGAAGCTCAACGTATTTACCAATCAAACCGATGGTCACCTTGCTCTTCGGATATTTCAGTTTATCCAGGAAGCCTTTCCATTTTTCCAGTTCAGGTTCTTTATATTCAGTAATGTTGAGCTTCTTCATACAGATAATATCCAGTTTCTCTCTCAACATTGCCAAAGGAACTTCATAAATAGTTGGCGCATCCATCGCTTCAATTACTGCCTGCTGCTTGACATTACAGAACAGCGCAATTTTTCTCTTGATATCATTGCTCAACGGCTCTTCAGTTCTGCACACGATGATATCAGGATGCACACCTGTTTCGCTCAGCATTTTCACGCTGTGCTGTGTAGGTTTCGTTTTTAATTCTTTTGCAGCACGTAAATAAGGAATTAATGTCAGGTGAACCACCACGACATCTTCTTCGGGCAGTTCCCATTGCAGCTGACGCACTGCTTCAATAAAAGGAAGACTTTCAATATCACCAACAGTACCACCGATTTCTGTGATCACAATGTCGTATTTGCCATCTTTGCCCAACAGCAACATCCTGCGTTTGATTTCATCGGTAATATGTGGAACAACCTGAACGGTTTTTCCTAAAAAAGCACCTTCTCTTTCTTTATTAATAACTGTCTGATAGATTCTACCAGTAGTTACGTTATTTGCCTGTGTAGTAAATATATTAAGGAAACGTTCGTAGTGGCCAAGGTCAAGATCGGTTTCTGCACCATCTTCAGTTACATAACACTCGCCATGTTCATATGGGTTAAGTGTTCCGGGGTCAACGTTAATATAGGGGTCAAACTTTTGAATGGTAACTTTAAAGCCCCTTGCCTGAAGAAGTTTTGCCAGCGATGCTGCTATAATTCCTTTTCCTAAACTGCTAGTTACACCACCGGTAACAAAAATGTACTTGGCCATAATAATATGGTTAATTATTAAACTATTTAAATTCCTGAATCTTAAATATTATTTTGACCTGGCTGAATTGCTAATGGCTTGATGCCTGCCGAACCGCTAACCGGACTATGCCTTCAACGATTTAATTCTTTACTGAACGTTAATTATACGCCTTCAAAAACATCTGCCAGTTTAAAAGGATAGTCAGTAGCAAAGAATAATTATCAGTGGTCATGCAAAGCTACGCCAATTTTTATTTCAAAAAAAACTTGGCTTTTGAATGTTTGGCAACTTGTGCACAAAATCACCATAAAATTTTTGTAAGTTGTACATACAAATCTCTTGGCGCCTTAATCCGGATCAACATTGTTGAACATTTTCACAAAATCATTAATACAAAAAATAAATCATGAAAAGATCCACCCTTTTTTTGCTTGCGATAATGATTACCCTGCAACTATCTGCGCAGCATATGGACAATTGCTGCCAGCCTTCGGCAACCGAGCTTTATGCGCTCAATGGTTCTAACAAAGAATTTACGATGTCGCATGAGGATCCTCTACCCTTTACCTATGTTAGTCCCAAAGGGAAGGACATTAATTATAAGACTGCCGATGGCATGAACGCACATGCCTTTGAAATAAAAGCCGACAAAGCCACCAACTATTACCTCTTTGTTATTCATGAATGGTATGGATTAAACGACTACATTAAACAGGAGGCAGAAAACCTAAGCAATGAACTGGGCATAAACGTGCTTGCACTTGATCTGTATGATAATAAGGTTGCAACCGGCCGCGACAGTGCAGTCAAATACATGCAGGCCCTTACTACAACCAGGGCATTGAATATTATTAAAGGAGCATACGGTTATGTTGGAGCTAACGCAAAGGTATTTACGTTAGGATGGTGTTTTGGCGGAGGATGGAGCTTGCAAACTGCAATTGAAGGAGGCAAACAGGCGGTGGGATGCATTATGTATTATGGACAGCCGGAAAAAGATGTGAATCGCCTGAAAACGCTGAACTGTGATATCATTGGATTTTTTGGCAATCTTGATAAATTCCCCAGTCCCGAAATGGTGGATCAGTTTGTAAAAGATGCTGCCGCTGCCGGTAAGAAACTAAATGTAAACCGCTATGAAGCCGGTCATGGTTTTGCAAATCCAAGCAATCCAAGCCATAATAAAGAGGCTACCGAAGATGCACATAAAAAGGCAATAGCTTTTATACAGGAAAGGATGAAATAAACAAACGACAGCCGATATTATACAATTGTGATGTGCAGATTCTTTTGCATACACTATTTTCGCGGTCATGAAAATCTGTACGCTGTTCATCCTTATTATTGGTTTCTCGTGTAAAATGGCTGCCGGTCAGTATAAAGAGAGAAAAAAAGATGCCGCGTATATAAGTAAAATAAAAACTAAGTACTTAACACTGGGCATTGACTCAAAAAGTACAGAACGAAGAACTTTTTCATTCGAAAAAATCAGTTTTGCTGACGTACGCACAGATACTTCATCAATTGGCAATTATGGGCAACTGATTCAATGGCTGACGATTTTTTCTATAGGGCAAAACAGTATGATCAGCCTCTCCGGAGGTTTGGCTCACAGTCTTACGGGTTATTGCAATAACCATTATAGTCAAAGTCTTACAAAAAATAACACAGAAATTGTTTGTTATATAAAGAAATTTAGAGTCCGCGGAAAGGACACCTTAACGAGTTTCCCTCAATTTCAAGGAGATCAAAATCTGGAAATCAGGTCTGAAATAGAATGCTATTACAGAAAAAACGGATATCAGTATCCTGCGACGAGAATCGACACATCCTTGTTTGAAACCTCAACAGGTGATACAAGTGCTGTTTATCGTTTGACAAAAAAGCTAATGGATTGCCTGGCGGATAAATGGGCAAAAGCAAACGAAGCAACAATTTTTAACAGAAAGGCATATACCGACGAAGATATAAATAAGAGATATTCTAAAAATGAGATCAGAATTTTGACAGATACAATATATCGCAGAGGGGTTTACAAAAACATGTTAGAGTTTCGGGCTAACAGACCATCTATTGACTCCTTTAGTTTGGAAACAGGAAAAAAGAATACAGTGTTTTTATTCGATAGCAATGGAGACATTATTAATACACTGGCCCCCGGTGTAATTATTTGCAGCGATAAAAAAAATTTTTCGTTCTTGTATGCCAACAAATTAATCCCTTTAATCAAAAAAGAAAAAGGCTTTCATCTTATCGTCCCAGTATGGCAAGAGAATGTGCAATTCACTCACCTTTTCTCTTTACAAATGGATGAAGATGAGTTTATGCTAAACTGACAGAATGGACCTTTCTTTTTCTATACCTCCAAATCACAAACCCCGAAACAGCCAGTAATCCGGGGATTAAGCCCATCAATGCGTAAAATACTTTCAACAAAATTCCGCCGTAGTTTCCAAAATGAAGCGGACCAATAATGGATGTCCATTTGTCTCCAAATGCAGCTGATTTGAACCACTGCTTTTTTTCCAGCATAAAGGATTGTCCGTTGTACTGCAATGTGTTGGCGTATTCTCCGCTAAAAGAAGGATCATTTTTCATACTTCCCCTAACAACAACGGTACCGGCATTAGCGGGCACGCGGATCATGTGGACGTCCAATTCCGGATAAGTGGCATGAACATTATTTACAATGGTATCGAGAGATGTTACAGACGCTGTTTTCTTTGCGGAGGCGGTTTTCTTTGCTACAGGCTTAATGGCATTCATTACAATATTGTAACTCAAAGAAAAACCTGTAACAACGATCAGTAAGTTCCAGAGCAACGACCAGACACCAATTACCCGGTGAAGAGAAGAAAAGAATGCCCTCGGTGTTTGTGAGTGGATTTTTGTTTTGAATGACAATACTTTTAAAATGGACCGCCTGTATAAGAAAAGTCCGGATAATAAAGACAGGAAAAACACAACACTTACAACGCAAATGATAATCTTTCCGGTAGTTCCCGAAAACAATGTATAATGCATCAGCAACAAGCGCCGTTGCAATGAATTGTTGGCATCTTTAACGACATGTGTAATAGCGCCGGTTACAGGATGAACAAACAAGCGCATCCTGTCTTCTTTTTTTCTTAGTTCATATACCAGCGCCTCATTGGCTTTTGGCCATTCGTAAATGCGAAGCTCCCAGCCGGGATATTGTTGCTGTATGTCTTTAAAAGATGCATCAATATGAACTTCTCCCGAAGGATTATCAACAGCAAGAAATGGTTTTATTTCGCGGTGATTCAGTTCATCGCTAAACACAAGAGTTGCCCCCGTTATACTCATCAATAACAGGAACAACCCTACCAGTAATCCGCACCAATGGTGCACGAAAAAATACATTTTGTGTTTTCGCGACATGAGGAGAAATCAAAAGTCAAAAGTAAAAATTCAAAAAACAAAAATAAGCAGGAGTTGCAAAGTAAGAGATGCAAAGTACGAATTACGAAGTACGAAGTACGTTGATGCGATCAGGTTGCATCTCTTCGTACTTGCTTAATTTTAAATTTCAACGAGCTTATAAATACTTAGGTTGCTTCACCTAACGTACTTCGTACTTCGTAATTCGTACTTTCACTCACATCGTACATCGTACTTCTAACATCGTACATTGCTTCACATCGTACATTGCTCCCTACCAATTAATCCCCACTCCCAACTGATACCGCATCCCATTTGCTTTGGTATAGTCATTATCCATACCTGACCATTGTGCAATTGGTGAGAAGTAATCGGTATTCAGCAGATTCTCAACTCCAAGGCTGAGTTTAAACCGTTGACTGATTTGCCAGCTACCGGTGAAGTTTAATATACCAACGCCGTTGACAGGAGCTTCTCCATTGTTATATTTTCCATTGCTTTTCGGAGCAAAACGCTGGCGGTCACCAAAATAAACCCACTGTGTATACAGGCTTACTGATTGCACCGGAGCATAACGGATATAAGCGCTGGCTTTGGGTGGAGAGATTTTACTGCCTATCAGGTAAATATCTTCCTTATCATTAAAGTGGTTATTGTTGTTTTTATCAGCCTTGCCCTCAACATAAGTATAAGAACCTCCAAAACCTACCTGGGGAATAGGCGTCACATCAATAGATAGTTCATAGCCGTAAGTTTTTTCAGGCGCTGTTTGCTGTGTAAGCCAGCCGGTGCTGTCCTGAACCAGCGAAGTGCCGATTTTGTTTGTACTGATGAAATATGCTCCGGTGAATTGAAGCCATCCAAAATTGCTGCTGAAGCCTGCTTCGTAGTTATTCACCTTAACCGGTTGAATCTGCATTTTGGAAATATTGTCTTCTTTGGCGGAACGAACATATCTGCCTATATCAACCATGCTAAAGCCTTGTGAGAAACTGATGAATGGCTTGAAGAATTCATACTTTGAATAACGTAATCCGGCGTTAAAGCTTGATGCATTGAAAGAAAGCTTTCCACCTTTTATGGTTTGTCCGCCGATATATCCTCCGGTTGTGCTGTTCAATACCTTAACCTGCGTAAAATCCGGAATGTCGATATTGATATTATCATAACGATAACCCAAACGCACAATCCAGTCATTCCACAACGTAACATTTGCCTGTGCATATGGAGCAAGATTCACCATGCTCATGTCAGGAACCCAAACACGCCCATCAACCAGGGGCTGGCCTGTCTTATCATTCAGAAGATCGAGTCCGTAAACAACATCACCCTTTATCCATTTGTTGATGTTGAATGGTGTGTTTAAGAAAACGCGTGCGCCTTTTTTATTTGACTGAATGGTTGATTGTCCGCCGTTCTCGAAGTACGTAGGCTCATAACCATAAATGGTATAAAAACTCTGTAGATAAGCACTTGCTTCCAGGGAGGATTTTGCGAACAGATCTTTCGCCATGTATTTAACATAGGCATTGTGATTATATCTAGTTCCACCCGGCTCGCCTAATACTTTGCCCGGTACGCCTATGGTTGGAATTGAACCATATTTACCGGTCTGAACTACATAATCTGTCTTTTGCTCAGAACCGTAATAATTGTACATCCCTTCAATGCGTTGTTTTGAATTGATGTTATATCCAAGCTTTGCATACGCGTTGTACATATCCGTTTCACCCAAACCATAAGTAGGGGATATCACTTCTCCATCACCACTTTTGTAAACACCGGTGTGTTCATAACTGCCGGAAACAACATAATCAAACTTATCCAGGCGCCCGCTGAATTGCTGAACAAAACGGCCACCCATAGTTTTGTCAGAATGAAATGGCATTCCTGTATTTGCCAGGTAGCTATAAGCTGCGAAAGGTTTTGATGTTTGTGGCTTTTTAGTGATATAGTTAATAACACCGCCGTCTCCACCGTTTCCGTAAATAGAAGTAGCGCCTTTTACCACTTCGATACGTTCAATTACTGAAGGGTCTATTGTCCTGATGTCTCTTGTACCGTTGCGTAAAGGTGTTGATTGTGGAATTCCATCGACCAGTATTAACGGGTTTCTTCCACGCAGTGTTTGTCCTGTATTACTTGTGGTATTTGTGCCAAATGCCAGTGAAGGAACAGCATTCGCAAGCATGGCAGACAGGTTGGGAGAAACGATGGATTGGTTTGCCAATTCTTTGGCTCCGAGAACTTGTACCGAAGCTGGTGTACGATCCACCATTTCAGCCCTGCGGCTTGCGGTGATAGTTACTTCTTTTAAATTGCTTATAGAAGGTTTAAGAATGAAATTGATTTCCTTTACTTCGTTCGCTTCGAGAGTTATAGTTTGTTGGGACGACTCATGCCCCACTCCACTTGCTATAATTGTATACGTACCCGGCTTTATGTTATTAAGCTGATAAAAGCCATTTTGGTCGGAGACAGTTCCTAAAAATGTCTTATCTACCTGAACATTAATTCCACTTAATGATTGATGATCAGTACCAGATATTTTACCCTTTATAGTCTGTGCGAAAGAGCTGCTTATAGCAAAAACAAATGCGGTCAATGTAGCAACACGAAGAAATCTCATCAGGTCCAAATTTTCGGCCGCGAAGGTAAACCGACGCAAATTCCTGTATTTGCATAATCGGGAAAAACTTGGTTTAGAAAGATTCCGATTGAGAATGATTAAAATTAGCTCCTATCAATCAACCCGTAATGTATGGAATAATTTGATTACGTCTGACATTTTTTTTCAGATAAAATAGTTATTTAGCTTCCGCACATTTTTTCAGAAGATCTTTTTGCACTTCTATGCCAAGAGACTGCGCCTTAAGCAAATCCTCGCAAAAATCGTTTTGCTTCAAGGTCTGTTTTATTTGACCGCGGATATAATATGCCGATGCCATATTAGGATCCATTTCAATTGCTTTATCGCAATCTTTTAATGCCGAGGCGATCGTGGAAGAATGTTCTTTATTTGCAATCAGGTTATTCTGTGGACTTAAATTAATGAAAGCAGCCGGGCCGCCTGTTTTGGGCGAATACGCTTTTGCGTTTTGATTTTCTGCCATGTTAACTTTTGCAATAGCACGACTTAAATAAGCATAGGGATAATTTGGGTTAAGATTGATGCTTTTATTAAAATCGTTTATGGCTTGTTGAAACTTGCGTTGATCCTGGTAAATATTTCCGCGCATGTTGTACAATGCAGCTGTATTAATATCCTTGCTGTTTGAACCAAGCTCTATGGCCTTGTTGATAAAAGGCAATGCTTCTGCAGGTTTCGTCAGGCGCATTTTACATTGAGCCATGTTAAAATATACCCCTGCAGCCATCGCGGAATCGTTGGCCAATTTACTCTTACCAAGAGAAATTGCTTTATTATAATCGGTTAACGCTTCTGTATTTTTATTCATCATTGAATAGACATCTCCACGCGCCATGTAGGCTTCAAAATTGTTGGCATCCAACTCTATAGCCTTGCTTGCATTATTCAACGCATCATTGATCTGCCGCTGGCGAAAGTTAAGTTTTGACAATTCAACATAAGGCTGCGGATTTTGCGGATTAACTTCGATCGCTTTGTTTAACGCAAACACAGCAGCCTGCATGTTATTCTGGCTAATATTAAGCCGGGCATACTCTACGTAGGCTTTTGAATTATTCGGTTCTAATTCTATTGCTTTAAAGTAATCTGTTGCCGCACCTGCATTATCACCTGCACTACGTTTCATGTTAGCTCTTTCTATGTATAAATCAGCCTTTTGAGGATTTGTTTTAATAGCCTCCTCCATAGCAAGAAGAACAGAGTCTTTTTTGGCAACCTGTGAAAAACCCAGATGGCATAGGATCGCAAGTACAATAGTTAAGTATATTTTCATCACAGGTAAAGATATTATAATATTAGTTGGCGATAAGTTACGGCAGTTTTAGTTTTTTGCTAAAAATCCCCGGTCAATAACTTTATTTTTTAAGCCTTTAAACTGCTTTCATAAAACATCCGAAGACGCCATCATTAAACAAAAAACGGGCCGTTTGGCGCTGCAGTCAAAGGTTAATGTACTACGGGACAATAAGAAAATAGCATTGATCCGTTTTCGATTGATATTTAAGCCCTACAAGCTATAGATAGATCCCAGCTGTCATTTATTGGAGGCAGATTGATTTCTATTCATTGCCGTCGTGCTTTAGCCGACCGACTGGGATTGATCTTTTCATCAGGCTTTAGCCCAAAACCAGAACAGGGTGGCTAAAGCCATTTTAAAAGATTTCCATTTACCGTTCGCTAAAGCGGAACGGCAATGAAAAAACATCATTGTGGCCAAGTCTGTAATTTGCACGACATACAAAATATCCCAAAGTTGAAAACGCGGCGCAAACAAAACGACATTCTATATCAAAATAAAAACCGCGCGGCTTTTGGCTGCGCGGCATATTAAATAACAGAATAACTTTTCCAATGCACGAGGTTTTAAGCTTTGAGCTTTAGGCTTTAAGCTTTCCCTACATATCAGTCACAATCTTCTTATAACTTGTAACTACACCTTTGATCAGTGAAGAGCTGAAGCCCTGGTGCTCCATTTCGTTGAGACCAGCGATAGTGCATCCTTTGGGTGTTGTTACTTTATCAATTTCCTGTTCCGGATGTGTGTGCTTGGTAAGCAATAATTCTGCAGCGCCTTTAACAGTCTGCGCCGCAATTAACGAGGCAGTAGCTGCATCAAATCCTATTTCAATACCCCCTTGTATGTTGGCGCGTATATAACGCATGGCATAGGCTGTACCACATGCGCCCAACACGGTTGCCGCGTCCATTAATTTTTCTTCGATGAAAACAGTCTTGCCAAGCTGGTTGAACAGATCTCCTACAAATTTTATCTGCTCTTCGTTGGCGTTGTGTTTACAAATGCAGGTGATGCTTTGCTGTATAGCTATAGCGGTATTTGGCATGGCGCGGAACAAAGTAAATTCCTCACCAAGGATCTCTTTGATATCCTTCACCCATATGCCTGTAATAACGCTTACCAGTACATGCTTTTTGGGATCAAGAGATGGTTTCAAATATTCGAGGATCTCTTTTATCTGAAAGGGCTTCACTGCGAGAATAACATAATCTGCAAACTCAACTGCTTTCTTATTGTCATTGGTTACCATTACGCCTTTTTCCTCCAGCGGTTGTAGCGTAACGATGTTTCTTTTGGTTATGACAATATTTTCAGGTTTTGTAAAACCGCTGTTGATCAATCCCTCAGCTATTGCTGAACCTAAATTCCCGCCGCCGATGATGGCTATTTTTTTGCTCATAAACAGAATTTTAAAAGTTCTAAGCTTAAAGCCCAAAGCCTAAAGCTCAAAACTTTAGAACAGACAATGTGTAAAATGTATTCCCATGATTTCCTGAATAATCAATGCGCTTCGTACTTCTTAATTCGTACGTCTTAATTCGTACTTCTTAATTCGTACTTCTTAATTCGTACTTCGTACTTGCCGGATCTACCAGATTTTTCCTTCTTTTAAATAGTTGCGAACATAATCATCCACGCCTTCTTCCAGTGAATAGAAAGGTTCTGTATATCCGGCGCTGATCAGCTTCTGCATATTTGCTTCTGTGTAATATTGATATTTGTCGCGGATATCTTCAGGCATATCGATGTACTCGATCTTTGGTTGCAGATCAAGTCCCTTAAATGTTGATTTTACAAGATCATTAAAACTTCTTGCCTTTCCTGCACCCAGGTTATACATGCCGCTTTTCAGGCTGTTTGTATAAGAAGTAAATACACCTGCTGCTGTGCTGTGTTGTTTCTCCGTTTCTTTCTGGCTTTGCTGCATCATCCAGTACATAACTTTTACGACATCTTTCACGTAAACAAAATCACGTAGTTGCTCACCATCACGGAATTCTTTTTTGTGGCTGCGGAACAACTTCACATACCCTTCTTTATTGATCTGGTTTACCGAATGAAATATTACACTGGCCATTCTGCCTTTGTGATATTCATTAGGACCATATACATTAAAGAATTTCAATCCAGCCCAGAACGGAGGTGTATGTATCTGAAGGATCGCAAGCTTATCAAATTCGTTTTTGCTAACACCATAAGGATTCAATGGATGCAACTTATCTATAATACTGTGCTCATCATCATAACCCAGTTCACCTGCACCATAAGTTGCAGCAGAAGAAGCATACACTAACGGAACCTGTTTTGCTGCGCAATATTTCCAAATGCTTTTGCTATAATCGACATTCAGTTCCTGGTGAATGGCATAATTAAATTCAGTAGTATCTGTACGCGCACCTAAGTGAAAAACATAATCAATTTGCGGATCGTTTTGCTCAATCCAGTCAAAAAAGCTTTGGCGCTCGATAATATGGCTATATATTTTTGATTCCCAGTTTACCCGCTTTGCTTCTACTCCAAAATCATCAACAAGAATAAGATTCTCATAACCTTGCTCATTCAGGTATTGCACCATGCAACTACCAATAAATCCCGCGGCTCCCGTAACTACAATGGAACTTTGCTTAGACAACTCATTTTGCTGCGACATGCGTTTTTCGATTTTAATGGCAACAAATGTAACAAAAAGCTGGCGCTTTTTTAGCTATCAGCTGTCAGCTATGAGCTATCAGCAGCTGTTCAGTTTTGATTTTGCAAATTCATTTCAGGTACGCACAAAAAAAAGATCGCCGGCTTCGCCGGCGATCTTTTATCTATAAATCTTCTAATATAATTATCATCTACATAAGAGACGAGGCATCATAAAAACCTGGCACCTGAAACCTGATACCTGATACCTCACTCCTCACGCCTATGCATTAATGATCTTCTCAATAGCTGTATCATATTTCTCTTTCCAGTCAACCAAAGAACCCCAGCTTTCGCCGTTCACTTTAATTTCTCCGGAAGTTACAGTACCTAACACAGTTACAGGAATATTAGCCGCGGCAGCCTTGTGTTTCAAATCTTCAGCCTGTTGTTTGCTGCAGGTTACTACCGCACGGCTTTGCGCTTCGCCAAACCAGAATGCGTCTTTACGCAAATCTGTGTCAGCAGTTACATCAAAACCAAGATCACGGTTAAATCCTTTTTCTATCAATGTAACGATCAAGCCACCTTCGCTCAGGTCATGCGCACTTTTGACCTGTTTTTCTTTGACAACTGAAGCAATGAATTTCTGAATAGCAAATTCTTCATCAAGATCAAACGCTGGGGCCGGAGAAAATTCGACACCCTTTAATTTATGCAAGTACTCACTTGATGCAATATCATTCTTTTGTTCACCAATCAGCACAATCACATCACCTGCTTCTTTGTAGTCAAGCGTCATGCGATTGCCAAAATCATCGATAATACCCACCATACCGATTGTCGGGGTTGGATATACCGGACCTTCGGGATTCTGATTGTAGAAGCTTACGTTACCACCGGTTACAGGCGTATTGAATTTTCTACAAGCATCACCCATGCCGGTCACGGCTTTTACAAACTGATAGTAAACTTCAGGATCGTAAGGATTACCAAAGTTCAGACAGTTGGTAACACCTAAAGGCTCACCACCGCTGCAAACAATGTTTCTTGCAGCTTCAGCAACTGCAATCATTCCCCCAACATATGGATCGGCAAAAACATACTTACTGTTACAGTCAACAGTTACAGTCAGTGCCTTACCTGTTCCTTTAGCAAGGATTACAGCAGCATCACTTGGAGCGTTGGTACTTGCATTTGCTGTACCCACCATGCTGTCGTACTGCACGTACACCCAACGTTTGCTGGCAATATTTGGTATCTGAATCAATGCTTCCGCCTGTTTTTTCAGATCAGTAACATCTTCAACACTATCAATTGAGAAAGCTTTTACCTTTTCCAGGTAAGCAGGCTCTTTATATTCACGTGTATACTGAGGTGCGCCGCCGCCAAGTACCAGCTCATGAGCCGGTAGTTCAGCTTCAAGCTCACCATGCATATAAAACTTCAATAATCCGTCGTCCGTTACTTCACCGATATGGCTGCAGGAAAGGTCCCATTTTTCGAACACTTTCAACACAGCTTCTTCTTTGCCTTTTTCTACCACGATCAACATACGCTCCTGGCTTTCGCTCAGCAACAGTTCCCACGCTTTCATGTTCTGCTGGCGTGTTGGAACTTTGTCCAGATCAATGCGCATACCTACACCACCTTTTGCACTCATTTCTGCAGTTGAACAGATGATCCCGGCGGCACCCATGTCCTGCATACCAACAACAGCACCTGTATCAATCACTTCAAGACAAGCTTCCAGTAGTTTCTTTTCCTGGAAAGGGTCACCTACCTGAACAGCAGGCAGCTCCTCTGTACTTTCCTCCGTAATGTTGGCGCTCGCAAAGCTTGCACCACCAATACCATCTTTACCAGTAGCACTTCCTACAAAGAAAACCGGGTTGCCCAGTCCTTCTGCAGTTGCACTGATCGTTTTACCAACTTTCACAATACCAACGCTCATAGCGTTAACCAGTGGATTGGTATGATAGCAATCTTCAAAATATACTTCACCGCCAACGGTTGGAACGCCGAAGCAGTTACCATAATGACCAATACCATGTACAACACCTGCTAATAAACGCTGTGTCTTCTTATCTTTTAAATTACCGAAACGAAGGCTGTTTAAAGAGGCAATAGGTCTTGCACCCATTGTGAAAATATCACGCTGAATGCCACCCACACCGGTAGCAGCACCCTGGAAGGGCTCAATAGCACTGGGGTGATTGTGACTTTCAATTTTAAACACCACACCAAAACCGTTACCCATATCCATCAAACCTGCATTTTCTTCACCTGCAGCCACCAACATGCGACCGCCTTCACGAGGAAGTGTTTTCAGCCACTTGATTGAGTTTTTATAGCTACAGTGCTCGCTCCACATGCCACTAAATGCGCACAATTCGGTAAAATTGGGCGCGCGGCCAAGTTTTTGTTTTATGAGCTCAAATTCTTCTGCGGTGAGGCGTAATTCTTCTGCGGTTTTAACGGTAACTTCCATTGAAAGATTGATTGAGTATTTTGGTTCCCACTGGCTTAGCGCACAGCAAGAATAAATTTTACCGCGCAAAGGTAAGGGCTTGGAAGGTAAATACAAGCTGAAAGCCCAAAGCTGAAAGCTTAAAACTGGAGTCACATTCTCAGGCGCTTCCTAAGTACGAGTTACGAAGTACGAAGTACCTGATTTTGGGCTGGTTCAGTTTTTTGTAAATTCTTTATAACGAAACATTTTAAAACCAACCAGGAAACAAAAGAGGCCTTAACTCATCTAACTGAATTAAAGCCTCTTTTACTTATAACCAAACAACAATATATTTAATAGCAGGAGTTTTCTCATCCGGCAAGGTGATTCAGGCTGAAAGCTAATAGCTGATAGCTGATAGCTAAAAAGCTCACAGCTTCTGGATTCTTCCGCTGCCGGCAACCTTCGAATCCACATTTTGAGGCGTTCCTTTATAATATATATCGCCGCTGCCGGAAATGCGCGCGTCAATTGATTTGGTAGCGTTCACTTTAGCATTACCACTTCCACTGATCTTTACAGATACGTTTTCGGCTTCTACATCAGTACAGTTAATGTTGCCGCTGCCGCTTTGAGAAGTACTCAAAGAACCGGTAGGGCTACCTTTTAGCTGAATATTGCCGCTGCCGGACATGCTGATGCTTAGATCTTTAAATTTACCGAAAGCCAACTTAATGTTTCCTGAACCTGACATGTTGATTTCAGTCTCTGCATCATTTGAGAAATTTCCTTCACCATTTATTTCTCCACTGCCACTCATTGATATTTCGGTCATTTTGGTCATGCTGACCGTTACCCTGATCGGATTCTGCGATTTGAGTGTAACCCCGTTCTCTGGTCTTATATTCAGCTTATTATCTTTTACATAAGTTTCAAGATGCGGCAGAACGTTTTCGTCGCCCTCTACCTCTATGCTATTATTACTTCCATAAAGTATCGTAACATTTACCGGTCCGCCGGAAGCAAGACCATTAAAGTCAGCCATCTGCCTGGTTTCTTTTTTGAGAACACCATTCCCTTTTATGGTCTTCCAGCCAACAAAACTCAGGGAGGCAAGCACAATTGTTAACAGCAGCAAAGATTTTATTGTACGCATAGTTTTAGGTTTAATTATCGCATTGCTTTTATTATGCAAGTTTGCGAATGATATTTTATTTATCATGTAACGATGCTCTGCAAAGCAGGTTACACAACTGCAAAAGTTTTTTGAAACCCCTTGCTGCAACAGGTTTTAAAATTATTACATATAGCGGCTGTATTTTGCATTATGTTTTTTTATATATTTTTAGCACACTAAATTTTTTCTATAAATTTTCGTCAAACAACATTATTTTTTTAAATTTTTATTCAATTCCTTCTTATTTTTACCACCTATAACAAGTACCAATAAAAAAACCAACAGTTTATGTCATTACGATCAGAGGCATTAAAAAATTTAATCACAGGCACAGAGACCCCTGTGGACAGTTCACCAAAAATCACTGCTATTTTCGGAGAGAATGTTTTTACACTTGCTACGGCTCGTAAATTTCTGAGCGATGAAGGTTATAAGAGTCTTCTTGCGAGCATTAAAGGCGGAAAGAAAATTGATCGTGCAGTTGCAAACCAGATCTCTAATGGTATTCGTGCATGGGCAGAAAGCAAAGGTGTTACGCACTTTACACACTGGTTCCAACCTTTAACAGGAACTACTGCTGAAAAACATGATTCATTCTTTACTTTAAAAGGTGATGGTACACCTATCGAAGAGTTTGACGGCGCTGCTTTGATTCAGCAAGAGCCTGATGCTTCTTCATTCCCAAGCGGTGGTATCCGTGCAACTTTCGAAGCACGTGGTTATACTGCATGGGATCCTTCTTCTCCTGCATTCATTATTGAAATGAGCAATGGTAAGACTTTATGTATCCCTACCATTTTCGTTTCTTATACAGGTGAATCTTTAGACTACAAAGCTCCTTTGTTGAAAGCACTGGAAGCATTAAATAAATCAGCTGTTGAAGTTTGTAACTACTTCGACAAAAACGTTACTAAAGTAACTGCAACCTTAGGTTGGGAACAGGAATACTTTGTAATTGATGAAGGTTTAGCAAGTGTGCGTCCAGACTTAGTTCAAACTGGCCGTACAGTATTTGGCGCTGCTCCTGCAAAAGGTCAGCAGTTGGAAGACCACTACTTTGGTTCTATTCCTGAAAGAGTTTACGCTTTCATGCGCGACTTCGAAGCAGAAAGCTACAGACTGGGTATTCCTTTGCGTACACGTCACAATGAAGTAGCTCCTTCACAGTTTGAAGCTGCTCCTATCTTTGAAGAAGTTAACATTGCTGTTGACCACAACACTTTGTTGATGGACGTTATGACGCGTGTTGCAAAACGTCACAAACTGCACGTATTGCTGCACGAAAAACCATTTGCCGGCATCAACGGTAACGGTAAGCACAACAACTGGAGTATGGCAACTGATACCGGTGTTAACCTGTTAGCTCCTGGTAAAACTCCAAAAACAAACCTGATGTTCTTAACATTCTTTGTTAACACCATCAAGGCTGTTCATGACTATTCTGACGTTCTAAGAGCTGCTATCGCTTCTGCTGCAAACGATCACCGTTTGGGTGCAAACGAAGCTCCTCCTGCTATCATCTCTGTATTCGTTGGCCAGTATCTTGCTAAAGTATTGGAAGACATCGAAACAAGAGTTGGTGATAAATTTGACGAACAAGATGAAGCTATCCTGAAACTGGATCTTCACAGGAGCATTCCTGAATTACTGTTGGATAACACTGACCGTAACAGAACTTCTCCGTTCGCTTTCACTGGTAACAAATTCGAGTTCCGTGCAGTAGGTTCTTCTGCAAACTGCGCTAACTCTATGATCGCATTGAATGCTATTATGGCTGAAACATTAAAGAACTTCAAAAAAGAAGTAGATTCTTTAATTGAAAAAGGCGATAAGAAAGAAATTGCTATCATGCATGTAATTCAGAAATACATTGTTGAAAGCAAAAAAGTATTGTTTGAAGGCGATGGCTACAGCCAGGAATGGCACCACGAAGCTGAGCGCAGAGGTTTGCCAAACATCCCTACAACTCCGCTTGCACTGGATGCAATGGTTACTGAAAAAGCCAAGCACCTGTTTGAATCAAACAATATCTACAACCATGTTGAGTTAGAAGCTCGTCATGAAATTGAACTGGAAAAATACATTAAGAAAGTACAGATTGAAGCCCGCGTAATGGGTGATCTGGCTCTTAATCATATTATTCCTTCTGCTGTTAACTATCAGAACAAACTTTCTGCAAACATTGCTGCATTAAAAGCTGCAGGTTTACCAGAAAGCCATTTCAAGGCACAGCTTGATATCCTGACTCAGATCTCTGAGCACTTACAGATCGTTTATACTCGCGTAGACGCGATGGTTGAAGCAAGAAAAATTGCTAACAACATCAGCGATATCCGCACTAAAGCAATCGCTTACGAAAGCCAGGTTAAAGCAACCTTCTTCGACGAGATCCGTTACCATGTTGACAAACTGGAACACCTTGTTGATGATGCTGAGTGGACTTTACCTAAATACCGCGAAATGTTGTTCTTAAGATAATAACTGGTATTAATGACATAAAAAGGCTCCGTCTTCTGGCGGGGCTTTTTTTATTAAGACCGTAAGACATGTAAGATCGTAAGACATGTAAAACCGCGAGACATGTAAGATGTCGCAATTTAATTAAGCCCGACGCACCTTTCGCTTAAATACAAATTGCATCCTGGCCACCTTCTGAATTTTTACTTTTTAATTTTGACTTCATCCCTAATGCCTTACACCCTACCCCTGATACCTGATACCTGACACCTGATACCTTACTCCAAGCTCATAGCTGACAGCTGATAGCTCAAAGCTGATTCGCCGATACACCGAGGCTTATCACCGACACATAAGCCCTTTTAACAAGATCGATTTAAACTTCATTAATAAGCCTGCATCTATCCTTCAACTAAAAGATAAAAACATGAAAAGACTATTGATCGTATGTGCAGCATTGGTGTTGGGAGTGAGTGCGTCTTTTGCTCAAACACCCGATTCTACAACGCACAAATACCACAAGGGCAAACATCAGCATGAGATGTATAAACAACTCAATCTCACAGCTGATCAAAAAAGTAAGTTAAAAGAGTATGGAAAAAGCGCGAAGGAACAGCATGATAAAATTGTAAACGACCAGTCGCTTACACAGGAACAAAAATCTGCTCAATTAAAACAATTAAGGGAAGACAGGAAAAAACAAATGGCTTCAGTATTGACAGACGAGCAAAAACAAAAAATGAAGAGCCTGAGATCTCAAAACAGGAGGAATTCGCCGCATAAATCAACAGATCTGCCGAATACGAACAAGCCTTCAGATAGTTAGTTTAAACATTGCATTCACTTTGCAGTCATTAACTCTAAATATTTAGTTATGAAAAAGATCCTCGCTTTAGTAACCATAGTGCTTTCCGTTTGCACTTTAGCAAATGCACAAAACGGGCAGAGAGGTGAGCAATACATGCAGATGTATAAGCAACGTCTGAAAGATTCATTACAATTTTCTGATGCAAAGGCTGACTCAGTAGCTGCAATCGTGCAATCCTACCAGCCAAAGCAACGTGAGATCTTCATGGATCAGAGCATGAGCCGTGAAGATAAAATGGCCAGGATGAAAACGTTGCAGGACGAAAGAAATCAAAAGCTGAAAGGAATTTTAACTGATGATGAATTACAGAAACTTACAGCAATGGAAGAGAGAGCACGTCAAAGAAGAATGCAACAAGGCGGGGGAAGACAGTAGAGCTGTCAGCTATTAGCTATCAGCTATCAGCAGTTGCTCAGGTTTGATCTTACAATACTTCGTTTATCATCAACACGGCCGTCGGAGTAGTACTCACGACGGCCTTCTTTTTTAGCTGGGGTGCAGGTGTCAGGTTTCAGGTTTCAGGTATCAGGAATGTGTATCAAAATTCAAAAGTAAAAATTCAAAAAGGTGGCGAGGATGATTTGCATTTTTAAGAGTGTGACAGGTTAGATTTAATTAAGCCGCAGCACCTAAACAAATCAGACATCAAAAAATCAGACATATAACGTGCCCTTTTTCTTGCATCTTACATGTCTCACGGTCTTACATGTCTTACGGTCTTACACGTCTTGCGGTCTTACTGTCTTCATACATCGTACACCATACATCTAACATCTTACATCCTTTTACTATTACTTAACCAATATTAGCATTCGTGCAAACTTTCAATCATATCATGTAATTTCCCTTAAACTTTCAATGAATGAGAAATCTACTCGTATTTATCTTTTTACTTAGCTGCATTTCGCTTGTTGCACAACCTCCGAAAGGATACAAGTGGACCAAAGATGGAAACGGTTATTATGCCTTTGAAGATAATAACATTGTGCAATATGCACTGCCTGCTTTTACAACACGTATTGTAGCAGGAAGTGCAAATCTTACCCCAAAAGATTCATCCAAACCATTAACCGTCCGCAACTTTTTCTTCTCACAGGACGGAAAAAAGGTACTCATTTACACCAACTCCAAAAAAGTATGGCGCTATGATACCCGGGGAGATTATTGGGTATTGAGCCTGGCCGATAATTCACTTGTTAAGTTGGGAAAATCGCTCCCTTCCTCTTCGTTGATGTTTGCCAAGTTTTCTCCTGATGGCAGCAAAGTGGCATATGTAAGCGGTCACAATATTTACATGGAAGATGCCAACGGTACCAACCAACAACAATTGACAAAAGATGGAACAGACAGAATGATCAACGGCACATTTGACTGGGTGTATGAAGAAGAGTTTGGCTGCAGAGATGGTTTCAGATGGAGCGATGATAGCAAGTCAATTGCTTACTGGCAGATTGATGCAACTCAGATCAGGAATTTTTTGATGATCAATAATACTGATTCAATTTATTCTTTCACCGTTCCGGTTGAATATCCTAAAGTAGGAGAAAGTCCTTCTGCGTGCAGGATTGGTGTGATCAAAATTGCCACCGGAGCTACAACCTGGATGAATATTCCCGGTGATCAGCGTCAGCATTATATTCCCCGCATGGAATGGGCTGCTAATTCAGATGAGCTGGTTATACAACAGCTTAACCGTAAGCAACAAGAAAGTAAGATCATGTACTGCAACGCAACTACCGGTGAAGCAAAAACTATTTACCAGGAAACTGATAATGCATGGATAGATCCTAAAGAACGATGGAACGAAGGTGATCCGACAGGATGGGAATGGATGCCTGATGGGAAATCATTTTTGTGGGTAAGCGAGAAAGACGGCTGGCGTCATATCTATCTCATCAGTCGCGATGGCAGTAAAGAAACATTGATCACAAATGGTAGCTTCGATATCATTGACATCAAAGCAATCGATGCTAAAGCTGGTTATGTTTACTACTCTGCATCTCCTGAAAACGCTACACAAAAATATCTGTACCGCATAGGATTAAAAGCAAATGCAAAGCCTGAGCTATTATCGCCTGCTAATGAAAAAGGCACACACAATTATACAGTTTCTCCCAATGGCGCATTTGCAGAACATACTTTCTCCAACGCAAATACACCAACCGTTAGAAATTTTATCAGCCTTGCGAAACATGCAGTCATAAAAGAATCTGCACCAGCTAAACCAGCATCTCCTCAACCAACAGTTGAATTCTTTAAGGTCACTACTGTTGATGGAGTTACTTTAGATGGCTGGATGGTAAAGCCACTCAACTTTGATTCTACAAAAAAATACCCTGTCGTTTTCAACGTTTATACGGAGCCTGCGGGCGCTACGGTGAAAGATAGCTGGGGAAGCGGCAGAAATCGTCTTTATACCGGTAATATGGCTGAAGACGGCTATATCTATATGAGCCTTGACGGAAGAGGAACGCCTGCTCCTAAAGGCCGTGAATGGCGCAAATCTATTTATCGGAAAATCGGTGTTGTTAACATTCGTGACCAGGCAATGGCAACTAAAGAAATCATGAAATGGACATTTGTTGATGCAAGCCGCATTGCTGTATGGGGCTGGAGCGGTGGCGGATCTACTACGCTGAACCTGTTATTCCAATATCCTGAAATCTATTCTACGGGAATTGCAATCGCAGCAGTAGGCAACCAGCTAACCTACGATAATATTTACCAGGAAAGATATATGGGCCTTCCACAGGAAAACCTGCAGGATTTTGTTGAAGGATCACCCATTACACACGCTAAAAATTTAAAGGGCAACCTGCTTTATATCCATGGCACCGGCGATGATAATGTGCACTATCAAAATGCGGAAATGCTGATCAATGAGCTGATAAAATACAATCGCCAGTTCCAGTTGATGAGCTATCCCAACAGAACACATGCCATAAGTGAAGGTGAGGGAACAAGCAAGCATCTTGCCACACTTTTCACAGCATATCTGAAAGAACATTGCCCTCCGGGCGGTAGATAGGCCACGAAGACGCCAAGGCGGAAAAAAGATAAACTACAGGAAGACGAAAAACTTTTTTTAATTGAAAATTGAAAGTTGACAATTGAAAATGAGGTTGAACGTCTTCCTGTTTTTATTAAGATATTTGCAAAAGATATTTTCTGGTCATTTATTAGGGCCGGATTTTTGTGACGAAAAATAGGTAAGATACATGGATCGTGTTGCTATTTTTCGCTGCAATCATTTTCAATTTTCAACTTTCAATTTTCAATTCAATTAAACTATGGACTCAATTAAAGGTAAAGTTGCGTTGGTTACCGGCGCAGGCAAAGGAATCGGAAGAAGTGTTGCTATTGCATTAGCTAAAGAAGGTGTGAATGTTGGATTATTGGCAAGAACAGCGTCAGATCTTGAGCAGCTGAAAGAAGAACTTAAAGACACGGGTATAAAAATTTCCATCGCTATGGCAGACGTTGGCGACAGAACTGCTGTTGAAAATGCAGTAAACAAGATTCAGCAGGAACTCGGATCAATTGACATACTAATAAACAACGCCGGTGTCGGCAAATTTGGAAAGTTTCTTGAACTGGCTCCGGAAGATTGGGAAAATATTATGCGCATAAATGTATTGGGCGTTTATTACGTTACCAGAGCAGTGCTACCAGGAATGATCGAAAAGCAGGCGGGTGATATCATCAACATTTCTTCATCAGCGGGTCAACGCGGAGCTGCTTCTACAAGCGCATACAGTGCTTCTAAATTCGCGTTGATGGGATTGACTGAATCTTTGATGCAGGAAGTAAGAAAACAGAATATCCGCGTAAGCGCATTGACGCCCAGCACCGTTGCTACCGAACTGTCCAAGACATTAAATCTTACCGATGGCAATCCGGACCGCGTTATGCAGCCGGAAGACATTGCAGAAATCATTATTGCTCAATTAAAACTCAACCGCAGAATCTTTATTAAAGAGGCGGGAATGTGGTCTACAAACCCGTAGTTTTAATTGATAATGGCGAATTGAAAATTGAAAATGATGGCGCGACTCAACTCATTTGCACATCCGCACATTTACGCATTTGCACTTTCACCCATCATTTTCAATTGTCAACTTTCAATTTTCAATTACTATGCCCTTACGCCTGATACCTGCCACCTCATACCTATCTAATATTTTCACAAAGAAACCTTCCCCGCATACTTTTTCCGGGTCTTTATCGTTTACCTTTACACGACAAAGTTTCCCAACTTTTGAGCCGGTAAAACCGGTCTAACCGATACAACTTACGTATATGGAACAACCGCTACATTCATTATCGCAAAGGGAAACATACAAAATTTCACCGTTTACACGCTTTTTATGGTGGCTTGCGACCGCAGAGCCGGAATTACTGAAGGAATGCGTAATTGACAGAAACCGGTATGCCATCACCGGCATGACTGTCCTGGGAACCTGGCTGTTTGCTACGCTGGCATGGACGTTTTTCTTTATTACCGTTACACACGAGTATATATTGGCTATTCTCCTCGGTCTTTTTATGGGAGGCATTATTCTTTGCATTGATCGTGCGCTTATAAAGGGCATCACATCAGCTAACAAGAAAAAGATAGCACCATTGTTATTCAGGGGTTTATTGGCCTGCACAATTGGCTTTTTCATGGCTCAGCCAGCCTTGTTGTTTCTTTTCAATAAAGAAGTACATCTGCAGATATCCCTCGACAATGAACAAAAGAAAAGATTAAAGGCCAAACAACTGGATTCTCTCTACAACAGCCAAACAACTTTTATACTGCAGCAAAAAGCTGCCCTTCAACAACAATTAACGAGCTCCTATAATGAAGTGAGCCAGGCGCGCGAAAGCTTTATTGCTGAAACTGATGGAACCGGTGGTAGCGGTAAAGTAGGATTAAAAGATATTGCACGCGCAAAACAGAACGAATATGAAAAGCTAGACGGGCAATACAAACAGCTACAAGCTGAGAGCCAGCCTAAGCTAAATGCATTAGATAGCAGCCTTTCTGCCATACAAGCCGAAAAAAATTTTCAACAAAAGGCTTTTGATCAACTATTGAATGACGGCTTTTTAACCCGCATAGAAGCCTTGCAACATCTTGTTCAAAACAATGATGCAGTTAAGATCAGGTATTATTTGCTCGTTGCATTGCTGATGCTGATTGAACTGATGCCGGTAATTGCAAAATATCTTCTCCCGGCCGGCTCTTATGATGAAAAAGTGCGGCTAAGAGAAGACATGGAAAAACTCATTGCTACAAAAAATACTGAAAAAGAACAGGCGCTGAAAGAGCTGTATAATCAAATGGCATTCGATCAGGATAAAGCCTTTTTACAGGAATTCTTTGAAAAGGCTGAAGAACAGCGCAAAGAAAACCTGATGAACGAGTTACATGAATGGCAACAGCAAAATCATTCCAGCTTTGACAGTGTTTGGAAGAAACTGAAAAGAGATATATTAACCAAGCAGGAGAATTAGGACGTTTTACGTGGTACGTTGTACGTTATAACGTTGCCGGTGGTTGCTTTCTACTCATCAAGGTCTTATTTGCTGTCAAAAAACTACTAGCTACAGTTTCCCATATTCTTCCGACATTTTTGACTTTTATTTTTGACCTTAAACAAAAAACGTATAACGTATCACGTACAACTTACTTATTATCGCCTAAGCTATAATCATTATTTTCTTCATCTTCTTCGCCAATGTCTTCATTGTCATCATCATCTTCAGCACCCGGTACATCCAGCTCACGGCCTGATCCATCTATCGCCTCGTTCAATTGATCACCTTCGTCATCAACATTATCAACGCGTGCGTTTCTGACGTCCTGATCCTCATCGGAGGACATGCTTTCAGATGTTTGGCGCAAAAGTTCTTTTTCTTCAGCCGTAACGTTTGAATCGTCGTCTTCAACCTCATCATCTTCATTCACATCACTTAGCAGTTCTTCAGCTTCTTCATCGGCAGAAGATGGCGTTGTATCCTTCATTTCATTAAAAGGCATTGGGCGCACATGTTCCTGACCTGGAATATCCTTTACTTCCGGAAGATCCAGGGTCGTTTCATCCTGCTGCATTTTTTTATTGTCAGACGGAGAATCCTGTAAATCGTTTTTGGGAGTTGTTTCTTTCTTTGCCATAAATAATATGTTTATCGTTTAACTGTAAGATAAGTTTCAAAAAAAATGCCACGTGGGAAGACAGTAAGATCGTAAGACCGTAAGATCGTAAGATTGTAAGACATGTACGACCGTAAGACATGTAAGAGATCCCAGCGGAGACAGAGGAAAAGATTGAAAATGATGAAGACTGTAAAAAATAAACCTTTTTGACCTAACGTACTTCGTACTTCGTACTTCGTAATTCGTACTTAAAAAAACACCCGGCAATTCCAGCCTGATCATTAGTGGCTTAACGCCTCATGGGCATAAATAATCTACACCTTACTGAATTATTTACCCACAATTTTAAAAATAAATAGCTGATAATTAATAAAATAACACTTGGCAAATTATTTGGTTAATATACCACAAACAAAAGCATTTAACCAATTGTAAACAAAAAAATAGAATTATGAAAAAGTTGAGTTCTCTTATAGTAATTGCAGGTGTTTGCTTACTACAGGCTTGTGGCGGCGGAACGGGAAATCGCGATAGTGTGGACAGCGCAAAAACCATGAATGCGAACAAGGATACTACACCAAGGGCATCTGACAATGACACCCACGATTCAAGTAAAGTTGCTACCACTCCTGTTGACAAGGAAACAGCAGACTTTGCCGTGGCTGCTGCAAATGGAGGAATGATGGAAGTTGAACTGGGTAAACTCGCTCAACAAAACGGAGCAAGCCAACGCGTTAAAGACTTCGGTAAAATGATGGTTGATGATCATACCAAAGTAAATGACCAGCTAAAATCACTTGCCTCTGCTAAGAACATTACCCTGCCGGCAAACCTGGGCGATAATGCACAGAAGCATGTAAATGACATGAGTAAAAAAACAGGAAAGGACTTTGATAAAGCATATATGAGCATGATGGTTGACGATCATAAGAAAGACATCAAAGACTTTGAAAAGGCAGGAAAAGATCTGAAAGATAGCGACGTTAAAAATCTGGCACTCCAATCCTTACCAACCTTACAAAAACATTTGGATTCTGCTCAGGCGATTTATAAAATGGTAAAATAGTAAGAGAGTAAGGCCGGAAGACAGGAAAGACAGTAAGACATGTAAGACAGTAAGACAGTAAGACAGTAAGACAGTAAGAGTAGAAGAACATAAAAAAGCAAAAAGAAGAAAAAGGTGTAAAGCTTCATGTTAATGATGAGCTTTGCACCTTTTTTTGGGTACGATTACACTCCGAAAAAGCAAAAAGACCGCACTTGTGCACGGTCATTTTTACTTTTTACTTTTTCTGCCCGACTGGTCAGGCGGGAAATTTTGACTTTATCTACGCTTCTTCTGTTGCATAAGAACTAACCGGTTCGCAGGTACAGATAAGATTTCTGTCACCAAACGTGTTGTTGATTCTTGCTACAGAAGGCCAGAATTTGTTTTGTTTTACATACTCAAGCGGGAATGCAGCCTGCTCACGTGTATAAGGCATGTTCCAATCGCTGCTGATTACTGCAAATTGGGTGTGCGGAGCGTTTTTCAGCGGATTGTTTGCTTTGTCTGCTTCGCCGCTTTCAATTGCTGCGATCTCACTTCTGATGCTTAATAACGCATCGCAGAAACGGTCAAGCTCACCTTTATCTTCACTTTCTGTTGGTTCAATCATGATTGTACCAGGTACAGGGAAGCTCATTGTAGGTGCGTGAAATCCATAGTCCATCAAACGTTTTGCAATGTCTTCCGCTTCGATGCCTGCAGTTGATTTGAATGGTCTCAGGTCAACAATAAATTCATGCGCACATGTTCCTTCGTGTCCTGTATACAGAATATCAAAATCTTTTTCCAACAATGCCTTCATATAGTTTGCATTCAGGATGGCATGAGCAGTTGCTTTTTGCAACCCTTCCCAACCAAGCATTCTGATGTATGCATAACTGATCAGCAATATTGATGCGGAACCATAAGCTGCAGCACTAACCGCGCCATTATGATCATCACCTGTTTCGTCTGAGATATGTTTTGGAAGATATGGAGCAAGATGTGCCTTCACACAGATAGGGCCCATTCCAGGACCACCGCCACCGTGCGGAATTGCAAATGTTTTGTGCAGGTTCAGGTGACAAACATCCGCGCCGATCAAGCCCGGAGAAGTAAATCCTACCTGCGCATTCATGTTTGCACCATCCATGTAAACCTGTCCGCCGTGTTGGTGAACAATGTCACAGATCTCTTTCACGCTTTCTTCAAATATCCCATAGGTACTTGGATAGGTGATCATGGTACCTGCCAGATTTGCACTGTATTGTTCAGCTTTAGCTTTGAAGTCGGCAACATCAATATAACCGTTTTCCAAAGCTTTTACTACCACTACTTTCATTCCTCCCATAACAGCACTTGCGGGGTTTGTTCCGTGTGCAGAGATCGGGATAAGAATAACATTGCGATCGTGATTTCCGTTGGCAATATGATAATTGCGGATTGTAAGTAACCCGGCATATTCGCCTTGCGCGCCACTGTTGGGTTGCAGACTGCAGGCGTCGAAACCGGTGATCTCGCTTAAATATTCTGATAACTCTTTAATGATCTGAGCATATCCTCCCACCTGGCCTTTAGGCGCAAACGGATGCAGCTTGCTCCAGTGTGCCCAGCTTAAAGGAATCATTTCAGTAGCAGCGTTCAATTTCATGGTACAGCTACCCAAAGAGATCATTGAAGTATTTAACGAAAGATCTTTATTCTCCAGTAGTTTGATATAACGCATCATCTGGCTCTCGCTGTTATGCGTGTTAAATACCGGATGCGTTAAATATTCTGAAGTACGTACCGCGAAGGTTGGAATATTTGCTAACTGACCATCTTCGTCAAAGTTGATCCCTGCAACATTATGTCCTTTTGCTTCCGCAAAAACTATTGCGATGTCAAGCAAATCTTCCGGCGTTGTTGTTTCATCAATAGAAATACCTATAGAACCATTGGTATACCTGAAATTGATCTTTTTTGCTTCTGAAAGTTCTTTTATTTTCTCAACGTCAGCACCTGAAACGGTAATTGTGTCAAAGAAGGTTTCATTTGCTACAGTATAACCCTGTTCTTTTAAAGAAGAAGCCAACGCCTGGCTTAACACAGCTACACGGGAAGCAATATCCTTCAATCCGTCCGGACCATGATATACAGCATACATGGCAGCCATATTGGCCAGTAATGCCTGGGCAGTACAAATATTTGAAGTCGCTTTTTCGCGTTTAATATGTTGCTCCCTTGTTTGCAGTGCCATGCGTAATGCGCGGTTGCCCTGAGCATCGACACTAACACCAATGATACGTCCGGGAATGGTACGTTTGAAGTCATCTTTTGTAGAGAGGAACGCAGCGTGGGGTCCGCCATATCCCAAAGGCACACCAAAACGTTGTGCAGAACCAAACGCCACATCTGCTCCCAGTTCACCCGGAGAAGTTAACAGTGCCAGCGCCAGCAAATCTGTAGCCATAGCTACAAAACCACTGTTGTTGTGAACGGTTTCAATAAACGAACGGAAATCTTCAATAGAACCCGTGCTATCAGGATACTGAATCAATGCACCGAAATATGAATCGTCAATGGCAGCCTCAGCGTAGTTACCAAATACAACTTCTATTCCCACCGGATTTGCCCTTGTAAGCAAAACGTCTTTTGTTTGGGGGAATACATTGTTATCTACAAAGAATTTTGTCTTGTGATTTTTGTTCGAGTGGTGGAAGAACATGTTCATAGCCTCTGCTGCTGCAGTCGCTTCATCTAACAAAGAAGCGTTGGCAATTGGCAGGCCGGTTAAGTCGCTTACCATTGTTTGAAAGTTCAGGAGACTTTCCAGTCTTCCCTGGGATATTTCGGCCTGGTACGGAGTGTACTGTGTGTACCATCCCGGATTTTCAAAAATGTTACGCAGGATTACGCTCGGAGTAAGGGTATCATAGTAACCCTGCCCGATATAATTTCTGAACAATTTGTTTTTCAGTGAAATATCCTTCAGCTCTTTCAATAGTTCAGCCTCATTCACCGCATCCGGAACATTCAATGGCTTTGTAGCCCTTATATTTGCCGGAATTGTCTTGTCTATCAATTCATTAATGCTGTTAACACCAATGACCTTCAGCATAGCCTCTTCAGCTCCAATAGTGCCTATATGACGGGCTATAAATTCATTTGATTGTTTCTGGAATAAGTTCATATACGAAAGTTGACCACTTTAAAAAAGATGTGCAAAGGTACGTGGTTGCAACGGTATAATAAAGCTAAAGTCCTGCCACGAACATAACAACCTGCATATTTTGTTAATATGTAAAAACAGGGCGGAAACTTAAGAAAAGCCGCTCATACTGACATTTAGGGGTGCAAGAGTGGTTGAATGAGATAAAAAAATGTAAAAAATCAAGCGTTTGCGTTAGATATATCATGAACTATCATTTCAGGCGATACCCCCTGCCCGGATAGCTCCTCAATTTTCTCTTTTTGTCGCATTTGATCGCTGGTAAGCCTGCTTCCATCGTGACTCCAACCCGGAGGTCCGAAAATATAATTCATCTTGTCCTGTAAACCGATATCCTTCCGTTTGATATCTTTAAGCATTTGGTTCCATTCATGAAACACAATGCTTACTGCATTAGGATTTTCGAGATTTGAAGTAAGGCCATATTTGATCGGCTGGTAATCTTCTTCCGGCAGCTCAGCCTGAAAGGTTCCAAACATTTTGTCCCAGATGATCAGGAACATACCCATGTTTTTGTCCAGGTACTTAGCATTTGAGGCATGATGTACCCTGTGGTGCGACGGTGTAACAAGAATATGTTCCAACCAGCCCATCTTCTTTATAAATTCTGTGTGCACAAATATTCCCCAGATCTGCGTGGCTGAATACATAAATACAATATCCAGGGGCTTAAATCCCAACCATGCGAGCGGAATAAAATAAATAAATCTGTATAGAGGCTGAAAAACAGATGACCGGAAGCCTACAGTAAAGTTGAATTTTTCAGAACTATGGTGCGTTACATGAGCTGCCCAGAAAAAACGGATCTCATGATCAAATCTATGTAACCAATAATAGAGAAAGTCTTCGGCAAACAACAGCAACAACCAGTAACTGATGGGCTGATGCCAGTTCGTTATCCTGTGTTCATAAAAATATTGAAAGATTACGCCTACATATATTCCCCTGAAAAGGATGTCGATAGCAGTATTAATGAGCATCAGGTACAAATTGGTGAATGTATCTTTCAGCGTGTATGCTTTGAAATGCTGAAGATGCGAAAGCAGCAGTTCTAAACCTATTATAATGAAGTAAATAGGCGTAGTAATAATTATTAACCAATATTCTCTTAGCGCTTCCATGCTACAAGGGGTAAGTTTCAATATTTTTGCAAAGTAAGAGCAAACATTACAAATAAATGTGAAAACATGATATTCGTTTGAATATTACCTGTTACAAGGTATAAAAACAGTATCAGTGGTAAAAGATAATGGACAATAAAAAAGAAAATAGCTCCTTCGATCTGAATAGTAACTGGCAAAAACAATCTGCCGCGCATCAAAAGCAGTACAAACAATTTCTTCAAAGAGCTGATAAGAACAAAGTATTAAAAAAACTTCCGGATCTGCATGAAGAAGCATTTGAAAAAATTGACTGTCTGCAATGTGCAGCCTGTTGCAAGAATTATTCTCCACGCTTTAAAACTCCCGATATAAAGCGCATAAGCAAGCATTTTAAAATGCGCGAAAGCGAGTTTATAGATACTTACCTGCGCCTCGATGAAGATGGTGATTATGTGGTAAAGCAATCACCCTGCCCATTTCTCGGCAGCGACAATTACTGCAGCATTTATGAAGTACGACCTTCCGATTGTGAGCGCTATCCCTACACAAATGAAGATGTTATTTTAAAACGTCCGAACCTTACACTGAAGAATTCCACGTTTTGCCCGGCGGTTTATTATGTGCTGGAAAAACTTTTAAATAATTGAGAATGTGCGGATGGGTAAATGTGCGAATGTGCGAATTTGCAAATGGGTGAATGTGCGGATATGCAAATGTGTGAATAAACCTACTTGTTACCATCGCTCGCAGAATCTCATTATTCTTAATAACTTGTTTCCTATACCTCGCGCCTTTTACCTTAGCCTGATACCTTACACCTGATGCCTGATACCTGAAACCTCACTCCTCCCGCCGCTCATCACTTTAAGCGCCTTTTTTGAATTGTGGCGTTTTACTTTTAAATTCAGTTTTTAATTCAACCTGTTTGGTGAAGTTTTTGGGACGAACACGCCCAACAACATGCAACCCTGATACTTGATCAAACCGCATTGAATTTTCAATTGTCAACTATCAATTATCAATTTTCAAATAATTCAATGAATCCTCCTGTTCTAACAGTAAATAACCTTACGAAATATTACGGACAGATCCGTGCGCTGAACAATATAAGCTTTAATGTGCCGGAAGGCAGCGTATTTGGTATACTTGGCCCCAATGGCAGTGGTAAGACGACAATGCTCGGAATTATTATGGACATTTTAAGAGCTACATCCGGCTCCTTTCTGTTCTTCGGACAAGCATCTTCTGCTACTGTGAGAAAGCAGGTTGGAACTTTGTTGGAGACTCCTAACTTCTATCATTATTTATCCGGGGAAAAAAATCTTCGCATCGCTGCGGAGATAAAAGGTAAGGGCCATGAGCAAATCCCGTCCGTGCTTAGACGCGTCAACCTCTATGAAAGAAGACAAAGCAAATTCAGCACGTACTCCCTGGGGATGAAACAACGTCTTGCAATTGCCTCTTGTTTATTAGGCGATCCTAAAGTGCTGGTATTTGATGAACCTACCAACGGGCTTGATCCTGTCGGCATCGCGGAAATAAGATCCCTGATAAAGCAACTGGCAGGTGAAGGTAAAACCATCATTATGGCAAGTCATTTACTTGATGAAGTAGAAAAAGTTTGTACGCATGTCGCTATTTTAAAACAAGGAAATCTCATCACTTCAGGACATGTTGATGAAGTGCTGGTGAACGAAGACATTGTTGAAGTAAGTGCGAAAGATATTACCGGGCTAGAAAATGCACTTCATTTGTTGAATGGCTATCTATCTATAAAAGTTGACGACAGGCAAATTCAACTGCATTATCCAACAGCAACTGCCGACCTTGAAAAAATAAACAGGCATTGCTTTAATAACGGTATCGTATTGACGCACCTTCAGCTAAAGAAAAAAAGTCTTGAATCTAAATTTCTTGAACTTACTAACGAAGGATAAAAAACATCACAGTCTCCTTTCTCAGAAAAAATTTCAACATGTTACACTTACTTAAAATAGAATGGCTTAAACTCAAAAACTATAAAGCTTTCTGGATTTTCCTCGGCTTATATATTATCGGGCTTTTCAGCATCAACTATATTCTCTACCAGTTTCAGAATGAGATAAAAAAATCAGGAGCGCCGTTTGAACTGCTTCCTTATAATTATCCCAGAGTCTATCAAACAATTGCGTGGATCAGTAGCTGGCTGCTCTATTTTCCGGGCATGCTCATCATTCTCGTTATTTCAAATGAATACAGTTTTAAAACGCATCGCCAGAATATTATTGACGGACTTACAAGAAGACAATTCATTCTTTCTAAAATACTGGTAGCTCTTTCTTTGGCTTTGATAACTACCATATTCACTTTAGTCATAGCTGTTCTTTATGGCAGCTATTTCAGCGGATCATTTTCATTTGAAGGAATTGAATACATTTTGTATTGCTTCTTACAATCTTTATGCTACCTGTTTTTCGCGATGATATTAGCTGTTCTTTTAAGGAGAAGCGGACTTGCTTTGGCCATCTTTTTTCTGTATGGATTAATATTTGAACAACTTATCGGAGGGTTGATGGATAATAAAGTTTTGGAGAGCCACAGCTTCTGGTATTACATGCCGCTCGAAGCAAGCGATGTACTGATCCCCATTACATTCGGACAAAAAGTGATCTACAAAGATGCACCCGCTGACTCAGTATTATTGGCAGTCGTTCTTGTATATATTGCCATCTATTGCTTTTTTTCGTTTAGAAAGTTTGAAAGGGATGATTTGTGAGGGGGAGGTGTGAGGTGTCAGGTATCAGGCAATGTACGATGTACGATGTCAGATGCCTGCCCGTACCGACGGCACGTTCGGGCGGGTACGATGTAATGCAAAGATGCGATGTCCGATTTAATATTTGATGGCGTTTTAGATGTTTAATGTTTAATCTGCACATTTGCATATTCTCGCATTTGCACATTTGCACATCTGCACATTCGCATATTTGCACATTCACACATTTGCACATCTGCCCACATTTTCAATTGTCAATTTTCAATTTTCCATTACTTAAGGTTTTGCAGCGCTGCCTCAAGCGAAGGGTATAAAAACTGAAAACCCGTTGCTTTTATCGCTGCATTATTTATCGTTGTACTTTTCAGCACTTCCTGGCTCATTTCGCCGAGAACCAGCTTTAGCACAAAGCCCGGCACGTGAACTGGTATATATGCATTCGCGCGTGTTTCTTTGGCAAGAGCAAGTACAAACTTTTTGTCGGTTACAACTTCTGCGGCGGATGCATTGTAAACACCTTTCAAACTTTCATTTTCAAGCGCATACAAATACATCCTGCATAAGTCATCTATATGGATCCAACTCATCATTTGATCACCACTGCCCAGGATGGTTGCGAGACCAAGATTAAGTGGTTTTAAAAAGGCTAAAAGAGCACCGCCCCTGGTACTTAGCGCAATGCCTGTCCGTAACTTAACCAATCTGACGCCAAGCTTTTCTACCGGCTGTATGCTTGCTTCCCACTGCTGGCAAGTGCTTCCAAGAAAATCATTGCTCGGCGGATCATCTTCACGAAAACCGTTTTGTTTGCTTGCTGTGGTGTCTACTCCATAATAACCAATTGCTGATGCGCTTATCACAGCTTTTATATTATGCTGATTTTCCTGCAAAGCTTTTACGAGCAGAGCGCTGCTTTTAACGCGGCTTTCAACTATTTCTCTCTTCCTGCTCCCGGTCCACCGCTTATCAGCAATTCCTGCACCGGCAAGGTGAATTATGTAATCTGCGGCCTGAACAGCTTTTATATCTATTGTCCCTTTGGTAACATCCCATTCAGCAAAGTGTACATGTGGCGTTTGATGCGTTTTTACTTTTCTTGTCAGTATCGTTACATTATATCCTTTCTGCAACAACAAGTGCGTTAGCTGGCTGCCGATTGTTCCCGTTCCTCCTGTTATTAGTACTGTGGGCATTTGCTGATATTGTTTTGTTTAAAGAAACAGCTTTCCGGATACGAAGTTTTTAAGTAAAATGTTTCAAACAGGTGTAATGCTGAAAAAATTACACCTGTTATTTTAATCGCTTCTTTAATTCATCCAGTTTTAAATTAACCTGTTTTCCTACTGGCTGATTATTCTTATATACTATTACTCTTATTTCATCGGCACCCTTCCAAAAACCAATCGGTTCTCCTTTGTATTTTGGAGAGTGGTTGTCCGGGTCTGTGCCATCAAAAGTGTAATATATCTCAGTTCCGCCTAATTCACTGCTCAGTGTTACGGCAAGCGATTCTGTGTTGTCAGCTTTTACCGGCTTCACTATGGCATTATAGAAACTTGTTGCGTATTTGGTGCCGGATTTATCCAATCTTGGCAATTGCGTTTCCATCCTGTCCACAAAATTATTCCAGTCTTTTTGATTTTTTGGACTCCAATATACTTCAGCCAGTGCAAGACTTCTTGGCCAGGTCATATATTGGGCGTGGCGAAAATTAGGAACAGATTCTGTCCACAGATTTGCCTGTCCGCCCAGAATAAATTTTTCATCAACACCGTCCGGAACCGGATCCCAGTTATATGAGTCAGATAAACGGCACATGCTATAAGTAGCCGGCTCGTTTGTAGGTTCTCCCTGGTACAGATCTATGTAACAGTGGTCATAAGGTGTCATAACTACGTGATGATTCATTTTTGCAGCTTCAATACCGCCTTTCATTCCGCGCCAGCTCATAACAGTAGCTTCGGGAGCAAGACCTCCTTCCAATATTTCATCCCAGCCGATCAGCTTTTTATTTTTAGCCAACAACATATTTTCCATTCGCTTGATAAAGTAACTCTGTAGTTCGTCCACATTTTTTAAATGCTCATCCGCCATTCTTTTCTGGCATTTTGGGCATTTTTCCCAGAAGCCCTTATAAGCCTCATCGCCTCCTACATGCATATAAGGATGCGGAAAAAGTTGTGCCAATTCCGTAAATATCTTATCCAGCATAAGAAATACAGAATCGTTGCCTATGCATAAAGCATTATCTTCTTTTTTGTAAAACTCGCTTCCCGGGTTAACAGGATATTGTAATTGAGTGCAGGAAAGACCGGGAAATGCAGAAATCATTGCAAGACTGTGTGCGGGAATATCTACCTCCGGTAATACCGTTACATAACGGTCGGCGGCATAATGTATCAGTTCGCGGATATCATCCTGTGTGTAAAAGCCACCATAAGTTGTTTTTTCATCTGGCTGCGGGCTTTCAAACTTTCCCCATCTGCCGTAACGCGGAACGCGCCATGCTCCCTTTTGGGTAAGCCCAGGGATACTTTTTATTTCAACGCGCCAGCCATTGTCATCGGTAAGGTGTAAGTGAAGTGTATTGTATTTATACTTCACCATTTCATCAATATATTGTTTTACTTCTTTTTTAGTGAAAAAATGCCTGCTTACGTCCAGCATCATTCCACGCCATCCAAATCTTGGATAATCGGTAATATCAACACAGGGAACAGAAACCTGTGAAAGACTTTTCAATTCAATACTTTCAACATCCGCAGGCATTAATTGCAGCAGGGATTGCATTCCGTAAAAAATACCTTGTGGCTTGTTTGCAGTTATTTCAATCTTAAGCGGAGAAACCTTTAGTGAGTAGCCTTCTTCCTGGAGCGTTTTATCGTATGTCTTCGCAATTTGAACTACTATACTTGAAGCTGGGAGGGTTTTCGGCACAACGTTTTTTATTTTGAGATCAATTCCCGTTGCGCTTTGAATCTTCTTTGTGAAAAACTGAACAGTACTGATCAGGTCCTTATCACCTGCAACGTAAACGTTTGTTTTGCTATTTAATGTTAAAGAACCATCTTTTTCTGTTACACTAACGGGCCGTGGTATTATGTTGATTTTTTCTTTTGCATTCGTGATAACGACAGTCATTAAAACCAGGCAGCAAAAAAGCGATATTTTCTTCATACAGAGGAGATTAAGCACTATTGCGAATGTAGCTGATTCGCGTCAACGCGCCAACTCAATTCCAACAGCGCTTAACCCTGCATTATATACCTATCAGCAGCTTGTTGGCATGGTTGCCTTTGGCTATAACTTCGCCGCTGTAACGTTGCAATATGCTTCCTCTTGAATCGTAGGTAAGTGTATAGGTAACTATCAATTCTTCTTTCTTTTCAAACAGGTTATTGATATGTACCACCTGGGAAATTGCATTACATTCTGCAGGTATATTTTTCAACTCCATAGCGTCAAAATTTTTCTGCCACAAAATGCTTTCCCTGTGACCTTTCATTTTAGAAATGGTTACGTGCAATTGAGCTTTTGATGCATCATACACGCTGGCTGAATAATTACCGCCGGCATAAACAGCGAAACTGATATCTTTTGAAACCGGTTTTTCGGGGTTTACCACCTCTTTAATTTTACGATTGAAAACGACTGCGGCAAGAACTGCGATTACAGAAGTTAAAAGGATAATCTTTTTCATAAAACAGTATTTTAATTTTTTAGAATTTTTTGAATTGCTCTTCTGGCATGAATAAATCAAAAGGGCAGCCCCATTTGGCACCAAAAGGTCTTTTGCATGACAAATGGCTACTTATACCGATGACCGGTTCAAAAAAAACGACAAATGGCATTCTTCCAAAACAGCTCAAAATTTCCTGAAAGGCAGGCTGTGTACGGTATCGATACAAAAGTTGTTCTGTAGCGAACAGAACAATTGAAAATTGAAAAGGGAGAATTGAAAATGGGCGAATGTGCGAATGTGCAGATGTGCGAATGTGCGGATGGGCGAATGTGCAAATGAGACTCCCGCCATTTTAACCTATACGTCTTGCATCTGACGTTTATTTGATGTGCGGACTGCACATCGTACATCTTACACCGTACATCGTACATATGCTGATACCTGAAACCTGATACCTCGCACCTCTCGCTTTTCCTTACTTTTGCGGCATGACGAAAGTGTTTTTAAAGAAAAAAATTGCTCACCGCATTGCCAATGGCCACCCGTGGATCTTTGCTAATGAAGTAGATAGAATAGATGGACCGGTTACGAGCGGAGATACTGTAGATGTTTTTTTTCATGATGAAAAGTTTGTGGGAAGGGGCTACATTAATCCCAAATCCCAAATCATTGTCAGGTTATTGACCCGTAAAAAAGAGCAGGTAGACGATAATTTCTTCCATCAAAGAATAGCTGATGCCTGGAATTACAGAAAACATATTGGGTATACAGAAAACTGCCGTCTGATTTTTGGAGAAGCCGACGAAATGCCTGCTTTGATCATTGATAAATTCAACGATTACTTTGTTATTCAGACACTTTCGCTCGGAATGGACAAATGGAAGCCAGCTATTGTAAAAGCCCTTCAGTCTATTTTCAATCCCAAAGGCATTTACGAGCGCAATGACGTACCCGTTCGTGAATTGGAAGGTTTGTCGCAACAAAAAGGCTTTTTAAGCGATCCATTCGATACAAACATTGTCATTAACGAAAATGGCTTAGAATTCCATGTAGATATCGAAAACGGCCAGAAAACCGGCTATTTTCTTGATCAACAGGATAACCGTCGCGCCATTCAGCATATTGTAAAAGGTGCTGACGTTCTGGGAGCCTTTACTTACACAGGCACGTTTGAGATTCACGCGGCACATTATGGCGCTAAAAGCGTTTTGGGGCTGGACATTAGTGAAAATGCAGTGGCGCAGGCGACTCGCAACGCTCAGTTAAACAAACTTGACCATATTGTTAAGTTTGAGGCTGTAAATGCTTTTGATGTGTTGAAAGTCTGGGCAAAGGAAGGCCGTCAATATGATGTAGTAATGCTTGATCCTCCGGCGTTTACGAAAAGCAGGGAAAATATTCAAAAAGCCATCACTGGTTATAAAGAGATCAACCTCCGCGGTATGAAGCTGATTAAAAATGGCGGCTACCTGGTAACAAGCAGCTGCACCAACCTTGTACAGCCGGAATTATTCCTTCAAACCATAGAAATGGCGGCCAAAGACGCACGCAAAAAACTGCGCCAGGTAACGTTCCAGGCTCAGGCCAGCGATCATCCGATAGTTTGGGGAATGGAGAATACGAATTATTTGAAGTTTTTGATTGTGGAGGTGAGGGATAGGTAGAAGGTGAAAGGCGTAAGGCGTAAGGCGTAAGGGTTGAGGTTTGAGGCTTGAAGTTTAAGGTTTGAGGTTTAGGTTAGATTAGGATCAATCATATTACTGATATTTTTTTGTAAGGCCCGGTTTAAAGCCGCGGCCTTTTTTTGAACTCGTCCGAAAAAGTGATGTCTCCGTAATCTTTTTTATTCCAGCCTTACAACCCAACGCCTGAAACCTCACTCCTCTCCCCTCAGACCTTCAGCCTCATGCCTTCAGCCTCATGCCTCAGCCCTCATGCCTTAAGCTTAAAGCTTAAAGCTGATTGCTCAAAGCTGACAGCTTTCCCTTACTTTTGGTGCAGTTAAAGAAGCTGTAGACAAAATGAAACAACTGACATCGCTTTTGGTAGCCTTATTTCTTCTCTTTACCCAAAGCGTTTTTTCCCAGGGAGATAGCACACACGTTAGATTAAGTGTATTAACCCTCGAACCGGGCAATGAATTATACTCCACTTTTGGTCATAGTGCCATCAGGTTTATTGATAGCACTTATCACAAAGATCTTGTGTTTAATTGGGGCACTTTTGATTTCAGTGATCCTGACTTTTATTCAAAATTCGTCCGCGGAAAGCTTGACTATTTTCTTTCTGTTGAACCCTTCGAGAGTTTTCTAGAAGTCTATAAAGAAGAGAAACGCAGCATTTGGGAACAGGAGCTGACCATAAGCGAAGGAAAAAAACATGCATTAATCCGCGCCCTCCAAAACAATCTTGCAGATGGCAACCGTTATTACAAGTATGACATCCTTGCTGACAACTGCACTACCCGAATTCGTGACCTGTTATTCAATAACTTAAAGGATCTCAAAGTAATCGACTCGTTGACTGATCGCGGTATCACCTATAGAAATCTTCTCCATGAATATCTGGATGAAGGTGCCAAACCGTGGAGCAAGCTTGGAATTGATATTTTATTGGGAAGTAAGCTGGACAAGCCTGTTTCAAATTACACCGCAATGTTCCTTCCCGACTATGTTATGCAGGGGCTTGATATGAGCAATTATTCTCAGACCGAAGAGATTTCGCCTGCCAAAATGATCTACTCAGCCAACCCGCCGGACATCAAAACATGGAAATACGCCCCATTAATGATTTTTAGCATTTGTTGTGTATTGCTGTTCATCATTTCATTGTTACATAAAAGATGGGCTGTTGTTATTACTAAGTTTTTTGACTCATTCTTTTTATATCTCACGGGTATCCTGGGCATCTTCCTGATCTTCATGTGGTTTGGAACAGATCATACTGAATGCAGAAATAATTTTAATCTTTTATGGGCTTTGCCAACCAACTTCATTGTGGCATTCTTTATCTGGAAAAGACCGTTGTGGGTTAGAAAATATTTTTTTATTGTTGCATTGATTTACGGATTATTCCTTTTAAGCTGGTTCTGGATTCCCCAGCAAATAAACATTGCTCTTATTCCAATTGTACTGTTTCTTGCCTTACGATGTTCAAAACTGGCGTCTAACTGACGGTAGCAAATGCCGTATTGTAAATTTCCGGCGGAAGGATAATTATCCTGAACTTCTGCTAACTGCCCTGAGATGATAATACATTTCTTATGGAGAAATATTTTCAGTACGGAGCTGCCAGCTTTCATTATATTACGGAAGGCAAAGGCAAAAATGTTGTTTTGTTGCATGGATTTGCGGAAGACGCTCATATTTGGGATAAACAGATCGCTTTTCTAAAAGAACACTGTAAGGTTATTGCCATAGATCTTCCCGGGTCCGGAGAGTCGGGGATGCTTGAGGGTGATAATATTGGTATTGAGGACTACGCTGACAGTGTCTATGCCATCTTGCAACATGAAAAGGCAGATAATTGTATTTTGCTGGGGCATAGTCTCGGCGGCTATATAACACTGGCTTTTGCAGAAAAGTACCCGGAAGTGCTTTCTGGTTTTGGCCTGGTGCATTCCACTGCATTCGCGGATAGTGAAGAGAAGAAAAATGTGCGGAAAAAAGGTATTGAAATGATTGGACAATACGGTTCATATCCTTTTGTAAAGAACACTACACCCAATCTTTTCTCAAATAAATACAAAGCAGAACATCCTGACGACGTTAAAACACTAGGCGAAAGCGGCAATAATTTCGCGCCGGAGGCGTTACAACAATATTATGCCGCAATGATGAACAGACCCGACAGAACGCATGTTTTGTCAGGCAGCAAAACACCTGTTTTGTTTATCTTAGGAAGGGATGACGTTGCAGCTCCCATTCAGGACGTGCTACAGCAAGTGCATTTGCCAAAGCGATCTCACATCCATATTCTTGAAAATACCGGCCACATGGGAATGTGGGAGGCAACCGATCTTGTAAATTCATATCTCCTGGACTTTATTGCAGGAATATAATCCAGATGTTGAAATGATCAGGAATTTATTGTTATTGTTATTTTGCTGTTTTCTGTTAACCAACGCTTTTGCCACACATATAGCCGGAGGCGAGCTGTTCTATGAATATATGGGCCCCGGAGCAACACCAGGAAACAGCTTATATAAAGTAACAATGCGGCTTTTCAGGGAATGTTCATCCACCGGTCAAACCCTTGAAACCGAATCGGTAACGATTGGCATATACAATGGAGAGACAATGAGCGAGGCGGCTACCCCCGTATATCTTCCCCGCCAGGGAAATATTTCTTCCATAAGAGCCAATTCAAACACCATTCCGTGTCTTAGCACACCTGTGGACGTCTGCTACCAGGTTGGAATTTTCTCTGCAGATATCACGCTTCCGGACATACCAGAAGGCTATATATTGTCCTGGATCAGATACAGTCGCCAAAATTCAGTAAACATCGCAAATCCGTCCGGAGCGATATTTATTACATCTATTCCCGGAACCAAAATGCTTCCCCAGGGACAACATAACAGCAGTCCCGAATTTGTGATGAAGGATACTGTTTTGGTATGCCGGGATAACAACTTCAATCTTGATTTTAGCGCGAAAGATCCGGATAGCGATTCTCTCAGCTACGCCTTTTGCACGGCCTATACAGGCGGTAATGACAGGGATCCTAATCCTGCCCCCACCGCGATACTATCTCTTACACAAATACGGTATACATCAGGTTTCAGCGGAACAAGCCCGCTTGGAAGCCTCGTTAAAATAGATCCGCGCACAGGAAAAATAAGCGGTAAAGCACCAGCAGTCGCGGGCGGTTATGTGGTTAACGTTTGTGTAACCGAGTGGAGAAATGGCGTGGCGATAAACGTTCATCATAAGGACTTCATCCTGAAAGTGGGCAACTGCGATTTTGCTGCGGCAATGCTGCCGGAAAAAATAATGTCCTGCGACTCCTTCACAGCTTCTTTTGAAAACGGCTCTCTTTCCTCCAGCATTCTGGGTTATCTATGGGATTTTGGCGATAAAAACACTACAAGTGACACTTCAACAAACCCCACTCCCACACATACATTCAAAGACACTGGCATCTATGCAGTAAAATTAATCGTCTACGGCAAAAACGGCTGCGTTGACTCAGGGGTTACCAACGTGTATGTATACCCTGGTTTTACGCCGAATTTCACGTTCAGGGGTTCGTGCTATCAGTCGCCATTTTATTTTAGTGATGCATCCGTCACCAGATATGGCACAGTAAATAGCTGGGACTGGGATTTTGGCGACCTTGTGGCAACCAATGATACTTCTCACCTGAAAAATCCTGCATACCTGTACCCGGATACATCAACCCGTACAGTTACATTTACCGCAAGAACGAGCAAAGGGTGCGAAAAAACAATTACAAAAGCTGTGGTTGTGCGGGACAGGCCTGATGGTTACTTCGCATTCAGAGATACGCTTATCTGTAACATAGATACGTTGCAATTGATAGCCAATACAACCGCGGCTATTTCCTGGCAGCCTTCTGCCTCCAACGTTATTTTAAATCCGGATAGTTATACGCCGCTTGTATTCCCTAAAAAAGACACCTGGTTTGTGGCCTCTCTTACTGAAAATGGCTGTAAGGGAGATGATTCGGTTTTAGTAAGGGTGATAGATAAAGTGTTGCTTAATTTAGGTCCGGATACAACCATTTGCGCTACAGACACAATTCATTTTAATCCGGCAACAAATGCACTTTATTTTAACTGGGCACCTTTACATGCGGTTAGTGACCCGGACATAGCAAACCCGTTCGCTGTTCCTGTCAGCACCTCCACCACCTACCAGTTGCATGCAAGTGTAGGCAAATGTTTTGCAGATGATCAGATTGTTGTAAGAACGGCTCCTTATCCAAAGGCTTATGCCGGGCTGGACACGAGCATCTGTTTCGGAACTTCGGCAACTTTACATGGTACAGTCACTGGTGCTTATTTTTCATGGAATCCTCCGAATCTGCTCCTGAATCCGAGGTCGTTGAATCCTCAGGCTGCGCCAACAGGCACTACATCATTCATACTTACCGTAACAGATAATGCGGGGTGCCCGAAACCGGTGTCTGATACAATGATTATAAATGTTATTCCGCAGGTGAGAGCCAATGCCGGCCGCGATACGAACATTGTGGCAGGACAACCTCTACAACTGAATGCCACCGGCGGTAACACCTATTATTGGTCACCATCCATCGGAATGAATAACCCACTAATCCCCAACCCGGTAGTAACTTTAGGTGCTTCTTATGACAGCATCAGATACCGGGTGAGAGTGAGTATTGAACCTCCGGGATGTTTTGCAGAAGATGACATAAAAGTCACCATCTTTAAAACCGCACCTGATATTTTTATCCCAACCGCATTCACTCCAAACGGCGATGGCCGGAATGATATATTACGGCCTGTGTTAGCGGGCATGCAACGTTTCAATTACTTTAGAATCTATAACCGGTGGGGACAACTGCTGTTCAGTACCACAGAACAAGGTGCAGGATGGGATGGATCATTCGGCAGCCAGGAACAACCTGCGGGAACTTATGTGTTTATGGCGCAGGGAGTAGATTACCAGGGAAAAGTAATTGATAAGAAAGGAACAGTGGTACTAATAAGATAGTAAGAGAGTAAGATAGTAAGATAGTAAGACATGTAAGACGTGTAAGATAGTAAGAGGGGAGAATATGGGAAGATTTATATTTGGAGGTTGAATGGTGGTTAGTGGGGATAATAAAAGAGGATGAAATGGAAGACAGTGGATGAAGATTTATCTGTTGAAGATTTGGGGCTTTATCTTTTGTTTTGCAATTACTGTTGGCAATTCAATGTCATTTTCTTAAGCGGACACAAAAAACAAAGCAAGCCTAAAATCAGGTACTTCGTACCCGTCCGAATGCGCATTCGGCGCGGGCGGGCTTCGTAAATCGTACTTGATAAATTCCAATTATTCTTAAGGATACGACGTTGATTGGCAATTCCCAGGCATCTATAAAAAAGAATACATTACTTATGAGTAAAACGATATTGGTTACAGGAGCAACTTCCGGATTTGGAAAAGCAATTGCAACAAAATTTGCAGCAGCAGGCTGGCGCTGCATTATTACAGGCCGGAGAAAAGATAAACTGGAAGCACTTGCAGACGAGCTTGCAGCTTCGTATAAAACGGAAGTACGCGGACTTGTTTTTGATGTCCAGGATAAAGCACAGGTTTTTGCCGAGATGAAAAATCTTCCCGTGGAATGGAGCATTATTGATGTGCTGGTTAACAACGCCGGACTTGCACTGGGGCGCGACAGTTTTGATGAAGCATCACTGGATGATTGGGATACAATGATAGATACGAATGTGAAGGGACTGCTATACATGTCTAAAGCAGTGCTGCCTGGCATGGTCTCAAGAAAAAAGGGACATATCATTAACATTGGCTCAACGGCCGGAAAGGAAGTGTACTTAAACGGCAATGCCTACTGCGCCAGCAAACATGCTGTTGATGCTATTAGCAAAGCCCAGAGAATGGACCTGCTTCCATACAAAATAAAAGTTACTGCAATTCACCCCGGAGCCGCAGAAACTGAATTCTCCACTGTCCGTTTTAAAGGCGATCAGCAGAAAGCCGATGCAGTGTATGAAGGCTATGAACCACTTCATGCTGAAGACATTGCGGACACTGTTTTTTATTGCGCCAATCTTCCCGAACATGTATGCATTAATGACCTGGTGATCACGTGTACGGCACAGGCAAATTCGTTTTACACACATAAAAGCTGAAAGCTTAAAGCCTAAAGCTTAGAACCAGCTGATCGAAAGTTTTAAGTTGTACGTTATACGTGGTACGTTTATCTAAGCGGATGGAAGAAGCTGAAAGCTTGAAGAAAGTTATAAGTCGTACGTTATACGTTGTACGTTTATCTAAGCGAAGGGTGAGGCGTAACCATAAGCATTGTACTCTTGCCCGTAGGGCATTAAGCTCAGTAGAAAAACATATAATAAAGCACGTCTTGTCCGTAGGACATTAACAGATACAGACAAGATCATTCAACTCAAAATATAAGGCAATGCTGGAATTGTGAATAAACTTGCTGATAGCTGATAGCTAAGCCAACAGCTCAACCAAAGCTTTGTATTCTTGCCCGTAGGGCATTAAGCTCAATAGAGAAAAAACACACCCGGATTATCTTGTCCGTAGGACATTAACAGATACAGACAAGATCATTTCAACCCAAAATATAAGGCAATGCTGGAATTGTGAATACACTTGCTGATAGCTGATAGCTAAGCCGACAGCTCAAATCAAAGCTTTGTATTCTTGCCCGTAGGGCATTAAGCTCAATAGAGAAAAAACACACTTGGATTATCTTGTCCGTAGGACATTAACAGATGCAGACAAGATCATTTCAACTCAAAATATAAGGCAATGCTGGAATTGTGAATACACCTGCTGATAGCTGATAGCTAATAGCTGACAGCTCAAACAAAGCTTTGTACTCTTGCCCGTAGGGCATTAAGCTCAATAGAGAAAAAACACACTTGGATTATCTTGTCCGTAGGAATTAACAGATGCAGACAAGATCATTTCAACTCAAAATATAAGGCAATGCTGGAATTGTGAATACACTTGCTGATAGCTGATAGCTAATAGCTGACAGCTCAACCAAAGCTTTGTATTCTTGCCCGTAGGGCATTAAGCTCAATAGAGAAAAAACACACCCGGATTATCTTGTCCGTAGGACATTAACAAATACAGACAAGATCATTTCAACCCAAAATATAAGGCAATGCTGGAATTGTGGATACACCTGCTGATAGCTAATAGCTAAGCTGACAGCTCAAACCAAAGCTGACAGCTCAAACCAAAGCTTTGTATTCTTGCCCGTAGGGCATTAAGCTCAATAGAGAAAAAACACACTTGGATTATCTTGTCCGTAGGACATTAACAGATGCAGACAAGATCATTTCAACCCAAAATATAAGGCAATGCTGGAATTGTGGATACACCTGCTGATAGCTAATAGCTAAGCTGACAGCTCAAACCAAAGCTTTGTATTCTTGCCCGTAGGGCATTAAGCTCAATAGAGAAAAAACACACTTGGATTATCTTGTCCGTAGGACATTAACAGATGCAGACAAGATCATTTCAACTCAAAATATAAGGCAATGCTGGAATTGTGAATAAACTTGCTGATAGCTAATAGCTGACAACTCAACCAAAGCTTTGTACTCTTGCCCGAAGGGCATTAAGCTCAATAGAGAAAAAACACACCCGGATTATCTTGTCCGTAGGACATTAACAGATGCAGACAAGATCATTTCAACCCAAAATATAAGGCAATGCTGGAATTGTGAATACACTTGCTGATAGCTGACAACTCAATGCACATGCATTACCGGAGGAACCACCGCGTCCTGGGGCGGGCCAAATCTTGGATCGTGAAGAAAACTGCTGTCGGTTAATGTGTAAAGAAAAGCTGTGATCTGTCCTATTTCAAAGTTGGATAATGGAATGCCATTACGGACAAGACTGTCTGTATTTTTCATTTTTACAACGGACGACCTGTAGTGGTTAAAAACTTCGTACGTGCTGTAAAAACGGCCATCATGCAAATAGGGAGCTGTAACCATCACATTGCGCAAGCTGGGCACTTTAAACTTTAATGAATCGGCAGACAGACGGGTAATACGCATGCGGCCGACATCATTAATAAAACTATCAAGATCAACCCCGATGTTCCGGTATGTATAGTCAGAAAATAAAGGCTCGGTATGACAGGATGCGCATTTCTTTTTAAAAAGATCATAACCCAATCTCTCCGGCAGGTTAAAGCTCACTTCTCCGCGCCTTACTTTATCATACTTACTGTTTGAACTTACCATCATCAGCAGAAACTGGCTCAGCGCTTTGGACATCTTTTGTGTATTGATGTCCTCATCTCCAAATGCAGCTTTAAACATTTTACGGTAGGTTGTATCGGCCCGTAGTTTTGCCAATACGTTATTGAGCGTCTCCCCCATTTCGTTTGTCGCAGTAATTGGCGCTAACGGCTGAAGATCCAGGTGATTGATCCCACCATCATGCATAAACTCTTTTTGCCAGGCAAGGTTGAAAAGTCCGGGTGCATTGCGTGTTGTTAATGAATTATTGACGCCATGGCTCAGATTGTGATCATATGTTGCGAAGGCAGCAAATTGCTGATGACAACTTGAACAGGGGAAATTTCCATCGACACTTAGCCGTCCGTCATAAAACAATTTTCGTCCCAGTTCAAACCCTTCTTTTGTAAGTGGATTTTGTGAAAAATCGTACACAGGTTGCGGCCATCCTTCCGGAACAACAAACGCAAGTGAAGTTGTTGCAGGCGCTTGCTTTTTCTCAACAAAAGACGTTGCTATGCATACAAGCACGGTAAGCAATATGGTAATGCAGGCAATCCTCATTGTTTCTGCAGAATGGAGAACATGTGCGAATAATTATCTGCCAGTTTCATCGCAAGGATGCCGGGTTCATGACAAACGGCATTCTCAGCTATCAAAATTTTATTTTCTCCTTTAAACCATGCAAGTACATCAGCTTTAATACTGATCGCCTGTAAAGGCTTATTTTTTGTAGCTGGTGTTAAAGGTAGAACAATCCAGCGGGACGCATTTTCTCCGGGCTTATATCCGCCAACATCATAAGTCATATATCTTCCCAGGGCTTTTGAAACGGAAGATTTTCCTTCAAGCTTTGCGACGATATAGCCACTGTTCCATGTCCAGAACATTCCCCTGGCAGGATCCAGCGTACCTGTTTGCACACCTGAAACATTTTTTATGCTATCAACACCCAATAAAAATTTAATGCTTTTGATATTCTTTAAACCGTGATTAACTGTAATTGCTTGCGATGCAGGGTCCTCAGCATCAACCAAAAAACATTCGGAAGAAACTTTGTGCCATTGCTGATGATCGTCCTGCAGCTGAATGTTGGAGATGTAGTATTTAAAGCGCCTAACTGTGAAGGGTTCATCAAAGGAAGTCTTATAGGAATCGCCAATATTAAGTTTGCTTTCGCCCACCATGTTTACGAACTGAAGATTTAGTTTTTGTTGAGCGCACAACTGCATGACACCGATACAGGCCATAACGAGAGCAATCATTTTTCGTGTGTATATCATTATTCCCATTCGTAAAGATTAATCATTGCAAATACAATGTCTTTTAGTTAAGTGTTGTCATTCTCAGATACCCATTAATTATCACGATCAGATTGATATTCGGGAGACCTCTCCTACCGTCGGGGTGACGATGCGGTGCGGACTCTCCTATAGCATTGATCATCGTGTTGCAATTACTTTTACTGATAAGCCAGGATCTCGCCGCAAAGCTCTGTGAAACGCTGTGGCATCTCCGGCCGTTTCTCCGTGTAAAAAAAGGCCACCCAGAGCACTGAGTAGACACAAAAATAAGCATGTAAAACATTTTTCCGTGACTTTGCACCATCGGCCATTTAAAACTGCTCTGCAGTCTTACCTTCATTCCATAGTTGGGATTTGAAGATTTGAGATTTGAGATTCGCTGCCAAAACCAGTTTAAACAAGATTCTGACGCGCTCATTTCCCGGAATAAAATATCAGTAAAAATTTGGAACCGACATAAAATTTGAAATTTCAAATATCAAATCTCAAATTTCCCATACATTCTTCTATTAAACAGTAACATATTTTATAGAATTACCATTTGCCTCAATCACTTTCCGGAGATCATCAAAAGAGATCCAAACAGTTGCCGTGTTTACGTTGGGATGAAAGCCCAGCCGATCTCTTCCTACAATGTCTTTATCCAGTACTACTTCCACTTTTTTTTCTACATCGTTTATAATTCCGAGCGGCGATACTTCTCCTCTTTTCAGTTTCAAATATTTATCGAGTCTTTCATCGGATGCAAAGCTTAACCGTGTACAATCTATTTGTTGCTGAATACTTTTAATATCGGCAGATTTGCCTTTGTCCAGTACTACAAGAAAATGCCGTCTTCCTTTATCATCACGCAGAAACAGGTTTTTACAAACATCTCCGAGACCGGTGATCTCCAACTTATCCATGTCTTCAATTGTGTAAACCGGATCGTGCTCCGTGACTTCGTATGTAACTCCCAAACGATCCAATGTATCCAACGCTTTTTGTTTAGGCTCCATAATATGCTTTTTTGATACGCTATTTTATGAATGATGCAGGCTTCTTTTGCAGGTACAAATGAAATTCGCCGCCTTGCATAATATCGTCATAGGAAATATACGATTTTGTATAAGACTTACCGTTCAATGTCGCTGAAGCGATGTACATCGCTTCGTTATCGCTCCGGGTGCGTTATGATGCGGAAGCTTTTATTAGCGGGCAATTTTAACGTGAATTCATCAAAAACAGGTGAACACATTGATCAATTTCAGCTAAATGAAGATGGCATATCTCGGTGCAACTCTTCTTTGAATAATTAAATATAGTTACACAGAAGCTCACTGAGAAGACAGCGAGTTACACAGAGAATATGTTCTGATTGTCCTAAAAGGATTGCGATCTGGCAATAACACTATCCAAGATCTACCATTGGCGCGACGGAAGGGACCGCCCGGCATTGACGTGTTCGTAATTAAATCCGCCCTCCCTGCGAGACAAAACAGCGGATCAAAGATCCAATTTCGAGCAGCTTCCGTTAACCATTTCCAGCCGGGCAATGCTTTTGGAGACCCAAATTTGTTAATTAAATCCAATTATTGAAACACCACGGATTTATTTTTTTCAAATTTCAATTTTTGTTTTTACTTTGAAATACAAAGTACTTTTTAAAACAAAATTTATAACTATGACAAGCAAACAATGGATCGATCATTTTGCCGCGAATGCAAAATGCTACAGGGTTAACTGGGAAATAAAACCAACCATCTCTGAGAAGGAAGTATGTGTTATTCTTTCTTCATTACAGGCGTGGCAGCTGGGCGAAACATCCGACGGAAAAAACCTGTTGCGGGCTGCAACCCTTTATTCAAAAAAGATAAATGATTCCGATTATGTGGAAGCTGTTAAGCTGTTTATCAAAGAAGAACAAAAGCACGGGAATAGCCTGGGTCGCTATCTTGATGAAATAGGACAAAAAAGAATTACATATAATTGGGGTGACTACTTATTCAGAAAGATCAGGTACTTTAACACGAGCATGGAAATATGGACGCTCACTGTGATTGTGGTAGAAAGCACTGCTCAAATTTTTTATCAATCGCTCAAAGATGCAACAAACTGCGCATTGCTAAAACAGATTGCTACCGATATCCTGATAGATGAAGCTTATCATATCGATTTCCAGACGCAACGAATGCAAGTTATTTTCTCTGCAAAAAACAATTTTGAAAAACTGATCTGTCATCATATTTATAAATTATTCTTTTTCACGACATCGCTTGTCGTTTGGTTCGCACATAAAAAAATATTCCAGGCGGGTGGAAACAACTTCAGCAAATACCGGAAAAAGATGGGAATTAAATACATGAAAACACTGAATCGAATTTCGGGATACAGTATGCAGGAAAGCAGAGTAACAAGCGTAACGACCACATGATGTTATCACCAAATTTGCTGTAACAAGTGCCATACGCAAAGCTCTTTTTATACACCGAACAACGGCAACAACCCGGGAATACCAGAGAAGGAATCAACCGCTCACCACCTGCTGATCAGGATTGGTAAGGACAGCCGTTGTTGGTATGCAGGATGGCCTTGTGCGCCGCGTACCAACAACATATAGGCATTTTCGAAGAGAATAGTAAATGTTTGACATCATAATCAAACACTTAATCGAATTTCGGGATACAGTATGCAATTAAGCGGTGTGGTAGGAATACCGACAGCATCATGATTGCATAATTTATTTTATTACAGACCGTTTCATTCACCTACAAACCTTAAATCAAAATGTTAATAGGAGCGCTATCTGTTTCTGTTTTTTGCATTATACTTTTATACATTGGATACCGCATATTCAAACTGGTAAGACCCACTCAAACACCAGGTACTATCATCTGTGAATATACATTTGCTGTTGGCCATCTTATTTCGTTGTTACTCTTCATGGCAGAAATGGATTACCACAGAGCCAATTTCACCAAACAAATTGATATTGTTTACGAAGGTTATACTCCTTTTGCCTGGGAACATTTTCCTACATTACTAGTATTTTATATTCTTGCTTTTGTCTCGCAAATGTTACTATGGCTCAAATATGATCGCCTATCGCCTTTAATAAAAGTGATTGCTCTTTGCTTTCTCTTAACCGGCATTTTTTTGAATATTTTTGTTTTGGTTCAGGTTTCACACAATGCAGAAGACACAACAGCCGGCTGTTTGTTCATCCCCCTGCCACTCATTAATGCACTGATGTCCTTGACGATTGCAATAAGAACCATCAAAAAGGAAAGTTCTCTTAGCAACGTCAGGACTTTTAAAAACGACTATTACAATACACTCAACCAATTTATGGTAAAGGCATCGCTGCAGCCCATTTGGGTATTGGTGTTAACTGGGCCACTTTGTATTATTGTAATATGCATCATCACCGTTTTTGGACAGGATACGCACGCCATCGCAAAAGTGTTTACAGAAACGACTACCTGGCATTTTTCGCAAAAAACGCATCCACCATTTCTTGATCATCAGGGGCATTATCTATGCACCGTTGCCGCATGTGGAAGTCCGCAATTGGTAAAGCCACTTCGATTAGGAAAAAGGCATGGAAATGAAATTATTGTAAACAGGCAGTTACAAATAGCAAATGCATTTGAAGAACTTATACAGGATCATTTTCCAGCTTTTCATAAAATTATCCGTACGCTTTATGACCGCTACGGATACCCCCTTTCAAAAAATATTACAACACCCTTCAGATCAAATTTGACATATCTATTGATGAAACCACTTGAATACTTATTTCTGCTTGTACTTTATACCTGCTGCATAAGCCCGGAAAAAAAGATCAGCAAACAATATTTGTAGAGCTTGACTATCTCCTGAAGCACAAAAAAGGGCTGGATCAAAAGCGACCCGGTCCTTTTCTTTAATAAAAGATCTTGTTCTATGGTGCAAGTGAAACCCTTATCTGCAACCCCGCCTTTGTATTTGTAATCGGCGCAGATGTAGATATGTATGGAATTATTCTTTGTTGACTAAAGAACAACTTCACATTGATCCTGTTGTTTAAAACGTAATCTACAGATGGTTCTATGTTGATCACTTTTTGCCCACCCGTGCTATATGCATTGGCCTGGTCAAGGCGGCTGTTGCTTTGTGTATCATCCCTCAGACCAAGATCTAACCTGAAGTTCATATCATTCTGAACAGTCTTGCTCTTTGTAAACGGAATCTTGAACGGCAGCTCAAAACCTTTCGCGCGATAACTTCCACCAAAGCTCCATTCAGTACTTCTTACTTCACTCAGTTGATAGTCAATCAGGCTCAAACTTAACTGCCTGCTCTTCTTAAACTCGAAGCGGATGTTCATCTGGTTGACCGTTGTAAGATCAATTCCAATCAACGGTTCAAAGCGCTCACTTATGGTCAGGTTTGGCAACAGGAAGAATGGTACGAAGTTGCCTGATACCGTGTCAATAAACTTCGGCGCACCATAGTGATATGGATCCTGGAAGTTTAGCGCGCTGGTAAAACTGTTCATACTCAGCGTTCCATTGTAACCGTGTGTTATGCTGATACTGCTGAATGTATTGGCCAGCGACGGTATTCTGGCTAATCCAGTATAAGTCAATCTCCAGTTTGGCAGTGGATTAATACCGCTAAACGGATTACTTTTTATGTTTGGATTAGACTGCTTAACCAATGGGATCGTATTCGGATCTTTTCCGGTGTAAGCAGCTAAGAATGCCGGTATCAATACATCCTGTGAGTAACGTCCATAACCATTTGCAAATCCATCTGTCGTATACGTTTTGTCCCAATAAGGGTTCAACGCAGCTACCCGTTTAGAGACGATGATACGGTTGTTCTGGAACTCCATGAATGTGCCTGAGATCTCTGTTGGCTTGTACTTGCGGAACAACGTCTGGTAACTTATATAAGAGACACTGAATCCTCCCATCGCATATGGAGATAAGTGACCAAAGTGATTGCCGGAACCGGTAGTATCCTTATAAAGTTCTGAGTAGTCTTTTGTAAATGCCTTGTCGATATTGATATCAATGATCAGATCTCTGACCGGTTCAATCTGCGCAGAAATACTCAGCTTCTGTTCAAAGTTCTGCTGATACAACAGGTTAAATGTAGAGTCTTTTGTTATCACTCCTTCGGCTGCTTTTTTGTTTAACCAGGTCGTATCCGGCTGCTTACCGAAGACGTACGCAAGACCAGGCTGCATCGAATTCCAGTTCTGACCAAGCACGCGGCTACTATCCATATAACCCGGAACGCGGCTTGAATAGTTTTCAGAGTAGTTAGCAGATACACGTTTGATCATTGTAGCCAGTTTTCCTGCAGTTCTTTCAAGTCCACTCATCTGTTCAGGTTGTACTTGTTTCGCATCCCGCTTAGCTTTTCTTCCATCGCGCTTTAGCTGCCGCCATTTACGTAATGCCTGTTTTTTTTCTTTTCCTTTCAAATCTTTAACAACTTGTGCACGTGTTGGTATGGTATCCCACCAATTGGTTGTTGCATTATTGGGATTCTTCAAATCAGGATTAGCCGGTTGCGGAGGCGGTGGTGGCTGGCTCACAGCATTGAGCCATTTTGATTTTGCATATAAACGCGAAAAATCAAATTCGGCTGTAAGGTTGTTCTGTTGACCATTTTCTATTGCATTCCCCAGGTTCAGTGCCAGCAGGCTCGCTCCTATCCAGTTATAATTAGTTGAATAACTATAACGGGCAGTGATCCAATCTGTCGCCGGTATTTTGTTTAATGGTATGTTGTAACTCAACGTACCTTTTTGTTGATACAACGTATTTCTACCTCCACTCCAGAAATTACTCCACATGGAGTCTTTCTTTTCTTTCGTGTTTATTCTGCCTGCAGGCTCATCAACACGTGCAAAATTGGTAGCGCTAAAATCAATATTCAGCGAACGTGTTAAATCCCACCTGAGATTATAGTAGCGATCAAACGTAAAATACTTGTCGTAAGTCGTATCTACCTTGTCAACTTTATTGTCGTAGGTATTTACTATACGCGGAACATATTGTCCGAACTGCCGGTTAATATCTACACGGAAGCCTATTAATGACGGCACAGGATTCAAGTTGAAATCCCTGGCAAAATCAAGCCAGTGGCTTTTGTTTCGGATCATTTTCTTAAATGGCTCCCAGTATTTCGCCTCGCCGCTAAATGTATATCCCAATCCAAACCGTTGTTTAATGATCAGGTTCTGTGTTATTAAAGGATTGGTTTGCTCGGTACTGGTGAATGAATAACTAAAGTCAAAATTGCTGATGCTCCACAACCGCTTCTTCATGTTATTCTGACCGAACCTGACATTTGTAAAGTTGATCGTTTTGATCGTCAGCTGATCCAGTGCTGCCTTCTTAATTGAATCCCTGGCACTTTTACTTGTCGCACTATTCAACTTGTATTTATAAAGCACATCCTGGTCGTAAGGATCATACTTTGGCGTGAGTACGGTACGGTTAATGCCGGCATAAATGGGTATTGTTGCTCCAATACTTTTCGGGAATAACTTTCCTGCATCAATATTCAACGCGGCATCGTATTGCAACATACTGTTACGTGCCCTTTCGTTTACCCTTTGTTCTAATGTTCCAAATCCCGCCGTGTACATGTTGCCAGATACCGACAACGTACCCAGATCGGCCAGTTGAACATCCATCCTTCCAACCGCAGCAACACCACCACTTTCCGAAAGTTTGGACAAGCGCAACTCGTTTACCCACACTTCAGTACTTACCGGCGCCGTAGAACCAATTGCTGTGTTTTCTACAGCAATGATCATTCCCTGCACTTCTCCAAGGTTGGGGTTACCAAACACCGAAAAGACTTTATTACCAACTGTTTCCCGATAAATAGTATTAAGAGGTGCACCGCTCGAATTTCGTCGCAATTTCATCTGCACCAGTTCGTTCAGGTCAAAATCAAGGTTATTATCTGCCGGCCATATTTGTTCCGCAGTTGGGTTGGTTCCCGGCAGCGTTATCTTCAGCGGTATTTTTATTTCGTAGTAGTTACTGAGGAAGTCCTGTCCAATTCTTATGATGGCAGTAACATCTCCATCTTTAATAGAAGGCTGATTCAAGACTGATTCCGCGTGAATGAACATAGACAGTCTTCCATACTGGCGCATATCCAGGTTCATCGTTTTAAATACCGCGCGTGAATCGTTCTTGGCAAGATTGAGCGCGCGCAAGCTCATGGATTGTTCATTCTGGAGCAAGTTTACTCCATTGTTACTCAGCATTTGAACACGTTCAATTCCCGGAGGAATTTTGTACGGAATCGGCTGACGGCTGCTATTCTCTTCCAGGTTAACTGCCAGTACATCAAAGGTTGTTGGAGAGTTGGCAGGAAGCGGTTTGTATGCGCCGATGGTATCCAGCTGGAAGGTGAAATTTCTCCACTGATTACGCACCAGGTCAAGTGTTGCAAAACGCATCGTTACGGAGTCTTCGAAGCCGGTTAGGTACATACGCATAAAACGTATGGATTTGAAATCGGGAATGTTGCCAATCTTGTTGGTAAATTCTTTAATTGGAACACGAAACAAATACCAGTTTTCAGGATGTGATTCTCCGTTGGCAAGTTTAGGAGTAACAACTCTTTTATCCGTAATATATTTTGTGAGGCCCACGTCCATCCCTGGTTTCAAGTCTATTTCATACTCATAATATTCTTCTGTTTCGTTCAGTGTATTGTCTCTATTCAAATCTTCATTGTCCGGATACATTGTTGCGGCAGGTGCAAACTTTGATGAGTTATCTGTAACCACGGGTGAGTTACCCTGGGGATTATTGTACTGTTTATAACGGGTAAGAATTCCTGTTTGATTAGTCCAACGAGAATCACGATACCAAATGTAGTCATCCGCAGAAGGATCGTGAGATGCCGTTTGATAAATTGGTGAACCCTGCCCAAAAGTATTGGCAAGTTGCGTGAGATAAGAGCCACGCTTGCGGATTTCGTCCGTATTATTTAAACCATCAAAGCCAAGATCCTGATATTGCCTGTCATTTGGATCGTTGCTAAAAGCCTGGGTAACCTGGATAGGATTCACCGGAGTTCTACCCCAAGTACTTTGACTGTCTATTGCTGCAGGCTGAGTTGGCGTATTCAATCCATTTTCGTAAAAACGTTTGCCATCTTTCAAAACATCTTCACTCACATTTCCTAAGTTAAGATACAACTTACCCCCAGAACTTGTTGGAGTTTTAATAAATGGATCTTGCACCCAAAATTCTATGAACTCGACGTTACCGGTTTCAAAATCCGTCTGATCAATGCTTCTCATAATACCACCAAAATAGTCTTTTGGCTTTCTTATATGTCCGTTAGCATCTATTTCAGATCCCCGTGCTTCGAAGTTGTAAGGACCTTTTTCCTTTGGATAATAGGACAGATCAAACGTTGCAGTTTGAACGTCTGTAATATTAGTAGTTTTCTGAGGGAATAATTCATTTGTGTAGACTGCCCGCACACGTGGATCACTTAATTCGGTTGTATTATTTTTCAGCGGGTTATCATTACTTGCCTTATCCTGCAGCGTTGGTTCAATATTATACCATGCCAGTTTCGCACGATGCTTTCCATAATCAACCGAATCAGCCAATGTAGCTTCGGGGAACAATCCGTTTCCCGCTGGTGTAGACGCCAGCGTCCATGAAATAAATGGAAAACGCATATCCACGCTGCTTCTTGTCCCTTCAAAGTCATCAATATAAATCAACCCATTTTCACCAGTTCCAATCTGCGGCGGGTGCCCCGGCTTTAATGCAGCAAATTCACCATAAGCATTAATATTACTCATGGTTGTGGAGGAATAGTTAGGCAGCTTATTTAAGAAACGTGTTAAACCCGGCCATTCTGAACGGTAGTTGAAATCAAGACCGAACATGGTATTCCTGATCGGATCTTCACCATAGTTCATCTTGGTGAAATATGGCCGTTCACTTAATCTTACAATGGTACCACCCAACGAAAGCTTTTTGTTTACTTTGTAATCAAGTCTTAACCCAAGGAAGCTTCGTTGCTGCATACCAAAACCAGCATTGTTTTCAAACTGTACCTGCACAGGTACACCTGAATTAATGATGGCCGCATTCAACACTTTCAATGTACCCAGGTTGTAGTCGATCATATAGTCCACGTTCTCGCGCAATGTCTGCCCGCCTGCAGTAACAATCACCGATCCGGGGGGAATATTAAATGCACCTAAGTAAATATCAGAAGTGGAACTACCCTTTGCCGTTCCCTGTGCCACAAAGCGGTTAAGGTTGGCATAGGTTTGTGCGATAGCTTTTATGGAGTCATAGAGATAATAGTAGACGTATTTGTTTTTAAGATCCTGCGATTGACCGCTAAAGGCGAGTGAATCAAGATCGCGCCCAAACGGTTCCAACACGGGGAAGATGATCTTACCCTGTTGCGATAACACGGTAAAGCCTTCCACAAAGTCGTACTGCCCATCTGGTAATGGGTCATTGCGGTTATTTAACCGGTCAAGATTCAATAAGGATAAAAGCGGTTTTCCAAGTGCATCCGGTGCAGCCTCGGGCAGGTACCTTTTTAAACCGCCACTTGGCTCCTGGTATAATATGTTTAGTTTGAAATCCTGCTGAGTTAACCCGGTTACATCAAGAGAGTAAACATTCTTCATCATCAATCGCCAGATCGGCAACGTTACCCTTTGTGAAGTTGCTTTCAATAATTTTAGGAAAAGCACTTTTTGAACCCCTTGCGTAGAATCAACTGTAACATCCTGGGAAAACTCACCTACCTGGAATACTCTTCCGTTGTAGGTATACTGGTAGGCAACACCCAACACTTCATCTGACTGCAACTGGATATTTAACGAAACGAACCCTGCCTGAGGGTTGAACGTATATTCATTGCTGTTTAGCTTGCGGGCGAGTGTTTTTTCATAATCATCCACAGGCTTCAATCCCTTTGAAACAAGGATGGAGTTAACCAGTGAAGGATTTCTGTAACTGGGATTTGAAGTTAATGCTCCATACAAGTCATTCGCGCCATTCTGCGGTAATGGATTGGTTGTTAAGGAATGGATGTTGTTATTGTAGGGTGCATTTTCACCCAAATCCATCAAACCAACTATATTACGTGTATCCGTGGTTGCACCTGTACGATTGGTAACCCATACTTCCATTCTAAGTATCTGCACCTGGCTGTTCACTACGGGCAGCTTGGCCATCGTTTTATTATAGTTATTGCGGAAGTACTGTGCAACCAGGAAGTGCCTGTTCTCATCGTAATCATCCAGCTTTTTATTGATCTGCTGTGTTACACCGCCACCTTGCAGGTTTATTGACTGCCGCTGAGCTCTTTGGTTAGCGATTGCGGCGGTAACAGTCAACTTACCAAACTGCAATTGCGTTTTTATACCGAACAGACTTTGCGTACTGGGAATTAATGTTCCTTTGGACTGAAAAGAGATATTACCAGCTTCTATGGATTTGATGATCTCATCATCCATTCCCTTATAGTCGAGTTTTATCTGGTTTTCGAAATCGAAATTGGCGAGGGTGTTGTAACTAATGGGCAACTTCAACTTTTCACCAATGCTCCCCATTACGTTCACATTGGCGTTCATGTCAAAATCAAATCCTCCGTTCCGCCTGGCTCTTTCCGGTAGTGTGGGGTTTTTAATATTTTGTCCCTGGTAGCCCACCGTCATATCCACGTTACCCTGTGGCTTGATATCTACTTTCAGTCCATTGGGTCCCGTTCCGAAGATGCGGTCAAACAATTTGTCGTACACATTTGACTTCGGTCTTTGTGTTTTTTGGTTTAGCAGACTTAAGGTTTGTGCACGTTTATTAAAGTAGTCTATTTCATCATTCCGTCCCTGGATCTTCATCAATTCATCAAACGTCAGGTAAGTTGGTTTGCGGTAATATTTGTTGCCAACTTTTTCCAGGATGTAATATTCTTTTGTTTCAGGATCGTAAATGATCTGCTTTTTGATGAAAGATGTATCGTTTAGGTAGAAGGGGTTGTTGTTTTTCCAGGAGAAAGGATCTCCGCGCCTGTCTTTTAAGGGGTAATGTAAGCTATCATTACCTGCATTTCGGGACGAGTCGGTTTTCTGAGCCAACGCATCACCAAATGACATTCCCAATAGGGCTATCAGTAATAAACAGCTAAATAAATGGTATTTACGGGTCAAATTATTTGTAGCTCTGGTTAAGTAGAAATCTCTTCGATATTACATCTGTTTTAAAGATTGCTTAATGATCTCCTCCAAAGTAGCATCAGGAGATATTTTTAATACTTTTTTCAGGGCTGTTTCTGCTGCGGGTTTAGCAATACCCAGGGCCATTAATGCATAAAGGGCGTCCTGTTCTACTGCCAATAAGGGTTGGTTCATAACGGTATCGAGATTTTGTTTTCCTAATTTATCCCGTAATTCAAGAATTAAACGCTCGGCAGTTTTCTTGCCTATGCCTTTAATTGCTTCAAGTTGCCTTGCATTTCCCTGCACAATTGCCCGGACAATTTCTTCGGGCTTCATGCCGCTCAACATCATTCTTGCTGTAGAAGCTCCAACTCCGGAAACACTAATCAGGTTCAAAAACAGCTCTTTTTCAGCCATTTCAAAAAAACCGTACAGCACATGAGCGTTTTCTGTAATATGCAGGTAGGTAAACAGTTGTCCTTCGGCCATGTCTGCTACGGCCGAATACGTATTAAGGCTCACCTGAAGTTCATATCCTACCCCATTTACATCAACAACTATTACCGCCGGCGACTTTCTTGCAAATTTTCCTCTTACAAAGGCAATCATACTTGGAAGGCAAAAATATAATTTTAAGTGAATATTTAAGTTATTTTTTTATAGAGCAAAGCCATTTCTTATATTTTAGGGCCGGCCTCAGGACTGCTATTGACTTTACAGCAATAATTCATTATTTTATGTTATACGTCCCTTTTAAAACGGTCTGTTTTCATTTGATTTTTTGTTGATACTTTTGCGCCTCTAACATATAAATGCAGATGAGCAAAACAACAGCAGCTATAACAGCAGTAGGTGGATATGTACCTGAATATCGCTTAACTAATGCGGAACTGGAAAAAATGGTCGACACAAATGATGAGTGGATACGAACCCGTACCGGCATTGAAGAGCGAAGGATATTAAAAGGTGACGGACTTGCGACCAGCGATATGGCTGTTCCTGCTATTCAGGAGATCCTGAAAAAAAAGAATCTTGACCCCACTGAAATAGACTGTATTATCTGTGCTACTGTTACACCTGACATGGTATTTCCTGCAACAGCGAATATTATTGCCGACAAACTTGGTGCAATTAACGCGTGGGGTTATGACCTGAGCGCTGCATGCAGCGGTTTTGTTTTTGCATTGAGTACCGGAGCCTCTTACATTGAAACCGGCAGATATAAAAAAGTAATTGTAGTTGGCGCCGATAAAATGAGTGCAATTATTGATTACACTGATCGTAATACCTGCGTTCTTTTCGGAGATGGCGCCGGAGCCGTGTTGCTTGAACCCAACAACGACGGTTATGGCGTTTTAGACAGCGTGTTGAAATCTGATGGAAAAGGAAGACATTACCTTAATATGCGTGCCGGCGGTTCTTTAAAGCCTGCAACGATAGAAACTGTTACCGCAAGAGAACACTATGCTTTCCAGGAAGGCAAAACAGTATTCAAATTTGCAGTGGTTGGCATGGCTGATGTTAGTGCCGAAATAATGCATCGCAATAATCTTACAGCTGATGATGTTGCATGGCTGGTTCCTCACCAGGCTAATCTGCGTATAATAGATGCGACTGCTAACCGCATGGGCCTGCCCAAAGAAAAAGTAATGATCAACATTCAACGCTACGGAAATACTACAGCAGGAACAATTCCTTTGTGTTTGTGGGATTGGGAAAGCCAACTCAAAAAAGGCGACAACCTGGTACTTGCAGCATTCGGCGGCGGCTTTACATGGGGAGCGACCTGGGTTAAGTGGGCGTATTAGGAGAAGCTTAAAGCCTAAAGCGTAAAGCTTAGAACTGAAGTTGTAAGTTATAAGTAGTACGTTATACGTTGAGGAGAAGCTTAAAACCTAAAGCGCAAAGCTTAGAACTGAAGTTGTAAGTTATAAGTAGTACGTTATACGTTGAGGAGAAGCTTAAAGCCTAAAGCGCAAAGCTTAGAACTGAAGTGATAAGTGGTACGTTGTGCGATTGAAGACCAGAGTATTGTGAAGCAAGAAAAAAGGATCAATGCTGCACATTTCACTATTGACCATTCACTATTCACTTTTTTGACACATTTCATTATGAGCATCGATATAAGAAGGGCTGAAAAAAAAGACTGCACAAGGTTACTTGAGTTAATACAGGAACTGGCAACTTACGAAAAAGCACCGGATGAGGTTACTGTTACACTGGATCATTTTGAAGAAAGTGGCTTTGGCGAAAATCCCGTTTGGTGGGCATTTGTAGCTGAAGAAGATGGAGCGATCCTTGGCTTTGCATTATACTATGTCCGTTATTCTACATGGAAGGGACAACGTATGTACCTTGAAGATATTATCGTTACCGAAGAAGCAAGAGGAAAAGGTATCGGCAAGCTTTTGTTTGATGCACTGATTGAAGAAGCTAAACTAAAGCAGTTCAAAGGCATCACCTGGCAGGTGCTTGAATGGAATGAACCCGCCATCAACTTCTACAAAAAACTCGGCGCCGGCTTTGATCCTGAATGGATCAATTGCAACCTATCTATTTAATTGAAAATGGAGAATTGAAAGTTGACAATGTATCAACAGTCAATTCTCCATTTTTTAAAAAATGTAAAGAAGGAAATTCAAATCGACATCTCTGGTGGGCTCCCCCATTTTCAATTGTCAATTTTCAATTTTCCATTAATTTACCCCGTCAGTTGTCGCTTCTTTGTGAATTTTATTAACCAATCCTTGTAACACTTTACCCGGACCTACTTCTGTGAAATGCGTTGCACCGTCAGCAACCATTGCCTGCACACTTTGCGTCCAACGAACTGCACCCGTTAGTTGATCAATCAGATTTTTCTTTATTTCTTCAGCATCAGTAACGGCTTTTGCAACTACGTTCTGGTAGACCGGGCATGCAGGTGCATTAAATGTAGTAGATTCAATAGCAGCGGCAAGCTCTTCTTTTGCCGGAGCCATTAAAGGCGAGTGAAATGCACCACCTACCGGTAATACCAAAGCACGTTTAGCACCAGCTGCTTTCATTTGTTCACATGCTATATCAATTCCTTTTAAAGATCCGCTTATCACCAATTGGCCCGGACAGTTGTAGTTGGCAGCAACAACAACTTCACCGGTTTCCTGCTGCACTTTAGCGCAAATTTCTTCCACCTTTTCATCAGCCAGTGCCAGCACAGCAGCCATTGTTGAAGGATTAAGCTCACATGCTTTCTGCATAGCCATTGCACGGATGCTGACCAGCTTAAGCGCATCTTCAAAGCTTAATGTACCATTTGCTACCAACGCAGAAAATTCACCAAGCGAATGGCCGGCAACCATATCGGGCTTTGCATTATCCAGTGTTTTATAAGCAATAACTGAATGCAGGAAAACTGCAGGTTGTGTAACCTTCGTTTGTTTCAACTCTTCATCCGTACCGCTAAACATTATGTCGCTGATGCGAAACCCAAGTATATCGTTCGCCTTCTCAAAAAGCTCTTTTGCTACTGCATTACCTTCATACAAAGCTTTGCCCATTCCACTGAATTGCGAGCCCTGACCCGGAAAGATGTAAGCATGTTTACTCATACATTAAAATTATGGGACAAAAGTAATAGCTGCAAGCTATCATCCGCAAGGTATTAGCAAAAAATGTTCATTGATCTCAAAAACGTTGTAGTTTATTTAGTCCTGCTAATGTTCGGTCATTATTCTCATTGTTGTTATCTACCTGATCAAATAAAAGTTATACACCATTACGCAGTTTGTCTATTGTTAAATATTAAAGCTGCAGCACCTAAAAAACCTGCTTTATTCCCAAGCGATGCCAATTCTATCCGGGTAAATTCGGAGGTTTCTTTCATTGCCATTTTGTTGACCAATGCACTTATCTTTTCACAATAAAAATCTCCGGCTTCTGAAATTCCACCGCCTATAATCACCTTCTGCGGAGCAAAAACATTGATAAGGCTTGCAATACCTACAGCCATATAATAAAAGTGATTGTTCATTGCCGTTATAGCACACGGTTCGTTTTCAAGGTATTTGGCAATGATATATTTACCATCAATGTTCGTATCTGGATGATGATTATTTTCTGCAAGTATTTTTTTATAATCATTGATCAATGCTGTTACGGATGCCATCGCTTCGAGGCTGCCTGCCGTACCACAGGTATCGGCACTTTTGTTACTGTCTACAATTAAAAAGCCCAGCTCTGTGCCCCTGTTTCTATAACCGCCGTATAATTGACCGTTTAAGATCAATGCGCCTCCAATACCTGTACCTACTGTAAGAAAAACGGCATCGGAAATGCTTCCCGCTGTTCCATATTTTACTTCGCCTAATCCCATTAAGTTTGCGTCATTGTCAACAAACACCGGAAGACCAAATTCTTCTTTTATGATCGCTTTTACATTGATGTTATCCAGCTCAGGTAAGTTGTTTGCGAAAAGCACAACGCCATTATCTACAACCGATGGAACGCCAATGCCAATACCCACAATCTCTGTTTGATTTGCATTTGCAATATTTAAGACGTCCCTGATAATTGTTTTAAGAAGAGACACGATGGATAGCTTATCGTATTCTGACTTAACAGGCTTCAATGATTCAAAATGAATAAACCCATTTTGATCTACAAGGGCATATTTAATATTCGTTCCTCCAATGTCTAATGCTATCGCGTGTTTCATTCTTCAATATCTTACTTGAATAAATTGGTGAGTTTACTTGCAGCAGCTTCATCTATAAATATATTGAAACTCGTGAGTGTTTTTGCACCCGGAATTGGAAGAAGCGCCCAGATAGTAAAATTGCTACCGGCTACCAATGCCAAAAATTACTCATACAATTTGACCGCTTCCTTTTTGTCAAAAATTGTTTTGTTGGCAATAATTGGTTTGGCCCAAAAACCAATTAACAGAATGTAACCCATTGTTAAATACAAGAAAAACATCCCTGTTCTTAATCCAAAGAGGTCGCCAAACCACCCGATTATAAGCGGAACAATTGCGCCGCCAATAATTCCGGTGCAGAGAATTCCGGAAAAAGAGCCATGATGCTCTTTGATAGAATTCAGTGCCAAAGAGAAAATTATGGGATACATCACCGAAGCAAAAAATCCAACAGCGGGAAATGCATACAAAGAAATTTTTGCGGGTCCGAATAATGCAGCACTTAAGCTGGTGAGCGCGAGAATTGTAAATATGATCAGGACCTTTCGACTGTCCATTATTTTTAAAAGTAATAATCCAAGTATACCTCCTGCAGTCATTAGTCCCCAAAAGTAAGCTACCGCATCTGCCCCTGCCTGCTCAGGATTATAACCGTGGTAAGCAAATAAAAATTGCGAGATATTATTTGCGATTCCCTGCTCAGTACCTACATAACAAATGATCCCCAGAAAGAATAATACTACAACCTTGTTTTTAAACAACATAATGTGCGTTGCAAACACACCTGCTTTTTCGTCTTCCTTCAATTCAACTTTTGGAAATTTGGAAAATGCAACAACTATAACCATAAGTAGCCCAATGGCTGCAAATATCCAATACAGCGAAACCCATGGCAATTTTTCCGGAACAAGGGAATGAAAAAACGACAGCGCGTTGCTTTCAGGTTTTTTTAAGCTTTCGGCTACATATTTGTAAACAAGCGGACTTAAAAATGATGCTCCGCCAAATATTAACTGCGCCAATACAGAGTTAAAGGCATAATGTTCTTCACCGCCTGCAGTGCGCAGTAAAGGATTGATAACAACCTGCAGAATGGCGAAACCACAACCAATAACAAAAAGAGAGGGTAAGGCGATAAAATAATCAGGGTATAAAGCGAAAAGCAGGGAGCCTGCAGATACAACGAGAAATGAGACAATCATCATTTTTTTCTCATTGTATTTTTCAATCAACATGCCAGCAGGAATAGACATAACTCCGTAAGCAATAAAAAAGGCAAAATATAAAATTGCCGTTAGTGTATAATTTAAATTAAATCCATTCTTTATCTCCGGGGTAAGCGGTCCAAAAATGTTTGTGATAAAAGAAATAACAAAGAACGTAAGCAGAATGAGTGCTACGATGTAGTAATTACGTTTCATAGGTAGTTGAGTAAGCTGATCGTTAAGAGTTTTTTTATTTTCCATAATAATCCAATACGGCCATTATATAAACCCCAGCGCCATAACCAACCATTGGTATGGCTCCGCGGAAATAACAATCGCCTAACCTGTATATTTCCGGAATAGTGCTATAATTGGCTTTTGACAGCATTGTAACTTTATCAATCAAGCCTTTGGCCAGCTGCCTGCTTCCTAAATGGTTTTGAGCCACCGCCACACGCAGATCGGCAAAGGGCCATTCCTGATTTTCGTAAGTATCGTCACTGTATACACGAATATAACCAATATCTTTTTTCACTTTCATTAATTGGTCATAATCCTGCATGTGTGTTGCAAATAATTTTTTATCACTGATAAGGCCATTGGCAAACAGTTCAAATGTGCCCGCATCATGAAAGTAGTGTGCAGTGGTTAACTGATCGTCTGCATTGCCTTTTATTACCCGGTTTTCATACACCATATTTTTCATAATGCCCCTGTACATGCTATCTGCAGCCGCGGAATATTTTTCCCATTCATAGCCCATATTTTTTTGTAACGAAGCAAAACGTTTTAATCCTTCAGCGCATACACCTGCCGTGAATGTATATCTTCTGCCGGGCAAATGATGCTCCCACGGACCTGAGTCGCGGCGAATCACTCCGTCTTTGTCAATGTTGTGAATAATGGCGTCGGCTACTTTTGTTGCCAAAACATCTTCCCAGCGTTTATAAAATGTAACATCATTGCTGCTTTTCATGTATTCATCCAATGCGAAAAGAAAGAGGCCAAAATCATCAATTTCAATATTGGGTCCGTCATCATTAAAGTCACATTCTTCTTTGCCATTACCAAAATAACGTGTTGCGGAAATTTGATAATCTACTCCTATACCATAATCCTTTCCATCGCGGAATACATAATTTTTAAACCGCCCTGCAGGCTTCGCGTTCAGCATAAATTCCAGGCCCTTTTTTGCTTCTTCATGCATGCCCAGTTTTGCCATAGCTGCAATTGCAAAAGAGCCATCCCGTACCCATGAAATGCTCCACTCGCCCGGCCGCAATGAAGCCATTACCTGCCCGTGAGAATAAGGAAGCACTTCTTGTTCTCCTACCTGCGACATTTTTAAAATGGCAGCTGATTGCTGAAGTACTGCTTTTTCATCGGCTGTTGCATTTGCCGGAAAATGACAACGTGCAAAAACAGATTTCATGAACTGTATTTCGTAATCCAACAAAGAGGTATTTTTTTCCTGTAAGCGTTCTTTGGCTTTTTCACAAACGGCGGCATCGTGATGTAATGTATCGGTAAATCCAAATAAAAAATATTTTTCTGCAATACCATCCTTTTTTATTACATATTCATTGGTCTGAATTTGCCCTTTTCCCTGATCATAATTAAATGCTACATTTTTAATTGCATCCGGATTGCCCTTTACTACTGCATAAAAGACTTTTTCTTGAGTGGTAAATGGTGCAAAATAATAAACAGTAAAACGAGGATATTTCACTTCAATAACATGCGTGTTACCGGTATATTTTACTGAGAGTGGCTGCTGCGGCTGTTTTAAAGAAATATTGTAAGCAACGGGAGATACAAACAATGCAGAGTCGTAGTATGAAAAAAGATGCGGATAAAGCGTTTCCACCCTGTCTGTTTCTTTGTTATACACAGCGGTAATTAATCCATTGGAAGTTGTTAACTGAAAATAAGATTGTTTGTTTATGGCAAGCGCCTGCTTTTCTTTTTCATAAGTTTCTTTTGTCATCAAAGCAAGACGGCCCTTGTAGATGCCGCCAATAGCCGGCGCATTATACATGCGTATGGCTAGCGTGTTATGCTCTTTTATTGCTCCCGCTGAAATAGAATACTGTCTTTCCTGGTCCCATGCGGTTTCAACATTCGGAGAAATTTTACCGCCTTTTCCTACTAATTTTCCATTAATATAAGTTTCATCTGCAGCATCAATCGTTCCGGCAAAGAACACCATTTCCTTGCCCACCATTTGTTTGGGTACACTAAATCTTACCCGGTACCAACAAAGCCCTCCCCATCCCTTATTTGAAGAAGGAACAGGCCGTAGCTGCCAACGGCTGTCATCATAATTTTCATTTTTGTAGTCAGGATTGTCGCCAACAATAAAGCGCCACTTTGTATCGAAGTGAATTACCTGCGCAAATGAGTTAATGGCAAAGAAGAGAAGAATGAGTGTTACTATATTTTTTTTCATATGCTTCGTTTTTCCCAGGATGGTATTGAGTTATTAATACCGCTTGTTAGCTAATCTCAGACCCGGGCAAAAAAATTTATATTCACCGGCTACCGCCGGGTCGCTATTTCATCCATTTAACTTTGGCTGATTTTACTTCATTGGAGTTTGTACCAATGTGTATGATAAATTCTCCAGGTTCCCAGATGTATGCTAATTTTTCGTTGTAGAATTTTAATTCTTCCGGTGTAATATCAAATGTTATTTCCTTGCTTTCTCCTGGTTGCAGCAATACTTTTTGGAATCCTTTCAGTTCTTTTACAGAGCGGGTCACACTTGCCACAGGGTCTGTAATGTACAGCTGCGCTGTTTCTTCACCGGCATACTTTCCCGTATTGGTAATGGTTACAGCCGCTTGCAATGTTTGATTCCCTTTAGGCATAGTTGTGCTCAACCGAACATCACTATATTGAAATGTTGTGTAACTAAGCCCATAACCAAAGGTATATAGTGGTGCGTTGGGAATGTCAAAATATCTTGATTTATATTTTTCAAGTGACTTATCATCAAACGGCCGTCCGGTTTTCTTATAGTTGTAATACACAGGAATTTGTCCAAGACTTAATGGAAAGCATTGCGTAAGTTTTCCTGATGGATTGTATTTTCCAAACAATACATCTGCAATAGCGTTGCCGGCTTCAAGTCCTCCAAACCAGGTTTCCAGTATTGCAGGCACATGTTGGTTTTCCCATTGTAGTGTTAACGGCCTTCCGTTCATTAATACCAGCACAACAGGTTTGCCTGTTTTTACCAATGCTTTTAATAAGTCTTTTTGATTTTCGGGAATGCCTATTTCAGCGCGGCTAGTAGCTTCTCCAGTCATTCCTTTTGCTTCGCCCAGTACCGCTACAATAATATCGGCTTTGTTAGCTTGTTCCAATGCTTCATTAAGCATGGTTTCTACAGAGCGTTCATCTTTTTTCAAACCTTCGCCCGATTCGTTCAGAACATCAATAGTATGTTGGTCCTCTACCAGATTACACCCTTTAGCATACAGGATATTTACATCATTGCCTTGCCCGTTTTTTATCCCTTCCAATACGCTTACGGCATTCTTCCAATCACCATAGTCATCCCAGCTTCCCGACAGATTTTTTTTATCATCAGCCAAAGGCCCTATCAGCGCTATCGTTTTCCCTTTGGATAAAGGCAATAGTTGATTGTCGTTTTTCAATAATACACAAGAACGTGCAGCTGCATCCCTGGCTGTTTGTCTGTGTGCAGGAGCAAGGTTTACTTTGGCGGCTCTTTCTTCACTGCAATATTTATAAGGATCATCCAGCAAACCCAGCATGGCTTTCGCTTCCAGTATGCGGCGACAGGCAACGTTTATTTGCTGTAAGGTTATTTTATTTCCCTGCAAAAGTTTTTTCAGATAGGATAAATATCCTTCGCCCACCATATCCATATCTACGCCTGCATTCATTGCGCGAACAACATTGTCTTTCAGATCACCGAGCCCATGCGGTGTCATTTCATTGATAGCGGCGTAATCAGTTACTATAAATCCTTTGAAGCCCCATTGCTTCCTAAGCACATCATTCATCAGCCATTTATTGCCCGAAGCCGGCATGGCATCTATTTCGTTGAAGGACGTCATAACACTTCCTGCGCCCGCATCAACACCCGCTTTATAGGGCGGAAAATAATATTGATACATTCTAATACGGCTCATATCAACTGTGTTATAATCACGGCCTGCTTCTGCTGCACCATATAAAGCAAAGTGTTTTACGCAGGCCATAATCGAACTGTCGCTACGCAAGTCTTTGCCCTGGTAACCCTTTACCATTGCTTTTGCTATGCATGATCCTAAGTAGGGATCTTCACCTGACCCTTCTACAACTCTTCCCCAGCGCGGGTCACGGGTTATGTCCACCATTGGGGAAAAAGTCCACTTCAATCCATCGGCGGAAGCTTCTTTGGCTGCAATTTGCGCACAGCGTTCTATCAATGGCATATTCCATGTGCAGGACAGCGCCAGAGGCACGGGAAATGTTGTCTGATGCCCGTGAATCACATCATTACCAAATAGTATCGGGATATGCAGACGGGTTTCTTTTACGGCGATATCCTGTAGTTTGCGTACAACTTCCGGTGTGTATGCATTCAATAATGAACCTACCTTTCCCTCTTTTATTTTTTGTTCTACATCTTTGCTGATGGCCGGGCCTGTAACATCCATGCCAAAGTCCAATTGATTTAACTGCCCAATTTTTTCTTCAAGGGTCATTTTGCCCATCAGTTCATCAATAACCCTTTTGTCTTTAGCAGTAAGGCTTTGAGAAAAAATGTTCTGTGTAAAAAATGTAAGGCTACAAATTATCAGGACTATACTTTTATTCATCGATATTTAGTTTTTTAAATATGATTGTATTTTGGTAGATAGCATAGCCCTTTGTATTCATGTATAATTGATCGTTCAGAAAGATATCGTTCACAATGCGTCCGTCTTTGTTTAACATTTTATGAAACATATCTGCAAGAGCTGGTTTGAGTTTTTAAAAATGCCTGTATCAGGGTAGTTGCTTTTGTGCTTTTCCGATCAAATGTTCTCTGCCTGGGCCTGGTTCCCTTTCATATTGATTATTTTATGTTATTCATACTCTCTGTATGCGCCAAATGTTGCCAGCCTGTCTTCTCCCAAAGAGGCAGGGATTGGAGTAAACGGAATATTCAATTTGTCACATATCTGCTTCCACAACCCCGTACGTGTGTAAGTTTGGTGTACTTTTTGAAAAGGTGTTTGTAATAACAAATCTTTTGCCTGCAGAAATTCGCCTTTATCAATCAGTAACTGAATTTTTCTTTCGATGAGCCATTCGTCCTTTAATGCATCAACTTTTGACAACCATTGTTCTCTTTCCTGTATTGTTTGCAAACCCAGGTTGCGGAGCATTTTATCTCTTTCCACTACTATTTGCGGATGCAGTTGCAGGTAAGGTTCATGAATGGATTCTATTGCTTTTCTTGCTTCATTCATTTGTCCCTTTAATTTAAACAATCTCGCCAGCAATGCTTTTGCAACACCAATCTGAGTTGTTGAAAGTATTTTAATTGCTTCATCCTGCTTGCCTCTTCCTGCCAGCCATGTGCCGTAGTAAAATTTCCACAGGTCTTGTGTATTGTTTTTTGTTGTTGCTAATGCCCATTTAAAAGCGTCATCTAAATTTTCCATTCCTGAAGGCGCCCATAAGTTTTGATCAATAGCCGGAGGTTCGGGTAGTTGCGTTTTATGCTCAAATGCCTGTTCCAGTTTTGTCCACACGTTCACCGTACCTGCCCTGGCCCAGCCAAACAACGGAATGGCAGCAATCGGGCGTAGAGTAACATTAGGAGTTTTTAAGGAATAGATATCCATTTCCTTATCTGTAGGGATCCAATATTCTACATGCCATTTTTTTTCTTTGGGCTGCATTTCAAGTTTGATAGACTGGTCGGCTATAGGGCCTCCTTGTATTTCAATATATGTTTGATGTTTGGCTGTACTCAACACGGACCACGCGCTATCGTCTCCAACACCATAGCTCCACAATTTTACACCTCCTGCTTTTTTTTCGTCAGCGATATGATATAAACCTGTGCCCAATGATGGTGTGTAAGCGCCAAAGGCATTCGCATCCTTGGTTTTCCAGAAGTAGCCTGTCATTTCTTTTATGTCAGATTCTGTTTTAGGTCCTTGTTTCACCCAGTCAATAGTATCCACTTTTGATGCATGAGATAATACCTTTCCTTTCGGAAAATCGTATTTGGTATCAGGAGCCGAAGGCAATGCAGCATTAGACCACGACATCCACGGATAAGTCCCAATACCCGGGTTATAGAATAGCGCGCGTTCAGTTACGAAGTTATCATTTGTACCGAGCGAATATTCCACTGACCATTGCATCCCAAAACGAAGTTCACGCTCACCGCAGGTAACATATATTCTGTCGGCTGTTTTATCTATCTTGTAAGATACCGTTTCGTTTTGTGAAGGAGAATGTGAAATAGGAAAGCTCACTTCAATGCCGCCTGCAACAAAGTAGAAGCGCGGTAATATTCTTGTATAACGAACAACATCCGGTACGTACAGCACTTCTTTGCCCGATGGTTTGTGTATCATGGAAAAAACTTTCCCGCCAAGGCCCGGGCAAATAGTTACGCTCAGGTTGTTGTTTTCAAGTGTAATGAATTTATATTTTTTTAATGAGGGACGATTGGATGTTTCGGAATAGCTTTCGTATGGGTACACACCATTCGCGTCATATGCTGTAGGAATGGGGCCTGCAGGTGTTAATCCGTGTGTCAGCATATAATCTTCCCTTTCGGTGCAGGAAAGCGGCGACTGCGCAAATGATCTATTCATAACTAATACACAACTTAAAAAGAGAAGCAAAGAAGTTATTTTCATCCGGGCAATGTATTTTGAGTAAATAGAATTACCCATGATAAAACTTTCATTCCAGCTAGTGAAAATGAAAGTTTTATCATGGGTGTTTTCAACAGGCAATAATGCATAAAAACAGGTTAGCTGCTATAATAGCTCACTTAACTGATCCAGTATTTTTTTTCCATCCTGCACATCGTTTGAAATTTTCTCCATATTGAATTCTTTTTCAGGTAGTAACTGAGCCAGATGCTGATCAAGTTGTTGTATTAATTGCTGAACCTGTTTGTTATTTGATCTAGCAGCTTTTTCTTTTAGTATCCTGATCTTTTCATAATCGACAATTCCTTCTCTCAATTTTTCAAACCGGATGCCGCTATTGCCTCCCGGGTATACCAGGTAACAATCGCCTGCAGCCCATGAACCGAAACGCGCATCTCTTACGGGGTCAGCGGGCCATGCATCATAAGCCCAGCGCAAAAAGCCATCATATCCATGTGCGGCAGAGTACCAACTGATCCATCTGCCTTCTGCCGGTGGTGAAAAAACAAAGTTGTTGGGCTTATCAGGATTGCAGCATACATAATAAGTTGTTGTAAAACCCTTTGCAGCTCTTGCTTTAACCTGTTCAACATTTGATTCTTTACTGTAAAGGAAACAGTAATCATTTAACAGTGTATCTAATTCCGGATGCCAGTCTCCCGCATAAGTGATCTTCCATCCCTGCCAGTTTTTCTTAACCACTTTGATAGCTGCCAATGTCTGTTCCATGGCATTTTCGTTGATGCCGATATAAGTCTTATTCAGCCAGCCTTTCTTCTCCAGGTGCCTTTTTAAATCATTTAAAAACACATTCCATCTTTCACTGAAAACAGCGTCTTCGGGAGCCCATGTTTCATAGGCATAAGCGCCTGTTGCTTCATCCATATAACGGAACCTGTTTCCCCATGGCACTGGTGTGTAAATAGTAATTGCTTTATCAACACCCACACTCATTGCGAGTTCTACATATTGATCAAAAATGTCGTAATCAAATTTCCATGAGCCGTTCTTTTGCTTAATCCAGTCTATCATTGCCTCTTCTAACACATACTCATTACCTGCCCATGGTGAGTGCACACCATATGTTGTAATGAAAGTGCCGCCTGCATCTGCGTAAAGCTGAAGATGTTTTTTCAGTAAAGCTTTGTGATCTTCACCCCATGGTTTTACATTGTAGTATTGCGAAATAACCCAGGGGTTTTGCCAAAGGTCAAGCCTGTGATGCCAGTCATGAGGTTTTGGAAGTATTTGCTTTTGAACGTTTACCTGTATGTTTAAAACTGTTTTTGCTGTAGCCGTTCTTACTTCAATAGTACCAGTGTAAACACCCGCTTCTGCCTCGGCAGGAATATTGCAGCTAAGCCATACCGGTCTTATTGTTTTGCCCGGCACATCAAACCGGTCAAATTTTTCAAACCTGTCCGGCATCAGGTAGCCGTTTTTATACGGAGTAGGCCCGCAATCAAATCCTTTTGCGTTGTATGGGTAATTAGATAATACATACATCACTTTGTTCAACCCGATATTATTTTTGCTAAGCAATTTTCCGTTTTTGTCTTTCAGATCGGTGAGTATAAAACGCACTTGTTGCAGTGTATCCGGAGACCATATCAGTATCTGCGTATTCAGGCGTTCCCCCTTCCATCCTGTTGCCTGCCATAAAAGGTTTTCTTTTTCTAAAGCCGGAACTTCTGTTCTAAAGTACAATTGATCGGTTGATGCAAAGGATGCATGCAGTCCGGGTTTTTCTTTAGTCCATGCAGCGGGATTTGTTGAAACATCCAATAGATATTCAGGCATATAGTGTGCTCCGCCACCCAAAGGCATTTTGGCTGAATCTATTTCTGTTAATAGAGCCTGTTGCGAAAAGGCTGTAGCGACAAGTAGTGTTTGTCCAAGAAAAAATAATAGTATTTTTTTCATCCGTTTAAATTTTCTTGCGGTATTCGCAATGAAGCGGCGACACCGCAAATCAGTTTCTGTTAAATAATAATTTTATTGTGTGCCAGATGCTATTTGTCATTCAAAGGCCAGCAACTTCTTACCAAACATATGTTGCAACTGCTCCGCTATTCAGCAATTCAAATGCAACTTGCCCTCCGTCAACTATTTTAAATGTCCGGGCTTTATTGGTTTCATTCAATACAACTAAAACTTTTTTCCCGTCAGGAGTTCTAAACGCAACATTGGGCAATCCTTCAATCATATTTGAAGCAATGCGTACGCTACCCGGACGAACGAATTTTGAAGCATGCGCTATATTGTAATAACCCGAATTTCTTTTAACATTGTTGCCGTCAATAGTTACACCTCCAAGGCATTGATCACATCCTCCATCGGATGTATGCGGCTCATATTTTGAATTGGCAGCAAGATTCCATTGTAAATAATTTTTGCACCAATTTCTTGCTCCGCCAATAAGCAATGTTTTTACATTCCACTTAAGGTCTTCAGGAATATTGCCCGGTGCACCGGTCCACTGTTCGGTGAAATAGAGGTTCTTGCCAGGAAATGCATCATGCACCTTTGATAACGTATCTATAGGTCCAGCATATAAATGAAATGCTGAGCCATCTGCATATTGTGCAGCTTCTTTGTCTGCAAGAATGCTCATTGGATAATCGGGCCTGTCAGCATTGTGATCGTACAAAATAATTTTTGTTTTTAATCCTGCCGCTTTGAATGCAGGACCCAGACTGTTTTTCAGGAAAGCCCCCTGCTGCTCAGGTAACATATACATGCTCGGCGTATTGCCCGGGTGCAAAGGTTCGTTTTGAATAGTGATGGCATCTATATTAATACCTTCCGCTTTCATAGCCTGAATATATTTCACAAAGTATTTTGCATAAGCATTGTGGTATTCCTGCTTTAAACTGCCGCCCCTGACGCTGTCGTTCGTTTTCATCCACAATGGCGCGGACCATGGGGAACCCAGTATTTTTATATCGGGGTTAATTGCTAAAATTTCTTTCAGTACAGGAATCAGCCATTTCTTATCTTCAGCAATACTGAATTTTTCCATGGCAGTATCGGTTTGCCCTTTTGGCAGATCATCATAAGAAAAAACATGGTCATCTAAATCGGAAGCACCAATACTCACACGCAGATAACTTATTCCGATATTGTTACCGTCAGTTGTAAAAAGCTCTTTCAACAAAGCTGCACGATTGGCTGCATCCATATTGTGTAGATGAAAGGCACTTCCTCCTGTTAATGAAAAACCATAGCCATCCATTGTCTGATAGGTTTGCTTATCATCAATGGAGATAGTTGCAGCCGTATTTTTTTCATCAACGTTCCCTGGTGTTTGTTTTTGAAATAGCAAATTGGCGGCAGGATCGGTGAGCCATGTTTCTACCATCAGTTTATTGTTGGAGGAAGTATTACAACTGATAAAAAGAATCAACAGGCTTACGAAAAGGACCAGGCTTTTCATAAATATTTTTTTGCATTTATTAAAAGTGCAGAGGCACTGACAGAATATTTTCATGCCTCTGCTATAACAATTCCTTATGGTTGAAATGCTTTTTTCAGCACTGCTAATTTACCACTATAGAGAGATATATTAATTTTCCCAGCCGTCATTTTGCACCAGGGTTCCATTTGATAATTGTACCTGATGTAAAGGAAGCGGATAGAGCATGTGCTTTGGTAAAAACTGACGTGATGAGGCAGGTACAGCCACCACACAACTATCCACCGGATCAATCGTTAAATTGCCAATAGGACCAAACTGACGCTCAAAATCTGTCCCTTTATATTTAATGCCTTTGATAGCTTTTGGCATTATTGTCGCAGCCAGGTTCCATCTTCTGAGGTCATCGCGGCGGAACCCCTCAAAAGCCAACTCTACACTGCGTTCTCTTCTGATTTCATTAAGCATGTTTAAACCTTTGCTTGTAACAAATGAATTGGTCAGCGCAGGCATACTTACCCTGGTTCTGATGACATTAATAGTCCGGTTAAGATCCGCATCGGAGATGGAGCTGTTTTTTTCATATAATGCCTCCGCCAGTATAAGTAAAGTTTCGGCGTACCTGAACTCCCTGGGACCATATTCGCATAAAAAATTTATATCGTTCGAACTTTCACCCGAAAATTTTCTGATCCTATAACCTGTGCGGGAACCCAAAGATCCTGAATTACCACCCGAAGCCGGAGTGCCTCCTATATAACTGTCCCATCCGTTTTGGGTAAACCATTGCGATCCGGGTGCTACAAATGAAAGAGCCATTCGCGGATCGCGGTTTTGAAACTCACTTGCAAGTTGGTTGCGTCCTGCAAACAAAGCCGATTGCGTAATAGGTAATCCATCTGTAGCCAGATACATATCAGCCATTGTTTTGGTTGGCACCATAGAAGCATCAACCAATAGCTCTCTCGTCCAGTTATGAGTTACCTGTTGTGCTACGCTATATCTTCTGTCCAGTATAATTTCTTTGCTGTCATTGCCTTCTGTAATGAACAAATACTTGTAACTGTCTGCACCTTTATCAGTATACAAAGTGTATTCGCCTGAAGCGGCCACCTGATTGGCTGCGGTGACTGCAACATCCAGGTATTTTGCAGCATTTGATCCCTTGTTGTATTTCTCCCATGTGCCTTCATACAATCCCGCTCTTGCTTTCAGAGCCAATGCAGCGCCTTGTGTTACTCTTCCCAGTTCATCACCTGTAAGAGCGCTTCGTAAAGGAAGTTTTGCAATAGCACTATCAAGATCGGATAGTATAAAATCAATAATCTCGGATTGAGATGCTTTTTTTGAATATAATTCCGGAGAAGTCACATCCAGTACCATATCAATTTTTGGTACGCCGCCATATGCTTTTACCAGGTTCCAGTAATTATATGCACGGAAAAAAAAGGCTTCTCCTTCCCAACGGCCAACAGCATCCTGTTTCAGACCTGATTCTTTTGCCTTTTGCAAAAGATAGGTGGTAGAGCGAATGTATTTATAGGAATTATTCCATAAATCTGTTTCAGACTGAGGAAGGAAGGATCCGTTGCTAACACCATTATTAGGATAATTCGCGGCTATGTCATCTCCATTTCCAATAACGATATCGGAATTATTATCAGTATAGTTAGGCGCTTTCTGCAAACCGAAATAGAAATCGTTGGCAGCAAGCTGAAAGTCATTAGAAGTTTTCCAGTAAGATGCATCTGATATTTTATTAAGGGGGTTAAGATCTAATTTTTTATTACACCCTAAGCCAACAATGGCCAATAGAGTGAATAACCATATATTTTTAGTTTGTATCATAGTTGTCATTTTAGAAGGTTACGTCAAGACCAAATGAATAATAACGTTGGAAAGGATAATTTCCGCCCCAATCCGCAGATTCGGGATCCCATCCACCTTTTACCTGGTGTTTTTCCCATAGATCCTGTCCGCTGAAATACACTCTTGCCCTGGATAGGGATATTTTGCTGATAAGACTTTGTGGTAAGGAATAGCCTATTTGAAGATTTTTAAGCCTTATGTAAGCGGCATTGATCTTCTGAAGTGTTGATGCCTGATAGTTCCAGTTGCGAACGTCACCATGAGAAAGCCTTGGTAATTCCGCATTGGGGCGGTCTTCATTCCATGTTTTTTGATAATAGTATGCAGGCGGTTGTCTCCACCAGTCTGACCATGGCATAGCATATTCTCCTGTTCTGAACAATGTGCGTTTTCCAACACCCTGGAAGAAGACACCTAAGTCAAATCCTTTATAGCCGGCATTTAAATTAATTCCATAAATATATCTCGGATCAATCGTTCCCAGTTTCACCACATCACCATCGCCTTTATTGCTGTATAAGTTAATTTGGCCATCACCGTTTACATCTTTAAACCTAGCATCTCCTATACCGATCTCGGGATGTACGCCTCCTAATTTTTGATATGCTTCTAATTCAGTCTTATTTTTTATTACTCCGTCAAAAACATATCCATAGTAAGTGTTTAAAGGATCTCCTTCACGAATATTTCCACTGCCTGGAGAATTTAATCCAAGCACATATGAATTCGCTCCTTCATACCTCACTACTTTATTCTGCGCATCGCTCAACATCAGCCTTACAGAATAATGAAAGTCTTTCCCAATTTTATCATTCCATCCGATGCTTGTTTCAAAGCCCCATGTTTTTAATTCACCTGCATTTGTTGTGGGAGGAGTAGAACCCAGCATACTCGGATAATTTATTCTTATCAGCATGTTCTTATTCCTCTTTTGAAACACATCAAATGAAAAACTCAGTCTGTTTGAAAGCATTTGTGCATCCAATCCAATGTTTTGATTGATCAGTGTTTCCCATGTTCTTTGATGAGCCACCATAGTGTCTAAAGAAGCTGACGGATCTCTTCTTCCATTTCCAAACGGATAAATTCCATTTGAACCTATGCTGATCTTTTGAACAAAATCATATAAACCGATGCCCGCCTGGTTACCTGTTGTACCATAAGAAGCCCGGAGCTTAAGGTTATTGATAAAGTTTACACGAAAGAATGATTCTTTTGAAACGATCCATCCGGCAGATATGCCAGGAAACAATCCCCAGCGTTTGTCGGCACCTGCAAATTTGGAACTGCCGTCATATCTCAGATTAGCTTCTAATAAATATTTACCGTCATAAGCATAGTTCAATCTCGAGAAAGCGGAACCGATGGCCCATTGTTCATTGAAGTTGTTGGATGTTCTGGTTGCAACATCGCCGGTACCTAAATTTACATCCCATACGTTTGAGTTAGCGCCAACTATATTCCATCTGTAGAAATCTACATTTTTGGCAGAATTCTTTTCATACGAACCACCAGCCATCACATCAAAATTATGTTTGCTTCCCAGCCTTTTGGTATACTGAAGATACCCGGTGTAGTTATAGTAGTTATTGTGACCATTCGTTTCTTCAACATAACTCCAGTCCGGCGACCAGGCACCACCCCAATAATTAAAAGTTCCATCCCAGTTAGATAAAGGGAAAGCTTTTTGCATATCCGTTCCGGTATTGGTGAAATTATTGGCGCCAAATTGCAAATTCATTTTAAGCCCTTCAATAATATCGGCAACAAGACGGATGTTCGTATTAATATTGGTTGTTTTGAAAGTAGCAGTCGGTTCTTCTTTACCATATCCGACAGCATTGCCCCATCCTGCCTGTGCAAAATATTTACCGTCGGGCGTATATACAGGGTGGTTAGGCATTCCAAAAATTCCTTCTCCTATTATTCCCCACGACCCGCCGCCAACATCTGTGCGCACCTGGTTGTCGTAAGATAATTTGGTTTCCAGTTTCAACCAATCTCTCAGTTGAACACCATAACCAACGCGCAAGTTATATAGCTTGTTACCATCACTGGTATTTTTCATTATCCCTTTCTGATCGCTAAAGTTTCCTGAAATAAAGTAATCGGACTTATCATTACTCCCCGAAACTGTGAGTGCGTGTTTTTGTTGAAACCCATTTCTAAATATTTCTTTATACCAATCAGTTGTAGTAAAGAAAAATTGCATTCCGGCCCCGGCTTTGTCCGGGTTAGGATCAGGAATCGGATTCGGATCATTATTTAAAATCCGCTGAAGCATATCAGGTGTATAGTAAGCTGCATTAACACCGGGAGTATGCATATAGGCTTCATTATCCATAACTGCAAACTGGTAAGTGTTGGGCTGCTCCATCATTCCGGTAACTTTTGAAGTAGCAACGTTTCCACTGTAGGTGATTTGAGCCTTCCCGGTTTTACCTTTTTTTGTGGTGATGAGAATAACCCCACCGGCTGCCCTTGCACCATAGATAGAAGCTGAAGCATCTTTCAAAATACTCATAGATTCAATATCATTGGGATTCAGTAAATCCATATTTCCCTGAATGCCATCAATTAATATAAGCGGAGGTGTGCTGGTTATTGAAGACGCACCTCGTACATTAACATTCCATCCGGCAGCCCCCGGTTGACCTGAATACCTTTGAACTATTAACCCCGGAGCTGCACCCTGAAGCGCTGACGATACATCTGTAATCGGGCGATCCCTGAATGCTTCCTGCCCCACAGTTGCAACCGATGTAACAAGAAATTCTTTTTTCTTTGCACCATAACCAACCACTACTACTTCTTCCAAATTTTTTACAGCCGACTCCAATGTAATTGACAAAGTACCCTGGCCATTTATAGCGATTTCTTTGGGGGCGCTGTTTACAGTTGACACTATCAGTGTGTCGTTATTGGCAGCGTTAATTTTAAACATTCCGTTAGCATCGGTGGCAACGCCTGTAGACGAGCCTTTTATGACTATCGCAGCGCCGGAAACCGCAGTTCCAGCAACGTCGGTTATCTTACCTGTTACCACAGATGTTCCCTTTGTATTATCATCATTTCCCGAACCAGTGCTATTGATTACAATAACATGATCCGGCAGGAATTTGTAAGTCATTCCATTATTTAGTAACAGCCGGTTTAATATTTCCACAAGGGAAGTATCCTGAATATTGAAATCAATTTTTTGATGAACCGCTTTAAGGTTGCTATTATACAAAAAACGCGATTTTGATTGCGCTTCAATCGCAGTAAGGATCGTGGAAATTTCAGTTTTTTTAAACTGTAATGTGATCTTGTTTTGAGCAATGGCTGTAGATACGAATAACGACAATATGATAAGCATCGTTAGAGGTTTCATAACAAGCAATTGCTTTTTAGCACTTGTTAGAAATAGTGGCATAGCATTATTAATATTAAAGGGTATGGAATTTCTTCCTGAAAAACAGTGAGCGTTTACAAATTAATTAGTGTTGGTGTTTTTTTAACGAATGTGCCAGCATTCTTTACATGTGCTGACTACACAGGATGTGGGCTACTTTGCGGTGCTGATAAATATTTCATGATCGGTTATTTTATAATTAAAAGGTACTGCTGCCTGAAGCGCGTTAAATGCTTCTTCAATGGTTTCATTTTCGAATGAACCATTAAAACTTAACTGGCTGGCGGCCTCATCAGTAAAATGAATTTTTATATTGTACCAACGTTCCAGTTTTGTGGCCAACTCTTTAAAATTTTCTCCCCGAAAAACCAGCCTGTTGTAGACCCACGCAGTTTCAGGCCGGTCCTGGATCTTAACCGCTGTGTCTATTTTTGATATGGTTGCAGATTGACTTGCCGGATCATTTTTTAATACGGTCAATGGTTCAATGCTTTCTGTTTTTTTCGATACGACAATCTTTTCATTTGGATGCAAATACACCGTCTTACCTGCTGGCTGATGTGCATTACTAATTTGTATCAATCCTCTTACTAAGGTTGTTTCAGTAGTTGAGTCAGATTCGTACGATCTTACATTGAATGCTGTTCCCAGCACTTTTATATTAATATTGGAAGCATGGATTATAAATGGTTTTTTAGGATTTTTTACCACATCAAAAAAAGCTTCACCACTAAGCGTTACCTCACGAAAAGCGCCTTTAAAATCATTGGAATAAGAAATTTTTGATCCTGAATTGAGCCATACTACCGAACCGTCGGGCAATATCGTTCTGGTTCTTGTGCCGTTTGAGGTTGTAACTGTTTGTATTTGAGAAGTATTTAAGGCGCTGTTTTGTTCCTGCTTCTGAACCAATACTATTCTTGCAATGAACAACAATATACATGCTGCCGCAGCTGTATAAACGTATCGTTTAATTGATTTCCAACGGAATAAACTGTGCACATTGCTGCGTTCTTTAACTTCCTCAGATTCATCTGGGAGGCTTGCCAAATACAGAACCCTTCTTACATTTTCATGTTGCTTATTTTCCGTATCCTGCTCCTCTGTTCTATGTTGCAATTGTTCATCCTGCCAGAATTGCTGTAGCATTTCATATTGACGGGCTAAGTCAATATCCTCACTCAGAAGCGCATTCAGTGCCTCCTGTTCTTCCTCCGATGCTTCTTTATTTAAACACCGGGACATTAAATACCAAATTCTATTGCTTTTAGACATTTTCAAACATTGCCTTACACAATAGGACTTACATTTTGAAAATATCTACTAAAGGGAAATGAATTTTTTTTATTTCTTTTACCGAAAGAGGGTGAGGCTTTGTTCTTGATTTGGTTTTTTCTATTTCCATGGCAGCACAAATGCGTTTAACGGCGATAGCCATATGCACATCTATTGTGTTAACTGAGATATTGAGAATTTGAGCTACTTCTTTATACTTTAAACCGTCTTCGCGAACGAGTTTAAAAATCATTTTGCATTTAGGAGGCAATGTATTTATCGCTTTTTTCATGCGGGCAAAGGCCTCATCCGAGGCCATAATGGTATAGGGATTTGATTGATCTTCAATCTGAACATCTAAAAATTCGTAAGGGGCGCTAATGAGTTCTTTGGCTTTTTGAGATAAGATGGTAAGACATTTATTTTTCGTTGCAACATATAAATACACTGCAATGTTTTCAACTTCCGCGATAGTGGTTCTGTTACGCCAAACGCCTATGAATACGTCTTCTACAGCCTCTTCTGCACATTCGTTGTTTCGCAATAACGACTTAGCAAACCGAAGCAACTGAACACTAAAATGTTCATACAATTGAGCAAAGGCTTTTTCGTTTCCGGAAGCAATTTCTAATAGTGTTGGTTGCGGTAAATCTGACATACAGATTCAGGATCTGTTTGAGTTAAATAATCGTTCCTGTCATTTATATTGCGGCAATATAGAGAAACTTGTTGTTTAATGTGAAAAAAATAAATTATTGGAGGATCTCCTTTTTATTAACTCAAATATATTCGCAGTCTGTTAAAGTTAAAACTAAAAGAGGATCAGGGAGGTTGAAGATCACTTAACATCCTTCGTGATTTTCGCTATGATTTTTGATTTTCAATTTGTCTTTCAATTCTGAATAAAGTAGGCATCTTTGATATGTTATGCATTAAGCGGCATGTGTACATCCTCGAAACGAATGTCAAAATCAATTGCTTTTTTATGTTCTTCTCTTGATCCAAAAAAAATCAATCGATCAGGGCAAACACGAATGCCGGCACTTGTTTTACCGCCAGCGTATCTTCAAAATGCAAGGGCAACGATTTACAAACATCTTCTATTGCTTGCTACAAAAGCACCATTTATCTCCCGATTTTTTTTTTTGCTTTTGCCTTTTGAACTTTTGACTTTTACTTCAAACACCGGGCTTCTTTTATATATCCGTCTTCAACTCCAAATACTTCAAAAATTCCTGCTTAACGCTATCTTCTTTGAACTTACCACCGTAAAAAGAAGTGACAGTGGAAGAGGTAACGTCGTTTACACCGCGGCTGGCAACACACATGTGTTTCGCATCGATCACAACAGCAACGTCATCTGTGTTTAAGGCTGCCTGCAGCTCCTTCCCTATCTGCATGGTCAGGCGTTCCTGTACTTGCGGGCGTTTGGCAAAATATTGAACGAGCCTGTTAAGCTTGCTCAATCCAATTACTTTACCACTTGAAATATAGGCTACGTGCGCTTTCCCGAATATCGGCACAAAGTGATGTTCACAATTGCTGAAGAAAGAAATATCTTTCTCCACCAGCATTTCGTTGTACTTATACTTGTTCTCAAATAAAGTAACAGCAGGTTTATTGGCAGGGTTAAGTCCGCTGAAGATCTCCTTAACGTACATCTTTGCAACGCGGCGAGGTGTACCTTTCAAGCTGTCATCAGTCAGGTCAAGACCCATTATTTCCATAATGCTTCTGAAATGCTCTTCGATCTTTTCAATCTTCTGATCTTCACTCATTACAAAAGCATCTTCACGTAAAGGCGTATTTACAGACGTACTTACATGATTATCACCAATCTCATCAATGATTACATCGCTCAACTCCACAAAAGGTTTGTGCTTCATTTCACCATTGTTCATACTTCCGCTAGGCCGGGTATTCAACAAAGTTTCGTTCTGTTTCATATAAGAATATTTTTAATTCTAAATCCTTGTCAATTTTGCCACGCAACAGGTCATAAATTACTATTGCTATGTTTTCTGCTGTAGGATTCAGATTTTTAAAAGCTTCCGTGTCAAGGTTCAGGTTCTTATGATCAAACCTGTCTATAACTTCCTCCTGAATAAGATCGCTCAAAAGTTTCAGATCGTACACATAACCAGTCTTTTCATCAGGCACACCCGTTAGTTTTACAACTAACTCGTAATTGTGTCCATGATAATTGGCATTGTTGCATTTGCCAAATACAGCCTGGTTTTTTTCGGTCGTCCATTCAGGATTATTTAACCTGTGCGCCGCATTAAAATGCTCCTTACGATATACTGCAACTTTTTTACTCATACGTTTCAACGACTAGCCACTGAGCATGTTATTACGATCCCAACATGCACTTACATAGCATCGTCCCTTGCGTCGCACACTTCAACAAATGGAACTTTTGTCAACATTTTTTAAGAAAATTTCTCACCGACTGAAAGGCACTGCGGCAGAAGTGTGCTGCTCAAGTGGCCTTACAAAAAGAAAGCATACGTATCGGTAAGAACTCGAATTGGCAAATTTTAATTCTAATGAACCAAACTCCAAATGCCATCAGAATATCAAAGATAATACGCTTTCGGGAAAAAAAAGAGCTAATTATGAGCTTTATCATATATCAAAAAAAACATATCCCACAACTCAAGCGCTGCGGGACATATGTATAATTTTGTTATATACTTTTACCCGAAATATTCTACAAAGATCCGTGGAGTCTCGTATAATTTAATACAATGCAACTGAACATTTTGAGGTAGATGAGGAGTTAGCTGATTCCAAATGCCGATTGCCAGATTTTCTGTACTGCACATTTTGCCTTTCAAAAAATCAACATCAAGATTGAGATTTTTATGATCTACTTTCTTTATAACCTGTTCGGTGATAATCTTTTTTAATTGTTTTACATCCATTAAAAAACCGGTGTCTTCGTCAACTTCGCCCTTTATGGTAACATAAAGATCAAAATTGTGACCATGCCAGTTTTCGTTGGCGCAGACTCCGAACACCTGTTCGTTTTTTTCCTGGGTCCAGGCCGGATTGTATAATTTATGCGCCGCATTAAAATGCATTAACCTCGTAAGATACACCATCGCTCACATCAAAATTTGCGCAAAGATAATACAAGGATGGGATTTCTCGTAGGGACCAGGGTTTCACACAGCGGACGCAACAAGGCACGCGCGACTGTGGGGATGGGGTTTCTCGCGGCGAACGCTACGAGGCAGCGGCGCGGCGATTGGCATGAGGTTTCACGCAACGGACGCGACGAATCGGTGGCGTAGCGTTCATACACATTTTAACGCTTCATTTACTTCTACTGTGTGTCGCTGTCATTGTATCTGCTGATGAGATTTATTTTAAGCTGCACAAGATCCGCCGTGTCGCCGCTCCTTCGCGCCCGCTGCGTGAAACCGTTGTCTTTGTGTGCAATGCTCCGCGTCATTGCTTCTTTGCGTCCGCCGCGTGAAACTAGCCATCCCACCGCGTGAAACAAACTGCGAGAAAAAACTTTGAGCTTCATGATCTTCAGCCTATTACCTTTGTTCTTCTATGCGTGTTGTTATTACTGCCGCTACAGCCGGCGAATGGATGCCCTCGTTTCAGCAGATCAGTTCATTATATACTGGCGAAAGCAATCGCTTTAAAGTCTCCTTTCAGCAAAGCGGTGTGGGAATGCTTGCCTCTTCAGTTGCTCTGACCAGACTGGCCCTTGAAGAAAAACCGGATCTGATCATCCAGGCCGGAATTGCAGGCTGTTTCGATAATAATGCGGTGCTGGGAAAAGTCATTGCGGTAAAAGATGATATGGCTGCGGATATTGGTGTTACAGAAGATGGAAAATGGAAAGACATATTCGATCTTAAATTGGAAAGGCCCAGTAATCCTCCGCATCAAAAAAAGAAACTACCTAATGACTTTCTGGATAGATATAACCTGCTGAAATTGCCGGAAGTATCGGCTATAACCATCAACGAAATAACAACATCGCCGCAACGTGCTCAACAGCTCATTAAGAAGTACAACCCTTTTATTGAAAGCATGGAAGGCGCTGCGCTTCATTATGTGGGCAGAACATTCAATATTCCTTTCATCCAGATAAGAGCGACGAGCAATTATATCGGTGAAAGAAACAAAGCCAACTGGAAGATTAAAGAATCCATCGGCAACCTTAACCAGACGCTCTTAAAATACATTGACAAACTTTATAGAATAGCGTAAGGAGTTGTACGTTATACGTTGTACGTTATAGATTCACAAAAGGAAGTGTCTCGAAAAATCAATAGCTACCACGTAAAACGTACAACGTAAAACTCAAAACGTACAACGTAAAACGTATGACTTATTCACTTGGTTTTTCACCATGCCCGAATGACACATTCATATTCGATGCATTGGTCAACAATAAGATTGATACAGAAGGCATTTCATTTAAGGTGTTTTTGGAAGATGTGCAAACGCTTAACGAATGGGCCAAAGCAGGGAAACTTGACTTTTCGAAAATCAGTTATGGTGTATTGCCACTTGTACTGGAACAATATATAGTGCTTAATAGTGGCGGTGCTTTAGGTAAAGGCGTTGGTCCGCTTTTAATAACGCTTCCGGAGAACGATTTTCTTGATAATAATAAAAACATTGAAGAGCTTTCCGTCGCTATTCCCGGCGAAAACACCACAGCTCATATGCTGTTTTCCCTGGCCTTTCCAAATGCGCGTAATAAGGTATTCAAAGTCTTTAATGAAATTGAAAGCAGTGTACTTGATAAGACTGAAGATGCCGGAGTTATCATACATGAAAACAGGTTTACCTATCACCTGAAAGGTCTACATAAAGTCATCGATCTTGGCAACTATTGGGAAGAAAAAACAGGTGTTCCTATTCCGCTTGGAGGCATTATCGGCAAAAGATCACTTGGCAATGATGTGATAGAACAAGTTGACAGGCTGATCCGCAAAAGCGTGGAATACGCATTTGAACATCATCACGAAAAACTGGCTGACTACGTAAAACAGCATGCACAGGAAATGAGCGAAGAGGTGATGAAGCAACACATTAATTTGTATGTAAACAATTATTCTGTTGCGTTGGAAGAAGATGGCAAAAAGGCTGTTAACACACTATTGAATGTGTACAAGCAATTACATCCATCGGCTAACATTAAAGACGAGAATATTTTTGCGTGATGGCTGATGTCTGATCTCTGATTTGAGGATCTCTGATTTAATTAATGCTACTTAATAGCAGTTATTGTTACACAGAGAATACAGAAGGAGACACAGAGCTTTTTCCAATAAGTAAACAACTTATACGTATGACTATCTTGTTCATCCACGAAAATAGGTTCTATGACATGAAAAAAGTACAACGTACTTACAACGTATAACTTACAACTTTACAGCTTTAGCATACACCTCGAGCGCTTTCTTTCTTGCTGCTTCATGCTCCACAATAGGTTGAGGATAAGATAGCTCATCGAGTTCCGGCACCCATTTGCGGATATACTTCATATCCTTATCAAATTTTTTCGCCTGCAATGCAGGATTAAACACCCGGAAATATGGTGCAGCATCACAGCCACTCCCCGCGGCCCATTGCCAGCCACCGTTGTTATTTGCAAAATCATAATCGAGCAATTTTTTTGCGAAATAGCTTTCCCCCCAGCGCCAATCTATTAACAGGTGCTTTGTAAGAAAGGAAGCCGTTATCATACGCACGCGGTTGTGCATAAAGCCCGTAGCGTTCAATTCACGCATGCCGGCATCTACAATCGGGTAACCGGTTTGACCATTACACCAGGCTTCAAATTCTTTTTCATTATTGCGCCATTTTACATGATCGTACTCCTTTCGGAAAGAGTGGTATTTTCTAACATGCTCAAACTGTGACAGGATCATTTGATAAAACTCCCGCCATATCAACTCATTCAAAAAAACTTCACTGTGCTTCTTCGCATAACGAACCAGCTCGCGAATACTTATTGTTCCAAACCGCAGGTGTACACCAAGATGGCTCGTGCCTTTTATACCCGGATAGTCGCGGGTTCCACTATATTTTTCTATCAATGATTGATTAAATGACTTTGAAGGAAAAGGCAAGTCCGTTTTCTCAAAGCCCATATGTTCAAGAGGGGGAATGCGATGAGGCGTTTGTTTTAAAAAATTGCCAGCATATTTTTTTACCGGATAAGACTTTAAATAAAAATCATTCAACGCAGCCTTCCACTTTTTACTGTATGGAGTAAACACAGTATAAGGCGTTCCATCATCCTTCAACACTTCATTTTTTGAAAAAATTACCTGGTCTTTATACAACATAAATGCTGCGTTATGTTTCTTACAGATTTCGGAGATGGCATTGTCCCGGTCAATTGCATACTGTTCAAAGTCTTCATTTGCAAACACAGTATCAATATCGAATTCATCAAATAGTTGCTTGAATATATGAACAGGTTTATCGTAAAAAACGCTAAGGCTGCTTTTGTGCGCTTCCAGTTCTGCTTGCATTTCATGCAATTCCTGGTGAATAAATTCTACTCTCCTGTCCTTTTTTTCTTCAAGGTCGTCCAGAATGTTTTTATCAAAAATGAAAATGGCAACAACGGGAAGCTTACGCTTTAGTGCATGATACAAAGCAGCATTGTCGTGCAACCTCAGGTCGCGTCTAAACCACATAATATTCACTTTTTGCTTCATGCTCCGTACTATTTTGAAACTATAAACTTAACACAAACAAGTATTGGTCCTAAAAAAGCAACATCCTGTTTTTGGCAGGATGTTGTTCTTAAAATTTCAAAAAATGTTATTTGACCAAAGGAGCGACTGCTTTCTTGTAAAGCACACTTGCCAGCTGGGATTCATAATTGCTTTCACCAACTTTTTTAACCCAACGGATGTTTGATACAGCATTGGTTAAAAAAACTTCGGAGGCATTCATAAGATCATCAACCTTGATCTTTGTTTCCTGCACAGGAATGCCTTCTTCGCGTATTACCTGTAACAGGTGTTTACGCATAACTCCTCCAACACAACCTTCAGTAAGCGCCGGCGTTTTTATAATTCCGTCGTCTACAATAAAGATATTCGCAATTGTGGACTCTGCAATGCGGTTGCTGTTGTTAATGAGGACCGCATCATTCAACTTATTTTCCCTTGCCCAAAGTGCACCCATCACTTGCGGAAGATAGTTATTGCTTTTTACTACGGAAAAGTTATCGCAGGATTTCCTTGCGTCTTTGTAAACATCTACCACAAGACCTTTTTTATTGAGCTTGTTGGATTCAGGATCCAGCTCTGATGTTTCTACTAAAAAGTTGGGAGTGAGATTCTCCGGATCAAAAAGTCCACCATCTCCCCTGAAGACCATCAACCTTACCTTGGCCAGTTTTGTGTGTTGATTCTTTTTGGCAATTTCATCAATTTGTTCCAACAGATACTCAGGAGTAAAATAATCGGGCTTTTCGAATTTCAGCAATTCCAAAGAAGAAAACAATCGTTCAAAGTGGAGATCGGCAAGCGGAATTTTTCCATTGATCATTTTCATAGTTTCGAAAAAACCATCTCCATAGCGGAAGGATCTGCTTTCTGGTGAGATCAATAACTTAACGGACCGGTAGACCATTCCGTTATAGTTAACAAATGCATTTAATAACATAGATACGTCTTGTGTTTTAGCGGTTACGGATTATTAATTGTGTTGCTGCGCAACAGTGCGAATTTATCAATTATTGCTACTTGATGCACTCCTTGTTACATGCAATCTTTATCTTATATCAATTATGTATTAGTTATAAACTTTTCTTAATGGATAAGCGCTTTTGACCTTTATATTTATAAGCAGTTTCTTTGTGAAACTTTTGATCCTTTGATCTTTTGAATAAAGCTATTATGAAAATAGGAGAAGTCATACAACATCTCGAACTTATTGCCCCACCGGCTTACCAGGAAAGCTACGACAACGCAGGATTGCTCACAGGAAGCCCTTCATGGCAATGTACCGGCGTTATTTGTACGCTTGATGCAACCGAAGAGGTTATCCTGGAAGCAAAACAGAAAGGTTGCAACCTGGTGGTGACACATCACCCGATCATTTTTGGCGGTCTGAAAAAAATAACCGGCAGAAATTATGTTGAACAGACCGTTATCACTTCGATAAAGTATGATATTGCCATATACGCCATTCATACCAATCTTGACAACGTAATTAACGGAGTAAATAACAAAATTGCGGATAAACTTTCTTTGATCAATCGAAAGATATTATCTCCGAAGAAAAACCTGCTGATGAAACTTTTCACATTTGCTCCCAAAGATTTTGCTGAAAAAGTCCGGTCGGCACTTTTTAATGCTGGCGGGGGCCACATAGGCAATTACAGTGAGTGCAGTTTTAATGCAGAGGGTACCGGCACTTTTAAAGCAGGAACCAATACGCAGCCTTTTGTTGGTGAGATCGAGACCCGGCACGAGGAGAATGAGATCAAAATAGAGATCATTTTTCCGGCTTACAGGCAAAAAAGTGTTGTAAATGCACTCATTAAAGCCCATCCGTACGAAGAGCCGGCTTTTGATATTGTACCATTGGCCAACGATTATTCCGAAACCGGCAGTGGTCTTATAGGCGAACTTGAATCCCCCATTTCTGGTGAGGATATGTTAAACCGTTTGAAAACGGCATTTGAACTCCAGGTTATCAGGCACACACATTTACTTGATAAACCAATGAAAAAAGTGGCCCTCTGCGGAGGTGCCGGATTTTTCCTGCTCCCCAACGCAATTGCCTCTGGAGCAGATATTTACATAACTGCTGATGTAAAATATCATGAGTTTTTTGACGCGGATGGAAAGATCGTGCTGGCCGATATCGGGCACTGGGAAAGCGAGCAGTTCACCGTAGATTTGCTTTTTGATATTTTGCAGACTAAATTCCCTACCTTTGCCGTCCTTAAAACTGATATTAGGACAAATCCCGTATATTACTATCGATAATAACAGTTTTAGATTTAATTTCAAATTTTAAACAGATATATGGCAACAGTTAAAGATTATTCTGTTGAAGAAAAGCTCTCAGCACTCGTAAAGTTGCAGAAAATTGACAGCAAACTTGACGAGATCCAGGTGTTAAAAGGTGAACTTCCAATGGAAGTAAGCGACCTGGAAGATGAAATACAGGGCTTGACTAACCGCAAAAATCGCATTGAAGAGGAAATAAACGGTATCACCGATTTTATTGAGCAGAAAAAGAACGCGATTAAAGAAGCTGATGCACTGGTAAAAAAATACGAAAAGCAGAGCAATGCCGTAAAGAATAACCGTGAGTTTGAAGCCATCAACAAAGAGATTGAGATGCAGCAGCTGGAAGGTAAGCTTGCTGAAAAACACATCAGGGATGCAAATGAAGAGCTGGCTGAAAAAGTGAAAGTTCTTGAGCATGCAAAAAAACAAATTGCCAATAAAGAAGGCGTTCTGAATCACAAGAAGGGCGAACTTGAAAAAATCATCGTTGAGACTGAAAAGGAAGAAAACCATTTCAGACAAATGAACGAAGATGCCCGCAAAGGAATGGATGAACGCTTGCAATTCTCTTACGACCGTATCCGCAAAAGCTACAGAAACGGGCTTGCAGTTGTACCGGTTGTACGTGATGCCTGCGGTGGTTGCTTCAACGCCATCCCTCCTCAAAAACAAAGTGAAATCCGTCAGCGCAAAAAAGTAATGGTTTGCGAAAACTGCGGACGTATTCTTGTTGATGATGAGCTGAACAACTCAATAGAAATCAACTAATAAACGGTAAAACGTTCATAAACTTTTGAAAAAGGGGCGCTGGATTCAGTGCCCTTTTTTATTTTCGGCGATAATTTTAACCCACCCAAAGCAGATCGGTGAGTAGGAATACCTTTCTGCAGCAGAACGAACATTAAACCAAACGGATGAAAAAAGCTTCTCTGGTCTTCCTGTTTTTGCTGACAGCAATGTGTAATAAGTTATTTGCAGAAAAAGTATATGACTTTAATGCAACCTGCCAGCAAGCATACAAAGAGATCAATTGCCTTAGAATAAATAACGGCCAGCAATTGCTGAACCAGGCACGTGCCCAAAACCCGGATAACCTGATTATTGATATACTCGAGGGCTATATTGATTTTTTTGTCCTGTTTTTTAATGAAGATCCCGCGGATTACAAAGTACGCAAACCCAAATATGGTGAAAGACTGAGCCGCCTGGAAGACGGACCGGAAAGCTCTCCTTTTTACAAGTTCGGTAAATCAATCCTGTATCTGCAACGTGCTGCGGTTGAAATTAAGTTCGGCGAAAGATGGTCAGCAGGCTGGGATTTCAGACGCGCATTCCTTCTTATAAAAGAGAATAAAAAAAAGTATCCCAATTTTATCCTGAATGATTTTATTTATGGCTCGCTGCAGGTTGGCGTTGGCACAATACCGGATGGCTATAAATGGCTGGCGAGTTTGTTTGGCATGAAAGGATCCATTAAACAAGGTATGCAGGTGATCAATAGTTTTTTAAATAGCAATGACTCCTCTGCAAGGTTGATGTTCAATGAAGCCAGTTTTTATTATTGTTACATCAGCAACTACATTTTGAACAAGCCTGAGCAGGCTTTTGCATACATAAAGGACCGCAACCTGGATGTGGTGAACAATCACCTGTTCACATTTATGGCGGCGAACCTTGCTATTAATAACAAGCAGACGGAGTATGCCAAGAATGTGATCATGCACAGAAACCAATCCCCCGAGTATTTAAATGTTTCTGTTTGGGATATGGAAATGGGATTTGCAAAGATCAATCATCTCGAAACACAGGAAGCTATACAATACTTTCAGAATTATCTTGCACACTTTAAAGGCAATTTCTATGTAAAGGATGTGTACCAGAAAATGAGCTGGTGCTATTACCTGCAGGGCGATATGACAAGAGCGCAAAGTGCACGCCAGTTGCTGTTGAAAAGTGGCAATACCGATACCGATGTAGATAAAAAAGCGCAGAAGGATGCAAAAGCGGGCAAGTGGCCCAACCAGTTGTTACTTAAGGTAAGACTGCTAAGTGATGGCGGTTATAACCGTGAAGCGTTAAACATGCTGTATGGTAAGAGCATGCACGATTTTCCCAATGAAGTCGATAAACTTGAATTTTCCTATCGTGCAGCCAGGATATATGATGACCTTGGTTATGCTGATAAAGCAATTTCGATGTATCTCGCTGCCATCAATCTCGGCAAGGATCGCGAAGAATATTTTGCAGCAAGAGCCGCCTTGCAGATTGGCTTTATCTATGAAAAGCAAGGCAAAAAAGATCTGGCAATCCAATACTACCAACAGTGCCTCGACATGAAGGACCATGAATACCAGGACTCGCTGGATCAGAAAGCGAAAGCGGGAATTTCAAGATGCAAAGGAGAATGATGGGGATGTACGATGTGGGATGTACGGTGTACGATGTAAGGTGTACGATGTGAGGCGTGAGGTTTAAAGTTGTAAGTAATACGTTGTACATTTTTCGCAACCTAAAATTTCACCAAAGTTTCTTAATTTCTGAAATTATGAATTGCCAAAGCTGATAGCTGACGGCTGACAGCTAATAGCTAATAGCTCATAGCTTTTTTCCTTAATTTGCACCCATGCTTCAACAGTTACACATACGGAACTACGCTATAATAGATGAGATAGAGATTAGCTTTTCTCCTAACCTGAACATTATTACTGGTGAAACCGGCGCGGGAAAAAGTATTGTGATGGGCGCACTGAGCCTGATATTGGGTGAACGCGCAGATACATCCGTGTTAATGCATTCGGACAAGAAATGTTTTATTGAAGGCTTTTTTAAAGTTGAAGACAAACAAGCGGTTAAAGAGTTTTTACAGAAAAATGAACTGGATAATGAAGAAACCCTGGTGATAAGAAGAGAAATTGCATCAAATGGAAAGTCCAGGGCATTTATCAACGATACACCGGCCACTTTACAGCAACTAAAAACACTGGCATCGCTACTTGTTGATCTGCATCAGCAATTTGATACGCTGGAGATTGGCGACAGCGATTTTCAACGTGAAGTATTGGACGCACTGGCAGGGAATCAGTCTTTGCTGAACACTTATTCCGGCGTTTACAAACAATGGGCTACCAGCAAAAAAGAACTGGAGCAACTGGTCTCTCAAAAAAATAACTTCACCAAAGAACTGGATTACTTCAGGTTTTTGTTTGATGAGCTAAGCGAAGTAAATCTGCAGCCGAATGAACTTGAAGATCTCGACAATGAATTAAAACTTCTCACCAATTCAGAAGGCATCAAAACTGCATTATCAAGAGTTGCTTTTGATCTGAAGGAAAGCGAGGTACCTGTTATTCAAACAGTAAAACAACTGGTGAATCAGCTTCACGGCTTTTCATCTTTTCATCATGATCTGCCGCCGTTGATCAACAGACTGCAAAGTGTACATATTGAACTCCAGGATATAGCATCTGAAGCCGAAGGCATAAGCGACGCTGTGAACTATGATGAGCAGCGAATTGACTGGATCAACGAACGCATAGCCGCAGGATATAAATTATTGAAAAAACATGGTGTAAAAACCACTGCCGAATTGTTGCAACTGCAAAGTGAACTGGAACAGAAATTACAGGCAGTACTGCATATTGACGATGCTATTGTAGAAAAAGAAAAGCAGGTAGAAACGCTCTTTAAACAAGCCAATACCCAGGCGGAAAAAATTGCCGCTCAGCGCAGGAAGCAAACTTCACCATTGGAACAAAAGGTTAATGCCTTACTATTTCAGGTAGGTATGCCTAATGCAAGAATTAAGGCTGAAGTAAAAGATACCGAACTGAATGCAACAGGGAGCAATGAAATTGAATTTCTTTTTGACGCCAATAAAAGCAACCGCTTTGAGCCAATAAGCAAAGTAGCGAGCGGCGGTGAACTTAGCCGTTTGATGCTTTGCATCAAATCACTCGTAGCTCAATCTATTGATCTCCCCACCATGATCTTTGATGAAATTGATACCGGTATTTCCGGAGAGGCTGCCAAACAAGTGGGCGTTATTATGAAAGAACTGGCCAACAGCAGGCAGGTAATTTGCATCACCCACCAACCTCAAATCGCCGGCAAGGCCAACGCTCATTTCTTTGTATATAAAGACGTAAAAGGCGATTCTGTAAAAACAAATATCCGCCAGCTTGCCCACGAAGAACGCATAAACGCCATCGCCCAAATGCTTAGTGGCGAAAAACCAACCGCCGCAGCGCTGGAGAATGCGCGGGAAATGGTGGGGGCGTGAGGGGCGTCAATGGTGAATGGTCAATAGTGAAAGATGCAGCAGGTTGCAGTTTTTGCAGACAGGCTTTACTAAGTACGATTTACGAAGTACGAAGTACGTTGACTCAGACTCGTTCATTTTTTTGCGGATCTTCTAAAAAAGAACTTGCGATGCTCCTTGGGTGAATTTACGATGATGTCCGGCGATTGTCCACATAATAGCAAAATATTAAACAGACCAATGAATCCGTAACAGGCCTCACCTTTCACTATTGACCATTCACTATTGACTATTCCGCCTGTCCAGATCAACAACCTGCTCCTCAGTTTCAGATGCAGCAGGTTGCAGTTTTTGCAGACAGGCTTTACTAAGTACGATTTACGAAGTACGAAGTACGTTGACTCAGACTCGTTCATTTTTTTGCGGATCTTCTAAAAAAGAACTTGCGATGCTCCTTGGGTGAATTTACGATGATGTCCGGCGATTGTCCTCATAATAGCAAAATATTAAACAGACCAATGAATCCGTAACAGGCCTCACCTTTCACTATTGACCATTCACTATTCACTATTCCGCCTGTCCAGATCAACAACCTGCTCCTCAGTTTCAACCGCTCCCACCTTTCACTATTCACCATTCACTATTGACGATTTTCCCTCCCCACAATTTTTCCATTTCTCAATTATTAGTGTTTTCTTTGTCGTTTTTAGAATACTTGTAAAAATTCAAGCAATCCATATGGCATACAATCTACTAAAAGGCAAACGTGGCATTATTACCGGCGCATTGGACGAAAACTCCATCGCATGGAAGGTTGCAGAGAAAGCGCATGAAGAAGGCGCCACATTTGTATTAACCAACGCCCCAATTGCTATGAGAATGGGCGAAATAAAAGTGCTTGCTGAAAAAACAGGATCAGAGATCATTCCTGCTGATGCAACAAATGTTGATGACCTGACCAACCTGTTCACCAAATCCCAGGAAGTATTGGGCGGCAAAATCGACTTTGTACTGCATTCTATAGGTATGAGCGTTAATATCCGTAAGAAAATCCCTTATACTGAATCTAACTACGATTATTTCATGAAAGGGATTGACGTTTCGGCTATGTCTCTGCACAAAATGCTGAGCGTTGCTCGTAAACTGGATGCTATCAATGAATGGGGAAGTGTTGTTGCCCTTACATATATGGCGGCTCAGCGTACATATCCGTTCTATACAGATATGGCTGATATCAAAGCTATGCTTGAATCGATCGCCCGCAGCTTTGGTTATCATTATGGAGTTGAAAAGAAAGTTCGTATCAATACTGTATCCCAGTCTCCTACCAAAACCACTGCAGGAAGCGGCATTAAAGGTTTCGGTGACTTCTTTGATTTTGCAAATGCAATCGCTCCTTTGGGTAACGCCGATGCTGAATCTTGCGCAAACTATTGTGTTACGTTGTTCTCTGACCTTACCAAAATGGTTACCATGCAGAACCTGTTCCACGATGGAGGTTACTCTTCAACCGGCATTAGCATGGACGTAATGGAAAGACTCGGCGTAGAAGAACAAAGTTAAGTACGAAGTACGAAGTTAAAAGTACGTGGAGGCGAGTGGTTAACTGATTTTTTACCTGTTCATAAAAGTACGAGGTACGAAGTTAGAAGTACGAAGTGCACTGTCTCACTTGATTATTTGTAACAGCTAAATATAACTTAACTAAAAAAGCCGCGAATCATATCACTCGCGGCTTTTTTATTTCATATTTCAGTAAATCAACAGGCTAAAAAAATATAAAACTGTCTCACCTGCGTACTTCGTACTTCTAACTTCGTACTTACCTCACTCAACCGGCCTAAAAAGAAAGTTAACCGGTATCACCTGCGTACTTCTTACTTCTAACTTCGTACTTACCTCACTCAACCGGCCTAAAAAGAAAGTTAACCGGTATCACCTGCGTACTTCGTATTTCTAACTTCGTACTTATTATTTAGCGTATTTATCCTGCCATGCCAGCATTCCGCCTACAAGGTTCTTAGGGTTTTTATAGCCCATCTGCTCCAGGAACATTGCCGCAATACCGCTGCGGTTTCCGCTACGGCAGTAAACAACTATTTCCTGGTCTTTCCAGTCTTCGATATCATCCAATTGCATGGTCTGGATTTTGCCAACAGGCACGTGCTTTCCACCAATATTAAAGTCTGCTCTTTCGTGATCTTCACGAACGTCAAGCAGGTTTACATTTTCACCTGCGTCTAATCTGCTTTTCAATTCTTCAATAGAAATATTCTGCATAATAATCTGGTTATTGAACGTTTGATGGCTGGCTGATTATCCCTGCGGAATCCATTGCAGGTTTGGTATCACTCACCCAAATATCAATTAACTGCCCGGCCCTGATCTTGTTTGAAACCATTTGTCCGTCACCCACTATGTTGTATGGCTCCGGATTTTGCCGCACAATATACGCATTTTCCTGGTTGGCTACTGCCGCATCTGCGTTATTGATCGTGCTTATACCTATACTCATGGCACTTAAAAAACTCCTGGCATCTTTCACCGTCATTCCGGTAAGATCGGGCACATCAATCAGAGTGCTGCCCACTCCGCTACCAATTACCAGGGCAATGGTACTTCCCATATTTATTTTGGTACCTGGTTTTATGGGATTATTGTTATATACCTGGTCCAGAACAGCATTTTTCGCGATATCCGGCTTGTATGAAACCTCGCCCATTTTTAAACCGAGACTTTGCAGGTATAACTGTGCACTCTTAAAAGAAAATCCACGCAAATCCGGCATTTCAACCAGCGGAGGAATAGAGCGGTTAATGGTTAAGTATATGGTTCTGTGTTGCTTAACGAGTGCGTCTGCCTCCGGTGATTGCTTTACGGTAACCTGCTTAGGCAAGGTATCTATGTAAACGGAATCCTGTACCGTAACATCAAACCCCTGTGCTTCCAACGCAGTTGTCGCTTCGGCAACAGTTTTCCCTACAACTGAAGGGACTCTTGCATTTGCATCATGATGTGTCAGCCACCCCAGCGAACTAAAGAAACCAAAGAACAATAACAATGCAAGCACAATTGCTATTAAAATATTTACCCAGAAAGGTTTTGTCGTAATGAATTTGAACACTTAATATATCTTTTTTAAGAAAATACGCTAAAATACCGGGGCATTCCCGTTGATCAGGCCTTGATGGCATCCTCTATTACTGCTGTATAAAACTCTTTAAGCGTCCATCCCATCGCCCTTACCTGTTGAGGCACTATACTCGCCTCGCTTTGACCGGGAACCGTGTTAACTTCCAGCATAAACGGCTCCTGCCTTTGTTCATTGTAAATAAAATCAATTCTGACTATACCACGGCAGTTTAATAACTCATACACTTTTTTTGCCGCGGCCCTCACTTTTTCAGCAATTGCCTCGTCTGCGTTTGCGGGAGTTATTTCCTGGCTTTTACCAAGATATTTCGCCTCATAATCAAAAAAGTCCTTGTGAGTAATCACTTCAGTAATGGGTAACGTAATAATCTTACCGTTTGTTTTAAAAACACCAATAGTAAACTCTCTTCCTGCAATAAATTCTTCAACCAGCAGCTGATCATCTTCGTTAAATGCTTTTTCCAGCGCAGCTGGCAAGGCTTCAGCTTCCGTTACTTTACTCATACCGATGCTGCTGCCACCATTGTTCGGCTTAACAAAAACCGGCAATTGTAATTGCTGCAAAATGGCTTCGGCACTTATGGGTGAATGCTTGAAGATATGCAAAGAGCGCGCAACATTTATTCCGCCAAAAGCAGCAACAGCTACAGTGTAGCGTTTATTAAATGTAAGTGCTGAAGTTGCGGCATCGCAACTTGTGTAGGGTAAATTAAGCATATCAAAATAACCCTGCAACTTTCCGTCTTCGCCAGGCGTACCATGAATGCACATCAAAGCCGCGTCAAAGCTGATCTTACTGCCATTGGCATTGACGGAAAAATCACTTCTGTCAACAGGCGTTTTATTTCCGTTTGCATCTATATAGTTCCAGCCTTCCGGGTGGACATCAATTTTGTATACTTCAAATTTTTCCTTGTCTACATTATTTTCAACAGTCACCGCACTTTTATAACTGATCTCTGCCTCCCCACTGTAACCGCCTGTTACCAATGCTATTTTCTTTTTCATCTGTTATTCTTTGTTTCTTTTAGATTAGCCGGAATCCGGCGATAGAACCTGCAATACGGAAAACCTCGTTAATGATGTTTTGCCGGGCCTGACTTTCAAAGATAATGACCTAATGCATTTAAGCTATTGCCTATGAAATTTTAACGAAAGAAACCGGCAGTTATTTCCAAACAAAAAGGTGAAGAACATACATCCTTCACCTCACGTTAGCGGGAAATATCACCCACCGTTATTAATGTCGCCTCGCAGCAACAATCATTTACATAAAGGTAACCACCCCGGTAATAGAGTGCAAAAAAAGTTTCGCACACTGCCGCCGGACTACATTATGTGCAATTTTTCCTTTTTAGCCATCAGTTCATCCACAGTTTCCTGGTACATTTCATCCGGAACGCAGCAGTCAACCGGGCAAACGGCTGCACATTGAGGTTCCTCGTGAAAACCCTGGCATTCGGTGCATTTATTTGGAACAATATAGTAAGTATCAACACTAATTGGGGCAAAACGCTCGTTTGCGTCTACCTGGCTTCCATCCATAAGTGTAATAGATCCTTTAACGGTTGTTCCGTCGGCTATGGCCCATTCTACTCCCCCTTCGTAAATGGCATTATTTGGACATTCTGGTTCGCATGCTCCGCAGTTAATACATTCATCTGTTATTTTGATTGCCATATTATTTGATTTTTGTGATTGTAAATTTCAGAATTTTGCGGCTGCCGCAAGTCAGTGCCGTTTACTTAAGTATCTGCCGGACCTTATCCGATCGCAGCAATTATTGAATAAACCGCACTACGCCGCAAATATAAATCACAAGAGTTAATATATGTAAGATGACTTTACAACAACGTATAGAATTATTGGCACAATTGGGTTCTTATATTGAAAACAATGACACGGAATGGCAGATGATAAAGGAAAGAGCGGGCAGGCAAAATCCGTGGTTTATTCCTGAGTTTATTGACCTGGCTTCGACAGCGCTTTCCCGTGAATTTCTTACACGACCTGTATTGGAGGAATGGACAAAAAATTATGGAATTCCGCAGGAAAACCCACATCCAAAGCTCGTAGGCATTGTTATGGCTGGGAATATTCCGCTTGTAGGCTTTCACGATTTCCTTTGCACGTTTATTACCGGCCACCGCATGGCTATTAAACTTTCTTCGAAAGATGATGTGCTGCTGCCGCATCTTGTAGCCAAATTGGAAGAATGGAATCCGGCAGCAAAAGGACTCGTTCAATTCGCGGAGACATTAAAAGGATGTGACGCCTATGTAGCAACCGGCAGCAATAATTCCGGGCGTTATTTTGAATACTATTTCAGTAAATATCCAAACATTATCCGCAAAAACCGGACGTCTGTCGCTGTCCTGGACGGACAGGAATCAGCCGACGATCTAATCAATCTTGCCAAAGACATTCAGCTTTATTTCGGGCTCGGCTGTCGCAACGTTACGAAGTTGTATGTTCCGGAGAACTATAATTTTATGCCGTTACTGGAAACATTGAAACAATATGATTACTTCCTCGAATTTCATAAATACAAACACAATTTCGACTATCAGCTGGCGCTACTGATCATGAACAATAAATATTACATGAACAGCGGGGCAGTGGTTGTTACGGAAAACAGTTCGCCTTTTTCGCCCATCAGCCAGGTACATTTTGAGTATTATACCGACAAGGATGCGTTGCTGGAAAGCCTGAAAGGTAACGAGGCTATACAGTGTGTTGTAGGTAAGGATAACATTCCTTTTGGCAGCGCACAGCAACCTTCGTTGATAGACTACGCCGATGGAGTAGATACTATGGCCTTTTTAAAAGACCTGTAAACCTGATAAATATTGCTTTGTCCTGGGTTGGTGATTTTATCCGACGGGACAAGGCAATTATCTCTTCCAATTTCACAGACTGAATGGCAGCTTTTTCAATGCTTAAAAAACAAATTACATCTGCATTCAAGCCATTGCCTTAACAAGCATTTCAGCCTCCTGTGTCAGAACTCATTTTCTGAAGCTTTGATAACCAATATATTGAAGTAATTCCACGTTCCCTTCCTTAAAAAGACCTGCATCTAATTCAGCTTTTAGACTTAAGTACTTTGTACTTCGTAATTCGTACTTACTTCTTTGCCTTCCATGGAATTCTATGCCATTTTCGCACTTACATGCTTATCTTTATGACAGTAATTGTTAACACCTTTACGCAAGTTTGACAGAACTACGACAACCTTCGTCAAACTTATGTTAAAAGGAATATTTTATTAACGCACGATTAAACAGCTTCGTTTATTTGTTGTCCGAAAGGCATATTATTTGACATTAAAGAACAGTCAATTTTGAACTTTAAAAATTTAGAAGAACAATGAAACTCAAAAGTATTTTATTGATAGTTGCTATCAGTGCATCTACCGCTGTTTTGAGTGTTTGGGGATACAGCAAGTGGATGCAAAGTCAATACGCAGGTGTACAGGAAAATGGAAAACTACCAGTTAACTATGCAGGATTTTTCAATAAAGATAATGCAGCAGGACCAGTCGATTTTTCCGCAGCAGCAACTTCTGCAACCCCCGCCGTTGTACACATAAAAACAAGAACAAAACCTAAACAGGTTAGCAACAACCTGCCTAAGCAAAGAAATCCATTCTCTGACTTTTTTGGAGATGATGATCCGTTCTCCGATTTCTTTGGCGGTCCCCAATCAAGGATGACTCCTGAGCAACGCGCCAGCGGTAGCGGTGTATTGATCAGTGCGGATGGATATATTGTTACAAACAATCACGTAGTTGAGGGCGCTGATGAAATAAATGTAACACTGGCTAACCGTAAAACTTATAAGGCTACAGTTGTAGGAACAGATAATAACAGTGATATCGCAGTTATTAAAGTTGAAGGCACAGGTTTACCTTACCTGGTTTACGGAAACAGTGATGATACGCGCTTAGGCCAGTGGGTACTGGCAGTCGGTTATCCTTTGAACCTTGATGTTACCGTAACGGCAGGTATAGTTAGTGCGAAAGCAAGATCAATCGGCATCAACAGAGGCAACTCTCCTATCGAATCGTTTATTCAGACCGATGCAGCTGTGAACCCCGGCAATAGTGGAGGTGCGTTGATTAATACAAACGGTGAGCTAATCGGTATTAACTCTGCCATCGCATCTCCTACAGGTTCTTATGCAGGTTATTCTTACGCAATACCAGTAAACATGGTTAAGAAAATTGTGAATGACCTGATTAAATTTGGTACAGTTCAGAGAGCTTATATCGGAATTCAATACCTGAGTGAACAAGCATCTGACGAGCAAAAGAAACAGCAAGGTATTAAAGAAGGTGACGGTGTTTATGTAACTGATGTTCCGAAAGACGGCGCAGCTTACCAGGGCGGTATTCAGAAAGGTGATTTCATCACCAAAATAAACGGAGCAACAATTACAAGTGGTCCTGAATTGCAAGACCAGGTTGCACGTTACAAGCCCGGTGACAAGATCAGCCTGACGTATGTTAGAGCAGGTAAAGAAAACACAACTACTGTTACGCTGAAAAACAAAGCGGGTACATATACTGAAGTCAAAGCGGAATCAGCCCTCGATAAATTAGGTGCAGAATTAGCGAATCTTGATGCTGCCACCGCTAAGAAAAATGATATTACCGGAGGTGTGGTAGTTAAGAAAATAGGCAATGGTATTTTGAAGAGAACAAGAATGCAGGAAGGATTTGTAATCACCAGCGTAAATGGTCAGCCTGTAAACAATATTGATGAACTGAAAAGTGTTCTTGCAAGCACCCAGGGCACTGTTAAGATTGAAGGTATTTATCCGGGTTACGAAGGTTCTTACGCCTATCCGCTTAACCTTAACGGATCCGATAAAGGTAATGACAATGGGGATCAATAAGAGGACTGAATGGTGAAGAGTGATAACTCAGCGTGAATAGTGAATGGTGAATAGTGAAAGATTGATTCAATGATTATAAAGAATAGGCCGGCTTTTATGCCGGCTTTCTTTTTTTGGTGGATGGTGAATAGTCAATAGTGAATGGTCAATAGTGAAGTGTGCAGCATTGATTCCATTTTCGTTCTTCATCATAGTCTTTGCTGCAATCAACGTGTAACGTACTACTTACAACTCATTACTTCCGAAAACGTCAAAAGTGAATAGTCTATAGTGAAATATGGAGCATTGATTCCATTTTTGTCAATCATCATCTTTGCTGCCATCAACGTACAACGTACCACTTATAACTTTTAACTTCTGACATTACACCGATGCATAAACAAAATACTCCCAGGGTTGCAATTCAAATATCTCACGCTCGTTCAGGTGATGTTGCAGACCTGAAAACAGATTAATATAACCACCTTTTAGAGACGCATCTGCAAGATCGATCTTTACCCGTTCTGCACCGGATAAATTTAATATCACCAAAACTTTCTGATGATCTTTAACGAGCAGGTAGGCTAATATTTTATCATCTGCATCTGTAGAAAACCAAACCATCCTGGCTTCATTGTGCAATGCGCTGTTTTCTCTTCGCAATTGCAGTAATGTCTTGTAAAAAACATGTAATTCTACCGGCTCGTGCCATTCTATTACATCCTTTTCAAAAAACTTTAGACGCTTGTTATTGGGCAACTCCTGGCCACTATAAATTAATGGTAATCCTGGCCAGGTGACACTAAAAATTGCAAATGCTTTTGCAGCCGGACCATACTTTTCAGACTCAGTTCCGTTCCATGTATTTTCGTCGTGATTGGCGGTAAAAAAAAGCTTCCATCCTTTTGCATGATAATTTGCATAACCATGCAAAATGTTGTTGATATCACCCAGTCCAATTTCATTTCGCATGAATTTTTCCGTGGCATGCATCCATTTCCAGGCATAGGAAACATCAAATACTTCCAGGTATTTTTCTTCATCACATTCAGCAAGCCAGAAAAGAGGCCTCGTTTCCTCGCAGGCTTTTCTCGCTTCCTTCCAGAAGTCCAGCGGAACAAGATGTGCCATGTCGCACCGGAAGCCATCTATATTACATTTCTCCACCCAAAACTGCATACATTTTATCATCTCCCTCCGAAGTGCTGCATTTGTGTAGTCGAGATCTATTACATCGTCCCAGCCGTTCAGCTCTACAAAATTTCCATCCGCGTCCTTCCTGTACCATTCAGAATGTTCTTTTGTCCAGTGATGGTCATAACCCGTGTGATTTGCCACCCAGTCAATAATTACTTTAAACCCCAGATCATGCGCAGCGCTTACCAGTGTTTTGAAATCTTCTAATGTTCCGTATTCCGGATTAATCGAGGTATAATCGCTGCAGGCATAATAACTGCCCCGTGTCCCCAATCTTTTTTCCTTGCTTATCGGCGTTACGGGCATAAACCACAGTATCTCAATCCCCATATCCCTCAGCCTTGGCAAATGCTGCTGAAAAGCACTAAATGTGCCTTCCGCGGTATATTGCCTTGTATTTACTTCGTATATGTTGGAGCCGTAAGCCCAATCGATCGTCTCAAATTTTATGCTCATGTTTGTAGCTTTCAGCAGTCAGCTATCAGCTTTTAGCTGAGGCATTCTGCGTAGTTCAGAACGTTATTGATACAGCAATATTCACGTATCGGTCTATTCTGTGATCTCGATCCTGTTTCCCTCGGGATCGGCAATAACACTTTCGTAGTAGCCATCGCCGGTTACCCTTGGTTCTCCCAAAACAGCAAAGCCATCGGCCCTTAAAGTCTTCGTCAGGGTGTCGACTTTCTCGCGGCTTCCGGCGGAAAATGCGAGGTGAACAAATCCGGGATTTTCGGCTCTTGCTATAACGGAAGAAACATCTGAAATACCAGGCTTTTTCATCAACTCAAATCTTGCACCGGTTGCAAAACTTATGAAATAAGATTCAAATCCCCTGGTTGTATTGCTTCGATAGATCTCATTAGATGTTCCCTCAAAATAGCGGCAATAGAAATCTTTCATTTTTTCAAGGTCGTTGCAATAAAGGGCAATATGTTCTATATGCATACAATTATTTTACTATCCAGTAATAAACGGCACCCAGCAAAAGAATTAGCTCTGTCACCCATATCCATACAAGGCCCCTTGACTGAAGATAGCGTTTTAAGAGGAAATCAAGAATGAGCGGAACTATACTGAGTAACACGAGCGGAATAAAGAACCCAATTCTGTATTTAAACGTATCTCCTCCTGTTAGTAAAAAAGAAAAAGCTGCAACAATAGCAGTGGAGGATGCGAGTATAAAAGGAGTAATCCTTTTCAGATACTTTATCATATTTCAAAAATAAGAAAGCCTCCCAAAAGAAAGGAAGGCTTTGCTTAGTAAAATATTCTTTTAACGACTTAGTTTGCTTCGGCCATATCAGGAATGGCTTCAACCTTATAGTCACCTGCATCCAGCTTGGCTTTGGTTTCGCTGAAAGCTTTTATGGTTAGCTTAATGTCTTCTGCAGTATGTGCTGCAGTTGGAATTAAGCGGTAAATAATATGTCCTTTTGGAATTACGGGATATACTACGATAGAACAGAAGATACCGTAATTTTCACGAAGGTCCATTACCATTGCAGTAGCTTCTTCTACGCCACCTTTCATGTAAACCGGCGTAACCATAGTATTGGTATTACCAATATCAAATCCATTTTCTTTTAGTCCTTTCTGCAGACTCAATGCGTTATTCCATAATTTCTCGCGGAGTTCCGGCATGGTGCGCAACATATCCAAACGCTTCAGGTTACCCAGAACGATTGGCATTGGTAAGCTTTTCGCGAAGATCTGTGAACGGATATTATAACGGATATAATCAATGATCACTTTAGGACCTGCAAGAAATGCTCCGATTGAAGCCATTGATTTGGCGAAAGTAGAGAAATACAGATCGATGCCATCCTGGCAATCCTGAGCTTCACCCGCACCCATACCAGTTTTACCCAACGTACCAAATCCATGCGCATCATCAACAAGCAGGCGGAATTCGTATGTGCTCTTAAGATCAATGATCTCTTTTAATTTACCCTGATCTCCGGCCATGCCAAACACGCCTTCAGTAATAACCAGGATACCACCCTGTCCCTGCTTTTCAATCATCGCTGTTGCTCTTTCCAATTGTTTGGCGCAATCAGCAACATCATTATGTTTAAAAACAAACCTGTGACCAGGGTGAAGGCGCAAACCATCTATTATACATGCATGGCTTTCAGCATCATATACAATCACGTCATGACGGCCGCAAACGGCGTCAATTGCGCTCATAATACCCTGATAGCCGAAGTTCATCAATATAGCATCTTCTTTCTGTTCAAATTCTGCCAGCTCTTTTTCCAACTGTTCATGATAGTTACTGTTACCACTCATCATCCTCGCTCCCATCGGATATGCAAGGCCGAATGTTTGAGAAGCTTCACCATCCACTTTTCTGATATCCGGATGATTTGCCAATCCTAAATAGTTATTCAGGCTCCATACAACTACGTCTTTACCACGAAATTTCATTCTGCTGCCAATCTCGCCCTCCAGTTTAGGAAATGCAAAATATCCATGTGCTCTTTCACGATGTTGTCCAATAGGGCCGTAATTTTTGATCAGTCTTTCGAAAATATCTGCCATAAAGTATATATAATTTACAATGATAAAATCCGGTTGCTTTGTTGGATTGGTGATGAACCGGTTTATACTTTAACCTTCTGTCTGATAAAAAAGGAGCTTCTCAAGATGAAGCAATCATTATCATTTGCGACTGCGCAAAAATAATTCATTCAAATTAAATATAGCTTGAGTTTTAAGCCTTCGCATCATAATTTTTTGCACTATCATAGGCGTGATGTGCATAAATATTCCCCGAACCGGCCATATTTCCGGATAAAACGAGGTTTAAACTACTTTTTGTTAATGAAGCCGACGTTCTTCCTGCGGGTTTAAAGACGAATATTTCAGAGGAAATTAACAAAAATCATCACGTATCAGGTAACCGAAGGGGAAAGCCCGGCATTCGTTATTAAATATCAATTTTAAGATCACGTTTTCAAATAATACATATCTTCAACCCTACTTTTGTTCCCCTAATAATTGTTTTACAATGAAGTATTGCTTTGTTTTTGTTCTTGGTTTATTTACCGTTATTACATCCAACAGTCAAAGTTCTTCAGCAGCAGCTTCCAAACAAGGTGTATCCCGTCCTAAACTGGTTGTAGGGATTGTGGTCGATCAAATGCGCTGGGATTATCTTTATCGTTACAACGATGTTTTTAAAGCCAACGGAGGTTTTAAAAGAATGCTGAACGATGGCTTTTCATGCGAAAACACGATGATACCGTATACTCCAACTGTCACCGCTGCAGGCCACACCTGCGTGTATACCGGTTCTGTTCCTGCAATCCACGGTATAATGGGAAATGACTGGTATGATAATCAGAAACGCAAAGAAATGTATTGCGCAGGAGATACTTCTGTTCAGACAGTTGGCAGCAGCAACGCTGCAGCCGGAGCGATGAGCCCGGCCAATATGTTAACCACTACAATTACGGATGAACTAAGATTGGCTACCAATTTCCAGAGCAAGGTAATTGGCGTTGCGTTGAAGGACAGAGGTGCTATTTTGCCTGCCGGACATTCAGCTAATGCGGCTTACTGGTATGATGGTAAATCCGGCAACTTTATCACCAGCACGTATTACATGAATGTATTGCCTGACTGGGTTCAAAATTTTAATAACAGGAAACTGGTGGATTCTCTTTACCAGCTAAACTGGACGCTGGCTCTGCCTAAAGAAACTTATCCGATATACTGCACTGCCGATGACAAAGCCTACGAAGGAAAACCTTTTGGCACACCTAATTCAGCAATGCCATATGACTTAAGCAAATATGCAGGAACAGACTATAGCAAGATTTCTTCAACTCCACATGGTAACACATTAACCGTTGAAATGGCAAAAGCAGCCGTGCTTAACGAAGGTTTAGGGAAAAACGGTGTAACGGATTTCTTAGCAGTAAGCTTTTCTTCTCCGGATTATGTAGGTCACACATTCGGACCTAATTCATGGGAACAACTGGATGACTATGTGCGCCTTGACGAAAGCCTTGGCAAATTGTTTGACTTCCTCGACGCATCTGTTGGCAAGGGCCAGTACACAGTATTTCTTACTGCCGACCATGCAGTAGCACATGTACCTGGCTTTATGAAGGAGAACAGACTTCCAGGTGGCACAATCAGTGAGAGCACCATTCTTAAAGGTCTTAACCAAATGCTGAAGGACAAATTTGGTAAGGATAATATTGTTGTAAACGCGAGCAACTACCAGTTCTATCTGAATCATGCTTTGATAGAATCGTCAGATATGGATAAGAACGATATCATCAGGCAGACGATTAAATATCTGCGTAATGTAGATGGTGTTGTGAATGCTTTTGAACTGGACAAACTGGCACAGACTACACTTACTTCAACCATTAAGGAACGTGTTACAAATAGCTATCTTCCTGCACGCAGCGGAGATATCCAGATAATTTTAAAACCGGGATATATTGATGGCGGAGCAACCGGAACAACACATGGCCTTTGGAATCCGTATGATTCTCACATTCCTTTGTTATGGTATGGATGGGGCATCAGGAAAGGTAAAACCAATATTGAAACTTACATGACCGATATTTCACCAACCGTAGCTGCATTACTTCATATTCAAATGCCCAGCGGAAATGTGGGACAGGTGATTGAGGATGTGATGAAGTAAGGCAATGTACGATGTACGATATTAGATGTATGATGTGACCGATCGCAAGTACGAGTTACGAAGTACGAAGTACCTGGGTGCAAGAGCTCGATTATATCTGAGCTCTTGCATTTTTAAATTTAAGCAGTTGTCTAAAAAATAACGTAGCCTGCATTAAAGTACTTCGTAATTCGTAATTCGTACTTAAACCGGTTTTCTTCCTACTTTTGTCCGCTATAGATTTTTGTAAATAGAAATTTATAGCGGATATTTATTTTATAAATTTCATATTTAATAAAACACCAAACTGATTATCAAAGCAATTTAAAACGTACCTCATGCTTAAACCCCTTTCAGGGCTAGTTGTGTGCCTGATATTTTCAACCATAGCCTATTCCCAGTTTCAAACAGCCGATGCTGAAGGTGCATTACAGGCATCTAACCTTAAAAAGATCGATAAAAAAGCCAAATACGGCGCGTATCTCATCAACAAAGAATTTCAATTTAATACGGCAAAAGGTATTAACAATCAATCCATTGTTACATCCCAGGAGAACAGTGTGATTGAAATGGCCAGCATTGCCGAAAAAACGCCTGTCGGCTACCTGGTTCCTTTCAACAGTTTTGTTAAGCTGAAGGATTATGATTTCCAGATCTATTACAAAAATGGTTTCAAAACCGTAAAATATCCCCCGGAGAGGATTTCACTTACAGATGATAACATTTTTCTCGACGATGCATATGGGGAGCTTTATGGTTATCGGGCTGAGGAAGTCGGGCAACGGTACAGGTTTAAATATGAGGCTCAGTATACAGATGCAAAATACCTGACCCGTGTGTTCTTTCATGAGTCATTCCCGGTAAAGCAGGCGGTCATCAGCTTTAAGGTACCATCCTGGCTGGAACTGGAAGTTCTTGAAAAAAATTTTGAAGGATATAAGATCAGGAAAGAGACACAAAAAGGAAAAGACTTCACAGTTTATAAATATACTGCCACGGATATGAGTGGGATTAAGCATGAAGCAATGTCACTTGCAAGACCTTTCTATCTTCCTCACCTGATCATCACTGTTAAGAGCTTTACTCTAAATAATCAAAAGATCAATGGTTTTAAATCTGTGGACGACATATACGCCTGGTATAACTTTTTATATCGCAAGGCTCAAAACAATATAGATGCGATAAAAGCACAGGTGGCAACGCTGACACAAGGCAAGCCGACTGATGAGGAAAAGATCAAATCCATTTATTACTGGGTTCAGGATAACATACGTTATATAGCTTTTGAAGAAGGCTATTCCGGCTTTGTACCACAGACAGTACAGGATGTTTATAAAAACAAATATGGCGACTGTAAGGGGATGGCTAACCTGCTTACCGAAATGTTGAAAATAGCAGGTTACGATGCACACTTTGCGTGGATTGGCACAAGGGAGATCCCTTATGATATTACCGAGGTCCAATCAATGTGTGTAGATAATCACGCCATTTCAGTACTTTATTTAAAAGGAAAAACATACTTCATTGACGGCACGGAAAAGTATGCAGCTTTTGGTAAGGATGCTGCCCGCATTCAGGGAAAGAAAGTTCTGGTAGAACATGGTGACAGTTACAAAATTGAAACCGTTCCGGTGCCTCCTATTGACAACAATCAAATCAGCACAATCTCAAAACTAAAGATAGACGGAGAGAAAATGACCGGCCACATGTCGGTTACTTTTGATGGTGAATCGCGTCATTTTTTTCACTATATCTACAACAATGTTCCGGCTGACAAAAGAAAGAATTTTGTCTCAGGACTGCTGGAAGGGAACTCCGAAAACACAGAGGTTTCCAACATAAAAACTTCCGACTTTACCAACAGGGAAATTCCTATCACCATTGAAGGCGATATTGAAGTTAACAACCAGGTAACGCAGATCGACAAAACATTATATACTACCATTGATTTCTTTCCACGATCTATAATGGGTTTTAACCCGGAAGAAAACAGGCAGTCTCCTATTGATCTCGGTAATCTTTTCGTCGCGACAGACAAAATCATGCTTGAGCTGGATGGCAACACAAAGCCTGCATCATTACCCAAAAAATTCACTGCAGCATTTAACAAGAACCAGGTTGATGCTGAATACAATTATTCCAACAATACAATCTCATTACAGAAAAAAACGACTATCGCTTCACCGGTTATTCTTCCTGCAGATTTTGAGGCATGGAAAAAGTTTGTAGCCTCAGTGAAAGAGTTTAACAGAAGCAGTATTTCGATTCAACAATAATTTGAACCCACCAAATGAAAAAGATCATTCTGGTTAGTGCATTTGCATGCCTGACTATTCAAACAACATTCGCCCAAAACCGCATCAGTAAAAGGGAACTGGACATCATCACTAAAAATCAGAAGGCGTCGCCGTTACTTATAGACGATCCCGATTTTACAGCAACAACCGTATCCGGATCAAACAATGATGGCGCTGTTATCCTTTCACAGAAAACAACTTTCGCTTTCGACAAAAAAGGATTGAGTGCTGGAAAAATAATCGGAAGAAACATTCTCGGTATCATATTTGCGCCGTTGACATTGGGCACTTCTATCGTTGCTGCCAACCGCTCAAACGGTGAAACCCAAATGCTGGTGGAAGAAACAGAAAGAAGACGTTTATTGCTTAATGACAAGTTCTCTATCGAACAATATTCTATCTTATACTTCCGCCTCTCCAACGAGCTTGATGCATTTTCCGCAAAAGTTATTAAGAAAGATGGCTCACAAAAAAATGTAGAGCTGGCTGATGCTGTAAGAGTTGAGAACAGCAACAGTGTTCCGGATATTTTCAGAAGCTATACTGATCAAAAAATATCCACTACTTATCGCCCCAGCTTTTATAAAATAGCCGTTCCGGATCTCGAGGAAGGTGATGTTATTGAATACGAATTCAGAAACATCAACAACAGGAGTTACGGATCCAATCCCAATTATAAAGAATTTGCTCCGGTATATTACGTGTGCAACAGGTCTATGCCAGTTGCAAAGCAGATCATTGAAATAACAACCGCTGACGAACACTATCACCTTGCATACAAGACAATAAAAGGTGCGCCGGATTTTACATCAACATCTAAAAACGGCATCCAGGTATATCGCTGGGTTGATGAACGCAGAGATAAACTTCAAAGCGTAAAATATGTAAACACTTATACGGAATTGCCGATGATGAAGTTCCAGGTCAGCTATTCAAAAAATAACAACAATGATCTTGTATGGTTTAAGAACGACGACGAATTAAAAAAGGACATGACGGCTGAAGAGCTGATGGGAAAGGCTAAAACAGCCTGGTTTCAGCCTGGGAAAGTGCAGAGTTCGTCATTAAGTGGCTCGTCAGCTGTAGATATTGACGATATGGAAAGTGCCATTTTAAAGTCATTGAAAAAGCGCGGCATCAAAGAAGCTTCCGATGATGATTATGTACGCAAGGCCTATTATACCATCCGCTCTAAGACACTTTACAATAGCTGGAACGATTATACTTATGCAAGGATTTTTTCAGACTTACTGAAGGAGAAAAAAATTGATCACGAGGTAATTGTCACCAACAACAACCATTTGACGGACCTTTCCAAAGTAGCATTTACATCAGAACTTGGCTGGCTGATCAAGTATAAGGACAAGTTTTACTGTAATCCTTCCGAACATCTTAATCCGGAGGAATTATCATCAGAATTCAATGGCAATGTAGCAGCAAGATTTAATCCCGATGACAAGAAAGCTAAATTTACTATCGACCGCCTGCCAATTACAGATACACTGACCAACACGCTGACAGTACAATTAAACAGTTCTCTTCCCGATATAACGCAACCAATTGTTTCGGTAGACAGAACTACCGAAGCAAAGGGCTCTTTAAAAGATGTACTTATTGATGATGCACTTGCACTAACTCCTTTTATGGAATCTGATTTTAAAAATTATGACGGAGCCGGTTTATGGGAAGGATTAAGTTCACGTGAAGAAGATAAGGCTTCGGAAGAACTTACGCATCAAAAGAAGGAGTGGAAAGAAGATAAGCCTTTAATGATGAAAGAAATTGCCAACGGCCAGTATAACGATCACGTTGATAAATACAATTCTTTCCGCGTTGTTGAAGATGGTCGCAGCTATAAGAAAAGAACATTGAAATACACGGAGAACTTTACACTGACAGAAATGACATCTAACGCCGGAGATGATATTGTTTTAAAACTTCCATCTTTGATAGGTAGCCAGACAAGAATAAAGAAAGAAGATAAAACAAGGAATTACCCGGTTAATATTAAGACTACAAGTGCGATAACCTACTATATCAACTTTACCGTTCCAACCGGTTATATATTAAAGGGGTGGGAAAGTTTAAATAAGAAGACAGAGAATGATTTTGCCAGCTTTACAACAAGAGCCAAGCTGGAAAATAGTATTCTGTATATCCAGGCAAGAGAAGTGTTTAAAAAGACCAACGTAGAAGCTGCCAACTGGCCTTCGATTGTAGCAGTATTGGATGCAACGTACAATTTCTCTCAAGCGAAATTGTTGTTGAAAAAAGGACAATAATAAAAACAGATAGATTTCTTCTACTACAAAAAAGGTTTGATGTCTTGAAACATCAAACCTTTTTTCTTTATGGAAATTAATTGTTACACAGAGCTACACGGGAGAAGACACTGAGTTACACGGAGAACAGGTCCCTTTTGCACATTCGCACATTCACATATTCGCACATTTACAATTTTCCACTTTCAATTGTCAATTAAATTAAATCTTCGTTCCTGTAACCTTTATCTTAGTCTTGATCTTAACCGGGATCTCCATTCCCATAATTTTCATATTGCCTTCAATCTGCTGATCAAGATCGGAAGAAGTAGTCATACCGGTGGGCAGATCAAGTTCAGTCGTGCCTTTCTGCGTTCCTTTCATGTTTGTTTCAATCTTCATCATCCCCATATCCATAGCGCCACTGGTTATATCAGAGCTGACGTCTATAGTGGCCTTGTTATTATCTACACCTTTAAGCGTAAAGCTGTTGGCCATTTTAAAATCAAGGCCTGCAGTTAACATCATAGAATCTTTCCAGGTATCACCCACACTTACTTTACTTGACGGAAAAATCTTAAAGGATTGTTCAATCATGCTTTTTACAAAATCTTTACCCATTATTTTTTCCGTTGTTGTTCTGATCATTGCTTTTCGTGCCGAATCCAGTGGTATAGATCCCACAACACGGTCCAGCAGTTCATCGATGCCAGTTACATCCTTAACCTGCCCCTTTTCGGATATTGTTATCAGCAAGGGATAGTTCTTCATGCCGTTATACACAAATGTCATAGGGTTATTTCCATTCGCTGCAGAAGAATCGTCCGTATCATATGCGGTTCCATTGGATGATCCTTTAAACCTGTTGTAAGTAAGTTTCAAGTGTTTGTCTGCACCCGTGTTTTGTAATATTTCATAGGTCACATACATCTCAGTCGTATTATCCACATTGTGTTCCTGCCCCTTCATACTTTGTTGCATTTCCTGGTTCATTACAACCACGTATTTGTATTTGGCGCCGGCAGGTGGATTAAACTTTAGATCGTATGAACCGTTCTTACAGGAGATGAGCAACAAAACCGAAAAAAGAACACTTAGATAAGAGGTTATTTTTGTCATTGTTTACAGGTTACTTGTATAAAATTTTTTTAGCCGATGTATAAAACAAAACAACGGTTATTGTTTTGAAGCAATATATGAAATGATCTGATCCGCGTGAACTCTCGAGTTCTCAATAAACCATTTATGTGTGTTCATACCGCCACAAACAACGCCGGCAAGAAAAATACCGGGCTGGTTTGTTTCCATTGTTTCTTCATGATAAGATGGCACACAAATATCATCGGCTGAAAATTCAATGCCGAATTTCTTCAGTAGTTCAAAGTTAGGCCGATAGCCGGTCATTGCCAGCACAAAATCATTTTCAATGGTTACTTCACCGTCAGGCGTTTCAATTGTTACAGTGTCCTCTGCGATGGACTTTACGGATGAATTGAAGTAAGCTTTAATGCTGCCTTCTTTAATCCTGTTTTCCATATCAGGTTTTACCCAATACTTAACCCTTTCTCCAATCACATCTTTTCTGATGACCATGGTAACGTCTGCGCCTTTGCGCCAGGTTTCCAACGCAGCATCAACAGAAGAGTTATTGGCTCCAACCACCAGCACTTTCTGAAATGCATAGAAGCTCGGATCGCGATAGTAATGTTTAACTTTTGGCAGATCTTCACCTGGAACATTCATATAAATGGGAATATCATAAAACCCGGTAGCAATAATAATATTTCTGGCCTCGTAGGCGGCTTTCGGGGTAACAACAGAAAACAGGTTCTCCTCGCCTTCATTATTCAACCTGTTTACTTCTTTAACCTCCTCAAACAAACGGATATTTAAGTCAAAGGATTGCTTCACCCTTCTATAGTATTCCAATGCCTCATTTCTGTGAGGCTTCGGATTGAGGCTCATGAACGGAACATCACCAATTTCCAGTCGTTCGGATGTTGAGAAAAAAGTCATGTACAACGGATAATTATACAAACTATTGACCAATGCTCCTTTTTCGATTATAATGTAATTAAGCCCTGCTTTTTTCGCCGCGATACCGCAGGCAAGGCCAATAGGCCCTCCTCCGATAATCAGGATATCGTACTTACTCATGGTGTAAATGTACGTTTTTGAAAATTAGTTCACCTAACGATCCTTCACCTGTAAAAGAATGTCTGAGAGAACTGCTCGCCAGAGCTGTCTAACCTCCTTGAAAATGCTTGTTATAGTTGATTGGAACAAAAACAAATGAAAAAGCAACCCGAAGACATTTACGAGACCATTTAACATGCCCGCAACTAACAAAAAAAGAGGGAAAAAAATACGGTAATAATCGAACAAAAAAATTCTATACGGTTTTATTCTTGGTCTTATTATCGTTTGTTCAACTCCGTTCTTTTTTGCTAACAACTGAATATATATGAGGTAAAAAATTAGCCCCGGGATTACTAAAAACAATTGGTTACAAATCACGTACGCCAAAAAAGCAGCGACTTCTATGGTAACAATACAGATACCGATTCGCGAAAGTCTGGGTTTGCTTATTTGTTGAACAACAGTTTGCAGTCCGCTCACTTTATCATTTTCGCTATCGTCAAGCTGATGCCAAAGGATACCTCTAAGCCCAAAACAAAAAAACCAGGTTCCAAGGAACACAAACAGCAAGGGTTGAATCTCCAATTTCGCATCTCTATAAAAACATGACACAAGAAACAATACGGGCAACATTTCCGAACCAAGCGCTTCTGCTATAAGCCCTGCAACTCCTCTTTTTTTAAGCCTGAATGGAGGCAATGAATATAAAGTGAAAGATATATGAGCGGCCAGATAAAAAAGATTTTGCCAGGAGAAAAGACTTCCTGACATTGCTACTATACAAAATCCAAGAATGACGGGGAATGATACGATACCAATCCGTTGAATAGCTGTATAACCAATCATTCCATTTTTTTTCCCAGCCTTAAGATCTTCACTAACGTCTGTTGCATCATTCAGCAAACTCACATAAATCGCACCCAGAACTACAGCAATTGCAGGAATTGACATTAACTGCAACACTTTAAAAAAGGGTATTTGACTTTGGATCATAACCATATAGACAACAGCAAGCATTGGTGGAATTTTGTATTCCCACCACGCGTTGGCTCTGATAACTGCAAAAATATTTCTCATACAGCAACCTTTTCAGGGTTCACTTTTTCCATTCTATTTAAAATTGAATCTGCTAATACTTTTTCAGATTGAAACGGAACATTTTCTTCAATAAATGCATGGGCTCTTTTTCCTATGGCTTCCCACTCCTCCCGAGCATTCCATGCCCGTTCCAAAACCGCGTCAAAATCTTCTTCATTAGCATGACCGATAAACCCATTTATTCCGTCATTTATAACTTCACAATTACCTCCGGCCTGCGATACGATCGCCGTGCGCCCGCATGCCATAGCTTCAAGTAATACAAGGGGTAATCCTTCATTTCGGGAAGGTAAAACCAATGCATGATAGTCCTCCCAAAGACGAACAATGTCATCGATATGATCCAGAAACTGAATATTGCTTGCACCAAGAAACTCAGCCATTTCCATCAATCCGTCTTTGTCAATTCCTGAGCCTATAAAAGAAATTGTCATTGATCGCTCCCGCCACTTTTGCTGTGCCATTACCCTGATCAAAATATCCTGCCCTTTATCCAGCAGATAATAGCGCCCAATGCATGCAAGCCGAAGTCCCTGCGTGGCATCCGGCATTGGAATTATTTGCCGGGGGACCTTTATTGGACCGTAAAAAACTTCAGATTGCGGAAGACATGTTCCGAATTGCTCTTCAGTTAATCGCCTGCAGTGATTTGATACGAAGTAACACCATGAAGCCTTCTCTAGTATATCCCGCAGTGAATTTCTGTTTGTGTAGTGAGGCCAGCAAAAGTTAACTGCCTTTTGAGCTATTACTATATAGGGTATTTTAAGCTCTCTGCAGCCATCTGCCAATTGGAGACCATCAAAATTCTGTCCTTGTGATAAGATTACAAATTCTGGCTGCAGCTTTTGAAGCTTTCTTTTCACCAAATAGGAATCATTAACATAAGCGACATCCTTTGGCCTGACTGTCCTTAAGACGAGTTGGAAAACTCTTTTTAATAACTTAATTGTATTTTTTATTTTAAACAACGCAGAGTACTTCTTAGCGCTTAATGAATTTAGAGATTCAGGCAACAATTCTTCAAGCGCAACATTATTGTTAGCAAGATTTTTATATTGGATATGCTGCTTATTTAAATTCCGCTTTAATACCGTTACACGATATCCGGAAGATTGAAAATGTGGAATTGTACGCGCCCATACTTCCTCGCTCCCACCCCAGTCTTCCGGGCAGCTTGTAATTATAGCTATATGGTGGTTCCTTTCAATCACTTTTAGTTGTATTAATGCCTTCATCGATACACGGTGAACATTTAGGATAAATGCTTTTCATTTGCTGAACGAACTAGCCTGAAATCGAAGCTAATGATCCGAAACAGAATGTCTGGTTGCAAAAAATGAAACTATGATGTGCTTCGGCAAAAAGCTGAATTCTCTTTTTGAAAAAAACGCTTAACATAGATGGCAAATGTAAAATTATAGCACCGCAAATTGCTCATTGATGGTTAGAAAAGGTACGTGTATAATGCATTTCAATATTGACAAAATTATATAAATTCATCTATAATGCGAAACAGGAACGAAATTGGTCTGTATCTTTGACCGATTCTTAAAAAGGTAATTACGATAACCGTCGCATATAAATCCGCCTGATGCAAAATATCAATAGTTCCCCTGATCATTTTTCTTTAGAGGCAAACGAAATAGTTGATCTAAAAACCGTAGAAGCAGCTATTGATAAAGGATTGGACTTTCTGACTCAGCATCAATACCCTAATGGTGAATTTTGTTGTTATGTTGCAGCCGATGAGCCAATGCAGGGGTGGTGTTTTCCGGATAGTACTGTTTTTGCAACCATGGTGGTAGCTTCTTGCCTATTACCCCTTTCGGAATCAGCGATTGCGGAAAGAATGCTGTCCAAAGCAACTGGTTATCTTTACGGCCAAATGCATTTTGGACGCTTATGGCCTGTTTTTTCAAATTTACATCCGTGGCACAAGATCGTTCCCTATGATGCAGACAGCCTTGCCTACGGTACGGCATTTATGGAGGAGAGAGGAGTTTCAATGCCCTCACCCAACAACAAAAAATTATTGTTAGCTAACCGGTCCCGCAACGGGTTATTCTATACATGGTACATTATCCGGTTAGGGCTGCAAACACACAAAGGACATTGGCGTGTTTCTATTAAGGAATTAAGAAGACCTATTACAAGTTTGCTATTCTGGCACGTCAACGAATGCACTCGAGGTGATATCGATTTAGGAATTAATACGAACATTCTCTATTATCTTGGCGACATCCCGGAAACAGCCCCTATAATAGACGCAATCATTAAAACAATAAATGAATGCAATGAACATGATTGTGACAAATGGTACAGAAACCCATTTACTATTTATTACCTGGTTTCAAGAGCGTACAACCGTGGAGTAAAAAAACTTCAGCCTGTTGTCGCACCGATTATTGAAAGAATTCTTAAAACGGCATCCGCAGATGGCCAGCTAGGTAAATCAATTCTTGATACTGCACTTGGCGTTATCTCATTGATCAATTTTGGATATACGTCGGAAGGACTGCACAAAGCCGTTGATTTCATTATCCAAAATCAGAAAAATCATGGCGACTGGTCACGCTGGTTATTCTATTATGGAGGCCCAAAGTTGCTCAAGGGCTGGGGATCAGAAGAATTAACAACAGGCTTTTGTATAGAAAGTCTTGCCCGCTATAAAAATGAATTTTGGTGTAATACCAATTGAAGCAGAAAGAACGAAACATTACACCAGGATTCATCGTCACCAAAGCACAAGCACATTGTTGTTCTTAATCGTGTGCTCAGATTATTTACTCATTGAAAATCTCCGGACAAATATTTTACCCATGTGAATCATCTTTTGAAATGACAGCAGCATTGTAAAAAATGGGGCTAAAAACATTGCTCTGAGAAAAAATAAAATGCTTTTAAATATTTTAAGATTGTGCCTTATTTGAACATAACTATAGGACGCCCACACTCGAATTTTTGTTTTGGTAAAAGTTTTCTGTTCACTGGATGTAAATTTTTTTCCCAACCGACTAAACAGATAATCGACATCATGCAACATATCCCGCACCAGATCAGGTGCATATCGTCCATCAAATACGTTGTTACCTGTACGGTTTTTATGCCAAAGTATTTCTCTTGTAAAAGCGGCCTTGCAAGGCGAACTAAAAATCATGTCAAGGGCCAGGCACCAGTCGTCTGCAATTCTAAGTTCACTATTCCAATTGTTCTTTAATGAGGAACGTCTGATCAGAAGCGATGATGAAGGAGATGGGCATCCTGTCAGATACAAGTGACGCAACTCCTCACTATCGAGATACACCCATTCTGTTTTGTACTGCTTTAGTGTGCCTCTTAAAACATAACAGATAGAGAAAAAATCAATGCGTTGACCATTTCCTAAGTCTTGTAGCCAATTAGCAAACACAAAGTCGAGATCAAATGCCTCTATTTGCTCAACACATTTTAGTAAAAAAGAGTTCTCCCAGGTGTCATCCGAATCCAGAGATGCAATGTAAACGCCCTTTGCATGCCGTAAGCCATTACTCCTTGCCCAGCCCTGTCCGCCGTGTTCCAGTTCAAGCACGCTGACAGAGGGATATGCTTTCAGCACTTCAAGTGTATTGTCTGTAGATCCGTCATCAGCCACAATTATTTCCACATTTTTATATGTTTGATTAATTACGCTTTTTATGGCGTTTTGGATTTTGTCGGCACGATTATAAGTAGGGATTATAACCGATACTAAAGGCTCAGTTTTCAAGGATGATTGATTTTATGGAATTAGCAAAAAATTCTTCCGGAACATAAGAGACAGTTTTAGTAATAAATGCATTGCCTCTTTTTCCAATATTTATCCATTCATCTTTCAGCTGCCAGGCGCGCTCCATGGCTGCATCGAATGCTATCTCAGAAGGGTCTCCAATAAACCCGGTTACTCCATCAGAAATCAGTTCGGCATTACCTCCCACTGATGACACTATAGCCATACGGCCGCAAGCCATCGCTTCTAAAAGTACCAAGGGAGTACCCTCGCTACGCGATGGAAGCACCAGGCCGTGATAGGACTTCCAGAGTTCTTCAATGTTATCTGTCTGTTCAACGAAGGAGATATTTTTTACACCAAGCAAGGCGGCCATTTCAATTAAGCCCTCCTTATCGGCCCCTGTACCTATAAAAGAAACAGAGATGGGCCTCTGCTTCCATTTTGGCATTGCTAATATTCGGATAAGAATATCCTGGCCTTTATCCAATAAGAAGTATCGACCAATGCAGGCAAGCCTGTACCCATTATTATAATCGGGTGCGGGTAATATTTGCCTTGGCACTTTTATAGGATTAACTATTACATCGGCATTGCTGAATTTTACTCCGAACTGTTGCTCTGTCAATGTTTTGTTGTGAACTGAAACGAAATATGCTTTAACTGCCCGTTGATAAACGTTACGCATTAAGCCGCGGATTTCATTGGGTGGCCAATAAAAGTCTACAGCTTTCTGCGCAACCAACACATAAGGTATATCCCTCTTTAGACAGGCATTCGCAAGTTGTAAGCCATCGAAATTAATTCCCTGTGACACAATTACCAGATCCGGTTTTTCCTGTCTGAATAAAGAAGACAAACGCAATGCTGCCTCCTGAGGTATTGGTCCTTTCAGTAGTTTTAGCTTGCGAAATACTTTTCGTATAACAGTTTTATATACTGAAAAAGGTGTGGCCAGATTGAAGAGCCTTACGCCTCTATCAGCCAATTTGATGAACGCTGGATGTGTTTTGTCCAGTTCCCATTTGTAGACACTGATCTTGTATCCCATTTCCAGCCAGTAAGGTATTGCTCTTGCCCAGAGCTCTTCGCTCCCGCCCCAGTTTTCAGTGCAGGATGTAACAATTGCCAGATGCTTTTTTGACGTTTCCAATGCTCTTTTCTTTTTAATTAAGCATGTTCAATGCTGAACATTTTCGAATACCGACCTTTCCGTTGAATAAGATCTGTGTGGTTTCCGCTTTCAATCACCTTTTGATCTTCTATAACATAAATGTGGTCCGCCTGCATGATAGTGGAGAGCCGATGACTTATCACAAGAGCCGAACGATCTCCGATTCTTTCTCTTAATGATCTGAAGAGATCATTTTCAGAGAATGCATCAAGCGCACTGGTTGCCTCATCAAGTATGATTAACCCGGACTCTGCATAGAACGCACGTGCAATTGCGAGTTTTTGCCATTCACCAATGCTTAATTCTTTTCCGCCATCAAAAGTGCGTCCAAGAATAGTGTTGTATCCGTTGGAGAATCGCTTTAAAACATCATCTGCACCCGAGAGCCTGGCTGCATTTTCTATTTCGTCCGGTTCCCGCTCTTTTTGAATATTACCGAACCAGATATTGTCAGAGGCAGAAAAATTATATTTTACATAATCCTGGAACACTACACTAACCTGACGCCTGTACCAACTTACATCCAGGTCTCGGATATCTGTTCCATTTATAGTGATGCGTCCATTGAGAGGATCATACAATCTGCACAACAATTTTATCAGGGTAGATTTACCGGCACCGTTCATTCCAACCAATGCCACAATCTTGCCCGGCGGTATGATTAATGAAATATTATTCAGCACAAAATTCTTCGAGTGAGGATATTTAAACGACAAATTTTCTATTGCTATGTGGGGTGGATTCTGACGGATAGCATTTGTGTTGCCTTCGCCTGCAGCATTCATTAACGGCTTTAAGTGCAATAGTTCAAAAATATCTGCTATATAAATATTGTTTTGATAAAACCGTGAAATTGCTCCGATCAGGCCTTGCACAGTACTGAACGACTGCGGAAATATCACAAGAAATACAGCGATATCACCAAAACTCGCTTTTCCTTTCAGTGTAGCCATGATGATAACCGCCATCACCGAAAAAAAGGCCAATGTTGCAAGAAGAGTTGTAGCAATCTCAACAATCATTTTGCGTTTTTCAAGCTGTATCAGTTCGTTAACAAGTCTGTGCTTGATCTTGCCATATTTTTCTAAAAGAAAATTACCCAGTGCAAAAGCCCTGATTTCTTTTGCAGCAGCATCGCCGGTCATAAGATGACTGAGATAGGTTGTTTCCCGTTCCAATGCGGCATTGTCTCTTTGCCACAGATACTGCCTGTCGGAAAACTTTATACGTACAAAAAGAATTGGCAGCACAATCATACACAACAACGGCAACAACAACCAGTTAGTTGCAATCAACATGTATATCATTGCAACAAGCATAATACTGTTTTTTGCCAAATCGTTTAAGCTTAAAATAATCGCTTTGGGCTTGTTTGCACCTGCTTCCCGGGCTCTTTTCAAAATGTCGAGGTACGCAGGATCTTCATAGTAACTGAGATCAAGCTTTAACGTATGAGCATGTATCTGTTCGTCTATTTCACAGTCAATTCGGGATGCCAGGGAATCACTTACGAAGGCAGATACACTTTTAATACATACATACAATACGCCGATCGATGCAGCAAAGACGAGATAGTAAATGACAGCATCCCTATTCAATCTCGCCTGGCCTCCGGCGAATTGATCCATCAACAGCTTTAATGAATACACCGTTCCTGCCCAACATGCATTTTCAATAAGAATAAGACATAACGAGATTATAATTCGCTTCGACGAGATTTTCCAGATGAGTTGTAGCGCTTGTTTTGGATGCACGTTCCGGTACCATTTCTTTAGCTTAGCTCTGATATTACTCATTATACCGCCTTTGAAGAATTGAGAAAGCAAAACAGGTCAGACAGAAAATACTGTATAAGGCAGGCAAGCGATGTGCCGGTGTTTATGTACATTGTTAGCTACAATTGGGGGTACGAAATAGGGCGTGAAAATAAGATTATTTTTCTTAAAAAAATAACTCCCCCTTTAGCAGGTTTTACCGTAACGCATAGCAGGACGATCTAATAAAATTTACTCAGGCAGACTTAATGCCAAACGACGATAGCAACCTGAATCAATAATGACCCATAAAAAAGGCAGGTTTCTCAACCCGCCCTTCTAAATATTCTAACAAGATTATTTACCTAATTTTTTCTTCAGGTTTTCATCCAGTGCATCAAGGAATTCCTCAGTGTACAGGTAATCTTTCCCGTGTTCAACTTTGTTTCCGTGGATGCAAACTGCAAGGTCTTTTGTCATTTTGCCGCTTTCAACCGTTTCAACGCAAACAGCTTCCAGAGCATGGCAGAAGTCGATTAACTCCTGGTTATTATCCAGCTTGCCGCGGAACTCCAATCCACGTGTCCATGCAAAGATAGACGCGATTGGGTTGGTAGAAGTTGGTTTTCCTTTCTGGTGCTCGCGATAGTGACGTGTAACTGTACCGTGTGCAGCTTCAGCTTCCATTACCTTACCATCAGGAGTAACCAAAGTTGAAGTCATCAGACCAAGGCTACCGAAACCTTGCGCTACTGTATCGCTCTGTACGTCGCCATCATAGTTTTTACAAGCCCAAACAAAGTTACCGTTCCATTTTAATGCGCTGGCAACCATGTCGTCGATCAGGCGATGCTCATAAGTAATACCTGCTGCATCAAATTGAGCTTTAAACTCAGTCTGAAAAATGTTTTCAAAAATATCTTTGAAACGTCCGTCATATTTTTTCAGGATGGTATTTTTTGTAGAAAGATACAAAGGCCATTTTTTCATCAACGCCTGGTTAAAACAAGCGCGTGCAAAGCCTGTGATACTTTCATCCGTATTGTACATGGTTAATGCAACACCGTCTCCTTTAAAATTGTAAACTTCGTATTGTTGAACGGTACCGTCTTCGCCTTCAAACTTAACAGTCAGTTTTCCTTTTCCTTTAGTAAGAAAATCAGTTGCACGATACTGGTCACCAAATGCATGACGACCGATACATATAGGAGCAGTCCAGTTAGGAACCAAACGTGGTACATTGCTACAAACAATTGGTTCGCGGAATACAGTACCATCCAGGATGTTACGGATTGTACCGTTAGGGCTCTTCCACATTTGTTTTAACTTGAACTCTTCAACGCGGGCTTCGTCCGGAGTGATAGTAGCACATTTAATACCTACACCATATTGTTTGATTGCATTGGCTGAATCAACAGTAACCTGATCATCAGTCGCGTCGCGGTGTTCAATGCCAAGGTCATAGTATTTAATATCAACGTCAATATATGGGAGGATTAATTTCTCTTTAATAAACTTCCAGATGATCCTGGTCATTTCATCGCCATCCAGTTCTACCACGGGATTAGCCACTTTGATTTTTTCAGCCATTTTCGAAGATTTTGGTTTTAGTAAAATGGTTACAAATGTAGGGGTTTGTTCTATAAATATTTCAACCGTTGAAATGTACTGAAAACTCGCTAAAAGCTAATGGTTGTAAGCGAAAAAGAATTATCTTACCCTTTGTATTTTTTCTTAAAAAGAGAGGTGATTTGTTTAAATGGCTATCATGTACCATCCTGCTTATAAATATCACGCAAGGTACTTTCTGAAAAAAACATGCATATATAACGGAGAGCGCATTGCCGAATCCCGTAAACATATTCACTGCATAATCAAAAAATCATTCAAATGAAAACATGCATTGTCTGCATCCTGATCTCCTGTCTTATGGTTTGTTGCAAACAAGCTGAACAAAAGGAACAAGCGATACAACAACAAGCACAGGTTTACCTGGACGATTACAATAAGGAATACCAACGTTTGTATTATGCATCATCCCTGGCACAATGGAAATTGAACACACGTATTGTAAAAGGCGATACAACTTCCGAATACGAGGCTGGCGAAGCAGATAAAGCGCTGGCAAAATATACCGGCAGCAAGAGCAATATAGATTCGGCTCAAAAATACCTGGCCATTAAAGACAAACTCACTGCTTTGCAGGCAAGACAATTTGAAGCGATTCTTTTTAACGCAGGAAACAACCCCGAGACGGCCGGTAGTGTTGTTGAAAGACGTATTAAGATAACCAATGAACAGACGTCCGCTCTTTTTGGATTTAAATACATGCTGAATGGAAAGGCGGTAACAACCGGGGAGATCGACCAGATCCTGCAAACATCAACTGATCTTAATGAGCGTCTTGCTGCATGGACCGCCAGCAAAGAAGTCGGCAAAGTATTAAAAGCAGGCGTCGACTCGCTGCAACATCTGCGCAATGCATCCGTTACGCCACTTAACTACAAAGATTTTTTTGATTACAACGCACAAGAATATGGAATGAGTGGTGATGAAATGGTGAAATTAACCAGGCAATTTATAAGTGAAATATGGCCGCTATACCGTGAACTGCATACGTGGGCGAGATATGAACTGGCAAAAAGGTATAAACAACCTGTTCCGGACTATATACCCGCACATTGGTTACCAAACCGCTGGGGACAAAGCTGGGGCGATCTTGTTAACGTGCAGGGATTAAATATTGACCCTGTTCTAAAAGCCAGGGGACCAGAGTGGATGGCGCATCAAAGCGAAAAATTCTATGAAAGCATTGGCTTTGATTCTTTACCGGCTTCCTTCTGGAAAAACAGCAGCCTCTACCCTGTTCCGGCAGATTCTCCTTTTTCAAAAAACAATCATGCTTCCGCATGGCATATGGATCTTGACAAAGACGTCCGCTCACTGCAAAGCATTGTACCTACTACAGATTACTGGAGCACTGTGCTGCATGAACTGGGACACATATATTATTATATGAGCTACTCTATTCCTGAAGTACCTGTGATTTTAAGAAACGGAGCGAATCGTGGTTTTCATGAGGCATTTGGATCGATGATGGGTCTTGCGTCTTTACAGAAACCTTTCCTTGAAAATCTAAAAATGATCAGCAGCAGTGTTAGCACCAATGACACTTTGAAAATGCTAAATGAAGCATTGGAATACATCGTTCATATTCCCTGGGGAAGTGGTGTGATGACAGAGTTTGAATATGCGCTGTATTCAAAGAACCTTCCGGAGAACCAGTACAACAAAACATGGTGGGATCTTGTAAAGAAATACCAGGGTATTGTGCCCCCATCCGAAAGAAGTGAAGCTTATTGTGATGCTGCAAGCAAGACACATATCACCGATGATCCTGCCCAATACTATGATTACTCTATAGCGAATGTATTATTGTTCCAGTTTCATACCTATATAGCTAAAAACATTTTACACCAGGATCCGCATGCAACAAATTATTGGGGCAACAAAGCTGTAGGTGATTTTCTTAAAAGTGTTATGAAAACGGGCGCCAGTGTGGATTGGCGAAAACACCTGCAGGAAACCATTCACAGCGATATGAGTGCAAAACCAATGCTGGATTATTTTGCACCTTTAATGACGTGGTTGCAAAATGTAAACAAGGGAAGAAAATATACACTGCCGGAAAAGATGTGAGAAGCCGTGAGCTATCAGCTATTAGCCATCAGCTATCAGCTGTCAGCAAAAGCCCTCGCAACCATTGTGATCCTTTTCTTAAATTGAATATTATTGCGCGGACCACTTAAATACTTAAAATATATCTACTGTCGCTAACAACTTATAACCCACAATGGATAACTTACAACCTATTAAGTATAACGTATAACTTACAACGTACGAAGCATCCAGATATCACAACCAAAATGTCCGGAATTGCCGAGCGGTTGCTTAAGATATTTAAAGCCTAATTTTTCATACAGGCTAACCGCATTACTCAATTCCGGCATCGTTTCGAGGTATATGGAAGTGTAACCCATTTTTTTAGCTTCAGTGATACATCGTTCAATTAACTTTTTACCCAATCCCTTTCCGCGGAGTTTATCCAATAAATAAAGTTTTACTAACTCACAACAACCTTCAGGAAGATTTTCTGTTGGATAGATGCCGGAACCACCCACAATTTCATTATTCAGTTCAACAACAAAATAAACGGACCCGGGTTGATGAAAAAGACTGAACAAATCATCTGTCGTTGGATCATAATAAACCGTGCCCGGCTTGTCAGCCTTGTGCTCTGCGAGCACGGTGCGGATAATGGCTGCGATTGCTTTGTTATCTGATTGCTCTATTACCCTGATATTAATGCTATCGTTCATGCAGCAAAGTAACAATGTAAATATGTGAGAGAAGCAACGAAATATTTAAGCGATTGAAAAAAATTGTGTTAAAACACATCGGACAGATCGGGACCGAAGTCGGGCAAAATATTAAGCAATACGAAATAATAAGCTGCAGCGAAAAATACAATTGCAACTATTAACATGATCCATCCGGCTTTATTGTATGAGTTGATAAGCCACGCGATAAATCTAAACACAATCGCAACCATCACCATCCATACAAAGAACAATGGAGCATAATGAAATCCAAAATAGCTAAACCCAATTGTTACGGCAACAGCAAATATACACGCAGTTCCCAGTGCCGTCAAGAGGCGAAGGAAAAGATAGTTCGAACCTATTCCTATTGTCTTTTGTATTGTCAGCACCATATTATCGTTGTTGTCTGCAATCATATTTTTTTGTAAAGAATCGGCCACGATCTTGTATATATCATCAGATCAGCGCGCTAATGCTTTTGTTGCTTAACACTCAAAAAAACATTCTGTTTAATAGTTGCAGTGCATATTGAATCTCAAGCATCTAACAGCTGCTCTGGATTAATTATTTAAAAGCAAAACTAAATTACCTGGCAGTGTAGGACTAACGGAGATTATTATATTTTAACGGTTGGAATATCATACAATCACAAACAATCCGTTACAATTGTTAATATATAATGCAATGAAAAGTCTTTACAACAGACATTTTTTACATATCGGCCCAGATAACGGTTATTCGACAAGTACAGAAAAAGGCCCGGTTAATAAAAGCCATTTTAAAAGCAATTGATTTAAGTAAAACTTAAACGAATTCCATATTTTCTCGAGGAACTTTATCTTTACAATATGTCGAAAAAAAATTCCAAAACACCTGTGGTCCCGATGACTGCGGAAGGTTATATTAAAAGTGGACGTGCCCGTAGTCTTCCAATTGACAAATGCTATATTAACGCAGACTGGGAGGATTCGGGAATTGCTTCCATATTTGTGAGCAGAAAACATATTAATGGCAACATTACCGCTGCTTCATATCTTGTAGACCTGTATTGTGCCGGCGTAAAAGATTCGTTTTATCATTTTAACGAAGATGAATCAGCAGTTGATCAATATCTGGACTTCTGCGCTGATTCAGGTATGGAAATGCATGAGTGTGAATATGCGCTGGTACACAACATCGTTTATACAGCTGTCGAGTTTGCGAGCGAATATGGAATCAGGCCCGCCAAGGAGTTTGAAATGAGTAAACATATCCTGAATGAAGACAGCGATGACATTGAATTTATAGAGATTGAATGCGGTAAAAACGGCAAGCCTTTTTTGATTGTAAATCCGGAAGATCAGCGTTGCAATTATTACCTGGCGCAACTAAAAGCAAATGCCGGTGAAAACAATTTTGAAGTTGATTATGAAGATTCAATCGAAGACGATCTTGATTCAGACAACCATGAATTATATCCTGATATTTGGAATGAGAATGAATGGGCAAGCTTTTTTGAGGATAGACACAATCGCAATCAGCTCGTCAGTTCTTTCAACGTAGTTGCCTGCTTATATCAAAAATTGATTGCACCAACAGTATCGTCGATAAGACCAGAGATTATGGGCCGTGTCAAAGAATTTGAGCTCATAGATGAGGATGACTTCTACAACTGGGACGGCAAAAAAAACAATCAGCTGGCAGGTATTCTGAAACTGTACGAGGTATTTTCACCTGAATCGCAATCCGATATAAATGATCTGTGCGCTTTATTGAAAGATGCAATTGAAAAATGGCCTGATGCACGCGAGTTTTATGTGATTCTTTATAACGTTCTTTTCCAATGCGGTGGTAAAGAATCAGAACTCGATAGCATCAGCGAAGCCATCTACCGGGTAATGCCAAATGATATTGTTGCCGCTGCGATGTACGGACTGTATTTGCTCAGAAACAACCGAGCGGATGAATTTCTAAAGCTATTCAACAACAAATATGCATTGCAGGAAATTGTTACTTCACGGAACCCCACATTCATGGAAGTTGCGGCTTTTCACATTGCGATGTGTTCGTACTTTTTGCAAATCGACGATATTCCTTCAGCTGTTATGTATGGACGGATTTTTGTGGAAAACGGCGAAAGCCCTTTCTTCTTAAAATCTGACTCTGTTGATGAAATCTTCGGAATAATAATGATACAGGTCGTACAAGCAACTGCTCCTTTTTTTGATAACCCGGAAAACTACAAAACAGAAATTGCCATGCTGGCGAATTAATGAGATATGAAAGATTATTGAAAATATCGCTTTATGATATAGACATACCTGTCCAAACTTTTACAACTAGTCTTTAAACACTTTTCGTTTAAAGACTGGTTGTAAACAACCCCATCAGACTCATCCGCTTATTTCCCTTTTACGTAAACGCATTTCCTGAATATATAAATCAAGCCCGGTTCTATCCCGCACATTTGTATTGCAATTATGTGCAGCTATCAAACATTATTTTATAAAGAAGGCACCGGTTATATTGTACGATGTGCATCATGCAACAATTTCTAGTTTGCATATGGTAACATTGTTATCACAATTAATGCTCCGGACTTTGTGCAGTTGACAATGTTTTTAAGAAATGCGTGGGAACGGTACGGCAAAGCAGCGGAAGAATTGCAACAATCAGTTGCAGTACCAACACCTCACAAAGGAATAAGATTACTTCTCTCGGGTAAAGAAATTGAGCAGGTATATTGTATGTTAGAGAATGCAGATACCGGGTGGAGATCCCAACAATTACTGGAACTTTTTGAATAGAAGATCATACTTCAATTATGTGTTTCAAAAGCAACGTTTGTATTCCTGCAAATGTTTCGCAAGTGTTACAAGTAACGGCGCCAGATGTTTATCGGCGCTTTTTTATCTGTCAGCTATGAGCTATTAGCTATCGGCATTCGTGCTGTGATTCCTATTTAAAATGTTGCGAATTAACAAATTTGATGATTGTTTTGTAAGGATTCACTTTGATGATTGACTAGTTTATTGACTTATATGCTTTCGCCCTTTCAGGGCTTGACTGATCATATCGTCTTTCAACGTAGGGCGTTGCCCCACGCTATTGATGGACGCCCTTTCAGGGCTTGCTGAGGAAAGATCGAACGCTTCAATTGTACCTAATGTCATTTAATAAATGAAGAGAGTTTGAAGTTCACCATTGTTTGTATGCAACAAAAAATAAGCGAGCATACCAATAACAAATCAGATTGATTTATTCCGTTAAGAAAGATGGCGACATTCTCCAATTATTACCCCCAGGCCTGTTTAATATTTTACACAACCATTGTCAATTTTCAACTTTCAATTGTCCATTGAAAAAAACTAAACAATCAACACCGGTATCATAAGTTTATGTCTCACCTGGTTGGCGGTTTCGCCGTAAATAATATCCTTCAATCCCGTATGCCTGTGAGATCCCATGACAAGCATATCAGCTTTTCTTTCCTGTACAATCCTTACTATTTCTGAAACACGATTGCGATAACCAAGTGCAGTCTCAACAGTATACCCAAGTGCAGTTAACTGAGCCGCAAATGAGGCAAGATGTTGTTCGTCCTTACGCGTTTCGTTATCATCGGCTGAATCACCGGAATAACTGGCAGTAACAGTCTCTACAATATGAATCAAAATATATGTTGCGGCATGATTACCCTGCCGCAATGCCTGTGCAATTACGTTTTCATCTTTGCCAGAAAAATCAAGCGCAATAGCAATATGCATCAAAGGTGTAACTGAAAGGTTTTGCAGCAACGGCGTTTCTTTGTGCATATATACATTCTTTCGTTCCCTCCTTCTTCGTAGGGGCAGAAAGGTCATGGCAAGAAACAGCCAGCCAAAAAGAACTATCGCAACTGCCAGAATAATTTTCAATCCAATATGTCCGCCTTCTTCAAACACTTGCAACATCTCATCAATAACCAATCTCGCATTCAGAAATACCAGCACACCGGCAACAAGCCAGGCCAATATTTTTACCGGAAGCTTGATGGCAAAATGCCCCATATCCTGTTTATCGCTAACAAAATGGATCAATGGAATTATTGCAAATCCTAACTGTAAACTTAATACAACCTGGCTAAGCACAAGAAGGTCATCCAATTTATCATCACCATAAATAACAATGACAAGCACTGCGGGAATGATAGCAATAAGCCGTGTAAGCAATCTTCTGATCCATGGATTTATACGCAGCCTTAAATAACCTTCCATTACAATCTGTCCAGCCAATGTTCCGGTTACGGTGGAGCTTTGTCCTGCTGCTATCAACGCAACTGCAAACAAAATTGGTGCCCATGTATTTCCCAACATTGGCTCTAACATTTTATGCGCATCTTCAATACGCGCAACACCTGTATTTCCAGATGTATAAAAAACTGATGCGGCAAGAATGAGTATTCCTGCGTTCACCAGGAATGCGGCATTTAACGCGATGGCACTATCTGCAAAATTGTATCTGAGCGCTCTTGTTATGCCTGCATGCGTGTTTCTTATTTTGCGGGTTTGAACCAGTGCCGAGTGCAGATAAAGATTGTGTGGCATAACGGTGGCACCTATTATGCCGACAGCGATATAGAGTGATTGTTTATTCAATGCAGAAGGAACAAAACCTTTTGCAACCTCGCCCAAATCTGGTTTTGCCATCACCAGTTGTATCAGGAACGAAAGACCTATGACTGCTACGAGCGCAATAATAAAGGCTTCCATTTTCCGGATCCCGTATCGCTGTAATATCAGTAGAATAAATGTATCCAGCACAGTTATTAATACGCCCCATAAAATGGGAATGCCTGTTAACAGATGTATCCCTATGGCCATACCAAGCACTTCTGCCAGATCAGTGGCCGCAATGGCTAGCTCAGCCAGTATATAAAGACAAAAATTGACCATTGGGGGATACACTTCCCTGTTTGCTTGCGCAAGATCTTTTCTTCTAACAATACCTAACCGGGCACTCAGGCTTTGCAGTAACAAAGCCATCAGGTTACTCATCAACAATACCCATATAAGGCTGTAACCGAATCTTGCTCCTCCCTGAAGATCTGTGGCCCAGTTTCCCGGATCCATATAGCCAACGCTTACCAGGTAAGCCGGACCAACATATGCGAGAAAACGTCTGAAACCCTTACGTTTTACAGTTGTGTCAACCGACTCATGTACGTCGCTTAAGGAAACATCTTTATAAGAAGGTAACATATTAAACAGGTTTTACAAACAAGACCTCCGCTAACTGTTTTGAAAGGTTAACGGCTGCATGGTTTTTAATTTTAACTTCTACTGAGTTATCAAAACTGAATCTCTTTTTTACTTCAAGTCTTGTTCCTAAACCGATGTTTTTATGACTAAGAAGTTCGAGTAGTTCTGAAGACTGATCCTTTACGGATGTTACTTCTGAAAGCTTATTCAACTGAAGGTCGCAAAGGCATATATAATGGGGAGCCTGTATTCTGCCGTTGCTATCGGGAATAGGATCTCCATGAGGATCAAAGCGTGGAAACGCAAGATAAGCGTCCAGTTTATCGATCAGTTTTTTGCTGGAAACATGTTCCAACTCTTCTGCAACTTCATGCACTTCATCCCAGCCGAACTTAAGTTTATCAACGAGGAACGATTCCCACAGCCTGTGCCTTCTCACTATATTCAATGCTACTTTTTTACCCTCAGGTGTAAGTGAAAAACCATAGTAAGGTTTATAGTTCAGCAATTTTTTCTGTTTCAAACGCTTCAGCATATCTGTAACAGAAGCTGCCTTTGTTTGCAACTCGGCCGCCAGCTCATTTGTAGTGATCGCTCCTTCCGGTTTTTGAAGGTGGTATGCCGCCTTCAAATAATCCTCCTCAGCCGTTGTTAAATTTGACGACATTAAAAAAAATTTTAGACAAATCTAAAAAAATAAATCAAAAATCCGGCGACTAATTAAAAAACAATAAAATAACGTGTCCTCATTGACGTTACATATACCTATTTGCTAAATTTAAAATGAAAACCATACTTTTACCTAAAAACCAGCCATGCCCAAATGGAATTTTCTTTTGTTATTTTTAGTTTTCCTGATATCTTGTAGCGAGGGCAAAAAATCACTTTCCGGAAACCAGCCGGTTAAGGCAACTGACTTCTTTTCCGCATTTACACCAATTAATTTACCGGTTCAATACGCAGATACCAATCTGGCCCGTAAGTCTGACACAACAACCATAAGCTATGCGGTGTTCCACCAGTTTGTTCCGGATACAGCATTAAAAGCTTTTACAGGAAAGGATACCAACAAGACAAACATTCATCCTGTCGGGAAAATTGACAAAGAGAACGAGCTGTATTTACTTGCAAATTTTACACAACATAAAAAGACCCGTCTCGGAGTTTTTCTTTTTAATAAAGACAAAAAATTTGTTGCTTCCCAGGAACTTATGAGCAACCAGTATGATGATAATTACAGACATTCCACATCGATAAATAAGGAGCCGACATTTGTGATCGCCAAGGAAAGAATGACGCCTGACAACCAGTTTTTTTATACGAGACAGGGATATGCATTTAATGCAGAATCATCTTCATTCATGGTGATTATCAATGAGTCTAATGAGGACTCAAAGAAAATGAACACGATCATTAATCCGATTGATACTCTTGCTTCTAAAAATAAATTCAGCGGAGACTATATTGAAGATAAGAAAAACTTTATGTCTGTAAGAGACACTAAAGATCCTAAACGCTACCAGTTCTTTATTCACTTCGAGAAAAATGATGGAGGCTGCACCGGTGAACTAAAGGGTGAATTAACAATGGTTAGTGAAAATAAGGCCATTTTTAAAGAAAGCGGTGATCCCTGTGTTATAGATTTTACATTTAGCAACAGTTCGGTTAAGCTCAAGGAACAAGGCAGCTGTGGAAACCATCGCGGGATAAGATGCTATTTTGATGATTCATATCAAAAGAAGAAAAAGAAAGAAAAGAAAAAATAGTATTGGCACGGAATTATTACTATTTTAATACCCATGATCGCAATATCTTATAAAAACGGTTAGCCGTTTTTTTTGAAAAATATGTGTAATGCTGTCATATGTAAATTTTAGTTAGAACTAATTGCGCTGCAAGGCAATAATGAATGAAACGCAGATGTAGACTGACTTTCGTCATTGAGCATATATGTTTTGTAAGTTATTTTGTGCAGGCCTTTTTATAACAAAACCTAAAGTGTATGAATTTTAGAAATTTTCAGGTACCCTACCCAGTTGATGATCGTTATTCAAAAAAAGTGGCTTATTTTTCAATGGAATTCGCCGTTCATCAACCCCTTAAAATTTATAGTGGAGGTTTGGGTTTTTTATCAGGCTCGCACATGCGCAGCGGTTACGAATTACGCCAGAACATTATAGGCATCGGCATTTTGTGGAAGTATGGATATTACGATCAGGCACGCAACCAGGATCAGACCCTGCAGGTAACCTGGATGGAAAAATATTACAGCTTCCTGGAAGATACCGGAATTAAGTTCCAGATATTGATACATGATCACCCGGTTTGGGTAAAAGCATATTATCTCAATCCCGAAACGTTCAAAAGTGCTCCGATGTTCCTGCTGAGCACAGATCTGCCGGAGAATGATTATGTATCTCAAACCATTACACACCGTCTGTACGATGCAAACGTAGCGACCAAGGTTGCACAGTTTATTCTGCTTGGTGTTGGTGGTGCCAAGCTTGTTGATGAATTGAATTTCAATCCGGATCTGTATCATCTCAATGAAGCGCACGGTATTTCTGCGGCATTCTACCTGCTGAATAAATTCAAAAGTGTTGATACCCTCAGAAAACATCTTGTATTTACAACGCACACTCCGGAAGAAGCAGGCAATGAAAAGCACGATATTTACCTGTGCCATAAAATGAGTTATTTCTGCGGAATGAGTGTGGATGAAGTAAGGAAACTTACAGGCATCTACGATGATCAGTTTAATCACTCACTGGTTGCACTGCGCTTTGCGAAACTGGCAAATGGCGTTTCTCAATTGCACGGCCGCGTTTCACGTGAAATGTGGGGCAAATACGACGGCATCTGTCCTATCATTGCTATTACCAACGCACAGAACTGGAACTATTGGGCAGACAAGCAATTGTACCGCGCAATGGAAGAAGCTAACGACTGGGCTTTCGATGACAGAAAAAAATATTTGAAGAAAAGAGCTTTTGAAATTGTTGCAGACCAAACAGGCAAGCTGTTTAATCCGAACGTATTAACTATCGTGTGGGCAAGAAGGTTTGCAGGCTACAAACGTGCAGATTTTCTAACGCAAACCCTGGAGCGTTTTAATAAACTTACCAGTAACGAAAAATATCCTATCCAATTTATTTGGGCAGGTAAGCCTTATCCTGTTGATTATCCTGCAATATCGCAGTTTAACAACCTGGTTCACATAAGCAAGAACTACAAAAATGTAGCGGTACTTATAGGTTATGAATTGGGGCTGAGCAAACGCTTAAAACAAGCTTCGGATATATGGCTGAACAATCCACGCGTACCTCGCGAAGCTAGTGGCACCAGTGGCATGACCGCAGCAATGAATGGTTCTGTCAACTTCTCAACTGACGACGGATGGATACCAGAATTCATCAACAACGGGCACAATGGCTTTGTTGTACCGCAAGCTGACTACGCAAACATGACCGTACAGGAACAGGATGACTATGATTTGAACAAACTGTACGAAATACTGGAACAACAAATATTGCCGTTGTATTATGACAATTATGATACATGGCGCCAGGTGGTAAAGAACGGAATGCGCGATGTTCGCTTCCAGTTTGACAGTAACAGGATGGCACACGAGTATTACGAATTACTGTACATATAATTAAGCCTTCCATAAAAGCCAAAGAACCTTTACAAAATAAATGTTCTTTGGCTTCTTTATTTAATTATGCAGAGTGATGTCGTTACACACATCCGAATGCGTCAAAGTATCTCATCTTCAGCAAGCTGCTTACCGTTATAAGATGCATATTTCAATACTGTTATCACCATCCATATTACCAGGAGCGGAGACAGAACGTACATCAATCCTATCAGCCATAAAGGAGCATTTAACTGCGTTAGAACAGTAAAAATCACGAGGTAAAGCGTGACGAAAATCGTTGCAAATTTGTGGTTTTTCATATTACGGTTTTCTTAATAAAGAACAAAACCGCTGCCGGAAATCAAACCACTAGTTTTCAGCGACAATAATTCTGGTTTATGACAAATATTTACCCACTATCGGAACTCTCCTACCCACCCCAAAAGCTTTTGGTGAAACTCTGATGATGGGACAAAACTGATTCCGTTTGTATTCATTTGTGTTAACGAGTTTCAGTGTTCTGTCAACCAAAGCCGGATCAAATCCCTGTTCTTTTATCTCGGCGGGCCCTTGTCTCCTTTCGATGTATTGATACAGGATCTTGTCTAATATTTCATAATCGGGAAGACTATCACTATCTTTTTGTCCCGGCCTTAATTCTGCACTTGGCGGCTTGGTAATAATATTTTCCGGAATAATTTCTTTGTCACGGTTAATGTATCTCGCTAATGTATAAACCTGTAATTTGTAACAATCGCCCAATACGCCAAGACCACCGGCCATGTCACCATACAAGGTTCCATAGCCTGTTGAAAGTTCACTTTTATTGGAAGTGTTCAACAGTATGTAACCAAACTTATTGGCTATTGCCATCAACAAATTACCGCGCGTTCTGCTTTGCATGTTTTCTTCTGCAAGAGAAAATGGCAGCCCGTTAAATACCGGTTCTAGTGTATGGAGAAATGCCTCGTAAATATCATTGATCCTGATAATGTCGTATGGATTGCTGAGATTCTTGCTAAGCTCTACAGCATCATCTACAGAGTGTTCAGTAGAAAAAGGAGATGGCATCAATATGGCCCGCACGTTTTCCTTACCAAGGGCATCACAGGCCAATGCCAGTGTTACTGCGCTGTCTATTCCTCCGGAAGATCCAATGATGGCTTTTGTAAAACCCATTTTTTTAAAATAATCCCTAATGCTTGTAACAAGCGCCTCATAAATATATTCAATGTGCAGATGCTCGTTCAACACCTGCGGCATAATATCTGAAGAAGGGATATGTTCACACTTTTCAACAATATCGTCTACTATGCATCCATCTTCGGTTATAACAACTCCACCGATTGCTTCTTCAAACATGGGTAACTGCTTACATATATTTCCGTGTTTGTCAAAAATAACAGAAGCCCCGTCAAACACTATTTCCGTTTGACTGCCTACTGCATTACAGTAAAACATCGGCAGGCCATATTTTACAACATTTGCCTTAATAATGGCTTTACGGCCCTCGCTATGGGTATAATCAAACGGTGACGCGCTTAAGTTGATCATCATATCCGGCTGCTGCTTCATCAATGCATCCATCGGGCACATACGATAAAGCGGATCGTCGCCAAGGTTCCAGATATCTTCGCAAATAGTTACTGCCAGTTTTTTTCCTTTATACTCAATCACGTTCCATTCGTAAGCAGGCTCAAAATACCTGTATTCATCAAACACATCGTACGTAGGAAGAAGAGTCTTATGTATTTCAGCTTTAACCTCTTTTTCATGGAGAAAAAATGCGGCGTTAAAAAGATCTTTTCCTTCACGTACAGGGTTTCGTGCGGGCGCGCCAACAAGCACTGCAATACCATCCGCATGCTGTTTTATTTCATCAATACTTTGATAACATTTGTTAATGAAATCGCTGAACTCAACAAAATCCCTGGCGGGATAACCACAAACACACATTTCGCTAAAAACAACCAGATCAGCGCCTTGCTCTTTTGCTTGTTGAATGCCGCTTATAATCTTTTGTGTATTGCTTTCAAAATTGCCTATATGATAGTTCTGTTGCGCTAAAACAATTTTCATTCTCTGATTATTTACTAGTGATTACCGCATGCCTTTAAAGCGCTGCTATAGCAAATTTAAGGCATTGAATGATGAAGTTAGTTGCACTCAGTATGAATAACTTTAATACGAGAGCAACAATCGTCATTAACAAATGCTGAACAACAATCCGGCAACTTTTGCGTTATTTCGCGTGATAGTAAAAAGATATAATTGAAAACAGGAATAAAAAAATACAACCCTTTTAGCCCAGGGTCGCCATACACTACTTTGTATATAATTGCAATAATTGCATTTGGGTTGTTTGCCTGCAACTCAAACAGAAAGATCCCTGATGTTTCCGGCGTTCAGGTTAATGTAAAAGTTGACCGTTTTGAGAAGGACTTTTTTTCCATTGATACCAATAAAGTAGAGGCTTCACTAAACACATTGCAAACGAACTACGGAGCTTTTTTAAATGACTATCTCTACAATATTCTTGCAATACCACCTTTTCCTGATAGCGTTATTCCTAAGGTAAAATTGTTTATTCACGATTACAAGCCGATTTATGATTCGGTGCAGCAACGGTTTGCAACGTTTAAAGAAGGCGAAGAAATCAAGAGAGGTTTACAGTTTATAAAATATTATTTCCCAAAATACAATCCCCCTGCAAACATCATTACGTTCGTCGGACCACTGGAAGGATATGGCAACGTACTAACGGGGAGCGGTATTGCTGTTGGCTTGCAATTATACCTTGGCAAAGATTTTTCCATCTATCATACAGAGTACATCAATAATGTTTATCCTGAATACAGGTCAAGAAGGTTTGAACCTTTATACATAGCCGCCAATAGTATCAGAAACATAATTGATGATATGTTTCCATATAACGCTACCGGCAAACCATTGATAGATCAGATAATTGAACAGGGTAAACGCCTTTACCTGCTCGATCAATTTTTGCCTGAAACAGCAGATTCAGTTAAGACAGGTTATACACAACAGCAACTGGATGCCTGCTATAAGAATGAAGCTTTTATCTGGAGCTTTTTCCTTCAAAACAATTTGCTGTATCAAAACGATCCTTTTCAGATAAGAGATTATGTAAATGACGGACCAAAAACGCCGGCATTGAGCGAGGCATCGCCCGGAAACATAGGCCAGTTTGTCGGCTGGCAGATCGTGAAAACATGGATACAGAAAAATAAAGAAGCTACCCTGGAAACCTTGATGCGAACACCAGCAAGGCAATTGTTTGAGGAGGCGAAGTATAAACCGAGAAATCCCTGATCAGGACTGGGATTTTGCCTGGACCAGGATTAGAGTCCGGACCGGGATTTGAAGGATTAGGGGATTAACGGGATGATTTTATGACCGGGATTTGAATAAGATTTAAAGATTGAAAAATTCAGGGGCATACTAACCGAAGCTTGTTCTCGCACCTGAAGTTTTGAATTTTTGCTTTTGAATTTTGACTTAATTCGCCGCGTCGCCGCTTCTTCGCGCTCGCCGCGTGAAACCTTCGCGGGCTTTTTTTTGAATTTTGACTTTTGAATTTTGACTTAAATCGCCGCGCCGCTGCTTCTCCGCGCCCGCCGCGTGAAACCTCTGCTTCAAGCTAATAGCTAATAGCTCAAAGCTAATTATTCTTAAACGGTACGATCATTTCAAACGGAGGGATCTTTACCTTGAAAGTGGCTTTGGTATTTTGATTTTCCATGATATAATAGCCGTACATGCGGCCCATTTCTGTACGGAGGTTGCATCCGCTAACATACTGGAACTGCCTTTGTGATTCTATTACAGGCTGAAGTCCGACAACACCCTCTCCTTCTACCTCACGTTGCTGTCCGTTACTATCAAAAATATACCACTGACGGCTTAGTAATTTGATCGTAAAATTGTTGTGATTTTCAATAGTAATACGGTAAGCAAACATGAACTCGTTATTCAACGGGTTACTATATTCCTGCTGATAAAATGTTTCAACGCTAATCTGAACACCTTCAGAAATTTTTGATACCATATTGAATCGCTTGCTTGTGGTAAAGTTAATAAATTATGTGAGAAAGTGGTAAACACCGGAGACAAGCACGATGTGTTAATTGACAATTGAAAAGGGACAATTGAAAATGTGGGTTGACTGGAAATATGGCCAATCATTTATGGCACATAAAAAAGGCCGGCAGAAACGCCGGCCTGCTATATTAAAGCTTGTCGATTTTACTTCTCGTTCTTCTACCAGAAAATTGTATAAAGCGCAGCGAGCACACCGCAGACAATTAATGCACCGGCGGCAAAACCCGGATTTAATTTGAACATGCTCTTCTCTATTTCCAGTCCGTTAGGTTTAACACCTTTCCTGTTATCTCTCACACTAATGATATACATAGCAACGATACAAATAACAAATACAAAGCCCATTCTGTCAAGGAACGGAATTTCGTAAACACCATTTTCGTTTGCTTTGGAAAAGCCTATCGGAGCAAGGAATGCAAGATTTGCAACCATTGGCAGAAACTTGAAGAAAAGCGATAACAGGAATCCGCCTATTGTTGCGAACAATGCCGCATTTGAAGTAGTCTTCTTCCAGAAAAATCCGAGAATAAACATCGCAAAAATACCAGGTGAAACAAACCCTGTATATTCCTGAATGTATTGGAAACCGCCTTTCTTATCAATACCCATAAACGGAGATATGATGATGGCAAGGAACATGGCTACAACTACAGTAACACGCCCGATCCACACCATCTTTTTTTCATCTGCCTCAGGATCAATTCTCTTTTTATATACATCCAGTGTAAATATGGTTGCAATACTGTTTGCCTTCCCGGCCAGCGATGCAACAACTGCTGCTGTAAGTGCTGCAAAGGCAAGTCCTTTTAAGCCGGTTGGCAACAGGTTCAATAATAACGGATAGGCATTGTCGGGGTTGGTTTGCAAAAGATCGGTCTGGAAGTTGGCCTCTTTGTACAAAACATATGCAGCTATACCGGGCACAACTACAATCAGTGGCATCAGCATTTTCAGGAAAGCCGCAAAAAGCAAGCCTCCGCGGGCAGTCTTCAAATCGGCTCCTAATGCACGTTGCGTAATATATTGATTACATCCCCAATAGTTCAGGTTAACGATCCACATACCACCGATAAGCACGGTTAAACCCGGAAGATCCATATAGTTGGGATTATCTTTCTTGAAGATCATATGGAAATGATCTTCGGCTTTACCCTGCAACAGGTGCAAGCCGCCCATCACACCTTTAGCACCAAAATGATCAGCTACAAGGTTCAGGGCAAGATATGTTGTTGCAAGACCGCCCAATATCAGGAAGAACACCTGGATTACATCCGTATAACCAATTACCTTCATACCACCCAATGTGATGATAACCGCAAAAAGTGCCAGCGCAAACATACACGTAGTAATGTTGATGCCCGAAATACTGTGTACAGCCAAAGCACCCAGGTAAAGAATAGATGTAAGATTTACCAGCACATACAGCAGTAGCCAGAATATAGCCATGATCATCGCTACCGTTGAGTTGTAGCGCTGATTCAGGAACTGCGGCATGGTATAGATCTTGTTCTTTAAATAAACAGGAATAAAGAAGATAGCTACGATAACCAACGTTGCAGCCGCCATCCATTCATAAGTTGCAATTGCAAGCCCCATCTTGAAGCCCGAACCGCTCATTCCTATAAATTGCTCAGCAGAAATATTAGAGGCGATTAATGACGCGCCAATTGCCCACCATGTTAATGATCCTTCTGCCAGAAAATAATCTTTGGAACTTAACTGAGCTTGTTTTTTTCTCTTATAGATCCACCATCCATACAGAGCAACAATTAAAAAATAACATAAAAAAACCAGGTAGTCTTTAGAATGCAATACGTTCATTTGGCAATCTTTTGGTGTTTCTCATTTTTGAGCGTGAAAAGATAGTCATTATTGTTTCACCCCGTTAAAATTGATTGATACTTTTTTATTACTAACAACTGTTGACATACAACATAACGTATTGGCATTTATGTCAACGTATCTGCTTTTTACTCAGCCGGAATTTCAAGTGGTTGCCCCTCGGGTAAGGGAACGCCGAAATCAGGCGTTCCATCTTGTTTCCACGTAAACTTTTGTGCACGGGGAGATCGGAGACCACTGCAACCTTGTCCCGGTTTACTATTAGCGTGGTATAAGATCCAGTTTTCTTTTCCATTTGGAGAAACAAAAAAGCAGTTGTGCCCGGGTGCATACACTTTGTTAACCAGTGATTGCTTAAAAACAGGTTCCGGACTTTTTACCCAGGAAGAAGCATCGAGCAAATTCTTATCAATGGTTGTACTCAACATTCCGAGCGCGTAAGTATCAGTCCAGCATGCGCTTGCAGAATAGATCAGGAACAACTTGTTGCCGTGCTGCAAAATCTCAGGACCTTCATTCACATCAATATGCGGCACATCGTTGGGATTATTGAGATCGCCGTTACGTTCCCAGGCGTAGTCAGGCTTGGACAGCAGTGTTCTTTTTCCTTCCACCGTCCAGGGATTTTTCATTGCTGCGATATATATGTTCTGCCGGCCATTGGTATCGCCTTCCCAGCCGGACCAGATAAGATAATGCTTGTTGTTTATTGAAAAAACAGAACCATCGATGGCCCATTTATTGTCCGGAGTCGCAAGTTGCCCTTTCATGTTCCATTCACCACTGAGCGGATCCTGAGATGCGCATTCCAGTACCCACAAACGATGGTGCGTATTATTACCGCTGTCGGCAGCAAAGTACACATACCATTTTCCTTCCAGGTAATGAATTTCAGGCGCCCAAATGTCTTTGGAATAAGGACCAGAAGCAGGCGGCGTCCATACTACTTTATTTTCAGCAGTAGAAAGCGTCGCAATGCTTTTTGTTTTCCAGATAGTAATGTTGTGACCGGTAGTATGGGTATAATAATAAAATCCATCTTTATAGATACACCAGGGATCCGGTCCGGATGGCAATAACGGATTTGTAAAAGTTTGTTTTTTTGCCGAACCAGACTGTGCAGTACAAAGATTTGCGACAAGCATAAGCATGCAGGCAAACAAAAGCGAAATTCTTTTCACGTTGGAGTAATTAGGATGAGACGCTAAGTTAGCATTTGATTAATTGAAAATTGACAATGGATAATTGACAATTTTTTTATTGCGAAAAACAAAATTACAGTTAGATTTTTTCGTGCCCTGCGTATTTTTTTGTTACACAGAGAAACAGCCGGAGGTGAAACAGAGGTGCACGGAGCCTTTGCCACGATTATCTGTCATTTTATTTTTGATTGTGTACACCACATGACATTGAATTGAAAATTGATAATTGAAAATAACGATCCTATTTTTCTAAGTCCAACATTGTCAATTTTCAACTATCAATTTTCAATTGAAGAACTATTTCTTAGGAAAGTCCTTAAACATTTTTGGAATTAGCTTGTGCAGCATTTCCTGCAAAGTGGGTGTTTGCGCTTCTTCGAGTTCACCTGCAGCAGAAGAGCGCCAAACAACTTTCTTATCTTTTGCATCTATCATATCAATAACAAGTGAACCCTGGCGCAGGGTATCAATGTTTATTTTTCCGCCATACACTGCCGGTCTGTTATTTGAGCTGAAGACGTATATTTTTTGCTCCAGATCATAAGGACTGCCATATACCTGCGGATTGTACACAACCAGCTTTTCATCAGTTGCCTCGTATTTTCTGCCAAGCTTTAACGTGTACTGAAAATAGCAATCCGGATGAGCCGTATCCAATACCATTTTTCGCTTGTCCAATTGCTTTACCACTTCCGGCACCAGCTCATTGGTAAACTTTTTCCGGCTCAGCATTTTCGTGAATGCAGTATCTGTGGTAGGCAGATATCCATACGCTTTGTACTTTGAAAAGTTTTCGTCAGAAAGCCGTTCGGTCTTTACATTTTTTGAAGAAGAAGCACAACTGGTAGCGAGCGCTATAATCAGGCAAAGGCAAAAGAATTTCATCAGGTTATATTTATTTGCGGAATAAACTATTCCTTGTATAAATAACCGCTGCCACTAAAAAATGTTCATTTATTCTTGTCGCGATTTTACTTAAACCGCACTCACAGAATCGTATACGATGACTTTCTGCCACAAAGAAGAACACTCTTTGACAAAATTGAGATGAATAGGATCAACCTGGTAACTGTCCTGGTCCGCCTTGTTCTTAAACATCAGCATCCATGAAATGGAATAAGATCTGTCAATAACATCGCGATTGGTGTCAGCCGGCTTTCCGATATAAAATTTCTGAATTGTTTTTACTGTTGATAGTTTTTGTAACCCTTCGATCAGTTTTTTCTTGTCTTCTGCACTTTCAGGATTCTTCAACCAAAAATAGACGTGGTGGATGAATATATCCTTGTCATCCTGCGCTGCGAGCGCCATTGCAGGAGTTGCCAATGCAGCCGCTGCAACGAGGCTGCTTTTGCTTACAAAATTTCTTCTGGATAATTTTGACATGCGGATAGTTTTAGTTTGGTCGTAAATTAATAGGGAAATTCACAGTTTACAAATTAATTTATCGAAAAGCAGTTCTACCACTATTTTAGCAACAATGTGAGAGGAATGAGTTGTTGATCGCGCCATATGTTCAACTGTAACTTTCCTGTCCAGTTATTTTGCTGATATGCATCCATGAGATCCGCCACATTCTTGACAGGTTTATCGCCTGCCTGTCGAATTACATCACTTTTTTGCAACCCTGATGCTGCGAGAACGCCATTGCCGGTTTCAATAACCTGCACGCCATCTTCATCAGGCAATCCCAACGCCGATCGTTCTCCCAAACCTTCTACAGACTTTATCTTCCCTCCCAGCCAACTGACGATGGAGTTTTTATTTCTCTCTTCGCGACCAACCAAAACAGGTAATGGAGCCGGCTTTGCTTTTTGTTTCAGCCATTCGCTTGTTACCCCAAAATTCATCGGGACATTTTTGAATCCACTATTCAATGCTTCATTTGATTTTACGGTATAATCTCCATTCGGTGCATTTGAAAATTCCGGACTGACATAAATACTGTTTTTGTCAGTTCCGTCCTGCCGGGCTTTCGTCAATCCGCCTTCCGTAAGGAAGAAATTATAGTCAACCTGATCGCCCCAGCTATTCATGCCAATGGGAGCATATGCAGTTGAAACTATATTGTGCCTGAATATATCATGACTGTTTGCAAACCATACATGCGGGTGAAAACTATTGTTCAGAATGATATTATTTTCAACGGTTCTGAAAAAACCTTCTCTCAATTTTAAACCTCCATTCAGACAGATATTGTTGTAAATATGATAATTGCTGCTGCCATCATCCAGATCTATATCCCACCCGTGATCACACCTGAAACGGTTGTTGAACAGCGTGACCGGCTCTGTTACATCTAGCAGGATCAATTCCGGGTGAACTGCAACAAGACTATCCATATAATGCCTGTCCGCACTCCAGTAGCGGTCTCGTCCCCATGAATTAAATGCTCCGTGATCACCTGTTTCGAGCACTGTATTAAACACATCATTGGAGGTTATCAAATGCCCTCCCCAACAACCGTCACCAATGTTAATGCCTGACCTGGGAGCATTGTAAATGGTGTTATGATCTACGGTAATTTTTCGTGACATACTTATTTCTACGCCGGCCACCTGCTTTTCTATCATACCTATATCATGCACCAGATTATCCGTAACAAAACATTCCTGCGGAAATTCGTTGGATTTTGGACCGGGAGTTTTATCCATTTCAGCAAATGGTGTAAATTGACTATACTGATTATTGGGAGAACGGACAGCATTCTCATTACCCGCAAACGCAACAGCATTTGCACCGATGTGATGTATATAATTGTGTTCAATGCGGGCTAGTTTATTATAACCGCTAACAAAAACAGCATTGCCGCCAAGCTTTTCAAAGATGTTATTGGTTACAGTGCAGTTTTCTGTTCCACTTAACAATATTGCGCCTCCACGATAGATTGTCCAGTCGCTACGCAACAGCGGCTCCTTCGTTAACATGAACGTTCTGTTTGTACCGGTAAAAACAAGATGTTCAATATGCACATTTTTTTGCGGAGCATTTACTTCTCCTTTTATCTCAATCAGGTTATTCAGCTGAGATCCTTCAACAACCGCTTTTGAAAGATCGGTATGATGAAAAGGAATAACATAAAGGGTGTCGTCGTTATAAAACCATTCGCCCGGTGTATTTAACTCTTCAAAAATATTTTCCACAAACCGGTGTTTTTTGTTCATTGCGGAAGGACGATTATTTTGCCAACCTCCGGTCAATACCAGTGTTGTATCGGAATTTTTATCGGTAACCTTGTAATGAAAGCCGCCCCATTCGCCTTCATGCAAGGCATGTACATAACCTCCGGCAGGATTTTTCCAGCTTTTTACTTTTGCTGGAGATACAGCATCCGCTGCTGTTCCATTGAAAACCCTTGCAGAAGAATCATAGTCCGGATATCGTGCCATGTGATATAACACGTTATTGATAAACAGTTGATCTGCCTGCAAATTTTTTAAGACAGCTTTATATACCTCGCCATCTTTAATCCAGCGCAAGTCAGTCAAAAGTTTCGCTCCGCTTAAGATTACCTTTTCCTGTTGATAGGCGCTGATTGTGAGGTCACACGAAACATTTGAAATCACAATAGTCTCGGCCAGGTGATAAGTACCTGTCCTTATGAAAATATTCACCTTCTTCTTGCCTACCACTCCACGTGACGCGTCTACAGCTTTTTGCAACGATGCAAAAGGTTTCCCGATGCTGCCGCTATTTGCATCGTTTCCATTTTTTGCAACGTAGAATGAAATGTTTTGAGCAGCGAGTAAGCCGGCTAAAAAAATACATAAGAGGAATAAAGTGCCTTTTTTCATATGAACATGAACATTAATCATAGAAAGATATGATCAAAAGAGAAAGCAATTGCAGTGATGTTAATTTACCGTCACTATCGGGTTATTTGCAATAAAAAAAAAGGCGGACACAAATGCGCCCGCCGTTTATAAGATTGAGAAAAACTACTTAGCGACAGAAAATACGTACTCGGTAGTTGAAGTATATTTTTTACCTGGTTCCAACGTCGTTGTCGGAAATGATGGTTGATTTGGAGAATCCGGAAAATGTTGGGTTTCTAAACAAAAAGCAGTTCTGAAATCATCTTTCTTCTGGCCTTTAATATAATTCGTGCCCTGCATAAAGTTTCCTCCGTAAAACTGCACACCCGGCTCAGAAGTAAATACGTCCATCTGTATGCCACTGTTGTCGCCAATTACTTCTGCAGCTTTGTTTAAGCCCGCACCTGCATTCTTATTCAGCACAAAATTGTGATCGTAGCCCTTACCGTATTTGATCTGTATATCTGAAGTATCATTTACCCTGGCACCGATTGTTGTTGGCCTGCGGAAGTCTAAAGGAGTATTTGCAACAGGAACAATTTTACCAACAGGGATCAGCGTAGAATCAACCGGTGTAAAGTTGTCAGCATTTAACTGCAAGGTGTGATTATTGATGGTTCCGCTTCCCTGTCCGTTCAGGTTAAAATAAGAGTGGTTGGTAAGATTTACCACAGTCTTTTTATCGGTGGATATTTCGTAATCAATCTTCACACTTTTATTCCCTGTCGCGGTGTATGTAACTTTTGCAGTAAGTGTGCCGGGATATCCTTCTTCCCCGTCACTGGAAACATAGGTAAGTGCAAGTGTTGAATCATTCACTTGTTGTGCATCCCAAACCTTGCGTGAAAAACCTGTTTTACCGCCATGCAGATGATTTGCACCATTGTTTGTTGCGAGCGTATATTCTTTTCCGTCAAGCTTAAACTTACCTTTGGCTATACGGTTTCCGTAACGGCCAACAATTGCGCCGAAATAAGTATCTCCTCCATTTTCGTATTGTTCAAGTTTCTCCTGTCCAACAACTACATCAGTAGGATTACCTTTTTTGTCGGGCACAACAAGTGACACGATCCTTGCTCCATAGTTGGTTATGGCAATCTCAATACCGTTATTCCTGATCTTATACAAGTTTGTGGCTTTGCCATCAATTGTCTTTTGAAAATCCTTTGCATCTGGTATTGTTGTCTTTGCTGCCACTGCAGAATCCTTCGCCGGCTCCTGGTTCTGTTGACTACCGCTGTTATTACATGCTGCCAGTACTATAATACTGGCTGAAAGCAATGTACCTGGTAAAACTTTCATTATGTATCGAATTTGGTTTTTGAATATTTAGTTTACTTGTATTATTTCATTTTTATCTTAAGCATAGTAAACGAATGGGCCGGAAAATTGTACACAAAGCCGGCTCCATTAATGTTAATTTCCTTTTCTGTTGTTTTGACCTTTTGCTCGTTCACCGTGTTTTCATCATTAATATCACTCGAATTTACTTCATAAACTACAGCCTTTGTGCCAAGTTGACCAAACTGATTGGCGATATTGGTTTCAATTGCCTTATCCTTATGCCTGTTCACAACGTTTATCAACAGCTCCTTTGTTTTTTCATTGTACACAGATGATACATCAAGATAAGGAACCTGCTTAAAGTCACCTGCATCATATGTATCGCATTCAACAAACGGCTGCAATGATTCACCATGACAATTCTCTGAGAACAACTGCAAAGGATAGTAAGTGGTTTGCATCCACAATTTATCGTTGGTTATCATCATCGGCGCTATAACGTTTACAAGCTGTGCAAGATTGGCCATTTTTACAATATCAGCATGACGGATAAAACAGTTCAGGTACATGGCAACAACCAATGCATCCTGCATATTGTAATGTTCTTCCAGTTTTTGTTCGCCGTGCGCCCGGTACCATACATTGTATTCATCAAAAGCTATGTATATCGGTCTCTGAACACGATACCTTGTTTTCACTTCTTTTATCATGCCTTTTGTAATATCAATGATATTATCTACCCTTGATGTAATGGCCATGAACTTATAGTGATCCTTATCGTAGTTACCGGAATAATGATGCAGTGATATGTAATCAATCTGATCACGCAGGCTTGTCAATACAGTCCGGTTCCAGTTCATCCAATCAGAACCGTAGTTGCTTGAACCTGATGCTATCAGCTTAATACTGTTATCGGACCATTTCATCAACTTTGCTGCCTCCAGCGCCTTTTTGCTGTAGTCTTCTGCATTCATATGCCCCATTTGCCACTCACCATCCACTTCATTACCTAATCCCCAATACTTCACATTATAGGGTTCTGGATGTCCGTTCTTAGCACGCAGATCTGAATAATATAACCCGGTCGGAGCATTGCAATATTCCACCCAGTTACGGGCTTCATCCAATGTACCTGTTCCCATATTCACACATACGTAAGGAGCAACATTAGCAGCTTTCGCAAACTGCATGAACTCATCTGTACCAACCTGGTTGGTTTCTATATCGCCCCATGCAAGATCCTTTCTTTTGGGTCTTTGTTCTTTAGCCCCAATCCCATCCATCCAATGATAACCTGAAACAAAGTTTCCACCCGGCCAGCGGACAATACTCACACCCATCTTTTTAGTGGCATCTATTACATCTTTCCTGAAACCATCCATATTTGCCATAGATGATTTCGGATCATAGATACCACCATAAATACAACGACCAAGGTGTTCTGTAAAGTTGCCGTACAACAGCGAGTCTATACTGCCGTTTTTTCGCTCAGTATCAATCTTTATTCTTGCCTTTAGTGTTTGGGACTGAGCAGAGACAACTGCCAATAAGGCTACCAGGAAAATTACTTTTTTCATGCGATTAAGTTTTGAGTTGCAATTGCTACCAGAACTTGCTGAAAAAGTTTTTGTGAAGCGCGGAATTCTGGCACGCAATATTAAATGTCTAATATACATTTATTATTCAAAACTTTCATCTGATTGGAAAATATTGATTTATACTATTTATGAACAAACCCTGCATCACTTAATCTCAGGCATAAAGTAGTCAAACGGACTATTCCTGTCGCAGGAAAGTGTTCCCTCTTTCAAAACCAATTCAGCAACCTGTATGGAGGATCGTCTGATGGAATATGGATATATGCCCTCGCTGTTCATTTCCGCCTCGGAATGTTTTTTTCTCCCAGGATGAGTGAAATAGTAGATATATGCCTTATCGCCAACTACAACTACATCACCATGAGCACCGCTGGGTGTGTCTTCCGGTCGTGCAGACGGTCCATCCAGAATGAGTCCTTGTTTTTCCCAGTTGCTTGCATCCTTTGATCGATACACGCGCATGCCATGCCACTCATCCGTGATCATCCAGTAATAATCTTTATAAAAAAATATTTTGGGTCCTTCCTGAGCAGTTCCGCTGATGGCAGGTTTCTCCATTACTTTCCAGCTTTTCAGATCCTTACTTTCCGCGACCATTGTTGCTGAACCTTTTGTTTCATCTTTATACCACATGCGCCAGGTTTTGTCTGGCATTTGAAAAAGCGATGCATCAATCACTTTCTCTGAGGAAAGTGTGACAAATCCTTCGAATTTCCAATCCCACAAATTCGCGCTGGTATAATGCGCCATGCGTGCACTGCCGCCCCAGTGATTGTGTACCCCTTGTATGTACGCCACAAACATGTGATACGTATTGTTGAAGTAAACGACATCCGGCGCCCAGAAGGTGTTCCTCCCCTTTTCAAATTCAAGTTTTAAAGCGCCCCGGTATACCCAGCTTTTGCCATTATCTGATGAAGCAGCAATGCCGATGTCCGAACCATAGCAATAAGATACATCTGGTCCATCAACATTTGCTCTTCGCTGAGTGTATAGCATCCACCAGCTTTTCTCCTGCCGGTTCCAGACAATAACCGGGTCTGCAGCTCCGTCATAGATCGGGTCTCTGTAAAGCGGAGCATCAGCTTTATGGATTGTGTTTGTAGATTGTGCTATTGCTGTTTGAAAAATAGCAATGCAACTAAACAATATGGCGAGCTTATACATGTTTGGTTGTTTTACGTGAGTATCATCAAAGTTAATGACACGTATCTATAAGACGAGCGGCATTAAGCCTCTATACTATCTCTTTATAAAAAATGGCGGCATTTAAATTTGTCTCAACTTAAATACCGCCACATATATCTTTTTTAATTATCCACTAGCAACTACTCAACAAGCGCTGTCGGCTGTTTTGAGATGCAAAAAAGTGTTTCTCACTTCTATAGCCGGAAAAGCAGGTCTCATTTATCGGTCCGCCACTTTTGACTTTTACTTTGGTCCACGCCTTAAACCTGATACCTGATACCTAAAACCTTATACCTCACACCTCACTCCTCACCCCTTCAACACCTGGCTGCCATCTTCAATCTTCGCAATGTATACCTTCAGGTCTTTGTTCATATGCTGTTTATATGCTTTTGCAACATCTTCTACCAATGCATCAATACGATCTTCTTTTACCAGGTTAATTGTGCAGCCGCCAAAGCCGCCACCCATCATTCTTGCACCAACAACGGCTGGATTATCTCTTACATAATCTACTAAAAAGTCAAGTTCTTTACAGCTCACCTCGTAGAGTTTACTTAAACCGTCGTGTGTTTCAAACATTTTTTTGCCAAATGCAACTATATCGTTGTTTTCAAGATCATTACATGCAGCCAATAAACGAGCATTCTCATCAACAACATATCTGCAACGGTTATAGATCAGATCATCATTTGGCTTTACATATTTATCTAACATTTCAACGTTAACGTCGCGAAGACTTTTAACTTCCGGATGATCTTGTTGTATAAATGAAAGGCCTTTCTCACATTGCATCCTGCGAACATTGTATTCGGATGAAGCGAGGGAATGATGCACATTTGTATCCAGCAGAACAACTTTATAGCCATCCATTTGCAAAGGTTCATACACGTATTCCAGTGAACGGCAATCCAATCTTATAACATGGTTATGTTTGCCGAACACGCTCGCAAACTGATCCATGATCCCGCATTGTACACCTGCAAATTCATGTTCTGCTTTTTGAGCCATTTTTACAAGTGTTTGCTTATCAAAACCAGCCTGAAAAAATGTATTTAATGCAAAAGCTGTAGCGCACTCTACGGCAGCAGAAGATGAAAGGCCGGCCCCAATAGGAACATCTGCAGTTAGCGCGGCGTCAAAACCTTTTAATGCAAATCCTTTCTTTCTGAATTGTTCAACAACCCCTAAGATGTAGTTGGGCCAGGATTTGGATGTCTGCCTGGCAACGGAATGTATATCAGTTATAAAATGATCATTCAGGTCTATTGAATGCAAATGAATCTCTTCATCTGCACGCGGAGTTAAAGCTATATATGCAGCTTTATCGATTGCGGCCGGTAAAACAAATCCGTTATTGTAGTCGGTATGCTCACCTATAAGATTGATGCGTCCCGGAGAACAGGCAACAATTGTCTCGTTTTGAATAAAGGTTTCGAGTGACACAGGAATTTTTCTCTGTGTGGTGCGGGCCAATGATAGTTCTTCTGTCGCGTTACTGCTCACGTTTAATTATTTAGGTTGTGTATATGTTATATCGCACATGTTGACAGCTACAGGGTATTTAAAGCATTCAAAGATAGGAAGTCTCCTTACTCTCCATTGTAGCCAAAAAGTTATATTGTCTATTTTTTCCCTGTAAGGGATTTAATAAATTGAATCTCTTTAGAATCGAACGGTGTTCCATCCGGTCTGAAAATATCATGGAACCAAACCGGCGGTTCTGCCCCACTGGGAATTGGTGTATCCCAGGCATACATTGTATTGGTTTTGCCGGCAACCAGTCCCCAGTTGATAGCAGCAATGTTTTCTTTCTTCAATACCGGCATAATGTTAAAGAACTTACTACCCCTTAAACGCGCCATATATTCTGTGCAGATCAACGGACGATTGTAAGGTTTCAATGTATCAATACATGCCTGGTGCCCTTTTTCATCTTCATAGTTGTGATAGGTTATCACGTCTGAAGCTGCCAACTGATATGTGTTCAAATCTGTGAGTGGCTTGCTCCAAACGCCCGCAGATAAAGGTTGAGACGGATTTACCTGTCGGCCCCAGGAAAACACGCTTTTTAGCAAAGGCAGGCTTTTGTTACCATAGCCTGAATTGCCGGGCTCGTTATACAGATCCCACAACAAAATCCTTTTATCATTCTTAAAAGTCGTCATAATGTCTTTTACATATTTCTCCAGCAAGGTTACAAGTGAAGGATCATCATAAATTAACTTGCCCGGATCTCTAAGCCAGCCGGAGTTATGAATACCTTTCTTAGGCTCCGGTTGTTTACCGGCTTTATAACTTTCATTCCAGCAATCATCAAAAAACACAAACATGGTTACAATATGATGCTTGTCCGCAATGCTCAAATATTCATTGATGCGTTTTTTAAATCCCGTTGCATCTTCCTGCCATGCTACGTGATGCAAAAACACACGCATACAGTTTAAGCCGATTGATTCAGCATATCCCAACTCCTTGTCAATTGTTGCAGGATCAAATGTCGGCGCCTGCCACATCTCCAATTGATTGATAGCTGAGCTTGGTATAAAATCACAGCCGCGCAACCAGCCCCATTGTTTGTACCACTCATTTGCTTTTTGCACAGACCAAACTCCGCGTTCATCCTGAGCAGAGCCTGTTAACGCGATGCATCCACTCAGTAATAAAAAAAAGACAATCTTTTTCATGTTCATTTTTTTAAAAGAATATCCAACACTATCATAAACCGTTTGTTGTTAAGTGGTTTAATTAGATTTATTCAGTGCGGATATTCTCATAAGTTTTAGTTTTTTCTCTTTTAAAAAGGAAGCACATTGTATACTATGATTAGTTAAATGGAGGCTTCCTTTACTTTTTTAATGCTAACTTAAAACCATAATTGCTGTAAAAATATTTGCCGCTATTCCACAACGGGAAATGCTGTTATTCTCAATCTTGCTGCACCCATTGGCACCAGCGTAATATCATCTTCCTTACTGTTAACTTTTACCGGGCTTTGTGGCAACACACCGCACAAACCATATTGATCTATTTTCCAATCCTCAATTATCTTTCCTTTTGCTTTTATTTCCAATGGAACACTTTCTAATGTAAATGGAAAATTATTTGCTGGCCAGCTCTTCTTAACTACTTTAAACTGCGTTGCAGGATTACTGTTATTCAAGACAAGTCCGTAGTTCCAGTTTGAAGCCGGATAAATCTCGAATGACGGCCATTTGGATGGATCCGCTGAAGCCTGCCATTTAGAATCGCCAATTGCAGAAGCTTTACTATCCATTTGTTTGTAGTCTTCTTTTATTTTAAGAGAGAATATAAGCGGTCCATAATTTACACTCGCGCTGTTTTTATTCCGTTCCCATTTCTTAACAGAAACTTCCATGGGAAGCACAAGCTCTACAACATCTTTATCATTCCACGTTCTTTCAATGCGTGTATATGCTCCGGGTTTGTTTTCTGACTTCACAACTTTGCCATTAATTGATAGTGTTGCGTTGTTGCACCATGCCGGTATGCGCAGGTACAATGGGAAGGATGCTCCTTTGGCTACATTCACCTGTATTTTAATGTGCTCATCAAACGGATAATTTGTTTCCTGTTTAAGTGTTACTTTTTCACCAGAACCAACAGTTGCAGTCACTTCGTTTGTTCCATACAGCATGTCAACCAGGCCATTATCCGGTGTAGCCATCCACATATATTCTGCATAGTAAGGCCACCCCTGTGCATGATTGTGTTGACAGCATCTGCTGCTGAAAGGATTCATCATCAGGAACGGACCATCATTCTGTATGCCTGGCGCATGATTCTTACTATCACTCAACACCATATTAGGAGCAGTTAAATACCGCAGCGCTTTAAAGTCGGGCATAACTGCCGCCGGGTATGTGTTGAATGCAACATCTTCACAATTATCAGCCCAGAAAACATCACCTGTAATACCGGCCAAGATTTCATCGCTGGCCATTTGTTCTACCATACCGCAGGTTTCAACAGCCTGTCGCGGATCATCATATCCCTTGCGTGCATTTTCATCAGCACCGAACATTCCGCCCGGCACTTGTCCGTACAAATTCCTGATAATATGAAAGTCGTTATAAGTGGCTGCCAGGTGATCAGGGTTTTTCGATTGCAGGTAATAAGTTGCCGGCTCTCTGAAACATTGTGCAATGTTCACATTATGCCAGTTAGGCAAATTATCTTTCTGCATCCAGTTCGCAGTATTGCGATGAATTTTTTCAGCAAGATCCAAAAGCCAGGATTCACCGGTGCGGTTATACAGCCAATAAATACTATAAAGATTATCTCCTCCACGGCTGTTTTCCCAATAAATTTTTAAAAGCTTTTCATCTGGCACAGTTGATTGCCATTTGAAGTATTTAGTGATGAAGGGAATAACTCTTGCATCCTGAGTGTACTCGTAATAAGATTGCATGCACCATAACATGATCATATTCGGCCAGAGGTCGGGCGTTGCGCCTTTATTATCCTGATGCTGACTTTCTACAATGGCAGGGCCGAAATAACCGTTGGGTTGCTGGCTTTCAAAAGCTTTATCGAGCCATAATCTGGTTTCTTTAATGATGGCATCATCATGAAGTACATAACCTAAATCTCCATAGCCCTTTAGCCAGTAAGGCACTTCTTCCCAACCATGATCGCCGGTACCGTTACCGCTGAACCATGCATTGTTTTTTTTATCCAGCCAGGCGCTGATTTCTCCCAGATGTCCAGTAAGACCATCTCTCTGCAGTTCAAGATATTTTTTAACCCATCCTCCGGGCGTTATTGCCCCGATGGGCAATTTTGTGAAGTTTGACGATTGAAGCGGAGCCTTATTGGAAATGTAAAATGCATTGGTTGTTAACGTTGAAGGCCTGGCAACGGAAGATATTTTAGCGTTGTTATCTACCCTCCAATAAATAAGCAGGAAGGATAAGAGAACCAAACAAATGAAACCTACACTATTTTTCATGGCATAACGCGGGGTTAAATAAAAATGGCTTATGCAAACGTTTACTTATTTAGCTGTCGCTCCTTTGCTTACAGAGGGAAAATCAAATGAAAGCAATTCAATGCAATCGTTTACGTTGTAAATATAAAAAAACGATTTTTTAAAACCCAAATTTTTCTTTATTCCTAAAAAAAATGCTGGCGGTCCGCCAGCATTTTCAATTATTTAAACCTCAGTTAACCAAAATCTATTTCAGTATTATCTCCGATATTAAGGCTTCTGCTTAATCCCTTAACGCTGGCATCACTACCTATAAGCGAATTATCAATAACTACTTCGTAAAGGTTGGTGTAAGAGCCGATAATACTGTCACGCACAATTGAGTATTGGATGGTGGTGTTGGCTCCTACGGATACATGCGGTCCCAAAATCGCATTTTTAAGCACACAACCGGGCCCTATGCTCACCGGGGGAATAAGAATTGAGTTTTCCGATTCCAGGCTCTCATGAATATGCCCACCAAATTTCTTCAGGAGTGTTGCATTGCTTTCGAGCAATGTCTCTTTCTTTCCGCAGTCAAACCAGTTTTTTACTTTAAAGGCTTTAAAACTCGCGCCGCGCTTTATCATACAATCCAGGGCATCTGTAAGATTGTATTCGCCGTAACTCTTGATGTTCTGGGCAAATAAATGGTGAAGGCATTCAAACAAAAAATGGGTCTCACGTATTTTATAAAGTCCCACCAAAGCCATATTGCTTTTAGGAATGGCTGGTTTTTCTACAACATGTTCAATAAATCCTTCGTCGCTTATTTCCGCAACACCGAAAATCCGGGGATCATCAACCTTCTTTACTCCGAGCATGCTGAAAGGACTGTTGATTACTTCCTTTACATCATACTCGCAAATGGTATCACCCAATACGACAAAAACCTCATCGTTACCAACAAGGCTTTTAGTTAATTCAATTGCATGGCCCGTTCCCTGCCTTTCATTCTGATACACAAAATGACAGGTAAGGTGTGGATAAGTTTGCTTTACATATTCCTGTATCTTCTCGCCCAGGTATCCAACGATAAAAATAAATTCCTGGATCCCTGCCTCATTTAACTGATCTACAATAAAACTTAATATTGTTTTACCTGCAATTGGAATAAGTGCTTTTGGCTGTGTATATGTATGTGGTCGAAGTTTAGCGCCCGCCCCGGCCACAGGTATAATTGCTTTCATGGAGGTTACCCTTTTAATTTATCATCCTTCAATTGTCATGCTAACACTTTATAAAGGCGGCGTGAAAATAGTAAAATCTTTTTTTTATACAAGTTTTGTGGGTAATTCGTACGTAAATAAGGAAATTTAAGCAGTTTTAACACGCGTTTCTACCAAACAGTGCTAACTTGTATGCATCGTCTAAATTGACTAAAAATGATGACCTTGCTAAGAAAATATATGATTGTTCCAGCCCTTTGCATGATAACGGCTGGCACTTTTGCCCAGGAACCGGGCGCAAAAAAAATTGCCGATCAGGGCAATGAAAAGGGTGAAAAGAAATTGCAGCAGAAAGAAGCGGCACAGCAATTAAAGGAAAAACCTGCTAAAGTTTCAGATTCTACTCATAAAGCAGCAATGCACGGTAAGAAGACTTGCGGAATTAAGAAAAATTGAAGAAGAGCTTAAAGCCCAAAGCGTAAAGCCTAAAACTGAAAAGGTCGCGATAAGAATATTCCATAGATTATAAAATGAAGGCCGGAATTGAACTTTCAATTCCGGCCTTTTTATTGTTGAGCTAAATGCTTCCGCTTTCAATTATCCCCGCCTGAACGACTTCAGTCGGGCAGGAATTTTCAATTTTCAATTTCTCCTCGCCATTTTCCCTTTCTCTACAAACGATCCTGAAAATTTCCGGGCAGTAAGCTGCTTGTAAGCCACGTCATAAGGTTTCTGCCTGGCAAGTGCTCTTCTGTTTGATTCATCCGAAAAATTCGGTCCGCCTTTTCTGCCAAATGTGCCATTACTGATATAATACAACGCTGTACCCAGGCATGGCTCAGTAACATCTCCCCAGCTTTTATTAACCCCGTCCGCAACGAGCTTGTCAGGAACAAATCCCGAATAATAATCGCCTACATTCTGACTATTAACTGTTTTGAACGAAATGGGATAGATAGAATAATTAAATATATCTATCGGGAAAAAACCAACAGGTTTGCCATATGTTGTGTCGCCTACAAGCTTCACATCCATATAAGGGCGCAGGTTATTGATGAGCAATTCGCTGGCAGACGCCGAGCTGCCGCTAACGATAAAAAATACACGCGTTAAACCGGTTATAGCACCTGCTTTTTCAAAATTCACCACATTATTGGCCTGGGTAAAAATGTCTGTTGGATATTGATTATAAGGATCCTTCCTGTACAGCAACGGATATTTTCCAGCCTGTAAGGAATCGTTATATATGTAAGTGTACATTTTCTTGCCATTGGCTGAAGCCGGAGCGATCAGGTTGGCTAAAGTATCTTGTGTTGCAGTAGAGCCACCGCGGTTATATCTTAAATCAACAATCAGGTCGTTAATTCCTGCAGCAGCGAAGTCGTTAAATGCGTTAGCTAGTTCGTTGCGGGACGTTTGACCGAAGAACTGATTAAATACAAGATATCCAATCTTATGCGTCTGCGCGTTATCAGATAAAACGTTTTCATACAACACCGAATTTGCCGTGTAATTGGCATAGTTAAGGGTTGATGTAGTAGTTGTTCCATCTGGCTTTGTGAATTCAAACGTAGCACTGGTAGCTGTGCCAAAAAAGGTATTGTTTAAAATATCAATGCTGGCATTGTCGTACGCTATCGGCGTGTTATTTATCTTACTAACATACCAACCGCGCTCAACCCCTGCGATACCGGCCGGGGATTTGTCGTACACATAATTTACAAACCAATATACAGAATCAACGGGCTCTGCCCTATCAAGAGATGCTGCTTTTACAAGAAAACCGAAATCATTGCTGGTGCCGGTTTGCAGCCCCTCAGACTCCGCGTTGGTTGTCACAAAACTATATCTGTCAAGTGGCTGGTACGCTCGGATAGCATCCATTTCGTTTGTAGCAGCTTCCTCATCCGTCGCACCGGTATAACCGCGCGGGTTAAACACATCGTATGACGGAATTACCTCGTGCCAAAAGTAAACTTCCTTTGTGTAGAGATATACAGAATCCTTGAGCAGGTCGCTTTGGCTTGGGGTGCCATTTCCGGTTGTATCAGTACCAGATCCTCCGCTGTCATTCAGCTCCTTCTGACAAGAAAAGAGCGATGAAAAACAAACTGCCACGATGATTAGCAAAAAGGCGTTTCTCATATTCTGATTTTATTTATGCTATAATAACGAAAAACCGAAGGCTTATTGTTGCATACAAGGTAAAAAACCGATTTTTGTAGATCAATATTAATTATTCTGATACACAATTTACTATGAACATCGCACAATTTATAGATCATACCATATTAAAACCAACTACTCTAATAAAAGATATTGAAAAGGTGTGTAATGATGCTTTACAATATAAATTTTGTGCGGTCTGTATTCCTCCTCCACTCATAAAAACCGCGAGGAATTTTCTAGAGGGAAGCAATATTAAAGTCGCGACCGTAATCGGATTCCCGTTTGGTTATTCGGCGGTCGAGGCAAAAATTGCTGAAATAGTGCTCGCAATGGTGGATGGTGCTGATGAGCTGGATATTGTTATCAATCTTGTAGCCCTTAAAAACAATGACTGGACTTATCTCGCCAACGAAATAAACCACATAATGCCCGTTATCAAAAGCAAACAGAAAACGGTGAAAATTATTATTGAAAGCGGCGTGTTAACAGATGAGGAAATTATTAAATGTTGCGAACTCTACGGAGCTGCAGGAATTGATTATTTAAAAACATCTACAGGCTATGCGGAAAAGGGAGCAACGGTGGAAGCTGTAAAATTAATGCGCGCCCATCTGCCCGAACATATACAAATAAAAGCATCCGGCGGAATCCGGGATTATGCCTTTGCCAAAGAATTGATAGACGCCGGAGCAACAAGGTTGGGCTGTAGTGCAAGCGTGGCCATAGCCCAGGGAGAAAGTGCGGGCGCGGGCGGGTATTAAAAAATAAAAATTCAAAAGTAGAAAGTAAAAAAATCTGGAGAACCGGACCTGCTATCAAAAGCACTACAATCTTCAAATCGACAATTGGAATAAATTTGCTTCAATACCGAGCTGCAATTATTCTCGTTTTTTTTCGTTACGCTGACGGGCCATTGGTAAATGTTCTAGTGCGCGCTGTTTTTTGAATTTTACTTTTGAATTTTGACTTTCGATCCTGGTCTGAATTTTTAGTTTCCCTTTTGGCTTTTGGTTAATACTTTTTGAAGATTAGAATTGTAAATTTGTTCGCCGCTAATGTCACTCATAAAAGCAATTAATATATGAAATCTGCTGTATTTATATGTTTTCTGTTGTTTGTATGTTTTACTGTTAGCGCAGCTGATTCAATTGTAATCAAGAAAGATCCCCGCCTTGACATTCTTTCTGCAAGGCAGGTCTCAATTAATAAATTTACATCTAAAATGACCAGCGCAGGGTTGTATAAAGGATACCGCCTGCAGGTGTTAAATACCCGAAGCAGGGAAGATGCTTTTAAAATGAAGGCTGATTTGCTGCGCCAATATCCTGATCAAAAAACTTATATGTTTTTCCAGTCTCCTTATTTTAAAGTAAGGTTTGGAAACTTTACAGAAAGAAGTGATGCCGAGCGATATAAGAAGGAATTAAGCCTGATATATCCGCAGGGTATTTACGTTATTGAAGATGCTATAGAACTTTCATCAATAGAATAAACTTTCCTGCCACCAACAGGTGAGTTGCATGTTGCTTATGTTAAAAGAAAAGATTAAAAGGCTGTCTCAAGAGTACGCTCCCGCTTTTAAAGAAATCCGTCACCACCTGCATGCTCATCCCGAGTTAAGTTACAAGGAATTTGAAACTTCAGCATTTGTTCAGAAGAACCTTACTGAATGGGGCATTGACTTTAAAGTTCTTGCTCAAACGGGCGTAGTTGCTGTTCTGGAAGGAAAAAATCCCTCATCGCGTGTTATTGCATTGCGTGCAGATATGGATGCACTTCCGATCAGGGAGGAAAATGACGTGCCATATGTATCGACCAATCCCGGCGTTATGCATGCATGTGGTCATGATGTACATACGACCTGCCTGTTGGGAGCAGCAAAAATTCTGAAAGAACTGAGCAATGAATGGGAAGGCACGATCAAACTTATTTTTCAGCCGGGAGAGGAAAGGAATCCCGGAGGTGCCAGCCTGCTAATAAAAGAAGGCGTGCTGGAAGATCCAGCGCCTCAAGGCATCATTGCACTACATGTAAACCCGGGACTCGAAGTAGGAAAACTTAGTTTTAGAACCGGCCGTGTTATGGCTAGTGCAGATGAAATCTATATTACTATTAAGAGCAAAGGGGGGCATGCTGCGGCACCACATCTTACAGCAGACACCATTCTGATCGCATCACATCTTATTGTTAGCCTGCAACAAATTATCAGCAGAAATAATAATCCTACTTCGCCGTCGGTTTTATCCATTTGCTCCTTCCAGGGCGGTTATACCACAAATGTAATTCCCAGTGAAGTGAAACTTATGGGCACATTCCGCGCGATGGATGAAACATGGCGCTTCAAGGCTCATGAACTTATCCGCAAACAAACGATTGGACTGGTAGAAGCAATGGGTGCGGAGGTCGATTTGCATATTGATGTGGGTTATCCTACTGTTGATAATGACCCCAAGCTTACCGAACGCGCGTGGCGGATTGCTGAAGATTATATGGGTAAAGAGCATGTATCAGAAACTGAACTACGCATGGGCGCAGAAGACTTCGGATACTATACGCAAGCTATTCCAGGCTGCTTTTTCAGGCTGGGAGTTAGAAACGAAGAGAAAGGAATTGTTCATAACGTGCACACACCAAAATTCAATATTGATGAAGCAGCCATAGAAACAGGAATTGGTATTATGGCGATGCTTGCGGCTAACGTAACATCATAACGTGCCGCCCAAATTCTGTACTCATGCATGTAAATGCCTGTAGAAGAAACAAACAACCATGTAATGAAAACTTTAACCGGATGTTTTTTACTGGTGCTTTCACTTATTTGTGGCAGAGGGCTTGGGCAGAAGAATGAAATAATTGAGACGCTGAAAAATATCAGCAACCACACGACTGATGATTCTCTTAAAGCGGGGATGCTTATAGATGCTTCGTTCCTGTACCAGGCATATAACCTGGATTCGGCAAGCTTTTACGCTTTAAGAGCCATTGATATAGCCAATGCGTTTCACAACAAAAAGTTGCTGTGTGACGCATACAATCAACAGGCGAGTAATTATGTATGGAAGTATGCTTATGACTCGGCATTACACATGTATCTCCGCTCAATAGAGATTGCAAACAAACACGGTTATCAGACAAGTTTATTTAATGCATATGTCGGCATAGCCTATCTTTTTGAGGTAAGTGCCAGTTGGGATCGCGCGTTTTACTATAACCGCAAGGCAATGGAAATAGCGTCTGCCACACAAATGCCTGATCAAAAAGCGTATGCCTATCACGGCATGTCCTCCGTATACTCCGCAATGCACAATAATGAGGATGCGGAGAAGCAAATAAAGATGGCGCTTCCTTTATTCCGCGAAACAAAAAATGAAGACCGCGTCGCTACCTGTTATCTGGACCTTGCACGGTTGTGCACTGTCTCAAACAGGTTTACCGAAGGAATTATGTTGCTTGACTCGGCGGTGTTTATTTTCAAGCAGCTTGATGAGCCACTGCAAATAGCTGAAGCTTACGAAGCATATGCATCAATCTTTGCCCTTCAAAAACAAACAGCTGCAGCCAAATCGTATTATACACAAGCGCTTGATATTTACACAGCCAATCAAATGGAGGCCAGCAAATACAATTCTTACCTCGGCCTTGCGAATGTTTACTTCCAGACAGAAGATTATGTGAATGCTAAAAAATTGCTTATCGAAGCGAATGGATGGTTCAAACAACATCACGAAGACGAAAAGCAACTGGAAGCATTGTTACAGCTTGCCCGCGTGGATTCCGTAACGAATGTTCCGCAGCAGGCATTCAGCTATCTTTCTGAATACAGCCAACTGGCAGAAAAAGTAAACCGCAATAAAAGAGACCGGTATGCCAGGCAGTTGCTGATAGAATACGAGGTTGACAAAAAAGAAAAAGAGAACGCACTTTTACAGGCGCAGAATAACCGCAATAAAAATGCACTTGTAATTTTTATTGTAACCGGCGTGCTTTTATTTTTCGCACTGGGTTTGATGTACCTGTTATACCTGCAAAAGAAAAAGCTGTTGAGGCGGCTGGAAATAAATACCATCCACAAGGAAGAAATCAATAAGCAACTGGCCGAATCCAACCATATTAAAAACCAGCTTTTCTCTATCCTTGCTCACGATCTCCGCGATCCCCTCGCCAATACGTTGCATTTAATCAAAACCCTGAAAACCAGTGATGTTTCGGAAAGCGATTTTAAGTTAATGACCAACCATTTGGAAAATGATCTGACATACAATAACGAGCTATTGCAAAATATGCTCAACTGGGCCAAGAGCCAGATGGAAGGTATCGTTCTTTACCGCAAAAAAATTGACCTGCAGCAGATTGTAAATGAAAATATTGCACTATTTAACACGCTGGCATCCAAAAAGAATCTTACCGTATCCAACCTTATTCCGGCTGACACATTTATCTATGCAGATGAAAACATTCTTCGCCTGGCATTGCGTAATACGATCAGCAACGCTATTAAATTTTCCTTCGAAAACCAGGAGATAAGGCTTTTTACTACAAATAACTGCGAAGGTTATGTCACACTTAAGGTGCAGGACAGCGGTGCCGGCATCTCTGAGCAGCGGTTAGCTACAATATTTACCGGACAGATAAAATCTACCCGCGGCACACAAAAAGAAAAGGGCGCCGGCCTCGGGCTGCTGATCACAAAAGAAATGATGGATTATATGGAAACACCGTTATGGATTGAAAGTACCGAAGGTGAAGGAACTGACGTATTTATGAAACTGAAACAGGTTGTATAGACCAATAACTACCGGGAACAGCCGCTTCGAACATCTGTTAGTTTTCTTTGTTGATTAAGTTGTACTTTGCACCCCCGGAAGAATGTGAAAAACACTTATTGGCGACCATTAGGAGCGGGCAAAGTGAGCGCAGGACTTCCTCTTTTTAATATAAAAATCCTGTATGGTTAAGAAGCTTATTAAAGCAGAAGCACTTGAATATCATGCATCCGGTAAGCCCGGCAAAATAGAAGTAATACCTACCAAAGAAGCAAAAACACAAAGGGACCTCTCGTTAGCGTATAGCCCGGGAGTTGCGGAACCCTGTAAAGAAATTCACCAAAATACCGAAGACGTATATAAATACACAGCCAAAGGCAATCTTGTTGCAGTAATCAGTAATGGCACCGCCGTGCTGGGGCTGGGAGATATTGGAGCCGAGGCCAGCAAACCTGTGATGGAAGGAAAGGGCGTACTGTTTAAAATATTCGCAGATATTGATGTTTTCGACATAGAGATCAATGAAAAAGATCCTAAGAAAATGGTGGAGATCATCAAAGCGCTTGAACCAACATTCGGAGGCATTAATCTTGAAGACATTAAAGCTCCAGAGTGTTTTTATATAGAACAAACTTTACGTGAACAGCTGAATATACCTGTTATGCACGATGATCAGCATGGTACTGCGATCATCAGCGGCTCAGCATTATTAAATGCACTTGAACTTCAAAAAAAGAAGATAGATAAGGTAAAACTGGTTGTAAACGGCGCAGGTGCCGCAGCCATGGCCTGCGCACAGTTATATGTGGCATTGGGCGCACGTTACGAGAATTTTACATTGTTTGACAAAGATGGTGTACTGCACAAAGGAAGGACCGATCTTGATGAAACAAAGCAAAAGTTCGCAGTGAATGATAGTAATCTTACACTTGCTGACGCAATGAAAGGAGCCGATGTATTCCTGGGTTTGAGTGTTGGCAACGTGGTGAGTCAGGATATGATTAAAGGCATGGCCAAAAATCCGATCGTTTTCGCCATGGCCAACCCCGATCCTGAGATAAGTTATGAGGACGCGGTTGCTTCACGCAGTGATATCATTATGGCTACAGGACGTTCAGATTATCCTAACCAGGTAAATAACGTACTGGGATTTCCTTATATATTCCGCGGAGCCTTGGATGTAAGAGCAAGACGAATCAATGAACAGATGAAACTCGCTGCAGTTCATGCCCTGGCAGAACTGGCAAAAAAACCGGTGCCGGATATTGTGAACATGGCTTACAATCAAAGGAACATGGTGTTCGGTCCGGAATATATTATTCCGAAGCCTCTTGATCCGCGATTACTTGAAACGGTGGCTCCCGCTGTGGCAAAAGCTGCCATAGAAACAGGTGTAGCGCAAAAACTGATTGAAGACTGGGATACTTATAAACTTGAACTGAACAAGCGTCTTGGCCTGGATAACCAGATCATGCGCGTGCTTGGCAATAAGGCCAAAAAAGATCCGAAACGAGTGGTGTTTGCAGAAGCTGATAACCTGAAGATCTTAAAGGCAGCAAGTATCATATATGAAGACGGTATTGGCTATCCTATCTTATTGGGTAAGGCAGACAAGATCCGCCAAATTGCAGTTGAAAACCATATAGATCTTTCTGACTTCCCTATCATAGATCCGCAGAGCGAAGAAATGGAACACAAACTCGCACACTTTAGCGAACTGTTCTTCAAAAAGCGCCAGCGCAAGGGCCTCAATTATTACGAAAGCAAGAAGCGTATGCGTGAGCGCAACCATTTTGGTTGTATGATGGTTGAAACTGGTGAGGCGGACGCAATGATCTCTGGTCTTACCAAGAACTATGCGGAAACGATAAGACCTGCATTGCAATGTATTGGTACAGCAGACGGCGTAAAAAAGATAGCGGGCATGTATTTGATGCTGACAAAAAAAGGGCCTCTTTTCTTAGCCGATACAACGGTTAATTTCAATCCTACTGCAGAAGAGCTGGCTGAAATTACATTGATGACGGCGCAGGAAGTCAGAAACTTTAATCTCGTTCCCCGTATTGCCATGCTCAGTTATAGTAACTTCGGCAGCAGTGATTCTCCTGAAGCAAAACTGGTAGCAGAAGCAACGCGTATTGTTAAGGAACGTGATCCATCGCTGATCGTTGACGGAGAAATGCAGGCATGGCTCGCATTCGATCATAAGGTAATGAAAGATAATTATCCATTCAGCAGCCTGGTGAATGAAGATGTAAATACATTAATCTTTCCTAATCTTGCAGCCGGAAACGTTGCGTACAATTTATTGGAAGACGTTGGAGGTGCAGATGCCATCGGGCCGGTATTGCTTGGTTTGAAGAAGCCGGTACACATATTACAGTTAGGCAGTTCAGTGCGGAGTATCGTAAATATGGCTATTATTGCTGTTACGGATGCGCAGATGAGGTGTAATATTGACACCAAAAAAGCCATTCAGGATACACCCTGGTGGAAACGTTTAAAGAAAAACAAAAAATAACAAGCCGATATGATTGGAAGATTTCTGAGCCATTTAGGGAGATATCTTTTAATGCTGAGAAGCATGTTTACGAGGCCGGAGAATAGCAAAATGTATTGGAAAGAGTTCATGCATCAATGCTCAGAAATTGGTGTAGGCGCGTTACCAATTGTTGTGATCATTTCTTTGTTCCTTGGTGCGGTAACCACAGTACAAACAGCTTATCAGCTGGTAAGCCCGTTAGTACCCAAAGCGACCATTGCACAAATCGTAAGAGACAGCGTTATTCTTGAGTTGTCCCCCACGGTTGTGAGCATTGTACTTGCCGGTGTAATTGGCAGTAAAATAGCCAGTGAGCTGGGTAATATGCGTATCAGTGAACAGATTGATGCGTTGGAAATAATGGGCATTAATTCCCGTAGCTACTTAATCGCGCCCAAAATACTGGGTTCACTACTGGTGATTCCAGCCCTTATTATTATCTCCGCAGTACTCTCCATTTGGGGCGGTCGTGTTGCAGGATCAATGACAGGTATTCTCGCTAATGATATATATGATATGGGCCTTCGCCAAAACCTGAATACATATAACATCACAGTAGGTCTGTATAAGGCATACGCATTTGCTTTTATCATCAGTAGTATTTCTGCTTATTACGGCTTCCATGTAAAAGGAGGTTCGTTAGAGATTGGACGGTCAAGTACAACCGCAGTGGTTGTGAGCTGTATTTTGATCTTGTTTGCGGATTACCTGATTGCAGCGTTGCTGTTGTAATTCGCATAATTAAATTATTGCAAATACATTTTAGTTGCAAAAGGGCCATCGGAATGGCCCTTCTGCTTTTAGCCCACAGTAAACTATACTTCTTCCATTCCGTATTTCCAATTCGCTGTTCCAATCAAACTAACCAGGCGCCACAAACATTTTATCAGGTGAAATCCCGAAGAGATGGAATTATTATAGCATTCAAATGATGGAATTATAAAACCCGAAGGGGTGACATCCGAAAATGTCACCCCTTCGCGGTTTTATAGACTGGACAATTTTTTTTCTATAATAATTTCATCCCTTCGGGATTTTATGAAAGCTTTCCGGGTACGAATCTCTTCTATACCAGCTTTAAATAATTATCTCACAAATCAAAACATTTTCAATTCTCCCTTTTCAATTATCAATTTGACTCAATCCATTTTCAATTATCCCTTTTCCATTGTCAATTCAATGTCGTTTAGTTAAGCCGGCATCGTCAACTTTGGGAGATGTCTCCTATCGTCGACATGACGATCCGGGCTTATCAGAAAAAGTAATCACAACAGCACTGGTAACAAGTACATGATAATGTTCCAGTCTTGAACCGCATCGTCACCTCGACGACAGGAGAGGTCTCTTGAATATTGATCTGATCGTGATACTTTATGCGTGTTAAATACTACAAACTCTTAACTCAGCGACATTGAATTGTCAATTGAAAAATCATCGCATCGGAAAATGCACGCCCGCATGAATGCCCAATGAATTCAGGTTATCGTACCCATTCTTTGAATACGGCACATAGTTGTAATTAACGCCCAACTGAAACCCTGACCGGCTCCACTTGCTAAAGGGAATTTGAACACCGGCTCCGGCCTGCGCCATAAAACTAACCGAGTTTTGTGCGCTGCCGAATTCGCCAAGATACTGACTAAAGAAGATCATATTGATACCAGCTGCAAAAGACACATAAGGTTGTATCATCGCCTTCTTATCTCCCATTGGATTAAACATCACCTTACCAAGTAATGGCACAGTTTGTATAGAATTACTCAGGACCGCTGATATATCCTGACCATCGCTATGATATACTGTGCGCGGGTATTTCTGATAATAGTCCTGGAATCCTGTATAAATACCTAAATCAATCTTATCATTCAGTACGTACTTGAGTCCACCTGCAAAACCACGTGCAGAGCCGTTGCTGATAACATTATTTTTAAAGCCTCCAAGCGGAAGGCTGTAATTATAATTCAGCTCCAGTTTAACCTCTCCCTGTTGTGCACGGGCAAAAGAAAAAATAAACAGTAGCGGCAAATATATAATTGATGTTTTCAACACACTTTTCATGATACAGATTTTGACTATTTATGTAAATAAGCTGACTGGTCAAATAATGCTTTCACCTGGCTATCGGCAGTGGCTTCATTAAAAATCCCGGAGCCTCTTATTAACCCATTCCAGATCAGTTGAATTTTATCTTTGTTGGTCGCTACATTTTTCAGGTCAAGCAGATCGATGGACAAAGCACCTTCAGTAATGGAATAAACGGAATATGCATAGAACGGCATACCATAACCAAAGCCGCCGTATCCCCAATAATAAGGGTCCCAGTATCCGCCATAATAACTCCAGTAATCGGGGTAGCTCATAACTCCCGTGCTGGTTTGATAAATTCTTGAGACGTTAATGCCCAGGTCGGGCTTCTGACCTTTCTCTACCAATGTATAGCCTGCCTGCTTCATGTATTTCGTCACGGCATTAAGATAGGCCTGATCAACAGCGTTGAGACTTTTATAAGCATCGCCGTTATCGATAACTCCGACAGAATCTGAGATACTGAATGTAGTATAGCTGTTAAAGTTTACGGCGGAGTCACGATTGGTTATATAAATCCGCGACTCCTCATTTGTAAGATTGTTTAATGGCTCTTTGGTGCAACCGGTAATAAACAGAGCTGCGAGAACTACAGCAGAGAACAGTGACATTATTTTTCTCATGTTCTTAATATTTCGCGTTAACGAGAATCAACATGCATAAGAACGAAAAATATGCCTGCGCGTTTGTTGTAGCAATCAGTTTTATAAATACTTTATAAGAGTTGTTAAACTCAGGCAAAAGTGCCGGCTATAAACAATTTAAATAGAATCATTTCCGTTAAAAGTCACGTTAGAATTCTCCGGGTTTTGATTTTTTATTTTTGCATTTTTACTTTTCGCTCTCGACTATCACATCCTATCTTATCAACACCACCGTTCCCCTATAAGTAAAAATTTCCCCCGTAGCGCATACAATTTCAGCAGCATACACATAAGTACCTGTAGGTAATGGCAGATTATTACGTGTTCCATCCCAACCGCCAAATTTATCATCCAGGGTAAAGTTGTTCCTTTCAAACACCACAGTGCCCCAGCGCTCGTAAATCACCAGGTGCTTAATAAGCTTAATGCCCTTACCGCGCACATTAAAGCGATCGTTAAGATTGTCGTTATTAGGTGTAAAGCTGGTAGGAAAAAGCACCAGCCCTTCGTTACAAATAACTTTGATGTTTACCGTATCTTTCGCAGAACAGCCGTATTGTGTGGATACAGTAACTACATAGGAACTCGCAAGATTGGGTGATGCTGCTGGCGCAGAACAATTATTGCAAGAAAGATATTGCGAAGGCTGCCATTGCCATTTAACTACATCATTGCTTGTACTTGTCTGCAACACAACAGATGAACCCGCAACGAGTGATAAATCAGGAATAGTTGTTACCGTTGGCAGCGGTTCTACTTTAAGCTGAACATCCGCCTTATCTTCAAGGCAATTCATTTCATCGTGACCAGTTACAGTATAGACGCCTGATTGATCTGTTTTTACGATCGGATCTGCACTTGTAAAAGAACTAAGTCCTGTTCCAGTCCAGGTATAATTGTTGGCACCTGTAACATGTAGTTGAATACTATCTCCGTTGCATACATGTACTTCAGGCATTGTAGTTATCTTAAACGGCTGAACTACTTTCACCGTGATGGAATCAGTGGAGGTACATCCAAAATTATTTGTAACATCAACCGTGTATTGTGTATTTGTTGTTGGAGTAACAACCGGCGATGCGTTTAAAACATCTGTCAATCCCGCCGCAGCATGCCAGTTATAGATTATTCCATCATGCGCATTTAGCTGAATGCTTCCTCCTAAACAAATAGCAGGCTGAGCCGGCAGAAGATTCACCACAGGATTTGCATGCACATCTAATAATGCGGACGTGGTATCCAGGCAACCTTCATTATTTACCACAAGCAAAACATTATATGCACGAGGTTCATTAAATAATTGCTTATCCGGGTTTTGCAAAGCTGAATGAGAACTGTTATCAAAATCCCATTCCCAGGTTACTTTGTCCATACCAGGAATATCCGAAGTAAATGTTCCATATTCTCCTTTACACAAATCTGACGGACCGGCTATTGTACCGTGCACACGGGATTTAACGGAAACAATTTTGGTATTCTCAGCCTCACATCCAAAAGGAGAAACTGCTTTTACAGTTACAATATAGTCACCAACATCGTTATACTGAAAGTAAGGCGATTCAAGCGTTGAATTATCAGCAGCCGATTGTGTTCCAAACTGCCAACTGTATTGCAATTCCTGTTGCATTTCATTTTTAGCAATACTATATATTTCAGGCTGGAAGGAGGCAATGCCATTCACACAAATAACAGGAGGCTTTGTTTCAATAGCAATATGCAAGGTATCGATCACTATCTTCTGATCCAGGAAATAAGAAAATGAACAACCTTCATTATTTTTTACAATCAATGCTGGTGTGTACACTCCCGGTGACAAATACTTGTGTTTTGCAGAAGTTTCCTGAGCATCCTGCAATGTGCCGTCACCAAAATCCCAGGTAAACTGCGTAGTATTTTCCGCTTGCGCACTTAGTGTTATTTCTTCTGCACGACAACCATATAATTTATCAGCGGATAACGTAGCATAAGGACCGTTAATGGTAATATAATCAAAGCTTGAATCAACAAGCCCATAATCATAATATCCATAAATGGTTACCTTATACTTGCCCGGTTTCTGGTATGTGTGGCTCGCAAAATTCAGGTTATCGGCCGTACTGCCATCTCCAAAATCCCATGACACTTTAGGTGTGTTTGCCGAAGTATTGGAAAAGCTTGCCAACACAGGTGGACAACCGCTATTGTTGATATTGGTGGTAGTGTAGGTAAAAGAAAGATTTATGTTCTTTACAAAGACAACCGATTTTGCGGTGTCCGCGCAATTGTATAGCGCGTTGGATGCAATTAACACAACAGTGTCTGCTCCCGGCTTGCTATAAGTATGATAACCGTTATAATCATTTGAAGAAGTTCCGTCTCCGTAGTGCCATGTATAATTCGCATTGTAATAATCCCCCAAACTATAATTATTAAAGTAGACGTACGTGTCCGGAGAAACAGGATTTTGAGAAATGCTAAAATTGGCTTTGGGACCAACCACATTTACAGACTCATTTAAATATCCTTCACTCGTGCAACCATTCTTATCCGTTATTTTAAGATAAGGTGAATAATACCCGGGATTATTATACTTATGCTTAACCGCGCCAGCTTTGAATGTTGTGATCTGCTCACCGTCTCCGAAGGTCCACTCCCATTTACTGATGGTAATGTTGTTCTTAATTTTCGACAGATCATTAAACTGCACTTCGTTCTTAAAACAAACGTTATTTTGTGCAACACTGAAGCCGGCAGTAGGACCACTGATTTTTACGGCGGCGAAATCCGTTGTGTCCTCACATCCAAAGTAATAAGATGAAGTAATGACCCTGAATCCGGATTTGTCCGAATCAAACCTTGACGCCAGCAAACGGATCGGGAAATAAGAATAATAATCCTTGTAACTAACAGCTCCGGAGAACATTGTACCATCGCTGTATTCAATTTTTTGAAAAGCGTATTCGTTATAGTTATTAGCGTTAACTGCATGAGGGTTATCTTCCAATCCATCAACATTTATAGAAACAGTATCGTTGGCACAAAAAGAAGACCGGTCAAGCGTCAATGTTGGTTTTTGTTTTTTTAATACATAAACAATCGTCGTATCAGTCATTGTACAAGTGCCATTCGTAGTAGTTAGTGCGGCCTTGTACGTACCTGATTTAGCGTAAGCATGCTTTATTTCGGCTTGTTTTGAAGTATAAGAGTATGGTGCAGTACCATCACCGAAGTCCCAGCTCCATGACAAAGCACCCACTGAAGACTCCGTAAAGGTTACCGTGCTCCGGTCTCCATCACATGTATTAATAGCTTGTTCTACGCGAGGAAAGGGCGGTAATACTTTTATGTAACCTGGCTTTGTGAGAGAGCTTCTACAACCAGGATTTACCAGCGTTAATGTTACCGTATGCGTTCCGGCATCGGAATATTGGACACCAGGGGTTGAGTTATTCACATTAACTTCTCCATAGCCGTTTCCATAATCCGCTGTGATATAAGAAACAGTAGACATGTCAATTCCTGTTATATTAAACAGGATGGGTTCGCTTCCGCACACCGTTTGAGACAAAACTGAGAAATCAAATACGGGTTTCGCATACACAGTAACGGGATAAGATGCAGAACCTGTACATCCATTCTCTGTGACATAACTTAGTGTTACCGTATAGCTTCCGGCTTTTGCAAAGCTGTGTGACGGTGTTGCCGCGACGGATTTTTCGCCATCACCAAAATCCCACAAATATTCTTTGACAGGGGTATTCGTTTGACTATAAAACTGGACATCCGTTTTTTCACAGGTGTTAGCCGGATAGATACTCGGAGAAATCGAAACCTGCGGTTTGGTTACTACGATACTCTGATAAACAGTATTGCTGCAGCCGTCTGCATTGGTAATCTTCAAAGCTACATTGTATGTTTTTTCGCTTGAAAATGTGAATGAGGATGATTGGGTGAAAGCAGTCGGATTAAAGCCGTAATAATAGTTATCAAAATCCCATTCCCATTTTACTGCGCCTTTTGTATTGTCCTTGAAATTAAGTGTAACAGGAACTTCGCAAATCTTGTTATTATCCAGCGTAAAAGGGGTCGGCACAGGACCTTCTTTTACTACAAAGCTTTTGGTTTTAGTATCGGTACAGGTGCCGTATTTTTTAGAAAGGCTTAATGTATGTGTCCCTCCTGTTGAAAATGTTGCAGTAAACGGACTGTAAAATCCGGCCTGGCTTCCGTCCAGCAGCCACTGGGTATTATTTTCAGAAGGCATACTTAAGTCATTAAATGAAAGATTGTTATTTGTGCACAATTGTGCCGGCACTTCAAAATCAGTCGTAAAATTGGCCACATTAATTGTTACCGGTGCTGCTACCGCGGGTGTGCATCCTTCACTGCTCTTTACTTTCAGGCTTATATTATAAACTCCTTTTTTTCCGAATACGTGAGATGGAGTTTTTGCCACATCCGTTTTACTGTCGCCAAAATCCCATTCGTAAGATAACGTGCCTGGCCCCGTGCTGGTGTTGCTAACAGCGAGTGCATCAGACTCTTTACATAACGTAGTCGTTACCGGCGTAAATGATGCGATAATGGCCGGCAATACGTTGATTTTTACGGATGAAGGATCACTGGATGCGATACAACCATTGCTATTTACTACCGTTAATGCAGGCAATGCCGTCTGAGCTACGGAATAAGTATGTTGTATTTGAGAATAGCTGTCACCTTTGTCAGTTGCGCCATCGCCAAAATCCCAGAAATAATTGCTGATGGTTCCATCGCCGGCCGACGAAGTACTCGTAAAATTTACCACTAATGGAGAGCATCCTTTTATAACGTCAGCCTTAAAGCTGACCACAGGCTTTTTATACACCGTAATGGTCATTTCTTTGCTATCACTTTTACCATTGTCTGTCACCGTAAGCTTTATAGTATAAGTCTGTTCCGTCTTATAAGTAGCTCCTGCATCCTTGAGTGTCGATGTATTACCGTTTACACCAAGATCCCATTTGTAAGTGGCGGAGGGAGAAACGCCCGTTGACTTATTGGTAAACTTAACAGTGAGTGGTGAGCAGCCCGAAGAATTATCTGCGGTAAAATCAGCCTTCTGCGCGATGGATATATCTGCAAATAATAACAGAAAGAACAAGGGTACAATGCGAAAAAGCAGCCGGGATATGTATGTCATAAGGGGATGATGGTAGTAAGAGTATGATATTAAAGTTGTTTAGCTTTCAGAAGCCGTTAGCCACAGCTTTTAAAACTACCTTCAGGTTACATCTTTCATTTTTCAAAAAATATTGGAATAGCAGCAATATTACAACTACTATCAACACAAACCCATGGCCGCGTAAATTTTAAGGTGGGTTGCGGGCAAAATAAGAGCGATCGCTTTTTTAAAACGATCGCTCTTCTTATAACATTTAAACCGGAAGTTCTTAATCTTTTGCAACAGCTCCTTCTACAAGTACGCTGGCTTTATTATGCAGTACTTCTACAAAGCCACTTTGAATGTAGAATTCACTGAATTCGTTTTTGGTTTTCAGCACCTTCAAAGTGCCTTTACCCAAAGCACTAACGAGTGATGCGTGCTTCTCCAGTACTTCAAATAAGCCATCTATACCCGGAAGCTGTACACCATATACTTCTCCGCTAAACAATTTTTTTTCCGGTGTTAATATCTCTAGAGTCATCTATTTGAATTTCAGATTTGAGATTTGAGACTTGAAATTCGAAATCACTGAGCATGCTGCCCTTATAAAATTCCAAATATCAAATCTCAAATTATAATTTTTTATCCCTGTGCCTGAGCCAACAGTTTCTTACCTTTTTCGATAGCATCTTCCAATGTACCAACCAGGTTGAATGCAGCTTCCGGATATTCATCTACTTCACCATCCATGATAGCGTTAAAGCCACGGATAGTATCTTCAATGCTTACAAATACACCTTTCAGACCAGTGAACTGTTCAGCAACGTGGAAAGGCTGAGACAAGAAACGCTGTACTTTACGGGCGCGGGCCACAGTTAATTTATCTTCTTCGCTCAATTCATCCATACCGAGGATCGCGATGATATCCTGCAACTCTTTGTAACGCTGAAGGATCAATTTAACGCGGTCAGCAGTTCTATAGTGATTTTCACCTACAATAGCCGGAGTAAGGATACGGGAAGTAGAATCCAACGGGTCAACCGCAGGATAGATACCCAAATCCGCAATCTTACGGCTTAATACCGTAGTGGCATCAAGGTGGGCAAAGGTTGTAGCCGGAGCAGGGTCAGTCAAGTCATCCGCTGGCACGTAAACCGCCTGTACAGACGTGATAGAACCATTCTTTGTAGAAGTGATCCTTTCCTGCATGATACCCATTTCAGTTGCAAGTGTTGGTTGGTAACCTACCGCAGAAGGCATACGGCCTAACAGTGCAGATACCTCAGAACCAGCCTGGGTGAAACGGAAGATATTATCTACGAAGAACAGGATGTCTTTACCTTTTCCGGTACCGTCGCCATCACGGAAATATTCAGCGATGGTAAGACCACTCAATGCCACACGTGCACGAGCTCCCGGAGGTTCGTTCATCTGTCCGAATACGAAAGTTGCTTTAGAATCTTTCAACTCTTCAACATTCACACTGCTCAGATCCCATCCGCCTTCTTCCATGCTGTGTTTGAATTTATCACCGTATTTCATGATACCGGCTTCGATCATTTCACGCAACAGGTCATTACCTTCACGTGTACGCTCACCCACACCGGCGAATACAGACAAACCACCATATCCTTTAGCGATGTTGTTGATCAGTTCCTGGATCAATACGGTTTTACCTACACCCGCACCACCAAACAAACCGATCTTACCACCTTTTGCGTAAGGCTCGATAAGGTCAATAACTTTAATACCAGTGAACAATACTTCGGTAGCAGTGCTCAGGTCTTCAAATTTTGGAGGAAGAGCGTGGATAGGACGACCACCAGCTTTGCTTACAGCAGGTAAACCATCAATAGGGTCTCCGGTTACATTGAAAAGGCGCCCGTTAATCGCTTCACCAGTAGGCATTGTGATCGCCTTACCGGTATCAATAACCTCCAGGCCGCGAACAAGACCTTCAGTTCCATCCATCGCGATGGTACGTACACTGTCTTCACCTAAATGCTGCTGAACTTCAAGAACCAGCTTTTCGCCATTCGCCTTTGTAAGCTCCAGCGCATTATAAATTTCAGGCAGTTGCTGATCGTTAGGGAAGTGAACGTCAACCACGGCACCGATGATCTGTTTGATCTTACCTTTGTTAGCCATATATTATTGAAAGGTTTTGAATTTACTGCGTTGATTATCTGCTATTAACACACAACACAAACACCAACTTGCTATTTTGGCCGCAAAGGTAAGGGTTTACGGCCGGAAAAGAGAAATTTCCCATTCGAAAATCTGGGAATTTGAAATTTGAAATTTAAAATTTGAGATTATTTGGCCGCCCCCGATCACATTAAGAAAAATCAACCTGCTTTTCCAGAATATTTCCCTCGCTTCGATCCATTTTCAAATCTTAGATTTCAAATCGAAAATCTAACTATTTCTTCTTCTCACTGTCCTCAAGCATGCGCATCTGTTTGGCATCCTGAAGAAACTCTGATGCAAAAATGAACTCATTTAGTTTTTCATCTTTGCTGTAAATGATCTCTTTATTGCTTCCCTCCCATTGTTTGTAGCCCTTGTGCATGAACAGGATATAATCGCCTATTTCCATTACGCTGTTCATGTCGTGTGTTACTACGATGGTGGTGATTTTGTATTCGGTCGTGATTTCCTTGATCAACTTATCTATCAGCAACGAAGTCTGAGGGTCAAGACCGGAGTTGGGCTCGTCGCAGAAAAGGTATTTTGGATTCAACACAATTGCCCTGGCAATACCTACACGCTTTTTCATGCCTCCGGATATTTCTGCCGGGTATTTTTTATTTGCTTCTTTCAGGTTAACCCTGTCGAGCACTTCATTCACCTTCTTCTTCTTCTCCCTATAGCTTAAACCAGAAAACATGTCCAACGGGAACATCACATTTTGTTCAACGGTCATTGAGTCAAAAAGTGCAGAACCCTGGAACAGCATGCCGATCTTCTGACGCAGTTGCTTCCGCTCCTCTTCCGGCATCTGCAGCATGCTTTCGCCATTATATAAAATATCACCGGAATCAGGCGTAAACAGGCCAACCATACATTTTGTAAGCACCGTTTTCCCGCTACCGCTGGCACCGATAATGAGGTTGCATTTACCGGCCTGCATGGTAGCGCTGATGTCGTACAAAATGGTTTTGTCGCCAAAAGATTTCTTTATGTTACGAATCTCGATCATAAGTTAATGCTAACATTTAAAATGTCGTATAGTCAATAGTGAATGGTCAATGGTCAAAAATGCAGTCCTTAAAATAAAAATCAAGCTTGCTTAACTTGTCAGCATCTTTTATATTTTATTACTCACTGTTGACTATTCTCATAAAACATAATCCTAAAACAAGATACCTACCGGAGTAACCGGGATGATGCACATTTCACTATCTACTCTTGACTATTCACGAAAAACATTCTTTTAAAAAGCAAGGAGCCTGTCGGAGTGATCAAGGTGACGCACATTTCACTATTCACCATTGACCATTCACCCTACAACACCTCCACCTGGTTCATCAACAAATCTTCCAACACGTCTTTCTTCCTTATCAGCTTTGCTTCGCCATCTATCACAAGTATTTCCTGTGGCTTGAAACGGGAATTATAGTGCGAGGCCATTTCTATGCCATAAGCGCCTGCATTATAAAAAGCCAGATAATCACCTTCACTTACTTCGTTCAGCATTCTATCTTCTGCAAAAGTATCTGTCTCACATATATTGCCAACAACGGTATATTCCTTTTCCGGACCGCTTGCATTTGAAATATTTTTGATCTCGTGATGTGAACCATAAAACATCGGGCGTATCAAATGGTTCAGTCCTGAATTAACACCGGCAAACAACGTTTCGCCAGATTGCTTCAACACGTTTACCTGGGTTATAAGATAACCCGCCTCACTTACTATGAATTTCCCCGGTTCAAACCAGACCTCGACCTTTTTGCCGTAAAGCTTCTCAAAAAGATTAAACTCTTCAGCGACTTTTTTACCCAGCGCCTGGATGTCGGTACCTTTTTCGCCTGGCTTGTAAGGCACTTTAAAACCGCCTCCAAGATCAATCACTTCCAGGTGAGGGAAGAATTTTGCAATATCAAACAACACTTCAATTCCTTTTGCAAAAACTTCTACATCTTTTATTTCACTTCCGGTATGAATGTGAAGCGTTCTTATTCTCAGATTAGTGTCTTTTACAATTTGCAGAACGCTGTCAATATTCTCCAGCGGAATACCGAATTTGCTTTTGCTGTGACCGGTAGATATTTTAAGATTACCGCCAGCCATAATATTTGGTCTTACGCGGATACCCACAGGATAAGTATCGCTAAATTTCTCTCCAAACTTTTTCAGGTTAGACAGGCTATCAATATTAATATGAACGCCTTGTTCTTTTGCACCTTCAATTTCACAAAATGCAACATTGTTTGAAGTATACAGAATCCTATTAGATTCAAAGCCGGCTCTAACCGCAAGCAGTACTTCATTCAATGAACTACAGTCCACATTGCAGCCAATGCTTTTCACGTACTTAAGTATGTTGATGTTGGTGAGTGCTTTACAGGCATAGAAAAAACGGGCATTGCACCCTTCAAAGGCAGCAGTAAGTTTTTCGTATTGTTCTTTTATTTTTTCCGCGTGATAAACATATAGCGGTGTTCCAAAACGATCAGCAATTTCTACAAGCTGTTCCGATGTTAATTGTTGAGACATTTGACGAAGATACGATTTGAATAATGTGTTTGGTTATAAAAAGAAAGTCCCCGCAATTGGAGGACTTATCAGTAATATGATGATTGTTTATTTTTTTGTTTCAGGATCTTCTTCATCATCTTCCTGCTCATTGTCCGCTTCTGACGATTGCTCGTCATCCTGCTTCGAATTGTGCTTAGTATCGTCTTCCTCCTCTTCTTCTTCCGAAAGATCATCGTCTTCATCGACGCCTTCAAATGCTTCTTCATCTGCTAATTCATCTTCCTCGACTGATTCATCTTCTTCATCAAATTCGTTGTTGTTCTCATCCAATTCGTCCTCTTCGTCCAACTCACCCTGTTCTTCTAATTCATCATCTTCTTCAAATTCTTCGAAGGCTTCTTCTTCACTTTCATCTCCAGTCACATCTTCATCAGCTTCATCTTCCTGAATTTCTTCATCCAGTTCAGCAGCAAATTCTTCGTCTACAGATGCACGATTCTCTTCTTGTTCAACCTGTGCAGTTATATCATTCTCTCCTTGTTCCTCATTAGTTTCTGCATGTTCGATCAGATCACCATTGCTGTCAACAGCGAGTGGAGCTTCCTCATTTTCACCTTCAGCTATCTCTGGCAAATTTTCTCCTAACTGGCCATCACGAACCAAAGTTGGCTCGATCAATTGCTCAGCAAGAATTTCATTTATCTTAGGAAGATCAGCCGTTGAGTTGATACCAAAATAATCCATGAAGGATTTTGAAGTTGAGTAAACCAATGGCTTACCAGGCAGCAATTCGTTACGGCCGGTTATAACGATCAGTTCTTTTTCCAGTAGTTTCTGAACACTGTAATCACTATTCACACCACGGATAGCTTCAATCTCTCCTTTTGTGATGGGTTGTTTGTAAGCTACAATTGCCAGTGTCTCCAATGCCGCTGTTGAAAGGCGTTTCAGAAACTTGTCACCGTTTAATTGTCCTACCGTTTTATAGAAGTCTTTCTTTGTAAGAAATTGCCAGCCGCCACCACTTTCGCGTACTTCAAAAGGATAAAATTCAGCGTTGTATTTTTCGCGGATACCTTCAATGCAGCTTTCCACCTGGTCAAGCATGATGCGCTCTTCCATAAAGCCAAAAGCGTTATTGATCAGCTCAACAATGTCCATGCTGGTCAATGGCTTTTCACTGGCAAAAATCAGTGCTTCAATATGTGGTATAATCTCCGATAATTCCATACGCTATTTAAAAAATTGGAAATACACGCAGCTATAAATTAAAATGTGTAAACCTGCGAAGGGGTGAATGTAAACATTTTTTTAGTTTCTTCATCAACATTCACCTTTCTGCCGATTTACACACTTGTTATTTTAAGTACGAGATACGAAGTACGAAGTACCTTAATTCTAACAACCTCATTATACATTCGCCACTTCTTCTCACTTAATAATTGTAATTGTCCACTTTCAATTGTCAATTGTCAATTACCCTTGTAAAGCTGCCGCACCGCTCACGATTTCAGTAAGCTCTGTCGTAATCGCCGCCTGACGTGCCCTGTTGTAAGATATTTTCAGGCTCTTCAGCAGTTCGTTGGCATTGTCGCTGGCTTTGTCCATCGCTGTCATACGTGCACCATGCTCACTTGCATTAGCATCCAGTACCGCTTTGTATAATTGGGTATTTAAGATCTTAGGCATCAATTCTGCGATCAGTTGATCTTTGGCAGGCTCAAAAATGAAATCAGCTTTTTTAACGCCTTCTTTCTTTTCAACTTTAGGAATCGGCAGGAACTGTTCAACCATGAAACGTTGTGTTGCAGCATTTTTAAATTCGCTGTACACGATTTCCACTGCATCAAATTCTTTCTTTTCAAAAGCTTTAACTGCAGCCGTTGCTACATCCTGAACTGTTTCAAATTTCAGGTTCAGAAAAATATCTTTATATGCATCAGAAGTTTTGTAACCAGCTTTTGTCAAACTTTCCCAGCCTTTTTTACCAATATTCCAGATGGTAACATTGCCTGCCTTGTTTTGAGCTGCATATTTTTCAGCAATAACAGATTTGGTCAGTTTAATAACATTCGCATTGTAAGCACCAGCCAATCCGCGATCGCTGGTAATAGCAATGATCAACACTTTTTCTACATGCCTTTCTTCAGCCAGGTTAATACTAAGGTCGCCTTCCAGGTTGCTTACGATGTTACTAAGCATTTCCTGCAACTTTTGTGCGTAAGGCCTCATCTGAATAATGGCATCCTGTGCACGACGCAATTTTGCCGCACTAACCATTTTCATAGCCTTCGTAATCTGTTGTGTATTCTGAATAGACTTAATACGGTTACGAACCTCTTTTAACTGACCAGCCATAGTTGTTGATTTCTATTTAAAAAGACGGTTATGAACGAATGATGATTTTTTACAAGACACAACACCGCCTCTTTTGGGGTGCAAAAGTAGCGCAAAGCGGCTGAATTTCAAGTTGCAGGCTAAAAAAAGATAGAAATGATTTAATAACTTTAAAAAGAAAGCAAAACATATTGAATCATATTCAAATATTACCTTTACGAGCAGTCCTATTCACTTAACAAAAAATTGGCATGAGTAAATTTACTTTCTCTTACACAAATCCTACATTCATGAAGAATAAACCTGAACCAAAATATTCAATAAAACCACCTTTTATGGACACCCACAAGCGTATGCCGGTAAAATTTTACTGGCTTGCCGTTCTAATCCTTTCCATTTTCTCGTATTCATGTAAACAATCAAAAAAGAAGCTTATTGAAGTTGATCCGGAGTATAGCAAATATGTAGAAGCTTATTCTTCCGGAGTGATTTCAAAGAAAAATGCCATTCGCATCAGGTTGGCTGCCGACGCTTCCACCACGCACACTCTTAACGAAACCATTAAAGAGGCGCTCTTTAACTTCTCTCCTGCCGTGGAGGGCAATGCCTATTGGATCGATGCCCGGACAGTCGAGTTTAAACCAGCTAAAGATCTTATTCCTAACACATTATATGAAGTCGGCTTTGCCTTGTCAAAAGTCGCATCCGTTCCTTCCAGATACAAGGATTTTAAGTTTAACGTCCAAACCCTCAAACCATCATTCCAGGTGAATGATTTTGGATTGAAAGCTGTCGGGAAAGAGCAAATGACACTTAACGGGCAGATTATTACCGCTGACGTTGAAGAATCTGCCAAAGTCGAAAAATTGCTTTCTGCCCGGTTAAATAACAGCGACTTAAAAATAAACTGGCAGCACAACGAAGCCAACCGTACGCATGATTTTGTGATCAGTAATATCAAACGCTCTTCTGGCGCGGGAAGCCTGGTATTAGCCTGGGATGGCAAGCCCCTGGATGCAGCGCTGAAAGACAAAAAAGAAATCATAGTGCCGGCTGCGGGCGATTTTGTCGTTCTTGGTGTGCAGGCGATTCAAGACAAAGAACAATATGCACTGGTACAGTTTAGCGATCCGCTTGCGGTTGGGCAGGTTTTGGATGGCCTCATCGCTATCAGCAATCAGGAAAATATCAGTTACACCATTCTTGGCAGCGAGGTCAAAGTGTATACCTCCGGTAAATTGGATGGAAATTATACCGTGAATATTCATGAAGGCATTCAAAACCAGTGGGGAACGAAGCTCCCGAAAGCGTTTTCATCCAACGTGTTTTTTGAAAACAGGCGGCCATCAGTGAAAATTCATGGAAAAGGCGAAATATTACCGAACAGCGGCGGAAGGCTGGTATTGCCTTTTGAAGCTGTAAACCTGAACGCGGTGGATGTATCAATTGTTAAGATCTATGAAAATAATGTTGGTGTGTTTCTACAGCGGAATGATCTCGGCGGAAGCTCGGATCTCCGGAGAGTAGGCAGACCACTTGCACAGGCGACCATCAGATTAGACAATGACAAAAGCCTCAATCTGAATAAAAAGAACCGTTTCTCGCTCGACCTGGACAAATACATTAAAGCCGAACCGGGAGCAATTTATCGGGTGTTTATAGGATTCCGACCGGAATACTCCATCTACACCTGCCAGGAAGGAATGAAAGAGAACAAGAAAGATGAGGACGACGAGTCCGATTATTACGAATATGCATCTGAAACGAATGGCGTTGATGACGATGAAGCCTTCTGGAACAGTTATGATACATACTACCCTTATGGTTATAATTGGGAACAGCGCGATAATCCCTGCAACAGGGCTTACTTCAACAAAGAACGTTTTGCTTATAGAAATATTATCGCCAGTAACATCGGGCTTACAGCTAAACGAGGCAGCAACAATTTGTTTGTAGCAGTGAGCAATATAATTACCACGACCCCAATGAAAGATGTTCAGCTGGAGGTATTGGACTATCAGCAACAGATCATTGGTAAAGGCTCAAGTAACGGTGATGGTATTGCGATGATTGACTTGAAACGCAAACCTTATTTATTGATTGCGAAGAACGGGAATGAACGTGGTTATCTTAAACTGGATGATGGAAATTCATTAGCATTAAGCCGTTTTGATATTGCTGGTGCAGAAATTAAGAATGGAATCAAAGGTTTCATTTTTGGAGAACGTGGTGTTTGGAGACCCGGTGATAGTCTTTACCTGAGCTGTATTGTGGAAGATAAGGACAAGAAATTGCCAAAGGACCACCCTATTGAAATGGAACTGATCTCTCCACGCGGACAGTTGTATAAACGAATGGTTCAAACAAATGCCGATGATGGATTCAATATTTTCAAAACAGCAACTGATGAAGATGCTCCGACAGGTAACTGGACCTGCAAGGTTAAGCTGGGCGGAAACACGTTTGAAAAAACGTTGAAGATAGAAACAGTAATGCCAAACCGGCTCAAGATTGATCTTGATTTTGGCGGACTTACTGCATTAGGTAAAGATGCCAATGCAAGCGGAACATTATCGGCCAAATGGCTATTCGGCGCTACTGCACAAAATCTCAAAGCACGTGTTGACGCACAACTATATAAACGGGCTACGACATTTAGCAAATTCAAAGATTACACATTTGATAATCCCACTTCTTCTTTTTCACCACAAACAAAAACCATTTTTGACGGTGCATTAAATGCGGAAGGATCAGCGACCGTAAGTCCGGCATTTGATGCAGGAGAAGATGCGCCCGGTCAGTTGTTGGCCAACCTGATGATTAAAGTTTTTGAACCGGGAGGCAACTTTAGCATTGATAATATCGCCATGCCATACAATCCTTACAGCAGCTATGTTGGTGTGCATTTACCAGAAGGCGATAAAACATGGGGATACCTCGGGATAAACAAAACACACCACGTGCAGATCGCCAACGTTACTACCGGCGGAAACCCGGTAAACGGATCTACGCAGGCAGATGTTGAACTGTATAAAATACAATGGCGCTGGTGGTGGGACAACAGCGGTGATGATCTGAGCAATTTTACGCAGGATCATTACAATAAACTTATCAAAACGCAGACTGTACAACTTAACAATGGTAAAGGCGATTATGAAATGCGCTTTAATGATGATTCGTGGGGCCGTTATCTTATTTTGATAAGGGACAAACGCAGTGGCCATGTTACCGGCAAAACATTTTTTGTGGATGATGATAGCTGGCGCAGTCGTGGTGATAACGAAGATAAAAGCGCATTGGCGATGTTGTCATTTACTACGGACAAAGAAAAGTATAATGCCGGTGATGATGTTAAAGTAACCATACCAAGTAGTAAAGGCGGCCGCGCATTAATCAGTATTGAAACAGGTAGCAAAGTATTAAAAACTTATTGGGTTAATACAGAACAGGGACAAACGAAATTTTCTTTCAAGGCGGAAAAAGAAATGGCTCCGAATGTGTATGTGAATGTGAGCCTGATACAACCACATGCACAGACAATAAACGATCTACCGATTCGCATGTATGGGGTGGTCCCGGTGATGATAGAAGATAAAAGCACGATCTTAAAACCAGTTATTAAAATGGATGATGTGATCAGACCGGAAGAGCCTGCATCCATAACTGTCTCAGAATCTTCCGGCAAACCGATGACTTATGTTGTTGCCATAGTTGATGAAGGATTATTAGATCTTACGCGATTTAAAACGCCTAATCCGCACGATGCATTTTATGCCAAAGAAGCATTGGGTGTAAAGAGCTGGGATCTGTACGACGAAGTAATTGGCGCGTGGAGCAGTGAACTGGAAAGGATCCTGACAATCGGTGGTGACGCCGCTGCCGATCTTGCATCAAAAACAAGAAGAGCCAATCGCTTTAAAGCAGTTGTGCAATTTATGGGACCATTTAAAACAAATGGAAGTAAAAAGACACATTCATTCACATTGCCTCCATACATGGGAAGTGTTCGCGCAATGGTAATTGCTGCGGGAGATAACGCTTATGGTATGGCAGAGAAAAGTGTGAAGGTGAAAAAGCCGCTGATGATGCTGGCGACGTTGCCGCGCGTGCTTGGTCCGAATGAAGAACTAAAGATTCCGGTAACTGTTTTCGCAACGGAAAACAATATCCGCAACGTGTCTTTGTCATTGCAAAGCAATCCGTTTATCGAAGCCGGCGGCACTCAAAATATCAGCTTTAGTGGCACTGGCGAGCAGGTGGTTTCTTTTACAGCAAAAGTGAAACCAACAACCGGCATTGGTAAAATAAAAATTGTTGCTACAAGTGGTAAAGAAAAAGCTGAATACGAAACAGAATTGGATATCCGCAATCCGAACCCTGTTACTACAAGTGTTACAGAATATACTTTACAACCAGGACAATCGTGGAATACCAATGTGTCTATGATCGGTGATGCAAGCTCTAGCAAGGCTGTTTTGGAAGTGTCAAGTATTCCGGCTATTAACCTGGAAAAGAGACTCAACTTTTTGATCACATATCCGCATGGCTGCATTGAACAAACAACATCAGGGGTATTTCCTCAACTGGCATTGAATCAATTGATCGACCTTGATGACAGGAAAAAAGCTGAAGTAGAAAGAAATGTGCGTGCTGGAATCCAAAGATTGCTGAATTTCCAACAATCAGATGGAGGATTCAGTTATTGGCCCGGCTACGGCGAAAGCAATGAATGGGGAACAAGTTATGGTGGTCATTTTTTGTTGGAAGCTGCAGCTGCTGGATACAATGTTCCGGCAACTTTACTTCAATCGTGGAAACAATACCAACGCACAAAAGCGCTTGCATGGAACGTAACATCTGCACCATGGTATGGCAGCGATCTTGAACAGGCTTACAGGTTATATCTTCTTGCACTTGCAAAAGCACCTGAACTCGGGGCTATGAACAGATTGAAAGAATTTAAGTTCATCACACCGGAAGCTAAATGGCGGCTTGCTGCTGCATATCAGTTAGTCGGGCAACAGCAGGTTGCATTGCAATTGATCAGCGGATTATCAACTTCATTTCCGGCCCGCGCTAATGCAGGCAGCACGTTTGGCAGTAGTCTGCGTGACCAGGCTATGGTACTGGAAACACTCACTATAATGGGCCGCAAAGCAAATGCAGATGCACTTGTAAGAAGTGTTGCAGCAGAATTATCGCAAGATCAATGGTACAGCACACAGACGACTGCTTATTCATTAATCGCCATCGCGAAATTCTGCGGACAAAACAAAGACAATAAAAAGATCAATGCTTCCATCAACACAAATGGACAGTCAGTCAGTATCAATACAAGTAATGTAGTCTCTCAGACTGACATCAAATGGAAAGGCAACAAGTCTTCAATACAAATGACAAACAAAGGCGGCAACGTGTTATATGTTCGTGTGATCAACCAGGGAAGGCCTTTAAGCGGGGAAAGCATCCAGGTTAGCAATAATCCTCAAGTGCTGGTCGTGAACGCTGAATATATGGACCTGACAGGTAAAATCATTGATGCAGCATCGATCAAACAAGGAACTGACTTTGTTGCAAAAGTTACTATAAGAAACCCCGGCTTCAGAGGACAGTATACTGAAATGGCGCTATCTCAAATCTTTCCCGGTGGCTGGGAAATTTTGAATACAAGATTGTACAATAGTGAAGGCGCATTTAAGTCTTCGCCAAGCGATTATATGGACATCCGGGATGATCGTGTATATCATTATTTTGATCTGCGACAAGGTGAAACGTTGACTTACTATGTACAATTGAATGCGGCATACCCGGGTAAATATTTCTGGCCAGGTGTTTACTGCGAAGCAATGTATGATCACACAATCAGTGGAGGAACGAATGGTAAGTGGGTAGAAGTGAGTGAGTAAATTTCACGCGAGATTCACGCGGAAGGTTTCACGCGAAAGATTTCTCGCAGCGAACACAAAGAAGCAGCGGCGCAGCGAAGCTTTTGCTCTGCGAAGCCTCCAGGCTTCGCAGCCTTACTATACCGCTTGTAGCGATTATACAATATAACCTTACATTTTTAAAAACATATCATCACTTACGGTGATTATATTAAACAACCCTAAACCCTTAAACAAAACATGAGCTACGAATTTTCGGATGGCTATAAAATAAGAGACCAGTCTGCAACACATTTTCTTACATTCACAATCATGGGATGGATAGATATTTTTTCGAGGCAGGTCTATAAAGATATTTTATTGGACTGCTTAAATCATTGTCGCAAATACAAAAGCTTAAAAGTTGGTGCATACGTTATTATGACCAATCATGTCCATTTCATCTGGCAGGCGCCGAACAACAATTTAAGTGACATAATCCGCGATTTTAAAAGCTTTTCAAGTAAACAAATGATAAGCGCAATTCAGCGAGAAAAAGAAAGCAGGAAAGACTGGCTGATCTACATGTTTGATTTTTATGCAAACAGAACGAACAATAATAAATTTTTTAAAGTATGGACCGGCAACAATCATCCTGAAGAAATTTACGGTCAGCCATTTATGATGACAAAACTTAATTACATTCACAACAATCCGGTAAGAGCGGGTATAGTCGCAGAGCCGTCGCATTATTTATACAGCAGCGCGACGAACTATGAGGGGAAGAAAGGATTGATTGATATTGATTTTCTTTATTGAAGATGTTTGAAAATCGCCGGAGGTGATAGAGTAAGACCACGCAGCCTGGAGGCCGCGCGGAGCAAAGTATTCGCTTGTTCACGCTCTGCGAAGCCTCCTGGCTTCGCAGCCTTACTTTATCGCTTGTAGCGATCTAATTTAAATGAAAAAACTACCCACACATATCATCAACTATTTCAAAAATCTGTCTATCAAGGGCAAGATTAAATGGAGCTGTTTTATCATTTTATTGATAGGCTTTTGGTTGTCCATCCCCCGCCATCTTTTCGAAACGCCCACATCGTTTGTCATTACAGATAAAAATGGCACCTTACTAAACGCATACATCGCGCAAGATGGCCAATGGCGCTTTCCCTACGACAAAGATGTTCCTGAAAAATTTATCCGGTGTATTACAACATTTGAAGACAAACGTTTTTTCTATCATCCGGGTGTTGATCCTTTTGCCTTTAGCAGAGCAGTGTGGCAGAATATTCGAAACAAAGGAGTGGTAAGCGGCGGCAGTACATTAACCATGCAGGTGATCCGCATGAGTCGCGGTAGCAAGAGCAGAAATATCTGGAACAAACTTATTGAAAGTGTTCTTGCAGTACGACTGGAATGCAGCTATAAAAAGAAATCAATCCTGGCTTTATATGCGTCTAATGCGCCTTTTGGAAGTAACGTAGTGGGGCTTGACGCTGCAGCCTGGCGCTATTTTGGTAGAAGCGCCAACCAGTTAAGCTGGGGTGAAATGGCTTCGCTTGCAGTGTTACCAAATGCTCCTTCACTTATTCATCCCGGTAAGAATGAACACGAACTGCTGAGAAAAAGAAATGAACTGCTTGATAAACTCGTTGCGAACAAAACAATTGATGCAACCACATGCGAGTTGTCAAAAATGGAACCACTGCCAGGCGCCCCCAAACCTTTACCGCAATTGGCTCCTCACCTATTGGATCGCTTCAAAAAAGATTACGGATCACTGCAAAAAATGACCCGGAAATAACAACAGGTCTTCATTCTACGCTGGATGCAACTATTCAGCAGCAGGTAAATAGTATCTTATGGCAGCATCATTTGCAGTTGCAAGGGAACCAGATAAAAAATGCAGCTGCAATGGTGATGGAAGTAGAAACGGGAAACATTCTTGCATACGTGGGAAATGTCTATAACACCGAAGATTCATTGCTAGAAAGTCATGTTGATGTATTGGCATCTAAACGCAGTCCGGGTAGTACCTTAAAGCCCATTCTTTATGCATCTTTATTAGCCGAAGGAAAATTTTTGCCGCGTCAGTTAGTACCTGACATTCCAACACAATTAAACGGCTACTCGCCGGAAAATTTTGATCTCGGTTACGACGGAGCGGTTCCCGCAAACCGCGCGCTGGCCAGAAGTTTGAATATCCCGGCAGTAAAAATGTTGCAGCAATACAAGTATCAGCGCTTTTATAATGTGTTAAAACAATGCGGGTTTACAACGCTGAATAAATCGGCCGACAATTATGGCATGAGCCTGATCCTGGGCGGATGTGAAATTTCTCCATTTGAGCTTGCCGGTGTTTATAGCAGCATGGCGAGAATGTATATGCATGAAAAAAAGAACAAAGGAAAATGGAACGACGACGACTGGTTTATGCCTGTGTATACAGCAGGTAAGCCAACCAAATCAATTACAGAAGGTAATCCGCTATTTGATTATCCGGCTTTGTGGCACACATTCAACGCCATGAATGAGGTAATGCGGCCAGGAGAGGAAGGCTTGTGGGGGCTGTTTTCTTCCGCTCAGCGTATCGCCTGGAAAACGGGTACCAGCTTCGGATTCAGAGATGGCTGGGCTGTCGGTTTCACTAAAAAATACTGTGTGGTTGTTTGGGTTGGAAATACAACAGGCGAAGGCCGGCCCGACCTTACCGGGATAAATACCGCCGCTCCTATCCTGTTTGAAATTTTCCGGTTATTGCCAAGGTCAAATTGGTTTGATTCACCTTCATCCGGGTTTATATACATGCCTGTTTGCCGGAAATCCGGGTATAAAGCTGGACCGGATTGTGAAGGTGCGGATACCATCCTGGTTTCTTCAAACGCTGTCAATGCCGCCATCTGTCCTTATCATCGCGTGATCCATCTGGATAAGTCCGGAACTTACCGCGTTACCGAAGCATGCGAATCTCCGGCTACGATGATTCACAAACCATGGTTCATTCTGCCACCAACCATGGAATACTATTATAAAACCAGGCACTCGGAATACAAGACTTTACCCGCGTTTATGCCGGGCTGCCAGAACGAGTCAGTGAAACCGCTGGAAATTATTTATCCGGAAGAAGGTGCAAGAATTTATGTCCCGATTGAAATAAGCGGCGAAAAAGGCCGCACCATTCTCAAAGCCACGCATCGCAACAACGGGATAAAACTATTCTGGCACCTGGATGATGAATACATTGGAACCACTATCCAGTTTCACCAAATTGCGGCGAACCCTGCACCGGGAAAACATGTTTTGACAATTGTTGATGAAAATGGCGAGACAGTGAGCAGAGGCTTTGAGATAGAAGCGAAGTAGCTGTCAGCGATCAGCTATCAGCTTTTAGCCCCTGGAGCGAAGGTCAAATCTTCCTTAACTAAATGACATTGGAGCGAAGGTGAAGAGAATATATTATTGGTAACGGCCGTCCCTGAACTATGTAGCTATCAGCTTTTAGCCTTTGGCGCGAAGGAGAACCCAATATATTGTTATTAGCCGCGATCCTTGGACTACCCATGCAGATATAAGATCGGAACGATGAAGTGATTGCGACGCAACAGGCGACGCTATGAATAGCTATCAGCTTTTAGCCTTTAGCTCGAAGTAGAACCCAATAAATTGTTATTAGCCGCCATCCTTGGACTATCCATGTAGATATAAGATCGGAACGATGAAGTGATTGCGACGCAACAGGCGATGCTATGAAAAACAGTAGCTGGTACTCAATAAAAAAATTATGTTTCTAAGCCTCAAAAAATGAATGTAGCAACTTCGGCCAACTGGGTTTTAGCGCTAAAATATTGTGAACATCTTCAAAATTGGACTAGGCTAATAGCTAATAGCTGATAGCTGACAGCTAATAATGCACTACCTTTGACGCCCTTGGACGAATTATTCTGCCATTTTGACCATGAGGGTTTTGGTTGCATAATTTTTGACCAGTAATCTTTTTTTAAACATAATAGCCATATAATTATATGTTAGGTTTTTTAAGCAAACTGCTAGGAGGCAACAAAAGCGAAAAGGATGTCAAGCAGATAGAACCTGTCATCAGGCAGGTAAACGAGCATTTCAGCAGGTTTCAGAGCCTGTCTAACGATGAGCTAAGAGGCAAAACTGTTGAATTCAAGCAGAGAATAACAGCGCATTTGTCTTCTATTGATAGTGATATCGAGCAGAAAAAACAGGCGGCAGAAAATCTTCCGGAAGATGACATTCAGTCAAAAGACGTTCTATATCAGGAAATTGACGCACTGAAAAAAGACCGCGACAAAAAAATTGAAGAAGCACTGAATGAAATCATGCCCGAAGCGTTTGCTGTTGTAAAAGAAACTGCGCGCAGGTTTAAGGAAAACACCGAAGTTGTTTCTACAGCAACAGATCTTGATAGGAATCTAAGCGTTCAAAAAGACTATATCACCATAAACGGTGAATCTTCCATATTTAAAAATTCATGGACCGCAGCTGGCGGACAGGTTACCTGGAACATGGTTCACTACGATGTTCAGCTGATCGGCGGTGCTGTGCTTCACCAGGGTAAGATCGCTGAAATGGCTACGGGTGAAGGTAAAACGCTTGTTTCCACCCTGCCTGCTTATCTGAATGCACTAGCCGGTGAAGGTGTTCACGTGGTTACAGTGAATGATTACCTGGCACGTCGTGACTCTGAGTGGAACGGTCCTATTTTCGAATGGCTTGGCCTGACTGTAGATTGTATTGACAAACATCAGCCCAATACATCTGCGCGCCGCAATGCTTACATGGCGGATATTACCTACGGTACAAATAACGAATTTGGTTTTGACTATCTCCGCGATAACATGGTCCACAACCCGGATGAGATGGTTCAACGTAAGCACCATTTTGCGATGGTGGATGAGGTGGACTCCGTATTGATTGATGACGCAAGAACACCGTTGATCATTTCCGGTCCGATTGGCCGTGATGATAATACCCAGCAATTCTTCGATCTGAAACCAAGAATCGAAAAATTGGTTGAAGCGCAAAAACGCGCGACCAACCTGTTTTTAAATGAAGCAAAAAAGAAAATAGCCGAAGGCAACGACGATCCTAAAGATGGAGGTCTGGCTTTGTATCGTGCATTCCGTGGCTTACCGAAGAACAGTGCTTTGATCAAATTCCTGAGTGAGCCGGGTATGCGTGTGAAGCTGCAGAAATCTGAAAACTATTACCTGGCGGATCAGCAACGCGAAATGCCTAAAGCTGACGCTGAACTGTTTTTCTATATTGACGAAAAAAATAATTCAGTTGAATTAACCGATAAGGGTATTCAGTTGATCACGGGTTCTGGTGAAGATCCTAACTTCTTCGTGATTCCGGATATTGGTGTCGATCTCGCTGCTATTGATAATTCAGGAGGTGCAACAGAAGAAAAATTGCATCAAAAAGAAGCATTGTTGAATGATTACGCCGTTAAAGCTGATCGTATCCACACTGTTCAGCAGTTGTTAAAGGCCTACACGCTTTTCGATAAGGATGTTGAATACGTCGTAATGGAAGGTGCGGTAAAGATCGTTGACGAACAGACAGGCCGTATTATGGAGGGCCGTCGTTACAGCGATGGTTTACACCAGGCAATTGAAGCGAAAGAGAATGTAAAGATTGAAGCTACTACACAAACTTATGCAACAATCACTTTGCAAAACTTCTTCCGTATGTACCACAAGCTTGCGGGCATGACCGGTACAGCGGAAACAGAGGCTGCAGAGTTCTGGAGCATCTACAAACTGGATGTAGTTACAATTCCTACCAACATACCTGTAACAAGAAAAGACGAACACGATCTTATCTATAAAACCAAGAAAGAAAAATACACAGCTATTGTTGATAAGATAGTTGAATTAAAAGATGCCGGGCGTCCTGTTCTGGTGGGTACAACATCTGTAGAAGTGAGTGAATTACTGAGCCGTATCCTACGCCAGAAACAAATTGCGCACAATGTGTTAAACGCCAAGCAGCACGCGAAAGAAGCACAGATTGTAGCTGAAGCAGGTTTAGCTGGCGCTGTTACCATTGCCACCAACATGGCCGGTCGTGGTACGGATATTAAGCTTGGACCTGGTGTTAAAGATGCTGGTGGTCTGGCAATTATAGGTACTGAAAGACACGACAGCCGTCGTGTGGACAGGCAGTTACGCGGTCGTGCCGGTCGTCAGGGAGATCCGGGATCTTCTCAGTTCTATGTATCCCTGGAAGATGATCTGATGCGTATGTTTGGTAGTGACCGTATTGCTAAAGTGATGGATTTTGCGGGTTACAAGGAAGGCGAAGTGATTCAGCACAGCATGATCACCAAATCAATTGAAAGAGCACAGAAAAAAGTAGAAGAAAACAACTACGGTATCCGTAAACGGTTGTTGGAATACGATGATGTAATGAACAAACAACGTACGGTTATCTATACAAAACGTAACCACGCGCTGTTTGGCGAACGTCTTGCGCTTGATCTTGACAACGCGATTTATGATGTTGCAGAAGGCCTGATCAATACTTTCAAAGAAAACAATGACTACGAAGGATTCAAATTGGAAGCAATTATCAACTTCGGTCTGGACACAGTAATAACTCAGGATGAATTTGGTAAGTCAAATGCACAGCAACTGACAGATAAATTATACCATGAGGCTTCAGAGAATTACCTCCGCCGCAAGCACAACATCATGCAGAATGCATTGCCTGTATTCCAGAATATAAGGGAAACACAGGGCGCGCATATCGAGAATGTAGTTGTGCCGTTTACTGATGGAAGAAGGGGCTTGCAGGTATTGTCTAACCTGGATAAAACCATACAAACCGGTGGTGCTGAATTAACCAATGCATTGGAGCGCACCATCACGCTGGCGTTTATTGATGATGCATGGAAAGAACATCTGCGTTCTATGGACGATCTGAAACAAAGCGTTCAGACAGCTTACTATGAACAAAAAGATCCATTGGTTATCTACAAACAGGAAGCTTACATGCTCTTCAAACAAATGGATAGCACTGTAAACAAGGACATTGTTAACTTCCTGAGTCATGGTGATATTCCTGTTGAACAGGCTGACAACGGCCAGATAAAAGCCGGAAGAGAGCAAAGGACAGACATGAGCAATATGCATGTTAACAAAGCTCAAATTGATGAAAGAGGCAATGACTATGCAGCAAATGAAAATGACTATTATGATCCTACTCCGGTAAAACAGGAACCCGTAAAGGTTGGTCCGAAAATAGGCAGAAACGACCCATGCCCTTGCGGTAGTGGTAAGAAGTATAAGAACTGCCACGGGAAAGACCTGTAACTGAAATGTATGATGTTAGATGTACGGTGTACGATGTACGATGTACGATGTAATATGTACGATGTAATATTGCGAAAGCATTATAGATAATGAGCCGCTCGATTGAGCGGCTTTTTTATTTGATTTGAAATTTGAGATTTGAAATTTGAAATGGATGGCAACGCAGTTGCATCAAAACTAACCACAGAGTTATAGGAGTTTTTTCACAGAGCCCAGGCCCCGCACCTCATTTTCAATTGTCAAATTTCAATTCTCAATTAATTCAACCGTTCAACTTTATTAAGTTCCACTTTGCCCTCTCCCCGTTAAGAGCTATTTTTGCGGCAAATTTCAAAACAAATGCAAAGAGACACTTTGGTTTTCGATCTTATCCGCAAGGAATTGGAGCGTCAACGTCATGGAATTGAACTGATTGCCTCCGAGAACTTCACCAGCACGCAGGTAATGCAGGCCATGGGAAATGTAATGACCAACAAATATGCTGAAGGTTATCCCGGCAGACGTTATTATGGTGGCTGCGAAATCGTTGACCAGACTGAGCAACTTGCAATCGACCGTTTGAAACAGATCTTTAACCTGGAATACGCTAACGTTCAACCACATAGCGGTGCACAAGCGAATGCTGCGGTTGCTTTGGCTGTATTACAGCCAGGCGACACGACGCTTGGTCTTGACCTGAGCATGGGCGGCCACCTTACGCACGGTTCACCCGTTAACTATTCCGGTAAATTATATAACGCCCAGTTTTACGGCGTTGGAAAAGAAGATGGACGTGTAGATTACGATCAGCTGGAAGCGAGAGCCCGCGAAGTAAAACCTAAATTGATCATATGCGGCGCCAGCGCTTACAGCCGCGACTGGGATTATGCACGTATCCGTAAAGTAGCCGATGAAGTTGGCGCGTTGGTTATGGCAGACATCGCTCACCCTGCAGGTTTGATCGCTAAGAAATTGTTGAATGATCCTTTTGATCATTGCCATATCGTAACATCTACTACACACAAAACTTTACGCGGACCCCGCGGTGGTATCATCATGATGCGTAAAGATTTCGAAAACCCATGGGGACATAAAGATCCTAAAGGCAATATCAGAATGATGAGCAGCTTGCTGGATCTGGCAGTTTTTCCAGGCATTCAGGGTGGTCCGTTAGAACACGTGATCGCTGCAAAAGCTATTGCTTTCGGAGAAATATTAAGTGATGAATACACGCAGTATGCCCACCAGGTAGTTAAGAATGCCCAGGCTATGGCTAAAGCTTTTGTTGAAAAAGAATACCAGATCATCAGCGGCGGCACGGATAACCACCTGATGCTGATCGATCTTCGCAATAAAAACATCAGTGGTAAAAAGGCTGAGCAGGTGCTTGTTCAGGCTGATATTACCGCTAACAAAAACATGGTTCCTTACGATGATAAGAGCGCTTTCGTTACCAGCGGTGTACGTTTTGGTGTTGCAGCCATCACAACCCGCGGTATGAAAGAAGAACACATGCAGTTTGTAGTAAATGCAATTGACAATGTGTTAATGAATGCGGATGATGCGGCTGTTATTAACACCGTAAGAAAACAGGTAAATGAATTTATGGATCAGTTCGCTTTATATCCGGACTGGGGAATTTAGTTTTTTTGAAGTCCCACCAGGTAAGCAAGCCCATGTACGTTAAGTATGTGGGTTTGTTGTTTTGGGGACCGGCTGAAGAAGTCGCTCCGCGAAGCCATTATTTAAAAGGGCTATCTATTAGTATGGTTTGATGCAATTGCTTTTGCAGCAATAAACCCGCTGGTCCAGGCGTGCTGAAAATTAAAGCCACCGGTAATGCCATCCACATCCATTATCTCACCGGCAAAGAACAAACCCGGCATGATCTTGCTCTGCATGGTGTTCACATCTATTTCAGAGAGTTTGATGCCACCACATGTGACAAATTCCTCTTTAAAGGTCGTCTTACCATTCACCTCGAAAGATTGCGATACCAAATGTTGTATAAGCTTATTTTGCTGAGAAGAACCAAGACTTCCCCATTTAACATCATCACCAATACCGCATTGTTGTAAAAGGTATTGCCACAACCGGTTTGGTAAACCGAATGGATTTTTATTGTGAACCACTTGTGCTGATAGCCTGTTTCTCAATGAACTCCATTCATTACGCAAGTCCTGTTCATTATACTGAGGAACCCAGTTTACCGTAATATTGAAGCGATAATTTTTCTCGGCAAGAATTCTGGCGCCCCAGGCTGATGTACGCAGTACAACCGGCCCGCTCATGCCCCAGTGTGTTATTAATAAGGGACCTTCTTCATGCAGTTTAGTTCCGGCAACTTTTACTACCGCTTCTTCAACGCTTACCCCCATCAACTGCGTAATGGTATTTCCCGGCATATTGAAAGTAAACAAAGAAGGCACCGGACTTTCAATTGAATGACCGGTTGCTTTTAACCAGTCAAATTGCAGCGTTTTAGGAAATCCGCCGCAGGCGATACATAGATAATCAGTTTCGAACTTACGGCCATCATTAAGGTCTAATAAAAAGCGCCCTGCAGGTTTCGTTACCTGTCTCACATCTGCATTCATCACAATTTCAATCCTGTGTTTATCGGCTTCGCGCAAGAGGCAGTCAATAATTGTCTGCGAGTTATCTGTAACAGGAAACATTCTACCGTCGCCTTCCGTTTTCAATCTTACGCCACGTTCCTCAAACCATTTGACCGTATCATTTGTATTGAACCAGTGAAATGCTTTTTTTAGAAAATTAACTCCGCGTGGATACCGCTTAACAAGCTCCGGAATTTCAAAACACGCGTGCGTCGTGTTGCATCTGCCGCCACCACTCACCTTAACTTTCGAAAGAAGCTTGCTACTTTTTTCTACGATTATCACCTCCAACGCCGGGTTCATCCTTGCAGCATTAACTGCACAGAAAAAACCGGCTGCCCCTCCTCCTATTACAATTAGTCGCTTTTGCATTCAATCTGGTTACAAATTCAAAAGTCAAAATTCAAAAGTCTAAACCTTTGCATCGGTCTTTCAACTTTTGAATTTTGACTTTTGAGTTTTGACTTAATAAGTTGTGTTTAAATTCGGATTTGTCTTTTCAGCAGCTTCGATGATGCTGTAATCAGATAAGATCAATGCTTTGCCTTTTTTTACGCAAACGTTGTGTTCAAAATGCACCGAAGGTTTTCCATCTCTTGTCTTCACTGTCCAGCCGTCATCTTCAGTATACACATCCTTTGCCCCCATATTGATCATCGGTTCAATGGCCAAAACAACGTTTTCTTTCAGCTTAGGACCAGTTCCGCGTTTACCAAAATTAGGAACCTGCGGATCTTCATGCATGCGGCGACCAATACCATGACCAACCAGCTCTCTTACAACTCCATATCCATGTTTCTTTTCAGTATAATCCTGAATTGCGAAAGCAATATCACCAATCCTGTTTCCAATAATTGCTTTTTCTATTCCCTTTGCCAGTGAATCTTTTGTCACACGTACCAGTTGCAGCACTTCCGGGGTTGCTTCACCTAAAACAAATGTGTAGGCGTGCTCGCCAACAAAGCCATTCCTGGTGAAACCCGCATCAATAGAAACAATATCACCTTCTTTCAGCGCCACATTGTTCGGAAAGCCATGAACCACAACATCATTTACCGAAGCACAAATGCTGTACGGATATCCGTTGTAGTTTAGGAAAGATGGAATGCCCTTGTTGTCCAGGATCATTGTTTTACACATCTGATCAATCTGCAAAGTGGTCATTCCCGGTTTCAAAACTTTTGCAACTTCAGCAAGCATTTTACTTACCTGGGTTGCATTTTCCTTCATAATTGCTATCTCAGCCTCTGTTTTATATATAATCATGCCGTTAAATCTCCTGCTCATTTAAAAATTTATGCCGGCAAATTTAATCATATTTCCGGCATTCTCTAAAAGCAAAAACCTGTCAGTTAATGGCTGACAGGTTTTCGTTTATATCGGGTGTATTACACTTCGTTAATTAGTAGCTCGCTTGTGTAGTTGTTTGTCTACCCTGAACACGTCCACCTTTCATCAATCCATCATATTGACGCATCAACAGGTGAGTTTCAATTTGTTGCAGTGTATCCAAAATAACACCAACCATGATCAGCAAAGAAGTACCACCGAAGAAAGTACTGAATGACTGAGTAACACCTAAACGCTGAGCGAAACCAGGTAAAATACCTACCAGCGCAAGAAATACCGCACCCGGTAAAGTGATTCTATCCATGATCGCACCAATGTAATCAGCTGTTGGCTGACCAGGTTTAACACCAGGAATAAATCCGTTGTTACGTTTCAGATCTTCACTCATTTGCTTGGGGTTGAAGATCAATGCAGTGTAAAGGAAGGTAAACCCTATCACCATTACTGCATAGATCACCATGTACCAGGCGTTGCTATGATCAGAGAATATTTTCGTAATACCCCCTTTAGATTCCAGATTTGTAAAAGAAACCAATGTAGGCAGGAACATGATTGCCTGAGCAAAGATGATCGGCATTACACCAGCACTGTTCACTTTCAAGGGAAGGAACTGTCTCGCACCACCAAATTGTCTGTTGCCAATAATTTGTTTTGCGTAGTTCACAGGAATTTTTCTAACACCCTGAACAAGGATGATCAATCCCATGATGATCGCGATAAGAATAGCAACTTCAATTAAGAAGATCAACAATCCACCACCGCCTTTAGCTTGTTTTGCACCAAACTCCTGGATGATTGATTTTGGAAGGCGGGCAAGGATACCAACCATGATGATGATAGAAGTACCGTTACCTAAGCCTTTATCCTGGATCTTTTCACCCAACCACATTACAAACAAAGTACCTGCGGTTAAAACAATAATGGTAGAAACAAAGAAATAGCTACTATAAGCAGGAATCAGCGCTTCCTGGTATCCCGGGCTCTTTAAGTACGCAACGTAAGCACCAGCCTGGAAGATTGTCACAAGAACAGTCAGGTAACGAGTCCACTGATTGATCTTTTTGCGGCCGCTATCACCTTCTTTCTGCACTTTCTGTAACTGAGGAACCAGGATGGTCATCAGCTGCATGAAGATAGACGCAGAGATGTATGGCATAATTCCTAAAGCAAGAATAGAAGCCTGGGAGAATGCGCCACCAGCAAAGGTGTCAAACAAGCCCAGCAAGCCATTTTTACTTGCATTAGCAGCAGCTGTCTCAATTTTATTAGGATCGATACCCGGTAATACGATATGAGTACCGAATCTGTAAACCAACACTAAGCCCAGGGTTACCACTATCTTGGTACGTAACTCCTCAATGCTCCATATGTTCTTTAAAGTCTGTATTAGCTTTTTCACGTGACAGAGGTTAATAAGTGATTTTTAGACAAAAAGACGCACCCGGAGATGCGCCTAACAAATATCGTCTTTTTTATTTTAAAACTTCAACACTTCCGCCAGCCGCTTCAATAGCAGATTTTGCTTTTTCGCTAACAGCATTTACCTTAAATGTAAGTTTAGTTTTCAATTCACCATTGCCTAACACTTTCACTTTATCGGTACGGGAAATTAAACCATTGATGTACAGGTTCTCAAGGCTGATTTCAGTGAATCCGTATTTGTCAGCCAGCTCTTCGATCTGACCGATGTTGAATACTCTGAATTCAACGCGGTTACCGTTTTTGAAACCACGTTTAGGGATACGACGCTGAATTGGCATCTGACCACCTTCGTGTGCGTTCTTACGCTGATAACCGGCACGGCTCTGCCCACCTTTGTTACCTTTTGTAGAAGTTCCACCTTTACCGGAAGCTTCACCACGACCTAAACGTTTTTCTTTGTGTACGGAACCTGCTGCAGGTTGTAAATTGTGTAGTTTCATAACTCTTGATTTTTTACTCAACGGGGAATCGCCCCTCGCTTTTGTTTAATGGATTGCGAAAATAGTAAAATGCTAAATGCAATGCGAAATTAAATTCACATTAAGCATTTAGCATTTTACTTATTCAATTAAGCTAACTCTTCAACTTTCACCAGGTGGTTAACTTTAGTAACCATACCCAGGATCTGTGGAGTTGCTTCAACTTCTTTAGATGCGTTCAACTTTGTCAAACCCAGCGCTTTCAAAGTTAATTTTTGACGCTCAGGTCTGTCGATAGCGCTCTTAACCTGTGTTATTTTAATCTTTTTCATAAACCTCGTTCCGCTTTTGAGCGAACCATTTAAGTTGTGAAAATATATTTATTGCTTACATGAAATGCTTGCGCAAAACATGATGATTATCCCTGGAATACTTTACCCAATTTCAGGTTGCGGTTTTTAGCAACTTCAACTGGTTCGCGTAAAAGGGTTAACGCTTTAATGGTAGCTTTTACTACGTTGTGAGGATTTGCAGAACCCAGGTTCTTAGCCAGAACGTCTGTAAGACCTACACTTTCCAATACAGCACGCATGCTTCCACCAGCAAGTACACCAGTACCGTGTGCTGCAGGTTTAATCATAACTTTTGCTGCACCTTCTTTAGCCCACTGATCGTGAGGAATAGTGCCATGAATAACAGGTATTTTAACCAGGTTCTTCTTAGCATCTTCGATGCCTTTAGTGATAGCTTCCTGAACTTCTTTGGCTTTACCTAAACCCTGACCAACAACACCGTTTTCATTACCCACTACTACTAAAGCAGAGAAACTGAATGTACGACCACCTTTTGTTGTTTTTACAACGCGATTGATGGCAACTACTTTTTCTTTTAATTCCATCTCTCCGCCGGCTTTCACTTTATTTGCGTTTACTTTAGCCATTGTATCTTTTAATTAGATAATGTTTAAATTAGAATTTAAGACCTGCTTCTCTTGCTGCTTCAGCAACAGCCTTAACACGGCCATGATATAAGTAACCACCGCGGTCAAAAACAACAGTAGTAATTCCCAGTTCTTGTGCTTTACGCGCAATAGCAGCACCAACCAATTTGCTCTTTTCAGTCTTAGGTGCTTTTTGAGCCTGGATATCTTTATCTTTTGATGAAGCTGATGCAAGGGTAGCACCGTTAACATCATCAATTAACTGAACATATATTTCGGTATTGCTACGAAATACAGACAACCTTGGTTTACCGGCAGCACCAGCAATTTTTTTGCGGATGTTGTAGCGGATCTTTTGTCTTCTTAGAACTTTAGCGTCCATTATGATTTATTTTAGATTCCCCGTTAGCTGAACTGCCGGAGAAATGTTCATTTTAATTATTTACCAGCAGCTTTACCAGCTTTACGACGAATAACTTCATTGCTGTATTTAACACCTTTACCTTTGTAAGGCTCTGGTTTACGCAGGCTGCGAATTTTAGCGGCTACCTGACCAAGCAATTGCTTGTCAATACCTTCCAGAGAGATCTTAGGATTCTGACCTTTTTCTGTAACAGTAGCTACTTTTAATTCTTTAGGTACTTCGAAAATAATATTGTGAGAGTAACCTAATGCAAGATCAAGCGTATTGCCCTGGTTTGAAGCTTTATAACCCACACCCACTAACTCAAGATTTTTTGTATAACCTTCAGTAACACCTTTTACCAGGTTCGCAACCAATGCACGATATAGGCCATGCATAGCGCGGTGACGGATCTGATCTGTAGGACGGGTAACATTTACAGCACCGTCTTTAACTTCTACAGTGATATCCCTGTCAATTGATTCTTTTAATTCACCCTTAGGACCTTTTACGGTAACAATGTTATCCTTACCTACAGTAACTGTTACGCCGGCAGGGATTGTTATCGGTTTTTTACCTACACGAGACATAATTAGAAATTTTAATTATTAAAACTGTTTTTGAAAATGTGCAGGCTCCATGTGTTCAGTTCCGCGTAGAAAACTTAATTATCCTGAAACCTGTATAAAAATCGGAGAACCATTTTCAGCAATTCTCCGACAATTCGTTTATCTGCTATTAGTAGATGTAGCAAAGAACTTCACCACCAACATTCTGAGCTTTTGCCTGTTTGTCAGTCATAACACCTTTAGATGTGCTCAGGATAGCGATACCTAAACCACCGATAACTCTTTTGAAGTCAGTTGGTTTTGCGTACTGGCGAAGACCTGGACGGCTAACTCTTTCCAGAGAGCGGATAGCAGGCTGTTTGCTCTGAACATCATATTTCAAAGCTATTTTGATCAAACCTTGTTTGCTATCCTCTTCAAATTTGTACTTAAGGATATAGCCCTGTTCGTACAGAATTTCAGTGATACGCTTCTTTAAGTTAGAAGCTGGTATTTCTACTATTCTGTGACCAGCAAGTTGTGCGTTACGAATCCTTGTCAGGAAGTCTGCTATAGGATCAGTTACCATAATTATGTTGAATTACTTCTGTTTATAATATTGTTATCACCACTAAGAAAGGATTACCAGCTCGCTTTTTTAACACCTGGGATCTTACCATCCAAAGCCATGTCGCGGAACGTTACCCTGGAAATACCGAAGTATCTCATATAACCTTTAGGACGCCCTGTTAACTGGCAACGGTTTTTCAAACGAACGGGTGAAGCGTTACGAGGCAGTTTATCTAAAGCTGCATAATCTCCTTCTGCTTTTAAAGCAGCACGCTTGTCAGCAAATTTTGCTACTAATGCTTCACGCTTTCTTTGTCTGGCCTTTACTGATTCTTTTGCCATGTGATTTTATATTAGTTGTTATCCTTTTTAATATTTTTGAACGGTAAGCCCAGTTCTTTCAGTAACTCATATGCTTCTTCGTTGGACTGAGCAGAAGTTACGAAAGTGATGTCCATACCAGTTATCTTGCTTACTTTATCGATGTCGATTTCAGGGAAGATAATTTGTTCAGTAACACCTAATGTGTAGTTACCACGACCATCAAAGGCTTTATCGCTAATACCTTTAAAGTCACGAACACGTGGTAATGCTACAGAGATAAGGCGATCAAGAAACTCATACATCTTTACACCGCGTAATGTAACACGTGCGCCAATTGGCATGCCTTTACGCAATTTAAAGTTTGAGATATCTTTTTTACTTACTGTAGGTACAGATTTCTGACCAGTGATCATTGTCAATTCTTCGATAGCAATATCAACTGTTTTTTTATCAGATACAGCGCCGTTAACGCCTCTGTTGATGCATATTTTCTCCAGCTTAGGAGTCTGCATACTGCTTTTGTAAGCAAATTTTTTCACTAAAGCAGGTACAACTTCTTTAGTGTACTTGTCTGCTAATCTCGGAGTGTATTTTTCGGTACTCATTATTTAATGGCCTCCCCGGATTTTTTAGATATACGAACTAGTTTACCATTTTCCCTGGTGCGTTTTACCTTTGCGGGTGCGCCTGCTTTTGCATCCCACAACATAACGTTGCTAATGCTGATAGGAGCTTCCTTCTTTACAATACCGCCCCTGGTGTTCTGGGCAGAAGGCTTAGTGTGTTTAGTAATAATATTCACACCTTCAACCACAACGCGGCCTTTGTCGATAACAACTTCAAGCACTTTACGAGGCTTTTTGTTGTCTTTATCATCTCCGGCAATCACTACTACAGTATCGCCTTTTTTGATATTGTATTTAGGTTTAAATCTGTTGCTCATTTTTTTATATTTACGAAGTCAACCTTTTATCTTTATTCAACTTCTTTGAAACAATTACAGCATTAAGCCTTGTTTCCTTTTTCGGGCGGCAAAGGTAAATCAAAAAATTCACTTACCTGATACTATTTTTTATAGTACTTCCGGCGCCAGAGAAATGATTTTCATATATCCTTTATCCCTCAATTCTCTCGCTACTGGTCCGAAGATACGTGTGCCTCTTGGCTCATCTGAGTTATTGAGTAAAACAACGGCGTTATCATCGAAACGGATATAAGAACCATCTTTACGACGTAACTTGTTGGTAGTGCGTACGATAACTGCTTTAGAAACAGTACCTTTTTTAACGCCGCCGCCTGCGATGGCATCTTTTACGGTTACTACAATTTTGTCACCTATTTTAGCGTAGTCCTGTCCGGAGTTACCTAAAACCCTGATACACAGTACCTCTTTGGCACCACTGTTATCCGCTACGTTTAATCTGCTTTCTTGCTGAATCATTTTACTAAGCTTTTAGCTTTATAGCTGCGAGCAATATGCTCTTAGCGATAATGAATTTGTTCAGAGGCTGAGTGCTCGAAGACTATAGCTCAAGCTCACAGCTTAAATAAAATTATTTGGCTTTTTCTACGATCTCCACCAGTCTCCAACGCTTGGTTTTGCTTAAAGGACGAGTTTCCATAATCCTTACCACATCACCGATAGTGCACTCATTCTTTTCATCATGAGCATGAAACTTGGTAGTCTTTTTTACGAACTTACCGTAGATAGGGTGTTTTACTTTTCTCTCAACAGCTACAGTGATGGTTTTTTCCATTTTGTTGCTGCTAACAACCCCAATCCTTGTTTTACGCAAATTTCTTTCGGCCATTTTTGTTTTTTTTAGCTTTAGCTCCGTTTTTGCGGAGCAACTTTATTAATCACCCGAACAGATGTCCTGTTCAAGGTTCACAGCTTATTTTACCAGTTCTCTTTTTCTTAATTCGGACTTCAAACGTGCAACGTCCCTTCTAAGATTGCGAATGCTAACAGGGCTCTCAAGCGGAGAGATAGCATGAGCAAATTCAAGCTTCTTTAAACGAAGCTGATCTTCCTGGATGCGAGCTTTCAAATCTGCTTCGCTTAGATCTTTAATGCTCTTGTTAAATTCAAATTTTTTAGCCATTGCTGAAACGTTTTTAGAATTAAGCCTGCAAGTCTCTTCTTACAACAAATTTTGTTTTGATCGGCAATTTCTGTGCTGCCAGGTGCATTGCTTCTTCAGCAACCTGCTGAGATACACCGTCAACCTCAAACAATATGCGTCCTGGTTCAACTACTGCAGCCCAAAACTCTGGGTTACCTTTACCTTTACCCATCCTCACTTCAAGTGGCTTGCGGGTAATTGGTTTGTCAGGGAATATACGTATCCAAACATTACCTTCCCTTTTCATTGCACGTGTCATAGCCTGGCGGGCAGCTTCTATCTGACGGTTGTTCAACCAGATTGGTTCAACAGCTTTCAGTGCATAAGAACCAAAGGAAATGGTAGTGCCTCTTTTGGCAACTTCTCTTATGCGGCCCTTTTGCGCCTTTCTATGTTTTGTTCTTTTTGGCTGTAACATCTTGTTTTATTTTTGAGTTGCCAGCGGAGGACAGCTTCCTCTTGGCTTGTCAATTATTGTTTATCACAACCGGAACCTTTACGGTTACCGGTAACTTATTGAATTACCCTCTTCTGTCTCTTCTATCACCACCACCTCTTCTGTCGCCGCCTGGTCTTCTGTCGTGGTGTCTTTCTCCGCCTTCTCTTCTGTCTCTTCTATCACTTACATCACTCTTACCACCAGTAAAGTTGGGGTTCAATTCGCGTTTACCTAAAACTTCACCCTTACAGATCCACACTTTAATACCGATCTTACCATATACTGTTAAAGCGTATACTGAAGCGTAGTCGATATCCATACGCAAGGTGTGCAAAGGAACACGGCCTTGTTTGATCTCTTCAGAACGAGCGATTTCCGCACCGCCTAAACGACCGCTTGCCTTGATCTTGATACCTTCAGCACCCATGCGCAACGCAGAAGCAATAGCCATCTTGATAGCGCGCTTGTAGCTGATACGGTTTTCAATTTGTCTGGCAATGGTATCGCCAACGATATTCGCATCCAGTTCAGGACGACGGATTTCCAGAATGTTGATCTGAACATCGTCTTTACCTGTTAGCTTTTTCAGTTCTTCTTTAATTCTATCAACCTCGTTACCACCTTTTCCTATGATGATACCAGGTTTGGATGTGTGGATAGTTACAATTAACTTACCCAGTGTACGTTCAATAACAATCTTAGATATACCGCCTTTGTTAATACGTGCGTTCAGGTATGTTCTTATTTTGTTATCCTCTATAAGTTTGGTAGCAAAATCTTTTTTACCACCATACCAGTTACTTTCCCATCCGCGGATGATACCTAACCTGTTACCAATAGGATTTGCTTTCTGACCCATATTATGGATTAATAGGTTTTATTAATTATTTGAATCAACGATTATAGTTACATGGTTGCTACGTTTGCGTACTCTGTAGCCACGGCCCTGTGGAGCAGGACGCATGCGTTTTAGTACACGTGCACCATCAACAAAAACAGTTTTCACTACAAGGTTTGAATCAGCAGCGCTGCCACCATTCTTTTGCTCCCAGTTGCTGATTGCGCTCTTTAACAGCTTAGCCAAAGGCACAGCGTTATGCTGAGGATGATGCTCTAGTATAGCAAGAGCTTTTTCCACCTGCATTCCGCGAACCACATCGGCCAGTAAGCGCATTTTGCGCGGACCTGTAGGATAATTTTTCAATTTTGCTACTGCTTCCATTTTCTTTTTATTTCTGCTTTGTGATTGTTGTCTGTATAGCATTTCAACAATCAGAAATTAATTATTTCTTAGTTCCTGCGTGACCTTTAAAATTCCTGGTTGGAGCAAATTCACCTAATTTGTGACCAACCATAAATTCTGTTACGTAAACCGGGATGAACTTGTTTCCGTTGTGTACAGCGAATGTATGACCAACGAAATCCGGTGTAATTGTAGAACGACGGCTCCATGTTTTGATCACGGATTTTTTGTTTTTGCCTTCGTTAATGGCTAACACCTTAGTTTCCAGGTTACTGTCAACGTAAGGACCTTTTTTAATCGAACGACCCATAGTCGATTGTAAATTTTAGATTTCGAAATTCGTTTTGTTCCTGGTGCTACTATTTAAGTTTGCTACCGTCTCTGCGTTGGATGATCAGTTTGCTGCTTCCCTTGTGAGTAGAACGCGTTTTCAATCCTTTCGCATACTTACCGGTACGGCTTCTTGGATGTCCACCTGAAGCTCTACCTTCACCACCACCCATTGGGTGATCTACAGGGTTCATGGCAACACCACGAACGCGAGGACGAACTCCTTTCCAACGATTTCTACCAGCTTTACCGGCAGTCTCAAGATTATGGTCGCTGTTGCTTACTACACCAACAGTTGCATAACACTCGATCAATATTTTTCTCAACTCACCAGAAGGCATTTTCAATACAGCGTATTTTTCTTCCTTGTTGGTTAACTGTGCAGAAGCACCAGCGCTTCTTACAAGTTTACCACCCTGGTTAGGTTGTAATTCGATGTTGTGGATGTTTGTACCTAAAGGCATGAACTTCATCTGAAGTGCATTTCCGATTTCAGGAGCCACGCTGTTACCAGCAATGATCTTCTGACCTACCTGGATGCCCTGAGGAGCCAGGATATATCTTTTTTCACCATCAGCATACTCTAACAAAGAGATGAATGCTGAACGGTTTGGATCGTATTCAATTGAAACTACAGTAGCTTCAATATCTCTTTTGTTACGTTTGAAGTCAATTACACGATAGTGCTTTTTGTTACCACCACCCATGTAGCGCATAGCGCGACGGCCCTGTGCGTTACGGCCACCTGTGCTATGAATTGGCTCTAACAGGCTCTTTTCAGGCTCGTTAGTTGTTATCTCGGCATACGCATTACCGATTCTCCAACGAGTACCAGCGGTTACCGGTTTAAACTTTCTTAATGCCATTTGTTATTACTTTTTATGCGAATTTTTCAGCTTCGCGGCTATAGAATTAAATATTAGCGTACAAATCAATGCTCTCGCCTTCAGCAATAGTAACCATTGCTTTTTTGTATGCAGGCTTCTGACCTTTTACAAATCCGGCTTTAGTGAATTTTGTCTTATTCTTACCAGGAACAACCAAAGTGTTCACGTCCAGCACTGTTACACCGTAAAACGTTTCGATAGCTTTTTTAATTTCCAGCTTGTTAGCTTTACGTGCAACTTTGAAAGCATAGCGGGTCAGTTTTTCCTGTTGCGCGTTTGCTTTTTCTGTAAGAATAGGTTTTATTAATATTTCGCTCAGTTTCATTTTTATTCAGTTGAAACGTTAGTCAAATTAAGCTTCTGCAACAGCATCTTCTTCGGCGAAGATCTTAGCTGCATTTTCAGTTAATACCACTACATCTGCATTTACGATGTCGTAAGTGTTGATGTCTGCCAGTAATGTACCTTCAACAGCCGGTACGTTACGTAAGCTCAGGTAAAGATTGTCATTGTATTCAGGCAATACGAACAATGCTTTCTTGCCGGCAACATTTAAACTTTTCAGCACTTCAACCAAATGTTTGGTTTTAGGTGAATCCAGGTTTACATCTTCCACTACTACAATTGCATTGTCTTTAGCTTTATAACTTAAAGCGCTTACTTTAGCAAGGTCTTTAACTTTCTTGTTCAGCTTAAAGTCGTAACCGTGTGGTTTAGGTCCGAAGATCGTACCACCACCTTTGTATAAAGGGTTGCGGATGTTACCTTTACGGGAACCACCAGTACCTTTTTGACGGTGCAGTTTACGGCTTGCACCTTTAACTTCTGCACGTGTTTTTACTTTGTGTGTGCCCTGACGCTGAGCTGCCTGGTATTGTTTAACAGCCAGATAGATTACGTGGTCATTAGGCTCAACACCGAATATTTCATCCGGTAACTCAACAGTTCTACCGGTTGTTTGTCCTTTTGTATTTAAAACTTCTACTTGCATTTCAAAATCAGATTAAAGTTTACTTCTGGATTAAAACGATTGAACCGTTGTGGCCGGGAACAGAACCGCTAACTAGGATATAATTCTTATCAGCGAAGATTTTAATCACTTTCAGGCCTTTTACTTTCACTCTATCGCCACCCATGCGGCCAGCCATTCTCATACCTTTGAATACGCGGGAAGGATAAGAAGAACCACCGATAGAACCAGGAGCTCTCTGACGATCGTGCTGTCCGTGAGATTGCTCACCCACACCACTAAAGCCATGGCGTTTTACAACACCCTGAAAACCTTTACCTTTTGTAGTACCAACTACGTCAACAGATTCGCCTTCAGCAAAAATGTCTACGGTAACAGTTTCACCAATATTTTTGTCAATTGAATAATCGCGGAATTCTTTTACAAAGCTTTTAGCCGGAGTGTTGGCTTTTGCGAAGTGATTTGTTTCAGCTTTGTTTGAATGCTTTTCTTTCTTGTCGCCAAACGCTAATTGTAATGCAGTGTAACCATCTGAATCTTCGGTTTTCACCTGGGTTACAACGCAGGGACCAGCTTCGATGATCGTGCAAGCGGTCTGTTTTCCGTCTGCGCCGAAGATGCTGGTCATCCCAATTTTTTTACCAATAATACCTTTCATTTGTTTGCGGTTTTAGCCCCGCAGGTTGTAAGGACATCACACCGTTTGACTGTGTGATTCAATCCTCTGTTTGCCTTCAACCTTTTCCTTTCTGGGGAAGTACTGAAGGTAAACAAACCTCGAAGGGCTTGTTTATATTTAATGATCGTTAACTCAGAGCTAACTTAAATTATGATCAGAGCTCTTTTCTTCCCGGCTACAGTTCCCCGGAATTTTGAGAGATGATGCTATTTATAAGAACTTAGAACTTTTGAAGCTTGTCATTGACAAGCCAAGTCATCAGGCTTTGATCTCTACTTCAACACCAGAAGGCAGATCCAACTTACTTAAAGCGTCAACCGTTCTTGATGATGTAGTGTAGATATCCAGTAAACGTTTGTGTGTACATAACTGGAACTGTTCACGGCTCTTCTTATTCACGTGAGGTGAGCGTAATACAGTGAAAATTTTCTTGCGTGTAGGCAAGGGAATTGGACCTGTAACTACTGCTCCTGTGCTGCGCACAGTCTTAACGATTTTCTCGGCAGATTTATCTACCAGATTGTGATCGTATGATTGTAATTTAATTCTGATTCTCTGAGACATAGCCTATACCCAAAATTTGATTGGGAGCGCAAAGGTATGTGGATATATTTTATCAGACAAGCTTTTTCTAAAGTTTTTTTCCTCAAAAGGCCATTTTTCAGGAGTTTTTTAGGATTTTGGCTTTTTGCCGCTCACAAAATTATTGTTTTTTATAATAAAGCGGTAAGGGAGCATCGCATCATCACCGGCATAGTCCACCCCTATTCTCGGCGTGGCCGCAATTTCCGATGATCTTAATTTGAAATGATCGTCGGCAATAAAAATGTCTCCTTCCAGCAAACTTATTCCTGAATGACATGTATAGATGCCCATGGCTTTGGATACATTTCCCGGTCCCCTGGTCAGCGTATAATCCAGTTTCTTTTTTCCAGTCCGTTTCAGCATCAGGTCGATGCCGATCATCGGATCAAGTGCCCTTATGAGAATAGCATGAGGGATATCTTCTTCATTTGTTACAACATTAAAAAGATGGTGAATTCCATAGCATAAATAAACATAAGACGTTCCTCCCATTGCGTACATTATTTCGGTCCGGTTGGTGCGGCGACCGTTCCAGGCGTGAGAAGCTTTATCTACTTCCCCGTTATATGCCTCGGTTTCAACTATCCTTCCGGCGGTGAGCTTTCCATCAAACGTGGTAACCAGTATTTTCCCGAGTAAGTTCTTTGCGATCGACACCACGGATTTCTGCCTGTAAAAATCAGCTTGTAATATGTCCCACTTCCCTATTTCGTTTGCTGAATTCTCTATTTTACCTTCCAATTCTCCTATATTTATCCACTAAATTACCCTTTTGTGCTAAAAGAGATCATTATTGCTATACAATCTTATTTTAAAGCTCACCAGTTTATAAGGGAAAATAAATTATGGAAATGGATCCTGATCCCAGGGTTTATATACGCAATACTATTCATTGTTAGCATGTATTTTTTCGGAAAGAGTGCCAATAATGCAATCGAATGGATAAAAAATGTAACGCACCTTACCGTTTGGCTGGAAAAAATGCAAAGTAGTTTTTTGAGCTTTTTATTTGCTATTTCCGGATTGATTCTGTGGCTGGTGTTGATGCTCTTTTACTTCTCACTTTTTAAATATTTATGGCTGATCGTTGGTTCTCCCGTTTTTGCTTACTTAAGTGAAAAAACAACGTCGATCCTGGAAGGGCGGGATTTTCCATTCTCCTTCAGGCAGTTAGCTCATGATATTGTCAGAGGAATAAAAATTGCACTGAGGAACACCCTTTGGCAGACTATTTACACCATCAGCATTGTATTCCTATCTTTTATCCCGCTTGTCGGTTGGGCCATGCCGATGGTTGCCATGTTTTTGGAGTGTTATTATTATGGCTTCTCCATGTTGGATTATACTTGCGAACGGCAAAAAATGAGTGCTTCAGAGAGCATCTACTTTATTAATAATCATCGCGGCCTTGCGATTGGCAATGGCTTGATTTTTTACCTGATGCATCTTGTTCCCGTTATTGGTTGGGTGTTTGCACCTGCATATGCAGTTATTGCTGCAACGCTGAGCTTGAGAGAAGAAAAAGCTTAGAGCTTAAAGCCCAAAGCTTAAAACTGCCAAGGCCAGGCGGGTGATATCATCGTTCGAAATGATGTGTTAGTTATGACATTATGATTTCGAGATATTTATTTTAAGTAAGACTCGCCATACTACTTTTGTATTATGACCGGAAAAGTTATTTTAATTCCAACAGTATTAGCGGATGAAGATCAGGCACTTGAAACAATACCTCCATATATTTTGGACGGAATAAGGCAGTGCCAGGTATTTTTCGCAGAAAATGAAAAGACTGCAAGGCGCTTTTTTAAGAAGATCTGGAAAGAAATGGTGATCGATGATTATAAATGGTACACCATCCACAAGGCAGAGGACGAAGTAAAAGAAGCTTTTGGTAGCCACCTGAAAAACGGGCAAACGATCGGAATTGTCAGCGAAGCCGGCTGTCCGGGTGTTGCAGATCCGGGGCAGCTGCTGGTTGAAAGAGCTCAGCAACTTGGAGCTACCGTACATCCGCTTGTTGGTCCCAGTTCAATATTATTGGCGTTAATGGCTAGTGGCATGAATGGACAATGCTTTCAATTCAACGGATATCTTCCCATTGATAATGCTGCCAGGAAAAAGAGCTTGAAAGACCTCGAGGCCGAGATGCAAAAGAAGAATTGCACCCAAATTTTTATTGAAACCCCTTACCGGAATAATCAATTGGTCAAAGATATTTTAAGTACCTGCAGGAATGAATCCCGCCTGTGCATCGCCGTGGATATCACGGCCAGCACACAAAGCATCATAACCAAAACCGTCCAGCAATGGAAGCAACAGCCACTGCCAGAGTTGCACAAGAGGCCGGCGATATTTCTCTTGGGAAGACCGTAAGACGTGTAAGACAGTAAGACATGTAAGACGCGTAAGACAGTAAGATGGTAAGAAAATAAGAAGCCGTCGCAATGACCAGAAATCTAGTCACAACGACGGCTTGTTTAATTGTTTATTAAAAATCTCCTTATTCACTTCCTAAAGCCTTATGCCTGATACCTGACGCCTGATACCGTCCTCTCCCCACATCGTACATCTAAAACCGTACATCGTACATTATTTGGGTTTTATTACCGTCTCCCCCTCCATGCTTCTGATTTCATAAATGCTGTCAACAATAAATTTTTGCATACCGCGCCAGGGAAGGGCGCCCTGGTATTCTTTATAATGGAGAACAACTTCTTTTCCGGCAGCTTCCAGTAAAGTATGGGCGACTTTTTCGTTGACAACACTAAATTCAAATTCGTTGCTCTGCACATTGGCTTTAAAACCACTCTGAATAATCTTGCCTTCATAGGTCTTAAAGACATAGCCTTTTTTCATGAAGTAATTCAAATTACCAGCCTTCGTTGCTTCACCAAAAACCCAGAAAAAACGGAAATAGCAAAAAACAATCAGAAATAATACAAGGATGATTATAATGTTCCTGAAAATTCTCTTTTTCATTTTTATTGATTTGATTTTAGGTCGCGGCTCAATATATCTGACATCGTACTCCTAACATCGTATATCTAACACCGTACATCTAACATCGTACATCTGCATCGTACATTGCCTCAAAGTCCGTATTTATCTACAAGATACAATAAAGCAGCCATGTTAATTGCACCCAGCTTTAGTTCACGAATGTTTACGGCTTCGAGAACATCACCCGCGGAATGATGCAAATCAAAATAACGCTGACTATCCGGCCTTAGTTCGCCAACCGGCGTTTTTAATTGTTCTCCCAAAGACCTTATGTCTTCTCCTCCACCTCCATCTTCAAAATCTGTAACCCCGTAAGGGGCAAAAAATGGTTTCCAACTGTTCACTTTGCTCCAGGCGCTGGCAGGCAATTCAAGACTAAAACCTCTTGGTGTAAATCCTCCCGCATCACTTTCCAGGGCGAATACATGTTTTTCCTTATTTATTTTGGCTACTGCTGCATATTTTTCACCACCGCGCGTTCCATTTTCTTCATTCGCAAACAACACAAAACGAATCGTATGCTTAGGCCTGAAACCTGTGGCTTTAAATGCACGAAGTATTTCTATAGTTTGCACGATTCCGGCTCCATCATCGGTTGCGCCTTCGTTAACATCCCAGCTATCAAGGTGGCCGCCAACGGTTATATATTGATCAGGATATTCCGAACCGGTTATTTCGCCAATGACATTATGACCAATTGTGTCCGGTAGCATTTTTCCGTAAGTAAATAACTGTGCTGTTATAGATTTACTTTTTGTGAACAGGGTATCCAGCTTTTCCATATCGCGTAAGCCAACCGCAGCGGCAGGAATTTTGGGGATACTGTCCAAATAATGCAATGCGCCCGTGTGTGGATTATTGTCCATAGAGTGAGACATGGATCGCACCAATACTGCAACAGCTCCGTATTGTGCAGCCCGGCTTGCGCCTATGGCACGATAAATAACATTCTTTCCATAAGCTTCAAACGTGTGGATGAACTCCTCATCAAATGGAACAGAATAAAAAACAATCTTGCCCTTTAACTGATCTTTTTTTGCTTCAAGATCATCAAATGATGTAATCCTTATCAACGGAGCTTTTACGCCACGGACTCCGGAACCAACAGAATTACCCAATGCTAATACATTTAATTGCATTGTTTGTTGTTTGCCGTTCTCAGTATAAGAGACAGACGCCTTATCCTTGCCGCCACGCACCCAATGCGGAACCATACATTCCTGTAATGTGACTTTATCTGCGCCTGCAGCTTTAAGTGCTTCCGCTCCCCACTGTTCTGCTTTTACCATTTGAGGAGATCCTGCAAGCCGCCCCCCAATTTTCTTTGTGAGATAATATAAATTGTTGTAAGCTGCCCTGTTTGTTAAAACATTATCAGATAAATTCTTTATAAACAATGAGTCTGTTAACAGATCTTGTGCATAGCTAAAAACAGGTAACAGGGCCAAAAGCAGTAACGTTTTCTTCATGTAGGTTATAATTGGTGAAATCCTGGTTTTGTCTTCAAATATATAGGTGATTTTTAAAAGCCGGTGAATTCATATTATAAAACGGTTACCTGACATGATTACCGGTTTTCACTTAGGAACAAATATTGTTATTTTGCTGTAAATACATTCACATGCGCATAGGTATAGTTTGCTATCCCACTTTTGGCGGTAGCGGGGTATTGGCTACAGAATTAGGAAAGGCTTTGGCAGATAAAGGACATTCAGTTCATTTTATTACATACCAGCAACCGGTAAGGTTAAACGTATTTAGTGCCAATATCTATTACCATGAGGTGCGCGTGCCGGCTTATCCGCTATTTGATTATTCTCCCTATGAAGTTGCTCTCGCGAGTACTATGGTAGATGTAATCTTAAATCATGATCTTGATCTGTTACACGTACATTATGCCATTCCTCATGCTTCAGCAGCTTACATGGCAAAACAGATCGCTCAAAAAAGAGGTCGCAATATTCCCGTAATCACAACTTTGCATGGAACTGATATTACCCTTGTGGGCCGTAATAAAATGTACGAGCCGGTAGTTACCTTCTCCATTAATGAATCAGATGCCATAACAGCAGTTTCGGAAAATCTCCGTGAAGAGACATTCAAATGGTTTAAAATAACAAAGGAGATTGAAGTTATCTACAACTTCGTTGACATGAGCCGTTTTGATAAGAAGCCGATCGATGCCTTTAGAAAAGTAATTGCGCCTAACGGCGAGAAGATCATTATTCATGCATCCAACTTCAGATCGGTAAAACGCGTGGAGGATGTGATCACAACTTTTGCTGGTATTCATCCCAAAGTGCCTAGCAAGTTGTTGATGGTCGGCGACGGACCGGAAAGATCGGCAATGGAAACAATGGTAAAAGATCTTAACCTGCATGATGATGTACGTTTTCTTGGTAAGCAAGAACAAATAGAAGAGATCTACGCAATTGCTGATCTGTTTTTACTTCCTTCCAATTATGAAAGCTTTGGGTTAGCAGCGTTGGAAGCGATGGCCGCAAAAGTTCCTGTAATAAGTACCAATGCCGGTGGGTTGCCTGAAGTAAATATTGAGGGGAAAACGGGTTATCTCACCAATGTGGGCGATACTAATGCAATGACTCAAAAAGCAATCGAGCTTTTAAGCAATGAGGCGTTGCTGCAGGAATTTAAGCAACACGCATTTGAACAGGCCAGCCATTTTGATATACACAACATAGTTCCGGTTTACGAAAAATTATATGCGAGGTTCTGCCGCATGGATTGTGAAGAAAAGTTGAATGCGTGATTCGGATTTTTATTGTCTTGATTTGGATTAAAATGATTAAGGGATATACGGGATCTATTTGAAAACAGGAATTTAGATAAAAGGCGGCTGATTTTTTGTCTTGATCTGGATTTAAATGATTAAGGGATATACGGGATTTATTTGAAAACAGGAATTTAGATAAAAGAAGTGTGATGGAGTGTTTTGCCTTGATTTGGATTAAAATGATTAAGGGATATACGGGATTTATTTGAAAACAGGAATTGGGTAAAGGGATTTGACGCATGGTATTTTCTAATCTTCTGCCTTAATATGAATCAGCAATAATAACAATCCCGCTGATCCTCAAATCCTATAAATCCTGGTCAAGACGCATTCCAAATTTCCCAATTAGCCTCGGCCTGCAGCACAAGCATATCATAGCCGTTCTGGATTACGGCGCCGCGTTCAGCACCTTCTTTTAAAAAGCGTGTAAGAGGCGGATTGTATACAAGATCGTATAAATAATGCCGTTCGGTAAGAAATTCGTAAGGCAAGGGCGGACATTCATTTACTTCGGGATATGTCCCTAACGGCGTACAATTAATTATGATCTTGTGGTTGTCGATGATACTTTCTGTAATCGATGAATAAGTGATTGTATTATCCTGCTGTCTGCGCGATACATACTGAAAAGGAATGCTGAGCTTATTCAAAACGTATTCAATTGCTAAAGCGGCACCACCTGTTCCCAATATCAGCGCTTGTTTGTGATGTGGTTGAAGATGTCTGATAAACGACTGTTCAAATCCAATTATATCGGTATTGTAGCCGGTAAGCTTTCCATTCCGGATGGTGATACAGTTGCACGCGCCAATTTGCTTCACCGCAGCATCAGTTTCATCCAGGTAATCCATCACCTGCTTTTTATAAGGAATTGTAACAGCCAATCCTTTAAGATCAGGATTGTTCAGCAAAACGTCGTCTAAATCTTCAATAGAAGGAATAGAAAAGTTTTCAAATGAAACGTTTTCTATTCCTTCCTGCAGAAATTTTTCTGTAAAATACTTTTGCGAGAACGAATGCCCTAAAGGATACCCTATCAAACCGTATTTTGGCATTACTGCGCAGTTTCGTTGTTAAGATATAGATGGAAAGTATCTCCACGTAAACCAATACGCATTGTTTCCAAAGGAATTACTTCTGTTGGCGCAATATTTCCGAGGTTAACATTGCAGCCCAATAATTCCAGAAAATATAACTGTTGAGCTTTTTGAGGTGCTTCCCAGATAATTTTTTCGCCAGGAATCTGTGTCAGAATTTCGTTTACCAAACCTTCCCTTACTTCACCGCTTCCACGATAGATACCAACATTACCGGCTTCACGGGCTTCTGCAATAACATAAGAAGAACCAGCTTCCAATTCAGCGCGCATTAATTCGATCCATTTATACGGAGGAATAATGTGTTCTGCATCTTTGCTACCCACTTCACTTAAAACAGTGGCATACTGCGTTAATTTCTCAATATAACCGCATTTCTCGGCATGTGGGATAGTTATTGAACCGTCACTTACTTCAATGAAAGACACACCATAATCTTTACAGATCTCAACGTAATCATTGAACTGGTTTCTGATCAGGAAAGCTTCAAACAGGGTACCACCAAAGTAAATGGGAATATTGTAGTTTTTATACACTTCGATTTTCTCACGCAAATTGGGAGTTACGTACGACGTTCCAAATCCTAGCTTCACAATATCTACATGAACATGAGCTATACTCAAAAAATTCTCTACTTCATTTATGCTCAGGCCTTTATCCATCACCATAGTGATACCGGAGTTCCTGGGCTTTTGGTTGCGTTCGGGTATTTGAGATAAATTAAAATTCATTACACATATTGTTTTGCGGCTGCAAAAATAAGGTAAGGCGGCCTAAATAACTGAGACGAAGATCATTGATCGTTTATTTCGGTCTACAGTGCCCTATTTTCGGTCACTTTTTTTTATTCAAACTGGTTTCAGGACAAAGCGTGTGGCAAAATGCTTTATCCCGGCAATTTTCGTTTGCGTTTATGTGATGTTGGAAGTAATACACACTCCGGCTCAGGCGCTCAGATCTTGTGGGATTTTTTATACCTGGCAAGGAGATCCACAATCTGATTATTTTGTAGACTGGATGGATTCAGCTCAATAAACTTCTTTAAAAGCTTGGGGGCTTTTTCCATTCCGTTTTCCAATTGCAGCAAGGCTTCTTTTGATCTTCCTTCTGCAAAAAGGCATGCGCTATAATAAAAATAAAATACTGCTTTATTTTCGGTTGCGGCCATTGCTGCAAGACATTGATTGGCTGCTTCACCGTAATATTCCGCCTTATACAGGCAGCGGATAAGCGCCTCCCAGCCGGCTATATTTTTGGATCTGTTTCTTACAACTATGCTAAAGCAATTAATTGCCTCCTTAAAATTTTCCATCTGCACATGGCATTCTCCCATAGCGAGATAAAATTCAGGCACATTCCGCTGAATGCGCATTGCAGTTTCCAATTGTTTTATAGCACTCTCCCACTGCCGCTCATTAATATAAGTCAGGGCAATTTTATAGTAAAGCTTACTATCCTCCTGGTTCATGTGAGAAGCTTTTCTATAATGAAAGCGCGCCTGCGCATATTTATTCAGCCTGTGATAACAATGGCCGATGGCTTCGTAGATCACTTCTTCCGGCCTTGTTAGTTCAAGCACCTTCTCCAGGCAATCTATCGCTTCCTTATATTTTCTCAGCCTGATATATGCATCACCCATATTGCGGTATGCGTAATCAAACTTCTCATCAATTACAACTGCATATTGGTACGCATCAATGGCCTTTTCATACAACTTCAGCCCCTGGTAGGCGGCCCCCAGGTTAAACCAGGCCAATTCATTGTAGGGAAAATCTTCGATTATGGAAAGATGCAGGCGGATGCTCTCTTCATTTCTTCCGGTAAAATCCGTCCAGAAGCAAATTTTGTAAAGTGCCTCCTCATTATTGGGTTCCTGCTCAAGAATCAGTCGCAGGCAATCGAATACTTTGTCAAATTCTTCATAATCATCATACACATCTGCCAGCTCAAACAAAAGCTCCAGCCGCTCTTCGCCTTCAAACAACAAGAGCGCTTCCTGCAGAAGGACCACTGCTTTCTCTTGCTGATCCAAAGCCAGATAGGCATCTGTTTTCAGTATATACAGGTTAATATCGGAACTGTCGTAGAGTTCGGCATGTTCCAGCACTTCAAGTGCTTCGTTGTAATGTCTTGTGGCTAAAAGTAAGTCTGCTTTCTTAATCAATAGCTGGGAAGAGAAGGGAAAATACTCGAGGCCGGTTTCGGCAACTTCCAGGGCTTTATTCAGGTCACTTTTGTCGTCATAGTGATCTATGATGCGCTCGTATGCATCTTCCTCCAGAAAAGAGCTTGCCTTGCCGGAGCGTAGCTCTTCATATTGCCTGAGTAAATCGTCCAATTCGTCTCTATCTTCCTGGTATGGATATTCTTGCATGTGTTACAGGTTAGCTCAAGTTAATATCAAATTTTCCATTTTCCAAAATTTTTATAAAGCAGGGGATAAACAGGCACAATTTGGCGGTGAAAAAATTTTTCAATTCTAAATAAAATGCTAATTTTGCATTAGATGACAAAGAAATTAACTCATATCGCTATTTTAACGGTGCTTGTTTCAACACTCACCGTGCATTTTGCTATGGGTTCTTTTACAGGAAGTTCAGATAAGGACGATAAGAATAAGTTTTCGCTTAAAAATCTGAATAAAATTTCAAAAACGGCGTTCTCACTTTCTTTCATGAAGAACAGTAACTACCAGTTTAAGGGAACTTTAAATTTAACACTTCCAGGGTATGTTCCTGCTAGCGGCAGCACCACAAACCCAACAAGTGTTACACCAGAGGTTCCTGAAGTAAGTTCTATGATAAGAATGGAAAATGGAAATACCACTTTTGTTTACCCATACAAGTACAAAGTAAAAGTGCCAAAATTCAGAACACCAACAGCTCCGAATATCAGATAAGATGTAGTCATAAACATTTTAAAAGCAACCCAAAAGGTTGCTTTTTTATTTAATATAGTTTTCTGGTTACTTTAAAATCCGGTAGCCGGTTGTTGGTATATCAAAGAGCGCAGAAGGCACCGGACTAAAACTTATTTTGGTTGCCGTATAAGTAATGTTATTCTTCGTTTTTTCGTTCGCCATTTCATACTGTAAGATAAATCCGGGAACCGCTTCGGCCAGGTAAGGATTTTCAGATGCCGAAGGCACAATCGCTGTGGTGTAGTAAATGGTGAATTTTACATCGTCATCCAGTTTAGCAAACGCCTTTTTGCATTCATATCCGAGAATTGTTTTTGTTTCCGCTGCAGGCGTTGGTTTAATCCCTTTGAATTTTTCAAATTGCTGCATCCATTTGTCGCGTGTCAACTGACTCATATATTTGTTGGCGCCAACTTCTTTTAATACAACGGCATCTCCCGTGTTAAGATCGTAAATTTCTTTTTGCGTAAACGCATCCGTCATTATATCTATGCGAACCTTCTTGCCTTTCAGGTATTGAAACCTTGAGCTTGTGCCGCCTTTAACAACGTTATTATTCTTCACTTCCACTTTATATTCTATGGTACATTCTGCAACCATTTTTTGCGCATGCAATTGTCCTGCGAACAAAAAAAATAATATCCAGATATATTTCATATCAGTCTTTTTTTAGCCCTATCGGTATTACCATTATACGCATAACCGGATATGGATCTTGTGTAAATGTAATTTTTTTAATAACAAAAAAGCCTGACTTATCCGTCAGGCTCATTTCTTTCCAAAAAATTAAAATAATATCTTTTGTAGTTGGTTAGCTAGTGTACATACAATTGTGGTACTGAAATAGCTTGCTGAAATTCATAACAAAATATTTTTTGTTAAGCGTTCATGCTTATCCCAGATAGACGCGTAATTGACGGCAACGACTTGTTGATTTTAATTTGATGAGCGCTTTATCTTTAATTTGTCTAACACGCTCTCTTGTTAAATTAAAATGCTCACCAATATCTTCCAGGCTTAAGGGATGATCAACGCCAATTCCAAAGAAATAACAAACAACGTCTTTTTGTCTTTCAGTTAATATTCTAAGAGATCTTTCAATTTCCTGCTTTAGCGATTCGTGATATTCCAGTTTTTCATCCGTACGTTCAGCATTCGGATTCTCCATTACATCAACAAGTGTATTGTCTTCTCCATCTGCAAGTGGAGAATCCATACTTACGTGACGTGATGCAATATTGATGGTGGAAAAAACTTCGTTGATGTCTATGTCTAGTAATTCTGCAAGTTCTTCAGGTGTAGGTTCGCGTTCAAATTCTTGCTCAAGTTGCTGGAATGCTTTAGTGATCTTGTTTGTCAACCCTACTTTATTTAATGGAAGGCGGACGATGCGGCTCTGTTCTGCCAGCGCCTGTAAAATACTTTGCCTGATCCACCACACTGCGTACGATATAAATTTAAATCCGCGTGTTTCATCAAATCTCAGGGCTGCTTTTATTAAACCAAGGTTGCCTTCATTTATAAGATCGGGAAGTGATAGTCCCTGGTTTTGATACTGTTTTGCAACTGATACAACAAACCTAAGATTTGCTTTTATCAGCCTGTCAAGCGATCGCTGATCTCCTTCTTTTATTTTTACTGCAAGACTTACTTCTTCCTCCGGCGATATAAGTTCAACTTTTCCAATTTCCTGCAGGTATTTTTCCAGGCTTTGAGATTCACGATTTGTAATAGATTTCGTGATCTTGAGTTGACGCATGCTCATAGACTTAGCTTTTTAGCATTACAGAATATAACAAGGTATTTGTCCCTTTAAATCTTTTCATTGAGAGAATGAGACAGCTGGAGACTAGCAAGTTAAGTAAACTGTTAATTTTGGCCAAATTAATTTTAGTATAAAATATTGTATACCAATAGCTTATCTACCATATATTGTTTAACATTTGCCGTTAAAAGCCTTAACAAAACCATCTGCCAAAAAATTATTTTTATGGTATGAATAATTTAATATTATTGCAGCCTTCAAAGAATAGAGATTTAATAGAAGAAAATGGCAAAAAAACAGTTATACACCTTGGAATATCCGGTAAGATGCTCTCCTACCATATTATATGAGTTTTTATCAACTCCGGCAGGATTGCAAGAATGGTTTGCCGACAGGGTTGATGAACGGGACAATGTTTTTAGTTTTTCATGGAATGGTTCAATAGAAAAAGCAGAAGTTGTAGAAGAAGAATTGGAAAAATTTATTCGCTTTCATTGGATGCACGCTCCTAAAGATGAGTTTTTTGAATTCAGGATTGAGAAAACCGAAATAACTAACCAGACTATCCTCGTAATTAAAGATTTTGCCGAAAAAGGCGATATTAAAGACCAAAGCCAACTGTGGGAATACCAGGTCAAGGACCTCTTTCACCGTTTAGGTAACTAGTGTTTTTCCAGCAAAGCTGTGAACAGGAATGTAAAGTCTTCAAATAGTAACATATTTACGCTATCCCACTCCTGTAGTGGGATTTTATTTGCAATTTTTACAAACGATTGCCTGCCAAGAATATCTTCCAAGTTAGTTACTCCGTCAATTCTTAAGTAGTTATCTTCTTCAAAGTGGTGGCGCCAGGGATCTGTACTCACACAGATATACCAACCCTTTTGTGCCAACGTACCCTGATGCTTTGCCAGGTTCGCTATCAGGTTGCTTTTGTATTGTCCGGATAAATGCAACGTGATGCTAAAAAAATTACCCCACCAGAAAAATGTTCGCACGGCAAAGGTATCGCCCCCTTTAAATACCCGGGGATAGTCAAGCATAACATAAGGAAGGCCTTGGTATTGTTCACCCCTGGAGATTTTAGGGGAAACAGCCACAACTTCAGCAGGCAAATGACCGGCAAGTTGTGAAAGATGCTTCTGATAATTTTCCGCAACTTCTCCCAGCAAAACACATACTTTATCAATAACGGCTTTCTTTGTTAAAATAAAATCCGTGTTCATTATCAGCAATCTTTCCTTCTCCGAAAGGTTTACATTTGCCATATTAATGTAATTTGGGTTTAATAACAGCCGTAAAAACAGGTACGAAGGTAGAACGTGCAGGGATTAATGCAAACCTGTTGAGCAGCACTGAAAAACATTATTCCGTTATATTCATGTAATTTTTTTGAAATCAATACAAAGTGATAAAAAAACTTGACTCTCTCATTATACGTTCTTTTATCGGGCCGTTTTTTGCCACCTTTCTTATCTCGCTTTTTGTATTGGTCATGCAGTTCTTCTGGTTGTATATAGACGATCTTATAGGCAAAGGCCTTGATATCTTAACCATATTGCAACTGATTTCCTATGTGGCGGTTACTGCTGTTCCACTTGCTTTACCATTGGCACTCCTGCTCTCATCCATAATGACATTTGGCAACCTGGGCGAAACTTTTGAACTTGTAGCCATAAAATCTGCGGGCATTCCTCTTCTACGGTTTATGCGTCCGTTATTAATCGTCGCTATATTCATTAGCGGCCTGGCTTTTTTATTCACCAATAACATCATTCCGGTTGCACAATTAAAATTGAATTCTTTAAAATATGACATCATTGTAGCTAAACCGGCGTTTGATATCAAGGAAGGCGTTTTTTATGACAAGATTGAAGGCTTTGTTATAAAACTGGGCAAGAAAGACAAGGATGACAGCACAGTGCATAATGTAATTATCTATGAGAAAAACTATGGATTGCAGGATGATATTTTGATGGCTGAGAGCGGCATTATGCGTGTAACAAAGGACAAACGTTTCCTGGAATTTATATTGCGCAACGGATGGCGTTATTCAGAAGAAGGCAACAGGTATTCAACCATGACAAGGTTTACCCGAATGGGTTTTAAGCAATACAAAAAAGTGCTTGACCTAAGCAGCTTTAAGCTTACGCGAACAAAAGATTCCTTGTATTATGATCCCAAAATGCTTTCTGTGCGCCAGTTAAATCATTCAATTGATTCTCTGCAAAATCTCGATACGATCTTTTATAAAAGAACTGAAAAGGAGTTGAAGCCTTACATCGCCTTCTTAAGAGTTCGTGACAGTTCCTGGAAAAAAATAGACACTGTTGCCATTCAAAAAGCAGCCAGCTTTGATAAAGTGATCGGCGATTCTTTTCTAACAGCCGCAACCGGAAAAGTATTGTCAGAACTTAACAGCACCAAGACCAACCTCGAGCTTATCAACAACGATTATAAGACAAGAAAACAATCCTTAAACAAGCATAAAATAGAGTGGCACAGAAAATTCACGCTGTCTGTAGCCTGTCTTGTATTGTTTATGATCGGAGCCCCGCTGGGATCAATTATCCGCAAAGGAGGGCTTGGAACACCGTTGGTTTTTGCCATTGTGTTCTTTGTGCTGTTTCACCTTTTAAATACGTTTGGCGAGAAATTTGCAAAAGAAGAGGTAACTTCTCCGATGACCGGCATGTGGCTTTCCACGGCGGTGCTAATACCAATTGGTGTTTTTCTGACAAGTAAAGCCATGCGGGATTCCCAGTTGTTCAATAAAGAATTTTATCATCGCAGTTTCAAAACTGTTCGTAAATTCTTCCTCCGTTTCAAAAAAACGGAAGAAGTTTCAGCCTGATTTCATCATACAAAAACACCTTATATATGACTAACTCCAGAAGAGATTTTATTAAAACTGCAGGTAAGGCGGGCATCGCTGCGGGGCTTGCTTCAACTGTCTTACCAGCACTGGCGAAAGAGTCTTATAAATCGCCATTTCATTTTGCTGCCAAAGGCGTATCCTTTCAGCAAAATCCTTTGCCATATGCGTACACAGCATTAGAGCCTGCCATTGATGCAATGACAATGGAAATACACTATACTAAACATGCAGCTACTTACGCTAAAAATGTTGCCGAAGCCTGTACTGCTGAAAAAGTGAATACAGCGTCGACCAAGCCGGAAGAAATACTGGCGGGCATCTCCAAATACTCGACAAAAATGCGCAACAATCTTGGGGGACATTATAACCACGAATTGTTCTGGCAATGCATGGCTGCTCCGTCTTCCAACACTGCGCCAACGGGCAAACTTGCAGATGCCATAAATAAAAGCTTTAACTCATTCGAAGCGTTTAAAGCGCAGTTTACCGATGCGGGTAAAAACAGGTTTGGAAGCGGCTGGGCATGGCTGGTGTTGACCAACGACAAAAAACTGGTTATTGGTTCCACTCCCAACCAGGACAACCCATTGATGGATGTAAGCGACCTTAAAGGCATGCCTTTGTTAGGACTGGATGTTTGGGAACACGCTTATTACCTGAAATATCAGAACAAAAGACCTGATTATATTAATGCATGGTGGAGCGTAGTTAACTGGAATTTTGTTCAGAAAAATTATGAAGCACTGGCATAGTCTGATCAGATTAATTTTATAAAAAGGGTAACTTCGGTTCCCTTTTTTTGTTTGTACTATTTAAATAAAAATGCACATGCCAAACTTATAAAGTATGGAGTATTTTTGCAGACACATTACGCGGCAATTCATATCCTTTAAACTGGAAAAATACTTCGATTGGAATCAGCAAAGCAAAACTTTAAGGTACAGCAATGGATAACCGCATTGTCGGTTATATTGTTTGTGGTTAAGATAATAGCATACTACCAGACGCATTCGCTGGCGATATTAAGTGATGCCCTGGAAAGTATAGTAAACGTTCTTGCCGGATTCATTGGCCTGTATAGTCTTTGGGTTGCCTCAAAACCACGGGATATTGATCATCCCTACGGTCATGGCAAAGCTGAATTTGTTTCGGCTGCTGTAGAAGGCGGGTTGATTATTTCTGCCGGTATTCTTATTCTGTATGAAAGCATACAAAATCTTATCTCCTCCAAACCACTGCAAGCGCTTGACAATGGCCTTTGGCTTGTTGGTATTACAGCCGTGTTAAATTATATCGCCGGATTTATTTGTGTAGCTATTGGCCGGCGTAACAAATCCCTGGCACTTGAAGCCAGTGGCAAGCATTTAAAAGTTGATACATATTCAACACTTGCAATTATTGCAGGATTGATCATCATGCTGTATACAAAGCTATATTGGCTTGATAAGGTAATTTCTTTTATCATGGCAGGCATTGTGATCTACAATGGATATAAAATTGTGCGTTCCTCTCTTGCCGGGATCATGGACGAGGCCGATATGGAACTGCTGGAAAAAATGGTATCAGTGCTTAACGCAAACAGGCGGACAAACTGGATTGACCTGCATAACTTACGTGTAATAAAATATGGCAGCCTGCTGCATGTTGACTGCCACCTGACCGTTCCCTGGTATCTCTCTGTTCATGATGCACATTATGAAGTAGACGCGCTGGAGGACCTTATTAAAAAAGAATTTGGAGATGCCCTGGAAATGTTCGTTCACATAGACGGGTGCCTGCCCATGAGCTGCCCTATTTGCTCAAAAGAAGACTGCCCGGTAAGACAACATCCCTTCAAAAATAAACTTGCGTGGACACTGGAAAATATCCTGATGAATGAACGGCATAATGAAAAAACGCCGGAAAGATTTGTGCATAAACCTCACCACGTGTATTAGCTGTGAGCTATCAGCTTTCAGCTGCGATGAAATTCGAAAATGCTGATCAATTTTAGCAGTGATTTATTTCGTGGGGTTAACATTACATGGCCCTCCTATCCGGACGAAAAAATTCTCAATTGCATATAAATTTATACCTTGCAAGGTTAAAATTTGGAGCTGATAGCTGATAGCTGATAGCTGATAGCTGATAGCTGATAGCTGATAGCTGATAGCTGATAGCTGATAGCTGATAGCTGATAGCTGATAGCTGATACGATTGTCATCGGCAGCACGGGCCGGATCCACATCCGCTTTTGCTATAATGCCACTTTGTTAGACCCGGAATATGCCAAACGGATCTCAGCTCATTTTCGGCAGGTGTTATTACAGATAGCAGGGAAGGAGGCAGATAAATTAAGTGATCTTGACTTGTTAAGTCCATCAGAGAAACACCAGTTGCTGTATGCGTTCAACAATACGGATGTAGCATATCCGGAAGACAAAACGATCATTGATCTGTTTGAAGCGCAGGTAGAAAAGACACCGGGTAATATAGCGCTAGTATATGAAGAAAAAGCATTAACATACCAGCAGCTCAATGAACGCTCCAATCAGTTAGCATGGTACCTGAGAAGCAGGGGTGTAAAAGAAGAGACACTGGTGCCGGTTTGTATAGAGCGTGGTTTAGCAATGATCACAGGCATACTGGGCATATTAAAAGCCGGAGGAGCCTATGTGCCCATTGATCCGGAATATCCGCAGGAGAGGATCAAGTATATGTTGCAGGATACTGCTGCCGAAATAATTGTCTGCAATGAAGAATGCCGGGAAAAGCTGCAATCTGCAACCACTGTTGATACCATAGCAATAGATCGGGAATGGTCATTGATCAGTCAATATCCGTTGCAAGATCCAATAACAGATCTTACCGCAAGTAATCTTGCCTACGTGATGTACACTTCCGGTTCAACCGGAAAACCTAAAGGCGTGATGATCGAACATGGAGCACTTTGTGCATTTATCCATTGGTGCCGCAGGGAATTTTCTTCAGACAATTTTAATATACTCTATGCTGTTACTTCCATCTGCTTTGATCTGTCTGTCTTTGAATTTTTTTATCCGCTAAGCATTGGTAAACCGCTCAGGATATTAGAAAGCGGATTACAGGTACCTGCATATCTGCCGGGCGACAGATCCGTTTTTATCAACACAGTGCCCTCTGTCATCAATGGGCTATTAGAAAGTACGTCAGATTTAAAGAATATCAGTATGCTCAATATGGCAGGAGAGCCTGTGGCTTTCCGGTTGCAACAACGCTTGCGAACAGTAAATGCAGAGATCAGGAATTTATACGGACCAACTGAAACCACAGTATATATTACAAGAGATTACTTAAGTAATGATCAACCTTTATGTTTGGGTAGACCGGTAGACAACAGTAAAATTTATATATTAAATAATGATCAAAGACCCGTACCCGTAGGAGTTGTGGGCGAAATATACATCGGAGGACCACAGGTTGCACGCGGTTATTTAAATAACATTGAGTTGACGGCAGAACGATTTACACCTGATGTATTTAGTAAGCAAGTTGGTGCCCGCATGTATAAGACCGGAGATTTAGGAAGATGGCTTCCCGATGGAAAAATAGCGTTTATAGGCAGGGGTGATGACCAGGTAAAAATAAGGGGTTACCGTATTGAATTAGGAGAGATAGAGCATGCAGTGCAACAAAGCGGTTTTGTTAAGCAATGCGTAGTAGTTGTAAAAAAAGACAATGATAACAACAACCAACTGGTCAGTTATATTGTACCGTCTGAATCATTTTGTAAAGACGGTCTGAATTCATATTTAGAACAGCGACTGCCTCGATATATGTTCCCATCTTTTTGGGTAGAGTTGGAACAATTTCCAATCAACAGAAATGGTAAAATTGACAGGAGTGCTTTACGTGAATTGAGTATTAATACAGTAAGTGGTAATGACTCCCATCAGCTGCCCCTTACAGATATGGAAAGAACGCTGGCGAATATATGGCGGGAAGTATTGCATGTTGACAAAGTAGGGAACAATGATAATTTTTTTGAGCTGGGAGGCCACTCATTACTCGCGATGCGTTTAGTTTCGATCCTGCAAAAAAAACTTCAGGTACGTGTTTTGCTCAAGGACCTGTTTGCCAACCCGCAGCTAAAGGAACTGGCCCTGTGCTTGCAATCAAAATGTAAGGCCATCATCCTGCCATGCATAAACTTATTTCCAAGACCTGATCACATACCACTATCATTCAATCAGAAACGTTTATGGATTATTGATAAGCTTCAGGGGAGTCATCAATATCATATACCTGTGGTATTGCGGCTTAAGGGCGATTTAAATATAAAAGTGTTGGAAATTGCGTTACAGCAACTGATCAACCGGCATGAAGTATTCAGAACTGTTATTAAGGAAGACACGGGAGAGGCCTGGCTGGAGATTCGCGATATGCTTGAATGGAAATTGCAGGTTGTTGATGATGCTTTATTAAAAGAGGATGCAGAGCGTCTGCAACAATACATTGCTAAATTAATATCCAGTCCCTTTGAGCTGGCAAGGGATTGCCTGTTAAGAGCGCAGCTGGTTGTTTTAAATGAGCCTGATGAATACATACTGGTGGTGGTAATGCATCATATTGCTTCAGACGGATGGTCCTTATCAGTGCTGTTTAAAGATTTAGCGGAAATCTATAACGCTTATTTGCAACAGCGGCAGCCGCGGCTTCCGTCGCTTCCTTTTCAATATGCCGACTATGCTTTATGGCAGCACCGATACCTGGAAGGAAAAGTGCTGGATGAGCAGCTGGAATATTGGAAAGCGAAACTTGAAGGTGTTTCATCGTTGGAACTGCCAGCCGATCATCCCCGGCCACCCATATATACAGCAAAAGGCAAATCAATTTATTTTAAATGGGATCAGTCATTCAGCAGGCAGCTGAAGGATTTTTGTCTCAATCAGGGTGTTACTTTATTAATGACCTTACTGGCTGCGTTCAAAGTGCTGTTGTACCGTTACACTGGCCAGGAAGATATATGTGTAGGCACCGTTATCGCAAGCAGAACGCAACCTGAACTTGAGAACCTCGTCGGCTTTTTTGTCAACACATTGCCATTGAGAAGTGAGGTGCGGGGAGATATGAGCTTTACTGAATTATTACAACAGGTAAAACAAACCACACTTGATGGCTACGAACATCAGGATATTCCTTTTGAAAAAGTAGTAGAAGCTGTAGTTAAAGACAGAGATCCAGGCCGGAATCCGCTCGTTCAGGTGTTGCTTGTTTTGCAGAACACCACCGCGGTACCGCACCTGCAATTAGGGGATATTGAATTGATGATGGATAACCACGAAAATACCACAGCGCAGTTTGATATTACGCTTGGTTTAACAGATACATCAGATCGGATATTGGGATCAGTGGATTATTATGCCGCGATCTATGAAGAGCAAACAATCAAATGGATGGTTATGCATTATGAACAGTTACTTAGGGCGATAGTGAAGGATCCCCACCGGATGATTACTGAGTTGCCGATGCATAGTGATGAGGAAAAGCATCAATTGCTGATGGATTTTAATAATACTTATACGGGCCACTCATATGATAAAAGCATTGTTGACTATTTTCAGGAACAGGTAGTTCAATCACCTGAAGACATTGCCATTAGCTATGGAGATAAGCAGCTTACCTACCGGCAACTCAATGAACGATCCAATCAGCTAGCTCATTATTTACTTGATAAAGGTGTGATTGCAGAAACGTTAATTCCGGTTTGCATGGATAGATCGATAGAGCTGATCATTGGTATCCTGGCAATTTTAAAAGCCGGAGCAGCTTATGTACCCATTGATCCCGGCTATCCCAAAGAATGGATCAGGCATATGCTTAATGATACATCAGCATCAATCGTTATAGTCAGCCGCGATACTCATATAAAACTGAGTGGTTTTGACGGCCTTGACTTTATTGAAGCTGATGATGCAAATGGTATAACAGGCCAGTATCCGGTAACCAATCCTCAAACAAATATTCAATCAGGCAGTTTAGCATACGTTATTTATACATCAGGAACAACCGGACATCCCAAGGGTGTTATGATTGAACACAGATCAGTTATTAGTTTGGTAAAAGGTATTGACTATGTCAGTTTTTCAGGCAAAGATGTGCTACTTTCTACAGCCTCACCGTCATTTGATGCTGCAACTTTTGAATATTGGGGAATGCTTCTTAATGGAGGAATGCTGGTGATGTGTAGCGAACATAACCTGCTTGATTCTGAATTTTTGAAAAAGGAAATAAAAACAAGACAGGTAAATATTATGTGGTTTACAGCAGGCTTGTTCAATAGACTTGTTCAACATGACACAGATCTTTTTGATGGCATTCAAACAATATTGGTGGGCGGCGAACAATTATCCAAACAACACATTGAAAAATTTATCGGACACCATCCTTCAGTAAAAATCATCAACGGATATGGACCTACAGAAAACACAACTTTTTCTTTGACTTATCACATTCAGGAGATTCCGGCAAACGGAACTATTCCGATCGGCCGGCCGGTTAGTAATCGAAAAGTCTACATATTAAATTCTTACCAAAGCCTGTGTGGCGTATTGATTCCCGGTGAAATATACGTGGCCGGATGCGGTCTGGCCAGAGGGTATTTAAATATGCCTGAAGCGACAAATGAAAAGTTCATTGTAAATCCTTTCGGGGAAGGAAAACTATATCGTACAGGGGATATTGGAAGGTGGTTACCTGATGGGAATGTGGAATTTATGGGTAGAACCGATGAACAGGTAAAGGTCAGGGGCTATCGGATAGAACCAGCAGAAATTGAGTATGTCGTAAATGAGAGTAAGCTCGTGAACCAGGTAGTTGTTGTATCGAAAGAGGGGACAAAGGGAGATAAGCGACTTGTCGGGTACGTGGTGCCCGGAGAAGCGTTTAATGAGGAAGCTTTGCTCTTATATTTAAGAAGCCGGTTACCGGAGTATATGGTTCCACTTATTTGGGTTAAGCAAAAACAATTGCCCCTTACAAAGAATGGCAAAATAGACAGGAACGCCTTGCCGGATACTGATGCGGGGCTCTTGCCAGCTAAATATAGTCCTGCAAAAACTGAAGTTGAAGAAAAATTGGTCGATGTTTGGAAAAGGCTCTTTCATATTGAAAATATTGGAATAGACGATAATTTTTTTGAACTGGGAGGGGATTCTTTAGAGACAATAACGCTGGTAAATGAAATGAGACAAATGGACTTCAATGTAGCCCCTAAAGATATTTTTGTATTTCAGACAATCAGGGGACTGTCAAAGTTCATTGAAGAACACACCTTAAAATCTGTCGACCGGGAAAAAGCGATTGTCCCGATTCAAAAAAATGGGAACAATCCGCCTTTTTTTGCTATTCCGGGTTTTTTGCTTTATCGCCAGCTCTCATGTCACTTAGGAGCGGATCAGCCGTTCTATAGTTTTGAACCTACTGATTTGTATGAAAAAAATATTTCAACAAAAGACATTGCCAAACAGTTTATTGATGAGATGAAAGATGTCCAGCAATCCGGACCATATTTTATGGGTGCATTTTGTGGACATGTAAACGTGTTATTTGAAATGGCGCACCAGCTTTTGGAACGAGGTGACAATGTGGGGTTAATTGTATTATTTGAGTCATACGGCCCCAACGCCATGCGAAACAAATATTCGACCGCGTATATTTATGAAAAGTTGAAATCCTATAATAAAACACTGTCCGGTAAATCTATTTCCGAAAAAATTAAATTCTTCCCGAAAGAATTTTACAAAGGATTGACAGCAATTCGTTCTGTTTTGTTCAAACAAAAAAAAGCGGAAAATGATCAATATAAGTTTTACCCGGGTAAAGTTGTATTGATTAAATCGAGCATTGTGAGTCCTTTATTTTCCGATGCACCGCAAATGGGTTGGTCAGGTTATTTCAACGAAGCACCCGTCATCACGATAAGTGGAAATCATATGGACATTATAAGAGGCTCAGGTGTTGAAGAGCTTGCTGAACGGCTCAATGATGTATTAGAAGATGCTAGAAAAAATATGTGAGTATTATTTTAAAAATATCCTTCGTATTAGTATGACTACTATTTATTAAACAAAGCATTCGATGAATAATTCCTTAAATATTTTTTTTCTACCTTATGCGGGAGCAAATAAATATTCCTACCGTGAATTTCAAAAGAGTGCACCTCCCTTCTTACGCATAATTCCATTGGAACATCCGGGGAGGGCAGCGAGAATCAACGAGCCGCTGCTATCTGAAATAAATATGCTGGTAGATGACCTGTACAACCAGGTTGTTGCACACCTTGATACCGATTATGCCATTTATGGTCATAGCATGGGCGGCCTGACAGGTTTTTTATTAACGCATAAGTTGATTCGGCATGGACATCGCAGGCCATTGCATTTATTCATAACGGGTACATGCGGACCATCGGCTGCAAGCAGACAAGAAAAAATCCGGTATGATCTTCCTCAGAACGAATTTGTACAAGCGATAAAAAATATTGGCAGACTGTCTTCTCAGGTTTTGGAGGATGCTTCTGCCCTGACTTATTTCGAGCCTATTTTAAGGGCTGATTTTAAAGCGTGCGAATGTTATGTGAATATGCAGCATGAACCATTGGATGTTCCCATAACTGTAATCACAGGAATGGAAGACGATATTACGAAAGAGGACATTCGCCTATGGCAATTGGAAACCAGGCATACAGTTGACTTCAGGACAATGCCTGGTGGCCATTTTTTTATCTTTGATCATGTTGCTGAGATAATTGTTCTGATTAGCAGAAAACTATTTGTTAACAACGCAAGCATTTATCATGAGCGATAAAATGATGTATTTAAAGCCAAACGTTGTTTTTGAACCGTTGGTTGACAATTGGTATGCATGGAGTCACTTAATATCTCCCGCGACTGCGGCGATGAATATTGTAGCCCGGCACCTTACAATAATTGATTCATATCTTTTAGCTCCGGCCATTCACGCCGAAGCCGTACGAACTCCCAAAATGCGTGGCGGCCCCTTTATGGACTTGAAGGGTGAAAGAGTTGATGATGTTAAAAAACTAAAAGCCCAAACGTTGGAAAAACAGCAGAAGCTCATTGCCTTTTATGAAGCAATTAAAGAACTGGAAAATCTTATACAGGCAGAAGCAAAGGGGTTTGGTTTGGAAGCACTTTATGAAAAAGTGCCGGCGTTGTTGAAGGGATATGTAGAGCTTTATTATGACCGCAACAACAACCCGGGATTCAGATTTTTTGAATCGTTGCTGTACAAAAGCGAATTCTACAACAAAAATTCACAAAGCATAGCCTTATGGCTTACAAACAATGATCACAGACCCTTTTGCCTAAGCACTCCGCGACTAAATGAATGCAATGTTCTTCCACTTAATATAAGTTTTGATCATGCCGGTATTGATGAGCTGGCAAAAATGAAAAGAACGCCGCAAAGCCTGCCATATATTAAATCACTGCTTGGACTAACTCAGTCGCAGGAACCTTTATTTGAGACTTTTTTCACAGAAGAGAAACCTCCGGTATATGATAAGTATAAAGGCAATAAAATACGCATGCGCTATTTTGGGCATGCCTGTATACTAGCGGAAACTAAGAATATAACCGTACTGGTCGACCCGCTAATCAGTTACTACGGATATTTTTCAGACGTTGAGCATTTTTCTGACGCTGACCTGCCTGACATAATTGATTATGTTTTAATAACCCATAATCACCAGGACCATATACTATTTGAGACTTTGTTGCCGCTCAGGCATAAAATAAAGAATATTATAGTACCCGCAACCTCAAGTGGAAAGCTGGAAGATCCCGATCTGAAACTGATGTTTAACAATATTGGTTTTCACCAGGTAAGATCGATACATGAGATGGAAGAAATACAATTTGGCGACGTAACCATTACAGGTTTGCCATTTACTGGTGAACACAGCGATTTGAATATTCTGACAAAATCATGTTATCTCGTACAGATTGGCGATTTTAAATTGATTTACATGGCCGATTCGCGGATCGTTGAACCAGCATTATATAAACATGTTCACGATCAGATCGGGGATGTTGATGTCGTGTTTATTGGAATGGAATGTGACGGAGCGCCCTTAAGTTGGTTGTATGGCCCATTGTTCATAAAAAAACTGCAAAGAGATATGGATGGTAGCAGGCGGCTCGCCGGTTCTGATTGTGCAAAAGCTGTTTCCCTGATAGAAATTTTTAATCCAAAAGAAGTTTATGTGTACGCGATGGGGCAGGAGCCATGGGTAGAATTTATAAGTAGCATAAAATATACGGATGAATCTAACCCCATCATACAGTCGGACAAGTTGATAAAAATCTGTACAGAAAAAAAGATTTTAGCGGAGAGATTATTTGGAGAGAAGGAACTTTTATATGACATGGATATTGTAAACAGACAACAAAGTTCGGTTGAGTAATTGCCAGGTTAGTGAGTGTTTCGGGTGCGAAAGTTGATCACAAATTTTTGCCGGTCAGGGAAGAAATACGCACCTTAAAAAAAACTTAGTCATGAAAGATAAATTGTTTTTAATCCTCGGAATTTTTCTTTTGTGTGGTTGCAGTAATTATTCGAAAAAAGAGAATTTGACAACGCCTCAAATGACATACAGCCTCACTAATATACATATGCATGATTCAACAGCGTTTACTGAAGGATTATTTTTTTTCAATAATAAAATTTATGAAAGTACGGGGTCTCCTGAAGATTTTTCTAACACCGGATCTGTTTTCGGCAGCATTGATCTTAAAAAAGGCGTGCTTAACAAAATAATTGAATTGGATAAAACAAAGTATTTTGGTGAAGGAAGTGTCGTTCTGAACGGCAAGGTATTTCTGTTAACATATACTTCGAAAATTGGTTTTGTATATGATTTTAGTACCCTGGAAAAAGTGGCCGAATTTAAACTTCCCGGTAAAGAAGGGTGGGGGTTGACAACAGATGGAATTCATCTGATAATGAGTGATGGTTCCAGCAGGTTATGGTTCATAGATCCGAATACTTTTGAGATAGTCAGGCAAATTGATGTTACTGATGGAAAAGGCCCCGTGCTAAATATTAATGAGCTTGAACTGGCTCATGGTGCAATTTATGCTAATGTTTTTTTGACTAATAAGGTCATTAAAATTGATAGTTCTAGCGGTAAAGTTATAGGTGAAATAGATTTGGATCCACTCGCGCAGGATGCAAAAATTGCCTATCCGGGATCGATGGAAATGAATGGTATTGCATACGACGAGCAGACGGACCGGTTTGTTGTTACCGGCAAGATGTGGCCATATTTGTATGAGATCAGGATAAAATGATCTGTACATATTATCATTATGATATGTTTGGATGCCTTATCCGGAGATGCGACAAACGTTTGTCATCAATTGCTTATCACCTCTACCAATTTCGCAGCGCAATTATTATTACGCTGAAATTGTTTATGATATGCCTTCTGCGAAAGGAATACAATTTTAAAATAGGTGCTAAAAGAAGGAAATTCAAAAAAAGAATGGGTATTCTAAAAGAATTTAATCACACTTCATGATCTCGATTTTGTATACAACTTTTGACTACCGGTTTAGTCACAACCATTTGTGCGGTCTGGTGGAAAAAATGCCGTTCAAAATCAAGGAAAAGATCACCAGATTTAAACGGTGGGAGGACGCGCATGCATGTTTGCTGGGAAATTACTTACTCCTTAACGCTCTTTATAAAGCCGGGTTAAGATATACTTTGGAAGATCTCAAATATGACGATAATTACAGGCCATTTTTATGTGAAAATTTTGATTTTAATATATCACATTCCGGTAATGCAGTTGTCTGTGCATCCACATGTTACGGTAGAATAGGAGTAGACATAGAGGTAAAGAAACATCTTGACATTTCTAATTTTAAAGACCAGTTTTCTTCGGCCGAATGGGAGGCTCTAATGAATGAAATACATCCCTGTACCCAATTTTATAACCACTGGACCAGGAAGGAGTCGGTTTTGAAAGCTGATGGCAGGGGGCTCTCATATTCACTCGCTGAGCTTGTTACAAAAGAAAATGATACTATCAATTTAGATGGTCGATCCTGGTATTGCCGCAACATCAAAATATTAGATGGTTACGCCTGCCATATTGCATATAATGTTCAACAAGACTATGTTGCAGAATTGGTTAATTTCAGTGAAAGTTATCTATAAGCAGATAGTTCACCTGTATGTTAATTCACAGCACAACATGATAACAATTTATTTACGCTTTGCGCAGTAACAACAAGTTAAATTGGAAAGCTCGTTATCGTTTTTGAAATGCCGATACCTCTTTCACCTCCTCAGGAGAACCCTCTTTCCTGAAATAAAAACACATGTGAGAACTGACTTGCAGGAATAATAGGCGGGGCCCTCCAGGCAGCCTGGAAGTTTCATGGTGTAATGGATTTGTTGCAGCAAATCATCATTAAGCGTAATGCTTTGCCCGTGTTTTTGCTGCTTTTTTTGCCGCAGCGGAGCGTTTGGCGGGACCTTTGGTCCTTGAAGCCTTACGGGCAGAAGCGGAACGCTCTGCAGCCGTACGTTCCATCGCCGCCGCATGTGCCTGTCTTGACAGCGCCGTATGCGAAGCTGATGAAGTCGGCTCTTTTTCTAATGCATGTTGCCTTGCTTGCGATCTTGTTTTGGAAACAGGTTCATGCCTTTGTCCCTTGGTATAAGCCTGCTCTGCGCTTTTGCGGGTTTTCTCCGATGTTTTTCCTTTTTCGGGCGGCTTAAGATCGACCCCGGCCCTGCGCGCCTCTGACAGACCAATGGCGATGGCCTGCTTTGCGGACCTTGCGCCATGCTTTCCGTGCTGTATTTTTTTTATCTCTTCATGTACGAACTCGCCTGCCTGCGTGCCCGGTGATTTGCCTTCACGCTTGTCACGCTGTGCTTTCTTTATTGTTTTGTTTTCCGGCATAACTCTTTTTTATAGAAGCCACAACAGACATGCCAGCAAAAGAAGTTGAACAGTTAATGGATTGCGACGGTCGCCGTTAATGGAGGCGAAAAAAACACGTACTCTGCTCTGTTAAGCCGGGTGGCATGCTAGTTGTCGTATTAAATCTGGAATCAAAAAATGCAGTTATGAAAAAGTATCTTTTGAACCTCTTCCTCGCTGCTGCAGGCGGCCTGTTGCTGCTGCCGGCGTATGTTAAAGGTCAGCATGATGACAAGATTATCCAGGACAGCAAAAATGCCCGTGAAGAATTTATTAAAACGGACCGGTTGATGCAAAGTCTTTTTGAAAACAGTTACGGATATGCCATTTTCCCCAATGTCGGAAAAGGGGCTGTTGGCGTTGGCGGGGCCGCAGGGAATGGTGTTGTTTATGAAAAAGGAAAACTCACTGGCATGGCCAAGATGATACAGGCTACCGCCGGCTTCCAGTTTGGCGGACAGGCCTACCGGGAAGTGATATTTTTTGAAAACAAGGCAGCGCTTGATCACTTCAAAGAAAATAAATTGGAATTTTCTGGCCAGGCATCGGCAATAGCAGCCAAAGAAGGGGCAGCGGCCAATGTTAAGTACAGAGAAGGGGTCCTTATATTCACGCAAGGGAAAGGAGGGCTTATGGTAGAGGCTGCCGTTGGCGGTCAGAAGTTTACCTACGAGCCACACAATGCGAAGTGATGTAAACGGCATGGAACCGTGCCAACTACCATGACTAAAATTTAGTTTCTTTATGGTGTTCATCAAATGGAACGAAAGGCTCTTACTAATTTTTAAGAGCCTTTATTGTTTATGACTTGCTTACAGATGCCCTATTACCCTTTTTTCGATTACTTTATTACATCAACCATGTCCTTCAATATCTTTTTTTCGTCAACATCTGCATAACCTTCTTTTGTAGTGCCAATCTTACTATACCCAAATAATTTATTTGTAGTTTCTATTGGAACGACATTTTTCAAATTGAATTCTTTTGTAAAAATCTTCTCGCATTACGTGTGTCCAGGTCCTGAGGACGACCTAAAATTCCTGCGATAATTTTCAAATTGCGATTAAGGTCCTGATTACTTATATAAAGAAAAATTGGGCATCTGGAAATGGCTGCAGAAGTCCAAGAATGTCTTCCCATGATTGGTTAAGCAACGTCAGGAACAGGAATGCCACATAATACAGTATTCTTGTGCCGGACATATCGGATTAAGAGGTGAAAATCATTGATATGAGTTTAACCTGAAAAACAGAATTTGGGCATAGCTACTACTTGGACAAAAATAGCACACTACCGCAACCGGAGAAGGAAGTAACACTGCGAGTAAACACAAGGTTGGAGTACTATCGATCTAAGACGACCAACCTTGGGGACGGCGGGGCATTTATTAGTATTACCAACTCTATAGTTCCTCTGGCCCCTTTAAAATGTAACAACTGGTCCCCGTAACTAAAATGCGAGGGAACTACCTTTGATTTTAATCCCGAAAAATCATGAAGAATGTTTCGAGAATAGGTCAGCTTTTATTACGATTAGCTATTGCGGTTAGCTTTTTAATGGCTGTAATGGACAGGTTCGGCTTATTGGGGCCACCTGGTTCCGGAACGGCATGGGGTGACTGGAAGCATTTTGTTGACTATACTCATACGCTTGTTCCTTTTATAAATAGGCCAATAGCCAATATAATGGGCATTGTTGCTACAATCGCGGAAATTGTATTCGGAATACTCCTCATCGTGGGCTACAGAGTTAAAGCAGTTGCATTGGGTGCCGCTGTCCTGACCCTTTGTTTCGGCCTTTGCATGGCAGTATTTGTGAGCATAAACGCTCCGATCAGTTACCCCGTTTTTGTTTTTACAGGAGCCGCATTAGTTCTTTCAGGTCTTGATCATCACGCGTGGAGTATAGATAGCTATATCAAAAGAAGTATCGATAACTAAACGACAATATAAAAATTAGAAATAATTATGGAATGTAAAAAAGCTACCACCAAAGCTGATGTTGAATTTTGTAAAGAAGCGATCCTGGAATTTCGACCAAACCTGAATCCGGAAACGGCAGTTGACCTGGTATTGGAATTAATTAATAGCAACGAGTTTGAATTGGTATTTATACCGAACGCGAGTAATACAAGAGCAGGTGCATTTATAACCTATCGGTTTTTAAATCTGCTTCGTACTGGACCTATGATTTACGTAGATGACTTGTTCTCGTTTCCTGAATGCAGAAATCAGGGTTACGCAGGTAAATTGTTAGACTATGTTACAGAACGTGCTACTAATAAGGGCATAAAAAGCATCCATCTTGATAGCGGGTACACGCTGCACACGGCACACAGATTATACTTGAATAAAGGTTATTATCTTGCCTGTAACCATTTTGCCAAAGCAATCAATTGATTTTGTTTGAAGCCATTTCTGTTATTTTATTATAAACCGTTTTGGTAGACTGCTTATATATTTCTTTGTCGAAGGCGCTGCCATTTAACGCAACCTCCTGAATATCGGTAAGGCCCATAATATTAAATACGGTTTTAAGGTAATCAGCTTGAAAATTCATATGGGTAAAATATTCACCTTTTTCATAACCTGCATTTCCTCTGCTAAAAAGCATGTAAATTTTTTTATCCTTTAATAAACCCCTGTAAGAGTTTTTGAGGATCATCCGGCCTCATTTTAACAGTTTCGTTAGCTCTTATTACCTGGTCTAAATAAGCATTCAACGCACTTGGGATTGACCAATTGAACATCGGCGTCCCTAAAACGATCACGTCGGCCGCTTTAATTTCAGCAATGAACTGATCGCTGATTTTCAGTTCATTAGCTTCGACTTCAGTCCTTAATTCGGCAGGTTTAGCCAACGCAGCAATCATAATTCGGATACGTGCGGTATAGCATCCCGACCTACTTCGCGGTGGCGGATTGTGTAGTCCGGATGAGCTTCAATCCACTTGGTAGCAAATAAACTAGTAAGCCGTCTAGTGACTGATCTTTCATCTCTCGGACTCGCATTGATGATTAGTAAATTTTTCATTCCGTATTTGTTAAATTCATATGAAACGATCTTAGCTTCCTTTAGGTCACGCATAAATCATCGTAGACTAAAATTTTGTTGAATATGATATCTTTGCACACAACAAACTTAAATATGGCTATTTAACACTTGGGGTACCAGTTTTTTGTATTCAGAGTGACCAGCACAATTATTCTCATAAGAAAAACCTTGTCTTGTTTATTTATGCTTCCCTTTAAAACGCTGTTAAAGATCGATAGAAGAAGCACCGAAGCCGTGTTCAAGCAAATCGCCTCACAGTTGGTACTTTTAATTCAAAAAGGTATACTATTACCAGGGGGCCAACTGCCCAGTGCACGCATACTCGCGGCAGAACTTGGCCTTCACCGAAAAACTATAATGGCTGCTTATAATGATCTAATTACAGAGGATTGGATTATCAGTAAAGAAAGAAAGGAATATAGGGTCTCAACCCTTTTGCCTATTATAAAACCCCGAACTTATGCAGACAAAGCTAGATCGAGTTATAAGGCTAAATCGATAATCTCTTTTGACAAGTTGGAGCATGTGCCATCATTAAAAACGATAAGCTCTGACTTTAAGGTTATTGTAAATGACGGTTTCCCGGACGTTAACATATTTCCTATAGAAAGGGTCTCAAGCGAATACCGAAGGCTCCTTACTCACCAGCATTTAAAAAATGCCTCATCAAATTTAAATATCGACGGCTGCTCGGTTTTTAAAGAAGCGCTATCATTATTTTTAAATGACACTCGTGGGCTTAATATTGAGCCCGAAAACGTAATGGTTACCAGGGGCGCTCAGATGGCTATTTATATAGCTGCGGCAATGATAATAAAACCCGGCGATAAGGTTTTAGTTACTACCCCCAGCTATTTTTTTGCAGATGCAATCTTCAGACAATTGGGTGCTGAGTTAATCACCATTCCAGTAGATGATGAGGGAGCAGATGTTGATGCTTTAGAGGATGTATTGATAAAAAATCAAATAAAACTGCTGTATATTATTCCGCACCACCACCATCCAACAACTGTTACACTTAGCTCACCACGCCGAGCAAAGTTGTTGGAGATCATAGCGACCCACCAGTTAGCCGTTATTGAAGATGATTACGATTACGATTTTCAATATCAATATAGCCCATATTTACCCCTTGCCAGCGGAGCACATAAAGGCAATGTAATATATATAGGTTCGTTGACTAAAGTATTAGGTCCTAATTTCAGGCTTGGATATATAATATCAACTCCCGATTTTTTGAGTAGTGCCATTAAATTAAAAACATTAATTGATTTAAGGGGTGATGTTTTAATGGAGGAAATAATTGCGTCGCTTATGGAAAGTGGTGAGTTCTCAAGGTTTATTATGAAAGCAAACAAACTCTATCGACATAGGTGCGATTATGCTGCAAACCTCATAGCCAATGAATTAGGCCATCTTGTTGATTTTAAGAAACCACAAGGAGGAATGGCTCTTTGGCTGAAGTTTAATGAAAAATATCAGCTCGCCAATATAATTAATAGATCCGCCGCTTGGGGATTGCAATTTTCCGGGCGAGCTTATTTTAAAGGGAAAGATTTACCCTATGATGCTGTTCGGTTTGGATTTGCGGCGGTCAATGAACAGGAAATAGATTTTGCTGTTGATGTACTTAGAAAAATCACATCCTGAACTGTGAGGTTACGTTCGTAAATATGTACAACACTTCTTATCTTTTGTTTCCAATCTCCGCAAGCATATCCATCGTAGGTTCCCCACTCTTTTTTATGACTAAGTTTGAGGCTTCGGTCCAAACGAAGCGGCTGACCTGATTCAAGATCGCATGACAGACCAACTGACAATTCCGAATCTAACTATTGGTAGAAAGGGTGATACTTCTGCTCATTTCTAAATGAAATGTCAATAACGTTATAAATCCTAACTGGTCCCCGATACATTTTAAATCTGGTCCGCTAAGCTCGTCAACTGGTGGCATAATTTTACTTGAAATAAATTATTATCCACTTTATTATTAAAATTATGACCAACGCTGTCATTGACACAATTCTTAGCCGTAGCGCCGCAAAGTACTATGACCCTACCGCTACACTGACCGACGAACAAATCCGCGAACTGGTGAAAATTGGTACCTCCGCGCCAACTTCTTTTCACCTACAAAACTGGCGTTTTATCGCTGTTCGCACGGCTGATGCTAAAGCCCGTCTTCGACCGATCGCCTGGAATCAGCCCGCGATTACAGACGCAGCTGTTACCTTCATTATCGTTGGCCAATTGGTTGACACCAGCGTGATACCAAGTCGCCTTGAGCCGTTGGTGAAAGCGGGCGTCATGCCGGAAAGCATGGTGCCAGAATGGGAAATTCCTGCGCGTGATTTATATATGGCTTACCCCCAACGCCGCCGCGATGAAGCGATACGCACCGCTACATTCGGTGCCGCTGCGATAATCTATGCGGCCCGCTCACTCGGCTATGGTTCTACACCAATGATAGGATTTGACTTTGATGCGGTAGCCAACGAGTTTGGACTGGTCGAGGACGAGGTACCAGCAATGTTATTGTCTGTAGGCCCAGAACGCCCAGGTAACTGGAAGCAAAAGCCGCGCCGTCCGATTGATGAAGTTCTTGATTTAGTATAATTTTTTAAAAGCAAACTTAACGACTCTACAATGCCTAGAATTGAAGCACTTAAACCGGAATATGTACCGGCTGATTCAAAACCGACTCTTGATGTGTTCACCAAGAACATCGGATTCACTCCAAATATGATGGCGACTTTCGCGACCAGCCCAATCGCGTTCAACGCATGGGCTGCCTTCTTCGGGATCATGACCAAGGCGCTGGATGTAAAGACACGAGATAGCATCGGCCTCGCTGTTTCTGAAGTTAATGGCTGTAACTACTGCCTGACGGTCCATAGTTATACTGCCAAGCATATGGCCAAACTTCCGGACGACGAAATTATTCTCGCCCGAAAGGGTAACGCAACCGACCCTAAGCGTGGTGCAGCAGTTCAATTTGCACGTAAAGTGATTGAAACCCGTGGTAAGATTAGCGATGCCGATTTCGCTGCGGTACGGGATGCAGGCTACTCAGATGCAAATATTATCGAGATAGTTGGCCTTGTTGCGATGTATTCGCTGACGAATTTTATCAACAACATGGCTGATCCTGAAACGGACTTTCCGCCAGTTACACCTGCGGGTTCTATCTAATCTTATGGTGGCGATTCATTTGCCACTAATCTAAATTATTGATTTAGTAACTTAACAACACTACAATGCCAAGAACAGATGCTTTAACGCCGGAGAATGTGCCGCCCGATTCGAAACCAACGCTCGACACCTTCACCAGGAACCTGGGATTTACACCAAATATGATGGCGACCTTCGCAAAGAGCCCCATCGCATTCAACGCATGGGCAACCCTCCGCGGCACTTTGAACAAGGCGCTCGATTTGAAGACGCGCGAAATTATAGGCCTGGCCGTTTACGAGGTTAACGGCTGCGACTACTGTTTGGCCGTTCATAGCTATGCGGCGAGTATGGCCAGGTTGCCGGCAGATGAAATTATGCTTGCTCGCAAGGGGCATGCAACTGACCCAAAGCGAGATGCCGCTGCGCAGTTTGCATATAAAATTATTAAGTCACGCGGTCAGGTTAGTGAGGCCGATCTGAAAGCTGTTCGCGATGCTGGCTACTCAGATGCGAATCTCATAGAAATCGTCGCACTTGTCGCTATGTTTTCGTTGGCGAATTTTTTTAACAACGTGTTTAACCCTGAGAATGATTATCCGGCAGTTACGGCGGCCGGCCCCATCTGATCTAAGTAGTTCATCTCTGTCAAATGATTGAATATCTTTCGTCTCATATTCTAGTTATCGCGTTTACGTTTTTTGTAGCCGGGTTCGTCAAGGGCGTGTCCGGGATGGGGCTGCCGACCGTCGCTATGGGTGTTCTCAGTGCGTTCATACCGCCAGCAGGCGCAGCTTCATTGCTGGTTATTCCATCTTTTGTCATCAATTTTTGGCAATTGTTCAGGGGCCCGAAGACCGAAAAACAAGACTACCAGCGTCTTACTATTGGGCGTGTTTTTTTAAACTTTCCAGTGACAACTATAATTCTAAAAAAAACAAAAATGAAAACAGTAATATTTAGCAACACCACTTCACCTAACAGGTGTTTGCTTATTAACAAAAAAGGAGGTGTATTATGAAAGCAATTGTTGTAACAGATCAGAATGCAGGATTAGCCGGAATGAAATTGGTTGAGCTGCCCGAGCCTGTGGCGGCTATAAATGATGTTGTTGTCCAGGTTTATGCGGCAAGCATTACTGGGGATGAGCTGTCGTGGCCGTCGACTTGGACCGATCGCGCTGGTCGTGACAGAACACCATCAATTCCCGGCCATGAGTTGGCAGGAGTAGTAACAGCCATTGGTTATGGCACTACAGGCCTGTCGGTGGGACAGCGTGTGTTCGGTCTTCAGGACTGGTATCGAAATGGTTCATTGGCAGAATTCGTGGCCATCGAAGCTCGAAATCTAGCGCCATTACCAGACGACATTGACTTCAATGCAGGTAATGCGCTTGTGATGCCAGGGTTAACGGCTTGGCAGGCCCTCTTTGATCAAGGCCAACTCCAGGTGGGGCAGAGAATTCTCGTTCATGGGGCTGCCGGGATTGTCGGCTCAATGGCCGTTCAGCTCGCACGTGAAGCCGGCGCATACGTTATTGGTACCGGGCGTGCCGCGCACCGCGAAACTGCATTTGCCTTTGGTGTAAACGAGTTTGTTGATCTAGATTGCGATGCATTAGAAAATATAGACAAAGTCGATTTAGCGCTTGACATACTTGGTGGCGATATCGCGAAGCGATCTCTGAATGTGATTCGCACGGGAGGAAGATTTGTGTCCGTTACCGGCTGGAATGAGGAACAAGTTGACGGAGTTCAAAACACAGACTTTGTTGTCGAAGCTGATCGGTCTCAATTAATTGAGATTGCGAAAAGGTTCCGTGAGGGACGATTGAAAACAAATATCGGTAGCATCGTTACTCTTGAAGATGCGATCGCTACGTATAACTCTGCCGATCGAGTTAAGGGCAAAACTATTGTTCGTGTTCGCCCATAAACTCATTCTCAATTAGTATTTACTGCGTTAACATAATTTCCATGACGAAGGAGACGGTTTTTTGTCTTGACGTGCTTCGTGTGAGTTTGATATAAAACAGAAATTGGGGTTGTAGCTTGATTTAAAATCAAACATTCTCGATAGACTTAGCTTTACCGCTTGTAAGGCTAATTCTTCATTTAGTTTGAAAGTATAATAAATCGATAAAAATGAAGCAAGTCAAGAAAAAACGTTGATGTAGTTCAACTTTTTCTCCGGGTTCTCTTATTTCTGATTCTTGAGAGGAGCACTTAAACAGCTTTCAACTAATATGCAGTGGAGGAATTGCAATTTGTCATGCACTACCATATGCTATAGTCGCGATTTTGCAAGGAGCTGGACATACAGTCGTTTAATTTACTTGTCCTTTATTTCTATGATGTACATGCGATATTTAGAACTCGAGGAATGTTCGTCAGTTAATAGCTAAGGAAATCATTGAAACACTTATAAACATCAAAGGATTATGTAGTAGGAAGTCGGCATGCTTTAAAAGTGTCATTTTTTTATCTTTAGATAATGAAAAGTCTGATAATATTCTCGATTCTATTTGCTTTACCATTTCTATTGATAGCACAGAAAGACACTGTACAAACTGGTGAGCGTTTCGGATATCCGGTTAACAAAAAAGGCCAATTTCTAATTCGGCATACCGATACTGCGAAGGATGTAAGGAACGCGGACATTATAGCACGAGCCAAGTATGTATCGGCAGATCATAAAGGCCCACAACCCTATGTTGCTGGTAGTGTGGTGTTCTCTTGTTCGTGTCTCATGCAGCAAGAAATAATTTATTTCAGCGATATATATCGTTGCGGCTTTGGAAAAAAGGACGAATAGCAAGAATCAAATAAGTTAGTTGCGACTTGTAAAACTGTGATCGCGTTAAACATGTTTACATAATATTTGATGGCGGGAAAAAAGACACAGCTTCCTGTATTGACTCAAAGAAATTGATTTTTTCTGATCTTAAATAGGCTTTTGCCGCTTCCATGGCTTCACCGCCAAGTAATACAGGCAAAAGTTTTGTTTTAAAAGGCCGGTCTTTTAAAATTGTACAGATCTTTTCAGGATGTGTCATAAACTGCGGTGTAATAACAACATAAATGGCATCCGCACCAAATTCATCCGCAACAGTTATCGTTGCTAGGTAACATTGGTAGGAGGCGTCGCCGATAATGTCTACAGGATTATTACCTGTGTGTGAAAATGCAGCTTTCCGCAGGCCAATGGGCACAGCTGTTGATGAGGCCGGGAACGTATATGTTGCAGATGTTGATAACAACTGCATTAGAAAAATAACACCTGACTGGGCGGTTACAACGCTTGCGGGAGGTTCCAAGGGCTTTCTGGATGAAGTAGGGGATGCCGCGAAATTCAACCAGCCTAACGGGGTTGCTGTTGACAGATATGGTAATGTTTATGTTGCAGACGCGGGTAATAATCGCATCCGCAAAATATCTCCAGCCGGAGTAGTTACTACTGTTGCCGGAAGCACCGCAGGCTTTGCAGACACCACGGGCGTGTTGGCAAAGTTTAATCAGCCGAAAGGAATTGCGGTAGATGCTGCTGGAGTTATTTACGTATCGGACGCTGTTAATAATCGCATTCGAAAAATAAGCATACCTGTGCTTAAACCGTTCACAACAACGCAAGGAAGGCCTTCATCTACACAGTCGGTTACAGTAAGCGGTTTGTTCTTGAGGGCTAATGCCACTTTGTCTTCACCTCCGGCCTTCGAAATTTCACTATCACCAAATACTGGCTATAAGTCTGTATTAACAATATCACCTATAGGACGGGAAATAACTTCATCATTGATTTATATCCGCGTTAAAGCATCCGCCCTTGCAGGAACATACAATGGCAATGTTACAATTAGCAGTTCTGGTTCAGCAACGCAAAAAATGCCGGTAAAAGGAACAGTGATGGCCTCGGATGCAGACAATCTAATAGGACATAACAAACTCAATATATTTCCAAATCCTTCAAAGGGTGCCTTTACGATTCAGCTAAAGGATGTTGAAGAAACTGAACTGAAGTTGAAAATTTACGATGAAAACGGTAAGATTGTTATGTATAAAAATGTGAAGCAGGTAGGTAAGATACAAGGCATACCTGTTCAACTTGCAAACCCGTCAAGTGGCGTGTATTTTATTCAGATCACAGGTACGAGAAATGTATTTGCGTCTAAGGTAATAGTTGAATAAAGCAATAGCAAGTGTGCTGCTGCTTTATAGGAATTTGATTGAAAAGTAAATGAATTTCGCTTTATCGGCTCTTCCGAATCATTAAATTGCTGTTTCTTGTTGTCCAGCATATCGAGAAAATCATGAAATCAAATCATTCTAAAATATATCAAAAATATTGTAACGATTTGATATCAAAATAGTTGCAAGGTTTTCATGAGACAATTTAGCGCTGAAAAAAGTCTCATGGATTTTCTCATGACTTTTTTGAACTTTTTTGACATTGTTTGGTACATAAACAGAATAAAAAAGCCCGTAAACCAATCATTTACGAGCTTTTGAATCATTTTGAATTGTTATTTGTCGGGATGACTGGATTCGAACCAGCGGCCTCTTCGTCCCGAACGAAGCGCGCTACCGGGCTGCGCTACATCCCGAAAAAGTGGAACAAAAATAAAATTTCATCCTTCACAACCAAAAGAATTTTATTACTGCAAAGCAGTTTCTTCCAACGATTTATCAACACGAATAACAGTGTGTTGTTAAGTACGCCAGATAAAGCTGCGCAACAAATATTGTTATGAAAATAACAAATTGCTGCGCAGCAAATTTATCACTCCACATGTGCTGGAGCAGCTATAATTTTCGCAGGGCTACTCATCATATCTCTGATATATTTCGTAGATCATGCGCCGACTAACGGGAGTGGGATCGGGTACAATTTTGCGACGGCGTAATCAAATAGTGTTGGAATGATGATCATGTTATTGGTAAGCCACTCGCTGTGCTGCATACCAACGGCGGTCAAATAGTGTTGGAATATACATTCTGTCCCGAAGTTAAGGGTATTCAGTCTGGCATTATAGGTACGATGCTGGCCTCAGGTTTTCGCCATTGTCGTCAGATTAGAGTTATTGATTTTCAATGCAAACCAACTGTAAATTGAAAAAAAATATTGAGATAGCTAAGGGGCAGGAAATTTAGCAAGCTGGGAAATGGGAAAGTGCAAGTTGATGATTATGTTGTTAGTACACGAGCCGTACATTGTATTGTAAAAAGCCGATCTGCAGTGCCTGACCCAAATCAACAAGCAAGTAAATGAATCGAAAAACAATAATTATAGTAGCTGTGATACTTCTTACAATAATTGTATCCTTCTTTTTGATAGATCGGTATGTTGGAAATTTATGTGATTTACATCCGCCAGAATAGTCAATCCTTTTGCCTCTGGCACAGAAACGTGACCGTCGTTGTTGGTGTGCAGGGCAGGTTGGTGAGTAAGCGCACCAACAAGTGAGGCTTTTCGAAAGCATAGAAAAAGCTCGAGTCGATCACTATGTTGTTGATACGCCACGTGCATTGGCATCGCTGCATACAAACCGGCGGTCATCGTGCAAGTTCAGCTGTGCAGGCTTAAGACGTTTGCAGGTATCTCGCACAAGCTGAAAGCTGGGGTTATTAATAAAAGAATATCAAACCAGGAATGAGGAGATGCGAAGTGGAATTAACAATCAGACTATGGCTAGCAGAATTTTGACTGAAGCGGCCTACGAGGGGTGTTTTCAAAATTATTACTTAACATAATATAAATTATAGGAAAATAATATAGTTTTTAAAAAGAACTGCATGTGGCTCAAATGCTTGTGATCATTGGTTTCCGCCTGTGTCTTCAGGTGATTGCCCTGGAACGTAATTGCGTGGCTCGATAAATTGGTCACAACGGAATCATTACAAATTTGCAAAGCCTTCGTTGAGGAATTTTAAATTCCAAGTGGCGCGAAATTGTTTATCACGGGCAAACAGATTCCTTGAAATACTCTCGCGAATGACTGTTTTGATCAAACTATTTTTTGCGTTTTCATTCTGTTTTTGGGAATATAAAAAGCGTTCAGCTTACAAGTCGAGATTTCTGTCCAACGCCTCAGATTGATTCAGTCTCAGAGAATTTGAATTAAAAAGGCCAATCTAATTGATTGGCTTTTAATTTATTGAATCTGATTACCTGATTATTTTATTGATTTAAAGATCCTTTTCCATCGAGGCCCGTTATTCCAGCTAAACCAGATCAACGACGCTTTGCCTACAACATGTGTTTCAGGAACAAATCCCCAGAAACGGCTGTCCTGGCTGCGGTGCCTATTGTCACCCATCATCCAATAGTAATTGTACTTAAGCGTGTATGTATTTGTAGGCTTTCCATTGATCACGAACTGGCCGTTATTTTCCTCCAATGTGTTTCCTTCATAAGTCGTTATAATTCTTCTGTACAAGGAAATATTGTTATTATTCAATGTTACAACTTCTCCTTTTTTAGGTATATGCAACGTACCGAAGTTGTCAGCGTTCCAAGGAAAATTCTTTGTATCGAACGGAAACATTTGCGGGTTAACAGTTCCGGTAGCTTCATTGTTTGGCTCAATGCTTACCACATTTGGCTGTGTTTTCAGGTTAGCAAGCATGCTTTCAGTACAGTTGATGTTGAAGGTATTTTGAGCGACAGGCATGAAATTATCAGCATCATCCGGACCGTCTTCAGTGATCTTTATGCCAAGTACATCGTGCAGATACTCGTTAGAGAATGGCGCCTTTACAGTTACAATATAATCTGACTGAGCGTCTGGTGCTACAAATGCCGGCTGATTGTTCACGTAAAGTCTTCCTTCTTTTATAAAGATATTGTCGCCAGGCATGCCCACGCAACGTTTAATGTAGTTATCCGTTTTATCCATTGGATGAACGATCACGTCGTGCTCAGCGAAAAGCTTGTTCCGGTCGCCACCATACTGTGCGCGCAAAACATCATAATACGGCCTCAAACTGAGATAGTCCGGTTCATTGATAATGGTATCACCAGCGGGGAAATTAAATACAACTACATCATTACGTTTAATTTCAGTAAAGCCTGGTAATCTCTTGTAATCCAATTGAATCCACTTAACATAAGATGGCGCGGTTCTGCTGAACGGCAGCGTATTATGAACAAATGGAAAGCTAATGGGTGTCTGCGGAATGCGCGGACCATAGCTCATTTTATTTACAAAAAGAAAGTCGTTGATCATGAGCGTTTTTTCCATACTTCCCGTCGGGATGACGTAGGCTTCAAAAACGAACGTTCGGATCAGTGTCGCTGCTACAACTGCAAAAACTGCAGCGTCAATCCATTCGCGGGCTGAAGATTTTTTGTAAAGCTTCACTACTTCAGGGCCTCCCCATTTTACATCATCCGAAAAACCGAGATATGGCAGATAGATGAATGGAACAAATACTGTTAGGATATGTTCCCACAAAGTGAACTTGCCGAAATGCATTACGAATATGATGGTGATCCAGATGGTTACAAACTGACCTGCGATTGGGATCAGCTGCATCCAGAACCAGAATTTCTTTATACCGCAAAGCTTAACGATGTACCAGGTATTATAGAAAGGAATGAGTGCTTTCCAGGGTTCTATGCCTGCTTTTTTAAACATGCCATAAAGTCCAACGTGCCAGCCTACTATAAATAAAATAAAAATGATCCAACCCATAATTTTATATTAATGCTGGCAAAAATACCATTATAAACAACCTTACAAAATGAACAATGGGAAAGTTTTATAAAAAGCCGTTAAATTGGGTGGAACCAGGGAGACAGCGCGACACTGAGAAACGCTGAGACTTTTTGCCGCTAAGACGCTAAGGCGCAAAGAAGTGCTAAGGGTTTTTGAAACACAGAGACACTGACGGCACGGATAACCATAAGGGAATTTTGAACCACGGAGCGCCAACGCGCCGAAATGTGCACAAAGCTAAACGCCGCGCCGCTGCCTCGTTGCGTGCGTGGCGTAAAACTCTCTTCTATAATACATGAAGCCAACAAGGGCTTAAACGTATAACGTAAAACTTATAACGTACAACTAGAAAGCGAACCACAGCTCTCCTTCCACTGGCTTATTATTTAACAACATATTCTTCTGACTTTCAGGGCCCATGGATGTGGCTTGTTGAAATTTAGTTCCAATTGCAGGAATTGCGCTCATGAATCCAAGCGATGCATTTGGGAATGCCGGAGTAACATTATCATTTGTCATTGTCTTTGGCTTTTGCGGAACCAGCATCTGAAGAAAAACGTTGTCGTTATTGGTGTAAATGGTAAAATCAGATTCTTTGGTCTGGATGGTTGTCCAGTACACATTGGCATGGTATCCTTTGAACTCTGGATAGTTCCAGTTCTCGCCGGTAACTGTGTTGTTGTATGCTTTTTGCCACACACCGAACTGCATTCCCTGCAGGCGGTTCTTCCAAACGCGGTATGGTCCGCGGCCGAGCCATTTCATCCCCGTGATTTTTTCTTCAGGATAATTAAAAGTAATTCCCATGAAATCCCGTTCGCCTTTTGGCGCGTATTTGTATGAAAGCTTCGGCAGTTTGCCCGGCGCGAAAGTCCACGACATCTTGCTCCAGCCATTGCCGGAATAAGATATTTCCAGTATAACAGTGTCCTGATTTTTCGTTAGATCAAATGATTGTTTCACCTGATCCGGGCCTGCTGATGGTCCGCCCGATAATGAAATCTCTTTGCCTGAAGCATTGGTTACTTTTTGTAAATACCCGGAAGTTGTGTCGAAGGTATAAGTAATGTTGTTGGATACGATCTGCAATAACTTATCGTGATTTTTTATTTCGGTAGCAGTGTTTAATGTATTGGTTACCAGTTTTTTATTTACCTGTATTGCAGTTTGTAGTGGCCAACTCCAGGTGCTAATTTCTTTGCCGTCTTTGGCGATGGCTGTAACGTATAGCGCCTGGGATTTTGGCAGACTTGAAAGCACGGGTAATGGTATGGAGCGCTTCTCTCCTGGCAAAATGGATGGCATGTTAATGAAACCAGAATCAACCCAATTGGTCATTGATTCATTCCCCTTTGACGAAGAAAAGTTCGCCAGCTTCCATTTCAATTTACAGTCACTTAAGTTGGTGAAATGGTATCTGTTTTCAACAAGCAGATTTCCGTCGAAGTCAACAGACAATGTTTTCGTAGAAATATAAACCGGACTCCAGATCTGTTTGATGGCATAATAACTTGCTTCTTTTTCCCTGTACGGACCAATAATACCGTCAGGTGCGTGATTTCCGTGGCAATCTATCATGCCATTCATATCTGTTCTGACAACACCCTCATCATGAAATGCCCATAAGAAGCCTCCTGCATTTGCATGATACGTGCGCATGCGTTCCCAAAAGTCTTCCAGACCTGCTGCATGGCCGCCATCATAAAGTCCATGCATATATTCTGTCGGAAAGAACACATCGTTGCCATAAAGGCTTTCATTAACGATGTACTTGTAGTCCGGGTAATGTTTGGTATCTGTGCCGTTGAACTTCTCCCACGGATGAATCACCAGTCGCTTTTGCGGATCATACAACGCATAGTCATTATCCAAAGCGCGGTTCCAGCCACCTTCATTACCATTATCCCAAATAACAATGCTTGGATGATTAACATCGCGGGTCACCAACTCCTTCACCAATCTTTTGCCTGAGACTGTATCGTATGCTGCCTGCCAGCCGGTTAATTCATCGAGTACCATCAGTCCCAATGAGTCGCATAGATCAAGAAATTGTCTGTCTGGTGGGTAATGACTCATTCGGACCGCGTTCATATTCATGTCCTTTATCAGGCCTATATCCATTAAGTGAATGTCGCGGCTTAAGGTTCTTCCGCTGGCTGGCCACTCGCTATGTCTGTCAACACCTTTGAAGACGACTTTTGTTCCATTGAGATAAAAGCCATCATGTGGCTTTAAAACTGCAGTTCTAAATCCAAAACGCTGGTTTACAGAGTGTATGATTGAGTTGTTTCTTATAAGATTAAAAGTGATCTGGTAGAGATTGGGTTGTTCGGGATTCCATAAAAGAATATGATCAAATGATTGCGTCAATATAGATTCATTGCCTGCCAACGATACAGTAAAAGATTTTCCAACAACTGTTCCGTTAAGCGTTTGTACCTTGGCTTGTATAACGTCGCCCGGTTTTGTATTGTTATGAAAGATTGTAGCTTCAAGATTTCCGTCAGCTGTTGCATTAATTGCGGTACGCTCTATATGTGTTTGAGGTAGAGCTTCGAGATAGACTGGTCTGTAAATTCCGCCAAAAGCCCAGAAGTCTCCTCCCCTTTCAGCTTTTTCTATACTGGCATTTGATGAAGCTTTACTAACTGTAACATCTAATTTATTTGTTGCGCCAAATTTTACAAGACTGGTTATGTCATAACTGAATTCATAAAATCCGCCCTGGTGAACTGGTCCGCATGACTTGCCATTGACTTTCACTTCCACATCTGTCATGGCTCCTTCAAAGATGATCTTTACTATTTTATTCTGCCATGATGCCGGAACCGTAAAGCTGGTTTTGTATAATCCTTGTTCATTGATCTTGTCTTTATCATGGCCATAAGTGTATTGACCAAAACCCTGCAGCTCCCAGTTGGATGGCACGGCAATCTTGGTCCATTTACCACTGTTGTTTCCTTTAGTGCAGAAAAAACCCCATTGAACGGTGTGGTCTTTATCTGTACCGGAGATGTATTGCCTGACGGTTTGTTGTGCGTGAAGTGATTGAAAAATGATGAATAGTAAAAAGAGGAATAAGACTTTTTTCATATGCAGTTGCGTTGAGAGCATGCAATATCGTGATTTTTTTGAACCACGGAGGCACCGCGAATGAACGAAACACGGAGATCTTTGCCACAAAGACGCAAAGACGAGAAGGGGGCACAAAGTTTATGAACCACGGAGGCACGGCGAATGAACGAAACACGGAGATCTTTGCCACAAAGACGCAAAGACGAGAAGGGGCACAAAGTCTATGAACCACGGCGGCACAGAAGGCACAGGCGAAACACAGCAATTTTTTGCCACTAAGACTGCAAGTGGCAAAGATACTTTAGACCAAAAAGTGATTTAAAAAACTTAGTGCCTCTTTGTGTTCCTCGTGTCTTCGTGTTTCAGAAAAGTCTGTCGTGGTTCTTCGTGTCTTCCGTGCCTCCGTGGTTTTATTTTCTTCGTGCCTCTTTGCGTCCTTCGTGTCTTCGTGTTTCAGAAAAGTCCGTCGTGGTTCTCCGTGCCTTCTGTGCCTCCGTGGTTTTATTTCTTCGTGCCGCTTTGCGTCCTTCATGTCTTGGTGTTTCAGACAAGTCCGTCGTGGTTCTTCGTGTCTTCCGTGCCTCCGTGGTATTGTTTCTTCGTGCCGCTTTGCGTCCTTCGTGTCTTCGTGTTTCAAAAAAAATCCGTCGTGTTTCTCCCTGTCGCCCGTGCCTCCGTGGTTTTACCAGCCGGCTTGAGGCGCGAGTGCTTCGAAGGCATTGGCGATGTATACAAGCGGTGCGTTCCAGTTGATGGCGATTTCGTTGCTGGCATATGCGGGATCAATATCAACATACGCTGTCTCCGGTTCTGTGAATTCATATTTGCTGCCGTCCTGGCGACCGGGATTGGGACCGCCTGCCAAAAGGCCGGGAATAGGAGCTGCAATATTATCCGCAACAGAAGGACGATGATGAGGATGCATGGTGCTTTTACAACCTACGCCTGTTACGAAGCTATAGCCAGTAGCATTCCGGCCAAGAATATAATCAAGATTGGAAAGTGCGTTGGTAAGATATTTTTTATCGCGTGTTTGAAGCCAGGCATTGATCAAAATAATAGACTGATTAGCTGCATTGGAATTACTACCCCAGTTAAAGTCCTTTGGCGATCTGCCCATTACCGTTTTAAAGGCGTTAGCCTGCACGGGCTCCAGATAGCCATCAGCAAATGCAATTAATTGTTTACTCACAAATGCAATATCATTTGAATAAGCAGCCAGATTATTTTTTCTGCGGAGCAAAGTATAGTACCCAAGCATCTGCACGTTGCTCCATGAAGGAAGTGTCATTGTAGTATTGATGTGTTGCTGCACTACAGCATAATATTGCTTGTCTTTTGTCGTAGCCAATAATTCGCTGGCTGCCCAAAACCATTCGTCGTCAAAATGCTTGTCGCCATAAGCACCTGTCGTTATTTTGGGAGAGAATGTTTTATTGATCTCTTCCTGGTTATATGCAACAGCCGGATTAGCCAATGCCCATTGCCAAGCGGATTGAGAAGCTTTCAGACAACTGTCACTTAATCCGGGCAGTTGCTTGTCGAACTTCTTAAAGATGCGGCAAGCCTGGGCCGTTACGGCTGCAAAATCCAGTGTGGCGGCTGTTCCTTTTTGCACCACATATCTTGACAGTTTCGTAATACCCGGCATCACCATGCCGTCAAATGCAGCATTGGTACATTTATGATACACGCCGCCATCATTAGGATCCTGCATGGTGAGCATCCATCTTAAATTATAACATACTTCGTTTAATATGTCGGGTACTTTATCATTGCTTTCCGGAATATTGGTTTCCAGTGTATCGAAGTATGTGGTAAAATCCTCGTACGCAGATAACAAGGTTCCCATTGTAATACCTGAATTCACAATGTATTTGTTATAGTCGCCGGCATCATACCAGCCATACGGACTGGAGATGACAAAACCTTCCGGTCTTTTTGGTGTTGCTGCTGAAGCGTGGATCAACACTGCGGTATCCGGATGTCCCGCAGGCCTTGCCCATTTGCCTGCATATTTCTCTTCCAGGGGCATCGAAACCCGCTGGTAGTAAAAGCCTTTTAATGATGAAACCGCTACAGCATGTTGTGCATGTTGTTTGATCTCAAAGCTGCATGAGTTGGGATAACCGGGAATAGCTACAACATATTTCCCATTTTTTTGAAAGGATGAAAAATCTGCATAACGCGTCTTCAATGACGAATTCTTTGATTGCATTTCATTTTCAAGCTTTCCTTTGAAAACAGTATCTTTTTTGGATTCGGAGAGAATAAAAAAATCATCACTGTTAACAGGTGCAATAATGATTGCGGCTTTGGGACCTTTGGTATAATATCCTACGTGGTTAATGCGAATCTTATTTATCTCAGATTGAGCTTTTGCGGTGACGTACATTGGCAACGAGAATAAAAGCAAAATCAATTTCGATAAATGTCTTTTTCTGTTTAATGGTTCGTGATTCGCAATCATCGTATGTAAATTGTAATTTATAGATTATCATTTTTTCGAACGTTCTTTTGGCTTGATCCAAAAAACTCCCACCTGAATGACGACAGTCGGGCAGGAAAAACTTAAGGCAAACATCCGCCCGGATGAATCCGTTCGGACGGGCGAATGCCTCCGTCCCCACAGTACTGTGGGGACCGCCAACGTCTCTCCAAACTGCAGCTTGCACTGCCTTGTACAGGCGGGCTCTACATTTTTATTTCAATCAGCAATAAACTATTAACTCCTTCTATCGCCGGTACCGCGATGTAATTTTTCGTCTTGAAAATCTTTAACAGCGTGGCTTTACTTGCCAGTCATAAAAACCTGCAACGTCTCATTTAAAACGTACAACGTATCACATAATACTTATAACTCCCTTTCAGAAACCGTCACCGGCATAAAGCCGGCAACGGTGCTGTTATTCCCAATATAAGACACTCGAGTTTTACGTTGTAAGTTATACGTTGTACGTTTATGAAAATACCTGTAAACATCGTGATCATAGTCTTGCATTTGAGTTCGAAAAGACAAGCTACAACATCCTTTCTGTCATAAAACTTACAACTAAGAACTCACCCTGGTTTTAGGCTTTAAGCTTTAGGCTTTGGGCTTTCTTACAACTTACTTCTCCACAACGACGAAGCTAACCGACCTCGCCGGAGCCAGCATCCTGATGCCATCTTTAACCATCGCGGCATTTGCCTGGATGGATGTATAATTATCCGGGCCGCCTGAAACGCCTGAAGGACCAATACCATTAATATACACTTTCCTTGAGAATTCACCATTGTCATTGCCGCCGGTAAGTGTATACCAATAGTATTTTTCGCCTGATTTAAAGTTCTTCAAATTAATCGTGACTGTTTTGTCGCCGGTACCCGTATTTACAATAGCGACTGCACTTTGCCCGGATGAAAAGGTAGTGGCATATGAGACAATATCGGTTGAAGACGATGTTGAATTGACCAACCGGTCTCCCATATACTTCTGGAAATAATACATATGGTAAAATGCCGGACGCGGGCTCCATTTGGCCACTCCACCCGGTTCATCGCCTGCATTGAACATACCATGATCATTTCCATTATCCCAACCATTTGACAAATCCCATCGCGAAGCCATGCCAAACTTGTTCTTCATCAACTCTCCCAACACCATTACCGCATGCATTCCGGAAACATGAGATACCATTTGCAGGGAACCTGTCGCAAAAATGTTCCATTCTGTCAGAGCAATGGGCTTAACGGTTCCGCCGTTTGAAGCAATATTTCCTGTGACATATGTCATGATGTTTTTTGGTACTGACGATGCAGCGTTAAGAATGTCTGCAGCTTTTGAGTTTGTGTTGTAGGGTGTGAAATAACTATGCACAATATAAAAATCAGTTGCACTCCCTGCTTGTTTAACCACGCCGTTGTTCCAGTTTTGATCAGTCGGCGTTTGCCATGATGCAGGTGCAGTTTCAAGCAGTTGAGATCCGATGTAAATTGTCTTGCCAATTTCCTGTGCGGCTCTACGCATGGAATCAATAAACACTTTTACATGTTTGCCATATAACTCACCGGTGATATATTCCGGCTGTCCGTCTTTATTCTGTGAGACATCAATACGATAGCCAGCCTGCCAGGTGCCATTACTTTCATTGCCAATTTCCCAGTATCTGGTTCTGCCATTATCATAACGAACCCAGTCAGCAGCAAGGTGTGCTGCATCTGCAACCGGATCAGCTCCGGTTCCATAACGGGCATAACCATAGTTAACAGTGATCATGCCTTCGTTGCCGGATTGTTGTAAAGTGTTATAATAATTATCGACCGATAATGTCCAACCCTCTTCATTTTTTCCGAACCAGTAACCAGCGTCAATGTTGGCTCCGTTAGCATCTTTTATTTTCAGCGGAGCGGTAGCCGGTACTACACCTTTGGCCGCGTTCCATAGATAAACGCTGCTGATATTTCCACCCGGGAATCTTATGATTTTAGGATGAAGCTGTTTAATATTATTTAGCAAAGCCGGCTCCGTTACAATCTGACTCATGTATGGGTTGGCATTGTTGCCAAAAAGATTGGTCGATATTTTGGTAACAACATTTGTCGCATCTATATCAATGGTAACAGCCGGATTACCGGGTTTTTCCATCATCGTACAGGTTGGCACGGTAAAATTTTTCGCAGCCCAGTCATCCATAAAAAATCCCTGCGTATTTGCTGGTGGAGGGTCAACAGCAGCGGGAATGGTTACAGTTGTATCTGCTCCGCCGCCATTGTTATTATTATTGGTTGTATTGCTCTTCTTACATGAATAACTCAATGTGGTTATACATATCATTGGCAGTAACAAACAATAGACTTTGTGTTTGTAGCTGTACATAGATTGAGTTTAAGCCTTCAGGTGTCAGGTATCAGGTACCAGTTTTAGCGTCAGCTTTCAGAAAAAAGGTAACAGGTATCGGGTATCAGTTGCAGGTTTAAGCGCGTTTGTTTTTAAGCCTCTGCCTGCATGATCAATTTCGATGAATTAGTTTGCCAGTTATCACCGGATAAGATACAGCTACCCTCCCAGATAGGCTGTACCCCGATCGCTGATACCTGATAACCTGTTACCTGATTCCTGATAGCATACAGCTTAGTTTGCCACTTTTACTATCCTGATATTATCTATTGCCATTGTTGCGCGGATATCGGCTGTTGTTCCATTCGAGATCACAATACGCATTGTCTGGCTGTTGTTCAGATCCTTGTATTTATTCAGGGCATTTCCACCACCGTTAACCAGTTTTCCGAGGTTTACTGAAACCGTGTACCACTTGCCGTCGGCGCTTTTTACAAAGTTTTTCAGCGGAAGGTTAATGCCATAGTCGCCTTGTGATAATTGTAGTATGAGCTCCCCTATCGGCTGCAATGTGGACATTTCAAACTTCAGATCATAACTCGCAAGTGGTGTTTCTCCGTCATACTTATCTGCAGGAGTCTGAGGAAACAACTTGCCGCCGTTAGTGCCGGACCAGTTGTCCATGTCAATTACTTTATCATTTGTCCAGCCCCAGTTAGCAGGAATGTTAATGTTGATCATGGCGAAATTGTTGTCGATCGCATTGATTCCAGGGTATGTATTCATTACAGCTTTACCTGCATCCAGGCCCCATCCGAAATTCAATATTCCGCCCCCGTCATTTTTGGTATCCCAGTCAAGCGTCATTCCAATTCCTGAATGATCATACAATTTGTTTTCGCGTGTATCTGCAGACCATCCGCTTTGCGATTTTACAAAAATGCCGCCGGTCGCGGGAGTCACCCCGGAAGGGACCGTTACGGTTAAAGATGTTCCATCTGCTGATGTGGTAAAACCTGTTGTTATAGCTGCACTTCCGGGAAAAGATATGCTATCTACAAAGAAGAAATATTTCCCATAAAGCGTGATAGATTCACCGGCTCTCGCATATTCATTACTGATCTGATCTATAGCTGGAGGAGGCGGCAATATCTTGAATTTGTAAACTGCTTCACCCTTGGGTGTGGTCACTTTTAGTTCATCAGGAACGTTTGGATTGGTTGCAACGGTCGGCACAGAGTCGGGCACCGTTATCACCAGGTATTGATCCGTTGCATAAACGGGGTTTACATCAACCACATAACCGTTAAATGCAACGGTCGTCGCACCAACAAGATTCTTACCAACAATAGCAAGTGTACTTCCCAATGTTGCCTGGCTCAGGCTGCTATCGGTTGTTTTCGGATCAGTCAATCTTACCCTTTCAATTGAAGGAGGTCCTGCCGCCACAGGTATGTCAAGGTTATCTTTTTTACAGGAAAAAAAGAACGCCATACTTCCGCACAAAAGAAGCAGTAAGTGGCTTATTTTTTTAGGGAAGATGATATTTTGATATTGCATAATTTATCTTTTAAATTGATCGCGCAGATCGTTTAAGATTCGTTTGATTATTTCTTTGCGCCATTTTTATCAGCCGCTTAAAATTGATATGGAACCGGAGGCTTCGCCAGGTTGGGCGCCATCGTCATCTCTGTTGATGGGATCGGCAAATAAAAATTTGCTTCTGATACAGGATAAGTAGCTTTTTGATCTGACTGAATTTTCCATGAAGTGGCATTTGTCAGCTCATTGGGATAAATCCTGTAAGAGCCCCTGTCCTGGCTATTCAGGATCTGTACAGCTTTTGTTGGATTGTAATAATGCAACTGCACAATCTGGTACCATGCCTGACCTTCCATCGCAAACTCGAGGAATCTTTCTTTAAAAATATCATCAGCCGTAATAGCAGTTTTGGGATCAAGGCCTGCACGCTGATGTACCGCGTTAAAGAATTGCAAGGCAGTAGCATCACTGGTGGAATTGTTGTTGCCCAATATTGCCTCAGCTAATACCAGGTACACGTCAGCAAGGCGAAGCATGTATGTGTTAATTTCAGTGCGTTGTTGAAGTACTTTTCCATCATTATCAGAAGGTCTGCCTACTACATATTTCTTTGTCCACGCGCGTGCCCCATATTGAATTTGATTTTCGTCTTTTGATCTTACCGGAACATCTAACAATACTTCAATTGTTTTCTTTGCATCATTGGGGTCAGGAACACCCTGGTGAATGTTAGTATAATGATCACCGGGGAACATAAATGTCGATTTGCGGCGCTTGTCAAAATTTTCATACATGCTCATGATGTACATAGAAGCACCAATATCACCGCCCCAGCCATCACCAAAACCTGTAATGCTTGGATCAAAGGCGAGATATGCCTGCACACTGTTTTGCGTACCCCAATCTCCATCGTACTTCCATTGCAGTGCAAAAAGGCTTTCCTGGTTATTGTTGTTCTTCATTAAGAAGAGATCATCATAGTTCTGCATGAGCGATGCCCCGCTGTTGGTAATTACATCCTGTGCAAGAATTTTAGCACTGTCAAGATCTTTCTGATTTCGCGTACCTGTTTGTCCGACACCTGAACGCACCAGGTACATTTTTGCCAGCATACCCTCTGCTGCCCATTTCGTTAAACGTCCTTTCTGTACGGGTGATGCAGGAAGATTTTCTGAAGCAAAACGCAAGTCGCGCAAGATAAACTGCCACACACTTTCCACCGTGTTTCTCGTAATGCTTGTATCAAGCAAGGAACCACTGTTGTCTGTAATGATGGGCACCGGCCCCCAGTTCTCAACCAAAAAGCTGTAGGCAAGACCTCTCATAAAGCGTGCTTCGGCTATCGCATGTTGTTTAACATTTTCAGGAACGCCTGCTCCCGAATATTTTTCAACGTTGATGATCAGGCTGTTTGATTGTGCGACCACGTTGAAGAATGACTGCCATGAAGCGCTTACTTCAGGCGTAACAGAAGTCGTCTTCATTTGGATATTGTCAATCTGGTAAGATCCGGAGAATAAAACACCGCCTCTTGCATCGCCAATACCATGCGATGCCTTGTCATTATAATCAAACCAAACCTTGTTATACAACGGAGCACTTCCTGCCAGTACCTGGTCAGAGGTTTGATAAAAGTTCGCATCCACAATACTGTCTTCCGGCTTTACTTCCAGGAATGCTTTGCTGCAACTACCCAAAGATCCGGCGAGGAAAAGCGCAGCGACTATATATAAATTTTTCTTTTTCATTTTGTTCACGTTTAATAATGGCTCAATTAGAAATCCACTCCGATGTTTAAAGTGTACACGCGTGTTAACGGATAACGACCTGCGTCAATTCCATACACCTGGTTGCTTGATGAAACGTCTCTTCCTGTAAATGCGCCGATCTCGGGATCGTAGCCTTTGTATTTAGTTATGGTTGCGAGGTTTTGAACGCCTGCTGCCAGACGTATGCCCTGTATTACTTTCAGCTTGTTCAAAATGCTCTTCGGTACGTTGTAACTGAGTGTTATGTTTTTTAAGCGGAGGTATGAGCCATCTTCAACAAAATTGCTGGCATATCTTTTATAGTTACCATTGGGATCGCCATTACTGATCCTTGGAATAACGGTGCCCGGGTTTGCTAAGGTTGGGTTAAGCGGATCACCTGCAAGTCGTGCATAATTAAATGTTTCAGCCAGCAGGTTACGGCCAAGATTTATATTATTAGGATTGGTGTTATCGTAACGAAGCTGGTTGTAGATATCGTTGCCTTGTGAGCCAATGATGAGAACACTCAAATCAAATCCTTTATAGCTGAAGGTGTTGGTAAACCCATACGTGAATTTGGGCCATGGATTACCAATGATGGTCTGATCCCGGTAATCAATAATGCCATCTTTATTCATGTCTTTGTATTTGATATCACCAACCCAAACACCACCCGGATCTGCGTCCAGTCTGGTAACACCATCGGACTTAACAGGAACAGCACTTGCTTCAATTTCTTTTTTGTCTTTGAATATGCCTTCCTGAACATAGCCATAAAATAACCAGGGAGCTTGTCCAACTGCGGAGCGTTCAATAAAACCAATACCATCACCATTAGAAATCGACCAAACCTGCCTGTCAATAACCGCCGTTGGCTGATAGAACTTGGTGATCTTAGTCTTGAAAGCGGAAATATTTAAATTACTTCTCCATGTAAAGCCTGATTTTGCTGTAATGTTTACTGTGTTCAATGTAAACGCCCATCCACGATTTTCAAGTGCTCCGATATTTACTGTGGGAGCTCCTATTGAGCCTTGCCCGGATGTGCCCATGTATGCAGGCTCAGGCAAGCCCATTAACAGGTTGGATGTTTTGCGGATATAATAATCTCCCTCTAACTGAATTCTGTTTTTCAACATGCTTAAATTAAAGCCAATGTTATTTGTCTGGGTGCTCTCCCATTTTACATTAGGATTGGCAAACTTGCTTACCATGAAGCCGGTTCCAAAAGGGGTAGTTACGGCTGATAATGGTGCGAGGTAACCCTGGCCGCTGCCCTGGTTGCCGGTTAAACCTGTCTCTACTCTTATTTTAAATTCATTCAACCAGGTAAGCTGACGCATAAATGATTCTTCTGAAACGCGCCATGCAGCTGACGCTGAGGGGAAATAACCCCACCTGTTATCCGGTGCAAAGTTGATGGAACCATCTGCCCTTATTGCGCCCTGAATAATATATTTATCATCATAAGTATAATTTACGCGAGCGAAATATGATTCCATGGCCCAGGTGCCTTTGTAACTGCTGTTGGTCTGTCCCTGGGCATTGCCAAGTGGAAGTGAAACAACATCGTTTGAAACGAAGCCCTGGCGCGAACCAGAAATGCCTGAATATTGACTTTTCTGCGCCTCGTGGCTGGCCATTGCACTAATATCGTGCTTGCCAATTTTCGTGTTGTATTGCAACATCTGGTTCAGGTTCCAGTATGTGCTTGTTGAGTTACTCAGATCCAGCTTTGCCACGTTTGTTGCCACTACGCCAATTTTGTAGGACGGCATGAAATAACTTCCGTTACTCCAGCTCGCGTTAGCGTTAAGGCTGGTGCGGAAGGTGAGTCCTTTCAATATGTTTATCTCTGCAGAAATGCCTCCCAAACCGTTATAGCGTTTCAGGTTATTCTGCACAAGGCTGGCAATTGCCACAGGATTAACCGGTGTGAACTGCAGCTGAGAAGAACCGGGACTGTTGGTATTATCAGCGCCGGCCCAACTTCCGTCAGCATTTTTAACCGCGATGTTGGGCGGCATCTGAATGGCATTTCTGATAACGGATTCACTGGTAGTACCGAGTTTTTCATTGGTTTGGTTAAATGCAAGATTAGCGCTTAGTTTCAGCCATTTGCGTGCCTGGTTGTCAAGGTTCAGACGAACCGAACCCCTGTCAAACTTGGAGCCAATGGCCACACCTTCCTGCGTAAAATATTCACCGGATAAATAAAATGTAGTGTTGTTAGAGCCTCCGCTTAAGTTAAGCTGATGCTTTTGCATAGGCGCACCTTTATATAAGGCGTTCTGCCAGTCAGTACCCGGGCCAAGAATCGATGAATCGGCAAATTCAGGTCTGCCGGTTCCGCCGGTTTGTAAGCGCCTGATCTCGTTTTCCATGGTAGCGTACTGGGGAAGATCCATGATGTCGAGTTTGTTAGGCTTATCCTGGTGTGAGTACATATAATTATAGCCCACTTTAAGCTGACCGGCCTTTCCTCTTTTTGTCGTGATAAGCACAACGCCGTTGGTGGCCCTGGAACCATAAATGGCAGTAGCTGAAGGACCTTGAAGAATGTCGATGGACTCAATATCAGAAGGATTCAATCCGGCGATCAGCGGATTTTGGTTGGCAGAACTGCTGCTTCCATAACCCACATCTTCCGACTGCTGAACCTGTACGCCATCTATTACATACAGTGGCTGTGTTCCGCCGTTTAGCGTACTGATACCGCGGATGTTTACAGATAAACCGCCACCTGGCTGACCTGAATTTTGCGTTACATACACACCGGCGGCCCTACCCTGTATGGCCTGTTCTAACGTTGTGTTGACTGTTTTATTGATATCTGCGGCAGAAACAGAAACCTGCGCACTACTGAGGTCAGTTTTCTTCATTTTGCCATAACCAACAACTACTACTTCGCTCAGTTTTCCGTAGTCTTCAGCCAGATCAATCATGATTGATGTGGAGCTGCCTACGGGCATGCGTCTTACTCCAAAGCCCAGGAAGGATACTTCCAGGACGTCTTCCTTTTTTGCATCGATGGAGAATTCTCCTTTGGCATCAGTAACGGCGGTATGAGTTGAACCTTTTACAGAAACGTTCGCTCCCACTATCGGTTCTCCCGTTGCTTTAGAAACAACCTTACCTGTTAATTTATGTGTATTTGATTGCTGCGCGCTGCCTGTAAAAGGCGACATAAGCACACAGCAGGAAAGCAGTATGCACCATATTATAAATGGCAGCCTTCTCCATTGTTGGTTTGGTTTCATACGTAAACAATTGTGGTTTGAAAAAGTCATAAGCAGAATTTGCGTTGATTTTGTAGCTGAATTAGTCCGAACGGGTGAAATGGTCATACGGTTAGATATTCTTTATACATCCGTCCGGAATGTTTTAATATTAAGCGTGGTAATACACCTGTCCGTGAAGTGGCAAGTCTGTGGAGCATAAGCAATCGATTTTAGTCTGTAAGTATGGTTTGTTAACACTTTTGGTGTAAAAGGTGTAACTAAATTACTGGGAGGGGGCTCAAAACAGGGTACTCAAATGTTTATATGTTGGGGTTGAAATGTTAACTAAACCATGGGGACAGGGCTGCACGGGAGAAACAAGGGGATTTTTTGGGAGACGAAACCACGGAGGCAGGGCGACACGGAGAAACACGGTGTTTTTTTTGCCGCGAAGATAGGAAGGCTCAAAGGGGTACAAAGGTTTAAACCACGGCGACAGGGCGGTACGGGGAAACACGGCGATTTGTTGCCACGAAGACAGGAAGGCGCAAAGGGGCACAAAGTTTTTTACCACGGCACCAAGAACGCCAAGGGGCACAAAGATTTTTAAGAAGGCGCTAAAGCGCTGAAAAGGGCGCAAATATTTAGGCTAACATGTTCACTGTTAGGGTATGCGTAAGTAGGGAAAATATTATTAGGTCTTAGCGTCGCTGCCTCTTTGCGAGCTTTGCGTGAAACAATTTGTGCGGTAAGATCGTTGCGTCTCTGCTTCTTTGCGAGCTCTGCGTGAAACAATTTGTGCGGGGAAAGTCGTTGCGTCTCTGCTCCTTTGCGAGCTCTGCGTGAAACAATTTGTGCGGGGAAGCCGCTGCGCCGCTGCTCCTTAGCGAGCGCCGCGAGAAACAAAAAGCCCAAAACTCAGCGAGCTTTTGGAACAGCTTCGCCGGGTTTTAGGCTTTGAGCTTTAGGCTTTAAGCTTATCTAATGTTTTTAATCTGTTCCCACATGGCTTTAGACACCATTTCGTTGCCAAGATCGTTGAGATGAACGCCATCAACAGTTAAAACGCCCTTGTCGGTATTTTGGCTATTGTTTGATTTTTCGTAATCGGTGAACAATTTTCTCAGGTCAACAAGTGGCAGATTCAGATCTTTTGCCATATTACGAATAATGTTACTGTATTTGTTCAGGTCACCGTCCTGTTCGTTGCTGTAATCATTTTTCTCGCCAATGGTAGCGGGTGTACAAACAATTACCTTGGCGTTAGCAGCCTGCAATTTTTTGATGATGGCGCGGTAGAATTTTTCGAATTTGTCGGGATCAGTTCCTGTTCCGAAAGATCTTTTGTGCCATACATCATTCACACCTACATAGATGATAACGATGTCCGGGGATTTGCTCAGCACATCATCTTCCATTCTTAAATAAAGGTCATATACTTTATTGCCGCCAATTCCGGCGCCGATCAGTTCGTAATCATTAATACCTTGCTGTTTCAATGTCTTATCTAAAACGGTAATATAACCATTCGGAGAAACGCCAGCCTGGGTGATGGAGTCACCAAAGAAAACAACCTTCTTTTTTTTCTGTGGAGCAAATGAGGCCGAGACAAGCAAAATCACAAACAGGGCAAGCCAAATCAGTTTACTATTCATGTTGGTTAGAATTTTAGCCTATAAATGTAATTAAAAGTCAAAAGTAAAAAGTCCCCGCCTGACCGTCGGGCGGGAAAATTCAAAACTTCCGGTTCGGTCTTGCGTACTTTCTTTTACAGTTGAATGCTGCTAAAGTATAGTGAAGCTCTCCGATTTGAATTTTTTGAATTTTGACTTTTTACTTTTGAATTATATTATTTCAACAAGTGCGGCCTTTCCCTGTACACTTTCCAGATAAACTCACCGAAAATGGTGTTTGCCCATGCAAACCATTTGCGCGTGAATTTGGTTGCGTCGTCTTTATCAAAGCTTTCGTGCATAAAGCCGGTTCCACCATGTGATTTTTGTAACATGTCTAGGCAGAACTTGATTTCTTTATCGTCATTGCTGGTCATACCACGTATAATGATACTTAGCGGCCAAATGGTGTTGATGCCTGTGTGCGGTCCACCGATGCCCTCTCCTGCTTTTCCTTTGAAGAAGAACGGGTTTTCAGGTGACAACACAAATTTTCTTGTATTGGCGATCAGTGTTTTGTTGGTGCTGAGATAATTGAAATCATCTTCCATAAATTCCAGGTTCAACAGATAAGGGAGCGACAGCAAGGATGGCACGTTAGCATCGTCCATCAGGTTGTAACTACCGAAGCCATTTATTTCAAACGGAATAACATCGCCGAACTGCGGATGTTTGGCAACCGCATATTTTTTCAATGCGTCCTGGACCTGGTTGCTCAGTTGTCGTGCTTCCTGGATGAATGGATCGCCGGGAGCTATTTTGGTAAAGATCCTTGCCATTTGTTCAAGGCTGATCACAGCAAACCAGTTGCTCGGCACCAGATAAGGGAAGATGGTAGCGTCATCACTCGGCCTGAACATGGAACAGATCAGTCCGTTAGGTTTTACCGGGTAGCCATATCCGCTCAAAGGAACGCCGTCTGTGGCCCATGATGTTTCACGCTGAAAGCTGTAAGGGCCTTGTCCGTGAAAACGTTGTTGTTCTTTAAATGTTTTTACGATCAGTTTCATGGCTTCTTTCCACTGATCATTAAAAACAGAAGTGTCGCCGGTCACTTTATAATAGCCATAGCTTAAACGCACAGGGTAACAAAGACTGTCAATTTCCCATTTACGTTCGTGAATGCCGGGCTTCATATCAGTGTGGTCGGTATGTTTCCATTCACTCACCTTGCTTGCATCTTTATAAAATGCGTTAGCGTAAGGATCGAGGTGAATGTTTTTTACCTGCCTGTTAATCACACCTCTTATTAACTGCTGTAATTCCTTATCGTCTTTACATAAGGGCAGATAGGGCCAAACCTGCGCGGTACTGTCACGCAACCACATCGCATCAATATCTCCGGTAATTACGTAAGTATCGGGAACGCCGTTGTTCATTTCAAAATCAACGGTCGTATCAAGGGTATTCGGGAAACAGTTCTCAAACATCCAGGCTATTTCCTTGTTGCCGATATTTTTCTGTACATCAGCTATGATTTTTTCTACGGCAACGCTTTTAAATTTGCGTTCGCCCGCAGCTATACGTACAGTTGGGAAACTACCATTCTCTCCCGCCATTCCATGTTTGCTGAATGCCATTGCTGCAGAGGCCAGTGCGGCCTGTTGAATAAAGGTTCTTCGTTTCATCCCTTATTTATTTAGAGTTAAAAGACAACAGATAAATCTCTGATGTCTGATTTAAAGATCTCTGATTTCTTATAGCTCATCTTACGTTTGCAATTCAAACAAGCAAAGTATTCATCTTACAATTTCCTGCCCGGCACCCTTCCTCACATTTGCATATTTACACATTTGCAAATTCGCACATTCTTATCTCTGATGTCTGATTTAAAGATCTCTGATTTCTTATAGCTCATCTTACGTTTGTAATTCAAACAAGCAAAGTATTCATCTTACAATTTCCTGCCCGGCGTCCTTCCTCACATTTGCATATTTACACATTTGCAAATTCGCACATTCTTATCTCTGATGTCTGATGTAAAGATCTCTGATTTCTTTTGGCTCAAGCTTGCTTTGCAATTCAAACAAGCAAAGTATTCATCTTACAATTTCCTGCCCGGCATTCTTCCTCACATTTGCATATTTACACATTTGCAAATTCGCACATTCTTATCTCTGATGTCTGATTTAAAGATCTCTGATTTCTTATAGCTCATCTTACGTTTGTAATTCAAACAAGCAAAGTATTCATCTTACAATTTCCTGCCCGGTATCCTTCCTCACATTTGCATATTTACACATTTGCAAATTCCCACATTCTTATCTCTGATGTCTGATGTAAAGATCTCTGATTTCTTTTGGCTCAAGCTTGCTTTGTAATTCAAACAAGCAAAGTATTCATCTTAGAATTTCCTGCCAGGCATCTTTCCTCACATTTGCATATTTACACATTTGCAAATTCGCACATTCATTATCAATTCTCCACTATCAATTCTCCATTAATATTTGAAGATCTCTGATTTCTTATAGCTCATCTTACGTTTGTAATTCAAACAGGCAAAGTATTCATCTTACAATTTCCTGCCCGGCATTCTTACTCACATTTGCATATTTACACATTTGCAAATTCGTACATTCATTGTCAATTCTCCATTAATTCTAGTCTCTCCCTTTCAGTTCAATCTTCGGGAACAAAGTCATTAGAAACATCACAAATGACAATATCAGTAAAAGATAGATACCGGCTCTTTTTTCGGGACAATCGCCAAGATAACACGAGGTCACGAGGATGTAGTTGCGTATTGACCAGGCAAAATTGAAAATAGCGATAAACATGTTCGTGCGTTTCGACCAGATGCGTGGTACCAGGAAGAATATGATTGCAACAATACTCATGACAATATTTACAAGACCCGGCTTTCCGAAGGATGTGCCCGTAGCCTTTAGCCCCGTAATTGTTATTTGCTGGCTGGCAACATAGCTCCAGGGCATAAAACAGTTCGCTATAATGGCCAATGCAACAACAACACCTATTATCTGGGAATATTTCATGAATACTTAATTTTTAGCCGGCGGCACCGGCATTCTCAATGGCGCAAATATAGTGTAAGAGTGCATCCAAAAGTTCAAAGGCTGAATTGGCGGAACATGTGTATATTCAGGCCGTTACCAATCAGATGCATTATGAGTCATTTCCCGGTCTCGAGCTCTAATCTTTCAGCGGCTCACCTTGGCAGTTATTTAAAAGATCAATACAATATAGAAGGAAATGTCCATTGCTCGCTTCTAAGAGCTGGCGTTAATCACACATATTTGCTGGGATGTGGTGATGAGCGTTTCGTTTTTCGCGTATACAGCCTCAACTGGAGAACCAGGCCTGAAATTGAGGAAGAGATAAAACTGGTCCGATACTTAAAAGAGAAAGCCATACCTGTTTCTTATGCTATTCCGGACAGGAACGGAAATCACATCCAGGTTTTGAATGCCCCGGAAGGTGAAAGATTGGGTGTATTATTTTCCATTGCGGAAGGTGATAAACTTCACAATTATCCTGAAGAGCTGCACAGCGCTGTGGGAGCAATTATGGCTAACATGCATCTTGTAACCGAAAACCTCGAAATTGAACGGACGGATTATACCTGGGATGTTTTTCTTGTGGATCCATTTAAACATATACGTAAGTTCATTTCAGCGGATAGTGAAGAAATGCAGTTTTTGGAGAGAACAGCAAAATGGTTGTCGAAACAGTTGTCCGATGCAGACGCCAGTAAGCTTCGCAAAGGCGTTGTGCACCTGGATATATGGTTCGACAACCTGAATATTACAGAGAGCGGCAAAATAACACTTTTTGATTTTGACTTTTGCGGTAACGGCTTTCTGTGCCTTGATGTTGCTTACTATGTATTGCAACTTTATCATGTGGAGCGGGATGAAGAAACACGTGACAAAAAATTAGCCGCATTCTTTAAAGGGTATGAATTCATTGTGCCACTAAGTCCGGAGGAAAAAAGAATCTTACCAATGCTCGGAGTGGCGTTGTATATTTTCTATTTGGGTGTTCAGAGCAACCGTTATGAGAACTGGTCCAATTCTTTTCTAAGCGAGAGTTATCTGAAGCGATTTATTTCGCAACTTGTGAAGCGTTATTACGACTTGCATGGATTAGGAAAGGAAAGAGAGATGGCTGATGGCTGATTTCCGGATTGCTGATTTTTTGAATTAAGGGATACCAATATCTAACATTCAGAAAAATAGTACGATCACATCAGGAACCGGGCGCTCTCTCCTGTCGTCATTTTCTGGTAAACACGGATCGTCATGTGAACTATGAAAATTGGTTTGCCTCAAGCAAAAGGAAAAGGCAATACACTTAAGCTGAATTCCCTAAGGGAAAAACTGTCTCTGTCGTGAAATCTGTCATTGGCACGACAGGGAACATTTCCCACAGTCGGGATGTAGGACACATTTTCGCCCACCTGATACCTCACCCCTCACCCCTTACCCGTCCCCAACTCAATAATATCCTTCCCATCTATAACTTGCTTCGGATATGGTTCAAGAGCAACATGGATCATGGCAAGACCAAGCTCCTGTAGTGTACAAAATCCTTTAGGATATAAGGCCCGGCCAATGGGAAACATCCAATTGATGTATTTGTAAAATGATTTCGCATTTTTCAGTCCGGGAGTCGGTTTAATAAAACCCGGTCTTACGGCATAGACTTTTTTAAAGGGAAGCTTCATGAGATCATTTTCAGTTTTCCCTTTTACTCTTGCCCATCTGCTCCTACCCCTTTCAGAACTATCGGTGCCAGCTCCGGAAATATATTCAAAAACCATTTGCGGACTTTGCCTGCTCAATGTTTCCGCTACATGCATGGTAAGCGTATATGTCATCTTATAATACTCATCCGCAGATATGCCGACGGAAGAAATACCCAGGCAGAACAAACATGCATCATAGCCTTTCAGTTGATCTTCAATAGCAGAAAGATCATAAAAGTTCCCATGAATAATTTCTCTAAGCTTCGGATGACTTATTCCCAAAGGCTTTCTGCTTATCGACAATACCTCATCAACAGCAGGATGCAGCAAACATTCATGCATCACGCCCTCTCCCACCATCCCCGTCGTTCCTGTAACTATAACTTTCATCTTTTTCTTTTCTTATTAGTTATCTTATTTCTCGTCCACTCTTCTCTTCTTTCCATCTTACCCGTCTTACATGTCTTACGATCTTACGGTCTTACGATCTTACAATCTTACTGTCTTACAATCCTACTGTCTTACCCCCGAAGGGTTCACCCCAAACATCTTTTTAAACGAGTAAGAAAAATGTGCAATGCTTTCGAAGCCCACTTCGAGATAGACATCAGAAGGTTTCTTTCCCTGCTCTTTGATTAGATAATAAGCTTCCTGCAATCTTTTTTGTAATAGCCATCGACTTGGCGATGTACTGAATATTTTTTCAAAGTCGCGTTTGAATGTGGCAAGACTCCTTCCTGTAAGATAAGCCAGTCTTTTTAGCTCAACGTTAAACTTAAAATTCTTATTCATGAATTCCTGGAGATCTATTTTGCCGGGATCATTGAAATCAAACAATGTATTCTTTAGGGCGGGGAATTTTTTCAATAATAGAAAAAGTGCCTCATTCACTTTCAGTGAAACTAATTCAGCCGGTAAAGGCTCATCCAGATACGGCAGTATGGATGTAACATAACTTTGCAAAAGCGCGTCGGGAGCTATATGCATAATTGCATCTTCAGTGGGTTCGTGTCTGTCAGTTGTGTAATTGTAATCCATGCTGAATTTTCGCAGTGTATCCTGATCGAATATGACGGATAACAACTTAAAAGTGCCGCCGTTTGATGGCGGTACCTTGGTAAACTTGGCAAGATGATTTCTTCTGAAAAAAGCAAAATCGCCTTCTTTAAATGTGAAAGTCCGGTTCTGAAGCTGAATGATCATGCTTCCGGATATAAGATGTCCGAAAACATGTTCCGGAATAAATTGCTCACCCTCGCGGCTAAACGCCGTGTAGCATGAATAAAGTATCCCGGAAACCTGTTTGTATTCAGTTAATGCGTCCATTTGTATTAAATTCTTCAATTGTTAGCGTTCGCCATGGTAAGAATTTGTGCTGCATCTGTTTCAAAGAAATTAACGGCGTCGTCATGGTCTGTTGAAAGTGTTACATCCAGCCATTTATTAAATTCTTCTTCGCGATCTGCATTTGCCCGTTTAAGAAGTCCGGCAGCATCACTTCCCAACAACAAATGTAACGGAGGTTGAGCATGATTTGCAACATCTATCATCACCTTTGCCGCTTTAACAGGATCGCCGGAGGGAACAAAATCACTTCTTAACACTTTTGCCATTACGCCGACGGTTTGATCATAGTCCGGGATATTTGTTGCATACGTCATTGAAGAACCAGCCCAATCGGTGCGGAAGCCTCCGGGTTCAATAATCGTGATCTTTATACCCAGTGGTGCAACTTCTTTAGATACAGCTTCAGAAAAACCGACAAGGGCAAATTTTGCCGCCTGGTAGATGGATACTCCAGGTGTGCCAACGCGCCCACCGATAGAGCTGACCTGTAAAATACGCCCGGACTGCTGTTTGCGAAGATGAGGAAGAACTGCGCGGGTAACATACACTGCACCCCAGAAGTTTGTATCTATCTGGCTGTGCATCTGTTCCCTTGTAAATGCTTCTGCTGCGCCAGTGATTCCAAAGCCCGCGTTATTTACAACAACATCTATTCTACCGAACAGGCTAACAGCTTCATTCACCACAGATGTAACCGCTTGTTCATCAGTCACATCCAGTTGTAATGTTTGCAATTGACCGGGATACTTTTCTTTAAGATCCTTCAGTGCTTCTGTGTTTCGTGCAGTAGCTACAACACTATCGCCGCTATGTAAAACGGCTTCCGTAAGGCTGCGTCCAAGACCTCTTGAACTTCCTGTGATAAACCAAACTTTTTTCATTTTTTATTGCTTTTGTGATACAAAGATCACTCAGCAATGAGCCTGGTTGTTTTCGTGAAAAGCTCAAATTTAGTTTCGTGAAAAGCTCAGTTTTTTAATGGAGAGTTGAAAATTGACAATTGAAAATGATGGCCACTGAAACACTGAAGCACAGATTTATTCGTCTCGCGTCCCGGGCAAAAAGTGACTCTTTCGGCGCTTTCCACCATTATCAATTTTCCCCGCCTGAATGACGTCAGTCGGGCAGGAATTTTCAATTTTCAATTAGTCTTTCCCCCAATGCTCATTCGGCTTACTGCCCATCTCTAACTCCAGCGTTCCTCCTTTCGCGATATCCTCATGCATTATATAGCATTTGTTATAAGGCTTTCCATTAAGCTTAGCGTTTTGTATGTATTTGTTTTCGGGAGAATTGTTATGAGCTGTGATAGTAAATTGTCTACCTGCATAATATTTACTTTCCAATTGAAATGTAACACGGCTAAATACCGGGCTCGTGATTTCATAACGTTTATCTCCCGGGCACACCGGATGTAATCCGCTTGCGGCCAAAACATACCATGCCGACATCTGCCCCACATCTTCGTTACCGACCAATCCTTCTACAGAATTGTGATAAGCTGAAGAACAAATCGTTCTTGTCCACTGCTGTGTTAACCATGGGTAACCGATTCTGTTGAAGATAAAAGGCACATGATGAACAGGCTCATTGGCATGATTGTAATAATCGTTCCACATCATGTTCTTCGGCGTTTGTTCGAAAAAGTAAACGAGATCATTTTTTACTTTTTCTTTTCCGCCCATCAGCTCCACCATACCATCAATATCCTGCGGTACAAACCAACCCTGCTGATAAGGATTGCTTTCTACTGTTCCGTAATCCTGTTTTAACCTTCCTTTTTCAGGCCATGCCTCCCAGCTTCCATCTTCTTTCTTTGGCCTGAACCAACCTTTGTCTTTGTCGAAAATATTCTTGTAGTCAGATGACTTTGCCAGATATTTTTCCGCATCGGACTGCTTGTTTGTCGCCTTAGCTAGCTGCGCCATGCACCAGTCGAAATAGGAATATTCAAGCGTTGTTGATATGCCGCCGGGCGAATATCCTCTATCGTTGTTGTCAAATTTAGCTACGGTATTTAAGGCATACTGATATGCTTTGCTCATATCATAATTGCGAATGCCTTTTGAATAAGCGTCGGCCAATACAGAAACTGCCGGATTACCGATCATACAACCGGAATACGCGTTGAGAAACTCCCATCTTTCCAAATAGTTTTTGCCTGATTCATCCGCAAGTGTAACGAGCGAATTAATCATGTCATTTACCAAAGATGGATTGATGATCGTCTGCAGCGGCATCTGGCTTCTGAATACATCCCACCCGCTGAATATAGTGCGTTTTGAAAAGCTGCTACTTTCATGAATCTTTCCATCACCGCCCGTATATTGCCCGTTGACATCAGAAAAATTGCGGGGATCAATCATGGTGTGGTATAGTGCAGTATAAAATACAGCTTTCTCCTCTGCCGAGCCGCCTTCTATTTTTATTTTTTGCAAAGCATTGTTCCATGCATTTTGAGCAGCCTTATGCACTTTATCAAAATTCCAGTCAGCAATTTCCGCTTCGAGGTTTTGTTTTGCTCCCTCAACACTCACAAAAGAAATTCCCGCTTTCATTTGCACCTGCTCATTTGCTTTTGTAGCAAATTCTGTATAAAAGCCCAGGTGTTTGCCTTCCATTTCTTTTGTATTTGGCAACACCTGTGCGGAAGCAACACGTTCATGGTATTTTTCACTTTCAACATCTTCACGTTTCCGTTTCCAGTCGTCGGGGATATCGGCGCTCCAAACACCGTAGTTGGTAATCGGCTTGTCGAATTGTGCATAGAAATAAACAGTATAGTCAGGATGACCATCCCCGTTGCCCCAGCCGCCACCATCCGGAGTACACTTCATCCATCCTTCAATGGTATTGCTGTTTACAACCTTTACATATTGCAGCACAGAAGTGCCTCCTACCCTTCTTGCAAGATCTATCTGGATACGAGATTGTTTGTTTTCCGGGAAAGTAAATCGTAACATGCCACTGTGTGGGGCTGCGGTCATTTCTGCTTTGACATTATATTTTGATAATATCACTTCGTAATAACCTGCTGCTGCCTTTTCTGTCTTTTTATCAAATGATGACCTGTAACCGTTTTCGGGCTTTTGTATTGTACCGGAAAAGGTTTTTAATGGCCCCGTGGTTGGCATCGCCAGAAAATTTCCCAAATCTCCATACCAACCTATTCCGCTCATTTGTGTGAATGCAAAGCCCTCAATGCTGGTGTGTTCGTAGCTGTAGCCGGATCCGTTGTCACCACCGGTTATTGTATTTGGGCTTACCTGCACCATTCCAAAGGGAGTTGCTGCCCCGGGAAATGTTTTGCCTAAACCGTGATAGATGCCGGCGGCTCCAACACTGGTGCTGGCGCCAACAAACGGGTTGACATACGCTGCAGGTAATTGTGCCTGTAAATAAAAAGAACCGGATAATAATAATGAAATGGCTAAGTTGATTTTTTTCATGGCGCACAATATTACGAAAGCATCTTTAGTTAATGGATAGTTGAAAATTGAAAATTGATAATGAAAACGCAAAACACGATGTTTCCTACTGTAGTCTCGGGTGGAATAAAAGACCTCATGTCTGCGCTAAAATTTAACAGTGACAAATTCCTGCAAGCCCTTTTGCCTTTTTACCTTTGAAATTTGACTTTTTATCGTTGTGATTTAAACGCAGTCGGCGATACGCCTGTTTTTGTTTTAAATACGGTTGCAAAATAAGCAGGTGAAGAGAATCCTGTTTTGTAAGATACTTCTGATACCGAAAGGTCTTCGTGCTGCAAATAATATTTTGCTTTTTGTAACCTGGCGTTGAGGATGTACTCATTAATGTTCGTGCCCATCAGTGTCTTTACCTTACGATATAATTGTACTTTCGAAATACACATTGCTTTACAAATATCATCAATAACAAAATGATCATTGCTGATGTTATTCTCTACCACTGAAATAAATTCAGACACAAACTTTCTGTCGGTTTTTTTCGCTGCACCCGGTCTTATTACAGCTGGCACTTCTGTGGTAAAATGTTCTTTTAGTTTATTCCTGTTGGAAAGCAGGCTTGTTAAAGTCTCATTCAGCACGGCGAACTGAAAAGGTTTGGTAATATATGCGTCTGCCATGCTTCTGAATCCTTCAATTTGTTGCTCCATGGCTGTTCTTGCTGTAAGTAATATTACCGGGATATGTGATGTGCGGATATCATTTTTCAGCAAACCGGTTAGCGTAATACCATCTTTTCCTGGCATTGTAATGTCGCAAATTACAACATCAGGTAAATTATCGAATGCCATTTGTAGTCCTTTTGTTCCATTATCCGCTTCGATTATGTGATATCTTGCCGACAGTTGTGTATGCAGAAATTGCCTCAGCTCAGGATTGTCCTCAATAATTAAAAGTGTTTCCTTTCTCTTTTCAGATACCGGCGCGTCTTGTTCATCTATTACAGGTATTGAAGAAAGCAGATCCGCGATAAACAATTCTTTTTCGCTGTCTGCTAACGGTCCTGCATCTGCTGTTGCAATTTCCTCCGGCGAAAAATGGCTGTTACCTAGCGGAAGTGTGATAGTAAAGGTGGTTCCTTTGCCTTTTTGACTATTTACACTGATAGAACCACGATGCAGTTCAATTAATTCTTTTGACAGCGAAAGCCCAAGACCGGAGCCCTTGTGGCTTTCATGATCGCCTTGATAGAAAGTGTCAAATGCGTGCGCCTGTTCATCCGGCGTCATGCCAATACCGTTATCCTGCACATGAATGATGGCTTGATCCGTTTCACTGTTTTTCTCAATGCTTAAAATAATAGATCCGTTGTCCGCTGTGAACTTGAATGAGTTTGAAAGCAGATTATACAATACTTTGTCAACCATTGTTACATCTATCCAGACGGGCAGTTGTCTTTCTTTTGTGAGCATTCTGCAATCAATACCGCGTTTACGCGCAATTTCCTGAAAGGCCTGTACTATTTCATTTGCAAAAAATACAAGGTCATTTTCTGAGGCCCGTATTTTCCATTTATTAAACTCGATCTTCCTGAAATCAATTAGCTGATTAACCAGTCTCAATAAACGCATGGCATTGTTGCGGATCAGCATAAGTTGTTGCCGTGTGTGCGCCTGCAGCTTTGGATTTTCAAGCATTCCATCTACAGGTCCCATGATCAGCGTTAAGGGCGTCCGGAACTCATGCGAAATATTGGTGAAGAAATTCAGCCTGGCTTCGTGTGCGGCCTGGGCCCTGGCTGACATTTCTATTAGCTGTGCGCTTTGCCTGGATATTTCGTCATTTTGATTTGCGAGCTGTTTGTTGATCTTTTTATTAAGATTGCGGGAATAAAAAAGAAGTCCCGCGAAGAAAATGGCGAGCCCTAATGAGCAGGTTAATACATAAAGGAGTGCCCGTTGGTTATTGTAAATTCTTTTTTGCTCGGCCAGCATGTCCTGTTGCTTCTCAATGTCCCGTTGCTGGCTAAGCATTTTGTCAGATTGCAACTTCATTAAGTGTACGTTGCTGGAATCCACCACTAAAGTCTGTAAAAGTGTTTCTTTGCCGAGTGATTGCCCGTTTAAAATTTTAACCGCATTGCGTATGGCCTCTGCGCCGCCTGTTGGATATAGCATAGATGCGGTAAGTATTTTATTAGACACAAGCTCCATCCCCATGCCCGGGAGGGCATCAACACCAATTATTTTTATATTATTTGCGCCATTTGTTTTGCAGGCTTCATAAGTTCCACGTGCCATTACATCATTGTGGGCAAAAATGAGGTTAGCAGATGGCAACATTTGTTTTAAGGACGATATTTCTTTTTCAGCTTTAGGTTTTATCCAGTCACCGGGTACTTTCGCAATAAGATGGATCTGCTTAAATGTATTCAGCGCATCGCGAAAGCCGTGGTCGCGATCGATGGCAGGTGAAGAAGCTGGCAGACCTGTTACTTCTATAATATTTCCCTTTCCCTGTAATAATGAAGCAACATAGTCGCCGGCCATTTTACCAAGTTGATAATTGTCCGCACCTATATAATTAGAATAAAGGGATGAAGCGATCTTTCTGTCCACAACAATCACCGGAATTCCGCTATTGAATGCTTCTTCTACTACCGGTGTAAGCGGTTGAGCTTCGTTCGGAGAAATAATGAGCAGATTAATTTTTTCTTTTAGTAGCGCCCTTACCTGTTGAACCTGTTTCTCGCTGTTGTCATCTGCCTGTTTATAGAGCAGCTCCATTTCGGGATAAAATGCCAGCTCGCGTTTCATTTCTCCAAGCATGGATTTTCTCCAGTCGTCAGCGTCCCCACACTGCGAAAAGCCAATCCGGAATTTTCGCGTTTCCTTATTTAGTTCACAAGACGACATGCATGTCAACAGGCAGACACATATAAATAAGGAGAAGTATTTCCTGGCAAAGTCCCGATAAAACATATTGGCTGCAATTGGTTAAGAACAATTGAATGAGCTACGAATAACTTCATTCAAATCGTGAATAAAAATATCTGATTTAAGAAATCAACTACTTTTCAAAGAAGGAAGATCGGTGAAAAATGGAACTATTTTAAAAATTTTTGTTCCAAAAACGAAAGTGTCTCGTTGACACGTATCAGAATAAGAGAATACAATTTATTTATTTTCAATTAGTTAGAATAATTTGAACAGATGAAATGATTTTGAAAGTAAAAGAAACTTGTTTTAATAGCATCCGGCCTGTGCCCGGCTAATTTGCGCTAAAACATTGCTTACCGTTATGAATAGAAAAGTTGTTTTGTGGAGCATTATTGTTGCGCTTGGCGGGTTCCTTTTTGGGTTTGATACCGCGGTTATATCTGGTGCTGAACAATCTATACAGAAGTATTGGAACCTTACTCCCTTTGAACATGGCCTTACTGTATCTATCGCTTTAATCGGTACGATCATAGGATCGCTTACAGGTAGTTATCCTTCTGAAAAACTCGGACGACATGCCACTTTATTGATTATTGCTGCTACCTACCTGGTCGCTTCGGTTGGAACGGCCGTTGCTACCAATTGGTACATATTTCTTGCTTTCCGTTTTATGGGCGGCGTTGGCGTTGGTGCTTCGTCTGTTACCGCACCGGTTTATATATCTGAAATTTCTCCGGCAAAAGCGCGCGGACGCCTGGTTGCCCTTTTCCAGTTTAATATAGTGCTGGGCATTCTCATATCCTATCTGTCAAATTATCTTATCGGTCAGGGAAGCGAAACGTCCTGGCGCATGATGCTCGGCGTTCAGTTTATTCCTTCTTTGTTGTTCCTGGTGTTACTTAAATATGTGCCGGAAAGTCCGCGCTGGTTAATTGTAAAAAGAGGAAAGATAAAAGAGGCCGAAGCTGTACTGAAGATCGTGAATCCCGAAGGATACCGGGACGACCTGAATGCGATTATTGCTGACGCTGCGCAGACGCCAGGCGATGAAGCGGAAGTGCTCTTCTCACGGAAAAACCGCCTTCCTGTATTTATGGCAATCGCGTTCGCTGTGTTTAACCAGGTATCCGGCATAAATGCGATTATCTATTACGCCCCGCGCATTTTTGAAATGACTGGATTGGGAAGACAATCATCGCTGTTATCCAGCGTGGGTATAGGCGCCGTGAATTTCACATTTACATTGCTGGCATTAAACTTCATAGACAAATTCGGCAGAAGAACACTCATGCTGATTGGTTCGATCGGGCTCATACTTACACTTACACTAGTTTCCCGTGCCTTCTACCTGAACGATTTTGGTGGATTTACAGTAACCATTTTGTTGCTGGTGTACATCGCATTTTTTGCTTTTTCCCAGGGTGCAGTGATCTGGGTATTTATCTCTGAAATATTCCCGAACCAGGTGCGTGCCAAAGGACAAACCCTTGGCAGCCTTACACATTGGGTGATGGCTGCCGTTATTGCATTCGCATTCCCCATGCTTACTGAAAGCCTGGGTGGCGGTCACACATTTCTTTTCTTCTCCATTATGATGGTGCTGCAGTTGCTGTTTGTCTGGAAGGTGATGCCGGAGACAAAGGGCAAATCATTGGAGCAGCTGGAACATGTACTGGTGATGCATTAAAGCTGAAAGCCTAAAGCCTAAAGCTCAAAGCTTAAAACTTGTGATATCATAAACAAACGCCGGGATACTGGTTATCAATGGAATTCCGGCATTCACTAATATATCCTCCTATTTCTTCTTAATATGAATACACACAATATTGTTTGCTATGGTGAAGTGCTTTGGGATTTATTGCCATCCGGCGCCAAAGCCGGTGGAGCTCCCATGAATGTTGCTTACCACCTTACGCAGCTGGCCCAGGCCCCTGCGTTTGTTTCACGCATCGGGCTTGATGACAGGGGCAAAGAACTGCTTGGCGTTCTTAAAGAAAAAGGTGTCAATACAGAATTCATTCAATTGGACTATGACATGCCAACAGGCATTGTTCATGCTGTCGCGGATAGCAACGGCGACATGCAATATGATATCGTGGCTCCTGTAGCCTGGGATTACATTGATGTAGATAGTGACCTCACGGAACTCATCGGGCAATCTTCCCATTTCATTTTTGGCAGCCTGGCGACAAGAAACAAACAATCACGCGCCACTTTGTTTTCCCTGCTGGAACAGGCCAACACAAAGGTGTTGGACATTAATCTTCGTGCACCTCACTTCAACAGAAATATTGTTGAGGACCTGCTTGAAGAAGCCGATATGCTAAAAATGAATATCAGCGAACTGGAATTGATCACCGGTTGGTTTGCAGATTTTAAAAGCGTAGAAGGCAGAATTGCATTGTTGCAGGAGCGCTTTAACATCCCCACCGTAATTGTTACCCTTGGTGCTGACGGAGCAGTAGTAAACATGCAAGGCAAAGTTTACAAACATCCAGGATTTAAAGTAGCGGTTGCAGACACCGTAGGTAGCGGCGATTCCTTCCTCGCCGCCTTTTTAACTGGCCTTCTTGAAAATAAGGAGGCTTCGGATGCATTGATCTTCGCCAGCGCACTGGGCGCACTCGTTGCTTCAAAAGCAGGCGGCTGCCCGGACTACACCATCAACGAAATATATACACTTATCAACAACTCGGACAAGGTCATCTTGTAAATAAAACTACGCTAAATGAAAAAAATCGTAACGATGCTTGCCGCTTTCCTGTTTACGGCAACACTACTTGCACAACAAAAGAAAATAACAGGGCGCGTACTTAGCGGAACAAGCAATAAGCCAATTGAGGGCGCCACCGTAAAGGGCAAAGGAAACTCCGTGGCAACAACCTCGGCTGATGGTAGCTTTACATTAGATGCTAATGAAGGCGACGTCTTAAAAGTGTCTTTTATTGGATTTGGAGACAAGGAAATTAAAGTAACATCAGCTTCCGGATACGATATTAACCTCGAAGCTACTGCCAACAACCTGGAAACAATAGTGGTGACAGGTTACCAGGTACAAAAGAAGGCGGATCTTACCGGAGCCGTTTCTGTAGTAGATGTTGATGCAATTAAGAACAGTCCGGTGGGTAGTCCAACCAAAGCTTTGCAGGGCCGCGTTCCCGGTGTATTTATTACTTCCGATGGCTCGCCTTCCGGTGGTTCAACCGTACGCATTCGTGGTGTGGGTACATTGGGCAATAACGATCCGTTATATGTCATTGATGGAGTTCCAACCAAACGAGGGCTTCAGGAATTGAATCCGGATGACGTTGAATCCATCCAGGTCCTGAAAGATGCATCGTCTGCAACCATCTATGGCTCCCGCGCAGCGAATGGCGTAATTATCGTAACAACCAAAAAAGCTAAAAAAGGTTTTTCAAGAGTGGATGTAGATGCTGCCGGATCATTACAATTCTACATAACCAAACAAAAGATGCTGGATTCAGATGGCAGAGGAAAGGCTTACTGGCAGGCTGCTGTAAATGACAAAACAGACCCCAATGCCAACCAGATCTATCAATACGACTGGAACGGTGATTACAACAATCCGGTATTAAATAAGATACGCTATCCTGAATATATTGATGCTGCCAAAACAATGAAACCTGCAAATACCAACTGGTTCAATGAAATTGCGCAGACATCTCTTATTCAACAATACAACGTCTCTTTAAGCAATGGCGGAGAAAGAGGCAATACAATGTTATCAGTTGGTTATTATGATAACAAGGGAATTGTTAAGGCTTCCAATAGCCAGAAGCTCACTGCGAGATTAAACTCAGACTTTAACTATTTCAACAACAGGCTGAAAATCGGTGAGAATATTAACCTTACCTACATCCGCAACTCACTGATCCCTGCAAGCGATATCCTGTTTGCATCGCTCGTTCAACAACCTGTAGTACCCGTGCATACAGTAGATGGTGGTTGGGGCGGACCTGCACCCGGAATGACCGACAGACAGAATCCTGTGAGATTGATTGAAGATAACAAACAAAACTTCAGCAATTTTTATCGCCTGATGGGTAATATCTATGCAGATCTTACCATTATTCCCAACCTTCATTTCAGAACAAGTTTAGGTGCGGATTATAACGGAACGTATCAACGAACGCTACGCAAATCATACACTTCTGGCTTCTTATCAGATCCGTCCAACCAGGTTGTAACAAGCCAGGCATATGATGGTAACTGGATCTGGCAGAATACACTTACTTACAATGTAACACTTGACAAACATCGTCTCGACTTCCTTGCAGGACAAGAGACCATCAAGTACATGAACCAGAATTTTTCCGGATCAAGACAGGGTTATGCATTGGAAAATATAGACTATGCTTACCTGGATGCAGGTTCTGCCAACAAAGACAATACGGGTAACGGTACCGGCTATGCGTTGCTCTCTTACTTTGGTAAAGCGAACTATACTTATGATAATAAATACCTGGCTTCAGTAACACTGCGTCGCGACGGTTCTTCACGTTTTGGTAAAGAATACCGTTATGGTATGTTCCCTGCATTTTCTCTTGGTTGGCGTGTAAGTAAGGAAGCTTTTATGCAAAACCAGGATATTGTTTCCGACCTGAAACTACGTTATGGCTGGGGTAAGTCTGGTAACCAGGAAATTGCCAACAATGCAACCTATGCCTTGTATTCTGCAATCTACGGTATAGATCCAACATGGGATTTTGACAACGGAAGCGCGTATGATATTAACGGTACCGGCTCAGGACAATTGCCTTCAGGCTTTACACGCATTCAGCAAGGTAACGATTCATTAAGATGGGAAACAACAAGAGAATCCAACTTTGGTGTTGACTTCGGCTTATTCAAAAACAAGATCACCGGTTCAGTAGATTATTTCATTAAGAATACTTCAGACATCTTGATCAGTCCGGGTTACCTGGCGGTTGTTGGCGAAGGCGGCAACTATTGGTTCAACGGCGCCTCCATGCAAAACAAGGGTATTGAAGCAATTGTTTCTTATAGCGACGCCATTAGCCCGGATTTTTCATTCACTATTACAGGAAACGTTTCTTCTTACAAGAACAAAGTGACTTCTCTCCCTCAACAGGTATTGACTTCATATCCCGGTAACGGCACCGACAAAACAATTTTGGGCCGTTCTATCAACTCAGTTTTTGGGTATGTGGCCGATGGGTTGTTTACTACGCAAAAGGATGTTGATAATTCTCCCGCACAGGTTGGTAAAGGCTTAGGCAGGATCAGGTATAAAGACCTGAACAACGACGGTACTATTGACGATAAGGACAGAGATTTTATTGCAGATGGAAATCCAAAACTGTTATATGGATTGAATGTTGAGCTGAACTACAAAAACTTTGATCTCAGCTTCTTCCTGCAAGGTGTTCAGGGTAATGATGTTTACAATGATTTTAAAACATACACAGACTTTTCTTCTTTATGGGTAGGCACCAACTGGGGACAAAGAACATTGGATGCATGGACACCTCAAAATCCCAATGCAACAATTCCTGCGCTTACTTTGGTGAACAGGAACAACGAGGGCCGCACTTCCACCTATTTCTATGAAAAAGGTTCTTACTTGAAACTTAGAACGGTACAGTTGGGATATAACCTGAAACATGCGCTAAGAAAATCGAAAGTTCAGAACGCCCGTGTGTATATACAGGGAACCAACCTGGTAACATTTAAAAACAAATCATTTACGGCAGCAGATCCGGAAATACCAACCAACGCGTTTCCTATTCCTGCTATTGGCACCATCGGTTTAACTGTATCATTCTAACAATCCAAACAACAATACAATGAAACGAACAATAATACTGATCACGATGGCTTGTGCCTTATCGTTATCCTGCAAAAAAGTACTTGATGAAACGCCGCAGGGTGTTATATCAGACGACGATTTAAATACACCTGAGAACGTTGACAAGCTTGTTATAGCGGCCTACTCCGCCCTTGGCAACGATCACTATACCGCACCTTTCTCCAGCATGTGGCCCTATGGCAGCATCCGCGGAGGCGATACTTATAAGGGCGGGGATGGTCCTGGTGACATCAGCGAATATCACCTCTTTGAAACGTTCTCTTTAAATCGCGTGGACAATGGTTTGATAGACCTTGTTTGGTATCGCCTGTACGTAAGTATCGGCCGCGCAAATGATGCGCTTAGAAGAATGAATAATTTAAGCGATGCTGATTATCCCCAAAAGGCAACAAGACAGGCTGAGCTAAGATTCTTAAGGGGGCATTTTTATTTCCTTGCAAAGATCCTCTTCAAATATGTTCCATATATTGATGAGAACACACCGCAAGCGAATTATGATACTGTCTCAAACAGAACCTATTCAAATGAAGCATTGTGGACCAAAGTTGCAGACGATTTTCGTGCAGCAGTAAATGGACTGCCTGATACCCAGACTGAGATTGGCCGTGCAAATAAAAATTCTGCTAAGGCATACCTGGCCAAAGTATTGCTGTATCAAGCTTACCAGCAGGATGAGAACAACAACGTAACTTCTATTAATGCCGCGATGCTGCAGGAAGTTAATCAGCTATGCGACGACGTAATAAACTCAGGCAAGTACGCGCTGAACACAGATTATGCAGATAACTTTCTTGCTCAGACTGATAACAGTAAAGAATCTGTTTTCGCCATACAGTATTCAAAAGGCGATGGTACACCCAAAGGCCGGTTGGATTATGGTCATGCGCTTAACTATCCGATGAACCAGGAATATGGCTGCTGCGGTTTTCATGTGCCAAGTCATGATCTGATCAATGCGTTCAAGACCGATAAGAATGGACTGCCGATGTTTGATACTTATAACGCAAGCGACGTTGCAGCTTCAGGCGATTATAAAACCGGCACTTTTGATCCGCGTTTAGATCATACTGTTGCCATTCCCGGACATCCTTTCAAATACATAGCGGATTTCCTGTTTGCAAAATCCTGGGCACGTGCTCCCGAGGTTTACGGTGCATTTGCCAGTCTGAAAGAAGCAGTCGGTCCGGAAGATGCGTCTTTCCAAAAGATCCCACCATTTATGTCAAGCTCAAAGAACTGGGATATCATCCGCTTTGATGATGTACTCCTGTTTAAAGCTGAAGCGTTGATCCAGTTGGGCAGACAAAATGAAGCGTTGCCGTTGATCAACCAGGTACGTACACGTGCTGCAGCCAGCACGGCTCTGCTAAAGCAAGCAGACGGCTCTTCTACTTCCAACTATGGAATGACCGTGTATACGCCGGGGGTAAACTGCACGTGGACAAAAGACTTTGCCTTTAAGGCATTGCAATGGGAAAGAAGGCTTGAGTTCGCAACTGAAGGTTATCACTTCTTTGACCTTGTACGCTGGGGTATCGCAGCAGAATACATCAACAAATATTTTGCAATAGAAAAAACAAGATCATCACATCTGTCTGATGCATCGTTTAAAAAGAACAGGGATGAATATTTTCCTATTCCTTTAAACCAGATCAATTATAGCAGAGGATTGTATCAACAGAATACGGGATGGTAGTTTTAAGCTTAAAGCTCAAAGCCTAAAGCTCAAAGCTTGTTGGTGCGCGAGACTTGTGTATACTATTATTGATAGAAAAGTCTTGGGAAGTCCATTAATAAAGTTTTTTCTTTGAACGTAGTTTTACGCTTTATGCTTTTGGCTTTAAGCTTTCCATTTAAGCTCATTAATCAACATAGTCAAAAAATATGCTTTCCAACATGAAAAGAATATTAACCAGTGTTTTATTTAGCGGTGTGGTCACGGCCGCATGCTTCGGACAGGATAATTCAGGATCGCAGCGTCTTGAAAATTTCAGCAGCTTTTTTACCGGTGAAAAAAAATGGCTGGTACTGCCAGTAAAGAATGGTGCTCCCAAAAAGAACCTGGAGTTATGGGTTAATGGAGAATTGACGAGATGGTTTGATATGGAAGTAGCTGACGAAAAGCCTGACTGGTTTGCTTATCTTGATATCAGCGACTGGAAGGGACAAAAGATGGAACTAAGAGTTGATGCGCTTAGCACTGCATCACAAGCCTTTACAACAATAAGGCAAAGCGATGTCGACACAAATGCGGCTCCGTTATATAAAGAAAAATTACGCGGACAGTTCCATTTTTCTCCAAAACGTGGCTGGACAAATGATCCTAACGGAATGGTATATTACAATGGCGAATACCACCTTTTCTTTCAGCACAATCCTTATGGACGTGGCTGGGGAAATATGCACTGGGGACATGCAGTAAGCACAGATCTATTGCATTGGAAAGAAGTGGGCGAAGCACTTTATCCTGATAAGCTTGGCCCAATGTTTAGCGGCAGTGCCGTAGTGGATGAAAAGAACACAAGCGGACTTGGAGAAAGCGGAAAACCAGCCATGGTTATGTTCTTTACCGGCGCCAAAGCCTGGGCGCAGGGTTTGGCATGGAGCAACGACGGACGTACCTTCCATAAGCTGGATCGCGCAGTGGTGACCAGGATCAATAAAGATAATCGCGATCCGAAAGTGATCTGGCACGAGCCTTCAAAAAAATGGGTAATGGTTGTTTGGGTTGAAAGGGATCATGGACAAAACAGCATGCAAATACTTACTTCTCCCAACTTAAAGGACTGGACCGAAGCAAGTGTAGTTTATGGAGGCAAAGGTGACGACCGTTATTTATTTGAATGCCCCGAATTTTTTGAATTGCCGGTCGATGGAAATCCTGCTGAAAAGAAATGGGTGCTGACTGCAGCCAACAGCCAATATGCGATAGGAACATTTGACGGCACCAAATTCACACCGGAAGTTGAAAGGCTCAATGGCCAGCTTGGACGCGATTTTTATGCATCACAAACATTTAACAACGAACCTAAAGGCAGGCGTATTGAAATAGGCTGGTGGCGTACACATACGGATAAAGACGATATGACCTTCAATCAATCCCAAAGCATTCCGATGGAATTAAAACTGGAAAGAAAGGCTGAAGGCTTGCGGTTGACGAGAACTCCCGTAAAGGAACTTGAGTCTTTGCGTGTAAAGACTTATCCATTCTCCAAACAAAAATTGAAAGAAGGTGGCGCCAATCCGCTTTCTAAAATTGATATTGAGCTGGCGGAGATACGTGTTGAGTTTGAACCCGGAACTGCGAAAGAAGTTAAGTTTGATGTAAGGGGCGTCCCGGTTGTTTACAACGTTTCCAAACAAGAGTTGACAATTGACGGCGTTACCTCTCCTGCCCCATTGCAAAATGGTAAACAACGGATAACCATTTATGCGGATAGAACTGGTCTGGAAGTTTTTGCAAGTGACGGAATCTTATTCATGCCAATCAATAAAAATATTCCTGCAGAAAACAGGTCGCTGTCGCTTACTGCAAGCGGAGGTGCTGCAAATGTGAGCAAGCTGGATGTATACGAGTTGAAGAGCATTTGGGATTAAGGCGATCCGCGGTCACTGCAAAAAAAAATTGTCCTACACTTTTAAAGTGTAGGACAATTTTTTTTGCATCTGGGATTGCGATTCGGGATGTTGTAAAGGCGCGATGCATCGCGCCTCTACAATTTCGTATCATTGCATCTGTTTTAACGTTTCCAACAGATCTTCCAATTCCATTGCCCGCTGCTTTGTAATATCCATCACCTTTTGCGCACGCACTATCCGCCACATGGTTCCATGCGCACTGCCATAAGTAGCATCTATAAGATCAATTTCTTTTTCTTTGAATTTGATCCATTGACGCTGGGCCTCAATCAATGAGTTTTTTGCAGTTGAATCTAGTTTAGCTAAAAGAGATTTATAGGTAGTATTTAGTTTTGCGTTCCATTTGTTCAGGGCTTTGTATGCGCAGTCAACCATGCCCGCAGTTGACTGATTTTCTTTTTTATCCAGGCATTGCTGTAATTCACTGTCTATTTTGTCTTCTTTACTTTTCGTTTGCGCAAAGCCGGCTCCCGTTAGTAATAATGCAAATAAAACAAGACAAGTTTTTAATTTCATGCGACATATTTTATCGTATCACAATATGTTGTTGACAATTCAATGTCGTTTAGTTAAGAATTGTCATTCTTGAATATCCATAAACGATCGCAATCAGGCCCTGTTCGGGAGACCTCTCCTATCGCCGGGGTGACGACGCGGGTGCAGCCTTTCCTATATCGTTCATCGGTGCTGAAATCAGTTTTTCTGATAAGCCAGGACCGTCATGTCGACTGGGAAATTTGGTGAGCCACAATCAAAGAGAGATGACAGTACACTTTTCGTCAATAGTCCGTAGGACTTAAAGCTTAATAGAAGCTCTAACCTACCAGGTCCTTCTTGTCCGTAGGACATTAACCCCATTTATTTGGTTAAAGTCCGGACGGACTATGATGGTCTCAATTCGCATATTTCTATTAAGCTTAATTCCCTACGGGAAAAATTGACACGCTATGAATCTGTCATTGGCACGAAAGGAGAGATCTTCCAAAGTTGACGATGTTCGCTTAACCAAACGACATTACGTTGCCAGATTAGTTTCGTTTTTTAAAACAGCAAAACAAAAAATTCTGCCTGGTGTTAAATGGTGTTACGTGATCTTCCGTTATGCACTTCATCTTTTCAAATGCGCTTTGAAATGTTGCATTCAACGTTTCTTCATTGTACTGCGAAATATCCAGCCCGCTGCATTTCTTCGGGCCCTCAGTTGAAAATGTACCAAGGATCAGGTAGCCGGCAATTGTTTTAGTTGCGATCTCAACATACTTCGAAATTTGCTCTTTCGATGTAAGAAAATGAAAGGCCGCTCTGTCGTGCCAGATATCAAAACCAGTCTCAGGTTGATACGCTGTTACATCACTCACTACCCAGTTAATTTTATTTGCTTTATCACCAAGACGAACTTTCGCTTTTTCAAGTGCCCTGGCGGAAATATCCAGTACGGTGATATTTTCGTATCCTTCTTCGAGTAAACAATCAGCGAGATTGCTGTCGCCTCCTCCTACATCTATAATTTTTGCTGTTTTCGGCAAATCAAGTGACTGGATAAACTCCATAGATGTTTTTGGATATTTCTGCGTCCAGCTTACCTCTTTGGGACTCTTTGATTCATAAACATTTTCCCAGTGCTTTTTATTTATAAGAGAACTCATTTTATAAACTTTATGAGGCAATTGAATTGTCCTTGTTGTAGTATTTTAATTAGTATTCGTCGATAAAACTACCTAAAAAAATGTATATTGGAATTAAGCCCGCAGAGGCACTCACCTACTTTATATCTAAAGCTTATCGAATGGAACCCTTTGCTAATCTAACCCCGGACGAGAAACGTCATATCGAAATGGAGGAACAATTTCGTCACGAAATAAGGAAAAGTCTTGAAACCGGCGAAAATAAACCTCCTTCATCTTCAAGGATATGGAATTTCTTCAACAGTAGTTTTGGTTTGTGGTTTTTGTCAACCTGCGTAGTTGGTTTTATTACTTTTTTATATACGCAAAACAAAGAACAACAGGATGCTAAAGCCAAGCAAGACTTGGCAGAAATAGAAACGCATCGTCAAAACGCATCTCTCATCACATTACTTCTACCTTATCTCGCATCGCCGGATGACAAGCAATGGAGGATGGCAATAGAAATCACCAAATATTTGAAGGGAAACGGCAAATTGCCCGGTGAACTTGAATCAGCATTAGAAGGCATTGTTCATAGTGCCGCAGATACCAGTAAAAACGCTGTAAGCCAGCAAAAGATCGATGCAGCTGCCGCGGTTATTGATATAAAAGACAACTCGGCTCCTGATAAAAAAGTAGTAGCCTCAACTTTACCACCGCGCGTATATATTCAAATTGCTAATGACAGCCAGATGGATCTGGCTAAAGTGCTGCAGGCAACGCTTCGTAAAGAAAATTTCATCGCACCTGGCGTTGAAAATGTTGGACGTAAGGGTGCTGACATTCCCAACGCAATTGAAGTCAGGTATTTCCGTGCGGAAGAAATGGCAGAGGCGCAAAGAATTATCTCTATCATCAAATCGATGAATATGGGGCTCAGGGTAAATGAGTCTCCTCAGCTTGCAACAGATAACGATGCCAGGCCCAGGCACTATGAAGTGTGGTTTTCAAACTCCTAGCATCGGCGATCAGTATTGGACAGCGCGTGTTTTTGGCACTTGTTGTTTTCTTTTGTTGAGTATTTTGTCTCTTAATAAAAGAAAAGGCTTTTCAACGATTTTGTTAAGTATAAAGGCTGCCAATAAAGAGGTTGATATACAGATAAACATCATCAGGTTACTATTCTTATCAATGTCAAGCTTAGCGAATTGTACCTGGGTTACATGGATAACAATTTTGTGCGATAGATAAAGTGCATACGATAGTTTTGCAATAGCAGCCGTTGCATTGGATTTAAATTTAAATAGAAGGCCCGACGGGCTTACTGCTCCTGCAACCATTAAACCATAACCGATGCTCACCAAAGGGAAGCCAACAACGGACGCTGCAAATGAAGATGATTCTTTGCATAAAAGATATGCGGCTATTAATACTGATAAGCTTAACAATAAGAGTAGATTTCCATTTTTCCGGAGCAATTGACTTAACTGCGGTTTGAATTGAAAAATAGCTGCGACAGATACGCCCGTTAATAATCCATCCAACCTGGACCACGTCGGATAGTAGATCCATTTATACCAACGAATGATAAAATCATCGTTTTGTGCATAAGGCGTAAGCTGATAGTTGTATAGTAGAGCTCGCACAAGCAATCCCGCAACAAAAAATGCCAATATAATTACAAGCCCTTTTTTCAGCATTTTAAATCGTGCCAGGCCAAGGAGAATCAACGGCATGAATAAATAAAACTGCTCTTCAATGCATAGTGACCAGGCATGAGAAAATGTACCCTGTGAATGAAGATCGAGTCCCAGGTTTTGGGTGAATGTTAAATATTTCCACAGAGGCGCAGGCGCTTCCCGCTCTCTCAATAAGGGAAACAAAAAATACAGCACCACTATTACCAGGTATGCTGGTATAATTCTGAAGAATCTTTTTATAAAAAATTCCTTCAGGGATATTTTTTTAGCTTTCGCGATCTTTTCAAAAAGCTGAGAAGATATTAGGTAACCGCTGAGTACGAAAAACAAATCAACTCCCGTCCATCCGAATTCGGCGAGGCTGAGTACCCAATCCGGATGAGCAAAAATTCCCCCGTAATGATAGAAAAAAACATAACAAATAGCGAATGCCCTTAAATGATCAAGGCCGAACAGTTTTTGCGTAAGCTGATGTTTTTCAATACCTTTTATATGTGTCATGGGAAGTCCTGGTTGTAATGCCGGGGAACACAAATATCCGCGGATAACAAGGTACAATTGCCAATGTTGATAAAAAAGATGGTGTATTCAACATTATCATCAAAATGTGAACTTCCGGACCCAATATCAACAACCGTAAGACATTGACCGCGTCGTGTTCGCGGTTGTTTTTATGTTCCGGAAGAGAAAGCAAGAAAATTATTCAAAACTAATTTTGCGTCGCAATAAAGCAAAGAATTGAAAATGCAAGACATGTTATGGTGACGCACAACAGCATAATCAAACCGGCACCTTGTTAACTTAAGACCTCAATTATGCATTCTAACCTAAAAACGATTTACTCTTCTGATATGTGTTCTTCCCGTATTATAGCAGGCGCATTTACGCCATTTTTGATTGCTCCGGCGTCTGCCGGCAGCATGGATAAACTCGTGCTGAAATACCACGAAAAAGTAAACAGCATACATCTGAAAATATTCACCAGGTGGGGTTCTGTTATTTACGAAACAGACAACTACGACAACTCCTGGGACGGTGACAATGTCAGTGCGGGCACTTATTACTACGAAGCAGCCGTCTCCTCTCCTGCTTTGGCAGATGAAAGGCCACACAGAGGATGGATTGTGGTGGTTAAATGAAGACGTGTAAGATAGTAAGACCGTAAGACAGTAAGATAGTAAGATAGTAAGATAGTAAGACAGTAAGATAGCACGAGAGTAATAAAGCAAAGCCAGAACATTATTAAGAAATGAAAAACGGCAAGACACCCTTACTCCTTCGCTTCGATAAACGTAAAAACGTAAAACGTATAACTTACAACTCACTCCGACCTCAAACTCTTAACCGGATTTGCCATCGCCGCTTTTATAGCCTGGAAACTTACCGTAGCAAGTGCGATAATCAACGCAATGATACCCGCCAGTGCAAACAGCCACAACTGTATGGTTATGCGATAAGCAAACTCCTGCAACCATTTATTCATAGCCAGCCAGGCGACAGGCGTTGCTATTACGACCGCGATGCAAACCAGCTTTACAAAGTCGCCCGATAACATGGCAATGATGCCGGTGACGTTTGCACCCAAAACCTTTCTGATGCCAATTTCCTTGATCCGTTGTTCGGCTGCATAGGTAACCAGTCCTAGTAATCCAAGGCAGGCTATAAGAATAGCAAGTATTGAAAATGTTATTGAAAGTGAACCGGTACGCTGATCGGCCTGGTATTGTTTATTAAATTCTTCATCCATAAATGTATAGCTGAACGCGTGTGAAGGCGCCATCACTTTCCATTTTGATTTGAGTTGTGATACCAAACCAGGGATGTCCGCTGTATTAATACGGAGTGCAAGGCTTCCCAGGTTTTTACGGTACAACAAAGCTAACGGCGTTACCTGTTCCCTGAGTGAATTAAAGTTGAAATTCTTGATAACCCCGACAATACTAAAGCTGGAGATTTTCTTTGTTGCTGCATTTTCAACGGCGTACATTTTCTTGTTAATCGGATCTTTTCCTTCAAAGTATTTTGCCGCAGCTTCATTTATGATGATAGCGTTAGAATCGGTTGCAAAATCTTTTGAAAAATTTCTTCCGGAAACCAGTTGCATCTGCATTGTCGGAATGTAATTTTCGTCAACTTCCCACTCCTGCGACAATATCGCATTCTCTACATCAAAATTCATATCAGGAAAAAGCCCGGTACTGTTGCGCCAGTTGTTGGTGGGCAAATAACCGGTAAATGTAGCTGCCTTTACAACCGGTAACTGCATTACTTCATTTTTAAAAGCCTCAGACTGAGAGCCGAGGGCAGATGTATTTTGTATGATCAACACCTGTTCTTTATTAAAGCCGACGTCTTTTTGATGTATGTAATTGAGTTGACTGTAAATAACCGTCGTGCCAACCATCAATGTAATTGAAATAGCAAATTGGAATACTACCAGTGCATTACGCAAAACAGAACCTTTAAAACCCTTTGCCAGCTTGCCCTTTAATACATCTACCGGTTGGAAAGATGAAAGAAAAAAGGCCGGGTAGCTACCCGCAAGCAGACTAACGACAATCATTAAAGCGACAATAACAGCCAGCCTAGATGGGGCAAGAAGAACCAGGCCGCTTATGTTTTTCTGAGCAAGATGATTAAATAATGGAAGCAACAGGAATGTTAGCACGGTCGCTGCCATAAATGCAATAAAGCTGATTACAAATGATTCTGTGAGAAACTGTGTAATTAAATTTCGCCTGTCAGATCCAAGCACTTTTCTTACACCTACTTCTTTTGCCCTGTTGGAAGAGCGAGCGGTGGACAGGTTCATAAAGTTTACGCAGGCTATCAACAGAATAAAAATAGCGATAGCTGAAAAAATGTAAACGTATTGCAAATTTCCATTCACACTCAGCTCATCAGGCTTATTACTGTGCAAATGGATCTTTAAGAGTGGCATCAGGCTGCAGCGGACGTATCCTCCATCTTTTTTAAAATCGTCAAAGGCAATATTAGCGACACTTTTAAGTTCGGGTGCAACTGCTGCTTCGAGCGACTTATTAAACTGTTTTTCCAAACCAGCAATATCTGTTCCTTCTTTCACTACTATATATGTGTGAAAGTTTTCACTAAGCCAGTCAATTTCGCGGCTTTCATCCAGGCCGGAAAGTGGAAGAAAAAAGTCATAGTTAAAATGTGATTGAGAAGGAATATTTTTTATTACAGCCGATACGCGGTAAGGTTTGCTGTTAATCTCCATTGTTTTACCTAACGGACGTGCATTGCCGAAATATCTTTTCGCAGCGCTTTCTGTTATTGCAACAGATTGTGGCTCTTTTAATGCTGTGCGCTGATCTCCATCTACAATGGGTAATGTGAAAACATTAAAAAGGCTGGAGTCTGCATAGATCACTTTATCCTCTACGATTTTCTCATCGCCCTTTGTAATCGTTATCGGACCACGGTTCCTGAACCGCGTATAGTGTTCTATCTGTGGGTATTCCGCGGCAAACGCTGGTCCCATTGCTGCCGGCGCTTCTCCTATATCGAACGCGTTGTTGCCAAATTTAATCTGATTGTCGATGCGGTAAATGCGTTGAGCGTTTATATTGAATTTATCATAACTCAGTTCATCTGTAACATAGAGCATAATGATTAAGCATGTGGCAATCCCCGCTGCGAGACCAAAAACATTGATGGCTGTAAAGCCCTTGTTCTTTTGCAGACTGCGAAATGCAGTTTTGAAGTAATTTTTGAACATACGAAGAAGTTATAAGTTTTAAGTTATACGTTGTACGTTTAACCCGGAGAAGGGATATGTTTTAAGTTGTACGTTGCACGTTTAATAGAGCGGGTTATATTTTTCCTTCGCCTCAATAAACCTAAAACGTACAACTATCCGGCTTTACCCTTTCCTTCGCTTCGATAAACGTATAACGTTTAACGTATCACTTACAACTTATTCCGTTCTCAAACTTTTTACCGGATTAGCCGTAGCCGCCCTGATCGCCTGGAAGCTCACTGTAAACAATGCGATAAGCAGAACAAAAATACCTGCTGAAGCAAACATCCACCAGCTTAAATTAACCCGGTATGGATAGTTCTCCAGCCACCTGTTCGCGGCGATCCAGGCCATCGGAATCGCTGCCAGCAAAGCAATTGCAACCAGGCTCAGGAAGTCTCTTGATAAAATACGCACAACACTGCTAACTGATGCGCCAAGCACTTTGCGGATGCCAATTTCTTTTGTTCTTTTTTCAGCGGAGAGTACAGACAATCCAAATAACCCTATACTTGAAATGAATATTGTAAGGATGGCACCAAAGAGCATGATCTGTTTCCATTTTGCTTCGGACTGATAACTGTTCCTGTTTTGCTGATCCTTGAAATCGTAACTGTAAGGATTAATCGGGAAAAGTTTTTTATAGGTTTTCTCGATATCTTTTAATGCGGCGGTTGAAGTGCCCGGACGAATTTTAATGTAGAAATCTCCGTACGGATTTTTGGGTTTCATCGTAAACAGCTGCTCTTTTATTTTCTGATTCAGTGACTCAAAATGATAGTTTTTTACAACACCAATTACCGTGTAAGTTTCATCAGTATTGTCCATATTTACAAACCGCACCTGTTGGCCCAAAGGTTGTTTCCATCCGGCTTTCTTTACAAACTCTTCATTTACGATAACCGATTGGGTAGAATCTGAAGGAAGGTCCAGGGAAAAATTTCGTCCCTGCAGTATGGGCACTTTCAGCATCGGGATATATGGCACACTTACTGTTTCATACGCAAATGAAATTTTTTCTTCGCCATTGATCTTTGCGCCCGAGCCCCAAAAGCCTCCGTTCTTTAGTGCAACATCAACGACGCCGGAACTTTTCATCAATTCATTTCTGAACAAGGCAGCCTCATTTCTATTTAAGTTTCCTTTGCCCACAATAATGAGGTTTGTATCATCATAACCGAGCTTTGTTGTGGTAAGATAGTTGAACTGTGAGTAGATGATCAACGTGGCAGTGATCAGGAATGACGCAAGCGTGAATTGTAAAACTACCAGGCTTTTTTGCAGGTAATTCTTTCCGCCAAGATTAAATCTGCTGTATAAAGTGTTAACAGGATTGTAGTTGGATAACACCAGTGCCGGGTAAAAACCCGCCAACAGGCCGGTAAGCAGGAACAACCCAATATAACCCGCGATCAATTTTAGATCGAAAAGGTAGGATATACTCAGCGCTTTATTAGAAAGATCATTAAATACTGGCAATATTACCTGTACAAGAATGATGGCAAGTAAAAATGCAAGAAAGCAAAGCGCAAATGATTCGCCTAAAAACTGAAAGATCAGTTGCTTTCTTTCCCCGCCAACAACCTTGCGAATGCCTATTTCCTTTGCGCGCTTGAGTGAACGGGCTACCGTCAGATTCACAAAATTGATGCAGGCAATCAGCAGGACAAAAATTGCGATCCCGCCAAGTATATACGAAAACATGGGGTTGCTTGAGTCGGACAAACCGTTATCCGCCGGCAGATCCTTGCTTAAATGCATATCTAAAAAAGGCTGAAGCGAGTATTCTGTTCTTCCATGAAAGTCGAATTTTTCCGCGATCATCCTGATCACATCCGCCGCGTCTTTTTCAAAGAACCTGGTCATTTTTTGTCCGGCAACTTTTGTGTCAGCGTTAGGATTGATAACCACGAATGTATTCATGAAAAAGCTGAACCAGTTTTGATTGTTCTGCGCATCTTCCTTTGACACTACCATTGGTAGCAATAAATCAAATTTAATCGAAGAGTTCTGCGGCGCTTTCTTTGCTACGCCCGTAACGATATAGGGTTCAAACTTATCGTCGCCTTTGAGCATAATTGTTTTTCCAAGTGCATCTGTGGTGCCAAATTGTTTTTTAGCTACTTCGTCCGATATTACAACAGAGTTTGGTTGCAGAAGCGCTGTTTTAGGATTGCCTTTCAATAATGGAAATGTAAATACGGAAAAGAAATTGGAATCTGCATATCGAAGGTCCTGTGGTTTGATTTCATCTCCGGTCTTCATATCCATCTGACCGCTTCTGAATCGCACGAATGATACTATTTCGGGAACTGCGGACTTAAACCGCGGACCTTGCAAATAACCTGTATAGCCGCTTTTTCCTGATTCCTTACCATCCGCTTCAACATTTCTGTTTACGATGCGATAAATGTTGCCCACATTTTTATGAAACCGGTCATAGCTGACTTCATCCTTTACGTAAAGAATGATCAGCATGGCGCAGGCAAGTCCAATACTCAAGCCGGAAATGTTGATAATCGTATAAATTTTGTTGCGTGTGAGGTTTCGAATGGCAGTCTTCAGATAATATCTAAACATTGGTGGCTGTTTTTTCGTTGATGATTATGACAAAAAAGCGGCTAAGTTGGTGATTACATTTCACTCCAATAAAATACCAGAATTGTTATCGATTGATAATCAAGTAGTTTTAAAAAAAATACTTAATTCCACTGTTCAGTTTTGATACAGTTGTTGTCCGCTTTTGGTTAACCACGGAGACAGAGCGACACGGAGGCGCACGGCGTTTTTGGCCACAAAGGTGCCGAACCACGGAGGCATAACGACACGTAGGTCAACAACGTTTGCCACAAAGGCGCGAAGGCGCAAAGAAGCACAAAGAAGTTACACAAGAGCAGGCCAAATCTAAAATCATCCTGCCCCATCTTTCACTATTGACCATTCACTTTTCACTATCTATTATAAAAATAGCAGGCCAATCTAAAATCACCTTGCCACACCTTTCACCATTGACCATTCACTTTTCACTATCTATCATAAAATAGCAGACCAATCCAAAATCAGCCTGCTACACCTTTCACCATTGACCATTCACTTTTCACTATCTATTATAAAAATAGCAGACCAATCCAAAATCAGCCTGCTACACCTTTCACCATTGACCATTCACTTTTCACTATCTATCATAAAAATAGCAGGCCAATCCAAAATCAGCCTGCTACACCTTTCACTATTGACCATTCAATGCCGTTTCCTTAAGAGGTTACAAAAAGTAAAGCAAGCCTGAATCAGGTACTTCGTACTTCGTAAATCGTACTTGATAAATGTTATTGTTTCTTAAGGAGACTGCATTGATTGACCATTCACCATTCACTCTCCTACACCACCACCCTCTGCCCGCTACCTGCACACTTATAAATCGCTTCAACAATCCTGATATCGCGTAATCCTTCTTCACCCGGAACAAGCATTGGCTTCTTATTCATGATTGAAAGGGAATTATCGTCCATTTGCTTAGCCTGTTGCCATGGAACGTCATAAGGAAAACGGATGGTTCCTAAGGGGCTGCTTCCCTGTAATCCGTTATAGCCGGAGTATGGTGCCATTTTAATATCACCTTTCTCGCAGGCAATGTTGAGGAAATTGATATTCTCACCGAAACTTGTTTTTATATCTGCAAATACGCCGCCGGGAAATTCCAACCTTGCAACTGTAGTTTCATCGAGCCCATTTTTATAAATTTCCGGTCGCGTTGTGGACGTTGTAGCGGAAACAATTGCGACTGGTTCCTTGCCCGTACCCAGTCTCGCTCCTTGTATAGCATACACGCCCATATCGTACAACACACCGCCGCCCATTTCTTTTTTCTGCTTCCAGTGATCAGTGCGATTCTCCCTGTAGCCGGCAGCGCATTCAACTCCCTTTACTTTTCCAAGCAAGCCGTTGTTAACAATGCGGGTGTATTCCTGCGTGTTGGGTTCGTGATGCAAGCGATAGCCAATTGCAAGCGATTTCTTATTCTTCCTGCAGGCATCAATCATTTCCTGGCATTCAGCTGCTGTCATTGCCATCGGCTTTTCACACCATACTTCTTTTCCTGCATTTGCTGCACGGATCACATATTCTTTGTGCATGGATGGTGGTAACACAACGTAAACCACGTCTATGTCAGGGTTATTGGCAATCTGGTCGAATGTGTTGTAGTTGTAGATGTTCTTGTCCGGGATATTATATTTTGCTTTCCATGCCTCAGCCTTAGCAGGAGTGCCTGTTACAATGCCGGCCAGGTAGCAATATTTTGTCTGTTGAAGCGCTGGGGCAAGCAGGTCTGTACTGTAATAGCCAAGACCAACCAGCGCAACACCCAGTTTTTCTTTTTTAGGACGCGTTGCAGCAAGTAAAATATTTGGAGAAAGATACAAGGCGGCGCTGCCTGTAGCAAGCGTTTTGAGCGCCTCTCGGCGCGATTTCAAGGTCATTGGTTAGATTTTTTGCAGTGAAGGAATTGTAACCTGAATTTACTGTTTATTCGGGAGAAAGCAATACAGCTATGAGCTATCAGCTGTCAGCTTTGGCAGTGTTGTCTAAAAATCAAGTTAGCTGTGTTCGTTTGTTAAAGTAAAATGGAAAACTAAACTTGTTTGGCTTCTAAGGAGCATTCATTCCTGGGCTTCTTTTAAAGCTTGTAATTCAAGGTCTAAAGACAATCGGAAATTAGTCTTTTTAATCTCCTGTAGAATTGGCTTTATAGAAGGGATAAAGCCAAGAAGCTTGGCTTTAATGATAACACCTATTGTTCCAGTGAACGCTATTCCCAGCTTTGCGGCAATCTGGCGTGCCTTATAGTCATCTATAATCAAAGTGCTACCGGGCATTTCGAGTGCCAATGCAATGGCACTTGATTCTCCTCTGTCAATATGCATTTCGAGTAACTGCTGTTTTGATTTGTCATTTACGCATCGAATCTCAATCCAGTCCGGTAGGTTTTCGCCATATTCTTTAGCAACATCAGGAGTTGTGATTATTCCACCATAAACATGATGTAAGATCTCCAAATGTCCAATTTTGGCAAGTATGATAAAACAACTAGTGTCAGAGATTATTGGTTTAGGCATTGCTTACATCTCTTGATAAGTCTGACGCTGGAAAATTGAAGATTGAAACATCGTAACTTCCCAATAACTCAGCGAAGGCTCTTTTAGAAAGACCTGCTACGTCTGCAGCTTGTCCAAGAGAAAGTTTGCCTAACTCATAAAGACGTGTGGACACGAGCAACGCAACATCTCGGCTGTTCAGATCCAATTCATCAGGTATGTTCAACGTTAACGTTTTCATACCCAAATATACCGATTTATAATCATCTGAATAATTATTTAGACTAATGAAATTGGCTATCAGCTTTTAGCAATCAGCATTGGCGCCTTATGTCCTGTCTTGAAAAATAAAGCTTGCTCTTGTAAACAAAATAACCAATGCATTTGGATCTTAAACCTTTGCACTGGTTAAATGGTATTTCTTAATTCCTGAATGTGGCTTGCTAATTATCTGAAACCTGATACCTGATGGCTCAGAGCTCATAGCTACTACACTATCTCCTTACTCACCACAAGCGCTTTGATAAAATCACTCACCAGGTAAGAGACGAGCTTGCCGGTTGCAGGATCTTTGCGTCCGTCGTTTAATTGCGTGGCTCCCTCACAAATATGTAAATAAGCCACCTGGCAATCGCCGGCGGCATAATGAATGTATTGTCTTGCCTGGAATGTGGTGATACCAACAGGTGATGTAGCGCTGCTCAAAGCCTTTTCAACTATGTCCAGATCCAATTCAATGCCGCAATAGGTGTCGTCTGTAAAACTTGTGGCATGCGCTACCGCCTGCAGGAATGTATGTTTTTCGTGCAGGAAAATATCTTCATAAGTAATAACATCCATAAATGGATTGTTCACGATATCCATCCATACATTTTGCGGCAGGTAGTTTTCGTGCAAACCTATTACACAATATTTTTCCAGGTAGCCGTCTTCTTCCGCATAACGGAATGCGTTACCACTGTGTCGGCCTTCAGTTGGGCGGTAATCGCTGTGCGCATCAAGATTAATGGCGTTTATTTCTGCAATAGGTATTAGTCCAGCCTGGTACAGGCCCTTTGCTGCGCCCTTAATACAGCCGTATGCATTGTTGTGTCCGCCACCAATTACAATGGGGATCTTATTGTTTTGTGCAATTACTTTAACAAGGTGCTCAACTGCATTGTCAATTGTCTCAACCGCATGGCGGTAAGCTTCAACGCGTTCTGAATGCCCCTGTGCATTTGTTTCTATCAGCAAAGCGAGCTCGCTAAAATCAAGGTGTCCCAGCAACAGTATTTCATCGCCCTGTAAAAAATCATTGCTTTGAATATTTAAAAAAGATTTCAGGAAAGGCATCCATACTGTATCGGCTCCGCCGACGCCCATGTTTGCTTTAACGCCTATATCCTCTGGTATACCGAATAATACAAATTTTGCCGGAGATGCAGCAATTGCCTGTTCAATGTTGTTGCCATTTTCCAGTACAAGTATACGCTCTCCCATCTTGGTCTCAAAACGTCTAATGTTGGTCAGTTGTGCCAGGTTATGCCTGTTGTAAACAGTAAGATGTTGCATGTCAATCAAAGCTTTAATTATTTAAAAAATATGATTGTCTGTTTCTATTTAAACGTCCGGCATTGCTACTGCTAAAGTATCTTCCTTAGCTGCACCCTTGCCGGGGCGAATAAAACGCATGGGGTACTTTTTAAAATAGCGCAAAAGAATTTTAAGAAATTCGGGGTATTCTCTCAGCTTAATGCCGCGCGATTTTACTGCGACTATAAACGCGAGTGAAAAGCTAACTAAAAAATTGATGAAACCAATGCCTAATACGCCTAATATTACAACTAAAATATATTGCCAGGTTAAATTGGTAAAACCGACGCCATAAATGCCAATGGATGTATTCGCTGCAGAAATGGTGATATGCCTGATATCGAACGGGATCCCAAATATTTTTGGCACCAATCCGGCCATACCAAGAAAGAAGCCAAGCGCCACGTTACCGGCAATACTTCCGGCATAGTGATCAATGAAAGCGGCAAATCTTTCTCTTCTCTCCTTCTTCATTGTTAGTGTGAGTACGGGGTGGCGCTCCAGCCTTTTCTTCACTTTTCCGTACTGAATTTTGTTTTGTACAAAACCTGCCAGCAGCCCGCTGATAAAAAGAAATACGCCTGTGTTCATGGCATAGGCGAGGGACAAGCTGTGCCAGGGATGCTGGTCTTCCAGTAAATTCATTGCCTGTGCACCTTCAACAATCTTTTTGTGTGTACACAGTTCGTATAGCCAGGCCAACAGGTAGCTACCGGGAAAAACGATGATCAGGTTACCAAAAAAAGATGCTACCTGGCTTCGCATCACTTTGGATACAGTAATTGCAAGGCTATAAAGATTAGGTTGATCATTCTTCCTGTTATCCAGTGACTCAGCAAGTGCACTTGCCGTAAAAGCCGGCTGCTTGGTTGCAAGTGATGAATGCGTATGTTCAATTAAAAGAAACCCGAGGCTGTAGTTGACGCTATAGGCCACGCCTGCCCAAAACGGGGGAAAATGGACTTTTGTAAGCAGATTTTTAAATACAGCGGTGAAGCAAATGATCAAACCTCCCCACATGGCACTAATGATCATTTTATTGTATTCGCGCCGGGAGGAAGTAATGTATTTATTGCCTTTAATTCCTTTATGTTCTGCTATCCGGTAGGCAATGTAACCAAGGCTTTGGGACGATAGTTCCCTGATACTGTTTTTGCGTTTTTCATTCCGGATAAGCCGGATAAAAAAGTCAACAACTTTGTAGGTATGGAATGTTTGATCAGTATCCGCCGAGGCTACAATGATTTTCATGCGGTTAAGGCAGGTTTCCATTACGAGCAGTGTATATGTAAGCGATAAGCTGGCGCCTTCTTCTGCTTGTGTTTCCTTCATCTGTTGCAGGCAGGCGAGACATGTGTCCAATACGCTGTCAAGCTTGTCTGCATCTTTGGTTACTTCGTCATAAGGGACATTTTCTTTTGCTTCGAGTTCCGTGATGAGGACGGAAAGGTTATTCTGCTCAATAAACGGATTTTCATCAACATATTCCTCAGGAATTACCGCATGAACTTCGTGATCATAACTTAAGGAAACAATTTTATAAGACAGAACGATCAGAGACTTAAACAACTGCTTTTGCAGCAGGTGATTGCTTTTGCTTAACGGTACCCCAAGAGTTTCAAAAAATACCTGCCAGGTATCGGTGGAAATGCGCTCAACCCAAACATAATCATTGTGTTTGTAAAATACGCGATTGATTACATACAGAAAGTCATTTTCATCCTGCAGTGCAGGCAAAAATTTATGATTGATCCTTTTAACCAGTTCCTGCACAAAACCACGCGCTTTCAATACGCCGCTTTCAGTTAAAGCAGGAATAAGATTGGTATTGATCAATTGTGAAAGCATTGCTGCCTGTAAATTCCTGAGTACCGAAGGATGTTCATGCAGTTGCTGAATAGCGGTTTGCATCCTGGTTTCTGCGGCGGTCGCAAACTGTGTGGATTTAGGACGTATTTGTTTGAAAAAATCGACAAGGAAGTTAAGGCCTGTGTCTTTGTCGGATACACGTAATTCCAGTCCATCCTCTATTGTAGCTGTTATTAAATCGGCATGTTTTTTCTTTTTTTTCAGCATCCATATCCGGTTTTAATGAGCAAATATTTCCTGGCAAAGCTGTCATCGTGTTAGCGAGTCATAACAAACGATCCGTTGATCATAACCTTTTCTATCATATTGTTTCCAAAAGCGTACGGCAAATAAGCAAGTGAGGACATCGGCCTCGTAAATATAATATTTGCTTTCTTTCCAATAGTAATACTTCCAACTTCATTTTCTAAATTCATAGCAAATGCCCCATTCACAGTGGCCGCATTTATGGCTTCTTCGGGAAGCATTTTCATTTGGATACAGCTAAGTGACACCACAAAGTTCATATTACCGCTGGGCGAAGAACCGGGGTTAAAATCAGACGCCAGGGCAACTGCACAACCTGCGTCGATCAGCTGCCGGGCGGGTTGGTATTGCATGCGCAGAAAAAAGGCAGCCGTGGGCAATAAGGTACACAAGCCCTGCCAGGTTGGGGATGACAGATGTTCTATTTCGTCTTCAGTCAGCGTTTCAAGATGGTCCAGCGAAACTGCATTTAAAGCAATACCTGCTTCTATACCTCCAATGCTGTTCAATTGATTCACATGCAGCTTCGGCCTTAGCCCGTATTGAGCTCCGGCTTCACAAACGCGCTGCATTTCTTCCACTGAAAAAAATCCTTCCTCACAAAAAACATCAACAAAATCTGCCAGCTGTTCTTCTGCAATTACAGGTAACATGTCTTCAATAATCAGCCTGATGTATCCTTCGTGATCATTTTTGTACTTTGCGGGAAAGGCATGTGCCGCTAAAAAAGTACTTTTAATGGGTATGGAGGCATTTTCTTTCAACCGCTTTATAACCCTCAACATTTTCAATTCGCCTTCCACACTCAGTCCATAACCGCTTTTAATTTCGAGTGCGCCGGTACCAAGCGCAATAAGTTCATTTAACCGCTTATAAGCACTTTCATATAGCGCATCTTCAGAAGTTGCGTTTAGCTTTGCCGCCGAGTTAAGAATGCCTCCGCCTTTGGCAGCAATAGCAGCATAACTCAGGCCGTTGATCTTGTCGACAAATTCTTCTTCTCTGCTTGCAGCAAAAACAAGATGGCTATGGCTGTCGCACCAGCATGGCAATACATAGCTTCCATCAGCATCAATGATATCCATTGCGGTCAAATGCTCCGGCAAGTCCTGCATTTTTCCAAAAGCCTTAATAATGCCATCTTCCACGTACAAAAAAGCATCATCAATACAAGGCAGTTCTTTCAATCCTTCTCCGCGTAATATTCCCGTTTCTTTCCTTGTATTTACCAGGCTTCGTATGTTTCTTATAAGGACTGTGTGCATGCGGCAATATTACAAAAGCATTTATATCTAATGCCTTATTTAATGTCAAAATTTTGATCATAATCTGCTTGCAATCGGATGAATTGTACCGCAAATCAAATTCCAATAAAAGTTTAGCTAATGTTCTTTCACAGAGGTTTATATATCAGATTCATCGTTACATTGTATTTTTATTTCTGAATCATGTGCTGATGCAAAGACTTCTGGTAACCCTTTTTGTTGTTTGTTTTGTAATGAACCTTGCGGCTCAGAATATAAATGCGCCTAAAATTGGTGTTACATTAAGTGGCGGCGGAGCCAAAGGGCTTGCACATATTGGCATTCTGAAAGCCATTGATTCAGCAGGTATTCGTGTTAATTATATTACCGGTACAAGCATGGGAAGCATCATGGGGGCGCTGTACGCATGTGGATATTCGGCAGATACGATCGAAAAAATTGCCCGCAGCATTGACTGGGAGCTACTCCTCACCAATTCCTCTTCGCTTCGTTCGCTCACCATGGAAGAAAAAGATGAATACAACAAATATGCAGTAGAACTGCCATGGGTAAATCATGGATTTCGTTTTCCAAGCGGAGTTCTGGAATCTGAAGAATTATGGCTCAAATTTTCAGAATTATTTTTTCCTGTTTATAAGATTAAAGATTTTTCAAAGCTGCCAAAAGGGTTCAGATGTATTGCCGCAGATGTATCTACGGGCGAAGCAGTTGTTTTGCAGAAAGGAGAACTTGTTTATGCTGTAAGAAGCAGTATGGCTATCCCTTCTGTTTTTACTGCTGTGAATTACGAGAACAGGAAATTGATTGATGGTGGCGTCGTGAGAAATTTTCCTGTGACTGATGCCAAAAAGATGGGAGCGGATTTTATAATCGGAAGTAACGTTGCGCAGGGCCTGCTACCTCCCGAAAAGATCAAGAACGTATTTCAGATACTGCTCCAGGTTGCTTTCTTTCGCGAAGATGCGGATTCAAAACTTGAGCGCCAGTTATGCGATATATATGTGCCGCATAAGTTAACAGATTACACTATGGGGAGTTTTGGTTCTTCTGACGAAATAATTGACGAAGGAGTAAAACGTGGCAGGGAATTATATCCGACATTAAAACATTTAGCTGATTCATTGCGCGCCAAATACCCGACTGCGTACAAAGATCCGGGCAACATTGTTAAAAAAGAAGATTCTGTTTATATAACAGCTTATGAAATAAGGGGATTAAAACAAACCCAGGAAGATTTCTTTATACACAGGGCACAATTTGAACTGAATAAATATTACACGCCTTCCCTGTTATCTGAGCACATCAGGAAAGCATTCGGCACGCGCTATTATCAAAAAATAATTTATTCGTTACAGCCATTTCCGGATGGCAGCGCTAAGATTATTTTTGAGGTAGAAGAGAACCCGCTATCATTTGCAAAGCTGGGATTAATCTACAACAGCTTCCTCGGCGTAAGTCTCGTTGGAAATTTTACCACCAGGAATACCTTGCTGCCTTATTCAAGAAGTTTCCTGACTGCTAACATTGGCGAAAACATGCGGTTAAAAGGTGAGCACACACAGTTTGTCGGCCCCCTTAAAAACCTGTCAGCATCTCTCAAATCACAAATAGAACAACTGAACATAAATTCATATTCTGATTTCAGGAAAGATGGTTTGTACAAGCAGTTCTACTTCACCGTAGATCTGAGTACGCAGATAAGTGTAAAAAGGAAAATGGCTTTGGGATTGGGTACCAGATTTGAGACTTTTGCTTACAAACCCGGTTTACCTTCTAAATTTGAACTAAGGGGAAGCAATAACTTCTTCAATTCCTACGGCTTTTTTAAATTTAATACGCTCAATTCCAACATTTATCCCAAAACCGGTTTCAGGATAGATTTTGAGGCAGGCGCAGTGTACAATCAACATCCGGATCTGCAATTCTATATGAATGGCAACCTGATAGGCAACCAGGATTCTTTGGGTTTTTCGTTTAATAACTATACCAGGACAAAGTTGAATGCTGAGCATTATGTGAAGTTGTCCCGCAAATATGTCTTGCTGACCCAGTTCCAGGCCGGCATGAACCTGAACTACGCTCAGAGTATATTGAATGATTTCAACGTTGGCGGGATGAATAGCGTATATCGCAACCAGGTAACGTTTGCAGGCCTAAATGAAGGAACGGTGAACACCAGTAGTGTTGCAAGCCTTCAGTTGGGGCTGCGTTATCAAATGTTTCCCAACCTGTTCCTGACAGCAAAAGCCAATGCGGGCGCATATAATTTTGTTAGCAGCAACAACAGGCTGCAGTTTTCTAATGCTTCGTTGTTATCGGGATACAGTCTTTCACTTGGCTACAATTTTCTATTAGGTCCGTTGGAAGTAACTGCAATGTATTGTGATCAGTCAAAACAGATCTTGCCTTACATTAATTTGGGAATACCATTTTAATTGAAAATTGAAAATGGAGAATTGAAAATAGTATTGGTTACACAGTTGCACAGAGGTATAAAAAGTCTTGCAAAATCTCAGTGCACTCTGTGGGTTCTCTGCGTACGTCTGTGTAACAATTATCCTCCAACATTAGATAATCGCAATTTTAAAAGGTTCGATCCGGATCTCATCCCATACGCGTCCTGTTACATAAGGATCTTCAGCGATCCACTGCTTTACGGCATCCTGGTTCTCAAGTTCAACAACAAGCATAGAACCATGCATTTTACCAGCATCGGAGATTGTGGCTCCGCCTACTTTCAATATTCCTTTTGCTTGCTCGTTGCGAGCCCTTTCTAAATGTTGTTCTCTTACAGCGAGCCTTCTGTCAAGTGCTTCGCCATCTTTAAAGTCTTCAGCTAAGATTAAGAATTGTGGCATGGGGCAAAGGTAGGAGGTTTCAGGTAGAAGGCATGAGGCGTCAGGTATCAGGTATAAGGTGTAAGGTATAAGGCTTGAGGTGTAAGGTGTAAGGGTGGGCATCGATAAAAAAATGCGCAGAAAAAAATTTCTCCGCATTAAAAACTTAATATCCGGCACTTAGAACTCTTTCAACTTCGCTCTGAACACCTGATACCTTATACCTCTCCTACGCTCCTTCCGGCTGCACCACTGGGCTCTCCCTGGGTTTTAACTTTTGCTGAACCTGGCGGTTGATGATATACATCATTCCTAATGTGATCAGCATTGATACGGTTACAACATAGCCCAGTGTATCGTAATGTTTTAAATAGCCTGTAGAAGTCTGCGCCACTATTTGTCCGGCGCATGCCGCCGCAATACCTCCGGAAATTTGCTGAACAGATGAGTTGATGCTCATAAATGCACCGCGATCCTGTGGATCAGGAACTGCTGTCATTAATGCACTGGATGCAATCATGCGTGATGTGATTCCCGCAAACATGAAGATGTTGATCAATATTACACCCCATAATGGGGTAATGCCCAGTCTGGTGTAATACAGCACCATAATAATGCTGATAACAGTGCCAAGGAAGAATACCTTGTATTTACCTATCTTATCACTCAACTTGCCTGCCAGCGGTCCAATCACCATGGCAAACATACCGGAAACGAGATACAGGGTAGGTAACTGTTCCATCGTCAATCCCATATTGTGAATGCCGAATGCGCTTCCAAAAGGCATCAACATAAAGCCTCCTGTTGCAAGTAACGTTGTTGCCAGGAATCCTCTTGCATAAGGCGTTTTAACCAGTGTTGAAGCAAGATGATGAAACGGATTGCGATCTGATTTGTATTTAAGGTGCTCGTTAACCGGTTTCAGATAGATGGTCATAATAATACCAACGGCAATACCAAGACCCGCGATCATGAGGAAAGGCGAATGCCAGCCCCATCTGTTAGCGAGAAACAGGCCTACCGGAATGCCTAATACCTGGCTTGCGGCAAAGGCCATCTGCACAAACCCCATAACCCTGCCGCGCTGTTCCATCTTAAAAATATCTGTCACAATGGCCAAACCAATTGATGAGATAACGCCACCAAAAATGCCGGTCACAATTCTTGCAATCAACAGGAATTGATAATTGGGTGCAAGGCCACACAGGATCGTGCCGATGATAAAACCGGTATAAAAGAACATCAGTAATTTCTTCCGGTCGTATTTATCCGCGAAACCGGCGGACAATAAGCCCGATGCTCCGGCGCTGAATGCGTAGGCGGAAACCACGAATCCGAATTGAGATGTGTTAATGTGAAGTTTGTCAAGCAATATGGCGCTTAATGGTGAAAGCACCATGAAGTCCAGCACAACGGTAAATTGTATAAATGCAAGTATCGCAATAACAAAAACCTGGTATTTAGTGAAGGTTGGCTTAGAAGCAGTGTTGTTCATGTAGTCTAAATTAATGCACCAAAGTAAACACCGCAAATATGCAAATTCAACCGCATTTAGGTAAACAGATAATGGATGGTAGGTAAATGCAGGGATTTGGGAGGGGAAGGTTCAATGGATAATTGAAAATTGACAATTGAAAATGAAGATAAGGTATCAGGCGTCAGGTATCAGGTTTCAGGAATGCAATTGAGAATTGATAACTGAAAGTGCCGCGAAATATTCTCTGCATTACATTTTCAATTATCAATTCTCCATTGTCAATTATTTGTGGATTTCACTCGTAAAGTGAAACTCAATGTCCGGGTTGTTTTGAATTTCTGTATTGAGGAACCATTCGCTTTGAGCCAGGTACACGGGATGACCATCTTTGTCTTCTCCGGAATTTTGCTGTTTGTAGCGAAGGAAATCCTCCAGTTTTTTTTGATCCTTGCTTGTTAGCCAGCAGGCTTTGTAAAAAGGAAGTGTTCTGAATTCACATGCAGCACCATATTCCTGTAGCAATCTGTACTGAATTACCTCAAACTGAAGCTCTCCCACACAACCAATGATCTTTTTATTTCCACCGAACTGTGTAAACAGCTGAGCCACACCTTCATCCGTCAGCTGGCTGATACCTTTTTCCAGTTGCTTGGTTTTCATTGGATCTTTGTTCACCAGCTCCTTAAATATTTCGGGCGAGAATGATGGGATGCCCGTAAAGAAGAAATCCTCTCCTTCTGTCATTGTATCGCCGATCTTAAAGTTGCCGGTATCAAATAAACCCACCACATCGCCGGGGAACGCGTCTTCAATCACATCCTTGCTGCGTGCCATGAAGGAATATGGGTTACTGAAACGCATATCCTTATCCAGGCGTACGTGATGATAATACTTGTTACGTTCAAACTTGCCGGCGCAAACGCGTAAAAATGCAATCCTGTCACGGTGCTTGGGATCGAGGTTGGCATGTATTTTAAAAATGAAACCGCTGAATTTGTCTTCCCCTGCCGCAACTTCACGTTTGCTTGTTTCCCTGTCACGCGGTGTTGGCCCGATGCGGGTGAATGTGTCCAGCAGCTCTTTTACGCCGAAATTATTGATGGCACTTCCAAAAAATACCGGCGCCACCTTTCCATTCAGATAGTCGTTCACATTCAATTCACCGTAAACACCGTCAATCAATTCCACATCTTCACGAAGAAGGGCTGCGTCTTTTTCACCGGTTTTTTCATCCAGCAACGGACTGTTCAGGTCTTCGATTACAATGCTGTCATCATCAGCCTTGGTATTGGCAGTGAATAACAGTAAGCTTTTATCGTGCAGGTTATACACGCCTTTAAAATCTTTACCACTATTGATCGGCCAGGTCATTGGGTGCAGACTGATGGATAATTCTTTTTCAATCTCTTCCAGCAGGTCAAAGCGGTTCTTTCCATCACGGTCCATTTTATTAATGAACACGATCACCGGCGTATCGCGCATACGGCACACTTCCATTAACCGGCGGGTTTGTTCCTCTACCCCATTTACACTGTCAACCACCAGTACAACACTGTCCACCGCGGTCAGGGTACGATATGTATCTTCGGCAAAATCCTTGTGACCAGGGGTGTCGAGCAGATTTATAAGAAAATGTTTGTATTCAAAAGTCATTACTGATGTTGCAACAGAAATACCCCTTTGTCTCTCAATTTCCATGAAATCACTCGTCGCATGCTTCTTGATCTTGTTGCTTTTAACGGCTCCGGCGGTCTGTATGGCACCACCAAACAACAGGAATTTTTCTGTCAGTGTGGTTTTACCGGCATCCGGGTGGGATATGATAGCGAACGTTTTACGGCGATTAATTTCTTTTTCGTATTTCATGTATTTCAGCAAAAATTGGCGGCAAAGGTAAGGGAACGGGAGGCGATGTGCAAATGTGCAGAGGGGTGAATTTGCAGATGAGCGAATGGGAAAATGGGCAAATGTGCGGATGGGAGAATGTGCAAATATGCGAATGAGAGGATGTGCAAATATCAATTCTGCGAGGAACAATCAAAATGATTCGCCATTGCATGGATAGGAGCCTTTATACCGGTCGATGATTTCCGGACTAGCAGGTGAAATTTCTGAAATGTAGCAGGTGTTCTTAAATAATGAGATGCACACAGGCTCGCAGTTCCTTTTTGCAGCTTTTAAACGCTCAAGATAAAGCTTTGAATCTCTCATTCGCATATCCAGTGTGAAAACCATCTGAGACAATCCCAGACCGACATCAATATGGCAATTAGTCTCGGTTATTTGAGAAGGAATAAAACAACCATAGTTAATGGAAGTTCCCGTTGATTTCGTGGCTCCGCACTCTTTGGAATATTCATTTTTATTGCAGAAAATGTTTGAGAAAACGAAAAGGAATATCAATGGTAAACACGAATAACGTTTTTTCATGTGAGGATTTGTTTTTAGGGAAAGTAGTTGTTCAAATATAGTTTATTTATTGCATGTTAAAATTGCAGTGACTTTTACCCAAGCCAAGACGATTTACTTCATAGGGTTACCCGAAGATATTTGTTGCAATGGGAATGAGCTTCCCTGCTGAAATTAAACCGCGTATTTTTTGCGATAGTCTATCGGCGATAAGTCTGTTATTTTCTTAAACACTTTTCTAAATGCATCAATATCGTTGTAGCCTGTTTCATAAATAATTTCGTTCACTGTTTTTCTTCCGGCCTCAAGATGCTTTTTGGCGAATTCTACTTTTACCCTTTGAATGTATTCGGCAACTGAATTTCCGGTGCACTTTTTAAATTTCCTTTCGAAAGTTCGTCGCCCCACCCCCAACTTCAGGCATATTTCATCGATGGTGTATGATTGCGTAGGATTGTTTTCTATCAGGTGCTGTGCATTTAATACAATTTCATCGCCATGATTTTTCTGGCCGACAAAGATCATAAACGGATTCTGGCTTTTGCGCTCAATATCAATCTCGAACATTTTTGACACAAGAACAGAAATCTCCCGTCCCAAATGTTTCTCAATAATGTAAAGCAAGAGATTCAGATATGAATATCCGCCACCACAGGTGTAAATACCATTTTCATCAGTAATAATGCTGTCGTCAATTATGCTAACTTCCGGAAACATTGTCCTGAATTCATTCTTAGCCGCCCAATGAACTGCGCATTTCTTTTTATCGAGCAAGCCGGTGGATGCAAGAAAAAAAGACCCGACACAAAGACATACTATTTCCGCCTTGTTATGGTATTGACGCGTTAACCATTGAGTATACACGTTGTTTTTTTGAATGGCTTTTGCAAAATCCCCGCATAGTAAAGGAAGAACAACCAGATCAGTTTTGTCTATCTCGCTGATTGTTTTGTTTGCAGAAACTTTATAGAGACCAGCTCCGAGTTCAATATTTTTTGTGGCGCCCACAATCTCCACTTCATAGAATGGCTGACGTTGCTGATATCTCATAAAATCATTTACCCGCGTGAGGATCTGGTGACTACTGTCGATACTCGTAAGTGTTGCATCAAAAAGTGGCAATATGGAAACGTGTTTCATTGGCAATAATTCATACAAATTTAGCGCAGTGTGATGTCGCAATCAACAGGTAAGATTGTCGTAAATGCCAAATACTGTCCGGCCATAGCCTTGCTACTTTTGTTGTATTCAATTTATTCATACGAAAACACACAAAAATGAAATCAGTTGAAATTATCATGCTGCCTGTAAAAGACAGGCAAAAAGGAAAGCAATTTTATTTAGAACTCGGCTTTAAAGTTCTTGTAGAAGCTGATGATCAGCATGGCGATACATGGATACAAATGGCACTCCCCGGTGATGAAACAACCATTTCCCTTGTCGGCTTTCACGGCATCATATGTATAACGGAAGATATTGAAAAAGAAGTTGCAGCAATAAAGGCCAAAGGAATTGAGGTGGGCAAAATTGATGATACGCCCTGGGGACGATTTGCATGGCTGAAAGATCTGGATGGTAATAGTTTATGCCTTCATCAAAAATAGATGTAGCCAGGTCCGGTACTTTAAAATTATTCGACGCTTTTATCAAAAGCATAACTGCCATACCCCGTATTGGTCACGCGGATTGCAGGATCGTTAACAGCTATAAAAAACGCTCTTTAAAAGAGCGTTTTTTATTCTGATTTATTATGGGTTTATGCTATTTCGCTTTCTCTAATATAGCCGCTATATCCTTGTATCCCGAAGCCTTTGCATGCTGTAATGCGGTAACGCCGTTGTGGTCCGCAATATTTACGTTACATCCGGCACTAACCAGAATTCGAACAACATCAACATATTTGCTGCTCCCGTTCCCTAAAATAACGGCTTCGAGCAAACCAGTCCAGCCAAGGCGATTAATGTGGTCAATTGGAAAACCTTTTGTATTGGCCAGTATTTTAACCACTTCCAGGTGGCCGCGCTCGCATGCTGGTATTAAAGCACTTCCGTTGTAACGATTGAAAACGTCAAACCGGGCACCGTTAGCAAGGAACAATGTTACCAATTCAGCATATCCTGAAGCCCCTGCATACAGGAATGGTGAATCGTATATCTCGTCCTGCTGGTTCACATCAGCACCATGTTTTACCAGCAGTTTTGCCATTTCAAGATCGTTATCGTGCGTTGCAATTAGCAACAGTGAACTTTTGTGTTCATCAGTAGTGTTTACATCTGCACCATTGCCAAGTTCTTTCTCAACTAATTGCAGCTGACCTTTTTTAACGGCATTTATGATAATGCTTTGATGATCTTCCATACTGGTCTTCTCGTTTTTTTTCTCACAGGAATGAATGAATAATAAACAGCTTAAAGCAATAAGTATATTCATGTGATAGCAATTTAATAAACGATTGTTCCATTGTGGATCAACGAAATTACAGGTGAAACGCGTGATACGGCTTCTGCCGAACAGCTTGCATCGATAAGTACACAATCTGCATTGTCGCCGGCTTTAGGCCACTGCATCATACCATTGTCATCCAATGGCAGAATATTGTTGGTCGCCAGTTTTAAAATTCTTGACAGATCAAATTCTGTGCGATAGCCATACAACTGTGCTGCAGTATTGGCTTTTTGCAAAATGCTACCTGTGCCAAATGTGTTCCAGTGATCCACGATACAATCATTGCCTGCGTGCACTTCCACGCCATATTTGTATAATGTTGGGATGGGCATAATTGTGCTTCCAAACGGTATGGTTGAATTTATACCAATTTTTGCGGCAGCCAGTTTTTCTGCCACTTCATCCAGCTTTTTGCTATCGAGTTTGGCTAATACAAAGCAATGACTGATATATGTTTTACCTTTTAAAGCAGGGTTCTCGTTCACCTTGTCAATCAGGTATTCAACAGTCTTCAGACCTGATTCTCCGGATTCGTGTAAGTGAATGTCAATGCCCTTTTTGTTGTCAAGCGCCAGTTGCACTACAAAGTCCATACTCTTTTCAATGTTGCCGTCAATGGAGTACGGGTCGAGTCCCCCGATAAAGTCCACACCCATTGTCGCCGCTTCTTTCATCAGATCTGCAGACTGTGTATAATAAATGCCATGCTGCGGAAATGCGACAAGCTCAGCGCCAAAACTGTCTTTTTTATGCTCAATGGCTTTTTGCAAATGCTTTAATGAATCCAGTTTTGAAGTAGGTTCAATATTTACATGGCTTCTGGCAAAGCTGGTGCCTTTTGACTGAAGCAATTCAATAAGCAGCTCTGAACGTGCCGTTGATGTTTTCAACAGATCAGGGATAACCTGTTGTTCAAAAGCGATCATATCTTTTACTGACTTATTCTTTTTCAGGTGTGCTTTCCACGGAAGACCGTAGTATGTTTTATCCAGGTGGATATGCATTTCCCTGAATGCAGGTAACAGTAATAACCCTTTGGCATCAATTGCCCCGGATGCGTTTGTATTGGGCGCAACATTCTTTATTTTTCCATCGGCTATTTCTACGCTAAACAACTCGGTTTTAGTGCCGGTAACTTCTCCTTCTTCGTACTTAAAACCGGTTTCGAGGCGTACGTTTTTTAGCGTATATTGTTTTTTGCTGCTTGCGTGAATTTTATCTTCCATATTTGATGCAGAGGAATTTCCAAAGGCCATTCCGCTACCGGCAGTTAAACCAGCAAACAGAATAGAGGAATTTTTGATGAAAGCTTTGCGGGATATATTGTCAGCAGCCATTGCCTTTTTGCAACAAAGAAACAAATTACGCCATCAATTAATGTGCGATATTTATTATAGAACTTGTAAATATTATAACTGATCTCTGAACTGGCGCGGAGAAAGACCTGTTTGCGCTTTGAAAAAATTGGAAAAGTAAGCGGGATCGTTAAATCCCAGTTCAAACGATATTTCTTTTAGTGATTTATCTGTTGCATGTACCAGTCTTTTTGCTTCCAGGACAACCCTGTTATGGATGATATAAGTTGCCGGTACATGTAAATGCTTTCTGCAAAGTATATTTAAATAATTAGCTGAAATATTCAATTGGGCAGCATAAAATGCCACTGACTTTTGCTCCCTCAAATGTGCATCAATTAAATTGAGAAATTTATACAACAGCGGATTGGCATCATAAATTACCATATCCTCAAATTTGCCTTCGGCTTCGCGGCTTACCAACTGCGCAATTATCCTGCTTCTTAAATTCACAATGGCTGTGTTAACCGGTTTTAGAAAAAGCTCTTTCTGTATTGCATCAAATTCATACAATAAGGTTTCGAATAGTTGCTGAGGCAATGGTATAACCGGATGGTGCTGGTATAGTGCGAAAGAAAAACGAAGTGAAGCCGACAGGTTTTCGAAAACATTTCTGCTGATCATCACCTGAAACGCGGAAGTATCTTTTCCTAAAACCCATTTATGTACCTGGTTGGGAAATAGTAAATGGATCTGGTGGTTGGTTATTTTGTGGTCAACGAAATCGATGGTGTGTGTGCCGCTTCCTTTCTCAAAGAGCAAGAATAGGAAGAAGTCGTGCTTATGCGGTTTTTCAATCACCCGTTTTCCCCGTATCTCATGATACAGGAAATCGTGATGATCTCCATCATTAAGCTGAAATTCTTTTAGGCCCAGTATTGGGATGTGTTCTTCTGTCGCCATTCAATGCTATTATCAAAAGACTAAAATAATACAAAGCTGTTATTAATGGATTCCGATAACAACAAACATATATGGCGAACCGGATAACACCAAACATTCGCTTTATGATATTATCCGCAACAACCTGGTTATCCCGGCAACAGGCTCTTCCTGCTAGTTCATCGCTTTTACGCGGTCACATATAATACTGCTTAACCGGCCTTCTTTATTGTCGGTAGCAACAGGGAAAGGAACGTCATCTTTTGTTAAGAAAAAATTGTTGCACTCATGTCCAAGCATCGTATCGAGCTTGTGATTCATTATCCGCACATGGTATTGAAAGCCTTGTGTGGTAGGACGTTTTCTTAAAATGGCATAATATTCTTTCCCCTCAAACACAAATGAAAAACTTTTAACGTCACTCATGCTAAATATTTCTACTCCAAATATACATTAAATAAGAGGGTAATTTCTACCAGGGTATTTCTTCACGTGGTGTTAACTTTTGTTGCCGGTTAAACCAAGGCATAATTATCAAGTACGAAATACGAAGTACGAAGTACGAAAGTGGCCGAATGTGGATCCTATAAATTTTTATTGCCAGCCAATTCGTGTTATGAAGCTAAAGAAATAAAGCGTGTTCAAACCTAAGTACTTCGTAATTCGTACTTCGTACTTTTTGCATTTGTACTTCGTACCTACAGCTTGCCCCTCGCCTCATACGGCCCGAACACCGCCTTTACCAATTTGCCGGGTGTACTGTCATCAATTATAATAACATAGTACTGCTTGCCTCCGGGAAGCACACGAACCAATATATGGCCCTGCAAACTTTTGTACGACTGTTGGATAAGTGGCCCGATGACCAGTTCGGTTGCTTCCATCATATTGGTTGCAAAAAGGTCGCGTTTAGCGGTGTACAAATAAGGCGATGTAACACGGATCAATGTTTCGGGGCCTGGGTGATCTGCTGTCCATACCTGCTCTATCCATACGTTCGGCTGCAGTGTCTTTACCATATTTGCGTTTACCGCATCGCGATTGCCATGATGGTCCATCGTTGCAATGTCAACTGCACCAATTACTTTAGCCATAGGGGTTTCAACATCGCGCCATTCCGGATCACCTAAAAAGACATTACCGGGATTATCGCCGCCTGTATAGTAAGAGAAATTGCCGTAGTGAATAACCAGGGCATTGCTCAGCGAATTTTCGTCGGGCCATGTTTTGGGATTTGATGTATCAATAGCAGGAAAATGCTGGGTGGTTGAAGTATCCTTGCCCGTCCAGATCCAACCGTTGGACTTGATGTTCTGCACATAAAAATCTTTATAGCTTTTATCATGCAGCAATCCGACCTGGGTGCGCGAGCCGGCTTTAAAATATTGGACCTGCGTTCCTTTGGTAGAAGCCACGTTTATAAAGGACTGATAGTTATACCAGGTCTGGCGATAATGATTGTCCTGCGGTAGTCTTTTAAGAATTGTTGCTAACGGTACAGGATAATGATCATCCCGCTGTAACAGGAATCTAAATGGCAAAAGATCGCCAACTCCGGTTATACCGGTCAGCACGAATTTTTTATCTGAGCTTAATGGAGCCTGCGGATAAAAACTTCCAAAATGGTCATCATGAAAATGCGTAATGAGTGCATAGTCAATTCCTTTGTTATTCTGTTGCGGAGCTACCTGCTTGATGTAATTTACGATCCATTCATAAGGCGGCCTGGAATCGTCGGGGCGAATGGGTGTATTTCGCCTGGAGGTTGTCCTGGGGTTGGTCGGATCCATTTCTCCCGCATCCAGTAGCATGGTCGTCCCGTCAGGAAAAATATAGTATGCCGCGTTGCCACGACCGGTATTGATATGATGAAGATCGAGCCAGCCTGCTTTCCATTCAGGCAATGGTTCTCCAACTTTTGCAACCTGGGCATTGGTGTTGAGTAAAATGAATAACCCAGCAATTAGAAATATTTTTTTCATAGCTTAAATTTAAGCAAGAGAAACATACGCAAAATGAAATGTAAATGAATAATCCCGGGCCGAACTTGTTGAGCACAAAGGATGCTCCGTTATTGAACAATAAAAGAGCGGAATATCTTCTATTTTAAAAGCGTTTATCTTTGCAGGGCAAAAGAAAATTATGTTTTCAAAGACTTGTGAATATGCAATAAGGGCGCTGATCTTTATTGCCCAGAAAACCAAAGACGGCGACAGGATCGGAATTAAAGAGATTGCGAAAGGAATTGATTCGCCTGAGCATTTTATAGCCAAGATCCTGCAAGACCTTAGTAAGAAGGGAATATTGCAGTCAGCAAAGGGACCAACAGGAGGTTTTTACCTGGATAAAGCCTCCCGGAAACAATCGTTGGCCAGCATTGTTAGAGCGGTGGATGGCGACAAAATTTTCCAGGGATGCGGACTGGGCCTGAAGCAATGTTCAGAAACCAAGCCCTGTCCTATTCATCATGAATTTAAAAAAGTGCGAAAAGATCTTCTTCAAATATTGGAAAACGCAAAAGTTGGTGCACTAACTGATGCATTGGAAAATAGTATGGTATTTCTTAAACGGTAATTTACTCAGGTGTCGTTGATGATAATAAAACAAAGCTGTAATCGTTATGAAAAGAAATCAGAAGATTGTGCCTTTATCGAGGGATCATCATTCCGGCCTGCTTTTTTGCTGGAAGATCCGCCAGGGATTAACGCTGGGCGCAGATATAAGCCGGATAAGAAACTACGTTCTCTATTATTGGGAACATCACCTGCTTCATCATTTTAAAGAAGAAGAAAAGATATTGTTTATCCTGAAAGATAATATGCTTATTCAAAAAGCCGTTGATGATCATCAAAGGATTGAAACCCTTATCGATACCATCAAACAAGAAAAAGCTGACACTGATACCTACCAATCATTAGCTTCCATGGTGAATGACCATATCCGTTATGAGGAAAGAGAGCTGTTCCCCTACCTGGAAGAAACACTTTCCCAGGATCAATTGATGGCCATAGGCGAAGAACTTCAGCGGTTACATGCTGCAGAAACTGCAGATAATTACGAAGATCATTTTTGGGTAAAAACAAGTGCAAAGAAATAGTCTTTCAACTTAATTCGATTGTTGTATCATTATTGTTCTCAGTAGCAGACCAGATTTTTTCTCAAAAAATAGAAGATAAAAATATCTTTTACTATTTTTTTTATAACTTTGCCCCCGCATTTAATAATCCTGGAAACACGATCTAACCTGGTTTTCAAAAACGCTAATAATGGCAATGGCCACACACAACCGGTAAATAGATTTGTACTGCTACCCCTTACTTATTTTTTTAACAAAGACGAAAGACGCAATGTCCTTCTCTTAATCTATGAATAACATGACAAACGAACAGAAACAACTGGTGAAGGCTACCGTTCCAGTGCTAAAAGAACATGGAGTATTGCTGACAACACACTTTTACAATCGCATGTTTATCCACAATCCGGAATTGAAGCACGTATTCAATATGGGCAATCAACAAAACAAAAAACAGCAAACGGCACTTGCTATGGCAGTGCTGGCTTATGCAGAACATATTGAAAACCCAGCTGTGCTGATGCCCGTTGTTGACAGCATTGGTCACAAACACACCAGCCTGGATATTCGCCCGGAGCATTATGCAATTGTCGGAAGACATTTGATTGCTTCAATAGCAGAAGTGTTGGGTGATGCTGCAAGTTCTGAACTATTGGACGCCTGGACGAAGGCTTATGAACAACTTGCTTCTATTATGACTGGCCATGAACAAACACTATACTCACAACAAACGGAAAAGAAAGGTGGCTGGACAGGCTGGAGACCGTTTGCGGTAAAACAGAAAATTAAAGAATCAGAAGAAATCACTTCATTTTATTTGTATCCTGCCGATGGTGGACCGGTTGCGGATTTTCAACCCGGGCAATATATCAGCTTGCGGTTGTTCCTTCCGCAGCTGAATTTATTGCAGCCGCGGCAGTACAGTATATCTTGCGCACCCAATGGCGAGTATTATCGTATTTCCGTAAAAAAGGAAACAGGCAGTGTTCAACCGGATGGCATGATCAGTAACCGGTTACACAATCATGTTGAAGAAGGTTCGGTTGTAGAACTGTCTGCTCCGGCTGGCAGCTTTGTGTTGAACCAGGCGAGCGAGAGTCCCAAAGTATTTATCAGTGGTGGCGTAGGGCAAACACCGTTGATCGCGATGCTTGAAAAACTTCTTCAATCGGAAGAAACGAATAAAGCTCAAATTAAATGGGTACATGGCTGTCGTAATGAAACGGTTCATGCATTTAAACAGAGACTGGCGGAAATTGATGGCGATCACGAACACGTTAGCCAGCATGTTTTTTATGACAGTGTTGCTGATCAGGCAGGAAATCTTTACCAGGGATGGGTAGATCTTGCGAGGATACAGGAAGAAGTGCTGCTTGACGGTGCAGATTATTACATCTGTGGCCCCGCCCCTTTTATTGCTAAGCATTATGAGTTTTTAGTAGCGAATGGCGTTGAAAGGTCATCCATACATTTTGAGGAGTTTGGTCCATCATCATTGCAATTGAATTAAACGCAATTGCTCCGGTAAAATTAATGGCCCACGATGCACGCAGCTTCGTGGGCTTTTTCATTAAAATATTTAATACCGAAAAAAAATGTTTTGGTGAGGAAGTACGGTAAGGACGAGAACAACCAGGGCTGACTAAAGTAAAAAATTGATTTATTTATAATCAGCAATTGCTATAAGACGGTTTACGTTATGAATAATAATTTTCCGGCCCTTTGTTTCCAAAATGCCTTCTTCTTTAAATTCTGTCAAAACCCGAACCACATTCTCACGGGCGGTGCCTACTACCCCGGCCAGGTCTTCCCTGCTCATATTAATCTCCACTGTCATACCCGGCTCATAGTCCACTTTGTATTTCTCCCGCAATATTACCAGGTGCAGTGCCAGCCGTTCACGAACGGATTTTTGACCGAATGCTGAAAGATTGTTGGAGAGCACCGCAAATTCATGACTCAGTGTTTTCAGCAGACGTTTACCCAGTGTGGAAGACTGTTCCACTACTGCTAAGAAATCTTCGCGCGGGATAAAAGTGATGCGACTCTCCTCAAGTGTTGCTGCAGAATCCGGATAGCGATCTTCAGCTAAGATGGCGTGGTACCCAATGAGTTCACCTTTGTTGGCGACATAAATTATCCGCTCCCTGCCCTCTTTATCCACCTTATACTTTTTTACTTTTCCGTCTGCGACATAAAATATGCCGGTAGGGTAAGCCCCCTCGCGAAAAATGATCTCACCTTTCTTGTATATGTCTTCCGATTTGCGGCTCAACAATAATTCAAGATCGGCCGCCGGCAGGTCAGCCAGTATGGACTCCGTCTTAAAATCCCATTTATCAATCGGAAAAATGCTTTTTATGCTCATTACCACAAAGATAGATTTTTGCCAGAGTGATAAAAATCACTTTTACCGGTGATAAGGTTTACTTCAAACAATAATTGCAACCGATAGCTTTACACCGTGATTTTAATAACCGGTGTTGAGAGAGCATATAACGTTCTCCGGTTAATGTTGGTAATGAGAAAAATGAGTGCTCGGGCTCATATTGTGTTTAACCGCACCGTTGTTCACCAGGCAAAATTCCCTGTTTTTTATGGAGGGATGCGCCGGCCGTTTAAGCAGTTTTTTCACATTTATTCTTTGTAGTACCTGTAACGCTTCATTACAATTTTTCAGGAGCTGATTATGTTCAAACCCGTTATACTAGACACATTGCACAATTACAGCCGATCGCTGTTTATAAAGGATGTGTTGGCTGGTATAATAGTGGGCGTCGTTGCTTTACCACTGGCGATTGCCTTTGCCATTGCATCCGGTGTCTCGCCTGAAAAGGGACTCTTTACTGCCGTCATAGCCGGTTTCGTCATCTCGGCATTTGGCGGCAGCAGGGTGCAGATTGGCGGGCCGACAGGTGCATTTATTGTCATCGTTTACGGAATTGTTCAGACCTATGGTATCAACGGTCTAATTATAGCTACGTTACTCGCTGGTGTCCTGCTTATGATTATGGGTTTTGCGCGTATGGGTATGGTAATAAAATTCATTCCGCAGCCATTGATCACCGGTTTTACAAGTGCAATTGCCGTTGTCATTTTCACCTCCCAGATAAAAGATTTTCTTGGTTTGAGAATGGGGGCTGTATCGGCGGATTTCATCGAAAAATGGGTTCAGTATTTTCAGCATATCAATTCCATAAATGTATATGCGTTGCTTGTAGCCATTGCAACTGTAGCTGTTATTCTTTTTTGGCCGGGTATTTCGAGTAAAATTCCCGGATCGTTGGTTGCCATTGTGGTTACAACAGCCATTGTGCAGTTGTTCAAACTTCCTGTTGAAACTATCGGTAGCAGGTTCGGTCATATTTCCCCGGCTTTTCCTGCGCCTTCTTTACCGCATATTGATCTCGCGACAGCAAGGCAACTTATTCAGCCGGCTTTTACAATTGCATTGCTTGGCGGCATTGAATCGCTCTTATCAGCAGTTGTTGCGGATGGCATGACAGGTACATCTCATAAATCAAATGTAGAGCTCGTAGCACAAGGCGGTGCGAATGTGCTCTCCGCATTATTTGGAGGTATACCAGCAACAGGCGCAATTGCAAGAACTGCTACCAATGTTAAAAATGGCGGCCGCACGCCTGTCGCGGGTATTGTACACGCTATAACATTGCTGATTATTATTCTTTTTGCGAGCAAATGGGCGCAATACATTCCTATGGCCACGCTAGCCGGCATTTTGGTAACGGTTGCTTATAATATGAGCGAATGGCAACATTTTATTGCAACACTGCGCGGCCCCAAAGGCGATGCAACAGTAATGCTGACTACATTTTTATTGACACTGCTTGTTGATCTTACTGTGGCAATTGAAATAGGAATGGTGCTGGCTGCCTTTTTGTTTATGCGAAAAATGATCCAGATAAGCGGCGTTAATCTTATGCCGAAGGATGCAGACGAGACTACAAATCTCGACACAGATACAGTTCAATATAAAATACCCAAAAAAGTGGAGGTTTTTGAAATATCCGGACCATTGTTCTTTGGAGCAGCGTACAAGTTCAAAGAAGCAATGAAGTTTATAGAAAAACCGCCCGGCGTATTAATTATCAGAATGTCCCGCGTGCCAATTATTGACGCTACCGGAATTAATATTTTAAAAGAAGTGCATAAAATGTGCCTGCAACAGGGAACCAAGCTGATACTGGCCGAAGTGAACAGTAGCCAGATTCTCGAAGCTTTAAAAAATGCGCGTCTTCTTTTTGCTATTGGCAAAGCCAACGTGACAAAAACTTTTGAAGATGCACTGCAACGAGCCGATAGGGTTGAACGTGATAAACAAAAGGCAGGAACTATTCTTGCTAAAAGTGATTAGAGCAGTAGAATTTTTATTTGATCCAAATTCATAAATCGAAAAAACACCTCATGTCTCTTAATTTTCGTGAATACCAAAATGCTTTTATTAAAGATGTTACTACCGCAAAATCAACAAACGACATTGAACGGTATTGCTCTGATATGATTGAAAAACTAACAGATAAAAAGGTCGACGATGCGGAGATAGCTAAATTGTTTAGAGAGACTGTTGATGCATTAAAAAGTATTCCTGCCACAAAAGAAGATCTGCAACAGCAAAAAAATATCGGTTATTCGATCGAATTTATCAGGCGTATTTTAAAGCTGATCAATATTTAAATGTTATTGTTTTACTCAATCGATTCTCATGCGATGAGTAGCGCCGATATTACAGAAGCTAACTTTTGCAGATATAGCAATACTCAAATAAAAGAGCCCGCAGATTCTTTGATCCGGAGCTCTGAAGCCAGGTTTGGCGGTTTTTCGTAGGGGGTAAATATGCTGACAGCTTTTATTTTCTCATGCAACTACGTTCAGCCTGTCATTGCAATTTTCCAAATCATTTTATGACAAGTCAACCAAAATTTTCAGGGTAAAATGATTCTTCGCCAATTAAAGCCACATTGTATAACAATTCTTCCTTTCTTATAACTACTTTATATTGAGTTTACCGGCGATTCCAAATTTCATTTCGCTCATGTTCCGGCGAAAAGGTGGGATACATTAACTTTACTATTACCGTTTTTTAATAAATTGCAATTGATTTCCTTTATCAGCAGGATTATTTTTTTGTTTTTTCAAAAGAAATGAACACAAAAAAAAATCATTCTCCCTACTTCTCCTATAACTGAACGTTTTAATAGTAACTAATTAAAAATTTAGTGATGGCCACAGAAAGAAAAACGAGCTCGACAAATTTTCGTAACCAGGCTTATCTGGAAGAAAAATGCTCATTGAACGAGTTGCTTGATCTTGTAAGCAAGCGATGGGTGTGTGAAATATTGTTTTGCGTCGAAGAGGGTAACAATCGCTTCAAAAGCATAAGGGAAGAGTTGACGTACATCAGCGATACCATACTTGCAGACAGGGTTAAGCTGCTTGAAAAATATGATTTGATAACGAAGCAATATTTTGACGAAGTTCCGCTTCGTGTGGAATATTCATTAACAGAAAGTGGCAGGCAATTGTGTGGCATGCTTGAAATGATGTGCAATTTCAGCGATAGCCTTCCCGCATTAAAAAGTATGGAAACGGCTAAACATGCATAGTAAATATTACAGGTTGATACAATACAGTTCATCCAGAGAAAGTTTGTAATTGATGGCTAAAGTGTTAATCCGCCATCAATTACAAATTCAGATCCGGTTATAAAACCCGCAGATTCTTCGCATAAATAGATAACCATCTTCGCTACGTCTTCCGGCGTTCCGGTTTTTTTGAGCGGGATTGCATTGGCAAGACTGTCAAACAAGTTTTGCACCGCATCGTCAGACATTCCCGATTTGCTCAACACTTCAGTTCTTGTAGGGCCCGGACTTACAATATTCACTCTTATCTTTCTTGGGGCAAGTTCGGCAGCAGCTGTTTTCGCGATTGAGTTTAATGCAGCTTTGCTGGCCTGGTAAACAGAACTGTTCGGCTTATAAGTTGCTGCAACGATTGATGAAAGAATTACCACAGATGCGTCATCATTGAGCAAGGGAATGAGTCTGCTTAACGTAAAATACGCTCCTTTAAAGTTGATGTTCATTACATTGTCAAAGTTCTCTTCAGACATGTTTTCTATTAGACCACTGGATCCGGTAATGCCAGCATTGATGAAGAGAATATCAATTTTACCGAATTGGTTTTGTATTTCTTCAAACAACAGCTGAGTGTCGTTCACACTTGCCTGGTCAGCAACAAACGGAAATGCATCCAATTCCTTTGCAGCTTTCTCAATTGCATCTTTTCGTCTCCCGGTAATAACTACTTTAGCTCCATGCTTTACCAGTTCTTTGGCTGTTGCATAACCAATTCCACTATTACCGCCGGTTACCACAGCTACTTTGTTTCTAAACTTGTTCATTGTAATAATTTTTACAAAAGTAAAACGGATCTGATATACTTTTGTAACCAGTATCACGGAGTATACCAGTACTTAAACAGTAAAATATGAAAAGAGATCAGGCTGAAGAGTTAAGGGCATTACAGGATACACTATATTTTATCGGCGGAAAATGGCGCATACCTGTCATCAATTCAATATGCACAGGCAACCGGCGATTCAGGGAAATTGAGCGAAGCATTCCCGGTATAACAACCAGGATGCTGTCTAAAGAACTAAAGGATATGGAACTGAATAAACTCGTAAAACGAACAGTTTATTCGGAAACGCCTGTCCTGGTTGAATATGAGCCAACGGAATATTGCAGAACATTCGGTAAGATCATCCGGGAAATGATCAATTGGGGCCGGGCACACAAAAGAAAAATTGCTGAAAAATAAGCGAATTTGCAGGTGTGACTACTGTGAACGTAAAGCGGATAAAAACTAGTGTGTTTGGTTTATTTTTAAATGGTTCGCCGAAAAAGCATTATTTAAAATCCCGTTTCCTTAAGAGATAAATCCAAACTGTGATCCTCAGGAAACGGGATCAATATTGTTGACTTCTTAGCCTTCTTTGAATACTTCCGCGATTACAGCGTTGATCAACCCCTGAACCATGTTCATTCTGTTGGAATGGTTCATCCACGTGTCGCCATTCTTTCTGAAAGTGTAAACTGTGTTGTATGCGTTTATAACAACTTCGTCTTTAGACTTGCTGATTAATTTAAAATAATAAATCCTGTTCTCAAAATGGGCTTCCTGCATAACGATATTATTTGGCCGGCAAAGTAATGGTATTTTTCATTTAGTTGTAGCTCGTCATCTTGCGCCCCGTCAGGGCTTAATAGCATTATCGTTTTTGATACGCAGGACGATGCCCCGGGCTTTTGCTGGCGCCCTTTCAGGGCTTGATTGTGTTTTGTTCTTACGCAGGGTGTTGCCCTGCACTAATGCTATCGCCCGTTTCAGGGCTAAAATTCAGCATTGTTTCTATCTTGTAACGACAAAACTTTCCACTGCGTTGATTTTTCAATTTGCATATTCGCACATCCGCACATTTGCACATTCAACTTCGTTTTCAATTGCATCCGCACATTCGTAAATTTTGCACATCTGCACATTCAATTTCATTTTCAATTACCCGGAGTTGCCCCCTCCAGCGCCAGTAAAAATGCATATTGCAACGCAACATCTTTCAAATAATCAAATCTTCCTGATGCGCCGCCGTGACCGGCAGACATATTTGTGTGCAACAGAATAACGTTATTGTCCGTCTTTAGCTCACGGAGCTTAGCGACCCACTTAGCCGGCTCGAAATATTGTACCTGTGAATCATGCAGGCCTGTCGTCACCAAAAGATTCGGATATGCTTTCTTGTCAACATTATCGTAAGGAGAGTATGATTTCATGTAATCATATGCATCTTTGTTTTTTGGATTGCCCCATTCATCAAACTCGTTAGTAGTAAGTGGAATTGATTCATCCAGCATTGTTGTAACTACATCTACAAAAGGCACTGCAGCAATGATTCCGTGCCACAGATCCGGGCGCATGTTCATTATTGCACCCATTAACAAACCTCCCGCACTTCCGCCCATTGCATACAAATGCTCTTTTGAAGTAAATTTTTCGTTGATCAGGAATTCACCACAATCTATAAAGTCTGTGAACGTGTTTTTCTTCTTCATCAATTTTCCGTCTTCATACCATTGTCTTCCCATTTCCTGTCCGCCGCGGATATGTGCAATCGCGTAAACAAAACCACGATCCAGCAAACTAAGGCGATTGCTGCTAAAAGTTGCATCCATACTGTTGCCATACGAACCGTATCCATACAGCAATAAAGGCGCAGAACCATTACGTGTCAATCCTTTTTTGTAAACAATAGAAACCGGGATCTTTACACCATCTTTTGCAGTGGCATATAAACGTTCTGTAACATATTGTGTTTTGTCATAACCACCCAACACTTCCTGCTGTTTCATTAACTGCTTGTCTCTTGTTGTCATGCTGTAATCAAAAACAGACGAAGGTGTTGTTAATGAAGTATAGTTATAACGAAGCGTTGTAGAACTATACTCCGGATTTGCACCTGGATATGCTGCATAAGCAGGTTCTCCAAAATCGAGGTAATGATGGTCATTGTTCGTAAGGTTGCGGATCTCCATTTGCAGCAAACCATTTTTGCGTTCGCTCACTACCAGGAAATCTTTAAATACGTCAATGCCTTCCAGCAAAACATCCGTCCTGTTAGGAATAATCTCCTTCCAGTTTTCACCAGTTGTTTTCGTTAATGGCGTTTCCATCAAACGGAAATTTTTTGCGTTCCAGTTGGTAACAATCAAAAATCGGTCGCCCTGGTGGTCAACATCATACAACACATCTTTCATTCTTGGTTGAAAGATCTTAAAATCAGCATTAGGTTCATCTGCACTGATAAACCTCGATTCGGACGACATTGTGGCCTGTGATTGAATGAAAATATATTTGCCGGATTTACTTTTGCCAACGCCAATATAATTCGAGTGGTCAGTCTCGTTATATACCACAACATCTTTAGAAATGTCACTTCCTAACACATGTTTTTTAATACGCTCAGTTAATAATGTTGCGGGATTTTTTTCTGTGTAAAATAATGTCTTGTTGTCATTGGCCCAGGCCGAGCCGCCGGATGTCAATTGTATTTCGTCTGCATAAATTTCACCGGTTTCGAGGTTTTTAATATAGATATTGTAGATCCTGCGGGAAAGCGTATCGACACCAAAAGCAAGTAATTTATTATCCGGACTAATATTGAAACCCGCAGCAGAGTAATAATTGTGGCCCTCAGCCATGGCATCTACATCCAGAAGCATTTCTTCCGGTGCATCCAACGTTCCTTTTTTTCTGCAATATTTATAATACTGTTTTCCTTCATCGGTACGGGTATAATAGAAATAGCCATTTTTAAAAACGGGAACAGACTCGTCTTTTTCTTTTATGCGCGCTTTCATTTCTTTAAAAAGATCTTCCCTGAAGGTTTTTAGTCCGCCCATCATGGTGTCTTCATAAGCATTCTCTGCATTCAGATAGTTAACAACTTCTGTGCTGTCGGGGCCTTTTTTAAAATAATCATTCATCCAGTAATAATCGTCAATACGTTTATCACCATGCATGCCCACGTCCTTTGGTTTCTTTTCCGCTACAGGCGGCGTTACATTAGCCGGCCAATGATAAATTTTCCGTTCCATTATTTTATTGAAAGAATAACTGATAAATGTGATTAAAGCAACAGCAAATAAAGGCAATTTTTTCATAGCACTTTTTTAAAGTTAGGAATGACGCACTTTGCGCAAGTACGATTTACGAAGCCCGCCCGTATGAATCCATTCAGGCGGGTACGAAGTACCTTATTTTGAGCACATTTCATTTTTTTAAGTTAAGAAAATCAGACGATTGATCTTCATTCTTAAAAGCTCTGTGGATCTCTTAATTAATCGACATTGATTTGTCTTTGATGAATTTAGCAAAAAAACACAAAGAATAGAAGTGCAACAAAAAAGCCTGATAGTCAAGACTACCAGGCCGTACTATTCAGGTAAATATGTAATTTAAATCACAGGATTTTCCCCATAAGCTTTCCATAACTCATTCAGCGTAGAACCTGTTTCTTTTTTCCAGATCTCGTCTGTATAGCTTTTTGTCCGCATGGCATTATCCAGCTTATCAACAATTGTAGCACTTTTATTTTTTTCAATCCAAACGAGGAATCTCGCTGTAATGCGATAGCTGTTTTCGTAGCTCTGCGTTGTTGCATAGGCAGGCAATTTCCATTTGCCCGCTTCATTATTTACTCCGAAAGTAAAGCGTACATAATCAGCAATGCCTTCTGTAAGCCATCCAGGACCGCTTTCACCCGGATAAGCCTGAACAATATGCATCACTTCATGGGTAACCACATCTATATCTTCCGGATGATTTTTCATCCATTTTGGGTTAACGCGAACTATGCCGTCAGACGCTGCTGCAACCCCCTCATAAGCCGGATCAACTATAAAGATCACTTTCTTCAGGGTGTTTGCATTAAAGCGTGCTGCTTCTTTGGGATAAACAGTGAAAAATGCATCAATCATTCTCTGGCCGGTCACTTTATTGAAACCGCTGTCCTGGTTAATGAACAAAAGTGTATATCCATTCTTCTGAATACTGTCTTTGGAAATGGTTTTACGCTCATCAATTTTTGTCCACTCAGATTGCGCCATACCTTTTGCGCCGCAGATTAACAGTGAAGCGACAGCAAGTGATTTTTTAAAGCTCATTGTCATGTTGTTGTTTTTATAATTCGGGCAGCAAATCGAAGTCAAAATTAAAAAGTCAAAATTCAAAGCGATGAATATCCAACAGCCTGACTGCTTTTGATTTTTTACTTTTGAATTTTGACTTTTTCCTTTATTTATGGTCGTCACTGAATGAATATGGCGCCGCCGCATCTTCAGTTCCCTTGCTTTTATTTGGCGTAGCACTCATTTGCACTTTAAACTCGCCACCTTTCAGGATATCATAATGGCTGATCCAGTTTTTATTGTATGGTTTGCCTGCAAACTGGGCAGACTGAACATAACGGTTGTCGGCATTGTTTGCAGCTGCAGTTATAACGAACTGTTTGCCATTTTCAAGGTTGATAGTTGCTTTTTGGAACAATGGTGCGCCTAACACATATTGATCCGTGGCAGGGCAAACAGGATAGAATCCCAGGGAAGAAAATACATACCATGCAGATGTCTGTCCGTTATCTTCATCACCACAGTAACCATCCGGTGTTGCCTTATACAAACGGTTCATTGCCTCACGAACCCAATATTGCGTTTTCCATGGTTCGCCCGCATAGTTGTACAGATAGATCATGTGCTGGATGGGCTGGTTACCGTGTGCATATTGTCCCATGTTGGCAATCTGCATTTCGCGGATCTCGTGAATAACACTTCCGTAATAGCTGTCGTCAAAAACAGGAGGCATTACAAAAACAGAATCAAGCATGCTGGTGAAAGTTTTCTTTCCGCCCATCAGGCCAATTAGTCCTTTGATGTCATGAAAAACGCTCCATGAGTAATGCCAGCTGTTTCCTTCAGTAAATGCATCACCCCATTTAAAAGGATTGAACGGTGTTTGGAAGCTGCCATCTTTATTTTTACCGCGCATTAATTTGGTTGAAGGATCAAACAGGTTGCGATAATTCTGACTACGTTTTGCATACAGATCAAGCTCTTCCTGGGGTTTACCCAGTGCTTTACCTAACTGGTAAATGGTGAAATCGTCGTACGCATATTCAAGTGTTCTTGCTGCATTCTCGTTGATCTTTACATCATAGGGTACATAGCCCAATTCGTTGTAGTATTTAACGCCATCACGACCAACTGCAGAGATTGGACCTTCATTATTAGCACCATGTTTCAATGCTTCATACAGTGTATTAATATCATAACCGCGCATGCCTTTAATGTATGCATCACTCACAACTGATGCAGAGTTATTACCGACCATTACACTTCTATAACCGGGGCTTGACCATTCAGGCAAAAAGCCCCCTTCTTTATAATCATTGATCAAACCTTCCTGCATTTCTTTGTTTACAGAAGGATACAACAGGTTCAATAGCGGATACAATGCACGGAATGTATCCCAGAAGCCGGTTCCGGCGTACATATATCCCGGCAATACCTGTCCGTTATATGGACTGTAGTGCACAATTTTATTCTGGGCATCAATCTCATACAATTTGTTAGGGAAGAACAATGTGCGGTAGAAGCAGGAATAGAATGTGCGGATCTGATCGATCGTGCCACCTTCTATACTTACACGGCTTAGCACTTTGTTCCATGTATCTTTTGCTTTTTTGCAGGTGGTTTCAAAGTTGTCATTCGCAAGCTCCCTTGTAAGGTTCAATTCAGCCTGTTCGATGCTGATGAAAGATGAAGAGATCCGCATGGTAACCTTTTCGCCTTTTGAAGTCTTAAACCCGATTACCGCCCCGGCATGGTCTGCTGAAGTTTCTAACTTATCAGTGAGCTTATAATCGGTCCAGGTAGAAGATGTGGTAAAAGCCTTATCAAAATAGGCTACAAAAAAGTTCTTAAAATTGGTGGGTACGCCGCCGCTGTTCCTGGTACTGTAACCAACTATCTTTTTTTCTGCAGGAATAATCTTTACATACGAACCTTTGTTAAATGCGTCCAGTATAATAAAAGAGCTGTCAGTTGAAGGGAATGTAAAACGGAATTGCGCCGCTCTTTCTGTAGGCGTTATTTCAGTGGTAACGTCATGGTCAGCCAGGTACACACTATAATAATATGGTTTTACAACCTCTGCCTTATGTGTAAACCAGCTTGCACGGCCATTTTCATCAAGTGCCAGGTGTTTGGTTACCGGCATAATGGAAAACTGTCCGTAGTCATTCATCCATGGTGAAGGCTGGTGCGTTTGTTTGAAGCCGCGAATTTTATCGGCACTGTACTGGTACATCCAGCCATTGCCCATATTGCCGGTTTGTGGCGACCAAAAGTTCATGCCCCATGGTGTTGCAATTGACGGATAGGTATTACCATTAGACAGACTACCTTTGGAGTCTGTACCCATTAGCGGGTTGATCCACTCAACCGGATCTGAAACTTTATTAACCCATTGGCTGTTTGCAACGTTCATAACGAATGATACGGAAGCAGCACAAACCAGTTTCTTCAATAAACCGGGGATATGACAGCAAGTGCTCATGAAGTTTATTATTTGAAATCAGAAATGATAATGAAGCCCAAATATAACTAGAAAAACGTTTTAGCCAAAAGTAAAAGGCCGGAAATCGGTTTGTTTTTTCCGGAATTTATTCGAGTGGATTTTATTTTTTTGCATAAATACGTGAACTTGCATAATGCTAACAAACAAAGATTAATTATGGCGGGCATTTTGGATCTTGTTGGAAACACTCCTATCGTTCAGTTAAAGAACATTCCTACGAATAAAAACGTGACTATTTACGCGAAGCTGGAAGGGAACAACCCGGGGGGAAGCGTGAAAGACCGCGCGGCGTATGGAATGATTAAGGGGGCGCTGGACAGAGGTGAACTGAAGCCTGGTATTAAATTGATTGAGGCAACAAGCGGCAACACGGGTATTGCGCTTGCGATGATAGCCAGTTTGTTCGGGGTGGAAATTGAGCTGGTGATGCCGGAAGATTCTACCCGCGAAAGAGTTCTGACCATGGAGGCTTTTGGCGCGAAAGTGATCCTTACGCCAAAGGAACAATCTATGGAAGGCGCAATTGACTATGCCAACGAGCAAGTTGCAAAAGGCGGCTACCTGATGCTGAACCAGTTTGGCAATGAAGATAATTTCTGGATGCATTACCGGACAACCGGACCTGAAATATGGAACGACACGCACGGCAGGGTTACGCACTTTGTTTCTGCAATGGGCACCACCGGCACCATAATGGGCGTATCAAGATTTCTGAAGGAAAAAAATCCGGATATCCAGATCGTAGGTTGCCAACCAACCGACGGTTCCAGGATCCCGGGCATCCGCAAATGGCCCGAAGCCTACCTGCCCAAGATTTTCGACAGAAATCGTGTTGACCGGGTAATGGAAGTGGACGAGCAGGATGCACGCACCATGACCAAAAGACTTGCTCGCGAAGAAGCCGTTTTTGCAGGAATGAGTAGCGGCGGTGCGGTTTTTGCAGCCACTGAACTGGCAAAAGAGTTAGACAAAGGTGTGATCGTCTGCATTATTTGCGACCGGGGCGACAGGTATTTGTCTTCGGATTTGTTTGATTGAGAGGTGTGAGGTATCAGGTTTCAGGTGTCAGGTATGAGGCGTAAGGTTTGAGGCATAAGGTATCAGATTCAGGTTTCATGCCGGGGATAATTGATTAGCCATCCCATTGATCTCTCCAATTTTTTAAATGATAAGAAAACAGAAAGATGTGGCACATAGGTACTTCGTACCTCGTACTTCGTAAATCGTACTTAAAAAGATTCACTTTTCACTATTGACCATTCACTATTCACTACAATATGACCAAATTATCAGTTAATATAAACAAGTTTGCTACGTTGAGAAATAGCCGTGGCGGCGACAATCCGAATGTTGTAAAGGCTGCGGTTGATGCCGAGTTGTTTGGTGCGGATGGCGTTACTGTTCACCCGAGACCGGACGAACGGCATATCCGCTACAATGATGTGCGGGAGATCAAAAAAGTTGTCAGAACAGAATTCAACATAGAAGGAAATTGCAGTGAACAGAAGTTTGTTGACCTGGTGCTGGAAGTAAAACCTGATCAGGTCACACTTGTGCCGGACGCATTAAATCAGCTTACCAGCGATCATGGCTGGAACACTATTGACCACCAGCAATATTTAAAAGATATCATCGCAGTTTTTAAAAACGCAGCAATTCGCGTAAGTATTTTTGTTGATCCGATTGTTGAGATGGTTGAAGCCGCTTCAACAACAGGCACCGACCGAATTGAATTATACACGGAAGGTTATGCAAGAAATTTCCTGGTAAATAAAGAGCAAGCGATTGCTCCTTATGTAGCTGCGGCACAGAAGGCAAAAGAACTTGGCCTCGGGCTTAACGCCGGTCATGATCTCGATCTTCACAACCTGAAATACTTCAAACAACATATCCCACACCTGGATGAAGTGTCCATCGGCCATGCCCTCGTTTGTGATGCCATTTATTTAGGATATGAGAATGCAGTACAGATGTACAAGAGGCAACTTTTTTAAGACCGTAAGACAGTAAGATCGTAAGACGTGTAAGACAGCAAGATCGTAAGAGGTGTGAGAATGCAAGAAGATGGTAAAAGTTGTTCCTTCGAGAAATTAAATTTATAAGAAATTATTCTGGGCGAGATTCAGGCTTGCCCTGAATAACCCGATGATCTGGGTTCAACCTATCTAAGCCTTATGCCCCATCCTCCCTCGTATAATGGAAGTGTAATATAAAACGTGCAACCAGTTCTAAGCTTTAGGCTTTGGGCTTTAAGCTTCCCTCTAATAAACGTGTAACGTAAAACTTACAACGTACAACCAGTTTTAAGCTTTAGGCTTTGGGCTTTAAGCTTCCCTCAAATAAACGTATAACGTAAAACTTACAACATACAACCAGTTCTAAGCTTTGGGCTTTCAGCTTCCCTCAAATAAACGTATAACGTAAAACTTACAACGTACAACCAGTTCTAAGCTTTTAGCTTTGGGCTTTAAGCTTTCCTAATTACACAAATTCGCAGTATCTTAATAACTCATTCACTTCTAAACACAGTGCTATGCAAACCAGCAAATCACGCCGCAGGTTTATTCGCGATCTTTCATTGGGTAGTTTGAGCCTCGCTCCTGCCCTGTCTTCACTGGCATCATGCGCCGGTGCAACGTCGCAAAAGAAAAATGGACTGGGAATAGCACTGGTCGGACTTGGCGGCTATGCGGGCGGACAGTTGGCTCCGGCATTGCAGCAAACGAAGAATTGCTACCTGGCCGGCATTGTTACCGGCACACCGGCGAAAGAAAAGATCTGGTCGGATAAGTATAATATTCCCCAGAAAAATATTTACAACTATGAAACTTTCGATAAGATCGCTGACAATCCGGATATAGATATAGTATACGTTGTGCTGCCAGTCGCCATGCACAAGGAATATACAATCCGTGCGGCAAAGGCGGGCAAACATGTGATTTGCGAAAAGCCCATGGCTGTAAGTTCTGCTGACTGTCAGGAGATGATCGATGCCTGCAAAAATGCCGGTAAAATGTTATCCATCGGTTACCGCCTGCATTTTGAGCCTTACAATATGGAAATGATGCGGCTGGGGCAGCAAAAAGTGTTTGGAAAAATTCAAAAGCTGGACGCCAAAAATGGCTTTGTCTATGGTGGTGATCCAAACGCATGGCGTCTGAAAAAAGCGCTGGCCGGTGGTGGCGGTTTGATGGATATGGGTGTGTACTGCATCCAGGGCGTGCGATATACTACCGGCGAAGAACCGCTGACGGTAAAGGCAAGGGAAGAAAAATTACGACCGGAATTGTTTAAAGAAGTGGATGAAACTGTTTATTGGGAAATGAAATTTCCCAGTGGGGCTATTGCCCGCTGCAAATCAAGCTACAATGCCAATGACAATAACTTGCGCGCCGATGCAGAAAATGGCTGGTTCGAATTGTCCGAAGCATATCGGTATGGCGGAATGGCCGGCGCTACAAGCAAGGGGAAAATGGATTTCCCTCAAATAAATCAGCAGGCTGCACAAATGGACGACTTCGCCAATTGCATCGTGCAGAAAAAGCCAACCATCGTTCCCGGCGAAATGGGATTGCAGGATATAAAGATTGTGGAAGCTATTTATCGAAGCATCGCCAGCGGAAAAGAGGAAAATGTCTGAGAGCTGTCAGCTATCAGCTTTCAGCTCTTAGCTTTGAGCTATCGCAACATGCGGGATTTTGCCCCCTAAGTTGCCGGCGCATTTGCACATACGCACATTCGCTAATTCGCATATTCGCACACTTGCACATTCGCACATTAGATTAACTTTGCGCGTCCTATGGCAGAGAGAGCTAAAGCATTACAATTACAGGTAAACACCAGCAACAGGCAGATCCTGATGATCGCCATGCCTATTGCTGTTTCCATATTAATTCCGCAGATCAATTTCATCACCAATAACATTTTCCTTTCCCGTTTAGGGGAGCAAACACTGGGTGTAGCAGGCATTACCGGCGTTTTCTATTTGGTGTTTGCGGTAATAGGACAAGGTTTAAATAACGGACTTCAAGCGTTGATCGCGCGTCGCGCGGGCGAGAACCGTGTTTCAGAGATTGGCAGTCTTTTTAACCAGGGTGTCCGCATCTCGTTGATACTGGCGGCTATGAGTATTTTGATTACTTATTTAATTGCTCCGGCTATTTTTAGATTGTCGCTTCATCAGAAGGAGCATGTGGATATGGCCGTCCACTTTCTTAAGATCAGGATCTGGGGACTTCCTTTTCTGTATATCTATCAAATGCGCAATGCTTTGCTGGTTGGTATAAATCAAAGCAAATACCTGGTGTATGGAACGCTTGCAGAAACTATATCCAACATCGTTCTTGATTATGGTTTCATTTATGGCAATTTCGGCCTGCCAATCATGGGCTTTAATGGTGCCGCAATAGCCTCTATTATAGCAGAAGCAACCGGGTTGTTTGTAACCTTTGCCGTAATGCACTGGAAAGGTGTCACAGGACGCATAGCTTTATTCTCGAACATAAAGTACAATGCAGCTAATATAAAACTCATACTGGTGCAGTCTTCTCCGCTCATCATGCAATATGCCATCAGTATTGTGAGCTGGGAATTCTTTTATATTCTGATAGAACATCATGGCGACAGAGATCTGGCGATATCCAACACCATGCGTAATATTTTTGGATTGTTTGGTTGTATCTCCTGGTCGTTTGCTGCGACAAGTAATATGATGGTGAGTAACATTATTGGTCAGGGCCTGCAGGATAAAGTAATTGAACTCATCATCAAAATCATGAAGCTAAGTGTGGGGTTTGCATTGATCATTTTTGTATTGCTTAATCTCAAGCCTGATATCCTGCTGCAGGTTTATGGACAAAACGAGGATTTTATTCAGGCAGGAATTCCAGTGGTGCGGGTAGTTTCACTCGCGCTTGTAATGCAGTCTGTATCAACCGTGTGGCTAAATGCGGTGGTTGGCACAGGCAATAGTAAGAGAAACCTGGTAACTGAAACAATTGCCATTGTTGTTTATTGTATTTATGTATACTTCACGCTGGAGTATTTCAAACTATCTATAGTTATTGGATGGGCTTCTGAATGGTTGTATTGGATCGTATTATTCGTGCCTTCGTTTCTTTATTTGAAGAGTAATAAGTGGAGAGACAAGAAGATTTAATGTGCGAATGAGTAAATATGCAGATGTGCGAATGAAATGGAGAGTTGAAAATTGACGATTAAAAATGACTATAAGGAGATAGAAAGGTTACACAGAGTTTCACAGAGAAGCCACCGAGATGGCACTGAGATGGTAAAAGTAAGCCCGCTGCACTTTTCACTATTGACTATTCACCATTCACTATTTCACCATTCACCTTCCTCAAGTTAGTTGCCCGCCCGGCAGGTCAGTTATTGCGTCCAAACAATCGATCCACCGGAACGGGACTTAAAATTTTATTCAAGGAAATAAAGCCTTCGCCTGCTAATAATTTTCCCCCTGTGAACCAATCACAATTATCAGCAGGCATTTATCAAGGCTTTCGTGGATTTTATACTTTATGTTCAAATCAAATTGCAAAATCATGCGCGCTGTGCTTCTATAATCATGCCGTAAATAGTATCGTTGATAACTTTGCTCTGTTAATATTTCTCTTCACATAATGTGGCCATTGGCATTATACATCGAAAAGCGTACCCGCCCGAACGTGCCGTCGGTACGGGCGGGCATCCAACATCGTACATTTTACAGGACTCTTACTGCAACACCTATCTGAATCTGCTTTGTTTTCCAGCTATACCTGTCATCTATATTGTTGATGTTAGATAACCCCTGATAATATCTTGCATAAAATTTAAATGATTCCGAGACGTTGAGTGTTAAGCCGCCAGCCACACCAAAATCAAGATCTTTAAATGCCGGCTTTCCGGATTTCAAAAGATCTTCATCGTCATACATCTTAAATCCGAATTGCGGCCCAAGATTAACGGTGAACAGTTTTGAAATATTGTATTTAGCCATGATGGGAACAACAATATAGTTGAGCTTAACAGTATTTTTGTAATCTATGGATGCCTGGTTAATGTAGTATTTTGAAAAGTCGTCTGAAATCTTTGCATCCCGCCTTGAGTACATTACTTCGGGTTGAATCCCCCATTTTTGTCCAAAATTGATTTCGCCAAAAACACCGGCTTCATAATCCGTCTGCAGAGACTTACTCATGCCATTTCCTGAAATGTTTGTGAGATCGATGTCACCTTTAACACCAAGGTGGAAAGTTGTCTGAGCGTTTGCTGACAAATAACAAAAAAAACATGCAGCAAGTAATAGTGTAAAACTTTTTTTCTTCATAAATAGATCCATAGTTATTGGGATGCAATACTATTCAGCATGATGTTATCAATTTGTTATGGTGAGATGAGATGCGATAAATTGTCTGCTAAATCCGTTTTTTCTTCAATATATATGAATTATTTTCGGTACCGGGAATGCCACTGTAAGATGTGGCTGATAAACCAAAATCCTTGAATAAAACCAGGACGGTCATGGTAAATATTATTGATCAGCTAAACAGAAAAGTGCAACTACAAGCACCTGCACAACGCATTGTTTCCATTGTGCCTTCTCAGACAGAACTGCTTTTTCACCTCGGATTGAATGAAGAAGTAATCGGCATTACACGTTTTTGTATTCATCCAAAAGAATGGCACTCAACAAAAAAAAGAATCGGCGGAACCAAGACAGTAAATATTGATGCCGTAAAAGCATTACAGCCGGATTTAATTATCGCCAATAAAGAGGAAAATACAAAGTCGCAAATTGAAGAACTGGAAAAGATTGCGCCGGTATGGATCAGCGATATCAACAGACTTGAACAATCGCTTGATATGATTGAGCAGATCGGTATACTTACCGGCAAGGAGTCAGAGGCAAAAGCAATTGCACAACAGATCAGCGAAAGGTTTAACAGCTTCACTCCTTCTTCCGTTCAATTCAGGGTTTGTTACCTGATCTGGCGAAACCCATACATGACTATTGGTGGAGATACCTTCATCAGCAATCTCCTTTCAAAGTGTGGTTTTGTAAATGTATTTGCAAACCACAACCGCTATCCAGAAATAAATATTGAGAAAATGATTGCAGCGCGTCCCGGAATTGTTTTTCTTTCAAGCGAACCCTATCCTTTCAAAGAAAAACATATCGAAGAAATTAAACGCTACATGCCTGAAGTACAGGTGATGCTTGTGGACGGTGAAATGTTTAGCTGGTACGGTTCGAGGCTGCTTAATGCCCCGACTTATTTTGAGGAGTTGATTCGTGAAATAAATTGTATTAGTGAGATGAAGTAAAAATTCAAAAGTAAAAAGTAAAAACTGGTGCGAATGCCTGACTGACGAAATACAAACAAAAAAGAGGAACAATCGTTCCTCTTTTTTTCTACTATTTAATGCGGAGACTTAAGTTCTATCAGATTAAGTAAACAGGTTCCAAACCTGATACCTGATACCTTAAACCTTACGCCTAATTCTTATTGATACAATTCAGATCAGCAAAAGCTTCTTCCAATCTCTTAACGAAATTTTCTTCGCCTTTTCTTAACCAAACGCGTGGATCGTAGTATTTCTTATTTGGTTTATCTGCACCTTCAGGATTACCTAATTGTGTTTGCAGATAGCCTTCGTTCTTTTTGTAGAAATTAAGAACACCTTCCCAGAATGCCCATTGCATATCTGTATCAATGTTCATTTTAATTACACCATAATCAAGTGTTTCATTGATCTGCTCTTTTGCAGAACCGCTACCACCATGGAATACAAAGTACAATGGTTTAGAGCCTGCAGCTAATCCCAATTTCTCAGCAAGATAGATCTGGCTGTTTTTCAAAATTTCTGGTCTTAGCTGAACATTACCCGGGCTGTATACACCGTGTACGTTACCGAAAGAGGCCGCGATGGTGAAACGTGAACCGATTGCAGATAAAGCATCGTACGCTTCAGCTACATCCTGTGGCTGAGTATATAATTTAGAATTTTCTACGTCTGAGTTGTCAACACCATCTTCTTCACCACCTGTAACACCCAGTTCGATTTCAATGCTCATGCCTAAAGCGTTGATGCGTTTGAAATAGTTAGCTGAGATCTCGATGTTTTCATGCAGAGGTTCTTCACTAAGATCAAGCATGTGAGAACTGAATAAAGGCTGTCCGTTTTTCGCCTTAAATTCTTCACCTGCAGTCAACAGACCATCGATCCATGGCAACCATTTTTTTGCCGCGTGATCCGTATGAAGAACAACGGGAACACCATAATATTTTGCAACATTATGAACGTGCTGAGCGCCGCTTACCGCACCAATGATATTTGCCTGAAGATTGTCGTTCGGCATGCCCTTTCCTGCAAAGAATTGTGCACCACCGTTACTAAACTGAATAATTACCGGTGAGTTAACCTTTGCTGCTGTTTCTAAAACCGCGTTAACAGAGTCAGTACCTGTTACGTTTACCGCGGGCATTGCGAATTTGTTCTCTTTTGCATCGTTGTACAGTGCTTCCAGCTCGTCGCCAAATAGGACACCGGCTTTATATTTTGCCATTTTCTACTGTTTTTAGGAAGGTTATAAATTTTTGGGTCGCTAAGATAAGCTATCTGTATGAATAGGCAAATTGAGAACATCCGTTAGTTAAAATATAAATATGAATTGAATGCCAAAAAAATATACAGCACCGCCATAATTCTGGGTGTTTCAACTATAATTTTTATTTAACAATCACATTTTCGGATTAACACTACCTTTACACCTTCCAATTTTTCTGCTGTATGACCAAACTATTACCTTTAATCGCATTAATTTTCCTTTTTGCAAGTTGCACAAGAGGATATGGCTTGCTTAGTAAAGCACGCGAGAAAGTGAAGAAGTCGGTTTGCATTTTTTCCGAAAAAAGCGCTGAAGAAATGAAATGTCAAAAAAGCATGGATGAGGATAACGGACAACCAGCTTCTGCTGCCGGTAAACTGTCTGGCATAAGCAACTGGGATGCAAGGATGCTTCTTCAATAGAATTAAACCAGGGTTATAATATTTAATGCCTTTCCTTTGGAAAGGTTTTTTTTGTGCCTTGATTTCTCGCGGCGACCGCAACGGGGCAACGGCGCCGTGTGAAATTCCCGTTGCGTCGCTGCTTCTTTGCGCCCGCTGCGTGAAATAAGATTTTTTTCTCGCGGCGACCGCTACGGAGCAACGGCGCTGCGTAAGTTCCGCTGCTTCGCCGCTTCTCTGCGTCCGCTGCGAGAAATAAGATTTTTTTCTCGCGGCGATCGCTACGGAGCAACGGCGCTGCTTCTTTGCGCCCGCCGCGTGAAATATATCCCGCCTGAAATGCTTACGCGAAAATCTCCATACGTGCGCCGGAATTCGTACCTTTGCAGCCCTAATAAAAAGGCTTTTTTAGAAATTACTATATGGAACTGAGTAAAAATTTTGAACCTGCGTTAATTGAACAAAAGTGGACGCGCCATTGGTCGGATAAAAAATACTTCAACAGCAAACCGGACGGCCGTAAAGCCTTCACGGTCGTTATCCCTCCGCCTAACGTCACCGGCGTTTTGCACCTTGGTCACACTTTGAACGAAACAGTGCAGGATATTCTTGTTAGAAAGGCACGCATGAGTGGCTTTAACGCTTGCTGGGTTCCCGGTAGTGACCACGCTTCTATTGCAACAGAGGCGAAAGTGGTGCATATGCTGGAAAAGGAAAAAGGAATTAAGAAAGCTGACCTTACACGCGAAGAATTTCTTGGATACGCATTTGAATGGAAAGAAAAATATGGCAATATCATCTACAACCAGATCGAACGCCTTGGCTGTAGTGTGGATTGGGACAGAGTAAGCTTTACAATGGATGATCATTACTATAAAGCTGTAATGAAAGTCTTTACTGAACTATATAATAAAGGTTTGATCTATCGCGGTGCGAGAATGATCAACTGGGATCCTGCTGCCAAAACAGCTTTAAGTGATGAAGAAGTTGAGTATAAAGAATTGCAGGGGAAATTATATCATGTAAAATACCGGGTAGAAGGTTCAGACGAATTTATTGTTATTGCAACGCAGCGCCCTGAAACAATTATGGGTGATACAGCGATTTGCGTTAACCCGACAGACGAAAGATATGCTCACCTCGCTGGTAAAAGAGTGATCGTTCCTTTAGTGAACAGATCTGTGCCTGTTATTTTTGATGAGTATGTAGATAAAGAATTCGGTACAGGTGCTTTGAAAGTTACGCCTGCACACGACATAAATGACTACAATCTTGGTCTTAAGCACAACCTTGAAGTAATTGATACATTGAATGAGGATGGTACACTAAGTGAAGCTGCGCAAGTTTTTGTTGGACTTGACAGATTTGTTGCGCGTAAAAAAGCCATCGCTCAGCTGAAAGAAGAAGGTCTTTTAGTTAAAGAAGAAGAATACAGTACACGTTTAGGGTACAGCCAGCGCAATCCGGATACCGTAGTAGAACCCCGCATTTCTACACAATGGTTTTTGAAAATGAAAGAGCTTGCTGAGCCCGCGCTTAGAGCTGTGGTAGATGGAGATATCAGAATTCACCCGGGCGATAAGTTTTTGGCTACTTATAAATACTGGCTGGAAAATGTAAAAGACTGGTGTATCAGCCGTCAGCTGTGGTGGGGACAGCGTATTCCCGCGTGGTATGATGAACAAGGTAATTGTTATGTTGCCGAAACTGCAGAAGAAGCGCAGAAATTAAATAAAAACGGCGGAACACTCAGGCAGGACGAAGACGTATTGGATACCTGGTTTTCCTCCTGGTTGTGGCCAATGGAAGTTTTCAACGGAATTACAGAGCCGGATAATGAAGACTTCAACTACTACTACCCTACTTCTGTATTGGTAACAGGACAGGATATTATTTTCTTCTGGGTCGCACGCATGATTATGGCGGGCTTTGAATTCAAGAAAGAAAAGCCTTTTAGTGATGTGTACTTCACCGGAATGGTGCGTGATAAACTGGGCAGAAAAATGAGTAAGCAGCTGGGTAACTCTCCCGACCTGCTTATGCTGATTGATAAATATGGTGCAGATGCTGTTCGTTTCGGCATTATGATCTCTTCCCCTGCCGGAAATGATCTGTTGTTTGATGAAGCTTCTCTGGAACAGGGACGCAATTTCAATAACAAGCTGTGGAATGCATTGAAGCTGGTTAAAATGTGGGGGGCAAGAGTTGCAGACGGTTCACAAGAGGTAGCATCAACTTCCAACTTTGCGATCAATTGGTTCGACAATCGCCTTCAGGAGGCGCGCGCGCAGGTTGACAGCCTGATGAGCCAGTTCCGCTTGAGTGAGGCATTGAAAACAATTTACTCACTGATCTGGGATGATTTCTGCAGTTGGTACCTTGAGTGGGTTAAGCCTGGTTTTGAGCAACCGGTTGAAGCTGCAGTTTTTCAGAAAACGATTTACTTCTTTGAACAATTGATGCAATTGCTCCACCCTTATATGCCGTTTATTACAGAAGAGATCTATCACCTGTTGCAGGAAAGAGCAGACGACATCTGTATAAAACAATTTGATACAATCGGATCTTCTGACAAAACTGTACTAACGGAGGGGGAATTACTGAAGAATGTAATTTCTGCCATTCGTGATGCAAGAAACAAAAATCAGATCAAACCTAAAGAAAGTATCGAGCTGCATATTCAGTCTGAAGCAACAGATATGTATAAGGCCATTAGCGATATCCTGGCTAAACAGGTAAATGCAGATAATATCTCTTATACACAGGAAGCAGTTGCGAATACAATCGTGGTTACGCTTGAAAAAGATAAATTCTTTATCAAGACTGAAAAAGAAGTTGATACAGTTGCATTAAAAGAGGAGTTGACGAAAGAACTGGAATATCAACAGAAATTCCTTGACAGTGTACTGAAAAAATTAAGCAACGACAGATTTGTTCAGAACGCTAAACCTGAAATTGTTGAGCTGGAGAAAAAGAAACAAGCGGATGCTCAGGCGAGGATCAGGACGATAGAAGAAAGCCTTAGTACATTGTAGAGAAGTAATAAGTTGTAAGTTATACGTGATACGTTTATTGAAGCGAGGGAGGAGTTGTAAGTTATACGTGTTACGTTATACGTTTTTCTTTATTAAAGGAAATGGTATTTTCTCCGAATAGTAAAACACTACAACACAATCTACAATTCGATCAACGTATAACGTATAACTTATAACTTATAACGTCAACGTAAAACTTATAACGTATAACTAATGATAGGAACAACCTTGAAAAGCATCCTTCTAACGGGATGCTTTTTGTTTAGCTTCGGATTTTTACGCGCGCAGAACTGGGATGTAGACTTGTTGAAAAGTATCAATCCTCAAAACCCAAATTCATTTGTATGGAAGGGCGCATCAGCCTCGGCATATCCTGTAAGTGTGGGCGTTCCTGTGGGTTTGTGGATAGCGGGTACGATAAAAAAGGACAAAGAAACGCAGTTTAAGGCATATGAAATGGTTGGCAGCCTGGCGATAGCTGCCGTGGTGACAGAAGGATTAAAGGTTGCAATTAACAGGCCCCGCCCCTATCAGAAGTATCCGGACATCTACCCGTATCAATATGAGGATGGAAAGTCCTTTCCTTCAGGACACACTACAATGGCTTTTGCAACAGCTACCAGTTTATCACTTCAATATAAAAAATGGTACATAGTAGTGCCTGCTTATGTGTGGGCAGCAGGTGTAGGATATTCCCGTTTATATCTCGGTGCACATTACCCGACAGATGTTTTAGGTGGAGCAGCCATAGGAGCAGGAAGTGCATTTTTAAGTCATTGGCTTACAAAAAAAATACTACATCATAAATAGCAAGTAATATGAAGATCAGAAAAGCAACAACAGATGATATACCGGCTATTCAACAGATAGCAAAAGATACATGGCCGGATACTTATAGCGGAATTATTTCGCAGGAGCAGATCGATTATATGCTGAATTTGATGTATAACACACAAACGTTGACTGAGCAAATGTCTGGCGACCATCACTTTTTTATTGCGGAACAAGAGGACAAACCGATTGGATTTGCCGGATGCAGCCCTTATTCATCATTGTCGCCTCAACGCTGGAAGCTGCATAAATTATATGTTTTGCCAACTATTCAACGTTCCGGCGCGGGAAAAGCATTGTCCGAAGCTGTTGTAGATGTGGCTAAAACAAACGGCGCAACTGAGCTTGTATTAAATGTAAATAAGAACAATCCCGCGTACACCTATTACCTGAAGCATGGATTTACGGTGTTGGAAAATATGATCCTGGATATTGGTAACGGTTATGTTATGGATGATTATGTCTTAATCAAGCAAATCTGATCGCTATAACATCCTTAAAAACTTACTTATGAAAGTCTTCCAACCCCTATTAACTTTTAAAGCTGGATGGAAAATTATTTTGTCTCTTGCGATCATGATTTTCACTGCAATCTTCATCTGCGATAGAAAAATCAAACGCAACGCTGAAGGAAAAATATATACAGATGTCAACAAGATCCCTTTTCACAAAACAGGAATATTACTGGGGACTGCCAAGTTTCTTTCTAACGGAAACCTGAATCCATATTACATTTACCGCATAAATGCAGCGGTCGATTTACTTAGACATCAAAAAATAAAGTACATTATTGTTAGTGGTGATAACGGCCGCAATGATTATAATGAGCCGGACTTAATGCGAACGGATCTGATCCAGGCGGGAATTGATTCTACGTTGATATACGAAGACTTTGCTGGATTTAGAACATTTGATTCAATAGTCAGGTTGAGGGAGATTTTTGGCCAACATGATGTAACGATTATTTCCCAGCCATTTCACAACGAACGCGCTTTGTATATTGCCTCAAAAGAAAACATCAATGCTATTGCATTTAATGCGAAAGATGTTGCGGGAACATGGGGACTAAAAACACAAATACGCGAAAAACTAGCACGAGTTAAGGTATTCTCAGATTACATATTCGGAAAATCGCCAAAATACCTTGGTAAACCGGTAACGATAGAATAGCTGGTGAACTCACTGGTGATTAATAATCTTCGCAAGCTCAGTCATACGTGAAAGATGGTGATCATCGTGTTCAGCCACAAACAGGAACAGATCCATAGTTCTCATTGGTGTCTTTAGCCGCGGATGAAGTGCAGATTTGAAAATGGCTTTTTCATCGAGATTATTGAGGAGCTGAATTGTTTTCATCCTGGCATTTCTGAAATTACTGAGCAGAACTTCAATTGCAACCGCATCGTGATTGGCTTCTGATGTTGCCGTATTTTGGAGATCGGTTGGTCTCAACTCAGTCTCTCCATTCAAAATGTCTTCAAGTCTTCCCTGCCAGAGCGGTTCAAGATCTGTAAGATGCCCTATATTTTCTTTAATAGTCCAGGTGCCATCTATCCTTACAGATAAAATATCTGCAGGGGTTGATTTCAATTTTTCTTCCAGCCTGGCTGGTGTTCCGGCTAAACGTTCAATAATTGAAGGGAAAATATTCTGTGTAGTCGTAAAATCAAAAGTCCTGCTAAACCATTTTGTTTGTTGCATAACAGCATTTTAATCATTCCTGGAAATTCATGTTAAGCTAAAGGTAGAACATCTGGCATTAATAAGCGTCTAAAGGCAATTCGCGAATTGACGTCCTGAAAGCACTCAATTCTTTGACATTATTTACTTTATCTATTTCATTTTTTATTTTTGATAATAAATCAAGCCCGTTGGATATCGTTTTAAAGAAAATATCAAGCCTGCATCATCTGCCTGTCAAGTCCTTGTCGAAGTTGACACATATGCTTGAACGTGTTCAAATGGAAAAGGGGCGCATTCTTTTTAAAGAGGGAAAGATAGAAACAGACATTTACTTTATCGAGCAAGGCGCGGCACGGGCTTACTGCAACACCGAAGAATCTGAACTGACTTTCTGGTTTGGGTTTGAAGGTGATATCGTACTTTCTTACAACGGATACGTTTATAATAAACCCGGTTACGAAAGCGTCGAATTGCTTGAAAATGCTATTTTGTATAAGCTGAAAGGAGAAGACTTGCAGGAACTTTTTAATCACGATATCGCCCTCGCAAACTGGGGCCGTAAACTAGCCGAACAGGAATTGATCAAAACCGAAGAACGGTTTATAACGCGCCAGTCAAAATCAGCTACAGAGCGTTACCAGGAATTGTTGGATACAACTCCGCATCTTATTCAGCGCGTGCAACTTGGCTATGTGGCATCCTATCTCGGAATAACACAGGTTTCGCTGAGTAGGATCAGGCAGCAGAAATAGCTGTTAGCTGTGAGCTATTAGCTATCAGCTCAAGCATGATATTCCTTAATAAAGTAGTTAATTCAAACGTCATAAAATATCGCATCCAAATAGATATCCGGGAGATTTCTCCTATAGAGCCAATCGCAGATTTTATAAAAGTTGCAATTTTTCCGGTAGGGAATTAAGTTCAATAGAAATGATCGAATCGAGAACCTAATAGCCCGTTAGGGCTTTAACCAAATAAATCGGTTTATGTCCTACGGACAATAAGGACCTTGCATGTTAGGACTTCTATTGAACTTTAAGCCCTACGGGCTACCGAAAAAAAGCGTACTGCCCCTCTTTATGATTGTACTTAACCAAATTACCCGTCGAGGTAACGATGCCGCAAAAACTCGGTGCAACTCCTTGTCTCCTCCTGTATTTCTCCGTGTAATAGTAACTGCTATTAAGTACTATCAACAATTAGTTACTCAGAGCTACCAATGACGGATTTGTTAAACGCCATCCAAGTATCAATACCAGACTAGCAACTTCCGCCTGCCTGCTATTACGAATCTATCCCCACACAGGCTAATTGCTGATAGCTAATAGCTGACAGCCAACCGCTTTTTTATCCTATGTAAAAAAATAAGTGCTTGCTATATACCAACTTTGCAAGCTCAATTTAAGATATGAACTGGATCATTTTAATTATTGCAGGTTTATTTGAAGTAGGATTTACTACATGTCTCGGCAAAGCAAAAGAAACTAACGGAACCGCATCTATGTTATGGATCATTGGCTTTTTTGTAAGCCTTTCTGTAAGTATGCTTCTTCTTTATAAAGCAACACAAACGTTACCCATGGGTACAGCTTATGCAGTATGGACAGGTATCGGCGCCGTCGGAACCGTTATCATAGGCATTATTTTCTTTAAAGAGCCGGTCGACTTCTGGCGCATATTCTTTATTGCAGCGTTGATAGGATCTATTGTCGGATTAAAGTTTGTTTCACATTAATGTTGTAGATACTTTTTAGAATGAGTCCTACACTTTTAAAGTGTAGGACTCATTCTAAAAAAAAACCGGCTGACCTTTTAATCAACCGGCTTTTCTTTTATGCCATTTGCATATCTGCACATCAATTCATTCGCACATTCCCTACGCTTTTCCCATTTCTTTCAGGAATGCAATATGAGACGCAACTGCAGTGGTCATGTATTTGTATTCGATATAAGTCACATTGTATTCCTCACAAGCTTTCTTGATGATCTTGCTGATTGCAGGATAATGTATGTGAGAAATTTTTGGGAACAGGTGGTGCTCAACCTGGAAGTTCAAACCGCCAACATACCAGGAGATCGCTTTATTTTTTGTTGCGAAGTTCGCCGTTGTTTTTAACTGGTGAACAGCCCACTCGTCTTCCAGCTTTCCGGTAACAACATCCGGCATTGGGAAAGAGGTGTGTTCAACAGTGTGTGCCAGCTGAAACACGATGCTCAGGATAAAACCACCGGCAAGTGTTGCCGTCATGAAGCCAACAATTGCAGGCACTACACCAACAGTAATTGAAGGAACAACCAGGAACATACAATAGCTAAGCACTTTGTGGAACCAGAAGTAAAAATGATCTTTAAAGCTCATTTTCTTCAAAGGAATATCACCGATTTTCTTGGTAAAGTATTTTTTGTAATCAGAAAAGAAGATCCAGAAGGCATGCAGCCAGCAATAGAAGAACCAGAAATACAGGTGCTGGTATTTATGCATTTTATATCTCTTCTGAGTTGAAGCCATTCTTAGAAAAGGCTTTGCATCAATATCGTCGTCAACGCCATCTACGTTAGTGTATGCGTGGTGAATTACGTTATGCTTCATGTTCCACATAAAATGGCTACCACCTAAAACTCCAAGTGTTACCGCTGCAGCCTTATTAAGTACCGGGCTATTACTAAAGCTTCCGTGCGCGCCATCGTGCATAATGTTAAAACCGATACCTGCAATCAGGCAACCCAGGATGATACACTCACCCCATGCCAGCCACATTGATGCCGGCGTGAAGAAAGTAACGTGAACATACAATGCGATAAATCCAACAACGAGAATGAGCCCTTTTGTCCAAAGTTTATAGTTGCCCGCAGGAGAAATACCTTTTTCTGTAAAGTAATCGTTGATCCTCTTTTTCAACTCAGCGTGAAACGAAGGTGTGTGTGTTGTGAACTTTGGCGTTTGCATTAAAAATCTAATTTGAAAAGTGAAAATTTAAAGGGTGTCAGGTGGTGTGTTGAATAAATGCGTCGAAAGACGTAACACCGATCATTTTAGTAGTGATGTATCCTTCGGCATATTTAACGCCAATACGTTTGCCAAACATAAGCGCCCTTGATTTTATTACGTCAACAAAATCGGGATTCGATATATAAGTTGCCGGTTCGCTTGCATCTGTCGTGTTAAACTGTGTGGTATAACTCAAAATGGCTTCCATCTTCTTCTCCATCCAGTTTGAAATGTCATACACAAAATCAGGTTTCAAATAGCGATCCTGGATATAGTGAAACACAAACTTCGGACGCCATGCTTCCTGGCTTGTGCCATCAAGCTCCGTTTCAATTTTTCTTAATCCGGCAAGAAACGATGCATCAGAAACCAGTTTAGAACTTCTTCCGTGATCAGGATGTCTGTCATCAGGAGCGTTGCATAAAACGATCTCCGGTTGATATTTTCTTATAACAGCAATGATCTTGCGGACATTTGCCTCATTGTGCTCAAAAAATCCATCGGCCATTCCAAGGTTTTCGCGTGCATCAACCCCCATCACTTCAGCAGCCTTTGCCGCTTCAGTTTTACGGGTTTCTGCCGTTCCTCTTGTACCCAGCTCCCCTCTTGTCAAATCCACAACCGCAACCTTTTTTCCTTCGTTTACTGCAGCGATCAATGTACCAGAACAACCAAGCTCCACATCATCCGGATGAACCCCAAAAGCCAGTATATCTACTTTCATTAAGAATTAATTTAAAACCACTCAATTAGGTATATCGACAATTTTTCATCCGGGCAAAGAAAATGAACTTAAGACCCAGCTATTTAAATTGGCTGCAAAGGTAAATTAAGATGAAGGAAGGAACAAATAAAAGACCGTAAGACAGTAAGATCGTAAGACGCGTAAGAGGTAAGATAGTAAGACATGTAAGACGTGTAAGACATGTAAGACCGTAAGATAGTAAGAGGTTGGGGGCGACGGCAATGGTGCGCATATAAAACTATCACACGTAAGCTGAAGATATTATTTAACTTTTGGTTAGATGTTTTGAAGGTTGCAAAATCCCGACCGAAAGCATGTTAATGAGACAGCGTAAACCGCCTGAGGAAAAATTGCTTCAACAACCACTTTATTGTTTTTCCTGGCATGCGTGAAGCCGGCCCCAAAAATAAAATCACTGTACCACCCGCAACAACCCCTCTTACGATCTTACGTGTCTTACGGTCTTACGGTCTTACAGTCTTACGGTCTTACGGTCTTACGCGTCTTACCTCGAGGTGTATCCGTACATTCGCTCCACATCCTTTACAATCATTTCCATGGCCTTATCGGCATTTTGGGGATCGTAGTTCTGGCGGAGGTTGGAGCCGAAGACAAGTGCGACGGTCTGCCAGAAAGCGGCATTGAAACTGCCTTTGTATTCATCAATTATTTCGTAGCAATTATTACCTGTTTCGCGGTAGATGAGTTTCATGAGGACTTTTCCCTGGTAAACCGACAATTGGGTTAGCTTGTCGGCAAATTGTTTTTTCAGGTCTTTCTCCCGTGAACGGATGATTTCCTTTCGCTTCTTTTTGTCCGTTACATTCACCAGTTGCCGGTTGATTTCATTCATCACCCTTGATGCCGCTTTGGCATAGGGATAAGTAACATAAACTGCATTTCTCAACCTCGTCCATTCTGCTGCCTGGCGCTTGTATTTACCGTACAACCGGGCATAAACATATACCGGATCAAGCCATGAACAGGGGATTGTATCGCCGTTAGATTCAATGCAGGCATTTACACGGATAGTATCGTAAGGGCCGGTTCCATTTTGTGCCTGGACATTATTTGAAAAAAATAGTGTACAAAAAAGAAGGATAACTACAACAGGGATGATATTTTTGAAAGCCTTTAGCGGCATTGTTTAAATTTACGTTCTAACACATTATACGGTTGTGAAAATAAATGTAACCCCAATAATTGTTATCATTTTGGTAAAGATTTTTTTTATCACAGCCTGTAATTCAACCAATAATACTGAGGATCAATTGATTTCATACAGGCAACGAATGGACTCTATTGGTAGTTCGAGAATAGATTCTGCCTTTAAAATTATTCAAAAACAGTGTGATTCGTTAAAGCGATACCGGGTACCGTTAGTGGTTGATTCTTTACTCAAATATGATTCTGCTTTTCATGAATAAATATGCCGTATTAATTTTTAGTGTTGCACTTTTTTCTTCCTGTGATGGACGCAATGCAGCAGACGATGATCTGCTCCCGCAAAAACGGTTTGATTCCAGCCAAATGGAACAAAAAGTAAGTAAAGTGATCCAGGAATTGAAAGATGATTGCGATTCAACCATTCTGGAACTTGCTAAAGCGAAAGTGGATTCTATTCACAAAGCGAAAAAACTCCGGAAGATCCACAAGAAATAGCCTACTCCGGTTGTGATTTTACGTTCGATCCAGCCTGTTTTCTTTTTTCTGCAACATAAACCGATGGCACCTGCCCAAAAAAGGCCTTGAAATATTTGGTAAAATATTTGGGATTGTTGAAACCCACTTCATAAGCCACTTCCGCAATATTCATTTCTGTTTTTTCCAGTAATTGTGCCGCACGCTGTAATCGAACCGAACGGATGAACTCAATAGGTGCTTTACCCGTCAGCGAAAAGATCTTCTTATAGACCGCTACCCTGCTCATGCATAACCCGCGACTTAGCTCTTCCACAGAAAATGATGCATTGGATAAATTCTGTTCTACAATTTGCAGTGCCTGTTGTATGAATCTTTCATCCGGCGAGCCGACTTTGATTTCGCTGGTCTTTGCCTCTACCTGTTTTGAATAGGTACGTTTCAGGGCTTCCTGCTCATGTAGGATATTCCTGATCCTGGAAACAAGGATTTCAAAACTGAAGGGCTTAGTGATATAATCCGTCGCGCCAGTCTGCAGCCCTTTCAATTGCTGCTCCTCGCCTATCAACGCCGTAAGCAGCATCACTGGAATATGTCTTGTTCTGGCGTCTTGCTTTATTTTCTTGCACAGTTCGATCCCGTCCATTTCAGGCATACTTACATCACTTACTACAATTGCAGGATGCGCAGATAAAGTTCTTTGCCAGCCAATGCGGCCGTTTTCAGCTTCTACAATGTGATAGAACTCTTTCAGGTTATCTTTCAGATAAAACCTGAAATCTTCATTGTCTTCTACCAAAAGGATAACCGGTTTATTGTGACTGGCGGCTGCGACAGGTTGATTCACAGCCGTTTCATTCACTGTAACTGTTGGCTCAGGTTGTGGCAAAACAGCTGGCTGATATGGTAAAAGATTTTCAACAGTATGTTCAACACCAAACGGAAGAAAAACAGTGAAGCGACTTCCCTTATCCGGCTCGCTTTGCACACTGATGTAGCCGTTGTGGAGCCGCACAAATTCTTTTGTGATGGACAAACCAATTCCGCTTCCCTGGTTGACCATGGTGCCCGGAATTTCATTCTGAAAGAATCGTTCGAAGATCTTTTCTTGCTTCTCAGGCGCAATGCCAATTCCCGTATCACTTATTTTAATCTCAGCCAAAGCTTCTTTCCCAGTATGATTCACATTTACCTCAACCTGTACTTTTCCTCTTTCAGGAGTAAACTTGAAAGCATTGGAAAGCAGGTTAAACAATATCCGTTCGATCTTATCATGATCGAAAGATGTATTTAAGTGATTGCAGTTAGATGTATAGCTGAACTGGATATTTTTATTTTCGGCGAGATCTGTAAAAGAATATGATACCTCTCGGATGAATTTCGCAAGATCACCTTTTGTGGCATGAAGCTTCAATTCGTGAACCTCCATCTTTCTAAAATCAAGCAGTTGATTTACCAGGTTCAACACCCTTCGCGCATTTCTATGAATGAGCTGAAATTGTTTCCGCTGATCATCACTGCTTGACTGATTGATGATTTTTTCCAGCGGCGTTAAGATCAGTGAAAGCGGTGTTCTGAACTCATGACTCACATTTGTGAAGAATTTTATCTTCATCATATCCAGTTCATGCAAACGTTGCGCTTCTTTTTTCTGTTGCTGAAGCTCAAAACGCATTTTGGCGCGTTGCATATCGAGTCTGCGCGCGAACCAGAAAATGGTCACTGCTATAATAAAGTAAAGCAGGTATGCCAGCGGTGTTTTCCAGAAAGGCGGCAATATTTTTATCTTGAGTTTTAAGCCCTGGTCGTTCCAGACGCCGTCATCATTTGCAGCTTTTACCTGGAATGTATATTCACCGGGATCAAGATTGGTATACGTCGCCCTTCTTGTTTTTCCATCAGTCGTCAGCCACTCGCTGTTAAAACCATCCAGTTTATATGCGTAAGTATTTTTATCTGCATTGACATAACTCAATGCGGCAAAGTCGATAGAGAATACATTTTCATTGTACTTCAATTCTATTTCATTTGTCTCAGCTATTGCGTTGGATAGTATGATGTGCTTATTGAATTTTTCTCCAACACGTACGCTCTCATTAAACAACTGAAACCCGGTGAGTACGATGGAAGGCTTATTTGTATTACGCGAAATACTTGCCGGCTGAATAATGTTAAAACCATTAGGGCCACCAAACATCAGTTCCTCTTCCCTTGTTTTAAAAGCTGCATTATTATTGAAGATGCGTGATTGCAGACCGTCTTTTTCATCGTAATTCTTACAGACAAGTGTAAATAAGCCGTTCTTTTCAGTTGCGGCTATTTTAGAGATACCGGTTGGTGTGCTGACCCAAAAATTATGCGTGCTGTCCTGCAAAAGTGTAAGTACATTGTTATCCGGTAAACCATCTTTAGTTGTGAAAGATTGAAAGGTTTGTTTTGAAGGGTTAAACACATTCAACCCATCTCTGGTACCAACCCACATATTCCCTTTGAGATCCTTTCTAACGAAAGTAACATTGTCGTTACTCAGTTTGTTAGCAGCACTGGAATAATGGGCAATTTTTCCTGTTTTTTTATCGAGCACATCAACACCATATGCTGTGCCCACCCAAATATTTCCGGCACCATCTTCCGTAATTGACGACACAAAATTGGAACCAGCCAAAACCGCTTTATGGTGATAAAAAACTTTTTTTGATTCGTCGAATTTGTCAAACCCATTCCCCAACGTGCCGATCCAAAGTGTATTTGAGCTATCTTCAAAAATGTCCCATATCCTATCGTCTGCAATAGTCGTTGAATCCTTTTCGTTATGCTTGTAGTGAATGAACTTATTGCCATCAAAGCAATCGAGTCCGCCGTAGTAAGATCCGATCCACACTCGTTGTTTATGGTCAATCCAAAGGCTTACGATTATATCATTGCCAATAGAATTCTTGTTATTGGGCTGATGCCTGTATCTTGTATAGGTATTGTTTTTACGGTTAAAGTATATTAAGCCACCACCGTTAGTGCCAATCCAAAGATTCCCATTGCTATCTTCAGCAAACCTGTTGACATCATCAAAAGGCAAACTGGCAGCATCATACGGATTATGCTTATACAGCGCAAACTTTGCTTTGTTTTCTGTATAATAGCTGATGCCTTTTTTGTAGGTGCCCACCCATATAATACCAAGATCATCTTTGTATAATGAATAAATGCTGTTTTCCGCAAGCGTTTTATTGTTCTCTTCTTTTGAAGTAAGAACCGTTAGCTGAAAATTGTTTTTGTTGATGATGTTAACCCCGCCATGATCCGTACCTATCCAGATTTTTCCATTATTGTCCTGTATAACTGAGCTGATGATATTATTGTTGAGCAGGCCGTTTTCTTTTGTAAGCTGCCTGGCTTCCGCTGCAAAAACAGGATAATAAAAAACACCCAGCGCACTGGTTGGTATGTACAACCACGCATCATCTTTATTGTCGACAAATAGATTGTATGTGTAGGTTTTTGTACCGACAAATTTGCTGAGGGCAGTTGTCCGAAAACTTATGCGAAGTGAATGATTATCCAGCTTTTCCAATAAGCCATTGGTATGAATGAGCACAATATTTCCGTGGCTGTCTTTTTGCGCATCCGTTATTGGGCTTGCATCTGGTGAAAACGCATCGCTGTCGATGTGTGTAACTTTTGATATTTTGCCGGCGCTGTAACGAAACACGCCATCATTCGCGTAGACAAACCAAAAATCCCCATTGGTTTTAATTATTGTCGTCAGGTTGTATGCAGGAAGTCCCAGCGACTGCAAAAAAGAACTTCCATTCAGAAATTGTTCTTTGGCAGGATCGTAAATACTGTAACCGTTGCGCGTGAGAATAAACATCCGGTTTGCCGGCGCTTCGGTAATCCTGAGAATATAATCGTCGATAAGTGATAACGAATCCTGTGAGTTATGACGAAAAATTTTGAAGGTATAGCCATCATAGCGACTTAAGCCTGACAACGTTCCAAACCAAAGAAATCCCCTGGGATCCTTATAAGTACAATTAACCTGGTTTTGAGATAAACCATCAAAGACACTGAGTTGTGAGAATGGATAATCGTTTTGCTGACCGTGTGAAACAAATGCTGCACAGATGCATAAAATAAGCAGAAGCGCGCGGTGCAGTTTTTTCCTGATCAGTTTTGGCGTCATACGGAAGCAGTACAATAGTTTAATAGCTAAGCAACTGCTCCAAAAATAGGGATTAAGCACGATTTACGAAGCTTAAAACATCGTAAATCGTACCTAATTCCCTGTTACTTTAATCTGGTAAGTCTGGAATGCCGCGGTCTCTAAAACATCGTACCCGCCCGAACGTGCCGTCGGTACGGGCGGGCATCTAACATCGTACATTCTAAAGCACTCCTTTCGTGCTTGGCAAATAATTGCTCAGCGGGTCTCTTTTCACCGCCATTTTTATCGCTTTTGCAAATGCCTTGAAAATGGCTTCAATCTTATGATGCTCATTTTCACCGTGGCATTCGATATTGAGGTTGCACTTAGCCGCATCACTGAAGGATTTGAAAAAGTGATGGAACATTTCTGTTGGCATTTCACCGATCTTTTCACGTTTGAACTCCGTTTTCCAAACCAGCCAGTTTCTTCCTCCAAAATCAATCAACACTTTTGCATCGGCTTCATCCATTGGCAGCGCAAAGCCATAGCGTTCCATGCCTCTTTTATCTGCGAGCCCCCTGGCAAATGCTTCACCCAGTGCAAGGCCTGTATCTTCGATCGTATGATGCTCGTCAATGTGAAGGTCACCTTTTGTGGTAATAGCCAGGTCCATTTTGCCGTGGCGGGCAATCTGCTCCAGCATGTGGTCAAAAAAGCCAAGCCCTGTATGAATATCAGCTTTGCCGCTTCCATCAAGGTTAAGCGAGATCTGGATCTGTGTTTCGTTTGTGTTGCGTTCGTGGGTGACTTTGCGCATGCCGAGTTTCAAAAACTCATAAATATCTTTCCAGTTTTTTGTTTCCAGCGCGATTACGGGAGACAAAATTTCCGCGTTATTCTTTATTTCTTCGGCGCCGAGCGATTCATCTACCTTTAGCCAGATAGCCTTACAGCCAAGGTTTTTAGCCAGTTGTACGTCTGTTATCCTGTCACCAATTACAAAAGAATGCTCCAAATCATACATGGCGTTGCTCATGTAGCCGGTAAGCATGCCGGTATTTGGTTTGCGGGTTGGCGCATTGTCCTTCGCAAATGTTCTGTCAAAATAAGATGCGGTAAAATGCACTCCTTCATTCTCAAAACTTTTAGCGATGAAGTTTTGAATTGGCCAAAACGTATTTTCGGGAAAACTGTCAGTGCCTAAGCCATCCTGGTTGCTTACCATCACCAGTTCATAATCCAGTTCTGCCGCAATTTTTGACATGTAAATAAATACTTCCGGATAAAATTCCAGTTTTTCCCAGCTATCAATCTGGTAAGTTGGAGGGGCCTCTTTAATAAGCGTTCCATCTCTGTCTATAAATAATATCCTTTTTCCTTTTACTTGTTCAGTTGACGCTGTAATCGACATGGCCTTGGTTTATCCTTGGTTTATGAGTGAAAATTACTTTACTGTTGCCCGCACGGCCTTAACATCAGCCGCTGAAATTGCGGAAGCTTTGTTGCCAAAATTACTGCGAATGTAAGTTAATACGCTTGCCAGTTGTTCATCAGTTAAAAAATTCTGAGGAGGCATGTTGTTGGAGTAAGTCTGCCCGTCTATCTCCACCTTTTCAGTTGTTCCCTTCAAAACCCATGTTATTAATTTCGTCTTATCTCCTAAAACGTATGAAGTATTGATCAGCGGTGGATTTAAATTGGGAACGCCATCTCCGTCAGGCTGGTGACAGCTAAGACAATACTGTGTATATATTTCTTTACCCTTAGGCGCAGCCTTTTTTGCGGTTGTTTTCTGAGCAAATAAACCGGCTACGGTGAACATACCGGCAGCTGCTAATAACAATTTCTTATTCATGTGTTGTGAGCTATGAGCTGTCAGCTATCAGCCTTCAGCTATTGTTAATTTGTAAAAGCTATGCGTTGTCAGCTATGAGCCTTCAGCGCTTTCAATTGTTTAATTTCAAAACTGATGTTGGATCGATTCAATGAAAAGGACCGCTTTAAAGCAGATCAGCGATCCTTAAATCCTACATCAGCGATCGTCTTCTATTTTCCTTTATAGACAATCCTGTAAATAGAACCGCCTTTATCATCACTGATGTAAAGTGAACCATCAGGGCCCTGAGCTAGTCCGCAAGGACGATGTTTTGCTTTTGCAGGAGAAATAAATTCCGGACCGCCGGCAAAATCGTCTGCAAAAATTTCCCATTTGCCACTTGGCTTGCCATCTTTAAACGGAACAAACGCTACCAAATATCCTTTCTGAGGTTCCGGTGCGCGGTTCCATGAACCATGGAACGCGATGAACGCACCGTTCTTATATTTTGCAGGGAACATATTGCCTGTATAAAACAGCAGTCCATTAGGTGCTAAGTGGCCAGGAAATGCAACAACCGGATCAATAGCATCTTCACCGCCTGTTTTTTTTCCGTCCCCGCCGTATTCTGGTGCCAGTATTTTTTTCTGTTGGATCTGATCGTAATAGATATAGGGCCAACCAGCATTGTCACCCTTTTTTACCTGGTACATACATTCAGCCGGAAGCTCGGCACTTTGTTTAGCATCAAAATATTGACCAAACAAATCATGCAAGCCATCGCGGCCATGTTGCATAACAAATAAGCTATTGGTTGTTGTGTTCCAGTCAAGACCAACCACGTTACGTAATCCTGTTGCGTACCGAGCACCGTCTCCATATGTCTGATTAGGCTTGTCGGCTTTAAACTGCCAGATACCCGCTGCAGAATCAAGTATCGGACAAGGCTTCATGCCCATTGAACCATTTGTCCTGTCTTTTTCCTGGCAAGAGTTGGAATAAGCTCCGATGTTTACATAAATGTTACCATCGTTATCCAGTGCTATAGATTTTGATTCATGCTGGTGACGATCCAATAAACCGGTAATTATTTTTTCAGGATTTTCTGGATCAGCAACTTTTCCGTCAGCATCAAGTTTATATCGAAACACTTCGGTATTAGAAGAAGCATATAGGTAGCCATTTTTAATAGCAATGCCTGTACCGCCGTAATTGCCAAAGCCTTCTTTGCTTTGAAGCTTGCCATTATCGCCAACATGCAAAACAAAAATGCCACCACCATTTTTTGTGCCGGAGGTTTTTACATAGATGTCTCCTTTTTCTGTAACAACAATATGTCTTGCTCCATTAACGCTGTCGGCAACTTTCAATGCACCGAAACCGGCAGGAAGTTTTAATCCCGCGTTGTTTGCATCGGCTTTAACTTCTGCAGCGGGAGCTGAAGTAGCGGTAGAATCTTTACCGGCGCGTGCATAAGTGGTCGTTATAGCTAGCAGGGCAATAAAAAGCCAATTTGATTTCATCTTGATATTTTTCATCATAAATGGTTTTAGCATGGCTTAAAATTAAATCAAAATGTATCGGCCGCAAAAAAAGCTCGCCAGCTATCAGCTATTAGCAATCAGTTTTCAGCTGTTGTCTCATACTAATTTATTCCTGAGTAATAAGAAAACTATTCGGCATGGTCATTTATCAACTCAATGTCGTTTGGTTAAGCAGGCATCTTCAATTTTGGGAGATGTCTCCTATCGTCGACATGACGATCCTGGCTTATCAGAAAAAGTAATCGTCAGCAGCAATAATAACGAGTATATAATAATTTGAAAGTCTGCACCCACATCGTCACCTCGACGACAGAAGGTCTCCCGAATATTGAACTGATCGTAATACTTTATAAGCGCTTGATATTATCAACTCTCAGCTAAACGACATTGTCAATTATCCCTTTTCAATTGTCAATTAGTCTACCTTTTCATTTCCACGCTTGCTGCCAGTTCAAACCATTCTGCCAGTGCATCGACCAATACCGTGTTTTCCTGCTCGGTACCTACAGTGATACGCAAACAATCTTCACACAGTTTTACATTGCTGCGATCTCTAACCACAATGCCTTTTGTCAACAGAAATTCATACACTTTTCTTGCGTCCTTGATTTTGACGAGCATGAAATTGGCATCTGAAGGATACACGGTTTCAACTGTTGGCATTCTTCCGAATACTTCGCGTAAGGCTTCACGCATGGCTACAAGCTCATTGATCATGTCATTCACCTGCCCTACTTCTTCCAAAGCTTTCAATGCCAGTTCCTGCGTTACCTGGTTGATATTGTAAGGAGGTTTAACCTTGTTCAATATGTCAATAATTTCTTTTGATGCAAAAGCCATACCCAATCTGAGTGCTGCGAGTCCCCATGCTTTGCTGAATGTTTGCATTACAACAAGATTCGGATAATCTGCCAGATCCTGAATAAATGAACGCTGGCGTGCGAAGTTGATATAGGCTTCATCAATAACCACCAGTCCGTTAAAATTATTCAGGACGGTTAAAATATCTTCCCTGTTCAATGAGTTACCCGTAGGGTTATTGGGTGAACAGATCCAGATGATCTTAGTGTTTTCATCTGCAAGATTTTCAAGATGAATCAGATCCAGTTGAAAAGTATCCAGCAAGGGAGCTTTCTTTATCTGGACGTCATTAATGTTCGCACTCACTTCATACATGCCGTATGTTGGCGGACAAATAATCACATTATCTTTTCCGGGATTACAAAAACTGCGGAACAACAGGTCAATGCATTCATCGCTTCCATTACCAAGGAAGATATGTTCAGTAGCAATTCCTTTTACTTTGCTAAGCGCCTCTTTAACTTTCTGCTGGTGTGGATCAGGATAGCGGTTGTACCATTTAGGTAATGGCGAGCCAAGGCTGTTTTCATTGGCATCCAAAAATACACTTGCTTCCCCGCTGAATTCATCCCTTGCGGAAGAGTAGGGAGTTAGTTTTTTGATGTTATCTCTTGTGAGTTTATTTATGTCGAACATGATATTGCTTTTAATGTGAATAGTCAATAGTGAATAGTGAAAGGTGCGACATCCCTATATATTCTTTCAGCTTATGCCTCATACCTGAAACCTAATACCTCAGAGCTACTTCATCCTTATCGTCACCGCATTCTTGTGTGCTTCCAGTCCTTCGGCTTCTGCCATTAGTTCAACAGCTTTACCTATTTGATGCAGACCTTCTTTGGTTAACTTCTGGTAAGTAACTTTTTTCACAAAGCTATCTACGCTAACACCACTGTACATTCTCGCGTAACCATTTGTTGGCAATGTGTGATTGGTACCGCTGGCATAATCACCGACACTTTCCGGTGAGTAATTTCCAAGAAAGATAGAACCAGCATTCATTATAAGCTCAGCGATTGCTTCGTCATTTTCACAGCTTAGAATTAAGTGCTCTGCAGCGTACGTATTTACCAGTTCAACAGCTTCCTGCATATCTTTTGCAATAATGGCTTTGCTGTTTTGCAATGCTTTTTCGGCAAGCTCTTTTCTGGGTAGAACAGCTAACTGTTTTTTTAGTTCCTGCTGCACATTTTTTACAACTTCTTCAGATGGGCTTACCAGTAACACCTGGCTATCCGGGCCATGTTCGGCTTGTGACAACAGATCTGCAGCCACAAATGCGGGAACACAACTGTCATCCGCAATTACACATACTTCACTCGGGCCTGCGGGCATGTCAATCGCAACACCATATTGCTGAACCAGTTGTTTTGCGCAGGTTACATACTGGTTACCAGGACCGAAAATTTTATATGTCTTAGGAATTGAAGCCGTACCGAAAGCCATGGCAGCTATCGCCTGTACGCCGCCTGTTTTGAACACTTTTGTAATGCCTGTTAGTTGTGCTGCATACAAAATGGCAGGGTGAAGCTTGCCATCTTTTCCGGGAGGAGAACATAAAATGATTTCTTTGCAACCGGCCAGTTTAGCTGGAATGGCAAGCATTAAAATAGTAGAAAACAACGGAGCGGAGCCTCCGGGAATATACAGTCCTACTTTTTCAATGCCGATGCTTTTGCGCCAGCATAAAACCCCCGGCATAGTTTCAATTACTTCCGGAACTGAAAGTTGTTTTTTGTGGAAAGCAGTAATGTTATTGGCAGCTAATTGAATGGCATTTTTTAAATCATCAGGAAGTGTTGATATTGCTTCATTAATTTCCTGCTGAGATGCTTGTAACCTATTTATAGCAATCCCGTCAAATTGTTGTGTATAATGGAAAATCGCTTCATCACCCTTTTCTTTCACATCCTGCAGGATCTTTTTAACTGATGCTTCCAGTTTTGTATTATCCAGTTCCGGTCTTTGTAACAGGCCGGTCCATTGGTCACGTTGTGGACGTACTTGAACGTTCATGGTATGTAAAGCTTTTTACTTTTATACAATCATTTTTTCGATGGGCACAACCAAGATACCCTGTGCGCCGGCCGCCTTCAGTTTTTCAATAATATCCCAGAAAGTGCTTTCACTGATCACGCTGTGCACACTGCTCCAGCCCTTTTCTGCAAGTGGTAATACAGTAGGACTTTTCATACCGGGGAGTAGAGAGATAATTTGTTCAAGCTGATCGTTTGGTGCGTTTAATAGAACATATTTATTGTTCTTGGCTTTTTTAACAGCTTGTATGCGGAATAATAATTTATTAAGGATGGCTTGCTGTTCCGCTGATAGTTGTGTGTTTTTGATAAGTATCGCCTGGGACTGTAAAATGGTTTCAACCTCGGTCAGTCCATTCATAAATAATGTAGAACCGCTGCTCACCAGGTCACAGATCGCTTGTGCTAATCCAATGCCTGGTGCTATTTCAACACTTCCACTAATTTCATGGATCTCAGCATTAATGCCTTTTTCATTGAGGAAATCTTTCACGATTACCGGATAGCTTGTTGCTATTCGTTTTCCTTCCAAAAAAGAAACATCATTATAAACATCACCTTTCTGTACTGCGATTGAAAGTCTGCATTTGCCAAAGCCCAGCTTTTCAACCACATCCACTTTTTTCTTTTTTTCATACACCACATTTTCGCCAACAATGCCAATATCAGCCACTGCATCTTCTACATACTGCGGAATATCGTCGTCTCTAAGAAAAAATACTTCCAATGGAAAATTACTTGCTTCACTCTTCAGCTTGTTAACGCCATTGCTTACGTCAATGCCGCATTCTTTAAGCAGCTTCATGGAGTCATCATGTAACCTTCCTGATTTTTGAATGGCAATCTTTAAAATACCGTTGTTGGCTGATTGGTTGTTTGCGTTAGTTGTGCTCATTTTGTATGATTGATAGTGCTATTGCTTTTTATAAGATCAAATGCTCAGTAACGGACATAAAAAAAGGCCTACCACGAGGTAAGCCTATTTTTAAAGTATATGTTACTTGCACATAACAACACCGGCTTACCTACGGTAAGAAATGATGGTGATGATGTATGTGCAACTGATTGATCATTTTTTAAATTGTGAGTGCAAAAATAATGCTTACACAATACTGACCAAATTTTTTATTAAGAGAATTGCTGACGGACTTATCTTTAAAATATGAGGAACTTCCTGATTTTGATAGGCATATGCATAAGTATCAGGCTAAGCGCACAGGATACTTTGCGGTATAAAATCGGAGATTCCACTGTCTGCATTATTACAGAACTGCATAAAGGCGCCCGGCGTGGGGTTGTATTTTTGAATCTTCACGAAGATGAATCAACCAGCGTGCAGGCATGCAGAACCTTTCTTTCCAACAACAACGGAACCTTAATAAGACTCCATCAGCATGGCGAACGACTGATCGTTTTTACCAGGAAGGGAAAGCTTTACCGGTTTGATCCAAACCGCATCTTCACGCCCAAAGGCCGAAAAGCGACGTTGAAATATTTTGACAATTATGACCGGGTTGCAGCAAAAAAGCTGAAGGGTTTCGCAAATGCAATTATTAAAAAGCTCAGAAAGGCCAGGCTGGTGGTTGCACTGCACAACAACACAGAGGGGGCGCCATTAAGTATACTCAATTATGTAGATAAAAAGGGTTATAGGGTGAATGTAAACAGCTCAATTAACATTGATGATTTTTTCCTGACGACAAGAAAGAAAATCTATAAATACCTGAAGTCGAAAAAGATGAATGTAGCCTGGGAGTTGTTTCACAAAACTAATGATGACGGATCTCTGTCAATTTATAGCAACAAAAATCAACTGCCTTATGTCAACATCGAAGCGCTGCATGGTCATGAGACAGAACAGTTGCAAATGTTGGAGGTATTGAAAGGTGTGATGAAAAAGTATAGGTGAGGATAACAAATCCTGATCCAACACGCCGATTTGTTGTTGGTAAGCTTAGCATATGGCTGCGCCTCATACCAACAACGGCAGTCAACCTAATATAGTTTGCTTTGACAGCCAGATCTCCCAATATCTTGTTTTCATTTCATCTGGCAAAAACGAAGACATTATAAGATCATGCACCTGCGGATTTTTTGATTTGAACTTTTTTACTGTGTTTTGAAAAACTTTTTCTCCAATACCGAGCGCAATTCGGAGTTGTTCGAAATCCGACAACTTTATCTTTCTTTTTTTACCATTCAAAGTGAGTCCTAAGTCATCCTCATCTTTCGGATTGACAAGGTTTACATTCAACAGATCATAAGCGGGACTCAAGGCAATACTATCTTCCAAATGCACGATTGAAAAGTTTTTCAAATGCATATCATTATTGCCGGATAAGTAACTAAAAAGAACGAGCTCAAAATAGGTAAGTGCAGCCAAACCCGCATCGGTACAGTATTGTAAAATAACCTTGCCTGTTTTTTCGTAGGAGCCTTTGTATTTGTTTTCGGTGAGAAATCCTGAAAGCTGGCAGAGATCTTCTACATGTATTTTTTGTTTTTTTGTCCGGTCAAAACGCTTAGCTATATATACTAAATGATTATCGGTGGTTCTCAACAAAGCATGTTCACAAACCGGTATTTTAAATAACTCAGCTATATGCATAGTAAGGTCCTCCGTTTCCGGCATTATTGGATAATTATCGTGTTGTGGTTTTAAAATATACTCACCCCATAAACCGACAATTGTAAGCCTGTTCTGCTCTTTGTTCTTTTGAAGACTGACCGAAAGCTTTGGTTGAACTCCTGTTATGGCAATTCTTTGATTGATTGTTTTTTCAGCCAGTTTTTTTAACAGTCCTGATGTTAATTCTAATTCCGGCGCTTGCACTGTCCCAAAAAACTTCTTGGAACACCTCTCGTGATATTCCTTGTCTCCGGCATCTTTATAGCAAAACCAGCAATTGGACATGTTCATAATTATTCATTTTCGGGAAATACAGTTACTGCACCTATAGTATCTCTGCACGCCAGCAATAACAATTCAAATCGATCGTCAGGCCTTACTTTCCAATGTTCAACAGCAAGATCCAGTAGCCAACCTTCAGGAATCAGCCCATCGAAAAAGGCGAAAAGCACCTTCGATTTATAGGGGCTGTTTCTGAGCGGAAGCGTTAAGCTAACAGGTTTTGCATGATCCGTCTTCAGATAAGCATCGTCATAATAAAACTCATAGCCTTCATCGGTTTCAGCGATCAGCCCCGCGAACACATCTCCATAAAAGACTTTGCCTGTTTTTGCCATAACGCGAATTAATCGTTATTAAGATCAGGTTTCTTTAATTTCAGTTCAACGCCAAGTTCCGCCCCAAAAAGAGAAAGTACCTGGTTGACTTTATCCATGCGCAATGAGCTTTTCCCTTGCTCCATCTCACGGATAAATCTTAACCCCACCCCGGCTTTAAGCGCCAGATCTTCCTGGGTTAGCTTGTATTGCTTTCTTTTATTTTTAAGAAAGGTTGACAGCGTCATATTATACCTTTTCGGGTATAAATGTAAGTAATTTCCATTAATTTATACCCAATCGGGTATAAATAATCAAATACTCAAAAAATATACCCTTTCGGGTATAAATTAATGTAAGTCATTGTCAATTTTCAACTCTCCATTTTCAATTAAAATAGCTACAAGCCTCGTAAGCCGGATTCTGTTTCTAAACTATCATTTATCTGGGATAAGCATTACTGCTTACCTCCTGCTGCCTACCCTGGCCCTTGAACGAGCAGTTCTCAGCGGACCTATACATGGCATTACAGCACTCAAGGTTTACCCATAAGGCAAGTTGCCCTGCCCTATCGTGAGCTCTTACCTCACATTTTCACCCTTATCCCGAAACCGGGACGGTTATTTTCTGTGGCACTTTCTGTAGGCGCTTACACGCCTCCCGGCTCTTCACCGGTGAGTTGCTCTGTGCTGTCCAGACTTTCCTTTCCGCTTGCGCGAAACGATAGTTCGGGCCTGTAGCAACAGCGAAATTAATTGATAATTGACAGGGGACAATTGAAAATGCGGAAATAGTTATAACTAAGTACGAAGTACGTTGACTTTGGTTAGGTTGGCTGAATGCAACAGTTTCACTGATGCAAATTTCACTATTGACTATTCACCGTTCATTACCAACTACATCCTCGCCAACACCTCGGCCTTCTTGGCATCATATTCTTCCTGGAGGATCAGGCCGTTGTCTAATAATGTTTTCAATTTCTGCAGTGTCTCTACAGGATCGGCATGTTTTTGCTTGTCGTCTGATGTTTCGGTTGATTGATTGGTGGAAGACGCTGATACAACAAGTCTGTTAGCGGAAGCTCTTTTATCTTCCAGATCCAGCTGGCGACGCACTTCTTTTTGCACTTCCTCCTGTTCCTGCACCACAGCAAGCAATTTGCGAGCCTGCGCTTTGGGAAGAAAATCAATCATGTGCTCTGTTCCTTTAACAGTCTGCACTTTGAATTCGGCACCCCAGATGTTTTCTTTAAGATGGGAATCTAAAACGTCTTTCCAGATGATGTCTTCATATTCTGTTGAAAGACCCATATTTTTTGAGCGGAAGAAGATGATCCGTTTGTTGGTAAGGGCTATACATTCCGGAGCAATAGTTATTGCGGGCTTTTTCTGAACAGCGATATAAGTAACCGTTTCGTCAGTCATCATCATACTGTTCAACTTATCAGCTACTTTTTCTACGGCTTTAGGATCTTGTTCTTCGTTCAGAAAATTCTTAAGGTTGTTAATCATATTTTGAGCTTTCGGCTATCAGCTTTGAGCCATCAGCAAACAAACGAAATTATCTGCTGATGACTTTCTGCTGTTTCAATTTTATGCTTCGTTTAAGAAAGTATAACGGTAATCTGTTGGAGGATTGAATGTCTCCTTAACAGTTCTTGCACTCAACCAACGATACAGGTTGATCATGCTACCGGCCTTGTCATTTGTTCCGCTTGCTCTTGCGCCGCCAAATGGCTGCTGACCAACAACAGCGCCGGTTGGCTTGTCATTGATGTAAAAATTACCAGCGGCGTTGCGAAGATGATTAGTAGCCAGCACAACTGCATCTCTGTCCTGCGCAATGATAGAGCCGGTCAATGCATATGGAGACGTTGTATTTACCAGTTCCAAAGTTTCTTCAAACTTATCTGCATCATATACATAAATAGTCAATACAGGTCCGAAAATCTCTTCGCACATGGTTACATACTTAGCATCTTTTGCTTCAATTACAGTAGGCTCAATAAAGTAGCCTTCTGATTTATTGTAATTGCCACCAACAAGGATGCTTGCTTTTTTATCTTTTTTAGCAGTTTCAATATATCCGGAGATCTTTTTGAAACTTCTCTCATCAATAACCGCATTGATGAAGTTGCTAAAGTCTTCTACCGTACCCATTTTCATGGATTTTACAGCAGCAACCAATTTGGTTTTGATTTCCTCAGCAATATTTGAAGGAAGGTAAGCTCTTGAAGCTGCAGAACATTTTTGTCCCTGGAACTCAAATGCACCGCGCGCCAATGCTGTAACTGTTGCCTCAACATCTGCACTTCTGTGAACCATCACAAAATCTTTACCACCGGTTTCACCCACAATGCGCGGATATGTTTTGTACTTAGGAATGTTTTCACCAATTGTCTTCCACATTTGGTTGAAAACACCCGTAGAACCTGTAAAGTGTACGCCCGCAAAATCAGGATGTGTGAAGCATACTTTTCCTAAAACCGGACCGTCTACATAGATCAGGTTGATTACACCGTCTGGCAGACCGGCTTCTTTCAAAATGCGCATGAACATCTGCGCACTGTACACCTGAGTTTCAGCTGGCTTCCACACTACTACGTTGCCGCACATTGCTGCACTTGTAGGAAGGTTGCCTCCGATCGCCGTGAAGTTAAACGGAGTGACAGCCAGCACAAATCCTTCTAAAGGTCTCCATTCAGTACGGTTATGAATGCCTGGAGAAGAGATCGGCTGTTGCTTATATATTTCAGTTAAGAAGTGTACATTAAAACGAAGGAAGTCGATGAGCTCGCAAGCGCTGTCGATTTCTGCCTGGTAAGCATTTTTGCTTTGGCCCAACATGGTGGTGCCGTTCATAAAGCTGCGGTATTTCGTAGCGATCAGATCTGCAGCTTTCAGGAAGATGTGTGCACGCTCTTCCCAGGGCATATTTGCCCATGCTTCTTTTGCTTTCAGCGCTGAATCGATGGCCTGCTTCACATGTTTTTCATCACCTTTATGAAAATACCCCAGTGTGTGTGAAGTTTCGTGAGGTGGATGGATGGCAACTTTATTGCCGGTTTTCACCGCCTTACCACCAATATACATTGGGATATCGATCGCTTTTTTCTTCAATTCTGCCAGTGTCTTTTTCAGCACGATCTTTTCCTGGGAGCCGGGACCATATTGCAGAACGGGCTCATTTGCGGGTAAGGGATAGTGAAAATATCCAAAATTCATATGTAGTATTTTAAAAAATGAAATAGGCCGCAAGTTAAACATTCACCGTGATATGGAAATCCCAATTCTGACTAAGATTTTACGATTCTTGACCAGGATTAGATGGATTAGGGGATTAACAGGATTGTTAATTTAAAGAAGACTATGATGGATTGGGGTTGAATATTTATTTCGAGGCAGGGTGTTAACACCAGCCAGTATGGAGATTTTGTCGGGACCGGGATTTGAACGATTAATGGATTTGCTGGAATTTTTAGAGTTGTATTATGCTCTTTAAAACGATCCGCGAATTCAGACAGTGCCCTCATCACTGAAACCTTATGCTTTATGCCTCAAACCTGATACCTGATACCTGACACCCAACCGCTAATGGCTGATAGCTAATAGCTGACAGCTCAAAGCCAAAACGGCTGCCTCTTGCGAAACAGCCGTCTTTAAAGTTATTTGAGCTTTAATTATTGTTTGTATTTGTCGTGCTCGGCGTCGAATTTAGTGAACTTAGCATCATATTGATCGTAAGCTTTTACATCGCGACCTCTTGCTCTGTCTCTTTTCCAGCCATAAAGGTTTGCAAGATTGTCAACTGATCTGTTCAAACAGGTTGCTTCAGTTTTAGATCTTTCAGTTTTTGCTTTTAAGATCTCGTAAGATTTTTCCAGCCACTCAATTGACTTGTCAGCCAAAGGAACTTGCTGAGCCAGAATTGCATCTCTTTTTGCTTTCAGATCAGCGCCTTCACCTTTATAATCATAGAATTTCTCGTCAAGCGTGTTAAACTGGCTATAGTACATTACACCTGCGTTGTAGGCATACACACCATTCGCATCTTTTTCAAAGGCTTTAGAGAATGCATCTGCTGCAAGTTGTTTAATTTCAATCTGTTGTGCGGAATCTAGCGATTTTAATTGTTCTTTATCTGTTGTCGCCAACATATCCGCATAACCTAAATATTGATCCGCAGTGGTCAATTTGCCTTCACCACTTTCTTTTTTGTATTTGTCCATGATCTGGGTGAGTGAGGATGAGCTACTCATATTACCCATTTCTACCTGGTTCCATACAGCGGCCTGGTCAGGATACAATTCTTTTGCCTGAGCAAGGGTAGCAGTGAATTTATCAGTCTGTTTGTTATTAGAATAATAATCAAGCATGTAACGATACATATCCATAAAATCCTTGCCACCAATTTTCAGCGCTGCAAGTTTTTCATAGTAACCAACTGCATCACCCATTTTACCGGCGTTCTGTGCAGCATAACCGGTATAAAGAACGGTGAAAGTATCGATCGCTGATTTGTTTGCGCTGAATCCATTTTTATTGATAAAATCGCCCATTTCTTCAGCAACTTTAAAATATTTGAATGCTGAATCCCATTTGCTTCCCTGGAAAAACGTTTTACCGTTGTCGAATGATTTTGCATATAATGACGCAACCGGAGAAGCGCCGTATTGCTTCATTATTTTCAAATCAGGTTCCAGCTCTTTGTATTTCGCATACGCTTTATATGATACATCCAATGCTTCAGGATATTTGGAGCTTAAAGCATTGTCTGCATATAACGAACCGTAAACTGTTGATATCCAATAAAAAGTTTCCGCTTTGTCCGCAGATTTTTTGTTGGTGGCCAATGCATCTACCTCTTTTTTGGCATCTTCATATTTTTTGGTTTGGTTCAGCAGGGCCACTTTGGAATAATCCTGGCTAAAAGCTAGTAGACCAAAACCTGCAAAAACAACCGATAAAAAGATTTTTTTCATACAAATTTTATTTAATTATTGATTTTCAGGGGCTTCAGAAGGATTGTCAGAGTTTACATCTTCCTGGCCATTATCGTTATTTGTTTCTTCCTGCGTATTTACCTGTTCATCTGTTAGCTGTATTTCTACTACTTCAGTCTCTGTTTCCGTTTCCTGTTCATCAACCTTAGAAATTGCTGCAATCTCATCACCATCATCAAGTCTTATCAACTTCACACCCTGGGTGGCTCTTCCCGCCTCTTTAATGCTGCTTACGGCAGTTCTGAGCGTAATTCCGGATTTACATGTAATGATAAGATCTTCTTTTTCAGTTACATCTAAAATTCCTACGAGCTTGCCTGTTTTTTCGGTAACATTTATGGTCTTTACACCTTTACCACCTCTGTTGGTGATTCTGTATTCATCGACCGGGGTACGTTTTCCGAAGCCTTTTTCGCTGACAACAAGAACGGTTTTAGAGGTATCGTCCTTATCTACACATATCATACCAATTACCTCATCAGTTTCATCATCAACTTCTATACCACCTACGCCAATTGCCCCACGACCCGTTGCGCGAACTTTAAATTCTTCAAAGCGGATAGCCCTGCCGCTCTTTAAAGCAAGCATGATCTGTTCGTTTCCATTGGTCATTCTCGCTTCCAGCAGTTCATCCCCGTCAACGATTGTAATTGCATTAACACCGTTTGCCCTCGGACGGCTAAAGTCCTCAAGCGATGTTTTCTTGATAATACCTTTTTTGGTGCAAAGAACGATAAAGTGGTTTTCTACAAATTCCTTATCGCTTAATTTTTTAACTTCAATAATCGCTCTAACCTTGTCATCCTGAGGTATTTGTATTAAGTTCTGAATTGCACGACCCTTGGCTTGCTTTTCACCTTCAGGAATTTCGTATACTCTCAACCAATAACATCTACCCTTTTCAGTAAAGAATAACATGGTATCATGGGTTGATGCAACAAATAAATGTTCCACAAAGTCCTCTTCGCGGGTTTTGCTGCCTATCGCACCACGGCCACCTCTTCTTTGCTGGCGATATTCGGAAGCAGATGTTCTTTTGATATAACCTAAATGAGAAATAGTAATGATAACATCTTCATTTTCAATTAAATCTTCAATTCGCATTTCATCCCCTACGTACTGGATCTGGGTTCTGCGCTCGTCACCAAACTTCTCTTTTATTTCAATCAGCTCTTTCTTGATCAGATCGTATCTTAACTCTTCACTTCCCAATAGGGCTTCCAGGCCTTCGATAACTTTCATCAGGTTGTCAAATTCTTCTTTGATCTTTTCGCGCTCCATGCCTGTCAGACGCTGTAAACGCAATTCGAGAATTGCTTTGGCCTGGATCTCATCGATTCCCCAGCCGGCGTTGATCAAATTGTCTTTTGCCTGGTCAGGAGTAGCAGATTCGCGGATCAATCTGATCACTTCATCCAGGTGATCCAGTGCAATCAGGTAACCCTGTAAAATATGGGCTCTTTCTCTCGCCTTTCTTAATTCGAATTTTGCCCTTCTGATCACGATCTCCATACGGAAATCAATAAACTCAGCGATCAGGTCTTTCAGATTCAGAATTTTTGGACGGCCTTTACTTAAAGCAACGTTGTTTATACCAAAACTGGTTTGCAGCTCGGTATACTTATATAGTTGATTTATAATAACATTAGCAACACCATCTCGTTTTAAATCTAAAACAATTCTGGTGCCATCGCGCATCGTACTTTCGTTGTTTACGTGAGCGATACCTTCAATTACCTTATCATTTACAAGCTGGCCAATTCTGTCTGTAAGTGAATCCCTGTTTACCTGGTAAGGTACTTCAGTAATGATGATCTGCTCGCGACCGCTCGGTTTTGTATCTACGTGACATTTACCACGCAGTACAACTCTGCCCCGGCCGGTCATCATTGCCTGACGCACACCGTCCATACCATAGATAATACCTCCTGTTGGAAAATCAGGGGCCTTAATATGTTTCATCAGGTCATCAATGGTAGATTCCTTGTTTTCGATATACGCCACGCAGCCGTCCATTACTTCGGAAAGATTGTGAGGCATCATATTGGTAGCCATACCAACGGCAATACCGCTTGAACCGTTCAACAGCAAGTGAGGTACACGGGCAGGCAATACAGTTGGTTCTTCCAGTGAGTCGTCAAAGTTCAGCTGGAAATCAACTGTTTCTTTATCAATATCAAGAAGGGAAGTTTCGGCAAGTCTCTGTAATCTGGCCTCCGTATAACGCATGGCAGCCGGCATATCACCATCCTGGTTTCCGAAGTTACCCTGGCCATCAACCAACATGTAACGCATGCTCCATTCCTGTGCCATACGAACTAACGCATCATATACTGACGAGTCGCCATGCGGGTGGTATTTACCCAGCACTTCCCCTACTATACGGGCACATTTCTTATGTGCTTTGTTATAAGCCAGGCCAATCTCATTCATGGCATACAAGATGCGGCGGTGAACGGGTTTTAAACCGTCGCGTACATCTGGCAGGGCACGACCCACAATTACCGACATCGAATAGTCGATGTAAGCGGTTTTCATCTGTTCCTCGATATTCACCTGGATAATCCTGTCATTATCACTCGTCTCCTGAGGCAGTAAATTTTCTTCCATCTGTAATAATTCTTATAATTAAATGAACCCTTTTAAGGTCTGCAAATCTAATTGTTTGCCATCTAATTAGGATAGAAAATGTGTGAAAAATGGGGCATATCCGGCGATTTTTCGCAAATAAATTCCCTGGCAGGGTTTTCAGATCATTTTTTTGAAAAAGGGCGGTTAAAAAACAGAATTTGGCTTTTTGTTGCAGATGGGCCTACATGAAAAAGCAGGATGAAAAATCATCCTGCCTCTACCACATTTAAGGTTATTTGTTGGTTTCCATCAATTGATAACATTGTCGCGCAATTTCCATTTCCTCGTTAGTCGGAATAACAAGTATTTTTACTTTGGACGATGTGTGGCTGATGTCTTTTACACCTTTTATACCTGTGGCCCGGTTTTTCTCTTTATCCATAACAATTCCCAGGGCATCTAAGTTACTGCAGATACGTTCGCGGGTATTAACATCGTTCTCTCCGACTCCGGCAGTAAACACAACTGCATCAACACCGTTTAAGGCGGCGATATATGAGCCAATGTATTTTTGTGCCCTGTAAGCGTATATATCCATTGCAAGAACTGCATCGTGACCATTTTCTTCAACTGCTTTGTTGATATCGCGCATATCATTTGCGCCGGTTAACCCGAGCATTCCGCTTTCCTTATTTAATATATTATTGACCTGCTCAACACTGATCCCCATTTCACGGACCATGTGAAAGATAATGGACTGATCTATATCTCCGGCACGCGTACCCATTACCAAACCATTCATCGGTCCCAACCCCATCGATGTATCAATACATTTTCCATCTTTTACAGCAGCAACGCTGCAACCATTTCCCAGGTGGAGTGTAATAACTTTTATGTCTTTCTTTTGAAGATACTCCTCTGCTTTTGCCGATACATACTTATGGCTGGTTCCATGAAAACCGTAAGCTCTAATACCATTTTCCTTATAAAACTTGTTGGGAATGGCATAACGGAATGCTTTTTCGGGCATGGTCTGGTGAAAGGAAGTATCAAAGACTGCTATTTGTTTTGCAGCTGGAAATACTTTTTCAGCTACTTCTATTCCCCGGTAGTTCGCCGGGTTGTGCAATGGTGCAAGAGGGAAAAGCTTTTTTATTTCCTCTTTCACACTTTCGGTAACGACAGAAATGTTAGAGAATTTTTCTCCGCCATGTACAACCCTATGCCCTACTGCACTAATTTCCGATGTGTCTTTTATTACGCCAATCTTACTGTCGGTTAATAGATCTACTACTGCCTGCAATCCTTCAACATGGTTTCGGATATGCGATTGGGCCTCGTGCTTCTGCTTTTCGTTGTCCTTATAAGTATTGTGTGTAATAGTGGCATCACCGGAACCAATCCTTTCAACAATGCCGCTGCAGGCTAATGCTTCTTCCGGCATTTTAATCATCTGGTATTTAATGGAAGAACTTCCGGAATTAATAACAAAAATATTCATGTAAAAAATTGCATTTTATCTGGTGTTTCAAAAAGTTCTGGTCTTTGCTGCTTATTATTTATTGTGCCTGGATGGCTGTAATTACCACAGTATTAAATATATCGTCCACAGTGCAGCCGCGGCTTAGGTCATTAACCGGTTTGTTCAAACCCTGTAACATCGGGCCAATAGCTACGGCACCGGTTTCACGCTGAACGGCCTTATAAGTATTGTTACCGGTATTCAGATCCGGGAAGATCAAAACACTTGCTTGCCCGGCCACTTCAGAATCCGGGAGTTTTTGACGTCCCACCTGTTCGTCTACTGCCGCATCATATTGAATAGGACCTTCGATCTTCAGATCCGGACGGCGTTGTTTGACGAGCTCTGTCGCACGTCTTACTTTCTCAACATCCTCACCTTGTCCGGACGCACCAGAAGAGTAAGATAACATGGCGATCTTTGGGTCAATGCCAAAATTGATACTGCTTTCAGCAGAAGAAATGGCTATTTCTGCAAGTTCTTCCGCAGTAGGATTAGGAACAACCGCACAATCGCCAAATACGCAAACGCGATCCGGCAGGCACATAAAGAAAACAGAGGACACTGTTGACACTCCCGGTTTTGTTTTTACAAACTGCAATGCGGGGCGTATTGTATGCTGGGTAGTGTGGACAGCGCCGGAAACCATGCCATCTGCATGCCCCTTGTAAACCATCATCGTTCCGAAGTAGGAAACATCAGTCATCATGTCTCTTGCCATATCTTCGGTTATGTTCTTACTTTTTCTAAGTTCATAGAGTGTATTCACGTAATCCGGATAGTATTCAGCGTCTACAGGATTAATGATACGGATCTGTGACTGATCAAAATTCAGATTAAGGCGTTTTATAGATGCTTCAACTTCCCTTGGGTCGCCAAGAATTGTAAGTGTAACAACCTCGTTGATGATAAGTTTTGATGCAGCAATCAGTATTCTGTCATCATTTCCTTCAGGCAACACAATATGTTTCTTTTGTGCTTTCGCGCGGTGTACCAGTTTATATTGGAACATACGCGGCGTAATACCCGAAGGCTGGAAGTTCATCATTTTTTCTTCGAGCGCTTCTACATTAATGTATTTTTCAAATGTTGAAAGAACCAGCTCAATTTTCTGCACATTGCCCGGGTATATCCTGGACTTAATAGACCCGATGACATTTGTTGCTTCAAATGTTCCTTTTTCGACGGCGACAATTGGGAGAACAGATGGAGAACCTTCTATAAGACTGGCAATGGGAGGCTCCGGTTCCAGGCCACCTGTAAGCACAATACCTGCAACAAGAGGGTAGTTTTGTGAAATATTCGCCAGTAACGCTCCGATCATTATATCACCTCTGTCGCCCGGAGTAACGATAAGCGTATTTTCTTTTAATCTGGTCAGGCAATTCTCCAACTGCATCGCGCCCACTATAAAATTAGAAACAGGATTGGTTAACTGGCCTTCTCCAAACAACACTTTCCCTTTTAGATTTTCAGCTATCTCCTGCATGGTGGGCGCACTCAGTTTGGCATCCTCGGGCATCACTGATAAAACAACGTCGCCCGGCAACTGCTGCGAAAGTAATGCTTCCACGTCGCTGACCTGGTCCGGACTTACCTTGTTCACTACGATCATTAACACCTTTACATCTCTTTCGGCAAACGCATTGTAAGCGCTGGTAACGTTATTGATAATGCCGGCCGTGGATCTGTTTCGCCCGGATTCGACAACTATTGCCGGAATACCCAGGTTTTTAGCAATATGTACATTAATGTTGAATTCAAAAGCCGCACCTTCACCCAGATAATCACTGCCTTCAACAACCGTAAAGTCACACCGCTCCTCCAGTTTTTTGTATTTGGCGATAATTGTGTCGATAATCTCACTTCTTTTATTCTCATCTGCATATTTTAACACGTCATTTCGTGTAAACGCATAAGCATCCTCATAGGTAAATGGCAGATTAAAATATTGTATAATGGTATCAATATGCACGTCCCTGGCAATCTGGGGATCTGATTCAATAACAGGTTTAAAGTAACCAATCTTTTGCGCTTTGCTCAGCAACAGATTCATAAGACCAAGACTTACGACAGATTTACCGCTATAGGCTTCGGTAGTGGCAATGTAGATGGCATTTGACATATATGACGAACTGGTTTTATAAAAGCAAAATAGCGTTAAACTGAAGGAAAAAAATCTGACAAATATCAGTGGTAAATTGCAATCGGAAACGTAAAGCAATCTCCAGGTCTAATTATTTCCTTATATATAACCGGATTTTACATCCTGGAAAGCATCACTTCAAAAACCGGAATACACAATAAACACCCGGGATACATTAATGGTTGTTCCGTTATATATGTAAGGTATGATTTTTCATTATTTTTTTGATAACCGGTAGCAACTCAGCATGAAAATTGCTTTATCTTCAAAAAGAAATTTTCACTTTAAAACACACACTTTTATGAAAAAACTTTTTGCCCTTCTGGCAATATCAGCGGTTGCTTTGTCCTCTGTAAAAGCTATAGCCCAGGATGATAAATCAAAAAGGCCCAGCCCTCCTGCAAAAGTTTCTCAAAAGATCAACAGCGGTGCAACTATCACGATCGATTACAGCCAGCCCGCGGTAAAAGGAAGAACAATTGGTAAAGATCTTGAGCCTATGACTGGAAAAGTTTGGCGCACAGGTGCCAATGAAGCCACTGTTTTTGAAACTGATAAAGCTGTAACTGTTGAAGGAAAGTCGTTACCGGCAGGAAAATATGCATTTTTTACAAAAATGAATGCTGATAATACGTGGACTTTGATCTTTAATAAAGTTTGGAAAACCTGGGGCGCTTTCGATTATGAGTCAAAAAACAAGGATCAGGATGCACTACAGGTGAATGTTAAGTCTGCTAAAGCCTCTCCTTTTGCTGAGCGCCTGACTTTCAATGTAGACAAAAGCGGAAAGGTTTCTTTTGTGTGGGGAGATTATCTTGTGGCGTTTAATGTAAAATAGCTGAATAGCTGGTTCTGCAGATAGTTATTGAAGAGGTGGTAGCGATACCGCCTCTTTTTTTGTGCGTTTATTTTGACTGACTTACCCAATTATACTGTAATGCAGAATATTTAAAAGATTCAACCGGACAAAAACAAATTCAGTTAATCATACAGCTTTACCTAGTTTTGCAGGCTGTAAATGAGATGAAATATGTTGATATTCCGAGAAATTACCTTTGATTCAGCGCACTTTCTTACCAATGTTCCTGAAGACCATAAATGCAGGCAAATGCACGGCCACACTTATCACCTTAAGGTTTTTATTGAAGGCAAACTTCAAAAGGAAGGCTGGGTGCTTGATTTTAAGGTATTAAAAGATGTGATGCTTCCTGTAATAGATCAATTGGATCATAAAGTACTGAATGATGTGAAAGGGTTGGAAAATCCAACATGTGAAAACGTGATCGTGTGGATATGGAACTCCCTGAAACCGCAACTACCGGGATTGAAGCGGCTGGAATTGAGCGAAACACCTACTTCGGGTGCTATTTACGAAGGGGATTAATGCCGAGACAGATACTTCATATTAAATAAATAATAAGTGTGCCTGAATATTTCCAGTGCACACTTTTTTTATGTACTTTTCGCCTGTAATTCATCCAAACATAAACCACGTACCTCCAATTATTATGAAACAAGTCCTAAACTCGACAAGTTTAGCATTTTTGTTATTTGCAGTCTCATGCAAAGCAACACATTCTTCCTATGCACGGGCAGTCTACGATAGTCAGCTGGTAAGCACAGGTAACGCTCATAGCGGCCATGCCGTTTTAATCAACCATTACACACAACGGAAAGCAAGATGCTACGTGCTGAAAAAAGTTACAACTGAAGACGGCACTTTCATTTTTGTTGACTCAAAGTCTGCGAAACAACTGGGTATTAATTATACCAACTCAGCGCCGGTAGAAGTATTGAGCATGACCGTGGAGCAGTAGACATTCTGTGAATTAGGGAGTTCCTTACCGATCAGCTTTTATCTTATCCAATTCCAATATCCGATTTTTTAAGTCCCGGATTTATAGCCTTCCACCCGGAAGTTTTGCCGGCCAACAATGCCTATTATTGCAAAATAAATGAACGACATGGCAGATGTGTTAGGCGAAGCTATATCTGATTATTATCATGACCAGATGTCAGGAAAGTTATGGATTCACAATAAGTACGGACCCAAAGAAGAAATGCCCGTAGATACTTACTTCAGATCAGGCGATAATTTTTCGGATCTGGAAGTTTTAGCCATGCATTTGTGTAAGGGAAGAATACTGGATATCGGCGCCGGAGCCGGAAGCCATTCTCTTGAGTTACAGAAAAAGCATGAGGATGTTACAGCCCTCGAAATATCTCCGCTCGCCGCAAATGTGATTAATCAGCGGGGTGTCCGGCAAGTGGTTAATGACGATATATTTTCATTTAACGGAAAGGGATTTGATACACTGTTACTTTTAATGAATGGTATTGGTTTGACCGCAAGTATTTCCGGTTTGAAAAAGTTTCTGAGTTATGCAAAATTAATGTTGAACAAAGACGGACAGCTTATTTTCGATTCTTCTGATATAGCATATTTGTACGACGGTGAGCGGCCCGAGCGTACTCCGGCCTCGGCCGGTTATTATGGTGAGATCTTGTATCGTTACGAGTACAAAAAGCAGAAAACCGACTGGTTTACCTGGCTATATATCGATCAGCACACAATGGCACGCGTGGCGGCAGAAGCTGGATGGAACTGTGAAATTTTGCTTGAAGATGAATACGATCAATATCTCGCACGGCTGACGGTGCGTTCTTAGTGATCTTAAGACGGATGTTAAGTCAAAAGTAAAAAGGCAAAAGTAAAAATCCTCAATTGTGTTATTTACGGGCTTTTAAAACAGCAGACGATAATGCTAAATAATATGGCAGTAACCTGATTGTTTTTTTGTGGAATTGCCGTTAAGATTTGTCTTTGTGGACTATGATATAACTTCGTCCATCGAATAAATTCTCCACCCGATATTAATAAATTATGCAGTGGATGTTCAGATCGGCCTTATTTTTCCTGCTTCTTTTTTCCTGTTTTTTTGCCGGGGCTCAATCATTCAAGATAGTTCCATTGGGTGTAAAAGGCGGTGCTGATGAAAGTAATCTTTCCAGCTACATGATAGCTTCTGATTCATCTGATAGCTATGTTTGTCTTGATGCCGGCACTTTGCATTATGGGATAGAAAAGGCTATTGACGAGGGTGTGCTCGCCGGCAATGCAGGGGACATCATGAAGCGGAACATCAAAGGTTACCTGATTTCCCATCCGCATCTGGATCATCTTTCCGGTTTAATTATCAATTCACCGGACGATACTGTGAAGGCTATTTACGGATTACAGTTTTGTCTGGATGTGCTTAAGGATAAATATTTCACCTGGAAAAGCTGGGCCAATTTTGCCAACGAGGGTGATAAACCGGCGTTGAATAAATACCATTACGTCACTTTAACTGAAGACAATGAAGTGCCCCTGGAGCATACATCCATGACAGTGAAGCCTTTTGAGCTTAGCCACTCCTCTCCTTTTTTAAGTACAGCTTTTCTTGTAAAAAGCGCAGACGCATACGTGCTATATCTCGGAGATACTGGTTCAGACGAGGTTGAAAAATCAGACAGGTTATCCCGGCTCTGGAACCAGGTTGCTCCGTTGGTTAAAAGCAAACAATTGAAAGCGATCTTTATAGAAGTCTCTTTTCCGGATGAGCAGCCCGAAAAGCAGCTTTTTGGTCATCTTACACCGCGATTATTGATGAAAGAGATGCATGTCCTGCAATCTTTAGCCGGAGAAAAATCGTTGCAAAATTTTCCAATTGTCATTACCCATATCAAGCCGGCAGGCAATAACGAAGCATTAATAAGACAGGAACTTCAGCAAACGAATCCATTGCAGTTAAAGCTGGTGTTTCCTGAACAGGGGAAGATGCTTAGGTTTTGATTGTACTTATCTTTTATTTTTTACGCCAAAGAAAGCATTATACATAAATACAATTGTTGGCACGAACAGCAGGATAATCACAACGCCCGCTAACCAGCCAAGAGTGGTGAAAGCAAATAATCCTAAAGAAGTTACGACTTTTCACTTGTCATTTTCTTGCAATTGCCACGTTAATTCTGCCGCAGGCAACATATTTTGTTTTCCAGTAAGGCGTTTGCAGACTGGCTATACTCACGCCTTTTGAAGACGATGAATTCACAAACATTCCATTTTGCAGATAGATGCCCACATGTGATACGACTTTATCCTGCATGGTCCGGAAGAAAATGATGTCTCCTTCCGCGAGGTATTTTGGAGAGGCATACACTTCTACATATTTAGCCAGCAATTGCTCAAAAGATGTTCTCGGAATTTTGATATCATAAACATCATTAAACAGTCTTTGGATAAAAGCAGAACAATCAATTCCTTTTTCATCCATGCCACCCCATTTGTAAGGGGTATTCAGCCACCTGTCGATAAAGCTGTACAACTTTATGTTGCGGATGGAGTCCGGTTTCGTACTTAAACAGGATGCGTACTTTGTTTTTAAGGCGAGTATGATCGTGTCTACCTGTTCCCTTACGGGCCTGGGTTGTTGAACAGGAACAGGCGCAGGCTGCGGAGCCACGACGGGCGCTGGTTCAACATTTTCTTTTGTAGCTTTTTTTGAAGCACTGCATGCTGCGAATAACAGACAGATCAGTATGAAGGCCGGGCATTTATTTTTCATAATTTCTGCATTACTGGTATATACCTGAGCGGAAGAAAATGTTACCAAAAAAAGGCGAACCGGGCGTAACATTTAAGACAGGTGGCAGATATAACATAAACGGCTGATGATGTTGTCTAATCAATCATCGACGATGAAAAAAAATAACCGCATACTTCTATAAAAAATATTCGTTTCTGTTTCGCACGCAACTCTAAACTCTTTTTCCCCCTAAACCTTTTTCATTAAATACATCCCGTTAACATACGCTTCGAGGTTTGTTTGATGTAGCCTGCGGCCATTAATGACTGCAGGTTTTTTGCATTAGTTAATATGCAAAACCCGGGGTAACAAATTGATTTCGCCGTTGATGTATTTGTAAAGAAACCACTTCACACACACATAAATTGACAGTCATGGAAACAAATTCTAATAACCAGGAAATATTGCTGATCACCGCATCACATTTTTCAAGGCTTCAGCTATGTGACAAAAATTTCTCTGTAAACAACGACATATTTTCCAACGCAGACAAGCTGGAGGAAGCTTGCTGGAATGGCTTACTGAACGACATGCTACCTGAGATCATTGAAAAATCTTCTGACGGGAAAAGACTTCCACTGGCTCAAATATGGCAGGGGGTATCTTTCTTACAAATTGAATTGAAGGAAACCTACGATCTGGTAGAAATGGAATCCTCTATTAATCCATATTTTTTTATGCATGTAATTAATTATAATTAACCGGTACTCAAGCACAATCACATCGGTTCCATTGTTAAATTGATAAAAAATGAAAAGAATAATCAGCAGGTTGCTTACTTGTTTTATTGTAACAAGAAACGCTACGGGAAAAAGGAAGGGAAATGGTGACCATTGGCCTGGTATTTTTATGCTTATTCCAATTCCGGTTGAGGTGAGTAAAGGCCATGTAACGCCCGGTGGATTTTTGATCAGAGGATTGATATTTCTATTTTAACCTGAAGACCTTACGGTTGCCGCCAGCATTGTTCTAACAATAAACAGGACTCCTGCAATCAAAACAACAAGTCCCGCCGCAATGTAAAGCCAGAACAAGTTGCTATGAGCGGAAAGCGCAACCGGTTCCACATTTCCAATCAGCACCATATTTGCCCAGTAGTATGGTAAAAGTTTATCGCCTTCATTTGTTTCAAGAAAGAACATCTTTGCTTTTTTCAGAGCGTCATCCTTGCTCATTCCTTGTGATAAATATTCGTTGAATTTTTGAGAAATAAGATAAATGCTTTCTTCATCTGCTTTCCATATGGTTGCAGCGACTGCAGGTATGCCGACAGAAGAAAATCCTCTTGCCAGGCTGTAGATACCTTCACCTGTGGCATTTTTGCCGGCATTAGTCTGGCAGGCACTCAATATGATCAATTGTGTCGCCGGATTTCTAAGCAATTGTAAATCTGCCAGGTGAATGACGGAATCATACATAAACAGCAATGGTTCAGGATTTAATGAGTCAGCTTTCGCATGTGAGAACACATTAACTACGCTATAATTTGACATTGTATTCATGAAGCGTTGCCTGGTGGCATTATTGTGAAGATATACTACAGGGGAAGTATAATTAGCTGCGGTTTCCTCCAGAAACATAGCTGATCTTTTAAGTTCCGGCATGTTCAGATATGCGCTGAAAGAAACCGGCGCAAATCCCGCAAAATTGCCTTCAGCGCGGGCACGCGAAAATGTCTTCAGCAAATAGGTGGCGGAATATGTATAGCTGAAGGTATAATCCTTTAGAAGGAAATCTTTTCCTTTCTCATCGCTACATAAAGCATCAAAGGGAATCAGAAAATTATCAGCACAAATAATTACTCGTCCGGGTGATAATTGTAACGGACTAAAAAGCGTCTTATATAATTGGAAAGAAAGCTGTGTAAATGATCCGTAATGGGTATTCAGCCGCTGCTTATCCTCGCAGAAAAGCGAAAAATCATTAATAAGGTTAAAGGAAAAATCCTTTTGTGAAAGCCTGATAAGGTTTGTTCTTTCGTTTTGGATCGCTAACATGTATCCTGACGTGTCAGCTAAAAAATAGTGGACGAGACTTTGCCGGTGCTTACCCAGGTATGATTGTAAATCTTTCAGGGGTGCAATTACATCAGCATATTTATACTGAAAATATGCGGGATATTTTTTTTCGAGTGAACGAATAAATGCATCTTGTTTGTCTTCCATTTCAGCTAATGTAAATTCTGCATTTGAGTAAGCTGGTGAAGGTTTTTGCAGATTTCTTAAAATGCCTTGCTGATTGACAATATCGGTTCTGAGCACCTGTTCTGTGATGGACTCGGATTCTGGTAATGTTGCTGTTGCTCCCAGTTCATTTAATCGGTCAGCCAACAAAACCGCCCTGCTTCTCTCCATAAAGTAATATGCCAGTGTATTGTTGTTTGTCAGAAAGCATAGTTCAAGTGCCGTTGCATAAAAGCTGCGTGTTTCGTTGCGCCAGAAAAGCCTGCTTTGTTCGCCAAACTGCTGATGCCTTATTTGTGTGATGACCGTATCTGCGGTCATACTCGCTTTCAATGCTACGTCAGCATATCTTTTGTCAGCACTTTGCTTGAATAGCTGTAGTAGCATCCTGGTTTTATCTGTCAACACGCCAAACGACAGATCTTTATTTTCAACAAGATTAAGTTGTGTTGCGGACGGGCGATAAAAAATACCGGTATCTGCATCTCTGATTTTAAGACAGCTCCATGCTTTATAAAAATAGTAAGAAGCTTTGCCAATATCATGTTGTTCCGTAAAACTATTTGCAATATGATGATAGGCCCTTGCCATACGGGCTGAATCATTGCCTTTTGCTGCATATTCTATCGCGGTAAAAAAATGTTGATTTGCCCTGGAATATTGACGAACGTAATTAAGATAAAAACCTCCGAGATCAATATAATCGGCTGCTATTTGCGCATATTGTTGTGTAGTAAGTCTTTCAGAAACAGACTGCAGAAGCGCTTTTTCTGCAGCGGCAAACCGGTTTTCCTGTTGAAAGATAAAACCCTTTATCTTCAATGCGCTCGCAATATCATAATGCAGTTGCAATGGTGTAGCTGTTTCGAGGATTTCATTTATTGTAGTGAGGGCTTGCTGCAAATCGTTTTGAAAAAATAAAGCCTGTGCTTTTTGATTCAGAAAACCAATGTAATAATCTATATCAGCTGTTTTATCGCAATCCTTCATGCCGATAATGGATTCTCTAACAGCCTGCTGATAATCTGTTTGCCTGAAATATATAAAGGCTTTGTTTAGCCTGCAGTCAAATTTTATTTTATTCGAAGGTGCGTATGTTTTTACCAATTGAATTGTGCTGTCGTAGCACAATAAAGCTCTGTCAAAAATGTTCAGCTTGTCATAATAATAACCGAGTGCATAATAGTTTGTGATAGCAGCTAAAACAGAAGTATTTTTTCTCATCGAGACATTTATACTTGCAGCCCGTCTCATATATTCGATAGCCTTTCTTGCATCCTGGTTTTCCCGGAATTCAAGCGCGCCGAGTTTATGGAGTATAAGGGCAAACACCGAATCGCTTGTTTGCCGTTCTGTTTCTGCTTTATTTTTTAATGCGAGTAGTTGTTTTATTTTGACTGATTGCGGCTGATTACTGCTGTCTGTGATTTGCCGGACGTTTTGTGTGGTTATCTGCGCACTCGTTTGTATGACGCAAAACATTATAAGGACGAGAAAATGCATCTTCCATCCTACTGGTTGAAAAGATATCTGCGATGCTATAATCATTCAATGTTTATAGCCATTCATCTCCGGCTGTCAGCGACATTTTGAACGTCAATTTAACCTTTTAAGGATACTGGGTATATGGTCATTATTACACAAAACAACATCTTAAAAAATAATTCCTGTTATTGAGGAACTTTGGTTTGTGGTGCACTACTGTCAGAAGCATGTGTTGTAGTAGAGCTGGAAGATGTTTTTTTGGATGATGAACAAGCGTTGGTAATTACAATCACCAGCATTGCCAGTGAAAACAGTAAAATGAACGTTTTTTTCATATGCTTTGATTTAGCTTTGAGCTGTTAGCTATAAGGTATCAGGTATCAGGTATCAGGTATCCGGATGGAGCAATAAAGATCATCATTCACACCTGACATCTCACATCTTACACCTTACACCTCACATCGTACACCGTACACCGTACATCTAAAATCGTACATCGTACATCGCTAGTCTTTCCATTTCTTCAGCCATTCTTCTGCATCGCGATAGCCTTCCTGCTTATCATGAACAACTCTTTCGAGTAATTGTTTGGCGTTGGAACGATCACTTTGTCCGCCGCGTTGCAGCAAAGTAACTGCCTGCAGAAACATTCCCGGGTTACTGTATAATCCTTTAATTGCAGCCAGTTCACTGAAACTATTTAGTGCATGCGTGTAATCTTCCATCATCAGGTATGTAAGACCTGTATATTTTTTTGCATAAATATTATCCGGATGCGCCGTATAAACACCTGAGAACATCGCGATCGCTTTATTATAGTCTTTATTATTGTATGCAGCTATGCCCAATTGCAGGCTGTCGCGCGATCCGTCCATGGTCTGGCTTAACTGTGTAAGGTTGCTGGCAATATATTTTTTTGCAAGTTGTTCAGGAGTGGACTGATTAAAATAATAATAGCCTGCAATAAAAAGCAGCAAGGCAGCTGCCACTGCATAATTTAGCCAGCGTCGTGATCCCATCCTTCTAACGGGAGCAGGGCCTATGTCTGCGCTTTCTTTTTTTTCCCCGGTAAAATAAACAGCGTTTAGCTTTTGCAATGATTCTTTCAACGCCTCTTCCTTCTGTTTATCGGTTTCGGTATAAACCATTTCAGTATCTACTGTTTTGTAAACTGATAGTAAAGAAGCCAGCTCTTCATTCGCTGCAACTTCTTTTTCGAAGGCTTCCAACTCGTCTGTAGTCATCTCTTTGTGTAAATAACGTTCAATATTTTCAAACCAGTTTTCTTTCATACTTTACCATTTCAGGGAGTTAAATTGCGATGATCCTTTTACAAGCGTTACCAGTTTTCCCATACATTCCGACTTTTTTTTCCTGGCATATCCATAACTTACTTTCAAAATTTCGGCCACTTCTTCCATGCCTTTTCCACTCCAGCTTAACTGTAAAATTTCCCGGCAGCCCTCTCCCAATTCTGCGAACTTCTGCATTAACAGTTCCTTTCTTTCCTCCAGGAGTAACACATCTTCGCTTAGCTTAAAACTATCTTCTCCTATGTCATTATATCCGTCGTTATCACTAAGTGTTACCTTGTGGTTCTTCCGTTTGTTTAACTCATTCAGCCATTTGTTTTTACAGATAAGATACAAAAACGCGTCCAAAGGGCAGGTTAATACAAAATCCTGGGTGCGGGCTTTATGGTAAATAGATATTAATGCCTCCTGGAATATATCAGCCGCATCAGTCTCCGTACCGTTATTCTGCAACACCATCCATTTTATTTTGCCGGAGTATTTTTTATACAGCTCATCAAGCAGGGACGTATCATTATGTAATAAAGCAGTTATATATTTTTGATCGGGATGCATAACGATTTATGCTTTAAAATAATGCATAAAAATCTATCTTGCAACAAAATCACCATAAAGTTTTGGCTAAATGAAGGCTGTAACAGGATACTTATTTGGCAACTTCAATCTTCACTTTTTTGTTTTTGATCTTTTCATTTCTTACCAGGTGCAATGCGGTACTTGCCTTCGTTTTGCGAATAGCCACGAACGAAAAGAAATCTTTCACTTCAATTAGGCCAATATCCTCCTTTTTAAGCTGCCCTTTATTTGATAAAAATCCAACGATATCCACTTTGTTTACCTTATCTTTTTTTCCGGCGGCGATGAAAAGTGTCGTCCATTTAGGTTTCTCGGGAAGAACAGTTTTTTCAGGTAGATCAATCTGCACTATAGATCCATCTACATAGCCCGGAAGCTTTTCTTCAGGTGATAGTATTAGAATAGCTGTTCCACTTGCATCCATGCGCGCCGTTCTGCCATTCCTGTGCGTAAAAATGTCTTCTGTTGCCGGCATATGATAGTGAATAATATACCGGATGTTAGGAATATCGAGTCCCCGCGCCGCCAGATCGGTAGTTACCAGCACATTTACTGTACCGTTTCTGAATTTGCAGAGCGCGCTGTCACGCTCACGCTGCTCCATAGAACCGTGATAAAATTCATTTACAATTCCCTTTTCAGAAAGAATATTACTGGTTCGTTCAACAGCATCGCGGTGATTACAGAAGACAATTGATGATCGTCCACCAAGGTGGCAAAGCAATTTAAACAGGGTTTCAGCCTTGTCTTTAGTATCTGACAGGACCCATTCTAAAGCAAGTCCGGCGGACTCTTCATTTTGCATAGAGAGAAAATCCAGCGTCTTGGGTTTCTGCAATCCAACAAATTCAGGTATTTCTACCGAGGTTGTGGCAGAGGTGAGGATCCTGTTGTTTATGTTTTTCAGGGAGCTAATGATGAACGACATTTCTTCCTGGAAGCCCAATTCCAGCGATTTGTCGAATTCGTCCAAAACCAATGTTTCAATCGCATCAACAGTAATGTTTCCCCGCCTGATATGGTCCGCCAATCTCCCGGGGGTACCAACAAGTACTGCCGGAGGTTGGATTAAATTATTTTCTTCAATTTCACGTTTATGCCCCCCGTAGCAACAGGTTATTTTCAGGCCTGTCCCCATTAATTTAAATACTTTCTCTATCTGAAGTGCCAGTTCCCGTGACGGAACGATGATGATGGCCTGGGTTAATTTGTTGCTCCAATCTATTTCTTCAAGCAAGGGCAATAAAAACGCGAGTGTTTTACCTGATCCTGTAGCCGACAGAAGAATGATATCCTTATGGGCCTCGCTGGCTTCCAGTGAAGCTTTTTGCATCTCATTCAATTCTTCAATATTCAGGTTGGATAGTATCTGGCTGATGGAGTGTTTTTTCTGTTGCATTGCGGCAAAAGTACAAAAAGGTGGCGAGGCGTGAGGCATCAGGTATCAGGTTTCAGGTTTCAGGTGTTGAGCTTTCAGCTTTTAGCTAAAGCAGCTATCTAACAACAAACATACCTGAAGCATGGATATAAGCTATAAGCGACTTTCCGCGGGCCTTTGCCTTACACCCCATGCCTTATACCTCACTCCTAATCGCTAAAACCTGATACCTGATACCTGAAACCTCAGATGAGCCTGTACCTCTTTCCCGGCAATGTTGCGAGCATGCCTTTTAATTCCATGGCTAAAATAGCGGCGGCAACAGAACTGCTGCTTAAACCGGTTTCCTGGTATAACGTGTCAATATGTACTTCTTCTTTTTCCTGTAGAATTTGAATGAGCATCCTTTCTTCATCAGTCACATCCACAAATAACTGCCGTTGCACAGTTTTCTTTTTCCGCTGCTCCCAGCCCATCATTTCGATAACCTCTGAGGCACTTTGAATAAGCATGGCCTTGTTGCTTCTTATTAGATGATTGCAACCTGTACTCTTTAGATCCGTTGTCTTTCCCGGAAAAGCAAAGACGTCGCGGTTGTAATTATTGGCCAGTTCCGCTGTTATCATGCTGCCACCTTTTAAAGCCGTTTCAATTACAATGGTTGCATCGGCCATGCCCGCCACAATACGGTTGCGTTTAGGAAAATTGTGCTTATCCGGTTTGCATGCACGTCTGTGCTCGGTGAGTATGCCGCCATGTAAAATCATTTCTTTGGCAAGACTTGTATGCTGCGCAGGATAAATAATATCTAGTCCATGAGCCAGTACGCCGATTGTGGAAAGGTTGTTGCTTAACGAGGATTTGTGTGCAATGCCATCGATACCAAAAGCGAGGCCACTGACAACAAGCACATGGTGATCCTGCAAATCACTGATAAATTTTTCTGTCAATTGTTTTCCGTAATCCGTGTGATGGCGTGTTCCTATAACACTAATAATCTTCGACGCGTTTAAGTCCGTATTGCCTTTGTAGTACAGCAACGTAGGACAATCATAACAATGTAGCAGTCGTTGGGGATATTCCTTATCAGTAATGAACAACGGCTCTATTTTATATTTTTCAATAAATTCTATTTCATTTTCGGCTACATTGAAATCGTCAAATGATTTGATGCTTTTTGCGCGTATTTCTCCAATTTTTTCAATGCTGCTTAATTCTTTAAATGACGCACGGAAAACTTCAGTAACATCACCAAAATGTTCCATTAGAATCTTGGCCTGAACACAACCAATATTAGGGACAAGTGTAAGTGCAATCTGGTATAGTAAATTACCGGTCAATGGGAAAGGGTTGTAAGGGTTTCGAAAAATTGTGAAGCCAACCCCTTGTGGATTGGCTCCTGTTTTACGGTGCAATGATACTTAAAATTGCGAATATTGTGGCGATGAACATTGCAATAAATCAACCATATAATATTTATCACAATACTTTATATCCTTAGTCACTTCATTAACCCAATAACGACAAATGCAGCGCGCCAAAATTTTGAAGTGATGATAATTTAAGATCTGAAGCGCCCCATCTTTCTTCTTTATACTGCGCGTGATGTGGAACAACCACGCATTTCATGCGGGCGGATTTGGCCGCGATCATACCATTGAAAGAATCCTCAAAACAAACGCATTCAGTCGGGTTTGATTGAATAGCCGCAGCACAGTCGAGATATACCTGCGGATGAGGTTTGCCATACGCTAAAAATTCCGCCGACGCTGTAGCTTGTATATATTTTCTTATACCGATCTGATCAATTACCATCTGGATAAGCGTATCCGGTGATGACGAGGCGATTCCAATTTTAAAATTCAATTTGCTGAAGAATTCAAAGATGTGATCAACACCTGGCATCACTTGTCCGCGTTGACCTATTTTATCAAGTACCAGGCTGAAGATATTTTTTTCAGCTTTTATTAACTCCTCTTCACCGATATTAAAATGTCTGAACCACCATTGAACAAATTCTTTAGTTCTGAGACCGGTGGTTGTTTTGTATTGTTCTTCAGTTAAATTAACGCCATAAATATTGAACACTTCACTTGCAGCTTCTTCCCACAATGGCTCGCTGTCTATAAGCAAGCCATCCATATCAAAAATAACCGTATTCAGATGCATAAATTCCTGTATTAAGGCCGCAAAGATATAGGTTGTAAGTTATACGTTGTACGTTTTACGTTCTACGTTATGAGTTGGCAAGGTGAATTCAGAGTATATCTCTTAAGTATGAGTTATAACAATACAAGGTGGACAACGTACAACGTAGAACTTATAACGTACAACTCATCTCATCCAAGCGTTTCACTATTGAGTAATTCCTGTTGCTTATTAATGTAATGGGCAAGATGATGTTTTCCTTTGAGCATGTGATCTTTACTTTGCTCGATTGCCTGCATTACATCTTCCAGTATTTCATCAACCGGAGCATCGTAGTCTATTACCATTGGTTCTTTAAAGCGCACTTTAAGAAGAGAGCCTCGTTTTTTTAATGTAAGTCCGCGTTTGGAAAATGCCCGCCAGAAGCCGCTTATAACTACAGGTATCACTATTGGTTTGCAGGTTTTAATGATATGAGCGGTGCCCTTTCTGCCAGGTGCAAATGGTTTTGTTGTACCCTGCGGAAATGTGATGACCCAGCTTTTTTGAAGTGCATCAGTTATTTTGCGTGTATCCGACGGATCAAGACCTCTTCTTACTTCTGTGCCTTCAGCGCGCCACGTGCGTTTTACTGTTAATGCGCCTGCCAGCTTAAAAAATCTGCTTACAAAAGTGCTGTTCATGGTTTCTTCTGCGGCGACAAAATATAAATTGGTAAACGGTCTTAATAAATAATATGGCAAACCCAGCTTGTTTTTCTTTCTCCATTTTGCTGCACAAAAAACATGGATGAAAGTAATTACATCTGTAAAATAGGTTTGATGATTGCTTACGAATAATACATTGTTTGATGGAAGGTCCTTTAAATGTTCCATACCTTCTATCTTTAGCCTGTTAAACCATACAAGGCCAGGATAAGTCACCGTTCCAACCAGGCTATATATAGCAGATCTGATGACCCGTATATGTTTCAAACGCTCTTTTATGTTCTTCATTCATTTTATTTGGGTAAGCAAGGGCGCAAAATACATTATTACAAAAGATTTGTTAATACGAAGTTCAAAAAAATTTGTATTATGTAATGAAAGCTTTTCTTGCATCCTTGAGTTATAAAAATGAAGATTTATGAAAAAGATTTTATTTACAGTTTTAACAGCAATCGTTTTAGTGAACAGCTACGGACAGGATAATACCTCAAAGCAAAGACTAATTAATGTAAACGGCACAGCGGAATTGGAAGTAGTGCCTGATGAAATTTATGTACAGGTTGAATTAAAAGAGTATGATAAAAAGGGTGCAGGTAAAATAGATATTGAGACCATAAAAAACAAATTCCTGGAAGCTTGCAAAAGTATTGGGCTGACAGAAAAGGAGATTAGCGTGCAGAGTTATTCCGGCTATGATAATAATTACTGGTGGGTGAAGAAGAACAAAAAACAAAACCCTGATATGAAGGCAAGCATTACTTATTCTATCAAGATCGCTACTGTGAAAAAGATGGACGAACTGGTTGATAAACTGGATGACGAAGCCACTCAGAACTTCTATATCTCTAAAGTTTCACACAGCAAACTGGATGAATACAAAAAACAATTGAAAATTCAAGCATTAAAAGCAGCCAAAGAAAAAGCAAATTATCTTGCTGAAGCAATAGGTGAACATGCAGGTGAAGCTATCGTGATCAATGATGCAAACGAAATGTCGCAAATCCCTCAACCACGCATGTATGCTGCAAACGTAATGTATAAATCTGCTGAATCAGATAAATCAGTTCCTGCACTAGATGTTGATTTCAAAAAGATAAAATTGCAATTCGAGGTATCTGCGTCTTTCGCCCTTAGATAAGACCGTAAGACCGTAAGACCGTAAGACCGTAAGACAAGAAAAAGACGTGTAAGATAGTAAGAAAGTAAGATAGTAAGATAGTAAGAGATTGCATTTTGGCAACCTGCTCCACTTACAACAGCCCTCTTACGATCTTACTGTCTTACGTGTCTTACATGTCTTCCGGTCTTATTTCAGGATGCTTCTGCCGATCACAATTCTTTGCACTTCGCTGGTGCCTTCGTATATCTGCGTGATCTTGGCATCGCGCATTAGGCGCTCTACATGATATTCTTTTACATAACCATATCCCCCGTGGATCTGTACGGCTTCAGTTGTGGCCCACATTGCGGTTTCCGATGCATATACTTTAGCCATGGAAGAGCTTAGTGTGTAGTCCTGGTGCTGATCTTTCTCCCAGGCAGCTTTGAGACACAATAAACGCGCAGCTTCAATCCGTGTTGCCATATCAGCCAGTTTAAACTGAATGGCCTGATGATGCATGATCTCCTTTCCAAAAGCTTTTCTTTCTTTGGCATAATTAACTGAGAGTTCATAGGCGCCGCTTGCAATGCCCAGCGCCTGCGATGCAATGCCAATTCGTCCGCCGGCAAGTACTTTCATAGCAAACGTAAACCCGAATCCGTCATCCCCTATCCTGTTTTCTTTTGGAACTTTTACATCATTGAAGTGTATAGAATGTGTATCGCTACCTCTAATGCCCATCTTGTTTTCTTTGGCTCCAACGGTTACTCCCGGCCATTTTTTTTCTACGATAAATGCATTAATCCCTTTAGGACCTTTTGCAACATCGGTTTGTGCCATCACCACATATACACTTGCACTGGAGCCGTTTGTTATCCAGTTTTTCACGCCGTTTAACAAGTAATGATCGCCTTTGTCTTCTGCCGTTGTATGTTGGCTCGTCGCATCACTACCGGCTTCCGGTTCGCTTAATAAGAATGCACCGATGTACAGGTCGCCGTCTTTTATTCCACGCGCCAATGGAGTAAGGTATTGTTGCTTTTGCTCTTCTGAGCCGTAAGTTTCAAGGCCCCAGCAAACGAGACTGTTGTTGACACTCATACACACGCTTACACTTGCATCAATTTTACTTATTTCTTCCATCGCAAGCACATAACTAATAGTATCCATTCCGGCACCACCGTAAGCAGGGTCTACCATCATTCCCATAAACCCAAGCTCAGCCAGTTGTTTTACCTGCTGCTTGGGAAATATCATCTTTTCATCACGCTCAATTACGCCCGGCAAGCACTCGGTACGTGCAAAATCGCGGGCCGCCTTCCGGATCATTAAATGTTCTTCAGAAAATACGAATTGCATAACTGTAGCTTTGTATAAAAGTAAAAATAACAATCATTAGTTGCGAACAGCAACTATTTTTAAAAATTTATTAATTTATTTTGCTTTGTTTGCAATTAAAACGTAATTTTATCGGCGATACTGAATTCCTCTTCAAAAAGCTTGTCCAATCTCCTCATTAACCATTGCTGAAATCTGATAAGCCTGAAATTTAACAATTACCTTATCCGTACGAACTATACTGGTTGAACTGTTTTCAATTTTGAACAAAGCAACTGTTTGGCGTAACGTAAAAATTATGCTGGGCAATGTATTATATAAAGATGTTTAATTGATCCTATCGATGAACCAAACTCCAAAAGCCACTGACATTTTTATGCAGTGGCGTTTTTTTTGAAACACGGCGACACGACGACCGATGTATCACCCAGACATTGCAATATCATGTACAGACGTTGCAATGTCATGTGGAGACGTTGCATTGTCATGTGGAGACGTTGCAATGTCATGTGGAGACGTTGCATTGCAACGTCTCTTCTAGCCATTCGTAATTCGTTATTTTTTTTTCTGATAGACCCTCACATAGTCCACCTCAAACTTATTGGGAAATGGCGTGTCATTAGTAATATCTCCACCATTATCTCCGGCCATCGCGAGATCCAGTAATATGTAATGAGGTTGTTTAAAAGGATTGATGCCAGATTGATCTTTGTTGTTGAGCTTGCTCAGCGCCACCTTATTCAATAGCACATCATCTACAAAAAGGCTTATACTATTTTCATCCCAGTCCATGCGCCAAATGTGAAAAACCGATGCCCACTGTTTGCCACCCATGGAATCTACTTTGTAGCGGTTGGAATACCATTCTGCTTTACCATTTGTATCAAGGCATGCAATATTAGCCAACAGCATGTTGCGATAATATTCCATGATATCAATTTCGCCGTTTGCCGGCCAGTTGCCCTTTGTACCAAGTGTCCACCATGCGGGCCACAACCCTTTACTTATGTCAATGCGCCCGCGCATTACAAAACGTCCGTATTGCCAGCTTTGCAAATGAGATGTGTTTATACTTGCAGAAGTATACTCAATAAACGCACTTTTTTTACGCCAGTCGCCACTACCGGCTTCATAACGAGGATTGCCTTTATGTTCTTTGCGTGCTTCAATGATCAGTATACCATTTTTGCAGTATGCGTTTTCTTCCTGGTACCACTGTGCCTCATGGTTTCTTACAAATCCTCTCTCATATCTCCAGTTAAGTGAATCAGGTCTGCCATCTTTATCAAACTCATCTGCCCATACCAATTTGTAGCCATTGTTATCAGCCGGGCTGGCAGCCATTTTCGTCTGCCCGTATGCACTACAGCCAATTAAACATGTCATGATTATCGCAAACGCAGATCTTTTTAGTTGCATCTTTTCTTAGTTGATTTTAAAAGAATGCGAAGGCAATTTCTTCTATGGCGCTAAGATATTGTGGCATTTATAATGCTATGCGGGAAAATAATAATAATCGTCGAAAATACATTTATTCAACTGATAGCAATAAGATTGCTCCACACATGTTCCTTGCTGAAAACCCTGATCACACCATTGTCGTGTCTCTGTTACATGACTTGAAATGCCTGTTCATAGCATTTTTAAAAGGCATTCGCAGCTAAGAATCCGCATTTCACAGAAAACAATTGACAAGTGGTCGTTATTTTTAAAAGCGAGTTTTTTAAAAACCTAAGTTTAGTTTATAAAATATTTGAAAACGCATTTCAAATATTTTAATTGTCAAGGCTTTTATATGAATTTATATAAGTGCGTAATCATTTTTATAAAAGTCTGTTATACCATAACCGAAATAAAATTGTGTCAGCTTATGAAAATAAATTAATCACCAACTAACTGGTCTCCGGTCTTTTTATCTTATTCTAGCATTACCTGCCCTCTGCTGAACCGGAAATCAACAATCGTTTTTCCCCTTGCTGCAAACAAAATTGGGCTGTGCAAATCTGGTTTTATTGATCAGTTTACCAGTCATCCCGACGTGAGAAATCTAAGGTCCAAAATCATTTATTGATTGTCTTTAGACAAGAACTGTAGTAGATGTCAGTTTACAATACGTACTCTTGAAACTACTATTGAACGGCGTCCTGGTGTATGGTGATTCCTTCTTAAAATCATTTTAAAACATCGCCCAAATGTTTTAATGACAACCGGTGGTATTGAACGGTTGCGCTATTGTTTTCCCAAAAGTCCCGCCAGTAATGTGTTGCCCGCCTTGTGCTTTATTTATTCGTATCTGAAAAAATAAACACGAAGGATAATATTGAATGATTTGCCGGTGAGAACAATTGAGCTGCCTGTAGTGATGTATAATGTCGCTAAAATATATTGCCTGTAATCATTGTAGTAACGATCTGCCCCTGTCTGTAGCACTAAATCTCTGTTTTTATTCACTAATTCTATCTAAACAAATTGCTATGAAGAAAAAAACAATCAATCTATTGCTTTGTTTGCTGTTTTGCTCATGGTGTTGCGTTGTCCACGGGCAGCAGACATCCGTGGTTTCCGGCACAGTAACTGATGAAACGGGAAAGCCAATTCCCGCAGTTAGTGTATCTGTAAAGAACAGTAAGACAGCCGTAATAACAAATGAAAGCGGCAAATTTACCATCAACAGATTTCCTGCGGGAGGCGTATTAGTGGTTTCATACATTGGGTTTGAAACTAAGGAAATTGCTACACCTGCAGATGGAGTAAACATTACTTTAAAAGCAACAACTTCCGCTCTCAATGATGTTGTTGTAACTACTGCATTAGGCATCAAGAGAAACACGAGAGCTTTAGGCTACTCGCAGGAACAGGTGAAGGGATCTGAAATAACAAGATCCAATGCACCCAATGTTATCAATGCATTAAGTGGTAAAATGGCAGGCGTTAACATCACAAGCCCCAACGGCGTTGATGGTGGTAGTACGAGAATTGTAATTGGAGGAAACAATACACTTACCGGAGATAACCAGCCGCTGATCATTGTTGACGGTATGCCGATGGATAATACCATTCCGCAAGCGGCACAGGACGTAACAGCACCCAAAGACTGGGGAAGTGCAATCAACCTGATCAACCCGCAGGACATTGAAGATATGACGGTATTGAAAGGTCCAGCCGCTGCCGCGCTATATGGCGGTCGCGGAGCAAATGGGGTAATATTGATCACTACCAAGAAAGGTTCTCGCAGAGAAGGTTTGGGTATAGATTATAATGTTGGATATAAGGTGGTAGACCCATACCGTTTTGTAAAAATGCAAAATGAATATGGTGCCGGAGGTATGGTATCACTGAACGCACCGCAATATGTTACAGACGCACAAGGTAATCCTGTTCTTACTGATGGCTGGGTTGGCATGTTTGCTGATCAGAAAAGCGGTACAGGCCCTTATGGGATTGATACGTGGAACCAGGTTAGCTGGCCTGGATCAGGTAGTTCATGGGGACATAAAATGGACGGCACTGTTATTAAATGGTGGGATGGTACAATGAAAGCCGATGTACCACAGCCAGACAATATTACTTCATATTACAGAAACGGTAGCCAGTTCACCAACAACGTAGCCGTTTCAGGCGGTAATGAATGGGGAACGTTAAGAGCATCATACACAAATTTGAGTAACACTGCAATTATTCCCAACTCGGATTACAAGCAAAATTCTTTTAACCTGGGAACTACTTTAAAGCTTACAAAAAGAGTAAACATTCTCGTTAACGCTTCTTATTATAGCAATGTATACCATAATGCACCAGCATTAGGCAATACCGAATCAGGCCTGCAATCAAACCTGATTTATGCTTACGGAAGAAACTACAGAGGTGCTGCAGATAATGGCAACTATCGTTTGCCCGATGGATCTCAGAATAAATTCCCCGGATTCCCCTGGGCTGGTAATGGTAGTGCGCAATATTTATACTGGAACACTTACGCCAATAATGAGACTGTTACAAGAAGAAAGCTGATTGGTTCGGCACAGTTAAACTACGAAGCAACAAGTTTTCTTAACCTGATGTTCCGTGCAAGTTTGGATGCGAACAACAATGAAGATAAAGCCATTAACGATCCAACTGATCCCACAGGAACATTGGGCGGAAAATATGCTAACGGCATGACAAGAGATAACGCAACTAACTTTGATTATCTCGCAACATTACACAAGGATAATATCTTTAGAAGCGATATCAATGCTAAGTTTTCTGCCGGTGGTACATTTTACAAAAGATCTTCTTACGGTATTTCCGGAACAACTAACGGTTCCACATATGCAACACCTTACCTCACCTATTTCGGTAACTACAGCGGAACAGTTCAGCCAGGACAGGTTCCTACAGAAAGCTGGTATGATAAAGAGCTGAACTCCGTTTATGGCTTCCTTAACTTGTCTTACAAGAATTTTCTTTACCTCGATGTAACAGGAAGAAATGACTGGTCTTCAACATTACCTAAAACGCAATGGTCCTATTTCTTCCCCTCATTTGCGGCAAGCTTCATATTTACGGATGCATTTCATATTGATCCGTCAGTGTTAAGCTTTGGTAAGTTAAGAGTAGCCTGGGCTGAAGGTGCCGTTGATGTACCGCCATATGCTATTAATACTATCTATAATCCGGGCAGCTTTGCAGGTGTTCCTACATCAAGCCTGCCAGGTGCATTGCCTGCATTTAATTATAAACCGCAGATTAATAAAACCGCAGATTTCGGTATTAATTTAGGCTTCCTTAAAAACAGGATTAATTTAGACTTCCGTTATTATCATGGCCGTTCTATTCAACAATTGCTGAACTCTCCGCTGCCAATTACATCAGGCGTTTCAAGCATTATCGTAAATACCGGTGTGCTGGAAAATTCGGGAACAGAAATGATTGTCAGAGCGAAAGTATTGGACAATCCTTCCTTTGGTTGGGATGTTAGCTTCAATATGTCAAACAACCAAAACAGGTTGTTATCACTTACACCTGGTGCAGACCGCGTAGACCTGAACAATCTTTGGGGCGGAAGTGGTGTGTATATCTCAGCGGTTGTGGGTAAACAGTTCGGAGCCATTTTATCATACGATTATTTGTATGATGCCAATCACCAGAAATTGTTGCAGGATGAAGCAATGATCCAGAAAAATTTTGGTGTTGACGCAGCTACTGCCGCAGCCATGAAAGGAACCATGTACCAGGCAACAACCGCAATTGTACCTATCGGAAATGCAACGCCAAAGTTCAGAGGCGGTATAACCAATACATTTACATTTAAAGGAGGTTTTTCTCTTAGCGCATTGATCGATTGTAAGATTGGTGGCGATATGTGGTCTGGTACTTATGCTGCTACAATGCAACAAGGTACCGCACCGCAAACACTCACCGAAAGAAATGGTGGCGGATTGCCTTACACTTCACCCGACGGTAATACTTCTAATGTTGGTGTAATTCTGCCCGGCGTTTATGCTGATGGCAAGGAGAACAGCACTGTTGTTCATTACTACTACAAATACATGCAGTATGGTGTATGGAGCAGCGGCCCCAATAACAGCCAATGGATACACAGCACAGGCGTGATGAAAGACACGTGGTATAAATTAAGAGAAGTTTCCGTTAACTATAATATTCCCGACAGAATTGTAAAGAAGACAAAAGCATTCCAGGCTGCATCTGTTTCACTGGTTGGTCGTGATTTATTTTACCTGTACAGTTCATTACCAAACAACATTAATCCCGAAGGTTCTAATGGTGCCGGTAATGCACAAGGTATTGAGTTTGCATCCTTACCTGGTGTACGTTCATTTGGTGCACAGTTAAGGCTGTCATTCTAAAAGTTACTTAACTCAATTGTTAACAGAAAAATTGATCATTATATGAATTCTTCTAAAAGAATATTCGCATACATACTGGCAGGGACTTTTTTTGCAAGTTCCTGTACAAAAGACTTCCAGGAACTAAACACAACACACGACAAACCAACTTCAACAACGGTGCAACCGTTAGTGAACCAGGTGATCAGTACATTATTTCTGCGAGGTCAGGAGCAGGCATCTATACACAACGACTATTACTACGTAGCTACGCAGTTGGGTGCAACAACAAGTGTTTCGGGTTATGTACTGTCTAACGGCGTTAACGATATATGGAACGATTACTATAGTACGCTTCAAAACCTGAACCTTGGCATTGACAAAACAAATGAAGTTGATGACAAGGAGACGATGAACAACATAAAGGCTGTGTTGTATATACTCAGAGCATATAAAACATTTCGCGTTACGGATCAGTTTGGTGATATCCCCTATTTTAATGCCGGCAAGGCATATGCTGGCAATGTGGCCAACTTCAGGGTTGGATACGACCCACAACAGCAGATCTATGATTCATTGTTAAATGACCTTAGCTGGGCCGTTAACAACATCAACACAAATGCAGATGCCGTTAGTTCCGGGGGTAATCCTTATATCGTGCTGGGATCATTCGACACATTCTTTAAAGGTGACATGAGCAAATGGTTGGAGTTCGGAAATTCATTGCGTCTTCGTTATGCCATGCAGATGGTGGAAAAGGATCAGGCAAAGGCAACACCGGTTATACAGGATGCCTTAACCAAACCATTGATTGCCGACGGAGAAGATGTAGGTATGTGGCCAGCATCTTTGGGTGGATATGATCTTTGGGTAAGATGGTGGAGCTTTTCTTCCGGCGGTGCGGGCTTTGTACGTATGAGCTCAACCATGTGGAACATGGTTTCTGACGGAACCACAGATGAATCCATTTTTGATCCCAGGGCCAAACTGTTTGTTGAGCCTAACCAGGCCGGCAAATGGGCGCCATATGTAATAGGAAAAAGTAGCGGAGACAATGTGAATGCATATTTCTCCGGTACAGACCCTTCTCAGAAAAATGATTGTCTCTTCTCTCCTTTCAACTGGTACTTGGTTAGAGATGAATGGTATTTACCTGAAGTGATATTTGCGGCATCTGAAGTACATTTCCTAAAAGCTGAAGCATACGCTCGCGGATTGGGTGCAGCGCAAAATATCAACGATGCCCAAACAGAATATAAAGCAGGGATTACATCGTCTGTAAACTTCTGGTATAATATGGTTAAAGGTGCAAACAATGTAAGTGGGCTTACCTGGGCTTCCGCGGCGCCACCACCGCCAACCAGTGCGCAAATGGATGCCTTATTTGCGAACAAAAAAGTGGCATTTACAGGCGCGGCTGCAGATGCTGTAACAAAGATCTACGCACAGGAATGGTTATCTTATTTCAGGCAACCATGGCTTGCTTACAATTTGTGGAGGAGAACCGGTAACACCCCTGTTGATCCGAACAGTGCTCCTTCAGCTACATATAAAACATTCTATCGTTTGCCATACGCCCAGGATGAGGCGGTAAACAATGCCGATAACTACAACGCCCAAATTTCTAAAATGGGCGGAAATAATTCGGATATTAAAGTTTGGTGGATGAAATAATAAGCTTAGTTGTTTTTTTTCTTCGAGGTCGTCTTATTGTTATAAGGCGGCCTTTTTTTTTATAGTTAACGACTAAGTTTTGGAGAAGTACGATTTACGAAGTACGAAGTACCTGGATTTAAGCTGGCTTTATTTTTTGCGCGTTCGTAGGGGGCATTGAGGCATATCATTCAATGCAGTTTTCTTTGAAGTTCGAAGATCTTCTCTGTGCAAGTCTGTGACTTCTCCGTGAAACTCTGTGTAACTGTATTTTCGTTATTAACTGAACGATGATAGCTCCAGCGGTATTTTTTCAAACCAGACTTCTATTTCATAGCCGTCAGGGTCACTTACAAAAGCAAAAGGTTCACCCGACACAAATTCTCCTTTCTCCTTTATTGTTCCTCCTGCTGTTGACACTTCATCTTCCAATTGTTCTATATCCTTCGGATCAACCAGTCTGAAGCCAAAATGGATAATGCTGCCACCGTTGGGTTGAACAAATTCAGATTGTTCAAAAACAATGATATCTTTCGAGCCTGGTGTTTGAACCTGTGCAAAATCTGCTTTTTGATACATGACTCTCACACCAAACACTTGCTGGTAAAAGGAAAGAGATCTGGCGATGTCTTTTACTTTGAGCGCTATATGGGTAAGGCCGTAAGTGGAAATCATAGGGTACAAAGGTAATTTGAAATGGATGATGGTAGCGAGAATGCGTTTTCTACTGCATCTCACAAATGTTCAGGATCCATACCGGATTTCCTAACAGATGCCGCGGTAAATTCCAGAGAACTGCATTTTCACTTTAACATGTTCGCCAGAAAGGTATTTATGTCACTGTCTCTCTGCTGAAGCATCTCTTTTGTTGCAGACACTAAGTATTCCATTGTTTCCGGGCTAGAGTTCGTTGTTTCTGAATGCTCGTCAGTATCTATTGCAAATTTTAACCGTAAATAATTTCCTTCCTCCATGATTTCCTCCATTTCATAGTCGGTTGCCCGATTAACGCCGCGCATCATGATTTCACTTATCTGTTGAGCCCAATAAATTTCTCCTTTGTTTTGCGTATCTGAGTCGCTTACTTTGCCGGTATAACTTCCGGTACCCAGTGAAAGCACAAATACGTTCTTGTAGTCAATCTCTAACCCATCAGGAAAAGATGGCATGTAGTCGTGATGATACTTCGAGAATTCAACCAGGGCAGCCATTGAAGGATTGTTAACGAAAACCCCTCCATCAATACAATTTCTCTTGGGATCCTCAGTGTCATTTGGGTAAACAAATTCATAAGATGGCAGATAGCTTGGGCCGGCGGAAGTTGCCCGACAAACATCAAATAGCAATGCATTTTGCTCGGGATTTTTCCTTGCAGCCCGGGATTTAAAGAATAATGGCAAATTGTTATTTAGGTCGTATGAGCATACCATAATATCATTAAGGCAGTCCAACATTCTGTAATTTTTCAAAACATCTGTAAACACTGCATTTATACCGGAATCGCTAAATTTGGGCTTAAAAAGGTCTTCAGCATCATGAAACAACTTACCCAATCTGGTACGTTCGGGGAATATTTCATGACCTCTGTGAACATACACATCCATGATGTCATCCAATGTGTACAAAGGATTAGCCGGATCAACCGGGTTCTTAATTGACATGGCGGCTGTGATGAGTCCACCCGTTGAAGTGCCCGCAACAAAATTAAATAGCTCGTGTATACGCTTGCCTGTTTTGGCTTCGATCGCTTTCAACATTGTGAGAGGCACCACACCTCTTAGTCCACCGCCATCGATGGAAAGAATGCAATACTTTGCCATAGATTTTTAGTTTGGATAATATGATTTAAGTTGATTTAATTTTTGGAGGTTAACAGACCAGTATTTAATGATATAGACGACCTTGTTTTTCGTGAATAAAAGTTTTTAAAAAGACGTACGGCCTGGAAATAACTGGGATGTAAACCAGCATAATAAGGTATTTCATTCCGATGCCAACTCTTTTTAAAAGATATATGGCATAGCATGATTGGTTCATTTTTTTTTACAAAACAAATTGCTTTAGCAGCATGAAATCAATTTTGAACGCAGCTAATAGGAGAAAGTCAAGACAGGCAAAGGACTCTCACATCAATCTTTATACAGCTTCTTCTATGTTTAAGGTTAAACTGATACTAATTTATTTTTTGTTTTTGAAAATTGCAATTTATTCAAAAAAATAAATTAGCACTTACGTAATATTTAATTTCGCTTTAACATCGAGTAGCCGTGTATGGTTATTGTTTTTCCTTTGGATTATTCAATTGTTGAAATGCGAAAATGAAATAGAATATCAATCTTGACAACCGGAAAAACACTGTATTAGACAGATCGTTTTCCTGTATCTGCAAGAGAAAAACAACCTTTAAGCTTTAAGCTGTTGCAGCAATTAAAAATGTACGCTAGTTTGTGGGTATTATAAACCTTTAAATCTTTTTTATGGACCCTATTAAGAAAATTCCGGGCAAGGATTTTGTCGGCAACAATGTTGTTGATACAGATCTTAATCTTCCTATTCAGGACAATAGCGCAGTTGCCGGCTATGGCTTGCCGATTACCCTTCCTTTATGCAGGCAGATTTTTTCCGACTACGATGCCAACCAACAGCAGATTTCCAGTTTTTTATCGCAGCTGCCGCCCAGCCCACCATTAGATAATATTATCGCAGGTTTAGATCCGTCAAAACAAGTTGCTGCCGGGATCTACGGACGAGAAGCCCTCCTTGATATCCTTAGCCAGGCAGGATGCGAAGGCATTATGTATATCAACTGCATTTATGACCAGCAGGATTCCATTATTCTGTTAGGTGTCGATAGCAATGGGAATCCAATTGGCGGCGCAGCGGCCTTCGCTGCTCCAACCAGAGCGGCTACAGATCCTGTTATTTACGAAGTAAAAGGAGGAGCTCAAACCCGTGATCAGGTTAAAACCTTGCTTGGCATATAAATCCCAAAGTAAAAAATCATTTAAATTATCGCCTCCTAAACCCGATAATACATTACGTAAAATGCCTGCAGTTTTAGACATCATATATTACGTGCTTTTTTTTACTGCATTTTATTTCAGCTTTAAGGCCTCGCCAAAAAATTTGCGGGGCCTTAAAGTTCTTCGTATATTACTAGGAGTAGGAATTTCTTTTGAGTTGCTTCATGATCTTCTTACTTTTTTACCGATGCTAAAAAACAAGCTATACTACCTTTATATGCCGGTTGAATATGCTTTACTTTCTGCTTTTTTTTATGTGTCAGTTAGTAAAAATGGCCTTAAGCGCGCCATCCTGTTTTTTTTCCCGGTTTACCTTGCCCTTGTTACATACTTTTCATTTCACTATTATCATTTTAACGAGTTTCCCTCCCTTGTATACAATCTTGGAGGCTTTTTAAACATCATTTGGGCGACACTGGCATTGTTTAATATTGAAATTGAGATTGAAAGACCAATTTACGAATTGCCAAATTTTTGGGTGTATTCAGCAATTTTGATTTTATACATGGGCATCTTTTTTTATAACGGCGTTTATAATTATTTTTTACAAAGAGAAACTGAATTGGCAAAGTCGCTTCGAAACGTTATTAACTTAAACTTTAATTACCTGTTTTATATTATCCTGATCTATGCATTCATATGTTCGATTCGACTGAAGAAATATATTATTCGCTGATTGCAGGCGTGGCCCTGATGTTTTTTGTCGCGGTCATTTTTGTATTGACCATCATAAAATATCAGAACAGCTTGAACCGGCATCAGCGGGATAAGCTTAAACTCCAGGCACAATTTGCTCAAACCCTGCTACAATCCCAACTGGAAATCCAGGAACAAACACTCCAACAATTAAGCCGTGAGTTGCACGACAATCTGGGGCAAGTCGCCAGTCTTATTAAAATAAATTTGCATACTTTACAACTAAATGATTCTGCTAAAGCAAACCGGAAACTTGAAGACACACGCGAATTGACCAGGCGTTTAATTGGCGACATCAAATCCTTATCAGTAAGTTTAAGTAGCGATAATGTGATGCAGAGCGGCCTTGTTAAAGCCCTCGAAATGGAAATGGAACGGATTAACAGAACAGAATTATTTACGGCAAGGTTTGAAATGAATGAGACTATTCCGGAGATTGACAACAATAAAGCAATCATTCTTTACCGGATGATGCAGGAAACGCTGAACAATGCTGTTAAACACAGCATGGCGCAAAATATACATCTGCACATTTTTACAAGGGGAAATTTTGTTATATTTACTCTGACAGATGATGGCAAAGGATTTAACGTGGAGGAAAGGATGACAGGCGGCGGTGCCGGCTTGTACAACCTTAAAAAACGAGCCACACTGATTGACGCAAACCTGTCCATAAAAAGTACTCCTGGCACAGGGACAAATATAACCATTGAATTTCCTAACATATATGCCCCAAACACCTCAAGTGAAGCTAGCCCTGGTGGATGACCATACCCTTTTCCGCAAAGGCCTTATCAGCCTGATTGAAATGGTTGGCGATAATTACTGTATTTTATTTGAAGCAGATGATGGCAAAGATCTGCAGACCAAGATCAGCAAAGACAATGAACCGGACATTATACTAATGGACATTCATATGCCTAACATGAATGGCTTTGAAACGGTTGAATGGCTCAATGCAAATTACCCCCTCGTTAAAGTTCTGGTAGTGAGTATGATTGAAAAGGAAGATACCATTGTAAAAATGCTGCGACTTGGCGTAAAGGGCTATTTATGTAAAGATGTAGAACCAAAAGAAATGGGTGAAGCGCTTCGTTCGGTTATGAACAAAGGATTTTATTACACGGATTTTATCACAGGCAAACTTGTGCATTCGCTTCAGTTTGAAAATAGTGGAAGTCAGCAAAAAAAGCTACCAGTAGTATTGAACGAAAGGGAAACTGAATTTTTAAAACACGCTTGCAGCGAGCTGACCTATAACGAAATTGCATCTTTAATGTATCTCAGTCCTAAAACCATCGATGGCTATCGCAACACGCTGTTTGAAAAGCTGAATGTAAAGAGCCGCGTTGGTCTTGCTTTGTTCGCTGTTAGAAACGGACTGGTTGAATTGTAAAATGAACTTCATCGCTAAATTCACTTTGATTACTTTCGCATGACAACAACAAATATCTCTAACAGAACGCTTCATAAAAAGGGTTTAGGATCAATTTTTATGTGATTGAAAGTTATTCGGATCACCATATCAGGTTAGGGTTTCTGCCTTTGATATGATAAAGATACTTCTCATAAAAGCGTTTTGTAACAGGAAAAACCCCTGATTTTGCAGAGGAAAACACCTTTAAATTTATGCTATGGTAAACTTTCTGTCGCATCTGGATAGAACCGGATGCGGTTTGCACTTTTAAATGGAGATACGTAAAATGCTTAAACCTCCTTATCCCTCACATTATCAAATTCCAACCCGCTATCCGCTTCGCCCCTTCCAGTATACTTTCTTCTTCCCAACCATGTTATCACACAACCATCTAACCAACGCGTGCGTTGCCAGGTGCGTTCTATGATCGCTCCGCTGCGCGGCACTTCTTCTTCGAAGATGGTGTAGGCGCCCCAGGTGTTTGTAGTGGCATTGTAACCGGTACGCAAAAGTTCAGTACGTGGCCGTACTCTTTCTATTGTTCTGCCTGGAATGATGCGTGGCATGGCTGCGCGGCGAAGTTGTATTTCGCGGCTTGTAACGCTATCTATTCTTTGCGGGATAAAGGGAATCCAGTTTTCGGGAACTGTTGTGCCTAACTGGTATTCGATCGCTGCTGTATTATTTGCAGGCGGCGCAGCGGGTGGCGCTATGGTAATGCTTTGCAGGTATTTGAGCAGGCGTCTTGCGGCATCCCAGCCTTCGATGCCAATACCTTTGCCGTTTGGTATGATGTTTTCTATGCCCCAGACAAGATTGGCCATCTCGTCACGCATCAGGCTGACGGATTCAAGCGGATCGCCTTCCATCACTTTTATTGTTGATGGCGGAATAAATAATCTTGTATCAGCAATGCCGCCTCCGTAATTGCGGCGGAATAAATTAAACATGGTCCAGCGTTGCCAGTCCGTGCTGTCGCCAGCCCCAGCAGGTTGTATGCTGGTGTATTGTCCAAAAACATCTTTTACAGTTATGCTTTGCGTAGAGCAGATGTTTCCTGCGTCAACAGCAAAAGGAAGCAGCATCCAATCGTTGCTATAGATCAGTGCAAACTCTGCCAGTAATAGTTTGGCAGGTTCGGTTGTATCGGGTTTAATTCCACCAAGATCAACTTTGTAATCTTCAAATTTCCACCATCTTCTGTTGGGCATTCCGGGAAATTGAAGATCGCCGGGCAAGACGGTGATCACTTTGCGGCTGATCAGATCCGGCGTATAACCGGTCAACAAGCCTGCGTCGTAATTGCTGCTTTTTGTTTCTATATCAAAATTGTACCAGTCAAGGTGACCAGATGCATATTCATCTGCGGTTAACACTGTCACCGCGGAGTTGCTATCCGGAGCTGATGTATGGAACTGGTATTCCAGTTGTGAAGCATTCCATGCTGAATCAGTCGCGATTGCAGGCTGACTGTAAATACTCTCAAACCATTGCACAAATTCAGTTGCTGTGTTATTGATCAACGTTGTAATAGCCGGCGATGGAGATGTTATAAAAGAATCGGCCGTGGTTCCTGTCTTCAATGCTTTGTAGAGTACATTTCCGTCGATGGCACGTCCGTTAGCCAACGCCGCATACCAATGCAGCATGGAGTTATCGCTGTAAATTTCAGGAAAATTAGTGTTAGGCGTAGGCAGTACAAAATGTAACGAAGCATTTGCTTTAAATCCATTTAAGACAGCTGTTATCATAGCAGGTGCAATGGGTGTTGGATCTGCAGTGAGTTTTGCCTCTAACAGTCTTAGCCAGTGCTTGCCCATTTCTAGTCGTAAAGTAAGGTCAGGCTGTACAACTTCCCGCTCAACAATTGTTTCGAGCGGCTGTTGATTGGTTAAGGGTTTTGCAGGATTTTTATGTAAGGAATATTTGCCGACCGGCGAAGTTTGCATATCCACCCTCATTTCAACCGGTGTGCCTGTATCTTCTGCAGCAAATTCTCCCATCTGCCACTGGCGGCTCAAGATCCACAGTGCATCTCTCATTTCGGCTCGCAATACACGCTTGAAGTTATTTGTTCTTGGCCGAGGCTCAAGTCTGTTCCAGCTCAATACGGCAGGCACATGAAATTCCATACTAGCGCCGGTAGCAACAACATCTACAAACTTCGTGTACATATAATCTGCTGATGCAGTATACGTGGCATATAGAGGATTCTTGGTGCCTTCTCTGAGCATCACGTCTACATCAGTTTTTTTACCGCTGTCCAGGTTGTACAGCATTGATGCACCAAGTATATTATTAACCTGTTTGCTCCGGAAGTCTGCGTTATTGTTATCAAAGCCACCGTCTTTATAATTTCCCAACCCAATGCGTTTCGCAAAACTGTTGTAACTGTTAGCGATAGCTCCTTTGGTATTTGTATAATAATTCAGCAGGTTGTTGCTTATCGTATCCTGCATATTGTAACTCATGCTTAGCACATCAACAAAAGCGGTTATTTTATCTGTGCCGGAATATTGCGCGTAAAAAGTATCTAGTAATGCCGGATTGAGCTTGGGAGGAGGCGCTCCGGGAATTGTCGGAATGGTTGCTTTCTGCGCGAATTGAAAGATTGCCTGCGCAAGTGTTCCCTGGAAAGAGACCAGTTCAAGACTGGAACCTAGCTTTAACCTGGCGTCTGGCGAAGTAATTTCCGGTTTGCTAAACCTTGCTTCAATACAGGTTAGCAAATAGCTGATGTTAACGATTCGATAGCCGATTCTTAAACTTGATGATTTGCGAATTGTACCGGCAGCCTGCGACAATGCGGGATCCGTTAGCCATTCCGGTGGACTTACCACATTTGCAGTTCCGGGAAGTATTCTATCCAAATCTAATTTACCGGATAGTGGTGATGGAACACGCTTATCCATCAGCAACTTTCTTATTGCGGCAATAACGTCAATGCCTTTCAGTCCTCTTTTTGCAGCATCTGCTTCTAATGTAGCAAGCGCCTGGATAAAGGCGTCAAACTCTTTTCCAATTCCTGTCGGAAAGGAATTCTTTTGAAAAGTATCGTTGCGCGTAATATCGTTTTCCATCTTTATTTAATTGAAAAGTGACAATTGACAATTGAAAATGATTGACGCGATTAAAGTGGCCGAAGCTCCATGTACCTTTTTGTTACACAGAGGAATACAGGAGAAGACACAGAGTCGCACAGAGCTTCTCTCCTTGCAATCCATTGTCAATTTTCAAATATCAATTGTCAATTTATAATCGTCCAATTTGATCAAATCCAATCTTCCCGGTTGTGGTTTGGGTACAGCATTGCGTCCGAAATCAAGCGTTGGCGTATCATCAGAACCTGACAATGCAGCCATAATTGTAGGCAGCAATTGCGCAAACGGTGAATTGTTGAGCAGATCGGGATCTACGGCACGTTTCTTCGCCCATGCCAATGTTTCGTCCAGCGTAGACATTAAATCATCCCAAGACCAGGAACCATTCAAATCAGGTGAAACTGCAAGCAGGCAAACATTCGGTGTTTCAGCATTCGGACTGTTATAGTTTACTGCCAGGCCGGTATCAACTCTTGCTATCGGTATTTCTTCCACCCATTCATCTATGATCATTCCTGAATGTGTTGCGTTTGCGTCAAATGATGCAGGATAAGAAAATAATAACGACAAATTATTATCAGGTACATCATAACCGTCTGGTAGTTTCATGCCAACCCATTTTGATTGTACGTTTCCATTTTCATCAACAGGTGTTAACGGAAACTGTGTAACCTTAAACGGATCTTTCTTTTCAACACCAGTCAACACTTCTGCAAATAATTGCCATTGCTGCAATGCATGCATTCTTTTACGCACGGGTGCTAATCCCTGTATCCATTCTTCCACAGCATGCGGACCTGCATTTGTTAACAGACCGGTGTAGGCATTGGCTGCAATAACTGCTGCAGGAGTGTAAAAATTAAAGTCAGGATACAATTTGAATCCGCGGCCAAATATTGCTTCACCGGCTTGCAATAATATCTTCAGCTTTGCATCTTCTGAGGTTTGCGCAGCAACGGACGACAATAACTGCGTTGCGGTCTGATTTTTTTTGCTGAGTATTGTCAATGCCTGGCCTGCCTCTGCCAATAAAACCCTGGCGTCTTCAACACTGTAGCTCAGCGCCGTGGTGGGAATACTTCTAACCACGCCAAAATAGTTTGCATTGAGCATAGCATTTCGTAGCCGGATGTATTGATTCTCATCAAACGTATTCGCAAAGGCTGGTACGTTAGCAGCAAGCGCATTAATGGCGTCGGTTAATTCTGTCACCAATCCTCCCAGACCTTTCTGACCGTTACTCATTGCGGCTCCGGCGACATTCTGCAATCTTGCAAGAAGGCTTGCTGTTTTTAAACCTGCAGTCGGGTTGGCAGCTATTTCAGTATCGGCATCCGTTTCAAGCATAAAATCTCTCGCATCAAGCGGCTTGCCATTTTGCACTACCATCAAAAGTGCACTGGAAAGCGGTTTCAATTCGGCCAATGTAATTTCACTAATGTCTAATCCCGTACGGTCAGCATTTTTAATCCTGATGGTAATTTCGTCCGAATGTGCAACAGCTAACCTGATGTGATAACTGATCAATTCATACAAGTCAGATTCAAGATCATCTTCCAATGAAATATCCATCAGGTAAAGAAGATCTATTGGTTCAATATTCAGTTCTCCGGCATTTAAATTAAAGTCGGTAACAATGCCGGATGTATTGGTGAAGCTGCAATTGATGACGATTTTTTCTTTCGCCGGTAATTCTCCTGCCAGCCATTTGTTTAATTTTGGTTCTGCCCATGATCGCGCTGTACCTATGGTAGTCCAGTTAATTTCTCCGCCAGCAGCAGGATCAAAGATCACTCCTATCCTGTTTGTCAGTGCATGAAAATTGCGGGGAGTTTGTACTACATGCGGTTCAGGCGGAACTGAAGTTCCGGATATGGCATTAAATGCGGCGTTGCTCCGTGCTGTGTTTCCCTGAACTGCCTGGTGGATACATTCAGTCAACAACAGGTCATGAATGGCATCCATGGTGTCCATCAACCGTTGTATGGACTGTTCTACAATTTGTTGATCTGTCGCCGGATTGAACACAACACCATCAGCCCAATGCGGTTGATTGTCGCGGTATGCTTCCATCAATTTCAATCCGTCTACAACATTGTAAGCCTCTGCTTCATTAATATCCTGTGCACCGGTAGATTCGGTTACTCTTGCAGCCACAAATGGATATTTTAATCTTATATCGCGGATGTACTGATCCAGATTTAAATTGAGATCATGCAACTCTCTTTCAAACTGGTAACCAAGTAGCGCCGCCAATTCCTGTCCGTTACGGATCCCTTCAAGGAAGGTCAATGCTCTTCGAACCCGGTCAGAAGACAGATTTACGGCAAATGCATCAGCATTAGAGCCCGGATTAACTTTATGTGATTCGTAGCCTGAGCGCAACAATGCAGCAGTTGATGCGTGGTTGACGGAGGGTGCATGTATGTAGCCCTGGTTAGATGGATCGATACGGGGATTGCTGATAAACTTATCCATTGCACTATCATACGTTACACTACCCGGATCTGCCGAACCAAGATAAATAAAGCCGGGGCCAACGTTCACTATTTCCGGTACATCGAATAAATCCGGAAAGTTTACCAATACAGTGTCCCGCGTTGTATCCAGCACCATGCTGACTCCACCGGAATCTACGATGGGGTTAGTTGCAGCGACCTCACCTTTTTGAAAAGTCATGGCTTTCCCTTTTACAACAGACGGCGGTGCAGCAGCTCTTGCGACTGCTGCGGTATTCTTTTTATAAACAAAGAATGGCGGAACAGGACCCGGCGCCACTGCAGCGGGAAGCTCAATATTTTGCAAAGTAACTTCCTGAATACCCGGGATGGTAAATATGGTTGGCTGAATATCTACTTCACGATATGCAACACCGGGAAATACGCCGGGTACAACATTTTCAAGCCATGAATAAGATCCGATATAAATACCTGTTTGCCGTTGCGTGCCGCTATTCCGTAAGTTTTCAAGACGTTGAGCGGCCAGGCTAAAGAACCATGCATCTAACCTGTAAGACGCAAGATCAACATGTTCACTGAACAAACGTTCCAGGCTGGCTGTGGACAGTTTGCTCAGGCAAGTGAGAGCGTTGCGTAATTCAAGCATATCCTGCAACTCATTATCAACAACAGGCTTTTTAATACCAAGGTCAATATATTGAGCCAGGTTAACAGCATCACCAATAAAGTCATATTTAGTGGCAAGCGTTCCGGTTTTGGAAGTAGTGAACTGAATGGTGTTAATCTCATTTTGCACCAGGGTATTTACGTAGGTATTAAACGCAGGAACAGCCGCAGTTTTCAACTGATTATAATAATTGGTTCTGGCCGTTTGTATAGCTTTCGCATTCATGCCTGCAAGGCTACCTGCATTTGCGCGTTTGATAAACTCTGCCTCTACGTCTGCATTCAGGCGATTATGCAGATCTGTTCCTTCCTTCATTTCTATTCTTGTACGAACGAGACTTTGTATTTCGGGCGAAAGTGTTTTTGTCGCGATATTACCCAGTTCAATATCCAGTATCGCATCGGGAGAAAGCAGCTTTCTGTTAATGAGTGTATTAATGCCGGTATGCACATATTCCAGCAGACAGGAATGACGAAGCATTAAGTACAGCAGTGCTTTCGGCGGAATTATGCCGGCTGCTCCAATATTGCTAAAATCTTCGTTAGAGATTGTTGTGAAATCACTTTTATTTAGCCAGTCAATATAGTTTTCTCCATTGCTCCCGATCATGTTCAGTGTTCGTTTTTCCGAAAAAGGATAGATATCTATAATTGGCCCATCCAGGTGCTTTTCTTTTTCAGAATATACAAAGTTGAATACCCGAGGCGGTGTGGTAAACAGGAAGTTGAGACTATGAAACATGCCCGTGAAATCAAGTATGTTGGCATAGCTAACACTGGTTGGAATGGTAGCAGCCTTTTGTATAAGAAGGCTGTATGAATATAAGTTCCACAGAAAATACGGACCTGTTACATAACGCTGATAAAACTCCACGCTTGCAGGATGTAAACCAAGTATTTCCAAAAATGCTTTATCAGTATTCGAAGTAAATCCCTGGTCAGCATGCTTTACCTGCAACGAAAGGGTGTCCCATGTTACTTCCATTTTTTTCAATACATTGTTCAGCATATTGCCGAGAAATATATTGTTGCCTGTTGCTGCTACAGAGGTGTACGTAAGTTTTGAAAAAGCTGTTGTAGGGAGAATGCCATAAGGCTGATCGTCCACCCTTATTGCCGGCAAACGTCCTCTTCCCAGAACAAAACGGCTAAAATGACTTTTGGTATTCAAAATATCCTGATCAGAAAATAGCGGCTGCATCAGCTGTGATAAATAATAGCCAAGTGTTGTTGGCCATAAAGCCTTATTCATGCAGATGGCTTCTTTAATATCTGTTATGCCTGCATAACGTGTATGCTGCAGTTTTTCATAACCAATACCCAGTGCTTCGGCAAGGCGCTGTCCGTCAGTTTTGTCTTCGTCAGCGGTTAGCTGGGTAAACTGCGGTGCACCCAGCTCTATATTGAACAAGGCATCGTCATCTGCATTATTTGCTGTATAACCAGAAAGGCTATCTTCTGTATTGTTCGTAGGCGTGCCCTGCGGAACGACTGACAGACCACCCGGTTTGTAATGATGATTGTCTACCAGCTCTTCAACCAATTTTTGTGTGGCGTCTTTGTCTGCAGAAGTCTTTACACCAAGCACCAGCAATTTTGTAAACCCTTTTGTTCTTTCGGCAAGGGACAACGGTACCCGGATTGCCATACCAATTTTTTCAGCCTCATCAAAATCCTGCACCCACCACAGATTTTCAGGCAACACCAATTTACCGTCTGTGTTGTCCAGGCCCGAGCCATCATCCTGCGGGTCAAGGCTTACGGGCAATTGATCAGGTATTGATTTACCTGCAACTTCACGGAATGTAGCTCCTGTATATAAGCGCACAATAAAACGATCGGGCATAACCCTTGAATGGGGCGCTTGTGACCATGATGTTGCTTTTTGTGCAGGTGTAGGAAATTGCGGTTGAACTGGCAATGGTTTTGCCCGGTCAACTGGTGCTGTGGGTGCGGATGCCTGGTTAACCGGCGTCATTTGTTTACTGATCCATGCTGCGCGTTCGGGTGTTCTGCCATTTATCAAAACGCGCCAGGCACTTAATCCAAGGTTGTTGTCATTTCCCGCATACCACATTTGTGTCCAGAAAGATTGCCCTGCACTAATTTCTATCTCTGTTAGTTCTTCTTCATGCGTGTGAATGGCAATATCGTCAGGAAAGATGCGGATCCACAATTCGTTGATGTCTTCTACAACAGGTAATGCTGAATAGTTGGGATACAATTCTTTTACGCCGAAGTTTACCGGCTTCTCTACATTCCTCCCTTTAATAACAGTCAGCTTGCCGGGTGTTTTCGGTAGCTTGTCCCTGCCAATCCTGGCTATATGTTTGATTATCATAAAGCGGGTTTCCACTCTAACAGGTAGCAGCAGTACAGGAAACTGATCATCCATAAGGCTCACCTGCGAACGCGGATCTGTATCAATAACAATTTTGCCCAGCAAGTCACCCAGTGAATTCTTGAGCTGGGAAATGCTGTCTTTTATAGCGTCAACTTTAGCATTGACATCTTTTAAGTTACTGGCTTGAGCAGCTAGTTTCTGTTTATCAATTGCCAATGCAGTATCTTTCTTCAACTGTTTTTCAAGCGCTGTTTTTTGCGCAATAGTTTCCTGGAACAACCTGGACTGTTCCTGCAAGGCCGCACGCTGTTTGGAGATCTCCTGTTGAAGATTTGTAAGATTTTTCCTGTTATTGCTTTCCTTGGTATCCATCTTTCAACGAATTATGGTAATACATCATGGCAGCATATCATCCGCATGCACTGCAAGCAACACCGGATTCTGATATAATATTTCCGCCATGTTTGTTGAATTGAAACCCCAGGGTATATGCTTTCCGTTTATTGTATCATCAGTTGGTACAACTGCATTATTGGTTGCATTCAGGTAAGAAAGTCTGAACGCTGCGTTGCCCTGGCTCAGATCATTCCAGGTTCGCGGTGCTGTTGCACTTGTATCAGTATCTAAACCAAATCGTATTTCGCCAGGTCTCTCCTGTATGACAAAGAACCAACCGGGATCAGGTGGCGTGCCATCACGGTTGCCCCTTGCCGCTGCAGCCGTCAGGTCGAATCCGATAAACGTAAGATCTGGTGAGATGTGCGCGCTGAATAACGGATACTTTAAGTCTGTGCCTAACAGTCGCTGGGCTTGCGTATCCGACCCATTGAATGCTGCGCGTTGTGCATAGATAACGGTATCCGGAAAACGATTCAATAACTCGCCCCTTATAACCAGTATCAGTGGGTTAGGCGTACTCATGCCAACCCTTGCAGAATGTGTTCCAAGCGTGGAGTTGGTAGGCCATTCATGAATCTTCTTTATGTCAAGATTTTGCTCAGCCTGCGCAACATCACTCAAACCTCCCGTATTTACTGCATCAGACGAATCCCAGAATTGACGAAAATAACTACCACGCTGATCCGTCGGAAATTCGCGCCACAACAATTCTCTTCCTGTTTCATGATTTAAGCCAACCATAAAGGCTTCTATAAAGCGCTGGTTGCTTTCAACAAGTGTAATCGTATCTTTTGGAATAAGCCCAAGATTCGGACAGAAATAGTCAACACCAAGATCAACTACAGACTGGTAAGTGGGTGTATTAAATACCGGGTAAGCCATTACTGGTACAATCTTATCGGCGGGCGGCATTGTATAACCAGGCATAAACTGTAACTGTCCATACACTTTTGCAGCAATCGTAAATATAGGATTGATTGCTGCAATCACATCGGTAGACAACGCATTTACATCCAATGACGCAACAGCCGGAATCCCTTGCCAATTGGTTGATTCAAAATAATCATTGTATTTCATCACAGCGGTCTGGAAGCGGGATTCACTTTCGAAATCCGCTACTTCTTTAAAGCTAATATTTCCAGGGTTTGTGGGAGCGAACATAGCACTTGCCACTTTATAGTTGCTTACGATCTCTACGTCCACGCTTATTTTATCAACCGTCAAAACAGACTGAAGTGAAGAAACTGTTTTAGGCGCCACCGCAGGAAATACATTGTTGGCAAGATTTATTCTTAATGAATTTTGTTTGAAGATAGTTTTTGCAGGATCCAGCCTCTTCATCACAGGTCCATTCGGCCTTTCTACTTTGCGATAAGCATAAGAGTACAATGCGTCGGGGACGGCGCTGTCTTCCATTTTTTTGAAAGCAGTAACGGAGCCGGACTTTACTTTGCGGAACATTTTATTACCTATTGCTGCTTTCTGCTCTGCCGGTTGATTTTTCAGGTGTTTGTTGTAGCCCGCATTAGACACTTGCTGTGCATGTTGCCCCCATTTTAATTTCCGGTTTGCTTCAATCACTTCACCTAATTGACCCCACGCTTTATCCATTATTTCCTCCTGGCGCTTCTTTACATATTTTACGCCAACACCGGCAACTGCACGGCTTCTTGGATCAAGGTTCAGTTCATATAACCATGAATTGTTGTTATTAAGTGCAGTGTCTGATGCATCCAGTTTTCTTGTGAGCGCATGCCATCTGCCATATAAATCCGGAACAATTAACGGATCATCCTTTATGTCGGGAAGCGGATCGGTATAGCCATACGGATTGGTGGTATATGGTTGCACAAGTGCCGGTGGAAATGTCGCTTCCATCATGTCTTCTCCCAGGTTAACCAATCCCGCAAGCTTCTTACGGTATGCTGTTGATGAGGCTGCAACGCTCCACGGATAAGGTAATCTTGTGTTGTAAGTGCCGGGAGGCAACACCGCTCCCTCCAGCATCAGTATGCCATTATTGAATACAGGACCAGCGCCAAAGTTTACATTCATGCCCGGCTGCTGAATATCCATTTCCCGCGTACCTACTTTCGGATCAACTTCTCTTGGTTTTAGTTTGCGTACGAGTGTTTCAAAATCGCCTTCCTTACCCGTCATGAACTGCCATTGAAAGTAGACCGGGAAATGATCAACATAAGGCAGGTGGCCTTCATCATTTAAATGCGCAATACCGAATGATGGTTCTTGTGCCTTGTGTGTTTGTATAACCGATTCTTCCGCACCCAGACCAGCCAATCTGCCTGTTTCATAGGTTGGCACAAGAAAGCAATAATAAGTAGTGAATGGCTCTAGTTTTCGCGGACAAATAATGCGTGAGTATGCTCTGTCAGGATTTGAATCTACCAGTTGTCTGAATCTGTCCAGCGCTGTATTTACATCGTTAGCGTTATCAGGACTTAAAAGATCAGTTGAATCAAGATCACCGTTTAAATGTACATGTGCCCATGCCCATAATTCAGCAACTGTTGGCAGTGCACCGCTTTGCGCGCCGGTAGTTCCCGAAGGGTCGGTTGCTAAAGGCAATATTTGTATGGAGGGCAATGCGCCCATAATGCCGGTATCATTCTTAAACTCATCTTCCTTCAGCGCCAACAACATGATCCATGGCCTTAGCTGGTGATTGTTTGCCTTGGCCGGACTATACTTCCACGGAAGGTCTTCCTCATAAAATTCTATGTATGGAAAATAGTTGGGAAGGAAATTTGTAATACCATTTTTAGGTTCTGTTTTGACAATAACAGCGGTATTTAAACTGGTTATATCTCCCGGGGCAACGAGCGAAACCTGCTGCGTAACGCTGTCTGCAAAATTTGTGGCCCCCTTGCTGGCAGAGATGTTTGCAACTACATCTACTACCGCACGTTCTATTGTCCAGCCGCCCGCAGGTGGTGTTGCAAAGTTGCCGAGGTTCTCCAGCTCTTCTATTTTTGCAGCAATGCCACGTCTTGCCCATGGAAGAAATGCATACCTGGAAAGTGGATCGCTCATAACAGACAATTAAAAAGATGATACAATATCAAGTTTACCTTCCAATGCAGGATTTGCAGCTATGGCCCGTTTTTGCATGCCCACTGCTTCCGCAACAGAGCCTGCTGTCATACTTCCAAATACAGAAAGATCATCTGTATTTACTACGGAATATTTTTTACCACCAACCTTAACTTTTGGTGGTGACAATGGTGAATCCATTTTTGCTTTTGTTCCGAATTTATTCTTAGCCGCCGCTCCGTTCTTTAAAAATGCATTGAAACGGATGTTGTCAAAAATGCGTTTGGGTAATGTGTTCTTTGGCTTGTCAAAATCATCAATAATGATCTCTTCAAATTCTACATCTCTTTCGCGGAAGTAGTCCGATGTTAAAATGTTAGAGCCATTTGCACTCAGGCCACTGTTGTATTTTTCAAAAGAAGGACGGCTTAATTTTTCAGTCTCTGTAATATCAAAGAATTGAGCAGGAGCAAATTCTTCCTGCAAATCGTTCTTACCCATGTCCGCCAACGCAACCGAGAATTTTGTATAATCAGCAGGCTTCGCAGTGCCAAACAAACTTATTTCTATATCTAACGGTACTACCTTTTGTGAAACGGACAAACTCTTATCAGGATGTGCTATAATTGAATCTGCAGTGTTGGTAATGGTACGTAAGGTTACCATACTGTCGGAAGTAACGGATCCATCTTCAACAGGTGTGATCCAGTTCTCTTTATTACTCAGCGCTTCTTTCAGTTTTGGCAGAACCGGAACATCCGGTATTGCTGTTGTATCGCTATCGCCCCATGTTGTTTCTACGCTTGCACTGATGTTGATGATGAAGATGATCTTGATCTTAACCTTGCCGGCGATATGCCATGGTGTTGGTCCTTCAAGTGAACCGTTGAAGGAAATAGTCATCAACTCTCCACCCCACGCGTAGACAGTTAATCCCGCAGACAAAGTGATCTTGAAATAGAATGGATTAAACTGGAAGAGTGCATCAAAATTAAACCAGCCTTTTATTTCACATGGACCTGCTTTAAAATGAAAATCAACGCCCGCGCCGAATTGTACAGTGTTTGATGTTACCGCAAAATAAGTTGTGATAACGAGCCGCGGATTGCCGGTAAGTAGATTGATGGTAAGCCTTTTCAATTGCGGCAAATCCAGTGGTGGCGGTGCATAATCAGGATGGAAGCCGCCAAGCGTAAACAGGAAGTTGCTGTTGTCACCCCACTTTATACGCAGCGCCATATCCCCTTCCAATGTGAACGTAAGCAGCCTTGAATCGAAAATGGCCGCATCAAAAGTGATGTATTCCGCTTCAAAATCTATCGTACCTACAAAGGCAACTTTTAAACTAAGAATTGCTGCTTCTTCTGTTGGGAGCACCATTTTTATAATACCAATAATGGCAAGACGGATTGGGTTTGGCACTTCCAGCATTAAGCCTATTTCAAGCGAGATCAATGTTGGCGTTCCCCATCCGATAATGCCCATCAGCCCGAATGCATATCTATCCTGCTGCTGCGGAAAAATGCTTTCCAGTGATGAAATAATCTGTGTGGCGTTAGCGATCGGATTGCTGGGAAACATGATATTGTCGATAGCATTGTTTCTTACGCCGTCTCTCAATGCATTCAGTATCATCGTCCGGTTTACACCAATCAAACCTCCCACTCCATTCAATGTAAAACCAAAGCTTAACTGTATCGGCGTAAACTCAGCAGTAATCATCAGTAACATGCTAAAGCCAGGCGAACCATCCGGCGCTTTAGTAGTGATGATAATTACAGCTACTACATTTACTACTTCTTGTATAGACAGTTGGGCAATACCTTCATACCTGCCCTTATCAAACATGAAATTCAGGTATCCGCCGCCTTTAACGATGCCCGCATCAAGTGATAAGCCAATTCCTGATGGCGGCTTAAAGTCGATACCAACATTCATGAAGCTAAGATTGCCCGAGTTGTCTGACGGAAAACTAAAGTTGGCCTGCATGCCCATGTCCTTCACCACCGCCTGGAACGGTCCTAATGACAATCCTATATCAGCGCCGATACCAATTGGAATTGTATCATCCTGAGCCTTGATGGTAAGCGTGAGTGCTGATATTAAAATCGGGCCAATTTGTATGTGCAGCGGGAACTGAATTTCCAAACCTCCTGAACCATCAAAATAAAATCCACGCGCGCTGTCATAACCCATGATCAGTTCAAGGTCTATCACAAAGCCATTTGCAGGAAGTACTGACGCGAGAAAGCCATCAGGGTTACCGGGTTTGATAACGATCTTACCACCTTGCAGCTTGCCTTCGATACCGAATCTGCCTGATGCTTTTCCTCCATCCCAGGTAAGGCCTACTGTTCCTGTAATGCTTAGATCGGTGAACTCAAACCTGCTTGCGTTTGCAGTTCCTATTGCGATAAAAGGTTGACCTGCACCAGCTGTTCCGGGAATACTGAATGTTACGCCAAGATCACCGGTAATGGGAGAAGGATTGCTCAAGGGAATAATGCTTACCTGTAAACCTGGTTGCAGCGTAAGCCCAAATTCCAACGGCAACACGGCATTTGCGGTAACTGTTACTTTGAAATTTGGTGTATTTAAAGCATAGCCTCCATTCAGCCGGAATGATTCAGTGAACAGAAAGTCAATACCGCGCGGAGTAACAGTGGTGTTTGATTTAATCCTGAACATGAACAGTTCCAGCTCCTGCGGCGTATTTAATATCGCGGGAAGGTTAAGGCTTAAAGCAATCTTTTGTAGCTTTTGCAACAATACAATTCCATCAAATGCAGGTGTATCCCATCCATACAATGTCTCCATCAACGCTCCGGGATCTTTAAAAAGTTGAGGGATATTATTAAACTGAACGCGCTTCTTTACATACGGTGTTGGAGGCCCCTGGGTATTGATAGTTGTGGAATCTGTTTTCTCAATAATACCTGCGAACTCAAGTCCCGCGGCCAGTATTGAACTGGCACGTTCAAGATAAACTACTGTAAGATGTTGTAATAAGTTGCTGACAAAATTGGTAAGAAAGGTCTGGACTTCGGCCTGATTAGGCAGCGACATACCTGATAAAAAAGCATTTAATGCCGTTTTTATATTGAGGCAGTCGTCGATGATCTGCGCAACTTTCTCTATCAGTTGCGTTACAATATTTCCACTTGTGTTCCAGTCTTCCGCATTAACAGCATCGATGAGTTGCGAGATTAATGGTGGCAGTTCATATAGCTGATCTACCACATCAGACACTGCATGATTGAACTGGGAATTATTTTCAAGGGAATCAGGAGGATCAATACCTAATTCTGCAAGAAGCAGCATCACTTCTCCCTGCTCAATCCTCTCCTTCAGCGGGTCAAAAACTTTGACCAACTCCATTGAAATTACTTCAAGCGTTCCTGGTGTTTGATTAGTCGGCATGAGCTTCCTGATGAATTGGTTTACCACATTTGGCACAAAGCGGAACTTTCTGCAATGCATCTTTCAAAGAATCAAACCCTTTGAACCGGTCGGCGAAAGTGAAAGCAAATCCACTATAATCGTCCACTGCTTTGGCCAGTTTTATGCTACCATTACGCTCCAGCACTTCGCTCATTTTGATGAGCAGGTTTTGCAGTGAGTATCCGTTGATCTCACCTGGAACTACATGCTGAGGGTCTGTGAAATTCTTAAGTATATGCCCAATATATTCCGGACCATTCATTCTATGCCACGCCACTTTTACTTCCCTGTTATCATTGATAAGATCCATTACTTCATTGCGATGATCCAGGAGTATTTGCAGAAACATTTCTCCCTGGGGTATTGACCTGATCTGTTTTTCAACAACGTTAACATAGCTGCCGGCGCGTATTGGCTTTGCGATAGCTTCGCTGATACCACTCAGCGGGATGGAATTTGGGGTTCCGCTGCTCATCACAGATATGCCAAGGCGATTCTGCACATTTTGAATGGGAAATACGCTCGCCTGTCCACTGGGAACGATCTTTCCATCAGCACCTCTTGTCGCGGGTACTGCAAAAAGCAATGCCACAACCTGGTTTCTACTGTTTACAACCACAGAGCCGGAATCGCCCTCATTTGCCATTAACGGACTTTCCGCAAGTGGTGAGATCCTGGTAATGCAGTTGGCATAGACAATTGTGCCGGACGCAGGATTGGACTTATCCGCTGTAACATTTGCGGTGGAACCAACTGCCTCCACTTTACCGAAAGTTAATCCCGTTGTTCTGCCTCTTTTTCTTACCCTGTCGTTCAGTGCAATGCCGGGTGAGGAACCAAACACGGGACCTATCTCTTCTATTGAGTTGGAAAAGAAAACAGTCTTCGGATCTGTAGCATCCTGTCCCAACAACTTTGCAATAGCTGCGTCAACCAGGTTGGTTGTTCCTTGTCCTGGAGGCAAGGTACCCAGGCTGGAAGCTGTTCCGCTAACATCTCCGGCTTGCCCGCAAAACACTTCGGCTATATCATAACACAAACAGCAACTGCAACCGCTTGGAGATGATGGCTGCCCTACTCTTTGTCCCACCGTGCCTGTTTTACCTATAATGACGTGGTGATTGGATAGCAGGTAGATCTTTTTGCTGCCCTCTGCTTCTGCATCCCTGGTTACAAAACACCCCAGTGTTCCGTTTCCAATGCCGGTATTGATTTGTATGCCGCCTGTTAGCAGGTCATAACCGGATTCATCCGTGGCGTGAAATTCCATTATTTCAACAAGCACATCGGTTGGAACACCTTTTATTTCAGACGGAATAATTTCTTCTGGTTTCAATGCAGACTTGTCAACCTTGGTTTTCACGATCACCCGGAAACAAATGATATCTGTAAGCTCGCCGTTCTTTCTTTTCAGGCCCACCTCCACGCTGGAAACATTCGGATAATTACGCTGCAATTCAGCCTGCACTTCGGGCAACATTGCCAGAAGCCGGTCCGTTGTTGCAATTATTTCTTGTCTTGACTGTTCCATAATACACACTTAACTAAGTGAAGTTTCAGGAGGTAATGCTTTAATCGATTTTAGCTTTTCCAGCACATCATTCAAACTCCCGCATTCATTTATCCATTGCATGATCAGGCTGATATGATCGCTGATGGCTTTTCTTAACGGCGGACTTCCTGCATCCTGTAACGCAGCAGCCATGCGACGTATAAGTGCCGTCTGGGTAACTCCGTTAATTTCCCTTTTCCATTTAATGCCCGGCTCCATTCCACTTTCAAGAAAAGCTGACACAAATGCGGGTCCGTTATTTCTCTGCCATGCCACAATAACCTGCCGGTGATGACCTACCAAAAAGAACACTTCATCTACATGCGCGTTAAATACTTTCAGTAGTTCCGTGCCAGCTGCAGTTTTCCTCAGCGCAATGTCTATCAAGTCAATATCATACGTCATACAGGCTGTGGTGTTGTGTCAGAAAAAAGCCATTCTCCCGTTGCTGCGTCAATAATATGCCGCATATGATTGCGCGCATCGATTGGAATACCGCCGCGTCGCGCCGCATATCCTTCCCCTTCAAGATCAATTCCTCTTGTTTGTATGATCCACACTGCCCTGTCAGAATATCTTATTGTTGAGTGAACAACATAGTAGGCCATTACCTGCCTGGCTTTTTTAGGCGATACCGGCCCGGCAAGATCAAGCTTCTTTAATGCCGTATAAAAATCAACAGACGGTGTGACCGCTGGCAATGCAATAAATTTTTCACCTTTCATCCTCAACTGCTTTTCTTCTTCCGCGGCATTGGGGAATGGTGCAATAGCTGCTTCGTTTTCCGGCCATGCAGAGGCAATTTTTAATATTTGCTGCGTATGCGGATTGGTCACTACGGATAACGCCTTTATGTTCGGAAATCTCGCTCTGCCATTGCGTTGCGTTATGTTTTGCAAATCGTTGAATTGCATGGCAACGGCCATCTCTTCATTTTTAAAGGTCGACTGATCCTCCAGCGATATATTAAAGAACGGCATGAACTGTGAAGCAATGGTTGTCTCTTCAGCCTTTACCGAAGCGTCTTTTACTTCAAAACCCAGATTGGTAGAAACTTTTTGTACTATTGTTTGTTCAACCGCCATAACATAATCTGTTTATGCATTTTTATCCCAGATATCAATCGCACTACCGCTAACCAGGTCAACAGCATCGGCTGTAGCATCATCGATGTCAATATTTCCTGCGGCAAGGCCTGCTGCGACATAAGGACCAGGTGTGCCGACGGGCCTTGATGAAGAGCTGCTCGATGACCTTCCTGAAGAGCCAGAACTGCTACTGGAGTTATACGTTACTACTTTATACATGCAGTTTGTAAAGCTGCATTTGTTGGCAGAGCTTCCCGCCATTCTTGAATCCGGACTTCCGAATACTTCGCCCGTATAGTCAACACGCTGCCCCACATCGAATGCCCAACCTGCATTTGTAAAATGATGAATCACCGCACCGTCATAGGAATAGTCCCATCTTCCCGTCGCCTGATCCAGCGCACATTCAAAATCATGTGTAGTCCCAACTGCGGGAAATGCAGGAAATCCTGCAGGTGGCGTGATGGTATTATCATAATCCGCTGCCGCCGGTCCCGCCTTTGTTTCACACTTAATATATTCTGATATTGCTGCACTTCCGGCGGACCGTCTGCGTGTTAAACCCATTTGGGCCCACTTGCTTATGTCATTTTTTGTTATGCCTGTCCATACAGTACTAAACGTAGAAAATGTGGCATTGGGTTCGCATGCAAGCGTCATCGGATGCCTTTGTATAGTGGCTTTACATGCTATCAGGTTAGCTACTGTTTTTATGGCGCCGGCATGCCGGTAAATAGCAGTTGCTGTACATGAGGCAGAACTCGAACTGGAGCTGGAACTCAATGATGATGATGATGAACTTGAAAGAGCGCTACTATCTGATGATGAACTTAAGCCTGATCCGGAGGATGCACCACTAACTGAACTGGATGAAAGACGGCTGGAGGATGATTGCGGTACTTCCGGCGCGCAATTGGCTGATGGAATGGCCAGTCCACTCGAGTTCTGACCTGCAATTGTAATGCCCAGTGCGCCCATTACCGCACCGATGTGGTTAGCCACGCCTTCCTTTCTGAAAAACGTTCCTGATGAAGAGCTATTCGGGAAATCCATCACATTGCGGTTAGCAGCCCAAATCAATCCAATTACTTTATTCGCAGCATTTAGCAGTACTGCGCCGGAGTCACCAAAATCTGCAAATACATTTGCTCCCGCATCAGGTCTAACAAGTATCTGGCTACCATCAAACACAACTTCTACAACTATTCCTTCAGTTAATTCTGTTGCGGCACCACGTTTCTTTACGTGTTCAAAACACACAGCCTGCGCCACTCCATTTACGCCACCAATGCCTTCAATAAAGTTCTGCATGGAGCTGCTGGAGATATCATCAATAAGATTTTGTTTAAGATCAATCAATGCACAATCAACATTGGCATCTTTCTGTACTTTAAATACTGTACCTATATCTCCGCAAACACAACAACAACAAGTACTGTAAGTTGGTTGCCCAACCTTCATCCCGATTACTGCATTAGGATTTGCAGGAGCAAATACACCTTCAGAGACGACGTGTTGGCAAGTGAGCGCCATTAGTTTACCTGAACTTGAACTGATAGATGTAACCAATGCCCCAATTGTTCCTGCAAGTCTCGGCCTTGATCCATCAACCCTTTCTGTTCTTAGTTGAATGCCTCCTCTTAATGGTCTGTGACGGCCTCTGTCTGAAATATCCAGTATTTCAGATCTGCGAATGACATCTGTTTTGGCGCCGAAAATTTCTGTGGGAATAATATCTGAGGGTTGTAAAGACTGTTTAGCTTTTTTTTCTCTTACATAAACGCGAAAACAAAGATCGTCAGAAAGTTCATTGTTGATCTCCTTTACACCTACGCCTACATGATCTACATTCGCAAGTTGCTTCAGTTGCGATTCGACCATTGGGCGAAGCCTGATAAGCCTTTCCTGTTCCAGCAATATGTCTTCTCTTGTTTGGCGCATACAAAAAGTTTGCGGGGAGAATGCTGCTAAGACCAGGCAATTAGATTCAGAAAATTACATTGAGTGTATAAACTGTTGCCAGAGAATTTATTCCGGGATGGAGAACAAAATAGAAAACTTTTATTTAAGATGCAATAAGAAAAAGTTCGATTTTTTTTATAACTTCTTGCGCAGAAATAATGTCCATACATTTAGGTAAAAATCCAACGGGGTTTAAGCATAGCTGATCTTCATTATCTTTTTCATCGCCATCACCCAACGGCAATACACGTGAACGCCAGCAACCTCCTGTTGCACAGCATGGTAACGCGCCGATTGTATGTATAAACTGATGATTGGGATAAGCCTCCCAATGAACAGGTTCTCTTCCTCCCGCAATAACAACACATGGTCTTAATCTTTGTAGCCCTGGATTTAATTGAACTGCCGCGGCTAAATGCATAGGTAATGAAACGGGTGTAAGTATGCCCACGCTGTGATATACCAATCTTAATAACTGTCGCAGATCTGTTTTGCCACGCAGGTCTATCACATTTTTTAACGGTGGATGATTGTGTAAAGCTTCTCCTACCTGTACAAATTGAATAGTTCCGGCAAAATGATCTACTACTTCCTGATATCGTTTTACATCCCACCATTTGCAGGTGAAATCAAATTTTCCGCCCGCGACAATAATCCAGAATGGATCATCATTGCCTGTGATCTCATGTACCTGCGACATCCAGCTTGTTTCTTCCGGAGTTAAATGTATGTCTCCTTTAAAAGCTGTGGGATAGATGGCCGTGCCCAATTCAAAGTTGAGGTATTGTATAAAACCGTGAATGAAATGGTAAGGCAACGTATTGCTTTGATGGATAAGGGGATAATTCATTTGAATATACTGCACTTCAGGATCGTTATCGTCAAGCGGCGTAATATAAGGATTGTTTTCCCAAAGCATGGGACAATGTGTTCTTACATCTGTAATGTATTGCCCGGGGTATAACAAATGAAGATCCCGCACCGCTGCCGTAAGCATCACAGTATCGCCGGGCGATTGATAATTTTCTAGTATGAGCTTCTTCAAAGTTGTACGTTATGAGTTGTACGTTATAGGAGCCACAAATCATTTTCAAATTTCAACTGTCAATTATCAATTAAATTAACCACAGAGGAAAGGAGTTTTTTCACGGAGTAACACAGGGGTTGCTTCTGTGTAACTCCGTGAAAAAAACTCAGTGTTCTCTGTGGTTTGTATTACGATAATAACTTTCTTTCGCAATCATTTTGAATTCCTTTTCCAAATTTTAACCTTTGTACTCAACAGGCCTTGCGGGAACTTTATGCTTGTTAAATTATGAAATCGTTTTTTATTATTTTATTGATGATGATAAAAATATATTTTAACGATGGTGAAAACGCCGCTTCGGGTGAAATGCAAGCTATAACCGGAAAGTACGAGATTATAGAAACGAGCAATCCGGACTTATGGAGTAAACGGACTTTCTTAATTTCTTCAGATACAGTAACAAACGAAAAAAATACCTATATACTTACAGGATTTACCAATCAGGGGGTTAGTGTGCGCGGAGTTTTATTATACCCGGAAATAACCTTCCAACGTCAATCCGTGTCCGTTATCCCCGAAGGTGGCGGCGGGAAAGTGCAATGGAACATTGATATGGATGGCAAAGGAAATTTTGGCAAAAACTCTTTTACATTAGAATATAAGATTTATCAAAAAGATTCAACAGTTATATCCGGAAAAATATCGGCGGAAAAAATGTGAAAGAATTTAAACCATATAAGGCATATAAGGGATTTAAGGATTATATACGAAAACTCCTTGTATCCATGCTAACCTCAAATCCTGCAATGAATTTTACAGCCCTTATATTTCCTTATATGCCTTCTATACAACTAGTGAATAGTCAATAGTCAATGGTGAAAGTCCGGTCTGGCTAAGTAAATATAAAGTCGTTTAACTGCAATTATTATTGTAGGCAAAATTCTTATATGCTCTTATATGCCTTATATGGTTTAAAAAACTTTGCTTCGGTCAGCTTTGGGCTTTAAGCTTTTCAGTTGTTTACAAAGAAACGTTGGCGCAGCCAACACCTTACTTATATGGTTCAAAAAAAATCTTACTTGTTTAAAAACGGTATTTAGTACTTTATGCAGAGCGGCTATGGTATATATACGGTTGGTGATGATAACTTTTTTGCCGGAATTGTTGCGGCAATTAATGCATTAAAATATTATGGTTACGCCGGGCCTATTGCTGTTATTGACATTGGCTTTGAACCATGGATGAAAAAATATCTCAGGGGGTTCGCAAATGTAACCGTGTTGGATATCGAACCAATAAAAAAACAGGTCCGTTTTACAGATGTCGATTCCGATGAGAGTCCGGTAATGAAAGGTTGGGCTTATAAGGCGTTCGGCATTGTTTATTATGACTTGTTTGAAAAATGGACGTTCATTGACGGAGACTACTTACCACTTTGCAATCTTGAAAAAGAGTTGCTTCCGCTGATAGATGAAGGCTTTGTTATCTCAACTGAAGATGGTACAAATTATTGGGGAAGCGACCATGAATCAGCCACCGGCGTAATTCCTGGAAACTATATGAATATCAATGCAGGATTTCTTAGTCTCGATATGAATGTGCATGGCGCTTTGGTACATGAATGGCGAAATTTGATGACGCGAAGAAAACCATTTGATCTTTGGTATGGTGATCAGGGGGCGTTAAATATTGTGCTGGACAAATATCAAACAGAAAAATTTACACTGGACAAAGTGCTATGGAATCAAACCTGGTTGAATAACGAAATGGCACGTGAAAATCGCTGCCTGTTAATCCGCGAGCCTGATGATATGCATGCATGGTATGAACCAAAGAATGCGCGGATAATGGGCTGGCATGGTGCAGGTTGGTATAAGCTTTGGCACCAGGTGGGTGTCGATCATTACAGAAAGGACAATAGTGAGGAACGGGAAAAGTTTTATAAAGAAAGCCAGGAGAAATCGCCATGGCCGATTGTTGAATTGTTCAGGTACTTTTTATTCCTTGACAAATTTCACACGCCCCTGAAAAAAAATGAATACTTATTAACCCTGTAGTTATGCGAAAAGTTTTTATTGATTGCGGCGTTAGAGAAGGCGATGCAATAGCTGCATTTCTCGGAGATAAAGAAGTTGGCGGCGGCGAATATTATAATCGCCTTTTGCCGCGTGAAGACGCGCATGAATTTTCTTTCATCGGATTTGAGTCTCCCGACTTTAAGTTTAAAGAAGAAACAAAAAAACGCTTTACACATGTTCCCTTTGAATTAAAGGAACAGCTCGTGTGGATCTTTGATGGAGCTGTTGAGTTTGATACTGACGGTGAGTCATACGACTGTCGACTATTGGAAGTAAGTCGCACCGGGGATGCAGAGCCCTGGCGTCATCCGAACCCTCTTTCTGAAATTAAATTGCTGCCTTGTATTGATCTTGCTGCATTTGTGATGAATAACTTCAACCCTGATGATTACCTGATTCTCAAGCTTGATATTGAAGGCGCCGAATATGATGTATTACAGCGCATAATTGAAACCAAGGCCATTAGCTGGCTGAATGAATTGTATGCTGAATATCATTGGTGGGGACGGGCAGAGCTGCGACCACAACTGGAAGATGATATTAAAAAAATAGAAGGGTTGTATTACAGGAATGACTGGCCGTGAGAAGACATCTAAGACCGTAAGACGTGTAAGACAGTAAGAGAGTAAGAGGTGAGAAAGTCAATAAAAGAGTTGTCGTTTTTTGAAAGTATAGAGTTGATGTTTGAGAAGGGTAAGAATAGAACTATTTGGAGTATTAATAGAAAATGAACCGGCCCGCCGTTATTGGTATGGCGTAGGGGGATTATTGGGTAGGGTATCAACAACAGATTAAGAAGTAAAATAGCACTAATGAGTCTGCTTCGAGATGAAGTTTTTGAGTAAGTAATATTCTGTCGAATTGAGTTTCAATTTTACCTGTATTTGATTTCCATCAATATCCACGGACTTGAGTTGAAATCGTTGCAGCTTTAACGCTGGAGATGGCATCACCGTTATGATCCACCCTAAAAAAGATGAAACTAATAAAGGTGCATTTTCGTCGGAAATCATTTCAGTTTCAAAAGATTGTAAAGTGATCTCGTGTGATGGATTGAAAGTCCAGGTAAATGACAATAGTCCAAAAAGATAATATTTCTTTACAACCATGTCTTCTTGTCCTATCGCTATAAATGGAATCGGTAAAAGGGAAAGTACAATTAAAATAATTGCACTCAGAATTACATAATCCGTCAACGAAAATTTTGTCAATAAATAAAACATAGGCAAAATGATGGTAAAGGTTAATCTTACCAACGCGAGTTTTAGTTTTATATTTCGACGGTAAAAGTGCATTTGAGATTGTTCATGAAAAATAATGAAAATTTTAGTTGCTAAGTAAAATAAGCAACATCCACATTACTTTTCCCAAACCGCTCCACTCACTTCTTTTCTTTGCGATAAATTATCGTCGGGGTAAACTACGACCACCCATGGTACTTGCTTGTTTTCGGTTTTATATTTCCATTCAAGTGTTGTTGTTGCGTTTGTTTGAAGTGTGGCTTCTTTAACGTTGTTTGCAGGTGTCAAGTTATTTGTACGCAGCGTAAATTTATGTTTGCCGGATCCGCTTGCTTTAACCGTGATGGTTATTTCTCCATTGGTGGATGTTGTTTTTGATACTTCAAAGTTTACGGCAAGGCCAGTCCGTAATTCAAGTTGATATGTTGTTCCCGGCAGAAAACTTTGAGATTGTTGATTACCATTGCTGCTTACAACATATTTTCCTTCGGGCAACATGATCCTGAAATGCCCGTCAGCGCCGGGCTCAACTGGCGTTTTTTCAGCGGTAGAAACTTCCTTAAATTCAACGGAGCTATTAGCCATACCCTGCACAAGCGCATTTCCACTTACGTCTTTCAATAACCAAACCCAGCGCGCAACCGGGTGTACCCATATCTCTTTGTACGTCCAGGTGTTTTGTACAGGCCAATACGGAGCGTCATCATCTCCCCTGCTTTGGATACCTACCGGCAATGCACCGACCATGTCACCGGACGATGGTGTATATAGTGGAACAAAATCATGTCCCTCTCCCCACATGGTACTTTGTGAGAAAGGATTTTTTCCGATAATCCATTCCAGCTGGTGTTCTGAAAGCTGTGCTGAGGCCAAGTCACCGCGCAACTTTGCTGCGTTTGCCAATGCCTGCGCTTGCGGCAATATGGTACCAAAATGCCCGCGATAATCCATCCATACAGGAAACAAACGCAGGTAATGGCCCTTGCCTAATGGTACGCCGTTTAACACCTGGTTCTTAAAAAAAGGTTTCCTGCTTTCGGGAACGTGCAAATATTCTGTGTCTGAATAAACTGATGCCGGCATTACATTATAGGGTGCAGTATAAGATGATATATTTTTCAGATATTCTGAATAGAGTGTGATGGATGAGTACCATTTCATCCAGTCTGCGTGGTCGGGAAAGGCATTGCAAAGCATCGTAAGCGCCAGCGTTGGCCCTTGTTCCCTGCCGCGATGGCAATAATGCAGCAGGCGATCCTTTTCTGATGTTGTATAATAAAAGCCCGTCATTGGAATATCCCAATCCGTGCGCTCCCTTTGCTGAGCAGCCATGATCTTCTTCGCAAATGCTGCTGCGTTATCTGCATATGCTGCATCGCCCGTTGCACGCCAAAGATCAACGGCAGCGATAACTGCCTGTGACAGTAATTCATGTTCTACATTATCCGAATCAAAAGAACCTCTCCATATCTCTTTTGATTTTTTTATTGAAGGCATTCCTGCTATTGCAAACTTCCAGTCCTGTTTAGCCATCTGCAACGCCTGCGCGGCAAGGCGGGGATCGTTATCTTTTAAAACACGCCAGGCCAAAGCTTCAATCGCAGCGCATTCAAAATTCGTCATTGGGTTGTTGCGTGCAGTAGCTGTAATATCATCATCGTCGCCCATTATATTATTTGTTCTGCGACTGCTGATAGAACCCTGGTTACGAAAACCATCCCCAAAACTTGTTTTCATCACCCAATCCAGTCCCCAGCAAGCTTCTTCAACAACACGCTTATATAAGGCCTCATCTTCTTCTCTCGCGTGAAGCTTTTCTGCTGTACTGAATAAAGCATAAGTGATTTCTCCTGTATTTTCTAATCCCTGGGTAAGATCCCCTGCGTCATGCCAACCACCGTTAATGATCATTCTTTTGTTGTCGTGCACTGCCGTCCAATCGCGGTGACAAGGACCATGCACACCGGGAATATCCATGCCACATCTTTCTGCATAAAAGAAATTCAATGCTTTCCACAGGCTGCTGTTCCAAACATCTCCATCCACTTTAAATGGCGCTGTACTAATCTCTCCCGCTTTCAACACGTACGTTCCGGGTTTCCTTATTTCCGTGAAATCCATCACCTGGAAATTGCCTATATGCGAGCTAACTGATTCAATCGGTTTCGACAAAACAACCTCGCCATTCTCCTGGTTGACCAGCTCGAAATTCTTAGCGTTGATGTTATTGGCTATAGCTGTCTTGTTTGAGCCTGTTTGGTATCCTGCATGACTGTATGAAATGCGTCCCTGCCATACGTCCCAGCCTTCAATTTTATCCGGATCAACCAGTTCAAGATCCATTTGATCAAAATAGAACTTTATAGAATCGGATTCGCCAGCCATATTGCCAGACAACCCGTACGACATTTCAAACGCAGTGATCTTGTCTCTTGCCACATTACTTATTTCCCATACAACGTGGTTCCATTGATGGTTTCTCAGGATGAGTGAAGTCTCTCCTTCCTGCCCAAAAAGCCCCGGCAATTTTTCAACGCCGTCATTATACAAGCGGCAATCCAGAGCGGTTGTGTAAAAACCAGGCAGATCCGGATATATCCAGATTGAAATGCGGTTAAAATGCGTCCAGTCTTCTCCGTCAAAATGCCTTCTTACGCCGGAGCGTCCCCATCCCCGTCCGCTTGACGGAGCAATTCCTGCAAGTCTTACAGGCGTTTTCATTAACAGACTGTGTGTTCCCTTATGCACCTGGTCTTTACTTAATTCCAAAGCAGCAACAGAACCGCTTGAGTCCACAATTTTAGTAACCACCCTCGCGTCTACAACAGCACCTCCGGCAGTAGTAAAACCATGCCAGGTCTCAAGATGCTCCATATCATCTAATACCCGGGTTTCATTAACTTTCTTATTCAACCAGCGATAGGAAGCAGACTGTTTAAAATCCACACTGAGCGGATTTCTTTCGTTTTTAAACTTAAATGCAAGTAAACAGAGACCCGTAACAAGCAGGAAAAGCAGGTATTTCATTTTGGTTTGTTTGAGTGGTTGCGGCTTGCTTAAAATTAAGCAATTATCTGCTATGTTGAGGTCAACTTGAATTGAATGATAAATCAATACGGCCGTCGCAGCATGCCATGATTGGCCCAGCCTTCAACCAGGACGAATTTATTCAGTTGGATTGAAGATGGTATTGTGATGTCGCATGTTCCACGCCACCTTGCGCGGATACAAAGCAATAGGCAATAAATTGCTCATGATGAGAAAAGGATAAGGGCATGCCGGATTTATTATCGTCAATTAGTATATCTGGAATACCGTTCTGGTTTTTGTTGATTTGCAGATTGGCTGAAGGAAAAAGTTCTTTTAATTGCTTTAGCGTAAGTTCTCTTACTTCCAGATGCTGAAAAGCATAATCATAGCTTTTAATACGAGAGATACCCCATTGAATATGCATAAAACCATCTCCGTTGGTGACAACTGAATGAATGAATTCATTACTTACCAATGATCTGCTGCGGAAAGAAATTTCATCATACACAGCAATGCATTCGAATGAATGATTTGGATTAAATCCCTTTGCACTGATCTTGTTTGTGGTAAAAGTAACAACAGGCTGACCTTTTGGAAGATCAACCTGCTCAATGATTATTTTTTTTGGAGAAAAAATGAGTTCTGTATTATTTCTCTTATGACATTTGTAAACCGATTCCTTTACTGACCATAGCAGCCATGCAAAGTGTTCAAAAGGAAGAATTGCAGCAAACGTTTCATCGTAAAGATCAACTTCTTCCTGTGTAAGAAATTTAGAGTAAAACCTTGCCTGCTTTGTCCGCGTGGCGTCTATGCTTTTTAAGCTAATAATATCATTCCCGACACTTATCAACTTTTCTCTTTCATTTTTTCCAGGATGACATCAATGCAGCTTCCCACATTGTGAATTTTTTCTGCAGAGTCCATGTCAATTTCAATATCATATTTGTTTTCGGCATCAATAATAATGTCAACAAGGTTGGCAGAGTTAATTTTCAGGTCTTTTATCAAATCAGTTTCATCAGTAATTGAATTGAGAGCCTCTTTGTTAACCATATAGGGCGATAATACTTTCTTAAGTTCATCCAGGATTACTTGTCTATCCATTTTATTATTTAAATTTTGAAAAAATTAAACATGTGTTCACATCTCCAAAGCCAAAATTAGCTTTCGCCGCAATATTAATCTCTTTATTTATACGCTGGGTAGGCAAAGAATTAACACTTACAATATTTGTAATATCCGGGTTGGGATCTTCTAAATTGATATTTGGGTGAACAAATTTGTGCATGATCTGCAAAATTACGGCAACAATTTCAATAGACCCAGCTGCACTAAGGCAATGTCCGATCATTGATTTTAACGAATTGGTCAATGGAAATTCGTCACCTCTTCTGTTTAATGTGGACGCCCAGCTCTCTATTTCCATTTTGTCAGCAGCTGTCGCGGTTAAATGGCCGCTGATCAGGTCAATCTCCTGAGGCAATACACCAGAATTATGCAGGGCATTTGTTATACAACTCGCTATTCCTTTGGGATTGGGCGCGGTCATTGTACCGCCGTCTCTTTGTCCGCCGGAATTGGTGTCACCACCAAGAATTTCTGCATAAATCGTTGCGTTGCGGGCAAGCGCAAATTCAAGATCTTCAATAACCAAAGCGCCGGCGCCAGATCCGGGAATAAAGCCATTGGCTGTGGCACTCATTGGTCTGGAGGCTTTTTCAGGTTCATCATTGAACTTTCTTGCGAGTACACGCATTGAATCAAAAGCACCGAAAATATAGGGGTCTATATATTCATTGCTACCCACCACCATCCGTTTGGCTATGCCATGTTTAATATATTCGTAGCCCATTAAAACAGCCTGAGAGCCCGTTGCACAGGCAGCGGAATTGGTAATTACCCGGTTTCCAAGGCCTAAAAGACCGGAAATGTAAGCTGTTGCGCCGCTGTTCATGAGTTGTTCCACCATGCGGGAACCAAGTTTTCTCGCCTGTTTTGCATCTACATACGAGATAACCCTTTTCATTGCCTCGGTATCAGCCACACTGTTGCCGAAAACACAGCCGGTTTCCCAACGTATTTCATTCGATTCAAGCGTATTACCTGCATCCAGCCAGGCATCAGCGGCAGCTTTAATGGCATATCCGATTGTACTTGCTTTTAAGCCATACATCGCCACATCTGAAAGATAACCTTTCAGATCCTCCAGTTCAAATGGTGGCACACCGCAAACCTGGGAATTAAAATTCAGCTCTTTGTATTGAGGTACGAATTTTAAACCGGATATGCCGTTTTGTATCGCATGCAAGAAGGCGGGAATGCCCACTCCGTTCGGAGAAACAACGCCTAAACCCGTTACAACCACGCGCCGACTCATATAATATATTTCACTTTTAAACTAACTTTTTTATAATTCCCGCAAACATCCCTCTGGCTATCAATTCCTTGTCTTCGTTATGCATTTCAACATAGCATTTAAGCTTTCCGAAACGAAAATATTCTTTTTTAGAGATTACTGTCACTTTTTGCCCCGGCAATACCATTTTAAAAAAAGAAACATCTGTAGATGTCAGGAGCGGGATCACCTGTTCATTTTCGCTTTTCAGCTCTTTTTGAATAAAGAAAATGCCCAGGACCACCAAGCCAATTTGTGCCATTATTTCAGTTATGATCACACCCGGCGTTACCGGATTGCCTACAAAATGATCCTCATAAAAGAAAGCATCGGGTCGCAGTGTATAGTTGCCAGTAACGCCGTTTTCATCAATAGCCAAAATGTTGTCAACAAATCTGAATGACGACTTATAAGGCAGATAATTTAAAAGGTCATTATGCATGGAAATCAATTATTGAAGACTGAAATTTGAGATTTGAAATTTTATTTAGTGTTTAAAACATTTGATTTTGGCATTCGTATGATATCTAATTTGAAATTTCCAATCTCAAATCCAATAAATTCATTTGCAATGTTCTCCACCGTCAACATGTATCAGTGCCCCATTTATCCATAACGCTTCCGGTAAACATAAAAGATAAATAACGTTTGCAACATCTTGCGGCGTAGTGATCCTTCCTAACGGATTGCGGCTTGACGTAAACTCAGCCAGTTGTTTACTTCCGGGAATCTTTTTAAAAGATGGCGTTTCGGTCACTCCTGCCTGAATAATATTTGTCCTTAGTCCGAAACGTGCAAACTCAACTGCCATATAAGTGGCCAGGCTTTCCAGCGAAGCCTTGGCAACCGAAACCGCAGCATAACTTTCCCAGTATTTATGAGCACCTTCACTGGTTAAACCGATGACTCTGGCGTCATCACTAAAAAGATCTTCTGCGAGGAGTATTCTTGTCCAGTCCAGCAGACTATTACTCATTGCATATGTGGTGAGCTGGAGATCTTCAATAGAGAGCGTTTCACCAGGGTTTCTTTCTTCTGCTGCCAACGGTTTCAGATTACCGCGGGCTATTGAATGCAACAACAGTTTAACTGATTTCTTTGGGAAACCTACATTCTGTAATCCTTTGATAAATGATGTACGCCCATCTTCTGTAAGCGCATTAATGTTATAAGGCAGAACCTTTACATCATTTTTTCCGGCAATATCTGACAGCTGAAGTTTTATTTGTTTTTCGGCAGCATGCGTTTCCCTGTACAATAAAGCAATGTTCATTCCATTGGCAGCAAGTTTTTCAATGGCCGCATAACCAAAGCCGCTGGAGCCACCAAGTATTATTGCCCACTGGTCGGGAAATTGTTTATTCACGTGAACTATTTAAAGTTGTTAGATAATGCGTTCTGCCAAAACAGGCTGCAAGTAAATGAATTTCTTAATATAAAGCTAAAAGAGCTGTGAGCTATCAGCTATGAGCTGTCAGCTTTTCTTCGCACCAGTAGGATAGGTAAGCAATTAAATTGTCATTTCCCCGAAGGTTTTGATAACGTTTGTATTCCCTCTGCGCCTTTGCTTCTTTGCGTGAATTAGCTGTAAGCTATCAGCTATGAGCTATTAGCTGTTCTTCTCACCAATAGGCCTCAACAACTATTGAAAATTATCATTTACCCAGGGGGTTTGATGACATTTGTATTCTCTCTGCGCCTTTGCTTCTTTGCGTAAATCAGCTGTGAGCTATCAGCTTTTCTTCGCATCTGTAGGGATCAGTAAGTAATTAAATTGTCGTCCCTCCTAAGGTTTTGATGACGTTTGTATTCCTTCTCCGCCTTTGCTTCTTTGCGTTCTTTGCGTGAAACTAGCTACGAGCTATCAGCTTTCAGCGATCAGCTATACCACATGTCGAAAGAAACTTGTCAACCATGAGGTAGCCGTCATTCCTGAAGTCGTTTTGATCTCTCCAGTAATTTCGCTGCGTCGCCGCCTCTTCGCGTCCGCTGCGTGAAACAAACTGTGAGCTATCAGCTTTAAGCATTGAGCTTTAGGCTTTAAGCTTCTCTAAAACCTTATATTTGCCACCGATATGAAATGGAAAATAGTTTTATGTTTTTTGCTGGCAGCAGTTTTTTCGTTTAATGCACTTCAGGCTCTTCCGTTGTCACAGGGTTTTGATAAGGCTGCATTTTATCGCACAATGAAAGATGGCAACGTTGATGATATTGACAATGAATTATCACGCGTAGACGCTTCTTCGTTTAGCGAGAAAGATGCTTACAAAGGAACCTTACAGATGAAAAAAGCTGGCATGATAAAAAAGGCAAAGGATAAGATGGACCTGTTTAAAAGCGGCCGTATTAAACTGGAAACCGCGCTGCATGGCGATCCCAATAATACCGAATACCGTTTTTTAAGACTGATGATACAGGAGCATGCTCCAAAGGTTACGAAGTACAAATCCCAGTTAGATGAAGACAGCGAATACATCAAGAAAAACTATAACAAGCTAAGTCCGGATGTTCAGGAAATAGTCAAAGACTACAGCAAGAGCTCAGCTATTTTACATCCTGAAGATTTTTAACCTGCCGCAGATATGCAAAAAAAAGTATTGGCTGTTTACTATTCACAATCCGGACAGTTAGGAGAAATTATTGATAATTTTTGCGAACCGCTTATTCAAGCCGGCGCATCGGTGGAAAAAGTGAGAATCAGGCTAAAGAATGATTATCCTTTTCCCTGGACAGGTAAACGATTTTTTAGCGTAATGCCCGATTGCGTTTTGGGGACCATTGCAGAACTGGAACCTTTTCAACTCCAATCAGCATCCTATGATCTTGTAATCCTCGGCTACCAGGCATGGTTTTTATCGCCAAGTATTCCGTTCAATTCAATGATGCATCATCCTGCGTTACTAAACGTGCTAAAAGATGCTCCGGTTATTACGGTAACTGGTGCCAGAAACATGTGGGTGAACGCATTCGAAAAAATTAAAAAGCTTATCAATAATGCGGGAGCAAAACACGTGGGAACAATAGCCCTGGTAGATAAGCATCTTAATCTTGTGAGTATTTTCACTATTTTTCATTGGATGATTGGTGGAAGGAAAACAAAATATTTGGGCTTTTTTCCCAGGCCCGGGGTTTCTCCAGAAGATATAGCAAACACTAAAATATTCGGCGAAACAACATTGTCTTATCTTCAAAAAAATGAATGGAATGGCCTGAAGGAAGAGCTGATTGAGAAAAAAGCGGTGGTTCCAAAATTCCATTTATTGTTTATGGAATCGAAGGCTGGAGTAATGTTTAAGATATGGGCCAACATTATTGCAAAAAGCAAAAAAAGGGATATATTGCTTGTAGCATTTAAATATTATCTTTTAATTGCGCTCTTTATATTTGCGCCCATTGTATTTATTATCGACCTGCTGTTCTTTAAGCCATTTCTGTCAAGATATGTCAGAAGAAAAAAAGAAGCTTGTCTAAAATTGAATTAATTAGAAATACTATGTCTCTTAACGAGGTTTATATCACAAACACTTCCATTTTTCTACCCAATGATCCGGTCTCCAATGATGACATGGAATTATATCTCGGTTACATAAATGGCAAGCCATCCAAATCCAAAAAGATTGTATTGCGCAATAATGGCATTCAGACCAGGTATTATGCATTAACAAAAGAAGGCAAGGCTACACACACCAACGCTGAAATGACGGCGCAGGCTGTGCGTAATCTTTTTGATAATGATCCGGAGAAGTTGAAAGAAATTGAGCTGCTGTCTTGCGGTACTTCCTCTCCTGATCAGATGATGCCTTCACATGGTGTAATGGTGCATGGCAATCTTCCTGAGACAAGTGCGATGGAAGTAGTGTCACCAGCAGGTGTTTGTTGTGCCGGCATGCATGCTTTCAAATATGCATATATGGCCGTTAAGACGGGCGATGTAAAAAATGCTGTGGCTACCGGGTCTGAAAGATTTTCCGGATCGCTTGTCGCCAATGCATTTGACGAAGAAGCACATAAACTGGAGGCTTTAAATGAAAATCCTTTTATCAGTTTTGATAAAGAATTTTTGCGTTGGATGCTTTCAGACGGCGCCGCTGCATTCGCTATGAGTGATAAACCAAATGAAGAAGGTTTGAGCTTGCGTGTTGACTGGGTTGAAGGTGTTTCCTATGCAAACGAAATGGAAACCTGTATGTACATGGCCGGTGAAAAGCAGGCAGACGGCTCACTCAAAGGCTATCTTGATTTTACGCCCGAGGAAATTATGACCAAGTCCATCTTCAGCATAAAACAGGATATTTCTTTGTTAAGCAACAATATCGTTCCGTTAGGTGGCAAAAAAATAAAAGAAATAGCTGAACGCAGAGGTTTTGATACTGACGATATAGATTATTTTCTGCCACATATGTCGAGCGAATTTTTCCGAAGCAAGATCTTCGACATCATGAGCGTGTTAGGCAAAACAGTTCCCTTTGAAAGATGGTTTGTCAACCTTACTAAAATGGGTAACGTCGGCGCCGCATCTGTCTACTTCATGGTGCATGAGCTTTTCAAAAGCGGCCAGTTGAAAAAAGGACAAAGACTTTTGTTATTGGTGCCGGAGAGTGCGAGGTTCTCTTATATGTATGCGATGCTGACCGTTGTGTAAGATCGTAAGATAGTAAGACCGTAAGATAGTAAGACGCGTAAGACCGTAAGATAGTAAGATGGGTAAGAGAATGATTTGAAATGTGTAGAAAGATGGAGATTGAAGAGTTTTGGTTTTGGGTTTTAAGCTTTGGGCTTTACGCTTCCTTCGTGTTTCTCAGTGCCGCCGTGCCCCCGTGGTTTAAAAACTTGTTATGAAAAAAGAAGATGTTCCGCAAAACGTGAGTTCATTGGGTAAGATAACAACCGAAGTTTGTTATGCTACCGATGCGAGTGGAAACTACACCACGCAGCAAAGCCGTGGTTGGGAGGTTAAGATTGATGCGCTGAACGTAACCTGGGAAGACATACAAAAGAAAGTAGAAGCCGCCAAGCAGCGCGTATTGAATAATGAAGTTAGTCCCATCGCATTCTTTATTGAAAGAAGTGTAATGGATATTAATATTCTCTCAGGATATACAGGGTTTTGGAAATGGCAGATTAAAAGACATCTTAAGCCTGCTGTATTTAAAAAACTGTCGCAAAAAAAATTAGCTAAATACGCCGAGGTTTTCAATGTTTCGGTAGATGAACTAAAAAGCATGGATGTGCATGAACAATAATTTTGAACATATACAGGCTGCACATTGTGAGAGTGGCGTAACAAGAAATTTATTAAAGAACATAGGGATTAATAAAATGACCGAGCCGCTTGCTTTTGGTATAGGCTCAGGACTGTTTTTTGTTTATATTCCTTTTATCAAGATCAACAACGGACCCGCCATTGCTTTCAGGTCTATGCCGGGAATTATTTTTAAGCAAACCTGTCATTCATTAGGGATTCACGTTGAGCGGAAGAAGTTTTCTTCCCGTGAAAAGGCCCAGCAGTTCTTAGATGATCGCCTTGCTGAAGGCAAAGCAGTAGGTTGCCAGGTTGGTGTATACTATCTCCCCTACTTTCCGAAGGAATACCGCTTCCATTTTAATGCACATAATTTAATTGTATTTGATAAGGAAGGTGATAACTATATTGTAAGTGATCCTATTATGGACCAGGTAACTTCAATGACAAGTTACCAGTTGGAGCGTGTTAGATTTGCGAAAGGAGCATTGGCTCCAAGAGGGCAGCTTTACTATGCAGAGACAAATCATGAAGTTACCGACGAGCAAATGAAGAAAGCCATTCAGCATGGCATCAAAAAGAATGTATTTAATATGCTTCGCATCCCCGGGCCTATTGCAGGCGTAAAGGGCATACGTTTTACTGCAAATAAAATAAAACACTGGCGCGACAAATTCGGACTTGAAAAAGCAGGTTTGTACCTGGCGCAACTGGTGCGCATGCAGGAAGAGATTGGAACCGGTGGTGGTGGCTTTCGCTATATATATGCCGCGTTTTTGCAAGAGGCACATGCCTATCATAACAACGACGAATTGCTGAAGATCTCAGAAGAGTTCACCAAATCAGGTGATCTGTGGCGCACATCCGCGGTACAGGCTGCCGGTATTTACAAAGGCAGATTGGGAACTCAGCAGGATTTTAATGTGATGGGCGACTATCTTCTCGAGATAGCAGAAATTGAAAAGCAGGCTTTTGAAGCTTTATCCAAACTAAAATGGCAGTAATGAGCGACTATCCTGCTGTTAAAATATCCGGCCTTGGGTTTACCTATCCTTCTCAATCAGGATCGCTTTTTACTGATCTGAATCTTGAAATTCAACAGGGAGAAAGGTTTGGCTTGTTCGGACCTAACGGTGCGGGCAAAACAACTTTGATGAGCCTGATGACCGGCTTGCTTCCTTTTAATGAAGGTATAATTGAACTAAACGGTCAATCTATTCAAACAAAAGATAAAAAGATCAACCAGCTCTTTGGCTATGTTCCGCAGGATTTTTCTTTCTATGATGAATTAACGCCTGTTGAAAACCTGGAGTTCTTTGGCGCATGGTCCGGATTAAATACAAAACAAATTAAACAACGAACAGCTGAACTTCTCGATGTGATGAACCTTACATCAGTTGCAAACAAGGCCGTCACTAAATTTTCAGGCGGAATGAAACGTCGCGTTAATCTTGCCATTGGCGTTATTCATCAACCTAAAATATTGTTCCTGGATGAACCCACAGTTGGTGTGGATGTGCAAACGAGACATGACATTCTGAATTATTTACTTCAACTAAATAAAAACGGCACAACGCTTATCTATACTTCTCATCAACTAAGTGAAGCGGAAGAATTGTGCAAACGTGTGGCAATGATCGATAATGGAAAAATTGTGGCACACGATGATTTGGATAAATTACTCGTTGATCACGAGCAGGATGGTTTGGAAGGACTTTTCTTAAACCTAACCGGCAAAAATTTTAGTCAGTCATGAAGCTTTGGGCAACCATAAAAAAAGATGTGCGCATTTTGTTGCGGGATAAGGTTGGCCTCACCTTCATGTTTGCCATGCCAATACTATTGGTGCTGGTTGTTACTGCCATCCAGAACAACACATTTGATCTGCTGAGTAAGAATAATATATCCCTATTGGTCAGCAATAAAGATACCGGCAGGTTTAGTAAAGAATTTATGCAGACCGTTGATAAACTGGGTATGTTTAAAGTTGTAGAACTACCCGGCAAATCAAATGATGAAGAAGTGACCACGCAGCTTCGCAATAAAGATGCAGTTGTTGCAGTTATTATTCCGGCGGACTTTTCGGTGCAATTAAATGAGAGAGCAAAAAGCATCACTGATAAGGCATTAAGCTCATTCGGACTGGAAGGAGATTCTACAGCGGCTAAGGTAAACAGCACAAGTGCTTTGTTAATGTACTATAAGCCGGAGATACAATCATCCTTCAAACTATCCATACAAAGCGCGTTAACCAGTGCATTGCAGATGGTGCAAAGCAGGCAGGTGTTGAAGACCTTATATTTTTCGATTAACGAGAAGCCTTTGCCTGATTCACTGGAAGATGAAATGCTGAACAACAGGATGGCTATTGATGAAAAACCACTTACGCGATCTGACAGCAAAGAGATTCCAAATGCATCGCAGCACAACGTTCCGGCATGGACCATTTTTGCCATGTTTTTCATTGTGATCTCACTGGGCGGAAGTATCGTAAGAGAAAAGTCAAGCGGTAGTTTTATCAGGCTTAAAACATTGCCTACAAGTTTTCTTACGGCGCTTTTGTCAAAACAGATCACTTACCTTGTTGTCACAGTATTACAAGCCATATTAATTTTTTTAATTGGCGTCTGGATCTTTCCCTACCTCAGCTTACCTAAATTGAATATGCCTTCCGATATATTGGGATTGTTTATTGTAACGCTGGTCTGTGGCCTGTGTGCGGTTAACTATGCTATATGTATTGGTGTGCTGGCAAAAACACAGGAGCAGGCAAATGGGTTCGGGGCGGTATCTATTGTAATACTTTCAGTCATTGGTGGTCTAATGGTACCATCCTTTGCTATGCCCGCATCTTTTAAAGGTGTTATGATGTTATCGCCTTTACATTGGTGCCTCAAGAGCTATTATGTGCTCTTCCTGGAAGGCGGAAAACTAAAGGATGTTATTATAAATATCCTACCTTTAATTTTGATTACGCTTGTATTTCAGCTAATAACAAGCATCGCACTGCAAAAGAAAAATCTTATTTGAATTTTTATATAATGGAAACAGTAGAATTAAAGCAGCAATTAAAACAGCAGATCATAGAGTTTTTGAATCTTACATCTCTTACGCCTGAAGACATAAAAGATGATGCACCTTTTTTTGGTGCGGATGGACTGGAACTGGATTCAATTGACTCACTTGAACTGATCGTATTGCTGCAGAGAGTGTATGGCATTTCTATAAAAGATCCAAAAGAAGGTCGTAAAGTATTGGTTGATGTTAATACCATGGCTGACTACATTGAAAAACACAGAACCAAATAAATTCATTTTTATTGAGCAGGATTTTTGTTACGGGTGTCGGAATCATCAGCGCCATTGGCAATTCATTGAATGAAAACCATGCTTCATTGTTAAATGGCAAGTGTGGCATTTCATACGTAAACAACTTTCCTTCCAAATATGCATCCGAATTACCGTTTGGAGCAATTCAGACGGGCAATGATGCTTTGAAAGATAAACTCGGGATAAGTAATCCTTCTGTTACACGCACAACTTTACTGGCAATACATGCAGCAAATGATGCTGTTGAGGATGCTGCACTTACAAAGGATGAATTAACTTCTGCTGATACTGCTTTTATTGGCGCTACAACAGTTGGCGGTATGTGTCTGACAGATGAATTATATCGCGATGCAAATGAAAACTATAAGGAGTCTCCTTACCTGTCATCTTACGATTGCGCATCTGTATTTCTTTATTTACAGGAATACTATCATTTAAATGGCATAATCGATACAATCAACACCGCTTGCTCATCTTCTGCAAATGCAATCATGTATGGAGCGAGGCTGATCAAAAATGGATTGGCGAAAAGAGCCATTGTTGGCGGTGCGGATAGTCTTTCAAAATTCACGATTAACGGATTTAATGCACTTCATATTCTTTCAGACGAAGTCTGTACTCCGTTTGATGAGGGGCGCAAAGGCCTGAATCTTGGCGAAGGAGCAGCTTTTCTTGTGCTTGAAAAAGAAGAAGATGTTGCCGGGAAAAAAATCTATGCAGAAGTAACGGGATATCATAACACAAGCGATGCATTTCATCCGTCATCATTGTCAGATAATGGTGAAGGCCCGTTTCTATCAATGCAGGGCGCTTTAAGAAGTGCACAACTGCAACCCAATGATATTGATTTTATTAATGCGCATGGAACAGGAACGGAAAACAATGATGAAGCAGAAAGCCGTGCTATGATCAGGATCTTTAATACGCCACCACCCTTTGCTTCAACCAAATCGAATACAGGTCATACTTTGGGTGCAGCGGGAGCCATTGAATCTGTCTATAGTATTTTGAGTATAGTAAACCAGGAGATCTATCCCGGACTTCATTTTACAAAACCAATACAGGCTACGGGACTTGAGCCCGTTGTTGTTGCCAAACAAATACCTGTAAACCATGTAATGTCCAACTCATTTGGTTTTGGTGGAAATTGTACTTCACTCATCTTTTCTAAAGCCTGATCAACATGTTGTATATCCACGAAGCAAGTTGCATATCACCCCAGCAAACATTCTCAACGATAGATCTTGAGCATGTAACAGACCCGGTGGACAATAAGCTGCATGTTGCAGAACCAGCATACGGAGGCATTCCCAAAAACATGCTGCGTAGAATGGGCAAAGCCGTGCGTATTGGTGTTGGGGCATCTTTGCCGCTGCTGGATAAAATTTCTTCGCTTAATGGTTTTATTATCGGCACTGCAAATGGTGGCATGGAGGAAAGCATTTTGTTTTTAAAACAGATCATTGCTTATGATGAAGGCGTTTTAACTCCCGGAAGTTTTGTACAAAGTACAGCAAATGCTACCGCTGCGCAGCTAAGTCTCTTAACGGGAAACCGAGGTTACAATATTACACACGTCCATCGTGGCCTGGCATTTGAAAATGCGGTGATCGATGCAGCAATGATGGTGAATGAAAACAAAGGCACGAGCTATTTGCTTGGGGGAATTGATGATATATCCAACTATAACTACAAGCTCGACTACATGGATGGCTGGTATAAAGAAGAGGAAATTGACGGGCAATCATTCTATAGCACAAACTCAGCCGGTAGCATTGCGGGTGAAGGTGCGGCTATTTTCCTCGTAAATGATCATGCTCAAAATGCGTTGGCAAAAGTTAAAGCAATAAAGACATTACATTCGGCTGATCCTGATTTGATAAAACGGGCATTTGAAGGCTTTATTAAAGAACAACAAGTTGACCTATCATCCTGCATCTTTTTAAGTGGTGAAAACGGAGACAGCCGTCTTCTTCCTTTTTATACATCCTGCGAGGAAATTCTTGGGACTGATATAACAATCGCCCGCTTTAAGCATCTTTGCGGAGAATATCCAACGGCGTCCGCCTTTGCGTTGTGGCTCTCCTGCCAGTTGCTAAATAGGTTGCAAATGCCGGAGCATATGATTAAGAAGCACGGCTCTGCTAAACAGCCTTCTTCCATTCTTATTTATAACAATCACAAGAATGCGCAGCACAGCTTTATGCTAATTGAAAGTTGAAAATTGACAATTGAAAATTTCAATATCGTTTAGTTGGGATCTGACAATATCAAACGCTCATAGAATATCACAATCAGGTCAATTTCGGGAGACTCTCCTATCGGGCCAATGACAGATTTCACAACAGTGATTGTTTTTCCCGTAGGGAATTAAGCTCCATAGAAATGTGCAAATTGAGAACATCATAGTCCGTTAGGACTTTAACCAACTAAAAAGGGTTAATGTCCTAACGGACAAAAAAGACCTTATATGTTACGGCTTCTATTAAACTTTAAGTCCTACGGACTATAGACAAAAAGTATACTGTCATCTCTTGTTTACAGACTTCTTTGTTATTATGTAGCAGCTATTAGGGCTGCTCTGGTTATTTTTTCTGACGAGCCAGTAGCGTGCATTAAACGCTATTACGCATACATATCAATATAAAGCCTCACTTTTCGTTCATTTGATAAGGGAACTAAAAGTGAGGCTCCTGGGTAAGATTAATTCCCGTAAAAAAAAATTACGGGATATAAAAAAAGGTTACCTGTTTTCTATCTCAATTGAGCCTTCTGCCAGTTGTTCGCTTATAGCATGTACGGTGAACTTGCCTTTAGCTCCACCTTTTGATTTTACAATTACCAATGCCATTCCGTTGAAGGCTGGGCGGTCATGACTTTGAAAAGGAACAAAACTAATGGGGTTGCCATTGTCTGTTGCTACAATTTCTCCCGGGCCTTCAATTGAAAAATGAATGAGCGGATGAGAACGGGGCACCACAAGTCCTGCGTTATCTGTTACTTTAACAGTAATAAAACTCAGGTCATCTTCGCCTGCCTTTATTGCAATGCGATCTGCAGAAAGAACAAGTTTGTTCATTTCTCCCGTAGTCTTTACGATGTCTGTTGCCCACTGTTTGCCGTTTTTATAGCAAATTACTTTTAATTCACCGGGCACATATCGCACACTATCCCAGGTGAGACGAAAATCCTTCCCGGGTGTTTTATGTTTCCTTCCCAAACTTTTTCCGTTTAAGAACAATTCTGCCTCATCGCCCGAAGTATAAACATGCACAGGAGTTATAGAGTCTATTCTTTCCGGCCAGTTCCAGTGAGGAAAAATATGTGCCATTGGAAGATCGGGTCGCCAATGCGCCTGGTAGCTATAGAAACGGTCTTTGGGAAATCCAGCCAGGTCTATAATTCCAAAATAGCTGCTTCTTGAAGGCGGATTATTTTTGCGGATAAACTCCAACTGTTTTTCAAGCTCTTCTTTTTTAGAAGGGTCGGTGCGAAAGTTGAGCAAATTTGTTTCATCTGAATTGTAAGGAGTAGGTTCACCTAAATAGTCAAAACCTGTCCATACAAACTCACCAAGCAAATTGGGGTATTTCGCGTTGGTTCTGAATTGTTCATCAGGCGAGCAACCCCAGCCCGGCTTGGCATTATCGTATGATGATATTTGCCAGTTCTGGTAATCGTTCGATCCAAAATAATATTCACCTCTTGTGCTAACACAGGAAGAGGTCTCGCTGCCAATTGTAGGCATGTTGGCATATCGTGGATCGGCATCCCATTTCGCCTGTTGACCAAAGAAATAATTCACTCCCATAACGCCTAATGCTGTGGCAGCGCCTGAATTGCGACCACCATCAGGATCATTGTATCCGTTTGAAACGGGACGTGTTGGGTCTTCGCGCTTCATAATTTCTGCCAGGTGTTTGGTCAGTTGTACATTTTGCTGCTCCAAAACTTCATTACCAATGGACCAAATGAATACAGAGGGATGATTGCGGTCGCGATGTATAAGCGCTTTCAAATCCTTTTCATGCCACTCATCAAAAATCTTATTGTAATCGTTTTTGCGTTTCCCTTTTTTCCATGCATCAAATGCTTCGTCCCAAACCAGGAAGCCCATTTTGTCAGCTAATTCAAGTAACTCCGGTGCCGGAGGATTGTGTGATGTCCGCAATGAGTTGCAGCCCATGTCTTTCAATATGTTCAGTTGCCTTATCAACGCACTTTCATTAAATGCTGCACCAAGAGCGCCTAGATCATGATGATTGCATGTACCTTGTATCTCAACACGCTTGCCATTTAACAGGAACCCGTTTCGTGCGGTAAATTCAAGTGTCCGAATGCCGAAAGGAGAATTATAGGTATCTACAACTTTACCATTTATTTTAATGACTGTTTGTGCCACATACCTGTTGGGCGCTTCAATACTCCAGCGTTTAGGGCGGGTTATAGTAGCCTGGGATTCTGTAATTTTCTCTTCACCTGCATTCAAATCGATTATCGATTCTTTTGTGGCTGCTACTTTTTTAACCGGCCTGTTCAATACATCCAGTTCATACAATGTTGTCTGAGCAATTGCTGTCGCTGATTTTTGGGACTGATTATTCAAGGTTAATGCAATATTCACCACTGCATCCCGATCGGTTATTTTGGGAGCGGTGATATATGTGCCCCAGTGAGCAACGTGCACAGGCGCTGTTTTTACCAGCCATACATGACGGTAAATTCCAGCTCCCGGATACCATCTTGAGTCCCAGTTTTCTGTATCCAGGCGAACTGCCAGAACGTTTTCTTTTCGAGGCAGGATGTATGGTGTTAGATCCATCCGGAAAGATGTATATCCATAAGGCCAGGTGCCAACATATTTTCCATTAAGCCATATTTTGGCATAGGCCATAGCTCCGTCAAAATCTATGAAAATCTGTTTGCCTGTATCCGTTGCGGGAATGGAAAAATGCTTCCTGTACCAGCCAATCCCCTTCCAGGGAAGCTTGCCGGTAGAGCCATCCAGTTCTATTCTGAAAGGGCCGGTGATGGCCCAGTCGTGCGGCAGTTGTAGTTTTTGCCAACTGGCATCGTTGAGAGCCATATTTTCCAACGCTGCAGGTTCTTCTTTTCGTGTTCCATCGGGTTGAAGTCCATAACGCTGAAAAAGCCAGCCATCATCAAATGATGCCGTATTTGTTGTTCCCATCCGGGTAATGGGGGCAGATTGTGAAAATGCGCCGGGCAAACCGGGAAGAAAAAGTGACGCGAAAAGGAATAATTGAAAAAAACGCTGATAATTCATTTTTTATGTATTGTACTATTATGAAGGAAAAAATCAGCATTCAAAAAAGGCGAATGCAACCTGGGGTACAATGTACATAACTTTAGAACAGAGAAATCTGTAGCAGGCGAGATGTTAGTTTAACAGAATAATCGGGTAAAATTTAGCAAGGGGAACAGGCGAATGCCGGTAGATCACAGCTACAGCAATGTAGCTTTGCATTTGAAACATACGTCTTCATTCTTCAGGATAGTTGCATTGATTTTTACGTGCATGGAATCTGTCAACGAATAATGTATGTTTACTGCCAGCCTATCCTTATCATTTGGGTTTATGATTGAAAGGAACTTCAGGTCATCTGCTTTTATTAATCGGAGAGACCTGCCAATGGCCAACTCTGTCAGTTCTTTGACAATTTGCAATAGACAAGCGCCGGGAACAACGGGTTGGCCGGGAAAATGACCTTGAAAAATGCGGTGAGTGCTGTTTACAGTTAGTGTTGCATGTAACACGTCCGCCTCAACAGATGAAAAAATTATATGGTAAAAATCGTCTTTAAGCATTATTTATTTGTTTCAAACGAAATGCAAATTTAGTCAGTTGCCATTTCAATGGTGTCTGTTAAGAACAGTTTCTAATAACGTTCATCGAAATCTCGTCAAAAGTTTCACGCAAAGAACGCAGAGAAGCTACGGCGCGGCGAAAATGCCTTCGGCATTTATTGATTCAATGAATTTGGATGTAGCAATTTGTAAACATTCCGGCCAAGGAGGAAGAACGCAATAAAAAAATAACAAATCAGTGTGTAGAACAGCTTGCCATCTGTAATGCCAGCTACACTTTGGAGAGGCGTTGGCCGGCAAAACGCCCGGAGGGATCGGGTTTGCCTTGATTTTTTCCTGCCCGATCTGTAATCATTCAGGCGGGGGTTCTTTTGGATCAAGCCAAAAGAACATAAAAAAAGAAAACCTCACACCCGTAATCATTCTTAAGTTTTCCTGTTCTTCCAAGCCTGATTATGGCGGTTGAGAGAATTTCAGAAATCAATGATGTCGCTTAACTAAGCGATATTGAATGATTAATGGATATTTTTTTTAACGTCAGTCGCAGATAGTACCATCACAGAATGATGTATATTTTGAGAATGATTATAAATCAATACTTTTTGGGGCTGTATATTCTTCACTTTATCATTCGCAACAGTGGGAGGAATTTCTCCCGCCTTTAAAATATTCGCGGCAAGCCATAGCGCAAATGATGCGGCAGTCGGATATTCGCCACACAAGTGTTTAAAGTGTAGTGAAGGTTTATTCCGGAAGATGGTTTTCTGCACTTCATCATATATCGCATCGTTTTTTATATCTCCGTTTCGCCCATCAATAATGAGATCAATTTCGTTGAGGTCAACAGATTGAGATTCCAGTGAACGCAGGATTTCCTCTTTTAACGCTTCAATATTTTTTGGTTTGTAAACTATCGACAATGCTTCCAGGCGGGCATAATCTCTATCAGATGGCTGATCTGCCAGAAGAAAAAAAGCAGCCCCTTCTCCCGCGATAGTTCCTTTCGTAGGTACATTAAACAATCCGAAATTGGAAATATCTTCTCTTTTATAAAGGCCGAATCGTTTTAAAATATCATGACTATATTTCGTCAACTCATCCATGCCACCAATCAACACTGTATCGGCTTCATTTTCTTTCAACAACAGTACTCCATCAAGCAATGCGTTTTCAAATGAAAATGCGCCATGCACAAATGTATTGTTGTAATTGGTACATTGAAGCATTAAGGCTATTTGTGCACCAACTGTATTGTGGGTTGACTGAATAAATGCTGTGGGTGAAAGCATTTGCTCTTCTTGCTCAATCATTCTGCTTACAAAAATACCGGTGTCTTCAAGACAACCATAAGCCGTCCCCGTTATGATCGCAGAAGGTTGTTGAACACCCGCATCCTGAAGGCATTGAGATGCAGTGGCAACACCCATGCGAATGATCCGGCTCATTCTACGGATGAGTTTGGCATCTATATAAGTTTTATAATCCGGTTCTATCGCTTTCAGTAAATTATTATTGTATTCAACTGCATCAGCCAGCAATGGCTGATCGCCAAATGTGTTCTGTGGTGATATGGCTGCCGCTGATCTTATATACATTATCATCCTGCAATTTTTGAAAAGACTAAGGAAGAACAATTGCCTCCAAATCCAAAGGAGTTGGACATTACGTGGTTAACCGATTCTCCTTTTAATAAACTTGTTTCCGGTTTAAAGGGAAATTCATGCATTGGCGTTTGCAATCGCAGGTTGGGATAAATCAATCCATATTTTATAGCTAATGCTGAAAATACAGCTTCCACTCCCCCACTAGCGCCTAGTGTGTGACCTGTAAAAGATTTTGTTGAGCTCATTTTTGGATAATGCGGATCGAACAATCGCTGCACAGCCGTTCCTTCAGCAAGATCGTTGTTGTTCGTTCCGGTTCCATGCAGGTTGATGTAATCAATATCATACGGCTGAAGACCACTCATTTGCAATGCAGCACTCATGGCTGCATAAGAACCTCTGCCATCAGGAGAAGATGCCGTTTGATGATAGGCGTCGTTCCTGTTAGCATAACCACTCAGTTGGCAATATGCCCGTTTCGATAAACTGTCAGCCACTTTCTGCGATACCAGCACCACATAACCAGCACCCTCTCCCAGGTTCAAGCCCTGGCGGTTGTCATCAAATGGTTTGCAGAACCCGCGGTCAAGTATCATCAATGTATTAAACCCGTTTAAGGTAAACTTTGTCATTGAATCTGTACCACCGGCGATAACCACATCCAACATATTGTGTTTGATCAACCTCGCGCCATAAAAAATAGCATTTGCAGAAGATGAACACGCTGTACTAATGGTTGATATGTAAGAACGAATTCCCAGCGCATCGGCCGCGATTTCAGTTACCTTACCGCACTCATGATTGACAACATCCCTTAGCCGGCCTTTTTGCGGATCTTTCAAAAAATCAACAAAAAAGTTTTCCGTTTTATCCATGCCTCCAACTGTGTTAGCTGATACAAATCCGGTGCGGAGGCTTTCAATGTTATCAATATCCGCGTCAAGCAAAGCTTCCCTTGCCGCAATCATGCTTAGCAAAGCCGTGCGGCTAGTCTTATTTGATGCACCTGCGACAGCTGCAAGTTCATCGTTGCTCATCTTTACTTCAGCAACAGGAATTTCGCCGCTGTAAAAAGACGAAAGATATTTCATCGGCCCCATTCCGGCATTGCCGCTTTCAAGCGATTGCAGGCATTCCGCCACATTATTTCCTATCGGAGAAATAATGCCGACTCCGGCTATATATACAGGTGTATGTATGTTTGTGTTACGCTCCATTTAGATTTTCTTTCCACTGAATATCTTATCCATATTCGCTTTGTTGAATAAAATCGTATCATCGCCGGCGTTCTCAACCAGAAACAACGTTGCATGATAATCTTCACCCAGGACATCTACCCAACCACAGATGCAAAGTTTTGTGGTTCCACTATCCATTAGACCACCAACGTAAGTTTCCATAAAACCGGCATCAAATTCGTCAAAGATAAAAAATCCGTTTTCGCCCTTAAATCCATTCCTGATGGACATTTCACCGATCATAATATTGGGTAAGGTATATACAAACAAAGCCGGACTTGCAATCTCCTCCACAGTTTTGTAATACTTAAAATCTACGTCCAGGCTTGCATTGGCATTACCAAGAACAATGGCTATTTCTTCGGGAGCATACTTTTTCAGAGACGGTTCGTCTTTTAATAAGATCTCCGATGCCAACCATCCAAGTTTGCTTAATGCATCCATTTTGTAAAACTTTGGGTAATCTATACCCATATGCAGATAAGCATTTACCAGGAAAGCCTGAACATCTCCGTCATGTGCTTCAAACAACCTTGTTCCATTCTTTTCGACAATGCCGTTACTTATGACGCAACTGGCAATGATATGTTTCTCTGAACTCAATCTCTTTGGTTTACTGTTGATCACTTATTCTGCTTTGCTAAACACTACGGCGCCATTACATCCTCCGAAGCCGGATGCAATTTTAAGACAATGTTTTAAATTCTTTTGGATGATTGTATTGGCGGCCACATTCACAGGTTTTGTAACGCCCAACTGTTGAAAACCTTTGGTAGGAATTACCAGGTTCTCTTTCATTTGCTGAAGCGTGATGATAGATTCAATCAAACCTGCGGCGCCAAGTGTATGTCCGTAATAACCTTTCAGGCTGTTGACCGGTGTATGCTCCATCCCGGCGATGGTGATGGCTTTCGACTCCATTTCATCATTGTACATAGTAGCGGTACCGTGAGCCGAAATAAAATCCACGTCGGCATTCTGTATGCCTGCTTCTTTTACTGCTTTTTGTAAAACATGGCTAAGCTCCATTCCTGTTCGGGACGGACCTGAAATATGGTTGGCGTCGTTACCGGTCGCACCGCCTGTTACTTTTATGCTTTTAGCGTCCTGCTTATTGGAAGAGAGAATAATTGTAGCTGCACCTTCCCCAAGGTTAATTCCGGTTCTGTCAGCATCAAATGGCTTACACGGCTCTGCGCTCACTGCCTGGAAAGATTGAAAACCGGACATCACAAATTTGGTGATGACATCAGCCCCTACTACCACTGCATTTTCATAAATACCGGATTGAATCAACCGCATGCCTGTGACAATTCCTAACAAACCGGAAATACATGCGTTAGAGACAATCAAAGGCTTATTAGCGAAATGAAAATGATCGGCAACCAGTTGCGCGGATGTGTGCAATGCCACTCTTTTTCTTAGTGCTTCATTATTTTCCTCAGTTTCAATCAGACTGATATTACCCTTGGTGGAAGAGATGATCAGGATGGTGTTTTTGCTGGTTATATCCAGGTTGGCGCTACTAAGCGTTGCTTCGATGGAGGCAATCAGCAATTGTTCAAAGTGGGTGTACTTGTCACCCATGAAAAGTTCACAACCGGCAGGGAATAAAGACGCGTAAAAAGGTTCGTCAGCGATCTTTTTATCCTCATGCAACTGAACACCTGAAACAGACTGTTTAAGCTGTTGAAAGTTTTCAGCGGTACTGAATCCGAGTGGAGAAATAATGTTATCAGCGATAATAAAAACTTCTTTCATAATGATCCTATGCGGAAATACCAAATAATATCATCCGACGCTACAATTTCCGGTATTCAGCATGGTAAAATGTAGCATGGATTATCCTTCCCCCAGCCGTCATAAGTCAACTATGGGAATTCTAAAAATCAAAAATAGCTTTAATCATACCATTCGAACAAATATTTGGCATCGTGGTCTACTTCAAATTTGTTTAAAAGTCGCAAATATTCATCCTTAAATGATGTTTTTTGATGATGTATTTTCTGATCGCGAATGTATGCGTAGACGCTGCTTAACTGCGAATGGGAATACGAAAATACACCGTAACCTTCCTGCCAGGAAAAATGCCCTGCTACAAATTGGCGTTTATTAATAAAGTTTGCTGAGTTGTTTTTAACATCCCGTGCCATATCGGAGATTAGCATTGAAGGACGCAAGCCAATAAATACATGAATGTGATCCGGCATTCCATTTACAATTATCGATTTTTGACCTTTCTGTGTAATTATTCCCGAAATGTATTGATAAAGTTCGTCATCCCAGTCTTTGTGTATCAAGTTTTGTCTTCCTTTTACAGCGAAAATAATTTGGATATAGATTTGTGAGAATGTTCCGGCCATGCTGGTTAAAGTTTAGGGAGAATAGAAAAATAATTGACGCAAATTAACCTGTTCCCTCTGAATAAATTATATTTTTTTATACTCAACAGTTGTTGAGGAGAATAATGTCACCCCGTCGGGGTTTAACGAGGATGTTGCCGATTGCTATAATAATTTCATCCCTTCGGGATTGGTGCTAAACGCGAGAATTAGAATAGCAAAAACGAACAATAAAACTTTTTAAACATAGGTAACCCTATTTGACATATAGACCTTTAAATTGAAAGGCCACTTAACACCTATGACAGCGTGGAAACAAATCCCGAAGGATGAAATTATTATAGAAGAATATAAAGTGATTAACAAAACCTGAAGGGGTGACATTATTCTTATTTAGATAATAAATTATCCCTGTTCCCAATAAACAGCTTCATCTCATAACTTGTGATGATGGTTTCGTTGAACCAAATTTTACCCTCAATTTATGTCTCCCCGTGGCGGTTTAACGAGGATGTTGCCGGTTGCTATAATAATTTCATCCCTTCGGGATTGGAGCCAAATGCGAGAGTTAGAATAGCAAGAACGAACAATAAAACTTTTTAAACATAGGGAAATCTATTTGACATGTAGACCTTTAGTTGAAAGGTCACCCACACACGACACATTCGAAACAAATCCCGAAGGGATAAAATTATTATAGAAGAACATAAAGTGATTAACAAAACCCCGAAGAGGTGACATTACCCGTATTTCGATAATTAATTGTTCCTGCTCCCCTAGTTTCTATAATAATTTCATCCATGCAGGATTAGAGGCAAACGTGAGAATTAGTAATGTCACCCCGTCGGGGTTTAACGAGGATGATTTCAGTTTCTATAATAATATCATCCCTTCGGGATTAGAGCCAAACGCGAGAATTAAAATAGCAGGAACGAACAATAAAACATTCTAAACATAGGTAAATCAATTTGACACGCAAACCTTTAAGGCGAAAGGTGACTAGACACACGACGCCGTCGAAACAAATCCCTTTGGGATTGGAGCCAAACGCGAGAACTAGAATACCAAGAGCGAATAATGAAACTTTTAACCTAAGTAAACATATTTTACAATGTAGACTTTTAAGTTGAAAGGCCACTAAACACATACGACAGCGTCGATACAAATCCCGAAGGGATGAAATTATTATAGAAGAACATAAAGCGATTTATAAAACCCCGAAGGGGTGACATTATTCTTATTTCGATAAATTAATTATTCTTGCTCCCCAATAAACAACTTCATCTCACAACTTGCGATAATGTTTTCGTTGAGCCAAATTTTGCCCTCAATTTATGTCACCCCGTCCGTGTTTAACGAGGATGTTGCCGGTTGCTATAATAATTTCATCCCTTCGGGATTGGTGCCAAACGCGAGAATTTGAATAGCAAGAACGAACCATAAAACTTTTTAAATATGGATAACCCTATTTTACATCTAGACCATTAAGTTGAAAGGCCTCTAAACACCTATGATAGTGTGGAAACAAATCCCGAAGGGATGAAATTGTTATAGAAGAACATAAAGCGATTTATAAAACCCCGAAGGGGTGACATTATTCTTATTTCGATAAATTAATTATTCCTGCCCCCTATAAACAACTTCATCTCACAACTTGCGATAATGTTTTCGTTGAGCCAAATTTTGCCCTCAATAATTGTAACATTAAATACCTGGTTTTTTATAACAACTTCGGTGACAATCTCATCGTTGATGACAGGCAAATCAAAAACCTCAAAATTTTTAATGGCGCCGATAAACCCCGTTGCAACAGGTTTATTTTCCTGTTGAGCTTTAAATCCCGCTCCGGCAGCGGCTGTCTGGGCAATATTTTCCAGCAGCCCCGGTTCTTTGAAAAAACCATTTTCTACAAATACATTTTCTTCAACAATCCTGAAACTCGTCCGCGCCGTAGTTTCATCCGCTTGCAGTAAGCGGTCTACCATTACAAAAGGTGGAGCTTGTGGTATGAGGGAAAGAATGTCTTGCATAACTGTTTTTTGAGGCGTGAGAAGAAAGGGATGAGGCATGAGGCTTAAGGTGTGAGGTTTAAGGCGGGGCATGAGGTTTGAAACCTTACACCTTAAGCCTCATACCTCTCACCTATCAAGAGTATAGCCCACCGTTAATTGACAATACCTGGGCCGTTATGTATCCCGCATCCGGTGAAGCCAGAAACCCTACAGCGTGGGCAACTTCTTCGGGTTGGCCAAAGCGGCGTGCTGGTACCAATTTCTGAATATCTTTTTCTTCAATGCCTTCAATCATATCTGTTTTAATGAAACCGGGAGCCACGGCATTGACGGTAATATTCTGGCGCGCAACCTCCTGTGCCAGCGCTTTTGTTGCGCCGATAACGCCGGCTTTTGCCGCCGAATAATTGGTTTGACCGGGCAAACCTTTCAGTCCGGAAAGTGACACTACATTAATAATGCGGCCATATTTTTTCAGCATCATACCATTCAGTACCAGGCGCGTTACGTAAAAGAAACTATCCAGGTTTGTTCTAATCACATTATCCCACTGTTCATCCTGCATCCAGGTCATCAATACATCTTCCTTTATACCCGCATTGTTAACAAGCACTTCAATGTATTTATCCTCGTTCACTTCAATCCATTTGGCCAGCACCTGCTGAATCTGCTGCTTGTCAGAAACATCAAACTGCAGCAACTCTCCTTCACTACCAGCCTGGTTTACCAGTTCAAGTGTATTATTTGCTTCACGATCGTTCGACCTGTAATTGATAATCACATAATAACCCATTGCAGCCAGCTTAACACAAATCGCCCTTCCGATGCCCCGGGAGCCTCCTGTTACTAAAGCACATTTCATTGCCGTTAATTATATTGGTTTAAGATGCTTGCTTAGTATTGATTTATTCAGTTTTCGTCGTGCGCTTTAAATGAGATCAGCTCGGCTGAAGATTCCAAAAAGCTCTTCACATTCTTCAGGTCTTTATATTTTGGAAAATCTTCAACAAAACGCGGAAAGACCTCTCTTATCTGTGTGTAAACTTTATGTGTCAGCGGTGACAATTTTTCCTGGCAATTCAGGTAATCAATAGCCTGCATAATTGCCATGATTTGTATACTTAATACAGTATATGAATTGTCAATCACTTTTTTGGCGATCAATGCTGCATTGCTTCCCATGCTCACGATGTCCTGGTTATCGTTATTGTTGGAGATACTATGTACATACATAGGAAACGACAGGGTCTGATTTTCCGCTGTTGTTGAAGTTGCGGTAAACTGCATGCCCTGCATGCCGAAGTTTAAACCTAACACACCCAGGTTTACAAAGGGAGGGAACTTCTGATTGAGCTTATCGTTCAATAAATAATTCAATTGTCTTTCAGAAAGCATACAGAGCTTTGTGATGGCAATCTTCAATTTGTCCATTTCCAGTGAGACATAGTCCCCGTGAAAATTACCTCCGTGGAAAATATTGTAATTAATATGATCAACAACCGGGTTATCATTTACTGAGTTCAGCTCATCCACAACAGTTTTTTCCGCATTAAAAATGGTATCGTAAACTGGTCCCAGAACCTGTGTAACGCAGCGCAGGGAATAATACTCCTGCACTTTGTCTTCAAAAACTTCCTGTAAAATAACATTGTCGCCGTTGTACAAATGCTCAGAACGGTTGCGGATCATTCCGCTGCCTTTTAATACATCCCGCATCATGGTGGCAATGCGGTTCTGGCCTTTGTGGTGTTTTACAATATTCAACTCATAAGAGTAATGGTCATTGTAAGCCTCCACAATTTCATTCATCATTGCAGACAGGATAACGGACCATTCCAGCAGTTTTCTCGCCTGCATAATATTGACCATGCCAATGCCGGTCATTGCAGATGTTCCGTTTAAAATAGCCAGTCCTTCCCTCGCGTGAATACTAAGGGGCTTTATATTACACCTGTTAAATACTTCAATTGTCGGCTGAATCTTGTCTTCATAAACAACCTCGCCTTCGCCTATCAGTACCAGGCCGAGATGCGCCAGTTGTACCAGGTCGCCACTTGCTCCAACACCCCCATGCTCGTAAACACAGGGATAGATATTGTTATTGATGAGTTCTTTAAGCAGGATTACAACATCTATATGTACACCTGAATATCCACGCATAAGGCTGTTCAACCTTGCGATCATCAGCGCCTTGATAAGGTGCGGTTGCAGCAGGTTGCCACTCCCCGAGCTGTGACTCCGGATAAGATTATATTGAAGCTGCAACAGGTTTTCTTCACTCACCTTGTATTGAGCCATTGGCCCAAAACCCGTGTTAATACCATAAATAACTTTATTTGCCGAAAAACTTACCAGGAAACGATAATTGGTATCTACCCTTTCCAGATCTTCTTTTTGTAATACAACTTCCTTTCCGTTAAACAGAATATCAGAAAAATCTTCTAACGAAAGCGTGCCTTGTCCAATAGCTATCATGGGCAAAATTAATTTATCAGGATCGCGGGACGCATAAGCACGAATCAGAAAAGTACGCCATGTGTACTTCCTTCAGGCAATACGTAGCTTAAAGCCCTGGTTTAAAAGCCGCAAAAATATATAAAAGCAGGCAAATTTAGGTTGAGCTGGCTAGTCAACCAGCTTGAATTTTAGCAAAATACGCCTGTCAAACAGATTGGACAAACAATACAGGTGGATTTTGACTTAGCATTGTTAGCCAGATACGATTTACGAAGTCCGCCAGCGCCGGACGCGCATTCAGACGTGTACGAAGTACCCAATTCCCGGCCAACTCATTTTAGCTAACACCCTAAGGAATCATCATTGTATACTAAATCTAAATTTCAAATCCTTTACTAATTCCTTTTGTCGATGAATTTTGTGATCTTTCTGCTGGTTTCTGACACCTGCATTTTATGGAGTTCTTCAGCGCTTGCATACTTCACAAAAGGCGTAACGCGAAGTTTGGCCTGCAGGTAGGCTCTTATCTTGTGATCGCTTTCTTCACTCTTAACTGCAGGAAGCAGGTACAATAAAATTTCGTCAAGCCCCACATCGTTAGTGGATACTTCCACAACATAATCTACAATCTCGTTCATTTCGTTTAGCAGGTCAAACAGCGCCGAGGGGTACAATGTTGTTCCCTTAAACTTGATCATTTGTTTTTTCCGGCCAAGTATGGGTGACAAACGGATGCTTTTTCTGCCACACGCACAGGGTTCATCAAAATACATGCAGACATCGCCTGTTTTATATCTCAATAAGGGCATACCTTCCACACCGAGCGTAGTAACCGTCACTTCACCGGGAACATTGGCAGTTACCGGCTGATCATTCTCATCCAGCAGTTCTACAATCAATAGTTCAGGCTGATGATGTCCGCCCTTACCTTCACTGCATTCAGTAAATGCTGTTTGCATTTCTGTAGAGGCATAAGTTGAATACAATTGGATGTTCCAGGATTCCGTTATTTTACGGCCAAGGATATTTAAGGAACAATCCAGGTTACGGATGTTTTCGCCAATGCAAATTGCTTTTCTAACGGATGATGCGTTTATGTCCGCACCAATACTCTTTACGTATTGGATCAGTTTCAGAATAAAAGACGGAACTGCTACAATTGCTGTCGGGTTTAACCGCTTAATTGTTTCCCATTGAAGTGAAGGTACTCCGGGTCCGAGCCGTATTATACCTGCCCCCATTTTGCGTATGCCTGCATAATAAGCAATGCCAGCCATAAACTGGCGATCGAGCGTGAGCATCAACTGGTAAATATCACTTGCAGAACCGTCGGCTGTTGTGAAGGAATTATACTCATTCTGCGCCAGGCGATTCAGGTCGTTGTCCGTTAAGGCAATTGTAACAGGGCTACCCAATGTGCCCGATGTTGAAGTATATTCGATGATCCTGCTTTTGTCAACGCACAAAAAATCGTTGTTGTATTGTTGCAGATCTTCTTTGGATGTGGTAGGAATTAATGAAAGATCAGCTACTGTTTTAATGGAGGCTACATCAATGCCATGGTTTGAAAACATACGCTTGTAAAAGGGCGAGAAATGGCTGAGGTAAACCAATAATTCCTGCAGCTTTTTGTTTTGCATTGCCTGTATCTTACTCACGGGTTGAGATGTAATTTCCGGTAATATCATATTTATCTTTCTATAATTACGATGGCTGTTGCCATTGATTTTACATGCGACAAAGAAACCGAAATTTTGATGATATTCAAAAATGCCAGGTTTTTCTGCGTTTCTCCCAAAAGCTGCATGATGGGTTTGCCGTTTTCATCATGTATGGTTTCAACTTCGTTAAACTGTGTGCCTTCGGCCCAACCCGTACCAAGCGCTTTAAAAAAAGCTTCCTTGGCTGCAAACCGGGCGGCATAATGTTCAAACCTGTTTTTTTTGCTCTCGCAATAAACTATCTCTGCAGCAGAAAACACATGTTCTCTAAAACCGGAATTCCGGCCAATAGTCCCAGCTATTCTTTCAACTTCTACCAGGTCTATGCCTACGCCTTCAATCATTTTAAAAAATCGGTTATTTTTTTATCAGGCAGCTAAAATACGTCTTTAAGCGTCACCTTATTAATAAGGAAGAAGCCGCCGCATAAATGTTTCTTTGTAAACAACTAATAAAGCTAAAAGCCCAAAGCTGAAAGCTAACCGAAGCGAAGATTTTTAAACCATATAAGGGATGAAAGGGCGTATAAATCGTTAATATTGACTAGAGTAACTTATACTTACTCAACCGGTTTGTGCCCTTCACCATTGACCATTCATTATTCACTAGCGTACAGAAGTATTATGAAAAAGCTGAATTTATGTTGAATTAGCAGTTTTTTTGCAACTATTGAATGTTGTTTTTTGTTAGGCTATAATAACCCCTTAGTATGATCAAGTATTTGCTCGGCCCGCTGTGCCTGTTAGCTACCGCATTGATATCGCATGGTCAGGACGGAGATTCTGCCAGGTACCGGGATATCATATTTTCTGAGGTTAATATTATCAAAGACCTCTCTTATGCCAGGCAGGTTCCTAACGGCGTTAAGAAGGAATATTATTCTTACGACTTGTATCAGTCGTTTGGAGACAGCGTTCGTAAAGGCCGCCCATTGATTATCTGGATGCATGGTGGCGGTTTCAAGTATGAATCGAAGGATGCTGCCGGCATGCAGCTATGGTGCTCCAGTTTTGCAAAACGGGGTTATGTGTGTGCAGCCATAAACTATCGCCTTACTAAAAAGAATACACTGTTTAAGTTTAAGGCATTGGTAAGTGGTTGTGCAGATGGCGTTGAAGACGCCCGGCAGGCAATCCGTTACTTTAAAGACAATGCGAAGAAATTCAGGATCGATACCAACCATATAATTCTTGCAGGAAATTCCGCCGGCGCGATGATTGCATTACAGGCTGCTTACAGCACACCTGCAGAACTGGCCAAACTTGCTGAAGACAGCACACTAAATTTAAAGGAACCCGATCCGGGCAAAATAGCCTGTGTAATTAATTTTTGGGGGGCAATGTTTGATATTGACTGGCTAAAAAATGCAAAGGTTCCGATTGTAAGTGTACATGGAAGAAACGATAATACGGTACCAGTTACCCAAAAGGGATCTAACTTCTATGGAAGCCTACCTATACATAAAGAAGCAGATACACTACACATTCCAAACAAGCTGAAAATTTACAACGGCTATTCACATGAGCTAGAACGTGTTTTTACGCCGTTTTATGCCAGCAGGGCTGCAAAACAACGGTGGCTGGAGGCAGGCCAGTTTGCTGCTGATTTTTTGTATGAGACATTGTTTAAAAGCACTGCCGGTTCATTTTAAATGTTTTAATCAGTGGTACTTAGTTTGGTGAATATTTATGAGCCCGGCAGCAGTGCCACTATTAAACATCCGTTGCGTCGCACACTTGAGCGTTTTGTTCTTTATTGTCCACCCCATATCGTACACCGTACATCATACATTGAATCTATCTGCTTGCTTTTTTTACGGCATCAATGAGCGTCGTCAGATCAAAAGGCTTTTCGATATAAAAATCTGCTAATGCTTCGGATGCAAGTTTTTCCACATTGCTGCTTGCGCTGAAGAAGATAACCGGGATAGTTTTGTGATGCTGTGAAGATTTTATTGTTTGTGATGCAACAATTCCACCGGTCGCAGGTATTTTATTATCGAGTAAAACTACATCCGGCTGATGTTTATCCAGCTTATCGAGAACGTTATCGCAATTCGTTAGTCCTTCCACTTCAAAACCCGCTGACTTCAACGCTATAGTACACACTTCCAAAATATCAATATCATCATCAAATATTAAAACCTTTTTGCTCATGTGACTATTTTGATACAAGATAAATTATCTTTTTCTAGCGGATTCATTTACTTTTTGCTTATTACATTAAATACGTCATCTCCCCAAGCTGACAAATCGCATAATTAAACGGCATCGAATTAACAAATGAGGAATTTATTCCTCGTTCAGGCACATTATTTAGCAACACTTTAATTGCGTCAAACGTAAGATGATTCGGTACAATATCCTGGTTCTCATTGCGATTTAAAATGTATAGCAAATGCTTTAAATTCCTCCGCGATTCCAATCTCAGGATTAATCACAGAAGGAATTATTGACTTCTTTATGGCATGGTTTTCCGGACATCCTCTGTATTAAACGAATGCATACCTAATACCGAACCTTCTAACACTTATAGTTATGACAAACAGGTTTATATCAGACCAGGTGATCGTTATCACAGGAGCCTCAAGTGGTGCGGGACGCGTAATAGCGCTTGAACTGGCAAAATATGGTGGTCCGCTGGTTTTGGCGGGACGAAATACACACGTACTGGACGAAGTCGCGGCTGAATGTCAGCAATCCGGCGCAGAAACGCTCGTGGTGGTAACCGATGTAACAGATGCCGGTGCTGTGGTGCGTCTTGCTGAAACTGCCAACGAATGGAAAGGAAGAATAGATGTTTGGATCAATAATGCGGGAGTATTGGCGGCGGGTGACTTCGACAAAATTCCCATGGACGTTAACGCAAGAGTGGTAAATACAAATTTGCTTGGATATATGAATGGCGTGCATGCGGTGCTGCCCATTTTTAAACGTCAGCAGAGAGGAATTATTATCAACAATATTTCCATCGGCGGTTATTTATCTGTTCCTTACGGGGCCGGATATTCAGCAAGTAAATTTGGATTACGCGGCTTTTCAGAAGCTTTAAAGGGTGAACTGGCAAGCTGGAAAGACATATATGTTTGTGATCTCTATCCCGGTTTTCTTGACACACCGGGTATACAGCATGCTGCCAACTACACGGGCAGGGTTTTAAAACCTACGCCCAGGGTGTATGATCCGCGGCAGTTAGCTGTTGCGATAATTGAGGTAATAAGAAATCCAAGATCCAGCATGTATGTCGGAGGAGCTTCCATTATTTTAAAAGCCGTTCACGCAATTTTCCCTGAATTAACCGCTAAAATAGCCGGCGCTATTATGCGCAGATATTTCAAAAAAGCTAACGGAATCGCAACCACTAATGGCAACCTTTTTGAAACCGTTGACTATAACATGAGCACTAGTGGCGGTTTTCCTATAGTGAAGGCTACCGCTGAAAAAAAAGAATATCTTGCGATAGGGGTATTAACCGGCGTAGCATTAGGGTTGTACCTGTTTGGCTGGCACGGCAAGCACAGTAAAGCGGCGGTAGAATAAGAAGGTTTCTGATGACTATGAATTAAGCACATCGCCGCTTCAGCGTCAATGCAGCCTACGTTGTCCTAACAGAAATGTTCCACATAGGTTTAATATCAACCAACGGCGTTTGGTCCAATACTTCCAGTCCGGATATTTTTATGAATCCGTCTTGTGTGACAGAGTCAACTTTTACAAAATGGATTCCTATCGGATTAGGCCTGTCCGGCGAACGGGTTGAAAAAACGCCGATATATTCTCCATCCTTGTTATTCCGCGGCCTGCATTTTATTGCAGTTCTGTCTGCCACATGAAGCCACGTCAGCAATAAAATTTCGGCACCTTCCTTTATATGTTTGATGCCTTCCATGTATGGCGGAAAAATTTCAAGCATTGCCGATGGCGAATTTTCATTTTCCTGCAATGGGCAATCATCAATGTTTTTCAATGATGAATGAATTTGACCGATGAAGTTGAGTGTTGCATCCATATTGTATAAGTATTACAGCTTGTGGATCTTAGCAAGAATGCCCTGCTTCTCTGTTTGCGTTTTAGCCAGCGAAAAGGCTTTTTCGAAATTTTCCTGCGCTTTACGTTTATCGATATTGCTGTATAGCTCGCCAAGTAACATGAAATAAAAGTGATTATCGCCTGAATAAAGTTTTTCGGCTTCTGTCAACGCAGCATTTGCTCCTTTCACTTTGTATATTGCGAAAATTCTGTTGAGCGCAACACCCGGCGAATAATTGATCGTTAAAAGCTGATCGTATAAATGCAAAATATCTTCCCATTTTTCCTCGCTGTCCTCTTTAATGCAGTGCCAGTATGCAATCCTCGCTTCAATATGATAAGAGCTGATCTCATTTCCACTGAACGAACGGTCAAAGAAGTGCATGCCCTGTTTTATTAGTTCAGCATCCCACAGCTGTTCGTTTTGTTCATCATACAGTATTAATCCGTTATCATCGGTTTGCCGTGCTTCGAATCTTGAAGCATGAAAACACATCAGCGCCATTAATGCATTTGTCCTGGGAAGATTGGTTCTTTCATAATCAGACAGCATCAGTCCGAGCCGCATTGCCTCAATGCAAAGATCTTTGCGAAGCACCTGGTTTTGTGTTTTAGAATAATACCCTTCACTAAACAACAGATAGATAATGTGCAGTACATTGTCCAACCGCTTTTCAATTTCGCCGGCAGGAGGCATTTCCATTTTTATATTTTCAGCACGCAGTTTTTCTTTGGCCCTGAATAATCGCTTGTTAATTGTTTCCTTATTGCTCAAAAAGGCTTCGGCAATCTCGTCTATCCCAAAGCCGCAGAGAATACGCAGCGCCAGCCCTATTTGTGCTTCGCTCGCAATAGCGGGATTACAAACAGCAAAGATCATTTGTAACTGGCTGTCCTTTATGTTCTCTTCAGAGAATATGGTTTCGTCCATTGCTTCTTCACTTTCTTGCGTGGCCTTAACTTGTGGTAATACTTTTTCTTCAAGAATTTTGCTGCGACGAAAATAATAAAGCGTTTTTTGTTTGGCTACGGCATATAGCCATGCGGCAGGGTTTTCGGGCAATCCCTTTATGCCCCATGTTTCTGATGCCAGCAAAAAGGTTTCACTTACTATATCTTCAGCTATTTCAATATGCTGCAAGCCAAAAAGTTTGCTTATTACAGCAACCATTTTAGCAAACTCCTGCTGAAAAAGTTGTTTTAAAGATTCATGCTCTTTCTGCATAATAGAAGATAAAACCTGCCTTTACATTAAGGCAGGTTTGAATTCACATATAATATATTTACCCGACAACCGGTCTTATTTCCACACTGCCACCTGCATCCAGAGCCGGGCAGCCATGCGCAAGGGTTGTAGCATCCTCCAGGCTTTCAGCCTTAACAATAATAAAGCTTCCGAGCCTTTCCCTTATCTCTACAAAGGGGCCGTCCGTTATTACGCCACCGGCTTTGAGTACTTTACCGTCAAGTGCAAGCCTTGCACCATGATTACCGAATTTTCCCTGGGCAACTATTCCGCCAACCCAGTCCTGCCATTTTTTAGATAAGGCCTGCATTTCTGCCGGAGAAGCATTGCTGTAATCGTAGCTGGGCTGTCTGAATATTAGCGCGAAGTCTTTCATAATTTGTTGTTTGTGATAATTGAAAGTATGAATTAAATTAAAATTACAACTATTACCAGCTTAGTTTGCCGGAACAGTATGTGAAGGAACTTTGTAAGATCCTGCCTGAACGCGGAAGGCAATATTGATCCTGTTATAACTATTGATAGCTATTACCGCCATTGTAAGTTCTACCATCTCTTCATCGGTAAACTGCTGTGTAGCCTGTTGGTAAACCTCGTCTGGCACGTTGCCATCTTTGATCTTTGTAACTGCTTCGGCCCATGCAAATGCGGCGCGTTCGCGGTCAGTATAGAAAGGCGTTTCGCGCCATGCATCCATCAGATAAAGGCGCTGTTCGCTTTCGCCCTCAGCACGAAGATCTTTGGAGTGCATATCCAGGCAGAATGCACAGCCATTGATTTGAGAAACACGGAAATACATAAGATTCAACAGTGGTTTTTCAATTGAGCAATTTGCCAGGTAATTATTTAATCCATACATGGCTTTTAACGCGTTTTGTCCTTTTGCATGAACATTCATTCTTTGTTCCATTGTGTTAAACTTAGCGTCTGCCGGCTGGCAGACAGGTTATTTAATGTGTTTACATAAGAATGATGACTGAGTTAAGGGGAATTGGACATGGGAGGACAATTTTTTTTTTAAAAATATTAGTTGCGAAGTTAGTCGCCAAAAATCAATGATTATCAGGCTGTATGTAAAGTAATACCGCTGAATTGTTGCAGTTAGTTTTTGAATTGTTTATATTGATAGAGCTTCGAAAACCAGGAAATGTCAATTAAAAAACAGATTGGTAATTTTTATTCATTAGAGTATTTGCAAGAAGTAGAATTTAACCAGAGTATCTAACCTTTAATCCTTCATATATGAACGATACGCTAAAAAATTGCTGGTCAGATTTGAAATTTTTTCTCGCCATTGCTCTTTTAGCCGCGACACTTATTGTTCCGGCGTGCAAGTGTCATCATAAGAGAGATTATCCCAAAAATGCGGTTTCCTATGAAGTCTTGTTAAAAAACAGAAACTACGATACCAACCAGGTGATCATCTGGCTTAAGCCTGGAATTTCAAAAGATAGTCTTAACAGATGGCTGAAGACTTTTGATAGTACAGGTAAAATAGCAGACACGGTTTTCTGCAAGGGATGTGACGGTTCACTGTTATTATTAAAAGGAACGGGTGCATTGACTCTTATACAATCTGCACGAGGAGGCAATCAAAGTTCTGCATCAAGTAAACCGAGTGGTGATAATGGGCCGTTCTATTATAGTGCGAATTTCCCTGTTAGTTTTAATGATACCATGCAACAGCAGGAAAAACGGGAAGTAGGGCTGGTATATACTGAGCCGGTAAAAAGCCCTGTAGTAGTAGCAGTATTTGATACCGGGGTAAAAAAAGACAGTTTGCAGAGTAATGTCTTTTTCCAAAGCAATGTCACTTCCTGTCTTGGAACTGAGGCAAACTCAGGATGGAATTTTACGCGAAACAACAATGACTGGAATGATGACTATCCCAATATTCACGGAACATTGGTAAGCAAATATATTGTTGACCAGGTACGGCAATACGGATTGAACAATGTTAAAATACTGCCCGTTAAAACACATGACGCGGCTGGTAATGGAAATCTTTTTAGTGTGCTCTGCGGTTTTGCATATGCAAAAGAACGGGGCGCAAAAATCATCAACGCCAGTTTTGGCTATTATGCGCCAAAATATTATATGGATGTAACAGGACAGATAATTCCTGATTCTTCCGCCTTTTTACTTAAAGCCTATATCAATGAATATCTTACAAAGAATAAGATCTTGTTGGTTACGGCTGCAGGCAATATAGATTTTAGCGGTTATGAATCTAAAATTTATCCAACAACCAATGCTTTGGCCCTTCGAAATCTTGACAGCATCTGCTTCTACCCTGCTTCGCTGGCAGGCGAACTGAACAATGTAATTGCTGCAACAACAGTGATGAATGGCAATGTGAGTGCAAATCAGAATTTTTCAAATAAAATTGTCGATGTTGGGGTTAACGGAGATCTTTCTTTTGGAACCAATTTCTATTTCTATAATCCTTTCGTTCCTTTTCTTACCGAGACCGGAAGTTCGTTTGCCGCACCTATAGTTACGGGAAAGATCTGTGCAAATTATGACAGAATATTGCCGGTATTGAACAGCACAAATTTTTCGCAGACATTATTATTTCTGACACTGCAGACCCCACCATCAGTAGTTGTTATTGATAGCCGGTTACATAACAAAATCAGGAACAGTATAGTCACGAACAAACGCAAATAATAATACCTGTTCGAAAAATAGTTACATGAAATATTTCAAATGTTTATTGGCTGTTTTTTTGATAACACTTTGTAATGGTGCAATTGGTCAAAATAACGCAGGTAAAGGCATTTGGGATAGATTATTGCAAACAGAAAAGGACACTACCCTTTCTATTGCTCAAAAAATACAGATCGTTTACGAGCTAAAAAACAATTTTGAAAAGCTGAAAAGAGATCCGGATTCTGTTTATGCGAGGATACTTCACCGCATTGGCTTATATGAATATTTGCTGAACAAGGAAATTCCCAATAATGTATGTATCGCTTATACCCTTTCAGCTGTAAGCATAAACACATCGGGCAAAAGGAATGCATCTCCGGGATTCGCCATTAGTAGTTACAGGAATCTGGCATCATATTATAAAACATTAAAAAAATATTCGAAGGCTATTAAATATTATGACAGTGCAATCATTCTTGGCAAAAGGCTTAACGCGGATCGTGAATCAATGCTGTTATCCGTGGCAAATAAGAACGATCTGTTGTTCCTGACCGGCGACCATCAAAAATGCATTGATGAGTCAACGATCGGACTTAATGAAGCAACGCTAAATCATCTGCCTTCATATGCATTGATATTTTATAATCAAAGAGCGCAGTCGTATTTCTACCAGTCCGAATTGCAACCTGCTATAAAGGATTTAGATTCAGCCTTCGCTTTGGCAACCATCGAAGGCAATACCTATGAACAAGCCGGGGCATTAAAAATAAAGGCCCAGATTGAAGCTGTGCAAAAGAACTACTCACAGGCACAAGAATTATTTTCCCAGGCAATTCAAACAAGGTTGCAAACGAAGGACGATGGACAATTAGCCGATGATTACATTGACTTCGGTGTTTTTTATTTCAATGACCAAAAAAACATAGAAAAGGCTAAAACTTCCTACCGGCAGGCCGCCAAATATGCAATAAGGGCACATGACAATGAGAAGCTCGCGAAGATCTATGCAAATACAGGCGAGCTTTCTTTTTATAACCAGAACTATAAAGATGCAGCAAACTGGTATGCCAGGGCGTTCAATTCGCTGGGACTTGACAGCAGTAAAGATATTTCGTCAATTACATCAACAACCAATCTGGACATTGTTTCCAATACCGATTTGGTGCTGGAAATATTTGATAAAAAGATACAACTGTTGCTTGCATTGTATAAAACGACTCAAGACAAAGCATATTTGTCAGGTACTTTAAGGAATGCACTTACGATGGATTCCGTTATCACCACTATTCGCCATCAGCATTCCGAAGAGCAGAGCAAACTTTATTGGCGAAACAGAACCCAGCACTTTTATGAAAATGCAATCGAAGCATGTTATCTTGCTAACGATGCCGGGCTTGCTTTCTTTTTTATAGAGAAAAGCAGGGCCGTATTATTAGCTGACAGGTTAAGTGAACTTGGTGCTGCTGCCCACTTGCCACCCGCAGAGGCTGCAAATGAAGAAAAACTTCAATTAAACATTGTTGAACAACAGGAAAAACTGGCTGCACTTGACAATAGTTCTCCTGAATATGTCAAGCAACAGATTGCTTTGATTAATGGCAAAGATGCGCTTGAACGCTACCTTAAATCACTGGAATCTAAATACCCTTCTTACTATCAGTATAAGTATGAAGACAGTGTTCCCTCGCTGCGGCAATTACAAACTTTTTTGACCAGGGGAAAGCAATCTTTTGTGCACTATTTTATGGGAGATTCTGCATTGTATATTTTGGCTATAACCCCCTCTTCAACCAAACTAATAAGCGTAAATAAGGACACTGTAAATGAAACTACATTATCTCATTTTCTAAAATTATGCTCCGACAAGAGTGTGCTCAACAAACAATATGCGCAGTTTGCTGTAGCATCGAACAGTTTATACAAGAAGCTTATTGCGCCGTTGCAATTATCTGAAGGAAGGATAATCGTGTGCCCAGGCAGCTTTATGTTGCCATTTGACGCGCTTTGCACCGATTCCAGCGGACGTAATTTTTTACTGGATGATTATTCGTTTAGTTATGTCTATGCGGCACGCTACCTGTTGAAAGAACATGTGTTTGTTAACATCAACGGTCATGGAGATTTCCTGGGTATAGCGCCGGTAAATTTTGCGCCGTACCTGCACCTGGCATCTTTACTGTCGTCAGGCCAGGCATTGAGAAGTACGTCAGCACATTATAAAAGCGCCAGGTTGTTGTTGCTGAATAACGCCACACATCACAACTTTATATCCCACGCAGAAAATTATGCGGTGGTAAATGTCTTCTCACATGCGCGTGCCGATAGCATTAATGAGCCGCTGTTGTATTTAACTGATTCGGTACTTCACTTATATGAATTACAGTTAATTAACAAACCCGCCGTGCAACTAATGGTTTTAAGCGCCTGCCAGACAAATGTCGGTTTAAATGCAACCGGCGAAGGAATATACAGTCTTGCAAGAGGCTTCGCAGCTACAGGAATTCCTTCGGTTTCTGCAACACTCTGGAGTGCTGATGAAGGAGCTATTTATGCTATTTCTGAAAAGTTTCACGAATACCTTGCCGCTGGCATGGCAAAAGATGAGGCGCTGCGTCACGCAAAATTGGAATACCGGCAGGAATATGGCGGCGAAAAATTGTTGCCTTATTATTGGGCAAACATGGTATTGATGGGAGACACTGAACCATTGAAGCTTACCGGCAAGCAAAAAAACAATTTCTGGCCCCTTGAATTAGCAATCGGCGTCTTTGCCCTTGTCGGACTAATAATAATCGTTCTACGACGCAACAGAAAAATCGCGTTATAACATCTACTTCAAACAGCTATTATATTCCACCTTAGATCAATTCCATTATCAACAACATACGGAACAATCCCCCTAATGAGCCTTCTCAAAAATTATTAATTCTGACAGGTAACAATAAAAACACGTGATTGATATATTGTCGTATAGCACAAACCTTTGGATAAGTTATTGGCGTTGGTTTTAAAAAAAGTTAGCCTGGAAAAATATCGCTGCTGCACTAGTTCACATCGTACACCGTACATCGTACATCGTACATTATCGTGAACAAGCACTTGATCAAAGCCAAATTAAAATCGCTTCTTTTATTAACTTTTAAAAAACAAAAATCATGTCATTTAATGCAAAACTTAAATTCGGCGGAAAAGATGGAATCGATGTGCTTTCCTGCGATTATGCATTGCGTCGCGATGTAGATGCGAAGGGAAGACCTGCATCAGGCGTTTATGGAGGAACCATCAATTTGAGTATTGAATCTACAGACGACACTTCTATAGTGGAATCTATGGTGAATCAATACAAACCGGTGGATGGAACCATTACTTTTAAAAAGAGTGAAGAGGATGCCAAGATGAAGGAACTAACGTGGGAAAAAGGTTACGTTATTGCGTTCCAGGAAAGCATTGATGTAAAAGGCTCTAAACCTATGCAGATCGACTTCACCATTTCCGCACAGAAGATCAAGATCGGTAATGCCGAACACAAAAATGAATGGCCTGCTTAAAGCAGCTATGTAACGGTGTTGGCCTTATGCAGGCCAATCTGGTTGCTTCAACAAAGATTCACGATTAATCCCGCCGGATATTTCCTTGCCTGTTTACAGCAGTAGCATATGAGGATCTGTTACCTGTACAGGCAATGAATAGCTGGTTATTGCCTTCAAGTTAGTAATTGTTTTTTATGCAAAACCAGGTTGTTGCTGATATTGAAATAGAAGATCAGAAGATAGCATATTATAGTGCTGTTGTTATACGCCAGAGCTTTAATGCTCATCATGAATTTGCAATTCGCATAAAGTATGATGTGCTGGAAAAGATCGGCTCTTTCAGTTTAAGCAACGCCCAAAAACTTATTGGCAAGTCTGCGGTTATCAAACTAAAGCAGGCGGACAGCCTCGATATTGCTTATGAATTCAGAGGCCTGATCTGTGAGATCAACATGGAGCAATCAGATAACTTTACGAGTGATTTTGTGCTAAAGGGTTTCAGCCCCACCATACTGATGGAAACGGGCCCTAACCTAGCTTCTTTCTATAAAAAGAACCTTAAGCAGATTGTGCAGAAGTTAACACAACCTGCCTCACAAAATTGTAGCGTAAAGATCAATCCTTCGCATTCGGCCACACTCAATTACATTAGCCAGTACAGGGAAAGCACATTTAACTTTCTCAACAGGCTTTCATCAGATTTCAGCGAATGGTTTTACTATGATGGAAAAGACCTGTTCTTTGGCAGGCCTTCCTCCTCTCCTAACATTGACATCACATACGGAGAAGATGTGCATAGCATGCAAATAAAGCTTCAGTTGCTTCCGCTGGCATTTAACAGTTATGCTTATTTATCGAAGGACGATAGTTTTATTAGTAGCGATGCACCTTCTTCTGTAAGTGGATTGGATCAGTATGCAAACCATGCATTACAGGAATCCAACAAGATCTTTGCAGAACCAGTCTCTTTTCCCATTAAGCAACGTGTAGAGAGTAAAAGCGACCTTGATGGTTTTGTAAAGAAGCAGAAAGCAGCAATGGCTGCAGATCTTGAAATACTAAGCGGCTCGGGTGATAACCCCGCGCTTTGCATTGGCGCAATAGCCAATCTGAAAATATCCGCATTGGACAACACCACGGTGAACAAAGATGATGGCGGTAAATTTCTTATCACAGCCATCGAACATCATATCACCGAAAACGGAAAATACTATAACAATTTTGAAGGTATTCCTTCCGGTATGGAAATAATACCCGTTAAGAATATTCAACCTGTCAATGCAGAGCCACAAATAGCTACTGTTAAGGACAATAAAGATCCGGATAACATGGGCCGTGTGCGTGTGCAGATGCTATGGCAACAACCCATCAACGAAATGACGGATTGGGTACGTGTAATGACACCTGATGCAGGCGGCGGTAAAGGCGGGGCTAAAAACCGCGGCCTTGTTGTAATTCCTGAGCCAGGCGACCAGGTTGTTGTTTGCTTCCGCTACAACGATCCTAACCGGCCATTTGTAATGGGCAGTATGTTTCATGGAAAGACAGGTGGTGGTGGCGGACAGGGGAATAACAGCAAAAGTTTAAATAGCAAAAGTGGACATACTTTATCTTTTGACGACGGCAAAGGGATTTCAATCATCGATAAAACTACCAATAACAAAATTGAGATAGATGGTACAAATACCATCACCATAACGGCGGCGCAGAAAATTGAATTCACAAATGGCAAATCTACCATTACAATGGATGGCGATACCATCACTATTTCTGCTGCACATATTGATTTGGGAGGCTCTGATGATGTCTCTGTACATAGTGGTGATAACGGTATGTCTGCAGCAAAAGGCGGCGATGTGTCGTTAAGTGGCAAAAAGACAACTGTATCCGGTTCTACTGAAGCCAATTTAACCGGCGCAAAGTCAACCGTTAACGGCGACACCGAAGCCACTCTTAACGGCGGCGGCACCACAACAGTAAGCGCGGGCGGCAAAGTGGCTGTACAGGGTGCTATTGTCGCGCTTAACTGATATTCATTTCAAAAATATTTTCTCTTGAAACATAGCAATCCTATACAGCAAAGAATGGACCTATTCGTGGAAAAATGGGAGGCAGTTGCAGCGCAGACCGGAGTAAATATTATTCGCATCCACGCGCTGGAAAATGAAAAGGATATGGTTGATGCATTTTACAATTACCTGCTTGGTATCGACACCCCGAATCACGATATCCCGATTATTTTCGAGACTATTTTTCATGATGAACACCAATACACAACGGCATTGTTGGATGAATTGAAGGAGATGATCGACTTATGGAACAATGCCGACAGATCGGAGCTTTCCATCGAAACAAAAAATCTTGACTGGTCACCAGATCTACAGTTAAAAGTCAACGGCAATCCAACTAAATTGTTTGTCGAAAATTTGAACAGCCTTGCAACGCACCTTCAATTACCTAAGGGTATTTTTCTTGTTGTAATCTTAAAAGCATCCTTTGTTGAATCAAAAAGATTTTGTGGTTGGCTTGAACATGCAGTGGAAGCTGGTATGGATGATAAGTTTAAGATTATAATTGATGACTCTGTAGCTCACCCTTTCTATAATGATTTCGCAGATAAACATCCGGGCAGTGTAACCACACTCAAACCCGACCTGAATATGGATAAGGCAATGGAGCAGGTAGCTGCAATGGGCAATCCGAATGACGCGGCTGTGCAATACCGCCAGGCTTTTTTAAGGATGACACAAGGCATTGAGCAACGAAATGAAAAAGAAACAAAGAAATATGCAGCAATATGTATTGAGATTGCTGAGAAAAATTTAGAAAAGAACGTTTATTGGATTGGACAGGTTATAGCTGTATACGCAGCCCTGGCAAACGACCAGGTTGGTTATAAGAATTTTAAGAAAGCAATTGAGTTTGCAACCAGCGGAGTTGAGGTGGCTGAGCGGGCAAAGGAACTAATAACAGACGAATTTATTTACAGAAAGTTTTACGCTCAGGCAATTATGATGCGTGCGTCGCTGTATGCTGCGAATAAAAGCTGGCAAAAGGCAATTGATGATTTCGACATTGCATGCGAACACTATTTCTACACAAATGATGTTATCCTGGCAATGGAAGCTTGTCGCATGACAGGCTATTGTCACAAAAAGAGCGGCAACAACGATGCAGCATGTAAAGCACTAACAGATGCCTTAACATTTGTTCAAGACATGCCAAAAGACATCATCAGATACACCACATTCCCCGGAATTATTGAGTTGCTTTTACAGATAAACAACCAGAAATACATAACAAACGACGAGGTGCATGAGACGGCGCGATCAGTTTATGGAAACGATTGGCTAAAGGAAATATTGAACTGGAAAAATCCGCACTACGAACAGGTAAGTGACCCAACGAAAGTAATGATATGAGCTAATAGCTCTAAGCTATCAGCTTTTAGCTATTAGCATTAGGAATTTCCATCAAAAAAAAGAATGTCTATCTATAAAGATCCATACTGGAAATAGCCATGGATAAAGTAAATGAAAACAGGAAAATAGCTATGGCTGCAGAGCGTTCTGCAAAGCAGGCACAGAAGGCATCTGAGCACGCGGAGAAAAGCACGGCTGACAAGGCCATTCACGCTGCGAATACTGCATTGGCTGTTTACGGTGATGTTATGGGCGCTTATGGAAAGGTAATGGGTGCCACCGGAGCGCTAGCAGAAAAAGCAGTTGTCGCAGTTTTTTCCAAGCTGAAATTCATGCAAGGGTTAGCCTGTTTACCTGCATCTTCTCAAATGGATCCTGTGATGGGCATTGATGTTCATTTTGTAATGATCCCTCCCTCCCCATCGCCTGTTCCCATGCCTCATCCTTATATCGCGATGATCTTCGATCCGAAGGATTGGATCGCTTGCGCTGTCATGACTGCAAAAGCAATGGTGCCTCCTCCTCCACCCAACAGTGAAGGATTACAGTTGGCTTCTGCTGTTGGCAATATGGCGTTTAGCATGGTAATGGGAAAACTTGGATTAGGCGCATCAGTAAAGCTAGGCGCCGTTACACCGAGAACAATAAGTGGTGTAAAAAATAAAACCATTCCTCACTTTCCAATGGGTGCAAGTTTTGCGCCAGTACCTGTTTTGAAGAACTCGGGCCATGCGCAGTTCGGAAGCTTATTTCTCCTTGCTGATGGAGAACCATTCACTGGCATGATGCATTTAAATAATGATTGCTGGGATGTTGGCATTATGCAGCTTATGCGGAAGAAAGCTTCACCTGAAGCGCAGCATTTGTTTATGCCTACCGGTTTTGTAATGGCTATCCCATCCCATAACGTAATTGTAAATCCTGTTCCCACACCTATAAATCCAATTGCGGCACTTACAAAGTTGCTCAATTTTGGCATTGCCAAACTCTTACACAAATTAATTAATAAACTGCCTGGTGGTCGTCTCAGCAATGCGTTACACAAAGCAGTTTGTCACGTAACCGGTCATCCGGTTGATGTGGTTAGTGGAATGCTTTTCACCGATGAAGAAGATTTTTCATTGCCGGGAGTTATTCCTCTTTCATGGGAACGTACATGGTACAGTGACAGCATATACAAGGGTCCGTTAGGCCATGGCTGGTATCACAACTATGACGTGGCTTTTGCAATAGACGAAAAAACAAACCAGGCTGCATACCGTATGAATGATGGCAGGATGGTTGGCTTTGAATTGCCTCAGCCAGGCAAGTTCAGCTATGACCGGAAAGAAAAACTGTTCCTTCATTGCCATCCGGAACTCAATTACTATTACATCACAGATAGTGATGGACTTAACTACCATTTTACAGATCAGGTATATAAATATGAAGATGGCAACAGACCTTACCGCCTGCTGAAAAGCATTTCAAACAACAACGGTTATTCTATTCAATTCAAATATAGCACGCACGGATATCTTGAAAAAATAACAGACAGCGCTAACCGCATACTTCTTGTTACGAATGACGAAGACGGTCGCATAATGGACATCATTGCTCCACATCCCACTGATGCCGGCCAAACCTTTGTAATAGCGCATTATGATTACGATGAGCGAGGCAATATGATCTGTCATACCGATGCGTTAGGTCAGCAAATGAAGTTCGAATATGAGCATCATTTGTTGGTGAAGGAAACCTGGCGCGATGGCATGCAATGGTATTTTGAATTTGAAGGAATAGAGAATGGCGCAAGATGCATACATACATGGGGAGATGGCAACATTTACAATCACAAACTTACGTACTTAGAAGGATGCACGCTTGTAGAGAATAGCCTGGGACATGTAACAAGTTACTATCACCAAAACGGTCTTCTATACAATAAAGTTGATGCCAATGGCGCCGAATGGGGCTACCGATATAACCGCTTTAACGAGTTGGAGTGGGAAACAGACCCTTTGGGCAATCAGCAAAATTATTCACATGATGACTGGGGGAATGTTATTTCAAGTACTGATCCCGCAGGCGGTTTTGAGAGCACAGAATATTATAATCCGTGGTATCCTTTGCTACCAACAGCAGCGATGGATGCAGCGGGTGGTAAATGGAAGTGGGAGTATGACCGGCAGGGAAATTTGATAACAAAAATAAATCCTCTCGGCGCTAAGACAGTTTATGAATATCAAGATGGGCTTCTAGAAAAAACAATAAACGCTGCAGGTGCAACGACAAAATTTGTATATGATAGAGAACAGAATTTAGTTTCAATACAAACAGATGATGGCGCTGTAACGAGTTATGACTATGACACGCTTGGAAACTGCTTGGCAGTCATCAATCCTAACAACGCAAAACAGAAGCGTTTTTTTGATTTGAACGGAAGGATAGAAAAAGTAATCGACTTTGATGGCAATGTCATCAATCTCGAATATGATGGAATCGCCAATATAATAAGCTATCGAGATAACCATAAAAAAATTGATTACACCTACAGAGGATTATGGAAGTTAACGAGCTGTCGGGAAGCAGGTGCCACGATAATTTTCAAATATGACACAGAAGAGCAATTAACAAAAGTTATTAACGAGCATGGATTATCGTACCAGTTCGTTCTGGATTCCGCTGGAAATGTGATTGAGGAAATTGGATTCGATCAAATAACACGCAAGTATGAACGAAATTCTGCAGGTTGGGTTACTCGTCTATTAAAACCGGGCAATAGGGAGACCATATATGATTATGATGGTTGCGGACGTGTTACAAAAGTGTCGTACAGCGATACCAAGCAAGAGACCTACAAATACCGGCAGGATGGAGAATTGATGCAGGCGATTAACGAGTCCGCTGTTGTTCAATTTGAAAGAAACCTATTAGGCGATATTATTAAAGAAACGGTCAACAATGAATGGATAAAAAACGATTATGACCTGTTGCAAAATCGAATTAAAATAACTAGTAGTCTTGGCGCCAACATATCCCATACATACAACAAGATTGGTAATGTTTTACGAATGGAAGCAAACGGTTGGCAAGCCGGGTTTCGCTATGACAACCTTGGTTTAGAAATCGAACGTTTTTTGCCAGGCAATATCACTAACATCTGGCAAAGAGATGGTATCGGTAGGCCAGTTGAGCAAACTGTGGGGCATACAGCAGCCAATGTATTCAATACGAAAAAGAAGAAACAATACCATTGGGATGTTAATGACAGGTTGAAAAAAATTAAGGACGAAAAAGGCATCACAAAATTTGAACATGATCAATGGAGCAATCTTGCAAAAACTATCTTTTCGGACGGTGAAGAGCAGTTTCGCAACCCGGACGCCGTTGGTAACCTTTATAAAACGAAGGAAAGAAAAGATCGCGTATATTCCAAGGGTGGTCAGTTAAAAAAAGCAAATGGTTGGGAATACAATTATGATATCGAAGGGAATTTAGTAGAAAAGAAACACGTAGGTGGCGATGTTTGGAAATATGAATGGAACGACGCGGGCGTACTAACCTGTGTAACAAGACCAGATAAGGAAACTGTAACCTTTGAATACGACACGCTTGGCAGAAGATTAAGCAAAAAATATAAAAATACAATTACTAAATTTGTTTGGGACGGCAATGTACCACTGCATGAATACAAGGAACATGCGATAACCGGAGAAAAGTTAAGTGAAATATGTATTGGTGAAAACGGTATTGTTACGTGGATCTTTGATGCAGATACCTTTACTCCAGCAGGCAAAATAAAGGGTAACAAACAATATTCCATAATTACTGACCACCTCGGCACACCGAGCCAGATGTTCAACGAAGATGGCTCTTTGTTTTGGGAATGCGAGCTAGATAGCTATGGTAAATTGCGGATGGAAAAGGGGCAATTGGGAAGTTGTAGTTTTAGATATCAGGGCCAATATGAAGATGTAGAAACAGGTTTATATTATAATAGGTTCAGATATTATTCGCCTGACGAAGGTATATATATTAGTCAAGATCCCATAACTATCGAAGGGGGGAATGCCTTCTACGCTTACGTCGATGATCCCAATCTTAATGTAGATTTATTTGGATTAGCCGCGTACCATAAAAAAAATGGGCAATTTGGTAAAAAAAGAGGGCGCCCAAGAAAGCCTAGTGCGCATGGGAATGCTCACTCTTCTAAAGCTAAAAATTATCTTTATGCAAAATTTGATAAAAACGGAAAATTCCTTAAGTGGGGAAAAACAAAAGATCTTAACGGAAGGTATACGTCCAACAACCTGGCAGGTGGTAAATTAGTTCCTGTGGCTTCCGGAAATATAAAAAGTATAAAGAAAGTAGAACGAGAGCTTACTGAAAAAAGACCGGGACCAGATAATAAAGAACCATGGGCAGGCGCTCAAGCAGGACAACCGCTTAGCCCAGCTGCGCAATCAGCAGCAGACAAGGCAATTTTTTAAAAAAAACAGTTCATGAATAAATTCACGATTTTCTTTAGTTCAGGCGGTGGCGATCAGTTAAAGATTGTTGATAGCTATTGGAAGAAAATTTCGCAAATTTTTGATAAGCTATCGAAAAAAGAATATTCTTCAGAAATTGAAAATTTTCATATTGCACTGAGGGTGGATGGAGAATTTATATCATTTGGAGATCCAGAAGGATGCTCTAATTTGAGATATTTAAAAACCAAAAAAACAATAGCAAATACGATATCATTTGGAAAGAAAATATTGAAGAATGAAGGTATACTAAAGAAATTTATGGCAGAGAATCTGGTAAAAGCATTTGAACAAATGACTGGTAAACTTCTTAGAGAAAAAATCAATATTGAAAAAGATGACTTAATGAATGATCTAAAAACTTTAATTGACAAAGAATTATAGGTTTGCAAGATGCTTATAAATCGCACGAAGAAGTTTTCTTCTTTTAACATTTAAACCCAATCCCATGCTTCAAAAAGTTCGTTTTCACAACGTAAAAAAATCCCAGCGTGTCTTGCTTTCAAAGGATCTTCCCATTGCCCAGGGCTTTGGAAATAAGTATCGGGTTAAGGAAAACTCAAGGGGAGATATCAAGTCTGATGGCTTTGAAAATGGCCGTCTTAAAGTGCAGTTCTATTCTCATTTTAACGGATATGAAAACGTGGAGTTTAATGAGTTAAGTGCAGCGAATTATTTGCTGGTGGATATTTATTAAGATCGGCGCCTCTGTGTATTTGTCCTACACTTTTAAAGTGTAGGACAAATACACAGAGAAAGCAGCCACAACATTTACCTGCTTGCTGCTATAAGCGATTCAGCAAAAGCTGCAGCAGCAACCTCATCGCCAGGGATTGGATCTATAGCGGCAACAATAATTAAGGCGCCTCCTGCAACAATGGCCAATCCTTTTACCCAATCGGAAACATCATCATTATCTCTAAGAAATTCGTAAGCGCTATTGTCAATAGTTTTAAGCTTATGCATTGCGCTTCTTGCCCTTTCTTTAAAACGTTGCGGCACACAAACGGGCTTCGGTTGCACTACATGGATCTCATACAATATAACACCATTAGGCGCGGCCCTTCTAAATGTAGGTTGATAACAGATATATCGCTGCCTCATTGCGTTCAGTTCAAGAAGTCTGTACATTTGGCCCGCTCCCGGCCGCCAGCTGGATGGCCGCCAATCCACATGCAATTTATGAATCCGGTTAACGGTTCTTGTGAGGATGTCAATCTTTGAATTAACCTGTGTGATGGCAGATAACTGGTTTTCCGCGGTGGTAACTTCCAACAATTCTGCCGTAAGCCCATCATCTGCAATACCGAGAATATCACATTTGCGATAATCATTTTTCTTAACCCAGCGCCGGAAATCATGAGATAAAGCGTCAAGGATTTCATTTATTCTTGATTTACCGCGAATACGTAGTGGTGTTGGTGTTGCTGATGGAAAAGTGGTTCTGCCCATGTACTCTAGTTCTGAGATTACAATGCCGTCAGGATGACGACTTAAAAAGTCTGCTTTAAAAAAGTCGCGGACATGTAATTGAGCAGCCTCCGAATCAAGCGGCCCAGGCGGCATTTGTGGATGACCGATGCAGTTCATAAAAGTTATACGTTGTAAGTTTTACGTTGTACGTTTTAGCCCCCGAAAGAACTTCTCGGTTTCAGGCAGGCTCTTTATTTATCTTTGTGCCACTGAAGCACTGAAACACAGGTTTTTTACCACAGAGTGCTCTGAGTTTTTTTTCACGGAGTTTCGCAGATATAATTCTTGCTCCTTTACGCTTTTGGATGACCTAAATCCATCTCCTTCAGACTACACTGATTATGGCATTTTTTATCCATCATTTTCGATTTTCAAATTTCAATTGTCAATTATTCTTTGTGTCCCTTTGCGGCTTAGCGTGGCACCAATCGTAGTGTTTCGCTATGTCGTCGTGTCTCCGTGCCCGCCCGTGCCGGACCGGACGGGGTTTAAAGCCAGGTGTCGGCGCCCAACACACTATTGAGTTTTCCCTCCGAATCAGCGAGTCTTGTTAAACGATATTTTTCCTCCACAATAAATTCTTTCACTACATCCATATGCACGGGCAGCAAATAATCGCATAACAATTCCAGGATCTTTTCATTTCTTCTTCCATCCATAAATTGATGACGCATTTCGCTGCTTACCGGGCCTATCGTAACAATTATCTCGTCGATACCTTCGTCATACACGCGGCTTCCGGTGGTAAGATCGATGCCGAGCCTGCTCTCTCCCATTAACGATAATATCGGCTCTGCAGGATGCTCAGGAAGGCGTTGACACAATTGTATTTCAACCGGCAGTTCAAAGATTGTTTGCAGTATTTCTTCAATTGAGTCATGCATATCTCTTACATCATGCAATATGGGTATGAGATGCAGAAAGATATTTGACTGACGGGAATCGAGGTATTGAAAGATCTCCCATTGGTCTTTGAATATATCCAGTAGCTCAGTATAATGAGACCGTTTATCCAGCTTGTTCTCATACATAGCCATCAGCATCCTCAGATGATTGATCGTAGCTTCAAATGGCAGAAAGAATTTCCTTGCATTCAATTCTTCCGCCCGGCGCTGCTTCATCATCTTTATTACATCTTTCTCTGATCGCAGGCTTCTGGGTGCAGCATGTTCATGAAACAACCCTTCAGGAAGCATATCGTAAATGCCCTCTCGTGGCGTTCTTAGTAATGTATATTCTTTATGGTCGTATTCTGATATCTCTTCTTCAACACCATCCACATCTTTTCTAAAAGATCTTTTTAAAGCACCCGCCATCAATATAAGAATACGGTCAGCCGGAGTTCCATGCTCAACCATTTCGGCAGCGATTACTTCCGCTTTAAAATCATTATCAAAGTTGCTAAAAGCCGTGGCGGGAAGATTCGTCATAGAAGTTGTACGTTATAAGTTTTACGTTGTACGTTTAAGCCCTTAATTCCTTCTCGCGGCGATCGCAGCGGGGTAGCGATTACGCGGCGCATTATACTTATTTACTTATTCATTGGTGCAGATATCTGTACATTCACATTTGCATATTCGCACATTTGCACATTTACCCATCCGCCCATTTTCAATTGTCACCTTTCAATTGTCCATTACCACCCTATAGTATCCGCTCGTTCCAGATCTTACTTTCAGCTTAGCCAATAGTTGATCGCACAGTGTATGCCAGGTATCTTTGTCCAGGATGCCTGTGCCTGACGGAGTCAGCTTAATATCGATTGTTCTTCTGAACGCCTCCTTTGTATGAGTACTTAGTTCAAATCCCCTTTCAATATTCACTTTGCTGATTCTGTCGCCGAGTTCATAAAAACAAAAGTTGCGAATATCCTCTTTTGTTATGATGCGATTGCGGGTCATGATACCATAACGCAACGCATTCAGTCGTTCTTCTGATTTAAGCCTGCTCTTTCCACCTGTAGTTGTTGTCATCATAAAGACCTGGTCCTTAAAATTCTTGTCCTGCTTAACGCCTGCCCCTTTCATCAATTGCAAAGGAGTACCGGCACGGAGATTGTTTGCCATTTCAGCAAGTGTCGTCCAATACTCAGCATACATCATATCCTCGTTTTCGAATGGCTTTACAATAATATAGTTGGGTATTTCTGCGGCGTTGCTGGCGTAGCCTTTTGTCTTTTGTTCCATTAAAGCCATTTTTTGGTTCATCTCCTTTAACGTTATTGCTATATAGTCATAACCGTAAGTTGAAAAAGCGGCGCTTTCGCTGCGCAATAGTTCAAGCAGGTAGCCAATCAGCTCACGCGCGTTCCTGTTATCGAACCGCTCCACACCACCTGTACGTAACGTATAAGTACCGTTTTCTTCCTCCTGCTTGTTTCGATAGGGAACGGACCTGTATTGACGAACACTGTCAGCAAGGGACTTAACTGATAAAAATTGTTCCTGTAAACCAGTCTTAAGAGGAATAATATTGCTACCGCCTTTCAACCGGAACTTCAGATCATTTGCATGCCTGTTGATTGCGGGGAATGTGTTTGGATAGATATACAGTTCGTCCAGGTATTCCTGTTGCATGGCTACCGGGAAAAGGATCTGTATCCATAACAATTTTTCAGTAAACTTCTGCAAATCACTCTCCGGAAATATTTGGGTGAAGGAAGGCGGATAGTATTGCAGTTGACGCTGCAAGTTCATTTGCCTGCGATCTGCAATATGCAGGTATTTATGATGATAGTATTGACGAATATCTTTCTCCAGCAATGCTGCGAGGTCATAAGATGAGAAAATATTGTGAAAGCCGTCGTTCTTTTTCGTCGTCAACTCAGGCAATCCATCACGTATCTGCAATTCTTCGTCATTGATGAGCCATCGTGTAAGTGGCAGCAGTTGATAGATTCGCTGTGCCAGTTTAGGCTCTATGTTTTTCCAATCGAAGCAAAAGAACAGATTTTCTAAAGACGCTATATTCGGATTGATCCTGATGCCCAGCCATAATGCATTTGCTGTTGAAGTTTTTTGCTTACCCTGCGCTGCAATTTGTTTCGTCAAAACACTATCGTGCGAGAAAAGTTTGCCTCCCGTCACTGTATGCAAGATCTGAATGTCAAACAAATCAATATCACTTACAGGTGTAAATTGAATGTCTAATGTTGTGTCAAGCACATCATTTTGATTAGATGATATTTTGCGCTGACAGGAAAATGCGGTTGCCTGGCTTAACAACTGAACAGGTTCCGCAGGACTGGCATACAACAAGGTATGTGCAGGGACCGGTGCTGTCAGGAAATCGGGAGAAAGCAGGTTGGCTACTTTTTCAAGAATACGAACCTGGGTGTCTTTAATTTCGTTGCCAAGGTTATACAATTCAGACGACAATGCCTCCAGCATTAACTTAACTGCCGGATCAATATCCTCAGTATTACTAATGCCCCAGTAATTAAGGGCGTGCTTTAACATCCTGTTCTTAATGACTTCTTTTGAATTGTTGTTTTCTCCGAACATGTTAAGTTAATTGACAATTGAAAAGGGAAAATTGACAATGAACACCGTATATATTATTTCTTAAGATTGATTACCAGTAAGTTTACACCTTACGCCTCATACCTCATACCTGAAACCTGAAACCTGATACCTGGCACCTGCTACCTCTCTCCTCACTCCACCGACAACGGGCTCAAAAACATATTCGTGTGAAATGCAAAAGGTTCACCTGTTTTACGAATGGTGCCAGTTATATGTATGTCAACACGTTTTTTTTGCTCCGTAAAATTTTTGAATATGTTGAACTTCTCAATATCAGTAATAACCACAGTAGCTGAGACATCGGCCAACCTGAGCTCATGCGTAGTAATTGATTTTAAAAGCGATTGTCTGAGCTTTTCTTCCCACCGGCTGGTGCTTACAATTAATTCAAAGTCCATTTCCCAGATCTCGCAACCGAAATCAGGATCACTCCTGTGTTCGCCGAACCGAGTAGTGATTATTAATTCCAGGTTCTTTTCTATTGAGTGCCTCAGGCTACAGACCGGAAGTTCGCTACCTTCAACCACAGCTCCCAATTGCAATGGAATTTTATAATAGATATTGCTCACCTCTTTTAATGTTTAAATGAATATAACGATGCCGGATTTGCTTAGCACACTTTATTAGAGCTTATTGTTATACATTTTGTTACCCCTTAATTTTTCTCATTTACAATTTTTTATTTCAGGAATGTGTTGCCAACGCCGTTTCATTAAGAAAGCTAAGATTTATCAAGTACGATTTACGAAGACCGCCCGCGCCGAATGCGCATTCGGACGGATACGAAGTACCCGATTCAAGGCTTGCTTTGCTTTTTGTAACCTCTTCAGGAAACGACATTGAATGTGTTATGGTATCCTGTCCAACCGACAGAATCGCCTGATTCAAACCTAAAACACGCTCAAATCGTCCGTTTGTCACAAAAAACGAGTCAGCGGGTAACAAATAGCCGGAAAAAAGTATTTATAACCGTACATGCCTGTGCCTCAGTATGAAATTTGATGAGCAGGCTGACAGTCAGTACATAGTTGCATAAATCCGGCAGGGTTATGCTTTAATAAACTGTTCAAATTAATTACATGCCTACACTTTCCCTGAATGAATCTCTGAAGACTGCCGTTGAAATAGCCCGGTCTCTCGCTAAAGAATATCAGAATGAATATTTCTCTCCGGCACATTTGTTGCGTGCCATGCTGCATAAAGATGTCGGCCTGGCAAGCTTCCTGGAATCAATAGGCAAAGATGTTCCGTATATATTGGAGTGGGCGGAAATACATATGGATGAATATCCCAAAGTTGCCAAAGCAAAGGACAATGTTACCGGCGATGAAAAAATAAAAGCCGTATTTGAAGAGGCTGACAATATTCGTTTAAAACTTGGTCTTGACTATATAACACCCATATGTGTGTTGGTCGCCATTGCAAAGCCAGGCACAGCTTTTTCCGGAGAACAAATGAAATCGTTTCCTGTAAAAGAAAAGGAAGTACTGGAGATCTATTTTAAGGAGGATGGGATTCAACACGCCGTCAATAATACCGAAGCCAAAAATAACGCAGCACCTGCGGCTGCCCTCCACAAATATTGTATTGAACGCACAGCTTTAGCAAAGGAAGGTAAGACAGATCCCATCATTGGTCGTGATAAGGAAACCCGGATGATGATGGAGATCCTTTGTCGCAGAACCAAACCAAATGTTATAATAACGGGAGAAGCCGGCGTCGGCAAAACTGCACTAATTGATGGCTTTGCACTTGATATTGTGAATAATAAAGTTCCCGCTCAATTGGCAAATTCATTGGTTTTTGAACTTGATCTCGGTGCATTAATTGCTGGTGCATCTTATAAAGGCGAAATTGAGGACAGGTTAAAAAACATTATTAAGGAAGTTAAACAGTTTCCAAAAGCCATCATATTTATTGATGAGATCCATGTACTGCTTGATAACAAGAACGGCAGCATTGGTGGCGGCGCAGCTAATCTGCTTAAACCCGAACTGGCCCGCGGAGAAATTACCGTTATTGGTGCGACAACCAACGAAGAATACCGAAAATTTATCGAAGCAGATCAGGCATTCGCGCGGAGGTTTGAAGCGCTGCCCGTTGCTGAGCCTGACGAAGCAACTGCAGAAAAAATGCTGATAAAACTAGCGCCCAAGTTTGAAGAACATCATCAGCTTAAAATCGAAAAAGATGCGCTGAAAGAATGTGTCCGCCTGTCAAAAAGATATCTCAAAGACAGAAGGCTGCCTGATGCTGCAATTGATCTGCTCGACAGAACCATGGCTGCTATTAAGCTGATGGTTGATACCAACAAACAAGATCTGGAGGAGCTAAAAGCGAGCTTATTGAAAATAACCTCAAACGGTACAGACGTTGCATGCAACGTCCCTGCATGTACAGACGTTGCATGCAACGTCTCAACATCACATTCATTAGAATTACTCACTGAATTAAAATGGCTGAATACCACCCTCCAAAATAAAATAAGCCCGGTATTACTCGGCAAGCTTGATGACCCAGCTCAGACTGATAAGTTTGAAACCCACGAGGAGTATGAAACATTCCTTACACAAAGCCTCGATACGTTAGATGTTCTGGCTGGTGATAAAAAGACATCAGTTAATAAGGACGATATCGCCTCAGTAATTTCTTACAAAACCGGTATTCCGCTTGGCAAGATCCAGGCGCAGGAAAAGGAAAAACTCCTGAACATGAATGAGTACCTGAAAAGAAGAGTTGTTGGTCAGGATCATGCTGTAAAAGCAATTTCTGAATCCATACTCGAATCAAGAAGCGGATTGAATAAAAAAGGCCAGCCAATAGGCTCCTTCTTTTTCCTCGGTCCTACCGGTACAGGTAAAACAGAACTGGCTAAATCTGTTGCGGAATTTCTGTTTAATGATGAAAAGTCCATGATCCGGTTTGACATGTCGGAGTTTAAGGAAGAACATTCCGCCGCACTTTTATACGGTGCCCCTCCCGGCTATGTTGGTTATGAAGAAGGAGGCATGCTGGTGAACAAGATCAGACAAAAACCTTACTCCGTACTGCTTTTTGACGAAATAGAAAAAGCGCATCCCTCAGTGTTTGATACCTTCCTCCAGATCCTGGATGAAGGTCATATGCACGACAGGCTTGGCAAAGAAGGTGATTTCTCCAACGCCCTGATCATCTTCACATCCAATATCGGTAGTGAATGGATAGCTGAACAATTTGATAAAGGAAACATTCCAACGTCTAACAAGTTAATGGAGATCATGACGAAATATTTCCGGCCTGAATTTCTTGCAAGACTCACAGAGATCGTGCCCTTCGCTCCGATCAGTGAAAACAATATTGTGCGCATTTTCGAAATACAAATGAAGAGTTTGCTGGAAGCTTTGGATAAACAAGGAATTGGATTTGATATAGCTGAGGACGCAAAAAAATATCTCGCAGTAAACGGCTTTACGCCTAAATACGGTGCGAGACAAATCTCGGGTGTAATACGTAACCAGTTAAGACGCCCCATATCTAAATACATCATTTCAGGAGAGTTGACGAAAGGCAGTAAAATAACCGCAGAGCTGGACAACGAAGCCATTTCCTGGAAAATTCAATAATTTTTTTCACTTAAATACGGAACAAATTTTTGTTTCTGCTGATTTATATACAAATACATCATTCATTTTAAAGCGTTTATTATGCCACAAGCTAAACCAGGGATAGCAACCACCATACTTGCTCCCGATCCTGTTGGTGAAGGTTTTGTTGAAATATCTCCTAATAAAACCTTGTTTATTCAAAAGCTTACTTCAGAAGATCCTATCCGTCCTGAAATTGTTGAAGATCTTCAAACAGTTGAGCAGGTTTTTGATTATTTCAAACCGGAATGTAATGTTGAGCTTGACAAAGAAGATGGTTCTACATTAAAAGAAAACTTCCGCTTTGCAGGTCTTGGCGATTTTGATACAAAAAACCTGACCAATCAGAGTTCTTACCTGAAAAATCTCAACCTGGAAAATGATGCTTATTTAAAGATCATCAAACAACTTAAAAGCAACACATCACTCAGAAAGGTTATCGAAAATCCTGAAACAAAAGAAGCCTTTGTTAATGCGTTAAAGGCACTGGCTGCAGAACTGGAGGAAGAATGAGGTGTGAGGCGCAGGTGTAAGGTATCAGGTTCCAGGCTCCAGGTATGAGGTTTCAGGTATGAGGTAATATCACCGGTAACTATTTTTTGGTTTTAGGCTTTGAGCTTTAGGCTTTAAGCTCTGGCTCAAAACTTTCTTTTCAAACAAGCTAAAATTATCGATATGTCAACAGAATTAAACGAAGCTGCCGTACAGCAATTCAAGCAGGAAGAGAAGCTTGCGGTAAATGGTTTTCCTGCACTTTCTGAATCGCTAAACACGCTGGCAAAAGTTGGCGGATATGATTTTCTTGAAGGCATTGTGGATGGAGCAGATAATCTGAATCCCGTTCGCAAAGCAAAAAAGAACATCTTTTTAACGGATGGCAATAAAAAAGAACAACGCAAGGAATTGAAAAAGAAAATTGAGATGTGGACCGCGTTGTTGAATGAACATAACTCAGTAGCTGAAATGGTGGACAAAGCAGTTGAAAGAGCCGACACGGCGGAAAAATTGTTGAAAGGCAATCTGAAAAAAGTACTGAACCATACAAAGCAGCTGGAACAATCATACCGTTCTATTCATTTATTCTATAAGAATACTGAATCTCCGAAGTTAAAGAATGTAGTGTTGATGAATGCGCCGATGAGCAAACTCACCGACCTGGATGAACCGCGGTTTATTGAGTTTGTCGCAGCTGAACTCAAAAATAAGTACGACAGACTGGATCTGCGTGAAAACTATTCCATGCTGGTGATTCCTGGTTATCTTAAATCAAATACGATTGTAGATAAATGGGCCAAAATGGCTTACAACAACAAGGTAATGCTGGTAACAGATTTCGAAAATATAGAAACTCCTGACGATGTGCTGGATATGTTTACTGATGCCAATCTTACCAGCGGTGATCCACATAAAGCCAACGTCGTTATGACTTGCAACTACATTGTTGGAAGAGGCAAGAAAACCGAAGTAGGTGAAGAAGAAGATGTTTATGTTCCTGGCTCTGCCGCACTGGCCGGGAAAATGTATTGTACCAAACTTTCTCAACCTGTCGCCGGCAAAACTTACGGCAGTATTGATGAAGTTGATACAGTTCGCTTTGACCAGTTAAAAGGAGATATCTCCGAACTGGAAAATGTAGGTCTTGTTCCTTTGGTTGGTTCCTGGGGAAGAGTAATGCCGTTTTCAGCAAAGACACTCTTTACCGGTGATAACATTGGTATGCAGACTTACTCCGTTGTGCGTGTATTTGATTTTATTGCGAAAGTGCTTTCCGACTTCCTGAACAGACGCGCCTTTGAACTGTGGAACGTAAAAATGGAAAAGAACCTTCGTTCCCAGATTGTAAAATTCCTTGATGGTATTCAAGGCCCCGACAAGCTGATTGAAAAATTCCAGATCATCCGCTTTGAGAGAGATGAAGATCAAAAAGATCACATCTTCCTTGATATCCATATTACACCATTCTTCCCCGCCAAGAGCTTCCTTGTTAAACTGGATGGCTACAAAGGTGATGATGGTGAAGAATGGAAGGCACAGTTTAAACAGCAGTAGAAGACAGTAAGACCGTAAGATCGTAAGACCGTAAGATAGTAAGATAGTAAGACGTTTAAGATAGTAAGATGGCTAAGAGAGATTTGAGAAAAAAGGGAAGATGATTGCATTAAATGGCTGAAAGCTGAGAGCTGAGAGCTGACAGCTCATAGCTAAAAACCTGATACCTGACACCTGATACCTATACATATGTTGCTCAAATATTTCCTGATGTATGTTGGCGTTTTCCTAGCTTTATCAATAACCCTGTTTGCGGTGGTTGGTAAATTCTCTGAGAATTTTGCAGCAAGCGGTAAAAAGCCGGCAGTGTATGGCACGTTTTCCGCAGTGGTAGCCTCCGTTGCGGCATACGCCGTATCACTTGTTTCTGAACATTTATTTGCCATTTACTGGTTGTTGTCAGGCCTGTATTTATTGTTCGGAATCATACATCTCTTATGTGTTCATAAAAAGTATTTTTCAACAGGAAATTACAATAACAGTGACATTGTTATTGGTGAGATATTTTTCGGATTGTCTATCATCTTTTTTTCTATCGTTGTGTTTTCGGCCTTAAAATACTTCATAAAGGAAGGCGGCAAAAACGTAGACTATCTCTTCTACCCTATGCTCTTCAGTACGTTGTCGTTCTTTATTCCTTTTTTATTCATGCACACATTTGAAGCAGCCTACAATATTCCGGCGGCAGAGTTTAAAACCTGGCAATATCCATTGCAGCCAATTGATCTCCCGGATGAAAACCCAAAAGAAAAAATACTCATTATGGGTTTTGAGATCGCAAAAAAGACATCGGACAAAAACAAAACATTCTTTCGTGCAAGAGGACCGGAAGGCATGTTGCTGGGTGATCTGTATTATCACTTTATGAACGATTACAACGAAGAGCAAAGCGAAACGCCTATTGAATATGCTGCTGACGATTACGAACCGCATGTCTGGTGGTTCCGGCTAAAACGAAGATGGTACCAGTATTCAAAAATATTGAATCCGGAAATTTCTATGAGAGAAAATGGCGTCAAAGAAAATGCGGTGATCATTTGCGAAAGAATTGAAAAGCGATTATAATACTTTGTTATGAGGGACAATCAAAAATATTTTCCTGTAAACTGGATAGATGGAATGAAGATCAATAAAGATCATTTTATTGCGCAGGACAATGCTTTCCGCAATGCACTGAATGATCTGGCTTCGTTATCCGTTTCACCGATAAGATATGGAGTATTGCCTTCATCTTATGAGGGCGAAAATAATTTTAACGTAAAGATTGCCCTTGATAACCAAAATGTGCTACGTGTATCCGTATTAAACTGCCAGGCGGTAACACCCGGTGGCATTAGAATTAGTCTTCCAGTTTTGTCCGGAAGCGGTGTAACAGACACAGATGGCGTTCCCGCTGTATCTTTCCAGTTTTCAGACAACGGAAACAATGCCGTATGGTGGGTTACATTAACAGTGCATCCATACAACAGACTTCCTGCAGGCAGCCCCGATCTTTCTGAAAATCCTCCCAGATTTCCTTATGTGATTCCTGCATATTCTGTACAGGTAGTAAACGAAAGCCAATATGATCAATACGCAAACAATCCTTATTCGCTTATCGTGGGAAAGCTTGTAGCAAATGCCAACGATATAAGAATAGATCATGACTATATTCCGCCCTGTTATTCAACCAGTGCATACCCTGATCTTGTTAGCCTGCATTCGGAGCTCGACCAGTTTTTTTCCACGCTGGAAACCAGGTGCCTTGCCATCGTGCAAAACATCTTCCAGAAAAAACAGCAAAATGAAATATCTGAACTTGTACAGTTCCTGTGCGACAGAATGATGCTTTATCTAAGCCAGGCAATAACCGAGATACGTTGGACCGCTATACATGAATCACCGGCAGTGTTGTTTTCCGGCATAGCCAACCTGGCAAGGGTGATGAAGAATGCCATTGATATGCGTATCGGTTCAGGGAAAGAAGAAATGATGAACTACCTGAGTGAATGGAGCGACATGAAGCAGGGCGAATTGGAAGCCCTCCTGGTTAGCCTTGCGAATATCAGGTATGATAATAATGATATCAACAAAAATATAGGAAGGGTCACCCTGTTTGTTAAAGTCACAACAAGACTCTTTGACACGTTAAGCAAACTCGAATTTATTGGCAAACGCAAAACTGAAGTAGTGAAAGCACTCACTGAAGATCGCTTCGGCTTTGCAGAGAAACAAGCCGTAGCTGTACCACCGCCACCCAGAAGACGTTTCTTTGGATAAGTACGCCTGGCCGGTAGCAAAGATCAAATCGAACTTTATTTAAAAACTTACTATAAACGATTCATTTATGAAGCCTGGTAATCACGAAGAAAGAAAAAGAGCATTTATAAACTTTTTACTGTTCTTTATTATAACCGTCGGCATTATACTCGCCACAGTATTTTTCAGCTTTAAGGTACCGCTGAGAGAAAATGCTCAACTCAGAGCAGAAGCTATACGAATGAATAATGAAAGAATGATCCTTTCCCGTTTTGAAAAGAAAATGCAGGAAACAGTAATGATGCTGGATAGCATCAATGAGTCCGGGAACCAGGTTCCTATCATTGATAACCAGATAAGCAGGAATATTTCAGAACTAACGAATTTGATATCTGATTCCCTGACTGCAAAAAGTTTCTATGAAAGTCTCGTGGCTAATCTCGATAATGTTCAGAAATTAAAAAGACAGTTACGGGATGCCAACGCTAAAGAAGACGAACGGGCTCAATTGAAGGAACAAATCGCAGCACTTAAAGCAGATATTGACAGATATCGAAACCAGGCCCAGTTAAACGCACTGTATCGCAAATAGACACGTAAAGCTACTATAATGAAAACATCGGGCATTTTTACACACAGAGCTTCGGGACTGGACAGAAAGGTATGGCTTACTATGGCCGTTACTGTACTACTCTCTTTTGCCCTCGCTTCTTACAGGCTGATTACAGGCGAAAAAAGTTCAGCCTGCCAGCCGCCACTTATCTTCATTGACGGCCTTAAGGACGATGGCAGCAGAACATCTCTAACCGGGGAACATGTTTGGTTTAAAACGCCGATAGCATCCAGTGGAAATGCTGTTTGGGACTTTGGTGACTCGACAAAACGTTCAGAAGGGTTTAACGTTGGTCATACTTATACGCACGAAGGAATATTTCTTGTTACGGTAACGTTGGACGGCGGATGTGTTACGAGAACAAAATTTATGGTTAACGTCCGTCAGGCAATCGTTGTAGACAGTGCAGGAAATATTGTTGAACATATTATTGGCAGTGACCAGGTAGCACCCGGAAAATATAATTTTTCAACTCCGGATACCGCAAGTAGTTATAAATGGGCAATTGAAAATGACAATAATTTTGACCCTCAATATTCCAGGGCTGGTATTTACACATTCAGAACTGAAGGACATTATACGCTTAAGCTTGTATTGAATAACGATAGAAACAGGATTTACCGCAAAGAAATACTAGTAGTTGATCCATCTGAAAAAAATAACAGACAGGCAAAACCCAGCCGGGGTGATGAAGATATTGCACTTGTGTTACCTCCTGGCCCCACAGCACCACCGATACAGGCACCGGGAACTTCATCTGACACTGTAAAGTCTGTTGCGCCCGCACCGGTGGCACCCAAACCACCGCCTGTGATAGGGACGAGCCCGCAGACCTTCAAAAGCTACCTGCAATCCCTCGTATGCGGAGATATGGATGTAAAAGAACTCTATAAATACCTCGCCGATCAGGGTGCAACTAAAGTTATTGCCAATAAGGCTTACACCACCTTCGATGCTTTTTGTAAGGAGATAAAAGGCAAAAAGTTAGAGATTGAATCAGTTGAGTTTAAAAAAGAAGGCGACCGTATTACCGAGATAAACGTTGGATATGATAAAAAGGGCCGGCTTGCGCGAAACCCGTGCAAAGGGTGACATTAATTGAAAATGGAGAATTGAAAATTGAAAATGAACTGCAACGAAGGGTTTTAAACCCCGTCCGATCCGGTACGGGCGGGCACGGAGGTTTTTGTTTACCACGAAGACGCAAAGACGAAAAGAAGCACAAAGATTCTTGAACCACGGAGGCACGAGCGACACAGAGAGGCACGAAGTTTTTTTGTTTGCCACGAAGACGCAAAGGCAAAAAGAAACACAAAGATTTTTGAAACACGGAGGCACATGCGAAACAGAGAGTCACGTTTTTTTTGTTGTCACAAAGACTTTGGAAGCACAAAGGAAGATCTCTGTGTAACTCTGCATCGTCTCCTGTATTTCTCTGTGTAACAATAACTTTTCATCAGCCATGAAGACTCTAGGGAGAAAAGGAATACATAGATTTCAATAAGACAGGTTAAAGTTCTTTCATTTTCAATTTTCAACTTTCAATTATCAATTAAAAAAAACTGTCAAACCTTAAACCTCATGCCTCACACCTAAAGATTGAATCATGCGTACTACTCACCATCATCTGTTTACATTGTTCATAATGCTAATAAGCATACAGTCAGCATTTGCGCAGAATATTAACGGGAAAGAGATTGCTTTGTCAACAGTATATGAAGTGCGCCTGACATTCCATTCAAAGATTGAAAACTACAATTTCACCGAATCCGGTGCCGACACTTTATTCGATAAGCCAAATGTAAAACAGAATAAAAGTAACAGCTCATTTACTATCATGGCAAAGGTTGAGGGTTTTCCTTCTACAACGCTTACCATTGTTGAAGGCAAAAACAAGCACCGGTTTGTGCTCGTGTATAAGAAAGAATTAAATGCGGACTCATTGTTATTCTATGATTTTTCAGATAGCAAAGTGCTGGCAAAAGTTGCAAAGGAACAAGATGAGAAAAACAAACAATTGGCCCAGCTCCGCAATGCTGCGCCTGTCACCTCAAATACAACCCAAAGCAATAATGCAAGTAACAATACGACAACAACACCATCACAGAATAATCCGGTAACAGTTAGTGTACAAGCAAACAACGCCGGCAAAACGACACCTGCGCCGGCTGACAAAACCACTGAATTTACTGCACTGGTGCTTGCCGGTCAGCGTGCTTTTATATCAGGCAATTACGATGAAGCAGAAGTAAACTTTAAAAAAGCGGCAGACATTGATCCAAAAGAGGAATATGTACAAAAGAAACTTGCTGATATCAAAGTAAAAAGAGCTGAAAAAGAAAATCAGGATAAGAAAGCCATTGCAGACAAGTACCAGGAACTGCTAAAGAATGCTGTTACAGCCTACAATGCGGGCAATTATGATGAGGCTGAAAAACTGTATCAGCAAGCTTTGGCTGCCAATCCTGCTGATCCATGGCCGCAACAGCAGCTTAGGCGCATTGAAGGAAAGAGGGCTGAGGCTAAATTAACGGAAGAAAACAAAAGACAGGAAGAACTTTACCGGGGCTATCTTGCTGCTGGAGCAAAGGCATTGGCAGCAAAATCTTATGATGAAGCCCGGTCAGATTATCAGCAAGCATTGAACATTAAACCGAAAGACGCAATAGCACAGTCAAAATTAAAAGAGATAGACAAGAAGCTTGCGGACCAACAACTTGAAGAGGATAACAAAAAGAAGGACACCTATTTTTCTAACTTCATAACACTTGGCAATGAGGCACTTTCTAAAGGCTCCTATGATGAAGCAGAAAACGCATATAATGAAGCATTAAAAATAAAACCAGGCAATGCAGAAGTGCTGAAGTTACTTGATAACATAAAGAACAAGCGGGCACAAATAGCCGAAAAGGAGAACCAGGAGAAGCTTGCAAAAGAGCGGGATGAAAAATATACTCAGCTAATCGCTCTTGGGGATAAAGCTTTATTAACAGAATTATACGAAACTGCAAAGGAGTATTATACCAAAGCTAACCAGTTAAAACCCGGCGAACCATATCCGTCACAAAAAATTGCGGAAATAGATAAACAGCTTTCAAGCCAGGCTGCAGAAAAAGACAAACATGCCAAAGACTCACTGCTGACAGTACAATATAATATGGCTGTCGACAAAGGAGAAAAAGCGCTTACTGCCGCAGATTTTAAAAATGCCAAAATCGCTTTTCAACTGGCAGCAGGACTTAAGCCGGATGAACAATATCCTAAAAACAAATTGCAGGAAATTGATATCCGCCAACAGGAATTAACTACACAGAAAAAAGCTGAAGCAGATAGCCTGCAAAAAGTGGCGCAAGCAGACAAGCAATACAAAATGATCATGAGTCAGGCTAATGCAGCCTTCGCAAAAAAGGATTATGAGATTGCTAAGAAAGGCTACACCGAAGCAAGTAACATAAAACCAAATGAGGATGGAGCTAAAGAAAAACTGGCAATAGTTACCGGCAAACTCGACTCCATTCAATTGCTGAAAGAAAATGATGAAAAATATGAGACGTCAATAGTTTCTGCGGACAGCCTTGCTTTTGTTACCAAAGATTTTGTGGAAGCCTTAAAGTATTACCGCCAGGCTGCAGAACTTAAGCCATCAGAGAGCTATGCACAAAAACAAATTACTTACCTGCAATCCGAACTGAACCGTAAGGCAAAAGAAGAGACAGACGCTAAGGAGGAAGAAGAACGTAAAGCGAAGTTTACAAAGGGAATGGTCTCATACGATAGTGCTATCGCCGCAACAAGAACTTTGCGATTTGAAGAGGCACGTAACTTTTACAGGGATTTTCTTACATATGTAGATAGTTCTGAACTCAACAAATATCAATACGGGTATCAGGCATTGATAAAATCCGCTGTTGACAAGATCAAGGATATTGATGAATATCTGGCGCGTACAAAACCTAAACAAGTTACACAGGTTTCCGAACCTGTTCCCGCCAAAGTAGATGATGGCACTAAAAAGAAGAAGAAAAAAGCCTAACAGGATTATTACAATTAAACGATACTATACCACAGCTGGCCTGGGACGTACCATAAGAAAGCTTTTCTTCCGGTTGAAACAAAATCAAAACCTCCCGCAAATTATATATCCGCGGAAGGTTTTGATTTTGATCAGTTTAAGCAACAGCAACTGCAGCGGGCAACACTTTTGTAAACACAACATCTACAACCATATTCAACACACTCATTGAAAATTGTTGAACACGGATTGCCGCAAGGCCCGATGTTTGAAGGGCCTTCATCTGCACAAGATCTTTTTCGCTGTTAACCAATATCTCAAATTCTTTTGTGTCAATTCTTTTATTGGCCAGGAGGTCTGTCCAACGAATTAGATCTTCTTTCATGCTTGCAACAAGAGCATTGGCGTCTGCTACCGCCTGGTCGCGGTATTTGCTCACTGTGTTTTCCGCCAGTTGTTTTATCTGGCCGCCTATCTCGTCGAATATTTGATTATAATCTGGCATGATTGCTATTTTAAGGACAAATAATTAGTTTATTTTTTAATCTTGAAGTTCTCGTACTGCGGTATTATTCCAATTATGGCATCCACCCTTTTCTGGTATTCTTCAATGATGGTGCTACTCAGCTTGTCTTTGGTTTTCCAGTCTGCCAAAGCCTGGTTCAGGAAACTGTTATCTGCCTGCAGGCTTTTCCACATGTTAACGCTTGCAGCATTAGATTTGGAACCTCTGGCCGTTTCAGCAGCAACAGCATCGTTGATATGTGTTTTTAAAGTAGCTACTTCTCCTTCATGGGCCGAATAGCTTTCTGTTGCTTTGCCAAACAGCGCTTTAGCTTCAGCCACTATATTGTTGCCCCTGTCATATGATGCCTGGTCAAAGTATAACCCTTTATTACAGGCAACCAAAATGAAAACAATTGCAACCAATAAAAATTTGAAAAGTGATTTCATGGCATAATGTTTTTTGCCTACTCTTTCAACCCTTTTCGGCTTATCGGGTGCTTACTATTTTGCAGGGTGTTCAGCAATTGCCCTAAACTGTAGAAGAGTTAATGCTGTGCTTAAAAACTCAGGCTATAGGCACACCGTGTGCATTTACGGGTTGCGATAAATCCCAGTTATTATTAGTCATCTGATCCATAAAGCATCTTGTACGGTAAACGGTGTTTCGCAGCAGTTGATCTGAGCTGGTAGCAAGCCAGTTATCTCTTGCTTTTACATAATTGGTGATCCATTCTTTTTCGTCACCACCCTTAACCGGTACCACTGTTTCAAATTTGTTCCTCAAGAATCCCAATATCCCACCGGAATGTATCTGGCTGTCATATATTACAAGCATGCTTAATGGTAATGTAAAGCCATTCCTGGTGAACCAGTTTTGTGCCGGCTGATAGTATTCTTTTTCAAACAACTTGTCCTGGCACACTTTCATTATCGGATCATTTTTGCCGGCATTAATCAAAAAGTTACAGAAGCCTGCATCTGTTGCCAGGCTTGGTTTAACGCCAATGCGGTTCAAGTACGGACGGAACTGTTCGGCGAACACACCGTTGTTCATCACATAGTCCTGTATTAAGGCTTTCAAATGACTGAACTCGGTTGTCTGAGAGCGACCATAGGTTATCTGCACTATCTTTTCGCCGGTTTCAGGATCTCTGTAATCCCGCATTTTATCAAGCTCAGAATAATCTCCTTCCGCCGACCCGGTTTCAAAGGCATTTACGATCTGTTCAATTTTTTGTTTAAGAACAGGTGTTATTGCTGTTGATGGTTCAATAACAGGTGGCGGTGTTAAGGGAACTGTGGGAGTTGTAGGCGTAGGTATATCAGCCGGTTGATCTTGTGGAGGCACCTGTTCAACTACTGTTAAGCCACCCGCCCAGTAAAAATAATTATCCCGGTCTTTATACCACTTGCCCAGCGCAGGATTTGGAACGCTGCTTACCTCTTCTCCCTGGAAACGGAATCCGTTTTTTACAACACCAATAATGCTATCCTTCTCGGCAAAACTTGCCGGTATGCGGCTGCGCTTGTTCAGGTTTTTTACGTTTACTTCAAGTAACATAATTTATCCTACGGCCTCCTCTCCTGTTTGTGCGTTGTTTACATTTGCAGGTTGGACAGGTTGGGCTGCGGGAGCAGTTGCCGGGGAGTTGTCACCGGCTGTGCCTCCTTCCTTTTTACCAGCCGCACGCAGATTGACAATTTTATTCAACAGGTCAAACCAGAAAGGAGCGCCTAATAATAATGCAAAGGATGTTAGTAGTAGGCCGGCTATCTTTCCAACCCACCCCAGGAAAGTGCAATCAGGCCTGTTTTCTTTGGCCCATCCGATGGGAATACCAGTACTTTTTAGCGTGAGAACAGTTCTCCTGATATCTTCCTTACGGAAGGTTATTGAATCTCCGTTACGTTTCGGATCAGCAACAGTTGAGTCACCGGTATGGATCCTTGATGACATCACCACTGTTTTACCATCAGGCGAGTTGAAACTATAAATGCCGGAAGAATCTTTAATCTGGCTGATGGAGGTCTGTATATTATCTGCAGTCTGCTTTAGCGCATCAGGGTCATTCCATAATGTCATGGCTATGTTGATCGTATCAGCATTCAGAAATACGGTGAGTACAAGTGCAATAACGAAGATGGCTTTTTTGGTTGAACGGATATAACTGCCTGCAAGCCGGTCCATAGCCGTATTAAAATAACTTTCAAGATTAGCCTGAAACTGCATTAACTGTCCGTTAGATCGTTCAACCAGACTTAACAATGTTCGTCGCAACTCACCTGTAATTCCATATTTGGCAGCAAGCTCATCATTAGTGAGGATATTTTGAATCTGCGTAACATCCAGCAGGTTGCTGTTGGTTCTGAACTGATCGATAATTGCCAGTGCAAAATTTGAGTTGGGAATATAAGAAGGAAATGACTGGGGGCTGTTATTCTTACGCAGCACGTCAATATGCACGCTGGTCATTAGCTTTTCCTGTACAAATTTCTTCCAGTCACCATCAAGAAAGAGGCACTCAATTGATTGCTTAAGAAACCGGGCGCGCTTAGGTTCTTTTTGCATGACAACAGAGTAGATAAATTCGTGAATGGTACTTACAATAAGTCCTAAAAGAAAATAAGTGAATGATAGGGCAATGACAAGATCTAAAATGGGCGAATTAAACATACTGCATAGATTTTCCCAGCCTGGTTTGTGAACTTCAGGCCTTAAGGTTTAATTAATAAGTTTAGTGTTCAGCGGCAGCAGGATACGTCTAAATAGCAAACAACCATTCTAACAATCAATGCCAGGTTCCTAATTCATTGGGTGCATATACATTAAAAAAACTGAGGAAAAACATGCTGCCAGTCAAGAGAGATAGTCTCAAACATATTGAGATCGTTATACGAAAATTATAAACTGAAATCCACAAATGCAAGTGTTTCAGGCATTTTTTTAGAAGTGTCAAACATCGTCAGTAGCGATCGGATCAAGGTTAGAAAGATCTTTCCAATCCTGCTAATGACGTATTTTAAAGCAGTAACAATTTTTCCCGTAGGGAATTAAGCTTAATAGAAACGTGCGAATTGAGGACTTCATAGTCCGTTAGGACTTTAACCAAATAAAAAGGGTTAATGTCCTAACGGACAAGAAAGCCCCTATATGTTAGGGCTTCTATTAAGCTTAAAGTCCTACGGACTATCGATGAAAAGTATACTGTCATCTCTTTTTGATTATGGTTAGCCAAATTCTTCTGTCGAGGTTGCCGATGCGGCTGCAGATTTTCGCTTTATTACATACTCGTTATTAGTGCTGCTGTGATCAATTTTTTCCGATGAACCAGGGTCATCATCAACGACAGAAGACATCCCAAAGTTGTCGATGCTTGCTTAACTAAACGATATTGAATGATGGAGCAACGGTGCCGGCTTTGTGTAGATTAACAAATTATTCTTTGAGTAGAAAGGCCTGGTAGGCCGCCTCTGTTTGTTGAAACGGTTGTCCGAATTCAACCAGTGCCTGTTCAACACCCGGACAGGCTGGCCAGCGATAATCATCCAGTACAATTATGCCTCCAGGCACAAGCCGCGGCCAAAACCATTCCAGGCATGCTTTCACTGACAAATAAAAATCAGTATCAATGTGAACGAAGGCAAAAGTTTCTTGCTCCTGTAAGCTTGCAGAGGCAGGGAAAATACCTTTCACAAGATGTACGTTACTTTTGTATTCGCCAAGAAATTCAGTAACAGCTTCCTGCGATGTATCACCAAATTCGCCGGGCCGATGCACTTCTGTATCTGTCCAATAGGCTATCGGCAATCCTTCAAAAGAATCAAAACCAAAGACACACCGGTCAGGGAAAGTCATTGCCAGTAGCATGAGTGAGCCGCCTTTGTATACACCTACTTCAGCAAAACAACCCTCCTTTGGTGCCTGTGTTGCAAGACGGATCAAAGCCTCCAGCCTGTCGTTTGTAATTAGCGTGTTGTTAATGTAGATTTTTTTTGAGTTGAAGTGAGTCGGGGAAATTTTAATGGCAGGCATTAACCTGCATAAATGCACCCGCGTTATGTCACTGTTGGTTCAGAAAAAGTAAATTGAGTTCATTTTTATCCGACGACAAATTGAACAAATTGAGTGTAAATCCTTCCCGGATGATATAGAGAAACATTTTTACAGGGATCGATTAAATCCCTTCGGGCAATGTCATTAAGTTAGAGTTTTCATATCAAACGCTTATAAAATATCACCATCAGTTCTATATTCGGGAGACCTCTCCCGTCGTCGACGTGACGTTGAGGTTGCAGACTTGCTCATTATTCTGTACTTGGTATTGATGCTGTTGTGATTACTTTTTCTGATAAGCCAGGATCGTCATATCGACGATAGGAGATATCTCCCAAAGTTAAAGATGTCTGTGCTTAACTTAATGACATTGCCCGAAGCCCCCCTGCCCGTCCGGTCAGGCGGGCTTCGGGATTTCATCAAGCAAGCTTAATCATCTGGAAAAACTAAACCGTCTGCTTCACACTTATAGATATCTATTTATTCCGCCAGTATTCATGATTACAAAAGTCCACATTCCTGCAAAAGAGTGAAAGTACACGGGGCTTTTCCCTGCCGGAACTTATCCAGAACTCACATCCCAGCCGTTTACTGTGAAATGCATCCCAGATCTGGTAAAGCGGGTGTTCATAATAATAATTGAAATCGGCAAGTTTGCGCAGGTATTTTACGGAGGCATACCAAAAATTACCGCAGAAGTGCGAAGTAGGATGCATCTCTCTCCAGTTAACACCAATGGCATCATAGTTGGGCAATTGGAGCATGCAATACTCCCAATTCTGAACAAGTTCCTTCATCATAAGCCGGCGCCACTTTGCTTTGGTGCCATCGTCGGGATTACTCACCCCTTTACTATGAAGATAGAGTATGTATCCGTGCTCATTTTTCCTGGCATAGTCTTCAATGGCCAGAATAGCTGGCTTTTCAAACCAGGTCAGATCATCTGCATGAAAGATAATATTGGGTTTTACTCTATACTTAGCACATGTATCCTGAAGCGCAGCGAGATCATTTTCCGTTCCAAGAACTGTCAGATCTATTTTATAAAAACCATTTTGTTTCAACTGTTGTACCTGTTCGTCAAAAACATCTTTCCAGTTGCCCATGCAGGCCACATGATAAAATACTTTCACCTGCGCACGTAAGTATTCGGCAACAGACTGTTTGTATTTTAACAGCCAGGGATAATGTAGTTCGTATTGAAGATTCAATGGAAGAACCCTGTGCCTTGGAAGCTGCGCCTGCGCCGTATCAATTATGCCGCACCCCCAATCAGTATCAAGCAACGTACATTTATAGCCAGAAGTATTGAAAGTTCTCAGAACAGCCTTCCAAACAGTTCCGTTCCAGTTTTCGCCGCTGCGGTATTTGTCAGCCTCACGTTGATGCCACGCATCCGGCGGCATGCAATCATGCAAAATAATGATACCGCTATCAGCAAGGCATTGAAATGAGTGATGAATATCTTTTAACACCTGTTCTTCAGAATGAAATCCATCGATGAAGATAATATCGAACTTGTCGCGGTTGGTAATAAAGAACAGATCAGATGATGCCGGGTAGTTCGATTTTTTATAGCTGCACTGGATATATGCAAAAGTGTTCTGCTTATCGTGCACACAAATTTCCAGGTAGTTTTTTGCATTGCGTTGAGCAGCCAGGTAATTGATTAGCCGGATTCGATCCATCTTGAAATAATTTCAATCATAAAATAGTTAACGAATTACTCGTTGTCACAAGTAAAAATGTATAACTTGATTGAAGGATAGATGCTGCACTTAACTGTTAATGACTAAAATTCATTTGCTCATGACAAGTTTTATATCCGGCATTTTTTATGCAGTGATAAAACCATGAATGACACCATCTAATTAATATTGTTTCTATGACGCTTCTGTACTGCAAGGACGGGCTAATTGGAGATTTCCTGGGATTTGTTCCTGTAATAACTGAGCTTGCAAAGCAGGACGAATTACACCTTGTTATTCACCCTGAGTCCGCGGCAATTTTCTCATTGATTCCGAAGAAGCTTAACATCAGTCAACAACAGCCGGTACACTACAACAGAATTCTGAAATTAGATGCATATGAGGCATGTAAAATTTCACACATCCACAATTATTACATGAGCCAGGCGCATTTTGCATACCTGGGAATGCCTGTTCCATCGATACCGCCAAAGGCTGAACTTGAATATGAAGCAGTGGATGTAGCACTATTTGATTATATCCTCGCACCATTTTCCCGTTCATTGCCTTCTGAACAACATTGGCCTAAAGAACAGTGGCAAAAACTTGTCGATCAGATGCCCCAATATTCGTTCTGCATTATTGGACATGAAAGAGATGATCATCATTTTATTGCAGGAAACAATGTTACAGGTATGTTCAACAAGCCCATTGTTCAAATAATTAATGTACTAAAAAGAGCAAGGCGGGGTTTAATAAGCATAGTATCCGGCCCATCACATCTGGCCTTTCATCTGGGCGTAAAGAATTATCTGCTTACCAATCAGCAAATGACCTGGGGCAACAATCCGGATGCTATCCAGGTTAGAGATTATTTACCTGCGCTTACTGCAGAAAGGCTTAGCACGATACTGCAGACATTCTGAGTTATGCTATGGCGAAGTCGCCGGTGGACAAGGATCGAGGGCTGTTTCCACCTGGTTAGGACCGAGAAAGATCTCTCTCAATGCGTCAGCATGCGCCTCAAGCTCAGTTTTTCTTTTTGCCTGTTCCGCGGCTGCAACATCTGTACTACGTTTAGCAAACTGCACTTCAACGGTTATTATACGCATAGCAGGCCTGTTAGTAGCGGGCTTTGACGGATCGCATATTGCAGTGGATCCCCATCCCCCCAACGAATTACCCTTACCAGTTTCACGCTTCTGTTTTTTGCCTGCTGCCGCGGCGGCCGGATCCAGCGGATAAATAGCGTTGGTTGGTTGTTCATCTTTAAACTTATTGCCGGGAATATTTGCGCCGCCTGACTGAGCTTTGCCCGCCATTGATTTTGCTAAAGCTTCATCTGTATCAAATCCTAACGCAATGCCTGTGGAATCTGTTCTCGGATCTGCATAAATGCCGGCTTTATCAAGATCGTGATTGGAATGAACCGATGCTATTCTTGCCGGTCTGAATCTGTCAATCAATTCAAGTAATATAATATTTTCAGGTTCGATTGCTCTGCCTTTTGCATCTTGTTTCGTGGATGGATCGTACGCTTTTCCAAATTCAGGAAATTGCCTGTTGGGATCTGTGCTGTGCTTTGTTGATTCAGTTCCTGAAGAATAACGTCCAACATTCTCACCTGTTTCTATTTGCTTGGGTTTTGATTTGGCAACTGCTGCATTATCCGGAAACAGGCTCGGTACAATAATGACAGTGTAATAAGGTCTGGGGCCTGTCTTCAATTTTTCTATCAAAATTTCCACTACTTCTGTGCCCGACAATTCAGACCCATGCACACCCGCTATGATCAACGCGTGATTATCTGTTTGACCAGGGAAGTAGAAGGAACGAACGCTTTGTCCGCCCGCGGTTGTACCAAGTGATCCCTCGGCAAAATTCCATTTATTCCTGATTGATTTTGAACGAAGCTCTGCTGAAAGTGCTGGTGGCCAAAGTGCTTCAGGCCCGTACTTAAGCAAGTTTGTAGCCAACCAGTAATCATCCGTACCCTTTTCATACTTTTCATCAATGAGTTTTTGCAGATAGCTGTTATCTTTTGTACCGGGAAAACCATTTCGCATAATATCGAAAAGGTGTTCCCGCATTTCCGCGGTGTCCTTATCGTATTCCTCCTGCTCCGGTGTAGAGACAAAACCCAACGGCCTGCCATATCTGTCCGTCGGCAAAGGTTTTCTTCTAATGCCTGGCAAGTGTTGTGCAATATGTACAAGCTCATGCGCCAGTAAATGTCTGCCTGTTGTCGTTTGCGGTTGAAATTGTTGTTCATTAAAATAGATATCATTACCAACAGTAAAAGCCCTGGCGTTAATTCGGCCGGTCATTTCTTTTGCTTCATCATCCGTGTGAATCTTTATCTTGCTGAAATCTGCTCCAATCCGGCCAGACATAAAGACTTCTGTTGATGCATCAATTTTATCTCCCTTTCCCTGCGAGTTTATAATGTTGTGAGATAAAGATTCGTCAACTTCCGTTTTAGACTCATGCTCATTCCTAAAAAACAGTCCGGTTTGTTCCCTTCCCGAATTATAAGGTATCAGATCATTAAAGTGATGTTGCGCATTGTCACCCGAATGATCTGCAAATCTGCTTTTCTTTTGAGCTTTCAGGTTTTTAGATGCGGAATTTTTGTTGTTGTTTTTTGATGATGAACGACTCTGTTGTAGAAATGTTTGCATGAACTATTTTTTGCCGCAAAGACAGAAAGGCGGACAAAGAATTGAAAATTGATGATTGAAAATTGAAAATGATTGCAACTAACCAGGGTGGCCGAAGGGCTTAAACGTACAACCTAATATGTACAACCGGAACTCACTCCCACATCGTACATCGTACACCGTACATCTTACATCTTACATCCTACACCGCACACCGTACATCTTACATCCTGCATGCTCATTCCATCTTATACGGCGCCGGCGCCTCAGTTGGCAGATCAGTCACATTAACGCCTGAAGGCGGATCTACGGGCCACTTTAAATTCCACTTAGGTGTTTTTAGTTCGCGATGTATCATGTCAGCTTCATTGGTGTCCCATTTTTGAGACGTGGAGACAGATTCAACTGTTTTCTTAATGAAATGATCTGCATCTGCGCAGTCGCATTTACATCTTAGATCTTTAACAATGCCACTAATATCTTCAGACCCGTTCTTCACCCAGTAATTAAACATGTTGTAGAACTCTTTAAAGCGGTCCTTGCCTGGCTTTGCGAGTGCAGCTCTGTAAAATACATGCATCTCACTTAAATGAGCCGCCATTTCGGAAAGATTGTGTTTATGATCATCGAATTTGCATGTAGATGATGATGACGGTGAGGGCAATGGTGCTCCTGTATTAAACCGTGCATGTTCGGTTTCATGTGTTAACGTACCCAGGGTTGATGTAAGCCAGTCCTGACGGGTTTTTCCGCCAATGCTGGCATTGCCTGCGAGATACAATTTTCCTTGCGCCTCCAGAACATCCGGAACAAAAGTGCACTGCCCGCCAGGTTTTGGCGGAACAAAGGCTCCGCAGCTATATGTCACTGCTGCATATGAAGCAGGCATATCTTTATCTACATAAATACCTGTGATATAGCCAAGCCTTGATTTATAATTGGTATTTAGTATTGACGTTAGCGCCGTTGCCTGCGATCCATGACCATCTGAAGTACATGCCGGATCAGGAGGAACTTTACTACATGCCTTTTTACGCTTATCTGCTTTTGAGATATTTTCCGGCTTATTTTCAGTTTCCTGCACAAAATTTTCCAGTGTTGCCTGCGGCGCTGCACATTCCGCGGCTGGTAGACATGCACGCTGAATTTGGGTCTGAGTTCCACCCTGCTGTATGGTATGCACCAGCTCGTGTGCAAGAAGCTTTTTGCCTTCTTCACCCGAAGGATTGTATTGCCCGGTATTAAAATAGATATCCTTACCTACAGTGAAAGCCCTGGCGTTCAATTGCCGGTTCATGCTTGCCGCATCATTGTCCGCATGAATATTTACTTTACTGAAGTCAAATCCCATACGGCTTGACATAAACGTCTGCGTATGCTTATCTAACGCCCTCCCGTTGCCTTGAGACGCAGTAATATGATTGGCAACCGTTGAAGTATTGGCTAATGACGACACAGAACCGGCAGTTACCGCTTTTCGTTGCAAACCTTTCTCTTCTTCTTCACAGTGGGCACATTTACGCTGAACGTTCTTTTCCTCTTCTTCGCAAGCGGAACATTTTCGCTGTGCACTGCCGGGTGAATGAAGAAAATTAAGCGGCTGAAGACTGCTTTGTTCATTCATGCTGATCACTTTATCAGCAATAGCATCCGCCTCCCGCTCATAGGCATCGTTGGGCTGGTTAACTGATAGCTTTGGCTGGATAACAATCGGTGGATGCAATGATAACTGATCAAAATGATGCATTTCTTCCTGTGCAGCCAGGTATGCATCGGAATGTTCACCAATGCTTTTATTCACAGGCGAACTGTTCAGATCAGACTGATTGGATGCAACGGTTTTATTCACTGCTTTTGCGTGCATCAAAATAATTTTGTGGATGGTGATCTATGCTCTGCGTACCTCTGTGTCTTCTCCGTGAAACCCTGTGTAACTGCATTTTGCTCTTGTTAAAAATTGTACATTAACCCGGCCCTGGCCGTGAACACCAGGCTATTCACGGGATCGTATGACAAAGAAAAATCCGCACCAAAGCGAATTCTTTTTTTACCAGCCTCGGTAATGTCTTTCGCTAAATCTACAGATTTGCTAACATTTTCTATATCGTCTTTATGTGCTTTATAGTAAGCAAGCGGATCATCTAACCCACCGGGCAATCCGGTCAACATACTACCAGCAGAAGAACCGCCAGCCATAAAAGTGCGCCCCATATCTGATGGCGGCGGCAGCAACTTGTCCCCCAACCTTAATCCCAAACTATATTTATCCTGACCCGGCGTGGCCGAAAAATTAGCACCAACGGGACCATGTGACAAACCCAGGCTTAACTTGTTATCTCCCGGTTGCCATCCAAAACTACCGGTAGTTCCACCTCCCTTTAAACTTAACGTCAAGGCACCTCCGTATTTGTACGAAAGACTTGGTTTCAGACTTTTTGTTTCAAGATCCAGTTTTACCTGGCTGGTGTTTGCTTCAAAAAGAAGGTGCCAGAACCTGATCTTTAAATCCGGTGGAAGCGCATCGAAATCAACAGAAGGCTTGTTGTCTTCCGGCTTCTCTTTATCATCTTTTTGAACGCGCAACTGCTTGCCGCTTTGTTGTATGGTATGTGTTAACTCGTGCGCGAGCAAATGTTTTCCCTGTTCTGAAGATGGCTTGTATTCCCCGGTATTGAAGTAGATATCATTTCCTACAGTGAAGGCTCTTGCTCCTAGTTGTCTGCTCAGGTCTGCTGCGTTGTCATCTGTATGAATCTGTACGTTCCCGAAATCAACGCCAAAGCCGCCAGACATAAAAGCCTGCGTTTGATTATCCATCGTGTTACCTCTTCCCTGCAAAGAATTAATCCTGTTGCTTATACCATTATTGGAGATGATACCATTGGAGGCGCTCACGGGCGTCGTATTGACGGAAGCGGATTTACGTTGCGCTTTCTTTTCTTCATCCTCGCATTCCTTACATTTTCTTTGCAAAGAAATGTTCTTGCTGTTCACTGTCGCAGATTTCCCGTTGGTTGATTGTTCCGCTGCGTGTACAACCTTATCCGCGATGGCATCAGCTTCCTGCTCGTAAATATCGTTGGGTTGGTTAATACTAAGCTTAGCCTGAATGACTGGAGCTGATACATTCATATTGACGAATGAATGATGACCACCTTCAGACATAAACAGAGTCTGAGTTGGCTTATCTTTTGAATAATTTCCAAACGCTGGTGATACATTCGTTTTTAAGCTACTTTGACGGCCTTTGTTTCTCTGTGATGCGTAAGATTGCATATTGGAAAATCACTGAGTGAAACTAAATGCATAAACGCGGTACCGTTAACCGATGCGCTCAAAATGAAGCATCGGCAACCCTGTCTGCGTTTTTTCGATTGTAAAAACGAGTGACCTGTCTGTCCCCAATAATTGCAGCAGGTGATCTTTAAGCTGACCTGTGTTTGCTAACGTTATCGTATCAGTATAATCCGGTGAATCCGGATCTCCCTTGATAGCAGGCGGCTGAATATGAATATGATACTTTTGAATAAACGAAAGATATTCCTCGACAGCATTTATCCTTGGCGTGTTTTTGATATGAATACCACTGATTTCTTTTCTCCACATGGAATCTGAAGGGAATACAGTATACTGACTTTTCGCTTTGACAAAATCATACTGGCCATCCCTGGGCAGAATGTTTTCAAAAAAGATATCGGGATCATCCGTGAACGGCTCGTCAACATCCGGCTTTTGATTTGCTTCTATAAAATTTACACGAAAACCGGCTCTCCGGAGATGATAAACGAAATCTTTAATTGTACTCATATCAGATGTCAGTAGAATTTAAACGCCTTCTTGTAGATTATGTTCGATCAACGGTTGCAGAACACGTGCCTCCCGATTTGGTAAACTTAAATGTTATTGTTCTTGTCTCTGCAAGAACGCCTCCTACAAATAACTTCTGTGTATATATTTCTGTACAGCCGCCCTCCTTGATGTTTGCCGCAGAAGTGCAGAACGCATATGTATCTGTACAGTTTTTCACCTCACCATTATCTCCTATATCGCAACCTGCCCCGGTTTTTACACCGCCCGGCGTGCAGCCATTATCTGTTGTTACTGACTCTGTTACTTTAAGCCCCTTCAATGAAGGACAACTTGCACCTGTAGCTTCTACCTTGCTAACATCATAGATTATCTTTGCACCGCATTTATCAGCGGCGCATCCGGGTTTTTGTATATTGGAATAAGTTATTTTGTAGGTACATGTATCATCTTTCATTGGTACCGGCGGTGGTATAGAAGGTAGTGGAACGCCAGGGGCCGGAGCGGCAACGTTTGACGTTGTTTCTTGTGCAAGCTTTGTCTCATCCTCGTTGGCCAGATCTGCCGGGCTGTCTGACAACATTCCACCTTTAGCAAAAAAAGGATGACTGACACTTTTTATATCGGCAACCCATTTCATGCCGGAATGCGGAACGGCGCCTTCAAGCTTTTGATTGGATGTGTGACTGGCTCCGCTAGGTGTTAACTCCGGTTGCTCTTTGTTATAAACATTTAGATTGCTAAACTTGTGACCGGATAGCCCTGATGCATTAAGATTGTCTGCAACATTTTTTGCTATGGCACTATGTTGTTTCTCCTCGCGTTTTTTCTTACACTCGGCACATTCACCTCCTTTGGTAATTGGCTTGCCGCAACTGCATTTGTGCTGACCTAAACCAGATTGCTTATTTTCCTGAGAAAGATTGCTTTTCTTTTTTAACGAGGAGGTAAAAACATAACGCTTGTTTTAAGACAGACTTAATTAGTAGCGCCATACCTGCAGCAATAGCCTGTTCAAAGTTACTGCTTTGTCTTATTTCTTCATTAGGACAATCAAACTATCATTCTTTTGAACTTTACAATATTTTCCACCGCTCAATAACTCATCAACAAAAGTTGTAACGCCGGGAAAATATCCTGCATAATCATGAAAAGCAACATAACCGTCCTTTATAAGAAAGGGTGCAAAATGGCTAAAATCCGATGACACATTTTGATAGTCGTGCAAGCCATCTATAAACAATAAAGAAATAGGCTGCTGCCATTGTACATTAGCTGCACGCTCCTGGATTACCTCGACAATCTCCGTCAAGCCGGCGCCCAAAATGTTCTTCTTAAATTCATTCAACGAAGGGGGATATTTTTTCAATCCCTGATCCACCGCACCCAGTTTCCCATCGTGCGGATCAACACTGGCAATTCTTGCGTTTGGAAAAAGGTCTTTTACAATAGTTCCTAATAATACCGTGGACTTCCCATGATAACAGCCGGTTTCAACTATGTATTGAAGTTGATCAGCGTTCTGCAGGGAATGGATACAACAGTTCGCTAATAACCTTGCTTCAGATTCGCTAAGCCAGCCTTGTGTATTACGCATTTTATCCAGTGCGGCTTGAATATCATAGCCGACATCTGCATGTTGCATTGTAATTGGCTGGCGTTCCGTTTCTGTAACATATTCGTTGAATTTGCCCCGGATAAATTTGCGAATGGGATCATGTGTTGAACGTGGAACAGGATGTACCCAGTACATATCAGGTTTAAGAAAAGCTTTATTAAGTTCATCCGTATGTACATCCTGCCGGTATCTCACCAGATTGTAACTACATGGATTTGCGCAGATATCATAACCGAGTAATTTTACTAAAGTTGGCAGGATCACTTCTTCACTCGCCCAGATCTTCGTATGCCGCATTATTTCCTGCAGCGTTGCATTGGTATTGAAAAGCTGCAGCAGATCCTTGCAGGCATCTTTGGTAAACACAGTTGAAGGCCAGAATGTCCAATGCACGAAATGATCTTCTCCGCCTTCAAATTGAGCTAACAACGGCTTCCATAAATCGAATTCACGAAAGGCCTGTAATGCAACATTATTTGTTTTATTATTTCTATCAACCCGGAGTGGATTGCTTGACAACATACCAGCACGACCATCAAGATTAGAGAAGAAACTACTCATAAATACTGTGTAGCCCGGCTTTATGCTTAGTTGGTCAGAGTCCACAATAGTAAGTATATCATTATCTAAACCCTCCAGCATATACTGCATGCTTCTTAATGCGAAGTCATGCAGGTATCCATGCTTTACTGGTCTGGGCGCGGGATGCCTTACTGCATTATATTTCCGCAATGGAAAATTTTCCGGGACCAGGTTGCTGTTGGTTCCACCGTTATACAGCAATATCGTTGATTCCGGGTCGTTATAATGAAGGTTTTCAACAAGATCAAGAATACAGTCCGGTTGTTCATGAACAAGGCAGGCATAAACATTTTTTATTGCCGGAAGCTCTTTCTTGTACTTCGTCAATTGTAGTCCGTAATCCGGTGCTGAAGGATAAGTGATATGACCATTGGTATAATATTGCCAGTCGTCAGACATTATGCGTTTGATCTTATCCGTACTATACGGATGCCACCACGCGCCGGACGTATTTTTGGGGCTGACATTATCCCTGTGGATCATATGTACGGAAAAATCGTATTGCGAAAGAACTGATACTTTTTCAGCTGGCGTGTTCCATACGAATAACCCATCCATACCCACATTAATGTCGGCAAACTGATTCTTTGCCCACAGTGTTTTTGTAAAACACAAAGAGCTTCCCAGCAGCCAGACACGTTGATTGGAGGGATATATATATTGATAGCCCGCTTTGCTACCCAAATCAAAGTAAAGCAAAGTGTTTATGCCACAAACCTGCGTATTGTTGTCCAGTAATGACTTTATTTGGTATTGTAAACGCCATGGAGCATACCAGTCGTCATCATCCCAATTGGCAATGATGTCACCAGCAGCATAACGACACGCCAGGTTGAGCTTTGCACCTAGTGTAATTTTTTGTGGCAGGCGGTAATAACGTATGCACGGTAAATCGGGTATGAGATCCTGGATATTGTCCTGCCCATCATCAATAACAATGAGTTCCTTGTTCTCATAATCCTGCCTGAGAAAATACCGTATAGCATGTGGTATAAACTCCCGCCGGTTATAGGTGGGCATTATACAGGAGACAAGCGGAACACGCATAGCAGACATTAATGAGAAGGTTTAACCACATTGTACGCAGAGTTGTTTTCACAGAGTTTCGCAGTATTTTTTACACCATGATTGTTACAGCAAATAGCGTTATTTTGCGGAGAATAAACGCTATGAGATAGTTTGCAAGTTTCAATTCTGTGCAACTCTGTGCGAAACTCAATGTAACTCTGTGGTGAAAATTTCAAATCTCAAATCTGAAATTCTTCTCCTTTTTAAAACAAAAAAACGAGGACAGTTAAGACCAACCTCGTTAAATGTGCAACGCGGGATTCGAACCCTTCACCTGTTTCACAAAAGTTACTATCAGAACAAACTTACGCATGCAGAGACCGCAACAACTGCTAACAACTGACCAATACCAAAGGAAAACGTCACACATAGTGAAGTTAGAAAATATTGCTGAAAGATCAAAGCGTAAAATACAATGCCGGCAAGGTTTTTTGATATTTTAATCTTATTATTAATTCAATACAAGTGAAACAATTTTCTTGGTCGGCAAGGTTCTGTTTCGATGACATACTTGCAAAGGACGAATTCACTTTGCAAAACCCTAAGCACCTAAAATGTCAACCCCTCGGGTTTTCGAATACAATTCTTGATAGCCACCATCTATAATAATTTCATCCCTTCGCGATTTACCCCATTGGCAGTTTTTTTTTCTCAACCATGCAAAACTTGTCTAGTATAAATATGACTCCAAAAATATCTGACATGCGATAGCTTAAATGTCACTCCTTACCTCATGCCTGATACCTGATACCTTACACCTCACTCCTAAGTATTATTCTGATAAACAACACCCGCCTTTACTGTCGTACTTGCAATTTTACCGGGCGTTACGTTCCACATTACAACCCACTGAGCAGTCCCTGGTTTAGCTTGCAAGGGATTTACATTGATGCCGAACGAAAAACTTTTTTTCTGATCTCCGTCGAAGCTTGTAGCCATATTCTGAGAGACTATTACTCTGAAGCCGAGGTTTCCCCAAACTCTTATGCCGTCAATATCTGTATTATCGTTGGCAACTAATCTTTCCAGTGTCAGTGTGTTGTTTTCTATCAGGATATTGCTTCCGTTCCCTGCAAAAATTCCATAGCGATCCAGCTTGCCAACGGTAGTTGGTAACGTTACTGCAATTGTATTATTGGAGATAGACAGATTTGAAATGCTATCCGGTTGTACCACCGCCGTTCTGTGACTTACACCCACATGAATACCCTGCAAAACATCTGTTATAACGTTGCCGGATATATGCAGATTCTTTCCCACCTGCCCACCAACAGTGATGCCTTGCGCGGCAATGCTCCTTGTTTGTGTGGCGGCAGCCTGAACAAAGATGCCAAATTGCCTGAACCTGTCCTGCAATACGCTTTCAGTAACAAATCTTGTTGCCAGCTTTTGTACGCGAATCTGCAATTCCTTCTCAGATTTTGCTGGTGCCGGATAAAGTGTTTCCATGGCCCTTTTCCATTCATTCTGTAACGATTGATCGCTTTTGAAGTTGACAGAAAAATTACCTGACGTAATGGTTACGTTGTTCGATCCTGCAGGCGGGCTACCCGCTTTACTTATCTGAAGATTTGAAGAGAGCAACTTGCGCAAGCCCAACTCCAGTTGTTTGTTGAGACCACCGGAAGCAGGTGTTGAATAAACTTTCAGGCTGTTCCGTTCAATCCAGCAGTTGGAAGCATTGATAACAAGTATGCCCTGTTGCAGGTTTCCTATTTGCAAATCGCAATCTTCAATGCGCACCGGGCAAGGAGTTGCAGCATCATTGGTCACTGTAATACAGGTGCAATTACGTGTTGCGCTTGCACCACTTTTTAAACTTAAATGATCAACATTTACAGCCTCACATCCTGTAAAGCTGAAAACGCCATTCAAGTGCACTGCCAATGCTGGTTGATTGGGGCTCACTGCCCCGCCTTCAGCATAAAGGTCACGTACGTTAACTGTCTTGCAATGATCAAAAATAATAGCAGTTTCAGCATTAGCAGAAACAATACGACTCGCAGGACCACATCCCACCATTTTAAGGTTGCCTTTATTTTTAAGCACCACCGGATTCGCAAGAGGATAAAGTCCGGATTGAAAACAGATCTGTGCGTCCATTCCGTCAGCTAGCGTGGTTAATGCGCTTTCCCAGCCTGCACCCGGCTTTACAACAATGGTACAGGAACCCCCGCCACTGCGCTGGCATAGCAAATCCAATGCCTGTTGCACAGTTGTGGCTTGCGGAAAATTACAGTTGGTATTATTAAAGCAAACATCTTCGGCGCAAATGCCGGTTAATGAAGGAAACTTAGGCCGGCAATCTATAAAATTTACCTGGCCGCCTTTAGCAACCAGCAGCCCCAATTTCCCAAAGTGTCTTTTTATTCCTGAAGGCGATTGAGGAATGGAAAACTGTAAATTATCAACAGGCCATTCAATATTTCCGGTAGCTGTTCTGGCAGGGATCAACCAATAGTCACCGGTGCGGTAAGTACCTGCACTGAACAAAACCTGTACCCCACTTTCAATGGTGATCCAGTCGTTCGTCATGGCGATCCCATTATCCATACCTGTTCCTGAAACATCCCATCTGCGGAGCTTTAAACCGGTCTTGCCTGCATACTGCGGGATCGCTGTTTTAAACGTTACTTTCAACAGATCCTGATCGATAGTATCAATCTGAACCAATGTACCTCCTGCCATTGTAGGCTCGATCTCTACAATTTCAACCCATTGACCGTTTGCAAATCCAAGGACATCATCTTTGCCAATATCAGCAACAGTTACTGCGCTGTCAAATACCTGCATAATATTTGTTTCAACAGATGCATTGTCCCGCGACCATGTGAATGTAGCCACGCTACGATCCCCGCCTTTAGCAATTTGAATCCGGTATAACTGATTCTCCAGGCCACTATATCCTGAACTCGGCGGAAGAACACAGGGCGTTTTCTGCGATGTGTTCTTTACGGCCTGCGCATTCATTTTGCCGGTTGTTGCAGCTATTGTATTATCCCATTCGCTGAAACCCGTAGCACATGAAGGAGAAATAACATCTGTTACTTTTAATATTTTTACCTGCCATACATTTTGCAAACGGGTTGTAGTATCTGCTTCTCCCAGTGCAACTTCCTGAATGTGCGGATCATCATGAAAATTTCTTTCCCGCTGCCAGCCTTCAACATACACAATATATGTTCCGTCTTTTAAGGGTGGTTTAACCGGACTTGCAGGCGAGCCGGGGGGGCTCGTTGGAATATTGAAATCAGACAGATCCGGATTGAGATAATACGGCTGTTGCAAATAAGTTGTTGTTCCAGGCTCAAGTTCAAATAACAGTCCATCCAGATATATACGGCCCGGCAATATGGTAAAGTCACTGCCATCAGCAAATGGAACAATAAAGAAACCATTATTCTGCTTAGGTATACCTGTTGCGCCGATAACATCTACCGTTTCAGTTGAAATGCGATATTGCTGAATGTCCACCTGCTCGTTCCAGTCAGCATCAACCTGTACCCTTCCCTGCTGCTCAAGCACTGCACTGTAGTGCTTTTTAGCATCGAATAGTTTTCTTGAATAATCGCCTGGCATAGTTAATAAGGTTTGTGAAATGATGTACGACTTTCTATGTATGATGTTAGATGTACGATGTTAGATGTAGGATGTCAGATGTAGGATGTTAGATGTATGAGGAACGTCTGATTTGCTAATGTCCGATCTCTGATTTTATGAGGACGTTTTGACCTGAATATATGCCTCACTATTTATGAGCATGTATTTAAAGTAAGTTAGACATCTATCAATCAGACATCAGAAATTTAAAAAATATGTTTGAAATATTTGCTGACAGAATTCTGTTACACGCTTGCCACAAAACGAATTCAGAGATCAGCAAATCAGATATCAGCGATATTCCTGATCTGTTACGATGCCAAAAATATCCCTGCCTGCAAGCTGAATCGCAAATATTCATTTAATCGCGTACGCAAGTTGGTCAAGCGTTGAGGTTGATATAAATCGCGGAATACGCCCATTTCGGCTTCGTTGTCTGCGCCTTCGGTTATTTCAACTGCACAAAGCCTGCTCAGTTGGCAATAAGCAGCATCCCCATATTTTAGAGAATTGAACATCGGCCGTATTCTTGTTGCGTCTGTATCATCTGCCGGCTGACAATTAAACCTGCGTGGCAATCTTGAGCCTGGCGGAATATAGGAGTATCTTACGCAGCCTTCCTGCAAACGTTGTGCAGTAACAGGAAGAATATCATTTGCGTCTTTCGCAGATGCAGCGTAAAAGATGACATTTGAAGCCAGCTGCATAATACGGGTGGCTACTTTACCAATGACGGTAGTATTTTCTACCTGCAATACAGCACCATAGCTATCAAGTCCGTTAAGACCACAATAAGCAACTGCGTTATCACTTAATGCATCAACAATTGAATTGGAAATATAAACAGTTGAAGAATCACTGGCCCGGATAGCACCCGTTATCGATTTATTTATTTTAACCGTAACATCGGCCATCTCTACAATTAATCTTGGCTGTTGCGATTGGGTTGCAACTGTTCCTATTTGTGCACTTGGTCCAGGTAATAAAGTACAGTGTGTTACCTGCAATGAATCAAGCTGGTTAACTTTTCCGGAGCCGTCCGTTTCCGGCAATCGTAAACATCCACCGCTTACCAGCAATCCATTCAGGCTAAGAACAGCGTTTTCTCCTCCAAAAATTTCCAGATCATCATCCAGTACCAAAACGGGCCGTTGTTTATCCTGGGCCCTTATTTCAATTTTTTTTCCATCAGCAATTTTTACTGAAGGTGTTTCAATGTAATAAGCATTGTCCGTAATTTCTATTATGCCACCTGTCTGTTCCAATACATTTAATGCCGCTTGTATGGTGGGATGCTGATTGGGTACCTGCACAACCGCTAACTCAGACATAAAACTATCTGAGCGAGCATATTCGCCGCCACCAATCTTATCACTGAATCCGTAATAATAGTTCACAGATACTTTTTGTGGAGGAGGCTGTAGCGCAGGAAATGCGATACGGCCCAGCACAGGATCTACAGCAACTTTACTTTGTGGCATATTAACCCAATCGCCGGATCCATCTGTGGCATCGCTCAGATTACAAATGCTTACAAATTCTTTATCATCAATAAACACACTTCTGTCTACACCATAATAGTCATCCGTATAATTGTACATTACGGTACGGCTAATGGGCATAGGTACATTTACCGGTGTGGACAAATGTGTTATTTCATCTTCAGGTACCGGATGATTGTACAACTGTGTGTCTTTACCCAATGCATCAAATTTGTAGCGGCGGTCATCTACTTTATAAGCTGGTGCGCTTGTAATTGAGTAGCTATCCAGTCTCCAAAGAAATATGCCAACATTGGGAATATTGTATTTCCCCCTGCGCGATTCAATATTACGCACATCGAGTGTACGTGTTAGTTTATCGAAAGGCGTATTTACATATTCCATTTTCTCCCAGTTGCGAAGTGCAGAAACGGAAAGGTTAGTGGGTCTAAGATGGTTAAGATATTGTGTTGTGGCAAGCAATTGAAAATATTCAACCACATTGGCTGTCCATCCGGTAACATCTCTCGCCAGTTGTTCCAGTACGGCTGCTGTTCCTTTACGGCGACGGTAAGATATTGTATTTGCCACCTGCGCCCTTTCGCTGAATGACGCACCGGGAAAAGTTATCAGTCCGCGTGTTCCGACCAGGCCACCAATATATGGAACCACCCATTCGGCGCAGGTTTCAATAAACTGATCATCATATAGCTGGTCGAAATTTTCTTCAAGCACTGCAATCTGCTCTGCAATCAATCCCAGCAACGCCTTTAACGGGCCATCAAATTCTTGTCCGGGAACCAGGCTGTTACCACTCTCCTGGTCGCGCACCTGGTTAAAGAGTGGCAGTAATTTGAATATGGTTTCTTTAGTAAAGCTCATGATATGACTTTAAGATCAACCGGTCGCGGATCGAGCGTTAACAATTCAGCACCCTTTACTGATGTTGTTGTAATAACAGGCATTGCAGCATCAATCACGTCAGGTATATTGGTTGCAGGATCTTCTGATCTTACCAATGAATTAATATTAACAGCTATTACGCCGGGTGTTTGTTGCATACAGGCAACCACTTCGCTATAGGTTACGGATTGCGCAAACTTTCTTGCTTTGAAAGAAAATGTATCACGCAGATTTTTTTCAACTGCAGCTATCACATTTGCAGCTATATAGTCAGGATCAACCACGACGTTAGCGGAGATCTGGAAATATCGCGGACTATATGAAGCAATTTTAATTGCCACACGTGGATCACCAGCTTTATTAATTGCAGCAAGAAGATTGATGCCCAGCTTACTGTCCTCAGGAACTTCAGCGCCATCGGTACCTGCAACAGTTATGTAAACATGTCGTCTTCCATTTACAAGCGTCCATGTTGCAAGTGTTTTTTCAATGCCTGCAAACGCCCTTGCAAAATCTTCGTAGTCTTGTAGCGATACTACGCGACCCAAAGTAAGAATGGTTAAAGACGCATTATTTCTTGCGCTATCCAATTGTTCTGCATCCTGTGCCCCGTTGGCCGAAACAGGGTTTATGGCGGATTTAACGCCTAATGGTTTTGTTTGAAGCTGCGATAACTGATTGGCTTTAACCAAGCCGCCAGTCCCTATTCCTTTTCTGTATGTTGCTTTAATGTTTTGTAAACCGGTAGGCACTCTCGCCCCGTTGATGCCATCGCCAAAGGTTACAATGGTATTGCTATCATTGTCCTGCCTTGTTATATAAATTCGTTCATCCTGACCATGATCTAAAAAGTAGGGCACTTCATGCCATAACAGATCATTTACGCGAATTTCCAAAGTTGATTGAACTCCGCTATCAGTATCTGCAGTGATAAAAGTTAATGGTGGTTGTTTTAATTTGAATGTCTGGAATATTGTACTGGCATCTCCGTTGCCAAGTACTTCCTGAACAGTTTCCCCGTGTGTTGCCATAGCAACATTTGCGTTGATGGCAACGGTTTTCCTGATGTAGGAATATTGAATACCGGGGTCAACAAATGTGAGTTCCGTAAAGCCGCCTATTATCTCAACTGTTTTTATAAAAAGCAATTCACTGCTCGAAACGCCCTGCAGATCACTGCGTTCCCCGCTAATGATAATTGCCTGTCCTTCGCGCAGGCCGGGATAATAACGGTCCAGTGTTAATGTAACGCCGGTTACTTCATCTTCAATCGGCAATTCCGCAAGATCTAATTGCTCGCTTTGTGCATATACAACAATAGAACGTAAGCTTGCCAACGTTGTACCGGATCCCCACCAATCACTCGTTGAATCAATAGATAGTTTTGTCGTTTTGGTACTCATGCCATATTCGGTTCTCGATGTAACGTTAACAGCATTCACTTTGTAAAAAGAAACACTTGGATTGGTAGCATCAGGATTCTGGATGGCAATGTAACTGTCGTCTACGATTTCTTCGTATGCATTGTCAAGATACACAATGTTGTTTTTTTCGATACCGGAAATATCCCATTCTGTCCAGCTGGATGGAGGGTTTGGAATATTGCCGTTATATGTTATCTTCTTTTGAGCGTTGTACCCAAATACCGGGGCACGTTTCCGGAAGACAAAAGCCGAAGATTCTGTTTCAGGAGGAAGACCCGCAGCTTGTGTATTTATACTTTGATAAACATCCTTTGGTACCCATCTGTTTGTATTCACCAGTATATTGAAGTCAGACTCTTTCCACGCAACCTTGTTAACCAGACCGAACACAACGTTCTGATTCAGCAAAACAGGATTCAATATTTGAGCAAGATTACCAAAGGCAAATACAGGCTTGCGATAATTGGGCAGTGTTGTTACCGTCTTAAGATTTAACCTTGTTGTCCTGGCATCATTATCTACAACAATATTGAAAATCGTTTTCAGCTTGATGCCGTTGTCAGGGTAGTTAACACGCAAAATATCGCCCTTCTTCAAATTAAGATTTGTGCCTTTTAAAAGAATTATATTGTCAGTTTCTACCAACGGATCCTGGGGTTGTGTAAGCCGGGGTTTTATATTATTCCATTCTGCTCTTGCAGATATGTTTTCAACCGTTTCAAATGTCTGTGCTTTCTCGCCTGGGCCAGGAATGCTTTGTAGTTTAATTCCTTTGTCAATCGTGATTGGCGGAAGGCTTTGCAATAAGCCAGTCAGATTATTAGATGGAAGCACAGGACCAAGCGCACTGGCAGAATCATCCAATGTAAATGCTATGTATGCAGTTGCCGCTACACCCGGACGCAATTCATAACCGATCAGCCTTGCAAGTTGCAGTATGGAAAATCTTTCAGTTGCGGTAGCGAGATAAGATTCATTGGCAATCCGTTCCTGGTAGAATGTAAGCACATCTGAAACAACAGACCATGCATCCAGCAATGCAATAGAGAAGTCATTGTCTTCTCTTGTTGTGAGATTCTTTAGCGTAGGCTGGTCCGCCAGTGACAACCTTGCTAAAAGACTCTCCTTAAATTGAGGATGCGTACCCACTCTGTAAGCAATAGCATTCAGGCCCGCCCGGTTATAAATTTCAACCGGCGTTTGAACGGATAAACCTTCACAGCAATGACAAGTATCCATGGGAATGTACGATGTTAGGTGTACGATGTTAGATGTGAGGAGGAGTTTTTAGTTGTACGTTTTAGCCTTTTTTTTGTGAAAATTATGTCGCCGGGCTCATTGTCAATTTTCAATTGTCAATTTTCAATTCTTTGTGTTTCTCCGTGCCCTTGTGCCTCCGTGGTTTATTTGCCGCCTTCTAACGTTAAGTTGAAAACGCCGTGTTCCGGAAAATTAGGATCGTTATCCAAACGAGCTATTTCGGTTCGTCCTATTAGCAGTGTGCCACTTAACAAAAACTCGTTCGTGTCTTTACCCTGCCGTTGGAATTTAGTTATGGTAACAGCACCGACTCCTGGCACTTTTTGTAACGCGGTATAAATGGGACTTAGATAAACCGGTTGCCCGAAGCTAAAATTATCAGGGTGAAAAACGCCTAAACTACCGTCAGGCAATTGGCGGTTACTCAGTACGTTTAAGAGTGCACTTTTAACCTGGCTTCTGAAATAATCCCGCAATACGCACACCGTTATATCAATTTGAAGTGATACAAATACCGGATTTTCTACCTCCAGGTCCTGTCCTGCCATGCGATATTTTTCAATGCAGTTCCGGAGCTGTGTTTCAAAATCATCTTTAATTACTGCCCCGCCCAATCTGTCCACAGTGAGAAAAACAGTGCGCCAGCTTCCCGTCCAGCGCAAAGTGGCTGCACTGCGTTGTATGTCTGGAGAACATATTCTGGACACATCTTCATAATCCTGCATGGTCACGGCTCTTTTTTGAGTTCTGAAAGCAATAGGAGCGCGTTTTCTTACCAGCTCTATGGTTTCAGCCTCCAGGCCGCCAGTCGCAGGCAGCGGATTGATAATGCTTAAAATTGAATCGTTTGATATAGCACCGTCGCTGCTTACCAGGTGCTTTAAAGCCTGTGCACCAATATTGCCGTTTAAGCCATTGCCAACGCGATACACAGCATCTAACGGCACATCGCTTGATGGTCTTTTGCCCTGCACATCATTTCCAAACCGCAGGTAAGAGATTCCATTTCCTTCCACTTCAGCAACAAAGTTTTTGTCATTGGCGTTGCTGCTTATCAGATCACGCAAAGGCAACCACCGGCTGTTATTGGCTTGTTCTTCCAATTTAATTGCAGGGAGCACATCTTTCATTTCCCACCGCAAGGCAGCGGTGGCAGACGCTGGTGGAGCATCCATATTATATGACGCAGCCTGGGTAAGCGGGCCTTTTTTCAACGCGGGATGGTAACGGGGAGCAACAGGTGTGATCGTTGTTTTTTCACAGGCATTGCAGCCTGGTTCTACTATATTTAATTCAACCTCACTATTGGTAGCATCGGGCACTGCCGGAAGTGGCTCATTTGGCAATGTAAGGCCATGATCTACTAAAACATTGTTACCTAAAACAACACTTACCACAACATCATTTCCGTCATCATCATCAGATGTGATACACAGGGGAAATGGCAGCGCATCAGCATCGCTCCATGTTATTTCAGTTACCAGTCTCGGCGCATATTGAGGTGGTGAGCTATTTACAAATCCGATGGGATCTGATGACAAGGCTACTTCTGTGAGCCGCACCGCATGCCTGTGCTTTGGGTCAGCATCGCCAGCCTTTCCCGTTCCTGGTCCAAGCACTTCCTGGAAGATCAGGATCTGGCCAACCTGTAATGCAGGCAGATGTGTATCCAATGTAGCACTGGTTGCACCTTTGGGCAGACAACAATTCTTTTGAGCCCATGTGTAGAAATACATTGTATTGTGCCGGGCATCGAGAACGGTGTCATGCATCAGCTCAAATATTTCTACTGAGCCATCATTAACCACATTATTGAATTCTTTATTGTCGGGCTTTAATACGTTCGGTAATTTAAAGGACTTAGTCAGTACCTTGGTTATAATGCCATTCGCTTCCTTTAGCAAAGGCAGGCCCGCTATGCCTTCAGCCACTTCTATATGCGCCCATGTGCGTGCATTACATCCGTCATGCATGTAGTAATCAACCAACCTGGCATGTCTGCGCACAGATATTCTTTTTCGCGCCGTACCAAGATAAGCTTCGGTAGCAATTGCATCCTGCCGGTAGCTAAGGTAGTCCCCCACCCACGCCAGCAACTCAACCAGCATTACACCAGGATCGGCAGCATTGTTTTCCCGCCATTGAGGAAACAACAACGCCATCCTGTCGAGCATTAACTGCCGGAATCCTTCATAATCCTTGGCCAGGTAATTGATATCCGGCGCCTGCTGTACCTCCGGAGAGCAGTTGCAGGAAGAATTACAATCAAAATCAGAAGGACATAAAACTTTAAACGAAAAGTCAACAGACGAGAGAATCGGATCAAAACCTGCAGGTGGATCCAAATGACCAATATCCTGAACTACCTTAAGTGTGTAAGTGGAAAAATCACCAGCTTGATCCACCTGTACGACCAGAATATTGTTATTGCTTTCCGGTGGAGACGCTGGCGGAGAAAGTGGTGAAGTGATCAGACCTACTGATACATTTTTAACTGAAATATGCTGAATACGCTCACCGCCTTGTATAATAATATTTGGGACAGAAAGTTCACCCGGAGCCAGGTCCTTCAGGAAATGTACCATCAGAACAGTCTGGCGCACATCATCCGGGTCGGACGGATTGTCAACCACTTCAAGGAAATCAATTCCATTCAGTAACGGATGATTGATTACCGCAGTACGACGTTCATCTGTACAACAAGAAAATTTCATACACTATCGGGTAAAAGTTGCCTGAGTTGTTTGTTGCGTCAGGCGAACAGTATAAACAACTGTTACAGTCAGCGTACCTTCATCATTGTCGACCCGGACCTCGTTCACGTCAATCAGGTTTCCCAGCCATTGCTGTAGTGAGCTTTGTACCAGGAATTGAGTCGTTGCAACGAGTTCATCGCTATTGGGCTCAAACACAAGCTGCATTAACCCACTACCAAAGGTTGGGCGGTTAACACGTTCGCCCGGAGATGTAAACAATACCTGCTCAATCATGCTGCGGATGTGCTTATCATCAGTGGTGCCGGCTGTTTTGCCGTTGTGTTCAAACTGTATGGGAAATTTGAGGTTCACGATGGAAAGTCAAAATTTAAAAGTAAAAAGTCAAAACCTTGCGTTGGGTAGACTTCGTTATCGTTTAAGCCAATGCAAATTCAAAGTCAAAAATTCAAAAAGCTAACTCCTAACCTTCGCTTCAATAAACGTACAACGTAAAACTTACAACTTACAACCCGTTTTCAGCTTCCAATCACCCTCACCTGTGTAGCCACAATCAACAAGGGTGTACCGTTAGGAATGCAGGTAGCCTGGCTATCCATCAACAGAACGGGCATGCCATTAGACAATATTCTTGCTGCAGCTGTCACCCATTGCCCCGTAACACATGGAACGGGTGCACCTGATACGTTAAAGGGGCAACCTGCTATAACATAAGGTGCAGGCTGCATCACAATCGGCTGTCCGCTTACCAATACCCGCGGATTGGGAGTGGTTGGCTGTGCTTGCCCACCGTGTGCACATAGTACTGTTGCTCCTACGTGAAGTAATGGTCCTGGCATGGGGTGAATGTTAGATGTACGATTTTAGATGCCCGCCCGAACGTTCCGTCGGAACGGGCGGGTACGATGTTGGAGGCAGGATGTCTGATACCTGATTTGATGATGTCTGATTTATTAAATACCCCTCCATGCATTTTCCCATTTGCATATTTGCAAATTTGCTCATTCGCACATTTAACTCCATTTTCAATTTTCAATTGTCAATTATCCATTAAGTAACAGTTAATGCTCCATTGTTGATCGTAATCATCGGCCCAACCATATAAATACTGGCGCCCTTGCCGTTATCGATGTAAATTCCGGTATCGTTGACAGTAAGGAAAGCTCCTGTGGGTGATTTAAGCATGATGCCCCCGACAGGGCCCGCTATTAAATCACTGATCACAAATGTATTCTGACTGGTAGATTGCATTACAATATTCGGCAGTCCCGGTACACCAGCCAGCGCCAATGCCGGTACTTCTGCAGCTGACCCCCAAAAGCCGCCGGTCCATATGGGATAGTCAGGATCCCCCCCTTCAAATTCAACCCATACACCAGCGCCGATAATGGGCAACACATACACGCCCATTTGCGGACCTGCTATTGGTACGCAAGGCATCGCCCAGCTTGAAACTGCAAGTCCTAATACATCCGGAACCTGGATAAGAAGTCTTGCTTTTTGCAAGGGATCGATATTATTTAGAACAAGGCCGCGGTATTTACCATAATATTTATCACTCATAAAAAATACAATTTATTAAGCAGGAACTTTTGGAACTGTAGATACCAGTCCGTTCCTTGTTAACGTAAAATCCTGTGTATATGTGCCACGCTGAATTTTATGCTTAACGCTTTTTACAAAATACAATCCGTCAAATGCATCACCAGCACCTCTTACACCAACAAGCCCCCGCGATTTAAGAACATGTCCGTAACGGACTACGTTTAATGTACCGTTGGCTGTCACCACATCCGATGTGCGTGATGATTGCGCTACGCCCAATGCCAATGCCTGCATCGGGCTAAGTTTGGCAGTATCTTTTAACTTGTCTAATTGAACGTCTATCGGCGGAATTAATCCTAATGGAGGCTGCAATGGATTAAGATCAGGAATTGGAATTGGTATCGGTGTTCTTGTTTCCTGTATCTGAATGAACACTAACGGAATACCCTTTGACGAAGCATCGAAGGTAAAATTCAATGATTCAATATTTGTATGTGCATCCATGTTTATGTTTAGTGCTGGTTGCGGCACACCAACTTTTATCTCAGGCCCCCAATATGCTACGCTTGTGCCTACAGCAGGTCCCGGTTCAAGATAAAACACGTAGCCATTATCATTTGCCAGCTGCTGAATGTAGGCGAGATCTTTTCCTTTTTGCGTTGGTATTTTATCTGTAACGATGGGTATATCCATAAACAGTGTTGGGATCACCAATGGGATAATTCCAAACACTGCATATTTTGCCAGGATTAACAGCACCCGCGCTTCTGCCGGCATGCAGGGAAACGGGAAACCGGAAAAGTCGATATAACCCATCAGGCTGGTGAGATCCGTCCCCATCACCGTAAATGTTGATTCACCTGTTTGCACATTTGGTGTTAACTGGTGATTGACGATCATGCCGTCCATCAACACATTTGGTGTTCCATTTATATTGACTGCGACGATTGTTCGTACAAAAGGACCGGCCTGTCCCACCAGCAAAAGCAACGTGTTTAAAGGCGACTTACTGCTGAAATTAAACACGAGCGAGAAGCCGCTTGCCTGCCCCGCAGAGGATGTTACTTCAATGCTGGACAACGCATCAACAATTGGTTTGGGAACCGGTATAGGTACACCAACTCCTATATATAACGAAACACTAATTTTCCCTTTAAGCATCTTAAAAAGTACGTATACCTGCAGGTTGTGTAATCCTTAAAACGGAACCGGGATGATCAGTCAGCTCCTCAGGCGCAATGGTTACATTGGCATCGGCAATTTGCCAGAACTGTCCCGGATCTCCAATAGTTGCAGTGGCTATATTGTCCAGCCTGTCTCCTTCTTTTACCACATAGATCTGCATTAACTCAAGTGATTCAGGCGGAGGGATAACGCGCCTCCGCAGATAAGCAACATTTGTACCGTCAGACTTCTGAAACGTTGCCGTACCTACCGGATAATAACGGCTTGTAGGCGACAGGTTATTGATTGGCTGGCTGCTTGCCTGCAACAATGTTTGAAGTGGATCTGCCATCAGATAGTATTTATGCCAAGGTCACTTAATGAACCTGCGCGGGCCAGCCCTGCAAGTTTTTCTTTATTCTGTTGATAGCTTAGATACAAGCTGGAGCCTTTGTGATCAAAGCCAAGATCATCAACACTCAGTACCCGAAGTCCCATACTCACTTTAGCACGTATGGGGTTAAGGTTCGCATCAAATGCTTCTTCTGTAACACTGAAATCTGTTATGCGCACAGGTATAATGCGATTTTTGTTCCAGACAAATAATGTTAATGGCGTTTCCATCGGAACAATTTCCAAAGTTCCTGATGATGCCTGGCTGTTATTGGAGATCAGTTGTGTGCTTGTCGGGTAAATTATTGTTTCCAATGCAGCCAACTGCGGATGAATACCGCTTTGCGCAGTAACACTGTCACCATTTTGCATCTGATCGGTCGCATCAATTTCCGCATCAAGCTTTATGGTTTCAACCGGCGGGCCGGTTAAGCGCAAGGGTTGCGACCTGTTATTGGCATCATGCAAGCTCTGCGCCTGTAATGTTCTGGTTAGCGTATCAGGGTTGTATTGAAGCGTAATGATCCTTATTACTTTTGAAGTAGTTGGATCGATAAGCACTAACCCTCCCCTGATAAGCTTGGGTGAACCGGGAAATGAAGACATTTGATGTTAGATGTTAGATGTACGATGTACGATGTAGTTGATGGCTGATATTAGATTTCTGATTTCTGATTTGAAGATCGCTGATTTATTAACACTTAGCCCGCTGTTTTTAGTTCTGTTGTCTGGTCAATAAAACCATGACACGAACGATACTGGTAGTGCTTCTCCGCAGTTTTTACTTTTTACTTTTGAATTTTTACTTCCTCCAAACCTGATACCTGAAACCTGATACCTTACACCTCACACCTCACCCCTTCCCCTTCAGCGTTGCGTGCACAGAATTTGCAACTGCTGCACCAACGCTAGCCGGCTTGCTGTTGGTTTGAAGTGAGAAAGTTCCGGCATTTACATAAGGAATATCTATCGAATGCTTTAGTAATGGTGTAATTCCCTGTTTGGCAAGCGCTTCAGTAAGTGCTGTCTGGAGCGCCTCTCCTATTTGAAGTTTGTCTCCGTGGGCAAAGCCGTGCAGGACAATTTGATCAATATTGATTTCAATATTTTGGTTCATTTCAGCAAACCTATTTCTGTATTGGTCAACGATTTTTCGATCTTTTCATATTCGCTGCGTAAGGCACGTTGCACATGTTGCATACTAACTGCGTCACCTTCGCTCGCCGCAATAAAAGCAGCATTCATAGCGATGTTTTTTATATTTCCGCCGGCAATGTTTAGTCTGGCGAGCTTGGCAATATCAAGATTATTTAATGGTGTTGCCGAAGGAAAAATGCGTTTCCATATTTCAGCACGCTGTTCAATATCAGGAAACGGAAATTGTACAACAAAACGGATCCTTCTCATCCATGCCTTGTCCATCACATTCTTCATATTCGTGGTTAAAATGGCAAGGCCGCGATAGGCTTCCATACGCTGCAGTAAATAGCTTATCTCAACATTGGCATAACGGTCGTGACTATCCTTAACTTCGCTTCTTTTGCCAAAGAGTGCATCGGCTTCATCAAACAATAAGATGGCACCACCATCCTCGGCAGCATCAAATATTCTTTTGAGATTCTTTTCAGTTTCCCCGATGTATTTATTTACTACCTGGCTTAGATCAATCCTGTAGAGGTCCAGCTTAAGCTCTTTCGCCAGCACCTCTGAAGCCATTGTTTTACCTGTACCGCTTTCTCCCGCAAATATGGCAGTAATGCCCAATCCGCGGTTATTACGTTGCGCAAAGCCCCAATCGTTATATACCTGTGCGCGGTACTTTGTGTGAATGATGAGATCTCTTAGTATTTCTTTTTGCGCTTCGGGAAGAATAAGATCATCCATTTGTGCAATTGCTTCAATACGATGGGCAAGCTCTCCTATATCAGGTCTTGAATGAATGCAACAGGTCTTCCATAAATCATTCAGTAGATCTTTAGCGTGATCGCCGTTTAAAGGTGTTTCGTTTTGAGTTACCAATTGTCTGCTGGCGTCTGTTATTGTTTTTGCACTGAAATTAAACTGAGCAACCAGCCTGTTCAATTCCCTGTCTGATATATTGGTACTTTCTTCAAGACTTTTTTTCCACAGATCAAGCTGTTCGGCTGATGTAGGTTTCGCCACCTCAAACAGACCATACCTGGTATTGTTACTCAGGGTTGCCCGGCTTACATTCACTATCATCGGGCTTTGTATGTTACCGATGAAACTATTCACTACCTGCATACGTTGCCTGTCTGATGTATCCACATCACTATTATCAATCATTAATGCATAGGATTTTAGTGCAGCTTCCCTGTTCCACAGCCTCGCCAACTCAACAATATCTTTGGTCGCCGAAGGAATTGCATGTACGGGTATTGTATAGGGGTAAAAACCAAGTTGCCGGCACACATATACAGCGATGTTATTTTTATCAGGTTTGTTATCACCACTTAGTTGTATTGGCTGAAATCCGCTGGTATTGAATTTCTCAAGACAAGTCTGAATTATATTTTTTGCAAGCTCAATATGTGAGGGTACGAGATCCTGCTGTAAAGATGCTGGCTCTATAATTCCTGTAAGCCTTTCATCAAGATGATTTACACCAGCAAGATAGTGGAGAATATGTTCATCAATCCTGATCGGTGCTTTTGAAATAAGCTGATCGGTATTTAACTCGATCAATCGCCAGTAACGCAACGGTGCATTGGGCGACAATGCGCTCCAATGTGCACCGGGAAGACTTGCGAGCACAAGACTGAAAGTGGGAAGACAGGCATTTACATTTCCCTGTAAACCGGCTATTAAAGATGCAAAACTGCTATCCAGTTCAACAGCGGCACATGTTACCAGCAGATCCTTCTCAAATGAAGACAATCCAAAGACATTTACAATGTTGTCCAACGCCGCAGGCACCTTCATTTCTACCGCCAATATGTTGAGTTGTTCCTGAAGATTATTGACAGCAGAAGTATTTTCTTCAATACCCACTCCGTTATCTTCCAGGGTTGCTTTGTACAAACTTAAGCGTGCATACAACAATGACATGGTCGCAGACAGATATTTCTGATTGCCGCTCACCCACTGCGTATTCGCACTATCTGTCATGGCACTATTACTTTAGGACTTTTGTAAACACCTGTACCTGGATCAGCAACCAGTTGGCTTTCCGCACCGTCCACTTGCAAACGCATCAGGTATCCGCCGGATGCAACACCTGCAACAGGAATATTAATTGTTTCCGCCGGAGGTCCGGCCACAGTCATTTTTTCCACCTCAAAAACATAGGATCCTGTAGTAGGCGTCAACCCGTTTAGCAACAAACGGACATTTTGTTTATTAACGATGCCCGGCTTTACTTTCACCTGTATGTTGCCGCCAAAAAAACCGCCTATCGTACTTCCTGATGCTGTTCCATCTGCAGTAACAAAAGGACTTAATATGAATGACTGCATGGGCGAAGCCTGACCGTTGTGTAGTTTTTGTGGCTGATCAATTCCCATTGGTATGGGATGTATCACCTGTACACCTTGCATGCCGGCTTTTAAACCTGCGGGCAAAGCTAGTTGGATGGTTGTATCTGTAACATCATCATCTGCAGGCGTTATTTCATTACCGCCTACAACCACCTTCAAATTCTCATCAAAAAGTCTTCTTCCTTCCAATACAAGTGTAGAGGATGAGAAGATCAATTGATTGGGTAATGTTGGTTCAGGCGGCGTTGGGATAGATATTATGTTTTCAATTATTGGTTGATTAAATGGCACTACATATACCCTTCTGTCCTGTACGGGCAATGCAGTCTTGGTTGGCCTTGTACTTTGTATCAACACAACAGTTACCCTGTACGCCGCAGTAGGCCTGTACTTGGCGCCAAAAGCCGTCCACAGTTTAGACATCTCTTCTGCATTCAACAACTCCGGTGTTATTTTCAGCATCTCCACCTGGTCGGCCAAACCGGTTGAAGCAAGCGCCTGTAAAGTTGGCGGCAGACTTGACAGATTTACATCATCGGGAGGAGTAAGCGATTTGTTGATTGCGTCACGTGATAATACCGGGTTCTCATGAAACAACTGCATTCCATAGCCTAGCAGTATCTCAGTATGCAATTGTGGCCCACTTGTGTAGGCCGAAAGAAGATAGTGCAGATCTAACGCAAGCGGTGGATTGCTTATACGATGACCATTTGTATTGAATGAGGGAAACCCCTCATTGCGCCATCCCTGGTTGGGTGTAGCCTGGTACATATACAGGTTTAACTGGGTTCCTTCTCCTGCAGTATCAATGCGATCAGGGGGAAGTGATGTAACAGTTACAGCAGCACCTACCGCTGTGGTAATGTTATTGATCACCCCGTCATTCAACAAGTCCTTCAGTACCTGTGTTACACCAGCTATGGCAAGCGCAGTACTCATTAATTACTGCCATTTTTCTTCTTTAAAAAATCATCCAGCGACATGCCCGCTTTTGGGCGTTGCATTTCTTTGGAGGGCGTTTGCTGGGTAACGGCCCGCACATCTATGCGGCCAATGTTCACTTTTATGGTAGGTGATGGTTGTGCTGTTATATTATCATCCGGCGGTTCATTTTTATACAACTGTTTGAATGCGTTGATAACTGCCATATTTATCTCTAACTGCGGCGTAAGCTGTATATTTTGTTGTAAGGAAAAAATATCCGGTTGATGCTCCGGTTTTTTGTCATCAATATTTGTCTGGTTATATCTCAGTAAAACCTGATCTGTCTGATCAGATTTGTCAACGAAAGTTGTAAGGCGCTTTTCAACAGGCTGTGTTACGTCTACATCTCTTGAAAATGGCCCGGGACTCTTTATATCTGCAACTGCTTCATTTATTTGGTCGTTGTTTATGCCAGATAATAATGGCTTTGCAAGCAATGAGCCTTCACTCGTTGCATCATTTTCGCGCAGGTCATCTGTAAACAGATCCGGTTGTTTTGGCAAACGTCCTTCCTGAATATTTGCAGAATCGTTTTTATCCGGATATACCGACTTGTTTGCCGACGGCGTTGCGCTTTCTTTTTCTGCTGCGACCTCATTAATTGATGACTGCTGAAAACCTGAAAAAGATTCAAATCTGCCCTTGAGCCTCGGAGAAATATTGGCTGCGGGATTTGTTTGTTTGCTAATCAGATGATTAAAAAAACCGTTCATGCAAAGATCATTTGAAGATAAAGCTGACGCCGTTGAGGACTCATGTTCAATATATCATGCTCTGACCATCCAAAATGTCTTGCCAGAACATACACTTCCTGCACCATATTTTTTGCCCAGGCATTTATTTCCGTCCATAGATAGCTTTGGATATCGAAATGAGAAAGCCATTCATGCGCACATGCAGGGCATGTAAGCAGAACAGTTATATCAGCCTGCGCATCTTCTTTGCTGATCCTTTCTTCCAATGCATCTAACACATATCGCGGCAAATCTTCAACAAGGCAGGGTTCGTTATCTCTTTTTATTTCAAGCAGGCATTGCCGCAATAAGATCAATTCATTTTCTTCATCCGTACAACCCTTTTGCACCTGCTTTATATCTGCACTTACAGGAAGACGGAAACGTAATTCAAAATCGTCGACTTTGATTTGAAAGTCAGAAGTAGCATGTGAATGCTGCAACATAAAATCATTGACATCATTCTCCCATTCAACTTTTTCACCGCACGATGGGCAGACCGCTGTGTTCAGCAATTTTGATCCGAACATCCACTTGCGAAGCTGCAGCAACCTGGCATCACGCTGACCAATACTTAACGTTGCCGGATTGGTATCATCCTTTGAAGACGCATATTGCAGCAGCGCCAATGACCTGTCCGTTTGCGAATGTTGCAAACCATTTTCCCAAACCTGCAATAATTCAGGAGCTGTAAGTGATCGCATGATCAGTTAATCAGGAAGGTTCAGTGAAAGATGGTTCGGAAGGTTCAGTTACCGCGTAGTCTCTTTCCCATCCTTCATTTTCCAGTTTAATGTGCTGTATGGCAACGGCATTGGCATTGGCATCAAGGTCAGACAATGCCTGGAATTCAGATACCCAGCATCTGAAAACGTTATATGCAATTACCAGCTGGCCTGCTTCATTATACAGCTCAATTGTAATGTCTTTCCGGAAATCCTTGAGTGATGTTTCTGCGCCCAGGCCGGATCCGAAGTTCCAAACCTTGTTGGCCCATTTTTCAAACTCAGTGTCGTGAGTAACACCCCGTTCAAGTGTTATTGCATCAAACTCTGTGCGTCCGGGACTTTTGCGGCTGCTGCTGGGATCGCCACCATCACGGTGTTTTACAACTTCAGTTGTCTTTTTCAACATACTTACTTTGCTTACACCTGCAACGTACCTGCCATCCCACTTAACCCTGAACTTAAAATTTTTGTACGGATCAAACCGTTGTGCATTTACTGTAAACTGTGGCATAACTTAATTTTTTAGGTGTCGATTTGTCCAGCTAGTTGCTGAATTTTTATAATTACAAATTCGGCTGGTTTCAGTGGTGCAAAAGCTACCAGTATATTTACAATGCCGAGATCAATATCGTTTTGCGTAGTTGTTTCCTTATCACATTTTACCAGGTATGCTTCTTTGGGTGTTTTGCCCTGGAAAGCTCCCTGGCGGAAAAGGTTCTGCATAAAGGCTCCTACGTTAAGTCTTATCTGCGCCCACAATGGTTCGTCGTTCGGTTCAAACACCACCCATTTTGTCCCCCTGAATAATGATTCTTCGATAAATAATGCAGTCCTTCTTACGGCAACGTATTTGTATTCATCCGCCAACTGATCTGCACCGCGCATGGTTCTGGCACCCCATATCACGCGGCCTATTACCGGGAATGTGCGGAAGCAGTTAATGCCCAGCGGATTTAATTGTCCATTCTCTTTATCTGATAAATTTATCTGAAGGCTTTGCACGCCATTCAATGCAACATCAATGCCTGCGGGAGATTTCCACACACCACGATTGGTGTCCGTTGTAGCCATTAACCCTGCAACAATTCCTGAGGGCGCAAAAAGATCAGGTTGATTCTCTCTTAACGGATCAGCCTTTACAACCAGCGGATAGTACAAAGCAGCATTCCTTGCATCAATGCCTGAAACACCAAGTGAACCCAGGTTTTGAATAGGATTGCTTACCGCCTTGTCTACATTTGCACCCCATGCAGCGGGCGGATCAACGATCAACATCGCTCTTTTTTCCACACATAATTTTACGGCTTTGGAATAAGTTGAGGCAGCGGTATCAACACCCCTTACGGGAGGTGGGATGCACAGCAGATTAAACAGGTCTGTTTTCAACAGCGCGTAGATGCCGGTTTTCAGGTTTTCATCGCCCTCATATTCTGCAAAAGTTAATTCATCTCCATCCGTAACTTCTGATGCGGCAACCGGACTGGTTGTTTCCAACGGGCGAACATTTGGCACAACCCATTTGCCATCACTGTCTTTTATTACGCCAACAACGGTTGAGTTCTGATCTAATACGCGTGGCAAAAAACGGGAAGAATCTTTCTTAAGTGAAACAAGCAGATATTCCTCCAGCTTTTGATTTTGCTGTGTTTCTTCATTTTTTTGATAGATCACCAGGTTGAAGAGATCCGGATCAGGTGCAGGTGGCGACAATGGAGAGGCCGTTGGGTCCTGTGTATTATAATTAACTTCAGCAAGAAGCGAGCTTCCCCACGCACCGGGGCTAGACGCTTCAAGGATCAGCATATCATTTGGAGATGCGGCACCGGTTGGCAAAGCGATCTGCGCCGTCCCTGCATTGTTATCAATGCGTACTATTACAGCCTGGCTACCACCATTAAGATAGAAATCCTGAACGGCGTAGCTCATGGTACTTTCTGTCCATAAACCTCCGAACTGCCGGTCATAATCTGCAAAACTGTTGATAATTGTCGGCTCATCTACCGGCCCCATTAAAGCTCTGCCAATAAACGCCGTTATGGAGGTAGCTACACCTGTAATTGTTCGTACGCCACTGGGAATCTCTTCGATATAAACGCCGGGATAAGTTGTTTGTACTGGCATAGCTGTAGGTTTTATTTAGTTATGTACGATGTTAGATGTACGGTGTATGGTGTTAGATGTACGATGTTAAGATGTTTGATGTTGGTGTGCGATGTACGATGTAGGAAATCGCTGATCGCTGATTTTAGGATGTCTGATCAAAATGTACGATGTGCGATTTTAGATGCCCGCCCGAACGTTCCGTCGGAACGGGCGGGTACGATGTCAAAAATCGCTGATGTCTGATTTTGGGATTTCTGATTTGAAATGCAGGCAGCACCTAAATCCTTATGCCTTACGCCTCAAACCTGATACCTGATACCTTAAAGCTCACGACCGATAGCTGATAGCCCACAGCTAAACAGCATTTACCTCCAAACAATACGAAGGCATATCAACCAATATATTCCGCTGAAGCAATTCGATCCTTACAAGTATCTTGTTCTTGCCGCGGTGTTCAATCACTTCACAGGAAAAACCTTTGAACGGGCCTGCGTGAATGTTTACTGTTGCTCCGGGATTAAAATGCCCGGAAAGAACTTCTATATCATCCAGCTTGTTGGAAATGATCGCCTGAAGTTTATGAATGATTGATTCCTTTATACTGGCTATCTGGTTACCAATTTTTACAAAGTATAACACACCCGGAATTTGCAGGCTATCAAAATAATGTTGAAGATTTTCCAGCTTAACAAATACATAGGAAGGAAAAAGCGGCATCTGCACGTATTTCTTTTTTGTGGGCCAGATCCTTAAAATTCTTGTCGTAGGCAGAAAATACTGGAGTTCCATTCCACCAAGTTGTTGCGCTACTTTTTTTTCGTGACGGGACTTCGTATAAATAACGTACCACCCGGTGCTGAAATCGTGCATAAGGCAAAGCAATTTTTAGGTGATGATAAGCCTTCCGCGTTTATCCTGGAACGGAAAGAATGCAGTTTGGTGGTGAGGGAGTAAAGCTATCGCTACTGCAACGTACTTGCAGCCATCCAAATAGTAAAATAAATTTCGAAAAACAATGCTTATACGAGACTTTAGCGGATCTGTATAAAGCTTTTGTTGTAATAGGTCTAACGTGTCATTCCATTGTGGGGGAAGAATGATACTTATAACTAAAACTAAACTAATAAAGTTTTTTTTAAAATTCAAGTAGCCGGAGCAGTTTTGTCAAATAATTAATTAGCGTTTGTACTTGCTTATCATGCGATAATGATGGATTTTGCGAAAGAGAATACAAGTAAAGAATGAAGTAAGGAAGGTTGTATTTTTTGAAAATAATTCGTAGAGATGAAAAGCCCTGCGCCCCACGTTGATGCCTGACGTGACAAAGGATCGAAACTTATTAAGGAGTTTAATTAATACCAGGATGTGGATAGTGCTTTCATTTGCGCTCGCCCTTACAGGGCTTATTTACATTTAGCTCTCAGAACCACAGGGCGTTGCCCAGTGCTAATGCCTGCGCCCTTTCAGGGCTTCTTAAATGCAATATTTATCGTGCCTGTTTCATAAAGAATGAGCGCTTTGGAGCAGGTGACCGATATTATATTGCATAATTTAATGTATGAAACGGCAATTCTCGTGTTACGCACAAGGCTGAAGGCCTTGGAGCATTAGCATGGGGCAACGCCCTATGGACAAAATAACAAATAACCATCAAGCCCTGAAAGGGCGCAAGCAAATTCTCACAATATTGTTTTTAGGTCGTTGTAAATGATATGGATACGTTTTTCTGCTGAAAATCACGCGTCATAATAGGTTTAGGGTTAAACAGTTCTTTTTACTCCTTACAGTATTTACCTATCAAACCTCCGCCATCCAAACATCCATCTTTATCTATTGTAAACACATGGTTCTCTCCCGCTATTGATATTGTTACTTTGTCTCCATCTTTTTTAAAAGTGCCGGATTGAGTAATACCCATCGCGGATATTTCAACGCCGTTTTTTGAGGTGAAAGCAATTTTTTCAAGAAATGCATCACCTTTGGCAACATAGGTACCAGACAATCCTTTACACCCTGCGATATATATTATCAGGATTAACAGACAGATAAATACGAGTAAATTTATCCTTTTCATAATCAGAACGACTTGAGGGGTTATGTATGATTTTACAGTGAAACTGACGCATTCGGTTCAAACGCATTATCAGTTTGTAGCCTGGCTATGTATCATTCTTTCCTTCCAAAATAAAAACTGGCGATTGTTCCGATCAGCGTGACATAAAAACCGAATCCCACCGACATCATGCTCCTTGCTTCCTTTGCCATTGCTTCTCCAAAGCCAAAAGCATCATTGCCGGCTTTAGGTACAGACGGATTGGCTGTTTTATACAAACCAATGCCGGCATAGATCACAAGTATCAGCGCGCCCACCAACAATGCCCTCTTATATTTTGCCAGTTGCGGAATGAATTGTGAAGCGATGATCGCAGCGAGACTTAACGGGATAAGGTAAAGCAGGAAAGGCACCAGTATACTATCAGGAGTCATGTCCAGCATTTTCGACAGTCCGAAACAAGAAAAACTTTGACTTGCAACGAACGCATTTAGTTTAAACCATGGCAGAAAACACCCCAGCAATGCCAAAGCTGCAAACAAAATGGATTTGTTCTTTAGTGCTGCGTTAATATCAATTTTTTGAAGCGCACTTGCGTCGAAAGAAAATGCAGGTGTAGAAAGCGCTGCGTTACACTTTGTACACATGACCTGGTTGGATGCAGTCGGAGAGCCACATGAGGGACAAAAACTTTTTTCGGTACGTGGATTAACTCCGCATTTGGGGCAGGCGATAGCTTTATCACTTACCTCGTTTCCACAATTTCTGCAATACATGATGATTGATTTTAATTGCTTGTTTTAATTATTGTTGCAACAGGCCGGCGAAGCTTTGTTTCGTGCTTCGCCATCATGCATCAAATGTATTCGCGCAGTCAGCGGATATCAATCTTGATTTATTTTTTGCGGCTGGTAATTTATTTTTTGATTTAAAATTTTTTTGTGTACTGCGGGCAGACCTGGATGCAAACAAATGCCCTGTGGTCCTCTGTGTCTGCTTTGTGCCCTTTGTGTAACTTTTTTTGTTACACAGAGAAACAGCCGGAGAAAGCACGGAGGACCACAGCGCTTGCGCCGAAGATTGTCCATCAGCTGAAGCAAACGGCAATGAAACGGAATTGCTGGACAACAATGCTTATTTATCCAATACTGTAAATTCAGTTCTCCGGTTCAGTTGATGTTCTTCTTCAGTACAAGGCACTCCGTTGCTACACTTGTTTACAAGCCTTGTTTCTCCATATCCTTTAGCAATCAGCCGTTCTGCATCAATCCCATGATCAACAAGATACTTCACAGTAGATTCAGCTCTTCTTTGAGAAAGCTTCATATTGTACGCATCAGGTGCGCGTGAGTCTGTGTGTGAAGACATTTCTATTTCCCATGTTGGATTGTCCTTCAAAAGCTTAACCAGTTTATCCAGTTCTTCCGCAGCGTCGGGACGAATATTCCATTTATCTAAATCGAAGTATATATTTTCCAGTTTAACCGGTTTCTTCACTTCAATCTTATCCAGGTAAACATCTTTTCTCAGCGTTTGCGATTCTGTGAGCCCTTTTGTCGTAAGTGCAATTCCCGTTACTGTAGTATATTCTGTTTTAACGGTGCTTAGATCGTAATCTGTTACGCTGTCCAACTTAAATATATAGCGGCCCTGATCGTCTGTAATTGTTTTCAGCGGAGTGTTGGTGATCTTATTTTGCAGGGTGATCACCGCCTCACGCAACGGCTCATTTGTTTTCCTGTCTCTGACTGTACCTTCCAGGGTAAAAAGAAGCATCTTTGCAACATCAAAGCGGTAAATATCGTCACTGCCTTTTCCTGCCAGCCTGTTGCTGGAAAAGTAAATAACAGAAGTTGATTTAAAGACCGGTGCAAAATCATCTTGCGGACTATTTACCGGCGCGCCAAGATTAACAACAAGCCACTCTCCGTTAGCGGACTTAACTGCTTTATAAATATCCAGTCCACCCATGCCCGCTCGCCCGTCGCTTGCAAAATAGAAGTTCCCTGCTTCATCAAAATACGGTGTGCGTTCATTTCCCTCCGTATTGATAGATGGCCCCATGTTCTTAGGTGCCTGCCATTTGCCATCCATATCTTTCTGTGTATAAAAAATATCGGTACCTCCTTTAATTTCATCACCATGATCGGCAGTGAAATAGAGTGTTTGTCCGTCTGGTGCTATCCATGGATCGCCGACAGAATATTTAAACACTTCATTATAGGGAAAATTAACCGCCTGCCCCCAGGCTTGCCTGGCCGTATCCCAACCGCTTTTGCGTATTTCAATATTCAAAGTATAAGGCTGATCCTTTCCTAAAAAACTGCCCCCTTTTTTCACCAGCGTAGTAACCGCATAGTACATTTCTTTACCATCAGCGGTATAAGTTGCGTTGGCGCTATGGTAATCGCCGTTAATTCCTTTGTTTAATAACCTTGCACTCATACTATCCTTCCCATTGCTTTGATAAAGATGCAGGTAGCTGTTTCCTGTCATACCATAGTAACGTCTTTTAATATTAGAAGTACTAAAGAATGGCTGGCGTCTGACAGAATCATAGGGTCTGTCTGATGCAAAAATGAATTGATTGTTATAGAATGCCGTGCCCCAATCTGAATACTGGCTATTCAGCGCCTGCATATTTTCCAGGTTTCCTTTAAGCGGATGCGCCATCCATGTCTGTGCTGAGTCGCAACCTGCCAACAGGTTTGCCGCACGCTTATCATCATTTTTTTTGCCCAGGTAAGCTTGTAATTGTTGTTTTGCTTCGCTGTATTTGCTGTTGTTCATCAATACCTCAGCATAATTCAATTCATCCTCAGCAGTATGATTGGGCATGGCTACAACCTTCGCGTACCAGGACTCAGCAAATACGTAATCTTTTGTTTCCGTATAAATCCCTGCCAGCCCGCGTGCAGCTTCAATCGTGTTCTTCCTTTTATAAGCTTTAGAGTATAGAGGTTTGGCAGCTGTATAATTGAACAGGCTGGCCTGTGTTTCTGCCTGCTTCAGCACATATTGTGCGTGCAGCTCTCCTCCCGGCATAAACACAGCAACCACAAGTAAAATCAAACTTATCCGTAGAATTAATTTATACATGAGTGGCGAGGTTTAAGTAATAATGATCACGTAGTGTTTCTTCATTGTCAATTATCCCCGCCTGAATGACGCTCAGTCGGGCAGGCGTTATCAATTGTCAAAAGTATCTCGGCGACATCATTCTTGCTCTTTGTGCCGGGAAGAAATAACTGAGCGATATTTCATGCGTAGTGTAATTGTTTGCGGCGGTACCGTTAATAGTTTGGTCGTAGGCGTAGCCAATCCTCAGTTTATCATTAACAAACACTTCCAGCATTCCGACGATGGCTCCAGATTTTGTTAGTGAATTATCGATAGCTGTTTTATTGAAAACTGCGGTACGGTAAGATGCACCGATCCAGATCATTTTATTGATCAGTAGAAACGCATTCAGATCAAAACTTGTTGGCCCGGCAAAGTCTTCTTTCAGCAAAAAGGATGGCTTTAACAACAACACGTCAGATAAAGGAACCAACCCTCCTACTGTAAAGTATAAATGAGGTTTTAACGGAAGATAAGTTCTTAATGCATCTCCTTTCTGAAAAACGTTTGTAATGAGATTATCAGCGGACAACCCCGCATACAGACGCTCGCTATTGTAAAATATGCCGAACCTTGCATCAGGCATAAGCGCAGTCTTCTTTGCATTCATCAGGAGCGGATCATCGTGATCCACCGGATCCAGTGCGGTTACATCCAGGCGTTGCTGAACAAAGCCCCCGCTGATGCCCAGTGCTAAAGTTTTATTGTTGTAATCGTCAAGTGGAATGCGATATGCATATGTTGCGTAAAAAGATGTGTTGTTTTGAGCACCGAGTTTATCGTTCATTACCTGCACGCCAAGGCCGACACGCTCATCGTTAGCAGACCCGTCGGCGGCGATAGAAAATGTTTTCGGCGCACCCGGAAAGCCAACCCATTGCGTACGATAGAACATATTTACGTTCCATTGCTGCCTATAACCCGCATAGGCGGGATTTATATACAGCCCGTTAAACATATACTGGCTAAACTGAGCGTCCTGCTGCGCAAAGGCAATCACAGTTGGAAAGCCAAGTAGTAATAAGATGAGTAAACGTTTCATGGTTAGTTCCTTCCTTTTAAATAAACACTATAAAACGGTTTCTGGTTTAATGCTTATCCTTCAACAGGGTGATATATCCCTTATAACTGTGCCATTGATTATTCCTGTCCTTCAGTTTGAGTTCATAGTAGTAAGTACCGGCGTTCAGGGTTGATCCATCCCAGTCGTTTGTGTAGCCCTTCTTTTCATATATTTTGTTATTCCAGCGGTTAAAGATGAGCAGTTGATTATCAGGATATAATTCGAGACCTTGTATTACAAATTTGTCATTGTGACCATCACCGTTTGGTGTAACCACATTCGGAATCTTAAGTTCCAGTACATCGGTGACGACAGAACTGATATTATCGAGTGGATTTGAATCCTGTTCCATGCTGGTCACAACAACCCTGTTGGCAACGATGCCGGATTGCTGCGAGCTGACAGTCACAATAAGATTACCCTGCTCACTTCCTGCAAGTGAATCAATTGTCCAGGTGATTACCCTCGAAGCCTGCTTAAAGGCTGCCGTACCTTTATCTGCACTGCTTTCACGGTAAGTTAGTACTGAAGCAAGCGTATCTGTAACAACCACATTGTGCGCTGTAACAGCACTATTGTTTGTTACTGCGATCTGATAATAGAAAGGATCATTCACGCCTATGATATTATTTCCCACTCCGGTGCTTGTATTGGTTGCGCGTTTAGTAATCTTTAAATCAACAAGGTTCAATACCGGGATCGCTGTCGAATCTCCGCCCGTGCATCCTGACGGAGTGCTGCAAGTCGGCTTATCGGGCCCTTCGCTGTTATCATGTATGTAACCGATATTCTTTATAACCCCGGCATTACCCAAATTGGTGCCGACATTTACTTTGAACGATAACAATGCCGAGTCACCAACAGGCACATTCACATTGCTGAATTCAACTCTTCCATTGCTGAGTGTTCCGCCACTTCCCTGCACATAAGTCGTAAGTGCCGGTATTGCATCATATACCAACAGACCTGTTAGCGCCACATTACCTGTATTATGTAAATGAATGATGTACGTAAGTGTTTCACCGGGTTCAGCCTTACCATCGTTGTCAGCATCTGAAACAGTCTTCCATGCAATATATGCGGAGTTACCAACAGGGATAATTGTAGTATCCCCGTTCGGACAAGCAACAGGAGCTGTACAGGTTGGCACATCTTTACCGCCCTGGTCGCGTACAAATGCGATATTCCTGATTGAGCTGGCATTGCTTAAATCTGCATCGGTTGTCACCTTAAACGATAGCAAAACAGAATCGTTAGCAGGCACATTAATATTACTGAATTCAACCCTTCCGCCATTCAATATACCACCACTACCGGCAACATAAGTTGTATAAGCCGGTAGCCTGTCATAAACCATCAGGCCTGTCAGAGCTGTGGCACTCATATTTGTGAGATGAATGGTGTATGTCAGTATTTCCCCCGGTTGCGCTTTGCCGTCGCCAGATGCATCAGAAACAGTTTTCCATGCTTCATATGTGATCGGTTGGGTAATGGGTATAACCATAGTATCACCACCCACACAGCCGTCCGGAGCAGTACAGGTTGGCTTGTCTTCACCACCGCCATTGTCATGCACAAAAGCAATATTCTTAATGGACGGAATATTCAAAAGACTGGCTGCTGCTGTTACTTTAAACTGTACTGTCACAGAATCTCCTATAGCTACATTTACATTACTGAACTCAACCCTTGATCCATTTAAAACGCCACCACTGCCTGCTACATAAGTAGTAAACATTGGGATGGTGTCATAAATAAGCAAACCATTCAACACTGCATTTCCTGTATTTTTAACATGAATGGAATAAGTGAGTTGTTCGTTCGCCTGAACACTACCGTTGCCATTGGCATCGGCAACAGTTTTCCATGCAATGAAAGAAAGTGGTTTAACAGGAATAATTGTACTGTCTCCATTGATGCATCCCGAAGGATCATTGCAGGTTGGTTTATCACCGCCATCACCAGGGATGTGTATAAAGGCAATATTGCTGATATGAAGCACATCTGCTGATAAGCCTGTACCTACCGTAACCTTAAATGACAACAATGCAGAATCACCAACAGGTATATTCACGTTGCTGAAGTCAACCCTTGCTCCGTTAAGTGTACCACCACTACCTGTTACATAAGTGGTATGATCCGGAATAGTATCATATATCAACAGGTTTTGTAACGGTACTACATCTGTGTTCCTGACATGGATGGTGTAAGTAAGTACTTCTCCCGGCTGGGCGCTTCCATCGCCACTGGCGTCATCAACTGTTTTCCATGCTATGTAATTAAATACCTTGGTCGGTATAGCAGTAGTATCACCACCCACACAGCCATCCGGAGCAGTACAGGTAGGCTTGTCTTCACCACCGCCATTGTCATGCACAAAAGCAATATTCTTAATAGCCGGAACACTCATAAGATCCACTGCTGCCGTTACTTTGAACTGAACAGTAACAGAATCACCTACAGCAATATTGATATTGCTGAACTCAACTCTCGGTCCGTTTAAGACTCCGCCACTGCCTGTGACATAGCTAGTATAAGCCGGAATGGTGTCGTAGATCAATAGTCCGGTTAATGCTGCTGTACCTGTATTCCTGACATGAATGGAATAAGTAAGTTGCTCATTTGCCTGAACACTACCGTCACCATTGGCATCGGTAACAGTTTTCCACGCAATGTAAGAAAGCCGTTTAACAGGTATAATTGTGCTATCTCCATTGATGCATCCCGAAGGATCATTGCAGGTTGGTTTATCACCGCCATCGCCAGGGATGTGTATAAAGGCAATATTGCTGATATGAAGCACATCTGCTGATAAACCTGTACCTACCGTAACCTTAAATGACAACAATGCAGAATCACCAACAGGTATATTCACGTTGCTGAAGTCAACCCTTGCTCCGTTAAGTGTACCACCGCTACCTGTTACATAAGTGGTATGAACCGGAATAGTATCATAGATCAACAAACCGGATAACGGAACCACATCTGTGTTTCTGACATGAATCGTATAAGTAAGTACTTCTCCCGGCTGGGCGCTTCCATCGCCACTGGCGTCATCAACTGTTTTCCATGCTATGTAATTAAATACCTTGGTTGGAATGATTGTAGTATCACCACCTATACAACCATCCGGAGCAGTACAGGTCGGCTTGTCTTCTCCACCGCCATTGTCATGTACAAAAGCAATATTCTTAATGGACGGAATATTCATAAGACTGGCTGCTGCCGTTACTTTAAACTGTACTGTCACAGAATCTCCTATAGCTACATTTATATTACTGAACTCAACTCTTGATCCGTTTAAAACGCCACCACTACCTGCTACATAAGTAGTATACATTGGTATGGTATCATAAATGAGCAGACCATTCAACACTGCATTTCCTGTATTTTTAACATGAATGGAATAAGTGAGTTGTTCGTTCGCCTGAACACTACCATCGCCATTGGCATCTGCAACTGTTTTCCATGCAATGTAAGAAAGCGGTTTAACTTGTATCTCAGTACTATCACCGCTGGGACACCCTGCAGGATTATTACATGTTGGCTGATCAGGCGTGCCCGGCTCATGTACATATCCGATATTTCTGATGGATGTAACACTGGCAGGCAGGTTTGTTCCGACTGTAACATTGAATGAAACAGACACAGAATCTCCAACAGGAATAGTGATATTGTTAAAGAATATTTTTCCACCGGACAAAATACCACTACTTCCACCCGCATATGTGGTGTATGCAGGTATGGTGTCAAACACCTGCACACCTGCAATGGTTACGGATCCGGTGTTCTTTACGTAAATTGTGTACGTCAATACTTCTCCCGGCTGGGCGCTACCATCATTGTTAGCGTCAGCAACTATCTTCCATGCGGTAAATTGGGTCGGTCCAACCGGGATCTTTGTTGTATCACCTCCAACACAATTATCCGGATTCGTGCAGGTTGGTGTATTTCCGTTTCCATTATTTGTGAATGCAATATTGCGAATCGAATCCTTGTTTGTAACGCTCGAATCTACCTGAACGTTAAATACAAATTGCGAAGTAGCGCCAACCGGAACAGTTATATTATTGAACTCAACTCTTGATCCGTTTATTGTTCCTCCACTTCCCGGCACATAACTGGTCAAGTGTGGTATAGTGTCAAAAACCTGGAGACCGGTAACAGCAACTTTACCAGTATTTCGAACATTTATTCTATAGACCAATTGTTCTCCTGCCGATGCAAATCCATCAGCGGACAAGCCATTGACTGTCTTCCATGCGATGTATGATTGAACGGCAACCGGAATAAATGTAGTGTCGCCGGTTTCAGGCGGACATCCATCGGGTCTGTTACAGGTTGGGATGTCCGGACCACTATTTGGAACATGCACATAGGCGATGTTTGCTATTGTATCCCGTCCTGTAGAGTTTTCCGTTATGTGTACCTTAAACTGTAACAATACGGAATCTCCAACTGCAATATTCAGTCCACCGAATTCAACTCTGTTGCCATTTACAACACCGCCGCTGCCCGCAACATATGTTGTTCTGACCGGAACAGTGTCATAAACAAGCAAATTGCTCAATGCCAGGTTACCTGTATTCCTCACATGTATCGAATAGGTCAGATCTTCTCCTGGTTGACCGAAACCATCGCCATCGGCATCAGCAACAGTTTTCCATGCGCTGAATGCATAAATAGTATCAGTCGGTATAATTGTTTCGCAATTACTGTTGGCAGTGGACTCACTGCATCCTGTTGGATGTGTTACCGTGTCGCCGGTCACAACACCCTTATTGCGTATTGTGTCGGCTGCTGTGATGTCATGATCAATCTTCACCTGGAACTGAACGGAAGTATCTTTATGAACGCCCAGATTCAGTATTCTGAAAATAACGGTGTTTGTTGCTATATCATATATTCCTCCGCTGTTGGCAACATAAGTTGTATGCGCAGGAATTGAATCTCTGACCGTAGTATTATTCAGGATAACATTGCCTGTATTCTTAACATGAATGGTATAAGTGAGTATTTCATCAGCCCCCGGTAGTCCATTACCACTGGCATCGGATACAAATTTCCATGTTTTGAAATCTTTAATGGCGTCAACCGGAATATCCGTCCTGCATACCCCATTGGCTTTATCTTCACTGCAACCGGTATTATATGTAAGTGTATCCCCATTAACCCTTGCTACGTTGCTTATAATACGTGCTCCTGTGAGATCATCCGCCACACGTACAGTAAATGTAAAAGATGTGTCCCGACCTACACCAAGATGAACTCCCGTAAATGTGATACTCTTTGATGCGCTGTCAAAAAGTCCATTTCCTGATAAGAATGAAGTATATGCAGGCATTGTATCACGAATCGTAATGTTGTTAATAAGTACATTTCCTGTATTCTTAATAAAAATGGTATACGTTAGCACTTCCCCGCTTTGTGCAAGGCCATCGCCGCTGGCATCTGCAACCAACTTCCAGGTCTTGAAGGATTTCACCTGATATGTTGGCATAACTGTCGGGCAGGCGCCATTGGGTGTAGCTTCAGAACAACCGGTTTCATGTGTAATGGTATCACCGGTAACGCTGGCCTGGTTGTGAATGGTGTCAACACTTGTGATATCAGCATTTACAGTAACTATAAATGTAACAGTGGTATCCTGCGCAACTTTGAGGTTAGTCCAGCTAAATGAAACCGTATTGGACACAGCGTTGTAGATTCCGCCGCTTCCTGCCAGGTAAGTAGTATGTAAAGGAATGGTATCAACCAAAGTGACATTATTAATAGCAACGTTACCTGTATTTTTAACGTGGATGGTATATGTCAGTTTTTCTCCGGCTGTAGCTTTCAAATCCCCGCTTTCATCACTCAGCAGCTTCCACGTGTCAAAGCTTTTTACGCGGGTCAGCGGTATTTCCGTTACGCAGCTATCGATTGCTGTTGCTTCTGCGCATCCTGTCGGGTGTCTCACTGTATCACTGGTCACAACAGCCTGGTTAAACAGCGCCGTATCAGCTCCTGTAAGATCATTGTTTACCCGTACAACAAAACTTACGGATGTATCTCTTCCTGTCAGCAGCCTGGTTATTGTAAAGTTGATGGCGCGGTTAGCCGGGTTGTATATGCCTCCATCTCCATTAACAAGCGTTGTATACGGCGGCAATGTATCCTGTACTACTATTCCTGTTAATATAATGCTTCCTGTATTTTTAATATGAATAGAATAAGTGAGTAGCTCGTTCGCCTCCGCACGGCCGTTCCCGCTGGCATCTCTAACACTCTTCCATGTGATAAATGCTTTCGTTTTCTGAACAGGAATAGTTGTTGTACAACTATCTTTTGCAGAGGCCTCGCTACAAGCGGTGTAACGCGTTAACGTGTCTGCACTTATAATTCCTCTGTTGCGAATAGAATCTACTCCTGTAAGATCCGCGTCTACCTTAACTCTAAAGCTAAAGCTGGTATCCTGCCCCACACGAAGGATACTCCATACAAAATTGACCGTATTCCTGAATGAATTGTGACTACCGCCGAGAAGGCCTGGAATGAAGGTGGTGTATTCAGGAATTGTGTCTGAAAGTATTAAATTGAATATATCAACATTCCCTGTATTCTTTACATGTACTGTATAAGTAAGCGTGTCGCCTGCGGATGCTTTTCCATCGCCATCACTATCGGCAACAGTCTTCCATGTAAAGAAATCTTTGATTTTATTAGCGGGAATGTCCGTATTGCAGCTATCACTGGCCGTTGCTTCGCTACAACCGGTAGGATGAGATACAGAGTCACCGGTAACAAATACCCGGTTCCTCACTGTATCAACGCCAGTGATATTACTATCAAGCCTTACAGCGAAACTTACAGCAGTATCAATACCCACTCCAAGGTTGCGGATAAGGAAGCTTACACTGCTGTCTAATGTATTGTATATACCGTTTCCTGCACTGCCGTCAACAAATCTTGTTCGTGAAGGTATAGTATCTTTTATTGTAACGCTGTCGATACTTCTGTTACCCGTATTCTTTACATGGATGGTGTACGTGATAAGCTCACCTGCATCTGCCAGACCATTGTTGCTACTGTCTGATACAGTTTTCCACGCTATAAAGTTCTTCGCAGCATCAACCGGTACACTTGTATTGCAACTATCTGCCGCAGTTGCTTCGCTGCAACCTGTAGGATGAGATATTGTATCTCCCGTTACCCTGGCATGATTAGAAATTGAATCGGCGCCGGTGAGATCTGTTGCAACATCTGCTGCAAACCTGACTGTGGTATCCTGTCCTACTTTCAGGTTCGTCCAGCTATATGTAATGGTTTTGTCTGTCGCGTTATATACACCATTTCCTGCACTGCCTGCCACGTAACTTGTATAAGCGGGAATAGTATCGGTTATACTAATATTTGCTATGTTAACACTACCGGTATTTTTAACGTGAATGGTGTAAATAAGCCTTTCACCAGGCTGTGCTTTACCATCGGGATTTTCCGCAGTAACAGTCTTCCATGTGTCAAAACTCTTTGTTCCAATGGTGGGTATATCGGTAGTGCAATTGCCATTGGCCTCAGATTCACTGCACCCGGTGCTATGTGTGGTTGTATCTCCTGTAATGGTGCCCTGGTTACTGATTAATGGCACGCCTGTTATGTTGTTGTCGACTCTTACCTGGAAACTTACAGTTGTATCCTGTGCCACTTTCAGGTTTTGCCAGGAGTAGGTTACGGTATTTGTGCCACCGTTATAATTGCCGTTGCCCGCGCTTCCGGTTATAAACGTAGTGTGCGCTGGAACTATATCTGTTACCGTAACATTATCGACGCTAACACTTCCAATATTTTTAATGTGAATTGTGTAAGTAAGTATTTCATTGGCGGCGGCTTTATTATCTCCGTCGGTATCCGTTACTGCTTTCCATGTGATGAATGCTTTATTGGGCTGTGTCGGAATGGTTGTCGGACATTCACCGTTTGTTCTGTCTTCCGCACATCCAGTGAGATGGCTGGTCGTATCTGTCTGAACAAGCGCCTGGTTGTAAATCGTATCTACACCGGTTATATCCGGGTCTATCTGCACAGTGAATACCTCATTTTCAGTAGCCCCCGGAGCGATCCCAGGAATTGTAAAACTTACAGTATTATCGGTCACATTGTGTATGCCTCCCGAAAGGTAAGTCGTGTGACCAGGGATAGTGTCCTTGATTTGTACATTAGTGAGGGGTACCGTTCCGGTATTCTTTACATAGATCGTATAGGTCAGTATTTCATTTGCCTGTGGTTTAAAATCTCCGTTAGCATCTGTTACAAGCTTCCACGTTTCAAATCGTTCTACATCAGGCAGTGTCACCGATCCCTGCGCATTGCTTTGACATCCTTTACTATTATAAGCAGCAACGGTGTAAGTTCCGGTATCAGCATGCGAGTATGAAGGTATAGTATAAGTAGCCGCAGTTGCACCAGGTATCAGCACGCCACTCTTATACCACTGGTATGAAGTTGCTCCCGCGGCATTTGCTGTAAGTGTAACAACTTTCTGATAACCCAGTTCACTCACAGGCCTGGAAAGAGAGATGGTTGGCGTAGCAGCGGATGGATCCACGGTAACTGTAAATACCTTCGCAACACCATTACATCCGTTTGCAATTGGCGTAACGGTAATATTGGCAACAATTGCCGTTGTTCCCGCATTTATAGCTGTGAATGAAGGTATGGTTGTACCTGTGCCATCGGGCATTCCTATTGTGGTCCCGCCGGTCCAGCTAAACGTTACCCCGGCCGGTGACCCTGAAAGAATTATTGGCGCTACGGCAGATGCATTACAGATGTTGATATTAACAGGCTGATTGACTATTGCACGCGGACTAACGGTAACCGCAAGGCTTACTGTAGTTGAACAAGCGCCGGCAACAGCAACTGTGTAAGTTATGTTTACAGTGCCTGTGCCAACCCCCTTAACCTTTCCGGTATTATCAACAGTAGCAATGGAAGCATTTGCGGAAGCCCAGGTACCGCCGGCTGTGGTATTGCTCAATTGTGTTGAGTCCCCTACGCAGGTAGCAGCGGTTCCGGTAATGTTATTAACAGTGGGCGCCGGATTTACGGATGTTACCTGAACGGCATTTGAAACTGCGCAACAATAAAACTTCTGCGCCGCAATATTAGCAGGGTTACCCACAACTACGCGGTAATATCCAACTGCCGAAGGTATACTTAATGTGTTGGTTGTGGCTCCGTTTACAGGCGTCCACGAATTCCACGACGTCAGGTCTCCTGAAGTACTATAGAACCATTGGTACACATATCCTGCTCCTAATGTACCATCGTCTGTATAAGCAGCTACCAGATTCAGGTTTTCTCCCTGGCAATAAATGCCTCCGCTTTTTAAACCTGTAACCGTTACAGGTGGAGTACAGGCATATACAGTAATATCATCTAAAGCCACGTCATTTCCGGTGCCCCCGGGGGCGTTATTCTTAATACTTAATGCAATGGATGAAAGTCCGGCGGGAACGGTAAAGTTCATGCCGTATTGCCGCCATACTTTATCTCCGTTAATGATGTCCCCGGCAAAGAATTTCGACACAGTGTCTCCGGTAACGGGATTGGTTAATGCAAAAGTCAGGTTTGGATTAATGCCTCCGGTTGCGTTTCTAAATAAGCTAATGGCCCATGCTGAAAAAAACAGCTGGGTTCCGGGACAAAGGTTTCTCAATGTATCGGTGAAAAATGTTCCGGGTTGAAGATCTGCATTAAAAACAGCCATATAGCCGCTGCCGGTATGGTCTGTGAGGTTTGTATACCATTGGGCAAAGCCATTCCCGTTAGGATTCTTTGTAAGTGAGTATTGATTTGTTTGGGGTGGAAAATTAGCGGCCCCCGAAGCAAATGTGTAAGTAGTAGTTCCATTGGGCAAGCGTGTGCTGCTGTAGTTTGGATCGGACGCGTTATTTCCGCCAAAATCATTCTTGATCAACAACGACCCGTTTGCCGAACAACCAGACGGCACATCGCTTCCACATGTACCGCTGATAGTTACGTCTACCCGTTTTGCTGTTCCTGGCTTATTCTCGCATGTAAAGGCGTTTTGAACAGTTACATAATAGGACGTACTTCCGGTAAGTTTTGGAGTTGTATAGGTTGGCCCGGTTGCTAACAGCGTGGTTAGACCACTATTTGAATACCATTTATACACAGGATTTCCGACCGTACTTGTTGCGGTTAATGTAGCGCTTACATTATTACACACAACAACATCTGCGGAATTGATAGGAATATTGGTTATAAACGGATTTACCGTCACAATAACTGTTGAATCAGGTCCGGTTGCAACTATCTGACCACCATCATTGGTTGTATAGATATACGATGGCGTTATTTTGTACGATACGGTTGCGGGTGCTGTTCCTGTATTTGTAAGCGTTTGGGGCAGTGTATACTGACCGGCTGCATTTGCAACAGCGCTGCCGCTTGTTGCGCCGGTTGCACTGCCTGCTGTAACCGTGGCGGTCCATGTAAGCGTCGCGTTCGCCATTGTGGTAAGCGCTATATCCGTTGAAGTACCACTGCAAATGGTTTTACTGGTCCCTTTCACTATAGGAATCCGGAAGGTAGTGGTACGGGACGTATCATTGGTTATATCAGGGTCCGTAAATCCTGATGGTGCTTTCGCTATCGCGGTATTCTTTAACTGCAAGGCCAGGCTATCAGTAAACTTTGCTTTTCCATAAACCGTAAGAATAGCATAGCTGTTGGGTTGTAAGGTGAGTGTGTTGTTTTTCAGCACGCCCTGGGCCATTGTTGTGCTTCCTTTTGTAAATGTATTGCCAGTCGTTCCGGCATTAGAAAAACCAATTGAGTCGTATTGAAAATTTGCCGGAAGCGTATCAGTAAACGGTATATTGGTAAGCGCTGAAGCACCATCATTGTATATGTTGATATTGTAGCTTAACCTGCTACCATTTGCAACGGTTAACGGTCCGTTTTTTTGTATACGCAGACCACCTGGTGTGGTAATTTGCAGATTTCTGATACCATGTACTCCCATGAATGTTCCTGTTGATGCAGCAAATCCCAGCTTTAAAAATTCCGGCGGCTTGGGCAGGGCATTGTATTCCATAACTTTTTGCATAGGGCCGGTTTGTGAAACCTGCATAAATAACGTAAAGGTGTAGGATGAACCTTTGGGGACCATTTGAATGCGGACCTTCCGGTAGAATTGTGAAGGGGATGGCCGTGATGTTGTGGCTGTCCCGTAACTGATTTTCGTTCCTGCTAAAGCTGTTCCTCCCAGGTCCGCATTAGTTCCCGTAAGGTAGCGGGTGTGATCGCTTATAGGCCCCCCGAAGTGTTATAGCATTCGCCCTGGCGCCAGGGGCGCTATTATCAACAGTGTTAAGTTGGGCGGCAAAGTTGCCAAGTTCGTCAAAACCAACACCAAAATAGCCTCCGGTTAATCCCGGGCCCATGGTATAGGCTGCCGGAGGTTTTGAGTTAGCGTCAACTTCAGCATAGCCAAGTGCTGCGCCACTTGGCCCCAATTTGAAGGTTCCGGGTCCGTAAGATGCATCAAATAAAAAAACAGAAAACCCATCCCCGTCCGGTAACTCACTCGACCAGTCAGAATATTCAAAATCGATTAACACACCCAGCGACGAAGGAAAGCGTTGATTTAAATATGCATAGCCCAGCTGGTTTGGCTGGTCATCAGTTAATCTTAACCAGCCCTGGCCCGGAGGATCAATGCCCCGCTCGGCTGTGAGAAATGCTGTGTCACCCAAAATAATATCCGGCGTAACTACAGTACCCGTAAATGTTTCGCTTATGGTGAACTGCGCGTGCAATTCGCGCAAACTAAACACACAAACCACAGTTATCAGGCAGGTGATCTTTTTTAATGTCTTTAAGGTTGGCAACATACTATTATGATATATGTATTTACAATATCATCATAGGGAACGCGCTCTGCATTCTGCTGCAAAATGGTTCCATGTTTGCTGTAGTAAGGGGTACCCGTTTTCCGGGTTATTATGTTTTTGATTTCTTTACCGAGGGCAGGACTTTGGAAGCTTAACACGTTGAGCCCACTAATTTTTAAAGATGTCCGTTGTCAGTTAATTTTTGGCATAACGGTTAGCAAAAAACTGGTATAAAAAAAATGATTTATACAAAAACTACAAATCTTTGGTTAGTTTGTTCAGTTAGTTTACAAAAATTTGAACAAATCAACGTCTTTTTAATGGCAATTTTGTAGTTATTAAACAGTTTGCAACAACCTTTGATTTTGTAGATCAATTACATAGACAAGAGATATCACAGCCTTCATTAAAACGATTAAACAAAAATTTTATGTCCCGTAAAAGTGCAGGATTACTTTGTTACAGGTTTGCGTCGGATGAGTTACAGGTACTATTATTGCATCCCGGAGGGCCTTTTTGGGCAAAGAAAGATCTTGGTTCATGGAGCATTCCCAAAGGCGAATTTGATGATAGCGAGTCTCCATTAGAAGCCGCTAAGCGTGAAGCTTTTGAAGAAACAGGGATCCGGATAGACGGCGCATTTATTGAACTGTTACCTGTTAAACAAAAAAGTGGAAAACAGGTTTTTGCGTGGGCACTTGAATATGACATCGATCCCGCGGCCATTAAGAGCAATCTGTTTGAGATGGAATGGCCTCCGCATTCGGGGAAGAAAGCTGAGTTCCCCGAAATTGATAAGGCCGGATGGTTTTCGATTGACGAAGCCAGGCAAAAGATTATTGAAGGTCAAAAACCTTTGATAGATGAACTGATTGAAAAGCTGCAATAGCAAAGTACCGGACTGATCAATCTAAATTCATAGCAGATATTATTTTTCAATTGCATTATACACTTGCGATTTTGCTTTCAATTATTCTTTGCTATTTTTAAAACCAGATTTATTTAATTGCATTAGGGCTGACAAGCAGAATATTCGCGGCCTTTTTACCGGAAAAAGCTTTCAATGAAAAACGTTTCATCTCGTATAACCAACTTTACTGCAAGCCAATTCATTAAAGTGGTAACCATACTCATTTTCATAAGTTGTAATGGGCAAACAAGTAACAAACAGCAACAACATCCAAAAGCAAAAACGACACATACAGATTCTCTTATCATTGGGAATTTCAATCCGGCATCCGGAATTCCGCTTGACAGTACACGTATAAGTGGGTTTGTGGCAGGCAGGCCCTTATTCAAAGAGTTCACGCCGGACATTTATAAATTCTATTCGTCCAATCATTACAACTATGTATGGTATGACAAGAAAGGGTTGTCCGAGCTTTCCAACATTCTGATCGGCCGGTTAATGAAAACGGATGAGGATGGCATCACTGACACTATTCCTTATAAAGAAGATTTCTTAAAGCTCATTCACTATAATGATACTTCGGGTTTGAAAAACGACAGCGCTCCGGATATTACAACAGAGCTGATGCTCACCGCACAATATTTTAATTATGCAAAGAACATTTGGGGAGGAAAGCTGAATAACCAGGCGGAGAACTTAAACTGGTATTTACCGCGCAAAAAGCTCTCTTACCCGGAACTGCTTGAAAAGAATCTTACAGCTGGTGCTATGACCCCTGATACGAACAATATAGTTATTGTACAGTACCGCGGTTTAAAAGATGCATTACAACGTTACCGTGATATTGAAAAACAAAATGCAGCGGTTACCATACCATCACTGAAAAAGCCGGCCACATTAAAACTTAATGACACATCAACTACAATAACACTCATCAGGCAGCAATTAACTTTATATGGATATGCAGGCGCACTACCTGGGGGAAATAAATTTGATACAGCTCTTGCCACCGCAGTAAATAAATTCAGGGTAACGCACGGATTAAAAAAGAGTGCAGTTATCGACAACAGCCTGATAAAAGAAATGAACGTGCCAGTTACTAAAAGAATTGAGCAGATCATAGTTAACATGGAGCGTCTTCGCTGGATTCCGGCGGACAGTATTTCGGATGAATTTATTTTAGTGAACATACCTGCATTTACACTTAGCTACTATGAAGACAAAAAGATAGCCTGGGGCTGCAACGTAGTTGTAGGCACGCCTATGAATAAAACAGTGATCTTTAGTGGCATGATGCAATACGTAGTATTCAGCCCTTACTGGTATGTGCCGCCAAGCATTATCAGGAAAGAAATTTTGCCGGGCATGAAACGCAATTCCAATTACCTTGCCAACCACAGGATGGAATGGAACGGTGGCAACGTAAGACAAAAGCCGGGAAAAAACAATTCTTTGGGACTGGTTAAATTCCTTTTTCCCAATGCCAATAACATTTACCTTCACGATACTCCGTCAAAATCGTTATTTGGAGAAGATAAGAGAGCGTTCAGTCATGGATGCGTCCGCGTGAGCGAACCGCGACAACTCGCTATCCGCCTGCTCCGTTATGATTCATCATGGACGCCTGAAAAAATTGATAAAGCAATGAATGCAGGCACTGAAAAATATGTAACGCTGAAAAAAAAGATCCCGGTTTACATTGGTTATTTCACCTGTTTTATGGATGCGAACGGCATGGTAAATTTCAGGGATGATGTGTATAAGAGAGATGACAGGTTGATGGAAATGTTGGTTAAATAAGTGACAATGGAAAATTCCTGCCCAACTGACGTCATTCAGGCGGGGATAATTGAAAATGGAGGGCAGGTCTCTGTGAAAAAAAACTATTTCATTCTTTTTACGACAGAAACCACAGAGTTTTTTTTCACAGAGACACGGAAGAAACTGCTTCTGTGCTTTGGTGGCAAAAAACGGTGAAACTCTGTGCATCAAATTCCCTTCACTCTGTGGTTAAAAAAAATGTAGTTGCTAAACAACTTTCAGAAGCTCTTTTTTACCACAGAAACCACAGAGTTTTTTTTCACAGAGGACACGGAAAGAAACTCAAGAAACCATCCCACAACAAACTCAGTGCTTCTGTGCCTCAGTGGCAAAAAACCGTGAAACTCTGTGCTCAAACTCCTTTCACTCTGTGGTTAAAAAAAAATGTAGTTGCTAAACAACTTTCAGAAGCTCTTTTTTACCATAGAAACCACAGAGTTTTTTTCACAAAAGACACGGAAAGAAACTGCTTCTGTGCTTCAGTGGCAAAAAACCGTGAAACTCTGTGCCTCAAACTCCCTTCACTCTGTGGTTTAAAAAAATGTAGTTGCTAAACAACTTTCAGAAGCTCTTTTTTACCACAGAAACCACAGAGTTTTTTTTCACAGAGGACACGGAAAGAAACTCGAGAAACATCCCGCAACAAACTCAGTGCTTCTGTGCTTCAGTGGCAAAAAAACGGTGAAACTCTGTGCTCAAACTCCTTTCACTCTGTGGTTTAAAAAAACATACAGTTGTTTAAACATCCTCCAAAAACCATACTTCTTCTTTCTTTTTCCTCTTTATTTTCAACATTTTTCGCCATTAACCGCTTATTAATTCTTTCATTAACCCTTCCGTTAAGGCCAAAAATTAGTTTTACAACCTGATTGCTTGTCCCACGCTTTAGTCAATTCCGGCTAACACTTTTTCCGGGACGGCTGTTTAAAACGATCTGCTATGAGCTTTAATGGTTACAAAACATTCTTCAGTTGTCTTTTACTTTTAGTTATTTCCGCAATTTCATCGGCGCAAAGCAAACACAGTTCCTCCACTTTGTATCCAACTTACGATGGACTCGTAATGGCAGGCTACCAGGGTTGGTTCCGGGCACAAGGTGACGGAAGCATGGGCAAGCGTTTTGTCTATGGCGATGAAAACAGATCCGGAATTGATGCATGGCCGGATGTTAGCGAATACGAAAAAACATATGAAACACCCTTTGTGCTGGCCGACGGCAAAAAAGCCCGTTTCTTCAGCTCATTGGACCAAAGCACCGTAGACCTCCATTTTAAATGGATGCAGCAATATGGTGTTGACGGCGTATTTATGCAGCGCTTTTTCAATAGTACAAAAGAAGGCGAGGGCAAAAAGGAATCAACTACGATACTCAAATATGCACTTGATGCAGCCTCTAAGTACAAAAGAGCCATTGCTGTTATGTATGACCTTTCCGGCTTAAAGGGAAGTGGAGAGGATTGCTCAGCTATTATCGAGGACTGGAAATACCTGGTTGACCAGTTAAAAGTCACCAACCAGCCAGGCGAGAAAACATACCTGCACCATCGCGGCAAGCCGGTGGTCGTTATATGGGGTGTTGGCTTTCCTGATCGCCCTTACGACATCAGAAATATTGGTTTGGAAAGGCTCATCAGCTTTCTGAAAAATGACCCGGTATATGGCAATTGCACTGTTATGCTCGGTGTGCCGACCTTTTGGAGGGATCTGAACTCAGATTGCGTACACGATGCTTACCTGCATGAACTGATTAAGCAGGCCGATATGATCATGCCCTGGGCTGTGCAAAGGTTCTCTCCGCTCCTGCACAATGATATGGATCGTTATCGGGACGTAATGTCCGATGACATGAAATGGTGCAGGCAAAACAATATCGACTATGTGCCGTGTGTATATCCCGGTTTTAGCTGGCATAACCTGAGTGTCCATGCCTTTCCCGATGATATAAAACCTGTTGGCAGCATCCCACGCCAGGGCGGACGCTTCTACTGGCAATTAATTACAACAGCAATAAAAACAGGCGCTAAAAGCCTGTATGTCGCCATGTTTGACGAGGTGAATGAAGGTACGGCCATCTTTAAATGTACAGATGCACCACCGGTGACAAAAGGTGGCACTGTTTCATTTTTATCGATGGATGGTAAACCTTCTGACCAGTATCTCTGGCTTACAGGTCAGGCAGCGAAAACTTTGCGGGGAGAAATTCCGCTAAACTTTGCGCTGCCGGAAAGGAAGCAGTCTGCGGTAAAATGATGTAAATGAGTGAATGTGCGAATGTGCAGATGTGCAAATAATAGACACTCTGTGTAACTCTGTGTCTTCTCCGTGGCTCTCTGTGTAACTGTATTTTTTGTTACACAGAGAAAAGACAAAAGAAGACACAGAGTTTATAATACCGTACTTAAATAACACAATAATAACCGGTTGCTTGCATGCATAACAATAACCATACTAATAAAAAAAATATTTCCCGAAAGAAATTGATAGCGTTTAAAGCCATCGGCATACTAATGCCATTTCTTATTTTAATGGTGTTAGAGCTTATACTGCGGCTGGCTGGTTATGGCTATAATCCGGATCTGTTTATTGAGTACAAAGCTGATAACAATTACCTTGTTTTAAATCCGGAAGCTTCTAAAAGATATTTCAGCAACCAGACAATTGCCACCACAGGCAATATCGAACCGTTTAAGAAAGAAAAAGATGAAAATACCATGCGCATTTTTGTGCTGGGTGAATCCACAACCATTGGCTATCCCTATTTTCACAATGGCTCATTCCACCGTTGGCTGCAATACCGCTTGATGCGCAGCTTTCCTGAAAAGAATTTCGAGATCATCAATCTCTCATTAACCGCTGTCAACTCATATACGGTGCTTGGCTTTGCGAAAGAGCTTGTAAACTATCAACCCGATGCTGTATTGATCTACTCAGGCCATAATGAATACTATGGCGCATTGGGAGTTGGCTCCACTGACAAGGCCGGCGGCTCACCGTTGCTTGTTTACTTAACACTTGCACTACGGTCCTTAAAAGTTGTACAACTTTTTACCAATACGTATGAAAAATTAGCCGGCACTTTTAAAAGCAAGGATATTCCTGCGCGTAAAACCCGCATGGAATTCATGGTTGCTGATCAGCAGATCCCCTATGGATCTGCACTTTATACCCGCGGAATAAAGCAATTTGAAACCAATATGGATGCAACGCTGGATGTGTTGAACCAGCACAACATCCCGGTATTCATCAGCACGTTGGTCAGCAACGAAAAAGACATGAAACCATTTATCAGCATTACGCCTGACAGCCTTAAACTTCCGGCTTTTCAACAACTGTTTAATGACGGCTTGAAAGCATTTGAAAAGAATGATTCTGCTGTTGCGTTCGCATCCTTCAGCCAGGCTGCCAAATTGTTTCCTGGTAATGCCGACTGTTCATTTTTTCTCGGAAGACTTGCCTATCAACAACAAAACTTCAATACGGCTGGCGCTAATTTCAACAAAGCAACCGACCTGGATGCATTGCGATTCAGAGCACCACAGCAAATAAACAATATCATCAGGCAATTGTGTAAGAAACATCCGAATACATTCCTCGTAGATGCACAGGCTGCTTTTAAGAACAGATCGCAAGGCAATATAATTGGAAATGAGTTTGTGCTGGAACATGTGCACCCCAATCTTCGTGGTTATGCATTGTTATCTGATGCACTCTATGAAGTGATGAAAAAACAAAGATTCATCACCGTTCAACAGCAAAACGAAATCAGCTTCGATCAGTTATTACAGTCGATGCCGGTAAGCCAGGTAGATTCTTTAGCCGGGCTTTATAAAATTGAACATTTAAAAAGAACCTGGCCCTTTAAAGGCACAGAAGTGCTGAATAGTACAGCAACCGGTGACTCATTACCCGTTAAAACTTTTGAAGAAAGACTTGCATATGATGTCGCCGGCAACACGCTGACCTGGCCTGATGCAAATGAAAAATTGTACGAACACTACATACAAATCAAGGACCTGGCAAAAGCCAGGCTTGTTATGGAAGGCCAGGTGCTTGAACATCCAACTGAAGAATTGTATTACACCAGCACCGCAAATTTGTGCGGGCAGTTAAATGACGAAGCTGCTGCAGCCTATTATTTTAAACGGTCGTTTGCGTTGTCGCCTACAGTGGACAAAGCCCGCTACCTGTTTGTTTTATATTTTAAACAGGACAGGCCCGCAGAAGCAATCCCATATCTTGATTTTGCAATACGCAACGGTGGCGGCAATGCACTTATGCCCATCAAAAATCTCGCGACAGATATTATCGGTCTCCAGAATAAATTTAACCGCGATTCCGTAAATGTCGAAGCGTTAAATCAAATTGCCGGTAATTACTATAAAATGGGCAATAAAGATGTGGCATCAAAATACGTGGAGAAAGTTTTGCGGGCCGATAGTAAAAATAAAGACGCCTTATTGTTACTTTCACAACTCCAAAACGTGCAGACACATCATGAAATCCATTAAGAAAATATTCGAACCTGTCACAAAAAAACAGTGTATTGAGTTCGGCGTTGTTGCCATACTCGTTATGGCGATGCTGGCTTTATTCAACAAACAAAATGGTTATGTAATAGTCATCATGCTGCTCTGTCTTGTCTCGCTTATTGTTCCATTAGCATTTTATCCGTTTACGGTTATTTGGTTTGGACTGGCTAAAATATTAAGCAGCATCAGCTCGCAGGTTATATTGACCATTATTTATTTTCTTGTAGTAACACCTGTTGGCCTGATCCGGAAATTACGTGGAGCAGACGGCATGAAAATAAAGGCGTTTAAGAAAAGTGGAGACTCTGTAATGTTAACAAGAGATCATGCTTATTCAGCCAAAGACTTTGAACATACTTTTTAGACTAATTAAATGAGTGTTCAAATCAAAAAAACAATTGCTGCAATATTTATTAACTTTCAGCATACATTTTAAGCTTGCGTTATGGAATTTGTAAAGGAGCTTTTATACTTTTTGAGAACAAGGAAGAAATTCTGGCTGTTGCCATTATTCATTATTCTTCTTTTACTCGCAGTTTTAACTGTCATGACAAGCGTGCCTGCCCTGGCTCCATTTATTTACACATTATTTTAAAGAATTGGGAAAAGCGATACTTGGCATTTCGGCATTTTATCATGATAGTGCAGCGGCATTGATTGTTGATGGAGAAATAATTGCCGCAGCCCAGGAAGAACGTTTTACACGCATCAAACATGATGCTTCCTTCCCCAAAAATGCTGTTGAATATGTGTTGCAAGAGGCTGGACTTGTTGCGGAAGATTTATACGCAATTGCTTTCTATGACAAGCCGTTGCTGAAATTTGAACGATTACTTGAAACATACCATGCATTTGCGCCGAAAGGACTTTCAAGCTTTCTTAAAGCAATGCGGGTTTGGATCAAAGAAAAATTATTCATAAAAAAAGCGTTACGAAAAGAATTAAAGCAGATCAGCAACAAAGTGCCGGTTCTGTTTCCAGAACATCATTTATCGCATGCCGCCAGTGCCTTTTATCCGTCTCCGTTTGAAGATGCTGCGATTCTTACGATTGACGGTGTGGGAGAATGGGCAACAACAACAATTTCCCATGGCAGTGGAAAATCCATTAAAATACTGCGTGAGCTGCAATTTCCTCATTCAATAGGTTTGTTGTATTCAGCATTCACCTACTACCTTGGTTTTAAGGTGAACAGCGGTGAGTATAAATTAATGGGACTCGCCCCTTACGGTAATGCGGCATCACTGGAAACGGAAAACTTTAAGAAAAAAATTTTTGAGGAGATTGTCGACCTGCGTCAAGATGGCTCCGTTATTCTTAATATGGATTACTTCAATTATGCAGCGGGGCTAACCATGACAAATGATGCCAAATGGGAGTCCGCTCTGCGTTTAGCAAGACGAGCACCGGAAGCCGCATTGAATCAATCTCACATGAACCTGGCACTTGCAGCTCAGCAAGCCCTTGAGGAGATTATAATAAGATTAGCACGTACGGCGAAAGAGATCACCGGAAGTAAAAACCTGGTAATGGCCGGTGGTGTTGCACTTAACTGTGTATCCAACAGTAAACTTGTAAATGAAAAGATATTCGAAAATGTCTGGATCCAGCCGGCAGCGGGTGATGCTGGCGGAGCTTTAGGAGCAGCGTTTGCTGCATGGCACATCTGGGCGAATGAAGAAAGAAAATATATTTCTACTGACAAGATGCAGGCTGCGTATCTCGGGCCTCAATTTGATGTTGCAAATATCAGCCGCATAATGCATAAGTATGGTGCGACTGCAGAACGCTATGATTCTTTCGAACAACTTACTTCCGCAATTAGTAAAAAAATAGCTGATGGCAAAGTTGTTGGATGGTTCCAGGGGAGAATGGAATTCGGGCCGCGCGCACTTGGCAACAGGAGTATTCTCGCCGACCCGAGAAATCCGGCCATGCAAAAACAGTTGAACCTGAAAATAAAATCACGCGAGGGTTTCAGACCTTTTGCACCAAGCGTTTTGGCCGAGGATGCTTCATGTTATTTCGAAAATGCATTTCCATCGCCTTACATGCTTTTTGTTGCTTACTTAAAGGAGCATCTGCGTAAGCCGTTGGTGTCATTTGACGAACAAACAGATATGTACGCAAGATTAAATTCTTTACGATCGGATGTTCCTGCTATTACTCATCTTGATTTTTCCGCGCGCGTACAAACGGTAGATAAAACCAGCAATCCAAAATTCTGGCAACTGATCCATGATTTTAAAAAGCTGACTGGCTGTAGTATGCTGATCAATACTTCATTCAATGTTCGCGGCGAGCCAATTGTATGCACTCCCATTGATGCTTACCGTTGTTTTATGCGAACCGAAATGGATTACCTGGTTATTGAAAATTATGTTTTCGATAAAACAACACAACCGGAATTTGTGGAGAGAACTTCGCTGTTTGAGCCGGATTAAGAAGTCAAAATTCAAAAGTAAACACTCAAGGAGAAATACAGTTACACAGAGTGCCACGGAGAACTAACAGAGTTACACAGAGATCACCCGGAAAGGTAATCGCAAATACATTTACTCTGCACATCCGGTGAGGATTTTTTTGAATTTTGACTTTTGAATTTTGACTTTCTCTACGCAATTACATCATGAAACGACTTACTAAAATCTTCTCCATAAATATCCTTATAATCCTTAATAAATTTCAGGTAACTGTTGTTGGCCAGCGTATGACGTTTTAGTTGGATAAAGCACTTGCATTTATAGATCAGCGCATCTTCATTCAGCTGATCAAAATGGAAAATGTAGTTGGTTACTTCAATAATAAATTCAGGCTCTTTGGAAATATCCTGTGTCTTAATAAAGCCAACACAAATATCAATAACAGAGTTAGAGATATCTGACTTAATATTATCCAGCCAGTTATATTCTGTTTGCGACAGGAATGAACCTCGTTTTATGATGTCGCTCACAAGTGCCATATACTCTTTTGGAGGCAACGATGTATTTTGGAGCAGCGCAGCATACTGTTCATAATCTATATGGACAGTTTTATTATCGTTTTGAATCTGCCAGTAACCCGATTCCTTATTGATTACACAGTCACCAATTTTCTCAAGTATCCCTTTCAGTTTCGCAATATTTACAGAACGGTTGTTTTTTGCATCCTTGATGGATTTATCATACCAAAGTATTTCATTTAATCCCTGTGATGAGATACCTCTTCCATTGTGAATGGTATATATTGATATGATGAGGAAAAGCTCTTTCAACAAAGGTGTGAACAATTTTGTAACATCATTTCCTTCTTTATCAAAAACCTGGAATTGCCCGAACAGATAAATAGTTGAGGTAATTTTTTTTCCGTTATGACTTTGCCCCTGTGGCAGGCTAATTGCCGGCAGTGTTTCTTCCCGGGTAACAACGGGCGGCGTATCTGTGTTTTGAGCTTGCGGTTGGGTTGTTACGCGTCTACGTTTCAGGATTGCTATTAACCCAAGTGCAATAATCAAAGCTCCTGCCAATATCCAGATCCATTTGGAACTACCCTTTGCAGCATTCTGTAATTCTACAGCATCCAATGGTTCAGGCGGAAAATTTAACGTATAGATCTTTACTTCCGTACGTTGCTCTTTCACATCTTCGGGTGTATAGAACATTGTCACCGCGATCAGCCTGTTATTAACAGGAGAATAGTACAGATCTGCAAACGATTGTACATCGTGAAAACTATATGGAATGGATGTACCTAATATAGTAAAGCTCGAATCTTTTAGCGAGCCGCGCAGCAGTTGAAGTTTTGAATTAAAACTGTCGTTGGGAAATAGCAGGCCATAGTAACTATTCGTCTCCTCATCAATCACAAGGCTATTCGCAAAAGTGAAGGGTTCACCGGAAGGCTTGAATGTATATAGCTTTTTAAACGATTTATCGCGCACATCAAATCTGAAAAAATCATAGTAATATTTAGGATCAAGCATTTGATCACCGGTCTGGCTGCCATATCCTCCTATTATATAGGCGTGTTTCCCAGCCGCATCTGTTCCAAGCGCTGCGAGATACCTCGGTGTAAAATAATCACCGCCCGGCACTATACTGTCCCACTGCTTTGTATTGAAATCATATTTTTTTACGAGGTTTTTATATCTGAGATAGCCATACCCGCCAATCATGTACAACGAGCTATCAGCAGGCGATATAAATTTATTGGCGTGCCAGTACCGGGTGATCGCCACATGTCCCGATGGAAAATTGGCACTCCAGTGCTGTCCGTTAAAATCATAGGAGGTCACTTTCTGAGAATCGAGGTAAACATCAAGCAACCGGTTATTTAAAGTATCATAAATTTCCTGGTGACCAACGAGGAAATTCTGGTGCTTGCTCGCCGAACCGTCAATTTGTATTCCACTTTTGAATGAGTAAGTGTACACAGAATCGGAACCTGTTATATAAAGTTTATCCGTTTTTGCGTCGTAAGCGACGCCGGCATAACCATTCATAGTTAATGAGCCTGCATTTTCCCAACGCTGGTAGCGTGGTTTTATCCATACAGGATTCTTGACGGTGGCGGCTTTGTGATTGATCTTATCATAACAGATGTCCCCCGAAGTTTCGTCCAATGGCCAGAAGTATTTTTGTGTATTGTTTTCGGAGATCCGAATATCTTTTACCTGCATCGGCGGAATATCCCGCGTTTTGAATTTCAGATAATCATTGGCTCCCCACAGGAATTTAAAACAGCTCCCCAACTGAGGAAGCTTACCACTACCAACTGTTTTATTGTTGACCGAACATTGCAGTATATGCTTTTCCCGGTCAAAATTCATGGCAATCTTGTTCCACTTTTTATATAGCAACAAGCTGTCAATGGTAAAAGTGATCCCCGCAAAATTTTCACCGGCAATTAACCGGAAAGAAGAGGAAGGCTGATCGTATATCAGATCAACATTCTGGCTGTTGTTGCTGATAAGGCGGAAGATATAACCGAAATAAATGGCGTGATTGGGTATGAAATTAAACTGGAATTCCAGTTGAAAATTCTTATCAAGACATATTGAATCTCCGGGCGAAACGTCGAGTGAGGTCCTTTTTTCCAATACAACTTCGTGACTGTTGAACAACAATCCATAAGACTGTCCAAAACAGCTCAACTTTAAAGCCAGTAAGATCAGAGTACAAAAAATATATCTCGCCATAAGCAGCCATAAAAGTAAAGGTCTTTTAGCTCACTATATTTCATTATAACAGGAAACAATCGCCAAAAAACTCGAAAACAATCAAAAATTTCCGTGAAAATAGGGCTTTAGGAAAAACTGAGGCGAGGAAATTTACAAACACATCTTGAAAACCAGTATTCATGTATTGCATATCAGGATTGATTTAGCAAATCCACCCCCGTTATAGCCGGTTAACAAGGTTAATTAAGCGGTTAACAGCAGAAAATCTTCAAAAAAAACATTTATTAACCCTTTCATTAATCGTTTATTAGCCGGCCTATTAAGACCCTCACATCTACTTTTAGCCCCATTACAAACCAAAAAACAATTGCTTGTGTATGAAAAAAATTCTATTGCTCCCGTTGTTGATAGTCAGCTTTATTGTTGGTTATTCACAGGGCAAAGTTGTGACAGGTAAAATAGCAGACCAGGCGAACAAACCTCTCGCCGGTGCCACTGTCACACTCAAGGGAACCACAGTCAATACCGTGTCGGATGAATCCGGGAACTTCGAGATCAATACCGGCACCCAGGTAAATCCCGTGCTAACAATAACTTTTGTTGGCTATCTCCCGCAGGAATATTCAGTCAGGAACCGTTCGGGCCTTTCCATTCAATTGCAGCAGGATGTGCAGGCGTTGAATGATGTTGTTGTTATAGGCTACGGCGTTCAACGAAAAAAAGATGTAACTGGTGCCAGCAGCACAGTGAAAGCCGGAGAAATCGCCAAACGTCCTTTGGTTAGAATAGAGCAGGCATTACAAGGTACCACGCCAGGCGTTGCGGTAATCAGTCCCAATGGCCAGCCCGGACAAGGACTTAAGGTTAAGATAAGAGGTGCGAATTCAATTACCGGCTCTACTGAACCATTGTATGTTATTGATGGCGACATTGGCGGCGGATCTGATGTAAATGTGAATGACGTTGAAAATATAGAAATTCTTAAAGATGCTGCGTCCACTGCAATTTACGGTTCACGGGGTTCTAATGGCGTTGTTCTGATCACGACAAAATCCGGCGCATCAGGAAAACCGAAACTTGGATTTGGCGCATGGGTGCAGAAAAACAAAATTCCAAAAGAGCTTGACCTGATGGGGCCCTATGATTTTGCCCGTTCGGTAAATGCGCAGTTTGTAGCACAGGGAAGTGCGCCTGCATTTACCGACCAGGAACTTGCCGATTTCAAAAGCGGAGCAAAACAAGGCACAGATTGGCAGAGAGCTTTGCATACAGAACCATGGGTGCAGAACTATCAGCTGGATCTTTCCGGCGGAACAGATATTGCACGCTACCGTTTTTCTATGGGTTATCTTGATCAACCTGGTATTATTCTTAACCAATGGTACAAGAGAACTTCATTCAGATCAAATGTTGATGTTAAGGTGAGCAACAAGATCAACCTGAAAGTTATTGCGGTGGCAACCATTCCGCAGAGCCACAATAATGATTATGGCGGAGGACTTGGCGATCCGTTTAACCAGGCAGTAGAATGGGATCCTACCTCCCCTATTCGTGATGCCAATGGCAACTATATCACACACTCCAAGTATGCTTCAATCCAATTTAATCCGATAGCACAGGCTGAAAGCCAGGCGCATGATAACATTAACACCAATCTTTCAGGTACAGGTGTAATTACCTATCGCATGCTGAATGACCTGACTTTTACTTCAACCAACGTGTATTCACTTGGTATGGGTTACGGACAGCGGGTTGACGGCCCGGGCACCAGCGCCTACGACGGCAAGACAGATAATGCACAGGTAAACTCTAACAGGTTCAGGAGTTTCTTAACCAGTAACTATCTTACCTACAAACACAACTTTGGCGATCATGCGATTACAGTAACAGGTCTGTATGAATTTTCATCAGGACAGAATACTTCAGTAAATGCAACTGCAAAAAATCTTTCAACTTATTCTCTGGGCTATTACAACCTCGGCCTTGGTTCTACTCAGAACACAAGCTCAGGGTATACCGCAGACGCGTTGATCTCTTATATGGGCCGTTTGTTCTATTCATATAAAGACAAGTATATGTTGTCTGCAAGCGTTCGAACTGACGGATCTTCACATCTTGCCCAGAAATACAGTACGTTCCCATCCATTGGTGTAGCATGGAACGTCAAGAAAGAAAACTTTATGCAGAAGTCTGATTTCTTTTCAGACTTAAAGGTCCGTGCGACATATGGCCAAACAGGTAACCAGGCCGTGGCGCCTTACTCAACCATACCAGTTATTAATATTGGCGGTGGAAACGGCCAAAATGCTTACTACTATAATGGCGGCAACAGCACACCAAGTGTTGCAGTTTCATTAGGCACACCGGTATCTACTTCATTAAGATGGGAAAATAAAGCAACTTACGATGCAGGGATTGACGCTGCTTTCCTGAAAGGACGTTTAACGTTTACAGTTGATGCGTATAGCAGCAAAGTAACTAACCTCTTATACAATAACCAGGCGCCGCAATACCTTGGTGGCGGAAGCTATGCTGCAAACGTGGGAAGCCTTTCCAATAAAGGGATAGAGTTTGGCATAGGAGGAACACCAATAAGCACCAAAAACCTAAGATGGAACACAAACCTGAATGTATCTATCAACAGGAATAAGGTGATCGATCTTGGTGGATTGGATAATATACTTGCAATAGGTGGTAACAACACGTTCAACTCAGTCATCAAGATCGGACAGCCACTGGGTGAATTTATTGGCTACAAATTCCTTGGCACATGGAAAGCTGATGAAGCTACAGAAGCATCTAAATTCGGAATGAAACCCGGTGATGCTAAGTACCAGGATTTAAACGGTGATCATGCATACACTGCCGACGACTGGATGCCGCTAGGTAATGCAACGCCCAGCTACACGTATGGCTTCATAAACGACATAAGCTACAAAGATTTTACTTTGACCTTTATGTTCCAGGGCCAGCAAGGCAGCCAGGTATTCTCTCAAACACTTGCTTATTTGTGGGGCGGTCTTGGCGACATGAAGAATGCAACAACCATTGAAGCTGTTCCGGAGAATTTATGGACGCCACATAACGAAACCAACAATCCTGCATGGAGCGGCTCCAGTCACAACTATAACAACAGCAGCCGTTACGTATATAATTCAAGCTATACAAAACTGAAAAATATTTCCCTTTCCTATCACCTGCCTCCAGGCGTTTTAAGAAGCCTGCATTTGACAAGCCTCGAAGTTTATATAAGCGGACAAAACCTTTGGGTGATGACTCCTTACAAAGGATATGATCCTGAGATTGACCAACAGCCTACAGGCAACGCGATTTCGCAGGGACAGGAGTTTGGCGTTATTCCCAATCCTAAATCGTACACATTCGGCGTAAGAATGTCATTGTAATCGTGCGCCTCTGTAAACGTCAAATAAAATAAGGGTAATAGTAAAAAGTATAAAAAATGAAAACAACATATTCCATACTAACTTTCTTTGTAATGGCCGTTTGCGCATTGCAGATAACTGCATGCAAAAAATACATGGAAGAGGATCCCAAGGCAAGCATTACACCGGTCACCTATTTCAAATCACAAAGTGACCTTGATGCAGCAGTATCAGGCATGTACATACAACTTGCAAGAGATGGCGCATGGGGCTTTACAAGTAAAATGACATCATACTTCGGATCCGATGATCTTACAACTGACCCTGGTTTGAATAAGGGTGATTTTCGTGAGTTTGACAAATTAACAGGTAGTGCAACCAACAGCAGTCTTCCTGCAGAGTGGAACGGCCCATGGCAAACGATCTATAATGCGAACAACATTATTGAGAACTATGCAAAAGTAAATTCAACAGAACAGCAAAAGAATGAATCTGCAGGACAGGCGTATTTCCTTCGCGGCCTGTGTTATTATTATCTTGTAAGAACATTTGGTCCTTTACCAATCGTACTGGGATCAATAGATGTGTCTACACGTCCGGCAAGAAGTTCTGTTGATTCTGTCTATGCTGCAATTATCAGCGATTTGCAACAGGCCAAAACAATGCTCGGAACAGATAAGGTACAGGGAAAGCCCAACCGTTACGCTGCAAGTGCAGTGTTGGCTGATGTGTATTTAACAATGGCGGGATGGCCGTTGAACAAAACGGAAAATTATGCACTCGCTGCATCCGAAGCCAAGATAGTAATGCAGTCAGGTGTGTACAATACCAACACCTCTTACGACCAGGTGTTCACTACCAACAACAATGCAGAAAGCATATTTGCTTTGCAATACAGTGTTGCCGGAAACCTGCCCAACAGAAGCTTTGGTTCAACCAGTGTACCGTTAGAAGAAGTGGCGCTGGACGGATCCAGCGGCTGGGATGATTTTTACCCTGAGATTAATTTTTATAAAAATGCACCTGTGTGTAAGAGAACAGACCTGACTTTCTACACTACAATAAAGCTGAGAAATGCAGACAACACAACTTACACACTTGTTCCATGGAATTCAGATAAAACGCATGCTCAGCATCCTTACTACAAAAAATTCAGACAAGGCTTAATCTCTAATGGAACAGCAGATGGTGTAAGTGAAGGAGATAATTCCATTGCAACCATGCAGCCCAGTACAAACAAGGAGACCATCATTGTTCGTTATCCACAGGTGTTGCTAGGCTTTGCAGAAGCATCAGCAATGGCTGGCGGTGCGCCTACAGCTGAGAGTTATGCGGCAATTAATGAAGTGAGAAAACGTGCAGGAGAAAACCCATTAACGCCGGGCCTTTCACAAACTGCGTTCAGAGATTCAGTAGTATACGAACGTGCATACGAATTTGCAGGCGAATTTGGTATGCGGTGGTTTGATATTGTGCGATTACAACTGCTGCCAAAAGTTATTGCCGCAAGGGATAAGAAAGAAAACGAAATTCCTGGTGGCACAAATGTGAGTCAAAAATATCTTGCTCCCATTCCTTTCTCGGAGATGACATTGAACCCCTCCTGGAAACAGAATGACGGATATTAATTTATACGATCAAAGTAATGCCGGTGCGAAAGCACCAGGCATTGCTTTGTGTATTAAAGAAATATTACCAGTACTAAGTAAAAAGTCAAAATTCAAAATTATCAAGCATTCCTTTTGGCTGTCTTAAATCAGGCTACATAATCTTCGGTTTATTGCTAAAATTTTATTCAGCTAATTTTAATGTTGATACATTATTATTAAAATGATTGTCATGAAAAAAATATCATGCCTGTATTTGTTTGGTTTGCTGTTGCAATCGTCTCTTTTTTCACAATCACCAACGCAAACGTTTACAGGTGCAGACAACCTTAAGTATATTGATCCAACTATTGGTAATATTGGGCAATTGCTTGAACCAACCCGCCCAACAGTTCAAATACCCAATCAGGTAATACGCATGTATCCCATGCGAAAAGATTATTTGGATGATCAGATCTCAAGCTTTCCTTTAACCATTGTATCACATAGACTGGGAGAAGTTTTTTCAATTAAGCCATCAATTGGCGTTCCATTTGTAGATCAATGGAGACAACGCATGCCCTATGATCATAACCTGGAGATAACACGCCCATGGTATTATTCCACTTACCTGTTGAATGATGAAATTACTGTAGAATTTACGCCGGGTAAGAAAACAGGCTTTTATCGTTTTTCTTTTCCAAAGAATACACCGGGAAATCTCTTGTTCACCAATTATAACAATGGAGAATCAACATGGAAATTTATTGCCGGTAATGAAATTGAGGGTGTAGAGACCTACCATGATGATATAAAAGTTTACGTATATGGCGTATTTAATTCAAAGGGAACAACGGGTATTGTAGACAACGGCCAGTTAAAAAATGGAACAGACGTTTCAGGAAAATTTGCAAAGGCTTATATCAGTTTTCCTGCGGGTATTAATGCTGTCGAACTTAAATATGCTATCAGTTTTGTAAGTGCTGAACAGGCCAGAAAAAATTTTGATAGAGAAATAAAAGGCAAAGACTTTTCAGCAGTAAAAAAAAATGCTGAAAAGGCATGGGCTTCCATCGCGTCTCAAATACAGGTGGAGGGGGGAACTGAAGCGCAAAAACGTTCTTTCTATACTGCACTATACAGAACGCACGAGCGTATGGTAGATATTAGCGAAGATTCTTTCTACTATAGCGGCTACAACAAACAGATCAACAAAGATCCGCGTCCGTTTTATGTGGATGATTGGTCATGGGACACTTATCTTGCATTGCATCCTTTGCGCATGATACTTCATCCTGCGCAGGAAGAAGACATGCTACAGTCATACGTTCGCATGTACAAACAGAGCGGATGGATGCCAACGTTTCCTGTCCTGTTTGGCGATCATGCTTGCATGAATGGTTTTCATTCTTCGGTCATATTTCTTGATGCGTATAGAAAAGGTCTGAAAAATTACGACATACAAACGGCGTTTGAGGGCATTAAAAAGAATGCCACGGATGCAACGCTTCTCCCCTGGCGCAACGGTCCGAAAACTATACTGGATGACTACTATCATACCAACGGATACTACCCTGCACTTGCCCCTGGTGTAAAAGATACTGTTGCGGAGGTACATCCTTTTGAGAGCCGCCAGGCTGTAGCCGTTACGCTTGGCGCGAGTTATGATGATTGGGCTGCAGCGCAGCTGGCAAAAGAATTGGGTAAAAATGATGACTACGTACAATTCTCCAAACGCGGGTTTAATTACAAAACGCTTTGGAACAATGATCGCAAATTCTTTTTACCAAAAGATGATAAGGGAGAGTGGATCAATATCGATCCAAAATTTGACGGTGGCCCGGGTGGCAGGGATTATTACGATGAAAACAATGGATGGACATATATGTGGCAGGTACAGGAAGATATCCCCGGACTTATCAATTTAATGGGCGGTGCCAAATCTTTTGAGGCCAGGTTAGACCAGTTATTCCGCGAAGATCTCGGGCGATCCAAACATGATTTCTGGTATAAATTTCCGGACGCAACAGGCCTCGTAGGACAATACTCAATGGGTAATGAGCCCAGCTTTCACATACCGTATTTGTACAATTATGCAGGTGCACCGTGGAAGACACAGAATGCAGTAAGACAGTTATTGGATCTATGGTTCAAGGATAATGTATTTGGCATTCCCGGCGATGAAGATGGTGGTGGTATGACAGCTTTTGTTGTATTCTCGAGCATGGGCTTTTATCCTGTGACACCCGGCATCCCTGTCTACACTATAGGCAGCCCGGTATTTAGTAAAGTGACCATTCGTTTAGATAATGGAAAACAATTTAAACTTATCGCAAACAATTGTTCTGTGGTGAATAAATACATACAACGCGCAACCATGAACGGCAAAGAATTAACTACACCCTGGTTTACACATGAGCAACTGATTAACGGAGGTACACTTGTGTTGGAGATGGGGCCCAAGCCAAACAAGCAATGGGGCGCAACCACGAATGCTTCAACTATAACAGCAGCACTTAACAATAAATGATGTCTTATAGCAGGCCCTGAAACCCTTTGTTTTTCACAACATCAGCCGGAGTTTTTGTAGCAGTCACAAAAAGCTTCGGCTGTATTTTTTGAGCAAAGCTATTATTCTCTGTGTAACTCTGTGCCACCTCCGTGCAACTCTGTGTAACCATATTTTGGATTTCAAACAAGAAACACCCGGTGAAAGTCTAACTACTAACATCTTCATTTATCGAAAGTAAATTTCCGTCCGGATCTTTAAACCATGCCACTTTAAAACCGGCAGGTGAAATCCAGACTCCAAGGTCGTCCTGTTCAAAAAACTCATATTTTTCACAGAACACTCCCCTTGTATTCAACTCTTCAATGGTAGCAAAAATATCGTCCACAACCCATCCAAGCACCGTAAACGGCTGCGGCGTAAAGGTCTCAACAGATATTATCCTCAACAGACTTCCGTGTGCATTGAAATCCAGGAAATACTTCTGTTCGGATAATAGTTTTAGCCCGATAATATCTTTATAAAAGTGTTTAGCCCGTTCCGCATCAACTGTTGGAATAAAGGCCTTGAGTTTTCTGTCGGCAAGCATCTTATAAATTTTATGACTGGCAGGCTGGTGTTCCTGTCAAATGTAAACAGAATAAACTTGCATAAGTTGTGAGTTCGAAGTTATACTTCACACGTTTAAGGTGTTTTTAAGGATGGCAGATGAAACGAGGGCCACGCTATTGCACCCGTAATATGTACAAATGATTCCGCATCATATACATTGAACAGAGCTGATCTAAAAAATAAATTTGAACAAAATGCGCTGATGTTTGCAGAGTTAAAAACTACAGGCAATACAAAAAAATAATGATGCAATCGCCAGGGATCACTTGACAATACGGCTGAAAAGCGATAGATTTATTATCATATTTTTTTCGAGGCGTCAGCAAATATTTCCCGGAACTGGTGCGGATAAATTTTCCGCAAAACAGTACTTTATTTAACAGCTACACGTAATACACAGCCATCAAAGTCTTTCGTAAAGGAGATCCAGTGAAGAAGTAGCCGGCATACAAAAGTCAGATGGTCATCTTTTGAATACCAGGCATCATATCTTTTAAAATCATACTCAATGGCAACACTTAAAACCAAACAAATTGTTTTTGTCACCGGCGCATTTGTTACAAATGGCTGCTGGGACGAATGGCGTACCTACTTTGAAAACAGAGGGTATTCAACAGTCGCTCCGCCCTGGCCATATAAAAACGGAACCGCCGCAGAATTAAGAAACAGACAGCCGGATGATGTAGACCTGGCGCTGCTTACACTGGATGAAGTAATTAACTCCTATGTTGATGTGGTTAACAGTTTCCCCGACAAGCCTATTGTTATTGGTCATTCACTTGGTGGCCTGATCACCCAGATTATCGTGAACAGGGGACTTGCTGCCGCAGGAGTTGCCATACATCCGGTTCCGCCGCTTGGTGTATTCCCTTATGAGTTTTCGTTTCTTAAAGGCGGGTGGAAATCCCTGGGATTATTTACATCTTTAAAAAAGACTTACCTGATGTCTTTTAAAGACTGGCAATATGCTTTTGTAAACACCATGCCTTTGGAAGAACAAAAAACAGCTTATGAACAATTTACTATCCCGGAATCAAAAACAGTTGCCAGAGGTGGTTTGAGCAAGGCGGCAAAAGTTGATTTCAAAAAGAGCCACCCACCATTGCTGATAACAGCAGGCAGCACCGATAATATTATTCCTGCTCATCTGAACCGCAGGAACTACAATGCATACAAAAAGAACGGCTCAATCCTTGAATACAAAGAATTTCCTAACCGAAATCACTTTGTGCTAGGACAACCCGGGTGGCAAGGCGATGCGGATTTTGTTTACGACTGGCTGCAAAAACTTTAGAATGTACGGTGTACGGTGTACGATGTACGATGTATCAGGTGCGGGTTACAAAGTTTTAGGTAAACAGGTTTCATTATTAGTTTTCTTTTTAAAAAAAATACAAAAGCCGCCGGAAAATTTCCAGCAGCTTTTTCTATTAACAACAAACTGCTTTATCACACTATTCCTGCGCTTAAACCAGCGGGTGTCCCAAACATCGTACATCGTACACCGTACATCTAACATATTCATAACGCTGCCACACTTATGTACTTGTAATCCGTACTTCTAACTTCGTACTTACACCCTAGTATCCCGGATTCTGATACATCTTCACCGGATCGAGAATTGTTTCATAGTACGGAATGGGATAATATCTGTCTTTTGTTCCGAAGTTGGATACTTGCGCAAGTCCCCAGTCCGCCTGGTTTTTAGTGTGCATATATGCTACCAGTTCGTCTATTGTGAAGAAACGCAACAGATCAAACAGGCGGTGATGTTCAAATGCAAGCTCCACTCTTCTTTCATGCAGGATTGCCAGTTTAAGCGTTGGAAACTTCTGCTTGTAAGTTGGATCAGTCATTGATACCGCATAAGATGGCATGCCGGCTCTTTCTCTTACCATGTCAACATACCGGATAGCTGCAGTTGTATTTCCTTTGTAGAAATTCACTTCCGCAAGCATCAATATAACATCAGCATAGCGGATCAGGATCCAGTCATTGCCACCGTAACCGGTTTTTCCTGCAGTAGAACTGGCATCTCTAAACTTGGTAATAAACCAGTCTTTAACAATAGGATCGTTCGCATACTTAACAGAGAAATCTTTACGCGGGTCATTTACTTCATACTCATTCACCAGGTCATGAGTAACGTTGTAGCCAGTACCTGATGCCGTCTTTTGAGAGTTAATCGTTTCGCCCTTAGCCTGCGCATCAGCAGCAATGTTGGAATGATAGTTAATATCACCCTGGATGTTAACGATCTGCCAGATTAACTCAGGGCAAGTCGCTTTCTTATTTACATCAAACACATCGGCATAAGGGATGTCTGACAGGGAAGAAAATCCACGCATGTTGTAACAAGCTGTCAAATAATAATCGGCGCTATCAAGATCTGAGGTTTTATTCGCACCGGTAACAGTAATTGCGCGTGTTAAATATGCCTGTCCCAAAATGGCTGTAACCGCCTGCATAGAAACTCTTCCCCTGTTAGCTGCTGGCTGAACCTTAGGCAGATTGCTCACTGCAGCGTCATGAAGGTCTGCAATGATCTGTGCAAATACGTCCGGAGTTTTTGCACGAAACGTAGAAGCAGTTACTTGTTCAGGTGTACTTAATGCCTCTGTGGTCATAGGGATATCACCCCATTTTCTCACCAGTTGAAAATAAATATATGCCCTGATGAACTTTGCTTCAGCAATGTATTGTTTTTTGGTTGAGTCTGATGCAAATTGCACCTTATCAATATTGCTCAGCAATACGTTGCATCTTGAAATTGACTGATATAAGGCTATCCAGTGGCTTTTCAAATATGTGTTTGTAGGTAGCAGAGAGAAATTGTTGAACTGGAACGGTTCACCTGCATTTGACTGGTTGTCATTCGTACCGGTATCGTCCGAACGCTGATCTGTATAAAGATCACTTTCTTCACCAATACAACTATTGCTTCTTAGTGATTGGTAACAACCATTTAAAGCGAGTAGAACATCTGTTTCAGAAGTAAAAAACTGGGGGATTGTAACAGAGTTTGGATTCGTTTGTTCAAGAAAGCTTTTCTTACATGAGCTCAGCAGTATAAGCATCAGGCAAGCAAGCTGCAAAAATTTATGTCGCATCTTCATTTCGTTTAATGGTTATTAAAATGTCAGGTGAATGCCCACATTATATGATCTTACAAGCGGATACACACCATAGTCTACACCAGGGGTAAGATTGGCTGCGCCGCTGTTTACGCTGTAGTTATAATCTACTTCCGGATTATAGCCTTTGTATTTAGTAATAGTAAATGCATTGTTCACTGTTCCGTAAATCCTTATACCACTAATGCCTGCTCTCTTTAAAGCAATTATCTGGGGCAATGAGTAACCAACAGAAATATTGGTGCATCTGAAGAAACTTCCATCCTGCAAATAGAATGTAGACAATCTTGTGCTATTACTTTGCGTGCCGGCTCTTGACGCGCGATATACTTTTCCCAGACCTGGCTGTGATTCTGAGCGGTAACGGTCAGCAACATCTGCATATTGGTTGCCGGATCCTTCCATATTGTACAGGTAATAGTCCTGACCATCCAATACCTGGTTGCCATAAGAACCTGCGAAAGATGCACTCAAATCAACATTGTTATATGCCATTGATAAATTAAATCCGTATGTGAATTTTGGATAAGGCGATCCGATTATACTAAGATCACTTGAGTTTACTACCCCATCTCCATTAACATCCTTAAAGTAGAGATCACCAGGCCTCAATGGATTTGTCTGTGCAGTTGAACGCGGTGGACCTACGATCTTATAATCTTTAGGAAATGATTGTGTGGTCTTGTTGTATTGAGCATCATCCTGGGCAATGTTGGCCATGTCACTTTCACGTACCATTCCTGCTACTTTATAACCATAGAACATACCGATCGGTTGTCCGGCCATTGTAATATGTGTTAAATAAGATCTTTCAGCACCTGCTGTAATAATGGTGCTTGCCCCACCAAGATCCAGCACTTTATTTCTGTTAATTGAAATATTACCGGCAAGATTCAGGTTAAAGTCTTTTGACTTGATTACTTTTCCATCAACCTGGAAATCGAAGCCTTTGTTTTCTATTTTAGAATTTCTCAGGTTGGTGAGATACGAAGAACTTCCTGAGATTGCTGAGATATTGTTATTGAACAGCAGGTTAAACGTACGGCTGTTATAATAGTTGGCAATAACAAACAATCTGTCATGGAAAAGACCTAAGTCAAGGCCAAAGTTGTATTGAGAAGTAGATTCCCAACCAAGTTTGTTATCGGCAATATTACCCGCATAATAAGCAGTAGAAATAACGTTATTGCCAAACACTACGCCGGTTGGACTGTTGAATGTCTGCAATGCATTATAGTTACCGATATTGTTGTTTCCACTAAGACCCCAGCTGGCACGCAGTTTCATAGTTGTGTTTTCAGCTAACCATCCTTTGTAGAAAGATTCCTTTGAGATGGCCCAGCCGCCTGATACAGAAGGGAACACACCCCAGCGATTGTCAGGACCAAACCTTGACGAACCATCTGTTCTTATTGAAGCTGTAAGAAAATAACGGTTGGCGTAAGCATATTGCGCTCTGCCAAGATAGGAAAGCAATGTATTCACAGACTTTCCGGTTGACCCCGTGTTTACGGTAACCTGCCCAATTGTACCAGCGGTTATTTCAGGAATAAGATCATTCTGGAAACCTTTAACAGTAATATTTACAACATCTGAATTTGTTTGCTGCGCAGTATAACCAGCCAGTAAATTGATGCTGTGCAGGCCGAATTGCTTATTGTAATTCAGCGTAAACTCAGCCAGTTGATCTTTCTGTGAAATGGTTTGTGCCTGTGCATAAGCCGCTGCGATTGATTGTGTAGAATATGGAGGATTCACACCATTACTCAGGCTCGTGGGCAAATAGTAATCATACTTTTCATTGTAAGTCTGTAACCCGAGGTTTGCTTTGAAAATAAGGTGAGGTATTATTTCGTAAGAAGCAAAGCCATTGTAGGTACCGCGATTCCCTTTCCTTGATATTTTAATGCGTTCCGCAGTAGCTATAGGATTCTCTATGCTTTGGTAGCCGTATGCACTTGATTGCGCAGCAGCCAGATTGGTTGCGATTGAGCCATCCGCATTATAAGCCGGAAGATTAGGCATGTAGATCAAAGCACCAAATGCAGGGCTGTGATCCCAACGGCCTTCCTGTGTTTCGCTGTTGTTAATACCTGTATATGCAATGCTTGCGCCTACTTTTAGCTTTTCAGAAACGTCGCCATCCACATTCGCACGGAAGTTTAAGCGATTCTGTCCGGTATTCAGCATAATACCATCCTGCGTTTGGTAACCTCCGCTTAATGCATAACGCACAGTTTTGGAACCACCGGTAAAAGAAAGGTTATGCCTCATAAATGCGGCATTTCTGTATAACTCATCCTGCCAGTCAGTGTTATACTTTTGCGGAAGTACTTTTTGATTCGCAAAATCATATAAGTCTGTTGGTATACTAACGGAGCCAGCATTGCCGACTTTTGAAACACGCGTTGCATTGTCGTCGGAATACATTGCATCGTTCCATGTACCGCCGGTATTTTCAACCAGGTCTTTGTAACTATTGTTTCTGCCATCCACCACCAACTGAGCGAATTGATCGCTGTTTAGCAGTTTTACTTTTTTCGCTAACTGGTTAACACCGTATTGAAAATCGTACTCGAGTTTTCCTTTACCTTCCTTACCTCTTTTTGTTGTGATAAGCACAACACCACCAGAAGCTCTTGAACCATAAATGGCTGCTGAAGCTGCATCTTTAAGGATGTCTATTGATTCAATATCATTTGGATTGATGAAAACATCGTTACCTGCCGGATAGCCATCAATAACGTACAGCGGATCTGTGCCTGCATTGATAGATCCAACACCACGCACCCTTATTTTTGGTGATGCATATGGAGAACCATCAGTTTGAGAAACAACCACACCAGCTACTTTACCAACCAATGCCTGCCCAGCTGTAGGTGCAGACACGTTTAATTCTTTCGCCTTAACGCTTGAAATTGCGCCGGTAAAATCGCTCTTGCGCACTTTCTGATAACCTACGGCAACAACTTCTGCAAGATCATTTAACTGACCTTTTAAACGGACGCGCAGTTGTTCGCTCAGCGTTGAAGCTATAGTATCTACGCCTGTTAAGCCAACAAATGAAAAGTGAAGCGCATTACCAGCTTCGCCTTTTATCGTAAAAGAACCACTGGTACCTGTGATAGTGCGCTGACCATTGGCGTCATTAACAATCACAACTCCGGATAATGGCTGTCCGTTTTCATCAACAACCGATCCGTTGATCTTTTTCTCGGTACCGCGCTTGTTTTGCGCCGATACGGAAGATATGCCTGCGACCAGTATAAACACCAGCACGCGGCACTTTCTCTTTACATGCTTCCCTCTGAATAGCAAAGGGACATGCAATCCTAATTTTAACTTAGTAAGCTTCATAATCAATTTATTTAATAAAAGCAGCCCGATTTAAAATTTTAGTCCCATTGAATGTTCATGAAATTGGCGTTGTCTTTGCGGGAAGAGGTAACCGCAATGCCCTTTTTAACCTGTGGGAGGAAGGTGAATCCTTCGAGTTCGTCAGTACGCTGATCTACGTCGACGGTCTTCAATATATATTCTTTACCACTATTCAGCGACTTTTCAAAATCAAGATAAGTGAAGCGCCAGCCCCGTCCCTCTGTTCTGTTCTGAATCAACAGCAATATCTTTTTGTCGTTTAACCAAACCATGTTCTGCACCCATGGGCCACAAATGAATTTCTTGTACACAATGCCCGCCTCCGTTGTCTTTTTGGCTTTTGCCAAAAGAGCCGGATCGTATAATCTGACTTCATTTTGTTTATTGCCATAATCGGCAGTGGCAACATACCATTTACCATCAGCCTGAACATATTCGGGTCGGCATCCCTGTATACATGCATCGTCTTCAATAGTATTTAACAGGTTACCATCGAGTGTCTTTGTTTTTAGAAAACCATCCCAGTTAATGGAGTAGATAATTGCTTTCCATGCTGTGCCTTCCTTGTTTAAGCGAACGCTGTTACCGATGAAGGTTGGCATGCCTTTATGATAAGCAATGCCGGTAGGGTGATTGATTACGTCCTTACCATTTTCTGTAAACAGGCACTCCTGTTGTGTATATACAAGAGAATCATGTTGAAGTTTGTAACGGCGCAACATTCCTACTTCTCTGTCACCATACAAATACACATCTCCGTCAAGAAATTTTGCACCCTGGCAGGCGCCGAGAGAGTCAATTGTTGAAGGCTTTTCCAGCTTCATTGATATATTGTCTTTACCCATCATAGAGCAAAGGCATAGCAGTATCACTCCCTGCAAGGAAGTAAGTAAGATCTTTTTCATGATGTACTAGTCAGGTTGTTTAAATAGCCAAATCCTTTTTGTTATGGATCCATTATTTCATAAGGATTGATCTGAAGGGCCTCCAACGAGGGATAAAACACTGATTCCGTTTCTGACAAACGATCTCCCTGCCTGTATGGTAGTTCATTTAGTTCTTTCTTACAGCGATCATCAAGAACCGTGGTTATATATATGCTCTGAAATTTATCTGTAGATGCTATGCAAGGCTTATCAAAGGGAATATGATAACGGAAGATCAGCCTGACACTGTTGCGCATGTTGGTAGTTGTATGCCTTGCATGAGGCTCAATAATGATGGCACTTTCAGGTATCATCATTGCTTCCATTAAATACCGCTTCATTTCCGTTGCTTCGCAATATTTGGTTTTGTATGGGTGTACCTTGCCGCCGGAAACTATAATAAAAGGAGCTAATCCTTCTTTATACCTGTAAGCAGCCACACGGCATCTAAGCATACCTTCACCACTAAGAGCAACGCCAGCAATATCTGGTCCCGCGCCAGGCACCATGATTGTACGATATTTATAATTGCTCCACTTAACTGAAGCTACTTTTTTAAAGGCAGCAGCATTTTCCTTTTCAGTCATCGGTTCATAGTCGGCAGCATTCAGTCGTTCGTTTATTTCTATAAAACGCAATGCATAAGTAAGTGAGGGTTCAAAAAATAATGCAGCATTTTTACACTCTTCGCGAACTGTATTTGTTACAACATTCACAAGGTCCGGATACCTTTTGGATTGCGTATTGTAGCCGATTGAGTCGATGTTCGGGTAACGCGCTTTATCGCCTTCAGCGTACACACCGATAGCAAAATTGACACCGCGTGCGTCTTGCTGCCAGGCTTTGACCAGTAAAGAATCGGGGGAAGAGTGCTGATAGATATAATAAGCTCCTGAACGAAGCAGATGTTCTTTTACAAGACGTCCCAAAGCATTGCCAGGTTTATATAACTTAAACAAGCGTTCGCCAATTGCAAAAATTTCATCCTCTGAAAATTTCATTTTAGTTGTATAGCAACGAAAGTCTTTACAATTATTAAGAGAAGATGCAAGGTGATCTGTTTTTGCTTTTGCAATTCTCATTAGCGTTGTGTCTTCAGATAATATTTTACTTACTTCAGGAATGTTATGAAACAGGGACAACAAGTAGTAATTTTTGGCGACAACTATATCTTCCGTTGTTTTTCCAAATATTAGTTTATACGCAGGATCCGGAGATTGAGATAACGTTTGCAGTGGTAGCAGGATAACGGATAACAAGTATAGAAGCGTGTTTCTTTTCATGCAGTCTCATTCTTAAAATGCGATGCAAATAGACTAAGTTTTTTTTAACAACGCGCCCCTTGCTGTATGATGGAATTGTTAAGAAAAAGGTTTTAGCAACAAATCAATTGTCACTTTCAACATCTGCAATTACTAAGTAAAATATTAGTAGGCTTATTATGCAATCAACTAAAAAAGATAGAGGCAACATTAAACTTTTCCCTTAAAAACATGTCAAACGTTGCAAGCTCAAATAGTTTCTCTTACAACAACCGAAGAGGATGATCAAATGATCATCCTCTTTTTGTTTCTGCATTATTATAATACAGGATGCATATTTAAGCTAACGCCAATTCTGTTCCAGGCATTGATAGTAATGATCGCCATGATTATTTGTGCAGTCTTTGTTTCGCCAAAGCGGCTCACAGCCTGATCATATAATTCAGTGCTAAGCCCGTGCTGATGGATCAATGTTATTTCTTCTGTCATTGCAAGAAGCAATTGTTCATCCTCGGAAAATACATTGGGAGCTTCGCGCCATACACTCACCAGGTAAATTCTTTGTTCCGATTCACCAAGTTTGCGCGCATCTTTGGAATGATGATTAACACAGTAGGCACATCCATTTATTTGTGACGCCCTGATCTTAATCATTTCACGATGCAACGGATCAATTTCAGATGATGTGATAAAACTATCAAGTGCGTTCATCGCTTTGTATGCATCAGGTTGCACTTTGCCCATAACAAGTCTGGAGCTCATATTTGTAGTTTTAATTTTAATGCAAGGTATGATGCAGCTATCAACTTTTCCATATCACGGTAAATAAACAACATCCCAATGCTGTCTAATCGATTAACAATTTAGCTGATTGAATTAGAGTCATTGGCTTCGTGCCTGCCGCGGGGCTTCAGCCGGGCAATACATTTATCCGGCAGAAAACAACATTGATGAGAGAGAGACCTCGCACTCCTGATGATAATTGATTTTCAAACAAAAATACTTTTCAATTATTATTACAGTTTTGATTGTTTCTGATTGCGAAAAATATTTTGATTAAGGTATTGACAAAACATTCATATTGTCGTACTTTTCAAAAGCTTGTGTTTTTACCAGAAAACACAGGGATATATCCTCAAACATCCAATGGCAAAATATTGTTTTGTTAGCTGGTGTGGTTGGCTGTTCAAGCACACAGGCTGGGTAGTATTGTTGCATTAAACCGACGATTCAATGAATGTGAACTATACGCCATTGTTCTTGTTATGGCTATATCCAAAGCATTTTTCTGATACAATTATTTTATCCAGGGATTGAAAACCTTACTGTGTACATGCAAAGCCGCACTGAATCTGGCGTTCACAGTACACTCATCCCTTCCTCCGTAATCATCTATGAACCCGATAACATGATAGCACATTGTTAAGAGTGATGCGTATGCTTGTATTTCGATGTTTGTGGCTACCATTTCAAAGATGCTCTCCCTTATAGTGTATGATAAAAAACATCCCCTCAAAGTGTATGGTAAGTAAGGGCCGTTGATTTCAATCAGCGGCCCTTTAACATTATATCAATGAAACATATTTGAATAAACAAATTCAATGCAACTTGCATCGAAATAAAAAATTACATCTGGTTCTTTTTTTTAAATCCACCGCCCTCAAAACCAGGCAGCACATGAATTCCGGATCCGTTGCAAAAAAGGGGCGGCCAAAAGGCCACCCCGCAATCCATACTATATACTGCTAAAATTAGTACTGATCTTAATAACCAGGGTTCTGAATGAGGTCTGGCTGATTGCGATCAATCTCTGTCTGCGGTAACGGCCAGAAATCATATTTATCTTCGTACTTTGTCTTAACGTCAGGAGCAAGCGGGTTCGGTACAAATCCATTGAGTTTTTGTTTTGCTATATGCCATCTCCTCAAATCATGATAACGTAATCCTTCCATGGCAAACTCAACCCTTCTTTCATGCCTGATGCGTTCGCGCATTTGGTCTTTGGTAAGTCCTGCGGGTAACGCAGCCATATTTACACCTGGCCTTGCACGCACTTCATTGATCTGTTGATAAACCGTCGCGTCTGCACCTGCAGCTTCGTTCTGCGCTTCGGCATACATCAGCTTTATATCTGCAAAACGTAACAGTACATAATCATTGTCATCCAGCGCGCCATAATCGGGATTTACCATGCCGGGCGTGAGCCATTTCTTCACGCAATAATATCCCGTGATCCAGCTATCCTTACCAGGCGTAGCTACAGCAAGATCGCCGGTAAATGGCCATCCCTGTGCTTCGGTATCACCCGGAAAAAAGAATGTCATCGTTTTTCTTGGATCTCCTGCTTCATATTCATTAATAAGATCCTGCGTAGCAAGCTCTCCTTTCCAACGCTGTAATGATACGGCAAGGGCCACATCCTGGTGCTGAATATTCGGCAACTGATATTTAACGGAGAACATAATCTCCTTGCTTGCATTCTGACCTGACTTATAGAAGTTAGCTGAATAATCCGGATTTAGTGAATACAGGTTATCACTGATAACTTGTTTAGCAAGACTCGCTGCATCTGCCCATTTTTCCTGCACTAATAACGCTCTTACTTTATAACCCTGGGCGGTTGATTTAACTGCATGACCATCACCATACGCCGACGCAGGCAAAGATGCAATAGCAGAATCGAGATCTGCTACTGCCTGCTTCAGCACATCAGCTTTGTCCGATTTAGCTTTGGTACTTTTAAAATCAATGGAAAATGGATCTTCTGTAGTTATAATAGTATTGCCATATAGCTGGGCCAGCCATAAGTAATAAAATCCTCTTAAGAAAAATGCTTCGCCCTTGTATTGTTTCAGTTTATCACCAGACAATACTTTTCCAACATTGGCAAGGAAAGAATTGATGGCTGCAATTGCCTGGTATGAGTTGGCATAATATGCATAGACAAAATCGCCGGACTGTGGCGTAATGCCAGCAGTAAGCGCTGAAGTGCCTCCACCATAATTGTATTGTCCGTATGAATCGTCGCTGAAATTGTCCCAGGCTACTACCTGGAATTGAGAAGTTGCATACCCTCCGCTACTTGCGTACATGTAGTTATATAAGCCTGTTAATGCGAGGTCTGCATCGGACTCGGTCTTCCAGAATGTTGTAGTAGCAAGCTTGTCAGGTGGCGTACGATCGAGAAATGATTTGTTACAGGATGCAGTAACAATCAAAACAATGACTAAAGGTATATATCGAAAAAACTTTTTCATATTCATCTTGTTAAGGTCAAACAATTAAAATTGAACAGATGCGCCGAATGTGAATGTCCTGTTTTGCGGATAACTTAAATAGTTACCGCTCACATTGGTGCGCTCAGGATCCAGGCCCGGGAACTTACTTGCAGTAAACACATTGTCTGCTGTGAAATAAACACGCAATGATTTCATACCAATCTTCCTGATGGTTTGTACCGGAAGCGTGTAGCCCACCTGGATATTCTTCAACCTGATATATGTTGCATCTTTCAGAAAATAAGTAGACGCATAGTTCTGCACTGCAGGATAGCTGTCCGCCACATATATTTTAGGCATCGTATTGGTATGATGATCCGGTGTCCATCTGTTGCGCCAATCTGTTGTTGGCACTGATCCCTGGCGGAATGGTTCTATACCCCAACCGGTAACATAGATCTTCTGCCCTTCTGATCCGTAGAACTGTGCATTGAAATCAAATCCTTTCCATGCTGCACCAAGGTTGAATGAATACTGGAATGATGGGTAACGGCCCGGGGTATATGTACGATCCTTATCATTAATAACGCCGTCACCATTTATGTCTTTTATTTTTAAATCGCCAGGCGTTGGTGTAACAGGTTGTTTTGGCGAATTGTCAATCTCTTTCTGATCCTGGAAAATACCATCCCACTGATACAGGTAAAATTCATCCAGCGGCTTTCCTTCTTCGCGAATGCTATTTCCGGAAATTTCTGTTTTGCCAAAACTTTCGAGCTTGTTTTTGTATGCCTGTATGTTACCGCCAACATACCATGAAAAATCCTTCCCGATCATGTCTTTATACTGGGCACTGACTTCAAAACCTTTGTTACGTAGTGCGCCATTGTTAATGGTTGGCGCGTTAAGACCAAGCCACAAAGGCACTTGCGAGCCTCTCAAAATGTCGAAAGTGTATTTATTGAACCAATCCGCAGTAAGTGTAAGTCTGTTGTTTAAAACAGTAAAATCTACCCCAACGTCAACCACACGCGTGGTCTCCCATGTTAATGAAGGATCAACCAGCGTGCTTGCAGAATAACCTGTAGAAACGCTTCCGCCAAATGCATAGTTGCGGTTATCCAGCACCGGTTGATAAGGATATGTTCCTATATTCTGGTTACCGAGCTGTCCCCACGAACCACGTATTTTTAAATCGTTCAACCAGGATACATCTCTTAGAAAAGCTTCCTGGCTTAAGCGCCAGCCACCGGAGAATGAATAAAACAAACCCCATCTGCTATCTTCCGGCAAACGAGAAGTACCATCATAACGCAAACTTCCACTTAACAGATATCTGTCTTTATAGTCATAGTTCGCATTACCATAAAATGAACGGATGGCCCATTGTGAAGACGTACCGCTGTTGGTTTGACCGTTGGTGGGGCCGGCATTCAACTCCCTCAATTCGTTAGTTGGAAATTGCGTACGGGACGCGTACAAATTGCTTCCTCCATTATATTCCTGCTGATAACCTGCCAGTGCGGAAATGTTATGATCTCCAAATCCTTTTCTGTACGTGAACTGGCTGTAGTAAACTGTATAAATATTATCTGTTCTTCCTACATTCAAACCAGGAGTCCCCACGTCCAGCAAACCTGCTGAACTCATATCATTATAATAGTAAGTTTGAACTGTTGGTCTGAAGTCATTGTACTTATAAGCATCGAAGTTCATACCTGCCCTATTCTCCCATTTTAAACCATCAATGATATCCACATCAAGTGACAGGTTACCCTGAGCATAATAATCGTCGGCCCTGATCCTTACATCTTCTTCCACAATTGCTACAGTATTTTTGTTGCCCAGCTCATTCGGATAAGCGCGTTTGATCCATCTGCCATCCGGGCTTTTCGGAGGATATAACGGAGACTGTGCTAATGTTGAAAGGAACATATCTACGCCGCCGTTTTCAGGATATAACCTGTGGCTGTAACGCATCTGAATATTTGTTCCAATGGTAACGCGTTTATTTACTTTGGAAGACAAACCAAAGTCCATGGTATATTTCTTTTCATTGAAGCCGATAACAACGCCATTCTGATCAGAATAACCAAGACCAAGGCTGTAATTGGTATTCTCCTTACCACCACTCATATTCAGATAGTGGTTTTGAATAGTGGCAGTTTTAAACACATCATTCAGCCAGTTATGATTGGGATATTTAACCCGGTCCGTCGCATTGCGGTAAAGGTCTATCTGGTCTTGCGTGTATAAACCCTGTAGACCTGAGTTAGCGCGGGCCTCATTTGAAAGCTCCATAAACTCGGCAGAATTGGTGATCAGGTCCGGCAGCTTGGTTGCTTTAGAGGAGCCAATGTTGTAGTTATAATTAACAGTAAAGCCGCCTCCTTTACCTTTTTTTGTTTTAATAACGATCACGCCATTTGCACCGCGTGAACCGTAAATTGCGGCAGAGGCTGCATCTTTTAACAGTGACACAGATTCAATGTCGTTAGGATTGAGTACTGTCATGCTTCCCGGAAGTCCATCTACTATAACAAGCGGATCATTTCCGGCGCCGCTGAATGTTCCAATGCCCCTTATGCGCAGTTGAACACCTTCGTTACCGGGTTCACCGGAGCTTTGTACAACCTGTAAACCGGGTAATTGTCCCTGCAATAACGTGGCCGGATTTGTGGCAACGCGCTTATTCAATTCATCACCGCTTACTGTTGCAACAGCACTTGTAAGTTTGCGTTTGTTTTGTGTGTTATAGCCGACAACCACTATCTCGTTCAATTGAGCGGAAGTGGATTGAAGCACAACATTTATTTCGGATTTACCACCCACGCTGATATCCTGCGAGGAAAACCCCACAGATGAAAATGAAAGAACAGCATCATCATCAGCATTTACTGAATACTCACCTTTAGCATCGGTTACACTAACGGACGATGGCTTGTTGACAACAATGGTTACACTTTCCAGCGGTTCACCTTTTGCAGAGGTAACTTTTCCATGTACAACATGTCTTTGCTTTTCTTCCGCCGCCTGCATAATCACAACAATGTCATCTCCCATCAGCTTATAAGTAAAACCCGTGTTAGTTAATACTTCTGTTAATACATCAGCTACGGCCTTGTCTTTTACATTAATGCTCGTTACAATATCCCCGGGAAAGATATTAGATGAATACACGAACTTGTAGTTTGTCTTTTGTTCGATCGTTCGCAAGATCTTAACCAATGGGGCTTGTTTCATCTGAAGGGTTATTCTTGCATCCTGACCAAAACCAGCAGCAGAAACATGCAGGCAGGAAACAAGAATAATGAATGCTGTCAATTTCATAAGCAGTAAAATTTTGGCAACATGCCGCAAAGGCGGAATTGCCACGGGCAATCGTTTTTTTTGCATAGATTTACTTTGTTAATAATGAATAATAGTAAGGGGCCCGGTCCAATGGAACCCTTGCTGTTAGCATTTTTCAAGGGAGCGCCATTCCACTGGCGCTCCTCTTTTATGTTAGTTGTCTTTATTTCTGCTGATCCTGATCTTTTTATTCTGAGCGATAGTGTACTCAAAATACCTGGAGAGCTGTAATGCGTTCAGAATTTCCTCAATGCTTTTTCTATCAAATGTTCCTGTATAACGGAAAGTTTTAACATCATCAGAAAGTTCGATCGTTACATCGTACGATCTTTCAAGCATCGCTGCTATCTCAACAAAACTGTCATCTTCAAAAACCAGCTTGGCTTTGGTCCAGAGGATTTCATTAACCGCACTGTCCGCTCCCGATTCTTCCAGCGGCCGGATAACATAGTTGCTATCCTTTGTATTTATTCCTGTTCGCGCGTCACCAGGCTTGATTTGGTAACCATCTTTTTCAATTACTATTTTTTGATTGGGACGAAGAATGATCTTTTGCTTACCCGGCTGTTTTAACGTTACTTCCACCATGCCTTTTATCAGGGAAGTTTCAGACTTGTGATCTGAAGAATAGGCTTTAATATTTAATACAGTTCCAAGAACACGCACATCCATGGACGGCGTATGTATGATGAAGGGTTTATTACGGTTGTGCGCCACGTCCAGCAGGGCTTCTCCATCAAGTGTTATTTCACGGAGATTCTTGTTGAAATCGGGTGATACAGTCAGCTTACTGCCTGCATTTAAGGTGATTTTAGTGCCGTCTGGCAGCTTGAAGGATTTATGTTCCCCATAAGCTGTCTGATTGGTGTATGCCGGTTTACCTTCCTGTTCAGTACGGTCATTTCTGGAAATAAACAGCAGTACAGTACAAACAATAATAAATACAGGAAGCCCATATAGCACAGTCCTTCTTACTGCCTGGCGCCATGAGGTATATGTGTACTGCTGAGCCGATCTGTTCTGCTTGCCAGCTTCCAGGTGCTGTTGAAATTGTTGCCTGAAGTCGGCCTCATGCCTGCGGAGTTGCGCTGGTTTATTGTTGCCGTTTAGTAAAAAGTATAAACGTTTTGCATTTTCAACAATTGTTTTTTTGTCTGGATTTTTTTCAAGCCATTCCTTCCAGAATTTTATGGCAACCGCATCTGTCCCTAAACAGTAACGGATAAATGATTCATCCAGCAAGAAATCTTCTTCTTTGTAATCGTTATAGTGGCTGTGCATTCTGATAAGTAATTAGCCTTTGCACTATTGATTACAGGAACAGATTTTTTTACTATGAAAATTTCAACTTTTTTTTATTGAAATAAAGTACTGAGAAAAACAATGAGGATCGGGTACAGTTCAATCACATTAACACCATCCTGGTGAAGCTCTTTTTTCATGCGCTTGAGGGCGCCATGTATTATATTATATGCAGTGCGTTTGGTTATCTGGCAGCGTTCGGCAATTTCGTCATAATCAAGGTCGTCATAAAACTTCATCTTCAGTAGCTCTTTCTCGCGCTCCGTAAGGCATTGAAAGGCTTTCAACAGTTTCTTTTGCAGTTCTACGTTAGATTGTAGCGCAATGATCATTTCTTCATAAGGCTGCTCTACACTTTCAGTTTCTGACGCATACGCATTTATGTTTGCCTGATGACGGTTCGCGGTTTTTAAGTGCTGCAAAATTTCATTCCGTACGCATGTCATTAAATAAGATCGTGTATTTTTTACATGAGGCAGATGCGCTCTGTCATCCCAAAGCCGCAATAAAACCTTGATGAAACAGTCATTCGCAGTTTCTTTATTTCCGCAGATCTTAAATCCGTAATTAATGAGGCCGATATAATGATGTTGATATAATGCAAGCAATGCACCCTGGTCTCCGGAGCGGAGTTGATCCCAGCCGTCTCCCATATAGCAGTAGTTAGAAAGCATGTAGCTCTAAAATAACTTAAATCCCGTCTTGTTGCTACGCGATTATTATCTTTTTATCCAACAATATTAGCAACCGGATACATTGCTTGTTGAAACAATGCATTGTAACCGATTGCTATTATCCAAATCAAATGTCCTGTTCAGCGAAATGTTTCTGCTATTCTATTTTTTATTGTCCTTCCACTTTAGCCCAAAAACATTTAATTAAGGATATTATAGTTTATTTATGGCGAAGTCCAAAGCTCCAGTGGAGCTTCCTGTTTAAGGCATTCCAGATTAACTAACATCGCGCTTTGGCCGCTGTTGTTGGTATGAGGCGCAGCGGTGTGCAATAGCTACCAACAACAAATTAGCCTGTTCCCGTTTTTTCCTCAGCTAAAACGCAAATGCAACGTGCAACATCATCCTGTTGTTTGCTTTCACTATTCCATCTGCAAGATTCTGAGACAATGGCGTTTGCCAGTTTCCGCCGATGGCAATCTTTTTTACTGAAGCCTCTACTCCTACTGTTCCCATTAAAAGACGGCCGCCGGAAATATCTACAGACATTTCATGATCCAGATCTTTTTCTGCATTTTCATACAGGATACCTGTGTTGGGTGCAATGGTGACAATATTCTTAATCCTGAACTTATAATAAACCTGTGCATTGGTGCTGAATTTATTACCGTAAGAATATTCATACTTATTAGTGGTATTCATTTTATAACTGGCAGCGAGGTTTACACCAACATCCTGCAAGCGGATATCATACATGCCATTTACAGAAAAATCCACGCTTCCTGTTCCTAATTGAAAAAGGTTTGCATTTTCATTTGTCGCTGATTTGTCCAACGGATTATAATCACCCGTAGGCAACTTAACGCTTCCACCCAACCATAAGCTTTGCACCAGCAGTTTATTTGTCAGTACCGCTTTTCTGCTGTTGATTAACTGATAGAATCCTGATACAGAAATATCTCCGATGCCGTTCTTCTTCGTGGTACTTCCCTGGTTAAGGCGTTCATTAAAGTTGTATGGCAGAGAAGCCATCAGTCTGAATTTTCCGATATCCCAACCGCCCCATGCCTCTGCTGTGCGATATGTTTCATCGGTTGTAAGGTATGTGGTTGTGCCATCAACCCCAACATGCGTAAGCAGGGAGTTGTAGCGATAACGTATGCCGAATATATGTTTATTAAACTCAGGCAAAATACCGATGTAAGAATTTCCTACGCCGCAACCGCAAATATCGCAGGCCCTAACCTCTACCAGCATGCCAATAACTGATAGTATAAAAAGGATAATTTTTTTCATATCAAAAAAGATTATTGTTCGGCAAAACGTTTGTCAGTAACAAACGTTCTGTCATTTAATGTTTTAAGAAAAGCTATGATCTTCAATTTCTGGTCTGCCGTCAGGACGATGCCCTTTATACCATTCTTTTGCAGCAACGGATCAAGGTTTGGCGTTTGCTGAACATCATCACTGTAATGATCCAACACACCTTCAATCGTCAGCAATCTGCCGTCATGCATATATGGCGGTGTATAATCCAGGTTACGCAGGCTTGGCACTTTAAACGTGTATTTGTCCGCCGCGTTTAAAGTAACCGCGTACCTCCCTTCATCATTCACCATGCTAATACGAAGACCGTTGTTTCTGAACGATTGATCCGTAAACAAGGGTTCTTTGTGGCAGTCGCTGCATTCTTCTTTGAAAAGCATATATCCTTCCTGCTCTGCTGTTGTAAAGGAGGATTGATTCCTCATTACACTATCATACTTTGAATTGCTACTTACACACATTACCATGAACTGAGACAACGCTTTCAAAAACCTGGCGCTGTTTATTTCTTCTGTGCCAAATGCTTTTGTAAATAAACCGGGATACACACTACTGTTGCGTAAACGGCCAAGCACATTCTCTACACTGTCATCCATCTCTACGTGATTTGTAATGGGAGCCACCGGTTGCAGGTCAAGATCAAATATGCCACCATCCCACATAAAGCTTTTGTTCCACGCAAGGTTCATGATCGGCGGACTATTTCGTGTGCCGAGCCTGTCGAATATACCATGACTTACACTGTGGCCATGGTGTGTGAAGGCTGAAGTTTGGATATGGCAACTGCCACAGCTAATGGTGTTATTGGCAGACAACAACGGATCATAGAACAACTTTCTTCCCAGCTCGAAGCCTGCACTTGTAACCGGGTTTGTCGAAAAATGATAGACCGGATCAGGAAAATCCGAAGGCTGTTGAAAGCCTGCAAAATACTCTGCAGCATCTTTATTACAGGCCAGCAGACCTGTAATAAAGACAAGAAGCAGTACAATATATTTTTTCCTGATCATGCAACTAGTTTTCTGTATGATCGTGGCGGAACATTGCAGTGTAGTTGTTGGCAATTCCAACACTTGCGCCACTGAACATAACCATCGGAGTTGTTGCAATGCTTATATTGGTCGTGCCGGTAAACATTTTCAACACATCCACCATCAGGTGAATATTGGTCTCCTTTCCGCTTTTTACTTTTGGTGTGCCTCTGGCAGTTAAATCCAGTGTAATGGTCTTGATATTGTTGATGGTAGCTGAAGAGTATCCGCCAAAGCCACCTATGTGATAAGCAAACGTATTGCCCATTGACGTAGATGCCGGTGAACTACCTTCCATTTTAAAGAAAATATAGCCGCTGTTCCAGCCCCAATACATGTCACCGCCATCGCTTGTTGGATCAAGCACGCCCGTGCGGCGGCTTATATCCATTGTACTTCTCAGGCTATCGACTCCTACAGTGAAAGTTAACGACTTGTATTCTCCTTCCGGCACGCGCAGTATTGGCTCATGCGTTTCTTCGTTGCTTTCATCAATCAGAAAATAACAGCTATCCTGCGGTACTGTATACACAGAACCATCTGTATTGGTAAGCACAAAATTGCTCACATAATATTTAAGCTTGGTAATAGTAAGCTTTTCACCTGATGCATTGGTATAAACACCCGTATTCAACTGAAGATCAGAAGAGCCGGCAATATTGTCAAACTCGACAGACAATTCAGCTTTTTCAGATGCATTATACGGAGCAGTGTTTTCTTTTTTACAGGCAGTAAAGAACAGGCCGATCACAGCAGCCAGCGCAAATGTGTATTTCATGTTAGATCAGTATTAGTGTGTTTTTGGGGTATGTACATGAACGATAGCATGCGGGCATGCGTGTACCGAAACATTTCTGTTATGTTATTTGGACGTAACGCACGTATGAACGTGCGTAGAGACGTTGCATTGTGTAGAGACGTTGCAATGCGTAGAGACGTTGCAATGCAACGTCTCTACGTTCCGTGGGAAATTAAACACATGGCGGATGAAAAAACGCACGCGGCATGTTGCAAACCCGGGTATCGTTTATTGCGTTATAAACGATCCTGGTTTTATGTATATGTATAATGGGAATTCCCGAAAAGAATGATTTTGAAGAAATGATCTGTTCCGGGGCAGATGATCTGTGATCTGAGTTTTGTGAATCTTTGCTTTCTTCCTGTTTAAGCTTTTTCACCATCTGGCATTGACCATTACAATGCAATTCGGGCCTGGCTTTGTTTTCACAATTAACAGCAAAAGATTCAGTATTCACGTAGTAATCATAAACAATAAACGCCTTGTTATATGTCTGAACCATTACGGTCAGCAATATTACAAATGCGACTATTTGTTTGGTGATCAAGTTGGTGAATTTTCTGCAAAAGTAACATCGAAAAGTCAAAAGTCAAAAGTAAAAATTCAAAAGGGTTGACATGCACTTAACGTGCGAGTGAACACATTTAGCCGGGCAACACTCCTTTTTTACTTTTGACTTTTGAATTTTGAACTTGCTACTTCCCGGGAGGAACCGCAATCACCTCCCACCTGTTTCCTGCTTTAAAACCTGTAGGCCCCGGCTTGTCACGCATTATTCCGCTGAGCTTGTAATAGTTTTCCAATTGACGTATTATGATCGCTTCTCCTGCCCCGGTCTGAATTAAGTTGTCACCCTGATCAGCTCCATAACCACCCAATGCGGCAGATCTTATATCAGCTATATATCCCGGCCATTTACCGCCGCTCCATGTGTAACCAAACAGGAAAGGCTTTACGCCGGCGAGCCGCATCTTATCTTTCCATTCAAGTTGCAACTGCACAAACAATTCACCCGGACAGGCTGCAATTACAACGTCCTTATTAATAATAATCGTGGAAATATTCACATTAACATTCAGCGATTTATTAAACCGGCCTGTGAATACAAGCGAATCTATTTTCAAACCGATTGAACCGCTGTTTTCTGAAGCAACCAGAGACCTGGCTAATTTAATTGTTTGAAAAGCCAGCAATTCGCCTGTCCGTTCCATTGGTCGATAATCCGTTTTAAAAGGATCATCCGGCCCTGTTCTTCTTGAACTGATCTGCAATGACTCAATATTGCCTCCTGCTCCCTGGATAAACAGGCAGGTTAAATTATTACCGAAAGCCTCTTCCACTTTTCGTGAAGCGACACCCGGATAATCTGCCGAGATCGCATAGTTAAAACAAACAATGTCTGCATGACAAGCATAATTCATCATGATCGCACGAGGCGCTCCATTCATGTCTTCAATCTTGATTACACCAACTTCCGGGTCTACGGGACCAAAGGGAATCCTTTCCGGGTTTTCTGAAGTGTATACACTATCGCCAAACCATGATTCACGTGCATGTCCATCCTCCCGTTGAATAAGCCTGTTAAAACCGAGTTGAGGGAAACTTTTATGGCCTGCTGCAATTTTTGCCGGAAACTTACGGGCGACGGCTTGTCCTACAGCGTCTATAATCTTGTCTTCATAAAATGATACAAACTCGTTACCCTGAAATGTCCACTTACCTCCGGGCTGTGGTTCGGAATGGGTATGAGATGCACTGAGCATTAGTTGAGTTATGCCATACTTCTCCTTACATGCTTTAACAATGCGCTCGCTGGTAATGATGGCCAGATCAACCGCAACAAAGGCAAGCCGCACGCCGTTACCTTCCAGAACAAGTACTCTTGCGTAAATCGAATCATGTATTGGAAGAGATGTGGAAGGTGTAATATTGACTTTTGCGGTACCAGCCATTATTGTATTTTCTTCGGCCAGGACATATTGGGGCCAATAACATAACATCAGGATAATTAAAGTAAAAACAGAAGTCAATCGTTGCATATTGTCTTTTTATTAGAGATGATAAGATGGCTTTTACTGATGGGTACTTTTATTCCGCGTCATTTGCGGTAAAGCAGCACTCAGTGGTATTTCTTTGCGAAGCATTTTACCAGCCGTTCCGGCGAGATACAGATAATAGTCACCAGGGACATCTTCCTCGAAGTGCACAAAATTGCTTTCACCTACAGGCGGGTTTTTACTGACCTTAAAGATGGCAGTACCTTCATCTATTTCGTCAAACATTGCTATGTAAAGCATTTCTGCTCCATTCTTAAGGGCTCCATTCACCTGTTTCCAGAAAAAATTACCACGGTTTCTTGGAATCTGATTTTGCGGCGATGGATTGTACATATTGTGCCAGCTAAATCCCGGATACAAAGTCGGCACATAGTCAAGATGATTGGTTTTGCACCAGGTAATATCGTCTTTTATCAGTTGCTCAAACGATGGGTAAGATGTTTCATTAAATCTGCCGACAAACCACGGATGAATAATATCGGCCTTGCGGAGTACATCATGGAGATGCGAATCCTTTTCTGTATCATTCCCAAATGTTCTCCAATAAGTTGGTACACCCAGCATAACCGCACATCCTCCGTATACCGGATCGTTCCTGAAAAAATCCAGCAGTTTATCTACAGCAGCCAGACCATAGCGCCTTCCATCAGAAAAACCAACACCCCATATAACGACCAGCGGCTTGCTGTTGTGATACAGGTACGTTTGCTGAGTACCGCGGTTGGTTAACTTCAAACTGTCCACCAGGAATTTCCAATCCCGGATCAACACAGTATAATCGCTATCATGCATTCCCGACAAATCGTACATTACAGCGATAGCTCTGTTATATTTTTCAGATGCATTCAACGCATTCTTTAAAACAGTATTGTTGTGGTTTAATCCTGCCGGCCGTTTTATATCCTGCACAAAGCGCTGCATAAAAACACCATCGATACCATATTCCTTCATCCATTTAAAATGCAGGTCGACTGTTGTGGCATCATAGGAACTAAACAGGTAAGCCGGCTTTCCATCAGGCAATTTGAATGTTGTTTCGTACGTCTTGCTGTACTCACTCACATCAGGCCATAAATCAATTTTACAATTACCCGGCGCAAACCCGCCCCTGGCAACATAATGATTCCATCCTCTTCCGGCGCCATCCTGCGGCGCATTAAACCATCCCTGGTAACCGGCCATCACCAAACCTTTGTAACTCATAAATTGTGAAGCAGCACTATGTTTTGTCTGCGACCATCCACTTAACCCAAGCGTCGCTAAATAAAGAATAAACAAACAGATCTTTTTCATGTGGCGTTTTAATATTATGCAAAACAAATAACGTGTGGTTAATAAGAGGATTAATTAATTGGTTAACGGGGAAAAAAGACAGGAAGATAGTAAGACCTTAAGACGTGTAAGACCGTAAGACGTGTAAGATAGTAAGACAGTAAGATGGTAAGGCTGTTAAGATAATCAGAAGAATAACAAAGAAGAGTAAAATAAATCCCGCTAATCCACTAATCCCAAAAATCCCGGTCAAGACAAACCCCAGTCCTTAAGCTTTCTTTAATCCATTTTTTTCTAAATCGTTTTCACTTATTGGATATTTCATCTATATTTATAATTGTAACCGATTGCATTATTAGCCAATTTACTACTTATACCGACGCTAGCCTTTGGGAATTAATTACTTATGATTCTGTTGAAGCCTTTGATGCGCTATATGAAAGGTATTGGCAAAAATTATACTCCACAGCCATAAAAAGGCTGAAAAATGAGCAGGCCGCAGAGGAAATTGTGCAGGATACTTTCATCATTTTATGGCAGAAAAGAAAGTTGCTCAAAATTGATTGCGTGGGCAAATATCTTACCGGTATAACTAAATATGCAGTCTTTCATTATTGCGCAAAACAAAGCAAAATGAGTATAAGGCTTAAAGCAGTACCATTTTCACCGGTCGACAAAGACCTTGAAGAATGTATCTATCGCAAACAACTGCTTCAATTTATTGAAGAATGCTCCAACGAATTACCGGAAAAGTGCCGCATGGTATTTAAGCTAAACAAACAAATGGGTTATACCGTAAATCAAACTGCCACTGAACTACAGATATCACCCAAAACTGTAGAAGCACATATTACCCGCGCACTGAAGCATTTGAAGCTTAAGCTGGGAAGCCTGTTGTGAAGAAGTGAATAGTGAATGGTCAATAGTGAAAGGTGCAGGCAGACAAACTGTTGGATATAACGCGTTTTGATCATTTCATACTTCCTTAGACAAATCACAGCCGTTAACCTATACTAATCTTTTGTAAAGAGGTGAACAGTGAATAGTCAATAGTCAAAGATGCAGGCAGGTAGACTATTTGATACTTGCACATTTTAATCATTTCATATTCTCCTACATAAATACTACTCCGTTAATCTGTTTAAAAATCGATTTCGAGCGTTGCAAATCCAATAATCCAACGAATCCTTAAAATCCTGGTCAAAATCCTGGTCAAAAATCTTTATCCAAATTATAGGGGGTATTCTCTTTTTTCTACTCTAATACATACCCATGATAACAAATTATACAAATGCTTAGTCGCCATATAAAAAAAATCGCTAAGAAGTATATAGCAGGAAAAGCATCAAGGCAGGAGATCGATATCCTTTTTCGATGGTATGATAAAGCAGATCAGGAAGAAGAGACCCGTGCAACAGAGAATGATCCTTTATCGCAGGATTTAAAGGAACGAATGAGCGGAAAGATCCACGCGGCGATTGATCATCCACCACAACAATCCGTAGCAATTAAAGGTAACCGAAGTAGAAAATACTTAATGGCTGCTGCATTGTTAGGAGCCGTTGTTGCGGGCACATGGTTTTGGTTTCATGAGCATAACGGCAAGGCGGGATCCGTTAATAAGTTATGTAAATATAGTGTGCCAAAAAAACAGCGGAGCAGGATAATATTGCCGGATAGCTCGGTAGTGTGGCTTAATTCAGATAGTTATATTCAATATAACGAGAATGAAAAAAGCAATACACGTGAAGTAGTTTTAAAAGGAGAAGCTTTTTTTGACGTAAGGCACAATCCTTCAAAACCCTTTGCTGTTATTGCAAACGGAACTGTGACAAAAGTTTTGGGAACAGCCTTTAACATTAAGGCGTACGATGATAACAAAAACGTACAAGTGACAGTAACCAGGGGGAAAGTGCAGGTGCAGAAGCAGGGCAAAACGCTGGCTGTTCTTACGCCAAATGAACAAATAACGGTGCAGACAGAAACAGGCGTTGCCACACTACAATTGGTAAAGACAGATGCATTTACATCCTGGGCAAAAGGCGCCATTGAATTCAATAACGACACATTTGAAGAGATTGCGTCTATTTTAAACAGGCGCTTTAATGTGCCTATTGTTTTTGCATCGGAGAAACTAAAGGCCTGCCGGTTTATAGCCGGTTTTGACGAAGGTGTGCCGGTCGAAAAAATAATTACGTTGTTGTGCAAAACGAATAGTAACACATACTGGAGCTATAGTGAAGACGGAAAAACGATTATTATAGGAGAAGTCAACATTCAAAAGTAAAAATTAAAAAAGCTGTTGATTCTCCAAATTACCAATTAACAGATAACCTCATAGTAAGGCAACTCATTTTTTGACTTTTGAATTTTGAATTTTGACGTTTGAATTAATGTAATCAAACAATTGCTTATGCCATACACAGAACCGCCATTTAATAACAGCACATAAAAAATCCTTCCCCCGGAAGGGGAAGGATATGTTTGTTCCCACTGCATGATGAGTCGCCAAACCTGCAAGCAGAAAGGGAACTGCTTTGTACATTATTACCTAATACAAAACTTATTAAAGGTATGAAATACTCCTGTAGTTTTCATGGCACGGGCATGCCCTCTATGCCCCATTTTAATCAACTTTTTAATCTCCTCTGCAAAACAATGCGCATTGTAACGTTAACTGTAACAATATTATGCACCACTGCATTTATGTTATTGGCACGGGATACCAATGCCCAGAAACTGAATGAAGTGAGGCTTTCGCTCAAAGTAAAAGGCGAAAGACTGGATAAGATTTTGAAGAAAATAGAAAGCGAGACCACGTTTAGATTCGTTGTAGATGCAGCCGTTGCACAGAGTGTGCAAAACATTACAGTATCCGCCAACGAGGCCACATTAACAGATGTACTGGATAATATTCTTACACCCAATCACCTTTCGTATGAACAGGATGGTAATAACATCATCATCAAAAAAGACCCGCAACACATATCAGGCAACAAGTCCTACGACCTTACTCAATTTAATGGCTTTTTAAAGTTCAAAGAAGTTGTAAAGGGTACTGTTGTAGATGAAAAAAATGTTCCGCTGGCCAATGTCACCGTACAGGAAAAAGGCACCAGCAACGGTACCGTAACTAAAGAAGATGGATCGTTCAGCATTTCGGTAGAAGATGCCAACGCCATACTCTCTTTTAGTTTTGTCGGCTACCAAACACGGGAAATAAAAGTGCAGCGCAACAAGCCGGTACAGGCAACGCTGATCTCAGAAACTTCACGCCTGAATGATGTGATTGTGGTAGGTTATGCTACACAAAAGAAAACTTCATCTACAGCAGCTGTTTCTTCTGTAAAAGGTGATGAGATCGCCAAATCCCCCGTCGCAAATATTTCCAATTCACTTGCAGGAAATGTAGCTGGTATAAGTATGCGTCCCAACGGATCACAACCTGGCTATGATAATCCTGACATTCACATTCGTGGTATTGCAACAACCGGAAATAACGGTCCGCTGATTGTTGTTGATGGCGTTATCCGCAATAATATAAATGAAATTGCGCCTTCATCCATCGCGTCTGTTACTGTATTAAAAGACGCGGCAGCGGTGGCGCCCTATGGTCTTGGCGGTGCGAATGGAGTAATACTTATCACAACCAAACGCGGACAAACCGGCGCTCCCTCCCTTTCATTAAATGCCTACTACGGCCAGCAGACGCCTACCTACTACCCTTCCATGCTAAATGCGCAAGACTACATGAAGCTGCGCAATGAAGCATATTTGAATGAAAATCCCGGCAGTACAAATATTCCGTTTTCAGAAGATCTGATCCGTGACTATGCCAGTTTAAATGCTAAGGATCCTGACAAATACCCTGTCAGCAATACCAAAGACATTATGCGTATGCATGCGCCCGTTCAACAATATTCAGTGCAGTTGAGCGGTGGTAGCAAAGGCGTGAAATATTTTGCAGGTATGGGTTACCTGCAGCAGGACGGCATGTTTGATCCTGTAAGTTATAAGCGCTATGATTATACATTGAATGTAGATGTAGAAGCCACTAAAACAACCACCGTGTCGCTATCAGTCATCGGTGCACTTCAAAATACGCACAGTGTTGATGCTGCAGTAAGCACAGGCCAGCTTTTCAGAAGCTCTTATAAATTAATTCCTATCACCAATTTGTATTATAGCAATGGCCTTTGGGGAGAGTTTGCGGGTAATACGCCTGTCGGTATCTTAAAAGCCGGCTATTATCAAAAGAATGGCAACACTTTACTGACCACCATTGCCGTAGAACAAAAATTGCCTTTCATTCGCGGACTTAGTCTTAAGGGAACTTTTAGTTACGATCCCAATCAATACACGGAAAAGAAATGGCACACTCCTTTCTATTTCTACTCACAGGATCTCACCACTAATCCTTATACATACACCAAACAGATCTCCACATCTGAAGGCGGTGCGGCAACATACACATGGCTGGAACAGGTGTATTCGCAAAACCAGATCTTCACTTACCAGGCTTACCTGAACTATCATAATTCATGGGGCAAACATGATGTAACAGGCTTGTTGGTTGCTGAAGCAAGGAACAATGATATGTCTGGCTTTTCTGCACGCAGAAACAATTTCGCGGTAAATATTGACGAGTTGAATATGGGTAGCTCGAACAAGAACGACTTTGATAATTCAGGTACATCCTCAACAGGAAGCCAGGTTGGTTACGTGTACAGGGTTGGATACAGTTACGATAACAAATATCTTTTTGAAGCATCCGGAAGATATGACGGCCACTACTATTTTGCTCCGGATAAAAGATGGGGTTATTTCCCGGCTTTTTCTGCGGGCTGGGTACTGTCGAAGGAAAACTTCATGAGCCAGAATTCATCATTCATTAACTATTTGAAGTTACGTGGTTCGTGGGGTAAATCAGGAAATCTTGCTGGTACTGCATTCCAGTATTTAAACGGATATGACTTATATGGCAATGCTTATGCGTTTGGTGATGGAAACATGGTGCAGGGAGCCATTATGAGAACAGAAGCCAATCCAAATATCACCTGGGAAATATCCACTAAAACAGATCTGGGTTTTGAAGCTACTATGTTTAAAAACCTTTTGCGGTTAGAAGTCGATTATTTTCATGAGAAAAGAACCGGCATGCTGTTGCCTCCTGCCGTTACTGTTCCGGTTGAATATGGTTTAAGTCTTTCTGACGAAAACCAGGGCGTTATGGAAAATAATGGTGTTGAAGTTACAGCAGGAACTCAGTATAGATTTAGTAATGGTCTGCAGCTGGGCCTGACCGGCAACTTTAGTTACGCTAAGAATAAAATGCTCCAGATCTTTGAAACATCCGCAACAAAAGACAACCCCAACCGCAGCAGAACAGGCAGGCCATTTGGTACGCAGTTCGGTTATAAATCAATGGGATTATTCAAAACCAGTGATGATAAAAATAACGATGGCATCATTGACGCTGCTGACGGATATAATGTAACACAGTTTGGCATTCTTCACCCTGGCGATATTCGTTATGCAGACCTGAGTGGCCCTGATGGTAAGCCGGACGGCAAGATTGATTCTTATGACGAAACCGTATCAGGCAATCCTGTTTATCCGTTCATAACATATGGATTTACACCAACTGCTTCATGGAAAGGTTTTGATCTTAGCCTGTTCTTCCAGGGAGCTGCGTTGGAAAGCATTGATATCAAAGGATTTCAGACTATTCCATTCAACAACAACAACAGTAATTCAGCATACGAATATTACAATCACCGCTGGACACCGACCACACAGGATGCAAGATATCCGAGAGCAAACCAGGCCCCGTACGCCAACAATACACAGGCATCAGATTTCTGGATAATGAAAACAGGTTACCTCAGGTTAAAAACTGCAGTTTTGGGTTACACCATTCCTTCAAGAATAACACAGTCATGGAAAATGCAGCAGGTGCGTTTTTATGTATCAGGCCAAAATGTATTTACCATCAGCAAGCTGAAATACATGGATCCTGAAGTTGGTTATTCCAACCTGGAAACAGCATACCCAACACAGAAAGTGTTCATTTTCGGACTTAACGTAACCTTTTAGTTTTTACATTAAACATCAAACCATGATCAACATACAAAAATATTCCTGTGGTCTTTTGCTTGCGGCATTCTTACTAAGTTTAGCGGCCTGTAAAAAAGACTTCCTGGATAACACCAATAAAGGAAAGCTCACAGATGAAACGCAATGGAGCACCGAAAGCAATGCGGATATTTTCCTGAATGATATTTACGGCAGCCTGCCCAACTACTGGAACCAGCCGGAAAATCTCGACAATTTTACAGATGACAACGACGCCGGTTTCTATTATACATCTTACAACTGGAAACAAGGTATCGTACAACCTTCGTCCAGCGATTACACCGTATGGGGAGGAATAACCGGTTCAGGAGATTTGGTTAACTGGCCAACTACTTATACCAACATTCGCAAATGCAACACCTTCCTCCAAAATGTAAAAGCCAATGCAGCCAATTTCTCGGCGGCATGGGTTCAAAAAAGAGTTGATGAAGCCAGGTTTCTTCGTGCATTCTATTACAGCGAATTGTTTAAACATCTCGGAGGACTTCCGATCATTACAGATGTCCCTGATAGAAGAACAATGGACAGTTCTGAAATTTATCATTCAAGAAACACTTTTGAAGAAACGTTCAATTTTATTACCAATGAATTTGATACGATCGCAAAAAACGGCTATCTCGCAGTTAAGTACAATCACGGTGACGCAAATGCAGGCAGGCCAACAATTGCTGCAGCATTGGCAATAAAAGGATGGCTTGAGTTATACGCCGCAAGTCCGGCATATAACGCAGCAACACCAGCTGCAGGAAATGATCCTTATAAGATAGCAGGCTTCAACAATTTCAAAGCCGAAAGATGGAGTAAGGCTGCTGCTACATTTAAAGAACTGATAGATAAGTACGGAAATGGTAAACCATACGATCTGTTTACTGATCCGTCTGCTATTTGGTATGAAGCGAATGAATATCATTCTGAAGTACTATGGGACAGACAGGTGGTTGCCAATATTATGGGTTCTTCTTTTGAACAATATGGCGGCCCTGTGTGGATACTCGGTGCATACTACACGTGGGGTAACTATTGCCCAACACAGGAGCTTGTTGACCAGTTTGCCATGGCTAATGGCAAGCGTATTACAGATCCCTCTTCCGGCTACGATCCGCAACACCCATATGTAAACAGGGAACCGAGATTTTACGACTGGATAGTGTATGACGGAGCCCCTTACAAGATGGATTGGATGGATAGGCAGGACACCATCTACACGCGCATTGACAAAGTGCGCCCCTCAAAAAACCAGATTGATTTTGGTACCGATGATGTGGGAAACACCGGTTATTATTTCAAGAAGAAACTGAATCCGCTTGTGAGACCAGGCGGAGGTGCCGTTAGCGGAGCCAATTTTATTTATTATCGTTATGCTGAAGTATTGCTTGGCTATGCTGAAGCACAAAACGAAGCTGTGGGTCCTGATGCATCGGTGTATAATGCTGTTAATCTGATAAGAAAGCGCGGCGGCGTACCAGATTTACCAATGGGTTTGAATCAGACGCAAATGCGTGAAGCCATTCATCATGAAAGAAGAGTTGAATTATGTTTTGAACAGAAGCGCTTTTATGACCTGATCCGTTGGAAAGAAATGGACAATGCGATGAACGTTGATAAGCATGGCATGAAAATTACCAACACTTCTCCGGATAACAATAGTGGTGTATGGAAATACGAACCCGTGCCGTTGAATCACCCGCATGTGTTTACGCAGAAAATGTATTTAAATCCAATACCTCAGGCTGTTATTGATCAGAATTCCAGGATTGTTCAAAATCCGGGATACTAACCGCCTCAGTGAAACAAATAAATGTAAAAGCCGCATCTTTCCGGATGCGGCTTTCTATTTTAAAAAGGATCGCGTTTTTCCTGAATCAGTAAAAAGTACCACAAACGAGCTAAAAACTGATACTACATTTCGCAAGGCCTTTTTACCTTTGTGAAGCTAATTACAGAGATGAAAAACGCCATCCCGGTATATGATATTTGCAGATTGTCTGATGCGCCTTCGGGTCAGAAAAACCAGGAATTCCATGTTGAAAGATTTGGTAGTTATGTGAGCCGCCATCCAAAAAGCCTGCATCTCTCCCACGGACATTCATTTTACCATATGGTTTTGTTTACTAAAGGAAGTGGTAAACATACAATCGACTTCACACAGTTCACCGTCAAGCCGGGTCAGTTATACTGCATGATTCCGGGGCAGGTGCATAGCTGGAATTTTAGCGGAGATGTAGATGGTTATATCATCAATTTTTCCGACAACTTTTTCAGGTCATTACTATTGCGTCCCGATTACCTGGAACAATTTATCTTTTTTAGCGGCGTCAGCAATGATGGTGTTATTCAGCTAAAAAATTCCGTTTTGGAAAGAGTTGTTTCGCTTTTTGAAGAGTTGCTTTCTCAAAGTGAGCTTGTTAAGACCAATGGCAATACGGATATCTTAAGAGTAATTCTCTTGCATACATTCTTGCTGATAGATGAAACCACAGCGAAAGTGCATAGCAGTGCCGTTGCAGGTTCCAGGCAAATGCTGATGAAGAATTTCAGAAGATTGATAGAACAACATTATAAAACGATACGTCTGCCAAAAGAATATGCAGACCTGCTGTACATTACGCCCAACCATCTGAATGCATTGTGCCAGGAAATGGTTAATACTACAGCCGGAGAGTTAATCCGGGAGCGGGTTTTACTCGAAGCAAAGCGCCTGCTAATTAATGCAGATCTGAATATCTCAGAAATTGCTTACACGCTGAATTTTAAAGACAACTCTTATTTTTCGAGATTCTTTCGAAAGTATGAAAAAATCTCGCCGGAGGATTTCAGGGCAAGATTCGTAACAACAAAGTAGAAGAAGTACAATATAACAACATTAAATAGTTTAGTATGGCAAACCATAAAGAACATGTTCACACATCTCCGTTGCAATTATTTAAGTGTAAATGTCCACGTTGCCGGCAGGGCAATATGTTCCAGGAGAAAAACCCTTATAAGCTGCGCAGTTTTATGAAGATGAATGATCAGTGCCCGGTATGCGGACAATACTTTGATCTGGAAGTAGGGTTTTATTACGGTTCCAGCTATGTAAGCTATGCTTTGACGGTAGCATTCAGTGGTTTTACATTTGCCGCATGGTGGTTCACAATAGGATTTTCACTTACCGATTCACGCATATTCTACTGGATGGCTGTTAATGCAGTTTTATTGATCCTGCTTCAACCAGTTTTTATGCGTGTAGCCAGAACACTCTGGCTGGCCTTTTTCATTCGATATGATAAGAACTGGTCCGATCATGCAATTAACAAACCCGAGCGGCAGAATGAAGCATGGAAGAATGCTTGGTAAATGTGCGAATTAGTAAATGTGCAAATATGCAAATGTGATGCGGCTACTATTCGGACATTTACCCATTTGCAAACTTGCAAATAAGAACTGGTCCGATCATGCAATTAACAAACCCGAGCGGCAGAATGAAGCATGGAAGAATGCGTGGTAAATGTGCAAATGTGCGAATGTGCAAATGGGTAGATGTGCGAATGACTTGCATACTTTGTGCAACGTTTATTCTCCTGTATTTCTCCGTGTAATAATAACTGCCATTAAGCAGTGTCAACAATTAGTGCACGACAGCACACATCTCCCAAAATTGAAGATGCATGCTTAAAATAAACGACAATATAAAATTGAGCCAGACAGCTAATTCGCACATTCGCACATCTTCTCATTTACACATTTGCACATTCACTCATTTGCACATTCACACATTTACCCATTTGCACATTCGCACATTCACTCCGGTTCCTGGTACAGCCCCAATATATTTCCCGCGGGATCTTTGAACCTGGCAGTAATTTCCGGCGCATCTGCACCTACTTCCTGAACTATAGATCCATTGTTTTCTTTTATCTTACCAATTGATTCATGAATATCATCAACCATAATGTAGATTAAAATACCGGGCCCTTCTATGGGTTTTCTGCCGGTAACCCATGCGCCGCTAACTTCACCAACCCCGTCATCAAAAGCAGTAGCTCCATCCCCTCTTTTTCTTATGTTCCAACCGAATACGTTTTTGTAGAAATCAGCGGATTCTTCAACACTAGAAGCAGGGATCTCCAGGTAGCAAACTTTTCCGTTGCCCGTAGTTGGGCGTGTTTGATTTGCCATAGTAAACAAATTTTGTTCTGAAATAATCGGGCTGTCCAAACCAATTATGCATTACGACAAGCCATGTCCATTAATATATGAATTATCTTCAACATTATATACCCTCAGTTTCATATTCCCGCTATTTTGATCAGTCTTGTTCCTGATGTTTGTCATTCTTTTAGGTAGTATTTGATAATAACTTAGCGCTGTTCCATCCAATATTTCTTCATCTAAAGATTTGCACCATGAAAAAATTTATTTCAGTTTTTGATGGATTAAGAATGTCGCAAAGTACATTGGATTATACGATACAACTGGCCAAATCAACCGGAGCACATGTAACAGGTGTATTTCTCGACGATCTTCTGTATCGGAGTTATAGTGTATATGACGTGTTAACCACATCTTCACAACCTGAGATTACCATTAAAAAAATGGATGAAAAAGATAAGGAGAAAAGAGACAATGCCGTAAAGCAGTTTAAATGGGCTTGCGCAAGTGCAGGGATTCTTTTTTCTGTTCACAGGGATGTATGTATTGCAGTACAGGAATTGAAGCATGAAACCATGTTTGCAGATCTTGTCATCATAAACAAATCAGAGAGTTTCAGTTTCTATGAAGAAAAATATCCCACCCGTTTTATCAAAGATGTTTTGACTGGCGTACAATGTCCGGTGCTCATTTTGCCAACCGAGTTCAAACAGATAGACAATATTGTTTTGCTGTATGATGGAGCACCGTCTTCTGTGTACGCAACAAAAATGTTCAGCTATTTACTGGGCAATCTGGAGACCTTACCTATTGAAGTATTTTCGGTTAAAGAAACAAAAAACAATACGCTTCTTTCAAGTGACACGCTGATGCGTGAGTTTATGCACAGACATTTTTCTACGGTAACATATACACTTGTAACCGGCCAGGCTGAAGAAGAGATTGCAAACCACCTGTGTCAAAAGAAAAATACACTTGTGGTGTTGGGAGCTTATAACCGTGGCGAAGTATCCAGATGGTTTAAACCCAGTATGGCCGACATTCTCATGGATAAAATTGAATCCCCGTTATTCATTGCGCATAATAAGTAAATAAGTAGTAATAGGCCCTAATGAAACAAAAAGCCGGTGATCTGTGTGATTATCCGGCTTTACTTTTTTTTGCAGATAAGCTATTTGATAAAACTATTCATACCACTCCTTAAGATAGGAACCGATAGCCTCAACTAGTTGCAAATCTTCCATTTCCTCACTTTTCCAGCCCTTATCCGTGCATTCAATTGTTCCATCAAACAAATCATCTATGGCTACGGAGAATCGTTTGGGAACGCCGTCTGTTTTATTAGGTTCCAATGGTACAGCTTTTCCAATTAGCTCCATGTTGCGAAAATTCAATTTAATAGGAATTTGCTTTTCCATTATCTCTGTATTTATGATCAACCACAATTAGTCTTCTGCCGGTTCTTTGCTGGCTTCGAAGTATATTTCCCTTCTTGCCATATTTACCAGCATATCATCCGCACGCTTTTCTTCTTCCAGATTTTCTTCCAGTAAACCGGCAATCTCTTCAAAATTTAATGTTCTGGCCATTTCAATAAGCGAACTGTAAGATGCTATTTCATAGTGCTCAATTTTTTGGAGCCCAGCGATAATACCAGCATCCCGCTGAGCCGAACACTCTTCCGTTTCGTCAACTATTTCATCAGCCTGGCTCAGTATTCCTGCTATGGCTTTGCATTTGCCATCACCCGCTTCCTGCTTCAACAAGGAAAATATGTTCCTGAGCCTGTAAACATGTCCGGTGGTTTGCTGAAGCACCTGGGCGAGTTCCATCTTCAATTCGCCTGAATCAACAAGCTCCATCAGGTCGGGCATTGCCTTAACCTGTTTCTTTTCCGCCGTGTACATTTCCCGCAATAAAAAATAAAATAACTGCAGAAGTTTTGAATCATTTTTGATCTCTTCAACTGTTCTTATTTCCATAATCTCAACTTTAAGGATGAATTAGTCATGCAATAATTTGTCGCAACTTATATGCCATTGAAGCCTTGTAACAATCAGGACAAAACCTTGCATAACACCTTAAAATCCGTACAACAACCGGCTTCTCAATTTCACAAAATTGAGCCTGCGTAGAATTTTCGCCACTATTTGAGGTTTATTTATCTATAACGATGCCGGATCTATGTTCAGGCGAGAGAATCTGCTTCTTTTGAACGCCTTCAACTGATATGCGATACTGGCAGAATCTTTGAACCTGTTATAGCGGCACAATAGATTTAACATATTACATGCATGTTTATGACCACACAGACAAAACCCATCAAAAAATCAGTGAAGCGTAATGATGCAGCAAAAGACATTGCAGCTTCTTATAATGCTTTCAAAGATTACAAGGGTCAGTTTTACACAGGAATGAAAGTTGGGAGAAGCCACAAATGGAATTACGATAAAGGCATCTGGAAGGAGACAAAAGTAACACCCGAGAGATGGGAACTGGTATACGATGTGATCAAGCGCCGCGCAGGACATGCACCTGAAGGCTCCGGCGTTCCGGTTGGCACTGCATATCACTGGTTTATACTTTCTCATCAATATGTTGAAAAACTGAACGCAGATGATTACACTACATCAATGATTGGACTTAAATTCAAGCTTGCGCATAAACGCGCGGTCACCAATAAATGGAGTACATCCGATGCAACTCAGCGAAAACATCTTATCCAAATACTGAAAGATTTTATTGATGAGCTTGAAAGAGAACCAGAAAAAACCGTTCCCATCCAACTTGATTTTGAATATAAAGGCAAAAGATACGGAGGTGTAGCTGTGCCGGTTATGTCGAGCTGTAACGAAGGAACCTGTTTACAACTGGATATACGGCTAAACAACAAACACCTTGGCGTAATAAGATCCACCAAAGATGGCTGGCGCATGACAGGCATGAAGCAGGGCCTGATAAGCGCTATCGGTGAACAAATTAATAAATGGTACGAGTAAATATTTTATTATGCCTGAACTACCCGATCTTGAAGTATTTAGCCGGAACCTGACCAAACATTTGAAAGGCAAGCGTATAGCTAAAGTTGTGTGCAACAGTAAAAAGCTAAACGTTTCGCCGGCCAGGCTGAATAAAGACCTGCAGGATAATACGGTCAAAAACTTTACACGCGAGGGAAAAGAACTGTACCTCAATACGAGAGAAGGAAATATACTTGCCTTACATTTAATGCTTCACGGACAATTAGCCTTATCCGATAATGATGAAAAACCCAGGCATGTGATTCTTCAACTTGTTTTTAGCGATGGTAGCAGTCTTTCGCTTACAGATTATCAGGGTGCGGCGAAACCAACATTAAACCCGGACGAAAAAGAGGCTCCCGACGCTCTTGATAAGAAAGCGAATGCAGCTTACTTTTCAAAAGAATTTACCGGCAAAAGAACAAGCGTGAAGAATATGCTGATGGATCAGTCGTTTATCAGAGGTATTGGAAATGCATATGCAGATGAAATTTTATGGAAGTCAGGTATCTCACCTTTTTCAATAGCGGGAAAAATTCCGCCCGATAAAATAAAAGCGCTTGTTAAAGCCATTAAATCTGTGGTAAAGCAAGCCGAGAAACAGATTCTGAAGGCAGATCCCGATATTATAAGTGGAGAAATAAGAGATTTTCTTTCAGTGCATAACGCAAAAAAATCCAACACTCCGACCGGCACCCCCATTAAGAAAAAAGCTACCGGCGGGCGAAAAACATACTATACAGATGAACAAAAACTATACGCCTAATCGTCCTGGTTATCTTTCTTTTGATTTGGCTCAGGTTCAATAAACTCGGGCTGATCCTTAAATTGTTTATCACTAAGACTTGGTTCAGGGTAATTGTATTTTTCATGGGCCTTCCGATCATGCCTGATGGATTTATCTTCGGAACCTTTTTTAACCTCTTCAGGATGTTTTTTATCTGTGTTTTTCATGATCTGTTTTTTTATAAAATTTCAAAAATTATGCCTTTGCTTTTTATCGATCATACACTGGATCTGCATCTTTGTCCGCTTGAGTCATTACTTTGTTATAAGTAGTCGAAATCTAAAATATGCCCGGACGCAAATAAGCGACCGCCCCAGGAAGCGTTACAACACTAAATACAAGATTGAAATCTTGCGTAGGCATAGTAATGAGTTTTGAGGGAATAGGTCGCATAATCCGTGCCTCTAAATCTTCTCCACATTACTTTTATGGGATTTATAAAATAACAAGTCCTGCCGATAAAAGACGTTAATCATTCATCCTCCGGACAAAACAACCTACACAATTTGAGTTCAACATTGGCACAGTTGTGGTGGCTATATAGGCGATATTAAAGGGTAATCTGCAAACAAGGAATCAAAAGGCTTCGGATATGACGTTCCGAAGCCTTTTGACATCTTACACGATACCCACTTTCAACTACGCCAAAAATTGTTGATATGATAAACTCCAAACAGAAAGTTTTAACTATTTCCAGTACGGCATTCAACAACGAAACCAACATTCCGGTTAAATACACTTGTGATGGAGATGATACTAATCCGCCGTTAACAATAACCGACATTCCTGAGGAAGCGCATTCACTGGCGATCATAATGGAAGATCCTGACGCCCCTAAAGGCACGTTTACACATTGGCTCGTATGGAACATTCCCGTATCTCACCACATAAAAGAACATGCGAATCCGGGCATCAGCGGAAATAACAGTGCAGGAAAAACCGGCTACCACGGCCCTTGCCCTCCATCCGGATCACACCGCTATTACTTTCATGTATATGCGTTAAATGACAAATTGGATTTACCCGTGGGTGCAGACAGGGCTTCACTTGAAAAATCTATGACAGATCATATTTTGGCCCAGGGTTCCATTATGGCGCATTATCAAAGAGCAGGCAAATAAAAAAAGCCTTTGAAGATTTTATTTCCAAAGGCTTTACAATTTTAATAATGCTTGCTTGCCGTGTCTTTATGTTTTTTCTTGGTAGAATCTTTCCATTTATTAGTTGAATCTTTCATCTTCTTTTTGTTCTTGTGCATCATTGTGTCCTGATCGTCCGCATAAGTAGCGGCCAGTAAGCTGTTACTGTGCTGCGTGTATGAGCCGCCGATTGAAATAGCGGCCAAAGACGCGATAAGCACGAGTGAAAACATTAGTTTTTTCATGGTAAATGTTTTTGATAAAGCTTCAACTAGTATGCCACGCGGATAGTAGTTGCCCTAAATAAGAAGAGCTCATTTCAGGAGACTTTTTTATAGTCAAATTTTCCTTTTATATGCGTGTTTAAATAGGTTCCCTTTGAACGGGCATTCTTAAGATCCACGTAAACAGACGCCGGCACATGCAGGTAATCATAAACGGAGCCTGACACGTAAATGACACGCAATATTTCCGTCGGTGCGTCATAGCTATATTTGGCAATTACAGATGATGGCATAAAATTCTGCTATCGGTGCATATTTGTTGACTGTTAACCCACCTCAAACATTATACTAAAACGAATTTCCGGTCTTTCCCAAAAAAAACAACGAGACTCATGCCGGATCGTCCAATGCCGTACAATTGTCATTCCTACACTTAGAGTTAAACGATTTCCGATTCCGTAAACTGATTTCCTGATTTGATAAATGCAAGTTTTAACAGCGGCCCATTTTTGCAAAAAATTCAGAGAGAAAATATGAACTACAGCTTTAGAATCAGACGACTACTCAGCCTTCCTGTACTCATTGTTCTTACCTTAAACAGCTTTGCTTTTACGGGTGGTGAGGGAGATGACGAAGGCAATGGAAGCATTAGAGGCAAAGTAAGTACAACAGATAATAAACCTGCAGCCATGGTGAATGTGATACTCAAGAACTCGAGGAAACGTGTATTGACTGCTGATGACGGATCTTTCACACTGCGTAATATTAAACCCGGGGAATATCAACTTGAAATTTCACTGGTAGGCTACGAAACGCTTGAACAAAGTGTTTTGGTTGAAGCAGGCAAAAGCGCTCAACTAAATTTGCAGCTAAAAATATCCGAAAAAGAGCTGGATGAAATTGTAGTAAAAAGTGGAATCAAGGGCTACAAAAGCAGCAATATTTCTCCATCACTTCGTTTGCAGGAACCTTTACTGGATGTATCTCAGAATATTCAGATTGTAACCGGTAAAGCGTTAGCTGACCAACAGGTGGTAAGCATGAGCGATGGCGTGATCAGGAATGTCAGCGGTGCTACAAGACTTGAACACTGGGCTGACATGTACACAAATATTACCATGCGCGGATCTCAGATACAGGCATTCCGCAACGGTTTTAATTTTGTAAACTCTTATTGGGGGCCCCTTACAGAAGACATGAGCTACGTAGACCATATTGAGTTTGTAAAAGGTCCTGCCGGTTTTATGCTTGCAAACGGCGACCCCAGCGGTTTATATGATGTTGTTACTAAAAAACCGACGGGACAGACCAAAGGTGAAATCGCATTAACCTTGGGCAGCTTTGATATGTATCGCGCTTCATTAGACCTCGACGGAAAACTTAGTAAAGACTCCAAAGTGCTGTACCGCCTGAATGTTGCTGCTCAAAATAAAAATTCTTTCAGGCAGTTTGAATACAACGACAGGTATAGTATAGCTCCTGTAATTTCATATCAAATTGATGACAAAACAAAATTAACCGCAGAATATACCTGGCAACATGCAAAGATGTCTGATGTAGGTTCTTACTACGTATTTTCCACAGACGGTTATGCTACCCTGCCACGTGAGTTTACCACAATGCCTCCAGGCCTTGCTCCTACTGTTATTGACGATCACAGCGTATTTCTGAACCTGCAGCACCAGATCAGCAGCAACTGGAAGTTTACGGCCCAGGCTGCATATTCCAAATACAAGCAACAGGGGTCTGATCTTTGGCCTGCAGCGGTAAATCCTGATGGCACAATGCTAAGAAGCATGAGCATCTGGGATGCACAAAGCCACATGTCATTAGGCCAGGCTTTTATTAATGGAAACGTAAAAACAGGAAAAATTCAACACCGTATACTGGGTGGCATTGATGTTGGCACCAAAGCATATATGGCAGATTGGAGCCAATACCACATGCTGGATACTGCAGGCGCTGAATTTAATACAAAGAATCCTGTATACGGTGTGCCTGTAAACGGCTACCCAACTTTTGACAGAACGCTTAACCTGGAAGCAAGGTCTGTAGCATCGGGCGGAAACATCGATCAGAGCTACACAGGTCTTTATGCGCAGGATGAACTTGGATTTTTTGATAATGTACTCAGACTTACTTTAGCCGGGCGTTATACATTTGTAAAACAGGATGAATGGGGCGGCTCACGCTATTCTGCAAAACATTTTACACCACGCATAGGCCTGAGTGTATCTGTTGATAAACAAACTTCTGTATATGGGTTATACGATCAGGCATTTATTCCCCAGTCAGGAAAATTAGCAGATGGCGGCAAAGTAAAACCGATCACCGGCAATAATATCGAGTTCGGAATTAAAAGAGATTGGTCCGGTGGCAAATGGAACACATCTGTATCAGTTTACAGAATATTAAAAGAAAACGAATTAACCACAGACCCGAACAGCCCACCTACTTCTGGCCTCAGCATTGTGATGGGTCAAAAAAGAGCACAGGGCGTCGAGTTTGATCTCAAAGGTTCTATTGCCAGCGGACTTAACCTGATTGCCAACTATGCTTATACCGATTCAAGAGTAACCAAAGTGGCTGATGGTGTAACCGGTATGAAAGTCGGCGATGTTGTTCCCGGTTATGCAAAACATACGGCAAACGCATGGTTAAGTTACCAGGTGCAAAACGGTGCACTTAAAGGCATTGGCGTTGGCGGCGGCGCTACCTGGATGGGTGACAGGGCTACAGGCACATGGAGCAAAACCAATCCGCAATTCAACCTGCCAAATTATTTCAGACTGGATGGAAGCATTTTCTGGGAGAAAGAAAAGATCAGGCTTTCATTGAACATGCAAAACATGCTGGATGAATACCTGTACAGCGGAAGCTATTACGATTATTTAAAAGCATACTACTGGCAGGCCGAAGCACCAAGAAATTTGAGATTTAATATCACCTATAGATTCTAAAAGTAACCCTGGCAATTAGCGACAAAATATACAGGTCATACAATGCATTTTGTATGACCTGTTTGCTTTTTAAAAAATTGGTTACCTGCTCCGTTCTGATTATTTATTAATTTGGCTACTTATATAAATCAGGCATGAAGGTTTTTATCACAAAGGTTATACCAGAGCAGGGTTTGGAAGTACTGCGCACAGCGGGCGTTTCAATTACACAGTTCTCAGAGAAAAGAGAATTAAGCACAGAGGAAATTATAGATGCCTGCATAAAGCATGATGCGTTATTGAGTGCTGGCAAGAACATTATTGATGAAGCATTTCTTGAAAAATGCGGTCATTTAAAAGGCATCTCACTATTATCAGTGGGGTATGACAATGTAGATATCCCGGCAGCGACAAAACACAAAATACCGGTAAGCAACACACCCGGTGTTTTAAGCGGGGCTACATCCGATATTGCATTGCTGCTTATGCTTTCAGTTTCGCGAAAAGCTTTTTACTGGCACAGCATCATCGGAAAAGGTGAATGGGATTTTTTTGAACCTACTGCTGGCCTGGGCGTTGAGATAACAGGAAAAACACTGGGTATTTTCGGCATGGGACAAATTGGCTCTGCGCTTGCGCGAAAATGTAAGTCAGCGTATGGCATGAAGATTATTTATCACAACAGGTCACGCAATGCAGAGGCTGAGAAAGAATTAGACGCCACTTATGTTAGCTGGCACGAACTGTTGGAACAAAGTGATATATTATCTGTTCACGCAAATCTGAGTAGTGAAACACAAGGTTTATTCAATATGGACGCATTCACCAAAATGAAACCATCCGGGATTTTTATTAATACAGCAAGAGGCGCAATACATAACGAGGGGCACCTTATTGAAGCACTTGAAAAAGGAATGATCTGGGGAGCAGGCCTTGATGTTACCAATCCCGAACCGATGGCGAAAGACAATCCTTTGCTTGATATGCCCACGGTTTGCGTATTGCCGCATATTGGTTCAGCAACTTTAGAAACAAGAAGCGTTATGTCTGTAATTGCAGCGAGGAATATTGTCGCAGCCTTGCAGGGAAAACAAATGCCACAGGTTATTAACCCGGAAGCTTATAGGTAGTAGACCGTAAGATAGTAAGACAGTAAGACAGTAAGACCGTAAGACGTGTAAGATAGTGGGAGCGGTTTTCGACAATACAACGTTTTCATCATAAGTCATAAATTTGAGCTTACGGTGGATCATCACATAAAATACTAAAACCTTTCTTTATGGAGTACAGACAACTGGGTGCATCTGGTTTACAGGTTCCTGTTCTAAGTTTTGGAACGGCCACATTTGGCGGTGGTAATGACTTCTTTAAAGCCTGGGGAAGTACGCAGGCAGAAGAGGCTACCAGGCTTGTTGATCTTTGCCTGGATGCAGGCGTTAACCTGTTTGATACGGCTGACGTTTATTCACAGGGTTTGGCAGAAGAAATATTGGGCAAAGCAATCAGCGGCAAAAGAGACAAGGTAATCATTTCAACAAAAGCAACTTTCCCTTTTGGCGAAGGCCCGAACAGTATGGGTGCATCACGCTTCCGCTTGATGAAACAAATAGAGGGAAGCCTTAAAAGATTGAATACGGATTATATAGACATCTATCACATGCATGGCTTTGACGCCAATACACCTGTTGAAGAAACACTGCGGACACTGGACGATCTTATTCAAAGCGGAAAAATAAGATATATCGCTGCTTCCAATTTTTCAGGCTGGCACATGATGAAATCACTGGCAATCTCTGAAAAACACGGATGGAACAGATATGTGGCCCACCAGGTTTATTATTCCCTTGCCAACCGCGAATACGAATGGGAACTGATGCCGCTGGGCGTTGATCAAAAAGTGGGCGCAATTATATGGTCACCGCTTGCGGCAGGAAGGCTTGGTGGCAAATACCGCAGGGACAAACCAATACCACAGGAGAGCCGCGTGGCACAAGGCGGAAGTCCGGTTCCTCAATTTGCCGTGAATGAAGCAATATTTTATAATACGATAGACGCAATGGATGATATTGCAAAAGAGACGGGCAAAACGCTTGCCCAGATAGCACTTAACTGGCTGTTACAAAGACCAACTGTGTCAAGCATTATCATTGGTGCACGCAACGAAGAACAACTTCATCAAAACCTCGGAGCAGTTGGATGGAACCTCACCGTAGATCAGCTAAAAAAGCTGGATGCGGCAAGTGAAATACCTACTATCTACCCATACTGGCATCAGAATGAAAGACCATCTCTTGTGCCGGCACCGAAATTTTATTAGCTGTCAGCTATTAGTCAAATAACGGCTGCATGAAACAAATCAGGCAGCCGTTACATTTCCAGTATTCGCACATTTGCATTTCAATCTCTAATCCCTTAATCCTCCAAATCCAGGCTAAGAATCCTGGTTAAAACTCCCGATCCCAAAAGAACGGCGGCTGAATTCCCAATGAACGCAGATACACATATCCCTGCGCCCGATGGTGTATTTCATTATCGATAAAATACAATAGGCTGCTGTAAGCAGGACCTTCATATTGTTCATTAGCTATCAGCTATCAGCTCTTAGCTATTAGCCAAGGGTATGGCTGCACTGAAACAAATCAGGCAGCCATTACATTTCCAGTATTCGCATATTTGCATTTCAATCCTCCAATCCCTTAATCCTCCAAATCCAGGTTAAGAATCCTGGTTAAAACTCCCGATCCCAAAAGAACGGCGGCTGAATTCCCAATGAACGCAGATACACATATCCCTGCGCGCGATGGTGTATTTCATTGTCGATAAAATACAATAGGCTGCTGTAAGCAGGACCTTCATATTGTTCAAATGATTTGATCACTTCCTGGAAGCGTTGTGGTGGTATCAGCGGCCACAGAGAATTGATCTGGGCTGTTATTTCATCCCAGCGATGAAGTACCTCTTTCTTTGTTTTTGCGAACGAGTTTACGGAATGATCACCTTCGGGCAGGCGGCTCCATTCATTGGTGACGATACCATGAATGCCGGGACCCGCAATATCAATCAGCTCAATAACCATTTCATAAAAAGGACGCATCCCTCCTATCGAGTAGCTGAAAAATTCATTTTCAGGAAAGGCTTCTATTACGCGACGGGTTAAACTGCGATGTCCCTGCCAGTGACGCAAAAGCTCTTCGGGAGTAATTACAACTGTTGTAGCTGCTGCTGTGGTGTTAAGTAAGTTGCTCATAAGAAAGTATTAATTTGTTTGGAATATTAGTTCCCTACAAAGAGAATACGGGTAAGTGACAACAGTATGTCAGCATGTTTTAGTCTAAATTTTTTTTCTTTCAAAGAATTTGATTCGTGATCAAATAGCCGGGCATGCCTTAAATAAAGATTGATTATTAGCGCTTTTCGTTATTTATTTGTACTTTTTAACAAACAAAGCCTATTATGAAAAGAGTTCTCAAAATCATTGGAGTCATATTTCTGCTGATCATCGCTATCGTGCTCATCGGCGGGATATTCACGGCAAAAAAATATCATTTCGAAAAGAGCATCAGCATTAATGCACCGCAAAGCGTTGTATGGCCTTACATTGGCAACCTGCAGGCAACCACTAAATGGATGCCATGGATGAAAATGGATCCAAACATACAATCAGGCATTGAAGGCACTGACGGAACTCCCGGCGCAAAATATTGGTGGAAGGGAAACGATAAAGTTGGAGAAGGCAACATGGTGATCAACTCTGTTAATCCACCACAAGAAACAGTAATTGATCTTCATTTCATAAAACCGTTTGACAGCAAAGCCGTTACCAGGCTTACGGCTCAAAATGAAGGAAGCGCAACAAAAGTTACCTGGTCAATGGATGGAACCAATCCATACCCGTTAAACTTCATCAGCAAAGTCATTTTCAATATGGATGCAATGCTTGATAAAGATTTTGGAACTGGCTTAAATAATTTAAAAGCGATGTGCGAGAAACAGTGAACTTCAGACAGTATGTATAAGTAAGGTGTCGACCGCGCCAACGTTTCGTTATAAACAACAGGCCTAAAGCCTAAAGCAAAGCCAAAAGCTGACCGAAGTAAAGTTTTTTAAACCTTATAAGGCATATAAGAGCAAATAAGTATTTTGCCTACAATAATATTGCACTTTGATGGATTTATATTTACTTAGCCAGACCGGACTTTCACCATTGACTATTGACTATTCACTAGTTGTATAAAAGTTGATGAGTAGTTAGTAATAAATAAAAGGAAACAAAACATTATTATAGTCAGTTTTCTTAGCCAAAGATCCATCATTCAAAAAAGACTGAATAAGGTAAAACACATTGATCTCACAAAAAAGGAAGGGCAGCAATGAAACGCATTTCATTACGGCCCTTTGCTTTTTATATTAATTCCGGTTTATAATAAACTAGCTGCCGGCCTTCACAAATTTCCCTGTGAATTTTTCATTGCCGACAAAAATTTCAACGAAATACACGCCTGACATAAACCCTGCTACGTTAATATTATCCTGCCAGCTTGCAAATTGTTTGGTGGCAGCATTTTTTAACAGCATGGTTCTTCCGCTCATATCAGTCACGCGGATTGAAACTCTGCCGGATGAACTATTATTCAGCATCAGCTGCAGGTTATCTCTTGTTGGCACAGGAGCCAACTTCAACGTAGCCTGTTGTTTTGCTGATTCAGCAACGCTGCCGGGCGTAGCAAAAGATGATGATGTTACTGTTGCGGAAGCTATAGAAGATGCAGCTGTGTCCGTAGCCGCCACACGTGCTGTTGAAGAAGCTACAGTAAATATGATTCTTGCGGTGGCAGAAGCTTTACTATCGCTTATCTTAACCTGGTAAGTGTATGTACCGGCTACAAGCTTGCTTAAAGTAATTGCCGGCTTTGTAGAATCTGTATACACAGCACCCTTAGGTCCCGCTATATAACGCCAGTCATATTTTGTGATCGTTCTTCCCGGTACAGTGTAAGATGCAGATGCATCTAAAATAACCGAGGTAGCAGAAACGGTTACCGGCGCCTTGAATACCACTACCGGACCTGTAGCATCATCATTGGTTACAGCAATGTTTGCCGTTGTGGAAGCCTTAACCCCGCTGCTGTTGGTCACCGCTAATTGTACGGTATAAGTGCCTGCTGCCAGATTGGAAAGCGTTGCTTTTGATGAGCTGCTGTTTACCAGGGTATATCCTGTAGGCGCTGAGCTTACACTCCAGGAATAATTGGTAATAGTAGCACCACTGCTTGTTGTGGAGCCTGTTCCGTCAAGTGTTACAGAAGATGTTGGCAGAACAACACTCGATGGTGCGCTGATTTTTGCAGATACCGTTGTAGATGCAACTGTTGCCGCAAAACTTACTGTTCCGGACACACTGGTTGTACCATCAGAGATTTTTAGCGCATAGGTATATGTTCCGGTCTTTAGATTGCTCACCGTTATTACTGGTTTTGTAGAATCAGTATACGTAGCGCCTTTTGGTCCGGAAATATAGCGCCAGTCATATTTTGTTATAGTTCTGCCAGCTGCTGTATAAGATCCGGATGCGTCCAGTGTAATTGATGAGGTTGTTACACTGGATGGTGCTTTGAAAACGATTACCGGCCCGGTTACTGTTGGATTACTTACAGTAAAGGCAGCTGTGTCAGCAGATGTTGCTCCCTTATCATCTTTAATCGTCAGCTTGAATTTATAAGTTCCTGCACTAAGCTTGGTAACACGTGTAGTTGCCGAGCTGGGAGAAACTATCGTATAACCTGTAGGCCCGGACAAACATGACCATGTATAAGTTGTTACAGTTCCACTGGCATCAGTAGACTTAGTTCCATCCAGCGTAACCGAATCTTTGGGTAATGTAATATTTGATGCCCCATTGATAACAGCCACAGGTCCCTGCGTTGCCGCATTCACAACAAGTGAAGCACTGGCTGTCGCAGTTACACCATAATTATTTGTAACGGTAAGTTGCAAACTATACGTTCCTGCCGCTACGTTTGACAATGTGGCTTTTGAACTTGTGCTGCTGCCAAGCGTATAGCCAGACGGACCAGATACAACTTTCCACAGATAAGAAGATATAGTAGCTCCATTGTTTGTTGTGGAACCTGTTCCATCAAGGGTAACAGAGGTAACTGGTAGTGTTACTGATGCGGGCACCGTTATTTTAGGATATACATTTGTTGTTGGAGTTGTTGGTGCTGTCGTAGATGTGCCCCTCGTGTACTGAAGCATCCACTCGTACACATTCAATCCTCTCGGACGAAAATTGGGATCGAATGTTTGTGTCCATGAGTCATGACCGCTTGCATCAAACACATCCAATAATGGTTGAGTAGGCATTTTAGGTACGTACTTTGCGAGGCTGTCGTGCCAGCTTATAGAATAGGATGGCGGAACAGTCGGATCGATCTTGTTTGTACAAAGCCAAACAGGAACGTTAGCCGTAGCAAGCGTTCTTACAGTGTAGCTGTTGGGCCTGGAAGCTTCAGATGCTGTAACTGTAGCCGCAATTGTTTTTGAAACGTTTCCATCGTTTGAAGAATAGTACATGGCATTACCTCCGCCCATGCTAAGTCCCGAAAGGTAAATACGCGTTGTATCAATACGATACTTGCTTTTCATGTATGCTATCAGGGCCTTGTAATCGCTCATTATCCATTGACTATTTTTCATTTGCGGACAAATCACAATAAATGAAAACGTTTTGCCATTTACAGTAAAAGTCTTTGGAAACGTACCGTTGTTGATCAATTTTGGGGGGCCATTTTTTAATACAAGCTGTAGTGCGCTTGTTGACCCATCACCCTGCTCTCCTACACCGTGAAAAAAGAAGAGGACCGGATATTTTTTTCCGGAAGTTGCGTAATCAGCCGGAAGATATTCCCAATAGCCGCCAATGTTACTTGAGATGGAAACTGTTCTGGGGGTGTTTGTTTGTGCATCTGCCTTATTTAGGTTGGCCAGGCTGAGCAAAAAAATAGCCATCGCGAACAGCGTTCGCATTGAAATTGTAAAATTTCGGTGCATGTGACTAGTTGTTTTAGAATAATTGGAATTTGTTGGTTACAAAATCTAAAGGAATGGCTTGATGTGTAATCATGTGGTACCGATTTCTCTTTTTAATGCTGACTCCCCTTGGAAACAAATTTTTTGCCAACGACGACCTATCGTAATCGGTTACACAACGGACATTCCGTACTTAGCCATGATTATATGTATTAAAGCGAATTGTTTAGACAATAATGTTATTTTTTTTGTCTTTTTGGGTTACATATTAATTTAAGATATATTCTTTTGTTTTTCTATGTTAATTATTGTTAGTATCTTACATTATCATTTTTTATCATGCCAGTTCTGTTTTCATAAATCGGAATAAAGGATTGATAATCGCAAGAGAAAACCGGCCTTCATATCGTTATTAAAAAAATATTAAAGCAGAAAATAACACATTAAATATTTTGTAATGTTTTACATTTTTCTAGTATGTTGCATAGAACAGGCTAAAACAATCATTTACGATACAAGTGGCAGAAATGGATACTCAAGTTGGTGTCTAATCGTCAATATCTCAATATGATTATTAAAAAATATTATATCATAAGGAGTTTTACTTTTGAAATCATTTTTTCTTATTTTTAAGCAATAAACAACACTAATTGCTGACTAATCGGGATTCTACTAACCAAACGTTCGTTCATACCATAGACGAAAAAACATCGCAACATTTTGAGGCTTTGTATGAAAAACATGCAGACTCATTGTTTGCACTTGCGTTCAAAACAACCAAATCTTCAGATCTGTCTCAGGATATAGTTCAGGAAGTATTCTTAACATTATGGTCACATCGCACTGAACTCCATACAATTAAAAACATAGATGCCTGGCTGTACACAGTGACCGAAAACAAACTGATCGATTTTCTCCGGAAAACAGCAGCTGACAATCGTTTACGTGAAATCCTTTGGAAAAGATCCCAATCCACATTAAACGAAACCGAAGAATTTATCAACGCCAAAGAGTGCAGGCGTTCCATACAACAGGCAATAAAAAGCCTGCCTCCGCAGCGCCAGCTTATTTACCGGCTTAACCGCGACGCCGGTATGAATTACAAAGAAATAGCGGATGCACTTTCCATATCCAGGCATACAGTTAAAAACCAGCTTTCGAGTGCCTTACAGGCAATCCAACGCTTTATCTCAGGCAGTATTGGATTAATGTTTATCCTCCTTTCAGTTTTATAATTTTTTTTTGATTGGAATAGGAACATTCGTTTCCTCCTTCGTCATTGTCTGATAGTAGCTATGCAGTCATGTTCATCAGCTGCAGAAAGAAAAACATTATCATACGAATGGAAGAAAGGATCAAATACCTGTTTCGAAAATATCTGAATAACACCTGCTCGAAAGAGGAGTTTGATGAGTTGTTTGCACATATGCAGATAGAAGATAACGACAGTTTTATCCGGGAAGTACTACGGGAAGAAACCTACCATAATAAAACCAACCAGGCATCCGCTGCTTATGTAGATGAGTTTGGTAATCTATCAGGATTGATAAATAACAAGACCAATGCAGCACATTTATTTACAAATAAGAAACGGAGAAAACGGATGCTTGTGCAGGCATGTACCGCTGTTCTTATTATTGCGGCGTCTTTATTTGGAATGACTTATCAACATAAAGACACTTCCGTTAGTAACCATGTTCCGGCGGCTGTTTCGCACATCAAAAAAACAACTGAGCGATCAGAATATAAATACCTGCTACTGCCTGATAGCACACAAGTATGGCTGAATGCAGCAAGCAGCCTGGATTTTCCCGAAAATTTCAACCCGGCTAAACGGGAAGTAACGTTACAGGGAGAAGCGTATTTTGATGTGAAGCATGCAGATAAGATTCCCTTTATCATTTACACGGGCAAAGTAAGCACTGTTGTAATGGGCACTGCATTTAATATAAAAGCATATCCTGATCTCGAACGAATAACAGTTTCGGTACAAAGAGGAAAAGTGCAGGTAAGATACAGCAACAAGCAGATTGCCATGTTAACCAGGGGTGAAGAGGTAAGTATTGGCAACACCACACGTATAATTAAGGAGAAGAAGTTTAAAGAAGATGAACCGATAGCATGGCATGAAGGTAATCTTGTGTATGATGACTACACCATTGGCGATATACTTGCTGATCTCGAAAGGGTGTATAATGTAACCATTCGTGTAGAAAGCCCGCAGCTTAAAACCCTGCGCGTTTCTACCTCTTTTAAGAGAACACAGGGCGTCGATAAAGCATTGCAGATCCTTTGCAGGCTTACAGACACAGAATTAAAACAGGAAAATGGCACCTATGCCATCAAATAATATTCAATAAATAGTACTGACAATTATAATGATATCAGAAAACTGACTAATAACCAAAACAATAAAAAAGCAATGTCACCACCCGGTTAAAAAAAAAATGGACCGAACCAGTTGCGACCTGGAACGGCCCTCGTTTAAAGTAAATACTTTTTGAGAATTTTTTAAACTAACCAAAGCTATGAATTTGTATCTAAAAATACATGGCATTGCCGTGCTGTGTATTGAGAACCTTCGATCCCGTTACAGCAATGTGACCGGATGGAAACTGAAAGTGTTACTCATGAGAATTGTTATCCTTGCTTTTTTTCTAACGCTGAACGGAATGTTGATTGCGGGTCCTACCACCGGCCAGGATCTCAGCAAGATCAGGATTTCCGTCGATCTTAAAAACGTATCGCTTAAAACGGCTCTTCGCAAAATTGAAACGGAAACACGTCTTCCATTTTCTTACAAAACCAGCGATGTTGAGTCTTTTGAGAACATCAGCCTGGAAGCTGATGATGTTAGCGTAGACAAAGTTCTTAACGAAGTGCTGACCAACACGGGACTTCAATACGAGCTTGTTAATGCAAATGTCATCATCAAAAAGAAGCTGGCTGGTTCTGCCGGTTATCAAATGATACTCTCCTCTCCCACGCGTTTTGCCACCGGCGGAATAAAAGGAAAGGTGACCAATCAAAATGGTGATCCGTTATCCAATGCTTCAGTTGTTCTATTGAAGACAAGCATTGCAAAAGCAGCAGATGCAGATGGCTCATTTTCATTAACAGATGTTAAACCCGGAACCTATCAGTTGCAGATCTCTGCAGTAGGCTATCTTCCGGAAACAAGAAATGTTACTGTTTCGGATAATGCTGTTACTGAAGCTAACTTTCTGCTGGCAGAAGACAAAAGCAATATGTCTGAAGTAACGGTGACAGCTTTAGGCATCCGCAAGGAAAAAAGATCATTAGGTTACTCCGCCCAGGAAGTAACCGGCGAAGCCATTGCATCCAGCCATCAGCCTAATATTGTGAACGCGTTGCAGGGACAGGCAGCTGGCTTGCAGATCAACTCTGGAGGCGGGGCTCCCGGCCAGGGTGCAAAGATCGTTCTGCGTGGCATCAACTCGCTTGATCCTAACCGCGACTTTCAGCCGCTGTTCGTAATTGACGGCATCCCTATCGATAATACCACGGATACAAAAGATGGTTCCAGCTTAAACGGAATGGGTAACCGCGCAGCAGACATCAACCCGGACGATATAGAATCAATCAATATTTTAAAAGGTGGCGCGGCCACAGCGCTTTACGGATTACGTGCAGCAACAGGTGCAATTGTTATCACAACCAAGTCCGGTAAAACCGGCAAACTGAGAGCCAGCTTTACCAGTACGTTGAGTTTGGATAACATTAATAAATATCCGGAAACGCAAACCACTTACACACAGGGTTGGTTTAACGAGTATGATTCCACAAGTTTCTGGCCGGCTTACGGTCCTACAGTTAAGGAAGCAAAGGCGATCGATCCGAATCACCCTGATCAGTTGCACAACAACTACAAATATGGATACGAAGGCGGAATGTCTTTCAGGAATAGCCTGAATATTTCCGGTGGTACTGAAAAGGCAGTTTTCTCCGGAGCCTTCTCTCAATTCAGCCAGGATGGTATCATGCCTTTCACCAATTACAAGAATTTTTCAGCTAAGGCTGGCGGAGAATTTAAGTTCTCAGAAAAAGTGCGGATGGGGACTTCACTCAATTATATAAACTCCGGCGGACGGCATGGCAACTCTGATCGTTACAATGAGAACCTCACTTACTTCGCGCCAAACCACGACATCTGGGATTATATGAAGCCGGATGGCACACAAAAAACCATCGTTGGTTCAGATAATTACAATCCTATTTACCTATTGTGGGCAAAAGATTATGAAGACAATGTAGACAGGGTTATTTCCAACACACACTTTACGTATTCTCCGTTTAAATGGGTGGATATTAATTATCGTTTCGGCGCTGATGTGTACAATGATTCACGTTCACAAACAACACCCGGTCCGTTAGGTGTTCCTGATGAGATCTATGCACCGGATGATCTTGGTTACGGAACCATCATGGAATACAAGATCAAAAACACAGTGCTGAACTCTACTTTAATGCTCAATTTCAAAAATGATATCGGCAGCCATATCAAATCATCCTTCAAAGTGGGACATGATCTTTACCAGACTAAAAGGACATCTGTCTACACAGAAGGCGACACACTGGTGGTTCCTACATTTTATAATCTGAGCAACGCGAAAAGAGTAATTGGTAACAACTATTTGCGCGAATACCGGATCGTTGGTGTATTTGCTGACTGGACACTGAGCTGGGATAATTATTTATACCTGACGTTAACGGGAAGAAACGACTGGACATCTACGTTATCCAAAGAAAACAGGTCATTCTTTTATCCTTCAGCCAGCTTAAGCTGGGTGTTTTCAGAAAATCTTCGTTTACCACAATGGTGGTCTTACGCAAAGGCACGTTTTTCAGTAGCTAAAATTGGTAAAGATGCTGTTGCTTATGCAACATCTTCAGGCTACAACATAGGCACACCGTTAACCAATGGCGTATTGCCTTTTAGTCTTTCTACACAGACAGGAGATGCAAATCTTCGACCCGAGTTCACAACTTCCTATGAAGGTGGCGTTGAATTAAAGTTCGCCAATAACCGCATAGGATTGGATTTTACATACTACAACAATACAAGTAAAGATCTGATCATCCCTGTAAAAGTACCGGTTACAAGCGGTTATGATCAGATCTATCTTAATTCAGGAAGCATTCGCAACCAGGGCGTTGAAGTGAGTGTTTCTGCCACACCCATCCGCAGCAAAAATTTCACATGGGATGTGCGCGTGAATTACACCATGAACAGGAACAAAGTGCTTTCCATCTATCCTGATCTCACTGAGATCACTATGGGCAGTCAGTTCGGCTATTTAAGTTCAACTGTAACACAAAAGTATATTCCGGGTTATCCCGTAGGCGCATTATTCGGACGTACTTACCAACGTTACTTTGGCAGTGATACAGAAGATCCGATGAGACTTGATAAAAGCCGTCCTATTGTTATAGGAAGCAACGGATTCCCCGTTTTAAACCCAGCATCTAAACAGCAATATATTGCTAACTCGCAACCAAAATGGATCGGAAGTTTAGGTAGTACTTTACGCTACAAGAGTTTTTCACTGGGCTTTTTATTTGATGCACAGCAAGGCGTGTACCGTTATAACCAGTTAGCCAACTTTATGGGGTCATTTGCATTGCAAAAAGGTTCAGAAAACCGCAATGATGTGATCGTATTCCAGGGGGTTACTGCCGACGGAAAAGCCAATACAAAACCGGTTTGGCTCGGCCAGGGCACAGGGCCGGATGGCGTGGATTATGGTAACGGTTATTATCGTAACGTATACAGAGGCGCTTCTGAAACATTTATTGAAGACGCATCCTGGATCCGTTTACGTTCGCTTAGCCTTGGCTATACATTACCTCCGCAATTTGTTCAACGCTCACGGTTCATTAGCGGCGCCACGTTTACCGTGTCAGGAAACAACCTGTGGTTAAAAACCAAATTTACAGGCTTTGATCCGGAATCAAGCTCTACCAGTTCAGGTGATGTGGCTGATGGATTTGCAGGTTTTACTTATCCTGCCGTACGCAGTTTTATCTTCTCTTTAAACCTCACCTTCTAAAACCTGTAATCATGAAAAGAAATCTCATCATATGTTTAGCTGCGGGGTTGTTACTATTTACAGGCGGATGCAGCAAATATCTTGACAAACTGGATAACCCCAACCTTGTTACAGATCCTCCGTTAAATGGTTTGTTGGCTGAAGCCACATTTCAATCCGGCATGGATGTGTATCGCATGGGTGATATTGTATCTTATTACACACAATACCTTGCATCTAACTCCAAAGGGAGCGATGCTGATATTTATAATGAAGTAGATTATTCTACTACATGGACAAATTTTTATAACACCATGATGAACATTCAGCAAATGATCACACTTGCTGAAAAGCAGGGAGCATCAAAACACCTGGGTGTTGGCAAAATTCTAATGGCGCTTAACCTCAATATGCTTGTTAACTCATTCGGAGATGTGCCATACAGTGAAGCTTTAAAAGGACAGGAATTGTTGGTGCCAAAATTCGACGATCAGGCTACGTTGCTGGCAACATGCATGCAATTGGTTGACGATGGTATTGCAGCATTAAAACAGACTGACGCCACCCTGGATCTGAATGCAGCAAGCGATGTAATTCACGGTGGAAGCGCAGACGCATGGATCAAAACAGGCTATGCTTTAAAAGCAAGATTCCTGAATCAATGGTCAAAAACCAGCGATTATAAGCCTGCAGATATTCTTACAGCATTAGGTACTGCTTATTCATCTAACGCTGACGACGCCCAGCTTACTGCTTTCAGCGGAAGAAGCCCGTGGAACCAGGTTGCATACGATAACTCTGTCCTTGATCTGGACGGCTGGATGAGCACTCAATTCATAGATGCAACCAATGGCAAAACCTACGGCATATTCGATCCCCGTCTTCCAAAAATCGCTACACTTACCAAATTCGGTGACTATAGAGGAACACCTAATGGAGCAGGAAGAATAGGCACAGGAACAGACAATGAAGAATCATATTTATCTCTTGATGGCTTCTATTCAAAAAGCGCGGCACCGTTGCTTGTGATCACTTACGCAGAAACAAAGTTCATTGAAGCTGAAGTTGCATTCAGAACAAATGACAAAACAAGAGCATACGATGCTTACCTAGCCGGCATTTCTGCAAATATGGATAAACTTGGTGTTAGCGGAACAGACAAAGCCACATACATGAATAATCCTGCAGTAAGTGTTGGTGCGGCTAACCTTACACTTGATCTTATCTTTAAGGAAAAGTATGTTGCCATGGTGCTGAATCCTGAATCATGGGTTGACGCCCGCCGGTATGACTATAAGTACAAAGATTTTGGTCTTCCTGTAGGTGCAGTTATGAATACTTTTATAAGGCGCGTTGCTTATCCAACTGTTGAAACCAGCCGCAACGGAGCGAATGTACCTACCATTTCAGGTCTTGATGAAAAATTGATCTGGGATAAATAATTTTGAACCAAACAAGTTTTTTTGATTTGAACCATATAAGGCATATAAGAAAATATAAGGATCTTAGCGAGTATACAACACGTTAATAAAAGTCCTTATAATCTCTTATATGCCTGATTTAAAAGACCGAACCATATACGAAACAAGCATACATTAGATCTGTCAGCATAAAATCTTATATTCCCTTATATGCCTTATATGGTTCAAAAAATCATTATACAGTTATGAAAAATTGTTTCCTGCTTCTTCTGGTTTCCTTCATTTTTCATGACTGTTTACACGCACAACGATTCACACTGGAAGCGGCACTTGCTTATCCTTTTCCCAACGAGTTGACAACATCTGAAAAAGGATCTTCAATTGCGATGGCTGTTAATGAAAAAGGTAAAAGAAACGTGTATGTGGCTAACGGGCCGGACTTTGTGTTACGGAAGCTCACGGATTACAATGAAGACGACGGGCAGGAAATAACAAGTATAAAAATATCACCAGACGGCAAATGGGTTGTTTACGTAAGAGGCGGAGATCATGGGGCATTTGATGAAACCATCCCAAGAAATCCCGCATCCCTTCCAACTGCGCCAAAAATTCAACTGTATAGTATTCCTTTTGCAGGCGGCAAGCCGGTTTTACTGTCTGATGGCGAATTTCCGGTAATATCGCCGCAAAGTGACAAAGTAGTTTTTATTAAGAATGGCCAGGCATGGAGTGTTCCCATAGATGGCTCTCAGCCTGCAAAGATGTTGTTTTATGCCAGAGGTGAAACAAACTCACTTCAATGGTCGCCGGATGGCAAACAACTCGCTTTTGTTTCATCGAGAAACGATCATTCTTTCATTGGCATTTTTACGGACAGCCTGTCTCCTATTCAATGGCTCGATGCTTCAATAGCAAAGGATCAGTCACCCAGGTGGTCACCTGATGGGAAAAAGATTGTATTTATCAGGAGAGCTGCAAGCGGGGGAGCTATAGATTCTCTCACTGTAGATAAACATGTCCCCTGGTCAATATGCGTTGCAGACGCTGCCTCAGGCAAAGCACAAGAGATCTGGAAAGCTCCGGAAACATTAAGAGGTTCTGTCCCTGAAACACAAGGCAGATTTAATTTAAACTGGGCGGCTAACGAACGGATCATTTTTGTGTCGTACATGGATGGCTGGCCACATATTTACTCGATAGCGGCAACAGGCGGTCAACCAGTGTTACTAACGGATGGTGCCTTTGCGGTAGAGCATGTAAAGTTAAGCCCGGACAAAAAATGGGTTCTCTTTAGCACCAACACAGGACCGGACAAATACGATTACGACCGGAGGCATATCGCCCGAGTTCCCGTAGACAAGCCAGCAATGGAAATACTGACGCCAGGCACAGGCATTGAGACTTTTCCGATGCTTACCGGCGATGGCACAACACTCGTATTAATGAGTGCAACAGCACAGCAGCCACCGCTTCCGGCGATCATGAAGTTTGCGCCGGGCAAACCTGTATCGATCGGTGGACAATTACTACCTAAAGATTATCCTTCCGGCAAAATGGTAGCACCCACATCTGTTCAATTCAAAGCTGCCGATGGCAAAACTGTATATGGACAGTTGTATATGCCAAAAGAAGGTCCGGCAAAGAAGCCAGCAGTATTATTCATACATGGCGGGCCTGAAAGACAAATGTTGCTGGGATGGCACTATGGCGACTATTACGCAAATACTTATGCGCTGAATCAATATCTTGTATCGCAGGGATTTATTGTGCTTTCGGTAAATTATCGTCTTGGCATTGGCTATGGCTTTGAATTTCAGCAGCCGGGAAATACATGGAACAACGGCGCATCTGAATATTTAGATATAAAAGCTGCAGGCGAATGGTTATCAAAACAACCAGCGGTTGATGCAAAAAAGATTGGTGTATATGGCGGTTCATACGGCGGATTTTTAACAGCACTGGCACTGGCAAAAGATTCAAAATTATTTGCGGCCGGTGTAGATATTCACGGCGAACATAACCTGATGGTATTTGCACCGGATTACTCAAATGTTCAACAGGCACCTGATGCAGAACTATCCCGTAAATTAAGCTGGCAATCATCGCCGGTTTCTTCACTGGACACATGGACATCCCCGGTTTTGTTAATTCATGGTGATGATGACGGCAATGTACCATTTCATCAGACTGTAGATCTGGCTAAACGTTTTATGGAAAAGAAATTTCCTTTTGAAAGTCTTATCATTCCCGATGAAACACACCACTGGATGAAACATTCCAATGCATTAAAAGTTGACGAAGCCGTAGCCGATTTTCTCAAGCGAAAACTGATGACCCCATGAAACCCATTGTGATTGTAATATTTCTGTCGCTTTTTTTTAGCAGACTATTTGCAGCGGACACAACTGTGCTTCGCGGAAAGATCATTTGTGTAGACGCCGGGCACGGCGGCACTGCACTTACAGATCTCTACAGACAGGGGCCTACGGGCGAAAGAGAAGAATGGATCAACCTTCGCGTTGCAAAACTACTTCAGGAAAAACTGCAACAACAAGGCGCAACCGTTATAATGACACGGATCTCTGATGATACAATCGCGCTTGAAAGACGTGCACAAATTGCTGTTGAAAATAAAGCCGACATTTTTATATCCATACATCATAATGCAACGGCTGATTCTTCGGTTAATTTTCCCATTGTATTTTTTCACGGGGCGGTTTCAGAAAACAAAGCCAGTGTTGCTTTGGGAAAAAGCCTGATCACCGCATTGCAAAAAACACTGTATAAACGACCGGCACAGGCAATGGTGGTTTCTGATTATACCATCTTTCCTACTAAAGGGGCCAATGTGTTACGCAACACTTACGGCATACCGGGCATAATTGGTGAGGCTTCTTTTTTTACCAATCCGCGGGAAGAGGACCGGCTCAAACAGGACGAGCACAATCAGAATGAAGCGACAGCCTATGTTGATGCGCTTGTTAATTATTTCAACCAGCCGAAAGAGGAGATCCTGCCCATGCAGATCATGCAACAACTTCCTCCGTTTATTGTGTATGAAGAATCAAGCAGAATGAATGTTGACGCGCGTAAATGGCTCACAGACTATAAAAACGCGATCAAACTTGCTAAATCAGAAAACAGTAAAAAAATAAAACAGGCATACCTGTTATTCAAACGGTCCGCAAGTTCTTTTCCTGATTCATATGTGGCAGGAGAATGTCATCGCAACATTTCGATACTGGCAGCGAAGCTGGGAAACAAGCTTGAATCAGAACAGGAAAAACTGCGTTGGAAGGAATGTTATGTACAGCTAAAAAACGGAGTAGCAGCCTCCATTTCAAAATAACCTTCAATGAAATACAAAAGCATTTTCCAGCTTGTAATTGTAACACTTTTGTGTACATCAGTGTTCGCTCAAAATGGCGATGATCTGCCACCGAAACTGGACGAGTATATCACAAAAGTGCTGCAAACATTCAACGTTCCCGGGATGAGTGTGTCCATTGTTAAAGATGGAAAAGTTGTGCTGGCAAAAGGATTTGGCGTAAAAAAATTGGGCGAAGCAGCTCCCGTAGATGAACATACATTGTTCTCCATTGCCTCTAACTCGAAAGCATTCACAGCAACAGCTCTGGCTTTGCTTGTTGAAGATGGTAAGCTGAAATGGGATGATCCTGTAATCAATTACCTTCCCTGGTTCAGAATGTCTGATCCTTATATTACGATGCATTTAACTGTTCGCGACTTGTTGGTGCATCACAGCGGTATTGGCGCTTACGCAGGTGATTACCTCATCTTCCCGCCATCAAATTATACGAGGAAAGAAATTGTTGGCAAAGTGGCCAGGCTCCCTATGGCGCATGATTTCAGAACCACTTATGCTTATGACAACATCTTGTACCTGGCTGCAGGAGAAGTGATATCAGCGGTATCCAATGTGGAATGGGAAGATTTTGTAAAGACAAGAATACTTGATAAAATAGGAATGAACGAAACGACTACCCGGTTCTCTCAAATGAAATTACAACCCAACGTTTCGTCAGCTCACATCCGTTATAAGGATTCTGTGCGTGTGCTCGAACATTATAGTGAACAGGCTATCGGCGATGCGGGAGATCCGGCAGGCGGCATTGCTTCAAACGCTACAGATATTGCCAAATGGATGATAACGCAACTCGACTCTGGTAAAACGCAGCAGAAGGTTCAACTTTTTAAACCAACAACAACAAAAGAATTGTGGAAGATCGTTCGCCCCATCCCAATAGAAAAAATCTCCCCGGACATTTCACCAGCCCAAATGGATTTCTGGGGATATGCACTTGGATTTAGGTCATACAATTACCAGCGATACAAAATTGTTGGTCATGGCGGCAAACTCGATGGCTTTGTCTCGCAAGTTGTTATGGTGCCCGATCTTAAAATGGGTATTACCGTACTGACCAACCAGGAATCAACCGGCGCATATTGGTCCGTAATCTATCATGTGCTTGATTATTACATGCACAATAAACCTTTTGACTGGATCGCAGGCTACAAAAAAATAATGGATTCAAGCATTGCTAAGTCAAAATCTGAGCAGGTTCCCATTACGCTTCCCGATGAGTCAATCGGAAAACCACCATTGCCTTATGAAAAATATGAAGGGGTATACCGGGATGCGGTGTATGGCGATCTGTCAGTCACCAAAGAACCAACGGGTCTGGTTTTGCGTTTCACACACACGCCGCAATTTACAGCGGACCTAAAGTATTTTCAGCACGATACATTTATTGCAAAGTTTCGCAATCCAGACCTGCGATCGGATTCATACGTAACATTCGCATTAAATCCCGATGGAAGCATTGACCAGGTTAAGCTAAAGATCATTGATCCGGATTCTGATTCAAACTTTAATGATCTGTTGTTCAGATCGACAAAAAAATAATACATCAACCTTTAAAACAATCTTCATGAAAGTTTTCAGATATATTGTTTGCATGCTTTTTTCCATCAGCATGTGTTCTGTATATGCGGCGATGGATACCACTCGGCTAAGACAACAAATAATGGCGGAATTTGCCAAAGAGCCATCCGGAACGTTTGCGGTTGCGTTTAAGGACCTCAGCACCGGACAACAATTCTTTATTAACGGGCATGACAATTTTCATGCAGCCAGTACCATGAAAACACCTGTTTTAATTGAGACTTTCCGCCAGGCAGCCCTGGGAAAATTTGCAATAACAGATTCCATATTGGTGAAAAATACCTTCTCAAGTATAGTTGACGGAAGCCCGTATTCACTCGACTCAATGGATGATAGTGAAAAAGATCTTTACACGCTTATCGGAACAAAATTGCCTATCTCTGATTTGTTGTACAGAATGATTACAAAGAGTAGTAATCTTTCAACCAATATTATCATTGATCTTGTTGACGCAAAAAATGTAACAAGCACCATGCGCAAATTGGGTGCCAATGATATACAGGTATTGCGCGGTGTAGAAGATGATAAAGCTTTTGAAAAGGGCCTTAATAATACAACCACAGCCTATGACCTGATGGTTATTATGGAGCATATCGCGAACGGAAGTGCAGTGAGTAAAAAAGCCTGTGATGATATGATCAGGATCCTGATGGATCAGCACTTCAGAGATATCATTCCAGCCAAACTTCCGCCAAGCGTTAAAGTTGCCAGCAAAAGCGGATCTATAACAGCGATATGTCACGATTCCGGCATTGTATTTCTTCCCAACGGAAAAAAGTATGTTATAGTCTTGCTTTCAAGAGGCGTGCAGAACCAGGCCGCATCAACAGAAGTACTTGCAACGGTGTCCAGGATAATTTATGATCATGTAACCCAGGCATCAAAATAAACAAGCAAACACTTATTTATGCAACAGGAAAATTTAAAAAATGGAACAAAGGCTGTATGGGGCGGAGAAAGTGATCCTTTTGTGCATGATGCTGCAACAACGCCGATAGTGAACAGTGTAACATTTGCTTACAAAGATCTTGATGAATGGTATGATGTGGCAACCGGTAAAAGCAAAGGCTATATCTATAGCCGGAACACGAACCCTACAGTGACTGTTCTTGAGGAAAAGATCCGGATGCTGGAAGATGCTGAAGCCGCCATCTCTTTTTCAACTGGTATGGGCGCAATCAGTAATACATTGTTTACTTTTCTTACGCCGGGCAAAAGAGTTGTTTCGATTAAAGATACTTACGGTGGAACAAGTAAGATTTTTTTGGATTTCCTGCCGATATACAATGTTGATGTTCATTTATGTGACACGACAGATCATGATGAACTTGAAATGCAGATTGCAAAAGGTTGTGACCTTGTATACCTGGAAACACCAACAAATCCAACACTTAAGATTGTTGACATAGCCCGCATTGCAAATGCGGCAAAGAAAGCCGGCGCTATTGTTGTTGTTGATAACACATTTGCAACGCCCATTAATCAACATCCATTGCAATTAGGTGCAGATCTTGTTATACATAGCGCAACAAAATTCCTGTGCGGTCATTCTGATGCATTGGGCGGATTACTTTGTGGCAAAAAAGAACTTGTTCAGAAAGTATTTCAATTCAGGGAGATCAACGGCGCCAGCCTGCAGGCAGAACCAGCCTATTTGATTGCGCGCGGAATGAAAACACTGGAACTGCGCATTGAAAGGCAAAATGCGTCTGCACAGAAAATTGCCAACTATTTAAAGGCACATCCAAAAGTAAAAGACGTTTTTTACCCGGGCCTGGAATCACATAACGGACATGCGATTGCTGCCCGGCAAATGAGTGGTTTTGGTGGCATTCTGAGCTTTTCACTGGATGGCGGTTACGAACTTGTAAAACAGCTATTGCCTAAATTAAAACTGGTGCATCTTGCAGCAAGCCTGGGCTCCGTTAGTACACTTGCCGGGCCGCCAAGAACAACAAGCCATGTGGAACTAACAGAGGAACAACGCAGGTTGCTGGGAATACCTGAAAGCCTTATCAGGTATTCTGTTGGCATTGAAAATGTGGAAGACTTGCTGGCAGACCTTGAACAGGCACTTGCTTCTTTGTAAGATGTGCGGTTAAATTAATTCTGATCTACTTTTTTGTTACTATGATGAAATATCGTAAACCACTTCGCATACTAAAAACAGCTGTATTGCTGTGCACGTTATGTGCAAGCAAAGTCTTGTCACAGGAAACACAGGATTTTGAAAAAGCGTTTCCTGTTGTTGAAAAAGTATTCAATGATTTTGCAACACAAAATCATTATCCGGGGCTTGTATACGGCATCGTAAAAGATGGAAAACTGGTTTACACAGGTGCCACGGGTTTTATCAATATCGAAAAGAAATATCCTGCAACAGCGAAATCTGATTTTCGCATAGCGTCTATGACAAAAAGCTTTGTCTCTGTCGCCATTCTACAGTTACGCGATGCGGGAAAACTAAGATTAGACGATCCAGCCAGCATGTATATTCCCGAATTGAAGGATCAGAAATATCTTGCAACAGATGCACCGGTGATCACCATCAGGCATCTGCTCACGCATTCTGCAGGATTTCCTGAAGACAATCCCTGGGGTGATCGTCAGCTAGCCATCACAAACGAGCAATTTAAAAACATGCTGAAGAAAGGTATTTCTTTTTCTAACGTACCCGGCATTGCGTATGAATACAGCAACATGGGCTTTGCAATGCTTGGTTATATAGTGCAGAAAGTTTCGGGAGAAACCTATGCCGCCTATATTACCAATCACATTCTAAAACCACTCGGCATGAGCCATACATACTTTGAATACAGCAAAGTTCCGGAAGAGCAGCTGGCTCATGGTTACCGTTGGCTCAATAATAACTGGGTAGAGCAACCAATGCTGCATGACGGCGCTTATGGAGCAATGGGTGGCATGATCACAACTATGGAAGATTTTGCAAAATATGTTGCATTTCAATTATCGGCATGGCCTCCACGCAATGACCATGAAGATGGCACCCTAAAAAGAAGTTCACTCAGAGAAATGCAACAGCCCTGGCGTTTTAATAATCTTAATTCCTTTTCAAACAGCAGCAAGCCATGCCCCGTTGTTTCTGCATATGGCTATGGATTGCGTTGGAGCAAGGATTGTAAAGGCATCGTTAGCGTTGGTCACACTGGCGGACTTCCCGGTTTCGGCAGCAATTGGGTTATTCTTCCTGATTATGGAATCGGCATTATTTCATTTAGTAATCTTACCTATGCCTCCGCAAGCTATATTAACGGAAAGGTTATCGATACGCTTCTCAAGCTTACCGGTTTAAAGCCCAGGCCAATACCTGTTTCACCCATACTTGAACGGCGAAAGAACGAGCTGATAAAGCTGTTGCCTGATTGGCGAAACAGTGCTTCACAAAAGATCTTTGCCGAAAACTTTTTCATGGATTATTTTGAAGATTCATTGAGAAATGAAGCGCAGCAGATCTTTAAAAAAGCAGGAAAAATAATCAACATAAGGGAACTAATTCCTGAAAACAATTTACGCGGCACTTTTATAATGGAAGGTGAAAATGCAGATATCCGGGTTAGTTTCACGCTTACGCCTGAGACGCCGGCACTCATTCAGGCTTATGATATTGAAGCAATTGAAAAAACGCATTAACGAACAAGAGCGCTTTATTGTTTGAACCTTTTTCACAACGCTTTAAAAATTAATAATTTAATGAAGAGTGTTTAAATTTCTTTTAACCAATATCAGCACATCAATGAATATTTTGTTTATCTGCTAAAGAACGACTTCCTATTTGCGCTTTCTTTTCGCTTTCTTCTGCAATTGCTTTTGGCATCGTTTTTTGGTAGCTTGTAGAAAAAAACCATGAAATCAATATGGACGGGTTCAATCGGTTTTGGCCTGGTAAACATTCCCGTAAAAATGTACAGCGCCGTTGAAGAGAGCACGCTCGATCTTGATATGCTTGACAAAAAAGATTATGCCAATATCAAATTCAAAAGAGTAAATGAAAATACCGGCAAAGAAGTCCCATGGGCAAATATTGTAAAAGGATATTTGGTGAACGAAAAGTACGTGGTGCTGGATGAAAGCGATTTTGAGAAAGCGAGCCCGGAAAAAACAAAGCACATTGAAATAATGCAGTTTGTGAATGAATCTGAAATAGACAGCATATATTTTGAAGTGCCTTATTACCTGGAGCCTGAAAAAACAGGTGCAAGAGCCTATGCGCTGCTAAGAGAAGCCCTCGCTAAAACCGGAAAAGCAGGCGTTGGCATGTTTGTAATGCGCAATCGCGAACATGTTTGCCTGATCAAAGCTTCAGGGGATGTAATTGTTTTGAACCGCATACGATTTGCACAAGAGATCAGGGATACATCAAGCCTTAACTTACCCGGAAAAACCAGCAAACCGGCAGAGGTTAAAATGGCCATCAACTTAATTGATCAACTAACCGAAGCTTATGATCCATCAAAGTATAAGGACGATTATACAGATAAATTATTAAAGATCATTCATGCAAAAGCAAAGGGCAAGACGTTGCCATACAAGCCTATGAAAGTCGTTCATTCCACATCCAAGGATTTGATGGAACAATTGAAAGCCAGTCTTTCATCACCTGCTAAAAAGAGAGCCTCATGAGTTTAGCGCTCTATAAAAAGAAACGAGATTTTAAGCAAACAAAAGAACCGGAGGGAGCACAAGGGAAGCAAAATAAATTCCGTTTCGTAGTTCAGCGTCATGAAGCAACACGCCTTCACTATGATTTCAGGCTTGAGCTTGGTGGCGTGTTGAAAAGCTGGGCCGTGCCCAAAGGCCCTTCGCTTAATCCTACCCAAAAGCGCCTGGCAGTAATGGTAGAGGATCACCCTGTTGACTACATTACATTCAAAGGAAAAATTCCGGAAGGCAACTATGGCGCAGGCAATGTAGACATTTGGGATCATGGTACATTTGTTCCGGTAACCGAGGACCACGAGCCAATTACAGAAAAACAAGCACTTGCTGCAATAAAAAGAGGTCAATTGAAATTTGCCCTGAAAGGGAAAAAACTGAAGGGTGAATTTGCTTTGGTAAGATTAAAAGATGACGATAAAAACTGGTTGCTGATAAAACACAAGGATGATTACGCGGTAAATACCATATATAGCGCAGAGAATGATCTTGATGATGCTCCTGCTAAAAAGAACGTTGCCTCTATTCGTCATGGTAAAGCCAAACATGTAACAAAATACATTAAGCCGATGTTGGCTTCTATCACGAAGACACCATTTGATGATAAGGAATGGCTATTTGAAATAAAATGGGACGGATACAGGGCTATAGCAGAATGGAAAGACGAAAAACTCAGGTTTTATTCCCGCAACGGAATAGATTTTACCGAACGTTTTCCATCCATCGCGAAAGAACTTGCAAAGCTCAAACATGATGTGGTTCTTGATGGTGAAGTTGTACTAATTAATGACAAGAATTTGCCTGATTTTCAAAAACTGCAGCATTATGAAAACCATCTTAATTATCCTTTGATCTATTATGTATTTGATATCCTTGAACTGGAAGGAAAAGATACAAGAAAGCTGCCATTGACAGACAGAAAGCAGCTTGCAAAAAAGCTTCTGCAGAAAAATAAAGTAATTTGTTATTGTGACCATGTTGAGGATGCCGGTGTTGCCTTCTTCAACACCGCCAGGGAAAAAGGACTGGAAGGCATTATAGCCAAGAAAAAAGACAGTACATACTCTGAAGGATACAGAAGCAGGGAATGGCTGAAAATAAAGAACGTGCAAAGCACAGAAGCTGTGATCGCAGGATATACAGCACCACGTGGCAGCAGAAAGAATTTCGGATCACTGATACTGGCTTCAAAGAAAGGGAAAGGCTGGCAGTATCGGGGTCACGTTGGTACAGGCTTCAGCATTGAGTTATTGAAAGCCCTGAAAAAAACAATGGAACCATTGGAAACTGATGAGTCGCCCTTTGCTGAAAAGGTTCCGGTGAACGATGCAGTAACATGGCTAAAACCTAAGCTTGTAGCAGACATTGCCTATACAGAAGTTACAAGGGACGGTATCTTCAGACATCCTGCTTTTTTACGTTTACGTGATGAGAAAAAAGTTAAAAATATGAATGACGAAAGCGAAGCCGCAATTGAACCGCCGCAGAAAGATGAAGTCATCAAGGCCGGCGCGCAGAAAATAACCATCAGCAATTATCGCAAAATATTCTGGCCGGACGAGGGCTATACAAAGGGCGATGTAGCACATTATTATGAGCGTATGTCAAACTACATTCTTCCTCATTTGAAGAACAGGCCGTTGTCGTTGAAACGCAACCCCAATGGTATTCGTGACGAAGGATTTTTTCACAAGGATGCCGGGGAGAATGCTCCCTCCTATGCAAAAGTATTTCCTGTTGAAAGTGCGAGCACCAACAAGACGATCGATTATATCGTCTGCAACAACCTCGCGACGCTGTTATATCTCGCTAACCTTGGCTGTATTGAGATAAATCCATGGAATTCTACTATCCTGAAACCGGATGCCCCTACGTGGATGGTAATAGATATTGATCCTTCACCTAAGAGTAAGTTTACGGAAGTTGTTGATGTTGCTTTGGCAACGAAGGAAGTTATGGACAAACTTAAGATGGAGTGTTTTTGTAAAACATCCGGCGCAAGCGGATTACATGTGTATACTCCTTTGAAAAACAAATATGATTACAAGCAGGTCAGAGATTTTGCGCAGATCATCGCAGGCATGGTAGTAGAAATGCTGCCTGATACATCCAGCATTGAAAGATCACTAAGTAAGCGTGGCTCCAAGATCTATGTTGATTATCTTCAAAACAGCCAGGGGCAAACGCTTGCTTGTGCATATAGCTTGCGGCCAAAAAAAGGCGCAACAGTTTCAACTCCACTGGAATGGAAAGAAGTCAATCACGATTTGCATCCATCGCAATTCACCATCGACAATATTTTTGAACGTGTAGAAAAGAAAGGCGATCTGTTTAGCAAGGTAATTACGGGAAGTAATGATATGCTGAAAGCCTTAAAACTAATTGATAAGGGATAATTGACAATTGAAAATGAAGGCCTCTGTGGTTGTAGCGCTAAAGCTTATGAAAAGGCAAGTCGTCTGCAAGTAGCAACGTTAACGGCGTTTAATTTTATTAAGGAGATAAGCAGAAGTTATGCAATCCCGAAGGGATGGAATTATTATAGAGGAGAAGATACATCTTTATTTAACCCCGACGGGGTGACATAATAAAATGTCACCCCGTCGGGGTTTGATGGCGTGGGTCCGGACTTTGCTATAATAATTCCATCCCTTCGGGATTAGGATTAGTTCGGCAAAAGTCAGCCCTAACTTTTATCCGACAAGGATCGCGACCCAACCTGTTTAGATTTAGTGTAACAATAATGATTGAAAATTGAAAATGAAAGGCCTTCTTGTTGTTGCCTTTGGGTCTCACTAATAATTCGATCGTGCACCGAAGCATCTATTCATTCGCATATCTGCACATTTCCCATTTGCACATTTTCAATTTTCCCTTTCCAATTATCCATTAACTAAAAAGTGTACGATCCTGCACGCATTGCCTTTGCTTTTAGCGTCTTTGCTGTCAGCGATTTTTATATGCAAAGTGTGATTCGTATTCTTTAACTCACTTCCGAGTAATAAGTACCACGGCAAATGAAGCAAATTACTCCATTGCGTATAAAGGTTGATGGTTTTGGGAGCGCCATTATCAATTGAATAAGTGATCATTCCTGCATCGCTTCCTGAGACTATCGCAATACCAACAGCATTGCCCTTGAATTTAAAAGACAAAACTGCACCTGGCTTGTCGCCAACCAAAACAGGCATATGCGCAAAGCCATCACGAGTGGACAGACCATCAGAAGGTTCCCAATTTTCATCAATCTTCCAGCCGTTGTCTGTACCTGCTTTGTGTATATCCACATATCCTCCGTTATCAATGCTCTGTTTAGTTAACGGAGCTGCCATTGTTGTTTGAGAGGACTGTTTGTTCAAATTGTTATCATTAAAGCAATTATTCAGCAGCGTTTTAATGGTAGCAGCGTAAAGCTCCTGTCCGTAAGGTGATGGATGCACATCTTTAAAATCATACGTCCAGGTAAATTCTTTATTACGGATCTTATCATGCACTTCTTTCGCCATATTTAAAGACGGCAGTCCATAATGTGCTGCAACCCGTTCCAGGTTTGCAATTTCAACAGGCGTAATGCCTTTGCCATAATCATCATTCTTCTGTTCATCAGCAAATGACATCAGCACAATATCCATTTGAGGATTGGTTCTCCTAGCGTGTCTCACAATCCCTTCCAGCGCCAGCATTTGTGTCAGACTATCAGTTCCGTTAACACGATCATTTACAGCTGTCTCAACAAACAACAGATCAACCTTACCGGAGTCCAGCACATCTCTTTGTAAACGGAATGAATGAGGAAGGCTGCCCAGCGAAGGAATACCGGCAGCAATAAAATGAAACTTTGTATCCGGATAGTGCTCCTTCAGGTACCTGCATATTTTATCGCGCCATCCCGGGTTGTAGGTAATAGATCCGCCGAGAAAGGCAACGGTTGCCTCCTTGTTGTTGTGGATGGCATTAAAGCTGTTTTGTAGCCCATTTCTTTTGTTCACATAAGGCCCATACGGCAATCTGTCATTTGCAGGATATGCGTTTTGTGCAATAAAATCAGCCCATTTGCCCGCGTGTTCAATAGGGAAATGATGCCCGCTCAGCTCCTGCGGTCCCATTGTTACCGGGTAAATGGACATTGGCCCACCGAGGGCTGTATAACGTTGTGCAAGCATATAAGTATTCTCGTCAGATGGCAATAACCTGTCATCGTAACCTATAACGTGCAGCACTGGAATTTTGAAAGCGGCCATTCCCTCAAGATTATCAACAGGGTTATCTTTAAATAGCAACGCCTGCTGTTCCGTTAAAGAAAATATCTGCAGGAACTGATTCCAGCATGTGCTGTCGCCTGGGCCTTTCCCTTTGCCGCCGGGCCAGCTTTTGATATCGCAGACAGGAGCTTCAGCATAAATACAATTAACCTTATCAGGATTTCTTTTTGCCCACGCATAAGCATACAATCCACCTCTGCTAACAGCTTCCAGGGCAACAGTATGGGCAAATGAAACTGAATCGGTCAGATATTGATATAGCTTATTGTACAGGCGCATTGCCGAAGGACTTCCATATTGATTGTCAACATTCAGAAAAACAATGTGAAATCCTTTTGCCAGTAAGAGGCTGTCCATTTCCGTGTGCCAGTCAGGAAAAGACGTTCTCCAAACCCAGGGATTGCCCGGTAATGCTTTTGCAGGCTTTACATAATAAGCAGCATGATCTTCCAGCAGAAAATTTACTCTTGCAAAACCTTTCCATTTGTCAGTGTGAAAACTTACCGGATGTTGGCAGAACGAGAAAAAAGATACGCATGCTAAAAAAATAACGCAACAAAATCTTGCGACAGTATATTTCATGCAGATTGATATTTATTCAGGTATGATGCTTTAAAAGCAATATGGCGAAGCGAATTTAAATCCAATCCGATAAAAAATATAAACAAGGGTGAAGTAAATTTGACTGAATTTCCGGAACTACTGTCAATATCTTCTTAAAAATTATCACTCATGGAAATCAACGAGCAACTTGCTAATCGCGTGAGAGCATTAATTGCAGCCAAAGAAAACAATATTGAGGAATGTACGATGTTAGATGTACGATGTTAGATGTCAGGACACGACAAAGTTTTGACTAATTATGTGCATATAATAAATTATACCTCAACAAATCAGGCATCCGGCATCCTTTACATCGTACATCGTACATCTAACATCGTACATCTAACATCGTACATCTTACATCTTACATCTTACATCTTACATCGTACATCTTACATCGTACATCTTACATCGTACATCTAAAATCGTACATCGTACATCTTACATTACCTCACACCCTCAAGAACACTTTCTTCCTATACATAAAATACAGGAACAGCCATTTAAGAAGCACGTAAGTAATTGCTAAGACTACAGCGTTAAACGGATTTCCTACCAGTTGTCCCAGCCATTTAAAGAAGCCGTTGTTGGAGTATTCCCAGTTAATAAAATGCTCGGACATATATATCAAAATAGAGTTCATTCCGATTATGCGGAAAAAGAATGCCCAGTTTTTATAACCCTTTACATCTATAATAAAATAAAAGATTGACAGAAACAGCAGGCTTATGCCACCTACGTGAAACACAAATGAGCTGGTCCAAAGATTTTTATTAATCGGGAAATCAAGGTTCCAGATTTGTGCAATAACAAGACATATGACCCCGGCAATGGCTAACCGTAAGGCCTTTGTGTTGCCGCTAACATCTTTTCTTTTCAGATAATTACCAGCCATTATTCCCAGTAATCCGGTGCCAATGGCAGGAATAGTTGACGTTAAACCTTCGGGATCATGAATCCCCAGGTATAGTTTGCCCGGCATCAGCAGGCGGTCAATGTATGAAGCAAAATTTCCCTCCATCGTCAGGTCGCCTGTGGGAAAACCAGGTGCGGAGTTGAATTTGAGCAATAGCCAGTAACCTGTTACCAGCGAGAAAAACCAGATCAGCTGGCCTCTTTGCTTGGTATACAGGTATATTATGTTCGCAAACATATATGCCAGCCCGATGCGTCCCAATACGCTTCCGAACCGCACTTCTGCAATGGGCTTTATCTGCAGGCCGTTGTTATAAATAATACCGAGTAGTACAAGTAACAAACCTCTTCTTATTACGCGCCACAACAACTGTTGCCGGCTTTTGCCTTTTTCAAGTTCCTTGCCGACAGAAAAAGGTGTTGCTACGCCCGCAAGGAAAAGAAATAGCGGAAATATAAGGTCATACATGTGAAAACCGTTCCACGCGGGATGTGTAAGCTGGTTAGCAACTGCACCCCAAAATGGTGAACCTGTTGCTTTTGAGAGTTCATGAAAAATGCTTTCCGCACCCATTATCCAAAACATGTCGAAGCCACGTAATGCATCCAACGAATAAAGGCGCTGATTAATAAAATTGCTTGCTGAAGAAGGTTGTGTTGATACGGGTGGTGCCTTCATTTCGGCCATGGAAATGTCAGCTTGTCTTGGTTCCATTGTTGTTTGTTTAGTGTTCTTATTCGGTTACAGTAGCAGGGTTCTTAAAGATAACTATTTTGACCACCCAAATAACGGGAAAACATTTTTTTGAATAAAAAAAGTTAATGGAGGAACGGGTGAAGATTCGGAATAGGGTGTAAGGTGAAATGTAGAACATCCGGCATCTAAAGTGCAATAACTGGTGCTATTTGGCAATCCGGTACATAACGGCCAGCCATATAAGACCCTTAACAAGGAAAAACATAAAGCCCCAGAACCCGAGCTTTTTCAGCCACAACAGTAATTTGTTCTTATGTTTTTTATCCTGAATCAATAGCTGATTATTTGGAAAGCAAAGCTACTCTTTACTTCTGATTGTCGTTTTCCGTATAGGAAATTTATCAGTGCAGCATAAATTGACAAAGCATAAAAACGGGCGATAAAGAACCATTATTGTCCGATTAACAGTGAAACAGTATTTTAATTAACAACGGAGAGATTAATCAATCTAATTTTATTCGGAAGAATAAGCTCAATTTATTCAATCCCGAAGGGATGAAATTATTATAGTAATGCGTAAATTATTTATTCAAACCCTGAAAGGGTGGCATAGTATAATGTCAACCCCTGCCCGTCCGGTCAGGCGGGCTTTGGGTTTTAAATACCGCCGTCTATTTCATTCTATAATAATTTCATCCCTCCGGGATTGGGTTAACCAGCGCTAAAATGTTTCTTCGTATGGGTTATTATTAATCACGTCTGTTCACTAAAAGCCCACGTGCCAGGATCGGATATTTTTTCTCTTGGCAACCCCTGATTTTGAAACATCGGATACTCTTCTTATTTAGATGTAGCTTAAGCTCATCTGCTACTGTGATCTAAGAAGGTTTTAGACTCATTTTGTTCAAATTTTAATCGGACAATAATGATAAAGAACGCTTGACGATTCCTCTAATTGTAATCTAAAAGGTTGACATTTCAATATTTATCTATTACATTTAAACTGCTAACCATAACCTTATGCTTAAAATTGAAGATTTCACAAACAACCCTGATGTAAAAGAATGCGTTGAACGGCTAGAACGGGAGTTCGGCAGCAATGGACGGCCATTTGTTGTTTCTGATGTGTTGGACAGTGAGAACCATCAATACGTTAACCTGGTACAAAAAGGCGGTGGCGTATTGGGCGTGGCACTTGTAGGTTATACTTATATACTTGAATACATGGGTATAAGGTTTATGCGCCTGGCAGGTACGAGCGCCGGAGCCATCAACACATCGCTAATGACTGTGATAGGCCGGAAAGAAGAAGCCAAATCCGACAAGGTTTTGGATGCCATCTGCAAACTCAATTTTTTTAACCTGGTAGACGGCCACCCGGTCGCAAGAATGCTCATCAAAAATTTTATCACTAACACAGATTTTAACAGCAACGTAAAAAAATGGATAGCGGGGATCGTGATTACGCTGCTCTTTTTTGTTACCGGTGATTTCGTGTGCCTGGGCCTGCAAAAGGCTGTACCCTGGGTATCCGTTCTTACCAAAACATTTTTTATTCTTACAGGTTTCTTCTTATTGATCCTTGCGGTCTTGCTTGTTTATATTTCAACTTTATTGAAGCGTTTAAAGAACTCAGGTTTTGGGATCAACCCGGGCGATTACTTTTATGACTGGATAAAACAACAATTGCAGGCAAATGGAGTTCATACCGTTGATGACCTGAACAAAAAAGCTGCCCAGGAAATAAATGGATTGTATTTGCGTGTGCCGCACGAGGAAGGAATAGCCGATCTTAAAGGGGATGTTACCTTTATTACCTCTGAGCTGGTTACTGAAAACAAAATACAGTTCCCGGCAATGTGCAACCTGTTTAGGAAAGCGGGCGACATAAACAGTTTACAACCTGCAGGCTTTATCAGAGCCTCAATGTCTATTCCGGTGTTCTTCGAATCTTATTTTATTAACGATATACCGTGTACTGATCAGGATATAAAAGATGTCTGGTTGAAAACCTTTGGAGAAACTGATCCTCCTTCAACTGCAAGATTTGTTGACGGCGGCATTCTATCCAACTTTCCGATAAACCTGTTTTACAATCCAAAAGTGCTTTTTCCCAGGCTGCCCTCATTCGGTATAGACCTGGATGATACTAAACCGGATGACAGCGCAAAAACGGCTGAGAACTGGAGTTTGGCGGGTTATTTCGGCCGCATGTTCAACACGATCAGGTTTTACTACGACAAAGATTTCCTGATAAAGAATCAGTTTTTCAAAAAAGGGATCGGAACAATACAGCTGGCCGATTTCAACTGGCTTAATTTCTTTATTACGGATAAAGATAAGATTGAGATGTTTGTTCGCGGAGCAAAAGCTGCGACTGATTTTTTAATACAGTTTGACTGGGATGCGTATAAGAATGAACGCTCAGATATGCAGCAAAAATTGCTTAGCGAACAAAAAACTTCTGAAAGTAAATCACGTGTAATTATTTAACATATGTACACAATTAACTGGCAATTATTCTGTATATTTTTTGGAATCATGTTGCTGATATCGTTCCTGATGGCTTTACAAGGGAGGCACTTTTATACTAAAGATGTTGTTATTCGCAAATTCAGCATAATGGATCTGGAGATACCGGCCACACCACTCGAGTTGAAGAATGTGCTTGCCGGCCTGTATGATTTGCCGCCTGAACAATCCCGCAAATCAATTGGTGCATTAAAAGGTCAATTGTACCTGGACTTTTTATACATGCCTTTTGCTTATGGTTGCATTTATATTGCCTGTGCGCTTATATCCGGAAAAATGGAACATGACGCAGGCAAAGCTGTATTTACCGCCCTTGCTTTCCTGCAATTTTTACCCTGGTTGTTTGACATAATAGAAAACATTTATCTTCTCTCAAAGATCAAACCTGATGTTAAGGCATCCAGCAACCCGGTTCACAAGGCCTATCTTGCTATGGAAGCTGCTAAATGGGGTATTGCCCTTACCGGTGCCATTTGCGCAATTGCTGCCCTCTGTTACTTCTGGCTCTCCGGTAGCTATGCATCTGATTCCGTGAGATACTTCGTTTTTATAGTTGCGGAAATAATAATATTTGCAGCCTTACTGAAATTTTTTATTAAAACACCTCCTCCTCAAAAAGCTTAAAACGCTGCTTTATCAACCATCGTTAGCATCTTCCCGGCAGGAATAAAAATAAAATATAATAGGTAAAAATTACCGACAATACGCTCCATTCACAGAAAACCACGGGCTTAAAAGGCATTTTTTTTTATCTTTCGCCCTTTATTCATAATAACGTCACTTTCACCACATGAAAAATGCCTCGAAACTTGTACTCCTGGCTTTATGGAGTATTGTATTTACTAACTGTACCAACAACAAACCCAAAGTACTCGTTTTTACAAAATCAAAGGGATATCATCATGAATCAATTCCGGCGGGAGCTGCTGCCATTATTAAACTGGGAGAAGAGCACCAGTTTAATGTAGACACCACTTCTGATGCTACGTACTTCAATGATGATAAGCTGAAAAAATATTCTGCAGTCGTTTTCTTAAGCACGACCGGAAATATTCTGAATTCAGACCAGAAAGTTGCGCTTCAACGCTATATTGAAGCTGGCGGCGGATTTGTAGGGATACATGCCGCGGCAGATGCTGAATACAACTGGCCCTGGTACAATAAGCTTGTAGGAGCCTATTTTATGAGTCATCCGGGCGATCCCAATGTTAGAAAAGCAAACGTAATCGTTACTGATACAACTAATCCTGCCTCCAAAGGTTTGCCCCAAACATGGGAAAGAACGGATGAGTGGTATAATTACAAAAGCATTAGTCCGGCAATAAAAGTGATTGCGAAGCTGGATGAAGATTCTTATGAGGGCGGTGAAAACGGAGACAATCATCCTATTGCGTGGTACCAGGATTTTGACGGCGGCCGGTCATTCTATACCGGTGGCGGCCACACAGCAGAAAGCTTTAGCGAGCCATTGTTTTTGCAACATTTAGCGGGCGGTATTCAATACGCAATGGGTAATGGCGTAAAACTCGATTACGCCAAATCATATGCTACAAAAGCGCCTGAAGAAAACAGGTTTAATAAAGTAATCCTCTCTAACGACCTAAATGAACCAATGGAACTTGCTGTTGCGCATGATGGACGCGTGTTCTTTGCCGAACGTTCAGGTAAGTTCTATATGTACGATCCTACCAATAACAGCACAAAAGTTCTGTACAACTTCCAGGTACTTCCGGATACAAAGACCGCCTTCGGCAATGGTGTACTGGGTATGACAATTGATCCTGACTTTGATACCAACAACTTTGTTTATGTGTTTTATTCTCCCAACAAAACGCCGGCAAGGCAGAATATTTCAAGGTTTAAGATCATTGGAAGGGATTCACTTGATGTCTCTTCAGAAAAAGTATTGATTGAAGTACCGATCGATCTGGAAGTAAGTGCCCATACCGGCGGATCACTGGCATGGGATAAGGATAAAAACCTGTTTATTTCTACCGGCGACAATACTGTACCGTTTGCTTCTGATGGCTACGCGCCAATTGACGAAACACCAGGTCGCCTGACATATGATGCGCAACGCTCAGCATCCAATACAAATGATTTGCGTGGTAAAGTTTTACGTATTCATCCTGAACCGAACGGAACTTACACTATACCTGATGGCAACCTGTTTGCAAAAGGTACTGCAGATACAAAACCAGAGATCTATACAATGGGTTGTAGAAACCCCTACCGTATCTCTGTTGACCAGGCTACCTCTATTTTGTATTGGGGTGAGGTTGGACCAGATGCCGGTGAAGATGGCGACAAAGGTCCGCGTGGTTATGATGAGATCAACCAGGCAAAGAAACCCGGAAACTATGGCTGGCCTTACTTTGTGGGTGATAGCAAAGCCTACCCCCGTTATGATTTTGTGACGAAGGTGATCAGCGAAAAATTTGATGCAAAAGCGCCTGCAAATAATTCAGTATATAACACAGGTCTTAAAACACTGCCTCCGACAACAAGCGCAATGATCTGGTATCCATATGCATACTACGATCAATTCCCTGATCTTGCACAAGGCGGCCGTTGTGCTATTGCTGGTCCTGTATATCATTATAACAAAGACAAGCACAACAAGATCGGTCTTCCCGAATATTACGACAAGGCATTGTTTATTGCTGACTGGATGCGTAACTGGGTATTCGCAGTAAGATTGGATGAGAACAACAATTACAAGCGCATGGAACCGTTTATGCCGTTGACAGGTAATTTCAAACGCCCGATCGACTTTGAAATAACACCTGATGGCGTAATGTATATGCTCGAATATGGTTCAGTATATGGTGCGGATAATGACGATGCAAGACTGGTTCGTCTTGAGTTTAATGGTGGCAACCGTGCTCCGGTGGCGGCCATCAAAACAAAAGACAGCATAGGCCTGGCTCCGTTAAAGGTAAAATTGGATGGTAGCAGCAGCTCAGATAATGATGAAGATGATGAGTTGACTTACGAGTGGAATTTTGGTGATGGTTCTGCTACCTCTAAGGAAGTTGCACCAGAGCACCAGTACACAAAAAATGGCGTATACAAAGCAACGCTTACAGTTACCGATCCTAAAGGTGAAAAGAATACGCAGTCAATCGACATTAAAGTAGGAAACACACTGGCTGCTGTAAACGTACAGGTAGCTTCAAACAGCACTTTCTACTTCCCCGGTCAGCCGATTAATTATGATGTAGCGGTTACGGACAAAGAAGATCAGACAATCGATCAGCAAAAGATTATTGTAGATCTTAAATACGTGCCTAAAGAAGCAGCTTCATTTTCAGTTCTGGGTCATCAGCAACCCGGTACCGTTATCGTAAGCCCGGGCAAGGCGTTAATGGACGGAAGTGATTGTAAAGCCTGCCATACATTAAATGAAAAATCAGTTGGCCCGGCATTTATGGAAGTATCCAAACGTTATAGCGGCAAACCCGGTGAAGCTGACAGGCTGGTAAACAAGATCATCTCAGGTGGTGCTGGTGTTTGGGGCGACCACGCGATGAGTGCGCACCCACAGCTTTCAAAAGAAAACACACGCAAAATTGTTGATTATATTCTTTCTCTGTCAAGTCAAAAATCTTATGACAGTCTTCCTGCAAAAGGTTCTGTAGCATTGAAAGCCGATGATGCAAAAACAGGTGGTAGTTATGTATTAAGTGCATCTTATACAGATCAGGGTAACGGCATTGTTCCGCTTACTGCACACAACCAGGTTGTATTGCGTCCTGCTCGTGTGCAGGCTGAAGATGCCGATGTGTTGCATAACATTAACCGGAGCAGGGAACAGTTAGGTGCTATTCATAACAAATCTTACTTCGTTTTGAAGAATATAGATCTGAAAGATATCAAACAACTGACTTATCGTTATTCGTCAAAAGAAATAGCAGCCACACTTGAAGTACATGTTGGTTCTGCAAAAGGTCCGGTTATCAGCACGCTTGATTATAAAGCTACCGGCGACTGGCAGAAGTTTGTAGAAGTGACTGCTCCTGTAAAAGATCCGGGCGGAAAAAATGACCTGTATTTTGTATTTAAGAAAGATACACCACCCAATCAGCATATGTTTACGCTGGATTGGGTAGAGTTTAAAAAATAAGCACTGATCCTGGTGGCACAGTAATTGAACCAACTACAATAAACATTATATGAAAACATTCGGTATAATACTTATTGTAGTTGGTATTGTAATGATACTCTTCAAAGGTTTTACGTATCATACAGAAAAAAATGTCGTTGATCTGGGCAATGTGGAGATAAACAAAAAGGAAAATAAGTGGGTCGGATGGCCAACTTACACTGGCGTGGCAGTGGCAGCTGTAGGCATTGTGCTTACCATTAGCGGCAATAAAAACAGATAATTGTGTTGAATATTGCGGAGTTTTTTCCGCAGATGGATATTTTTCTTTCAGTGAAAAGGTAATTCTTACATTAAAGGAGCAATCTTTTATTAAGAATTACCTTTTTATTTAATTGGCTGATTTAAATGAGCATTGAACTCCATCCCGCGTTTTTCGTTATTTTCGAAAGCAAAAAAATCTGATGATTCTGCAATCCCGGCGCTTTTTTGCTTTTATAGTACTGATCTCCCTGTCTTTTTGTGGCAACAGCCAGTCAATCACTCAGCAATTCCGCCAATATGCTGATAGCACTTACAAGAATATCTACACTTTCTTTTACGATCCATCCTCTCAGCTTTTCAGAGAAACAACCGATTATTCTAAAGATGATCATCCTTATTCCTATTTATGGCCGCTTTGCGCATTGATACAGGCAGGCAATGAGATGGAGATAATGAATACGCACAAAAGTTATATGGAAGGGATTACTACTGCGATTAAAAAATACTACACAACCAAATCTCCGGCGCCCGGATATAAAGCCTATTTAGGCGAAAATGATGACCGGTATATTGATGACAACCAGTGGGTAGGATTGGCATACATGGATGCGTACAAAAGAACATCAAATAAAAACTACCTGACACTGGCCGAAGAAATTTACCGGTTTATGATGACGGGTTTTGATCTTAAGCTGGGTGGCGGACTTTATTGGCGCGAAAATGATACCACAACAAAAAACACCTGTTCTAACGGTCCGGGCATTGTGCTGGCACTCAAGCTTTATAATGCAACTGGCAACAAAAAATTCTTCGATACTGCAATGCTTTTATATAACTGGACGAACAAGCATTTACAAGCGGCCGACGGACTTTTTTATGATGCAATAAAAATTCCGGGAGGAAAAATTGATTCAGCAAAGTACACCTATAACACAGGAACCATGTTACAGGCAAATGCAATGCTTTACAACATAACCAAAGACAAAAAGTATTTAACTGAGGCGCAAAGAATAGCTTCAGCATCAGCAACGCAATTTTATAAGAACGGGCACTTCCCGGGCAACGACTGGTTCAACGCAGTGCTGCTTCGGGGATACGAAGAACTCTTTCTTATTGACAAGAACAAAGCTTATGTTGTGTTAATGATGAAAGATGCTGATAGAAAATGGCAACAAAGAGATAGCAACACGGGACTGATGGGTAAAGAGGTAAGGAAAAAACTGCTGGACCAGGCAGGAATACTGGAAATATTTGCACGCCTTGCAAATATCGAAGCAATGTTGTAAAACAATTTTAATGGAGTTACAAGAAGCTATAAGATTATTACACCAGGAGGTATATCCTTTCAATGCACCTGAAACATGGGTTGACGCTGGATGCGGGTCCGGTTTATTCACTCTCGCATTGGCCTCATTACTTCCCAAGGGTAGTCATATTTATGCAGTTGACAAAAACAAAAGCGTTTTACAGAACATTCCTGACTCGTATAACAATGTTTCCATTCAAACAAAAGTTGCTGATTTTTCATCTGAAGGCATGCCGTTCAATAACCTCGACGGTATGCTTATGGCCAATTCTCTACATTATATAATGGATAAAATAAGCTTTATTAAACAAACACAGCGATCATTGAAACAACGGCACAGCCTGCTGATTGTTGAATATGATACCGACACAGCTGTTTCTTCATGGGTTCCTTATCCTGTCAGTTTCGCATCGCTCGAAAAACTTTTCACCAAACTTGGCTATCAACATATCCATAAGATAACAGAGACCGCATCACGTTATAACAGAAAAGGGATATATGCGGCAATTGCCTTCTGAAAGACAGTTCCGGATAGATTTCCCAATGCTCATTACCGCTATATTCTGAATAGTAAAAGCCTCTTAATACAAGCATAAAACAGCCCGGTAGAACCGGGCTGTTTTAATTATCCATAAATGTCAGAGACCACAGCTTTTCCTCTTATTGCATCCTTTAGATAACTCCACCTTTCCGCGGGCAGCTCGGACTCAGCCATCTGCAGAAATGCTTTAAATGCATGTTCCGGTGCGCTATTCCTGATCCCATTGATCCATTGTGTTAACTCTGCATCATTTATCGAACGGATTATCCATTTGCTTTGCTCAGCAAGCACAGCTGGTTCAATGGACTGTACAAGCGCCTGGTGAATCTGGAGAATTTCAAGGTCACTATAATGCTCCCACAATACCTTGTTCAGAAGATCTTCTTCCTTATTCATATGATAAAGATTAAAAGCAATAAACTCATTGAACTCATAAAAAATCTGCGTACCGAGATCAATCATTTCTTCTTCATCATAAGTTACTTTCCAGTCAATAATGTAATCATTGATATTTTTCGACAAGGCGTGGTCCGTAACGTGCTCACGTTCAAAATCATCAACCAGCTTTGCATTGTAACGTTGAATAGCCGGGAGAATAAAATTATTTTCATGCTTCGCATGTTCATCAAAGTAGAACAATACACGTTCAACTTTCCTTATCGCGTTCCATCCTTGTTCACGGCTGCTGAAATCCGTCCGCTGTAATGTGTTTGCCGCATCATACAGACTTGCTCTAAGGGCTTTGTGGATCAGGTTAAAGGTGTTATACCTTGTCTGTTTCATTTTTTAAGTGATTTATAGGTTATGCAATTTGAGATTTGAATTTTAAGATTTGAAATTGACAGGTGCGGGATCACCGGGAAAACTCATTCACCTCTTTGGCTGGTATTATATATTGCCTTAGGATGTGATAAAGTCTTTTAAGGATCGGGGCTTCAATTTCGAAGTGCAATGTTCCACGATTTTAACGAGACAAAAAAATTGATATTGGATGAACGGTGAAAAAAGCGGGATGGATTGGAGAATTTGAAATTTCAAATTTGAGATTTATGATAATCTAACTGCGCACGCTCAGGTCAACCTACCTGAATACGAAGCAATATTTATATTCCACTCAAACCAACAGCAAGTACCTGAATTAAGAACGCGCTCGCACCCGAATAATTTTAAATCTCAAATTTCAATCTCTCAAATTTTATATCCTATTAATTTGGTAGACTAATAAAATTCTACTACATTTGTTTTGTTGCTCATTTTAAGGGGGTAACAAATACCGGAAACTAATAGCAAAGAAAATGTTCACTGAAACACAAAGCAGACAAGTAATACTAACAAATTCCTTCTGCAAGCAGGCTTTAACTGAATGCTGTCCTTCATGTTGTTGTTGCTAAGACCAACATCGCTCTAACTGTTTGCCCGCCGCCATTTCAGCATTTTTAAAAATTATCAAACATGGTTTTACGATGTCGTTTCTAAAAAACAACATTGCCAGAAGACCTGGTTTACTGGTGATGTACTATGTCTGTGGGTTAAAAAATTGAATGGATTAAAGAAATTCTATAAAAACATAGCACCAGAATAAAAGATCTTTAGACTAGAAAATTTGCATAAGTTCTATTTGACAGCAGCATCATTTTCAATTATCAATTTTCAACTATCAATTTTCAATTAAAAAAAGTGGCCGGCAACTGCTCGCAACAGTCCCGGCCCGAACTAAACAAGGCTCGTTAAACAGCACTGCGACATAAAGCCGCAGGCCGTTACCATTATTTAATTACTAAATCAAATGTAATGAAAAAACATTTCCGCAATGGAGTGTGGTTTTTACTGCTTTTTCCTATCCTCACTTTTGCTCAGCAAACGCCTGAGCCATTAATTAACTCAACACTTACAGGAACCATTATTGACAGCAGGGCAAAGACTCCGCTGGATGGCGCTACCGTACACATAAAAGGCACTACACATGAAGTGTTAACCGATAGCAAGGGCAAGTTTAGTTTTCGCACAGGACAAAAGCTTCCCTTTACTTTACTCATTAATTATGTTGGCTACCAGCCTTTGGAAATAATTGTCAATGATCCGGTAGTAACTATCACGTTACAGGAATCTCAAACTCAGTTAAACGAAGTAGTTGTAGTAGGTTATGGAACGCAACGGAAAAGTGACATATCCGGTTCCGTAGCAAGTGTTCCAAAAAACGTCTTATCTCAACCGACAGCATCTTTTGACAATCTTTTGCAAGGTGCAGTTTCCGGCGTTTCTGTAACGCAGAGTTCAGGACAGCCGGGAAGCACAGCTACCATCCGGGTGCGCGGCGGCAACTCCATCAGCTTTGGTAACGACCCCTTGTATGTAATTGATGGATTTATTGTTTACAATAACAATAGCTATACAAATTCCGGTGCAACAAGCGGAGCCACTGTAAATGCGCTTTCCACCATTAACCCGTCTGACATCGAGTCTATTGAGGTATTGAAAGACGCATCTGCAACGGCTATCTATGGTTCACGTGGTGCTAATGGAGTAGTACTTATCACCACGAAGCGAGGCAAAAAAGGCCGGGATGAAATCTCCTATAGTGGTTATTATGGCGTACAGCAGGCAACTAATAAAAAGAAATTGCTGAACGCTTCGCAGTGGGCGTCATTGGTGAATGACATCAACATTAGCGATAATGTTCCGAAAACTTATACTGATTCAGCAATCGCTGCACTTGGCGAAGGATATGACTGGCAAAGCGCCGGCTTGCGGGATGGTGCTATCCAGAATCATGAGCTTTCCTTCTCCGGCGGCGATGACAAAACACGCTACCTTGTTTCCGGAAATTATTTCAACCAGGAAGGGATTGTGCTTAATACCGGTTTTAAAAGGTATTCCGGCAGGGTGAACTACGAGCGCAATTTATCCGACAGGTTTAAGATCTCGGTAAACATTTTCGGCAGCAGCTCTACACAGGATGAAACTTCCAATGCTAACGGTCCTGCATTTGCGACGCTTTTACAAACTGTTCCCCTCGTGCCGATCAAAAATGCAGATGGCAGCTACAACACAAACAATCCGTATATCAGCGTGCCCACCAATCCGCTGCAGGATATAACTGCAACAACTAATCGCAGTTATATAACACGTACACTCGGCAACTTTTCAGCAGAGTATAAAATATTGCAGGATCTGAAATTAAAAATCAGTGCAGGCGCAGATCTTATCAATACCAAACAAAACTATTATGCGCCATCTTATACAACAGCCGGCTACACACCTCAAGGTTACGGCTCTGTAGGCAACATAAAGGCGACTACGTGGTTGAATGAAAATACGCTCACATACGATCATATTTTCGGCAACGATCATTTTTTGAATGTTATCGTTGGCTATACCACTCAGTCAGGCAACGACGAATCATCTGTTGCATCAGCACAAAAATTCCCCAATGACCTGACTACATACAACAGCCTGGGATCTGCCAGCACGCCATTACTTGCCAGCTCGAATGCACATAGCTGGACATTAAATTCCTGGCTGGCACGAGCAAGTTATTCTTACAAGCATAAATATAATGCAACTATTTCCGCACGTGCCGACGGATCTTCTGTGTTGGGAACAAATAACAAGTGGGGCTACTTCCCTTCTATCGGTTTGTCATGGAACATATCAGAGGAAGATTTTCTAAAATCAAACAATACCATCAGCAACCTGAAACTCCGTTTATCTGCAGGACAAACGGGTAACTCAGGCGTACCTCCTTACAGCTCGTTATCAACCCTGGCCCCTGTTAACTATTATTTCGGAAATCCGCTCACACTTGTAACAGGTATCGCACCCACCCAACTGGCCAACCCGGATCTCAAATGGGAAACAACCACACAATACAACGCAGGTATTGATCTTTCCATTATCCGCAATCGCGTAAACTTCAGTGTTGATGCTTATTACAAGAAAACAACAGACCTCTTGTTGAACGTTCCATTCCCGGTATATACGGGTTATGTCAATATAGTGAAGAATGTCGGCAGTGTTGAAAACAAGGGCTTTGAGTTTTCTATCAATTCGGAAAACATCAAAACGCAGAACTTTGTATGGCGGTCCACATTGGTCTTTGCTAAAAACCTGAACAAGGTGCTTAGTCTTGGCCCTGGCATACTTAACTTTTTCCCGACAGCGCCCATCGGACAGCAGTCACCCGTAATTGTACAAACCGGTTTACCCGTAGGAACATTCTGGGGATATACAACTGATGGATTACTGACAGGCGAAGACATCGCAAAGGGTACTCCGTTATTAACGGGTGTTCCTCAACAAGAGGGCGACAGGAAATATGTGCCCATCAATGGTCATACCAGTGTAACCAATGCAGATAAACACGAGCTGGGTAACGCTCAGCCTAAGTTTACTTTTGGCTTCTCAAACAACATCTCCTGGAAAAAATTTGATCTCTCATTCCTGTTGCAGGGTTCTTATGGCAACAAAATATTCAACCAGTATCAGCAGTTGCTGGAAAAACCAACACTATCGTTAAATGCTTCAGCAACATTGCTCGACAGATGGAGCGCATCAAATCCCAACGGCACTGTGCCAAGGGCTACCAATTCTCCGGTTCCCCAGATCATCGACCGTTATGTTGAGGATGGTTCTTATCTCCGCCTGAAAAATATTTCACTTGGTTACAGTCTGCCACAATCAGTGCTTTCGAGGATCAGGATTAAACAAGTGCGGGTTTATGTATCAGCACAAAATCTTTTCACCATAACGAGTTATACAGGATTTGATCCGGAAGTTAATTTCTATGACGGCGATAACACTAAACAGGGAATTGACATGGGCTTATATCCATCAGTTAAAAATTTTACTGCAGGACTTAATGTAACGTTCTAGCGCAATCAGTTCATCATTTATATAATTTATTCAGTCATTGTAAACACAAAAACAATGAAAACAATCTTCATAAAAAAATCCATCAATAAACGTAGGCTTATTACTGCGTTAATTATCACATCAATACTCGGCACTGTCACTATTCTTGAATCATGCAACAAGCTTGTTGAAGATCCCACATCTGTGGTTGTTTCAACACAATTTTACAAAACACAGTCCGACGCAATTGCTGCTGTCAATGCAGTTTACAACACATTGAATGCTTCACCGGGAGATTTCCCTATGTACGGCAGACAGTTAAACCTGCTAACAGATAACGCCAGCGATAATCACAATTTTAGCCCGAGCAATACCAACCCGGATGTTAGAGCAATGGGAACTGTTACCTATGTATCTTCTAACGGAAGAATATTAAAGAACTGGCAACAACATTATTTTGGCATTAACAGGGCAAACATTGCGATTGATAATATAGCACTCATCGATGCATCTCAATTCAGCAATGCCGCATTGAAAGACAGGTTGATCAACGAAGCCAAATTCATCAGAGGATTGTTGTATTTCAACCTCGTAAGGCTGTTCGGTGACGTGCCCCTGGCACTGCACAATCCAACATCTACGGATTTGCGCAGTATCCAGGTGCCCAGAACATCAAAAGACAGCGTGTACGCCCAGATTATCCAGGATCTTAAAGATGCCACCAATTTGCCGAAATCTTATTCCGGTAGCGATATAGGCCGGATAACCAGCGGAGCTGCACATTCGTTGCTGGCGAAAGTGTATGTAACCCGCAGGCAATGGAGCAATGCTTTAACCGAGTTACAGGCGGTACTGAATGGGGGTTATAATTATGCGTTGATTCCAAACTTTAAAGATGTTTTTCAAAAAGCAACGAAGAATGGTGTTGAGCATATCTTCTCTGTTCAGTTTAATGGCAATGGCGGGGAAGCGAACAGCGTTCAATATCTCAGCTCAAGCTTTACTTCTTTCAATACGGGCACTTTTCCGATTGACATCATCTCAGACAGCAGTGTTGTAAAAATATTTGCGGATGACGATACCCGTAAAGCCGTTACTTTCTATACAACACAATACAATCCTGCGAATGGCCAAACAGTTGTATTCAACAACCCTTACACACCCTACTTGAATAAATTTGTTGATTATAGTGTAACTCCGCTTAATTCTCAAAATTTAAGCAGCATTAATTTCCCTGTGATACGTTTTGCTGAAATACTGTTATTGCAGGCTGAAGTCTTAAATGAGATCAACGGAGGCCCCACTGCTGAAGCTTACACCGCAATTAACCAGGTGCGCCACAGAGCCAATGTACCCGAACTTACTAAAGGTTTAAACCAGGCAGCCTTCAGGGATTCTGTATTTCTCGAAAGAAGAAAGGAATTTATACAGGAAGGTCAGCGCTGGTTTGATCTTGTAAGAAAGGGCGGAAATTCTCTTGTTGATGCGCTTCATAAGATAGCGGCCAAGTCTGCGGCAAGTCCAAAGGATACGTTGTTCCCAATTCCGCTTACAGAAATTCAGTTAAATCCATTGTTAAAACAAAATCCCGGATGGGAATAGCCGGGGCTGTCAGCTTTCAGCTATGAGCTATGAGCTAGTGATCACTAACACTGAAGTATTGACACAAAATGTTCACGGCTCACACCTGATACCTGACACCTGAAACCTCAATTAAATTTCACACAAATATGAAAAGGCTGTCAGCTATCAGCATTCAGCTATGAGCTATAGATTACGAACATTGAAGTATTGACACAAAATATCCACAGCTCACACCTGATACCTGACACCTGAAACCTCAATTAAATTTCACACAAATATGAAAAGGCTGTCAGCTATCAGCATTCAGCTATGAGCTATTGTCACTAACATTGAAGTATTTACACAAAATGTTCACAGCTCATACCTGATACCTGACACCTGACACCTGACACCTGATACCTGACACCTGAAACCTCAATTAAATTCCACACAAATATGAAAAGATCAATAGTCACCATTGCACTAACGGGGGGCAGCTTAATGCTGTCAACGGTACAAGCACAAACCAATGGTCAGCAAACCTACCAGGGTGTTGTTGGCAAAACACTCGCCGAATCAAAAGAATGGTGGCCCGAGCCGGTGAAAGCTCCGGCAAATGCGCCCAACGTTATCTGGATCTTGCTGGATGATGTTGGTTTTGGTGCGGCCAGCACTTTTGGCGGCGTGATCAGCACACCTACATTTGATAGCCTTGCCAATAACGGCCTGCGTTATACCAACTTTCACACGGCAGGCATTTGTGCACCTACACGCGCATCACTGTTAACAGGCCGTAATCATCACTACGTGCATGAAGGTGGTTTCTCTCACGTATTTGCGTCCGCAGGATTTCCCGGCTGGGACGGCCGTATTCCTTCTGATAAAGGAACAGTTGCTGAGATACTCAGGGACAGAGGTTATAATACTTTCGCCGTGGGTAAGTATGGCGTTACTCCTGATGAAGAAGCAACTGATGCTGGTCCGTTTGACAGATGGCCCTCTGGCAAAGGATTTGAACACTTCTTCGGATTTCTTGGTTCTGAAACGGACCAGTACAAACCTGATCTTGTTGAAGATAATGCACATGTAACACCTGATGGCAGACATTTCAGCGAACAGCTTACAGACAAAGCCATCGGCTATATCTCCAAACAAAAAAAAGCGGCGCCCAACAAACCTTTCTTCCTGTACTATGCGCCTGCTGCTACGCATTCACCGCACCAGGTTGCCAAAGAATGGAGCGACAAATACAAGGGCCAATTTGATGATGGCTGGGATGTGTTCAGAGAAAAAGTATTCGCAAGACAAAAGCAACAGGGTATTATACCGGCCAATGCCGTTTTGCCTGAACGCAATCCGGAGATAAAAGCATGGAACACACTGGATGCTGAGCAAAAGAAATTGTATGCACGATTTATGGAAGTATACGCCGGCTACCTTACTTACACCGATTATGAAGTAGGTAGGTTGATCAATCATTTAAAGTCGATCAATCAACTTGACAACACGCTCATCTTTGTCATCATCGGTGACAATGGCGCCAGTAAAGAAGGGACACTTCACGGCACCGTAAGAGGCAAAGGAACAGGCGGGCAAACCCAGGGCATCACGGAAAAAGAATTCCTGCAGCTGAACGAAAACGGTATTGAACAAATCGGAACACCAGCCTCATGGACAAACTATCCGCTTGGATGGGCACAGGCAGCGAATACGCCATTTAAATACTGGAAGCAGGATGCCAATGCTGAAGGGGGCACCAGAAATCCGCTGATCGTATTTTACCCCAAAGGCATACAGGACAAAGGAAGCATACGAACACAATACGGACACGTTAATGATATTCTGCCGACGACGCTTGAAGTAACGGGCATTAGTGCACCTGAATCTATCAGGGGAATTAAACAGGATACATTGCAGGGAACTTCACTTGCTTATTCTTTTGCAGACGCAAAAGCTCCATCGAGACACAGAGAACAATACTACTACATCTTTGGCTCACGCGCTATTTACAAAGATGGCTGGAAGGCAGCAACACTGCACCATCCGGACTACATTGACGAAAATTCTTTTTCAGATGTCAGGAAGACGATCAATTCGAATTACGACGATGACAAATGGGAACTTTACAATCTGAACGAAGATTTCAACGAAACAGTTGATCTGGCTAAAAAATATCCAGAGAAATTAGCTGAACTAAAAGGTGTGTTTGATGAAACTGCAAAGAAAAACAACATCTATCCGTTTATAGATTGGGATGATGTGTTTAAAAGAAGAATACATAATGCACCGAAGACGGTGAGCAGCAAGTGATGTACGGTGTTAGATGTACGGTGTATGATGTACGATGTACGGTGTATGATGTACGATGTATGATGTATGATGTATGATGTATGATGTGCGATGTGTGATTTACGATGTATGAGAGCGCTGATGTAGGATTTGATGATGTCTGATTTTTTTATGTGCGATAACCTGATTTAATTGTGTCAGGGGATGCAAAGAGATCGCTGATGTAAGATTTTTTTGACGTCTGATTTCTTTATGTGCGATAACCTGATTTAATTGTGTCAGGGGATGTAAAGAGATTGCTGATGTAAGATTTTTTGACGTCTGATTTCTTTAAGTGCTACAGCTGAATTAATCTGAAGAAGCACATTAGCCAGATAGCTTTTGTTAAGCCCTGAAAGGGCGGCTGGCAATAGCACAGGGCAACGCCCTGTGAGATAGATCGATTAACATACTCAAGCCCTGAAAGGGCGCAAGCAAATCACTATCCGAACAGGCAAAAAAAAAATTCCGTTGATCTTTTGGTATCAACGGAACTTTTTTTTTGTAGAATAATTATGTAGCAAGCCAACAACAGCTAATAGCTAACAGCCCACATCTCCCCTATCTCCTGCCACGGAATCCACCACCACCTCTAAATCCACCACCCTGCGAACGGAAATTCTGAAAACGTTGCGTGTTCATTTGTCCGCGTTGCCTTGCTTCGGCGGAGTGATTAAGCCCTTGCCAGGTGTGTTGTGTTTCACCACTCAGATTGTTATTTGGTCTTTGCACCTGGTTCCAGCTACCATTATTGTATTTGCTCCAACCACCACCTTCATTCTTGCGGTACACATTTCCATCGTGGCCCGCATAAGTTCCATTCGTAGTGTGCGCGACTGTTCCGTTTGCTCCATGTGTAATTACACCTTGTTGGCCAGTAGAAGTTCTATACCCAAAGGCGGTACCGTTAGCAGTAGTCACATGACCAGTTTGCGCCCACTGGCCATTCCTTGTGGCAACCGAGCTTCCCCATTGCGAATAAGCGTTATGTCCCTGTGATGTTGCAGCATAGCCGCCTGTCCATGGATTATATGCGCTCGCGGCTGTTCTTCCTCCGTACCAGCCCTGTACGCTTGCAGAACGGCCATATCTGCCCGTCGCAGGATTGTACCATGCCGCAGATTGTGCGGCGCCATACGGTCCATATACACCACGTCCAACAGCATATCCTCCTGTCCACGGATTATAAACAGCTCCCGCTCCATAAGTGCAGGGCCACGGGCGGTAAATTGGATATAGTGCACCCGGCCCCCAATAGAAGTAAGGCGGATAATAATAACCGGTTCCATAAGTAAGGATGGCTCCGGCTGTAAGCCCTAATACAAACATACCAAAGTAACCAGCGGAAGTACTGCTTTCCACTGTTGTTTCGGTCGCATTGGTTTGTGTTACATACGTAACATTATACAAAGGTGAACTGGGTGGAATTGTGTAAATTTCTTTCGGCACTGCCTCTGCTGTTAACCACGGTCCGTTAGGCGTAGAGGACATAAACCAAACACCCTGAAAACACAGGTAATACAAGTCGCCATCTTTGATGATCTTCTCCTGTGTATTTGTTGCATACTGCAGATTAGTACTGTCAATCGGCTTAAACTCAGGGGCACCATCATAACTTACTTTCACTTTCTTTTCTGCTTCTTTTTTATTTACAACTACGGTAGTCGGAATCTGTGCAAGCATGATCGCATCTGAAGCTTCAATTGTTCCGGGGACCGATGCCAGTACATTAGCCTTTGGCGAACCAGAAGGAATTTTAGCGAATGATTCAGGAAGATCATTTCCAGCATAAGTCCAGCTGCCGTTAAGTGACTTTGAACGGAACCATCTGCCAGAAAACAACACATAAAAAGTTTCATCTGTGTTATCAAGAAAAACATCATTATCGGTATTTGTCACATACAACAACCGTGTATCCGGAATAGTAGCATATACAGGTGATCCTTTGATTAAAATGAGTTCCGCAGGATTACTACTGTAAAATACTTTGGGTGCTGCAGCGGATGTTGAAGGCGGTGGCACCGCTTTTTTGACATCATCAAAATTTTGACCCGATGGCAGTTTAGACATATCTTTTGGTAATGTCTTCGTTGCGGTCCATTGGCCCTTTAAGTCATCAGTTGTATACCAATATTTATCAGCCAACAGGTAATAATACTTTTTTGACTTGTCATAAAATACATCCCAGTTTGTATTCACAACAAATTGCAGATCCGTTTTCTCAACAGGAGCCAGTGCAGGTTCTCCCTGAATCATTAACAATATCGCCGGCGTTGTACTGTAAAATATTTCGGGCGGATCATTTTTTACGGCGACAGGCACTGCCTTAACATTACTCTTATCTACATCAGCAATAAGGCGATCTACAGCGATTGGTTCACCACTTTGCGGAAGCAATTCTTTCACCAGTGTTTCCATTGCGGGGATCGCAGATTGATCCAGCGAAGGAAAGCGGGTACTTTCAATAACTACATCATGAAAATATACGGTGCGACTGTCATTATCTACCGAAGTGCCGCACTTAAAAGAAGCAACACCAGGTGTTTCCTTCCCTCCTTTTGGAGTGAGCGCAAATGCAAATCTTCCCGATATTTCTTTGTAATCCTTCCATTCATCTATTTGAGGTTGGTAGTAGATCATTTTATTGCCATCCTTTGTTGCCTGCCTCGGCCAGCCAATATCTGTTGCAGGCGAACTTGTATCTCCCGACGGTTTGGTTTGCGCCGACAATGTATTAACTACAAAAAGAAAGATGGCAAAAGCAACTATAGCCCGATGTCTTAAAAGTTGAAAATACAAGTACCTCATCCTGATGGAAATTATCTGGTTATCAAATTATTTTATCAATTGTAACAACTAAGTATACGAATGGTTCAGATAGGTCTATTTTTGTGATAATGACGATGTTGTTCCTACAATATGCATCAGGTGTGTTAAGGCATTTTAACAGCCCCCTCTCCATTCTGGCACCGTTGTTGAAAAAATGAGTAAGTAAATCATTAAAAAGGAATAGTATGAAATTGAAAACAGACACATTTGAATTAACACACGACAACAAATTAGTCACTGTAAAGGCAACTGCGTTCCAGACAGCAACAAGTGAAACACGCTATAGAGTGAGCATAAACAATAGTCCTGTTCACATATTCGCATTAAACAATTCAATTAACCGTTACCAGGATATTGATAGTGGCGCAGCAGCAAAAAACATTCCATTGGAAATCGAGGAAGCCATTGGTAAGAGACTATACAACAGCATAGCTGCATAAATAAAGTTTACTTTTCATTTTCCAGGAAACGAGCCGGCATTCACCCGCCGGCTCTGTTGTTTCTGATCCGCTTCGATTCTCCGTCCTCTGCAACTGCCGTTCATCAATTAGTAAACACTGAATATGTTTTCAGAAGTTGGCATTTGTATATTTATCGATCAAATGGGCCGGAAAGAAAATCACCGCCCGGTTTAATTAACATTAGTCATACAGTTATGCATAAGCTTGAAATCATCGAGACAATTCAGAACATCTTTATTGGGGCTGACGAAAAGAACTGGAAGCAATCCAGGTCTGCTTTTGCTGATAAGGTGTACTTAGATTACACATCAATGGCAGGCGGAGATCCCCTGGTATTGAACGCAGATCAAATTATTGAATCATGGAGCTCATTTCTTCCCAAATTCAAGGCAACACATCATCAACTGGGCAATTTCATGGTCAATGTGGAAGATGAAAAAGCCAACGCATTTTTTTACGGAACAGCAACGCATTACTTTCCCAATACAAGTGGTAAAAACATCTGGACAGTAGTTGCAACATACAACGCTTCACTCGTGCATGAAAACGATTCATGGAAAGTTATATCGCTCAGGATGAATCTAAAATATCAGGACGGGAATCTTGATTTGCCGAAAATTGTTCAAAATCCATAGTTGCGGAAAGTTGATATCGGTAGTAAAATTTTTATTGGCTGGAGAAGTGCATTTGAAGTAAAAAATGCCTGTCTTTCTTTATAAAGACAAGCATCGCAATCACCATTAACTTCCAATTTAATATCGTTTAGTTAAGCAACCATCGTCAACTTTGTGAGATATCTACTGTCGTCGACCATGATGATCCTGGCTTATCAGAAAAAGTGACCACAACAACACTAATAGCAAGTGCAATAATTATGAGCAAGCCTGCAGCCGCATCGTTTCATGTCGACTGGGGAATTTGGTTAACCACAATCAAAAAGAAATGACATATCATTTATCAAGAGCTGATCGCCATCGATTCATTACCGTCTGCTTTAGCTGCCGGACAGCGGTTCGTCTTTAGAACCGGGCTTTAGCCCAAAATTGGATTGTGTGGCTAAAGCCATATTCAATTACTTTCATTTTCCGTCAGCTAAAGCAGACGGCAATGAAGAAAAACAGCCCTGATCTGTCATTGGTACCACAGGAGAGGTCTCCCGAATACAGGCTTGATCGTGATATTTTGGCGTTTATCATGGACAACTCTTAACTAAAAGACATTGAATTTCCATTTTCAATTTTCAATTTTCCATTTTCAATTGAGTTATTCCATTGGCTGCATATTAAACACTGCCCATTCTTCTTTAGAGGGGCCGTAAATACCCGGCACTTTTATATCCAGCACCCGCATTAACATTGTCATCTGTCCGCGATGATGTGTCTGGTGCGCAATCAGCGCATTTATCACTTTACCTTTTGTCCATCTTTCGCCGTACATATTAACTTCATCGGTCAGCGCAGCATCAGTCAGGCTCTGTACTATTGCAGTTTTAAGATTACCACTGTATTTTTTGTATGCCGCAATTATCTCAGCAAATGTTGCAGGCAGTGGCTCCTGCGCTAAAGCATCCGAATCTATAAAGCCGGCACGGTGGGGCATTTCCGTGAAGGTCTGTGTAATGTGCCACGCAAGACGCTCTAATGAACGGGTGTTGTCATTAAACTGTATGGCTTTTTTTGTCTCATCAACTGCTGAAAATATTTTCAATGTCAGATCTGCTTCCTGTTGCAGATCGTTGATAAAATTGCAGGTCATTCTATTGTCCATAGTATAGAATTGAGAGGGTTTTGTAAATCCCACAATAATAAAACAGGACTTTAACAGTAGACATGAGAATTATCAGCTATACTATTATTCAATCCGTATACAACGTTCTGCAAAGAAAAAAGCAAGTGTATTCTACAAAAAAAAGAACCTTAATGATTTCCTGCATTATAGGATATCATAAAGGTTCTTGCTTTTAATGAGTTATTGCAGCAAATCAATTTCCGCTCTTTAGTGGCCCCTGTCTTTACCTGGAAACTGCATCATTATTAGTCAACTTCCATTCATTATCATAAAATCCTGCTAACTGAATGCCTTTAGAACCGTCACGAAGCATGTCCAGCTTATAGATCATAAAATCAGGAAAACCACTTGCGCCAGCGAAATACTGGTTGGCGTTTGCAGCGTTCATACCTTTTATCCCGCTACCTGCAATTACTGCTACAGATGTTACAGGCGAGTTTTTTAACGGCCATACAAAACAGGCACTTAAATCATCTCCGCTCCATGTGTTACCGCCTGCAGTAACTTTATTGCGCTGCACCTGGATAGGACAATCATTCAATAACTGTCCCCATGCACTATTTGTTGTAGCGTTTCCATAAATTATTACACCTCTGCCCACATATTTATCCGCAGAAAAATCTTTATCAGCTACTATATCAATAGCCCCGTTACCACGATAGTACCATGTTTCTGCGTCATATTTTGCTTTATTCAGACTCCAGGTATTTTCAGCTTCAGTGCCTTTTGTACTATAAACAAATACCATCCTGTAATTAAATGCATCTTTCAAAGTACCATAACGGTGTGGGCCTTTTTGAAGCACGCCGGGGTTTGTACCAAACGCCCATTGATCATTTTGTCTCAACAGGTAAACCGTATCATTAGTGCCTTTCGCATTATATGATAAAGTCTGTCCGTCCAGTTTAAGATCAACTGATGATCCTTGCTTGAAATCGGACATCGCAATTTGAAGCACCCGAACGTTTTCTGTAGTTCCCGAAACAAGTCTTTTTGCTTTGTTCCTATCAAGCACAATCCTACTGTACTTCAATGGATGTTGTTGCTGTATAATTGCTACCCAGTGATATTTTGCCGAAATACCAGGATTAGATGTAGTGAAGTCCACCTTTTCAACAGTACTGTCAGGCGGAAGGGCATGCCACCTAAAATAATCAAACATAGGTTTCCAGTCTACGCTCTGATCACCAAACCAATGCTCACCTTTGGGGTATTCATAGTAACTGAAATCACTTTGGAATTCGCCTAATATTTTCCGCATTTGCCTTGCATACATTACAGGAACAACTTTATCTGAGTCCCCATGCAAAATATAAACACCTAATGGCTTATAGTTAAAAGCAAGTTTAGGCACATCACTCTGATTGCTTGCACGCAATAATACCTGCTCAATCGGATCATTGCTGCTATCGGGTATTACACCATCAGCCGAACCATAGGCTTTTAATGTGGGATAACCGGAACAGGCACCTATTGCGGCCCATTTATCAGGATATGTTGCACCAAGAAACCATGTGCCGTGGCCTCCCATTGAATGGCCCGTTAAATAAATATGCTGCGGATCCGGATTAAATGTATTCGTAGCGTTTTGTAATACTTCCAGGGCATCCAGTCTTCCCCAATCTTCCCAGTTAAAACCACGCGGACGGCGGTTAGTAGCAGCAACCAATGTGCCCCAGCTTTTTGAACGATAAGCCTTTGCCTGGCCGATGGCTTCAACACCTGCACCATGAACGGAAAGGAACAATGCATTGTGCTCTTTAACCGAATCTTTAGTTTGGGGAGTTACGGCATAATATTGAAGACTGCCATCTATGTTGCTCGTAAACGTAACACTGTATTGCTCACCCGGGTTAACGGACTCTATCTTAATGTTTGCTTCATCAATAGCACGACCGTTGTCCAGCAAAGTTATACGGCACTCATTCATTCCTTTAACTGTAACATCACTGCCATCAAAATCAAAACTTACCTTACGCGTAGACATTGCAGGAACTGCAGGAACAGGAACAGTCTGCTGTTTACTGCCAACAATCGCCTTTAGCTGATAGTTATTTAGTACTTTGTTGCTTGTATTCACAACAACCAAAGCGCCTTTTAGTTTGCTATTATCCTGACCGATAACGATGTGAGGCAACGTAGGATCCTCTGCTTTCAGCAGTACCGGCTTATCCGGAAAAATAAGATCCGCAGTAACATTACTTCCACGAACATATAATTCATTCAACCCTTTCTTTAACTGAACGGGAATGTATAACCAGCCAGAATAATAAGGGTCGCCGGTATGTGGCACGCCGTTAAAAAACAAACTGCTGTTGCCTTTTATATTAAGCAAAGCCGCCTGTTCCTTTGGCGAATTATAGGTAAGATATAAGTAACTGCCACCTCTGTCCACGCGACCTGGATTACCAGGATTATTTACGCGGGGAATATTTCCCCAGTCAACGGTTCTGAAGCGATGAGCAGTATCTGCTTTTGCGGACCTCCATCGTAATGTATCGCCTTTAGCTGTAACATCAAAGACTGCGTTAACCGCAGGCGTTTGCAAAGTGCCGTTATATAGCTTGTATGCAAGCAGGTCCGTATAGATCGCTTCGCGACCATAGCGGCTCCCCGCAGCCACTAATAAACCTTCAGAAAAATGGAATACCTGTTGTGCCAAAGCTGAAGTACTCACAACAAGAAATAAACATACAGAAGAAAGATATCTATGCATATCGACAGTTTAATAAAATCTGCATAATCAAACCGGGCACAACATGTACCTGTAAGTAGTTTACTGGTAACTGACACGATGTAGTGCACGGACAAACTAAGTTTTAAAGAACGCTGTTAAGCAGTTTCATCTATTCCTTGTAATTACCAGATGATAACTTATACTTATCCTGAAAAAAAGTTTGGAGCAGCCAGCAAAACAACTAAACAAAAGCTGTTCAACCAGACAGAATCGGCAGAAGGGATAAGGCTTTCGGTTGACGGAATACATATCTATCGCAACAATCTTCCTGCAACATATTCGCCCAGCAACAAGCCTTCTTTCCTGCCATTTTCAATAGCTACGCGGTAATGAATGCCGCCGTATAAACGTGAAATAGCAGCCTCTTTGCATGCTTCTTCAAAGGAAGTAAAATGACGTACAGGCAGGCCAAACTCAACTTCCGTATCATCATCAAATGATACATCCTTACCAAACAATCCGGTTAAAACAATTGACGCTACGGTAGACGCTACGCTATGGCCACTTGTATACTCAGGAAAGGGCGGCGTTTGCAACAATGGACGCCATGATTCATCAATATAAGCGTTGATATAGGTCTCCGGGCGAATGACGTTGCTTCTGAATTTTTCATCCCAGCAACTGATAAACGCATCAAACAATGCAATTGAAGTGTAGGTATAAGCTTTAGAGGTCTTCATGAGATCAGCCCCCGTGTTACGTGCCACGAGTCCTGCAATTGAGATCCAATGACCGCCGGGCGATATTTTTTTTGTCGCATAATTCAGATGTCCCTCCACATTCAGAAAAAAAGGATTGCAATCCCAAAAGCTGGCAATATCATACTGGTGCTTAGTCAGATTTTTTCCGGCAACATACACTTCATAAGCCTGCTTGTAAAAAGCACTGGCGGTATCCTTGCTGAATGGCAATGGCTTTTCCGGCATAAACTGGTTGCAGGAATCAAGCACCATTGTCCTGATCTGGTTCCAGTAAGGTTCTACTGCTGCCATGTAACCGGGTGGCGTTGGTATCCACTTGCCTTCTTCTTTCAAATAGTTATAACGACGGATCTTTCTTGTCTCTTTATATTTGTCAGTACCAGCCCAGTTCAAAATAACGGACGCGACTGTTTCTCCATAAGCCATTGAAGAATTGAATTCTTCATCAGAAATTTTCATCGACTTATAATAAGCTAATATATTCTGCAGGGAATCATGCAATAACGGCTCAGAAAAAACCAGCTTTTCGCCGGTAAGCATAAAGGCACAAACAGCAGCTAAGGAGGGCAAAACTTCTTTTCCCGGATTTGGCACCTGGGGTAATGATTTTAGTTTTCCGTACAGCGATTCGCGCTGATCTGTCGCAGCAGCCAATGCCTCATGCGCCGCGATATTTGCGTATGCATAAATACGGCTGGCAACAGGCGGTGAAAAAATATCATGAATAATTACGTCTGTCAACGCCTTTTCGCAACGGTGCAAGGGATAAGCATCCGTATTCCTGTCCGGTGGCAGTGCGAAAGTGCTTTGGCACAACACGATTAACAATATCAATAAAAAATTTCTTTTCATCAGTTAGTTTTCATTTTTCATGAAAATTAAAAAAGAAGTTACATATTCAATTTCAGCACCTGCATGTTGTCGTCATTTTTCGCAGCGATGATTAGTGTTTCGCCCGAAGCGGTTTTCAAACTCACCATTTTCCGGCAATCTCCGTCCATGAACATACCTGCTTGCCCGGGTTCTACACTTTCAAATGTTTTGTTTCCTTTTCCTTTCAATAACACGCCATAGCCCGCATCATTTCTACCAGCTGTTGTGCGGTAAGGATAAAAGTTTCCACTTAGGAGTATGTCGTTGATACCGTCTTTATCAAAATCCTGAACAACGGCTGCAGATATTCGTGAGAACTGCGCGACCAAAGGAAGGGGCGAAAATGAAAATTTCATATTCCCATTGTTGTACAGAATACCAGAAGCAAGTTCATCACAGTGATAATATCCTGCTTTTTTCACTTTATCTTTTGAGAATATGTCATTGACGGTGGCATCAGCATAATCCTTATACTTTATATATTTTCTTTTCAAGGGAACAATCTGATCAAGCAGCTCATCTCTTGAAGCAACAGGATAGCTGGTTCCCTGTATATAATAACACATGATGGGATCTATTGTACCGTTATCGTCAAAATCAGCAGCATATAAGGTTACAGGCTGATCTTTGGATGCTTTGAACTGATTGTTGTATCCACAGTTACCCAAAATAAAATCAGTATCGCCATCACCATCAACATCAGCTGCATTGATGGAAGCCCACATACCATTAAGGTTTTGCACGCCTGATGCAGCGGAAATATTCGTCAACTTGCCAGCATTGTTCTTAAACAGCATTACATTCATCCAGTCTCCCGCAATCAATAACTCAGGAAAATGATCGTTATCAAGATCGGCCCAGGCAGCAGCGGTTACCATACCGGGTTTGCGCCATGCATCCTCAGTTACATCAGTGAAATGAACACTTCCATTTTTTGTATCATTGCGTAACAAATAACTTCTTGCGGCCATTGGAAAGGATCCGGGAACAACGCGACCACCAATAAAAAGATCAAGATCACCATCATTATCAAAATCACCCACAGCGACGGCCTGCTTATCACTTAACATTGCAGGCAACGCATTCGGTTCTTTAATAAAGTTTCCTTTACCGTCGTTAAGGTATAGTCTGTCGTTATATTCAGGAGAACCGTCAGCATATTCGTTGCCTCCACTCACCACATAAAGATCCATGTCACCATCATTGTCCGCATCAAAAAAAACTGCATTCACATCTTCGCTCGCTGCATCAACGGTCCATGGTTGCGAGCCGGCCGCCATAAACGTTCCTTGCGATGTTTGAAGATATAATACACCTGATTGTCCTATAGCACCACCAACAAAAACGTCTTCCAATTTATCGCCGTTTACATCGGCCTTTGCGAGCGCGGGACCTTCACGGGACAACTGGTAGGGCAGCAGTACTTCATCTTTAAAATCAATAAAATCATTTTCCGTGTGCCTGAACGTCAAGCCGGACTGCGCTGTAATATCTGTAAACAGCTTTGTGCTTGCCGTTTGCACAACCTCCTTCGGTCTCGCATCGGCTTGTGCTAGTTCGATTGTTTTGCCTGACGATATACTGGTAAGAACAGTTTGTTTTCCATTGGGCCATGTAAGTTCCAGCTTCGCAGGTTGTGAACCCGAAGGATATCCAAATATAATTTCAGGTGATATGGAGGATTGGTAACCACGTACGGGATACAATTCCTGGTACTGCTGAAGACCATCGTCGGTTGTAAAAGTAATTTTGGTACCGAATGCGGCTGTATTCAATCCTTCACCCTTCAGTTTTAATTTGATAAATGCAGTTGGGCTTACTTCATTTTGATTATTACGGTACACAAAGGCCGGTTCGTTATTGTTACATACAATCAGGTCCAGATCTCCATCATTATCCAGGTCAGCATAAGCTGCCGCATTTGAAACACCTGGTTTGTAAAGTCCCCAATCTTTTGTCTTGTTAGCGAATGTGAGGTCCCGTTTATTTTGAAAAATGTAGTTACTAAGTTTATTGGAAGCCATTTTCTTTACCAGGTCGTAGGTTTTGAAGTTTACAATTCCTTCTTTCAATGAAGTCTTCTGTGCATCGGCTACGGTGTATTTTAGAAAATCCATGTCCGTGTAATCTCTCAGGTAGCCGTTGCTTACAAACAAATCCTTCCAGCCATCGTTGTCGAAATCTGCAAATAAGCCAGCCCAGCTCCAATCTGTATTAGATATACCGGCCAATTGCCCTATCTCACTAAAACGGACATTACCCTTTGCATCAGTACCACGATTTAATTGTAACATGTTGCGCATTTGCTGATGATAATATCCGCTATCGAGCAGGAGATGATATTGATCGTATTCGTCAGGACCTTTTAACAGCTTCTGACGATGATTATCTTCAGGCAGCATATCCAGCGTAAACACATCCGGCAGGCCGTCATTATTATAATCTGCAATATCTGCACCCATCGAAAATTTCGAGACATGTGCAAAAGATTTGCTTAAAGACTCTGTGAAAGTGCCATCATGATTGTTGACGTAAAAACAGTCCACTTCAGTGTAATCGCTGGTTGTATAAATATCAGGCCACCCATCTTTATTTACATCACTCACTGTAACACTTAATCCAAAGTTGAGTGCATTATTGATGATACCTGCTTTTAATGTAACGTCGGTAAAATGGATCTGTCCGTTTGCATCTTTATCATTACGGAACAGCCTGTTTCCAAAATGCATATCAGGCGTTGCTCTTACTTTCTTTGTATTCAGCAATGGATTGTAAGTGTGGTTAGAATGGTTGAGCAGGAACATGTCGAGATCACCATCATTATCATAATCAAAAAAAGCAGCTTGCGTAGATTGCGTTCCGGGCGCATCAAGACCATATTCTTTGGCCATTTCTTTAAAAACCGGGACACCATCTTTTACTCCCTGATTGATAAAAAGCTCATTGCTTAATTGCTCAGGATCTTTGAACTTGCCTGAATGACAAACGTAGATATCGGGCAAACCATCGCCGTTAATATCAGCAATACTTACGCCTGTGCTCCATGTGCCATTTCCTTTTACATTCGCCTTTCGGGTAATATCTTCAAAATGAAAACCACCTTTATTTAAAAACAATTTGTTAGCTGCAGTGTTACCAGAAAAGAAAACATCGGTTAAGCCATCATTATTAAAATCTGCAATACCAACCCCTGCCCCGTTATAGAGATATTCATAACTAAACACGTTCAGTGAATCATCTTCTGTAATAGTATTTAAGTACGAGATACCACTTTCCTTTTCCGGCACCAGCGTAAACTGGGTTGGCGCAGATGTAGTTTGTGCCTGCGCATTCATCACGCAGGCCAAACAAAAAATGAGGTATGGATAGATACGGGTCATTGTTTAAGAGAGTCAATCGGTGAATAGTGAATGGTCAATAGTGAAAGGTGTAACAACCTGACATTATTTTCATCATTATCATTTGTATTTTTTAGTTCGCTTGTTTTTTGCATTCGCATTCGCACATTTTCATATCCGCACATTCGCACCTTTTCAATTGTCAATTATCAACTTTCAATTAATTCACTGCAAACTAATTGCTTCGTCTCCCGGTTTATACGGAAGAAACACCATCATTAATGTAAGCATCTCGTCAGTCGACCTCATGTCGCCAAAAGAAAAAACAGTCTGCGGAGGATTGTGCGGATTGAATGGATTTTCTGCTGTATTATCATAGGTTCCTTCAATATGGATCACAGACCCTTTTGGCACGCGAACCAATTTTTTAAATTTATAGATTTCCTGCCAACGGAAATCCCAGTCAGGAATGTGCACCAATCTGGTGGTATCTCCAGCCGGTGTTAAAAGATATGCTTTAAAATCTTTACCAATGTAGTGCATATGCGGCCACACATACATAATGGAAAAATCTTCACTCGGATTTTTTACATCCAGTGTAAATGTTTTCTTTTCATTTGCCTTTATATAAAATGAAGGAGTGATACTCTTCTCTCCTATTCCACGGGAACCAAAACTGATTACTTTGATAGGTCTTTTTACCGGTATTTTCTTGAAGAACAGATTTACTCCAACAATACTTTTTTCATCTTTAGTTGTTGGTGCATAGTGTACTGTAAAAAGCACAACGCCACGCTTTGGCAAGATCCATCCAAAATCTTTAGGATAGGCTTCATAGCTTGCGCCAGGAATCCAACCGCCATAATAAGTAATGGTCTTGCGATACGGTTGGTACTGATCAAACTTTTTCCTGTCATCCTCTGTCAGGTTAATATAGCTATCCGTATTACTCAAACTGACCAAAGTGTCAGCAACCGGATGGATAGCATAGTTTACGTGATGGATCAATTTTTTATTGTTGCTTACAAATTCAATAGCCTCAATGTTAGCAGAATCTGCTAACTCAAACGGCACTTTAAATATGATAAATCTTTCACCACCATCGCCTTTAACTAAAAAACTATCCGTCGTTTTTAAAACGAGATCGGGCTTCCTGTTATATAATGTTCCTTCGTTCAAATCTTTTTTCACCGCCGGCGTTGCCAGTGTTTTACCTTCCGGGCTTTTATTGTCAATCCATTTTACGATGAGATCAATTTCTTTTTTACTGAGTGACCGGTCATTGGCAAAATGAACATATTTGTTATCCGGTTTCCATGGTGGCATGTAGCCCTGTTGCACCACATCTTTTATGAAAGAAGTACGTTTTGCTACGTCCTCATAAGTGATCAGCGAAAATGGCGCGGTTTCGCCCGGTTTGTGACATGAAGCACATTTCCGAATGATGAGGGGTTGTATATCTTTATAGAATGTTACTTCCTGGGAATGACCATATACAGCAGCGAAAAAAAGACAAAATGCCAATAAATAATGCTTCATGTTAGTACTCATTAATTTTACAACCAACGGCTTTTATACTCTTTATAACCACCGTTTTGTTATTTAAAGATTGTTCGAGCGCATCCTGCAAATAAAATGCAGTTGCTTTTATTTTCCGTTTACCCAAACCTTCCAACAGATTATCAATAGCACCCTTATAAACCAATTCATTTTTGTCATTCAACAACACAGCTTCAGGCGTTACAGCAGCATTTAAATAGTGAGTCAATGACATGGCGGAATCAATATACAATGGAATATGAACACTGTATTCACTTGCAAAACTTTGGATATCTGAGGTGGAGTAAGCCTTACCAGGAAAAACGCCATAAATATTTACGTGTTCTTTGTACTGATTATAAATGCTATCGAACAATTTCATATAACCTTTACAAAGGGGGCATTCGGGAGATAAAAACACGAACAGCGAAGATCTGTTATCCATCTTGATCTGATCATCCTGCACCTTTTGCAGATTAAAGTCTGCAACCCTGAATTTGAGAAATGACGAATCAACCTGGGACGATACAGATCTGGCAATAAAGAGAAATAATATAATAAGCAGTATTCTCACTAAAAACATGCATTGTATTCAACAATCAATTTACACCTTTCACTTAAATCTCTGCACATTAAACACAAACTGTTTTATAAAACCGGAAAACAATAGTACGGAATGGAAAAAAGCAATAGAGTAATTCGCATTACTCTATTGCTTAGGTAAGAACTATTTTTTATCCCACCAGATTCTTCCAAACATATCAGAAGGTCCCTGTCCGAAGTCAGGATCTTTTGACATTTCGGCTATTGCTGCTGTTTTTGTTTCGTAGTTCGCATCTGTAGAAACCGGAACTGAAATAGCTGCACGGCGAGGAATGTCTTTTGCAACACCGTCGATCATGATATCTTCATTTGCCAGAGCAGTGTTTTTATTTGGCATACCTGTGCGTTTGAATACGGCCCAGGCTTCGTTTGGCTGCTTGTAATCGTTCAGATAAGCTTGAATTGAAATCTGCTCCAGTGCTTTTGCTGCATTGAACTTAATGTCAGGCATATTCAAATAGTCGCTTATTTCATTCGCGCCTAACGCGGCGTAATCAGGAAGTTTTGCTTTATTGCCAGCATCATCGTAGAAAGTGATTGATGCGGTTACCCCATTGTTGTACCAGGTTCCTGCGTCACCTGCAGCTAATCCACGGGCAATCAATTCAGCTCTCATAAAACAGTAGTCAGCATACGTGATCACTGTGAACACATTCAATCCTGTACCATTGTTGTTGGCTGGCTGCCACATGCGCCATTGCAGGTAAGAAACTGTATCCAGAGAAAGATCATCACTAACCTTCTTGGCAGTAAACCATGACTTATATTTTCCCTGAGATGAATCCGGACTGATGTGTGCACCTACATACTGACGAGGATTCCAGGTAGTACCGGCAGGGTAAACCCCTGCAGCAATAGCAGCATTCAGATTATCCTGTGTATAGTTATTCTTCTGATAGAAAATTCTGATCCTTGGATCGCTATTCTTCCACATGAAGTCAACTGTAGGTTTTGGCGCCCGGAATTCTGTTGGGTTCCAGTTACCACCAGCGGTAAAGTCCTGGTTAGCCCACATTACCCAGCCATCTGCATTGCTTGCCATCTGCGAAGCATCGGCCAGAACATCATCTGCTATGGCTTTTGCGGCTGCAGCATCTCTTTTTACCAAGCGTAAAGCAATACGTAAACGGAGCGCATTAGCGGCCTTGATCCACTTCGTTACATCACCGCCAAAATACAGGTCATTTTTTCCGAGAGAAGTCTGCGCAACAGGCTGAGCTGTTTTTAGTGTAGTAACAATCTCTTTAAGGCGAGTATTAAACACAGTAAATAACTCCTGTTGAGAATCATACTTCGGCGTAAATGTTCCACCGTAACGCGCCTGGAATGCTTCGGTATAAGGAATACTTCCGTTTACATCCGATACATAAAATGCATAGCTGATTTTCGGTATATCTGCAATTGCTGACATATACACGTACTTCGGTTTGTCTGCATCAGATTTTTTATTGATCAAATTCTGTAAATCTGCAACCTGACTGCCCATTGTTGGAAAAAATACGCCATAACGCTGATTAAAATTTCCTATATCATTGAGGAAGTTTTTTGGATTACCAGCATTTGCTGTATTCATTTGCATCCAGGGCATCATCCTGCGATAGATATCGTAATACGCTTCAAAGTCACTGCTATGCGCCTGAATACATACATTTAAAAATTCTTCTTCAGGCTCAATTGAATAAATAACAGTGGGATCTGTATTTGTTTTTACAAATTGCTCCTTTTTGCAGCCTGTGCCGGCTACAACAAGGGCTAGTATATAAGGTAAATATTTTGTTTTTTTCATAATAAGTAGCTATTACGGTTTAAAATTAAAATCCTGCACTTACGGTAAAACCAAAGCTTCTGATAAATGGAAGGCCACCATATTCTGCAAATGCACCAGCTCTGCTGCTGAAAATGCTTTCAGGATTTATATTATCCTTAGCTGTGTTGTACAGATAGAACAGATTGCGACCAACAGCACTCACTCTTAAGTTGTTCATCTTAATTTTTGAAGCAACTTTTTTAGGCAGGTTGTATCCAAGAGAAACTTCTCTTACAGCTACCCATGAGTTTTCAAATACGGAATATTCACGAATACCTGTACCCCAGCTTGCCAACCCTTCGTAGTAGTTAAGAGCAGTCATTGGCTGAGCTAATCCTTTGGCTACCGCATCAGCGTATGTTGTACCGCTAACATCAACTCCATTTATGATTGTACCGGAAGCAAAAACGCCATCAGGATTAATACCATCATTACGCTCTTTGCCGGTAGTAGGATCTGTGAATTTAATACCGCCATGAGCAGCATCGCGGCCAGGTAAGGTGCTTTTAAAGCTACCGAACTCAGAACCATATTGGTGTGTGGCAGAAGCCATCTTTCCACCGAACTTAGAATCAAGCTGGAAGCCCAGGTTGAAGTTCTTATAAGTAAATTCATTCACGTTGCTCAACAGGAAGTTCTCCATCATTGTACCAAGTTCTTTTGTGCCTTGTCCAGCATCGCCAGAACGCCAGAAAGTTCCGTCTTGTTTCAACAGTTTCTTGCCATAGCCAGGAGCGCTTTTATCATTCTGATAAGCATATGCATAGCTGGTTACGATAGTTCCGTATGGTTTACCAACAGCAGCTACCGATTTCACGTCAGCACCAAAAGCCAGATCAAGATCAACAGATGTAACACCATGCGCAGCATCTACATCAATAACTGTATTTCTGTTTCTTGTAAAGTTGAATGTAGTTGTCCATTGAAAGTCTCTGCTACGAACTGGCTGTGCAGTAAGCATAACTTCGATACCCTGGTTTTGAACGTTACCAGCGTTGATCACACGGCTGCTTGCACCGCTTTCTGATGGAACACCTAAATTAATAACCTGGTTGAATGTGTTCTTTTTATACCATGCAACGTCCAGTCCAATCCTGTTTTTTAAGAATTTCAACTCAGTACCAAATTCAATTTCCCTGGTGCTTTGAGGTTTCAAATCAGGATTTCCCAAAGAATTACCCAATGTATATCTGGGAATCAGGTTGCCATTAATGTCAGTATAGTTACCATTCAGCGTATAGCCTAAACCGGTGCTGGTAGTGTAAACTGCAGGACCGCCACCAGTATAGCCAAGACTTGCTCTTAATTTACCAAAGGACAAGAAATCGAAATGAGAATTAGATTTCAGCATCTCTGTAAAAATCCATGACAAACCTACTGACGGGTAGAAATAGCTATAATCTCCGTGACCGTCAGGATAAGTCAAGGTTGAGTTCCAGTCATTTCTTGCACTAACGTTCAATGTCAGCATGTTTTTGTAAGTCAGGTCACCGTAAGCATAAAGGGCATCCAATCTGCCAAACGGATAAGTTGAACCGTTACCAGAAATTGCATTAACAGAATTTGACAGTGAATACATGTCCGCAACCTTCAAACCACCATTAGTATTAAGGTTTGTTCTGTAACCTTTGATTCCCCGGTTTGTTTCTCCTCCAATTGACACGCTTCCTTCCAAATCCTGGTTGAATTGTCTGTTAGCAGTTAGCAAAGCCTGGATACGGCCATAGATATTACTGCTCTGTGCCAGGCTGTAATAACCATTCGGGCCTAAGAAGCCCGGGCCATCTCCTCTGTTCTTAGTCTCATCTGTAGTACCAAGGCTATTGATGTTACCTCTAACCAACAGGTTCAACCATGGAGTGATAGTAGCATTGATATCCAGGTTAGCGCGAAGGTTATCTTCTCTTCTGGAAACATTGTTCTGGTAATAGTTCCAGAATACAGACGTCATAGAACCACGTGTATATGGATTGCTGTTGGGGTTTCCACTAGCACCAATTCTTCCACCTCTTACAGTGTCGATATAGTGATTGGTGTAATAGTCTATATCGTAATGACGTGAGTTAGAATAAGCAAGCCTGAACAGCGGGTTGGAGTTACCACCTTGCAAAATCGGGTTCAAAGTAGTTGAACTTGCGTAAGTAACCATCGCATCCATGTTGATAAAGCTTCCCACTTTTTGTGTTGCTCTTAATGTAAACACATCTCTTTTGAATGAGTTGTTAGGCATTACACTGTTGTTCTTTGTATTGGTATAAGAAAAACGTACAGTTGTTCTGTCACCACCGCCCTCTACGGCGACATTTGTATTGATGAATCTTCCGGTTTGGAAAAGATCAAGCAAATTGTTTGCCTTCCAGGGAATCAATCTTCCATCAGCATCGCGAACAATGTGGTTATCGAATTTTGGACCGAAACTATAATAAGGGCCATTGGCTGGATCTACTTCATCCTTACCATCTGCACCCTGATTAAACCAGGGATCAGCGCCACCACCGAATTCATTTTGGAAATCCGGCAACTTATAAGCCTTTTCCCAGGTTTCAGTGTGTGATACGCTAACACCAAGTCCTTTTTGACTTTTACCTTTCTTTGTGGTAATAAGTACTACACCGTATTGCGCTTCAGAACCATATAAAGCGGTTGCCGCAGAACCTTTCAATACAGTTAAGCTCTCATAATCATCCGGATTCAGGTTCTTAAGCTGATTACCAAAGTCCCTGTTATCACCCCATGAATCCGCACCCGAAACATCAGGTCTGATCAGTACACCATCAATCACGAACAAAGGCTGTGTGTTGTTTGATGTGATTGAGGCATTACCTCTGATTCTGATTCTTGAACTGGATGAAGGTCCGCCTGCGCCCTGGTTAATCATTACACCGGCAACCTTTCCTTGCAGCGCATTTACAATGTTGGGGGTATTTGCTCTTGAAAGCTCGTCACCCTTTACTTCTGTTACCGCATAGCTTAACTTTTTTGTACTTTTCCTGGTACCGAAACCGGTAACCACAACTTCATTCAGTTCACCACTTGCACTTAATAAAGTCACAGGGAAAAACGTTTCAGAACCAACAGTAAGTTCTGTTTCTTTAAAACCAATACTTGAGATCACTAAAACATCGTTAGGCCCACTAACAGGGATCCTGAAATTTCCCTGCGCATCCGTGGCGCCTCTTGTTTTGGTTCCTTTAATAGAGACCGTTACTCCGGGGATAGCAATTCCAGCGCTGTCTTTCACTACGCCAGACACCGTTCTTTTTTCTTGCCCAAAGGCAAAAACACTTCCTATGCAGAATAGCATAAAAAGCAACAGACGTGTTGTTTTTTTCTTCATAGCAGTTTTTAATTTAATTGAATAGTACAGATTTAAAATTCTTTATGAAAGGAAGACATCTATTCATACTGTTTCTCAGTCTATTTCAGTTTGGTTTCTGTTTTCTCATAATTTTCCATCACTAATGCTGCTGCACCTATCAGTTCTGCCTGGTGTCCTAATGATGATATTTCGATAAATGTTTTATCCGCTAACCGGGGAATACAGTGCTCATTGATTGCCTGTTGGACCGGCGCCTGCCATACTTTGCCCGCTGAAGACCCCCTGCCGCTAAGAATAATTACTTCGGGATTGAGGATGTGAATCAGAATGGCTGCACCGCGACCAATGTTGTAGCCTGCTTCAGATAAAAGTTCGATTGAAAACTTATCACCTCTCGTTGCTGCGTTGATTATAGCATCACTTGCCTGTTCGTAGTTTTCAGGAATTTTTTTCAGGATGGAGATCTTGCCTGTATTAAGTCCTGCCTCTGCTTTTTCTGCTACCACAGCAAGTGAAGCTTCTGTTTCCAGGCAACCGGTTTTACCACAGCTACAGATCTTGCCGTTTGAAAAAAGTGGTATGTGACTAAATTCACCCGCAAAGCCGTTGTTTCCTCTAAAGAGCCCTGCATTTAAAATCAATCCCAACCCTATTCCCCAGCCAATGTTTATCACCATCGCGTTTCTCTTGTTCCGCGCCGCACCAAAGCGCAATTCTGCAAGGGCTATAAGACTGCTGTCATTGTCTATGAAAACAGCCATATCCACTCTTTCCTCTATATATTCAGTTATGCTTTTTTGCTTTGTCTCAAAGAACGAGTAATTAACGCCTTTCTGAATATCGATAAAGCCAGGCATTCCGATGCCAACACCACTGATACTGTTCTTATCGATCCCTGATTCTTCAACCAGTTCATTTATTTTTCCCGAAAGCTGATCCAATGCGTCATGTGTATTCGCCAAAGGCAGGTCAAACTTCACTACAGGCGTAACCAATCTGTTATGCATATCCAAAATGGCGATCCGGCTTACAAACTGATCCATTGCCACAGATACTACATAACTGATATCTGGCTTAATAGCATACATTAAAGGTCTTCTGCCACCAGTCGACGGCGCAAGGCCTGTCTCAAGCACGGCTCCTTCACTAATAAGCTCATTCAACATCCTGGTTGTTAAAGGGATACTTTTTTCGATTCTCTCACTTATGTCCGAGCACGATAGTACATTCTCAAAATATAGCTGACGTATTATTTTTCTACGGTAATGGAGGCTTTTGCCAGACATAAGGCTACGTTAGTTGGTGTTTTCTGTTAAATTTAAACTAAGATATAGTGACTTTTTAAAAAATATAAAAAGCTAGGCTTAAAAAAACATTAACCTTAACTTAATACGGAAAACATTTGTGGAAGTATAAATTCATTTTTGCTAAAAATTTTTTTTAGGGCCTGTTTGGACCGAAGATTTCGAAAAAGTAAATAGGCTGGTTTTGCGGCTATATAAGAGATTGAAGAAATGCAGTTGCTTTTTCTCAGAAGTGTTAAAGGGCAATAAAAAAGCCGGCCCCATCAACAGAGCCGGCTCACTTTGCTATTTATAAATCCTGCCTTATCTCACATCCCAGAAGATCTTTGTATATGGCTGATCTTGCTTTTCTACAGCGGAATAATTATCCGTGTTATATAATTTCTCCCTTGAAGGATATAGCAACCTGAAGGCTGGCACTTTCAAAGTGCTTGCACTTGGCTCGGGCGCAAAATACAGGGAAGGATATTTGGTTCTGCGCATTTCGGCCCATGCCTGGTCTGCACGGATGATACCAAAATCAACCCATTTCTGGATCGCTATCTTTTTCAACCTATCATCTTTTGTTCCTCCGTCGTAAGAAACCAAAGGACTCGCGAGCAAGCCTGCAATTTCAGTAGCTGTTGCCGGAGTTGCAGGTGATCCAAACTCAGTATTAAGTGCATTTATATTATAATAGTATTGTACTGACTGACGGATACCATTTTCGTATGATTGTTTGGCATCTCCTCCACCCCATCTTTCAAAAGCTTCGGCTTTGCAGAAACTAACTTCCGAAGCAGTAAGAATGATACCGGGGAAATAGTTGTTCATCACGAATGTTACGGAGTCAATATAAGAGAAATAATATTTCCCTATAGAGTCATTCTGACGGCCTCCATCCCAGTTCACAGGCATTCCGTGAAAGTCGTTATCACGTTTGTTCTTTGTAAAATAAACACGGAGACGAGGATCGCCTGAAGGCTTCATCAAACTATCCAGCATATAACCCGGAGCCGGATTATTACCCAAACCATCACGGATGTCATTCATCGCATTCAGGTTTGGTTTAGCTGCCGTGATCTGAACGTTCTCGGTTACATTGTCAATCAGCGGATACTTTGCAGGATTGCCCAGCATCTCTGTTACAATCGCTTTTGCTTTTGCCTCATTTACATAAGAAATGCGCATGGCCAAACGAAGTCTTAATGAGTTGGCATATTTTCTCCATGCACTAAAGCTTCCGTGCAAAGCAATATCCGCCTGCGTAAACTGGTTGGTATAGAAGCTGCTCACATTTGCTGTATCAAAGTAATTGTTGATCCTTTGGAGCTCTGTCAGTACTGAATCATACAAACCACTTGCATCATCAAATTTAGGTTTAACTGCATCTCCGGTTGCATTGATCATGCCTGCCTGGGAGAAAGGTATATCACCAAAAAAGTCAACCATTTGTATTGCCTGATCATACAAAAAGATACGTGAAGCCTCTACAAACGGCCTGTAACCTGCCTTATCTCCTGCTGTTGAATAAGTATTATATGCTTTTTCGATTTCCCTGTACTGGGAAACCGGTCCTGAATACTGATCATTTGCTGTTGAACCCGAACTAATATAAAATGCATCCCAACGATCTGAAATATAGTTCAGCGGCTGATCGTACATTCTCTGGCCATTTACATAACCTACAGTTTGTGTGTTCTTGCCGAGGTAAGGAACTACAAATGTGTACAGGTTCCAGTAACGGGGCAATACAGTTCTGTTGCGGTACAAACCCGAAAACAAGCTGGAAATATTAGCACCTGTTGATTTATCGGGATTATAATATTTACTATCGAAATCAGACTTCTTACAGCTGATAAAGCTACCTGCTGCTAAAGCGATTGTTGTTATTGAAAGAAGTATTTTTTTCATTACTGTTTTTTTTACTGATCAATGTGATTAGAAGCTTAATCTCAGGTTAACACCGTAAGAACGTGAAGCTGCAGTGGAACCTGCGTCAATTGCCTGTTTTACGTAGTTGGTACTGATACCTGCTTCAGGATCCAGGTTAGGAATTGATTTGTAGAAGTAGAACAGGTTTCTGCCATACAGCCCTAATGAAAGATTCTGTGCTTTTACAGCGTTTTTCAATTTTACCGGGAACGTATAGCTTAGTGTTATTTCTCTCAACTTAATGTAGTTATTATCATACACTGCACTTTCATAAGAAGTACTTGTACCACTACCAGGATAACCACCCCAGCTATAACTGTTCAGGTAATAGTTAGCAGCTTCAAGAACCTGCTCGTTCGCCTTTCCGTCAGCAGTTACGCCTTTCAGAATGATACCATCGTGGTAAACTGTTGCTCCGTTGGGTGCAGCGCTGGTATGTGAAGGCAGCAATACATTCTTTCCGTTCGCGTCCACATAATAAGGCAAACCACCATGCGCTTCATCTCTTCCTGCCAAAGTGCTTTTGTACATACCGGCACCTGTTCCGTAAAGATTTGTTGTAGACAACATCTGGCCACCCCAGCGAAAATCAACCAGGAAGTCCATTGTCCAGTTTTTGTAGTTAAACGTATTACCAAGACCGCCAACAAGGAACGGTTGAATGTTACCTACTTTCTGGTATTTATCATAATCAATCTGGTAATATCCATCAGAAGTAATGATATAGTTACCATTTGCATCAGTAGCACGTTTGTACGTCATGATATCGCCGCTTGCACTTCCAGGTCTTGCAACGACCAATGCAGAACCGTTGTCAACGTTTGCCAGTACCAATTGATCAACGCCATCAACCAGCCTGATCACTTTATTTTTATTGTAGGCAGCATTTGCTCTAACGCGCCATTCAAAGTTTCTGCCCTGTACAGGTATACCGTTCAATGATACTTCCACACCCTGGTTCCTCATGTCGCCAACGTTCACAATGCGTTTGCTTGCTCCGGTGCTTGATGCAATATCCAATTGAGTGATCTGGTTGTTGATGGTTGCATTGTAGTAACCGACATCAAATCCAAAACGGCCTTTGAACATTCTCATTTCCAAACCAAACTCATATTCATGTTTGCGCTCATTCTGCAATCCTTCATTACCAAAAGAAGCATTAGGATATGCACTTGGCGTTCCGTTAATGGAACCGCCCATGTAAACAACGTTTGACAAATATGCTGCAGGCGGATTACCTGTAACACCAAATGAAGAACGGAACTTGCTATAGTCAATAAATGAAGGCAGGTTAAGTAATTTGTTCAATTCAACTGAAGCACTTACTGAAGGATACACGAAAGTATTATTACCCGGAGCAAGTGTTGAAGTACGCTCGTATCTTAAAGATCCTTCAACAAACAGGAAGTTTTTGAACTCAGCACCAACAATACCAAACAGACCATCTTTAGTTAAGTATTGGCTTGTTGCATTGACCGCCAGTGTAGGATTTTTTGATGCAGCTATACTGAACCAGTTTTCCTGGATCAAGCCATCAACAGTTCCAATACTGTTATAGCGATATCTTTCGTTACGGGCCTGGTAACCTGCAGTTGCATTCAGTACGATGTCTTTGCTTACGCTCTTGTTGTAGGTCAACAAAAGGTCACCGTAAAAAATGTTGGACAAATTAGAATTTACCTTGTAGCTGCCGCTTGTACCGAAGGCTAGCGGATAAGTTGCATACTCTTGTGTTGATGCATCATATCCTGTATAGTCATTACCAAATCTTCCGCGGAATTTCAGGCCTTTCGCAATTTCATAGTTCAAAGTAAAGCTGCTCATTAAACGATTACTCTTCTCATCGAAATTGTTTTTTAATTGCGTCCACAGAAAATCCATGTAGTTATAAGCTCTTATCGGGAACTGGATCTTTTCTGCATCATCATAACTCTCATTGTATTTTACATACTTGTAACCATGAGATGTCTGGAATTTATTCATATACACATCCATGTAATCAGCAGGGCTAAAGAATCCATCGTAGCTTCCCATCACCTGGCCTAATTGCATCGGCCTGTTGTGTACCAATTCATTTACATAGTTAATCACGATGTCTGTGCTTAACTTGTTATTGATCTTGTAAGAAGTATTCAGGTTGAATGTATTCTTTTGTTGTTTACCTCCTACCTGGATACCCTTATAATCATTTCTTGTATAAGAGAAACGGTATTTAAACTTATCGGTGGAGTTATACATTGCTAAACTCGCCACGTCGTTAGAACCTGTGCGGTAAACACTTTTCCAGTTATTGGAGTGTGGCACATAGTTTCTGAACTGACCATCCCACCAATAAACTTCACGACCATCGAGTTTAGGACCAAACTGTCCGTAGGCACGGAAATAAGGTCTTACGTCTTGTGTACCATCACCGTTAAAATCGCCATGAAACCAGCCGGTTTCATCAGCACCATTGGCAATATTGGTAGCTCTGTCGTAACCCGGGCCGTATTCAGTCTGAACATCCGGAACAACACCTACTGATTCCAGGCCATAAGTAAGATTCAGATCTACACCAATACCTTTAGCTTTTGAGCCGCTTTTGGTGGTGATCACTACTACGCCATTTGTCGCGTCAGAACCATATAAGGAAGATGCGGCAGAACCTTTCAAAATGCTGATATCGGCAATGTTCTCAGGATTGATATCCAGTAAACCGTTACCATTGATACGTGGGTTGGTCCAATAGTCTTCGGTGTTGGCATCTCCGTTCCTGATAGGCACACCATCCACTACAATTAGCGGCTGGCTGCTACCAAAAAGAGAATTGATCCCCCTGATCTGGATAGAAACCGCACTGGTACCGCCGCCAGGAGCAGACTGGATTTTTACACCGGCAGCCTTACCGTACAATGCAGAAGCAAAGTTGGTGGGTGCAGACTTTACGATATCTGAGCCGGATACAGAAGATACTGCATAACCCAGTTTACGTTTGTCTTTTTTGATACCCATCGCAGTAACTACTACTTCTCCGCCTGCTTCCTGAACGCTGGCTTCAAGTGTTACCTGCATAGAAGAAGCGGCTTCAGCTTCTTTGCCAGCAAAACCAATAGCTGAAAAAACAAGAACGGAACCTTGAGGTACGTTCTTAAAAGCAAAGTTGCCATCTGCGTCGGCAGCAACGGCCTTACTTGTATTTTTTATGGAAATTGAAACTCCTGGCAGAGGATGGCCAAGATTGTCCTTCACCTGGCCTGAGACATTTATTGCCTCCTGTGCAAAGGTGAATGCGCTGAACATGCAGAGCAAAAAGCTCATGACAATGCGTGTAGCTGTCTTTCTCATCATAGTGTGTTTAGTTCACAAAAAGTTCCCGTATCGTAGAAATACTTTTTTTAGTCATCAATCCCCATCAGCTTTGCACAAACAAATGGGTTAATAATGCCGTTTAAGGCAATTTTTTCCTGGTTGATGTTAAATGAAAAAACATACCGGTTAGCTTCGAAACATATTTTCAGCAATCATTTTCATAAGCCCGGTTGTAAATAATAACTTAAACAAACATTAATTTTGTATTAAATCGGGAGCTAAAGTAGGTAAACTTTTTAAATATTTTATGAACGAAAGTTATTTTTTATAGGAATTCTACGACTAATTAAATTATTAGATAAAGGTGTGCAACCTTCAATCAGAAAAAGGCTTCATGGTGCACGTTAAAGAATGGCACGGGTTAAGGCAAATTCCCGGGAATAAAAAAGGCCTGGCGACTATTCACCAGGCCTTTTTTATTTTATAAAATGTGCATCAAAACGACCGGACTCAGTTCATACTTATCTTGTGTTTTGAATAATTATCCATTACAAGTGCTGCTGCACCTATCAGCTCTGCCTGATGGCCGAGCTCAGAGATTTCAATTACCGTATTATCCGCCAAACGCGGTATACAATGCTCGTTGATGGCTTGTTGAATGGGTGCCTGCCAGATTTTTCCGGCAGCCGATCCACGTCCGCTTAAAATGATCACTTCCGGGTTTAAAATATGAATTAAAATTGCCGCACCACGACCTATATTATATCCAGCTTCCGACAATAGTTCAATTGAAAACTTATCACCACGTTTTGCAGCCTGTATAATAGCATCCGTGGCCTGCTCGTAGTTGGAAGAGATCTCCTGAAGTGAAGAAACTTTACCCTCTTTTAAAGCAGCCTTGGCTTTCTCCGCAACCATTGCCAGTGATGATTCAGTTTCGAGACAACCTGACTTTCCGCAGCTACAAATTTTTCCGTTTGAAAAAAGTGGGATGTGGCTAAACTCACCCGCAAATCCATTATTTCCTCTGAATAATTCCGAATCCAGTACCAGGCCCAATCCAATTCCCCAACCGATATTGATCACCATCGCATTACGACGGTTGCGTGCCGCACCAAACCGCAGTTCTGCGAGTGCTATCAGGCGACTGTCATTATCTATCCAAACAGGTATACCGATCACATTTTCTATGTACTCGGAAATATTTTTTTGCCCGCTTTCGAGAAAAGAATAATTAAGGCCTTTCTGCATATCAACAAAACCCGGCATACCAATGCCAACTCCAGCAATCTTTTTTGCATCAACACCCGATTCTTTTATGGCTGTTTTGATAGCTTCTGAGAGTATTTGAAGTGCTGCCGGATTGTTAGCCAATGGAAGATCAATCGTTTGCACCGACGAGATGAATGTATTCTGCATATCCATAATGGCTATGCGCGTAACAAACTGATCCATTGCCACTGATACGATGTATAAAATATCTGGCTTTATACTATACATCAATGGTCGTCTGCCGCCGGTAGAAGGCGCCAGACCCGTTTCAACTACCGACCCTTCACTAATTAGTTCGTTCAGCATTTTAGTTGTTAAGGGTATACTTTTTTCGATCCGTTCACTCAGATCCGAACAAGAAAGAACGTTTTCAAAGTATAGTTGTCGCAGGATTTTTTTTCTGTAAAAATGTTTTTTTCCCGACATGCAATCCGCTTTAATGTGAAAATAATTATGTAAGATAGCATAACTTTTTAAAAAAATAGAAAGGTCCGGCCAACCGGATATTTAGTTCGCCGGATTTCTATTTTTTATAACCGCTGAATTGTACCACGACTAATCTTCATCCCACCACACTTTGTTAGTATATAAATCCTTCGCTTTAATATCATCCGACATACCTATCGTGTTATTAATTGTCTCGGCACTTGGATATTTGATCCGTTTCGGCACATTCGGCACAGCTCCGTTATCCGGCACGAAAGAAAAATGAGGATGATCGAATCGCCTGATATCAGCCCATGCTTCGTACATTTGAAGATGTCCAAAGTGAATCCAGCGCTGAATTCCAATTGCTTCAGCTGCTCCAACATCTAAATTGTTAAAATAATTGTCTACATAATATTGTATGGTATTAGTAACTTCCTGAGAGCTTGGCGGATCAAGATGCCCAACTACTGTTGATTCAATTTTCTCGTTTAAGTTTCTAATGTAGTAATACCATTCAATTGACAGTTTAATTCCCTTTCTAAAAGCGTCTTCGGCCCGGCTACCGGAACGCAACTCTGCTTTCAAAAAATGCACCTCCGACGCAGTAAATAAAACTGCCGGTAAAAAGTCATTATATCTGTAAGTAGCTGAGTCAACATAAGAATAAAGGTGATCTCTCAAGGAGTCAGCTATACTACTGGTACTTGGAATTAACGGATCAATACCTGCATACTCTCCGTTGGAATTTTTTGAAAATATTGTTTGAAGTCGTGGATCTTGAAAACTACCATGTTTTAAAATATCAAGCATTTTTTTACCTGCAGGCACTTCTGCAAACCCTCCTTTTGGGCCACCTTCATGTTGATTTGTTATAGCCAACAAATTGGGAGCTTTTGATGAAAAGATAGCATTGTCATCATTTGATTCAATCAGCGGGTATTTCGCAGGATTATTTAGTATCTCGTTAATTTGCTCAATAGCCTGGGAGCTCAGTTCAGTATTTTTAACCCGAACCAACCATCGTAGTCTTAGCGAGTTTATGAACTTCTGCCACTTAAGCAAATCACCCTTGTTCACAAAATCATAAGTTGTGAGAAACTTCGTTTCCGTGGCTGTCGCCGCTGTGGAAACAGCCAGCGTGTCTGCAAAATCCTTTAAATCACTCAGCATTCGAGTGTAAATCGATTTCTGACTTTCATATTTCGGGTAAATTATTTGATTGTCGGAAGACCTGATTAAGCCTCCTTCGCTATAAGGCACATCGCCCCACAAATCGGTAACCTTCGACATTTCATTGGCCATGACAGCCTCTCCAATTCCCATTATGTATTTATAATCTTTCTTCTCGCTATCAGGGAGTTGCTTATAAATGGCCTCCATTTGCCTGTAAAGAGGAAGGATATCGGTATAAAATTTATTCCAACGGTCATTAACATATGAGTCGGACGGTTGGTACCGGCCGGGGTCATTCGTATATCCAACCATCTGGGTGTACCTCGCCAGGGTAGTTCCGGTAAACGTGTAAAGGTCCCAATATTGCATATGATATCTTGTCATTATAAGCATGTTCGCAAATAATGATTCAATTTTACCATTTGAATTTTTATCTGGGTCAGGGTATAACTCAGCAAATTCTGACTTTTTACAGCCCCAGATAACAGACAATACAAGCACTAACGATATATATCTATATAGGATTTTCATAAATAACAAATTGAGATGATTAAATTAAAGCCCAACCTTAAGAGCAATGCCATACGATCTTGTGGATGGAATGCCATATCGGTCAAGCCCCATCTCCTTCGCAGTTGTACCAACAGCAGATTCCGGATCGCTATTAGGCAAGTTTTTAAAAATATAAAAGAGATTGCGGCCAATAAGCGATAGCATTACGGACTGCATTCCTGTTTTCTTCAAAAATACCTGGGGTATAGAATAGTTTATTGTAAGCTCTCTAAACTTTAAATAAGAGTTATCGTAGATCGCGTTATCATAAATTCCGTAATACCAATAATTATTATTCATGTAATATTCCGCAGCACTGATTATTAAACTATTGGGCTTGCCATCATTCGTATATCCCGGAGTAATAATACCATCCTCAAAAATCTTCCCATTGTATTTTGCGTCAGCAGGCACCATGGCTCCGTCATAGGCCACTCTGTCGCCTTTTGCTGAAACGTAGTATTTCAATCCGCCTCTGCTTGCATCTCTATACTTTAACGTTGACTTTAGCTTGCCGGCTGCTGTATTCTGATAATTTGCCAAAGAGAACATATCACCACCAATGCGATAATCAAACATTGCATCCAATGAAAACGTACCAGCTTTTGTATTCCATAAGAGAGAACTTGCAAACCCACCAATACCTTTTGGCGTGGTATTGCCGTGCACAGATGGCTTATCATCCTTAATGTATGTCCCCTCATCATCAACCAACCGATGTCCATTTGCATCTAATTTATAAGAATAGGTCATGATATCACCAAATGGTCTACCTGCTTCGGCAACTATCATCAACGCATTATTATCGATATCAGCCAGCTTCAAATAGTTAACACCTTTTGGTAACTCTTTAATCGAATTGCGATTATATGCAAAGTTAAAGCGGACATCCCACCTCCATTTCCGTGACTGTACAGGCGTTCCGTTTAACGCAACTTCAATCCCTGAGTTACCGATTTTTCCTAAATTAGAAAGTATTGTTTTTGCACCTGAGCTAGACGGCACGTCAAGATTAATTATCTGATCGATGATTGTATTTGAGTAATAGGTTATGTCGACACCAAATCTATTCTTGAACATTTTGGTTTCTAGTCCAAATTCAACTTCACGCTTCTTTTCCGGCCTTATCTGGTCATTTCCATAATTTGAGGGAATACCATTAATTGCAACTCCATTAACTGTTGATTGCGAATATGCGTTATTTGCGGCGTAAATAGCTGGCTCGTTTCCCACTACACCAAATGATCCTCTCAACTTACCATAGTTCAACCAGGATGGCAGGGTGTTTTTAAATGATTCAGTAAAAAGCCAACTAAGACTGGCTGAAGGGTAAGTAAAATTGTTGTTTTGCGGGGGAAGCGTCGACGCTTTTTCCATGCGTACCGAAACTTCGACAAACAACATATTTCTAAATGAACCGTTGACAATGCCGAAAAAACCATTTTTTAGTTTCTTTTGCCTTGTCATGCTATTTATGAGTGGATTGATAGAGTTTTTTAAACTAAACCAACCTTCCTGTACCAGTCCACCATCTGTATTGGTAGCATTCGTAGTGTATTCTTCCTGCTTCGCCAGGTAACCTGCTGTTGCTCCTAAATCAAAGTCATTTACCTTTTTTGTAAAGATGGCCATAATGTCTCCGTAACTTATCCTTTGCCTGTTGTCTACTACCCCATAATACCCACCATTTGTAAACACTGAAGGCTGTTGATTATAATTTTTAGTTTCCGTGAACCCGCTACTGAAGTCATTACCAATTCTGCCACGTATATTGAGAAAACTAGCAATTTTATAATTTATCGTGGCACTAGCAATCATCCTGTTGATTTTTTCTTCGTCGTTATTCACCAATTGGGTCCATAAAATATTATTCATATAATTGGTAGACGGTGTATAAAGAATGTATTCATCCGGATTTATCTTTTTATCGCTCGTATACAAATAGCCCTGCGATGTCCGGAACTTTTGTTGCATGACATCTGTTTTCTCGGCACGACTAAAACCATAAGCGTTGATGTTATTTATAAGATAGGGTCTGTTTGTCGTTATGTTATTAATATAATTAACAACTAAATTAAGCGACAGTCTATCAGAAGCCTTCAGATTGCCGTTAAAGCTAAAGTTGTTTTTCACCTGCTTACCGCCAGGCATCATACTTTTGTAGTCATTCCTATTATAGGAAAACCTAAAAGATCCTAAAGCGCCACTATTTGAAATCGAAATGTTATAATTACTATTTCGACCGGTCCCGTAAATATCCTTTACGTTATTCGGCTGGGCATCATACTTTCTCATAATACCATCCCACCACATAACATCCCGACCGTCAAACTTGGGTCCGAAATTCCCCCAGTTACTCAAGGAAGGGCGAATATATTCCAATCCGTCACGACCGGTTATCTTCATAAAACCATCCATATCTGATCCCCTGGTCAACAGGCCGTTAACGCCCGTAAAACCATATCCTGGTCCAAACTCATTTTGAAAATCAGGTAATGCACCGACTTTTTCTATTATTTGGTTTACACCAAAATCAACTCCCAAGCCTTTCTTCCTGTTTTTTCCCGATTTTGTTGTGATTACGACAACGCCGTTGATTGCTTCGGAACCATAAAGCGCCGAAGCCGCAGCTCCCCTTAAAATTGAAAGACTTTCAATATCATCTGGATTTAAATCAAGCAAACCATTTCCCTGAATCCTTGACTCTGACCACATATCCTTCGTATTGGCTTCGCCATTTCGAATCGGTACCCCATCCAATATATATAAGGGCTGGGTATTAAAATTCAAGGAATTTACCCCTCGAACGGTCATGCTAACCGCCCCTGTTTGCCCACCGGGTGATGATTGCACTTTCACGCCAACTGCTTTACCATACAAAGCAGATGCGATATTGGGAGTGGCAACCTGAATATCCTTTGCAGTAACTGTACTTACGGCATAACCCAGGGCCTTTTGTTCTTTTTTGATACCCATGGCCGTTACAACCACTTCGTCACCCGCAGTTTTTATGTCTGGCTGCAAAACGACATTTAATACAACTGAAGGTTTTCCCTCAAACGGCAGGTGACCCACCGCAGAGAAGACAAGCGTAGCATTTTTGGGCACATTTTCAATCTTGAAATTTCCGTCTGCATCTGAAGATACCCCCCTGGAAGTGCCCTTTATCACAATTGATACTCCAGGTATGGGATTACTTGAACTGTCTTTTACCGTACCGGCGACGGTAATCTTGTCCTGAGCAGCTACAAACAGACTTGTAAGGCTGAGTAGCAAGACGCATATGGAAATGCGTATCGTTGTTTTTCTCATTTTTTCAATGGTTTAGTTTAAAAAAAGCGGATTGATTTCATTTGATTATCTTTGGGTTAGGTCACTTGTATATATCTCAAACAGAGGACAAGGGTTCCCCTGGGATCGTTTTTTGAAGGCGGCTAAAGTAGAAGTAGCTGTTACCAAAGCCTATGATTTATGTCATTTATTTAAAAAGTCATCTCATCTTATTAAAATTTCGCTTTAAAAATCCCTTAAGTTTTCACATTAAAGCTTAATATTGTTATTTTAACCTTAGAAGTTTATATTTTTCATCAAAGTTTTGATCATTAGACATTCTAATCGCCAGTATGAAAATTCTACAGACTGAAATAACTCCCAGGCAGAACAGTTACATATCTGTATCGGAAAGAAATGAGGCCTATTTTGAATCTCCCTTTCACTTTCATCCGGAAATTGAGCTGGTTTATATTAAAGAAAGCTTTGGTAAAAGAATTATCGGCGATAAAATAGAATCTTTTGAGGCAGGAGATCTTGTGTTGATAGGTCCTAATCTACCGCATGTGTGGCTGAATGATGAATGCTTCTACAAAGGCGAAACAGACCACCGCGCTCAATCCATCGTTATCTACTTTAATAAAGATATTTTCGGTAAGGGCTTTTATGATCTCCGTGAAGCAGAAAAGATCAATGCATTATTTGACAGGGCGAGAAGAGGTATAAAAATAAACGGCACCACTTTTACCGAAGTGTCTACCCGGATGGAAAAGCTGCTCACCATTACCGGCTTTGAAAGAATTATTATTCTGCTTGAGATCATGCACCTGATTTCTACATCGCAGGAAACAGAGTATATTAATAAGGAAGAGTATTCCGGCGTAATGTATAAGGCTGATGGAGACCGTTTGTCTGAAGTATTCAAATACATTACAACTAACTACAAAAATGATATATCGCTGAAAGATGTGGCAACCATGGCGAACCTTACACCGCAATCTTTCTGCAGGCTCTTTAAAAAGAGAATGAATAAAAACTTTGTTGATTACCTGCATGAAGTGCGCATATCACATGCATGTCGCTACCTGATGGATACAGACTGGACAATCTCTGAAATAGCCTATTCGACCGGCTTTAAAACTGTTTCCAATTTCAACAAATTATTTAAAGAAAGTACCGGCCTCTGCCCTACTGACTATAGAATGAAAATAGCGTAAAGCTGTGAGCTATTAGCTTTGAGCTATCAGCTTTAGGAGCACTGTCAGACTTACATTTTTTTGTCGATAAAGAAAGCACTCTACCGTGAGTGCTTTTTTATTTGAAATTCTGAATGTTTACGAGGATAGCAGGAAATGAAGCCGACCATCCTTTCGAGATTTGAAATGCAGTTATACGGAGGTGCACCGAGAAGTACGGAGATTCACAGAGAATTGCAAAGGCTGGTGGCATTAAATGTCAGAGCCCTATCTGTCCTACACTTTGAAAGTGTAGGACAGATAGGGCTCAAACAATATACTCCTCTAACAAAATTTTCGGGTTTAATAGCAATTTTACCGCTGCACCTTTCACTATTCACCTTTCACTATTCACCTTTCACTATTCACCTTTATTCACTATTCACCATTCACTGCCCCCCTACTCAATCACCACCTCATCCACAAACAACCACGAAGCATCTCCCGCGCCAACATTTCCCGGGGCAATTTTGCCATGCGGCTCAGCAGTTACGCGGAAATATCTTGCATTAACCTGATCAAAAGTTAGCTCAACGGGAATAGCGCCTTCATTAGCCGGAACCTGCAACTCTTTCTTTGCAATAGTTCTAAAATTTGTTCCGTCATCAGACACTTCAATAATTATAGACTTTGGCATCCAAATCCAGCTACTCGGTTTATGGAAAAATCTTGTTTTAACGGAATTGAATTTTACCGCCTTGCCAAAATCCAGGGTTCCTTCAAAAACTTCGTCGTTCCAACCCAACCACTCATCATTGCTGAATTGTTCGTCGCTTCCCTTGCTGCCATTGTGCCATGCATCGTTACCACCTCTGTTGTAGTTTTTGTTGGGAGCGTTCTTTAACGTGGCTCTTTTGCCAACTCCTTTGTGAATCGCAAACGCTTTTTGCAATCTGTCGGTCACAATACCATCGTTCAGCAACGCTGCGGTAATTACACAATCATGCTTCACAAGAACGCGCTGCTTGTATACAGGTGATTTTTCAGAAGGAGTAGTTCCATCCAGCGTATAATAAATGTTTTTGCCGTTTGCAACTCCGCCTAATTGCATAAACACATTGCCCTTCCCATCAACAGAATTAACCAACTTCAGATCGTACATGTGTTTTGAGTAATTAACGCCGTGCAAATCGAGACGCTTCAAATAGCTTGATGAAAGCCTGCGTGCAAAATCCTCATAATTTTTTTGTTGAGGCTGAGACCATCCAACTTCGGCCAGTGCTATCGCACGTGGAAAAATCATGTACTCCGCCTTCTTTGCATAGGGAATATGCTCTGTCCATAAATTGCCCTGAACACCATTTATAAACGCGCCCTGAGCTGCATTCAATTCCGCGGGAACAGGCTCATAACTATAAGCTTTTGACAAAGTAGTTAATCCTCCAAATGCAACAGGTTCACCAGGTGCATCAGACTGGTAATGATCCAGGTAGCAATATCCGCCCGGCGTCATTACAACATTGTGTTCCTGCTTCGCAGCCTTAATACCATTCTCCACGCCAGTCCAGCTCATCACTGCTGCTCCGGGAGCCAAACCACCCTGCATAATTTCATCCCAGCCAATCACCTTTCTTCCTTTACTGTTTACAAACTGTGCAATACGTTTTATAAAATAACTTTGAAGCTCTTCTACATCTTTCAGATTTTCGTCTTTCATACGTTGCTGGTCAAATTTGCACTTCTTCCAATTGGCTTTACCAGCTTCGTCCCCGGCGATATGAATATATTCAGAAGGAAAAATATCCATCACTTCTTCCAATATTCCGTCAAGAAAAGTAAAAGTTTCATCTTTTGTGCAATACTCATCCTGGATATCAGACGGATACGCAAATGCATGTCCGTTACTATCAAGACAAGCCAGTTCAGGATAAGCTGCCAATGCAGACTTTGAGTGCGCAGGCATTTCTATTTCAGGCACAACCGTTATGAACCTGTCAGCAGCATATTTTACAATTTCCCGCATTTGATCCTCTGTATAGAAGCCACCGTATAGCGTGTCATTAGGTCTGCTGTTATAATCATAAGTGGTGTTGAGAGGCGTACCCTTTCTAAAAGCTCCGATCTTTGTAAGCTTAGGGAACTTCTTGCTTTCAAAGCGCCAGCCCTGGCTGTCCGTTAAATGCCAGTGAAAACGATTCATTTTTTGCATGGCGATCAGATCGATGATCCTTTTAACAGAATCTAATGCCATATAGTGACGTGCAACATCCAGCATTACACCCCTGTAAGCAAATCGTGGCGCATCTTCAACTTCAACGCAAGAAATTTTCCATTGTTCATTTTTAACCGGAACAGGAGATTCGATATTAACAGGAAGCAGCTGCAGCAAGGTTTGCACTGCATAAAAAACGCCCGAAGGTTGTTGTGCCTTAATGTCAATCACGGAAGGTTTTACTACAATCTGGTATCCTTCCGGGCTCTTGATCGTGTTATCCAATGCGATCCGGACAACGTTGCCTGTCTTGCATTTTTTTGCAGACAACAGGTCTATGCCCGCTGCTATTCTTAGCTTTGAAACCAATGGCCTTACAGCTTTCAAAAGATCCTCGTTCTTTTCATCCACACGAATAGCGGAACAATTTGAAAAAACGAAACTGCCCTGGCTATACACCACCTTCTGCGGTGCCGGAACAATATTATTCTTTTGGGAAAAACAGGTAATTGCAAACAGGGAACAGAAAAATAAAGCGATGGTTCTTTTCATGATAAACATTTTGTAAGGCCGGCTAAAACAGCCGTCAAATTTATTGATTAATCGTCTGCACCTGCATGACTAGGTTTTACCCGATGTTTCAGATATATTAACCTACGCTTTATGCCTGATTTTTTTAGCTGTTTAACACTTAAAATTGTAATTCATAAACCTTTATTACGATGCTTAAACGACACTTGCTTTCAGCCATCCTTTTCTCTGTACCCTTTTATATGCAGGCACAGACAACCTTGTCATCCTTGCCTGAATGGAAGAACACCGGGAACAAATTGCAACAGGACTGGCTGATACATCCATCTGCCGAAAAAGCGAATGTATTCCGCAGTAGCGATAATAAGGCCATAATACTGTCTAACGGGCTTACCAAAAGAGTCTTTAGATTAACTCCTAACGTTGCCTGCACTGATTACTCCAACCCGGTTACCGGCGAACAACTATTGCGCGCTGTTAAGCCGGAAGCAGTTGTTACGTTAAATGATGTTAGCTACAATGTGGGCGGATTGTACGGACAAAAAGAAAAAGCCTACATTCAACCTCAATGGGTAGATGGCTTTACTGCACATGACAGCGATTTTGTGTTTTCGCACTTTAAAGTGAAAGAGCTTCAGCCTTACATAAACTGGAAAAGGAATACCTGGGCCTACAACCAAAAACAGCCTGCCGGAAAAACACTGTCGTTTTATTTCACCTCAAAACTTGCAGCATTAAAAGGCGTTACTGTTGCTGTTCATTATGATATCTACGATGGAATTCCGCTTATCTGCAAATCGCTGAGCATTGAAAACAATGGCGCAGTCAAAATCAAAATAAATAAGGTTGTAAATGAAGTATTGGCAGTTGTTGAAGAAGAAAGTGCTGTTGTGGGTTCTCCGGCTCAAATGAAGAAACCACACGGACTTTATATAGAAAGCAATTATGCATTCAATAACTCCATGCGTGCGGATATCTCAGACCAGACAACACACTGGCTGCCAGATCCGTCGTACACATCCCAGGTGAACTACGATTATCTTACTCCATGCCTGCTGGAAATTTATCCGGCAGTGGGTCCCGGTGTTGAACTTGGAAACGGAGATGCATTCAATTCCATCAGGACTTTTGAACTTTTGCAGGATAGCTATGACAGAGAAAGGAATGGTCTGGCAAGAAAAAAAATGTATATCACGATAGCACCGTGGACCACGCAGAACCCGATTTTTATGCACCTGGTAAGCAAGAATGATGAACAGGTACGCACTGCAATTGACCAGTGTGCAGCAACGGGCTATGAGGCTTTGATCTTAAGCTTTGGCAGCCATTGCAATATTGAAGATACATCAGCTAAAAACGTAGAACACTGGAAGGAACTGGCTGACTATGCACATAGTAAAGGCATCCAGATAGGCGGCTATTCTTTATTCAGCAGCAGGCGCATCAGTGATGAAGATGATGTGATAGATCCGAAAACCGGCAAACCGGATGCGGCGGCATTCTTCGGTCACGCGCCCTGCCTTGGAAGTAAATGGGGACTGGCTTACATCAACAAGTTAAAATACTTTTTTGCCAATACGGGCTTTAACATTTTTGAAAACGATGGGCCTTATCCGGGTGACGTCTGTGCGTCAACTACGCATCCGGGGCATATGGGCTTAGATGATTCACAATGGAAGCAAATGGAGTTGCAAAAAGAATTGTATCACTGGTGCAATGAAAGAGGCATCTACATCAATGCGCCGGACTGGTATTTCCTGGACGGAACCAATAAAATTGCATTGGGATACAGGGAAGTGAATTTCTCCTTACCGAGAGAACAGCAAATGATCCTGAACCGTCAGAATATTTATGACGGTACATGGGATAAAACACCTTCCATGGGCTGGGGATTTGTACCACTGACAAAATACCAGGGCGGTGGCCCAGAAGCGGTGCTTGAACCGCTTTCTGACCATTTAGCTGATTATGAAAAACTGATGGTTCAGTATTACGGATCGGGTGTGCAGGCTTGCTACAGAGGGCCCAGGTTGTACGATACAGACAAAACAAAAGCATTGGTTCAAAATACAGTCAACTGGTACAAAAAATACCGTGACATTATGAACAGCGACATGGTTCATTTAAGGCGTGCAGATGGCCGCGATTGGGATGGCATGATGCATGTAAATCCCCAACTTAAACAAAAAGCTTTTGTGCTTGTTTATAATCCATTAAAACAGACCATAACAAGAACAGTCAAACTGCCGCTGTATTATGCGGGGCTTACCAAATCTGCTGTTGTAAAAGAAAAAGATGGCAATCCTAAAATATTTCAGTTAAAAAGAGATTTCTCCATCGATGTGCCGGTAACTATAGGACCGGAAAGCTACAACTGGCTGGTCATTGAGTAATTGAGAATTGAAAGTTGACAATTGAAAATGAATTGGAGCGAAATAAAATTGTGAACCTCCATGGTTCTTCTAAGATCTATGTGTTTTGTTACACAGAGAAAAAGCCTGAGTCTATATGTAAAAGGTTTCGGCGGGCAGCAGTCCAAATGAATGGCTGCAAGGAAGGCACGGAGGGCCACAGAGATGACGCACGAATTTTCAATTGTCAATTTTCCCTTTTCAATTAATGGCTTGTTATTGAATAATTGACAGGGGAGAATATGCAAATGTGCGGATGTGCGAATATGCAAATGGGGGGCGCTACCTGATCTTTTTCGAAAAATCCCCCACATTTACACATTTGCATATTTACACATTTGCATATTTTCGTTCATGCTTAGTATTGAATTAAAAAATCTCCGCTTTCACGCATATCACGGCCTTTATAAAGAGGAAAAAGTAATTGGCGCCGAGTTTGAGCTTGACGTAACGGTGCTGCACTACCCAAATACGGTTCCGGTATTACACATAAAGGACACCATTGACTACACCATCATTTACGAAATTGTAAAAAAGCACATGGAGCAGCCGGCGGAACTGCTCGAAACGCTCGCTACCCGCATTGCCCACGAAATATTCGCCGAATTTTCTCACGTCGAAGAAATCAATATTTACATCCGGAAGGTCAGCCCGCCCATCATCTCTTTCAGGGGTAGTATTGGTGTTAGATATACTTTGACCAAAGAAAATTATATTGCAACCAATAAATAAAGTTGTACGTTATACGTTGTAAGTTTTACGTAAGCTTATCCCTAAAATCATGACCATGAAATGGAAAAAATATAGCCTGCTCTGTTGCACTTTCTTTTTTGCGGCACTGATGAATGCACAAGACATAAACGCCGTTTTAAAAGATGCGGACAATCTTGAAAAACAGCTCAAGGAAGCTGCCGCACTGGACAAATACAAGCAAGCCGCTTTGATGGATCCCAACAACATCAACGCATTGATCAAATGCGCAGAACTCAATGCCAGCATCGGCGGAAGATTAGCTGACAAAAACAGCAAAAATTATTCTTACCTCGCGTGCCGCGACTACGCGCAAAAAGCATACGCGCTTGATAGCAACAATGCCTCGGCTAATTATGTAATGTCTCTCGCTTCCTCTAAAATGCAGGAAGTTGAAACAGACAAAAAGAAAATTACCGAGTTTACAAGACAAACCAAATGGTACGCAGACAAAGCACTTGCTTTAAATCCTAACCTTGCCAAGGCCAATTATGCGGAAGGCAAATGGCACATGGACATGCTGAATGTTTCCTGGCTGAAAAAGACGCAGATAAAAACATTTTATGGAGGTGTTCAATCAGCTAACATTGACTCCGCTATCTATTACCTGGATAAGGCCAAAACGCTTGATATGTACTCTGCCACAACCTATATGGAACTGGCAAAAGCCTATCAGATGAACAATAAGCCAGCCCAGGCTATAGAAGTCCTGAATAAACTTGTAAAACTTCCTACCCGCACAGAAAACGATGCCGCAATTAAAGCTGAGGGACAGAAGATGCTTTCAGCAGTACAGTAGTTAATTGAAAAGGGAGAATTGAAAATTGACAACGAAGACAAGTCAATAGTGAATGGTGAATAGTGAAATGTGTAGCAGTACAAGTTATGGTGAGAAGTGAATGGTGAATAGTGAATAGTGAATGGTGTAGCAGTACAAGTTATGGTGAGAAGTGAATGGTGAATAGTGAATAGTGAATGGTGTAGCAGTACAAGTTATGGTGAGAAGTGAAAGGTGAATAGTAAAATGTGCGGCAGTAAAAGTTTCTTAAATAGCACACCAATGTTCTATTTAAGTGCTATTAACACCTGGTTACTTTTAAACATCGCTGACAGCTGATTGCTGACAGCTGATAGCTACCTCAAAAAGGCAAACGAGTAAATGTTTAATATTACTGTTTGCCTTTTATATTTAAGTGCGATCAACACTTAGCTAGTTTTGAACATTGCTAAAAGCTGATTGCTGACAGCTGATAGCTATTTCAGCGCGTTGATGATCGCCACGAATTCGTCAACAATCAACGAAGCGCCGCCCACAAGACCTCCGTCAACATCCGGTTGAGAGAAGATCTCTTTAGCGTTTGCCGCTTTAACGCTTCCACCGTAAAGAATAGAAATATTGTCAGCTACTTCCTGGCCATATTTGGTTGCCAGTTGAGCGCGGAGAGCAGCATGCATTTCCTGAGCCTGTGCGCTGGTAGCAGTTTTTCCTGTACCTATTGCCCAGATTGGTTCATAGGCAATCACTATTTTCTGGATTTGTTCTGCGGATAAATGGTACAATGACTCTTCTAACTGTTTTGCAACAAATTCATTCTGTGTATTTGCTTCGCGGATGCTCAAGGGCTCACCGCAACAAAAAATAGGTGTGATGTTGTACTCAAGACAGATGTTCACTTTATCAGCCAGTAACTGGTTGCTTTCGTTAAAGTATTCCCTTCTTTCAGAGTGACCCAACACTACGTATTGAATACCCAAAGATTGTAGCATTTCAACAGAAACTTCTCCTGTATATGCACCGGATTTTTTGCTGTAGCAATTCTGCGCTGCTACAAACACATTCTTTTTGCCTTCAATTTTTTGCTGAGCCATCGCCAGGTAGGGAAACGGCACTGCAAAAACTGCTAGCTGATCTTCTTTTAAATCATGCGGTTTTGCAATAATATCATCCAGTAACTGTGCACCCTGTTGCAGGGTTAAATTCATTTTCCAATTGGCGGCTGCTATTTGCTTTCTCATATGTTGAATTTTGTTTAATATGCCGGCGTTGCTGCCAGGTTATCGCTTAATGTTTATCTTTTTTAATGATCAGGGGTTTAAGCTGAACGTTGGCTGCTTATAAAAAGTTGTCAAAGATATATTTCAAAACATCAGCTTCCGCATTTGACAAAGATTGCTGCTTAAATTTTTTCCAGTTTTCAATGTCGGCCAATGCTCTGTCAAATTGATAAACCTTTTCTCCATCCATCCCCCAGCAGAAAGAGGGAATGAAATGAGGTGTCAGTCCGGCGCCAAAAACATTACAGCTCACGCCTGTTAAAGTACCGGTATTGATAGATGTATTGATTGCTGTGCGCGTATAATCACCCATGATTACACCGCATTTTAGCCCGGCGTTCAAAAAACTATCATTCGTTTGGCTGGGCATTTTTATCGCAGATGCATTATTTTTTACGTTACTATTGCTTGTTCCGGCTCCCATGTTGCACCAGGCGCCAATAACAGAGTCACCAAGATAACCGTCGTGCGCCTTGTTGCTGTACGAATGCATAACAGCATTTTTAATCTCCCCTCCTGCCACACAATGCGGCCCAACTGTTGAAGCGCCATAAATTTTCGATCCCATTTTAAGCACCGCGTTTTCTCCCAGCGCAAATGGACCGCGGATCAGCGAGCCTTCCATTACAAGCGCATCTTTCCCGATATAAATAGGCCCTTCTGAGGCGTTCAACACCGAGCATTCAACGACGGCGCCTTCTTCTATAAAGATATTTTCGGCTTTTATCAGATGATTTGTCGGAGAAACGGTCGCACTTTTCCTGCCTTTTGTCAACAAGGCAAAATCAAATGCAATCATTTCGCCATTCCATTGGAATATGTTCCAGGGATGCTCTATCCGTTTTATTGCCAGGCTTTGTATTGCATGTCCATCAGGCTTCACAGCGTTTATGCTGGTTCCGTAATGCTTTATCGCTATGATCTGGCCGGACTGGTCAGAGAGATAATTTCCGGTATTCAACGATAAAGCCAATTCTACAAAAGCGGCGTCAGGCAAAACAGCAGCGTCAATAAACAAATTGTTCCTGTCAGGTACAGCCTCATACAAAGCAGAAAGATATCCTTCTGTCTGCACATATATTTTTTCTCCTGTGATCCGCTCCCACCGTTCCTGCATGGTAAATGCCCCCATACGGATCCCTGCTACACTGCGGGTATAAGTAAGTGGTAACAAACCTTTGTGTGCATTTCCGTCGAAGAGAACTATCGGCATATTCTTATTGAATTTGATTTTTGGGTCGGGAAATCAAGTATAAAATCATTGCAAAACACATTATCAATATCAGATATATTTCAACAATGCGTTAATAATGTAAATGTATAGGTAAATCTTTTCACAATATGTCTTGTTAATATAAATCCGCCCTTATTTTTGCCGACTTTCCTGTAAAAAATATGAAACACCTCAACATCTATATATCATTGTTTCTTGCGCTAACCTTCTCCAATTGCACGTCGGGAGCCAAGAACAAAAAGAAAGAAATTGTGAAGAAGGGTATTGCAGCGGACTCTCTTAAATCAAACATGTCCCCTGCAGTAGTCAAGGCTTACCATGATGCCATAGAAGCATACTATCAAAAGAATCTTGCTTCCAGGGGTTTTAATGGAAGCATACTGGTCGCTAAGGACGGTGTTATTCTTTTTGAGGCATACCGCGGTTTTGTAAACGTTCCCGCTAAAAAAGATTCGATTACGCAATACACCCCCTTCCATCTCGCTTCCATCTCAAAGACATTTACAGGAACTACAGTACTGAAGCTTTGGGAACAAGGAAGGATTTCGTTGTATGATTCTGTTCAAAAATTTTTTCCGCAGTTTCCTTACCATGGCATTACTGTAAAAACATTGCTGGATCACAGGAGTGGCCTGCCCAATTATCTCCATTTTCTTGATAAAGGCTGGGACAGAAAGAAAAAAGCAACCAACCAGGATGTGTTGGATTACATGATTGCGAATAAGCCCCCTGTTTCCAATTTGCCCAACAGGCATTTTCAATATTGCAACACGAATTACGTACTACTTGCATTAATTATTGAAAAAGTAACGGGGACACCTTATCCGCAGTACATGAGAGATAGTGTATTTACGCCGCTTGGCATGACCAGCACGTTTGTGTTCTCTGCGCCTGATACGGCTAAGTATGTACCGACTTATAGCGCGGGCAACAGGCCATTCCCTATGGACCACTGCGATATTACCTACGGCGATAAAAATATCTATAGCACGGTGCGTGACATGCTTTTGTGGGATAAAGCATTATATGAGCATCGTTTCGTTTCCCAGAGCACACTGGATTCTGCTTTTACGGCAACAAGCAACGAACGAAAATCCATGCACAACTACGGTATGGGCTGGCGTTTATTTTATGATAAAGGCGATACCATTGTTTATCACAACGGCAAATGGCATGGAAGCAATACAGCTTTTACCAGGCTTGTTCAGCAGAAAGCCACGATCATTGCGCTCGGCAACAAGATCAATGGCAATATTTACCAGGTGAAGAATATGTCATATATTTTTAGCGGCGTGGTAAATGAAAGCGCCCTTGAGGAGTAGACCGTAAGACGTGTAAGACATGTAAGACCGTAAGACGTGTAAGAGAGTAAGACAGTAAGAGGAGCGCTGTATGCGACTTTTTACTGTCTTATTTTTTTTATTATCTTACAAGGATTTATATTTTAAACGATCTTACGATCTTACGATCTTACGATCTTACGATCTTACGATCTTACTGTCTTACGCGTCTTATTATGAAATTGCTTTCTGCTCAACAGATCCATCAGTGGGATGCATTCACCATAATGCATGAACCGGTCGCTTCGATTGACCTTATGGAGCGCGCGGCGCAAAGTTGTACGGACTGGATAATTGAGAACAATCTTCATTCAAAAACAATCAGGATCTTTTGTGGTAAAGGCAACAATGGCGGAGACGGGCTGGCAATAGCAAGACAGTTGATTGAAAGAGGCGTCAATCCATCTGTATTTATATTAGAATTTGGTGCAAAGGGTACAGATGATTTTCAGACAAATCTTAACCGGCTTCATCCACTCACAACGGAGATCTACTTTCTTCAATCAGAAGATTTTTTTCCTGAAATACAAAAAGAGGACCTGACGATAGATGCCTTATTCGGTTCGGGCCTGAACAGACCACTTACAGGTTTAAGTGCATCTTTGGTTGACCATATTAATAATTCAGGAGCTGAGGTTATAGCGATTGATGTACCGAGCGGAATGTTTATTGATAAAAGCTCGTTGGGTAATCGCCTTATTAAGGCGACTTACACGCTTACCTTTCAATCCCTAAAACTCAATTTCCTTCTTGCAGAAAATGCAGTGTGGTTTGGATATGTGGAAGTGTTGGATATTAGATTGCACCATGCATTTTTGCAGGAAATTGATGCAGATTTTAATTTGCTTGACAAACATTTTATATCCCGGCACCTTATCGATCGAAAACCTTTTTCGCACAAAGGCACTTTTGGACATGCGCTGCTAGTTGCTGGCAATAAAGGTAAAATGGGAGCTGCTGTATTAGCAGCAAGATCCTGTTTACGCACGGGCGTTGGCTTGTTGACTACTTTTATTCCAGAGGAAGCCTTGTCAATTATGCAGACGGCTGTTCCCGAAGCGATGGTATTGGTAAGAGGTGAAAATCCGGACCTGGATAAATACAACACATTAGGTATTGGCCCGGGATTAGGTACTGCTGACGATGCAGTGTCGCTTCTTAAAACAATGCTTGAAAAATATAGCCAGCCGGTCGTACTTGACGCTGATGCACTGAATATTATTTCAGGTAACAAGCAGCTGCTAAAGCAAGTTCCCCAAGGTTCCGTCTTAACACCGCACCCAAAAGAATTTGACCGTCTTTTTGGTGAAAGTCCAAATGATTTTGAGCGCCTTCAAAAAGCCATTGATGCGAGCAAAGAATATCCGTTGATCATCATTTTAAAAGGCCATTATTCTCTTGTTGCTCACAATGGCAAAGGTTGGTTCAATACCACAGGAAATGCAGGCATGGCCACAGGAGGAACAGGTGATGTGTTAACAGGAATTATAACTTCTCTCCTTGCTCAAAAATATACCCCGTTTATTGCCGCATGCATTGGCGTGTATGTGCATGGAATGGCGGGAGATCTTGCACTGGCGTATCAATCCGAAGAAAGCCTGTTGCCTTCTGACATTATTGAGGCATTGGGAACCGCATTTAATCAACTCCGTTCCTGATCAGGCATTAAGGAATCAATGCCGGTTCCTTAAAAAGAATTAAAATTTATCAAGTACGATTTACGAAGTACGAAGTACCTCATTCCAGGTTGCTTTGTTTATCGTAACCTCTTAAGGAAACGACATTGATTAAGGAATAGTATTTGCAGCTCCAGACATAAACTTTGTATGGCTGATATATTAATTGCAGGTATTTCAGGAAGTCTTAGAAAAGATTCTTACAACACTTTATTGCTGCACGCGGTGCAAAAATTATTACCGGACAATGTTGAAATGGAAATTTTGTCGGTGGCAGATCTTCCGCTCTACAATGCAGATCTGGATGTTCCCTCGGCGAAAGAAAGACCCGCTGCCGCAGCCGCATTCAGAGACGGCCTGACAAGAGCTAATGGTATTTTGTTTGTTTCACCTGAATACAATTATTCTATACCCGGCGGGCTAAAAAATGCAATCGACTGGGCCTCACGTGGGGAAGATTCTCCCATGATACGCAAGCCGGTGTCCGTTATGGGTGCAACGCCCGGCATGTGGGGCACGGTAAGAATGCAGCTTGCATTTCATGCTGTTTTTCAATATCTGAATATGATCCCTGTATATAAGCCGGAAATACTGGTTGCGCAGGCAAATAAAAAGTTTACAGATAAAGGTGAATTTACCGATGAAGTAGCGAAAGAGCTTATTAAAAAGAATCTTGAAAATCTAAAAGCACTCATTCTGAAGTCGGCACAAACGCTGTAATTTACACTGCTAACCAATCGGCACTTTAGTCTTTGGTTCTTTGTATGAAGGAAGAAACGATCATAATAATCGGCGCGGGAGCTGCAGGGCTTCTCGCCGCTAAGGAATTGTCCTCATCCGGTTTTAAAGTGATTATACTTGAGGCTGCGGGATATGTTGGTGGAAGGATAAAAACTACAACCGATGTTTCATTTGAACACCTGCTTGAAGAGGGAGCCGAATTTGTTCATGGCAAACTGCCGTTGACACTGCAGTTGTTGAAAGAAGCAAAAATTTCATTTCACCGTACTAAAGGGAAAATGCTCCGCAACACTAATGGAAGATGGCACGAACAGCATGAAATAATTGAAGGATCGGACCGGCTAATGGCAAAGATGCACGAATACAAACATGATGTAACACTTTCCACATTTCTTGAAGAAAACTTCAGGGATGCGAAGTACGAGCCGCTAAGAAGATCAGTTCAAAAATTTGCTGAAGGGTTTGATCTTGCCGACATACAACAGGTCAGCATGTTTGCCTTAAGAGATGAATGGGAAAAGGAAGAAGGTGATCAATACAGAATTGAAAACGGCTACGCTCAATTAACAGATTTCCTGGCAAAACAGTGTATAGCTAATGGGGCGACTATCCACATATCATCTGTAGCAAACAAAATTTCATGGAAGAAAGATGAAGTGCTGATCACTACCACTACCGGTGAATATTTTACAGCGTCAAAAGTAATTGTAACTGTTTCCCTGGGTGTATTGTCTGCCACCGGAGAAAAACATAACGTACTGGCATTTATGCCGGCAATCGATAACTACCTTAAAGCTGCACAGGAAATAGGTTTCGGTTCAGTCACAAAAATATTTCTGCGGTTTAGCGAGCCGTTCTGGAACAAAGACACCGGCTTTATACTAAGTGAGGAAGCTGTTCCAACCTGGTGGACGCAATTGCCCCGCACAGATGCTTTGCTTACCGGCTGGCTACCTTCAACATCTGCAGTTGCTTTAAATAAATTAACAGAGCCGGAGTTGATCGAGTTGTCCATGCAGTCTTTAGCGAATATTTTTTCGCTTGAAGTTTCTTTTTTAAAACAGCGGCTGATAAGTCATAAAGTAAGCCGCTGGCAGACTTTCCCATTTACCAAAGGAGCTTATAGCTATGCTAAAGTGCAAAGTATTCAGGCAAGACAATTATTGAATACACCTTTGGAGAACACTGTCTTCTTTGCAGGTGAAGGTGTGTATGACGGCGAGTATCCCGGTACTGTAGAAGCGGCCCTTGTAAGCGGACAAAATGTTGCTGACAAAATAAGAGCCCTTAAGCTTTCAGCTTTGGGCTTTCAGCTTTGAGCTTTTCCCTAACTTCACGTCATTCATTTACCTGGTCTTAATATGAAAAAAATATTTGCATTCATCATCGTCATTCAATGCATCATCTCCTGTTCTTCACCCAAACACAAATATCCCCTCATAGTTATTCAAACAAATGCAGGAGATATTGAGGCTGAACTTTACCAGGATAAGGCACCTCAAAGTGTGAATGCTTTTCTTTCGTATGTTGACAAACAATATTATAAAGCAAGTTCTTTTTACAGGATACTGAATGATGACAATCAACCCTCCAATGCGCCTAAATCGGAACTAATACAGGGAGGTCTCTGGCAATCAAATTATACAAAAGCCAGAAGCCTTCCAGGCATTCCTCATGAAACCACAAAACAAACCGGCCTTTTGCACAAAGATGGGACCCTGTCGCTTGCCCGCAGAGAACCCGGCACAGCTACCACCGAATTTTTTATTTGTGTAGGTGATCAACCCGGCTTCGATTTTGGCGGTGAAAATAATCCTGACGGCCAGGGATATGCTGCGTTTGGCAAAGTGATCAAAGGAATGGATGTTGTAAAAAAAATCTATAACCGCCCCGAAAATGACCAGATCTTTACGCCACCGGTTACGATTTTCAATATCGTCAGAAAATAAATTCAGATCGCTGATTTGATGATCGCTGATGGCTGATTTAAGATCGCTGATCTGAGGATGTCAGATGGCTGATCTAATGAAGTCTGCCTGTGCTTTCATGATCAGAAGTGAGCGTCTCGTAACTGGTAGTCTCTTCCTTACTGATAGCTAATAGCTAATAGCTGATGGCTGATATTTAATAGATAAAGCCTGTCTGTGCATTCATGATGGGGGAGTAATTATTTCTTATTTAGCAGTTTTTTTTCTTGCTGATAGCTCATAGCTGACAGCTGACGGCTGCTTTAAGAATGGCTGATATTTAATTGATAAAGCCTGTCTGTGCATTCATGATGGGGAAGTAATTATTTCTTATTTAGCAGTTTTTTTTCTTGCTGATAGCTCATAGCTGACAGCTGACGGCTGCTTTAAGAATGGCTGATATTTAATAGATAAAGCCCGTCTGTGCATTCATGATGGGGAAGTAATTATTTCTTATTTAACAGTTTTTTTCTTGCTGATAGCTCATAGCTGACAGCTGATGGCTGCTTTAAGAATGGCTGATGTTTAATAGATAAAGCCTGTCTGTGCATTCATAATGGGGAAGTAATTATTTCTTATTTAGCAGTTTTTTTTCTTGCTGATAGCTCATAGCTGACAGCTCATAGCTACTCGCTGATGTCTGATTTGACGAAGCCTGTTTATGATTTCCTAATAGAAAGTGAGATTTGAATTTCGAAGATACCTTACACCTTACACCTGATACCTTACACCTTACACCTTACACCTGATACCTTACACCTTACACCTGATACCTGATACCTTATGCCTGAGCGCTGATAGCTCACAGCTGACAGCTAAAAAAAAAGAGGCTCAAGAATAAGCCTCTCTGTAACCCTTCATAAACAATCCATACCCCTATGGATAGTACTTTTAGTAACTTTGATGATTTAAAATTAAAAAACAATTAAAAGCAAAACGCATTTTATTTGGTCTTTAAGCATTTAAAATCGGTAGACCAAAGATTATCATCGCTTAGTGATACCAAACAACTCGGCCAGTACAATTTATATACCCCTGAAAGCACTTATCAAGACTTTATTCCCAAAAAAATTGGTCATACATCAAAATAATATCATTTTTAACATTTATTGGTTTTCCCCCTTATTTTTGTCGACCTTATAATTTTTTTTAAAACTCTTATGTACTTGCTTATGAACAATTTGTTTTACGCTGTACCGGCAATGGGTGTCATCGGACTTATCTATACCCTCGCCAAATATAAATGGGTATCAAAACAGGATGCCGGAAACGACCGTATGAAAGAAATCAGCAAATACATAGCTGAAGGAGCCATGGCCTTTTTGAGGGCTGAGTGGAAAATTCTGTCTTACTTCGTAATCATCGTCGCAATATTATTAGGCGTAATGGCCAGCAGCAATCCTTCTTCTCACTGGATGATCGCAGTTGCCTTTGTACTCGGCGCCGTTTTAAGTGCTACCGCGGGCTATATCGGGATGAGTGTAGCAACAAAAGCCAATGTTCGCACCGCACATGCAGCGCGCACCAGTCTTTCCAACGCTTTAAAAGTTTCTTTTACTGGCGGATCAGTAATGGGATTAGGCGTTGCCGGTCTTGCAGTATTAGGATTGGGCGGTTTATTCATCGTTCTTAAACAAATCTTTGCTCCTGAATCTGCTGCTAATTCGGAAGATATGATCAGAACCATCGAGGTGCTTACCGGCTTTTCTTTAGGAGCTGAATCAATCGCTTTGTTTGCGCGTGTGGGTGGTGGTATATATACCAAAGCTGCGGACGTTGGAGCTGACCTTGTTGGTAAAGTTGAAGCTGGTATTCCGGAAGATGATCCGCGTAACCCGGCAACTATTGCTGACAACGTGGGAGATAACGTAGGTGACGTTGCGGGTATGGGCGCCGACTTGTTTGGCTCTTATGTAGCAACAGTTCTGGCCACAATGGTATTAGGCCAGGAAACACAATCTACTGATAGCTTCGGAGGTTTTGCTCCTATCCTTCTTCCAATGTTAATCGCTGGTGTTGGTATCATATTTTCAATTATCGGGACCTTGTTTGTAAAAATCAGCGAATCTGCAGGTATCCATACTGGTGTTGTTCAAAAAGCATTGAACATGGGTAACTGGGGATCGATTATTCTTACTGCACTTGCATGTATTGGCCTGGTTAACTACGTTCTTCCGGAAACGATGACCCTGCGTGGCGTTGAGTTTACTAAATGGGGTGTTCTGGGTGCAATTGCGGTGGGTTTGGCAGTAGGTACCTTAATGAGCATTATTACAGAATTCTATACAGCAATGGGCAAACGCCCCGTACTTTCAATCATTCGTCAGTCCGGCACCGGTCATGCAACAAACGTAATCGGAGGTCTTGCGGTTGGTATGGAATCTACATTCCTGCCAATTCTTGTATTAGCTGCGGGTATCTGGGGTTCTTACGAGTGTGCAGGTTTATACGGTGTATCTATAGCAGCAGCAGGTATGATGGCCACAACGGCAATGCAGCTTGCAATTGATGCGTTCGGTCCTATTGCTGATAACGCAGGTGGTATTGCAGAAATGAGTGAGCTTCCAAAAGAAGTTCGTGAAAAAACTGACGTACTTGATGCGGTAGGAAACACTACGGCTGCTACAGGTAAAGGTTTTGCAATTGCCTCTGCAGCATTAACTGCGCTGGCTTTGTTCGCTGCATTTGTTGGTGTTGCAGGTATCCAGGGCATTGATATTTACAAGGCAAAAGTATTGGCCAGCTTATTTGTTGGTGGTATGATTCCTTTTATATTTTCTTCTCTTGCTATTCGCGCCGTAGGACAGGCTGCCATGGCAATGGTTGAAGAAGTTCGCCGCCAGTTCCGCACAATTCCGGGTATTATGGAAGGCACCGGAAAACCAGAATATGATAAATGCGTTGCCATCTCTACAGATGCTTCCATCAAAAAAATGATGTTGCCAGGCGCTATTGCAATCATTTCCCCATTATTGGTTGGCTTCTTATTAGGTCCTGAAGCACTGGGCGGTTTCCTTGCCGGTGCAACCGTGTCTGGTGTATTGATGGGCATTTTCCAGAACAACGCTGGTGGTGCATGGGATAATGCGAAAAAATCATTTGAAAAGGGCGTTGACATCAACGGCGTGATGCACTACAAAAAATCAGATCCGCACAAAGCTTCTGTAACAGGTGATACTGTTGGTGATCCGTTTAAAGATACATCCGGCCCATCAATGAATATCCTGATCAAATTAATGTCAATTGTTTCACTGGTTATCGCTCCTACCCTGGCTCAGATCCATCATACAAAAGAAGGAATGGCAGGAAAGCAATCAGAAACAAAGTCGCACAACACATCTGCCACACAAAAGAAAGCGGCGGATAATACAGTTGTATTCAAATAGACTCGAACATATCAATGAAAAAAAGCTGCTATAAGCAGCTTTTTTTATGCATGTTGCCTGTTCATCAATAGTTTACAGAACAAACTTCTTTCTCGAAATCCTTGGTCTTCTTAACCGGTGTACTTGCCATAGATCTGCTGGTCCGAAGATCTTCATTGTTTTCACTACATCGTCTAATGCGATTGTTTCTTCTACCATTGGCCTTGAAGCCAGTTCTTTCAGGGTTTCATTTTCCATGAATAACACGGAAAGGTTAGCGTTGCTTTTCATTTTTTAAAGTGTTTAGATTGAAAAATAATACGGCGATCCCGGCAAATTCACAGGGTTTGTTTGTGTTTTCTCCCGCACATTTTACGATGTTTCACATCAACCTCAAATCCTGATTCCGTATTTCGAGCGCAAAGATAATGTCCTGTTTTTTTTCCACTCAAACCCTTTGGTACAAACGGTTTTAAAAAAGTACGACCGGATTATACAGATGATATTACTTTGCGGCAAATTTTTTGATATGCACCATAAAATGGCTATGATGAAAAATACGCTGATTCTTTTAGTATTATTTGCGTTTTCAGGTTGCGATACTGTTCAGCAGGTAATCAACGCTTCTCAAACCACATCACCCGGATTGTCCAACCAGGATATCATTAATGGTTTAAAACAAGCACTTACAATAGGTACACAAAATACTACCAGCAAATTGTCTGCTGTCGACGGGTTCTTCGCAAATGCAGCGGTAAAAATATTAATGCCTCCGGAAGCTCAGAAAGTGGAAAGCACATTGCGCAGCCTGGGGTTAGGTAGCGTAGTAGACAAAGCTGTTCTTTCTATGAACCGCGCTGCGGAAGACGCAGCAAAATCGGCTACACCCATTTTTGTTGACGCGATTAAACAGATGACAATACCAGATGCATTGGGAATACTGAAAGGCAGCAATACTGCGGCTACAGATTACTTCAAAAACAAAACCACACAGGCACTTACCAACGCTTTCAAACCTCATATTGACGCTGCCCTGGCCAAAGTAAATGCTACAAAGTACTGGAGTGACGTCTTTACACTTTACAATAAGTTCAGCAACAAACCGGTGAACACAGATCTCAGCGCTTATGTAACCGGAAAGGCTATTGACGGCATTTTTTACCAGGTAGCACAGGAAGAAACCGCCATCCGTAAAGATCCCGCAGCGCGGGTAACAGATCTGCTGAAAAAGGTATTCGGCAGCACTTCTGCCCAAAAATAACCGGCAGCAGGATCAGAATTTAAAAAATATTCTATTATAGCAAATACCGACAGGGTAGCGTTTCGAAACTCTTTATTCGCGGATTACACTTGTAAATATTGTTATATAACTTTAAAAGAGTCTGCTCATTCTGTCAGTTCTTTTAAAGTTGACAAATGTAATTTTGTCACGGAATGCAAAAGTACTTTATTTGCAACTCGATTTGTTATGCCAAGTCTTCCATTTAGGTCTCTGTAACGATTCAATAAAGTGAAATTTTGACCTTTCTGTGTGCAATGGCATAATAATCGTTAAGAAAAGTGTTCTGAATTTTCAATCATTAGTTAACTAAAAAAAACAATACAGCTATGGCAAAAAAACTCAATGTTACCCCTCTTCATGACAGGGTGATAGTAAAACCGGCTGCTGCGGAAGAGAAAACTGCAGGTGGAATTATTATCCCTGACACAGCCAAAGAAAAACCTCAACGCGGAACAATTGTGGCTGCAGGTCCTGGTAAAAAAGAAGAACCGGTTACAGTTAAAGTGGGTGATACAGTTTTATACGGAAAATACGCCGGAACAGAGATTCAGATTGACGGCGGTGACTACCTGATCATGAGAGAAAGCGATATTCTCGCAATAGTTTAATTCAAAATTCTAAAACGCAGATCATACATTAATGATCGGCCTTATTAGAAATTGTTTTAACCATTTCAAATCAAAAATTTCAAATTATTAATATTATGGCTAAGCAACTCTTCTTCGATATTGAAGCAAGAAACAGAATGAAAAAAGGCGTTGATACACTGGCTAACGCTGTTAAAGTAACATTAGGTCCTAAAGGCCGTAACGTTGTTATCGAGAAAAAATTCGGTGCACCTGCAATCACAAAAGATGGTGTTACTGTTGCTAAAGAAATTGAACTGGAAGATTCTATCGAGAACATGGGTGCTCAGATGGTTAAAGAAGTAGCTTCTAAAACTGCAGACATTGCAGGTGACGGTACTACTACAGCAACTGTATTGGCTCAGGCTATCATAGCTGAAGGTTTGAAAATGGTTGCTGCCGGTGCAAATCCAATGGATTTGAAACGCGGTATCGACAAAGCGGTTGCGCTTGTAGTTGAGAACCTGAAAACACAAAGCCAGACTGTAGGCAGCGACGCTAAAAAAATTCAGCAGGTTGCTACTATCTCTGCTAACAACGACGAAACAGTTGGTAAACTGATCGCTGAAGCTTTCACTAAAGTTGGTAAAGAAGGCGTTATCACTGTTGAAGAAGCTAAAGGAACTGAAACTTACAACGATGTAGTTGAAGGTATGCAGTTTGACCGTGGTTACATCTCTCCATATTTCGTTACAAACAGCGAAAAAATGGAAGCTGAATTACAGAATCCTTACATCCTGATCTATGATAAAAAGATCAGCAACATGAAGGATATCCTGCACATTCTTGAGAAAGTTGCTCAGAGTGGCCGTCCTCTGTTGATCATTTCAGAAGATCTGGAAGGTGAAGCACTGGCTACACTGGTAGTAAACAAATTACGTGGTACATTGAAAGTTGCAGCTGTTAAAGCTCCAGGTTTCGGTGACCGTCGTAAAGAAATGCTTACTGACATCGCTATCCTGACTGCAGGTACTGTTGTTAGCGAAGAACAAGGCTTTAAATTAGAGAATGCAGACCTTTCTTACTTAGGTCAGGCTGCCTCTGTATCTATTGATAAAGACAATACCGTTATCGTTGGTGGTAAAGGTAAAAAAGCAGATATCACTGCTCGCGTTAGTCAGATCAAAGCTCAGATCGAGACTACAACTTCTGACTACGATAAAGAAAAATTACAGGAGCGCCTTGCTAAATTAGCTGGTGGTGTTGCTGTGCTTTACGTAGGTGCTACTACTGAAGTTGAAATGAAAGAGAAGAAAGACCGCGTAGACGATGCTTTACATGCAACACGCGCTGCGGTTGAAGAAGGTATCGTACCTGGTGGTGGTGTTGCTTACATCCGCGCTATTGAAAGCCTGGAAGCTAAAGTAAAAGGCCAGATCGCTGATGAGCAAACTGGTATGGCAATCGTTCGCCGTGCTTTGGAAGAGCCTCTGCGCACTTTAACTGCTAACGCTGGTATCGACGGTTCTATCGTTGTTCAGAAAATCAAAGAAGGTAAAGGTGACTTTGGCTTCAATGCAAGAACTGAAGTTTACGAAAACCTGTTCAAAGCTGGTGTTATCGATCCTACTAAAGTAACTCGTATTGCTTTGGAAAATGCAGCTTCAATCGCTGGTATGTTATTAACTACTGAGTGTGTTGTTGCTGACAAACCAGAACCTAAAGCTGCTGCGGCTCCAATGCCTCACGGTGGTGGAATGGGTATGGATTACTAAGAGAACAAGTTATCTCAATAAAAAAAGTCCCGGCTTGCGAATGCGAGACCGGGATTTTTTTTAAAGCTTAAAGCCTGGAGCATAAAGCCTAAAACTTATTATGGAGAAGGGATTGATGCTGGCTATCTGAATCGCCCCACGCCTCTGGAAGTTAATCTCCAATGTTTACGCAGCTATGTAATCAATCGGGTCAACTATTTTCATTAAGACATTTTTTTGTTGTCTTCTGAGTCTTCAGAATTATTATCGATCGAATAAAATTTGTTAAAATGCATCCTCCCCAGATCCGATATTTGGGTCAAAATCCATTAGCATTCATCGACAACAATTTGTCATCCTGAATTTTACCGATAATTTTTTAGCCCCCAATAGTGTAATTGTTTTATAAAAGTTGCGTTTTTACAAAACAGATCTGAGATTACTTTTACATCCGATCAGGAAGATTACTGCATGCAAAAGAAATGACAAAACAAAAGGCTAATTAGTTCTTCTGTCCTTTGAAAAACTGCACTTCTTTTTCATGCTGCTTTGCAGCATCCAATGTATCGAAGGTTCCCAGGTTCCTGCGCTTATTTGTCCTGGGATCTATTTTTCGGGAATAAAGTCTGTATTTCCCTGATTTTAATTTTCGTATCATTTTAGAATAAAGATTTTAGTGCTAAACAGATATATTATACTCACTGTCCGAAAATATCACGCCAAAAACACCCTTATCATTTTACATTATAAAACCGATTTACTGAAGCGGCTTTCGAGCGCAGATTACGCATGGCATTGTAGAAAAAAATCCCTCTTATAATGGATAGCAGAACAATAAAATCCATTTAATACATAATAAGATGCGCAAGGGCTTAAAATGGCACGTTATTTAATGTAGTAATAACGGATGTTTCCGGAAGGAGGTGGTTTGCACGGCAGATCTGAGATTAAACTCCCATTACTTGATCTGGACAATGCCAGCGTAAGGAAAATGGAAATAACAGGGGCTCCGGTATCACCGGAGCCTTTTTTTGGTTTCTGTTGATGCTAAGCCACTTAAAATAATGCATCTGTAATGCATACTGCCAGGTTTAATTAATTACTGAATTTCATTTTTGCAACCTTTACAATTTTATCGCATCAATGCACTGCCTGGCCTGATGCTTTTATTTGCATAACCGCGCCGCCGCTACCGGCAACATGTATGTTGATAACATCTTTTGCTGTAACGCTTTCTATCCTTTTTTGAAGATGATTGGGTTCGGCATCACTATCTGCGGCATCTTCATAAACTGTCATTTCATAATTTCCATTACCTAAAAATGACAACGGAATTGATACATCACGAGCCTTTGTATTGTTAAGTGTTCCTACATACCATTCGTTATTTTTCCTTCTTGCAATGGTAATATATTCACCAACTTCAGCGTGTAACGTTACTGTAGAATCCCAGGTTACAGGAACTTCCTGCAGGAACTCAAACCCCGGGGCATCCCTGTATGCTTCAGGTGCATCAGCAACCATTTGCAAAGCACTTTCCATCACTACATACATTGCCAGCATGTGGGCTCTCGTACCTGTTACATAGGGATTGGTAAAATGAATGATGTGTTTACCCTGCGGCAAAGAGCGAAATCCCCCGAGATGATAGTCGGTTGCACCTGCAATTAATCGCGTGAATGCGACATCCAAATCGTGATTAGCATTCATTACATCGCTGCTCCATTTATAGTTTTCATAATTGAGTGTTCCTTCCCGGGTAAATTCGTTGGGATAAGTACGTGATAAGCCAGTGGGCTTACATACCCCGTGAAATTGGATAAAAAGATGATGTTTTGCAGCGGTCTTCAATATTTCTTCCTGCATTTGTATCATTTGCTGGTCATCCCTGTCAATAAAATCTACCATCATACCTGAAACACCCCATTGTTCATACAGCGCAAAAATTGAATCAACAGGATGCTGCTTGTACAGCACTTTCCAATTCACCCAAAGATGGATACCCACACCTTTGCTGTGAGCATAATCACAAATATGTTTCATATCCAGCGATGCAACAGGTTTGGTAGCATCAGCTTCACTGCCGGGTTGGCCAAAGTCGGAGCCGTCGTCAAAATACCAGGGTTGCTGGCCATATCCGTAAATGTCATGATATTGAATGTGATTAGCCGCGGCAAAATCAATATAATATTTATGTGTTTCGAAATTGCTGCCGGGACAAAAGTTAGTATCCGGTACTATATTCCCATTCCACCATGGAAAAGTGGTTTTTCCCGGCCTGATCCAGGAGATATCTTTCAACACGCACGGTTCATTCAGATTTGTAATCATATTGGACGTAAATAAATCGCCCATACGGTCGCTAATTAAAAATACACGCCAGGGAGAATGATGTGGTAGTGTAGCCTCAACCTTTATATCGGGATCGTCAATATGTGGAGAGAGGGCTGTTCGTAAAATGCCTTTTTCTTTTATCAGATACATGCCTGCATAATTGCGCAGTGCAGCTTCCGTAATTGCCATATGCACCCCATTATCAAACTGGAATAATGCAGGCACGTCCATCAGTGTGTCGTTTTTTATATCAGCATAACGCAAGTGCGTGTATAATGGCTCATGCGAAGTTTGAAAGTTCTCCAAAAGTCCGGTAATCACTTTGGGATTTCCTGCAATATTCATTTCCGTATGTTCATCAGTAAGCTTAAGGGTTTTCCAATTTGTTTGCGTTGGGAACTCATATCTGAACGCAATTCCCTCATCATAAGCACGGACGATAAAATTTATACTGTGAAAAGGGGCTTGTGTTTGAGATAACCCAATTACCATCTGCCGGCAATGGTCATGAGCGATCTTCGATTTTCCGACTACAAGTGTATAGGAGGTATCAATAACAGAAAATACAGGTTTGTTCATTTTCAGATGCGATGCAAATGCATCATCCGGAAATATTAATCTTATCGCAGAATTGTCTACTATTTTATTCTTTCTGTAAGTAACCGTATAAGTTATTTGTTCTGATGTGCACTGCAATGAAAAATGCAGATTACCATCAGGAGATGTAACGCTGTATGTTTTATCCCCGGCATACAACGATAAGGTTACTAACAGGGTGATGATAAAAAGAACAGGCTTCTGCATCTTCGTTATTTTTTATTGGTATTGTGTACAGATATTTTTTATTACTTATGAAAAACAACACACAACCTTTAGCACTCTTATCAAGCGGACAACACCACTCAATGTGCTACTTTCACTAACCCTGATAAGTCATCTGACTTAGGTCCGGTTCCACTTAATGGCAAGGTTTTTAGGATTATATGTCGTTGGTTACATAATCTTTTACACAAAAAAAGACGCATTAGCGTCTTAAACATTTTTAGTCTCTGCGCCGCGGCTTCTTCGCGTCCGCCGCGTGAAACCCTTCGCTTAGATCAGTTTTAAGCTTTAAGCTTTAGGCTTACTGAAACCTTCTCATATAAACGGTTCTTCCGAAATATTTTGTAAGCGAATCAATGGCACGCAGGGTATCCGCCTGTAATACTGTAGCATCAATGTACAATCTGTATCGCATTGCTGTATCAGTTTTAAGACTGTCAAAGCCGGCGTGATCGCCATATTCACGCAATTTAGCAGTCCGGGCAACTGCACGGTCACGGCTGCCTGTTACTTCAAAAATAAATTTAAACCTTGCGCTGTCAGTTGCAGGCGGTGCAATTGTGGTAACTGTGGCGGTAGTGTCAACAGTCGCTGGTTTTCTTACAATTGCAGTATCTACCGGAGTAGCTGGCTTTTCTGCGCCTTCTGTTGCATTGTTGCCTGAAGACATTTCTGTCGATTTGCTTGCTTCATGTGAATTTATGTAATTATAGATGCCATAACCGATGCCAGCGACTATTAAAAGCACAATTATGATGGCAAGGGCAAATACTCCTGTTCTTCTTGACTGCCTGTTTTCTATGGTGCCGGCTTCGGCTGCATAACCTCTTTTTCTTTTGAACTCTTCTTCCCTCGCGGACAGGTGGGCCATCTGCCTGAATTGCAGGTTAGCCGAATTATCCATGATTATTTCGCCTATACCTTCAAAAGAATAAGATTTTCCTATATTGATCCATTGCTTGGCTTCAATAAGGTAAGATTCAACGCCACTGCCCGCAATGCTTCTGTTTTTACCAAGTTTGGTTGCTATATATTCAATTAGTTCCGGAGAGGTTTCTGCATACTTGTTAAAGGTGAACTCTATCTTAGGCTGACTGGTGGTGGTACCGCTTTCTGTAACAAAAGGTTCGCCGGTGATAACAAATTCGCCTAATTTTTCTAAGGACACATGTTTGTTTTCCAATAAAAACTCATGTATAAGTGCATCATATTTAGTCACAGAAATTGAATTTTAAGGCAAAATAAGAAATTAAACTTTTAACTGGAAACATTTTAAAATTAAGCAAAGTATTTTTGCGGATGCTTACGAAGGAAGAAGAGAGTTTTCTCAAATATTGGGAGGGTTACCGCCAGAATAAGCGGCGCATATTTCGTCAATTTGTTATCGGACTTTCGATGGGACTTACAATTGGCGTTTGCATTATCGTATCAGTAGGAACCGGCTGGTATGAAAGGGCAAGCATGGTGGCAAATGCCAGCTTTAACCCGAACGTACTCATCGTTGCCATATTGGGTATCAGTCTTTTCCTCGCGTTTTTCTACAAAAAATATAAGTGGGAAATGAATGAGCAACGCTATAAAGAACTAATGATAAAAAAAAATAAAGAGAATAAAAGTCTGTAAGCAGCGTTTTAATTTCTCTCAGGCTCTTGATAACAATCTTTAAATGCACCCAGCGTGCTGCAAATTAAAATAACGAATGAAAAAAACTGCATTTGCACTACTTGCCGGATTAATGGTATTGGCTTCCTGTATGAAAAATAACAATAACTATTGCACCAACGTGGCTCCTTCTGAAGAAGCGGACGATATAAGAGCATTTTGTATGTCCAACGGAATTACCCCTCAGATAGATGACACGACAGGAATTTTTTATCAGATAACTTCTCCTGGAAGTCCCGACAGGCTTAGCAATCAATATGATACAGTTAAAATGGCTGTGGTAACAAAATTGCTTAATGGGACACAACTTCAAAAAAATGATTCTGTTGTTGCTCTAATGCAGAACGTACCAGCTCTGTTGTTATTTGGTCTAAACAAGATTGGGATAAGCGGTCAGATTAAAATGGTTTCCCCATCGGCTTATGCATATGGTTGTAATGGAGCAAAAGATAACAGCGGCAACCAGGTTGTTCCGCCTAACTCACCATTATATTATGAAATAAGAGTGCTCAACATCGGAAAATATAAATAATTTTTCAACCCTAAACACCAAAGAACCTCAACAATAGCATTGAAAAAAATCTTAAAAGTTAACCTAATGAAGAAAATTTTGGGGCTTTCAATAGCCGCTGTGATTGGATTGGCTGCATGTGTTAAAACCAGCACTCCCTGTCAGGATCAAAACCCAACAAGTGAAGTAAGTGAAATGCAGGCTTTTTGCCTGGCAAACGGAATTAATTATACAACAGATTCAAGCTCCATTTTGTATGAAATAATTGAGCCGGGTACCACACCTGCGATTACCAATAAATATGACACTGTTACTATTAAGTATGAAGGAAAATTATTGAATGGAACAACATTTGACAAATCAGACTCATTGGTGGCCTACGCAGGCGGATTTGTATCGGGTTTTGCTTACACCTTACAGAAAATAAAACAAGGTGGCCGCATTAAAATGGTGATTCCTTCGGCCTATGCCTATGGTTGCAACGGAAGCGGAACAGCGATCCCAGCTAACTCCCCTATTTATTTTGATGTTACACTACTCAAAGTGAGACCTTATAAGCAATAATTCTGAATATTTTCTTTTTTTCTGGCCTTCTATTAACAAAATAGAGGGCTGGAAAAACTACCGAAACTCATTATCCAGGCTGCATTCAGGGCAGTAAACTTGCATAAAAATAGCGGGAAATATATCCGCTTTTTTTTCATTTTACTATTTCACCTCCAATCCCCTATCTTTGCCGCCACTCAAAAATTGAAAACCATAGTATGCAACTTAAAGGTTTGGTGCGTTTTTTTACGATTGCACTGATATTGATCTGCTTATACCAGTTATCTTTTACATGGATCGTAAAGAGCCATGAAGGTAAAATGGATGATAGAGCTGCCAAATGGCTGAAGGCGAATTACCCCCTTACTCCGGACCAAAAGTATCCTGGTAACAAAGAATTACAGGAAGCTTATGCTGACACCCTTGACCAAATTAAAGACCAGCATAAACACCGTTTGCTGGACAGCACCAACGATACAAAGATTGGGCCGTTTGGTTTGGTAACTTACCAATCAGCTAAAGACAATGAATTGAAATTAGGTCTTGACCTGCAGGGTGGTATGAGCGTAACCATGGCTGTGGGCCTTGATGGTTTAATGCACTCATTAAGCAACTACACTAAAGATCCGGCTTTCAATAAAGCTTTGAATACTGCGATAGAAAGAAAAGCAAACAGCGGTGCAGACCTGATCACTTTATTTTATGATGAATTTCAGAAAAGTGGCAACGGTGCTAAACTTGCTCCTTTCTTTGCACAACGCAGCAATGGTAAAATTAAATTTGATGCATCCGACAACACCGTGATCAGCTACTTGCGTGATCAGGCTACTATTGCATTCAACAATACTTACAGAATCCTGAGAACGAGGATCGACCGTTTTGGTGTGGCTTCTCCTACCATTAACCCCGATCCTGCAAAAGGAATTATCACTATTGAACTTGCTGGTGTTAACGATCCTGAAAGAGTTCGCCGTTATTTACAGTCAACTGCAAACCTGCAATTCTTTGAATTGTACAACATCGGCGATCTGCAGGAAGCTGTATTAAATGCTGACAAAGCGTTGTCTGATTACCTGACAGGTACAAAAACTGACACAACTGCAAAAGCCAAGGTTGATACAACTGCAACAGCAGCTCATTCAACTGATACTACACAAACAGCAACTTTAGGTGGTGTTTCTGATACCAATGCAACCGCAAAAACTGCAACTGCTGGTAAAGATTCTACTCAAATTAAATTCAATCAGGCTCCTTTAAGAAACCTGATCGGTTTTTCTCAGCCACGCCGCAATGCACAGGGTGCGGCTCAGTTCCCTGCTGAATTGGGTTATGTACTGACTAAAGACACTGCTCAGATCAACGACTTTTTGAATATGGAGATCGTTAAACACAACTTCCCATCTAACATGGTGTTCATGTATGGAAAGGCTGATGTGAGCGATCCTAAGACAAAAAATATTCTGCCTTTGTACGCTATCAAAACGCTTGATAACGGCACTGCAGAACTGGAAGGAGAACACGTAAGTGAAGCGCGCCAGGACTATGATGAAAAAGGCCGCGTCGCCATTAAAATGAACATGGATGCTATCGGAACTTCTATCTGGGCTAAAATGACAGAAAGAAACTCTCCTGCAGCAAACAACGGCGTTTCTAAACCAATCGCTATTGTTCTGGATAACATCGTTTACAGCGCTCCGTTTGTAAATGGTCCTATTCCGAATGGTTCTTCAGAAATTTCCGGTAACTATTCCATTAATGATGCCCAGGATCTTGCTGACATCCTTCAGTCTGGTAAACTGGATGCTCCTGCCAAAATTGTACAGGAACAACTTGTTGGACCAACGCTTGGACAAGAAGCTGTTAAAGGCGGTTCTTTATCGTTCCTGATCTCTTTCATAGTGATCTTCGCTTTAATGCTGCTTTACTTTAACACAGCAGGTTGGGTTGCCAATATCGCACTTATCCTGAACTTACTGTTTACCATCGGTATACTAAGTGCATTAGGATTTACGCTGACTGCTCCTGGTATCGCCGGTCTGGTATTAACCATCGGTATGGCCGTGGATACGAACGTAATCATCTTTGAAAGAATTAAGGAAGAATTGACGAAAGGTAAGAGCTACGCAAATGCTGTGGCAGACGGTTACAAACGTTCTTATGCTCCTGTACTGGATGCGCACGTAACAACCTTGTTGACCGCCATCATCCTGTTCTCCTTCGGATTGGGTCCTGTACTTGGTTTCGCTACAACTCAGATCATCGGTATCCTGTTGTCTTTGTTCTGCGGCATCCTGGTATCAAGACTTATATCTGATGTGTATATGAGCAAAGGCCGTCACTTTGAATACTTTACCAATATTTCAAGAAAAGTATTCAAACACGCAGCCATCAAGTTTGTTGAATACAGAAAAGTAGCTTACGGAATCTCTATCGTAGTAACACTTTTAGGTATTTCTTCTTTCTTCTACGGATTTGATTATGGCGTTGACTTTGAAGGTGGTCGCAGTTATACTGTTAAGTTTGGTAAAGACATGACCAAAGAAGTAACCAGCCTGACAGATGATTTGAAAAAAGTATTTGGTGAAGCTCCGGTTATCAAAACAGTGAGCACGCACGATCAACTGAATATCACTACATCTTACAAGATCCATGAAACAGGAAATACAGTGGATTCTGCAGTTGAACGCACTTTATATGATGGTTTGAAGAGTCATTTGCCTCAAAATGTAAGCTTTAACGAGTTCAGTACTAAATACAAACAAAGCTCTCAGACCGTGTTGCCAACCATTTCTGACGACCTGAAAAAAGGCGCAAGAAATGCCACAATCCTGGCAATTTTCGCGATCTGTCTGTACATCTTTATACGTTTCCGCGACTGGAGGTATTCCGTTGGTACAATTGTATCATTGTTGCATGACGTCTTTGTAACACTCGCAGTATTCAGCTTCTTCAGAAAGATAGTTCCGTTCCCGCTTGAGATTGACCAGCACTTTATTGCGGCCATCTTAACGGTGATAGGCTTCTCAATGAACGATACCGTGATCGTGTATGACCGTATCCGTGAGGATAGCAGGTTGTACCCAACGATGCCTAAAGCCCAGGTGATCAATACAGCGATCAACCAGACTTTAAGCCGTACCATCATGACTTCATTGACGGTGTTCTTAACCATCCTCATCCTCTTCATCTTTGGTGGTGAAGTAACCCGCGGATTTGCATTTGCGATGTTGATTGGTGTGATCACCGGTACCTACTCTTCTATCTTTGTTGCCGCTCCTGTATTACTGGAGTTTGCAAAAGACAAGCCTTTAGGCAAAAAAGTTGAGCCTAGGAAGCAAACAGCATAATAACACAGGGTAACCTGTTAATATAGAAAATGCATCAATCGAAAGGTTGGTGCATTTTTTTTGTTGTTATAAACGAAGAGTTGATGCCTGACTTCTTTGCCTACTTCTGCTTTTATGTGAGGAATAAATAAATACAGTTATATAGGAGATTCACGGAAATAAAACTGAGTTGCACAGAGCGTGTATTTTAACATTTAACCTTTTGATGAAATTCAAGTCATACGAACGCTTTGATCAGAAATATGAGAACAGGGTTCATAATTAGAGAACACAAAGTGATGTCGGGAATTTTCACATGTTTCAAGGCGACAAAAAATTGAAAAGAGTAATTTTCACTTTTTTTTAGAAACCCGGACTAAACAGGACATAATTTAAAAATTAACCTTTGCCCGGATTTTAATTCAATCATACCCCAATATTTACCCCGTTGAATACAAGACGGTTCATATCGAAATTTATATTTTTTATTGTAGCGATCCAGATTATCAATCTGAGCGTCTATGGTAACGATATGGATTATTATGCTTTGAATCATCATTATGAAGATATAGGAACGAACAGCATTGACAGTGCCATTGAATATGTAGCAGAGATCCTGCTGAATTACCAGGATGCCTTCCCCGAATATGGCAAGCACCAGAACTCAAGCAGCCATACTTACCAGATCAAACATGCCCTCTTTAAACAAATAGACTCTTTTGAAGACATCACGATCCCCAAAATAACTTGCTCGGTTACTTATATTTCTTCGCTTAACGAAGATTACAAACATCTTTTCTTTAAGGAAATAACTCCTCCTCCGCCTAAGCAACTCATCGCTTAAGGCAATAATTGAATTTGTCAATACAGCATCTCAATTATTGTATCTGTCAAAACCTCCGCGAGAGCTTTGGCAACGTGTGCGCGTATTAAAAAATTCACGCACCGGCATATTCATGTAGCTGAACATTCCCCTGCTACCGGAACGTCGCTTATAGTAATAAGGCACACCAGTACTGCAGGTTTATTGGCAAACGGCTATACTCAGTCTCATCTCATATTTATTTTTTGTATGGAAATATTTACAGGTAGAGCATGCAAATCGCTTATACCGTATATAACTGTAGCAGCAATGCTTGTAAGTGCTGTAGCAACCGCGCAATTACCCGATACATTATCGCTTACAATAAACCAGGCCGAAAAAAGATTTATTGACAGCAATCTGCAGCTACTTGCGGCGCATTATAATGTAGACGCGCAAAAAGCATTGATAGAACAGGCGAAAGTGTGGGACAACCCTGTTCTGAATACGGACCATGTGATAGCGGCTAATGGCTCATTCATGCCGCACGGCAAATTGCCCGACGGATCATTAAATAATCAGTATTTCATTCAGATGGAGCAGCTCATCAAAACCGCCGGCAAACGTGGCAAACTGATCAATATTGCTACCACCAACAGCAAACTAAGCGAACTGCAATTGCAGGATGTATTAAGAAACCTCAGGTATCAGCTACATATAGATTATTACACAATCGCCCGGCAGCTAATGAATCTTTCTACATTGCAGGAACAGCAGAAGCAACTCTCAATCTTGTTGAATGGTATGCAGGCTCAATTCTCCGCTGGAAATATTGCACAAAAGGAATTGCTTCGCGTGCAGGAATTGCAAATCTCACTCCAACAGGATATAACAGACCTCCACAAGGCAATCGCTGACAACCAGGCTGACCTGAAGTCTTTATTACAAATAAAAGACCCAGTGTTTGTGAAACCGTCAGATCCACTTGCTGTTTATTTGGACCTGCCAGACAACCTGGAGAATATTATAAAAACGGGGATCCAAAGCAATCCCAATTATCTTTTGCAGCAAACTACCATTTTGTATCAGCAACAGAACCTGGCTTATCAAAAGGCATTAAGGGTCCCCGATGTTACGCTGTCGCCCAATTTTGATCGCAATTCTAATTATGCACCTAACTATTGGGGACTCGGATTGTCATTGCCGTTGCCTGTTTTTGACAAGAATAAAGGCAACATTAAAGCTGTTGAATTTTCCATCAAACAACAGCAGGCCATCACAAGCGATGCGGAGACTGGTCTCACCAATGACATTAGTAATGCCTATAACAAACTGTCGTTAACCATTGCTCAAAACAACGCAACACAAAAGGATTTTTATGAAAAGTATCAAACCATGTTCAGAAATATGTTTGATAGCTATCAGCACAAACAAATAAGCCTCCTGGAGTTCCTTGATTTCTTTAACGATTATACGGAGATACGCCAAAGACTTGCGCAACAGCTGCTCAATCTCGCTCTTGCAAAAGAGGAGCTTAACTACAATGTAGGCAGCGACGTAATTAAATAATCAACAAACAAACTAACAATGAAACAGTTACTATACATAATTTTTGCGGCCATCTTCCTTTGCAGTTTTGGAAGCTGTACAAGCGATAATGCGCAAAAACATGAAGACCTTGATTCGGCCTTTACCCTTACACCGGCAATGAAAGGCATGATCAAAATAGATACAGCAAAAATCTCTGACATTGCTGATGAATTAAAGCTCAGCGGTGAGATAAGTTTTGATGAAAATGCTGTCGTGAAAGTATTTCCATCAATCAGCGGGGTTATTACAGAAACAAAAGTATCCTTAGGCGACAAAGTAAGCAAAGGACAGGTTTTGGCTGTTTTACACAGTGCAGATATTGCCGGTAATTATAGCGATCTAACCAGCAGCAAAGCTGATGTTGCCATTGCAAAAAGAGAGTTGGATAACGCAAAACTTCTTTATGACAAAGGAATAGCAAGCGAAAAAGATCTTACTGAGGCGCAAAACAACTACACAAAGGCAATGGCGGCGCAGGATAAACTAAATTCCGTGATTAATATTAATGGTTTGGGCGGCGCGAAAGAAGGCGGAACAATTCTTATCACGGCACCGATTGACGGTTACATAGTTGAGAAAAAAGCCAACACCGGAAGTTTTATAAGGCCGGATATGGGCGACAATATTTTCACCATCTCCAACCTTAAAGACATATGGGTATATGCCAACGCCTACGAGGCGGATATTCCTCGCATAAAACCGGGATATAAAGCTTCGGTTACCGTATTGGCCTACCCGGATAAAGTTTTCAATACAACTGTTGACAACACAAGCAATGTGCTTGATCCGGATAACAAGGTTGAGAAAGTGCGCCTTAAACTACCTAATCCTGATATGCTTCTAAAACCGGAGATGTTCAGCACTGTAACGATCTACAACGAGAGCGGTGCAAAAGCAATAAGCATTCCGTCTTCATCAATCATTTTTGACAACTCCAAAAATTATGTGCTGATCTACAAGAGTGACTGCGACATTGAGATTCGCGAAGTGAGCATTTTAAAGAAGGTTGAAGATACCGCTTATATTCAAAGCGGTGTTGCGGAAGGTGAGCGCATCATTTCACAAAAAGGGCTGCTCATTTTTAATGCGCTTCTTCAAAAGCAAAACAACTAATGAATGATCGATTCGATGCCAAATGCTCATAAGTATCACGATCAGGCTAATATTCGAGAGACCTCTCCTATCGTCGAGGTGACGATGCGGTTGCGGTCCTGCATAATATTATGCACTTATTGTTAGTGCTGTTGAGATTACTTATTCTGATAAGCCAGGATCGTCATGTCGACGACAGGAGAAATCTCCCAAAGTTGACGAAGCCTGCTTAACTAAACGACATTGGATTACAAACTACCGGATTAAAACACCACGTTCTGAAATTTCTTTAACAATCAGAGTCAATATGCAGCCAATGCAAAGGCCTAACCGTTGCGTATTGACGTAACAATAAATTGTCATGAATAAGCTCATCAAAAGAATTATATATTTCTCTCTTCGTCATCGCCTGCTGATCTTCTTTTTTACGGCAGTCATGGCCGTGATCGGTGTGTGGAGTTATATTAAAACGCCGATCGACACTTTCCCAGACGTCACCAATACACAGATCATCGTTATCACCCAATGGTCCGGACGAAGCGCCGAAGAGGTCGAAAAATTCATCACTATCCCACTTGAAACAGAATTAAATTCCGTTCAGAAAAAAGTTAACCTCAGGACTATTTCATCCTTCGGACTCTCTTATGTCCGCATCATTTTTGAAGACGATGTGGATGATGCATTCGGGCGGCAGCAAGTGCTCACCCGTATTATGAATGCCGATCTGCCAGACGGCGTTAAACCGGAAATTGAGCCGCCTTACGGCCCTACAGATGAGATCTATCGCTACACACTAAAAAGCAATACAAAATCAATCAGGGATCTGACTACTGTTCAGGAGTGGTACCTGGACAGACAGTTTAAATCTGTTCCCGGCATTGCAGATGTAAACACTTTTGGTGGTGAAGAAAAGACGTTTGAAATAAGTGTTAATCCCAACATGCTTACCAAATATGGATTGACTGCAATGGATGTGTATAATGCGGTTGAAAAAAGCAACGTGAATGTTGGTGGTGATGTAATTGAAAAGAACGACCAGGCGTATGTAGTGCGCGGTATCGGGTTATTAAACAACATTGAAGAGATAAGGAACATCATCGTAACAAATATTCATAACGTACCCATCCTTGTTCGAAATCTTGCCACAGTGCAGGAATCAGGCAAACCACGTTTGGGCAAGGTGAGCCTGAATGACCAAAGCGATGTCATAGAGGGAATTGTGGTGATGAGAAAAGGAGAGAATCCAAGGCAGGTGCTGGACCTCATCCATAAAAAAGTAGATCAGTTAAATAATACGCTAGCCAAACAGGATGTGAAAATTGTACCCTTCTATGACCGTACCACGTTGATGGATTTTTGTACGGAAACAGTGATCCATAACCTGCTGGAAGGTATTATTCTTGTAACTGTGGTTGTATTCTTATTTATGGCTGACTGGCGCACAACGCTGATAGTGGCGTTGATCATTCCGCTGGCGCTGTTGTTTGCATTTACCTGTATGCGCCTAAAAGGGATGACAGCCAATTTGCTTTCCATGGGTGCTGTAGACTTCGGGATCATTATAGATGGCGCCGTCGTGATGGTAGAAGGAATTTTTGTGGCGATGGATGCGATGGCGAGAGATATCGGAATGGAAAAATACAACAAGCTCATCAAGCTTGGCGCATTTAAAAACGTGGCGACAGAAAAGGCCAAAGCCATCTTCTTTTCCAAACTGATCATTATTACCTGCTTGTTGCCCATCTTCGCGTTCCAAAAGGTTGAAGGCAAAATGTTCTCTCCGCTTGCCTACACGTTGGGCTTTGCTTTACTTGGTGCCCTGATCTATACACTCACATTTGTACCTGCATTGTCAAGCATTCTTCTAAAGAAAAATGTTCGCGAAAAGCACAATATCCTGGTGATCGGTCTTGAAAAGATCGTTGACAGGTTGGCCAAAATAACACTGGGTGCGCCGAAGAAAAGCCTGTTCATTGCCTTTACACTTATGGCATTGACCTTTTTCTCTACACGCTTCCTGGGAACAGAATTCATTCCAAAGTTGAATGAAGGTGCATTGTGGATCACTGCTCAACTGCCGATCAGTTCTTCATTGAATAACTCTGTCGATATCTCGCAAAAAATGTATCACATTTTAAAGCAATATCCTGAAGTAAGACAGGTGATGGTACAGGTTGGCCGGACGAATGATGGCACCGATCCCAAGGGCTTTGCCAACGTGCAAATCGCCGTTGATCTTTATCCGAAGAAGCAATGGAAGACGTTCAAGAACATGGATGACCTGGTAGCTGATATGAACAAAAAACTATCGACATTCCCCGGTGTGGGATTGAACTTCGCTCAGCCAATCAGCGACAACGTGGCCGAAGCAGTTGCCGGTATTCCTGCTGAAAATGCCATGAAGATCTTCGGTCCTGACATAAAAATGCTGGAACAAAAATCGGCCGAAGCACAGGCGATTCTTAAAAATATTCCCGGAGTAACTGACCTTGGTGAATTTAAAAACATGGGACAACCCGAGTTCAGGATAGAACTGGATCAGCAAAAAATGGCGCTTTATGGTGTAAACGTGTCCGATGCCAATGCCGTAATTGAAATGGCCCTTGGCGGAAAAGCAGCGACCATTTTGTATGACAATGAAAAACGCTTTGAAATACGCATCAGGTATCCTAAAGAATTCCGCGACGATGAGGATAAGGTTCAAAACCTGATGGTTCCGGCAGGAAATGGAAATAAGGTCCCTATCAAGAATATAGCAGAAATTCAGAAAATAACGGGGCCTGCCTTTATCTATCGCGACAATAACAGCCGTTATATCGGCATCAAATTCAGCGTGCGCGACAGAGATCTTGGAAGTACCATCGCGGATGCCCAAAAAGCCATCAGCAAAAATCTGCATCTGACGGATGAGTATTCCATTGCCTGGAACGGCGAATTTGAGAATCAGCAAAGAGCGGAGCATACACTGGCTACAGTGGTTCCTATCTGTTTGCTAATGATCTTTATTTTGTTGTTTGTTGCTTTTGGTAACGTGAAAGATGCGCTGATAGTACTTATGGACGTACCGTTTGCATTAATTGGCGGCATTCTTGCCTTGCACCTGAGGGGGATGAATTTTAGTATATCTGCAGGAATAGGTTTTATTGCACTGGCCGGGATCTGCGTGCAGGACGGTGTGATCCTCATTTCCCAGTTCAAAGCAAACCTTGAAGCAAAAATGCCGTTGGACAGAGCCATTCATGAGGGAGTTGTATCAAGAGTCAGGCCGGTTGTAATGACAGCTTTAATGGCGGCCATTGGTCTATCTCCGGCTGCTTTCAGTACAGGAATTGGCTCAGAGTCACAAAAACCGCTGGCTACGGTTGTTATAGGGGGATTGGTTACTTCTACTATCCTTACCCTACTTATTCTGCCAATTATTTACAGTGTGATTCATAAATTCATACACAACCGCGAGAACAGGAGATTATTAAGAAAGTCAGGACTAATTAATTGATCACATCGAAGGTTGCCCGGTAAATGCCGGGCAGCCTTACATAATAACAAAAACAACCATTTGTTCTCCGGGTTAGGTACTGCCCGGTGGCTATTGTATTTCTAAAATGTCAAAACTTCCATATTGTGCACGTTATATATCGCTTGATGCTTAACTTTACGCCCTTCTTTCTCAAACAGGAAGAAAAATGCATTGGGCCTGATAAAAACAACCATATTAAAGTTTATACTATTTATTGTCGCGGTACAAATACTCAACCTGAGTGTATACGCCAATGAACTGGACCATTACGCATACAACCATAACTACGAAGATCTTGGAGGCAACAGAATTGACAGTGCCATTGAGTATATTTCCGAGATTATTTTCGATTACCATAATGCTTTTCCGGAGTACAGTAATCATCACACAAACAGCCACTCCCTTCAGCTAAAGCATTTTTCCTTTAAATTAATTCATTCTTCTACTGTTGCAGAACTCCCTTACAGCACAACATCGCATGTGTACACAAATGTGTTAAAGGAAGACTACCAGTATCTTTTCTTTAAGGAGATTAATCCTCCTCCGCCTAAAATGTGCTAAACAAGTGCGGATGGCAAGGTCGTTTCCATTAAACGGTTACAGCTCTTTCACATACGCCCCGCCTATGATGCACCAACAAATATGATGCTTTTTGAACAGTACCTATTGTCTGCTGTTTTGCATTGTATTATACCCTTATTGATTTAATCAACTTAAATAATATTATGACTGAACGTATGCACCTTGCTAAAGGGCGGCTGATTTGGATTGCCGCATGTATGCTGGGCATTAACCTGGGTTTTACAACGACGGTTTTTTCGCAACAAACAGACACGCTTGCCTTATCAATAGAGCAGGCCGAAAAAATGTTTATAGACAGCAACCTGCAGGTGTTGGCCGCGCACTATAATACGGACGCACAAAAAGCCCTGATTCAACAGGCTAAGTTGTGGGATAACCCTGTGCTGGTAACGGACCAGGTTATTCATGCAGACGGCAAACTCTTTCCTTACAGCAAAAATCCGGACGGGTCTTTCAATGGCCAGTATTATATACAGGTACAACAACTGATAAAGACGGCCAGGAAACGTGGTAAACTTATTGATCTGGCTACTACCAATGCGCAGCTAAGTGAACTGCAATTACAGGATCTGCTGCGCAATCTGAGATTCCAGCTTCGTTCCGACTATTATACCATCGCCCAGCAACTAACCAACCGGTCCATTTACCAGGCCCAGCAACAACAACTTACGCGCCTGATGGATGGGATGAAAGCTCAACTGGCCGCCGGCAACATCGCACAGAAAGAATATTTGCGCGTGCAGGCACTGGTGATATCCCTCCAACAAGACATTACGCAGCTAAACAGGGATATTGCAGACACGCAGGCAGACATTAAAACGCTCCTGCAGATTAAGTCGGCAGTTTTTATAAAACCGTCTGGCGCACTTTCAACTGACGTCTCAATTAATGAAACTTTGGATTCAATGGTTAACAAGGGTAAAGAAAACAACCCTTTCTACCAGTTACAGCAAACACAAACAACTTATCAGCAACAGAACCTGGCCTATCAAAAAGCATTGCGTGTGCCGGATGTGACGCTTGGTCCCAACTTTGACAGAAACTCAAATTACACTCCCAACTATGTTGGCCTGGGAATTTCGTTACCGTTACCTGTATTCAATACTAACAAAGGCAATATCAGGTCTGCAGAATTCGGGGTTAAGCAACAACAGGCAATTACTCAAAGTGCTGAAACAGATTTACAGAACAGCATTACCAATGCCTACAACAAGTTGCAGCTAACTATTCAGCAGAACAATGCAACGCAGAAGGATTTCTACGATCAATATCAACGCATGTATGAGAATGTATTGAAGAGCTATCAGCAAAAACAAATAAGCCTGCTTGAGTTTATTGATTTCTTTGATAATTATACCGAATCACAGCAAAGACTCACGCAACAACAATTAAATCTTCAACTGGCGAAAGAGGAGTTGAACTTTAACATAGGAACAGATATTATTAAATAAAAGTGCACTTAAACCGACATATAATGAACAGATTTTCTATAGCAGGTATTTTAACAGGTTTTGTTTTATTTGTTTCCTGCAAAGAAAAAAAAGAACAGAAGGATGACCCTGTAAAAAAGTTTGTCCTGAGCAGTACAATGCCCGTTACTATTGACACTGTGAAAACCTGCAATATTGATAACGCTATAACCCTTAGTGGCGAAGTAAGCTTCAATGAAAACAGTGTGGTAAAGATATTTCCACGCAGCAGCGGACAGATCATAGAATCAAAAGTTACGCTGGGAGATAAAGTTCAGGCCGGGCAGGTACTGGCTGTTATTAAGAGTGCAGATGTTGCAGGCAATTATGCAGATTTAAGCAGTGCCGAAGCTGATATCGCAATAGCTAAAAGACAGTTGGACAACCAGGAATCTTTATATAAGAGCGGTATATCAAGCGAAAAAGATTATACTGAGGCAAAACAGAATTACCAGAAAACACTGGCTGCTAAACAAAAAATTGAATCAGTCCTGAATATTAATACCGGCTCTAACGCTACGTCCGGAGGCACATATTCCATCACCTCTCCCATTAACGGTTACATTGTTGAAAAAAGAGTGAACACCGGGAACTTCATCAGGCAGGATATGGGTGAAAATCTGTTCACCATATCTAACCTCAAAAACGTATGGGTTTGGGCAAATGTATTTGAAGCAGACATTCCGAAAGTAAAGGAAGGTGTTAGTGTGCAGGTTACAACACTTGCTTATCCCAATAAATACTTCTCCGGAAAAATTGATAAAGTAAGCGAGGTGCTCGATCCCGCCAACAAAGCTTTACGTGTACGCATAAGCCTGGACAATAGCGAACTGCTGCTGAAGCCTGAAATGTTTGCGCAGGTGTTGGTTTCAAATCAACTTGATCAAAAAGCTATTTGTGTACCAACAAAAGCGTTGATATCGCAAAATGGTAAAGAGTATGTGATAGTCTACAACAGCAACAGCGACATGAAAATTGCAGAGGTTGACATACTGAAAACAACCGGCGATAAAACCTATGTAAACAGCGGCGTAACAGAAGGACAAAGAGTTATAACCCAGAACCAGTTACTGGTTTTCCAGCAACTGCTTTCTCAATAAGCATCCGACAAGCTGGCTGCAGTTATAACATTTCTATTTTACCATTGAGCATTTACTATGAATAAGTTTATAAAACGAATTATACATTTCTCATTACGCCACAGATACCTGGTGTTCTTTTTAACAGGAATACTCGCCGTAATTGGGTTTGTAAGCTATAAGAACACACCTATTGAAACATTTCCGGATGTTACCAATACACAGATCATTATCATTACACAGTGGCCCGGACGTAGCGCCGAAGAGGTGGAGAAATTTGTGACCATCCCACTGGAAACGGTGTTGAACTCCGTGCAGAAAAAGATTAACCTTCGCACAACATCATCATTTGGTTTATCCTACGTGCGGTTAATTTTTGATGATGACGTAGATGATGCCTTTGCAAGACAACAGGTATTAAGCCGCCTTTCCAACGTTGATCTTCCGGATGAAATTAAACCCGACGTTCAGCCGCCATATGGCCCGACCGGTGAAATTTACCGTTACACACTGAAAAGTCCGACACGCAATATCCGCGACCTGTATACCATACAGGACTGGGTACTTGACAGGCAATTTAAATCCGTTCCCGGAGTAGCCGATGTGAATAGTTTTGGCGGCGAGGAAAGAAGTTTTGAAATAAGCGTGAACCCCAATTACCTGATAAAGTACGGCCTGACATCTCTTGATGTCTACAACGCCGTCGCAAGAAGTAATATCAACGTAGGTGGTGATGTTATTGAAAGAAACGGGCAGGCATATGTTGTTCGCGGTATTGGCCTGCTAAACAACATTGATGAGATTGAAAATATCATCGTTACAAAATTAAATGGCGTGCCCATTCTTGTGAAAAACCTGGCGCGCGTTGTAGAAGCCGGAAAGCCAAGACTCGGGCTGGTTTCAAGAGACACGGTAGGCGATGTGCTGGAAGGGATTGTTGTAATGCGGAAGGGCGAGAATCCTGCGGAAGTACTTTCAAGAATTCATGATAAAGTAAAAGAACTGAATGAAACCATTTTGCCGAAGGATGTTCATATCGATACATTTTATGACCGTACCACACTGATGGATTATGCAACGCACACGGTAATACACAACCTGATTGAAGGTATTGTCCTTGTGACCTGCATTGTATTGATCTTTATGGCTGACTGGCGAACCACAGTCACAGTAAGCATTATAATTCCGCTGGCGTTGTTGTTTGCCTTTATGTGCATGCGCATTAAAGGCATGACGGCAAACCTGCTTTCGATGGGTGCCGTCGACTTTGGTATTATCATTGACGGGGCCGTGGTGATGGTCGAAGGATTGTTTGTAGCGCTCGACAGTAAAGCCAGGGAAGTGGGCATGGAGAAGTTTAACAAGCTGGCCAAGATGGGTTTATTTAAACAGGTTGGTACGGAAATGGGTAAGGCGATCTTCTTTTCCAAAGTCATTATCATTACCTGTTTGATTCCCATTTTCGCCTTCCAGAAAGTGGAAGGTAAGATGTTCTCGCCTCTGGCTTACACGCTCAGCTTTGCTTTATTAGGCGCCTTGATTCTTACACTAACGCTGGTACCGGCATTATCAAGTATCCTGCTAAAAAAGAATGTGAGGGAAAAGCACAACCCGGTTGTAACATTCTTTGAGAATGGTGTGAAATTTCTTTTCGAGCGTGCGTACAAAGTTCCTAAGCTAAGCTTATTGATCGCTGTATCGATAATGGCTGTTACCTTTTTCTCTGCCAAATTTCTCGGTTCCGAGTTTTTGCCCGAACTGGATGAAGGCGCATTATGGGTAAAATCCCAATTACCGATGAGTGCATCTCTCAGCCAAAGTAAAGAGATCTCTGACCGCATGACAACCATCATCAGGCAATACCCGGAAGTAAGACACACGCTTGCGCAAATCGGCAGAACGAATGACGGAACAGATCCTAAGGGCTTTTTCAACGTTGAAATTGCGGTTGATCTGAAGCCAAAAGAGGAATGGCGCAAAGGCATTACAACGGAGGGCCTGATAGATAGCATGAACGTGCAGCTAAGCAAAATACCCGGACTTCTGCTCAATTATTCACAGCCAATCCGTGATAACGTGGAAGAAGCTGTTGCGGGTGTGCCCGCGTCACTCGCAGTGAAAATATTCGGGCCGGATTTCAAGGTGCTTGACTCGCTGGCCGATGTCGTTCAAACAACACTAGGCAAAGTTGAAGGTGTTGAAGATCTTGGTATTCTTCGAAATCTTGGTCAGCCGGAGTTCCGAATTGAACTGGATCAGCAAAAAATGGCGCTTTATGGTGTGAACACTGCCGATGCTCAGGCTGTTATCGAAATGGCCCTTGGAGGTAAGGCAGCAACAGAATTGTATGAGGGTGAACGCAAATTTGATATTCGTGTGCGCTATCAGAAAGATTTCAGGGATACGCGTGAAAAAATTGAAAGGTTAATGATCCCAACGCAGGATAGTGCAAAAATCCCCCTCAAGGAAATATCTGCTATTCATACACTAACGGGGCCTGCATTTGTGTATCGTGACAATAACATGCGTTACATACCGGTGAAATTCTCCGTTCGTGGCAGAGACCTGGGAAGCACTATTGCCGATGCTCAAAACAAAGTAAACGCAGTGGTCAAACTTCCCGAAGGTTACAGAATGTCGTGGAACGGCGAATTTGAAAACCAGCAACGGGCAACCAAAACGTTGTCTAATGTTGTGCCTGTCTGTCTGCTTGCAATTTTCCTGATCTTATTCATGATGTTCGGCAATGTAAAAGATGCTGTGTTAACCATTCTGAATGTACCGTTTGCACTCATTGGAGGCATACTCGCGCTACATGTAACAGGAATGAACTTCAGCATCAGTGCAGGTATTGGTTTTATCGCCCTGTTTGGTGTTTGTATTCAGAACGGTGTGATCCTCATCACTGTATTCAGGAAAAACCTGGAACAAAAAATGACGTTGAACCAGGCTATTCTACAAGGTGTTATCTCCCGTGTAAGACCTGTTGTAATGACCGCCCTGATGGCTGCTATAGGTCTGTTGCCCGCAGCAATCAGTACCGGTATTGGCAGCGAAACACAAAAACCGCTTGCGATTGTCGTAATCGGTGGTTTGATAACATCGACTATATTGACGTTGCTTATTTTACCAATTATTTACTCGTTGGTTTACCAGTTTATACATGATCGTAAAAACAGGAAGCTATTGGGAAAAATGGGTGTGGTGAGTAAGTCATAGAGCTATGAGCTTTCAGCTATCAGCTGTCAGCTTTCCTAAAGGGAGATTTATATAGGTAAAAGGCTTGTTGATTTTTTTAAATCAACAAGCCTTTTTGCTATCTGCTTTAACCTGTGCACCAATGTGATTGTTTCCACAAAAGGCGAAAACCAATGCCACGGTTCGTGTCTCACGAACTGTTTAACGATAAACATAATTTGCGCGGGCGAAAGCCAAATCCCTGGCTACAAATCATGTATGTTCATTTGTATCAACATATTTTCATTAGACCGGATTTGTCAATCGCTTCCATAGCTAATAGCTAATAGCTGATAGCTCACAGCTTTTAACTACCAGTCATTAGCTTCTGCGGTAAATAACATTTTTTATACGGCAAAAGATGCAGCGTTTTTTACAGATAGATTTTAAATTTGTGGTATGAAGAAAGTGACTGCCAGCCGCCATCAAATCATTTTGATACTCCTACTTCTTTCTGTAACTTCTGCCTTTAGTCAGCAAACAAAATTATCGGGCCGTGTATTTTCATCTCCCGCGAAGGATCCTGTCTCTCAGGCAACAGTTCAGTTATTAAAAAAAGACTCAACGGTAGCTAGGTCGGTGCTAACGGATAGCACTGGTAAATTTACATTTTCCGGCATGGCAGCGGGTCCTTACACATTGCGGATCAATGCACTTAGCTTCACAACGTTTGACAAAGCTGTTTCATTTAAAAACGGAAATTCAAAAGTTGCGATGGACTCCATTTTTCTTGCACCGTCGTACGATGCTTTAACATCGGTTACAATCGTCGCAAAAAAAGCTACCGTAGCTATAAAAACCGACACAACCGAATTCACCGCATCAGCAGTTAAAGTCCGCAAGAACGGTACTGTTGAAGACGTGTTTAAGAAAATCCCGGGCATGGAGGTTGACAAAAACGGATCAATAAAAGCCCAGGGTGAGCCTGTCACTAAGATCTATGTAGATGGCAAACCTTTCTTTGGATCTGATTTAAAATCCGTTACGCAAAACTTCCCTGCAGACATCATTGACAAGATCCAGGTGATTGATAAACGTAGTGACCAGGCATTGGCAACAAACGTTGAAGATGGTGTTCGTGAAAAGATCATCAACATCACATTGAAAAAGAACAGAAAACGTGGCCTGTTTGGCAAAGAATATGCAGGATACGGAACAGACAACCGGTACGAGGTAAAAGGCAATGTCAACATGTTTAACAATGAGCGTAAAATAGCCATTGTAGCCGGAGCGAATAACACAGGAAGAAATGACAACGGTAGTAGTGATAATGCTTCTTACGACAATTGGAACGGCATCACCGACAATAAACAACTGAAAGCCAATTATGCCGATAAGTTTGGCAAGACGCTCGACTTCAGCGCGTGGGCTGGTTATGACAGGAATAAGACAGTGAAACAACAATCGATCAGCAGGCAGAACATATTCACTGATTCTTCCACTTATTACGACGAAAAAAACAACAACACATCCATCAACAATAATTTGTATACCGGCATCTATCTTGAATTTAAACCGGATTCACTCACTATGGTTCGCGTTAATCAAAATGCAGGATATAATATCAGCCATTATGATGGAGCTTCAGTTTTTAATACAACATTGCCCGGCGGAGCTGTAAAAATAAATGAGGGCGCCAGGCTAAGCACCAACAAAACAACCGTTCCTACGTCAAATGGTCAAATCAGTCTCAATCACCGCTTTGGCAAAACAAGAAGGAACTTGTTCATGAACTTCTGGCATGATATCAATAACAGGCAATCAGGTAGCTATAATCAATCAAATAACTACTTCACGCCTGTTGATAGCACCGCATATAGCTTGTTACTGAATCAATATCAGAATTACCAGGATCACGGAACACGTTTGGGATCCAGTGTGAGCTACAGTGAGCCGGTTGGCAGAAGGGGTGTTCTTAACTTTGGATACAATTACAGTTATGGCAAAAATAATTCACCCAAAGAAGTGTATGACTATAACGCCCAAACAGGCTATTACGATCATTTCAATGATTCGCTAAGCAATCACTTCAATAATTTTACGTACAACAATACGGCATCCGTTAACTATAATTATAATGGCAAGAACAGTGGGTTTGGGGTTGGCGCCCGTTGGCAGGATGCAAAGCTTGTGAGTGAGACTTTTGGTAAAGACACATCTTACAAACAATCTTATGCAGGCTTCTCTCCTAACCTTAGCTATTATTCAAACGGAAGAAGAAGAAGATTCAACGTTTATTACAATTTCAATTTACAAGCGCCTCAGGCTATACAATTGCAGCCGATAGTGGACAATACCAACCCTTTGTATTTAAGACTCGGCAATCCGGGATTAAAGTTTGCGCAAATACACAATGCGCGCTATACATACAACTACTACAATTCACGCAAAGAAACAGGCTTTAACTCCAACGCAAGTTTCTCTGCCATCGTAGACAACATTGTTAGCAGCAACACTTTCGATCAAACTACCGGAAGGCAGGCAACACAACCTGTTAACATGGACGGAGCATACAACTGGAACGCATGGTTCTCTTATTTCAGACCATTCGTTTTCGGAAGAGAAAAAATAAAATGGAACATCAACCTGTATGCCAATGCCTCTCACAACATCAATCTGTTGAATGGCGAGGAAAACAAAACCAACAATACTTATTCAAAAGTTTACATGGGTTTGACATACGACACACCTGAATGGATAGATCTTCATACTGATGTTAGTCTTGTCAGACAAACAAGCGACTACTCTCTTCAGCCAGATCTAAGCAACACTTCCTATTTCTTTGTTGTAAGCCCCAATGTAACCTTCTCCATCTCCGGTAAAACAGAAATCAATATTGACTATGATTACAGGCAAACAACCGGCCAGGCAGCCGGGTATAACACAACCATCAACATGTTGAATGCAGATGTAGTGCAGTATTTCTCCGAGAAAAAAGATGTATGGTTAAAACTGAAAGCATATGATCTGCTGAATCAGAATGTCAGCATCTGGCGCAGCACCGGTGACAACTACATTCAGGATACAAGGTCAAATGTATTGTCAAGATTTCTTTTAGTTAGTCTCAATTTCCGCTTGAATAAGTTTAATACTAAACAGGAAACGCTGGATTTCCCGGGAAATAATAAGATGTCGAGAGAGATGTAGGATGAATGTGATGATCGCTGATGTAGTGATCGCTGATTTCAGGATGTCTGATTTGAAGATCTCTGATTTAAGGATCATTGATTTGCTCCAATGCTATCCTGATTTTTTTTGCCAGGCTACGTCCCAGGTTAATTATGATCTGGATTATTTACAACCGGTACCCAACCACATAATTTACTATAAGCTACAAAAACAAAACCCCGGTAAGATTACCGGGGTACTAACAAACCAAAACAGCCTCTCATTAACTAGGGCTTCAATTGTAGCCATCGCTATTTGAAGCTGTCAAACTCTTCTCGTATAGTCATTTCAATCTGGTCTTATTAAGCATGGCTCGTCAACATGAGTGAACGTGCTTTATCGAGTCATTGCAACGCTAAGTATGACATGTCTGCACTATTCTCTGTGCTACTCTGTGTCTTCCCGTGCCCTCTGTGTCCCATTACCCTCCACAAAATTCAAACAAAAACATACAAATTTCAAACATCTTACATTTTACGCCATATATATTTAGCATTCGGTTTTATGCTGTTTACCAATGGTTTTGATGGCTCATTTTTTGCAGTTTTCGCCAAAATATTGAACATTGCAAAAAAATAGATTTATGAAAAAGATATTGGTGATGCTGGCCGTTCTGTTTTCTTTGACTGCTGCTCATGCGCAGACTGCAAAAGAACTGATCGGCAAGTGGAAACTGGTTCGCTGGACAGGCGCTGACGGAAAAGACAGGGATATTAAAACCTACTTCAAAACCGACCAGGTTTACCAGGTGTTTAAAGAAGGCGATGAGTTTGAAAGCATCAACGGTGAAAAAGTTAGCAAGGGCAAATGGAAACTTTCTAGTGACAATAAGAAACTGACCATCAAATCCGGTATAATGATCACGGATTTTACAATGGAAGTTTTTGATCAAAATAAAAGAGTGATGAATTCCAAATTCGGAGTCATGGAATACATCAAACAATCATCCTGAAATTTGATACTAAATCCCCCGGAATACACCGGGGGTATTTAGTTATTTGCCAAAAACAATCTGCTGTTTTCATCCATTCCTCATTGTACGATCCACCGCTTTATTCTGTAAATAACTGTACATCCTTCACTTTCTCCCGAAACCATAGCAGCATTTTCTCCCTTACCTCTGTTGGCCCATGCATAGTAAGGAATGGCTACAAACTGCTGCTGACTGGTGGATACCTGCTCGCCATTTGCCACGACATTTACTGTGTTATTCGATATTGCTTCTTATCACCAGGCCGTTACGGACGATCATATTAAGTTGCGTTGACGAAGATTGAACATCATGTCAACGACAGGAGACATCTCCAAACATTCAACAGGTTTAATTTTGTGGGACCTCTCCTATCGTCGTGACGGTGCGTATTCGTCTTGTTGCCATATTATCGAATTGATCTTCGTTCAAACACTGCCATCCCTTAATAATCCGGGTTTTGCTTTAGGTTACAGTTCGTTGAGATCTTTTCGCCATTTTTATAAATGTATAATTGACATTTATAAAAATAGCGCTTTTTCTCAAAAAACAAAAAAAAGTGTACTTTTTACAATTATTATTTATAACCCGGAAATCAAGTCTGTTGGAGGCTAAATTTTTAACGGTCATTTCTGTTTAAGATGCGCTCAACAGGTTGTTGATCATTTCCGGAACCGCTTTGTACCCGGCTTCACCTTTTCCCGAAGCGAGGTTTTACAGTAAAAACCCAATAGATACTGCCTTGCGCTTGGCGAAGCCATTTGAAATGTTTAACTTAAACTAAAGATGACATTTTTGTGAGGAAAGGAGATTGTGAAGCTGAAGAATGCTTAACGATGATTATCCCGGACCTCATTTGAACGCAGTAAACTTATCCTGCCCCCTTCTGCCATTCACAGGGTTACTTGCTGCTTTAATAAAAGACAAACCAAAATTGAATATATGCTGCGAAATACGTACTGTTCTTAAATATCCTCCCGCCGCGAAGCCGGTTATTTAATTAATGACCTGCTCATCCAACACATATCACTTTATACTTTCAATATAACGGAAAATGAAATATTCTTTGTTATTTAGAACAGATGCCTGGGTACTATGCCTGTTTCTCTTCGTCGGATGCATTTTCATGGTATCTCTGGGAAAATTAGTCCAAATTAAATTCTTCAGCCATGATGTACAGGAATCCAGAGGTGGTGTTAACTCGCTGCTCGGTGCACTCTTTGGGCTATGGGGCTTTATGCTGGCGTTTACTTTCAGCCAGTCCTCAGCAAGATTTGATAACGTACGCACCATTATGGTTGATGAATCAAACGTCATCCGGAATACTATCCTGCGCGTTGAGACGTTTCCAGATAGCATTCGTACCGGCCTGCGACCTGACATGCAGAAATACCTGGAAGCGCAGATAGATTATTACAAATACGCAGCAGATCTCGAAAAATTTATCAAAGCAAAACAAACCACCGAAGATGTCAAAAAGCAACTTTGGATGAAAACAATAGCAGCGTCACATCTGCCCAACATGGGTATAACCAGTGCCAATATGTTGGCTTCTCTCACCGGCATGTATGACATTGCTTCCAAACGCGATGCACTGCTCCTGTCTGATGTTCCCGAGTTGGTGGTCTACATGCTTTTTTTTCTGGCATTATGTATCAGCTTTATCGGCGGTTTTACAACGCCCGCCAACATTAAGCCTAAGGAATGGCTTGTTATAGTAGGCTTTTTGTTGCTGGCATCAATAATTATCTACATAACTTTCGACCTTGCCAGACCATTGAGAGGTTTTATAAAACCAACGATTGGAATTGACAGGCTGGCGGAATTGAGAAAGCTGATGTAATTTTTTAAACCACATAAGGTATGTAAGGATATTTAAGAACCCGGTTCCGTCAGTCCTTATTTCCCAAAGCTTACTTAATAGCATTTTCTAGAACAACGTAATTAATTTACAACTAGTGAATAGTCAATGGTCAATGGCGAAGGTCGGCGCTGGTTAAGTAAATATATTGTCGTTTAAATGTTATTATCATCCTGGGCAAAACTTTTATTTGCTCTTATATTTCTTAAATGGTTTAAAAGCCTTCGCTTCGTTCAGCTTTGAGCTTTAGGCTTTGAGCTTTAGGCTTTCTCAGTTGTTTACAAAGAAACATTGGCGCCGCTGACACCTTACTTCTATACAACTAGTGAATAGTCAATGGTCAATAGTGAAGGTTCGGGATGGATAAGTAAATGCATTCTCGTTTTAGTGTTATCATAGTCCTAAAGTAAAAGTTGTTATTTACTCTTATACGCCTTCTATACGACTAGTGAATAGTGAATGGTCAATGGTGAAGGTCGGCGCTGGTTAAGTAAATACATTGTCGTTTAAGTGTTAATATCATCCTGGGCAAAGCTCTTATTTGTTCTTATGTTTCTTAAATGGTTTAAAAACCTTCGCTTCGTTCAGCTTTGAGCTTTAGGCTTTGAGCTTTAAGCTTTCTCAGTTGTTTACAAAGAAACATTGGCGCCGCTGACACCTTACTTCTATACAACTAGTGAATAGTCAATGGTCAATAGTGAACGTTCGGGTTGGATAAGTAAATGCATTCTCGTTTTAGTGTTATCATAGTCCTAAGGTAAAAGTTGTTATTTACTCTTATACGCCTTCTATACAACTAGTGAATAGTGAATGGTCAATGGTGAAGGTCGGCGCTGGTTAAGTAAATACATTGTCGTTTAAGTGTTAATATCATCCTGGGCAAAGCTCTTATTTGTTCTTATATTTCTTAAATGGTTTAAAAACGTTCGCTTCGTTCAGCTTTGAGCTTTAGGCTTTGAGCTTTAAGCTTTCTCTGTTGTTTACAAAGAACCATCAAATAATCCTTTCTTTTATTCTGCCCCTTTGTTTGTAAGAATAAGTGTCAAAACTACCAATGCTATATGTTCTGTACCATGTGCAATATTTTATCTTTTTCCGTTATATTTGCCGATACCCCCATTTTTACGTGTGATCGGAATGAAGGGGCGCATACTATTTGAGCCATTATTTAACAGGACGAAATGATTGAAACAGCTCCCAGGGTTGATCTTTTAAAAACGAAGCAACATTTTGAAATTTTGGATGGACTAAGAGGAATTGCTGCTGTTTCAGTAGTGATTTTTCATTTCATGGAAATTGCAGTTCCGGATTATACCCAAAGCTTCATTGCCCACTCCTACCTGGCGGTTGATTTCTTTTTCTGCTTATCGGGTTTTGTCATTGCTTACGCATATGATAACCGTTTGCAGAAAATTGGCGTGCTGTCTTTTTTAAAACTGCGTTTGATCCGTTTGCACCCATTGGTGATTATAGGATCTATTATTGGCCTGCTGGCTTTTATATTTGATCCGTTCAGCAATCTTCATCAACAATACGCAGACAAGCTGTTACCGATGTTTATTGCTTCTTGTCTGATGATTCCTTATCCGGTGGTGCGCGAACGCTTTTTTAATCTTTTTCATCTTAATCCGCCTACATGGTCCTTGTTTTGGGAATATGTAGTGAACATTGTGTATGCGATTGTTCTTATCAGGCTTCCTAAAAAGATTCTTTGGGTGCTGCTTGTTATAGCTGCAGGTGCATTGGCTTATGAGGCACGCAGATCAACCAATCTGAGCGGTGGCTGGGGCGGTGATAATATTCTTGGTGGCCTGATAAGAGTAAGCTATTCATTTTTGGCAGGCATCCTTGTATACCGTTCGCGCTGGATCATTCAATCGAAACTGGGATTTCTTTCGGTTGGAATTTTAACAGTGGCGGCTTTCGTGGTTCCTTTTGTAAAAGAGCTCAACTGGATAGTAGATCCGGCAATCGTGATCTTTTATCTTCCATTCCTTGTTGCTTTAGGCGCTGGCGCAACTTTACGTCCGGCCTTTGCAAAGATCTGCCGGTTTTCAGGTGAGATCTCTTATCCCTTATACATGGTTCATTATCCGTTCATCTGGATCTTCATGAGCTATGTTGAAAAATACAAACCGAACATCGGCCAAATGACTCCCATCATCATTACCGGTACAATTGCGATGATATTACTGGCTTATATTGTAATGATCAGCATTGATATTCCTGTGAGAAAATGGTTGAAGAACAGAATGATGAAGAAAGCGGCATAACGGCTTATAACAACTGTTTATGTCAATTTGCAATTAAATCCTCTGTGCACGCTGTGTCTTTTCCTGGCTTTCTGTGTGTAATTATAAATCACGCCAGCTCCACAGAAGACATCAAGTTGTCCAAAGAATGCTGCTACAAACATGACTATGAACCTAAACAAAACAACCTTGAATCGTTCGTTTTAATCACTGGTACTTTTAATAGTTGCAATGCGTGGAGATGTTGTAATGCGTGGAGACGTTGCATTGCGTGGGACGTTGCATTGCGTGGAGACGTTGCATTGCGTGGGACGTTGCATTGCGTGGGACGTTGCATTGCGTGGAGACGTTGCATTGCGTGGGACGTTGCATTGCGTGGGACGTTGCATTGCGTGGAGACGTTGCAATGCGTGGGACGTTGCATTGCGTGGAGACGTTGCATTGCGTGGGACGTTGCATTGCGTGGAGACGTTGCATTGCGTGGGACGTTGCATTGCGTGGAGACGTTGCAATGCAACGTCTCTACAAATACAACATTGCCAAATACCCACCTCAACCATCCTGCACCATCCTGCTCATTTATAACGCTTTAATAAATAGGTTTCCCGTTCACATTAAAAACAACAATAAATATTATATTAGAAGAATACATTCACAACTCACCAACATGCTTAGCCATCAAACCACCTCAAAAACACTTTTATGTCTTCTAATTTTATTTGTACTGACAGCAGGATGTAAGAACATGAAAAGCAACGAAAAAAACATGCCCGATGAAGACCGGTTTAAACGCGTCGTTCTACAAGAACACCTTTACAATCCGCAGGAGCTGGAGATTACAGAAGATGGCAGCGTTTACTTTATACAGACCAATGGGCTGCTTATGAAGTTAAATCCTGGTACAAAAGCAATCAAACAAATCGGTTACATCAAAAACTCAGATAATGGAGAGTTCGGATTGATCGGCATGGCGCTCGATCCACATTTTTCTGACAATCATAGGATATACCTCCACTATTTTCTTCCGGATATACAAGAGAAAATTGCGCAGGTCTCACGCTTCACACTGGTAAATGATTCTTTGGATCTAAGCACCGAAAAGAAAATGGTACAGATCCCATACGATAACACTTGTTGCCATACAGCAGGTTCAATGTCATTTGATGCAAATGGCAATCTTTATTTTTCAACGGGTGACAATACCACTGCATTTGAAACCACCTACTCCCCTCACGACGAACGCGCGGGACATGAATTGGCGAATGATATGCGGGCAGCCGCCAATACAGCTGATCTGCGTGGCAAGATATGTCGCATCCATCCAGAAGAAGATGGCAGTTATACCATTCCCGAGGGAAATCTATTCAGCGACAAAAAGATGGGGCGACCTGAGATCTACATTATGGGATGTCGTAACGCATATCGCATTTATGTAGACAAACCAGGTAATACGCTTTATTGGGGCGAGATTGGTCCCGATGCAGGCGTGGATAGCAGCAGAGGGCCCAGAGGCTACGATGAATTTAATATCGCTGCTAAAGCAGGCAATTACGGGTGGCCACTCTTCATAGGAAACAATATAGCTTACCCGCATATTGATTTTGAGACAAATCAATTACTCGATACGCCCGATGCTGCAAAACCATCTAACAAATCGAGATTGAATACCGGGTCACAAATATTGCCGCCTGCACAACCTGCAACCATTTATTATCCTTATACTAAGTCTGATAAGTTTCCATCAATGGGTGAAGGTGGCCGTGCTGCAATTGGCGGGCCTGTTTATCATTACGATGAAAAGCTACGGTCATCAATCAAGTTTCCACAATATTTTGATAATGCATGGTTCATTGGTGATTGGATGCGAAACTGGTTGAAAGTTGTGCGACTTAACGATGATAAGCAGCTGGAAAAAATAGAAGATCTGATGCCGACTGAAAAGTTCAACAAACCGATTGACATGGCTTTTAGTCCGCACGACGGCGCGTTATACATGCTTGAATTTGGCGTCGCATGGGGACCTAATCCTGAAGCAAGGCTGGTGCGCATAGAATACAATGCGGGCAATCGCGCGCCGGTTGCGCAACTGAAAGCAGATCGCGAGTCTGGCCCGGAACCGTTGACTGTATCATTTTCCGCAGGCAACTCATTTGATCGTGATAAAGATCTGCTAAGCTATAGTTGGATCATAGACGGCAAAAAAATGAGCGACACAACAAGTGATTTGAAATATACATTCAGCAATGCGGGCCTTCACCATGTTGAGGTTATGGTTACAGACCCTTCCGGTCTCAAAAGCTCAAATCGTAAGGAAATAAAAATTGGCAACAGTTCGCCGGAAATATCAATCGTGCTTGATAATAATACGTTCTATCACGATGCATTACAATACAAGATACTCGTGACCGACAATGAAGATGGCACATTACAAAATGGCATTGACGGGCGTAATGTTACAGCAACATTATCTTATCAGCCCGCACAGGAAGGATTAACAACCAGCGATGGCAAGCTCGTAAACCGCGGAGAAATATTATTGAATGAAAGTGATTGCAAATCATGTCACTTATTAAAAGACAAATCCGTTGGTCCGGATTTTTACTCGGTATCAAAACGTTATTTCAGGCAGTCAGCAAAAGATGACAAGCTTGTACCTAAGCTTGCAAATAAAATCATAACCGGTGGCTCAGGTGTATGGGGCAAAGCACAGATGAGCGCTCATCCGCAGTTGACAACAGAACAAACTACTGAAATTGTAAAATATATTCTTTCATTACAAGCCAATACCACCGCCGCAAAACAAATACCCCTTGCAGGAAGTTTAACATTAACAAACAAGGCCACAACGGAAAAAAATGGCTTCTATGTTATTGAAGCAAGCTATACTGATCGCGGCGGAAAAATAATCGGGCCATTGTCTGCCACCGCATCACATGTTTTGCGGACCAACAAACTCTCCCCACAGGACTTCACCAACCTCACCGACATGAAAGTAGAAAGCAATGGATTAAGCGCAATTCACGGCAGCAATGCTGTAGTAAAAAATATAGATCTGTCAGGCATCCGGCAACTCAAACTGCACACAACAGGTTCCGGCGGAAGTTTTGAAGTGCATCTTGATTCATTACACGGCCAACGCATTGCAGTGTTCCCACAGAATGCCAATGCCAAGGGGCCATCGGAAATGTTATGCAGCATCTCCGGCATCAAAGGATCGCATGATCTTTATCTTTTGTACGTAAACAACGCATTGCGTTTTCAGCAATCGATGGTTCAATGGATTGCGTTTGAAAGGTAGGGTTTGGCAATTGCAACAGGCGTTCCGCCTGTAGAGACGTTGCATTGCAACGTCTCTACGCAATGCAACGTCTCTACATGTGTTTAACCAATTCAATTGGTTAATCGCGTTAATTCCACCGGTTCCGCCGGTGTTGAAATATCATACAGAATCAACCCATTGCTAACATACGTGATCAACAAATTATTATATGCAATTACATCCTTAAAGGTTTCTCCTTTAATTGTTTGCAGGATCTCCGGCTCGCCAGGCTTCTTAACGTTAATTACACTCAATCCATCACTCATTCTGCATACATACAGGATAGTGTCATTTAGCCCCAGCCCTATAGGCGTTGTCATGGGCAGCAGTTTCACCTCTTCCGGCTTCAGCGGATCTTTTATGTTGTAGACGTAAAGCCCTTCTGTAACGTTACCACAGGTGGTGCCAGCCCTCAGGGTTACGAAGGCCATTGTATCATTTGCTACTACAGGATCACAACTTCTAAGATGCGAGACCTCTCCAAGCTTTACGGGGTTTGAAGGATCTTTCAGTGAAAAAACATACATGCCATTTCTTGATCCAATATATAAGTTGTTGTTATAGGGAAATATCGTCTCAGTATCCCAATTCAACGGTACCGAATTTTTGAGAACGGGAGATAAAGGCTGTGAAATGTCATAACACTTCAGCGAACTCCAATCCACCATATACAAAAAGTTTTTGACAACTGTAAACCTGGCCAGCGATCCGCCCTGTCCGGATGATGAGCTTTCTGAAGAACTTGAACTGCTGCTTTTGCTGCAGGCAGATGCTATTACAGAGAGAAAAATTATAAAGCATATATTTTTCATAACATTATCTTTTAATTAATAAAACGGAAAAACAAACGCATCACCATCCATATCTAATAGTATCCAACGCAATGATCCTTCGTTGTAACAGAGTCTTCTCTCCATGAAACAATAACGGAATCAGGATAGTTGTTAGCACAAACGCAATAGCCACTTTGAGGTGGCGGTAAATACCAGTAGGCTGACGAAGATGAAAGGGCTGTAAAAGCATTTTTTTGCCGGGAAACAACAGTTGCTTTAGAGGCGACAGATAAATCTACAGTTATCAGGTCGTTGTAATTATTGGTGTATAGATAATTGCCTTTCATGGCAATTTCCTGGCACCCGTTTATTTTAATGAATGCAATGCGCCTGGCATTTGAGGGCGTAGCGTTGTCTATTACATGAATACCCTCGCCCGTTTCAGCCTGGTAAATATACCTGCCAAGCACATAAATTTTTCCTGCATTTCTAACAGGATAGGCGCTATCAATGTAGGTAACTTTTTTATAGATGCTATCCGGTCCATACACCGGAACCCAGGCTTTAACTATCGGCGGAAGAGGGTCTGGGTTATAACCAGACCATGGAGAAAAACAAGCGCTAAAAAGCAAACACGTTAATAAAGGGTAAATAAGTTTCATAGCAGTTTTTTTTCAAAGAGTAGCCGGAGCATCTTTTCGTTGCCTGTTGCGTTGGTTTTAAGAAATAATTATAGTTACCGCAAAACTTGCAAAAAAATAATATCCTACTAATTTTGTAGAGAAATGTAATGCGCTTGTATTTTTTTGGAATATGGATGTTGGTTTATTTGTTAAACAATTGCGTGTAGATAAAATAGCATTTACTTTTTAATCCCTTTCTCAGCAGCTCAATTGGTATCAGATCTAACATAATTATTAAACAATTAAATTTTACTCTATGTCAAACACCTCTTCAGCTGAAAACAGCCCCGTACTGACAGAAGTTCTGGAAGCGAATAAACAATATGCCGATTCATTTGGCGATAAGGCAAATCTTGCTTTACCACCTGCAAGAGCATTTGCAATACTTACATGTATGGACGCAAGACTTGACCCGGCAAAATATGCCGGACTTGCTGAAGGAGATGCGCATGTTATCCGCAATGCAGGCGGCCGCGCCAGTGATGATGCGATCCGTTCTCTCATCATATCCCACAAGCTTTTGGGAACAAAAGAATGGTTTGTGATACACCACACAGATTGTGGTATGCAGTTGTTCACTGACGAAATAATGCGGAACCTTTTGTCAACTAGCCTGCTGACAGCCTCTATAACTGATGCCGGCTGGAAAAACAACGATGAAAGCGGCGGTTCTGATGAAGCAAAATTTATTTCCTTCCTCACTTTTACTGACCTTGCCAAAAGCGTAACAGAAGATGTAAAACGTATAAAAGGTCACCCGCTTGTTCCCAAATCAATTCCTGTGTATGGGTATATTTATGATGTAAAATCGGGGAAATTGATAGAGGTTCCGGATGCGACAAAGGCCGGAGTTGCAGGTTGATTTTTTTAATTACGGGCGGAACGCCCGTAGAGACGTTGCATTGCAACGTCTCTACAATTGCAATGCAACGTCTCTACAATTGCACCAACGTGTTATGTTTATTTCACCAACATCTATTCACAAAAAACCCGGCATAAAAATACCGGGCGTTTACCAAAACTAACTGCTTATATATGAGAAACATTAAACAAAATATGTTTTGAACTGGCCACACGCTTGCTGTAAATTATCATCTACAGAACAATCATCGAACGAGAACAGATTTTGGCTGTAATGTGGTAGAATGAAAGTGCTGTTACTTAAACTATATTCTTCAATCACGCAATTTGTTACCATCTTATTGTAATTAATTTGAATTGTCGGTACTTTCCTTTTTAGCAGCAGAATCCCGAAAAACAGGAATAAATGTTCAATAAATCATTATATTCCATTAACAATTGAATTCATATGAAGTTTTACCATTACTGTTTGCCCGGTCTTTTGATATTATCCCTGTTAAGCTGGAAAAAGAAAGATCCGAATGTAACCACATCTATCGTTTCGCATGGACAAATGCCCAATGCTATCAACGATAAATCAGGCAATCTGCATCTGGTTTATGGCAATGGGGATAGCATTTTATACTGCATGTCAACCGACGGCGGACGTAATTTTTCAAAACCTTCGTTGGTTGCAAAAGTCAACAACCTTATGCTTGCTTATTCCCGTGGACCGCAAATAGCAGCAACCGAAGCGGGTATAACCGTCATGGCTTCTAACACCGGAGGCGATATATTTTCATTCACCAAAACTTCGCCGGAGCGATGGTCCTCACCTACAAGAGTGAACGACATAGACACTGTTGCTAAAGAGGGATTAATGTCCCTAAGCGGTGATAAAAACCTATTGTATGCGGTATGGCTTGATCTGCGTGGAAACAAACGCAATAAGATAGTGGGTGCAAGCTCAACGGATGGCGGCAAAACATGGTCGAAAAACAAGCTCATTTATTCATCGCCCGATAGTACAGTATGTGAATGTTGCAAACCTTCAGTGTACGTAAAAAACAATACGATAAAGGTTATGTTTCGCAACTGGCTGCAAGGCAATAGAGACTTATACTTAATTCAATCATTGGATAATGGCGTTAGCTTTGGCCAGGCGACGAAACTGGGCACGGAAAGCTGGGCGCTGAACGGATGCCCCATGGATGGTGGTGGGATCACAGTAACGGACGATGGCAAAACCGAAACAGTCTGGCGCAGAAAGGCTACAATATACGCCGAAGAGCCGGGCAAACCAGAAAAAGAAATTGGTGAGGGCAAGAGTTGCGTGATCACAGCAATAGCAAATAATATAACGTACGCCTGGGTCAACAAAGGTGAAATTACGTGCCTGTTACCTGGCGGAAGTAAAGTTACGCTTGGTAAAGGAAGCTTTCCCGTTTTAAAACCTGCAAACAACAAAGCAGTGCTTTGTGTTTGGGAAGACAACAAGCAAATAAAAACTGCAACTGTTGCGTTAAAAGATTGAGATTTGTTTGCAAGCATAATCTCTGTGCAGCTCTGTGTCTGCTCAGTGCTCTTTGTGTAACTATAATTGTTCATGGTATTGAATGAAAATTATGGTTACACAGAGAAATACAGGAGAAGGCACTGAGTTTCACAGAGTTTTTTTAATACAAGAAAGAAAAACCCTTTGTTGTTACTCTTTCCGGATCCTTTCACTTTCATCCGAACTACCATTGTTTTGCTTTTCTTTTTTACCTGCTGCTCTGCCAAAAGATTTTGAGTACGTGAGTTTTACAATTGGAAACCTGGTTGATTCAGGATTGTATATAACATGATTGGTGATATGAAAAGCTTCATCGGTAAGAGCTCCATAGTAGGAATGAATATGAACGCTTCGTAACAGATCGCTTGCGGCAAGTTGAAGTGTGCCCCAATTGTTTTTGAGTTCTTTTTTCACTCCCGCATTTAAGGCGCCAAAGCCACCCATTTTTACAGAGCCATTATAAGAAGATCCGTTATACCAACCCGATAATTCAAATGAGAAACTGCGTGGAAGTTTAAATGATTGGGTAAAATTAAAAGAAAATCCGAAATAAGTTTTTTCAACAGGACGCTTAGTGTAGTCAAGTTTAAACATTCGCGGTCCGCCTGTATAAGTATAGCTCATATTCCACCAGTTATTTACTTTTAAAGGTATGGTAGCCTGAAAGCTCATATTATTTTGCCATAACAGGTTTTGAGGCGAAACGAATAATATATCACCCGATGGGCTTTCTGTCAATTGATATCTTGCAATTGGATTAACATCCCTGCTCAGCAACACAGAGAAAGCATAGCTTCTAAAGGAATAACCCAGCTTGAGGTTATGTGTTATTGTCGGTTTTAAAAACAGGTTGCCGGTGTAAACAGCGGTGGGATCACTGTAGCCTACATAAGAGGCCAGATCATTATATGTCGGACGCGTTATTCTTTTTGTGTAAGACAGTTGCAGCTCAGATTTATTTTTCAGTTTATGCGTGACCGAAATATTTGGAAATAGCATGCCTGATTTTCGTTCAATCACGTGTTGTTTTGTATCAGGTTCGCTCATGTAGGTAGAAGAATACTCGTAACGCAATCCGGCGACAAGATTGGTAGCAGTGCTTAACTCAACATTTGCCGACGCATAGGCTGCGCCAATGCCCTCTTTCATAAGAATGCCGCTGGCGCTTTCCGAACGATTTACCCATTCACCGTTTACAAGGCTTTCAATCCCTGAATGGCTTGATACATTGGTGAATGTGCCTTTAAATCCAGCTTCAAGTTTAATCCTTTTTGAGAGCTGCCTTGTATAATCCATTTTGCCAACAATAACGTTTATAGAAGTATTTGCAAACGTTCGCTGACTGGGTGAAAAAAGACTGTCATTATTGTTTACAACAGCACCTTCTTTGGTAACAAAAGAGCTACTGATAACGGCCGGACCATTGTTATTGAAGTGTAGGTAATCGGCATCAAACAGAAGCTTTTCACCGCTTCCCAATTGTTTTTCCGCATACACAGATGCAAGCATATTTTTCCAGCGGTCGGTACCGGCATTCGTTCCATCAAAAAATAAAATTGAATCTGGCATAAGTCTGTAGGTGGAATGAGAATAGGTGGTGCGTAGGTCGTGGCTCGAATTGTACGTTATATTGGCCCCTACTGTGGTGTGTGGAGTTATTTTATACTCAATACCGGCAGTCGCTGCATGGTTGCTGAGGCTGGCCTTAGTAGTATCATGCAACCGGACATCCAGCTGCCCACCAAATAACTGCATGTTTTGATAGCTCACTATATCGAGATCGCTATATGTTTTGTCGCGGGAAAAAGTATAAGTGCCATAAAGGTTTATCTTCTTTGTATTGTGAGCAAGGTTTATACCGGCAGTTGCCTTTTGTGCCCAACCATAACCGGCCGTGACGTTGACAGATCCGCTCGTCCCATAATTTTTATTTTTCTTAAGTACAATATTGATGATGCCCGCATTACCCTCAGCGTCATAGCCGGCCGGTGGCATAGATAATAGTTCAATTTTTTCAATATCATTGGCACTCATACTATTTAAAAAATCTATGATCTGTGCAGAAGACATTCGTAAAATTCTTCCATCGATCATGATGAGTACACCTGATTTGCCATTCAGGGTAATGCCGCCGTTTCTATAATCTATCAAAATGCCCGGCGATCTTTGAAGCACTTCAAGTGCACTGCTGCCCTTTGATAAAATACTGCTTTCAACATTAACGATTGTGCCTGTGGTTGTTTGCTGATACAAAGCTTTTTGCGCCTTTACCACAACGGTTTCCAATTGTTGTACACTTTCTGTCAGAACCTGTGTTCCGAGATCTTTATTTTCCTGCCCGCTCGATGTTTCAAAAGACGTGATATATGTTGAGTATGCAACGCTATTTATTCTGATAATGTATTGCCCCGCGGGAATTTTCTCCAACCGGTATCTTCCGTTTTCATCAGTGATGGCGGTTTTAAGGTTGGTTGAGTCTGCTGCATAAAGGAGCTGGACGTTAGCAAAGGCAATGGGCTGACCGTTAACCTTTGTCACCCGGCCGGACACCTGGGCGTGTGAAATGTCCAGCGCACAAAATAAAACCAGGATAATGAGCATACATCTCATATTGTGGCTATTTAAAAATGTGATGTGATAATGAAAAACAAGAACAAAGAAACAAACGCCATAACAGTTAAGAATGATCAAATGACAAAGCGTCGTACTGAATTGACAAGCCGCATAAATTATAAGGCATAAGGTTTGAGGTATCAGGTATCAGGTGTGAGGTGTCAGGTTACGATGTTCAACTCTTACTATCTTACATGTCTTACTATCTTACATGTCTTACTGTCTTACATGTCTTACACGTCTTTTATATACCCATAAGATCAGCTCGTCAAGTATTTCCGTGATTTCGTATAGTGTGGCCGAAAAAATCTCCAAAATCTGCGTATTTTGTAATAGTTCTTGCGGCGCCATAATCTCACATCAATAAATTCATGGCAAATGAAAATCACCACTCGCCAAAAAGAAGGTCAAAACTGGATTTCAAGGTATAAATTATACCAGTTCCCTTTTTGGCTGTTGTACAATTACATCTGGTGGGTTGTTGCAGTTGGAGATCCTGTTGTTGTAATGAAGAATCTGCTGTTTACGCCTTATTCCATCAAGTTCTCCTTTTATGTTGTCTTCCAAACGATAGCCGTTTGCATAAACCTGTATTATCTTCTGCCAAAATATCTCGCCAAAGGGCGTTATGCGTTATATATCAGCTACCTGTTATTGATTACTTTAGCCACCTCGGTAATAATAGTATCGGGTTATTTCTTTAGCGCTTTTTTATCAGGAAGACCGATAAGCAATCTATATGGAAAAAATGCATCTTTCTTTTCCTTTTTCTCTACTGCATTGCCATCAACCATGGCCTCTATGACGCTTGCACTGAGTATCAAACTCACAAAAAACTGGATTCAAACGCAGCGTCATCAACAATTGCTTGAGAAAGAAAAACTGGAAACAGAGTTGAAATTCCTGAAGTATCAATTCAATCCGCATTTTCTTTTTAACAGTATTAATTCAATATTTTTTTTGATCCATAAAAACCCTGATAAGGCATCGGATTCGCTGGCCAAGTTTTCAGATCTGTTGCGTCATCAGCTATATGAATGTAACGACAATCAGATTCTGTTAGACAAGGAGATTTCGTATCTGCACAATTTTATAGAGCTGGAAAAGCTCAGGCAAAATGATCGCCTCAGGATCGACTTTCAATTAACAGGTTATCATGCAAAGCCACTGGCTATTGCTCCTTTTATTTTAATGACGTTCGTTGAAAATGCTTTTAAGCATGTATCCAAACATACAGACGAAGTCAATTGGATCGCTATCCGGTTGCATATAGACCAGACACATTTACTGCATTTTACTGTTTCAAACAGCACATCGCCAAATGCTTCCGGAGATGTTGTTGACTATGGAGGAATTGGTCTGCATAATGTTCAACGAAGGTTGGACCTGATCTACCCAGGAAAATACAATCTAAAAATCAATAACGACGGCAGCCGGTTTGATATTGAATTGTTGTTACAAACAGAAGAGGCAGTTAGCGGAGATGGAATACAATTAAAACCGGACCTGGCATTGGCTATTTAAAACATTAATACGGTAATGTGATGATAAATTGCGCAATTATTGATGATGAACCACTGGCCCGCGAAGGCTTAGCGAATTATGTAAGAGAAATAGATTTTTTGCATCTTACAGCTACATGTGAGAATCCTGTTGAGTTAACGGCTGTATTAGACAAACATACTGTTGATCTTATTTTCCTGGATATTCAAATGCCCAAAATGAATGGCATTGAATTTCTTAAAATTACACAGAAACCGCCAATGGTAATTATTACAACTGCTTTTCCGACTTACGCGTTAGAAGGTTTCCAATTGAACGTGCTGGATTATTTGCTGAAGCCTATAACGTTCGACAGGTTCTTTAAGTCAGTAACCAAGGCAAAGGATTATCATCAGCTCATCTCCAGCAAGGCATTAAACATTCCTTCAAAAGAAAACGATGCACCCGATTACTTCTTTATTAAGTGCGGCAACAAATATGAAAAGATCCAGATAGCCGATATACTCTACATAGAAGGAATGCAAAACTATGTAACCATTTACACGGTTAACGGAAAGTTTATGACATTGCTGTACTTAAAAAACCTGGAACAGAATTTAGACAGCCAATCATTCATCCGCGTACATAAATCCTACATCGTTGCCATCGACAAAATACAGGCGATTGATGGCAGTGAAGTGCGAATTCAATCCCACAATATTCCTGTCAGCAGAAATTACAGAGACCAGGTGATAGAACAAGTTGTAAAAAAGAAGTTGTGGGTGAAGTGAGGAGCCGGAATGCCCGGGCGCAAACATATAGCCCTGCATGAAAAAAAGAATCACGACTTTTCAAGCGCCAGTTCTTTAATAACCTGATTAGCTACGATGAAGCCGCTGTCTAATGCGCCACTGATATGTGTATGATAAGACATTTGGTCACTATGATATAATACTTCCTCTCCAGCCTTAAATATGTTTTTATCCAAAGGCTGAGAAAGTAACAGCCGGGCCTGAAAGTTATTTCTCGAGGCGGCACTGTAAGCTCCCAAAAAGTATTTGTCTTTATTCCATTGAGACAAATAAGAGTCTTTACAGTAGTCGAAAACAACCTTACCAAAAACTGACGCCAGAATTTTTAGAGAAGCATTCCTTGCATACGCGGTCCCCTTTTTCTCGTACTCAAGCGATTTTTTCCCACCAACAAAATTTATTAGTATGTGTTTGCCGAACATCTTCAAAGCAAGAAAATTGGCATCCCTATTTAGCCGGTTGCTTCTGATGTTTATATGTGTGAAACTGCTAATATGGTTTTCGTCGAAAAAAAGTTCGTCCATTAAGAGAATATTCTTGTTCAGGTAGCCCATTTGAAGACTGTTGATCACGCTGACCTTTTCTTCCGGCAGAGCGATCCTTTTTTCCTTTATCCATGATTTCAGAACGCCAACAGAAATTGTTATTACAAGCATCTTAGTGCTTAGTTCGAAAGTCGCATTCGTTATTGAATCTCTGCAGGCAACTAAAATACTCCCCTTTTCGCTTTTAACAGATATAACTTCCTTACTGAAGGAAATGTAATTTCGAATTGACCGGGCATACGCCTTAAGTAATGTGCCCATCCCGTCCTGCGGAAACAAACCAGGATTAGACGGCATTGTATTGATATAATCCATGAATGATATCTCTTCTGCATCTAAACCCGTGTCAGTGTTGGAATATATGGTTGAAATAAGAGAGCGGCATAGATCGTCATTGAATATTTTAGAAAACGCATCTTTTAGTGAGATATCGGACGGTAACTCCCTTCGTTCAATTTTTTTGATCGTGTTTTCAATTGTTGTTTCTATGGCATCATTCGCTTTGTTTACCAGGCTTTCTTTTATTCTTTGTCCATTTTTGTAAAGTCTGAAATTGGGCTTTTCATTCTCCCGTATAAACCGGAAGTCATTTTTTCTTGCAAAACTGATGAGATCAGCTGCGCCCCAAAATTCTTCATGTAAATTTTGAATTCGCAACAATTTTTCGGGCAAATGAAGGCACATGCCACCAACATCGCCAAACTTATTGTTAAACCTGACACGACCTCCAACTGCGTTCAATGCTTCAAGGCATATAGTGTTGGTATAACCACGGTTAACCAGCTCTTTCATGCACGCAATCCCTGCAGCTCCGGCACCAACTACTATTACATCATAGTCGAACCTTCTTTTTCTCATCACTAAACATTTGAGTTGGTTATCAAAACAATATCTAATGTACTGCGCCGGCAGCTTATTGTCAAGGAACTAATATGAAAGCTTTTTCTTGCAGTATCAGCAGCTGTTCATTTTTATTTACGCGAAGTCCGGCCATGTATTAGAGCATCGCATAAATTATCTTTTCCCAAAGTATCCATCATGGCCCTGTCTTGAGCCTGGGACTTTGCGTCTTAAAACAACAAACAAACCCAAAGACAGTCTCCAAATATATTTATTACACTGTGCCAGCCTCCGAAATCTGTTTCACCATGGAACTAGCAATCGTAATGAAATTGCCAAACTAAAATAATTCAATGGGCAAATGCACTAAATTAGAGGTTCTGCTCCATATACCCATAAATTATACCGATTGGTATATTACAAAATTTATTTCCTATATTTGTCAATCATTTTACCATCATTGTGTAACTTAATAACAAACGAAGCACTTTATAATTGAATGAAGGGAAATCAGCGAACTATTTTTTTGTTTTTAAATATACCAGTTGGTATAATTAAATGATATGACAACAAAAAACAGATGCAGAACCTACGCGTGGGACGATCCGCTCGCCGGTGCGTCAAAAGCAAGGACAATGTCCGGCATGGAATACCTGCAGGCAATGAGTAGCGGCGAAATTCCTCTTCCGCCACTGTTATATACCCTTGGTTTTAGTAAGCCGGAAATTGCCGAAGGAGAAGCTACATTTTTGTTTGAGCCTCAGGAGTATCATTTCAATCCTTTAGGCAGTGTTCACGGCGGCGTTATTACAGCTGTACTTGATTCAGCAATGGGATGTACGCTGCAATCCGTTTTGCCGAAGGGCACGGGCTACACAACGTTGGAACTAAAAGTAAATTTTCTAAAAGGGATAAACCTTCAAACGCCTGTTCTTTCTGCCACAGGAAAAATCATCCACAAGGGTAAAACGACAGCCCTTGTTGAAGCTGACTTACGCGATAAGGAAGGAGTAGTTTATGCCCATGCAGTGTCGACATGTTTGATGTTCAATTTTTAAAATATGAAAAGAGTTGTTATTACCGGACTTGGCGCGGTTACGCCATTAGGCAACAGCGTTACTGAATTCTGGAACTCACTGATCAATGGTGTAAGCGGGGCAAACCTGATCACCAAATTTGACGCTACCAATTTCAAGACAAAGTTTGCCTGCGAGGTCAAAAATTTTGATCCGCTGCAAACCATGGAAAAAGCAGAGATTAGGAAATATGATCTGTTCACGCAATACGCACTTGCATCGGCTTATGAAGCTGTATCGAATGCAGCAATAAACTTTGACACACTTAACAAAGACAGGATTGGCGTTATCTGGGCGTCCGGAGACGGCGGTGTTTCTACTTTTGAAGAGCAGTTCGCCGAATACAAATCGGGCAACGGAATACCGCGTTTTAATCCCTATTTCATCCCGAAAAGGATCATCAATATTGCATCAGGCATTATCTCTATCAAATACGGTTTACGGGGCGTGAACTATACAACAGTAGCAGCATGCTCTGCAAGCAATACAGCGATTATTGATGCATTCAATTATATCCGTTGGAACAAGGCCGACATGATCATTACAGGCGGCTCGGAGGCATCGATTACAGAAAGCTCCATAGGCGGATTTAACGCCTCCAAAGCAATGTCCACCAACAATGAAAATTATTTGCAGGCATCAAGGCCTTTTGATATTGAAAGAGATGGCTTTGTATTAGGTGAAGGTGCAGGCGCCATTATTCTTGAGAGTTATGATCATGCGATGAAACGGAATGCACCAATTATTGCCGAGATCGTTGGAGGCGGATTGGCAGCTGATGCGTATCATATAACAGGCACACATCCCGAAGGCGCCGGAGCCCAATTGGGCATGAAGCTGGCACTGGAAGAAGCCAATATATCACCAGGCGAGGTTGATTATATTAATGTGCATGCAACATCCACACCTACAGGCGACCTAAGTGAACTCAAAGCAATTGAATCCGTATTTGGTGTAAACCCACATGCTTCAATCAGTGCAACAAAATCCATGACGGGGCATTTGCTTGGCGCAGCCGGTGCAATAGAAGCTATTGCATGCATAAAAGCAGTGAGTGAAAACATTATTCCTCCAACAATCAACACAACGCAAGTAGAACGTGATTTTGCAGATAAGTTCGATTTAACATTAGGCGCATCAAAAACAAAAGAAGTAAACTTTGCATTGAGCAATACGTTTGGGTTTGGTGGACATATTGGTTGTTCGGTGTTTAAGAAATATAGTTCATGAGATAAGGGAAGTTTTTTCGTACAATATACCAATCGGTAGTTTTATAACATACAGAAATAGCATTCTTTAACTGGTATACAGGATAGTAGAAAGTTAGAGGCTTGCGAGAAAGAAAAACAATCACATTAAAATAAACAAGCTGCATGGCGTTTCTACCATGCAGCTTTGCACTTTTTACAATGCGACAATTATGGCAGGTTAATACACCTTGTTCAGTTTATTGATATAGCTGAAGTGTGCGACGCAACAGACGCCCAATAGTAGCAATGCTGTTTGGTTCATAATAACATTTCTGCTACTGAATAACAGGATCAAAATCTCCGTTATCCCAGCCAATATTTTGTTTTAGTTTGGGATTTTGTGAAAGCCAATCCGGATGCATGGGCCTGAAATAATAGTTGTCCTTAATGTCTATAGTGCCGCTGTATGTCCGGTCAGCCTGGGCAAGTGAATAAATAGTAATATCCTGCAAGAATTTATTGATGTCTAATGAAGCTGGTGGATTCAGCATTATTTTTGATAATTGGCCAATGACCTCGCTGTTAGTAACTGATGTGTTTATGCCATAAGATTGCGCCGCCGGAACATTCAGTGATGGCCCCCAGGCATGTATTGTGCCGATATTGTTTAATACACTAAACAATCTTCTTCGCCTTAAGTCCCAAAACCGTTTTCCTTCAAGATAAAATTCTATTTGTTTTTCGTGCAGAATGGCATCCAGGGTTGCCTGGTAATCTGTTCCGACGCCGGCATTCAAACCATAGCTGCCATCGCCTGCATCTATTTTGGCGCGCTTCCTTATACTGATCAATAACGGACGAGCTTCCGGTGAACGACCAACTTCATTGGCAGCTTCTGCAAGGTTTAATAATACTTCTGCATACCGTATAATGGGCCAATCAAAAGCCTGTTGGTTCCAGACAGAAGAACCCAGCGTAGTATCAATTTCTTTGCGCGAATAAAAACCTGTAGAATTCCAGCTCCTGTAACCATCAAGATCTACATATATCTGAAATACCCATTGTATCCTGGGAACGTTGGCAAAATCATACCTGCATCCATTATAAACAACAGCGTTGTAAAAACGGGGATCGCGGTTAACCCAATATTGCCCTTCATTATAGCCGGATGAAGGATCTGTTATGTTTTTACCGTTTTTCATCGGAAAAGCTTTAACCATTTCCCATGTTGGTTCACCACGTCCCGCATCTCCTGAGCTTTGTGTAAGCGGCCTTTGCGCCATTTGAATACCGTTTGTTTTGTCGGGGTAATGGTACCTCATATATAGAACCATTTCTTTTGCTGCGGCATCTTTGTTATACCATACATTTTCTGTTGCTTTTAAAGTATTGTCCTCATACAAACCATAACCGTTTGCATCCAACTCTTGCTTAGCAGCTGTTAAAGCATTGTAAGCATCTTTCCAATAGCCGTCGTTTTTTGTTTTGCAAAATAATGGGCTTGCTTTAAGCAACAGCACCTCTCCTTTCACGGCCATCGCAGCACCTTTGGTAACTCGTCCCGTATTATTGAGATCCCATTTGGAAGGCAGCAACATGATCGCAGAATCCAACTGGCCACATATATAATTAAAGCATTCCAAACTTGAATTCCTGGGAACCATAAGCGTATTTATATCTGCAAAGGGATCTTCAACCGTGGTTATAATAGGTACGCCGCCAAGCACTTTTACCATTTGATAGTAAGTGTAAGCTCTGAAAAAATAAGCCTGCCCTTTAAATGCGTTATAGGTTGGAGCATCTAAAAAACTTTTTGCATTATCGATGTTTGCAAAAAAGGTATTCAATGCTCTTATATTGCTGTAGGAAGACGCCCATGCCGATTTAGCAAAATCGGGATAGTCGTCAACAACCTGCGCTGTACCTTTCAGCGCTGAAGGTGTACCGCCACCGCATTCGGCTGAAATAACTTCATTTCTGTTCCATGCCGGTAATATGCTGTAGAGATTGTTTATGTAATATTCAATATTACTTTGTGAAGACCATTGCTTGTCGGGTGTAACCACGCCGCCCGCTCTATCAACATCAAAAACCTTGTTGCAGGAGCCAATGAGTAAAGAAGCGCACATTAAGGCAGCGGTTATTTTTATAGTTGTGATAGTTCTTGTCATTTTATCATTAATTACTGAATTAAAAATTGATATTAGCTCCAAAAGTGAAATTCTTCATTAGCGGATACAGTCTGAAATCTCCCCCCAATTCCGGATCATAATAACCGGTATGGTTCCAACAAAACAGGTTTTCTGCATTGAAGTAAAACCGTGCACTTTGCAACTGCGTATTCTTAAACCATTTAGCGGGAAGATTATAGTTAATAAGCAATGTTTTAAATCTTAAAAAAGCGCCATTCGTCAACCAGAAAGTGGACTGCACTTCTGCATTGCTCATGCCCGAAACATCATTCATTGCAGCACTGGGTAACGTTGCTGTTTCTGCCGTTTGGGGAGTCCATGCATCTTTCCACATGGATAAAGTATTATATCCCTGAAGGGTATACGGATCTCTTGCAAATGTCTGCACAGGCATAATATCATATTTTGCCATGCCAGCAAAGATGGCAGTGACCTGAATATTTTTCCATCCTGCAGTAATATTGAAACCATAATTTATGCGGGGCACACTGTTGTAAGAAATGGGTATTTGATCATTCGCATCAATTATTCCATCAGGCGTGTCCTTGCCATACGGCCCTCTTATATCCTTATACAGCAGCATGCCTGGCTGAGGCTTATAGCCAAAAGTTGTAAAGCCGGGAGTTTTAGCGAGAATGGCGTCCGCCTGTGCCTGTGTTCTAATAATACCTTCACTTACATAACCGGTAATTAACCCATTTACCGGGTTGCCGATTTTATTATCCAAAGACCGCACAGATGTGGGCTGGTCAACCAGTAAATATTTATTTGAAGATGTAGACCAGTTAATCCCTGCTTTGTAAAAGAAGTCGTCAAACTGCTTCTCGTGATTAACATTTATCTCCCATCCTTTAGCTGAAGCCTGTCCGTAATTTACTGCAGGAAGTGTTGCGCCGACAGTTGCAGGTACGGATGCATTCCGGGCGCCTAGTATATCCGTTGTTTTTTTATACCAGTATTCAACAGTTGCACTTACCAGCCTGTCAGGAAGTGCGATATCAATACCCACATTGGTATTGTAATTTTTCTCCCAGGTAATATTGGGATTGGTTGTACCGCCGAGCGATATGCCCGGAGTCATAGAATTTCCAATGTAAGCGCCTGAGCTGGCTTTAAAATTATACGCTTGTTGCCATTGCCAGGGATTGGTATTATTGGAACCTGTAAGCCCATATGATACCCTCAGCTTTAAGTAATCGATGGTCTTTTTATAAGCCTGAAAAAAAGATTCATTGGAGATATTCCATGCTGCTGATGCTGCGGGAAAATAACCCCAACGCTTATCAGGCGGGAAAATGTATGAGCCGTCTGCCCTGAAAGTAACCCCAATCATATACCTGCCATCATAGTTATAATCAAGCCGGCCAAAATAAGAGGCCTGTCCATTCAGGTTTTGCTGATTTCCGCTTACGTACCTGTTTACACTTGAAGTAGAGCCTCCGTCAATTTGCTGGTAATCGATATTGTTGTAGTAAGCGGCTCGTCCGCTAATAATTTGCCCTTTGCCGGATAATTGCTCATATCCAATAAATCCGCTTATATTATGTTTACCAAATGCTCTTGCATAATTGAGCATCAGGTCAAGTTGATAATTGCTGTTTTTCTGCCATGTTTCAGATAATTGCTGAGGGGCGCCCGTGCCTGCAACTACAGCTCCATCCAGCACTTTGTAGCCGCCGGCGCGGGAAGAATCCAGTTGGTCCGTTATTATATGTTTATGCTCTCCCGCAGTTTTAAAATAATAGATATAGGGTGCGTTTGCAAAAGTGCGCGAATACCCGTTATATGTATTATATGCAAATACGCCTTTCGCCGATAACCCTTTTATGCCCGGAATATTATATTTTAATTGAAAAGTAGGCGACAGATAATTATTGGCAGGCCTTATGTATCCCCCTGCCCCTTTGGCAAGGTTTGCAACGTTTGTATTATCAAGGTTGCCCACCGGCAAACCGTTTATAAAATCGGGACGGCTGGGAATCACCATTAAAATACGGTTATACGTATTACCCAGGTTAAGTGCGCCTCCATCAGCCGGCCAGTAAGGACGGCTGCCATTATCCCATGACGCATTCAGATCCAGCATAAAACTCAGGGAACTGTTTATCTGCCCGTCTAATTTTGCAATCAGATTGTATTTATTATAACTGTTGGAAGTAGCCCCATTTTGACTTAAATACCCCCCGGAAACATAATACCTGATGGCCTTGGAACCGCCACTTACAGACAAAAGGTGATTGGTATTATTCGGCGTTTGCCAGGTATTCGCCAGCCAATCGTACGAATGAGTTTTAAAATACTCCAGTTCATCAGGCGTATAATACTGAGGATCTGTTTGTGGTATATTTCTTTGTGATAAAATTGAATTGTGAAACGCAAAATTATCATAAGCACTCATGCGGCCCGGTATTACAGTAGGCTTATTAAATGTGTATGAGCCGCTGTATGAAATTTGTGTTTTTTCTGAACTACCGCGTTTGGTGGTAACCAATACAACGCCATTACCAGCCTGCATACCATAAATGGATGCAGAAGCTGCATCTTTCAGGATACTTATATTATCTATATCTGCAGGGTTTAATGCAGCAAATACATTCTTATCACGGATTATCCCATCAATCACAAACAACGGATCGGTGGTTCCATTCCACGAAGCAACTTCTCTTATTTTAATACCGGCACCGGCACCGGGATATCCGCCTGACTGCATTACATTTACACCAGGGGTTAATCCTTGCAGCAACGTTGCCGGAGAAGCACTAACCCTGTCGCCAAGCTGTGAAGCTTTAATTACACCTATAGCACCGGTTAATGCTTCTTTTTTCTGAACACCATAACCTATAACTACTACATCCGCCAGATCACCAATTACTGCAGTCAGGGTAATAAGAATATCCTTATCGTGAGATTTAACTATATAGGAAGACGGTGTAAAGTTTAGTGAGATTATCTCCAGCACATCACCTGTTTCGGCCCTCAATGTAAACTCTCCTTTTTCATTTGTTGTTGTTCCTCTTGTAGTTCCTTTTATTGTTATTGATGCTGCGTTAACGGGATTACCATTTTCATCCACTACCCGGCCGTTTATATTGTCGGCAAAAACAGCACCGTGTAAAACATCTAATAGATCTGAAGAATTTTCTTCAAACAGCACTATATGGTTATTAACCAATTTATATCCAATACCAATGGTTTTAAAATAACCATCCAACAGGCTTTTTAAAGTCATATTGCTGAGAGAAAAACTTACTTTTTTATTTATATCAATTACTCTGGAGCTGTAATTGAATTTTATACCTACTTGCTCCTCAAGCATATTTATTGCCGTCTCCAGCTTTTGGTTTTGTACAATGAGGGTTACTTTTTTTTCAAGAACTTCCTGTGACAATATTCTCCTGGCAAATAATACATTTATAAAAAGAAATGTGACACATAATGCCATCACTCCCGTTTTCAACAGAAAGGTCATAGAGGGAATTGGACTTTTCTTCATAATTTTCAATACGTTTTTGTATTAAGCAATCTGGTTTAGACAAAAGCCGTCCGGCTGGCAATACTGGTACTATTGCCTGCTTTTTTTAGGGTTTATGTTACAATACTATTTACATGACAGTTATATTTAAAGGCTTACAATTTTGGTATAGAGTTTAATCACAGCCTTTGCCGGCAATAACAATATCAAGATGATCGATAGTATAAGACGCATTTATTGACAAACAAATAATATCCAGTTTTTGATAAAGCGAGAGATTGGCATCTGATACATCACCGGTAAAAGGACAATTGTTCAGGGCATTGTTTTTTACAACAATATGTACATTGTATGCATCGCCTAAATCCTGCAAAACTTTATGCAAGGGGCTGTTGTTAAACAACAGTTCTTTTTTTCCAGGCATGCTTACCATTACAGGATTTTCAGCAAGCGCAGTTGCAAATTTTTTATCGTATTTATTAAATACAGCCTGCTGATTGGGTGTGATGGTTATAACCGGCTGTTTTATGCTGTTTATTTGCTTGTTTTCATAAACAGCTACTTTTCCTGTTACAACCGTAACAACCACCTGTTTTTCGTTGGTTCTTACAAAAAAACTGGTTCCTACAACTTTGGTAACCGTGACTTTGTTGTACACCATGAAAGGCCGGGCTTTGTCTTTGCTTATTTCAAAAAAAGCTTCTCCTTCCAGGTAAACAATTCTTTCTTTTAAAGCAAATTTTTTCGGATATACAAACCTTGCCTTTGGCATAAGGGTAACAATACTGCTGTCCTCAAGTTGTATTGTTACAGGGTTTGTAGTTGTATTCACTTTTTCCTGCATGCCTTCATTTATTTTTTCAGCCAGGTACATTTCATCACTTGTCATTCCTGTATGCTGATAATAAGATAACCAGACAATGAGCATAGCAACAATAACAGATGCGGCCACAATCCATTTGACATAACGAGAATACCTTCTTAAAGGAATAATGGGTGCTTGCGTCTGCTGTGCAGCATGAATTTTACTCCATAAACGCTCCCGGATCGTTTCCAATTCATCCCTATCTACCTGCAGTATGGTTGTTTCATCATCCGGCAAATCAAACCATTGGTCTATAAAAAAACGCTCCTCCTTTGAACAATTCCCGTCCAGGTATTTCTTTAACAACTGTCCGAATTCATTTTTCGCCATTTTCAAACAAAATAAAGCTTGGCATTCAAGGGTATGACAAGCAACCCTTTCTTATAAGTAACCTAAAGTGCATCTATCCCTAAGAGACAGTCTAATTTTTTTTGATCCACCATAAATATATTTTTGAACCATAAAAGGTGTCGGCCGCGCCAACGTTTCTTTGTGAACAACTGATAAAGCTTAAAGCCCAAAGCCTAAAGCTCAAAACTGACCGAAGCGATGTTTTTTGAACCATATAAGACATATAAGGGAATATAAGTTTGGGTGAGACATCATGACTATAATTCAGCATTCATAATGGCTGAGAAGAGATAGAATCCGGACCTACCATGGCTGATAGCTGACGGCTGATAGCTGATAGCTGATAGCTTTTTTAGATCCACCATCAATATATTTCTGAACCATATAAGTCATATAAGGAAATATAAGTTTGGGTGAAACATCATGACTATAATTCAGCATTCATAATGGCTGAGAAGAGATCGAATCCGGACCTACCATGGCTGATAGCTGACTGCTGATAGCTTTTTTAGATCCACCATAAATATATTTCTGAACCATATAAGACATATAAGGGAATATAAGTTTGGGTGAAACATCATGACTATAATTCAGCATTCATAATGGCTGAGAAGAGATAAAATCCGGACCTATCATGGCTGATAGCTGATAGCTTTTTTAGATCCACCGTATATATTTCTGAACCATATAAGACATATAAGGGAATATAAGTTTGGGTGAAACATCATGACTATAATTCAGCATTCATAATGGCTGAGAAGAGATAGCATCCGGACCTATCATGGCTGACAGCTGACGGCTGATAGCTGATAGCTTTTTAGATCCGCTTAAAATATATTTCTGAACCATATAAGACATATAAGGGAATATAAGTTTGGGTGAAACATCATGACTATAATTCAGCATTCATAATGGCTGAGAAGAGATAGAATCCGGACCTATCATGGCTGATAGCTGACTGCTGATAGCTGATAACTTTTTAGAGCCACCGTAAATATATTTCTGAACCATATAAGACATATAAGGGAATATAAGTTTGGGTGAAACTTCATGACTATAATTCAGCATTCATAATGGCTGAGAAGAGATCGAATCCGGATCTATCATGGCTGATAGCTAATAGCTGACTGCTGATAGCTTTTTTAGATCCACGGTAAATATATTTCTGAACCATATAAGCAAGGTGTCGGCCGCGCCAACGTTTCTTTGTAAACAACTGATAAAGCTTAAAGCTCAAAGCCTAAAGCTGACCGAAGCGAAGTTTTTTGAACCGTATAAGGTATATAAGGGCGCACAAGAAGTTACGTCGGAGACTAATAATGGCTAAAGCAGTATACATTTACTCAGCCAGTTTGTGCCCTTCACCATTGACCATTCACTATTCACTAGTTGCATAGAAGGCATAGATGGAAATATAAGTTTAGGTGAACCATCATGACTATAATTCAGTATTCATAATGGCTGAGAAGAGATCGAATCCGGACCTATCATGGCTGACAGCTGACTGCTGATAGCTGACAGCTGACTACTATTGCAACGGTCAGCAACAAACCCATAAAACCTTTTAAACACATACGAAATGCCCGAAGAGACCGGGTAATGTGATATTCGACTGATTTTTCTGATATCTCTAATCTGGCTGATATCGTTTTATTGGAGAGCTTTTTTTCACGGCTTAATAAAAACACTTCTCTTGTTTTAGGTGGCAAGCTATTAATTACGTTGTTGATTATGCCGTGTAATTCTTCCAAAGAGACAGGTATTTGCGGAGGCTGTTGAACAGACGTTTGACTGGCAATAATTTTGTGGTGTTTTTCATGCAACAAAACCGTCTTGTAATAACTCAACACCTGGTATTTGATGGCACTAAAAAGATATTTTGCCAGGTCATTTATTTCTACACTGTTTCGTTTTTCCCAAACATCTATAAGTACCGTTTGAACAATTTCTTCAGCAACCAGTTTATCCTTTACTTTTTGCAAAGCAAGATGAAACAGCTTTTTCCAATACTTGTCATATACCATCTCCAGGGCTGACTCATCTCCTTCCTTTAATTGCTGTAGTATTATCTCATCATTGGGTATTTCGGGTTTCATTTGGCGACGTGCAGATTGATCACGCTCAAAATTAGAATTAATTCTAATAAATAAATTACCCGATTATATCAGAAAATTATCTTTAAAGGCTTTCACAAGTCTCCACTCATGCCGTTGTGCAGATGCCCGGTACGTTGCGTTTAGGAGAACAAATAAATTCCTGCGATGTTAATACCTGACATGAATAAATTTTCTGTGTTTACCCACATTCAAATTAGAAAGCAATGTCAATGTTGCTTGTGACTTCGTCATTAATACTTCTTCTCATAGTAAGGCACTTCATCATTTGATACAGCTTCTTTTTGCTGCCAGTATGCCAACGAAACAACATGGCCACCTTTTGTATGTAACTGGCGTCCAAAAACAGCCAGAACAGAGCTAAATGTAAGATCAGTAACGCCAACAATAAAACTTGCCGGGGGAGCTGCAACAGGCGCACTCTCTTCAACAGAGGCCGGTGCTGCTTTGGGCGGAGGCGCCGGTGCTACTATTACCGTGTATCCGTTAAATTCAAGAAGTGTTTTCAAAAAATCAGCACGCTCCTGCGAAACGTTCTTTTCTACTATTGCACACTTTACTCCCTGTAAGTCATCAAACTCATGATTTTTATTAATAGCCATGGCGGAAGGAAAAATTAAAAATTTAAAATTAAAAAAGCATGCTCACGACACATGTACTCGCTAGCGCTATGTTAATTACAAGTGTCAAATAACAGACCATCAATTCTCGATTTACGTTTGACGATTCCCGGATTACAAAAGCGCAAATTTGCACTTAACGCAATACTATTAGCGAATAAATATAATCGTAAACCGGGCTCACCACACCTATTGTTACAGCACCTGCTACACATACAATGAATGCCAGCTTTGGCATAAGCGGTGTCCGGATAGATGGAAGTGGTGTTGGATTTGCGTCCATAAATATTGCTTTTACCACACGTAAATAGTAATAAAGCGAGATAACGATATTTACCGCGGCAATGCTTATCAATACATAATTCCCTTTGCCTGCTCCCGCTATCAGCAAAAAGAATTTTCCGAAAAAGCCTGCTGTCGGAGGCACACCAGCCAATGAAAATAGGGCAATCGTAAGCACCCAGGATAAGCCGGGATTGGTTTTGTAAAATCCCTTGTAGTCGCTGATGTTTTCTTTACCAGTAACCGCAGTCACCAATGATACTACGCCAAATGCTGCAAGATTGGAGAAAACATAGATCAGTACAAAGTATATAACCGAGGTAGTTGAAATATCGGAGCTTCGGGAAATACCTACCAGTATAAAACCTACCTGTGCAATGGACGAAAAAGCAAGAAAGCGCTTGAAATTTTCCTGCCTTATTGCAAACAGATTACCTGTAATTATCGTGAGCAACGACAAGATGAACAACATATTATACCATACTTTTGCCAGCGGGCTGAATACAGTATACAGCACCGAGACAAATGCAAACAGTACCGCTCCTTTTGATACCACAGATAAAAATGAAGTTACCGCAACCGGGGCGCCTTCATATACATCAGCTGTCCACAGGTGAAATGGCACCACCGATATTTTAAAAGCAAATCCGGCAATAATTAATATGAAAGCGAATAGTTGTAGCGGATTGTTGTTTATCAGGTGTGGCAGTTCAGAAAATACCAATGTGCCGGTGGTACCATACAGCATGGAAATTCCAAACAACAAACATGCTGACGAAAAAGCAGATGAAAAGATCAGTTTCATGGCCCCTTCTGATGAACGCCGCTTTGTCAAATCAAAATTGGCCGCTGCCGCTAATGGAATAGTTGACATTTCCAAACCCAGGTAGAACATAAGAAGGTTGCCCGAAGAAATCATAAAGAACATTCCCAACAATGACGAGAGCATTAAAATATAAAACTCCGGCACATGCTTATTCGTTTTGAGCCATGAGTAGGACTGCAACGAAATGATCAGCATCGCCAGGTTGAGAATATTTTTTTCAAATGCTATCAGCCTGCTGGTTCGAAACATTTCATTAAACAATATTCCCTCATGATTGAATACAAAACCCAGAATCAAATTCAGCAGCAACAACACATTCATTGTGTTCATAAAACTTTCGTTGCTTCTGTCTCTTCCCAGTTTCATAAACAGTAGTATAAAAATCATGGCGATTACAGCCATTTCCTGTTTCATGAGTATCAAAAAATCAGTCCACATTGTTTGCTCGTTTATGTTGATTAGTTCTTATTTTTTCTGAACCCCGGCGGCACGGTGCTATTAAGCGGCCGTTGCCTGCCCGTCCCCGTAATAACAGCATCACATACTGCTATTTTACCATCGTCAATACCTTATTCATAATAACATCTGTTGAAGGTGCTATCAGCTTCGTAATTAAAAAAGGAGCAACACCCATTATTACAATCCCTGTGATCAACACACCTGCAGCCAGCTTCTCATTCCATGATGCATCGGTTAGTTGATTGTATGATGCATTCAAAGGCCCCATAATTGATCTTCCGGTTGCTCTTAATATATAAACTGCCGTAACCACGATGGAGGCGCAGGCCAAAATAGTAGCAAAACGATACCAGGCATCAGGATTTTGCCAGGAACCCATAAATACAGTCATTTCGGCTACAAAGCCGCTGAATCCGGGAAGTCCCAGTGAGCATAAACCTGCAATTGTAAACACGGTAGAAATAAACGGCGTAACCTTCAGCAGCCCGCCTAATTGCGCTATCTGTCTTGTATGTGTACGGCTGTAAATCATACCAATGGCAGCGAAGAAAAGAGCCGTCATTAAACCGTGCGACACCATTTGCAATACGGCACCATTAACAGATGTTTTCGTAAGCATACCAATACCGAGCAGTACAAAACCACAGTGGCTTACAGAAGAATAGGCATTGATGTATTTCAAATCCGTTTGCATCATCGTCGCAAAGGCTCCGTATATAATTGCGATAGTTGCCAGTAGAATAATTATCCATGCATAGCTATGTGCCGCATCGGGCATTAAATATGTAGCCACACGTAAGCACCCGTATCCGCCCAGCTTCATGGATATACCTGCTAAAAACATGGAGGCTGCCGTTGGTGCGGAGGAGTGACCATCAGGCACCCATGTGTGAAACGGAAACAGCGCCGTAAAAATGCCGAAGCCGATAAATGCAAAAGGAAAAAATGTTTTTTGAACGGATAACGGAATATGCATCCCCGCAATTTGTATAACGTCAAATGAGTTTGCCTGAAAATAAATGCCTGCAAGCCCGACAAATACCAGTGCAGACCCGGCCATGAGCATTAATGCCAGCTTCATGGCGCTGTATTCTTTTTTTCCGCTTCCCCAAATGCCGATCAGCAAAAACTTGGGAACAACGGCTACTTCCAAAAAGAAGAACATGGTAAACAGATCAAGCGAAATAAAGAAGCCATAAGCCCCCATGCTTAGTAGTGCCAGTAAAAAGAAAAATTCTTTACTCAGCTTCTCCGTGCTCCACGAAACAAGTGTTCCGGCAAGAACCACCAAAGCGGTGAGCGTAATCATAGCAAGTGATATACCATCAATGCCCACATGATAATTAATATTAAGTGGCTTAAACCACATAACATTCGATTCAAACAAAAACTGACTACCGCCTGAAGTATGCTGTTGCCAGTATGCTATGAGCAGAAATACGACCAATGCCAATTGTACCGCGGCACCTGCCAGCGATACCGTTCTTACCTGCTTTAATCCTTTGCAAAAAAGAACAGCAATTGCGGTGAGAAAAGGCACTATGATAAGAAGTGTTAGATTCATATGACTAATTATTTCCAGAGATAAATAAATAAAACAGCCAATCCTGCAATACCTGAGAAAAAGTACAAGGCGTATGTTTGTACCTTGCCCGATTGCAACCCTTTAATAAGACCAGAGATTCTAGCTGTAGTTGCAGCCACTCCATTTACAAAAGCATCGATTATATTCCTGTCAATCCAGGCGGCCGGCCGGCCAATCAAATTGAAAATAACTTTGCGGGTGATGAAAAGATAAATTTCATCAACATAAAATTTCTTTGTTGCTGCTTTGTAAAAGCTGCCAAAAGCCACCGCCATTTTACCGGCAGATCCGTTTTCTTTTTTATACATGCGTGCAGCAAAAAATATAGCAAACAACACGAGCACAATGGGCACAAGAGAAAATAATACATCCATGTGTGTTTCCAGCGGCACACCGTCTGAAGTCACCATTTTGGTAATTGGAACAAGGCCTGCGCCTACGGAGCAGATCATTAAAACAATCAATGGAATCTTCATGGAAGCCGTTCCATCTGCATTATGCGTGCCATGTACGGTAGCTTCTTTTCTCCAGAAAATTGAAAAATATAAACGGAACATATAAAATGCCGTAAGTACTGCGGTGAACAACGCAATGGCATAAATAATTTTATTGGAATGGAATGAGGCTGTAAGGATTTCTTCCTTGCTGAAAAAACCCGCAAACGGCGGCACACCTGCAATGGCAAGGCAGGCCACCAGGAATGCAATATGTGTTACAGGCATAAGCTTGCGCAGGCCACCCATATCTTTTAGATCGTTGCTATGGACAAAATGGATAATTACCCCTGCACCCAGGAACAATAGCGATTTGAAGAACGCGTGTGTAAATAAGTGAAACAGAGATGCTGTATAGCCCAATCCGTTTTCACCACCATAACGCGATATGCCCAGGGCGAACATCATGTAGCCGATTTGCGACATGGTAGAGTATGCGAGTACCCGTTTGATATCGGTTTGTGTGCAGGCAATAATTGCGGCAACCAGGGCTGATATAGCACCTACCCATGTAACAATTTGTAAAGCCGGTACATCAATGGCGAAAACAGGAAACAATCTTGCTACGAGATAAACACCGGCTACCACCATTGTCGCCGCATGTATTAATGCAGATACGGGCGTTGGCCCCTCCATAGCATCCGGCAGCCAGATGTGCAGTGGAAACATAGCCGATTTTCCCGCGCCGCCTACAAACACGAGGCATAATCCCCACGTAAGCATGGATATACCAAGAAAAGATGCTGTTGTAATGCTTACAAATTCACCGGATTGAGGTGCCGTGAGTCGTTGAATGAGCGCATTAAAATCCAACGTACCTCCATAAAAACTTAGTACCAGGATGCCTATTAAAAATCCGAAGTCGGCAAAGCGGGTAACCATAAATGCTTTTTTTGAAGCGACAACTGCGGAAGGTTTATTATAATAGAAACCAATTAAGAGGAATGAGGAAACACCCACTAACTCCCAGAAAATATACATCTGGAAAATATTGGATGAAAGCACTAACCCTAACATAGAGAAGGTGAACAATGAAAGATATGCATAGTAAGTAGTAAAACGTTCTTCTCCCTTCATATATCCAAGACTGAATATGTGTACCATGAGAGATATAAAACTAACCACTACTATCATCATCATTGATATAGGGTCAACAATGGCACCCATATCAATAGACAGTGTTGGCGAAAATGCCAGCCAGTTGTATTTATAGGCAATAAGGTGCTGATAAACGCCATCCACTTTCCCGTCCGCAAAAAAATACCGGCCGGCTACCAATACCGAAATTATTGTAACAGCAAACATGGATGCCGTACCGATAACACCGGACGCATTTTTTAAATGTTTTTTTCCAAACAGCCCAAGCAATAAAAAACACGCCAGCGGAAGCAAGAGAACCGGTAAAAGATATTGTTGATAGTTCATAAGCCTCACCCGTTCTTTCACAAAGGAAACGGGACTTTGTTTTAATTTTTTATAAATAAAACCATTGACATTTAATCGTTACCATTTAAGTTCCGTTGCGTCATCTACATCAATGGATTTGTGGGTCCTGTATAAATTAATAATGATAGCGATAGCCACGGCCGCTTCTGCAGCAGCAATTGTTATGATGAATATGGTAAAGAATATACCATCCGCTTTTTGCGGATACAGATATTTATTAAATGCAACAAAATTGATGTTCACGCTGTTTAATATCAATTCGACCGACATCAGCATGGTGATCATATTGCGGCGTGTAAACAAGCCGTACATTCCTATAAAGAACAAAGCCGTGCTTACAAATAAAATATGAGTCAGTGGTACCGTGCTCATTTAAACCTCCGTTATAATTAATGGTTCACGAATATTGACGTTTACATTTTCTTCTTCTGGCTCGGTGATATTTACAGTTATATTTTCCGGTGCTGCTACGGTCCTTTCTACATTCTCTTTTGGTGGTTTTAGGGCGATCACAATACAGCCAACCATCGCGGATAAGAGCAGCAGACTTACTACTTCAAAAGGCAGGATATAACCATGTTCCGTTGTGCTTAGCATTTGTACACCTATATCACTTACTGACAGGCTGAAAGGTTGCGAAGCGGCACTGCTAAAACCATAATGGTTAATAAGGTTAAAAGAAAAAGTGAGCCCAAAAAGCGCTGCTAGTGCAGAGGCAATGATGCGCTTTAGCGATGGCCCGGGCATTTTTGTACCCGCCTGCTGTGTAAGGAAAATGGAAAAAATGATTAAAACAACAATGCCGCCGACATATACGATAATTTGAACAGCGGCAATAAATTCTACCTGCATCCAAAAATAAAGTGCGGCAATACCCACCATTGACAGTAAAAGCCAAATGGCAGATCGAAAAATTTTTGATGATGTTACTGCCATCAAACCCATTACGAGTGTAAAAGCAGCGATAGCATAAAATATGATTGCAGAAGTATCCATTATTCAACTCCCTCCCTGATTTTTGAACCGGGTTTATTTAATTTTTTTGTTAACGTGCTGCGGTCGTAAACACTATGCTCAAAATTTTGCCCCATCTGAATAGCGCCGGAGGGGCATGCATCCACGCATAAGCCGCAGAGTGTACACATATCCAGGTGATAGACGAAAGTGTCCAGCGCTTTTTTCTTTTTGTTTTCCGGCGTCAGTTCAAATTTTGTAATCACTTTAATGGTCGCATTGGGGCAGGCGAGCTCGCAAGCTGTACAGCCGGTGCAGGCATGCTGATTATTTTCATCATGCGGCATTGTGACTTCACCACGAAACCGGTCCGCCATTTTTAGTGTATCGCGGTTATCAGGATATTGCTGCGTAATAACTGTTTTCGGCCGCACAAAATAATGCCCGGTGAGCTTCATCCCGGTCCACAGCGATTTTGTGGCTTTTGCGATTTCCGATATGTATTCTTTAATAAACATTGTTAGCGTTTAAATATTTTATAGATACCCCTCACACTAAGTGAATAATACCTGTTAATTCCTGGTTTTAAAAATGCCAGTTCATAATGGCGATAAGCGTTACCAACAGCAAATTGAAAAGACTGACAGGCAACAAATACTTCCATTCCAGGTTTAACAATTGGTCAACCCGCAATCTTGGAAATGTCCACCGGAACCACATGATCAGAAAAATCAAAAAGAAGGTTTTTCCAAAGAACCAAATGGATGATGGTATAAAATCCATAACATGGTTAAACTGTGTCCAGTTGCCCATGTGAAAAGGCATCCAGCCACCGAGGAAAAGCGTGGCTCCAATGGCACACACAATAAATATATTAATGTACTCAGCCAGGAAAAACAATGCGAACTTCATTCCGGAGTACTCGGTATGAAAACCTGCCGTAAGCTCGGACTCCGCCTCTGCCAAATCGAATGGCGCCCTGTTTGTTTCGGCGGTTGCTGCAATTATAAATATGATGAATGCTATAATGACGGGTATATGTCCCTTAAATATCCACCAGCCGTTTTGCTGGGCCTGAACAATATCTGTCATTTGCAGGCTGCCTGTAAGTACAACAATCGTGAGAATGGAGAGTCCTGCCGAAAGCTCGTAACTTACAATCTGCGCACCGCTACGCATGGCACCAAGCAATGAATATTTGTTGTTGCTTGCCCATCCTGCTATCAGAATACCTATTACAGATAGTGAGGAAATGGCGGATATATATAGCACACCAATATTTATGTTCCAGATTTGAAAGCCATTGGCAAAGGCAATGGGAGCAAGCAACAGCATGGCGACGATCATTACTACAAACGGTGCGAAGTTGAACAGGAATTTATCGGCGCCATCGGGTGTTAATCCTTCTTTCAAAATCAGCTTCAGTGTATCGGCCGACGTCTGAAAAATACCTGCCGGCCCCAGGCGATTGGGCCCGAGACGAATTTGCATGTGTGCTGCCACTTTTCTTTCAAGCCAAACCAGTATTAAACCTAAAGCAGCAAATAAAGCAATGGCTAATACAATTACAATAAGGCTTTCTATTATCAAAACCCATGTGGAGCTTAACCTGGCGTTCAGCCAGTTTTGAACGGAATTTGTTATGGCGTGCAAACTGTACATAGAAGTTGTGAGTTATTAGTAAGTCAAAAGGAAAAATTAAAAAGTCAAAAAACTGCAAGAGGCAGTTCTGTTGATATTTCTCTCAAGCAACAAACGACTCAATACTAGCCAGGCTGCTTTTTTTTACTTTTTACTTTTGCTTTTTTACTTTAAAAAATTATCTGTCAATATCGGGTATTACCAAATCCAGTGTTCCCATTGTTGCCATCAGGTCACCCAATTTGCCACCTCTCGCCATTTGATCCAAAGCGGAAAGATTGGAGAAGCCCGGTGAGCGGAACTTAATCCTGTAAGGCGTTGTAGCGCCTTCGCTTACAATGTAGACGCCCAGCTCGCCCCTGGCTGTTTCTACCCTTGTGTAGAAATCACCTTTCGGCAATTTTAATACAGCCTTGGTCTTTGCCTGGTAATCACCTTCGGGAATGTTGTCAATCAACTGTTCGATCATCTTTATCGATTCTTTCATTTCCCGCATGCGTATCATATACCGGGCAAACGAATCGCCTTCCGTTTCTAAAATTTCATCAAAGGCTACTTTGTCATATACGTCGTAAGGATATAGTTTTCTAATATCGCAGGATACGCCGCTGGCCCTGGCGACGGCTCCGGTACAACCGTAGGATATGGCATCTTCTTTGGATAAATAACCTACTCCCTTCATGCGATTCTGGAAAATAATGTTGCCTGTCACCAACTCATCATATTCATCGATTTTCGACCTGAAGAGTTGAATAAACGCCTTAACCTTTTTTTGAAAATCAGGATGAAGATCTGTCATCACTCCACCGGGTACCATGTAATTCATGGTGAGTCGTGCACCACAGGTTTCTTCCATTATTTCGGTGATCATTTCACGCTCCCTGAAAGCATAAAAGAAAGGTGTAAAGGCGCCCAGATCCATAGCCATGGCACCCCACCACAATTCGTGTGAGGCTATACGTGTAAGCTCATCCATAATAACACGTATATACTGCGCTCTTTGCGGCACTTCTATTTGTAAACCCTTTTCTACCGTTAATGCACATGCGTGATTGTTGATGTGGGCAGAAAGGTAATCCATGCGGCTGGTGGCATAAATAAATTGCCTGTAGGTAAGGCTTTCACACATTTTTTCAATAGAGCGATGGATATAACCCAGATGCGGTTCAACCTTTTTTATCGTCTCTCCCTGCAGTGTAATCACGAGGTGCAACACGCCATGTGTAGCGGGATGCTGGGGGCCTACATTTACAACCAATTCGTCGTCACTATTATTAACAATCTGTGTTTCTGTATACATAATGGCTCATGTGTGTCCCGCTTGCGGGAATGAAGCTTTATAATTTTATCATGTTAACAGGGTCCTCAAAGTCTTTACGCAATGGATAACCTTCGAAGTCTTCTGTTAAGATTAATCGTCTTAGATCAGAATGATTTATAAACCGTACACCAAATAAGTCAAATACTTCCCGTTCATGAAAGTCTGCGGTTTTCCATATATCAGAAACAGTTTCTATCTGCGGGTCGTTTCTGTCAACTTTTGCTTTGACAACTATTGCCTGCCTGTGGCAGGTAGATGTTAGATGATACACTGTTGTAAAATGTGTTTTCCAGTCTACACAGGTCAGGCAAAACAAATAATCGAAATGATAAGGCGCATTATACAGCAATGTTGCCAGCTGCTTCCATTGTGCCGCATCAATCTGAATGGTAAGCCATTCCCCGCTTTCATCAAAGGTTGCGGAAGGCAGGGGGCCGGAAACCAACTCTTTTATTACTTCGTTTGTCATAGCTGAATTGGATTTGCTTTTATTTGTTCTCTTGTCAATCCGCTTTTTATTTTTCCCTGTAATGTGATCAACGCATGAAGCAAGGCTTCAGGACGGGGAGGACAGCCCGGTATATATACATCAACTGGTATCACATGGTCTGCGCCTTTTACTACAGAATAGGTATTGTAAAAGAACGGACCGCCGCTAATGGCGCAGGCACCCATTGCTATAACGTATTTGGGATCGGCCATTTGGTCATACAACCGCTTTAGTACCGGCGCCATCTTTTGAACGATAGTACCGGCTACAATGATAACATCTGCCTGACGGGGTGAAGCTCTCGCAACTTCAAAGCCAAACCGTGAAAAATCGTATTTGGAAGATGCCACACTCATCATTTCAATGCCACAGCAACTGGTAGCGAAAGTGAGTGGCCACAATGAGTTTGAACGGGCCCAGTTGATCACATCCTGAATGGTGGAAGCTATTATACCGCCACCCGGAGTAACAATCACACGACCAGGAAAGTCTTCCTGCTGTTTAGCCTGTGGCTCTGCTGTTAATTCTGTTACATCCATTTCAACGCTCCTTTTTTGTGGGCGTACAGAAAGCCCATAAATAAAATAAAAATGAAAATGAGTATTTCAAACAATGCAGTTATCCCTACTTTTTTTACTACTACTGCCCAGGGATACATGAACACCATTTCCACATCAAAAATGAGGAACAGCAGTGCAAACAAATAATACCCCACATTAAACTGGTGCCACGGTGAAGTTTGTGTAGGAATACCGCATTCATATGGCTGGCCTTTCTGTGCGTTCCTGCTCCCTTTCGTAAATAATTTACCAGCCAAAATGCCGCCCGCTGAGAAAGCTATCGCTGCGATTGTTAATACTATTAGTGAAAAAGCGCCCATATATTTACTTTATCTGATGTATGTTTTACGTTTCAAGTTGTAAGATCAGCGTCACACACAACCGTCATCTTCACTATTCACAACACGGATAAATTGTTTATTCAACAATATCTCCTCCTCCCCCTTATTTCTTCATCATAATATTGTCCAGGTTTTTTCTCCTGACAATATTCTGTCTAAAGACATTCGTCCTTTAGAGGCATTCAGGGCTTCAATCTGGGCCGAAAGAATTTCTTCATACACCGGCCTTTCCTGTGAATAAATTACACCAAACGGCCGGGGGAAAGCGACGTCGTTAAATGTTGTATCAAAAAATCTTGAAATGAAAATTGCTTTTGTTTTATCGTTTTCGTCGTGGATCCACAAATCATCAACACTTATGTTTTGCTCCTGTAAGTTTACAATTACAGGAGTCAGTCCATCCAGTTTGATCCCTTTCTCATCATTGTTTCCAAACAAAAGCGGCTTGCCATGTTCTAACCGGATTGCTTCTTCATTTTTAGTTTCCTTATCTGAGAACGCAAAGAAAGCCCCATCGTTAAACACCGGGCAATTTTGATACACTTCCACAAAAGAAGTTCCTTTATGTGCATGCGCTTTCTTCAAAATGCTTTGCATATGTTTAGGATCCCGGTCCAGTGTGCGGGCTACAAAAGATGCTTTAGCACTTAATGCCAGCTCTATTGAATTGAAGGGTTCTTCAATGGACCCATAAGGAGAGGTCTTTGTTATTTTTCCTTTTTCCGAAGTGGGTGAGTATTGTCCTTTGGTGAGGCTGTAGATCTGATTATTGAACATCAGGTAGTTTATGTCAAAATTCTTCCTCATCAAATGAATGAAATGGTTTCCGCCAATAGATAATGAATCACCATCACCGGAAATTACCCATACGCTTAACTCCGGATTGGCAGCTTTTACACCTGACGCAATGGCGGCAGCACGGCCGTGAATAGAGTGCATACCATAGGTATCCATATAATAAGTGAAACGTGATGAACAACCTATTCCGGAAATAAAAACAAAATTTTCTTTCGGCACACCCAGATCAGGAAAGATGGTTTGTACTTGTTTTAAAATAGAATAATCGCCGCAACCGGGACACCATTTCACATCCGCTTCCGGCGCAAAATCTTTAGGTGTGAGCTTTATTTTTTCATTTGTAGCAATCGTTTCCATTTACGCTGATTTTAAGGTTTTAAGTATTTTTTCCTTCATCTCAACTGTGGTAAAAGGCATTCCCTGCACTTTGGAAAAACCGGTTGCCGGAACCAGGTATTTTGCCCTGATCAGTTGTAACAATTGTCCGCAATTCATTTCCGGAATTAAAACCTTGTCGAAGCCATTCAGCAACTCACCTAAGTTCCTGGGAAATGGATTAATATAACGCAGATGAACATGAGCAATATCATAACCTTCTGTGAGCAATTCCTTTACAGCTGTTTTAATAGCCCCGTAAGTAGATCCCCAACCTAATACCAATAGTTTAGCATTTGTATTGCCGGTTTCGGGCTGTGCTAAAGGAAGGTTGTCCGCGATTTTTTTTACTTTCTCCGCCCTCAGCCGGATCATGGTTTCATGATTAGCCGGTTCGTAACAAACGTTCCCCGTACCATCCTGTTTTTCCAGGCCGCCTATACGATGAACAAGCCCTTTGGTGCCGGGTTTGATCCAGGGACGCACCAGGTTTTCATTTCGTTTATATGGCTGCAACGATCCATCTTCTCCGTTGGGCCTATCCAAAAACGAAACCATGATATTTCTCACTTCAGAAGCTTTAGGAAATTTCCATGGTTCTGAGCCATTGGCTATATAGCCATCACTTAAAAATATAACTGGCGTCATATGTTCCACTGAGAGCTTACATGCTTCGAACACAGTCTCAAAACAATCAGAAGGCGATGATGCAGCCATCACTATTACAGGTGCTTCGCCATGACGGCCATGCATAGCCATTAATAGATCAGCTTGCTCTGTTTTAGTAGGCAAACCCGTGGAAGGCCCTCCGCGCTGAACATCTATTACTACCAAAGGCTGCTCTAACATGGTGGCGAGACCCAAGGCTTCTGTTTTTAAAGACATTCCCGGACCAGAAGTGGTGGTGACGGCAAGATGGCCTGCGTATGATGCTCCAATGGCCGAACAGATACCTGCAATTTCATCCTCGGCCTGGAACGTTTTTACACCGTCGGCTTTGTATTTTGAAAGCTCCTGCAAAATATCCGTTGCAGGAGTAATGGGATAAGAACCCAAAAACAACGGCAATCCTGATTTTTCAGATGCTGCTATCAAGCCTATGGCTGTGGCATGATTGCCTGTTATGTTACGATACGTACCCGCAGGCAACTTTGCCGCAGCCACCTTGTATTGTGTAACAAAAATCTCTGTATTCTCACCGTAGTTCCATCCCGCTTGTAACGCTTTGGCGTTGGCGTTTGCTATCTCAGGCTTTTTACCAAACTTTTCTTTGATGAAACTCAAGGTATAGTCCAGCGGTTTATCAAACATCCAGAATAGTAGACCGAGTACAAACATATTTTTGGAACGCTCTACTTCCTTAACACCCAGCCCCTGATCTGCCAAACATTCTTTGGTGAGTCTTGTAATATCTACCTTGTGTACTATATAATTATCTGTTATGCTACCTTCCAGCGGATCGATACCCTCCGGATATTTGGCAAGCGATAAATTTTTATGATCGAACCCTTGTATGTTGGCAATGATAACGCCGCCTTTTTTTAAACGGGGCAAATCAACTTTTAATGCAGCAGCATTCATTGCCACAAGTACATCATATTTGTCGCCGGGTGTATAGATCTCAGTACTTCCAAAATTAATCTGAAAGCCTGAAACACCTGCCACTGTGCCTATTGGGGCACGTATTTCGGATGGAAAATCAGGAAAGGTACTCAGATCATTTCCAAACCATGCGGCAGTATCTGTAAACTGCATGCCGGTTAGCTGCATACCATCGCCGGAGTCTCCGGCAAAGCGGACAACAACTTGATCCATCTCTTTTATCGAAACACTTTTCTTTATTCCTCTTTCTGAAGCTTCCATATGAAGAAATCGTTTGGATTATTTGGATTTTTATGATTACCATCAGCTTCGATCAAAAACAAATGGAGTGATTGTTCTTAATGAAAAGGTGTCATAAAATTTTGCAGCAGGCACAAAAAGTATTCAATTGAAAAGGTTTTCAGGCGTGCAGTAATTCTTTTTTAGCTAGCAATTGTTCCACCGTTTCGGCGTAGTTTTCATCCGATACACAACAATCTACCGGACAAACGGAAGCGCACTGGGGCTCTTCATGAAATCCCTGGCATTCAGTACATTTGTCGAACACAATATAATAGGTGTCTGTTGAAATTGGTGCTTGTCGCTCATCTACCTGTATTGTTGTTCCGTTTTTACGTGTGATGCTGCCTTTTATCGTTGTGCCGTCGGCGATGGTCCATTCAGCACCTGCTTCATAAATCGCATTATTAGGACATTCTGGTTCGCAGGCACCACAATTGATACAATCTTCGGTTATTTTAATAGCCATGAGTGATAAATGTTTAGGAATGATTATTTTTTGTTTTGATAAAGGAACCCTGATTTTTGGAAGTAGTATATGATAAAAGTTATGTTTATCGCTGACATTCATCAGTTTTTAAAATTCCAGCTCTAAATAGCTTGCCTAAAATTCAAATCACAAATCATTATGCATCCTATTTTAGATTCGCAGGGGGTTGATACTTTATCAACAAAAAAGAAACTATCCATAATGGATGGCAATGAAGCTGCTGCTTATGTTGCGTATAAGTGCAGTGAAGTATGTGCTATTTATCCTATTACCCCATCATCCGCTATGGGTGAATGGAGCGATGAATGGAGCAGTAATGGCAGAACCAATATTTACGGACAGATACCCAAAGTAATTGAAATGCAAAGCGAGGCCGGAGCAGCCGGCGCTCTCCATGGCGCGCTGCAAGGTGGCGTTTTAGCTACAACATTTACCTGCTCACAAGGATTGTTGTTAATGATTCCCAACATGTATAAAATTGCAGGTGAGTTAACGCCTACAGTTTTTCATATAGCGGCAAGAGCATTGGCCACGCATGCCTTGTCCATTTTTGGCGATCACAGCGATGTGATGGCAGTTCGTTCTACTGGCTTCGCACAACTGTTTGGCGCAAATCCGCAGCAGGCGCATGATATGGCCATGATTGCCACAACAGCTTCTTTGCGTTCAAGCGTTCCCTTTTTAAATATATTTGACGGCTTCCGCACTTCTCATGAAATTAATGAAGTGGACATTCTGCCTGATGATATCATCAGGCAAATGATAAATGAAGAAGATGTTATAAGACACAGAAACCGTTCGCTTAATCCTTCTAACCCCTTTATCAGGGGTACGGCACAAAATCCTGATGTGTTTTTCCAGGGCAGGGAAGCTGCAAACCAATACTACCAGAATGTTCCCGGCATTGTAGAAGATACGATGAAGCAATTTGCTTCGCTTACGGGCCGCTCTTATAAATTATTTGAATATTACGGCGACCCTCAGGCAGAAAGTGTTATTATCATTATGGGTTCAGGCGGCGGCGCTGTAGAAGAAACCGTAAACTATCTGAATAATCGCGGTAAAAAAACAGGTTGCCTGCAAATACATCTTTACCGTCCTTTCTCGGTGACACATTTTTTAAATGCGCTGCCTGAAACAGTCAAAAAAATTGCAGTGCTGGATCGCTGTAAGGAAAACGGAGCTATTGGTGAGCCGCTGTTCATGGATGTTGTAAATGCTATACATGCACAATGGGAACATGGTACACCTGTGATTATTGGAGGTCGCTATGGACTTGGCTCCAAAGAGTTTAGTCCGGGTATGGTGAAAAGTATTTTTGATGAACTGGATCAACAAAATCCCAAAAAACAATTTACCGTAGGTATTAATGATGATGTGACTTTTACCAGTCTTGATTATGATAAAAGTTTCTCTTTGGAAAATCAGCATCTTTTCCGGGGATTGTTCTTTGGGCTTGGTGCCGATGGCACTGTCAGCGCCAATAAAAATACCATCAAAATTATCGGGGATGTTACTGACAATCATGTGCAGGCCTATTTTGTATATGACTCCAAAAAATCAGGTTCCTTAACAACATCTCACCTTCGTTTTAGCAACAAGCCTATTCACTCCACATACCTGATTAACTCAGCAAATTTCATCGCCTGCCATCACTTTCATTTTCTTGAAAAATTTGATGTACTGAAAGATGCAGAGCATGGCGCTACATTGTTGCTCAATTCGCCTTATGATAAAGAGGAAACATGGAAGCAACTTCCGCAGAAAGTGCAAAAGGAAATTATCGAAAAAGAATTGAAATTCTACATAATCAATGCCTCTAAGGTGGCAAGGGAAACAGGTATGGGATCGCGCATTAATTCCATTTTGCAAACCTGCTTCTTTGCTATCAGCAATATCATGCCTAAGAATGAAGCTATTGCTTACATTAAGAAAAGTATAAGAAAATCGTATAGCCGCAAGGGTGAGGCTGTAGTACAGAAAAATTTTGATGCTATAGATAAAACACTGGCAAATCTTTTTGAAGTTGACTATAACGGTTATAAACCAGGCAATAAAGAAATAGAAGGCCTTGCCGTAGAAAATGCTTCTGATTTTGTAAAGAACATACTCACAAAAGTTATTGCAGGAATGGGTGACGAACTGCCGGTGAGTGCATTTCCGGCTGATGGTACTTATCCCTCAGCTACTACCAAGATTGAAAAAAGAAATATTGCGGACCAGGTTCCCGTTTGGGATCCATCGCTTTGCTCCCAATGCGGCAAATGTTTTTTTGTATGCCCTCATGCAGCTATTCGTCCTAAAGTTTATAATAAAGAGTTGCTGAACAATGCTCCTGATGCTTTTAAACATGTCGCACCAATAGGTAAAGAGTTTTTAAAAGACCAGGAAGCTTATACATTGCAGGTTTCTGTTGAAGACTGTACCGGTTGCAACTTATGCTACGAAGCGTGCCCGGTAGAAAGTAAAACACAACCGGGGCATAAGGCTGTAAATATGCAAGACGTAATTCCGTTGAAAGAGACAGAAAAGCAAAACTGGGAATTCTTCCTTTCAATACCGGATATTGACCGCACCAGGGTTAATCGTAATACGGTAAAAGGATCACAACTATTGGAACCATTATTTGAATTTTCCGGAGCCTGCAGCGGATGCGGTGAAACACCTTACCTTAAACTACTTACGCAGTTGTTCGGTGATCGCATGTTGGTAGCAAATGCTACAGGATGCTCTTCAATTTACGGAGGAAATCTGCCTACTACACCCTGGGCTAAAAACCATGAAGGCTGTGGGCCGGCCTGGGCTAACTCCTTGTTTGAAGACAATGCTGAATTTGGATTAGGCATTAAACTGGCAGCTGACCAAAAAAGAGATTTCGCTAAGAACTTGCTGACTCAATTAGCCGCGGAAGTGGGTGAAGAACTGGCAAACGCCATTTTAAATAATCATGAGAATGAGGAAACCCAGCTGATACAGCAACGCCAGGATGTAAACAAATTAAAAGACCGTTTAAGAACACTTACAAATCCTTTGGCCAGTCAATTGCTGCACATTGCCGACTTCCTGCAACGCAAATCCCTATGGATCGTAGGCGGTGACGGATGGGCGTATGACATCGGTTTCAGCGGCCTGGACCATGTATTATCCACTGGCGAAAATGTGAATATTCTTGTATTAGATACTGAAGTATATTCCAATACCGGCGGGCAGAAGTCAAAGTCAACACCTACTGGAGCAAGTGCCAAATTTTCCATAAAAGGAAAAACAACAGGTAAAAAGGATCTTGCCATGCAGGCAATAGCACATGGTACGGCCTACGTTGCCGAAATTGCTATGGGCGCAAATGATGTACATGCATTAAAAACCATACTGGAAGCAGAAGCTTTTCCGGGACCTTCTATTATTATTGCATATAGCCATTGCATTGCGCATGGTTATGATATGGCCCACGGCATTGAGCAACAAAACCTGGCTGTTAAATCCGGTTACTGGCCTTTGTTCCGCTACAATCCTTTGAAGGAAAAGGGACAAAGATTTATGCTGGACAATAAAGAGCCGAGTGTTGCTTTGGATAACTTCCTGTATAACGAAAACCGCTTCTCGTTTGTCAAGAACAGTTCTCCCGAAAAAGCAGAAGAAGCACTTGATGCTTCCAAGGCAGCTGTACAAAGCCGTTGGGAAAGACTTGATGCATTAAAAGGTTTGTAAAATAAAATGCAAAACATAAAAGGTCGGGCAGAGTAATATTTGCCTGACCTTTTATTTTATCGGCATTTTATATTAATCGAAAACCTCAATCCGGATTCAATGCCGTTTCCTTAATAAACACTAACATTTATCAAGTACGATTTACGAAGTACGAAGTACCTGATTCAGGCTTGCATTGCTTTTTGTAACCTCTTAAGGAAACAACAATGAATCCGGATTGATCATTCTTCTGTTTCTGTAGACAAATATTGAATTATCTTCATTTTTTTGATAATAGATAAACCATCCAAAGTGAACTAACTGTGATTTTTTCTTACATTACTCTGGTTTTAACTGTTAGCATACCCGCAAAAAAACCTATGAAAATAAAAATAAGCGTTGCCCTGATTGGCTTAGCCTGCATTGCATTGATAACTACTGTGGTTAAATTAGGATCTTTAACCGGGACAGAAATTACGGTCATATTGGCTACGATATGTGTCTCACTAATCGGAGGCTTCCATTTGTTGGACGAAAATGGCGACACAAAAGGCCCGACTAACTAAGCAGGATCATTTGTGCCAGCAGGAGCAAACATTTTAACTGCGTTGTGCGAAATAAAGCATACCTTGTTGTCTAATCTACAATAGCAAATCCAGTTCATTTTAAAATCGTTGCAAGTCGGGAGTAACAATACCTGTTCTCTATTTACCATTTTAGATTATTTCCATAACCTTAAAATGTTAGATTATGACTCCGCAACTGCCATTATCAATGCTTCCGTCTTTTGAGCAGCTTGAATTATCAATTAATGATCTTAAAGTAATTTCTGAAACAATAAATTTTTTATCGAAGCGTGTTGAAAAATGTATCGACAGAATCAATGTGCGCCTGGCGAATATTAAAGGAAAGGCTGAAATTGGCAAACATACAAACAAACAGCTTTACCAGGACTGACGAGACGTTTCGATCCCAACTCCTTCTAATTCGAACATGTATGCTAAAAACAGCATGCCAATTTTAACACATACGTTGATGTGGCGTTAAATGTGCATAAGAATGCTGACCATGGCATAACGTTTGAAGAATTAGCAAAAATCCGTTCCAATGAGAAGTGTATCTTTTGATGTCCCCACCAAAAAAGGCAAATTATCTGTATTTTTTACTACATCGCTCAATTTTAAAAACATAAAAAGAGTCCTGATAACAGGAGATAGAAGATACAGGGGCTATCTTTCTGTAGAGAAGATAGAGGAAACATACAGGCTCGCAAAAGTTAAGTTCAGACGTGTTAACTCTATCGTGGAAAGCCGGTTATCATTTTTAAACGACGAAACCAGCAATCGTATCGCCAAGATCATTGGAGAGACAGTTGTGTGGACCACTTAAAACGATGGATAGATTCATGTTAAGTGAGGAGACTTCACTTTGTTGTTGGTGTGCTTTCGCTCTTTTACCTGCCCGACACACACAACAACGGCAGCAGCGTGAGTGTGCAACATCAATGGGAGGGAAACATGCAGATGTAAAACGAAAAAATCACAGCCAATACCACACGGTTTGTAGAGGCCTAAGGCATTTTGTTTGCTATTCACATTGCATAGAAAAAACGAATTTCAACTATTTTATTAGCCCGTTTATTGGTCTTCATTAAATAACTTGATTAAATCAATTAGGCTTGCAGACATGTTAATTTGAGTTTTTAAGTTGTTGATGCTACCAAAATATTCGATCATAAAGCTGCCACTGGGCTTTTTACAATTTTTTCCTGAAGAACATTTTTTATATCCTCCAAGGTTGACACGCAACTTTTTTCAATATCAAATTCGATTTTGATTATTCTATGCCGATATAAAAGATGGTAACCCCATAAAAAAGTCCCCCATCCTATTTTGTTAGCCTTCTTAATAAGAAAAATTGTCGAGTTCGAATCAATAATTATTGAGTTGTTATATTTTATGAGTTCATTCTCAAAACATGTATATAAAGATTTTTTATCAGGGATGCATCGGACGTTATTATCCTTATTCCATAAAAGTAGACACGGAGTTTTCATTTTTTCCAGCTGGTGTTGGTGTTATGGAATAAAAATAAGAAACTTGATGCTCAATTTATTTAAATCTAAAAATAGTCTCGGACTCTGTTTGGCCTGGTTGCACTCTACGCAGACCGCCATTGTTGGTATGCAGCAAAGGAAATGTGTGAAAGCATACCAACAACACAAGTAAGGTGTGGATGAAACAAGAAAAAAAATACAACAGCGCACAAATATCGACGCAAAACCAAACAAGCCACTCGACAAAAGGCTTATTTGGTTTTACTATTGGTATCGACCTGCACAGTTTGTTGTTAGTGTGCTTTAGCTCATTTACCTGCCCGACAAACAACAATGCCAGCAGCGTGGGCTTGCAACACCAACAGTTGAAAAAACACTGCTATGCTACCAGACCGAATGATACCTAGCATCTGAGAAGAAGAAAAAACTTTTTGCCCTCTTTACTCCCCAAATACAATCGGAGTTGATTTCTTAGACATAAGAGCCTTGCGGAACTCATGTCAAAGGGGTTTCACAAAATGTCTTCTTGAAATGAGTAGAAGGATTATTCAGCATATCTTAATGTTTTGATGATTTCTAAGATTTCCTGTTGTTGAGCATCATTGGTTGTCTTAGCATACATGCAAAAGCTTTGTCCATTTTTTAATTTTGGAATATATACACCAGTAATTCCAGTCCCAATCCTTTTAGGTTTTACCAACTTAACAACCAATCCATTTATCGTATCGTACATATAGTATTGTTTTGAAAAAATCCGAAGCTCTTGATCTATTTCTGCTTCATTCGAAAAAAGGAACAACGTCGAATCTGATTTTCGTTTCAAATTCTTTAATAATGACGGCTTAGATGCCATATCAAAAACAGGAAGGTTTGGTTCATAGAGTGTAGCTGGTCCAATACCAATCTCTCCTTCTAGAGAAACTTCAGAATTTAAATTTATTATTTCAAATGAGTATGTATCAAACCCCTGTTTTGTAATCAATCTAGCCTTCTTTGGAACTTGGACAGTAAGGATATTGTCCAAATTTATTGTTTGCATCTTTAGTTTTCTGTCGCATGAAAAAATCACTAGCATGCAAACGAATATCAATACTACTTTAATTTGCATTTTTTCTTTCCATTAATTTGTGTAATCCTAATCTCCGATTGTTTTTCAGCCGTTGTTGGTGTTACGGAATAAAAATAGGAAACCTTGATCGTCAATTTATTTAAATCTAAAATTAGTTTCGCACACACTTAGGAGCGATCCTGTTGCACATCTACACAGACCGCTGTTGTTGGTATGCAGCAAAGGAAATGTGTGAAAGCGTACCAACAACACAAGTAAGACGACGAAATATTCATCTCATTTTAGATAATCGAACAGTCAATGAAAGGCATGTTATTTTCTAAATAAACGAATTCCCGTTTTCTTCTCCGCAAAGTCTTTGAACATAAATCTCAGTTATTAGAAACTTCTTCGCAAAGTCTCCATTATGGCCTTTGTGCACATGCCTGGGACTTTGCGTTTAGGAGAATAAGTAAATTCGCCAGACGTAACCCGACAACTAGAATGCTATGTTAGCGCCTTTGAAATTAATTAGATGCCGCTGGCAAAAATGAGTTTCCTCACATGTCGCAAAGTCCCTGCCCATCACGCATGACCTGGGAGGAGACTTTGCGGAGAAGTTCTTGCTGCGAAGACTGTGCGGAAAAGTAAGCCGCTCTACGAACGGCTTATTTGATTTTGCTATTAGTGTGTATCTGCACACTTTGTTATTGGTCTGTGCTTTCGCTCGCTTACCTGTCCGGCACAGTCGAGTAGACCCGGGCATTTCAGCCCGAGTCGCTCACAGAACTGGACGTGAATCTCTCAATTCATCCAGCTCTTGTTATCCAATCATTGTACTATTCGCAGTTTCCAGTGATAAAACAATTCAGGACTTGCTTTAACTAGCGCTTTGTACCTATCATACACTTTGACCATACTTCTTAATTTGTATGTGTTACTTATCCATTTTCGAATAAGTTCATTCAAATACAAGAATACCCTTAATGCCTTATCTCTGTTGTATTTCGTGTAGTAATTGATCCAGCCCCTTATCTTGGGATTTAATGTCATGGCCGTCCATTCCAGCGATTGCATTCGATTTCGGGGATAGATAACTTCTCTTATCCTCTTTCTGATATGTGTTTTCGCTTCTAAACGCTTGAGAAACAGTGGTTAAGTCACTTTGATTGTTGCTTACTTTCCATTGTGCATACAAATTCATTTTCCTGATCAAATAGCTCTATTTTGTCTTCAGACAAAATCTTAAAATAGTTATTATTTATTACGTACAAAAAATAGTCAATAATGAAGGGCGTATTAATTTGGATCGACACCTCGTTACCTTTTATTTGGCGTTGACTTATTCTCTGAGTCAAAAATCGATCCTTTACTTCTACAGAAAAAGAACTGAAGTTTTTGTTGACCAAAGCGCCGTCTTCACCATGAACATAGATTTTGTGCAATGTATCATCATCAATAACAAGAAAAGCAGAATATTCAACGCTAGAGTCATTGTAAAATATTGGCCTTACCCAAATCTTCGCCGTATCTACACAGTGGTTAGTTACAGATTTTAATGTTACCGGAAAATCAGAAAGCTGACTTCTTAATATATACTTGTCATCTATCTCCAAAATTTTGCCAAATGCAAAAGAATCCCCCAGTCCATGGCCCTTGTAAATACTATATTCAAAGATACTGTCATCCAATATACTTAAATGAAACATACCATGAATATCCTTCGAACTATAATAATAGTCCCTTCTTTTTTGTCCAAAAGCTACCTTAGAAAAAAAAAGAAGGTTTACAAAAAGTATCAAAAAGATATAACGCATAATTAGTCCAAATTATTTATTTCCAAAAGAAGTTAAATTAAACGGTGGATGTCCTTTCCCATGCGAATATTTATTATTCATGTCCTGCATAACATTTAGCATAGTGTAATTCACGTTATTCCTGTTTTGAAGCGCAAAATTCTTTTCTTCACCTTGCAAAAAATTTATTACTAAGTAAGCAGGAGTATTTATGTTTATCGCCATTTCTTTTCCCAAAAGCGAGGAATACGCTTTATACCAATCTTTATTGGTAGAAATTTGATTCTTAAACCATGAAATTCCATATTTCCCTTCAGCTACTCCTCTTACTTTTCAGCCGTTGTTGGTGTTGCGGAATAAAAATAACAAACCCTTATCGTCAATTTATTTAAATCTAAAAATTAGTTTCGAACACAGTTAGGATCGATCCTGTTGCACATCTACGCAGACCGCCGTTGTTGGTATGCAGCAAAGGAAATGTGTGAAAGCGTACCAACAACACAAGTAAGACGACGAAATATTCATCTCATTTTAGACAATCGAGCAGTCAATGACAGGCATGTTATTTTCTAAATAAACGAATTCCCGTTTCGTAAATATTACAAGGCCGCTTGAGGTGTTTAAATGGCTTTTGTCATTAGTGCTTTTGCCATCATTTCCTCCTACCTCACGAAGTTCTTGCACTTGTATTAGGATAAAAACCCTCACTTATCCGCCGGGCGAGACGCGTTGCGCCGGCAATGGATGAAACAAGAAAAAAATCCAACAGCAGCGCATATGTCGATGCAAAACCAAACGAGCCCCTCGACAAACGGATTATTTGGTTTTACTATTAGTGTGTACCTGTTCACTTTGTTGTTGGTGTGCTTTTGCTCCTTTACCTGCCCGACACACACAACAACGGCGGCAGCGTGACTGTGCAACAACAACAGAGGCGAAAATCCCATTTATAGAATCATCTTCGCAAAGTTTCCGTGAAGAGCTTTCTGATTATGCCTGGGACTTTGCGTTTAGGAGAATAAAGAAATTCAGGAGAAACTATCAAATAACACGAATTAGTACACATTGCCCCATATAAGCAGATACAATATGTTGTTATGTTTTTAAGGACTATAAGACCCATTAGATGCCTCTTTCGATATGATCCTTCCTCTAATTTCTCTAAATCGATGTCCACGGGGCAAGGCTTGCGAGGAGACTTTGGCGGAGAAAGTGAAACAAACGAATATCCCATTTTTAGGTTTGCAGGATTTAAAATCCTCTCTTATCTTTTGTTCGACATGCCCTTCGGAACATATCGAACAGCAAGTTTGCTAAAATATTTTTTCTTTAAAACCCTTTACAGCAAAGCCTTCCGGCGATTGTGCAAACTAATTTTTCAGATTTTTTTGGAAGATCAAATCCAGCGCCCTTATTTTGCACCCGGAGAGATGGCAGAGCGGTCGAATGCGGCGGTCTTGAAAACCGTTGACTGTAACAGGTCCGGGGGTTCGAATCCCTCTCTCTCCGCTCAAATAAAAAGCACTGATTTTTCGGTGCTTTTTTGTTTTGTGAAATCTTCAGTACAAAAGACTCCAATCCCTCAAGAATCCAACTTGATCCCGCTATTTACTATTTTTGCTAAAATTTTATGGATTGAAACATCTTGCGGCGCTTAATAAATACTTCTGGAAATACCGTAACAGGTTCTTTATTGGTATCTTCTTCGTAATCACATCCAACTATTTTGCAGTACTTGCACCTGAGGTTACTGGTTTTATAGTCGGCAAAGTGCAACAACATCTGCCTGGAGCCAAACCTGTTGCGCATCCAAAACAATACGATGCCTTTTTAACGGTTTTCATCAACTGGGTTAACTCGTTAACCTTTGCGCAGATCGTAACTGTCTGCAGTATTACTATTCTCATACTGGCGCTTATAAGGGGTATTCTCATGTTTTTCATGCGGCAGACGATCATCGTAATGAGCCGTTATATTGAGTTCGATCAGAAGAACGAAGTGTACCAGCATTATCAAAAGCTGGATGCATCTTTCTTTAAAACGCATAACACCGGCGATTTGATGAACAGGATAACGGAAGATGTAAGCCGTGTAAGAATGTACACCGGCCCTGCAATAATGTATCTTGTTAACCTTGTTGCGCTGATCATTTTTTGTCTTGTAAACATGTTGCGCACGGATAAACAACTAACATTGCTTGTTCTTGCTCCTCTCCCATTGCTCGCGCTTACTATCTATATCGCGAATACCATTATCAACCGCAAGAGCGAGAAAGTGCAGGCGTTGTTGTCCGATCTCACCACCAATGCCCAGGAATCCTATTCGGGTATCAGGGTGATCAAATCTTTCGTACAGGAAAAAGCAATGCTCGGCTTTTTTTCTAAAAACAGTGAAGACTACAGAAAGAATGCAGTTGGCCTGGCAAAGGTTGAAGCTGTATATTTTCCGAGCATGACGCTGATGATCGGTTTGAGTACCTTGCTTACCGTTTTCATCGGTGGCAAAATGGCGATTGCCGATCCCTCTAAAATCTCCGTTATTGTAGAGTTTGTCATCTACATTAATATGCTTACGTTTCCTGTCAGTGCTATCGGCTGGACGGCGAGCATGATTCAGCGCGCTGCTGCTTCTCAAAAAAGATTAAATGAATTTCTACAGATCGAGCCTGGCATACAGGACGCCCCGCACGCTGTTGATGCGCCTGTTAAAGGAGATATTGTTTTCGATAAAGTATCCTTTACTTATGACAATACCGGAATTAAGGCATTAAAGGATTTTTCTCTGACCATTAAAGAAGGACAGCGCATTTTAATTATGGGCAGAACAGGCAGTGGTAAATCAACCCTAGCCCAGTTATTGCTGCGTTTTTATGATGTTGACAATGGCAATATTTCTATTGGCGGAAGAAATGTTGAAGCATACACTTTGCAAAGTCTTCGAACCCAGGTAAGCTACGTACCACAAGATGTGTTTTTGTTTAGTGATTCGGTCAGCAATAATATCAGGTTTGGATTAAATGAACATGCTGATATGCCACGGGTGCAGCAGGCCGCAGCCAATGCAAGTGTTGACAAGGAAATTCAGGGATTGCAAAATGGCTACGACACCATTTTGGGCGAACGCGGCGTTACTTTAAGCGGCGGACAAAAACAACGCGTGTCTATTGCACGGGCGCTGATTAAAGATCCGCAAATAATGGTATTTGATGATTGTCTTAGTGCTGTAGATGCAAAAACAGAAAATGAGATTGTTGGTAACCTGTACAGGGTTTTACAGAACAAAACTGCCATCATTATCACTCACAGGATCTTTACAGGTTTTAAGTTTGATAACATCATTATTCTTGAGGAAGGAAAAATACTGGAACAGGGAACACATGAGCAATTGTTGTTATTAGACGGATATTACGCTGAATTGTACAGAATACAAACAAGCACTGGCCAATCTGCCGCATAAAAAAAATCTGCATAAATTTTTATGAAAATTTTGGTAAATTCAAAACAATGCTATATTTGTACATCTCAACGAAATCATTAAACTAAAACCAATCACAAGTGGCGTACGAAAACAACGACAAGAAACTGGAAAGTGTCTACAGCAAGAGAATCAGGGCTGGTAAAAGAAGGACTTATTTCTTTGATGTTAGAGCAACTCGTGGAAACGACTACTACCTAACTATTACAGAAAGCAGAAAACGCTTTAACGATGATGGTTATGACAGACATAAAATTTTCTTGTATAAAGAAGATTTTAACAAGTTTATCAAAGCATTGAACGAGGCTGTTGATTATGTGAAAACTGAATTAATGCCTGATTTTGATTTCGATGCATTTAACCACGAATATAGCGAAGCAACTGAAGGTGAAGAAGTTGGTGCAGAGGTTGAAGCTTCTGTAGTACCAGCTCCCGTAGCTGAAGTAACAAGCGTTGTTTCTACTAACAATCATTCTTCTGAAGAAGTTGACAAATGGTAATAGCCATTGAGCAAATAAAAAAGCCGTCTTACATAAGACGGCTTTTTTATTTGCTCAATGGAGTCCAAAGCTTAAAGCCCAAAGCCTAAAACCTTTGTTATCCGGAAGGTTATCACAACTATCTATGTTTATCGTAACCTCTCGAGGCAAGAGTAGCTTAAAGCCCAAAGCCTAAAGCTTAGAACTTAAAATTTCCCTCACCGCGAACGGTTGTCCCAACTATCAGATTTAGCATTTGCCTTAAGTAAAGATCTTTGTTATCAGGACGGTCATCACAAACATTTGCGCTACTATTATCATATAAGGCAAAACAAGCTTTAGGCTTTGGGCTTTGAGCTTTGGGCTTGAGCTTTAAGCTTTTACTTTAAACTTTAAGCTTTAAATTTGCATTCTAATTATTAATCTATGGAAATGATCGTTTCAACACCGGTGACTTTTACTGAATCTGCGGTGAATGAATTAAAGCGACTGATGGGCGAAGAGGATTTTAATACTACACATAAATTGCGCGTAGGTGTAAAAGGTGGCGGCTGCAGTGGCTTAAGCTATGTTCTGGGTTTTGATGAAAAGCTGGAAAACGATGAAGAATTTGATTTTGAAGGCGTGCCTTGCATTATGAATAAATCACATGAATTATATTTATATGGCATGCAGATCGACTGGCAGGATGGATTGAACAGTCGTGGTTTTACGTTTAGCAATCCAAATGCATCCGGCACTTGCGGTTGCGGTTCGTCTTTTTCTGTATAAAGACTTTTAATTGCCTTGTGGTTAAATAAAAAAAGTCCTGCACCTTCCGGTACAGGACTTTTAGTTTATCTGGGACGATGATTGCCGTTATTTCCGCCGCCTCCGCCTGATTGTGCAGGTCTGCTATGCGATTGTTGCGGTGCTGGCGAATACTGTTGTTGTTGTGGCTGCACGCGCTGTTGATTGCTGTTGTTGTTATTCATGCGTCGTTGATTCTCCTGCATGATATAATCGTTTCTTCTCCTTTCATAGTATTGATTCATTCTCTGATCATTCAGTCTTTGCTGCTCAGCCTGGTAATTATTACTCTGTTGCTGTCTCGGCGGAGTTACAGGACTTGCATTGTAAGCTGGTCTTCTGTTGTTATCAGTATTATTTGGCTGATTCACACGTGGAAGATTATTCCTGTTTTCATCCGTTGCAGGTTCAAAAGATCGTGAAGGATTAATTGATCCCGGTCTTGTTGTTCCTGAAGGCCTGCTGTTATTATTATTGTTGGCAGGTGGATTATTATTTCCCGGTGTTACCCTGTTACCAGGATTTGCAGGACTAACACGGTTATTGTTTTCAGGTGCAACCCTGTTGCTGTTATTGTCCGGCCTGTTGGCATTGTTATAACGTGATCCTGAATTATAATTCCTGTTGCCTGAAGGTCTGTAGATCTCAACATTATTTCCGTTTACAATTGATCTGCCCGGCCTGTTTGAATTTGTTACACGCATTTCAGTCACCCTGTTCCCTGTATATCTTTCCACATCACCTCTTGCAGGTCCGCTAACATAACGTGTATTTCTGTAAACGTTGGTATTATTGATAATGGTTGTGTTATTAATGATCGTCACATTTCTTCCTCTGTCGTATGCATAGTTCCTGAAGTTGGAATAATTCATGTATCTGTGAGGCAAGAACACCCATCTGTCATATGGAATCGTGCTACCGAAAGAAACTCCAACGCCAATGCTTATACCCGGCGAAAGTGGTGCCCATCCGTAAACATCAGCACCTGTACGCCATGAAACCCAGGCTGGTCCCCATTCATAGCCTGGTACCCAAAGCCATCCATAGCCAGGATCAAAAGCCCAGCGCCCATAGTGAAACGGTGCCCAACCCCAATTGTAATCACTCACCCAGGTCCAGCCGAAGTTGGTAAACGCCCAGTGGCCGCCTGTATAATATGGCCTGAAGGAAGCATCATTACAGATCCATACCCTACCATAAGAAGGATAATCTACCCATCTTCCATAGGGTGATAATTGTGAGTAGAACATATCAAAATTTACCTGGTCCTGTGGCTGCTGATAAGAATTATCATAACTGTTGTCATAAACATCATCATAACCAGTCTGTGCCATCGCCGGCCTCGAAGTTGTACATGAGACGGACGTCAATATTACCATCACGATGATTGACCAATATGAGTATAACTTTTTCATTGTTATGTTGTTTTGTATGATAAACGAATGTTTGTTATTTAATTGCAAGTTTGCTACCAAACTTCATTTATAGAACGTTTTTTATTGAAAAAGTTTGTTAAGCAGAAGTGAAGATTGGGAGGTTAAATCCGGGGATTGGGATTTATCTGAACCGGGATTAAGGGGGATTAAAATGTGCGAATGAGTGAATATGCGGATGTGCAAATGCAGACCAGGATTAATGGATTTAAGGATTGACGGGATGTTTAATGTGCGAATGAGAGAATATCTAAATGTGCAAATAAAGACCGGGATTAATGGATTTAACGATTGACGGGATGTTTAATGTGCGAATGAGAGAATGCAAATGTGCAAATAAAGACCGGGATTAATGGATTTAAGGATTGACGGGATGTTTAATGTGCGAATGAGAGAATATGCAAATGTGCAAATACAGACCGGGATTAATGGATTTAACGATTGACGGGATGTTTAATGTGCGAATGAGAGAATATGCAAATGTGCAAATGCAGACCGGGATTAAAAGATTAAGGGGATTTACGGAATTTGATTCTGCAAATGAATACGCAGGAAGATGTGCGAATGCAGACCAGGATTAATGGACTTAAGGATTGACGGGATGTTTAATGTGCGAATGAGAGAATATGCAAATGTGCAAATACAGACCGGGATTAATGGATTTAAGGATTGACGGGATGTTTAATGTGCGAATGAGAGAATATGCAAATGTGCAAATACAGACCGGGATTAAAAGATTAAGGGGATTTACGGAATTTGATTCTGCAAATGAATACGCAGGAAGATGTGCGAACACATACTAGTAACGGCATATGAAGAAGATAATACCGTTGCGTTGCTGCTCCTTTGCGTTCGCTGCGTGAAACCCTTATTGATTTAAGGAATGGAACGAAACATTAATGGAACCAGTAACGACATACGAAGAAGATAATACCGTCGCGTCGCTGCTTTGCGTTCGCTGCGTGAAACCCTTATTGATTTAAGGGATGGAGGAAACATTAATGAAACTAGTAACGACATACGAAGAAGATAATACCGTTGCGTCGCTGCTTCTTTGCGTTCGCTGCGTGAAACCCTTATAGATTTAAGGGATGGAGCGAACATTAATGAAACTAGTAACGACATACGAAGAAGATAATACCGTTGCGTCGCTGCTCCTTTGCGCTCGTTGCGTGAAACCCTCAAACATCTTATGAAAGTATTGTAAACATCAAGTTTGAAGATACAAGTTTAATGGTGTGATCAAACTTTTTAATTTACATTGCGCACTTGCTATTAAAACATTAAAAATATTCTTCCGGCCCCCTGCGTATGCTAAATATTGTTCGCAAATACATAATTTATGTGTCAGCCACTATCCTGTTGGGAATGATCGTGGGCTGCGGTTTTCCGTCTGCATCTGTTAAGTCATCAGAAAAAAAACTGGGAAGAATACTTGACAGTGTAATGTCCCAGCCGGGTTTTAGCGAACAATCCCTGCAACTAATCGAGCCACTTTACATCAGTAGCCAACCACTTGACTTCAAAACCCAGGACAAGTATTATGATTTTATGTGTGGCTACCATCATATTACTACACATAACCAGGATAGCGCCCTTATATATGCGGACAGTCTTATTTACCTCGTGAACCAGCAAGAGGACGGTGAGGATATTTTACGGGAAAAGATAATGGCGCATATTTCAGCCGGCGATATTTACCAGTCGCAGAACAAATACACGCAGGCCTACTACCAGTATTATCTCGCCAAAATGGTTGATGAAGACAATACCGATCGCTGCGCCTACAGCGAATACAGCTACAGACTTGGCATGGTGTTATATAAAAAGAACCAGTTTGAGGAAGCTGCGACTTATTTTAAAAGTGCTTTTGAAAATTCCGTTGCATGTAACAATGATTTTGCAATATTCTACAGGAGGCAGGAAGTTTTAGGTAACACCGGCCTTAGTTATACCAGGCTGAACAATGCAGACAGCGCACTTTATTATTACAACCAGGCCTCCAAATTCCTTGACTCAAATGAGAAATCCTTTCCGGGTCAATCCCATTATTTCGCAGTAGCCCGCGCGGTGCTTGATGGAAATACGGCGCAGGTCTACGCAAAATTTGATTTTGAGCGGGCAAAATCATTGTATAAAAAAAGCATTTCAGGAACGCGTAATCCCGGAGAAGATGTTGGGTTTGCACTAGATATGCAGACCAGTCTCGCTGAGCTTTATGCGGCAAATAATAAATTCGATTCCTCCCTTATGCTGCAGCAGGAAGTAGCAAAGGGCCTGGATACTATCCCTGATACAAACACGAGGCTTCGATTCAATAAACTGATGTGGCAAATACAGGATCACAAAGGAAATACTGCTGAAGCTTATCGCTGGCTGGTACTGTACAACAAACTATACGACAGCCTTTCAATCGTAAACCGTTCACTGAACGAGGCTGATATTATCAGCGAAATTAAAAGACGTGAGTCCGACTACAAAATTGGCGTGCTTACCAAGCAAAGCACCATAAACAATCTTTATGTAGCTATAGCCTGCATCCTGCTGATAGCTGTTACAATGATTCTTTTCACACTGCTTAACAACTGGAAACGTTCAAAACGTTATGCAAAAAGCCTGGAATCGCTTAATCATAAAATAAACAGCCAGAATGCTGATCTGCAGGCAGCATATAAGGATCTCGAACAAAAGGGGAAAGACAAGGACCGTCTCTTGCAGATAATTGCCCACGATTTGCGAAACCCGGTTGCCGGACTGGCATCTATGACTTACCTGCTAAAAGAAGAGTACGGCAATGATAAGAACCTGATGAAAATGCTGGATGTTATGGAAACAGGTTGTCATGATGCGCTCGAACTCATCAATAATATCCTGATCACAAATACCAATTCAAACGGCGAAGGAAAATATAACGAAAAGATGGTGAATGTGACCCAGGTACTCACCAACTGTAATATGATGATGCAGGGGCAGGCACATCAAAAGAAAATACACTTTCGGACTATTACTTTAGGACCAGATCTAATTGCTGTTGGAGACACGGCTGGCCTTGCCAGAGTAATGAATAATCTTGTTTCCAACGCAATAAAGTTCACGCCACCGGAAAAAAATATTGCTGTTGTTGCAAGCGATGCTGAAGACTGTATTCGTATAGAAGTTCGCGATGAGGGCATAGGCATACCCGAAAATCTAAAAGAAAAAATATTCACATCTGACCACGACACCAGAAGACAAGGTACTAACGGCGAAATTTCTTTTGGCTACGGTTTATCTATTTGTAAGGAAATAATTGAAGGCTATGGCGGTGATATCTGGCTCGATTCTGTAGTAGGAGAAGGTACTTCCTTTTACATTGACCTGAAGAAGCCACAAAGCGGAAACGGCCACATGATGACCAAAGGATCAAATTAGTGAAATGCATCTAATACTTCAACTCAATTAATATGCAGGAGGTGTTCTGCTGTTCACAGCAGCAAGCAGTGACAAAACATCTTCATCGCTAACCTGTCTGAAATCTTCATAAAATCTGCCAACACCCTGAAATGAAAAAGGAGCATGCAGGTAAACAACTTCATCAACCTGTTCCTGCAGTAGCTTTAGCGCCCTGGGCGAAATAACCGGAACTGCAATAATCAACCTACCCGGATGCCTGCGTTTGATCATCGGCAGCGTGCCTAAGATAGTTCTGCCGGTGGCTATTCCGTCGTCCGCAATAATAACGATCCTGTCTTCTAACGGAGCAGGCTTGTTGTTGCCCATAAAACGCAGGTATTGCTGACGCAACTCCTCTCTTATGTAAGCGATAATTCCGGCCAGATCTTCAGAAGACAGCCCGGCATCTTCATGGATAATGCTATCTTCAAGACCTACAGCACCGATAGCATATTCGGGATAACGCGGGTGGCCTATTTTTTTTGTCATTAGAAGATCCAGCGTAAAATGCAATTGTTTTGCTATTTCAAAAGCAACAGGAACACCGCCACGCGGGATGGCGAGCACCACTCCATCCTGGTTTGTGTAGGTTACCAGTTTTGCCGCCAGTCTGTGGGCCGCGTCATTTCGATCTCTGAAGTGCATGACATTTTTTTAAATGCCACTATAATGGCTTTTCATAACAAGATATTTTTTAAACCAGTCCACGGCCAGGTGCGCCACCTGGTGCAATGTACCGGGCTCTTCAAACAAATGAGAGGCACCTTTGATAACTTCCAGTTTTTTATCGCAAGTAAGATGGCGAAACACATTTTGATTTAATTCCAGCACCTGCATGTCCAGTGATCCCACAATCAATAAGGTTGGAGATTTGACACCGGCTAATGTTCTTGCCATGTCCGGGCGACCTCCCCTGCTAACAATGGCACTGATGCTTTCCGGAAGAACCGTCGCTGCCTGTAATGCAGAGGCCGCACCTGTACTGGCGCCAAAATAACCAACGGGTAATGCCTTTAGTACAATCTGCTGCAAAGCCCATTCCGTTATTCTTACCAGTCGCCTGCTCAGCAATGCGATGTTGAACCTGTTTTTATATAATAAATCTTCGGCCGGCGTTAAAAGATCAGTAAGTAAAGTAGCAAAACCATTGTCTTCAAGAATACCGGCTACAAACCGGTTGCGCGAGCTTTTGCGACTGCTGCCACTACCATGAGCAAAAATCACGAGCCCTTTGGAATCATCCGGAATTGACAGATTGGCAAAAAGAAATTGCCCTTCCAATAAATTAATCTTTACTTCACTGGTTTGCATACTGACAATTTTTATACCCCAAATGGAAATGTTTCCGGCACTGTTTCTTCTTCCAGTTTCACGCACAAGGGATGCAGCGCCCGCGTTTCATCCAGGTATATAAGCGTGTCGTAGCGCATGGCCAACAATGAAGGCACATAGTTGCCTAACCGTTCATTTTCGGGGTTGTACACAACTCCTATTGCCCTGTGATTAATTTTCTGAATATAGATGTCGTCTTTTTCTTCGCTAAAAAGAAGGTACAAATTTGAACCGTGTTCTTTGTGAAGCTTTGCTTCTATGCTGTCACCTCGTGCTTCCGGCACATCCATTTCCTGCATCGGCGCTCCCCACTGGCTTCCTGCAATAACGGATCCTGCATAACTTGCGAATCCAACAAGAAACACGTCGTCATCTCCGTATTGTTCTCTCGCAAGCTGACCGATATTTACCATACCGGCGCGGCTCATATTTGTTGCGCGGGCATCGCCCACATGCGTGTTGTGCGCCCATACAATTCCCTTTGATCCTTCTCCATGAAATTGCATTAATCTTGTAAGCGTATCCATCATGTGCGTGTCGCGAATGTTCCAGCTATCATGATCAAATCCTATCATGCTGCTGTAATATTTTTCTGCATTAACTGCAATCCATGCATTTTGTTCAGTGTTGAAACCCGCTTCACGGTCACCATCCAGGAATTGAGCCTTCTTTCTTATTTCTCTTAACATTGTAACCACTTCATCACGGCAGCCATTGTCACGAAGGGAATAACGGGCATACATTTGCTCATTTTCATTAAAAGGTTCAAAGCATAACAGCGCTTTCTTTACTGATTCTGCAGCCTGTGGATCTTCATTTTGCAGGTATTCAATCATTGCTTTCATTGAGTCCCACAGGCTGTAAACATCAAGCCCATAAAAACCAACGCGTTTTTCAATTGGTAATGCCAGGTTATACTGACGCAACCATTCCGCGAGAGCCGCAATTTCCCAGTTTGCCCACATCCAGGCAGGCCACCGGTCAAACCTGTTCAAAACATCCGTAATACTTTCCCCCGCATCTTTATAGCCCTTTACGTAACGGTTAATCAGGTAACAATCCGGCCAGTCACCTTCTACCGCAATAAAATTAAATCCCTGTTCCTGTATCAACTTTTCTGAGATAGATGTTCTCCATGTATAATATTCGTGTGTTCCATGCGATGCTTCACCGAGCATCACAAGGTGTCGTCCTTCAATCTCTTTGAACATGGCATCCAGACTTTTTATATCCAGTAAGGAATGCATAGCCTTATTTTTTGAGTTATTCTGTAGTTTACAGGTGTCACAATTAACATACCTTAACCGTCCATCGATCGTTGCAAACATGCTAAACCTTTACATCTTATTGATAATTAATCCGTTCTGATCGAGGTATGAAGAAGAAAAAACAATCGTTTAACAAATACAAAATTAGCTTGTTGATTCCATTATGCATGCAATAGCAGACCATTAAATATCCGACTCATTCGGCCCCTTACAATGTCGCATATACACCTTTCCCAACTCGATTTCTAAGTGTAGGTTTACATCGTCATCCGGACAACTGATTGCTTTGTTCAAAATTTAAAATGAAATTATATGCGAAAAATAACTCCATTCTTTTGGTACGACGGCCAGGCGGAAGAAGCTGCCAATCTGTATTTATCTCTCTTTAAGAACTCAAAGTTACTAACTAAAGAGTATGCACCGGAAGGCGGTCCGTGGCCCAAGGGAGCGGTAATGTCCGTTACCATACAAATAGAAGAACAGGTGCTGATCTGTTTTAATGGTGGCCCACATTTTAAATTTACACCCGCCGTTTCACTAATGGTGAATTGCCAAACCCAGGAAGAAGTTGATGTGTTGTGGGAAAAACTTTCAGAAGGTGGCCATAAGGATCGCTGTGGCTGGGTGAATGACAAGTATGGATTATCATGGCAAATTGTGCCTGATATTTTATTGAAATATTTGCAGGACAAAGATCCGGTTAAAGCGAAAAGAGTAATGGACGCGATGATGAAAATGGATAAACTGATCATTGCAGATCTTGAAGCTGCTTATGCGGGGGAAGTTGAGGTGTGAGGGGTGAGGCGTGAGGCTTGAGGTGTAAGTGTGAGGTATCAGGCATCAGGTATAAGTTTTACGTTATACGTTATACGTTGTACGTTTATTGACGCGCAGTGGGACTTATCAGAATGCAAAACAGAAAGTTTAAGACTGAGCTGGACATAACGATTTATGCCTAGGTTGAAGACAAAACCGTAATAGCATAAACATGAAAAAATGCTGTTGCTTTTTGAAAATAACAAGGCTTAAAGTGTGCGAACAAAGTAAAATGTTTTTACTTTTTGTTGTTCACAGCTTTAAGCCTTTGTTTTATTTATGTTACCAGATCTATTTTTTCAGATTCTGTGTTACTTCTGTAAAGTCTTCTCCTTGTACCCATTTTTGATAGATAACAAGAGAATTTTTGGTGAGTGTTTTGATTTGAGCCGTATCTGAAGCAGAGGGGTCCTCCTCATCCAGGAATACGATCCTTGAGTTGTCCAACAATTTGTAGGATGTAGTGTCATACAGGCCTTTTTGATAAGAATACGCTTTACCGTCACTGCGAACGTCAACATATTCTCCAGGCGTTCCCAGAATCGTAGTGTCAAAGAGCTCCCCTCCAGAAATTCCTTTGGAATGAGTTGACTCAATTGTCCATTTACCTGTAATTCCGCTTTGAGAAGGTGTAGTAGGGTTGTCATCCTTTTTGCATGATGCATAAAGAGCCACACTTGCAGAAAGAATTAAGATTGCTTTTTTCATTTTGATTTTACGTTTTGTTTTTAAAAAAGTATTGATTTAGTATTATAAACAATTACATGGTCGTCTATGTCTGAACACACTTCTCCCCTTTCGCCCATCATACATTGTTATTGGCAAAGCACATCCTCTGGCTATTTTACATAACCTCAGTGTGTGACAAAAAACATATTGAATGATTGCTGAAAATTATTCCTGATTTAAACAAGGGTTTACTTTAAGCCGGTTAGTTAGTTAAGCACTTATACAAAGGGTTTCAGGACTTAACATCTTGCTTTGAAGTAACGCGGAACAAAAGTAATTTAAGCTTGCAAACAATCAATTGAGAATTGATAAAAGGCTTATATAATAAGATGGGCGAGGTGTTATAAATGATGAATGGCGAACAGTAGAAGACTATGAACAACTGACCGGACACCGCATTTTTGCAGTGGCTGAGACTCATACATTATTGTGTTATGGCTTGTTATAATAATAATCAAGCGGACAATGTGCATTATCACATTATGTTAGTGTGATGGTGCATTGATATATGAAAACAAAATAAAACTTAGTGCCGCGTCCAGTTCAAATTTGTCACGCAAATGAAAACACACTGTTACACAGAGAGCCACAGAGATCGCAGTAGAGTAGAGAGTAGGCAAAATAGTAGTCTCTTTGCCTCTCTCCCTCGTCAGTCCGTACGTGCGGTTTTCCCGCATACGGCTTTCCTAAAAACTTCGTCTCGGCTTAAGAGGTTGTCTCGGCAATTTGTATTTCGTAGTATCTATTGAGTGATAGTTTTTACTATTACTTCGAATGCTTGTTGTCCATATAAGCTACTTTGCTTTGACTTCTTTTTTCTCTTTAGCCTTCTGATATAGGCTTGTCTGCAGGGTTTATAACATTTCTGCATCGGGTATTTCGCCACTATGTCTTTTGAACATTTCTGCTTATTCCAATGCTCCGCCTTTTTAATGATCTTTCATCAATTCTGACTGTTAACCTTGTTTACATTCCTTGTTTTTAGCAGAACCCCTTCGCTACGACCGCTTTTACCTTTTCGGTCATCTGACACTACTATGGGTTCATCCGACTCCCTCGCCCTCACGCTGTGACTCGCGCTCGTCGTTAGGGGATCCCACGTTCATGCGCTACCTTTGAGTTGCACGCAACATGATCTTACTCCGGACAGTCCTGCTGGTTTTGCCATTTATGGGTACTTCAGTTCGCCATTTCTTTCCAGCAGGTGGCAGGTTTCATCGTCTCCGGCTGATTGACCACTGTCATTAGTGTAACGAAGCCTTACTCATGCAGCTTACAGCTCTCGCAACATCATGAGCTTTACTGTTTGCGTTTCCTTCAACAGTATCATGACTGCTTCAACCTGAACGGCAAATTGGGTCGCTTGTAACTTTCATACAAGTAGGTATTTAATCTTTCTAAAAAAAACGCACGCCTCGTGGCGCACCGGAGTTACACAGAGATTTGCACATTTGCATATTTGCACATTTGCATATTCTCCCATTTGCACATTCAACTCGTTTTCTTATAATTCCATATTGCCCAGCCATTGAGCACAGCGCCAAAACAGAGTAAATAGAAGAATTCGGTTTTTACATCATTCCACCCACTGCCTTTCAAAATAATCATCCTGTCCACTTTCACAAAATGGGTAACAGGCGTAAATTCTGAAAGCACTCTTGCCCAATGCGGCATACTATCTGTAGAAGTGAAGAAACCACTCATCAACATAAAGATCACCATAAAAAAGAATGCGATGAACATGGCCTGCACCTGGTTGTTGCTATAAGTGGAGATGAGCAGCCCAAAACCGAGTAACGCAACCAGGTAAGCAATCGCAAACAAATACAGTAAGAGGATATTCCCTTTAGGAAAAATACCATACACCACAAAACAGACACAAAGCCCAACAGTAAAAACAATTAAACCGATAACCCAGAAAGGAATGAGCTTACCCAGAATAAATTCCCATTTTTTGATAGGCGTTACGTTGATCTGTTCGATTGTCCCAATCTCTTTTTCCCGTACAATATTCAGCGCGGTCATAAATCCGCCAATCAATGTCAGCAGCAGTACAAGCACGGCGGGAACCACATTGTATTTGTACATAGCAAGCGGATTAAACCAATTGCTAAAGGTTACTTCAATTTTCTGACTGGCTGTATTTCTGTTTTTAAGATTCACATCGAGGCCGGCATTAAAGTCCGCAATAACTGCATTCAGGTAGTAACCGCCAATACTTGCTTTTGAACCATTGATGGCATCTACAGAAAGCCCCAGTTTTTGACTTCCCTCTCTTACAAGATTCCGTTCAAAACCAGCCGGAATTTCCAATACGACATCAGATTTTCCGCTTTCTATCGACTTCAAAGCTTCTTTGTAGGAAGATGCGCTGCTGATCATTTTAAAAAAACCGGATGACCCGATTTTTGATATCAGCGACCTTGAATAGGTGCTATGATCATTGTCTACAACAGATACATTCACACTCTTTACGTCAAAATCCATTGCCAGCGGAAAGATGATCAACTGCACGGTAGGCATCACAAACATCATAGCAAGGATCGTCTTATCCCGTAAGATCTGGCGAAACTCTTTGCGTAATATAAATCCAAGTACTCTCATTGCAACCTGATTTTAAATTTCTTCAACGCAATTGATAACAGCACAACCGTCATACTTATTAACACCAGCGTTTCTTTCCAGACAAACTCAAAGCCGAGTCCCTTCAGCATTACGGATTTTATGATCAGGTAATACCATCTCGCAGGAACAATATTGGAAATAACCTGGAACGGAACCGGCATATTTTCCAGTGGCATTAAGAAGCCGGTAAAAATGAGTGTCGGGAGCATCATACCCATTAGTGAAAGTAACAACGCGGCTTGCTGTGAATTGGTCGCATTGGAGATTAGCAATCCCAACGACAAGCAGGTAATAATAAATAATGTGCTTTCCACAAAAAGCAAAAATATACTTCCCTTAATTTCAACATCAAGCACATACACAGACAAGAACAAGATCAAAGTAAAGTTGGCCAATGACAAAATTAAATAGGGCACCGCTTTTGAAATTAATACAAGCACTGGTTTAAATGGTGATACCAGTAAAACTTCCATTGTACCAAGTTCCTTTTCTTTTACGATGGAAACCGATGTTAATGCAGTGCACACAATCATTAAGATCAGCGCCATAACGCCGGGGATGAAATTGAGTGAGCCATTCTGCTCTTCATTATACAGCATTCGCATTTCCGGATTGATCTTGTACTGCATTTGTCCTGCCGGATTGATCTCCTGTTGATAATCCGATACTATCGCAGTTATATAATTCACTACGGTTTTCGCAATGTTCGGATCTGATCCGTCTGCAATGATCTGCACCTGCGCCTTACCCGTTGCTACAAGATCACTACCAAAATTGGCCGGAAAAACCAGGGCGCATTTTGCATCGCCTTTCTTGAATTCCTTTTCAATATCACTGTAAGTTGTTACCTCCTTATCCATGATAAAATAAGAAGAGGCTTTTATCTTATTGATGATCTGTGTCGAGTTAACGTCCTTCGCGTTGTCGTAGATAATTATATCGATATTTTTAACTTCACTGGACAACGCAAAGCCAAACAGCACGATCTGAACGACAGGCAGGCCGAACATGATCAGTAATGTCCTTCTGTCGCGAAACACGTGAAAAAACTCTTTTCTTATAAACACCAATAACTGCTTCATAAAAAGCCTTTAAAAGTCAATTCTAAAAATTCTGCACAACAAATCTTCGCTCTAATCAACGTACAACGTATAACCTACAACTTACAACTCACTCGCCTCTTTTCGCCCCTCTTGCCAGTTTATAAAACACTTCATCCATTGAATCTGCCGAAAAACGCTCCTTTAATTTACCCGGAGAATCCAGTGCCTCAACCCTGCCATCCACCATTATTGAAATACGGTTACAATATTCCGCCTCATCCATATAGTGTGTGGTAACAAAAACGGTAATGCCCTCATCTGCGGCTTTGTAGATCATATCCCAAAATTGTCTTCGCGTTAAAGGATCAACACCTCCGGTGGGTTCATCCAGGAACACAATCTTAGGTTTGTGAAATATAGCTACTGAAAAAGCCAGCTTCTGCTTCCAGCCCAGTGGCAGCTCTCCTACCAGTTTCTTTGTTTCATTTTGCAGACCAAGTGTTTGAATCAGTTCTTCACTCCGCTCTTTAATTTCCTTTTTGCGAACACCATAAACACCACCGAAAAAAGATATATTCTCCAACACTGTAAGATTCTCGTAAAGTGAGAACTTCTGGCTCATATAACCTATATTCTTCTTAATAGAATCTTGCTGCTTATACACGTTGAAACCGGCAACGGTAGCCTCTCCTGAAGTTGGAAAAGAAAGACCGCACAACATACGCATGGCTGTTGTTTTACCGGCACCATTGGCACCGAGAAAACCAAAAATTTCACCTTTGTTTACATCAAAGGAAATTTTGTTGACTGCATAAAAATCTCCAAAAGATTTTGTCAGCTCTTTACATATAATCACCTTCTCTTCCATCTGTTATCAAATTAAGTTGATGACGCATCAGCAAAAAAATACTAGCTTTTTGTAGCATCACGAACACTCATCAAACGAATAAAGCTGTCTTCAATACCTGGCTCTATTTTATTTGCAACCACATGCTGGTGTCCTTTTCCCGAAGCATATTTTTCTATTTGTTCCGCACCCGAACCTTCTTTCATTGTAACGTGCAGGAATTCTCCAAATGCATAACAACTTGCCACCTCACCGTAAGCTCGCAGATCAACCAGCAGCTTATAAATATTCTCCGACTTCACCGCATATAAATCAACCGGGTAGGACCCAATAATTTTATCAGGTGTATCTACGGACATGATCTTTCCATTTTGAATCAACGCTATCCGTTCACATAAGCTGGCTTCGTCCATATAAGGGGTTGAGACAAGAATGGTAATGCCCTGCATTTTCAACTTCTTCAACATTTCCCAAAACTCCCTCCGCGATACAACATCCACACCCGTAGTCGGTTCATCCAATAGCAAAACATTCGGCTTATGGATTAGCGCACAACACAATGCCAGCTTCTGCTTCATGCCACCGGATAACTTTCCTGCGCGCCTGTTATTAAAAGGTTTTATCTGCTCATAAATATCTTTTATCAGGTCGTAATTTGCTTCAACAGTTGTTCCAAATACTGTTGCAAAAAACTGCAGGTTCTCCCTGATTGTAAGATCCTGGTAGAGCGAGAACTTTCCCGGCATGTATCCCACGCTATTCCTTATCGCACGATAATCTTTTACCACATCAAATCCCGCAACACTTGCACTGCCACTATCTGCAAGCAATAGAGTGGTAAGAATGCGGAATATCGACGTTTTCCCGGCACCATCCGGACCTATCAATCCAAACAATTCACCTTCCTTTACTTCAAAAGAAACATCGTCAACGGCGAGGACGTTACCCTTGTCGTAAGTCTTTTTGATATTTTGTAGCGTTACAGAGTTCATCGTGAATAGTGAATGGTGAATAGTGAAAGGTGCGACAGCTTAATTATTTTCTATCAGCTCAACTGGTCAATAGTGAATAGTCAATAGTGAAAGGTGCGAATACTTGAAATTTGTTATGCTTCTTAATTTTCCAAAAGAAAAAGACCAAAAATTGAACTGACAAGTGTAATTAAAAGGCTACACCTTTCACTATTGACCATTCACTATTGACTTTTGATCATTGACTATTGCCGCCCTTAATGATCATCTCCCCATACATGCCTATCTTCAACCGGCTGTCATTTTTCACCTTGACCTTTACGGCGTAGACAAGATTTGCTCTTTCATTTTTTGTCTGTATGGTCTTTGGCGTAAACTCTGATTTATCGGCTATCCAGGAAATCTTTCCGGGATAAGTTCTATAATTCTTTTTGCCCTCATCTATTCTAACAGTAACAACTTGCCCCCTCTTTATGTCACTCAATTTGTCGCCGGTTATATAAGCTTTTAACGTAAGCGTATCCAGGTTGGCAATCTTGTATAATGGCTTACCCACAGCGGTCATTTCTCCTGCTAAAGCATATTTTGTAAGAACTATTCCAGTTAAAGGATTTATAATCTGTCCACGGTTAATTTGCTCCTGGTATTGTTTGGCCATAACTTCCAACGGACCTTTTTCACTTAGCACACTCCGGTTTTGGTTAGAAGTATTGGATTCATACACAGCAATTTGTTGTCTTGTCGCTGCAATCTGCTTTTGTAGCTGATCTATTGCAGCATTCATATCATCCAGTTGCTTGCGTGTAGCAGCGTCTGCTTTTACAAGGTTCTCTGTGCGCTGCCGTTCTCTCAGCTGCTGTTCAAGCTGGGCTTGCTGTACAGCCAATTGTTTTTTTACGCCTTCAATTTGTTCGTTAGAGGTAGTTGTTTTTTGTCTAAGTGCAGCTATCGATGCCTCGGCCTGTTGCTTTTGCAGCTGAGGAATTACCACATCAACCTGCCCGACAACATCACCCGCTTTTAAAGCGTTTCCTTCTTCTACCGAAAAAGATAAAAGCTGCCCATTCTGCTGAGAAGAAACAATTACCTCATCAGCTTCAAAACTGCCCGCTCCGTCATAGTCAATCTTGTCTGAGCAGGCTGCCAATAAAATAAACCCTGACAGCGTGATTAATACATTCAATTTGCTCCTTATCATAATGCGTTCTGTTTTAATTGCCTGAAGTATAGTTAATCTTGTATTGGGCCTGCAGCAATTGCACCTGGTGCAGTATGAGCAACTGGCGGGACTGATCCTCTGCATTTACCTGGGCTATGTAATCATGCGTCGTAATAACACCATTCGCCAGTTGTGCCTCCGCCGATTTTCTTACTGACGTTCTTAATTCAACAGCACCTATATCTTTTTTCAACAGTTGCTGATATTTGATCACTTCTCCATCCTGCTGTTGCAGCGATATCTTTGTGTTGTACAAAAATGTTTCTCTTTCAGCCTCTATTGTCTGCCGGTTGATATCCAGGTTAAGCTTATTGTTCTTTAGTGTATAAAAACTGCCAATGTTCCAGGTAAACTTTGCACCAACCATGTACCATGTTCCAAAGCTATTATCGACAAAATTGAGTGTCGGTCTGCCATAACCGCCCTGCGCAAATGCACTGAATTTGGGTGTATGATCGGTCTTTAATCTTCGCTCTTCCACATCTAACGCATTTCTTTGCAGGTCATATAATTTCAATTCCGGTCTGTTAATTTCAGGGCCTGTTGTTTTTAATTCCGGCATTACCAGTTTTGTGCTGTCATCTAATTCCTTACCGATTAATATGCCCAGCATTTTTACGTAAGCTGTACGTGTAGAAACAAAATCTATACTCGTCATATCTGCACTGATAACTTCTGCTTTCAGTTCATCTACATTGCTGCGAAAAGCTGTACCATATTCAAAGGCTGCCGCGGCTTTATCAGCGGAATTTTGCAGATTGGATTTCCTGATCTCGTTCTGTCGCAATTGCTGATCCATTAAAAGAATGGCAAAAAAGATCTGGTTAACACGTTCCTTTATTGAGTACAGGGCTACTTCAACACTCTGCTGTTGAGAGGCCGTGTTCGCCCTGATAAGTTCCTTTTGATTACTAATATTCCCCCCGTCATAAATCAACTGGCTTACATCAGCAGTTACTTTATACTGATCTTTACTTAACTGTGGCAGAACATGCCCCGGAACACCGGGCAGAATATCCGGGAACGTAACTGTGGGCGATTGGTAACTAGCCTGGCCATTCACGCTTACCTGCGGCAAATACAATTTGGAAGCATTCTCCAGGGAATAATTACTGCTCTTACTAATAAGATCAAGCTTTTTTATCTGCGGGAAATTATTTCGCGCAAGTGTATAGCACTCTTCAATAGTAATTGAATTTGACTGAGCCCTGGCAAACATGCCCGGCAAACAACAAGTAAGCATCATCACATATCTGCGTATCGTACTCATTCCTGCAATATTTTAAAACTGATTAAACATAGAATTCTATTTCGCTTTGAGCATTGCTTTTACCCAAACGGGAATCAATCTTTTTCGGTCTTCCATTGCAGCTGCAAATTCTTTTTCATCAAATACTTTTGCAGCCAGCCATATTGGCCGTGATACAAATGGAAATACACATAATGCAAGTACATTAAGAAGAAACTGGACGGGATGGATATCAGGCCGTCTTTCTTTCAGCTGTTCTATCAAAGATGAGTTTTCCAATATCTTGTCCAAAGGCACACGATTCTTAAACTGAACAGGATTATTTCTGATCTCACTCAACACAAAGAGTGGCAGGTCAGGGTTTTGACGGATCAGATCGATATAGGCTGAGGCGATCAACTCAATCTTCACATCGAGCTTTGTTGTTGCATCTGTCACTAACGGGAGAATTATCCCAAAGAGCTTTTGAATATTTTCACTCATTACCTGCTGAAATAATTTTTCCTTGCTTCTGAAGTAATAGTTCAACAAGGCAAGATTAATACCCGCTTCTTCTGCAATATCTCTTGTACGCGTAGCCGCATATCCTTTTTTTGTAAAGACTGTCCTTGCTGCCTCTTTTATTTTCTCTTCTGTAGAAAGATCCTCTGTAAGTTCTTCTTCTTGTTGTTTTCTTGCTTTAGCCATAACAGAAACAAATTCTGACTACAAAGGAAAAATGTTTTTTTGATTTAAACAAGTAATTTAATCATTTGATTAAATCCATTTTTTAATGCCTCGAACGTTACATGCTGCCCCCTAATTGTAATCGAATCATATACAATATTTTATGGAAAATCAAAAATCATGTGACAGAATTAATTTGAAAGTCTCTGTGCAACTCCGTGCCTACTTCTGCCTTTCATCTGTGAAACAAGAAAATACAGTTACATAGGAGAAACACTGAGCAGACACTGAGGTTCATGGAGATTATGCCATGCAGATCTGTCATCTATTCACCACTCACCATTGACTGTTTGCATGCCCGCATCCTTCACCATTCACTATTGACAATTCACTATTCTCTTTCACTACTGGTATATAATTTGAGGTATTCATCCAACCTGTCAAATGCCAATAAAGCAAACAGTGATAATAGTTTAATGCGCGGGACTTGACAGGCTTTAATAAAACCGCTATTTTACATAGACTTATTGCCGGAGAACAAGTATGCTGCGATTATTCCCCGGTAGATTGATTGTTTTTAAACGTATTAATCATTTTTCCATGAGTGACAATTTAACCGACTTATGCATCAACACGGTGCGGATACTTTCTGCTGACGCTGTTCAAAAAGCTAACTCCGGGCATCCCGGCACACCGATGGCTATCGCACCGATCGGCCACGTTTTATGGTCCGGAATGATGCGTTATAATCCTGCTAACCCGGACTGGCCCAATCGTGATCGCTTTGTTTTGTCAGCCGGCCATGCATGTATGTTTCAGTATAGCTACTTATACCTTACCGGCTATGATATTACCATGGAAGACATAAAAAGTTTCAGGCAACTCGGCAGTAAAACAGCGGGACACCCTGAATATGGCCTATTGAGCGGTATAGAAGTAACTACCGGTCCGCTGGGACAGGGATTTGCAAATGGCGTAGGCATGGCTATAGCGCAAAAGCACCTTGCAGCACGCTATAATAAAGAAGGTTTTCCCGTATTTGACTATAAGATCTTTGCCGTTTGCAGCGACGGGGATATGATGGAGGGCGTAAGCAGTGAAGCCGCTTCTGTTGCAGGGCATTTGAAATTGGGCAACATTATTTACATCTATGATGATAACCACATTTCTATTGAAGGAAATACAGCCCTGGCTTTTGATGAAGACGTTGCTAAACGTTTTGAAGCATATGGGTGGCATGTTCAGGAAGTGGCCGATGGGAATGATGTAGAGGCAATAAAAAAAGCAGTTGAAGCAGCAAAGGCAGAAACCGGACGTCCGTCACTCATTAAAGTACGTACACATATTGCTTATGGCAGTCCCAATAAGGTGGACACGGCAGAAGCACATGGGGCTGCGCTCGGTGAAGAGGAAGTGAAACTGGTAAAAAAGAATTTTGGATTTGACCCTGACAAAAGCTTTGTAGTTCCTGATGAGGTGCTTAAATATTACAGACAGGAAGGCGAAAAAGGTGCACAGCTTGAAAAGGAATGGAATGATCTGTATGCTGGCTATAAAGAACAACATCCCGGGCTGGCTGCAGAATACGAATTATTCAGCAGCGGAAAATTACCTGAAGGCTGGCAAGCCAGGCTTCCGGTTTTTGAAGAAAGCGAAAAAATGGCCACGCGCTCCGCTTCAGGCAAAACATTGAATGCGATAGCCGGCATGCTGCCCGCATTGATTGGCGGATCTGCGGATCTGGCTCCTTCAACCGATACATTACTGAAAGATTACGAATCTTTTTCGGCCGGCCACTACAAAGGCAGAAACTTCCATTTTGGCGTGAGAGAACATTCTATGGGAAGTATTCTGAATGGAATGGCCCTTACCAAAGGCATTATTCCATACGGCGCAACATTCCTCATATTTTCGGAATACATGCGTCCGCCTATCCGTCTTGCCGCTATTATGAAGATCAGGCCGATATTTGTTTACACCCATGATAGCATTGGCCTTGGTGAAGATGGCACTACACACCAGCCGGTTGAGCAATTAATCTCGTTAAGATCCATTCCGAATATCACCCTGATAAGACCCGCGGATGCAAACGAAACCGCCCAGGCATGGAGAGTTGCACTTGAACACAAAGACGGCCCCGTTGTATTGGTGCTCACAAGACAAAAGCTCCCGATCATCGACCAGCAAAAACATACAAAAGCAACAGAACTTGAAAGAGGTGCCTACATTTTAGCCGAACCAGAAACAGCTCCCCAGGTAATTCTAATCGCAACAGGGTCTGAGGTGCAGCTGGCATTAAAAGCCTCATTGGCGCTGGCGCAGGAATCAATTGCAGCGAGGGTTGTGAGCATGCCTTCATGGGAGTTGTTTGACAAACAAGATATTGCATATAAGGAAAAGATATTTCCTCCCACTTTAAAGAAAAGACTTGCAATTGAAGCCGGCTCTCCGTTAGGCTGGCACAAATATGTAACCGATGAAGGCAGCATACTGGGCATTACAAAATTCGGCGAATCTGCTCCGGGCGACGAAGTAATGAAGGCATATGGCTTTACCATCGAAAATGTGGTAGTGAAAGTGGGGGCACTGCTGAAGAGTAAAAAATAAATCGAACATTTTTTTAGCTACCTGGTTTCAAATAACTAAGAGAAGATCTTTCTGTTTCATGAGTGAACAAATCACTTATTGAACCTGTTGATCTATTGGACCAAACAAAAGCTCAGCAACCGGAATTTCAGGTTTTTCTTTGCCTGCTGTAGTACGCTACTCAACTTTTGTTGTGTCACTCACTTGTACTGATTGCTCGCTATTGAGCTTCAGCTTGCCGGATCAATGGCGTGCAACAAACGCAATCGATTAAATGCAAATTTGGAATAACCCTGCATAATTAGTCACGCTAAATTTTAAACCTATGTTATCCAGACTCCCACTACGCAAAACTGCATGGCTTGTTCTCTTTTTATTGTTTCTTTCATTTAAGCCTAAAGCACAACAGCAGGCTGTCGATAAACTTTCGCAGGCCATGACGGACAGCCTCGCCTATCTTCAACTCACGGACCAACAAAAAACTGAAGCGCTTGGCCTGAACAAGACTGCAGCAACCTCTCTTCTTCAGCTGGCACAGAAAGCGAAGGCAGATACAACGCTAAAGGGCAAAGCACTCGCTCAACAAGTAATGGGCATTATGAAACAGCGAAATGCCTCTCTACAAAAAATGCTTACTCCCGATCAGATGAAATTATTCAATCAGCACAAAATGGAACAAGCTGCAGAGCTAAAAACAAAGATGATGACAACGCAGCTTGATCTAACAGATCAACAAGTTCCGCAAGTCTACCAACTCAATCTGAAACAATTGACAGAGCTGATGCAGGGAAAGGAAAAAGTTGAAGAATCAAAAAGAAAATTGCAAAAAGCGAGAGCTGCCAAATCAATGAAATCCGATATGGGCGATATAGACAAAGAGTTTAAACAAGTACTAAGCCCCGAACAATACGAAAAATACGAAAAGAACAAAGAGGCAATGCAGGCTGCGATGAAGGAGGCGAAAAATAAAGATTAATTAATTGACAATTGAAAAGTGACAATTGAAAATGAAGGAAAACTCTGACAAACTACAATAGAATAGTTACAATATCGACTGCCAAATTAAGGGTGAAGCTCGAGCTGTTCTGGGATTTTTAAAACCACAGGTTGCACAGAGCTTTTTTCACAGAAATCCACAGTTAAATCCTTCTTTATATTTTCTGTGCTTCTGCGCCTCCTATGTTTGCCATATACAAAAAACAGGATTTTCAAAGTTGTTTAATATACCAATAGATTTGATGCCCAAAAGTGAAAAAGGGTGAGAGTAAATTGTGCCTAAGTAGCTAAAGCATACTGTCACTGAGATATTACCTCACTCTTTTTTACCCTTTAGAGTTTGAACAGAATGTAAGGAATACCGCAAAATGCGTAGTATATCCAGGATATCCAACCAGGAGACAAAACGAAGGGGGTAATCACTTTTTATTAAAAAAAAATATTGGTAATGAGCGACAAACAAATTTTAAAACAGGTAGTAGGTATTGACGTAGCCCAAAAAGAACTGGTAGTTAGCCTGGGCAGAATAGATAATCAGTTGAGCACGGAAATATATGCAGGCAAAACGTTTCCAAACAATGAAAAAGGTTTTGTTGACCTGGTTGCCTGGGTAAAAAAGCTGATCAAAGAAGATGCCCCTGTTTTATTTGTAATGGAAGCTACAGGGGTATACCATGAATCTCTGGCTTATTTCCTCGACGATAAGAGCTGGAAGGTAAGTATAGTGTTGCCTAATAAAATCAGCCATTATGCTAAAACACTTGACATCAAGACGGTTACAGACAAAACTGCTTCACAAGCTATTGCACGTTTTGGGCTGGAAAGACAATTAGAAACCTGGAAGCGCCCTAAGAAGTCCTATAAAAATTTGCGCCAGCTCACCCGTGAAAGAAATCAAATCGTAGAGCAACGAACAATGGCAAAAAATCACCTGCATGCAGAAGAAAGTGAAGCTTTTCCCAACAAAACCACTTTAAAGCGGATTAGGAAGACAATTGATTTTTTTGATAAACAGGAGAATGAAATAAAACAGGAGATTGATGTGCTGGTAAAAAAAGATCAGGAAGTAAGTGAAGCTGTTGCTATCATAAGGCCGAATAGAAGATTCGATCGAAAAAAGCGGCTTAAAAGGCCGCCTTCCATGAATTATAAACAACTTTAGTTCTTATTTCAACGACATTGATTCACCATTCGCTATTGACGACATCTCGCCCATTTCACTATTGACCATTCGCTATTGACCATTCTGCGCTGCCAGCCCAGAACATTGCATGCCTCACATTTCACTATTCACTATTGACCATTGACGATCTGCACTGTTGCCCATCGACCCCAATCCGCCATCAATCATATTCTGCCTGTCCATTTTGTCCTACATTCGCGACAGTTTAGCATCACTTAAATACTACTCTAATGAAAAAGAAATTGTTATTGAGCTGTTGCCTGCTGCAGGGCGTTCTATCCTTTCCCCAGTCCGTTACAAAATACGTGGATCCTTTTATTGGAACGGCGGCCCATGGGCACACCTATCCGGGTGCAACCGTTCCTTTTGGAATGGTGCAGCTAAGTCCGGATAATGGCACGCAGGGATGGGACTGGTGCAGCGGTTATAACTATTCAGATTCAGTAATTGTAGGATTTAGTCACACACACCTGAGTGGTACAGGCATTGGAGACCTGGCCGATATTTCTGTGTTGCCGGTAGTTGGAGAGGATCCCAACGCGGGAAAATTGTCCAGCAATTTTTCACATGGATCTGAAACAGCTTCCCCGGGATACTATAAAGTAGATCTCAAAAAATACAACATACAGGCGGAGCTTACAGCCGGATTGAGATATGGCGTTCATCGATACACATTCCCGGCCTCAGAAAAAGCAATGATCCGTTTTGATCTTGGTTTCGCCATCAACTGGGATAAGGCCACCGAAACCAATTTCACCCGCATCGACGACAGCACTTTTGCCGGCTACCGTTTTTCAACAGGATGGGCAAATGATCAAAAAGTGTACTTTGTTGTACGGCTGAGCAAACCAGTACAAAAACTGGTTTTGTTTAAAGACGGACAAGAAGCGGGCGGAACTGCGGCCACATCAAAGAAAACTGTTGCGTGCCTTATGTTCAGCACCAAACAGGGTGAGCAAATAGAAATGAAAGTGGCGTTAAGCTCTGCCAATATTGAAGGTGCAATGGCCGTAATCGACAATACTAACGGGATTAATTTTGATCGCACATTAGAATTGGCTCAGCAGTCATGGGAAAAAGAACTTAGCAAGATTGCCATTGAAACAAATGACCAACAAAAGAAAATATTCTATACAGCATTGTATCACTCCTTTGTAGCGCCTACCATTTTTAATGATGAAAAAGGCAACTACAAAACGGCAACTGGAAGTATTGAAAATAGTACTGAACCAATTTACAGTACACATTCTATCTGGGATGTATTTCGTGCGCAAAGTCCCTTGTTTACATTGATACAGACTGATCGTGTTACTGATATCATTAACTCATTTCTTAAATTTTACAAACAGCATGGTTTACTGCCTGTGTGGGACCTTGCCTTTAACGAAACAAATTGCATGACGGGCTATCACGCTGTTCCTGTTATAACCGGTGCAATCCTTAAAAACATTAAAGGATTTGACGTAAATCTTGCATATGAAGCAATGAAAAAAAGTGCCATGCAAGACATTCGCGGCACCGATGTTTACAGAAAATATGGTTATGTGCCGCAAGACAAATATGGCAGCAGCGTTACCATCACACTTGAATATGCTTTTGACGACTGGTGCATTGCACAGGTAGCAAAAAAACTGGGTAAAACAGATGAATACAACACGTTTATGAAACGTTCTTCATCGTGGAAGCATCTCTTCGATACCTCAATTGGCTTTGCCAGGGCTAAAAACAGCGATGGTAAATGGGTAGTGCCTTTCGATCCGTATTATTCTGAACATGATGCTGACAAGGCCATGTTCACAGAAGGTAACTCATGGCAGCATAGCTGGTTTGTACCTCAGGATGTGAAGGGATTAATTGAGGCACATGGTGGTGATAAAAAATTCATTTCTAAACTGGATTCTCTATTTAGTGTATCATCTGCAATGACCGGAGCCAACGTATCTCCTGATATCAGCGGAATGGTCGGTCAGTATGCACAGGGCAACGAGCCTGGACATCACACTGCATATTTGTATAACTATGCAGGTGCGCCTTACAAAACGGCTGAGAAAATAAATCAGATCACTTCAGAATTGTATACAGATAAACCAGACGGATTATGTGGCAATGAAGATTGCGGACAAATGAGTGCCTGGTATGTTTTAAGCTCGCTCGGTTTTTACCCTGTAAATGCAGCAGATGGCCGTTATGTTTTCGGACGTCCGTTGTTTGATAAAGCAACTTTATCATTGGCTGAAGGAAAGAAGTTCACAGTTCGTACAATCAATAATTCTGCGAAGAATATGTATATACAGAGCATGGTGCTGAATGGAAAACCATATACTAAAAGTTATATCACGCACCAGGATATTATTAAAGGCGGAGAGCTGGTTATAACAATGGGCGATAAACCATCGATGAGTTTTGGAAAGGAAATTAAAGACAGACCATAAAGCTGTTAGCTATCAGCAATGAGCTTTTAGCTTTGGTAAAGATTTTTGCCACTGAAACACAGAAGCTCAGAATTTTTACCACGGATTACACAGAGTTTTTTTTCACAGAGGGCCACAGAGATTTTTTAACTCTGTGGCCCTTTGTGCAGCTATCAGCTATGGGCTTTTAGCTTTGGCAAACGGAGAAAGATTTTTTTGCCACTGAAACACAGAAGCACAGAGTTTTTTACCACAGAGTAAAAAGAGTTTTTTCACAGAGGGCCACAGAGATTTTTTAACTCTGTGGCCCTCTGTGCATCCTCCGTGAAACTCTGTGTAATTTTTATGGCAACAAAGGACTTGAAACACGCAGTTAACATCGTTTTTTGTATTACAATCGTGCAGCACCTCCCTTCTTAAGCAGACTTCTTTGTTGAGTCACGCACAACTAATGCTGACTTTAGTATAAAGGTCTCGTCGGGCAACGTGTAATTCTTTTTCTCCAGGGATTTAAACAGAATAGATACTGCTTCTTTACCAATATCAAAAGCCGGCTGTGTGATTGTTGTTAATGATGGATGTAACAAGGGCGCCACTTCCAGGTTACTGAAGCTTACAATCTTTATATCGTTAGGGATATTCAATCCAATATCGGCGCAAACATTATACGTTGAAACAGCCATCTTTTCTACTGCAGAAAAAATCCCGTCCGGCCTTTGCTTGCTACTTAGCAGCTTTTTTATCAGTTTGTAATTTTCAGTGTCATTGGTCGTTCCACTTACTATTAAATGAGGTTTTAGAGGAATGCCATATTTCTTCAGCGCATCTTCGTAACCAGCCATTCGCTTGCTGTTGATGGACTGCCTTGAAAAAGAGAAATAAGCCACATTTTTACAACCCTGCTTAATCAAATGTTCAGTAGCCAGGTAGCCACAATTATAGTCGTCTGTTGTAACCTTGGCCGTTGGAATGGATTCACATACTCTATCAAAAAAAACAATCGGTAAGCCCTTATCCTGCAGGTCCATCAAATGATCCACATTCACGGTTTCGCTTGAAACCGACATCAGGATACCGTCCACTCTTCCATTCTGTAAATGCTGTACAATGTACTTTTCACGCTCATAATCTTCATGCGTAAGATAAATAAGCACATGGTAATTCTTTTCGCGGGCAATTGCCTCTATCCCATTAATTACCAGGATGAAAAAATTATTGGCTATTTCAGGTATAATAACACCGATGGTCTTGCTCTTTTGCTTCCGCAGGCTGCTGGCATAAGGGTTAGGCTCATAATTCAGTTTCTTTGCCATTGCCATTACACGCTGCTTGGTCTCATCACTTATCTCGTGGCTGTTACGCAATGCCCGCGACACAGTAGATGTTGCCAATCCCAGCTCCTTTGCCAGATATTTCAAATTAACAGGTTCCATAGCTTATATGCCGGTGAATAATTATCCGCTACAAATCAGATTTACACTTTTGTATGATGTCAGTCATACAACCTCTTGGACGCGAAATTTACACTCTTTATCCAACAAATTTGCGGAATCGTTTGCGTAAAAAAACATATTATGCCTGCTATTTTACCTAAAATTGTGAGAACTTAGAATCCATAACTTTTGCTTTGCTGTAATAGCTGCAACACAGGTTCACGTTTACAGAATAAAACTTATTAACTAATCAACATGTCCTCAAGAAGAAATTTTATCCGCACTACTGCTGTAGGAATGGCCGGCACGCTGTCCTTTCCTGCAATATCAAAAGCCTCGGCATTCTATGCCGGTGATTCATCAAAAGCAACCACATTTTCTATTGGGATGGCAGGTTACACTTTCCTGAATTTTGATGTAGCTGCATCCATTGAAATGATGAAAAAGCTGGATGTACACAACATTTCGGTAAAAGATTTTCACTTGCCACTAAACAGCTCTGATGAAAAGATAAAGCAGGTATTGCAGCAGTTTAAAGATGGCGGCATAAATGTATACACCGTAGGCGTGATATACATGAAATCAAAAGAAGCCGTTGACCAGGCTTTTGATTATGCAAAACGTGTTGGAGTGAACATGATTGTGGGTGTACCCAATTACGACCTGCTGGATTACACAGAGGAAAAAGTTAAACAAACCAATATTAAGATCGCCATTCACAACCACGGTCCCGAGGATAAATTATATCCCGGTCCTAAACAGGTATGGGATCAGATCAAAGATCGCGATGCGCGTATGGGTCTGTGTCTTGATGTGGGACATGCATTGAGAGCAGGCACAGAACCGGACGAAGCGGTAAAATTGTACAGCAAACGACTGTTCGACATGCACATTAAGGATGTTGTTGCCCGCGAAAAAAATGCATCAGTTACAGAGATCGGTCGCGGTGTTATAAACTACCCGGCGTTGATCAAGGCACTGGAGAAAGTAAAATACAATGGGATGATCAGCGTAGAATATGAAAAGAATATGAAGGATCCTTTGGTAGGGATAGCTGAATCGGTGGGATATGTGAGAGGCGTGATGAAAACGGTGTGAGGTATCAGGTATCAGGTTTCAGGTATCAGGTTTCAGGTATTAGGTATTAGGTTTTGAGCTTTAGGCTTTAGGCTCTAAGCTTTATTTTTAATCAGCAAACAAATTTCAATGTATAAGAAATTATTATTCGCAGCAGGAATCAGCCTGTTGCTGTCATCACAGACAATCGCAGCGGAAAAGAAATCGCTGTTTAATGGCCGCGATCTTTCCGGCTGGAAACAACTTAACGGCAAAGCCAAATATGAAGTAAAAGATGGCGAGATCATCGGTACTACAACCGTGAATGAGCCGAACTCTTTCCTGGTAACAGAAAAAGAGTATGGCGATTTCATTCTCGAGCTTGAGTTTAAATTTGAAGGAGAGTTTAATTCAGGAATACAGGTAAGAAGCGAAAGCACACCTTCGTATCAAAATGGCCGCGTGCATGGCTACCAGATTGAAATTGATCCAAGCGAACGTGCATGGAGCGGTGGCATTTATGACGAAGCAAGAAGAGGCTGGCTGTATCCGCTGACTTATAATCCTGCCGCGCAAAAGGCATACAAAAAAGACGGCTGGAACAAATACAGGGTAGAATGCATCGGCAGCAGTATCCGCACATGGGTAAATGGCGTTCCCGCTGCTAACCTTGTTGACGATCTTACACTGAAAGGTTTTATCGCCCTTCAAGTTCATGGAATTGGAAGCAAGACAGAAGATGCCGGCAAAAAAATCCACTGGAAAAATATCTCTATCGAAACTGCCAATCTTAAACCATCGCCTAACGATGACGTATATGTTGTAAATCTTCTTCCTAATAATGTTTCTGCACAGGAAAAACAAAATGGCGTGAAACTTTTGTGGGATGGGAAAACATCTGCAGGCTGGAGAAGAGCTTTCAAAACTGAGTTCCCTGCAAGCGGATGGAAAATGGACAATGGCGTATTAACCGTGCAGCCTTCTAACGGTCATGAAGCTGGTGGCGGTGGAGATATTGTTACTGAAAAAGAATATAGTGCTTTTGATCTTCAGTTTGAATTTAAGCTGACTGACGGCGCCAACAGCGGTGTAAAATATTTTGTGAAGGAAGAAAATGATTCAAAAGGACTTTCTGCGATCGGTCTTGAATACCAGGTGCTGGATGATGAAAAACATCCTGATGCAAAGCTGGGACGTGACGGCGACAGAACTTTAAGTTCTTTGTATGATCTTATTCCCCGTAAAAATATTCCTGCAGCACTGAAAAAGATTGGCGAATGGAACAGGGGCCGCATTATTGTTTATCCAAATAACCACGTAGAGCATTGGTTAAATGGCTACAAAATGGTAGAGTATGAAAGAGGTTCCAAAGAGTATGAAGCACTTGTTGCGATAAGCAAATACAAGGTTTGGAAGAATTTCGGCACGGCACCTGCAGGACATATCCTGTTACAGGACCATGGCAATGAAGTTTCTTACAGAAGCATAAAAATTAAAGAGCTGAAATAGCTGTCAGCTTTTAGCTATCAGCTATCAGCTATCAGCTTAGTGAAAAACGCGCGACATTGTTTGTCGCGCTTTTTTATTGTATAATTCAATGAAATCCCGAAGGCCGCCTGACCGGTACTCTTTTGTCTGTAGCCCGCAGGGCTTAAAGTTCAATAGAAGTCCTAACATACAAGGCCCTTATTGTCCGTAGGACATTAACCTCCTTATTTCGATTAATGCCCTACGGGCAATGCTCTTCATCTCTTGATTAATTCTATTGAGCTCAATCCCCTAGGGGAAAATTGCAACTGATATGAGCTTTGTCAGCAGCACGACAGTACAGGTCTCTCAAATGTTGATCTGATATTAAAATATTTAAACGCTTAATATTGGCAACTCTTAATTAAATGGCATAGAACTATCAATTTTCAATTAGGGCTATCATCTCAAAAGAAAAGCGCGACAAAATTGCCGCGCTTTTTATCTATTTTTTATTGTGCTCCGCTTATCATTCGCTCCGATCCATTTTCAATTTTCACCTCTCAATTTTCAATTATCTCTCCAATCCATTGTCAATTTTCACCTTTCAATTTTCAATTATTTCACACTATCAACACCTGGAGCGGTAGTGCTATCCGGAGCCTGACCATTCATATCCATGTCAACACTTTCCTTGTGAGGAATGTTTTTTGCAGCTTCAGCTAAAAATTCTGCCAGTGACGCAAGACTGTTTTTCTTTCCATCAACCATTCTCAGCTGCATCGAGCTTTTGATCAGTTTACCGTCAAAATTTTCAGTAGAGCCAACGAGATCTTTAAAGGTGGTTTTAGCCTTATTCATTGTAGCAACCTGGTCCGCTGTTGAACTGGAGTCAAGCGGAAATGCCTGTAAGATCTTATTGATATCAACATACGCTCCAAATGGTTTACCACTTACTTTGCCGTCTACATCAGACGTGAAAGTAGCCTTAGCAGATCCGGCTGAATACTGACCAACCATCGCGCTATCACTTGCAACAATAATGTCCTTGCTGTTGATCAGGTAGCTTGTTCCGGGAAAGTTTTGCGGAAGCAGATACTGATCGCCGTTTTTGGTAAGCATGCCTTTTGAAACCAATGTATTCATAACCTTTTCAAAAGAAGCTTTATCTCCGACTTTTGCGTTGAAAAGATATTTCATATCCGGCTTGGTCATGGTCATCTGAGGATAGTACGGATTAGGTTGTTTAACCACTGCAAGATCAGAAACAACAAAGGAGAATTCTCCTTTAAATGCTTTAGCAACATCATCCAGTGTAAAGCCCATTTCATTCAAATACTGATTTGCCTGTACATCAAAGCCAGAGTATTTAATAATATCAATCAGTATTTGTGGATTAAATGACAACAAAATAAAACCATCAACATTGGATGATGGATATTTATTGATCATATCCATATTGATCTTTTGTCCCGGATATTTTTTCAGGATATCTTTTAAAGCGGGACTGCTATAGCCTTTTGAAGAAGCAACGATTTCGCCATCTTCGAAATTAATTGTCGTTGCAGAATATGCGTTATTGAGAAGATCACTCGCCTTAGTCATGCTGAGCATCGGTACATTGTTCAACAATCCCGAAGAATTAGTGAACACTGTGGCATCAGATTTTTCTTTAGCAAGCTCTACAAACTCAGGAATTGAAGCTATAGATTCCGCTTCTTTTTGCTCGTACAGTGTATTCAACAATAAATGTCCGTCGTCTGGTTGACCGCTTGAGGCTGTATTCCTGTTATATTCTTTATTACCTGCAACAATAATTACATCGCTGTTCCAACCTACCGTAACATCGTTATCTATCACCGCATATGAATATTTGCTTTCTTTCTTGATTGCAGCTTCAGGTTTCTGTTTTTTCAAATACGCCTCAAACTTTCCGGCATCCTTTATCAATGCAATTGCAGCAAATGCATTTTGCTGACCGGTCATTATTGAGCCTTTGTTTTTCAGGAAGAAATAAACATCGGAAGACCAGTCTATCCCTGCATTTTTAAGATCGCCAACAGCAGATTTCATTTTCGCTACCTCAGACTTAGCGGAGTCTTTAAATATGGTATTGAAAAGAGAATCGAGGTTCACACTGCTCTTAGACAGTTTTTCGGTAACACTCTTTGCGTTAACCGAAAACACCATGGTTGCATCTTTGGGAATAAATGTCACCTGCTTGGGAACGGACTTTTTACACGATGTTGCAATCAGCGCAACAGCCATGCAAAACAGGAGGCATCGGGTTACAAAATTTCTTGTCATAAATGTTTTTTAATAGAAAGCTAAATTAGTTTTTATGGTAATATTTAGCGTTTTATTTTTTATAACCGGTTTCCTGGTGGCCAAAAGAGCTATAGATGATTTCCTGGATGTTCGAGCGCACATTCAGATGGCTGAGCCTCAGATTGTCGCCTCCGGTCGGGCATACGCGGTTGGAGAGAAATATGTATACCAGGTTATATTTGGGGTCAACCCACACACATGTTCCCGTAAAACCGGTATGGCCGAAGGTTTGCGGCGAAACACTTCTCGATGGGTAAGGATCTTTGGAGTTGGCGAGATCCTTTTCAGGTTTGTCAAATCCAAGTCCCCTCCTGCTGATATTACTTTGATAAGCGGTAAAATAGTCGATCGTTTCTTTTTTAAGAAAACGCTGTCCGTTCATTTCTCCTCCGTTCGCCAGCATCTGGTACAACTGCGCCAGGTCATAAGCGTTGCTGAACAAGCCTGCATGACCAGCCACTCCTCCAAACATTGCAGCACCGGGATCATGAACGTATCCCCGGATCTGCTGCATGCGGAAATATTTCTCCTTTTCTGTCGGCGCAATTGCTGTCAGTGTTGTATGCTGTAATGGTTTAAAAGTTGTGCTGGTCATATTCAGCGGCTGATAGAATGTGGCTTTTGCATATTCATCCAATGGCTTTCCGGTTACCTGCTCCACAATCTTTCCCAGGAAAATAAAGTCATTATCGCTATAAATGTACTTTGGTTCTTTTCCAACAGGGCTTTCCAGTATCCGTTTGTAGATCGTATCCTCGTAGTCACTGCGCATAAACATATTCCGCGCGACTGGTATTGTGTAATGATCTTCATCTAAAGAATCGTAATAGCCGGGTTTGGGAACACCGCTTTTTTCGATTGTTGCTGTATAAAAAGGAATAAAAGCTACCAGTCCTGCCTGGTGCAACAATATGTTCCGCAAGGTCAACCCTTCTTTATTACTGCCTTTTACCCAGGGCAGATAATCTCCCAATGTTTTATCGATGCTGATCTTTCCTTCTTCGTACAATTTCATTATGCTTACTGTAGTCGCACTTGTTTTGGTAACAGATGCCAGGTCATACATGCTGGATGTACTAACGGACTCTGTACTGTCGTACGTCATGTAGCCATATGCTTTTTGAAACACCACTTTTCCATCTTTAGCAACCAGTACAACACAACCAGGTGTGGCCCTGTTGACAATTGCATCGTTGGCAATACTATCTATCAGCGACAGTTTTTTGCTATCCATCCCTACCGATTCAGGTTGCACCTGGGGGAAATAATAGTTGGTGGTAATGCCCTTGCCAAACTTCAGCTCCGGAGAAATGGTTACAGGCAACGATCCCTTAGCGATGAGTTTACCTGACAAAATATCAAAAGCAGCCTTTTGCGTGATAGAGTCATCCTCGTAACAAGCAAAAAGATTGCTGGAACGGCTGAAGTTCTTTATTGCATATGGATTGCCAAAAGCAAGAACAACGGCTTTACTCTTTTGTTGAATATCATTAACCAATGCTACTGCCTTATCGGGTATTCCAAAATTATTGGCAGGCCGGCGGCTATAGGCATGAACACCAACAATAACCAGATCGTATCTATTTGCGAGCGCAGATTTTATTTTTTCTATCCCGCCAGTGCTGTCTTTAAAGGAGTAATAGTATACATCAGCTTTGTACTGATCCTGCAACAGCGATGAAAATGTATTGCCGCCATCCAATCCTACACCAACGTAAGCCAGCTTTAGATTCTTCTGCAAAGGCAGCAGTTGTGGCTGTTCGTTTTTCAGTAAAGTGATTGCATTTTGCGCCAGCGTGGTTTTCAATGCGTTTGTACCGGCATTCAGATCTGCAGCAAGGTTATTAAGATCGATGGGGTGGATATTATTTAAACCGAGGGCATACTTATACAGCAAAACTTTTTTCACGCGGGCGTTAATGTCGTCCCATTGCAGCACTCCTTTTTTCAACGCTTTTCGGATTTTTTTAATGCTGCCGGGGATATCCTGTGGCAGGCATAACATGTCATTACCTGCGATAAGCGATTGTAAAGAAATTTCTCCGCCGGGGAAAAATTTAGTTACCCCCTTCATTTCCAGGGCATCAGTAAAAGTCAGTCCTTTAAAACCCAGTTCATTTTTAAGCAGTCCGTTTACATTTTTTGCAGAAATGGAAGTTGCCAGGTTGGGTGTTGTATCAATCGCGGCGACTGATAAATGCGCGCTCATTACGGCGCCAACCCCATTTTTAATCAACTCGCGGAAAGGATAGAGTTCCAGTGAATCCAACTGCGCTCTTGTTTTCTTAATTATGGGGAGATCAAAATGAGAATCCACCGCAACATCGCCATGACCCGGAAAATGCTTTGCGCAGGCAAGAACACCTTCATCCTGCATACCCGTTGTATACTCCGTTCCGAACAGTGCCACTTTGTATTTATCCTCGCCAAAACTTCTGTCATTAATTACCGGGTTAGCCGGATTGTTGTTAATGTCAACATCGGGAGCAAAGTTCACCTGTATTCCCAGGCGTTTGCACTGGCGGCCAACTTCCCGTCCAAAAGCATAGATCAACTGTGCATCCGGAACAGCGCCCATCATTAACTGACGTGGATAATTAATCACACTGTCAAGACGCATTCCGAGTCCCCACTCACCATCAATTGACACGAGCAAAGGGACTTCCGTTATGCTCTGATAATAATTTGTGAGATTGGCCTGGCGAACAGGACCGCCCTGAAAAAAACACAATCCACCTACATGATATTTTTTTACCAATCCGGTTACCTGTTTTACATGATCTGGTCCCAGGTTGCTGTGGGCCCGCACGATCATCAGCTGGGCAATTTTTTCATTTTTACTTAGTTTTCTGAATACACTATCCACCCATTTCGTGGCTTCCGGTGTAATTTTCACAAATGGCTGTGCATATAATAAAGATGTGACAGAGAGTAAAACAACAAGTGTCAGTACTTTTTTCATGTAAGGTCGCTGTTAGATGCACAAGATACTGCATTAGAATGTGCGAATGTGCAAATGGGTGAATGTGCGAATAGGAGAATATGAGTTGAGGGACTTTAAAATATTGTAAAAAATACCAATTTGTTGGACGGGCCAAATCTGATCAATTATTGTTTCGTTATTACCCCAATAATGGGCTGGCCGCCTCGTGGGGTTTCGCTTTCTTTTCCTACTTTTACCGGCTAAATTAAGAGGAACTGTGGCGGACATTATTCAATTATTACCTGACAATATAGCAAACCAAATAGCAGCGGGAGAAGTGATTCAACGTCCGGCAAGTGCGGTAAAGGAACTCCTTGAAAATGCCGTAGATGCTGGTGCAACAGAGATAAAGCTGATTATTACAGATGCTGGCAAAAGTTTAATACAGGTTATTGATAACGGAAAGGGCATGAGCGAAACCGATGCGCGTATGTGCTTCGAAAGACATGCTACCAGCAAAATAAAAAACGTAAACGATCTTTTCCATATACGAACAATGGGTTTTCGTGGTGAAGCGCTTGCCTCCATCGCCGCTGTGGCCCAGGTAGAATTAAAAACGCGGAAGGCGGATGAGGAATTGGGCTGCTACATTGAAATTGAAAACAGTGTGGTTATAAAGCAGGAACCTTGTGCTTGCCCTGTTGGTACCAGCATCGCCATGAAGAATTTGTTCTTCAGTGTGCCGGCGCGTAGAAATTTCCTTAAAAGCAATGCTGCTGAAATGCGCCATATAGTTGACGAATTTATTCATGTGGCCATGGCATTTCCACAAATTTTCTTTTCACTTACGGCCAACGGCGAGCAAATGTTCCACCTTGAAGCGGGAAACCTTAAACAACGTGTAGTACAGGTTTTGGGTAACCAATATGCTTCGAAGCTGGTGAGTGTTAAAGAGGAAACAGATTATATGAACGTTTACGGTTTTGTAGGCAAGCCGGATGCGGCCCGCAAGACCCGTGGCGAACAGTACTTTTTTGTAAACAACCGGTATATCAAAAGCGGATACCTGAACCATGCCGTGATGAGCGCATTTGATAACCTGATCAATAAAGACAGTTTTCCTTTATACGCATTATATATCGATCTTGATCCTACCCGTGTGGACATCAACGTTCATCCCACCAAACAAGAGATCAAGTTTGAGGATGAAAAGATCATTTATGCGTTTGTTCAGGCAGCAGTAAAGCATGCACTGGCACAGTTCAGCGTGGCACCGTCTCTTGATTTTACTTTAAATGCGGAGATCCAGCAGCTCGATGCCGTTAGTAAACCGTATACTGAAGGGACAAAAGAAGATGTCAGCGGTTCTCAGTTGTTTAAAACCTTCACTCAAAGACATCAGGCTCACAAAGTCGATCCAAGTGAAAAAAGTGAACTGAAGCACTGGAAAGATTTTTTTACAAGTCCCCAGCAACCGGCATCTGCTTCTCAGCCGGAAACCATTGGAGAGTATTCACTGGATATAAGTGCCGGTTACGCGGCGCCTCAGAAACAATCCAGCCTCTATCAGCAATCTGATAAACTGATTGCAACGGATGCGCATTTGTTGCAATTGCATACAACATATATCATTGCACCCACACAGAGCGGCTTTTTGCTGGTTCATCAGCAGCTTGCACACGAACGCATTTTGTATGAGCGCTTTAGCGTTGCTGCTCACGGCAGACAGATGGTGACACAAAAACTGTTGTTTCCCTCAACCTTAACTGTTTCCCCTTCTGACGCTGTTTTGCTCACAGATTTATTGCCCGAGTTAAAAATGCTGGGCTACGACGTTGAGCCGTTCGGCAAAGACAGTTTTGTTATACAAGGCGTACCGGCCGATGTTAGCCAGGGAAATGAAAAGCATTCTATCGAGTTGCTAATAGAACAGTTTAAACATTTTAGCAGCGATATCAAGTTCAGTAAGCGCGAAAAACTGATCCGATGCCTTAGCCGTCAGCAAGCTATTAAGGCAGGACAGCATCTTACCCAAACTGAAATGCGCACGCTTGTTGAAGAATTATTTTCATGCAACACAGCCAATGTAACGCCAACCGGAAGCCCGACTTATATCGAGTTTAAAGAGGATTACCTGGACAGGATGTTTGGACGATGATTCGATGTACGGTGATGCCATGTACGATGTTAGATGTACGATGTACGTTGTGGGTGTGAGCTGTATGATGTTTTAAGTACGAAGTTAGAAGTACGAAGTACGGGCGCCGCATAGAATTGTCGCAACGGTGTATTTTACGGCAATCCGGCGCCTTCGATTTGATAAACGTAGAACGTAAAACCTACAACGTACAACACTCATCTTCAGCTTTAAGCTTTGGGCTTTAGGCTTTGAGCTTAATACATCTCCGCCACTCCTGTCAAAAATGCTTCCACATCTTTCCTGATGGCGCGGACATTCCCCATGTGATTATTGATGAGGACAGAAAAAATCAGCAGTTTATTCTTATGTGTAATGAGATAGCCACTCAATGCAAGGTTATTACTTAACGAACCTGTCTTTGCGTAGATCTTTCCGTTAAGCGTCTTGTAGTAAGTGCCAAGCGTACCTGATCCCCCGGTAGGCAGAATAGCTGTGATCCGTTTCCAGTCAACTTCGTTATGCATCTTCCTAAGCAGCACAACAAAATCTTCCGGAGAAACGAGGGTAAAACGGCTCAGGCCGCTTCCATCAACCCATTGTGGCGGCTGGGGCAGATTTTTCAGATCTGAATGCAGCAACGTATCAACAATTGCCTCCTGGTTCATTATACCAAGTCGCTTGTTCGCAACCATCAGTAATGTCTGGTCGGCGTAGAAATTATCACTGCGGTACATCATATTTTTCAGCAATGAATCCACTGGCTGGGAGTAAATAACGTGGCCCGCATTTGTGTTGAGTTGAGCGGAAGAAGAACTTACATTCAATTGATAATTGGTCCGCAGAATATTGACTGCAGTGTTAATTCCGTTTACAACGAATGGCACATCTACTTTTTTTGATCTTCCGGGCGATACATAAAAAGTATTTGCGGTTCGGTCCCTTTTTATGCTGAAGCTATCTTGCAACAACGAAGCGTTACGAATGATATTGTTGTCCGGCAAAACCGGCTGCGCAGCCAATTGATTACCCTGAATGCTAAAAGTGACAAAGTTGCCGTGCAATGGAAATGCCGACCGCTCAACCATATAGTCGTCGCTATAATCGTCCCAGGACCATCCTGCACCCAAAACAATCTCGTTCCATTTGGCGGTGTTGATCACGATCTTTTTATTCGCGGACTTCAGTACTTCTAATAAAGGATGCGTTTTAAAATCAGGATGAAGAAAGGTAGGATCACCGGCCGCTTCAACAAGCAAAGCGGTGTCAGTGTCTATAACTTTTGCAGCTTCAATGCTGTCACCCAGATATTTCATTGCGGCATAACAGGTCAGCAATTTGGTATTGCTTGCCGGAATAAAATATTTGTCGCTGTTATGTTTGTAGAGAAATTTACCGGATTGCACATCGTACAAAGCAATTCCCACATGTGCTGTAGTAAGTTCCTGCTTGTCCACAACTTTTTGCTCTGCCTGTTTGCCTATTTTCTTGCTAACAGAACAGGACGTCAAATGCATTACTGACAAAGCCTGTAAACCAAACAGAAATAGTCGCGCGAATGATTTCCCGGTAAATAGCATAGTTGGATGTACGGCCCAAATTGTAGCAGCATAACAATTTGGGCCTTTGTTTTAAGGTTTGAAAAGCTGTCAGCTATCAGCTATCAGCTTTTAGCTATTAGCTTACTGCAATCGATTTCATCACGCAGTCCGATTGATACTGCAGCTCCATTTCAATTTTCCACTTTCAATTATCAATTTCCTCTCATCCGCACATTTGCAAATTTGCACATTTACTAATTCCTCTCCACCGCTCTCATCCATCTTTCCGGAATGTCGTTGTTAGCTGCAGTCATATAATCCCTGTAGCTGCAAGCTATAAACTTACCATCCGGCAATTGTACCCACCAGCGGCCGGTACGTTTGCTTTGAAGGAAGATCGTGTCCATCTCTGCGAATGCAAGGTGAAATTCGTTATAATCATCTTTATGATCAAAAGGAGCTTCGTATTTTCCTTTATAAAGACCGTCCATCAGGTACCACAACATATGGCTGATCTGTTTAGCGGTCAGATCATGCACATCCCTGTCCGGGCGATAGCCGTAAATTCCAAACGAATCAATGTTCGGACTCATTCCTGCATATTGCATCAATGTGCAGGCTTCTTCACCATTAAAGCCATTAGGCGTGAGATAATTACAAGGTGCATGACTATGCTGAATAGCGGCTATATCAAAAGAAAAAAGATTTGCGTTGCGGATCACCGGCTCCATTTCCTCCATGCGTTCCTTCACAACCCCCACCCTAAAGCAGTCAAAACGCAGTTTATCGATGGTTTCCAGCATATGCGGATGAACCAGGTAGCTTTGAAAACCAATATGGTTGTAATGCCTGACAAAATTTGGTTCCCCTGTCAGCATTTCAAATAAGAAGGTATCAGCTGGCAATACGCTGTCCGTGTTCAGATCTATTGCAGCATCTACACACGTGGCTTCAATAATTTTCTCCTGGGCGGCATATGCCTGGTATTGAGCCAGCGTAACATCATGAGAGCCTCCTAAAATCGCCACTTTCTTTCCCTGTTGTGTCAATTCGGAAACCACAGCGCGAAGTGCGGCATAGGTATCCTGCAGGGTTGCACCAATCTTTACGTTGCCCACGTCGGCAACAGTCACATCCTTATGCCAGTGAAAAAGGCTATAATAAGCTGAACGGATTTTGTCAGGTGCATTAAATTTTGTCACAGGCATGCCAATACCGCGGTATTCATTGCAGCCAACCAGCACCAGGTCCGCATTCTCAAGGGAAGGGAAGTATTCTTCGTATGCTTCAATATGATTGCCCAGCTGTGTTTCCCTGTACCCTTCGTCGTTTGATAACTCATCTTTATTTACCGGATCTAAAAAATCTATAATTGTGTGTAGCGACTCCAATGACATGTAATTTATTTGGCGGCAAACTTAAGGTTTTTGGTTTTGCCACAAAGGCACTAAGGCGGAAAGAAACACAAAGAGTACTGACAAGCGTCAATTTTCTCATTTTTGCCATAAAGACGCGAAGGCGCTAAGAAACACAGAGGGAAAAACTGATTTTTCAAATACTGCCAGATCCATGACTTTTGTCTTTTACGATGACACTAGAGGTAATAAACGTTTGCTGTTTAAAACCTTTCTTGGTGCACCTTTCTGCCTTGGCGTCTTTGTGGCACCTACCTTAAAAAGAGCTTAATTCTCCAAAAGCGGCGAACCATATATAAATATTATTTTACTTTCATTCCGTGCTCAGGAAAACATCTGCCATACTGTTGCTAACCATTTTTTGCTTTAACCTGTTTGGATACAGGGTGGTGTTTGAGTATTTTCAGCACAAAGCAGATCGCCAATTGGTTGATCAGTTAGACAGAAACGAGTACAGCGAAGAAGATCTTATTACACTTTCCGTTCCGCTTTCACTGCCATATCAAACCAACTGGAAGGAGTTTGAAAGGGTGGACGGAGAAATTGAAGTGAACGGTAAGATCTATAAATATGTAAAGCGCAAGGTGGCGAATGGAGAAATGGTATTAAAATGCCTGCCCGATCACCAGAAAATGCGCCTTGAATCAGCAAGGGACGACTTTTTTAAATATGCCAATGATTTTGTTCAGAGTAATTCGAAAAAATCTGGCGACTCCAAACCAACTACTTTCAAATTGGTTATTCCGGATTATGATGCTTTTCAGCAAGTATTCTTCACAAGCATTCCGGCAGAACTAACTGCTTATTTGATTTCCCGAGACACCTTTTTCGCGCCGCAACCAACTAGCAAGTTGCATGGACAACCTCCAGAGTGGGCTTAAATTCCCGCGAGGACAGCATTGTATCATGCAAATCAAACTAACGGTAACACCATTATGTATATAGTGTTATAGAAAATTGCATCTGCAGATAATGACTGTACAGGCTTAATTCAATCAGCCCTGTACGGTCTGCCTGCAAGAAGACCCGCAGGTCAAAATGCTTCTGCTCCTCACCGGGAAAAATTGATCATTTCCTTTTACTCATCGCTGTGTGTATTTGTTTCATTCATCAGAATGACGCATGCAGTTTTAATTGAACAAACCGAGTCAAAACCGGAATACACAGTATTTAATACATGCTATCAATTGCTTTCCGGATCGTTTTGCTAAAAGGATCGACTTTAGCCAAACAATAAATACATACCCAGGAATGAAAAAAGTACTCTTTGTTATTGTATCTGTAGCATTACTTACAGCTTGTACCCAAAATGAGAATTACAAGAAAGTAATGCACGACCCTTTGCTGTATTCACAAACCGTGCATGAACTAAACAGCGTGGTGATGGGCAATAATTTTACACCCGTTGTTGCGTCCAGGAATTATACTTATGCAAATATTGCCGCATACGAGGTTGTTGCCGCCGGTGACTCGGCATACACATCTCTCGCAGGCCAGATCACAGGTTTTGATGCAACGCCAAAAGCGCCTGCCGACAAGCAGCCGGATTATCCTTTCGCGGCATTGCTGGCTTATTGTAAAGTAGGTAATGCAGTAACTTTTCCCGAGGGGAGTATGGATGATTATATCGCTTCCCTAAAGAAAAAAGCTACAGATGAAGGCATGCCCTCTTCTCTGATGAAAAATAGCATCGATTATGCAAATGTTGTTGCCGATCATGTGCTTGCCTGGGCAAAAAAAGATAATTATGCGCAAACCAGGAGTGCCAGCAAATATACCGTTACCGAAGAAGAAGGCCGCTGGGTACCAACGCCTCCAATGTATGCCCAGGCTGTTGAGCCGCATTGGAATGAAATAAGACCAATTGTCTTAACCAATCTGAATGACGTTAAAGTGCCGAAGCCGTTGCCTTTTAATGTGAAGGACACTGCCAGCGCTTATTACAAGGAAGTAATGAGTATAAAAAAAGCAGTGGACAGTCTTACACCTGAGCAACAACACATAGCCGAATTCTGGGATGACAACCCTTTTAAGCTGAATGTATCCGGACACGTTCAATTCAGCACCAAGAAATTTTCACCCACGGGTCACTGGATGAGCATTGTAGGCATCGCATCTGAAAAAGCCAATGCAGATTTTGCAACAACAGTATACGCTTACACAAAAACATCTATTGCTATGTTTGATGCCTTTATAGAGTGCTGGGATGCAAAGTACACTTACAACACCTGCAGGCCGGAGACAGTAATCAATAAGTATTTTGATCCTGCATGGAGACCATACTTGCAAACGCCATCGTTCCCGGAATATACCTGTGGTCACTCAACAATTTCATCTGCTGCGGCAGAGGCACTAACCAGTGTATACGGCGACAATTTCAATTATACAGATTCTACCGAGCTTGAATTCGGTATTAAGAGCAGGTTATTCAAATCTTTCCGTGATGCGGCAATGGAAAACAATTGGGCCAGATTTTACGGAGGGATCCATTTTCATCAGTCTTGCCTTGTTTCAACCGAATATGGCCGCAAGGTTGGCGATATAGTCGTGCAAAAACTGAAAATGAAAAAACAGGACTCACTTGCTGCAAATAAATAAACACTAACTAACCGGGATTTACCAAAACTAGCCGCATGTAGTGCGGCACTACAAAAAAACTGTTATGAAAAATACCCTTCAAGGTTTCAGCATTTTTATACTGCTTGTTTGCTGTAACCTCATTTACAAAAAAGCATCAGCCCAAACGGATATAGATGCTATTATGATGACCAAAAAGAATTTTTGCACTGGCTTGCAATACAGCCATAGCAGCTGGAAAAACTATTGGGAAGGAACGTTGAAAAGAGACAACGAAAACCTCGGAAAGGTAACTACTCAATCTGTTAGCATTATGGGCAACTATGGGATAAGTGATAAGTTGAACGTATTGTTTAGCCTTCCTTACATACAAACCAAAGCATCAGGTGGTACACTGCATGGGATGAAAGGCGCACAGGATCTTGGTTTATGGGTTAAATACATGCCTGTTGAAACAGAGCTTGGTAAAGGTCTTTTTTCGCTGTATGGCCTTGCCGGTGTTTCGTTTCCTGTAAGCAATTACGTTGCGGATTTTCTGCCACTGTCAATCGGCATGCGCAGCACCAATATTTCAGGAAGACTGATGGCTGATTATCAACTGGGCAGTTTCTTTGCCACAGCATCAGGAACGTACAGCTATCGTTCCAATATAAAGATTGACAGAACTGCATACTACACCGATGTAATGCATCTTACCAATGAAGTTGAAATGCCTGATGTGTTGTCTTTTAACGTTAGAACAGGTTACAGAAGCAATTACCTGATTGCAGAAGCTGTAGTCAATAACCAGTCAACATTAGGCGGTTTTGATATTCGCAGAAATGACATGCCGTTCCCCAGCAATAAAATGAATGCAACTACTGCCGGCGTGAATATTAAGTACACTTTAAAAAGTCTTCCGGCATTGTCCATCATCGGCGGCGGAAACTATGTTGTTGCAGGTAGAAATGTGGGCCAGGCAACTACTTTATACGGCGGTGTTTTTTATATCATTGATTTTACAGGAAAAGGGAAACACGGCGATAACCAGGTGAAGAGAAAACCATAAAAGATCTGTACCACAACAAACTACTGCGAACTACTTAAACTTATTACTCATGAAGAAATTATTATACATAATACCTATACTGGCAATAACCTCAGCGTCCATTGTTGTTTCATGTTCAAAAAATGCGGAAGGCAGAACGGATAATCTTCCTCCGTTGCAGGCATCTGACCAGGACCTGAATGCCGGCACCTGGAAAACAGTATTAATAGCAGCCCCCGATGTAGTAAATGTACCTGTACCCGCACCAATTACAACCCCAAATTATATTGCTGAATTGAATGAAATAAAAAGCTATCAAAAAAATTTAACCGGGGCTCAGGATGCATCCATGAAATACTGGAATGCCGGAGGGGTTTTAAGATGGAATGAAATAATGCGTACACTTGTTGCAAAGTATAATCTTCCGCCTTATCAGAAGGCTGATGGAACATATCCAATACCAAGCGCAGCCAATCCTTTTGCATATCCATTGTTTCCTTTTGCAAACCCGCCTTATGCAGCACGGGCTTATGCATATGTGAGTGCCGCACAATATGATGCGCTGGTTGCATGCTGGCATTATAAACAATTGTACAAAAGGGCTGCACCTTATAAAACCGATAGTACGATTGAAGCGAAAGCAGGAAAATCCGACCTGCCTTCGTACCCATCTGAAGCAGCTGTTTTAGCAGGTGTTACGGCAGAAATGATGAAGCTTTTATTCCCTACTGAAATCGGCTTTGTTGAACAGAAAGCTGTTGAACAGGAAACTGCCGCAATCATGAGCGGAAATGCTACACGTAGCGACGTGCAGGCTGGCGATGCTTTAGGACGTGCCATTGCTCAGCAGTTTTTAGCCAGAGGCAGAACAGATAATGCCGGCAAAGCTGTTGGCACACCTGAACAATGGAAGGCATTTGAAACTATGTGCGAGAGCAGGGGAGAAACTCCGTGGTACAGCCTTGAAACGCCCAAGCGTAATCCAATGCTCCCCTTCTTTGGTAATGTAAAAGCTTTTCTGTTTGATTCTGCTACAAAAGTATCGCTACTTCCGGCTCCTCCACCATCAACCAAAGGCGACCAGATGAAGAAGGAAACTGCCGAAGTATATTCTTATGTAACCCATCCAACAAGGGAAAATATACGTATTGTACATTTCTGGGCTGATGGTGCGGGAACTTATACTCCTCCCGGCCATTGGGATGCCATTGCTGCCGAAGACTTCCTGGAAAAGAATTTCAGCGAAGTACGCTGGGCAAGAAATATGGCACTGCTGAATATGTCTGTTATGGATGCCGGTATAGTATGCTGGTACACCAAATATTACTATTTCAATCCGCGTCCAACACAGATGAATCCATCTATCAAAACGCTTACCGGCATACCTAATTTCCCATCATATATTTCAGGACATTCCACGTTTAGCGGAGCAGCAGCAGCAATACTGGCGCACATCGTTCCTGAAAAGGCGGAAAAATATATGTCTATGGCGCAGGAAGCATCCATGTCAAGATTGTACGGCGGCATTCACTATCGCAGTGATTGTGATGCCGGATTGGCTGTTGGTAAAAAAGTAGGCGACTACGCGGTTGCAAGAGCAAAAACTGATGGAGCAGAATAAACAAAAAACAACTAACTAAGAGGAAGAACTTTTAACAGAAATGGCAAAGCATCGGTTAATAATATCAGGACTTTGTTTGTTATGCATGACCGGTTTGGCGCAGGAGGTTAAGCGTGATACATTATTATACAATGAACTTGACAGCGTAACAGTGCGGTCAAAATTAATGGGTGTAGGACGACTAAACGAAATTGAAGGCACACGTATTTACGCAGGTAAAAAAAATGAAGTGTTATACGTGCAGAACATGGATGCAAACATTGCTGAAAAAACACCGAGACAGATATTTGCAAAAGTACCAGGAGTTTTCGTGTATGATATGGATGGATCCGGAAACCAGGTAAATATTGCGGTGCGCGGATTAGACCCGCATCGTGGCTGGGAGTTCAACATCCGCAAGAACAGCATCATTACCAACTCCGATATGTATGGTTACCCTGCAAGCCACTATAACATGCCAATGGAAGCAGTTGATCATATAGAAATAGTAAGAGGAACAGCTTCGCTGCAATATGGCGCACAATTCGGCGGCATGATGAACTATGTTACCAAACAGGCCGATACCACCAAAAAAATAAGTTTTGAAACAGTGAATTCTGCAGGTTCATACGGCTTACTAAGTACATACAACGCGATCAGCGGACGTATAGGAAAACTGGATTACTATGCTTATTACAGCAACCGGACTTCTTCTGGTTACCGCGATAACAGTAAGACTACTTCCAATGCCGAAGCAATTGCACTTGTATATCATGTAAGTTCCAGGGTAGATCTGAAAGCCGAGTTGGGCAGATCAACTTATACTTACCAGATTCCCGGCCCATTGACTGACAGTATGTTTTATGCCAGCCCAAGGCAGTCAACAAGAGCCCGGAATTATTTTAATCCGGACATCTATGTACCATCGCTTACACTGGACTGGAAAATAAGCGACAGAACACGATTGACATGGGTTGTTTCTGGTGTTTTGGGAGCACGTAACAGTGTTCAATACGATAAGCCGGCAAATGTTCCTGACAGCATAAATCCGGTTACGTTACAGTATAACAACAGGCAGGTAGATATTGATCATTTCAACAGTTATACAACCGAGTTGCGGTTATTGCACAGCTACAGAATCGGCAATATTTCAGGCGTATTCACCAGTGGCGTGCAGGCGATAAACAACGATCTCCATCGCCAGCAATTAGGTAAAGGCACAACAGGCAGCGATTTTGATCTGACAATTGTTGACGGCAAATGGGGACGCGATCTTCATTTTAAAACAAAGAATATAGCTGCTTTTATTGAAAACAAATTCAACCTGACTTCCAAATGGTCCGTTAGTCCTGGCCTTCGTTGGGAACATGGTCAGTCGGATATGACGGGAACAATTGTTTACTATGATCCCGGAGATCTTCCCAACCGCATTAAACATGATTTTGCATTGTTCGGACTTAATACGCAATACACATTCAGCAAAAACAGCAATGTGTATGCGGGATTTTCGCAGGCTTACAGACCGGTAGTGTTTAAGGATATTATACCTGCCAGTACTTACGAGCGCGTGGATAAAAATCTGAAAGACGCACATGGATATACATTGGAAGCAGGCTACAGAGGATCTTACGGTTTCTTCAAATGGGATGTGAGCGTATTTCATATGATTTACAACAACAGGCTGGGCATGTTAAGTGGACAGGATGATGCCGGTTCTCTGTACTTATACAGAACCAATATCGGTAATTCCCGCACGAACGGTTTGGAAGGATTTGCTGAATATAGTCTGCAAACGGGGAATAGAACATTCCTGAATTTGTTTACTTCTACCGCTTTAATGAAAGCAACTTATTTTGATGCAAACGTCCGGTCCGGCGACAAAAATGTAAGCGTAAATGGTAACGACGTGGAAAGTACCCCTAACGTAATTACCAGAAACGGCGTATCACTAAAATGTCATCGAGCCAGCGTTACGCTTTTGTACAGCTATACAGCAAAAAGCTATGCTGACGCGTTAAATACAGTGCAGCCTTCGGCCCCGGGTTCTGTTGGACTTGTTCCGGCCTATGGCTTGCTTGATATCAATACATCATACCATTTTTCAGAAATGGTTATGATCCGTCTGAATGTTAACAACGTAACCAATAAACAATATTTCACCAAACGTCCAACATTCTATCCGGGCCCCGGAGTCTGGTCGTCCGACGGACGTTCGGCGAATGTGAGTATCGGTGTTAAAATTTAAGAAGATAATGATGTTAATTTTTAATCAACAAAAATTACCTTAATGCACGAATAAAAAGTTTTAGCAGTCTTGAAATACATAAATGCACGTCTGTGCAATTATCCGCAGTGGCTCACCTAAAGGCAAACAGGGTGGGCTACTTTTTTTTGAAGACAGTAAGAAAGTAAGACCGTAAGATCGTAAGACAGTAGGACCGTAAGAGGGAATGTCGATAGATATTTGTAAATTTCAGGCAGGAAACCCTCATGTATGAAAAAAACAACATTCTGCACTATCCTGCAACTATTAACCTTAACTACTTTCTCACAGATGCCAGCTACACCTGACAAGATTTACGGCGAATTATTTGTGGATGTGCAAATGGGCCGGGTATTTCCGGATAACAAGACCTTTGTTGACTGCGTTCCCAAAAAAGATCCTGCGACAATTGTCGCCGAATACAAAAAGATCAGGAGCAACCCCGCCATCCGCTTTTCGCTTCAGAAATTTGTAGAGGGTAATTTTGAACTGCCAGCCAATCCGGCGGATAAATATCAAAGTGATAAGAATGCAGATGTGCAAACACATATCAAACAGCTATGGCAGGTCTTATCCAGGAATCCGGATACTGAAGTAAAAGGAAGCAGTCTTCTCCCCCTTCCTAATCCATACATTGTTCCCGGGGGGCGTTTCCGTGAAGTGTATTATTGGGATTCCTACTTCACCATGCTGGGGTTGCAGGAAAGCGGAGAAACAGCAATGATTGAAAATATCATCAATAATTTTTCTTATCTCATCAGCCAGTACGGACATATTCCCAATGGCAACCGTACTTACTACCTCAGCCGCTCGCAGCCGCCCTATTTTTCATTAATGCTTGGGTTGCTCGCAGAAAAAAAAGGTGATATGGTATATGCTCAGTACCTGCGGGCATTGCAGGCCGAGTATGACTATTACATGGATAAGACGGCAAAGACAAAACATGTTGTAAAAATGCCGGATGGGAGCATGCTCAACAGATATTATGACCAGGACGGTATTCCGCGCCAGGAGGCTTATAAAGAAGATGTGGAAGTTGCTGATAGTGCACTTAAATTATTGTCTCCGGCAATTCAACAAGACGCTGAAAGAAAAAACGTTTACCGCCATTTACGTTCTACTGCAGAAAGCGGATGGGACTTCAGCAGCCGCTGGTTTGCAGATGGACAAAGCATGTACACCATTCAAACCACGAACCTCATTCCTGTCGATTTAAACAGCTTATTATACACGCTTGAATTAACATTGTCGAAGGCTTATAAAGCCAGCGGCAATCTGTTACAGGCAAACCTATACAGCCAGCTTGCAACTAAAAGAAAAAATGCCATCAATAAATATTTATACAATAGTGAGGACGGTTGGTACTATGATTATAACATTACAGAAAAGAAGCAGCAAAATGAAATGACAATAGCAGCCATGTCTGCTTTTTTCTCCGAAGTGGCACCCAAAGAATATGCAGCCAAAGCAGCAGCTATTGTAGAATCAAAATTTTTGAAAGATGGTGGCGTTTTAACCACTTTGAAAAATACGGGTCAACAATGGGATGCTCCTAACGGATGGGCACCACTGCAATGGGTAACTATAAAAGGTTTGGAAAACTACGGCCAGGATAAACTGGCAAAGGAAATTTCTTCGCGGTGGATCGCCTTAAATACCAAAGTCTACAAAGCCACCGGCAAGCTCATGGAAAAGTACAATGTAGAAGATACCCAAAAAGAAGCAGGCGGCGGAGAATATCCCTCGCAAGATGGCTTCGGCTGGACGAATGGGGTGCTGTTGAAGCTTTTGAGTAGACAGTAAGATAGTAAGACAGTAAGACGTGTAAGACCGTAAGATAGTAAGACGTGTAAGACCGTAAGATAGTAAGAATGGGAGAATTGAGATGTGCGTAAGATGAATACAAGATTGACCGAACACATCTTTCCCACAATACGACACTTACTCCTCAAACCTTATACCTCATGCCTTACACCTGATACCTGACACCTGATACCTGATAGCTAATAGCTAAAAGCTGATAGCTCACAGCTATTAAACCGCCAAATGCCTGAACGCCTCCATGGCGCCGATATGTTCGCTGGTTGTGGCTCCGGCTTTGTTGGCATTGTACACGATGGACTTCCATTCTTCAGCAGAAAGGTTTTGGATCTCTTCTGTCGATTTACGATGCAACTGAAATAAAATTGAACCTACGAATGCATCGCCGGCACCAGTAGTATCTACTGCGATGGCAGGCACTCCGTGAACTATTACAATTTTCCCCTGGTGGGCAAGTAACGCACCTTTTTTCCCGAGTGTTATAGCGAATGAAGCATCAGAAAGTTTTTCCAGTACCTGCACAGCTTCTTCAAGTGTTGTTGTATTTGTTATCAGCAATGCTTCTTCATCACTCATTTTAAAGAAGTTGCAGCACTCAATAAAATGAAGGCTTTGCTCAATAAAACGCTGCTGATCATCTTTAAACAATAAATGGCGGTAATTGGGATCAAAGCTGATGAACTTTTTTTCAGCTATTGCTTTTTGCAGCAATACCGTATAGGCCTTCTGCAAAAGACCAGGCAAAAAAGCAGTGGCAGAACCAAAATGAACAACAGAAATATCTGAAAGATCAATTTTTTCAATGTCATCTACAGAAAGCCATCCGTCAGCTCCGCGGTTAAAATAGAAATCCCGCTCTCCTTCATCAACCAGCGATACAAAAGCTAATGTGGTAAAATGCCCATCATCTTTTAACATCCATTGAGTGGAGACGCCAAACGACTCCAGGGTATCAATCAAATATTTGCCAAATGGATCGCTGCCAACTTTCGCCGTAAGCGCAACATCTCCACCTAGTGCAGCTATTACTGCCGCTACATTCGCGGGAGCACCTCCCGCTTTCTTCAGAAAATTATTTGCATCGCTGAGAGAAGTGTTGGTGTCTGTGCAGATCATATCAATCAGGGCTTCTCCAATACACAGTACTTTCATATGGAAGTTTTATTCGTTAGTAAATTTTATAAGATTGAGGCACGTAGTCATTCTGTGATCCGGGCATTACAAAAGTTCCGCCAATAACTGATCGCTGTTCTCCATTTCCACACGCTGCGATTACATGCTCACACAACACGAATATAGTTCAATAAAGTGCTTTTTACCAACACCTATAGCAGAAGTTTCGCAAGCTTCTGAACATACCCTCCATATGATTAGATAAAGTACGAAAGGCATCAGTCAAACAATTACAGCTAGCATCATTTGGCCGTTACCTTTTCGTATCATTAAAAATAAATATCTCAAAAATGCCCTCAGTTTTGCTATATTGCTTTAATTATGCGTTTCTATTTTGGAGACGATGCCGCGTTAAACAGCTTAATCTCTTTACTTTTTAAATCAGATGTATGCTTTTATCAATGACAGGATTCGGGAGAGCGGAACAATCAGTTGCGGACAAAACCTTTTTGGTTGAGATGCGCTCACTTAATGGTAAACAATTTGATTTACGCTTGTTAATCCCTGCATTATTAAAGCCCTATGAATTTGACATCAGGAATATCATCAGCGAAAGACTGGAGCGCGGAAGTGTGGAGTGCGTTATAACCCTTAAACAAAGCGGGGCATCAAAACCCGTAACGATCAATACAGAGCTTGCCAAAACATATTATCAGCCTGTGTATGATCTCGCTACTGAACTGAACCTTAATACGGGAGATATATTAAGTACTTTACTTAAGCTTCCTGAAGTTATTACACCTTCTTCAGAAACACTTAAAGATAACGAGTGGGAAGAATTTAAAAAGGTTCTTTCCGCAGCGGTTTCAGACCTGACTGATCATCGTAAAGATGAAGGAGAAATGCTGGAAAAAGACCTGATCTTACGTATTAACAATATAGAGTCGCAACAGGATGCGATTTCTGAAATTGAGCCGCAACGAAGGATTAAAATAAAAGATGGTCTTAAAAAGATCCTGGAAGATAATGTTGGAGCTGATAGTTACGATGCCAACCGTCTTGAACAGGAACTGATCTATTACATCGAAAAAATTGATATCAGTGAAGAGCAGATCCGTCTGAAAAACCATTGCGATTATTTCAAAACGGTATTGAAGGAATCGGATAATGCCAAAGGCAAAAAACTTTCATTCATCCTGCAGGAAATTGGCCGCGAAATAAATACCACCGGTTCAAAAGCCTACAATTCTGACATCCAAAAGTGCGTGGTTCTAATGAAAGACGAACTGGAAAAGGCTAAAGAACAAGTATTGAACGTGCTTTAAAAGCTATCAGCTATCAGCCCCGATCAGCACCCGAGGCTTGGAACTTACTTAATGGATGGTTTAAACGTAAAACGTATAACACATAACGTTCAACTCAGCGCTACTTCCCTATTTTTGTAAAAAAGTATTACTTGAACAAGTTTAAGCTTCTAATCGCAGGTAGATTGATACGCGTCTTTATCGTATTATTAATTATTTCCATTTTTGCTTCCTGCACAAAAATCGATTTTTTTGAAAAGACCGTTTCGTTCAACAAGCACGAATGGAGCTCTGCTAATAAACCTTCCATTAATTTTTCCGTTTCCGACACATCTGCTTATTACAACCTTTTTGTAGTATTGAGGCATTCGGATGCATATGGATATAATAATATCTGGTTAAACCTTACTGTTATTCCCCCCGGCGATACTGCCCAATCTGAACTAAAAGAATTTCAGCTTGCTGACAACAAGAAAGGATGGCTCGGCAGCGGCATGGATGATATTTTCGAACACCGCATCCAGGTAAACAAGCAACCAATAAAATACAAGGCGGGCAACTATACTTTTATTCTGCAACAAATGATGCGCGAAGATCCACTGGAACATATACTAAACGCGGGGATAAGGATTGAGAAAGCAAAATGAGATCGCTGATCGCTGATTTTTGATCGCTGATTTAGGACGATGCTGATCGATCAGAACGCGTTTTATGCGTCACCTTCAATGTAAAAAGTGATATGATCTCAAGGCCGCTGATCGCTGATTTTTTGATCGCTGATTTAGGACGATGCTGACCGATCGGAAAACTTCTTATGCGTAATATTCGATTCAGCAAGCTGTCAAAGATCAATTGCCAGGCCACACTTGCAGAAATCAGACATCAGAAAATCAGAGATCCTCAGATCGATCTATTACGAACTCGCAGGTAAACAGACCAGACATCAACAAATCAGACATCAGAAATCCACATCTATTTTGTCAACCCAAATCCAATCACGAACTTGCATCCAGACAAATCAGACATCAACAAATCAGACATCAGCGATCAAATGAAGTCTTTCTATAAAAAACAACGGCTCAGGATTATCACACTTGCTTACTGGTTTCTGCTGGTCTACATACTGTCTGGTTTTGTTTGGTGGTTCATTTCTCTTGAAAACCAAAACAACCAGACTTTTGCATACAAAGTTGAAGAACTAAAAAAAGACGATCCGAAATTTCCGCAAAGGCTTTCTGAACTTGAGGACGCCCGCAAAAGGAAACATTACGGCTATATTGGCGAAGGCATCACGTTTTTGCTTGTAACACTGGTTGGAGCCGTGTTTGTTTACCGTGCAACAAAAAGACAGCTCAACCTTAACCATCAACAGCAGAATTTTATGATGGCCGTAACGCATGAATTAAAAACACCCATTGCGATTACGCGCCTGAATCTTGAAACGCTGCAAAAAAGAAAATTGGAAGAAGCCCAACAACAAAAGCTTATTTCAAATACACTGAATGAAGTTAACCGTCTGAATGTGCTCTGTAACAATATACTCGTCGCCTCACAGCTCGACGCAGGATCTTACAGCATTAACAAGCAGGATATTGATCTGAGTAAACTGGTTGATGAATGCATAACGGATTATCGCCAACGTTATCCGCAGAGAGCCATAACGGGCAATGTGCAGGAAAATTTGTATTTTGAAGGAGAACCTTTGCTGTTGCAAATGCTGGCGAGCAATCTCGTGGACAACGCTTTGAAATATTCTCCCAAAACGTCTGAAATAGCGGTGACGTTGCGTACAGATAATAATTCAATTCTTTTTTCGGTAGCTGATGAAGGCGAAGGCATTCCGGATACTGAAAAAAAAATGATATTTGAAAAGTTTTACCGCGTGGGAGATGAAGCAACCCGCAAAGCGAAGGGGACCGGCCTGGGCCTGTATCTCTGCAAGCGGATTGTAAAAGATCACGGAGGGCACATTGCTGTTACGGATAATCATCCGAAAGGCAGTGTATTTACAGTGAGATTCTGAAATACTTGAACATAACTTGAAACACTAATTGTCTCCAAACCTCTTTTATATTGTTAACAATGGAAGGTAGTAAAGGAAATATCCTGTTGGTTGAAGACGAAGAAAATCTTCATGAGGCTTTAAAACTGAACCTGGAAATGGATGGCTATACCGTTACCTCTGCATATGATGGCAGTGCAGCGGTTAAAGCCACGCAGAATGAATATTTTGACCTGTTGATTGTTGACATTATGCTTCCGGAACTGGATGGCATTGCAGTTACTGAAACAGTAAGGGTGCACAACAACGAAGTGCCGATTCTTATTTTAAGCGCCAAGAATACGAGTGCGGACAGGGTGCTGGGACTAAAAAAAGGTGCAGATGATTACCTCACCAAGCCTTTTAACCTGGAAGAGTTGTTGTTAAGGGTTGAGAAGCTGATCATGAAGAATAAGAAACTGCAGGACAAAACATCTGTTGGAGATACATACGAATTCAATGGCAACAAGGTTGATTTTAAAAGCCTTACTGCCACTACTTATGATCAGAAGGAAATTGAATTGAGCAAGAAAGAAGCTATGCTGTTAAAGCTTCTGATAGAAAATAAAGAAGAGGTTGTTACCCGCGAAAAAATACTGCAGGTAGTTTGGGGCTACAATGTTTATCCCACAACAAGAACCATCGATAACTTTATTTTGAACTTCCGCAAATATTTTGAAAAAGACAGCCGCAATCCGCAGCATTTTCACTCGGTGAGAGGAATGGGATATAAATACACGGATTGAATGATAATGGAGAATTGACAATTGACAATTGACAATGGCTTATATTAATTGAAAATTGATAGTTGACAATGGTTTACACTTTGGGCTTCATTTTCAATTATCAATTTTCAATTGTCAATTACCGGAGCATTTATGAATCACCTCCTCCAACTCGCCGATCAGCACCTCCTTAATATTATCTTCCTTAATACCTGAGTATAACGCATATTCGCAGGTTTGATAGATATGATTGCATTTGTCCACGAGTAATTTTGCGCCATCCTTCTTTTCAAGCAGTGCTATTAATTCAGGATATGAGGCATCTGAGTTGAGGCATTCTTTTAAAGCCTGTACCACTAACTTCTTTGTTGAATTAAAGAACAGCACATCTTCATCCATTTGCCGAAGCATATCTATGGCCGTCACGAAGTCTGTTTTCTTTTTTACCGGCGCAGGTGGTTCATTTTCTGCGACTGCCGGTTGTACAGGAATCGTTGTTCCATCAGCTTTAGGCTGTGGAGGTGTTGACGGCTTGTTTTTTTTCAAGGTTAAATAAAGCAGAAGGGCAGCTGCTATGGCAATTCCAAATACAATCCACAAATACTTTTTATTGGAAAGATCTTTGTGTTGATTTTGAGCATCCAGAGCCACATTACTTTTTACCGCCTTTGTAAACACAAGTTGAAGGCTATCGGTCTTTAAAGTTTTGTAGGTTGAAGTAGACGGATCAAAATAGCTCCATTCCAGCGAAGGCAGTTTTTGCGTTCCTTCTGCAGTGCCCATAAAAGGCATTTCGAAAACAATGCTGCCCTGCATGGGATAGACAGTCTTGTCGATATGCTCTCGCCTGTTAACATCAAAATGCTCGGTGTTCGCGGGCCATTTAACAGAAGGCGCATTTATGCTTTGTAAATCGCCGGAGCCACTTATCGTCACGATCAGATTATCACTCTCGCCAACGGGGATTGAACCCTGGTTAACTTCAGCTTTTATCTCAAACTGGCCAACTGCACCGGTGAATGTCGCCGGCTTTTTTTGTGCGGGCAGGGCGTTTACCGTTAATGTCGCCGGCTCACTACTGATTATGGAAGAATATCGCTTTGAATTGTTGGGGTCTGATGCAGGCGCAATCTCCACAAAGCTTTCAACCGCCGCGTTATCCAATGTTAATTTACTTTCCTGTAGTGGAATTAAAATAACTCTTCTTACTATATCAACGCGGTAGTCTTTACCATTCAATGTTTCCTTCTGCGGCCTTTCATCCGGCATTAGGTCAATCACGCTGCAACCGCTGAATGTTGGCTGCTTGGTTACCCGTGCTTCCGTATGAATGGCAGTATACAATTTATAAGTTACCAATACCGGCTCACCAACATAACAAGAGCTCTTGCTAACGATTGCTTTTACGAAAATGTTTTTCCTGATAAAATCCTGGGGATCTTCATTGGCCTTAAGTACAGGGTCACGTTTGAGCATCTGGTAAAAATCCGGATCATCGAGCAGCGATTGTAAACCCTGGGCAGGAGCTTGTTGAGGAACCACAACATTTGCCTGTGAAGAAACATCTATGTTCACACTACGGCAGGAGACTTTTTTACCATCCACAAGCACACTCGCGCCTGGAACCGTTGCAGTTCCTGTTTTGCGGGGAGACAGCACAAAAACATAGCTGAAAGTTCTCGTTGTCTGCCCGTTATAAGAAACTACACTTTGCGAAGTTGAAGGACCGGCCACTACGTTCCATTGCTCAAAAGGTGGCTGGGAAAAACCGGTAATATCATTGCCGTCCTTAATTTCATATTCCACTTGTAGCACATCGTTTTTGCCAATGGTTTTACTGCTAACCTTAAGGCTTAATGACTGCGCCTGTGTAATTTGGTAACCACACAGCAGTAAAATCAATATTAAAATCCGTTGTACAAGCATGTAACAAATATAATTTGCATAGGGTTAAAGAGAATAAAAAATCTGCCTGGCTACGTGTCCTACATCTTACAGCAATAAATGCCTTCGAAGAAAGTACTCAAAGGTGTAGGACACGTAGCCAGGTTTGGAGAATGAGCAAAAACACGTACATGTGTCCTACACCTTGCAGCCATAAAGGCGTTTGGGAGAAAGTACGCAAAGGTGTAGGACACGTAGCCAGGTTTGGAGAATGAGCAAAAACGCGTACATGTGTCCTACACCTTGCAGCCATAAACGCATTTGGGAGAAAGTACGCAAAGGTGTAGGACACGTGGCCAGGTTTGGAGAATGAGCAAAAACGCGTACATGTGTCCTACACCTTGCAGCTATAAACGCATTTGGGAAAAAGTACGCAAAGGTGTAGGACACATAGCCAGGTTTGGAGAATGAGCAAAAACGCGTACATGTGTCCTACACCTTGCAGCCATAAACGCATTTGGGAGAAAGTACGCAAAGGTGTAGGACACATACAGAGGTTTGCCGAAAGCGCAATGCTATTGTTTCTTTTTGTAATAACCGTTTCAACAAGTACATTAGCAATTTGTTGATTACGCGCTAAAAATAAGGTTGCATGAAAAAATGGTTAATAAGCTTTGCTGTTGTGATAGTATTGATGTTGATCGCTTTTTATTTTATAATTCCTTCAAGGCTGGTTATCACCAATCAGTTAACCATACAATGTACCGAAGCGGCTACCAAAAGATTTCTTTTCGATAATACGCAATGGAACAAATGGTGGCCCGGAGAAAAGAAAGATTCGTCTTTTACATATAGGAATGATTCTTACGCCTTAAGAGCAGGTTATTATAACAGCGCGGCAATTGTAATTCAACATAACGGAAAATTTATCAGCAGCGTTGTAAACGTTCTTTCTTCCGGAAAAAATGCAGCTACGGTAACCTGGCAGAGTGAAACCGGTGAATACAAAAATCCGTTCAGCAGAATAATACATTATTTAAAAGCCAACGAGCTAAAGCAAAGTATAGATGACATTCTGAGTAACCTTAAAACATTCCTGGAAAAGCCGGAAAATGTTTATGGCATGAAGATCGAACAGATCATTGTCCGGGATACATTTCTGGTTTCTACACAAAAAACATTGCCTGCCTACCCCGCCACCGCTGATGTATATGCACTTATCAGCCAGCTTCAGACGTATATAAAGCAGCAAGCCGGCAAAGAAACCAACCCTCCTATGCTACATGTGCTTCATGAAGACTCAGCGACCTACACAGTTAAAGTGGCGATACCCGTAGACAAAGAAATTAAGGGCAACGGCACAATATTTTTTAAAGAAATGGTAAAGGGCAACATACTCGTTGCTGAAATTAAAGGTGGCCGGTATACCGTCAGCCATGCAATGGACATGCTGAAAACCTATGTGCTGGACAATCAAAAAACTTCACCGGCTATTCCATTTGAGTCGCTTGTCACAGACCGAAGCGCGGTGAGTGATACGAGTAAATGGGTTACGAAGATTTACTATCCGGTACTGTAAAGGGAAGTCAAAATTTAAAAGTAAAAAGTAAAAACTTCCTCTTTGATCTATGATCAACATTGGGAACACACTGCACGTCCGAAATCTTTTTGAATTTTGATTTTTTAATTTTGACTTATTTGACTTTCCCACCCCTGGTCAGCATTGGAAACACATGGCGCGTCGAAACTTTTTTGACTTTTGAATTTTTAATTTTGACTTTTTAACACCATCGCACTATCATTATTTCTCACCAGAACCATCGCCTGTTTACCGGCAATATTGATTTGTCTTATTTTTCTAACCTGTCCTTTAATGTTTAAGCCGTTTACGCTTTGGCATTCAAATGCGCCATTGCCTTTGTTTACAAGAATAGTTCCATAATCTGCATCGTAACGGCCCATTTCTATATTGTTTTCGTAGAAGTTTCCTGCAATAAAAATATCAGGCAGGGTGTCATTGTTGGCATTTACTACAATGGCATCTTTATAAGGTGACAACTGGGCCTGCCAGGGAAGTGCCTTCGTTTCAAAAACGCCGTTTCCTTTGTTAAGGAGTACTGCATTTGAAAAGTAGTCGGCAGTAAGTTTGTCAGCGTCATCTAACTTTTCCTTGTCGAATAATTCGGCAAGCGTGGCTTTTGCAAAATCTTCTGCGTACAAGAATTTCTTTTTGAGAACCGGCATCTGCCTTTGTAATTCGTCCTTTGTTGCAAACGGAATTTCTTTACCGTTGAGATAGTAAGTAAGCACCTGCTCTTTTTTTCCGTTGCCATCAAAGTCGTTGTAGTATAATCTTACCGGCTGCTCCGGCGATGCTTTCAGCCTGCTGTTGAGGCCTAGATTTCCGGCTATAAAATCAAGATCTCCATCGTTATCTATGTCGCACGGCAAAACAAAATTCCACCACCCTTTTTTTGTAGTCAATTCTTGTTTAGTAAAACTGCCTTTATTGTTCATGAAAGCAACGATCTCTCCCCATTCCTGTGTAACAACAAGATCTTTACTACCATTTTTGTCAATATCAATCCAAAGCGCACTGGTTACCAAACCGGCATTTTGAATAGATTCCCCATAAGTCTTTGTTACATCTTTAAACCGCCCGGTACCATCGTTCTTCAACAGATATGAAACAGGACTTTGACCGTATTCCCACGGAACACATCTTGCACCAATAAACAGATCCATTTTGCCATCTCCATCAAAATCGTAAGGAGCCACGCAAGATGCAGTAAGATAAATGCCATCAAAAGCATGTTGCTCTTTTGTAAGATTTCCTTTACCATCATTCAGGTACACGCGTGGTTGCATGCGTTCATCTTTTCCATAATATTCATTGCCACCACTCGCTACAACAAGGTCCGGATGATGATCGTTGTTTACATCCACCCAACACGCATCCACATCTTCATACATACTATCCTGCTCAATTGCAGGCTGCACTTGTTGAATAAATTTCCCTTCTTTTGTCTGCAGGAATATTGCACTCTTAAAACGTTTTGCAGAGCCGATAAACACATCATCCAAACCGTCATGATTAATATCTGCGATAGCCAGCGCGGGCCCTTCTTTGGATACCATATGCGGAATCAGCGGCTCGCGATCAAACTCTACAAAATTGTTTTCCTGGTGCTTGTATAAGAGCCCAGTACTTTGTGTTATATCATCAATAGAATTCAGTTGACTGGGCCATCTCTTTGTGAGTACCTGAAAATCAAATTTTGGCAGGCCTTTCTTATAAATTACTGCTTGTTTTGGCTGCTGAAGGTTAATTTGCTGAAAACTGTTGTCTGGCCAGATAAGCACTGCGGAATCAACAACCGTATTACTTAGTCCAATGTGAACAGGAATATCCATGCTCGATAAAAAACCACGTGCAGGATATTTCTCATAAGTCCTCACCTGTTTGTTTTTTGTGAAAACAACAACCCTTGCTCCTACTGCATGAATATTTGTCGAATCACCTTTGAGTGTTATCTCCGCATAATTATTTTTTGCAGTATCATTGCTCGCATTGCGGTACACCATGGCCGCATCATCAACATTGTTTACCACTACGTCAAGGTCTCCATCGTTATCCAGATCAGCATAGATAGCACCATTGGAAAATGTGGGCAGATCCCTGGCAATATTCTCGCCCATGTCTTTGAACTGCATATCACCCATGTTCTTGTAAAAACGGTTGGGCAATTTGATTTCAGGAAATTTGTTTACCAGCGCCATTTCTTTTTGGTCGATGCGATTGGCCTTAATCTTTTCCTGCACCTCACCGTTAGATACATAATTCACATAATCTATATCATTCAATCTCTTTGGAATACCATTGCTTATAAAAAGATCTTTCAAACCATCGTTGTCAAAATCCATCCACAGTGGCGCCCAACTCCAGTCTGTGGCAGATACTCCGGAGTACAGGCCTGTTTCGCTGAACATTCCGTTGCGCCTGTTCCATTGCAGGTTATTCCGCGTATACTGATAATTGTAGCCCGCATTTATTTTCATGTTGAATACATTGTATTCATCTTCTCCCAATGAGCGTTTAAGGATATAGGGATCTGAAGGCAACATGTCCATTGAAATAATTTCAGGATAGGCATCATTATCAGCATCCGCCACATCTACGCCCATTGAGAACTGGCTGGTATGCATTATGTGATCATTCAGTTCTTCTTTGAATGTTCCGTTGTGTTGATTGATGTAGAGATAATCATTTTCATGAAAGTCGTTGCCAATGTACAGATCCGGATAACCATCCAGGTTTATATCAGCTACACAAATGCCCAGTCCGTAACCTATTGCAGAACTGTTGATGCCAACTGTTTTTGTAACATCGGTAAACTTGCCTTTATCATTTCTGTACAACCTGTCGCCAGAAAGTTCATTGTATGTACCCAGGAAAAGTTTTCTTTCAGCAAATGTTCCATTCTGATGAACCGAGTGGTTCAGCAAAAACATGTCAAGATCTCCATCCATATCGTAATCAAAGAAAGCAGCCTGCGTGCTAAAGCCGGAGAAATTAAGACCATATGCGACAGCTTCATCTTTATAAAGCGGCACACCATTTTTTATTCCCTGGCATATCAACAGTTGATTGGCTCCATGCAGGTTTTCAAAATTTCCTACACGACAAACATATAAATCCATCAGGCCATCGTTGTTAATGTCAACAACAGATACGCCAGTACTCCATTGTTTATCATCCGGAATTCCGGCTTCTTTGGTAACATCCTTAAAATGCATGCCGCCCGTGTTGAGGTACAATTTATTTTGCTGCTGATTGGAGGCAAAGAACAGATCGATCAAGCCATCATTATTAAAATCAGCAGCGCCAATGCCTGCACCGTTATAAAAGTACATGTACTTAAACATGTTAAAACTATCCGTTGGTGTAAGCTTGTTCACAAAATTTAACCCGGTGCTGTCGACCGTTAACAAGGTGAACATCACCGGATGCTTCTCTGACCGGCTGCAAGCTGTAGCCACAAGCACAACCAGAACACACGCAGTTATATATTTTTTTAACGGACTCATCATATTGGTATGCTGCTGGGTTAATCTTTCGTTCTGGTATCTTTCTTAACAATATCTTTTTTAAGGCCGTTGCTTTTATACAACAACGGATATTCATTGTTTTGTAAAACAAGAATACCGGTTCCTGTTCCGCTTTTTATCAGGCGAATATCTCTTACCTGGCCTCTTGTTTCAAGGCCACTTTTATCTTTACCAATGGCAGTAAAATTGCCCTTACCATCATTTAGCAATACACTTCCAAAGCTTGCATCAAGCCTGCAGAGTTGCGGAGGGAAATCGAAGATATTACCGCCTGCTATAATATCAATATATCCGTCATTGTTGAGATCTGTACAGGCAATTGCATTCACGCTTGAGAATTGCACCTCATCAGGCATTCTCTTTATAGAGAATTTTCCATTGCCTTCATTAACAGCAATAATTGATGGCGTATAATTAAATGTTTTCACAAGGCTTTTTTCGACAAGGTTAGAAGGAAACAACTCTTGTATCGATTTGCTGGCGAATGTTTCATGTTTAAGATTCTCCTTCTTGAGTGAAGGCAGCTGATCAACGATTTCTCTTTTGAGAAATACCGGCATATCCTTGCCGTTCACGGTGTGAGTGATGATCTTATCTAACGCCCCATTGAGATCATAATCATTCATCCAAAGCTTAACAGGCTTGTTTGCATTGGGACGCAGATAAAAATTGTCACCCATGTTTCCAAGGATCAGATCCTCGTCTCCATCGCCATCAATATCAGCAGTACTAATGCTTTGCCACCAACCGTATAAGCTGTCGAGATTTGTTTTTATTTCATTGAATTTGCCATTGGCAAAAGAAAATATTCTTGGTGTCATCCATTCACCCACAATAATCAGGTCCTTTTGTTTATCGCCGTTTACATCGGACCATACAGCGCCGGTAACCATTCCAATCCTGGCAATATCGGGATTTTTGGAAGCGGCAATATCAGTAAATCTTCCCTTACCATCATTTACATACAAATAGCTTGCAGGTGAAATACCATAGTTCATAGGTTCACTTCTACCGCCGACAAATAAATCAAGATCACCGTCGTTATCAAAATCACTGGCAACTACTACGGCTGTATTTGAGCGGCTGGCCGGTATTGCATTTACATCAACTTCAAAATTTCCCTTGCCATCGTTCCTGTATAAATGGCTTTGCATTTTGCCACTGCTTCCTGGTGCATTGTTTCCGCCAGCCCCAACAAACAAATCAAGGTCACCATCATTATCGCAATCAAAGAAAAGTGCAGCAACGTCCTCCATATCTGCGTACTTCTCAAAGGCAGGCTGCTTCTTCAGCACAAAGCCACCATCGTTAGTTTGCAGATACAACTGTCCAGCCTGTCCGGCTGCACCACATATATACACATCCTCACGTCCGTCGCCGTTCACATCGCCAACTGCAGCCTTCGGCCCTTCCTGGGATAGCATTCGGGGTATATTTCTTTCGTTGTAATAGTCTATATAATCATCTTCCTTGTGTTTCTCAAAATGTTGCGAGGAAGTGGCAAGTAGCGGCGATTCCTGCGTAACTGTTTTAACAGCTATCATCTGCGCAGAGACAGTCTTTTGATCAACAACAAGTACTTTATTTATCTCAGGATGTGCGATTGTAGTTGCGGTAAGATCCGGCCAGCGTATAACCACTGAGTCAACCTTATCAACTGCGCCCAGGCCAGCAATCATTTTATAATCTACTGAAGACTGAAAGCCCCTGCTTGGTATCAGCTCTCTCGACATGATCTGCCCTCCTGCATAGATCTTTACCTTGCTGCCTACCGCATAAGTATTGGTTCCCTTGCCTTTCAAACTCACCCCGATATAATTATTCTTACTCTGCTGACGAGCCTTATTCTGATATATAAACGCTTTCTGATTTACATTATTGATGACGATGTCAAGATCGCCGTCATTATCCAGATCTCCATACGCAGCTCCATTGGAAAATGAAGGTTCAGTAAAGCCCCATTGTTTGGCCGCATCTGTAAATTTCAGATTACCGTTGTTTCTAAATGCTTTATTAACGAGCGGATGACTTGGCATTTTACTGATAATATCGTCCACATCTTCTTTCTCTCCTGTCATTACCATTCGCTGAACCACATTGTTCGCAAAAAAATCAATAAAGTCCTGATCTGTCAGATCACGATTAATGCCGTTGCACACATATATATCATTATTGCCATCGTTATCTGCATCAAACATTAAACCGCCCCAACTCCAGTCAGATGCGGCAACGCCACTATAAAAGCCAATTTCAGAAAACTTGCCATTCTTGTTGTTCAGTTGCAACGTGTTCTGCTGAAACTGTTCGTAAAAACCTGATTTTTCTTTCAGGCGATAAACATCAATATTCTCAAAAGAGGTAGTTGTTTTAAGCCTGTATTCATCATCGGGCAGCATATCCGTAACAAAAATGTCGGGATATCCATCGTTATTAATATCGCCCATGTCGGCGCCCATGGATGCAAGACTAGTATGTTGTACCCATTGTTCCAGCTCATCCTTAAAGGTTCCGTTCTTTTGGTTGATATAGAGATAATCCCGCTCAAAAAAATCATTAGAAACATACACATCCGGATATCCATCGCCATTTACATCACCCACTGTTACCCCCAAACCAAAGCTGATAAGGCTTCCATAAATGCCAGCCTCTTTGCTTACATCTGTAAACTTGCCATTATCGTTACGAAGCAACTTGTCACCACCTCCTTTTAAAAAATCTGCGACAGGCCAGTCTGCGGCACGCAAATCTCTTTTATTGGCATAGTTTAATGTGTTAACAGGAATAAAGCTATTGTTGATGATAAAGCAATCAAGATCGCCATCGAGATCATAATCAAAAAAGGCCGCGTGCGTGGCATACCCGCCATGATTTGTTAATCCATAAGCTGCGGCGCTCTCAGTAAATGTGAGATTGTGGTTATTGATGTATAATTTGTTTTCAGGAGCCTTTCCGTTCAGGTAACCGGCATTACAAACATAAATATCCAGCCAGCCATCATTGTTTACATCGGCCAATACAACGCCTGTGCTCCACTTTTCAGATCCGCCCAGGCCCGCTTTATCTGTAATATCGTCAAACTGCCAGTTGCCCTTATTCAGATACAATTTATTGCTGCCCATGTTGGCTGTAAAAAATACATCTGCAAGGCCATCATTATTAATATCACCAATTGCAGCACCGCCGCCGTTATAGAAGTTGCGATAGCTGAAAATATTGAAGTCTTTGGTGTTGTGAATATCGTTGGAGAAATTAATACCGGTAGTCTTCATCAGCTCAAACAAAGCAGGCTCCTCCTTTTTTGTGCTGCAGGATATGAACAGCAGAAAACACAAAGGCACACACAATGCAATCTTGTAAAACTTCATACACAGCAATATAAAAAGGCCATTTGATAAATGGCCTTTTTACTTTATTAAAATTTAAAAATATTAGTAGCCCGGGTTCTGTTCCAGGTTTGGATTTACCGCCAATTGCCTGTTTGGAATTGGATAGATCAGGTATTTTGGATCATCTGTGCCATCTTTTTCCTGCCATGGATCAAGGAACTTGCCGAAACGGATCAGATCAGTTCTGCGGTGGCACTCAAAGTAAAATTCACGTCCTAATTCATCCAGCAGATTGTCCAAAGTTAATGATGCAAAAGGCGTAACATTTCTGGCAGCTCTAACCTGGTTTACAAGTGTGAGACCACCTGCTGCATTTCCAGATCTTAACATTGCTTCAGCTTTCATCAGCAATACATCGGAATAACGATAAAATACGTAGTCGTTGTTTGCAAATGTACCATCGCTTGACGCATAGTCTATCGTATATTTCATTACCCGAATACCTGTAAATTCCAACGTATTAGGATCCGTTTCTTTAATTTTTACTGCTGCTGTAAAAGCAAGCGGGTGTCCTTTTCTATCTGTAAGCGCCTTACCTGTCTGATCATATTGCTGACCAATCAAAAATCCAGCTTTAATACCAGATTTATCAGTCATACCTGGGTAGCTTTCACCTCTGCGTTTATCAGCAGCATCAAATTTGTTATAAAAATCAGATAGTGTGGTAAAGCCATTCCATCCACTTGGATTTTGATTATAGTGTAAACCCATATACCAACGGGAACGAACGTCGCCACCTTCAGCACCACCTACGTTGTTTGCAGTAAAGATATTTTCGGTAGACTTAGTGTCGTTATCAGGTGCAAAGTTGTCAAAGTAATCAGTGCTGAACTTGTACCTGCCACTGGTTATGATTTGATCAGCCAAAGTGATTACCTGGGCCATATCTGCGTTATCAAAAGTTGGCGCTGCTCTATTAGCAATTACGCCTTTATTCAAATAACATTTCATTAATAACACACGTGCAGCATCCTTATTTGCCTGGTTAGCAGGAGGCCCATCTGGCAAATCTTTAATAATAGCATTTAACTCACTCATTATATAATCCAGCGCCTCCGAGCCTTTACGTACGCGTGATGCCCCAACGGTACTTTCACCAGGATCACGGTAAGGAACCTGGTTCCAAATATCCAATATATCGAACATGGCAAAAGCTCTAAGGAAACGAGCCTGAGCCGCCTGGCTTGCCGACGGGCTGTATTGCAACAAATCGGTAGACGAAAATACAACGCCACCTAAGTTATTAAAAGTGTTATTAACATAAGCGTGATCGGCCGTCCATTTGTGCGCATGAAGCACGCGCCAGATACCGTTATCATCCCAGTCGCCACCGCGTGTTGGTCCAAGACACTCGTCTGTAGAGTGTTCCTGTAATGCCCAAACACCGTCTTGTTGCTGATATGGAACCCGCATCGCATTATATGCGCCTTTCAAAAGAGCATCAACATTGTTGCTGCCTATACCACCAGTTGATACCGTTGAGTGAAGTGTTTCATCCAGCTTCGTGCACGAAGAAATACAACAGGTTGACGCAAGTATATATGTAAGAACTTTCAGTTTCATTTTTCAAAATTTATTATTGAAGAGAAAAATTTATACCCACATTAAACGTCCTTGATGAAGGATACGGCGTGTATTCTATACCCGCAGAAGGCACGTTGTTGTAGGTTTTATCTGTGTTAACTTCCGGATCAAATCCTTTGTACTTTGTAAACACCGCCAAATTTTGTCCGGTTACATATATTGTAGCGTTTTTAAGAGATTTTCCGAGATTGCCCAGGTTATAAGAAAGTGTAACGTTGGCTAACTTCATGTAGTTACCGTCTTCAATATATCTTGAAGACGAAGTAATCGGGTTGGACAATGATTCTTTAGGAGTTGTCGTAATTATCGATTTCTCTATATTTCTTGATCCCAGGTTTGGCGCCGGTAAATATGCGTTGATAGTATTGTTATAGATCTTATGACCAAACGCACCGTTCATATTTACGATAAGCGCAAACTTCTTGTAGTTAACTGATGTGCTGAGACCCAAAATTGTAGTTGGAATTGGACTACCTACGTAATAAAATGTGTTACCATTGTCTTCATACATTGCCTGGCCGTCTTTATCCAATCCAAGATAATGTCTTGTATAGAAAACATTCATTGGGTGGCCGTTAGCCATTTGCTCTACCCTTGTCTCGGACAAGCCCTGACCGCTTAAGCTACCGGTACTGATTGGTGCAGCAAGACCGTTTACTACATTCTTTATAAATGTTGCATTAACACCCAATGTCCAAAGTAAATTTTTATTGCTGATAATGTCTCCATTTACAGTCGCCTCTACACCTTTATTGGAAACGTTTCCGTCAATGTTTCTCCAGGTAACAACTGTTCCGGGAGGTGCTGGCTGAACCGCGTCAGTTGGAAATAACAGGTCAGTTGTAAGCTTATCAAAGTAATCAACGGTACCATATATTCTATTCTTAAGCAACCCGAAATCAACACCAATATTGGTTTGTCTGTCTGACTGCCATTTTAGACTTGAGTTAGCATTTTGTGCTTGTGACAAACCACCAGAGGTAATATTGTACGTTTTTTGCGAAGCACCTGATGGAAATTCCTGGTTACCGGTTTTACCCCAACCAACTCTTAATTTTAAAAGGTTAACAAAACTGTTTCCTTTTAAGAAATCTTCATTGGTAATATTCCATGCTCCGGCAAATGATGGAAAATATCCCGTTTTATTATCGCCACCAAATTTTGTTGATCCATCTGAACGAAGTGTTCCGGTAACAATGAAACGATCTTTCCAATTCAAAGTCACTCTTCCGAAGTACGATTTCAATTCAGTTACAGGATCATTAAATGAACTTATATTTCTGTTTCCAGGATTTGAACCTTGCAGATAATCGGTGTAATCTAAACCTGGATAACTCTGGAAGCCTGACGCTGTAATGCTGGCGCCTTTATTGGAAAAGCTTTGGTATTCATAACCGATCACAGCATTAAGATTAAACGAAGAACTAATCTTTTTATTATAGCTCAGTGTTTGTGTAAATTGCTTGGTAAGCAATTCATTGTTTGCATATCCTGCCCAGCCTTTGCCTTTCACATCATTCAAATTTATCCAGGATTGAATGGATGTTCTTCTTACACCTGAACTGTAGTTAGCGCTCGCCAGGATACGATATTCTAAATCGTTGGTGATTTTGTAATAAGGAGAAATACTTGCCAGCACCGTGTTTACAACTGAGTGATCATTATAAGCTTCAGACATACCCAGCGGATTGACGATATCGCCAGCAAGAATGTTTAAAGAATCTCCGATTTTTAACGCCTGGGTAGGATTCCATTGTAAGGCATGGCCGATGAGGCTACCGGTGGCACCTGCATCATTTGAAACAGGGGCGATGGTTTCATTAATTTGGTTAACCAATATATTTATGTCAACACCGAGTCTTTTGTTATTCAGAAATTTAAATCCGCTGTTAAGATTTGCGGAATATTTTTTAAGTCCAGACTTTCTTAAAATACCGTCCTGATTTTGATAGCCCAGGGTTACACGATAACGGGCGTTTTCATTGCCTCCACTTGCTCCTACCGTGAAATTCTGATTCCACGCAGTTCGTGTGATCGCGTCCATGGCGTCTACACTTGAACCATAGTCACCATAGTTCAGACCGTAGGATTTTAATGCTCCGCGATATTCATCTGCATTCAGCACGTCAATTTTCTTCAGCAACTTGCTAAAGCCGGTGCTTGCAGAAACATATAATTTGGGAGGACCTGATTCACCCTTTTTTGTGGTAACCATTACCACACCATAGGCAGCACGCGAACCGTATATCGCTGTGGCAGATGCATCTTTTAAAACGTCGATGGATGCGATGTCATTTGTGTTGATGAAGTTAAGCGGGTTTGTAACGGGTGTGTTACCTATATTCTGTGCGTTAACAGCGGGACGGGCGGACCTTCCATCCAAAGGAACGCCGTCAATAACATAAAGCGGCTGGCCGGTTCCGGTAACTGCAGAGTTACCGCGAATGCGTACTGTTGTAGCCGCGCCAGGCTGACCACTGTTACCAAGTACCTGTACACCGGCAACCTTGCCTTGAATTAACTGGTCGGGAGCTGTAAAAACACCCTTATTAAAGTTCTTTTCAGTAACCGATCCAACAGATCCTGTAAGATCTTTTTTACGGGCGGTACCATATCCCACAACAACCACATCGGTTAACGTAGTGTTGTCAGGCGCAAGGGAAACTGTAATGTCTCCCGTTGCTGGAATGCTGACAGTTTGAGCAGCAAAACCAACGAATGAAATTTCCACAGAAGACGCGGATGCAGGCGCTGAGAGTTTGAAGCTCCCCTGAGCGTCTGTTGTTGTACCCACCTTGGTTCCCTTAACAAGAACAGATGCACCAACAACGGGCGCGCCCTTGTCATCTGTTACTTTTCCGGTTACCGTTTTTGATTGGGCTAAAACAACCTGCGTCATGAGTACGAAGCAGTAAAGCAGTAAGGCTTTAAGTTGTAATTTGGCAAACATAGATGCAGTTTTAGTCTTGAAGTATCACACAAAAAACATGTGTAATTAGTACACAAATAACACTTTTTTTTCCTGAATAACTAATTAAAAAACACTTAAACGGGGTGAATTTCAGGCGAAAATTATTGAGTTTTTTATGCAATCCTTTGCATAGCGGGCACAAAAAAACCACCCACTAAAACTGGTGGATGGCTTCTTGTAAAAAATTGATGCAGGTCGTTATTTCAAAGCTGCAACATGATCATTATAAAACTTAACTGTTTCGATAACATCAGGCAGATTATGCTCCCAGTTTGACTCATGTTCAATAGACATCATTCCATTGAAATTCTGGCGTTTTAATTCCTGGAAAACCGGGTCGAACTTAATAACACCTTTTCCAACTACTGTGTCTGCTGCATCAGTTTTATCAAATGCAACGATGTCTTTCAGGTGCACGCCATAAATGTGACCATCTAATTTCTTTAAGCAATCAACCGGATCCAGGCCATTGCGGGACCAGTGACCGATATCAGCACAAGATCCAATATTTGGATGTCCCTGGATAGCAGCCAGCACAGAATCAGGATGCCAGTAAGCATTTGGTTTTGGATGATCATGAATGGCTACTTTAATACCGTAAGCACCAGCCAGGCTGTCAACTGCACCCCATTGGTCCTTTTTAGGTTCAGCAGTAATATAGCTTAGCCCGAAATATTTAGCGAGGTCGAAAGCTTTTTTCCATTCAGCAACATCTTTTGGTGAAATAACACCCATTGCAACAATGTTGATTCCTTTTGAATCCAACCAACCTTTTACTTTGGCTTTATCAGCATCTGTCATGTCCCAACCAAATTTGGCGCTTCCACCTTTTACAAGCGGCATACCCACAAAAGCTTCAATATGTTTAACACCGGCGCTGTCAACTTTAGCCAGCGCTTCTTCAAATGAGAACAATCTGAATGTCCACATCTGGATCCCAATCTTAAAACCTGCAGTTGAACCGGAAGAAGCTGTAGTACTGTCTTTTGAAGTTGCTGTAGAATCGCTTCCGCCAGTTTGAGAAGAAGGATTGTTACACTGCGTTAGCATCATCGCACAAACGATGCCGAGGCATGCACAAGCAATTTTTTTCATGATGTTAGATGTTTGAGTAATTAAATAGGAAGCAATTTAATGGAAATGTGCGAATGTGCGGGTGTGCAAATGTGCGGGTGTGCAAATGTGCGAATGTGCGAATGCCTAAGAATTGAGAATTGACAATTGAAAATTGAAAATGAACGGAGCGAGTCTTATTTCACTCATTATCTCGTTTAAATACCCACATTCTATCAGATATCTGCACATTTGCCATTTGCACACCTGCACATTTACTCATCTGCACATTCACGCATTCTCCCTCATTTTCAATTTTCAATTTTCAATTTCACCCATCTGCACATTCGCACATTTACTCATTCGCACATTCACCCATTCACCCTCATTTTCAATTGTCCCCGCCTGAATGACGTCAGTCGGGCAGGAATTTTCAATTTTCAATTGTTGAAGTTTAAGGGTACGCTTACCTTAAAAGTAAAATTGCGGCCCATATTAAATACGCCTGTGCGGCCTGTTACATTGTTTTCTGCGGTGTATTTCAATCTGCTGAGATGGTTTTGATAAGCTATATCTCCAAGGTTGTTGCCTGCAATGTTTATCGAGAATAGCGTCCTGCCCTTGCTCGCAATATCAGCTCCGATGCCTGCATTTATCAACCAGTAATCGCTTGTAGCAGTTTCCGTATTATACCCTGTAAAGGGATGGCTTTGCTTAAAATTGTAATCGCTTTGCAGGCTTACATAAAAGTTTTTGATGGATTTTCCCTTGGTAAGAAAATTACCTCTAAGCTCGGAAAATAATCTTGCGGCAGGAATCATTGGCACGTTGGAAGATCCGTCAAGTGCCTCTTTAAATTGTGCCCTCGTATAAGAAAAGCTGTTTTCAAAATGGAGCCAGTCCAACGGGTGCGGATGGATATCGATGGTTGCTTCTCCACCATATAAATATGCATCATGCTGAGAAAAACGAAATACATTTAATAAGGCACCTGTTTCGCTATCAACAATGATTGAATCCTGGCCTGCGCCATTCAATACTTTCTGATAAAAGATGTAATTGCTGATGTTATTGTAGAATAAGCTTGCATTAATGGAAACGTGTTCCGTATTAATATCAACTCCGCCATCAACCTGGAAACTAACTTCAGAAGAAAGATTCTTCTCGCCAACTTCATAACGATTGGTGCCTTCGTGCGCACCGTTGCTGGCTAATTCTGCAAAATTGGGAGCACGGAAACCACGAGCCACATTCAGCTTCAACGTAACTAGTTTGGATACTTCATAGCTCAGGCCGGCACTTCCAGAAACGTTGGCAAAATTCTTTTCAAACGGAGCAAATTTCTGTTCATTGTCAACCAGCATTTGTTTCCCTTCTGCATGCCTGTTATCTACACGCAGACCACCACTTAACTGCAATCCATTCTTATAATATTGTGTATAGATAAACCCTCCAATATCAAACAATGAATAATCAGGTATTATTACTTCTTCTGCCCTGTTGGTGTTGGTTTGCGACATTCCCGTTATACCAAAGCTTGTCTTCCATTCTTTTTTACCGGTTAAATGATAGCGCGCGGCATAAGTAATTGTTTTCAGATCAAAATAGGCATTTGGCACATCCACCGCATCTATGTTGCCAAACTCGCGGCGTTGATTGCGCTGGTAGCCCAGTGTTACGTCCAGTTTATTTTTGCCGATGTTAAAACTATTGTCAGCCGTTACTTTGAAATGCCCGATGTGCTGGTAAGGAATTAAGGGGGTAATGCTTTTAAAATCATTGTCAGTTGCAATTTCTTCTCCTCCGCTTACTGCTTTAATAAACTTTCCGGTAGCGGAGTCCCGATCACCTTCCACCATTCCTGCCTTTAAATTAAAGTCGCTGACATACAACCTCGTAAAGCCCCACCTTCCGGCATAGCCAGCCATCGCACCAAAATTATGTTCGGCAAATTTTGAATTGAATACATAACCGTCATATTGGTTTTTGTAGTCGTGAGAAGCTTTATATGTGCCATAAGCATTCCAGCTAAAGCCATTTTTTGTACCGCCAATGTTACCGTTAAATCCACGCAGGGCACTATTGGTTTGATATTCGGCCAAAACGTTTCCTTTTATTGTTCCTTCGGGCGCCGGCACCTGGCTTTGAATGTTAATTACGCCTGCAATAGCATCGCTTCCGTACATCATAGAAGCCGGCCCTTTGAGCACTTCTATTTTCTGAACATTGTAATCATCTATTTCAATACCATGCTCATCACCCCATTGTTGGCCTTCCTGTCTTACGCCATCATTTATTACTACAACTCTGTTATACCCAAGGCCGCGGATAAAGGGCTTGGCAATAGCCGGACCGGTAGTTACCACAGAAACGCCCGGAACGGCCTTACTTAAACCTTCCATTACATTTGTAGATGATACATGCAATAAATCATTTTGCCTTAACACGCTTACCGGCTGCGGAGATAACCGTAAACGGATGGCAGAGGCCACGCCGGTTACCGTTACAGCCTCCTGCTCAACAATTGCCGGCTTTAGCGTATAATTTTTTTCCGTATTGCCTTTAATAATTACCGTTTCCAATATACTCGTATAGCCCTGGTAAGATATCTCTACAAGGTATTTGCCTTCTTTAACACCTGTTGTTTTAAACTCACCGTTATTGTTGGCAATAGCACCGGCGTTTGCATCATGAATAATAATACTTGCCTGAGGTAAAGGCTTGCCTGAAGTTTCATCCCTTACAGTACCCGATAAATAAGATTTTTCAGTGGTTGCAGTAGAGCGGTTAGCCTTTTGCGCCGTTGCATATACTCCTAAAAGCAACGTGGCAAAAAAGATTGAAAGTCGTAGCATATTCATTTTTTGTTACAATGTTGCAAATATAGGGGTTTATTATTTTTTTCAACAATGTTGCAAAAATTAATTCATTGTAAACATTTGTCGATTCATGCAGCATTGCATTAATTTTTTTGTCTAAATTTATGGGTACTTCAAATACCTTATGACCGAAGAAGCACTCATTTACGGTTGTCTCCAGAACGATCCCACAGCACAAAGGGAGCTGTACAACAGGTACAGTCCTAAAATGCTATCGGTTTGTTACAGGTACGCGCAGAACCGGGAAGACGCCGAAGACATGCTTCAGGAGGGTTTCATTAAGGTTTTTACCCAAATAAATACATTTCAGAATAAAGGAGCTTTTGAGGGTTGGGTTAGGAAAGTCATCGTTCATACTTGTATCAATTTTTTAAAAAAATACAAGAAATTTAATGAGAACGTTGATCTGGCTTACGCCACCTATCTGCAGGTAAAGGAAGAAACCATTCCTTCACTAATGCAGGCGAAGCAGGTGGTTGAATGCATAAGACTTTTACCCGTTGGATATAAAACAGTCTTAAACCTTTATGCTATTGAAGGGTACAGTCACAAAGAAATCGCAGAAATGTTGGAAATAGAAGAAAGTACAAGCAGAAGCCAATATACCAGGGCAAAAGCCATGCTGGAAGCCATTCTGATAAAGAAGAAAATATTGGAAAAGCCGGAAGCAGATCTGGCACTGCATGTTGTGTTTAAAAAATAACCAGGACTAAACGTAATGAGGAGCCCATTACATAATGATGATTTTGAAAGTTTTCTTCAAAAGCAGGTGAATCAGCATCGGATGTATGCTGCCGACCAGATTTGGAGGAACATTCAGGAAGAACTGCATGGCAAAAGCCGGTGGCCCGCTCTTACATTTACTGCTATTGCTGTTATTGCTCTTCTCGTTGCCGGAACACTTCTTGTAAAGCCTGAAAAAAGACTTCAAAACGTCGAACTATATGCCCGGACGCATGCAAAAGCGCAACAACCGGCGCCTGAAAAATCAGGCGATGGCTACCAAACTATCGAAGAACGCATTTTACCCAATACTGTAACTGAAAAGACAATAGCTGCGGTAAAAAACAAGCTGAACGGTCAGCAGGTTCAACAGGAAAACCCTGCCGGCGACCTGGTTGCGAAAGTGGATGAAGCAAACCTTTCAGCCGTTTCAGATAAAAAGACAGTTGCAAAACCTGATTTAAAAAATGACGAAGTAACACTCGCCAAACTGAATAACGTTGATGTTACAGAATTATCTCAGGCTATTATCATAAATAACCCGGCAAATTTGCTGGCGTTAACATCGCCTTTAACCAATCAGGCTATAGCAGATGAACAACTTTCCAATCATGCTCCGCTTCCGATAGAATTTACATTGTCAAAACCCAAGGCGTCCAGCATGAAGCAATATTCATTCTTACAGCGCCTGGCTTTACAATTTTATATAACACCTTCTTCAAGCTACCGCACTTTAATTGATGATAAATCACAGAGAATCAATTCAAGTTACCTTAACAACACGCCATTGGCAAATACGTCACTTGACGCGAACAGCGCGGTAAAACAAAAACCGGCCATGGGTATAGAAATAGGCCTTGGCGTTGGTTACAATCTGAGCAAAAGGTTTATGATCAAATCCGGGCTTCAGTTTAACGCCAGACAATATAATATTGAAGCATATAATGTTCCGACTCAGCAAACTTCAGTCGGCCTGGGATACGACAATGTGTACAGAACAACCTCTTCCTACAGCACTACTCCTGCCGGAAGTACTTCAGTTACAACCATACAGAATAAAACTTACGAGTTGTCGTTGCCAATTGGCGCTGATTACAGGATCCTTCGTTCAGGTTCTGGTAAAGTAGCATGGAACGTGGCGGCTTCCATTCAACCAACTTATACTTTTGACAAAGAACCATTCCTTCTCAGCACCGATCTGAAAAATTATGCGGACGGAACCGACCTGATGAGAAAATGGAATTTCAATTCCTCTATAGAAACTTATGTAAGTTTCCAATCAGGAAAATACAGGTGGCAAATAGGCCCGCAGTTCCGTTACCAGGTACTGCCAACTTACATCAAGAATTACCCGATCAAGGAACACTTGTTTGATTACGGCATCAAGGTTGGATTTAGCAAGAGGCTGAAGTAGGTAAGGTATCAGGCATTAGGTGTCAGGTATCAGGTTTGGTGTGTGCAATAAGGCGTTAGCAGCCACAATTTTCAATTCTCCATTTTCAATTGTCAATTACCTAATTTCGTTTGATGAAAAAAATTGTTGCCGTCGCGACACTATTGGTTTTATTTTCCTGCAATTCAAAAAACACTCCGGAAGAGGGCGCTAAAATTATCAACAACGATTCAACTGTTTTTTATCCCATCCGCCAGTTTTTTACAGAAGACAAAAAGGATGTAGACAGTACGCCTTATTTTCTTTACAGGATTGCAGAGAAAGATGGCAGGCGTGATTCCACACCCATTTCAAAACGGACTTTTGATAGCCTGGCAAGCATGTTCACCGCCTTTGATATAAATGATACTTCGGTAAAGAAATATTACGAGGAAAATGTCTTTAACGATCTTACAACAAACAGCATTACGTTAAGTTACAGGAGCATAAATAAGCGATTGCCGGTTCAGAGTATTGACGTGCTGCTAAACAACGAGAGCCAAAGGGTAAAGCGAATATTTGTAAGCAAATTGAGCAATAAAGGCGACACCGTGATAATAGATAAAATGGGATGGAAAGCAAATGAAAGCTTTTACATAAACAGGCTGATCCAGCTTCCGGGAGGAAAGGAACAATCTGAAAAAAATACCGTAATATGGAATAAAAAAAATTGAAAATTGAAAGTTGAAAATTGACAATTAAGAACTCCGCCGCCGGCTTCATTTTCAATTATCAATTTTCAATTGTCAATTAGTGTAATTATGACATCTGCAGAATTTCAACAAATAGCACATAAAATTCCGGTACAGCCGGGTATTTACAAATATTTTGATTCAAAAGGGGATCTTATATACGTTGGGAAGGCCAAAAGCCTTCGCAAACGGGTAAGCTCGTACTTCAATAAAACTTTCTCAGGTTATAAGACGCATGAACTGGTTCAGCGCGTTCATCATATCGAATTTACCATTGTAGGTTCAGAGCAGGATGCTTTCCTTTTGGAAAATTCACTCATCAAACAATTTCAACCCAAATACAACATCAACCTGAAAGACGATAAATCTTATCCCTTTATCGTCATCAAAAAAGAACCTTTTCCACGGATCTTTCTCACCAGGAGAAAGATCAATGATGGCTCCGAGTACCTGGGGCCGTTTACTTCCGCAGGAAAAGTGCGCGAATTGATCGGCTTCATCCGCCAGTTTATTCCGTTAAGAACCTGCAAATTGAATTTAACCAAAGAAGCCATACAAAGAGGTAAGTTCAAAGTTTGCCTGGAGTATCATTTGGGAAATTGCAAAGGCCCGTGTGAGGGTTTACAGTCGGAGGAGGATTACGCAGAAGCATTGCAAGAGGTTCGACAGATGTTGAAAGGAAACCTCTCACCCGTATTTGAAAAGCTCAAGGCGCAAATGCAGGAACATGCGATGAATCTTCAGTTTGAAAAAGCAGAGCAAGTAAGAAAAAAGATCGATTACCTGGAAAGCTACCAGGCAAAATCAATCATTGTAAGCAGGCATATTGGAACGCTGGATGTTTTTTCTATTTTGAAGGAAGATGAAACGGCATATGTAAACTACCTGATGGTAGAAAACGGAACGATTGTCCAAACTCATACCATTGAACTGGAAACAAAGCTGGAAGAAACGGAGAACGAAGTATTGGAGTTTGCAGTCGGCAACCTGCGCGAGACATTTAATAGCCTTGCAAGAGAAATTGTACTGCCATTCGAAATAGATTACCCCGAAGAAACGGTTACCGTAACAGTTCCCAAAGGTGGCGATAAAAAGAAGCTGCTCGAGCTGTCCCAAAAGAATGTAAACTACTTTAAAGAAGAACTGCGCAAGAAGAAAATACTCGCGCTGGAAGGCAAGAGTGATATGGAAAAGAAAAAAGTGCTTTACCAGCTACAGGAAGCATTGCATCTTAGAGAAGCGCCTGTTCATATTGAGTGCTTTGATAATTCCAACTTCCAGGGCAGTTTTCCCGTTTCAGCAATGGTTTGCTTCAGAGATGGAGTTCCGAGTAAAAAGGACTACAGACATTATAATGTAAAGACCGTTGAGGGCATCAATGACTTCGCTACCATGAAGGAAGTTGTTTACCGCAGGTATAAGCGTTTAAAGGACGAAGAAACGTCACTTCCGCAACTGGTCATTATAGATGGAGGGAAGGGACAATTAGGTGCTGCAATGGAAAGCATAAGAGAACTGGACCTGGTGGGCAAGATGACCGTTGTTGGGCTGGCGAAAAATGAAGAGGAAATATTTTTTCCGGGTGATCAACAATCTATTAAGTTGCCCTGGGACAGTGAGAGCCTGAAGCTGGTGCGGAGAATAAGGGATGAAGTGCACCGCTTTGGCATTACGTTCCATCGCCAGAAACGATCAAAAGGCACGTTTGTAAACGAGTTGGAAAGCATTAAAGGAATAGGCCAGCAAACAGCGACGCAATTGCTACAGCATTTTAAGTCTGTAGGCAATATAAAAACAAAATCCGCTGATGAAATCGCCCAGGTAATAGGCAAATCAAAAGCGGATATTGTGGTGAATTATTTTGCAGAAAAACAGAAATAGCCATGTAAGATGTACGATTTTAGATGTACGATGTGTAATGTACTTTATCAAAATCAACCTGCACCTAAGTACGAAGTACGATTTACGAAGTACTCGACTGCAACAGGCTTATGAAACTCAAGCCGGCCTGTATTTATCAGCTCACAGCTGATAGCTAATAGCTGATAGCTCCTTAGTTTCTGTTTCTGTTTCCCAGGAAAATGAAAATATACTGTACCAGGGTAACCAGGCTGGCCAATGCGGCAACAACATAGGTCATGGCGGCCCATTTCAGGGCGTCTTTTGCTTTATCATGCTCTTGCCCGCGGGTTATATTGGTGCTGTTTAACCAAACCAGGGCCCTGTTGCTGGCATCAAATTCTACAGGCAACGTAATCAGCGAGAAAATGGTTGTCATTGCAAAAAGGAAAATTCCAATTAATAACAAGGCAGGAAATACTTTAATCATCAAAATCCCGCCCAGCAAAACCCACTGCACAATATTACTGCTGAACTGAACAATAGGTACCAGTTTGCTACGCATTGTCAACCAACGGTAAGCGGTTGCGTGTTGAACCGCATGCCCGCACTCATGGGCTGCAACAGCAGCTGCCGCAATACTGCTTCCCTGGTAAACTTCAGGGCTAAGATTAACGGTCTTGTCCAGCGGATTATAATGGTCTGTAAGATGTCCCTCAACAGAGGTTACTGTTACATCATAAATGTTGTTATCCCGAAGCATTTTTTCAGCCACTTGCCGCCCTGTCAAACCGCTCGAAAGTGGCTCCTGACTGTAGTGCGCAAACTTGCTTTTGAGCACCATCGAAACCAGCATACTAATACCCACAAAAAGAAGGGAAACAAGGAAAATTGAGTTCATTTTTTCTTATTTAAAAGATAGTCTACAAATAATTAACCAACTCAGAAACAATGACTTATTGTACCTCGCGTACGCTTCCAAAGGTCATAATGACATAATAAATTTATGAAATATTACAATTTGGGCAAAATGTCAGTATTAACCGGCTATTTTAGGGGTTGAAAGTTATCAACAAGGGTAAAAATTAATTTTGAAATGTGCCTCATTATTGTAATTTAGTGGCAGAATTTAATGGGTTAGTAAGTAAAAGGTCGGTAGCCATACCGGCCTTTTTACTGTCCGGAAGTTTCTCTTTTAACTACCACAAAACTCACTTAAAAAATCAGGTACTTTCATCAAAACTGTCAACAAATCTCACCTCGTTATTGTTCTTCGCGAAGATTTATTCGCACTAAAAATGGAACTGATCTTTTGCATAAAATTTCAACGCATAACTCTTCTATCTTTACCGCATGAGTAAAGTAAAAAAAGCTTTCTTCTGTAGCAATTGTGGTTACGAAAGTCCTAAGTGGCTCGGTAAGTGTCCCTCGTGTAATCAATGGAACACATTTGTGGAAGAAGTGCTTGAAAAAAGCAATGGCAAAGCACCAAATGAATGGAAAGAATATAGCACCAATCCAACCAAACCACGCATCGTTTCATTACATGACATTGCAACTACCGAAGAAAACCGGCTGATTACCGGCGATGCTGAATTAAACCGTGTGCTTGGTGGCGGTATAGTTCCAGGAAGCATTGTACTGGTAGGCGGTGAGCCCGGTATTGGTAAGAGTACATTGTTTCTACAGAATGCACTTCAACTAAAGAACGTAACCACCCTTTATGTAAGCGGCGAAGAAAGCGAGCAGCAGATTAAAATGCGTGCGGACAGATTAAGAATTCAAAATGAAAATTTTTATCTGCTTACCGAGGCACAAACCAATATCATTTTTAAAGAGATTAAAAAGCTAAAACCGGATCTTGTAATCATCGACTCTATACAAACGCTACAATCAGAATTTATAGAATCATCACCCGGCAGTGTTTCGCAGATAAGGGAGTGTGCAGCAGAGTTGCAGCGGTTTGCAAAGGAAACAAACACGCCGGTATTCCTGATCGGCCATATTACTAAAGACGGCAGTATAGCAGGACCAAAGATTCTGGAGCACATGGTTGACACTGTACTTCAGTTTGAAGGCGACAGGCATTACACGTATAGAATACTCCGGACGTTGAAGAACCGTTTCGGAAGCACATCTGAACTTGGCATTTATGAAATGACAGGCGACGGAATGCGACCGGTATTAAATCCTTCAGAGATACTACTCACACAAAAGGAAGAACAACTGAGTGGTAGCGCCATCGCTGCAACTATGGAAGGTTTAAGACCTTTGCTGATAGAAATACAGGCACTGGTAACGCAAAGCGTTTATGGAACACCGCAACGCACCGTAAATGGTTTTGATCTTCGCAGACTGCAACTGCTGCTCGCTGTGCTGGAAAAAAGGGGAGGCTTTCATTTCGGTATGAAGGATGTGTTCCTGAACATTGCCGGAGGCATAAAAGTGGAAGACCCGAGCATTGATCTTGCCGTTATTTGCGCATTGCTTTCTTCTTATGAGGATGTGCCATTACCAGCACATATTTGCTTTGCCGGAGAGGTTGGACTTAACGGAGAAATCCGCGCCGTTAATCGCATAGAACAACGCATTGCAGAAGCAGAGAAACTGGGCTTCGAAAAAATCATCGTCTCACGTTATAACAAGAAAGGACTTGACCATGCCAAGCTTAAAATTGAAGTGCTTGCGCTGGGACGTGTGGATGAAGTGTACCGGTATTTGTTTTAGTGAATAGTGAATGGTCAATAGTGAAAGGTGCTGGCTGGCTAAAATTAAAAAAACAGTACCTTACATAGTTACTTTAGCAGCTGATAGCTGATAGCTGATAGCTGATAGCTGATAGCTGATACCTAAACCCCAGACCCATGACTCTACTCAACAGCCTTTTACATTTATTCTTTCCGCACATTTGTGAAGGTTGCGGATCAGATGAGCTGGATGAAAGCAGCCTACTCTGTGCCAGATGTTTTTCTGATCTTCCTGAAACAGGTTTTACCGGAAAGAAAGATAACATTGTAGAAAAAATATTCTTCGGCAGGATAAAAGTTGAAAAAGCCACAAGCGCATTTTATTTTACCAAGGATTCGTTAATACAGCGAATGATGATTCAGCTGAAGTACAAGGATAACAAAGCTGCAGGTCATTATCTCGGCAAATTGCTTGGCATGCAATTGCAAGCTTGTCCTGACTATGATGGTATTGACATGATCATCCCTCTCCCACTCAATCCTAAAAAGCAAAAAAAAAGAGGCTACAACCAGGCCGAGGAAATTTCGAAAGGCATGTTTACGGTTTGGCCCAAACCCGTTGTTACAAATATTGCTTACAGACAGTATTTTACCCAAACCCAAACCCACAAGAACCGCATAAGCCGGTGGCAAACGATGGACGGCGTTTTTGCTGTAAGGAATGAAGATCAATTGGCCGGCAAACATGTACTGCTCGTAGATGATGTTATTACGACAGGCGCAACATTGGAAGCTTGCGGGCAGGCAATTCTAGCTATTCCGGGAACGAGGCTGAGTATTGCTTCGGTGGCGTATACGATGATTTGAGAGTAGGTATCAGGTGCCAGGTTTCAGGCATGAGGCATAAGGTATGAGGCGTGAGGTGGAAAGAGTCAGGCATGAGGTATAGGGCAGAGAAGATATTAACTCAGAGGGTTATAAATTACCTAGGGGAAAAAAGGAAATGTGGGAAACCGATCGATCACTAACCTTAAGCCTGATACACTTATACCCGATACCTTAAGCCTCACTCCTTCCACCTTCCACCTCACACCTCATACCTTACTCCTGCCTCCTGATACCTGATACCTGAAACCTGACACCTGATCGAAACCTTAATCCTAAGCAGTTCCTTTTTTACATATTTTTACAAGGACAATTTTTTTTATTGCTAACTATAAAAAGCATTTATGAAATATTTACTGTTAATAGCAATTGCGGTTATTGCATGCACGGCAGCATACAGCAAAACAAAAGCTAAGAAAAAAACTCCTGAAGCAACAGCATCAAAAAGTATCTATGATTTTAAGATCGCCAGCTTAGATGGTGGAGTGATCGACTTTTCAAAGTACAAGGGAAAAAAGATCTTAATTGTTAATACTGCATCCAAATGCGGCTTTACACCCCAGTATGAAGGATTGGAAAAATTATATGAATCACATAAAGATAAACTGGTGATCGTTGGTTTTCCTTCAGACAATTTTGGCGGACAAGAATACCAGGATAACAATGAAATAAAAGAATTCTGCAAGAAAAATTATGGTGTAACATTCCCGCTTACCACACGTGTTGATGTAAAAGGTGACAAAACAACGCCTGTTTATAACTATTTATGCCATAAAAGCGAAAACGGTGTATTGGATGCAACAATCAGTTGGAACTTTAATAAGTTCCTCATTGATGAAAATGGTAAACTTCTGGCTCATTTTGACAGCAAGGTTAAACCAGATGATCCTGAGTTGCTGAAATATCTGAATTAGTGAAGAAAGTGAAGAGTGAATGGTGAATAGTCAATGGTGAATAGCGAAAGGTGCGACATCTTCACTGGCATATTCAGACATAAGAGATCAGACATCAGCGATCTTCACATCAGGCATTGGAGATCTTTCAATCAGAGACCAAATAACTTCGTTTATTTGCAGCCAAAGGAGGATACAAGCGCATATGTTATTTAAGAATGTTGTAGGGCAACAGGAAACGAAACTGCATTTGGTGGAAATGGTTAATCAAAACCGCTTAAGCCATGCATTATTGTTCCTGGGTAAGGAAGGAAGTGGGGCATTGCCGCTTGCTATTGCATTTGCAAATTATATAAGCCTTAATCCCGCCGGCGCAAAGAAGGCTGAAGTTTCTGCAGGCGCATCTTTATTCGGGGAAGAGCCGGCAAAAGCTGCTGTTGTTCCATCTACATCTGACGAAGCGGATGCCTGGATGCAGCAACAACCAGCTTATTCCAAAGCTTCGGGGCTGATTCATCCCGATATACATTTTTCCTATCCCGCCATTCCTAAAAAAAGCGGTGATAAACCTGTAAGCACGGACTATATCAGCGAATGGAGAGAATTTGTGAAACAAACGCCTTATGGTAATGCTTTTGATTGGTTGCAGTTTATAGGAGCTGAAAACAAACAGGGGAACATAACGGCTGAAGAATGTAACGAAATTATCAGGAAGCTAAGCCTCAAAAGTTTTGAAAGCGAATACAAAGTGCTGGTGATGTGGATGCCTGAATATCTTGGCAAAGAGGGCAACAAACTATTAAAACTAATAGAGGAACCACCACCAAATACGCTGTTTGTCCTGGTCGCGGAAAATGAAGAGCAAATTTTGGCAACTATATTGAGCCGTTGCCAGCTTGTAAAAATTCCATTGCCTGATGCAAATGATATTTCGCATGCATTAATTACCGACTATAATGTTGCACCGGATACCGCCAGGCAAATTGCGGGCATTGCTGAAGGCAACTTCAGGGACGCGCTGCAATTGACACAGCATGCTGAGGAAGACTGGCAAGCTTTGTTACGGGACTGGTTGAATGCAACTTTGAAAGGAGGCCCGGTGGCTCAGGTAAAATGGATTGACGATGTTAGCAAACTGGGACGTGAAAAGCAGAAGCAATTCCTGAGATATTTTAATCACTTGTTGGAACAGAGCATCAGGATCAGGGTGATGGGTGCCGATAAAATCCAACTTGCCGAAAAGGAGAAAGATTTTGCCCAACGTCTCAACAAAATTGCATCTGTAAGTCAGCAACAAGTGATGATCGAAGAATTGGATAAGGCAGCTTATTACATTGAAAGAAATGCTAATGGGAAGATGTTGTTTCACGCGTTGACCATTAAACTTTACCATATAATTCAGGATAAAGCACTAATTTTGGTCGATTAGGGTGTTTCATACTTTATAAATAAAGATGAAATTCACCATTTATGTGGATGTTAGAAAAAGTGAATGTGCGAGGCTTAGGCCGTCAAAAAATACCTTGACCGCACTGTTGAACTGCGATTTATTTATATATATTATTGATTGTGAATAAAATGCTTGCCCTTAATTTATTTGGCTTTTAGTCTGTGGCATGGCTATTTACACAATCCTGTAGTTCTGCACTTATTTACTCTTCTAACACATCCACAATTGTTAACCAATTACTCATTGTAAAATAAAATGATATGGGTTGTGGATCTTGTGGCGGAGGTAAGCCCAATGGATGCAAAAGCAATGGAGGATGCAGCACCGGAAGCTGTAACAGGCTAAACGTGCATGACTGGCTAAGGAACCTTCCGATAGATGATGCAGATTCAAGTTGCAAAATAATTGAAGTAAGTTTTAGCCAGGGTAGCAGAAAAGAATTTTATAGAAACCCTACCCTACAATATTTTGAGAAAGGTGAATATATCACCGTGGAAGGAGTAAGTGGATTTGATGTGGGCGAGGTTTCTCTTACAGGTGAACTGGTTCGCCTGCAGATGAAGAAAAAGAATGTTGACGAATTCAATGCGGAAATAAAAAAGGTTCTTAGAAAGAGCGGGGAAAAGGATATTGAATTATTCAGACACAATAAGGACCGCGAGCGGGAAGCTTTGGCGAGAAGCAGGGCTATAGCAAAACAACTGAACCTGCAGATGAAACTGATACAGGTTGAATTTCAGGCTGACGGTAAAAAAGCTACCTTTTTCTACACCGCTGAAGACAGGGTTGATTTTCGTGAGCTGATCAAAATCTACGCTTCTGAATTCAAGGTAAAGGTGGAAATGAAGCAGATTGGCATCAGGCAGGAAGCAGCAAAGGTGGGTGGTATTGGAAGTTGTGGACGTGAACTTTGTTGCAGCACCTGGTTGAGCGATTTCAAAAGCGTTACTACAACAGCTGCACGATATCAGAATTTATCTATCAATCAGACCAAGCTGAGCGGACAATGCGGAAGGCTGAAATGTTGTCTCAACTATGAGTTAGATACTTATCTTGACGCCTTGCAACATTTTCCCGATAATGCAGAAACATTGGAAACCACAAGAGGGACAGCAACGCTGATTAAAAAAGATATTTTCAAAAACCTGATGTGGTACATTTTACCCGAAAGCAGTAAACAGTACCCTCTTTCAATTACACGGGTTAGAGAAATCAGGCGCATGAACGCTACCGGTCAAAAGGCGGATGAACTTCAGCCGGTGGAATTGTTAAGCAACAAACCCAAGGAAGTTGAGCATCAGTTTGTGGATGTGGTTGGACAAATAAGCCTTAAGAGCCTGGAACGCAACAGTAAAAAGAGGAAGGAGAAAGAAAGAGAGAACCGTCCTGATCCGCGCGATAAAAGAAATGCGGGCAATCAGCAACAGTCTCAACAACGTCCGCCTCAACAAAAGCCGCCGCAGCAAAAACCACCACAGCAGCAACAGCAAAGGCAACAACAGCAGAAGCCGCCTCAACAGCAGCAGCAGCAAAAGCCACCTCAGCAAAAACCGCCTTTTAACAGGCAACCTAAACCGCCTCAAGACAAAAAGAAATAATCAACAATACGAAGGTTTAGTTCAAAAGACTAAACCTTTTTTATTTATATTCAGCCAATATCCAAAAAACCGAAAAGAACCGAAGCCACCATGAAAAAAACCTGCTTTCTCCCGATCCTTATCATGATCACCTGCGCATGCAATAAGACAACCAAAAAATTAATTGCCGGACGATGGAACATATCTCAGATGTACACATCTGAATCACTTGAACCATCCTTAAAAAAATTGACAACGGAAGAAGAAAATAACACCGTTTTTTATAGCAACAGATTCATCTTTCATAAAGACGGTACTTTTGATATCAATCTATTGCAGGCTTACCTGCATGGTAACTGGGAATATAATGACCGGGAGCAATCGTTGAAGCTAACCGCGGATAGCAGCGGACAAACTTTTGAATGTCATGTAGACTCACTTAGTTTATTCGCCATGATTATCACCCCTGAAAAGAAATTCTTTCAAAAGATTGGTGAACTTTCGGATACGGCGTTACTCAACAACGTTGACATCAATACCAATATATCGCATACACTGGTTTTATCGTTTAACAGAGAGACTTACAACAACAAAGAAAAAGATCCGTATGATATTGCAAACAACCAATGGCGTATGCAACCGCTGCAACCGCTAAATGACAGGCAAATACATGCACGTGTTACCAATCATCTCAACTTTTTAAGATTGATCTTTAAAGACGCCCTGGACAAGGAACACGATGCGGTTTTATATAACTGGTTCAACACACCTTTTAAACTCGCAAACAACGGTGTGGCTCTTAAATTCTACGAAGAAATAAAACCAAATTGGGATAAAAACTTTTATGATTCTACTGAAGCGAAAGAAGGATATGAACTACTACGCAAATGCTTTAGCAGAAAGATAAATTTCATGCAGACCGATAATAAATTTTTGAAAAAAGTTGACATGCTCGATCAAATGATCAACAATATGAATCGTAATTAATTACGCTCTTCAAGATGCGTAGTCAGGGTTACATTACAGCGCCATACATTTTATTTTAAGGCTAATCGCTATGAAAAGTTAAAAGCGTTTTTTATTTTTATTACAAACGCGCTAATATGAAGTATACCCTCATAGCAGTGGCTGTAGCTACTACAGTCACGGTATGGAGTTATGCTCCGGGCACCAATGCATCCTCAAAAACAAGAGCGATTTTTAGTTTAAAACACAAATCCCGGTCCGTTATGTTCATTACAGAAATGTGCTGAAGCAAGTATTATGTGCAATGCTCAACACGCCGGTATTTGCCAGGCTGTTTCAGGTGCCTGTACGATAACTTTTAATAAAATGCGCTAATATGAAATATACCCTCATTGCAGTGGCTGTGCTCGCCGCAGCTTCACTGTCATGCTATGCACAAGACATAGACGCACCAAAGTCAAACGCAAGTAGCTTCTATATTTTAGGAGGCTACAACAACGCCGGCATTACTACGCCCAACAATAGTCTTGTTGAGTCTGCCCAACACATAAACACCTTCAACACGGGGGTTCTTGCGGACATACGTCTTAGCGACAGACTTTCGTTAATGACTGGCTTAATGATATGTGGTAACGGCGCCAAAACAAGCTCAACAAGAACATTTGCCGACTCAACCACCATTCAGCAGGATGATAAATTCAACCCGATCTTTCTTCAGGTTCCTTTAATGCTGGCATATAAAGTTCCCATCCGTGAAGACATTTGGTTTTATTTATCGGCGGGTCCTTACGTAGCAAGAGGAATTGCAGGCAAGTCAGAAGGAGAAATTACGGTAAACGGCAAAACAACCACGACTAAAAAGAAAAAAATAAAGTTCGACGATACACCCACCCGAACTCCCAGGTCAGATGACGGCTTACTTTTTTCACAAGTGGATCAGATCTATTATGGCATTAACGGACAGGTGGGAGTTCAATTCAACAAAGTGATGATTGGATTAAACTATGCACATGCGTTGACGGAAATTGCAAACGTAGCTCCTGTTGCTGCACAAAAGAATACTAACAGATATACTACATTGAGCCTGACGTTTGGATTAAAATTGTAGTCAAATAAATCATATAAATTATGTAACCACTTATACACTTGAGAATAAAAATATCTGCAACAATATTGTCCTGCCAACAAAGTTCCAATTTGGCACGGTGTTGGAAATTGAGCTAAAGTAAATGAGTTATTATGAAGAACAGATTAATTTTATTGCTTGCTGTATCAGCGATCACAGCAGGCAGCGCACAGGCCCAGACAACAACGACAACAAGCACCCATGATGCAAATCCTGGTGGTATTTATATCAAGGGCGGCTATAACCTGGCAAACATATCTAAATATAACGATGGATCAGTGGACGCAGCAAAAGGATTAAGCACATTTCATGCAGGTGGTGTTGTAGACATCCCAATTGCTCCGGTACTATCGTTGCAACCTGGTTTATTATTGACCGGTAAAGGTGCAAAGGCGAATTATTATGTGGATCCCAACAATCATTCAGACAACTATGTCAAATCATCGTTCAACCCTTTATATCTAGAATTACCCGTAAACCTTTTGTTGAAATTTCCAATAGGTAATGACGCAAGGATATTTGCCGGTGCAGGTCCTTATGCCGCAATGGGAATAGGCGGTAAATCAAAGACTGAAGTATCTACCGGAGGCGTAGTAACCAGCACCAGTCATGATATTAAATTTAACAACGATAATCCCCTGACTCCGGAAGAAGAAGGCGCAAGATATGACAGGCTTAAAAAGTTTGACTTCGGTATAAATGCACTTGCAGGCGTAGAGTTTAACAGATTTCTTGTGGGTGTAAACTATGGTTGGGGATTGGAAAAAATTAATTCAACACAAACGAACAACACCCAAAATGGTAATAATAAATACAGAACACTAAGCGTAAGTCTGGGTGTAAGATTGAATTAGTTTTTACAAGGTATATTCTATAAAAAGGTCGTCTGTAATCAGCAGATGGCCTTTTGCGTTTTAGCCAGGGAGCGTGTCGCTTTTATCATGCGGTTGGTTCTCCGTATCGTCCAACGGTTTTTTATTTTCCATCTCTACCTGGTGGATCCATACCGCGTAATCGTTAGGATATATATGCCGACCCGTGAATTGGGCATACGCTCTGGTGAATGCGGCCCCAATGTATAATATGGTTGCAGAATAATATACCCACAACAGGATAATCACCACAGATCCGGCTGCACCATAAGAACTCGTCACCTTTGTTCTGCCAAGATAATAGCCGATAACAAACTTACCGATCATGAAAAGAAGTGCGGTAGTAAAAGCCCCCATGCGGACATCCTTCCACTTTATCCTGGCATCGGGCAACACCTTGAAAATAACGCCGAATAAAAAGCTGATGATAGCAAAAGTAAGCAGCATATTAATGACATATGTAACATAGAAAGTTCCTTCAGGAACCAGCCGCATTATTTGCTTGACCAATGCATCAAGCAACGCGTTAACAACAAGCGATACCATTAAAATAAATCCGAGCGCTACTACCATTGAGAAGCTCAGCAACCTGTTCACCAACATTTTCACCCAGCCCTTTTTTGGTTTGGCCTTTAAATGCCATATCAGGTTGATGGAATCCTGAATTTCGGCAAACACACCTGTGGCTGCAAAAATCAATGCGACAATGCCGACTACAGAAGCCCAGGAAATATCCCGTGAAATGGTGGCATTCCTTATCAGTTGCTGAATCTGCAAAGCAGCTTGCTCTCCAACAAACGATTTTATCTGCACATAAATAGTTCCTTCAATTGCATTTCGCCCGTAGAATATATCGCACAAAGTAATTACCACAATCATCATGGGTGCAATTGAAAATACAGTGTAGTAGGCAAGAGCCGCACTCATCCGCGCGATCTTGATATCAGCGTAATCACTGATCGTTTGCTTTAAGATTGTTCCGGTATTTTTTAAAAACGTTCTCATACACGACGTTTTTTACTGACGGTAGATTAGTTTTCCTAAGGCTGGAGCTTATCATTATTTAAGTGCCTTTCCTTGTCTCTCTGTGTTTTCTTATCAAAGTTCTTTTGCAGTGCCTCAGTTAAGTTAACGCCCGTCTGATTGGCAAGACATATCAACACCCATAAAACATCAGCCATCTCATCTGAAATTGACTTTCCCTTATCACTTTCTTTGAATGATTGTTCGCCATACGTCCTTACCATTAAGCGGGAAAGTTCACCCACTTCTTCCATCAGAATACCAAGATTGGTTAACTCATTAAAGTATCTGACACCAACTGTTTTTATCCATTCATCAATTTGTTGCTGTGCTTGTTCTATAGTCATACATTTTATTTTGAAATTCCCCCATAAACTAGTTTTACTTTCATGATCATAGCGATAGACATCGCCCGTTGCTTAATTCTTTCTGCATTATCTCCTTCAAATAAATCGTCAACCTTTTCACCGAACACCATAACCCATCTGTCAAAATGCTCAGATTTAAATGGAGAAAGATGATGTATATGTTTGTGCACCGCCATCGGATTGCCGGAATAATTGTTTGTACCAAACAACACGTTCTCCCAGAAATCAACAATAACAGGCAAATGCACGACAAGGTCCAGCTGAATTACCTCATTAAAGTAATGACCGATCAATTCATCCTTCATCACATGATCATAAAACACGTGCATCAATTTGTTCAAATCTTTTCTATCAACTATATCATGTTTCATTACAACCGTTTTAAGTACGAGTTACGAAGTACGAAGTACTTTGTTCGAAAAGGTAAATTGCACTCAGTCTTCACTCATCTCAAGTACGAATTACGAAGTACTAAGTACCTTGTCCGAAAATGTCGATTCCTTCGCTCTTCCCTCTTCTAAAGCAATCCCAACATCTTACTATCTTACTGTCTTACTGTCTTACGATCTTACTGTCTTACGATCTTACACGTCTTACACGTCTACTCTTTGTTCTTCGTATCAATAACAATCGTAACCGGTCCATCGTTCAATAAGGCTACTTTCATGTCTGCGCCAAAAATGCCCGTTTGAATTTCTTTTCCAAGATCAATACCCATCCGTTGAATCATCTTCTCATACATTGGAATAGCAATATCAGGTTTGCTTGCCTTTATGTACGAAGGTCTGTTTCCCTTTTTAGTAGCAGCATGTAAAGTAAACTGACTCACCAGTAAAATATCACCGTTTACCTCTTTAATACTTAAGTTCATTACACCCTGCTCATCATTAAAAATACGAAGGTTCACAATTTTATTGCTGAGCCATTCCAGGTCTTCGGAAGTATCTGCATCTTCAATTCCTATCAACACTAAAAGCCCGGCTTTGACAGCTCCGGTAATTTCTCCATCAACCATAACACTTGCTTCACTTACCCTTTGAATAACAGCTCTCATATCTTTTCCTAATTTTACATAAAGACTCAAATTTCAGTTTTATACAGCATAAGATGAAAATTAATATCACGCGGGAGATTGTTTTTTCAACGGCGAGAAGCGGTGGAAAAGGTGGCCAGAATGTAAACAAGGTAGAAACAATGGTTGAAGGCAGATGGAACGTTGCGGAATCAACTATCGCTACCGAAGATCAAAAGAAGATGATCAGCGAAAAACTGTCAGGAAAAATAACGGATGATGGCTTTCTGCTGGTAAAATCACAATCAGAAAGAACTCAGTTGGGCAATAAAGACCAGGTGATAAAAAAGATGCATCAATTGATTGAACAGGCTTTGCATAAAAAGAAAGCAAGACTGGCAACAAAGCCGACAAAAGCTTCGCAGGAAAAAAGGATCAGGAGTAAGAAGCAGCAGTCGGAGATAAAATTGGGAAGAAGGAGACCAAACCGTAACCAGGATTCATGGGATTAGTGGATTTACGGGATTAACTACTCGATCTTTAAACCAAATAATGTCTTTACAGATTACATCGAAAAGAAGTGAATCACGATGTTTAGATGATTTAGAATCCAATAAATCCCGCAAATCTATTAATCCCGGTTAAGCGTGGCGTGATATAACAACTTAACATCCGGATCCAGCACGATAGCTTGCGGAGCTTTATCAACTATAACCTCTTTTGATGTGTTGCGTTCGCTTATATCATATACAACCTTTTTATCTCCTACCTGAATTTCCAGAGGAAACTTAAATGGAATTGCCTGTGATTGCACAATGTTTATAGACACCGCTTTTTTAGCCGTATCATAATTCCATTTTACCTGCAATTCTGGTTGACCGGTTGTATATAGCCATTGCTCAAAAAAATCGTTCAGGTTTTGTCCGCTTACCTTTTCAAAGATTTTTTGAAGGTCTTCTGTTGTAGCATTTTTACCCGAATAAGTAGCATAATATTTTCTGATGCTTTGCCAGAACAAAGAATCACCCAGTTTATTTCTTAACATGTGCAATATCCATCCGCCTTTTTGATAGCTGTTGGCATTCAGTAAATTCATCGGCGCCTTGCTGCCGGTTGTATCAACAACAGGTGTAAATTTCTTCTTGCTTAATTTGATAACATCGGCTCTGTCTGCTATCATTCTTTTCTTCAGGCTGTCTGTCCCATAATTATCTTCCAGATATAAGTGCGTCATATAAGTGGCAAAGCCCTCGCTAAGCCAAAGATGTGGCCAGTCCGTTTCAGAAGCCGCATCACCAAACCATTGGTGCGCTATTTCGTGCGCGAGCAAGGACTCAATTCCCTTGTCTCCTACTGAGTTTTCAAAATAAAAAATAGTCCCGGCGTTTTCTACACCACCAAATATTGTTTTGGACTGAATGTTTGCCAGCTTTTTGTACTCATAAGGACCAACGCGTTTTATATACCAGGGCAGTATTTTTTGCGCGAGTGAATAGTCCTTGAAACCTCGCTCCTTTTGTTGTGGGTACACCCAGCTATATACCGGAATACACTCAACATTGCCAACATAATTAACAGCAAAGTCGGCAATACCCAGTGCATATATCTTTGTTGATATCGCTATATCTTCTTTCCAATGCGTCAGTTTTAAATGATCAGGGAGATTGGTTTCTTCTACCTGTAATCCACTTGCTACCACCTGGTAGTGATCAGGAGCTGTCACGATAAACTCAACCGATGATTTATCTGAAGGATAATCATTACATGGAATCCAGTTATGGGCGCGATTGGGCCAGTTGTCGGAGAAAAAAGTGCGCTTCCCGAATTTGTTTGTACTGATGATCAAACCATCAGCCGGAACACCTTCATATGCGATGTTAATAACATATTGTTCATTGTCACGGACAGGCATGTTTAACACAACATGATCGCTATCCTGCATAAACTGGACCGGCTGATTGTTTCTCGTAACACCACTAACCAGCATTCCTTTCCCCGAAGCATCCTTTTTTACCAGGTTAAGCATAACGGTTGTCGCATTTGCGCGGCTTACAAAAGTTATCAGAGCCTTTCCTTTAACTAAGTTATTACTGTCGCTGACGGCAAGGTTGTATTGATAATGTTGTACATCAATCAATGAAAATGGTATTTGCGCATAAGAAATAAAACAGGTAACAGCTAAAAACAGAGAAAGTAGTACGCGTTTCTTCATAAGGGCAAAGTAAAGAAATTTCGGTTGGGTTTTACGCGGCGCGCGCAAAGGAGCAGCGGCACAGTGACATAATGATATCTGTACGAGAAATTTCTTGCTTTCGCCCTTCCGGCTTGATCCATATTCGCTATTTTAATCATAGGGCGTCGGCCCATGCTAAGGCTTCAAGTTCTTCAGCCTTGGACTTACAGAGCTAAGCGTCGAAGATTTTCGTGCCCCTTTGTGCTCCTTTGCGCCTTTTTGTCTTTGTGGCAAAGAAATCATAGCTTTTCCAGCATATTTACAACGCCTTCACGCTTTAAGATCAGGTAACCAAGCCGGTCGTTACTAATACCTTCTTTCAGATGATAACTAAATACGAGCTGATCATCATTGACCTCCGTTTCAAAATAGCGAAATATAATATTTGGGTATTGCTTCAATGAATCGCCGATTTCATAAAGATGTGTTGAAAGAATAAACTGCGCATTTTTCATTTTTCGCAGTCCTTCTATTACTGTAGTGCTGCACTTCATCGCATCCTGAACGTTTGTTCCTTTAAATAATTCATCAATCAGGATGAGCCATTTTTTGCCATCGCTTATTTTGTCGATTGTTTTTCTGATTCGCTGCACTTCGTTAAAGAAAAAGCTTTCCCCTTTTATAATATTGTCCTCCACCTGTATATTGCTCAGCAAGCCATCAAAAAGTGACAGCTTCATATAATTTGCGGGAACGCCCATGCCCAGATGCGCCAGAAAAACACTTACCCCTACGGCTTTAATGAAAGTACTTTTCCCTGCCATGTTTGCCCCTGTTAAAAACAGGAAATTCTGTTCCGGGGATAATGCGATATCATACGCAACCGGCGTTGAAAGTAACGGATGATACAATTCTTTCACCTCAAAAGCGGGTTGAGCACTTTCTATAAATTCAGGAAATGCTAATTGGTACTGCATATGTGCCGTCGCCATACTGTAATAGGCATCCAATTGAGAATACAGGTCCACAAGATCCAGCATTTCATGCCGGAAATGTCTTTTAACAAACTGGCCGAAATGAAGCACGTCTGCAATGCTCAGCTTTTTATCCGCCGGCCATTCAGCCATTTTTACTGCAACAGGCTTACCAAGGAGAAGCTCTATCTTCTGTAACATAGTTACCAACGGTTTTGGATTGTCGTTGGCCTTTAACAATGTTACAAGCTGATGCATCGTTCTTACAAAGTCAAGGAAGTGTTTTACTGAATAGCGGATCAGCGAATAGTCAGGACCGTTAGATAACTTATATAACGCAGCTGTAACAGCATTTGCATTAACGGGAATATCGGCAACCTGGTTTTCAAAGAATTTCTCAACGACCATTATAGTGCCGTTAGTGATTCCTTCGGGCCATTGTTTATGGCAGGCAATGATGCGCTTTATTATGCGTTGTGTGTCATTGATGTCTGTAAGTGTATCCAGCGGAGTGCTGAATAAAGACCTCAGCCAATCCTTCCCTCCTATTGTTCGCGCAAAATTAAAATGATGAAAAACAGAAAGTTCTTCATCACGCTGAAAAATGGAAAGGTCGTTGATGGTTGTTTTATCTGCCTGCATATATGGCCCGTTTGATTAATGTAATGTCCGCTCTCCCGCTCCACACAAAATTCAACGCTTAAAACAGCACGAGGAAATACGGTCAAAACAAAACTGAATTTACTGTATTTCCTCTCAATGATCCGGGTCCACCCCGTCTATCTGTCAAATTTTAATCGTTGTCCTTTCTTAGATTCATCAAACACGCCATTTCCATAAACCAAATGGCCATTTACAAAAGTATTTGTTACAGATGCCGGAAATGTAAAGCCCTCGAGTGGGCTCCATCCGCATTTGTAAAGTAAATTTTCTTTAGAAACGGTGAAAGGCTTGTTCATATCTACCATAACCAAATCTGCAAAATAACCTTCACGTATAAAGCCCCTGTTTTTAATTTGGAAACATCTTGCCACTGCGTGACTCATTTTTTCGGCTACCTTCTCAATAGAGATCTTACCCTCCTTCACATAATGCAGCATCAGTAACAGCGAATGCTGAACCAATGGAAGGCCAGCATGCGCTTTCTCATACGGCTCGTCTTTTTCTGCCCAGGTGTGAGGCGCGTGATCTGTAGCAATAACATCCAGCCTGTCATCCAACAATGCATTCCATAATGCAGGCTTATGATGTGCATCTTTTATCGCAGGATTGCATTTAATCTGGTTGCCAAGTCTCGCGTAATCATCTGCTGTAAAGTGTAAGTGGTGCACACATACCTCAGCCGTAATCCTTTTATCCTCCAATGGAATCATGTTAGTGAATAGCTGAAGTTCTTTTTCTGTGGATATATGCAAAATGTGCAGGCGTGTGCCGTATTTTTTTGCGAATTGAATCGCTTTAAGAGAAGATTCAAAACAGGCTTCTTCATTACGGATGATCGGGTGATCAGCAGGCTCTAAAACAGCTTTCTCACTTTTGAGTTTTGCAAGATTGGCTTTAATAATAGGTTCCTCTTCACAATGTGTGGCAATCAGCAATTCAACGCCACCAAACACTTTATCTAACATCAGCGGACTATCCACCAACAAATTGCCAGTTGATGAACCCATGAACATTTTTACACCGCACACATCATTTTTCTTGTCATTCGTCCTCAATACTTCATCAATATTATCATTTGACGTTCCCATGTAAAAGGAATAGTTGGCCAGGGAAGTTTGTGAAGCTATATTGTATTTTTCTTCGAGTAATTCATGCGTAAAAGTGGGCGGAACAGTGTTAGGCATTTCCATAAAACTGGTAACACCGCCTGCTACAGCAGCTTTCGCTTCTGTATAAATATTGGCTTTATGAGTTAATCCCGGTTCGCGGAAATGCACCTGGTCATCAATGGCACCAGGCATCAGGTATTGGCCTTCACCATCTATCTCCCGCAATTTTTCCACATTTTCTATGATTGGCGCGATCTTTTCAATTATTCCATTCTTTATACAAACATCACCATGAATAATTTTACCTTCGCCGACAATATTAATGTTCTTAATTATATAACTCATATTAATCCTTATTATAGTAATTTATGCAAGTTAGGAAATCATGGACGATTCTTTCTTTAATCATCATTAGCAGTGTGAAGATTTTTGCACAATCGGATTATATAGATCTTAATAACAAGCAATATCAATTGCTGGACAGACTGGACATTAAGCTTAGAAATGATTCTGTTCTCGGTTTCACCACTTTTAAACCTTACAATAGAAAAAGTGTAACCAAGCGCGTATTAGAGCTGGATTCTCTTGACAAAGCGGGTGCACTTGCTGTTCCATTATCCGAAATAGACAGATACAACATGCAGCGGTTGTTAATGAATAATGCTGAATGGGCAGAGAATTACTACGATTCTTTCAAATTGAAAAAACCTGTTCTCAAGACTTTCTATAAAACACCCGCAGCGCTTTTTGCGGTAAATACGAAAGATTTCAAGCTAATGGTGAATCCACTGCTTAACCTGCAATATGGCAATGCAAATGATGGAACCGGCAGCATTTTTACCAATACACGCGGGCTTGTAATAAGAGGTAATATTGATGATAGAATTGGCTTCTGGACCACCATTGCAGATAACCAGGAGCGGGACCCTGCTTACGTTAGAGACTTTGAAAAGAAATTTTCAGCGTTACCCGGCGTTGGTTACTACAAATACTACAACACGAACGGTTATGATTACCTGAATGCAACCGGCGGCATTACTTTCAATGCAGGTAAGTATTTTGATTTTGTTTTTGGGTATGATAAGCCTTTTATTGGTGATGGCTACCGTAGTTTGTTCTTAAGTGATTTCAGCAGCAATTATCTTTTCCTGCGCATTAAAACCCGGGTTTGGAAACTGGAATACGAAAACCTCTTCACCCAATTGATATCTGCTTACCCACGCGGAACCGACCAGGTTTTACCAGTTAAATACATGACATTACATCATCTGAGCTTTCAGGCCTTTAAATGGTTGAATTTCGGCTTGTATGAAAATATCATGTTTGGAAGATCTAACGGATATGAATTAAGCTATCTGAACCCCGTAATATTCCTGCGATCTGCTGAACAACAGGCAGGTAGCCCGGACAAAGCTTCCATTGGTTTTAACTTTAAAGTGAACGCACCAAGAAATGTTCAGTTCTACGGGCAATTATTGATCAATGAGTTTGTTGCCAAAGAGGTTGTTAATTATAAAGATGGTGATTGGCGCAACAAACAGGCCTTACAGCTGGGTGCTAAATACATTGATGCATTGGGCGTGAAGAACCTGGATTTACAGGGAGAAGTTAATTTTATACGTCCATATGTTTATACGCATTATGACAGTGTTGGAAGCTTTTCTAACTACAATCAGCCATTGGCGCATCCATTAGGCGCAAACGCAAGAGAACTTGTATTTCTTGCGAAATATCAGCCAATACCGAAATTGTATTTACAGGGAAAACTGATCACTTACTTACAGGGCCTTGATTCAGCGGGCTTAAACTTTGGAAGCAACATCTTCCTTGATTACAACACACGTCCGCGCGACAAAGGCTTTTTCATCGGAACAGGCACACCTGTTTACAGCACAACAGCTACGCTGAATGCGTCGTACGAAATATTTGAAAACATGTTCATCGATTTTAACGGAACATATAGGACATATAATGTAAAGGATATGCCGAAGTCTAACGTATTCTTCTACTCATTTGGTTTCAGGGTAAATATGGCGCGACGGGAATTTAATTTTTAGCTGTGAGCTATTAGCTATCAGCTTTGAGCCCGGCACTTCAAATTCATAAATTGGTTATTAAAATCAATTCTCGTAAATAAAAAACCTACAACAAAAATTGTAGGTTTTTTATTTATAACGCGGATCGAATGATTATTCATTTGCCTGATTTCAGATGCTTCGACTAACTGCTGACAGCTGAAAGCGGATAGCTCACAGCTTCCTACTCTTCCAGGTTAATCGTAAATATCAGCTTTGAACCTGGCATTTCGAATTCATAAATTGGCTATTAAAACCAATTCTGTTATAAAAAAAACCTACAATTTTTGTTGTAGGTTTTTTATTTATAAAGCGATCGGATTATTATCCTTATTCATTTGCCAGATCTCACGAAGCTTCGATTAACTGCTGATAGCTGATAGCTGATAGCTCACAGCTTCTTAATCCTCCAGGTTAATCGTAAACACTATCATCCTCGATTGAAGCTTATCCAAAACATTTGAATACTTCAGCGATGGATCCCGGCTGTGAATATTTGATAAACCGTTGCTGAACTTAATTTCAGGAGACAGTGTAACAAAGCGTAGAAAGAAATTAAATCCTATACCCGCCTCAATACCGAAATCTGATTTCTTTAGTTTAACCAGGTCTTCTGCATTACGCGCGGCGGAATTACTCGCCAGGTCAATATCATATTTAACACCAGCCATCACATATACACGAAAGTTTTGAATACGATCGCTGTTAAACTTGAATTGCAGCGGCATGCTTACGATAGTGGATGGTAGTATTTTAGTTGTAACGGAGTCTTCGCCCGGCAGTCGGTTCTTTAACCAGTAAGTAAAATATTTGGAGCCTCCGATGATCAATTGAGGATTGGCGCGCATTTCAAATCGCTTATTAAGCTTTAAAGTAGCCAGCAGACCAAGCCCAATGCCGCCGCTTGCTCCGGGCTCAACACGCATTATACTATCGTTTTGAAGAAAGGTAGTAGACTTTGAAGTATGCAGAGATGACCTGTTATAGGCAATACTCATCCCAAAATAATACCTGGCATAGTCGTGATTGGGTCTGTTCAATTCGGGTTGCGCAAACGCAGAAAGCACAATAGTGCACCCTAACAACATCAAAACTATTTGCTTCCGCAATAAATACAACATATTCCTAAACTAAGCGGCTTGAAGTATGTGTCGGTATAGCCCAGGCTGCTCATGATGCGAATAAAATCTTCTCTTTCAGGAAAAGCCTGAACAGAATCATTCAGGTATTGGTAGGCGTCCTTGTTTTTAGAAAAGAACTTACCAACACCCGGAGCAACAATATTCATGTATAGCTTGTAAATACTTTTAAACCCGGTTTGTTTAGGTCTAGAAAATTCCAGTACAACCAACTTTCCACCCGGCTTTAACACCCTTAACATTTCCTTCAAACCTTTTTCAAGATTTTCAAAATTTCGAACGCCAAACGCAACGGTTATGGCATCAAACGAATTATCAGGATAGTTTATTGTTTCGCTGTCACCGTTGTGGAGTGTTATAAACTTCGAAAGTCCCAGTTTCTCAACCTTTTGTCTCCCAACTTCCAGCATTCCGTCGGAAATATCTATCCCTGTTATTTTTTCCGGATGAAGACGTTTATACGTCATAATAGCCACATCCCCGGTCCCTGTTGCCACATCAAGCACTCTTTTGGGTTGAAGACTTTTTAGCTGGTCGATGGCATTTTTGCGCCACGAAACGTCAATTCCAACACTCAGAAAGCGGTTGAGGAAATCATATTTGAAGGCTATGCTGTCAAACATTTTGGCAACCTGCTGCTTTTTATCCAGTCCACTGTCACGGTTGGGAACTATCTCGTCATGTGCATATTTAACCATAGGGTGGCAAAGATAGTGAAGGGCGGGCAAAGCTTGAAGCGAAAACCCTGGAGTGAGGTGTAAGAAAACAAGCCTAAAGCCCAAAGCTTAAAGCCTACGTAGGGAGTGAGGTGTAAGGCGTGAGGAGTAAGGCATAAAGGGATGTGAGCTTAAAGCCTAAAGCTCAAAGCTTAAAACTATTACTGGCTAACCCGAAAAGCTGTCACCAATATTTTGACTAAAAATTAAATCCATCAATCCCCTAATCCCAAAAATCCCGGTCCAGACAAAAAATCCCAATTCCAATAATCCTAAGGGTGCCGCATAAGACATGTCAGCTTAAAGCCCAAAGCCTAAAGCGTAAAACTATTACTGGCTAACCTAAAAGAGCCGTCGCAAATTTTTTGTACTAAAATTAAAATCCATCAATCCCCTAATCCCAAAAATCGCGGTCCAGACAAAAATCCCGGTCCGAAATCCCTCGATTCCTAGTTACCTTTGCCCCGCATGGAAATAATCTTAGACAACGCGGGCAAACGATTTAACCGGGACTGGATCTTCCGCAACCTAACCATCACATTCAAAGAAGGACAACGATATGCGATAACCGGACCGAATGGCAGCGGAAAAAGTACATTATTACAGGTGCTTTCGGGCAGTATGTCCCCCAGCAGCGGTAAGATAAACTGGCAGCAGCATGCTGCGTTACCTCATGAGGAAGTTCACAAATATGTTTCCATTGCTGCACCGTATCTTGAGATAATAGAAGAAATGACTGCGTCTGAATTTCTTCATTTCCATCAGACATTCAAGCCACTAAATGGTACAAGCATAAAAGACATTCTTGAAATTATTGGCCTGTCGCATGCAGCAGACAAACAGATCCGCTTCTATAGCAGCGGTATGAAACAACGCGTGAAACTGGCCCAGGCCATTTTTGCAAGCGCGCCTATATTACTTCTGGATGAACCCTGCACCAACCTGGATACGATGGGTTACGAGCTGTATCACAACCTTATTAAAGAATATTGTCAAAATAAGCTCGTGGTAGTTAGTAGTAATGATATCAACGAATATAATTTCTGCGAAAAAGTGATTTCAATAATGGAGCATAAATAGCTGTGAGCTATCAGCTTTCAGCTATCAGCTCGGCTCAATTTTGAAACTGTTGACAAATGATTAGCAGGTTTTTCAGCAATTTCTTTTAATGATATTTTTCAAGCGGGCTAGTGCAATGACTGCCATGACTTTCAATCGTCTTCAATTTTAGAACAATTGACAAATTAACGACGGTGTTATCACAGATTAGCGAACAAAATATCGAGGCAGAATATTCTTCACTAGCCGAAAGCTGATAGCTAACAGCTGACAGCTCCTCACCTCCTGCTCGCTATCAGTAAATTCAAATCTGTAAACTTCAGATCAAAGCGCTGACTGATGTAAAAATTGGTAAGATATCCTTTGTAGAGGTATACACCATTACGCATATTGAAATTGTGCCAGACCATTTCATCAAAACCGCCGGTGCTACTTGCATCCAGCAGCAAAGGCATTAGTACATTGCTGATGGCGTGGCTGGCCGTACGCGCAAAACCACTTGGAATATTGGGAACGCAATAATGAATTACACCATGTTTTTCAAATGTGGGATGTTCATGCGTAGTTATCTCGCTTGTTTCAAAACATCCGCCACGATCAATGCTTACATCGATAATCACACTTCCGGAACGCATTGCCATTACCATTTCCTCTGTAACAACAATCGGGCTACGACCATTTTCATTACTCAATGCTCCCACAGCTACTTCACAGGTCTTTAGCTGTTTCGCCAGAATCTTTGGTTCGATTACACTAGTCCAGACACGTACACCCAAATTATTTTGAAGGCGTTTCAGCCGATACACGTTGTTATCAAACACTTTAACAGATGCACCAAGGGCCAATGCTGTTCTCGTTGCAAATTCGCCTACAACACCAGCACCGATAATGATGACTTTAGTTGGCGGAATACCGCTAATACCTCCCAGCAACACGCCTTTTCCGTTATTCGGGCTGCCCAGGTACTGACCAGCTATTAGCATAACGGCGCTACCTGCAATTTCACTCATACTTCTAACGATGGGATAGGTACCACTGTCATCTTTCAGGTTTTCAAACCCAATTGCAGTAATACGTTTCTCCATCATCTTCTCAATAAAATTCTTCTTTAAAACAGAGATATGTATGGGAGAAATGATGGTTTGATTCATCTGCAGGTGTGGCAGATCCTCATCCAGCACCGGCGCACTTTTTATTAAAATAGGTGCTTTAAACACCGCTGATTTGTCGGAAACAATTCTGGCCCCGGCTTCGCTAAAATCCTTATCAGTATATTTACTTCCGTCGCCGGCTTTCGTTTCAACTATTACCTCGTGACCATTATTAACCAGCACACTTACAGCTTCGGGGATCAACGCTACACGGTTTTCATTAAATGCTGTTTCTTTGGGCAATCCTATATGTAGTCTCGCTCCCTGTGGCTTAATATCTAGTTTTTCTTCTAAAGTCTCGTAACTGAAAGAGGAACTGATGATTGGTTTCGACGTAGCCATTAGAATTATAAATAATTGATATATTGCATTAACGGTTAAAATTAATCAATTAAACCGAACATCGAAACGAATTAGGCATTCACTGTCAGCAACCTGTTTTCATGGTCGGTCGCTTTCAGGTAAACATTGAATACTTTTTCAGGTAGAATATTTTCTGCTTTTTCCGGCCATTCAACAAAACAATAATTCCCGCTCAACAAACAGTCTTCAATACCTGCCTGGATAGCTTCTTCTTCGTCGCGCATGCGATACCAATCCATATGATAAATGGCACCCGCTATGGGACTATTATATTCATTGATGATGGCAAACGTAGGACTGCTAATAGCTTGCTTAACACCAAGCTGCTCACAAAGCGCATGAATAACCGTTGTTTTACCAGCTCCCATTTCGCCATGAAAAACCCATACTTTGGTGTCCTTGCCTGCGTTCCACAAGCTTTGTACTGCTTCTTTGATTGTTGATAGGTTGAACTGTATGTCCATTTGGCAAACGTACGATTTGGACGGGGATTTTTTTGTTGGACCAGGATTTTGTCTGGACCAGGATTTTGTCTGGACCGGGATTTTTGGGATTAGGGGATTGGCAGGATTGCATTTATTGAGAAAGAAAAAGATGATCGGGATTTAACAAGAGTGTGAAGATAAACGCTCTCGCCTCTTTCACTATTGACTATTCACTATTGACTTCATTTTATTCACCAATCACGATTTACGAAATTTTGTCGGGACCGGGATTTTTGGGATTAGGGGATTGGCAGGATTGTATTTTGAGAAAGTAAAAGATGATCCGGATTTAGAGAGTCTGTGAAAAAAAACGCTCTCGCCTCTTTCACTATTGACCATTCACTATTGACTTCATTTTATTCACTGTTGACCAATCACGATTTACTTTTTGTTACCATGCTGCATTAATCTTCCAAATTTTGTCGGGACCGGGATTTTTGGGATTAGGGGATTAGCGGGATTGGATTTATTGAGAAATGAAAAAAATGATCGGGATTTAACAAGAGTGTGAAGATAAACGCTCTAGCCTCTTTCACTATTGACTATTCACTATTGACTTCATTTTATTCACGTTTTACTTTTTGTCACCATGCCGCATTAATCTTCCAAATTTTGTCTGGACCGGGATTTTTGGGATTAGGGGATTGGCAGGATTGTATTTTGAGAAAGTAAAAGATGATCCGGATTTAGAGAGTCTATGAAAAAAAACGCTCTCGCCTCTTTCACTATTGACCATTCACTATTGACCTTTTTTGCTACCATGCTGCATTAATCCCTAAAAAAATAATTGTTTTGCAACGACGTAATAAAGATATTCCGTGTATAGGTCCATAGCTTTTTTGGAGTGATTTAATTTCGCAATTGGAATTAAACCACATTTTATGGAAAAAGTTAGCTGGAAGGTTGAAGGGATGAGCTGCACAAATTGCGCATTGACGGTTCATAAATACCTGGAGGAAAAAGGCGCCAATAATGTGAAAGTGAATTTTATTGGCGGTGATGTGAGTTTTGATCTGAACGGAAAATCTACAAAAAAAGATATAGCTACAGGAATTGAAGGACTGGGATACCACGTGGTTTCGGACGAAAAACTGGCAATACCACGAAAAAAGAGATTATTTAAAAACCACTTTCAGCGTTTTGTATTTTGCCTGATTTTTACCATCCCCTTATTCCTCAACCATATTTTGCCGTTTCATATTCATTTTCTAATGAACCCGTATGTACAACTGGCTTTAACAATTCCAGTGTATATAGTTGGAATGGATTTCTTTGGGCGGAGTGCGATAAGGAGCCTTTGGAAAGGTATTCCGAATATGAACGTGCTTATTGCGCTGGGTGCCACTGCAGCGTTTGGTTACAGTCTTTACGGATTGATCATCGGACAATCAGAAAAATACATGTTTTTTGAAACTGCAGCAACGATTCTTACGCTGGTATTCCTGGGTAACTGGCTTGAGGATAAATCTGTGGAAACCACGCAGGCGGCATTAAGAAAATTAGCCGTGTCACAAAAGATCATGGCTAATATGATTGCATACGACGATCAGCACAATGAACATATTTTTCCGGTTGAAAGTACCAGCCTCAAAGTTGGGGATCTTATTCTGGTAAAAACCGGGGAACACGTGCCGATGGATTGCAAGATTTTATGGGGTGATGCAAGTATGAATGAATCAATCATAACAGGAGAAAGTGCTCCCGTTGACAAAAAAATGAACGACCGCCTGATCGGTGGAAGTATATTGGAAAGCGGAACGATTAAAGCGTATGTTACCGCAGTTGGTGAGGATACTGTAATGAGCAACATTTTAAAAATGGTAAAGGAAGCGCAGGCAGAAAAACCTCCCGTACAGCAGCTTGCTGACCAGATAAGTGCGGTATTTGTTCCGAGTGTTCTGATTATTTCGCTTATCACTTTCACATTAAATTTATCATACGGGCACCACGATTTTGCAACAAGTCTGATGCGCGCGATAGCAGTGCTGGTTATTGCCTGTCCCTGCGCGATGGGATTGGCAACCCCTGCCGCGATAGCTGTTGGTTTGGGCAGAGCGGCAAAAAATGGCGTATTGTTCAAGAATGCAAAAAGCCTGGAAATATTTAAAAATATTAAACAAGTTGTCTTCGATAAGACGGGTACGTTAACAACCGGTCAATTTACGATTACTGAATATAAATTGCTTAGCAGTGATATTGACGATAATGCTTTTAAACGCATCGCTTATTCACTTGAACGTTATTCAAATCACCCCGTCGGAAAAGCAATAGCCAAAGAATGGAAGGTAAAGGACGAGATCAGCTGGGCTTCCATTGAAGAAGTCAAAGGACTTGGCATGAAAGCGACTGATAAAGAAGGGAACAACTACGTTGCAGGTTCATTTAAAGTCGCTGAAAATTACCTCAACGATCACCAACGAAGTGTATATATTATAAAAAATAACGAGCTGATTGGCTGGATAGATGTGGCTGATGAATTGAGACCTGAAGCTAAACAAGTGGTTAGCGCATTACATGCAAGAAATATTACAACCATTTTACTGAGCGGCGATAAAAAAGAAAAATGTGATGCTGTGGCAAAACAGCTAGGCATAGATGAAGTAATTGCAGAACAAACGCCTGCACAAAAATTAGAAAAGGTTGCGGCATTTAATGCGGAAGCCCCTACTGCTATGGTTGGCGATGGCATTAACGATGCACCGGCGCTTGCTAAAGCAACTGTAGGAATTTCTTTGAGTGATGCAACACAGGTTGCCATGCAAAGTGCACAGGTGGTGTTGATGAATCACGGATTAAAAAATCTGCCGTTATCACTTGGTTTAGGTAAACACACTTACGTCACAATCAAACAAAACCTGTTCTGGGCATTCGCTTATAATATTGTCGCTATTCCTGTAGCGGCGCTCGGTTTCCTTAGCCCAACTTTCGGTGCATTGGTTATGGGTATGAGTGATGTTGTGTTGGCTGTTAATTCAGTCAGATTAAACTGGAAAAAAGTTTAATAAATGTGCAAATGAGGAAATGTGCGAATATGCGAATGAAGGGCCGCAAATTACTCCGTTTGCTAATTGATACATTCGCGCCTTTTTAAACAGATGCCGTTACGCAAATGTGCAAATGAGGAAATGTGCGAATATGCGAATGAAGGAACAATAAATTACCGGGCTTCCCAATTGATACATTCGCGCCTTTTTAAACATATGCCGTCAGGCATTTGCACATCCTCTCAGTTGCACATTTGCACATTCGCACATCCGCCCATTTGCACATTCACAAATTCTCGCATTCCCCCATTCTCATTTACCTTTGCCCTTCATGCATCCTGAAGAAATACTGCAACAATATTGGGGTTACAATGCGTTTCGTGGCCGGCAAAAGGACATTATAGAAAATGTTCTGCTAGGAAACGATACACTTGCGCTGTTGCCAACAGGCGGGGGCAAATCTATTTGCTACCAGGTTCCTGCATTAATGATGGATGGCGTTTGCCTGGTGATCAGCCCATTAATTGCTTTAATGAAGGATCAGGTAGCTAATTTATTGAGCCGCGATATTACTGCTGCAGCGATCTACAGCGGCATGACTTTTTATGAAGTACAAAAGACGCTGGAAGATGCCGTTGACGAAAACATTCGCTTTTTATATGTCTCGCCGGAACGTCTTGAAACCGCTGTTTTTAAAGAATACCTTGCCGATATGTCTGTCAACCTCATTGCTGTTGACGAAGCGCATTGCATCTCGCAATGGGGATATGATTTTCGGCCACCTTATCTGCGAATTGCAGCCTTAAGGCACGAGCTGCCCAACGTACCTATCCTTGCCGTTACGGCTTCTGCGACGCCCCTGGTTGAAAAAGACATTATTGATAAACTTCTGCTGAAAGAGGTTTCTACTTTTAGGCAGTCTTTTATTCGTCCGAATATCTCTTACAGTGTTTTTAAAGTTGACAGTAAGATCAATAAACTACAGGAGATCTTAACGAATGTAGGCGGTTCGTCAATTGTGTATTGCAAGAGCAGGAAGTTAACACGGGATGTTGCACTGTTACTTCAAATGGCCAGCATTTCCGCAGATCATTATCATGCCGGTCTTACACAAGAAGAACGGGCTACAAAACAAGATGCATGGCAGCGGAATAAAACACGGGTGATGGTTTGTACAAATGCCTTTGGTATGGGCATTGACAAACCAGATGTTCGTACTGTAATACATTATGATTCCCCTGATTGCCTTGAAAACTATTACCAGGAAGCAGGGCGTGCAGGAAGAGATGGTAAGAGGTCTTATGCTGTTTTACTTTACCAGTCTGAAGATATAACAACACTAGAGGCCATGCCCGATGTGAAGTATCCTGACATCTATTCCATCAAGAAAGTTTACCAGGCGCTGGCAGATTTTTTACAGGTACCGGTTGGTATTGGAGAAGGCAATTTTTACGATTTCGATCTGAATGAGTTTATCCGGAACTTCAAGCTGGAGCCCCAACTCGTTATCAATGTTTTGAAAGTATTGGAACAGGAAGGTTATGTGTCTTTTAATGAGACGATTTTTTTACCATCCAAAGTGGTATTCACTGCTCCAAAAGCTCTGCTTGAAGATTTTGAAAACGCTCACCCGGATCTTGAACCTGTGATGAAATGCCTGCTGCGAACATACCAGGGCATTTATGACAACCGCGTATCAGTGTTCGAAAAACAAATAGCCAAACTTGCAAGACTTCCACTAGAGAGGGTTTTTAAAGATTTAAAACAACTGCAGGCATTTGGCATTATTGAATACTTGCCGCAAAAAGATACTCCTCAATTAAATTTCATTACCAATCGCGCGCCTGCTGAATTTCTCTACATAGATCAAAGAAACTATCTTCTACGCAAAAAGCAATATGAAGAGAGAGTTCAGGCAATGCTTTCTTACATCAGGTTAAGAAAAGATTGCCGGAGTACATACATCGCCCGGTATTTCGGCGACACTGATATCAGTGATTGTGGGGTTTGTGATAATTGCCTGCACAAAAAAAATACGGAACTCATATCAACCGAAATGAAGAACATAGCGGATCGCATATTTATGCACTTAGATGCAAATGAAATGCCGGTCAACACATTAATTGCCCAATTCCGTGATGTCTCAAAAGATAAAATATGGCAGGTACTTAATTTTCTTCAATCCGAAAGCAAAATCAAGATAAGTGATGTGGGAATAGTGAGGAAGCTGTGAGCTATCGGCTGTCAGCTACTAGCTATTAGCTATCAGCTTTCAGCCGTCAGCATTCTCACCAAGGCAATCGACTACAGGCTTGATGCTTTATGCTACCCAATAGAAATCTCTTTTAAAATTCAATGTTCATAGATCATCAACTTCCTTTTATGACCAATCTAGTATCTCCACATAAAAAATCCAATCAATCCCCTAATCCCACAAATCCTGGTCAAGAATCCCTATCCAAATTAAAAAGCCCGAAGAAATCGCTTCCTCCGGACCTTTTTATTCATCATGCAGAAACTCCTTGTAGCTATGAGCTATCAGCTATTAGCTTTCAGCTTCCTAACTCAGCAATGTAAATCCCACAAATCCAATAAATCATCTAAATCCTTGGTATTACTGGATTCCGCCTCCACCACCTGAATTACCACCACCCACACGTTTGCCTTCATCATCTGCGGCAGTTTTACGTTGTCTTGCAGCTTTAACCTGGTTGTTTCCAAAACGGTAAGTCAGGTTAATGCGGAGCTGCCTGCTCTCCCAATTTCCGTTTGCCTTAATATACTGTCCCGCAAAGTTGCTTGTTCCTCCCCATTTCATTGTATGGAAGATGTCCGTAACAGTCGCTTTCGCTACTACTTTTCCTTTGAATAGCTGCTGAGAAACGCCGCCATCTATACTCCACATTGCCTTGCTTTTAAATGTTCCCTGGTAGATAGAGGGAGATGCATAAAAGCCCGACAATTCCATTGTTGTTTTTTTGCTCACTTTGAATGTTTGCTGAGAATACAGGTTTACAGCAAATGCATCCAGGTTAATGGTTCTGCCTTCTCCAAAATTTGCGGCATAATGTGTATAGTAAGTATTTACGTTTGTAAACATGCTATACCATTTGTATTGGAAAGGCATACTGATATTCAAACTAACAATATCCTGATCAGCAAGATTCTTCTTGCTGATGAACGCTTTTGATTTTTCAGCCGTGTCTATTATTTGTGAAAATACATCGCTTACATGGCTATAGTTCAACGTAGTGGTTAAAAAGTACTTAAACGTGTTTGTAACAGCGATACTGTTTGTGTACTGTGGCCTAAGCTGTGTATTACCTTTCTGGAAAGTATATTCATCCAGTTTAAATTCAAATGGATTTAAGTCCTGGTAAGCAGGCCTGTCTATTCTTCTGCTATAAGAAACGCTCCACTGGTTCATTGGATTTTTGTTGAATGTAACCGCGGCACTCGGAAAGAAATCTGTATAATTTCTGTTGAATGCAGAATCATATCTTACATATTCGTTCTCCCATTTGTAGCCGTTGGAACGACCTTCGGATACAGTATTTTCAACACGCAAACCAGCCTGGATCATAAATCCTTTGAACTGCCTGTTATAGTTGGCATACAGTGCATTTATATTTTCTGTATATCTGAATGCATTGCTACGTAAAGTATCCATTATTTTAGAAGAAGAGTACACATCATAACGCTGAAAATCGTTATCGCTATTCACATAAGACACTTTACCTCCTAACCCTAAACGGCCCTTCTTCAGGTTCTGTTCATAGTCAGCCTTCAATGAATAAATGTTAATATCCGTTGGAGCAATCATGTTATATACGTACTGATTTATAATTGTTGTTCCATCCGGCTTATAATAAGTGTTTGGTTGCAGCTGATTGCTTTTGATATGGTAAAAACCATAATCACCATCAACGTTTAATTCATGGCCGCTGGTATCTGCAAAACGGTAGTTAGCATTAAAGTTCACATTATCGCGTTTGCTTGAACTGGTGTTATTGGCCACCAATATTCTGTCAACGACACCTGTAGGAATATAAGAGATAGGCGTTGTGCTAACATTATCAAAACTGTAGTTGCCCAGGTTACCGTTAACCATTACACCCACTGTGTTTTTGCTGTCCAGGAAATAATCAGCGCCGGCTTTAAATCCGTGTGTCTTATTTTTATTCGTCATTACGGTATGTCCGTTAAACAAAGTGTCCAACTGCTCACGATGCATATACATGTTATTCTCATAAGTACCATCGTTATAGTTGTAATTGCCAAACAGGTTAATTTTCTTGTTGCGGTGATTTAATGAAACACCTGCATTATACTTTGGATAAGTACCGAGATTATATCCTGCATTGATAGAACCATTGGTTCCGAACGACTTGTTCTTTTTCAATTTGATATTGATGATACCACCATTACCTGCTGCTTCATATTTAGCTGAAGGATTGGTAATGAGCTCTATCGCTTCAATTTGAGAAGACTGTAAAGATTTAAGATAATTAGCCAGATCACTCCCGGTTAACGGTGATGGCTTGCCGTCGATAAAAATCTGAACACCATTTTTTCCGCTAAGGCTGATGTTATCGTCTTTATCGACAAGTACACCCGGGGATTTCTTTAATAATTCAAGCGCATCGTTACCTACTGCATTAATGTTATTTTCAACATTCAAAATGGTTTTGTCTGCTTTTACTTCAATCATCGGCTTGCGGGCCGTAATAGTTACAGTTGCAAGATCGGCCGCCGCTTTTTCAAGCACGATTGCAGGAACGGTAACATTTTCCTTACCGGCAGTCTCTTTCACAGAAGTATATTTCGGTTTATAACCAACAAACGAAACATTCAATAAATAAGAAGCTGTTTTAATTGATTTAAACTGATAATGTCCTTCCTTGTCAGTTACTGCGAGTTTTATTACAGAAGAATCTTTTGCGTTAAGTAATGATACACTCGCATTAGTAATGGGTTTTCCGTCTGCATCTTTCACAGTTCCCGTCAGGTCCTGTGCAAACGACACAATCGAAATTATAAGGCAGGTTAAAAGGATGAATAATTTTCTCATAGTTGTATAAATAAGCGGGCAAAGGTGCAGTTATTATGGTTACAAAAAGAAATGATTTGTAGAGGAACGGCAAATAGGAAGGAAAGAAGGCGACCAGTTAATGGAGAATTGAAAATTGAGAATTGATAATGTGTGCAGATGTGCAAATGGGAAAATGTGCGGATGTGCGAATGAGAAAATGTGCGAATGAAAAACCGGAGATATGTTGAAGAACATGACCTCCGGTTAAAATGATTATTTAATTGACTTACAGTAGCTTAAAACAGTGTAGGTGATTCTACAAATTTGGGCTTGATTAAATGCAAGCCGCAAGCTTTGTTCAATTTATCTACGATATCTATGGTAAGCTCGGGAGAAGTCGCTTCGTCATGCATGTGCATGAAGAAATACACTTCATGCAGACCATGATCCAGCCAGTATTTAATCCGGTTTGTCCATTCGGTCATACGTGTATAATCGGTATCATGAAGGCTGTTTCCGACATAGCGGATAAAAGCTTTGGATATTGGTAAATGCATGTGCGCACAATCACGACGGCCTGCAGTGTCGGTAATAACGGCCCCCATGTTTATGCTGCGCAATGTTTCAAACAATTCATCGCGAACTTCCTCTTTTTCAAACCAATCCGGGTGACGCACTTCTAGAAAAAACTGGACATCTGTTGGTAATGACCGCAAAAACTCAAACAATTCATCCTTTCTCTTCGGGCTGAAAGTATCACTTACCTGCACAAAAACCGGCCCCAGGTGCTCGCCGAAAGCCACGATACCACGTAGAAATTCGGTCGTTACAAAGTCCTTTCCCTTCAGACTTCCACGATGTGTAACGCCCTGGTACATCTTCGGACAAAAAACAAAATCTTTTCCCTTAGCCTTTTCAGCCCACTTGGCTATTCCTGCAGGACCATATATTTTATAGTGAGTTGCGTTAAGCTCAATACTGTTGTAGTGCTGAACATAATGCTCCAGAAAATCTTTTTCCTTCGTGCCCTTTGGATATATTTTACCCACCCATTCAAGCCGTCCCCATTTTGCACAGCCGAGGTAAACTTTGGGATTTTTCAACGGCTTTCCTTTCAGTACTTTTTTGTTGAAAGCAGGTTCTGCCGGCAATGAAAAATCTATGCTGTTTAATTCGTTTTCGTCAACTCTACCAAATTCCATAACCCATATTTTATAGTCTACAAGTAAATATAAAAGTAGATTTTTTTAGTATCTTTTCCGTTGCAATTGTTGCAGTTAGCATATTTAAAGAGGTTTGTTTTAACTATAAACACGCCCAGGAATAATATGCTCCATAGATTTTAAATGAAATACAATTATACGTATGCGCAAATCATTGTTTTTCCAACCTGCTGATTTTAAACTCCTGACTTTAAGTGTGGGCATAGCCTTATTATCTTCCTGCCAGCCAAAAAACGCTGCTAACGAAGAAACAGCCTTGTCAGCCTTTAGTAAAGACAGCCTTGCTCAACACATCAAGACTTTGGCGTCTGATGAGTTTATGGGTAGAAAACCATTTACTACCGGGGAAACAAAAACAATTGACTATCTGCAAAAAGAATTTGCATCCCTCGGCCTTGAGCCTGGAAATGGAAATAGTTTTCTGCAGGAAGTCCCGATGGTGAATATCACTACCAAAGCTGCTCCAACAATGGAAGTGCAGTCACCCAAGGGAAAATTCCAGTTAAAAGGATTTGACGACTATGTAATGTGGACCGACAAAACAGATTCCCTGATTACACTAAACAGCAATGAAGTTGTTTTTGCAGGATACGGCGTTGTGGCCCCTGAATACAACTGGAATGATTATGCGGGGTTAGACGTAAAAGGAAAGATAGTGCTGGTTCTGGTGAACGACCCCGGATTTGCCTCCGGCGATTCCACTTTATTTAAAGGAAAGACGATGACCTACTATGGCCGCTGGACATACAAATTCGAAGAGGCCGGCCGCCAGGGAGCTAAAGGATGCCTGATCGTGCACAACACAGTTGGCGCAAGCTATCCGTTCAGTGTTGTTCAGAATAATTGGAACACATCAAGATTGCGCCTGGACAACCGTGGCAAAACTGAAAAATTGTGTGATGTTATAGGATGGGTTTCCGGCGATGCGGCAAAAAAACTGTTGACAGCTTCCGGTCAGGATTCCAGCTTACTGGCAAAAGCGGATGTACGCGGATTTAAGCCCGTTCCATTGCCAGTTAAGTTGTCAACCAGCATGCAGGTTAAAACGGTTTACAACAAATCCCACAATGTAATTGGCAAGATCACCGGTTCTAAACATCCTGATGAATATATTATCTATACCGCTCACTGGGATCACCTGGGCGTTGACAGACCTGACGAAAAGGGTGATTCTATTTACAACGGCGCTTTGGACAACGCGAGCGCAACTGCCGGTTTACTTGAACTTGGCCGCGCGTTTAAGAAATTGCAACCGGAACGCACGATCGTATTCCTCGCTGTAACAGCCGAGGAACAAGGACTTTGGGGTTCCGCCTGGTATGCACAAAACCCGGTTTATCCGCTGAATAAAACGCTTGCGAATATTAATATGGACGGATTGAATTCATACGGTAAAACAAAAGATATCATTGTCGTTGGCCAGGGCCAATCTGATCTTGAAGATATTTTGAAAGATGAAGCCCAAAAAGTTGACAGGTATATCTCCTATGAAACGCATCCCGAAGCCGGCTATTATTACCGTAGTGATCATTTCAACTTTGCAAAAGTGGGCGTTCCGGCTCTCTATCTTGAAAGCGGCATTGACGTAGTCGGTAAAGGAAAAGAATATGGCCAGAAGATGAACGATGAATACACCGAAAAACGTTACCATCGTCCCTCAGATGAATACAATCCTTCATGGAATTTGGAAGGAGCAATTGATGACCTACAGCTGTTGTTTAAAGTGGGAGTGAAAATTGATTCAGATAGCAAATTTCCGGAGTGGAAAAAGGGAAGTGAGTTTAGGAAGTTGAGGGAGGAGATGATGGGGAAATAGCTATTAGCTTTCAGCTATGAGCTTTGAGCCAAGATTTGTCTAAAAACGAATGTCCGCACACATTTGGAATGTTTATAAAACAAAAAGTCCATTCAATTTTGGAAATTGAATGGACTTTTTTATTAACTATTACTGTTTACTTTATTCTTTTCAAGTATTCGCCGTAACCACTTTTCTCATACAATTTAGCTTGCTGCATTAGTTGTTCGTGATTAATGAAACCCATTCTGTAGGCCACTTCTTCAATGCAACCAATTTTTTGTCCCTGGCGCTTTTCTATAACACGCACAAATTCGCAGGCGTCACTTAAAGAATCAAATGTGCCAGTATCTAACCAGGCGACACCACGATTCATTACACCTACATTAAGTTTTCCTTGTTGCAGGTAAACACGGTTTACATCGGTGATTTCATATTCACCTCGCGGAGAGGGTTGGATATTTTTGGCGATTTCCACTACTGAATTATCGTAAAAATACAGACCGGGGACAGCGTAGCTGCTTTTGGGCTGAGCTGGTTTCTCTTCGATAGATAATGCCTTGAAATCCTTATCAAACTCAACAACACCGTACCTCTCTGGATCGAGAACTTCATATGCGAAGATGGCAGCCCCATTAACATCGTTAAATGATTGGACTAACTTGCTAAAACCTGAGCCGTAGAAGATGTTATCGCCGAGTATTAGTGCTACTTTATCTTTCCCGATAAACTCCTCTCCTATAACAAATGCCTGAGCGAGGCCATTGGGTTTTTCCTGTACCGCATAAGAAAAAGAACATCCTATTGCCGAACCATTGCCAAGAAGCCTTTGAAACTGATCAGAATCTTCGGGAGTCGTGATTATCAGAACATCTTTTATGCCAGCCAACATTAGAATAGACAACGGGTAATATATCATCGGCTTATCATAGATCGGCATAAGCTGTTTACTAATTCCCTTTGTAATTGGATAGAGTCTTGTGCCTGATCCTCCCGCAAGAATAATTCCTTTCATGTTAATGTAAGGGTTTTAAGTTAGTTAAATAAGATTGTTGGCAAAATCAAGAATTGATGATGTGGTTTCTACAAAAGAAGGCAACTGCAAATCTTTTTCAGATAAGATCAGTTCGTTGTCAGCGATACTCCAATCAATATTTAAATCTTTGTCGTTGTATATAATACCTCCTTCTGAAGCCTTGTTATAATAGTTATCGCACTTATAGAAGAAGGTAGCCTGAGCACTCAATACAACAAATCCGTGAGCGAACCCGCGTGGAACAAAAAATTGCGTCCCGGAAGTTTCAGAAAGCTCGACTGCCACATACTGACCGAAAGTTTTAGAATCAGGTCTTATATCAACTGCCACATCTAAAACCTTACCAGAGAGAACTCGCACCAGTTTGGCCTGAGCATAATTTCCCTTCTGGAAATGCAAACCTCTTAAAGTTCCTCTGGTGGAATGTGATTGATTATCTTGTACGAAATCAATTTCTTGTCCTGTTAATTCTTCAAACTTCTTTTTATTAAAACTTTCGAAGAAGTAGCCCCTGTTATCCTTAAAGATCGTGTCGTGGATAATAAAGCATCCTTCAAGTATCGTTTTTTCAATTCTCATTTTTGACAATATCTATTCTTTATTACAATCCTGTTTACGTATTCTTTACCCAGCATACTGTTTCGCATAGTATTGCTGATAATCGCCACTGGTAACATGTTCCAGCCAATCTTTATTATCAAGATACCAATCTATTGTTTTACTCAAACCCTCTTCAAAAGTTACTGAAGGCTTCCAGCCCAACTCGCGGTTTATTTTCGTTGCATCAATTGCATAGCGTAAATCGTGACCTGGCCGATCTTTAACATAGGTTATCAACGAATCACTTGTACCGGCCGGGCGGCCTAGTTTCTCGTCCATCAGCTTGCAAAGCAACTTCACCAAGTCAAGATTCTTCCATTCATTGAATCCACCAATGTTGTAGGTTTCATGATTTTTCCCGTTATGAAACACTGTATCAATAGCGCGCGCATGATCGATCACATACAACCAATCGCGCGTGTTTTCACCTTTTCCATAAACAGGTAAAGGTTTATTATTGATAATATTATTAATGAAAAGCGGGATCAATTTTTCAGGGAAATGATTTGGACCATAGTTGTTGGAGCAATTGGTAATAACGAAAGGCAATCCATATGTCTCGCCATAAGCTCTTACAAAATGATCTGAAGATGCTTTACTTGCAGAATAGGGCGAGTTGGGTGAATAAGAAGTTGCCTCAGTAAACATACCCGTATCACCCAGTGTTCCATAAACTTCGTCCGTTGATATATGGTAAAACCGATGCTTCGAAAAATCACCCTTCCATGCATCTTTCGCTATGTTTAATAAATTAACCGTACCTATAATGTTGGTATATATAAAATCAAGAGGAGACAAGATCGACCTGTCTACATGCGATTCTGCAGCAAGGTGAATAATATCTGTGATATTATGCTTTTCTATAACGGCTTTTAAAGCATCAGCATCCAGAAGGTTTACCTTTTCGAAGGTATAGGTATCTGCCTGCTCTATGTCTTTTAAGTTTTCGAGGTTTCCAGCGTAGGTCAGCGCATCAAGATTCACTAGTTTGTAGTCTGGGTACTTGTTTACAAACAAACGAACTACGTGTGAACCGATAAATCCGGCGCCGCCAGTAATCAAAATATTTTTGCTCATTGGTCTTTTTTACGAATTGCGAATATACAAAGAGGAAAATTAGGCCCCTAAAAACGAATTAATAATAAGAAGGCTTAGTTATCTTATAATAAGTTCTGTACCATTTTACGAATTTGCGGACACCATCTTCAATTGATGTTGTAGGTTTATAATCAATGCGTTGTATTAAATCAGCTACGTCGGCATAGGTAGCAGTTAGGTCACCCGCTTGCATTGGCAAAAATTCAACTATTGCCTTTTTTCCAATTTCATTTTCCAGTGCGGCTATAAAATCCATCAAACTAATTGGAGCATTTTTGCCGATATTATAGATTTTGTATGGAGCTGTTGACGAGGAAATATCGGAGTTGCTTGATTTCCATTCAGGATCGGGGTTAGGTGGAAAATTCATGATTCGCGCTACTCCTTCAACTATATCATCGACGTAAGTAAAGTCACGCTTCATTTCGCCGTAATTAAACACTTTGAGTGGTTTTCCATCTATAATCGCCTTTGTGAAAAGAAAAGGAGCCATGTCTGGTCTTCCCCAAGGTCCATATACTGTAAAAAAACGAAGACCAGTCACAGGTATCTGGAACAAATGACTATAAGAATGCGCCATTAGTTCGTTGCTCTTTTTTGTAGCTGCATACAGGGATATCGGATGATCCGTATTTTGATCTGTAGTGAATGGTGCTTCATCATTCAGACCATATACGCTGGAGCTGCTGGCGAAAACCAAATGCCTTACGCCATAATTTCTGCAGCACTCCAAGACGTTTACAAATCCAACAATATTACTGCTGATGTACGCATCAGGATGTGTTAAACTGTATCTGACACCAGCTTGGGCTGCTAAGTGAATCACCAAGTCGAATTGAGCTTTTTCAAAAGCTTTGTTGAGCCCATCTTTGTCTTCAAGATTCAACTGACCAAAAATAAAACCCGGATAAATATCACTATCTATCCGGGTTTTGTATGCGATGTTATTTCTGTCAATGCCTAGCTCCTGAAGCCGGTCCACTTTCAAATGTAAATCGTAATAATGATTAAGGCTATCTATACCAACGACTGTATGACCATCTTTTAATAATCTGTTAGCTACATGGAAACCGATAAAACCGGCTGCACCTGTAAGTAGAATTTTCATTTTTTTAATTCTTTGAACAACAATTTGTTTCTTTGCCCAGAATCACAAATTTGAGCGACGTAAACATGGTACAAAACAATCATAAATCACGCCTTTATTCCCTTGATTATTTGCGCGGACTTGCTGCTTTATTTATAATGATTTATCATTATTGTAGCTGGACGTTTGGAGCCTATAAAGATAGTACGTTTCTTGGGCGAATCGGAATTTATGGAGTTTCAATATTTTATGTACTAAGTGGCCTTACCTTGTACCATGTATATTTTTTAAAGATGAAGCCATCAACGTCGCAAATCATTGACTTTTTCATCAAACGTCTTTTCCGAATTTTCCCATTATTATGGTTGGTGACAATTCTGACCTGCTTTGTAAAAGAGTCTTTTCCAATAAAGGCGTTAATTTTAAATTTGTCGGGTGCGTTTTCAGTTTTAAGCTGGGACGGTTATATAGGAACGGGGGTTTGGTCAATTGGAAACGAGTTAGTATTCTACTTATTTTTTCCTGTTTTTATTTTTTTAAGCAAGCAAAATAGAAAATTTTTTTTGCTGCTTGGGGTGTCGATTTTTTTTGTACAGCTATATTTTTGTTTTTTTAAAATAAAACCTACGATCTCACTAGCTGACCAACTTCAGTGGCACAATTACACCAATCCCCTTAACCAAATTTTTTTATTTCTGGGAGGTTATTTGATCGGATATTTTTTTCATTCTTTGAATCCCCAAAAAGGGCTATGTGTAATAATTGGCTTAGTTTCAGTTATTTTATTTGCATTCATACCGACCAATACAAATACTGTGTTTGGCATTAACCGTTTAATATTCACTGCCCTAGCATTCGGAATTTGCTTTGCATTTTATAAAGGCACGTTTTTATTACCAGGGGTAGTTGACAAAGCGCTACGCCTTCTAGGAGAGTTCAGTTATTCGATGTACCTGCTTCATCCTTTGGTATGGTTTGTAACAAACAAACTTTTTAAGTCCGACAATACAGAATTAATTTGGGCTAAACTCTGCCTGTCGATTTTCCTCACATTGATCATAAGCTACCTAGTTTACGTTTCTTTCGAAAAATATTTTATGAAACAAGGTCGTAAATTATCGAATAAACTTCTTTACGACAATGAGCAAGTAATGCAACCAACTCTGTAACAATTCGTTTTCTAGTGAATGACGTTCTCCCATTCTTGAGCCAAAATCTCAACTCCAAGTGCTGAAGGATGAAAACCGTCGACTGAAAACTTTGTATAATCAGCATTTTGAATATGTGAAATAAGTGCATTATAGCACGGAATAAAGGCTGCGCCGTATTCTTTTGCCACCATCCTTACAGCAATACGGTACTCTCGGAAGTTGTCGATAAAAGATCCGTACGAGTTAATGTTAGGCAAAATAAATGGCTCCGCCAAGATCAATCGCAGATTTGGATTTGCCGTGAAAGCCTGATCGACAAGCTGTTTTAAATTATGGTAATATTCGGCAGGAGTAACATGATAACGCAAATCATTAACTCCTATCAAAACGCTTAATACATTTGGATTAAGACTAATACAATCGACTGACCATCTAGCTAACAAATCGCCAGAAGTATTTCCAGCGATCCCTCGATTAAATATAGCTATATTTTTACCGGTGTTATTTTTTAGAATTGCCTCAGAGACATATCTTACATAACCCATTCCGAGCCCTTCGCTTGTATTGCTTCCAGAAATAGTTCGGTTTCTCGAAGAATCGGTAATTGAATCCCCTTGAAAAACGATCCGATCACTTTCGCGTATAGATATATTTTTAGAAAAATTGTAATCCAAGACCGACTCATCGGGATAAAATGAATACCTATTTTTTTTTGTACAACTGGAAATAGAAAAAAGACTAGCCGATATAAAAGTTCTTTTAAGAAATTCGAGACGGGTATACATATTCAGACATTCAAAGCCTAAAATACGCATTCAAATGAAGATACCAATTTAAACATCAAAAAAAACTATATTAAAAAATTTTGAAGAAAATTCTGAAGGGTGACACGTTACTTTTTAAAAGGTATTCGGTTAAAAAAAATGCTTTTTTAATCCATGGACAAAGTAGCATAAGAAATGATACAAAGATGTTAAGGGGTTAAGTTTTTCAATTTGTCGGTAAACGAGCCATTGATATTTTGCAGCATTCAATTTGTTTGAAGAAATTCCACCAGTCCTTTTTCTGTAGTTGGCGAGAGGTAAACTAACACCGGCCATGACATCATCAGAAGTGCTGTGTAGCATTCTCGCTATTGTTAACCATAATACATAGTCTTCTTTTCCCCATCTTTTTAATATCGCAGGGGCGACAGAAGTGTCAGTGTTTTCGCTGTCCAAAAAATACAGTTTGCCAAATCTTTCAACATCATAGACAACTGTTAAACATCCTATACTGCAGCCATTAAGCAATCCTCTATAATTTATAGTATTTCTTACTTTTATTTGTTTCAAAAATTCACCGTTTTCATTAACTACATTATATGAACTGAAACAGAATGATACATTTTCTTTCTGCATAAAGTCAAGTTGAATTGCCAACTTCGTTTTGCTCCAGGTATCGTCGCTGTCTAGGAAAGCTATGTACTTTCCACTTGCATTTTTTATTGCCATATTTCTTGCAGCCGCAGCCCCACCGTTTCGCGGCATCAGTAGTACTTTAATCCTCGAATCTCTCTCAGCGAACATTTTAGCTACAGTTACACCGTTATCCGAGGAACAATCATCTACCAATAGTAATTCCCAATTGGTGAATGTTTGATTTATAACAGACTCGATTGTCTCCTTCAAATAAAGCTCGGCATTATAAATAGGAGTGACGATCGAAACAAGGTTGCTCATTTACTTTTTACGAGTTAATTATTGATTGTTAATCAGATATGTGTTGGAAATTGTGCTCTTAGAATTGATAAAGTTTAAAACTACCCCTTTTTCGCTGAAGACCTTGCCGCCTCCATTAAAAACGCAGTCTTTAACAGTGACGTATCTAGGAGTGTTGCCTTCTTTGAAAAAAGACTTATTAGTGCCCCCAAAATTATTAAATGTACATTTATTAAATTCCACGCGCGGACCTACGGCAAAAAAGATGTTGCTGTTAAACGCGTTGAAAATGCAATTATCAAATAACTGAACCTGCGCGATACTTTGATAGAGTCCACATTTGTCAAAATTAACTGTTGTGCCATACACATTAATAGCTGCATTACTTGAGTAATTTAATCCCAAAGCTGCCGCCCCTATAGCTTCTTCATTATTATTTTGACCAATAGTAATTCGGCTATCTCTAATATTGCACACAGCCCCCTTATTCCGGACATTAGCAATAGCATAATTGAAATCGCTTAAATTACAATTCGAGATCTCGGTTGTAGATACTGCATTTTCCTCAATGTGGACACATTTTGCATAGTTCTGTATATCACAATTTTTAATTGAAATATTATAGTGAACATTTGGATCTTCGGAAAAATTGAACGTGATGCCGATTCTACTTCTACGCTGGCCCAATTTAAGGCCACTCAACTTACAATCGGCAATTTCAACTTTTCCACGGTCTTTCACAGCACTTATGTTTATAGCATCCCCGAAGTGATCATTATCGACTTTATAAAGGCGTGGAGTTTTACCACGACCGCCGACGTCAATAAAATTGCAGTTTGAGACTATGAGGTTCTTCGGGCCCAGGGCCATGAACCCATCACCAAAAACATTTACAAATTTGCAGTCGCTTATCGAAATTGTTTCTGCAGCGATCTGTAGTCCGATATTAATATGTTCATTGAATCCATCAGGAACTTCTTTCTGTGGCATAGCTTTACCATCAATTACCAGCCCTTTGATATTTACAGTGATATTTAAATTGTTATCAAAAATATTGCTTATCGTCCTTGCATTCTTTATACTCGCCGGACCAATTGACAAAATTGCATCTTCGCGAAATGCGGTCATATTAGCGAGCTTATTACTATCAGGAAGCAATGGATACGCTGACTTTATGACTGCCCCTTCCGATGAAATATCTAGCCTATTTCCCGAACTCAGAGGTACTCGAATAGATTTCTTTACAAAGTAGAATGACTTTGTTTTAGGGATAACACATGTTTTATTATTTTCGACACAATACATCAATGCTTTTTGTAAAGCGGGCTGGTCATCTGTTTGACCATCACCCTTGGCTCCGAAAGTTGTGACACTTACTGAATTCGTTTGACCTGAGATCGTTTGTATCTCCACAAAACACACGGCAGCAGTAAAAATAAAAACCACTAGAAGTTTCTTGTAACACATAATAAAAAAATTAATTATGAGAACAATCGCGGTATACTTGGATAAGAGAATCCCTATACCTGCTCATGTTAAGATTTTTAGTTATTTTTTCCTTTGCAGCCACGATTACTGATTTTTGACTTGCATAACAAAGTACGCTATTAATGATTTTTTCAACGAGTTCTTCTTGATTTACCTCATCAAAAACTTCGCCACATCCCAACCATTCGATGGCTTCTTTTAACGCTCCATAATTACCTGCTATGGGAATCATGTCTGCTAACACGCTCTCATATAAGACCAAGCTGAAAGTTTCAAATAGCTTTGAAGGAAGAACAAAAACTTTCGCATCGCCAATTAGCTCAGAAAGCTTGGTTGGTGGCATAAAAGGCGAAAACTGCACATGGTTTTGCAAGTTTTTTAAAACAACGACATTTTTTAACTCTAAAAGCATGGGACCATCCCCGATCAGCTTTAACTTAATATCAGGAATAAGACGAATCAAGGAAGGCATGATATTAAGAAGAAGTTGTAAATTTTTTTCCTCTGAAAACCGCCCAAAATAGGTAATAACGTTTTTCTTTTCTACGACAGATTGACCAATGTGACTTATCGAATTTTTTAAAACGCTTACAGAATGTTCTCCATAACGATCACTCAATAAAGCTCCTAAAAATTCCGATGGAGTAATCCATTTATCAACTAAACCGTTGTTAAAAAATAAATCTCCTATCAAACTAGTAATTCCTTTGCCAAACGAATGTAAAGCTCCCTTTCGACTACATCTTCTCTTAAAAATTTTTATTTTGTATTTGTCAGCCTTACAATCTAAACACCGGCGCTCCAGCCGATAGTCATACGCAGCATGATGCGAGCAAACGTGCTCATATGTGTGGACTGTTTGCAAAATCTTGCATTTCGGCGCCTTTTTTTTATACAAAAAAATTGCATGTAAAACAGACGGAGACAGATTTCCTACTAAATGGAAGTGGATAACATCGGGTCTCAATTTAAACAAGTACCGTCTTAATAGTAAGAAATTTTTGACGGAATAAATTGAATTAAAAAAGTTCGCTTTTCCAATGCTTGGAAAAGAGAGGTCAATGGGAAAATCTGTATTGTCATTTTCGCGAGCAGCAACATAATGAGCAAAATCTCCAACACCATACTCTTTAAGTGCTTTTACCGTTTGCGAAAATACATTTTCGGCTCCTCCCCCTTTAGTTGATTCAGCGATGTGTAACACCTTCATAAATCAATTATTTTCGAATAAATGAATTATTCCCCTTAACTCAACCTGCTTTCTAAGCGATTTTGCAACGCCCGGTATACTAAAAAATTGATAAAGTTTGTCAATATTACTTCCAAAAGTATCCTTTGCTCCATTGCTACAATTTGTAATTTCCTTTTCTATGCATTCGCACATATCAGCAATTGAATCACACATATAACCAATCTGGCCTGCCTTGTTAAAGTATGTTTCAAAAAAATTGTTTTTAAGAACGATAACAGGCTTTTTATGTGAAACTGCATCAAGAAAGGCGCCGCTAGGAGTTAACCTGTATGTAGCATCTGGATAAAAGAATAAGATGAAATCTTGCTGGCTAATTTTCTTGTCGTACGTACCCTGATCTAGAAAATATTTACCATCGGGGTAATTTATTTTTTTACCATTTAATTCGGAAGTAAAGTCAGCTACTTTTCCAATTATTTCTAATTGAACCTTATCCAAAATTCCTTTTGTCTTTAGTCGATCATGAATTTCAATTATAAGATCGGCTCTTTTCATTCTTGTTGCTAATCCCACGGTAGCGAGTCTTAGCTTATTATTTGGAAGAGATTTAGTATTAGATTCCGTCGGTTGAAGACAATATGGATGCTCAATTACTAAAAAATTCTTCGTAAAATCACCGTTATAATAACGCTTCAATTCAGCAACGATATTCTCGCCAAGAACAATTAAATAGATACGTGATTTTTTAATAAGAAGGGGAAAAGCTCTCTTGAACATGATAGCGATTAATTTGTAGTGTCCGTTCAAAAGACGATATGTATCTTTTTCGATGAAAGCCAGTTCACCATGACAAACAAAAATTATTTTACGCCTAAAAAAAAAGTTCAATAATAATACCATGGGGTAAGCGAAAGGACTTAAACCGGAAAATATTAACTGTTGACTAAAGGGCGTAAAGAGCAGAAAGCGGATAGTTTGTAAAACGGATATTATATAAAGGAATGGAATAACAATTTTATTGTCAGATCGAACATTAAAAATGCATTTAAAATCTATGGCCGCACCCGAAAACTTTTTTTGTACACAACTCAGATGCGTTTTTTCTCCGTAAAAAACAATTTGCGATGCGGGAAACGCATGGGACAAAACGCCCAGAAATGCGGCGTTGAATGATGAATGTTTTTCCCCGGTCCACAACGGCTCAACTACCTTGATCTTTTTCTTCATTGAAGTCCTTTAATAATCGCGTCTATTAATCTTACTATCAAATATACTGTAGTAGGGAACATATAAGTCCTTATAGCCTGCAAAGCCATAGTAAAACTTAGAAAAAGCGTATAGTATTAAAAAAAAATATATTATAGGTATACTTATTCTCTTGTGCAAATATCCAACTACCATCAGTAACAATAATATTTCATAAAAAGCAAAATATGTAATTACTCTTTGCAACGCAACGAAGCCTGCAGTCAAGAAGAAAAGAATGGTTCCAAGTACCACTAGATTCAAATAGCCATTAAATTCAACCTTTTTTTCACGTTCTATATTGGCCCGAACCCACAGAAATAGCGGTAACAACAACCCCCTTTTAAAAACTCCCAGAATCAGGATGGTAGTCTTACTAACATTCGATCCGAATGTACTTTCTTTTCCTTTTTCAAGATATTCGTTGAGTCTGTTTGCAATAAATTCATTGAATCCAAGTCGGGGCGCTAAGAATTTAAATACGACGGTGTCGAGTCCCATTGCCATATATAAAATGCTCAACAATACGGCAATAACGATAACAGTAGTAGGGATTTTCCATGAATAAACAAAATAGGCTATTATAAATAAAACGGCAGAGGAGTGAAATAATGATGCACCCGCAATAATCAAGGAAAATGGAATAAATTTCCTTTTAACAATATATGTCGTGCTCACTAATGTAAGCGAGATTGCGATTGATTGACGGACAAAAAAAACATCACAGAAAAAATAAGCATAGTATAAAAAAAGCGCCAAAAAGAAGTATTTCGTATTATTTTTCAGGTATGCGCTTTTTGTCAATATTATAAAAAGGCCGGATACCAAAAGAAATACCGTGTAACTATCGGTAATCTTCCTTGCCAAAAAGTTGAAATATCGAAATCCAATCTCAAAAGTTGTTTCGTTTTCAACTGCATTTTCGCTGCCGCTCCTGTTAAACAACGAGTAATAATTATTCCAGTCAGTTCCAGTCTCCCAACGGATACCTCCCAAAAAGACAAAGGATAGAACAAGTAAGTAAAAGAGAAAACTTTTGATACTTTGTCCGTCCTTTACAAAGTCCAGAACTAAAAAGCATATAAGAAAAAGAAAAATGCCTATGTAAAATAGCATTACCTATTGTTAAATTCGTTTACATTTTGCTTTAACACTTCAAGGTATTGATGTCCGAATTTGAGATCAGGCTCAAGATAATTACCCTCGCCCCATTCATTCCAGGATTTTATAAAGGCGATTCTCAGCTCCTCTGGCTTTTGCTTAATTTTTGAGAAGACATCATTAACATGCTTGCCAAAAAGCTCCGGACTTGAATTGTGCATCACCAGCCCCTCCCTTCCACTTCTGGGTGAATGATCCCAGTTCGGGATGATAGTTGGTATACATTTGCTGTTAAAGTCTTCAGCGCCTGTGAAATATGCCGCCATAGCCTCATAATTATATACCAACGGCACTTTTCTGAAAAAACGATTTATTTTATCTGTGACCTTTTTTCCTGGAGACCTGTGGTATTTTAGAAAATCAGTCATTCTTACAATGTTGACTGCATCAAACGATAAATTTAAAATGTCTTGCCATTGGGCGTAATGGTTCGTTTGCCCAATAAAATATATACCCTTTAATCCGTTTTCAATGGCTAAGTCCTGCCAAAGCGAAATAAATCTTTTAACATCGGGAAGCTCGAACGGGCGATATATCAAAAATACCGGCTTACCTTGAGTGGTAATATACCTTTTATCCTTAAAGGCAGGTAAAACCGCATAAAAATGTTGCTTGTAATCCTCTTCTCCAGGATACTGTTGCTCGATTAATACATTCCTATTTTTTAATCCATGATTAAATCCTTTCCAGGATTCATTGGCCCACGCCAAACAAAATGGGAAGTCGGGTTTTCCTGACGCCAACACCTCTTCAAATGGCAGTTGAAGTAAACGCTTTCCATTTCCGAACCAGTAGTGCCAATAGCAGAATCCTTCTATGCCTGCTGCCTGTGCCATTCTAGCTTGTTGTTCTCTTACTTCCGGAATACGGAGATCATAGTATCCCAAATCCGCTGGCACTCTGGGCTGATAATGCCCTTTAAACAAAGTTTTGGCTTTACCAACATTAGTCCATTCGGTAAACCCTTTCCCCCACCATTGATCATTCTCTGGAATTGGATGAAACTGCGGTAAGTAAAACGCGAACAATCGAACTTTTGATGACATTCTTATATTTTAGTGCTTTTGGTTAATCTATAATAGGTTGCAACGCCAAACTCCTTTATAATAGGATCAGACAAGAAGTAAACAAAAAATCCGAAAAACAGCACACACACATAAGCTGCGACTGTTACAAACAAAGCGTAAAAACCTTTTTCTAGCGGTAAAACTTTAACGATAACATTTCCAACCAGGACTATTGAAAATAGAGCTAACAGAAATGGTTTGATGTATTTAGAAAAAAACACACGTGCAGATATCTCAAGTTGTTTTAATGAAATGAAAAAAAGCAGTGTCCCATTTACTAAAATTGCGAGTGTTTTAAAAAGTGCATAAGCAACAATGCCCCATTTATGCTGGGTCAATAACACTCCCGTAAGAAAAAAAACAGGCAAAACAGCAGCTGTAATGTATAATTTTTTTAATTCCTCCTTAGCAGTAAGCATAGCACTTGCAGGATAAGTGATATACGACAGAAAATAACTGCATAGAAGTAATTGTACCACTTTTATTGAAGGCTCATATTTAAACCCGACCCAAGACACAATGATAGGCTCCGCAAAGATTTGAAGGCAGACTACAGGAAGTATGACAATGCTTAGTCCTATTTTAAGCAAAGTGTGATAAAGGCTCATTAGACCTTGCTCATTTTTTTCTCCAACCAAGTGATTAAACCTTACTAAAAAAGGGTAGTAAAAAGTTCCAAATAGATCTCTAAAAAATGAAAGTATAGTGAATCCAAGGGCGTAATAAGCGACAGATTCTTTCCCCAAAAAAAAACCGATGTATACCAAATCCAGCTCGTAAAAAACTATCCAAGCCAATGCCAAGAACAATGAATTTATTGCAAGTTTTGATGTTTTTTGATACATTTCACTTGAGAATCTGATATTGTTTAACAGTTTCAGAAAGTCATATGCATATCTTCTTATGGCAATCTTTATTATTACGAATATTGATACTAATGATAATAAATTATAAAATAAAAAATATTCTTCTATTAGGTATTTACCATTTGCAAAAAAATAAAACACTGAAATTACACGCAATATGGACACGCAAATGTTTACCCTTTGCGTATAGTGATCTTCGAGCCGAACCGAAAAAATAATCTGAAGAATTCTTTGAATAATAAGTACTGGTGAAAAAATTGCAAGTGTGAATAACAATTTGTGAGCTAGTGCCCATTCTGCTGTATTCAATGCAAGATCTCGTATAATCATGTTAGGATTATACGATAACCACAACAGACTCAAAAAAAGTGGCACAATAAAAGCCAATAAAATAAAGCTCGAAAACCCTGTAACCTTGATCTCCGATTCAATATCATTTCGGGCGAAATACTCTGATGAATATTTTTGTGCGGCATTTATAAATCCAAGATCGGCATACTGAAAAAAGATATTAAGGGAAATACAAAACGTAAAAATTCCAAATAATGAGGGATTAGCAGCTAGCCTTGGAGTAGCGATAGCCAGAGACGCAAAGCTTGCAAAATAACCGGTCCCCTTCCACAGGTATATATTAAAATAATTTTTTGTATAGCGAACTGGTTTACTCATCCTAGCCAATTAACGATTTAACAAATGAAAGATTTAATGGACTGAGATAATCTTCTAGGAAGGCAGGATTATTTCTTTCTTTTTGTTGCAACATGTGCCGGAGGTCCGTTTCGTTTCTTGCTACAGGTATATTTTTATCTGAACCATCGAACGGCCTGGCGATTGGACCGCCAGCTAAGTCAAGCTTATCCAGATTGGGTTCGTAGACTAAGTAGTTAGTGCCAAACAATTGCGCTTCCAGAAGTAATGTGGATCCCGGCCCTATGACCAATGACGATCGCTTTAATGAGTCTGGAAGTGGGTCAATGTCAAGGACAAAAAAATCTGACCCTAGCAAACTTTCAAACCATAAAGCGTTCATAGTAGGATGGGGCCGAACACGAACTTTTTTGACACCCAATGATACTAAAACATTCTTTATTTGTAACAGATAAAGAATTAAGTTTCCTCTATCCGTAAGGACAGGCGAATAAGTATGCTGATGTAATGATGCAGACTTGCAAACAACTAAGATATCGTCAAAAGCAAATTTGCATTGCAAGGAACGCTTATAATTTGTGTAGGACGGGTGCCCAGACACGTATATTTTTTTAGCATCAACGCCAGCCTCAATATAGTTTTCACGGATTTTATCGCCCCAGACCAGTAAATAATCAGTTCGACTTTCGTCCTCTGGAAGGTAAACTCCCGGCATTCCATGTGACAAGACGAATGATGGCCGACCTAGCCTTTTGAAAACGTTTATTGCAATCTTCGAATAAAACAACTGATTTGTGAAAAGGAATAAGCTTTTAAGTTTTTTTTCCTTGATAAAAGCAAAAGTATCTTCCTCGAAATTTTGAATCGCTTTACTAAATGACTCAGAAAGTAGCTTATTAAAATTTGCAGTTTTGAACTGTTTATTTAAGCGCCACACATGTTTGGTTAAATCTAAATTCCCAATAACATTTTTTCCAACTGGAGTCCATATTGGTGAGTAAGCATTATATCCTTCGCTTTTCAATTCCTCGCTGAAATTTTTAAAATAAACAAGAGATAAAACATTTGCACCACCTAATTTATCAAAGTTCACATTCTTGAAAAAGACTGAATAGTATGTATAAAGTTTATACAACATTTTGTGCAAATCAATTGTACTTGGTTTTCGTCCCTCTTTTGGATTCTTAAAATGGTCTCCATAGCTATAAATGAAGTGGTCAAGTTCAATTTTGAGTAAATCCACCCTGCGATTATATTCGCTGTCATGCTGTCGTATGTACTCCAATAAATACGCCTTTGTCTTCATTAAGAAACTACTTTAATTTATAAGCGCTAAGATAGATGGCCCTAAAATTTGATTCATCAGCAGAATAATAGGAGATATACAGCGAATCGTTGTAAAATGCCAGCCCTGGATATCCCGTATCATAGCCCGAGGGTAAATTTGTGATCTTTTCAAGAGCTCTATTTGAAGTATTCAACTTAAAAATCGCAACCTTGATGTCACTAGGCGGATAAATTCGGCCAGCGACAAAAATTCCATGAGGCGTATTGATCATGCTGGGCGACTGAAGAATCATGTTAAGATTAAACCATTCAATTTTTCTAACTGCCTGATCACTTATTCCAAGCCACGAATTTTTATCTCCGCAATCTCTTCTGGCAATGACGTAAATTGTAGAGTCTTGGAAAGTCATGGCGGTTTCTGAAGGACACCCATCATCTATTATATTGGCGCGCTGAAGCTTGAAGTTAGGAAAACTGCCGGCATCGCTTAAATAATATGAAATTTTAGTCCCAGCGTTCCCATTTCCCGAATATGCGAAAGAATACATTTCCTTTAAATTGTTATTAATGCGCCAAAGCCAATCATCCTTAACTTGCATATTAATCGGATTTCCCCATATAAGGTCGCTTGTGTTCAATACCCAGACAATATTCTGCAAGCTGTTTGGCTTGTGAATAGCCCCTGCATAAATACATAACTCATGTTTAAAGTTGATAACAAACTTTGGATCTCTCAAATCATTTTCAGGAATCTGAAGTACACTCAAAGACCGCCAGTTTCTGGCATTATCAGATACCAAAACCCTTATCGTTCCATTTGTTCCAACATGACTATCCGCTTCACGAAAAACGCAATACCATAAATTATTATATCTAATCAAATCAGTAAAAGCCGAATAATTGTTATTCGACCAAATTTTCCCAAAATTGGTAAGACCAGAAGGGAACGTATCCTTATTACAAGATAAAAGCATTAAAAAAGTACCAAAAACAAACCAAAAAGCATCGACTGGAAATAATCCATGTTTTTTTGTCATTCGTTAAACTGCTTGAAAATTAATTGTCTGTAGAGAACTTTAGCGCGGCAATATTTTATAGGACATCCCGAAATTTAACGGGTGTTCCTTTTTTAAGATCAGAAGAGGCACAGCTCAGTAACAATTGTTCGTAATATCTTGGATGCAATCCGTCGCCAGGACGAATAATTCTTATATTTTTCTCACTAAACTTTTCGCCTGCTGCAATATCCTCTACAACATAGATCGATCTTTTATATTCAACGCTTTTTCGTTCCGCTTCCTGGATCCCATACTGGACCTCCCCCAATGAAAGCCATGCTCTCTCTGTTTCTTCAACAAGGGTTTTAAATTCATGTGGCTCCAAAGAAAAAGCACTATCGACTCCCCCTTCTGCGCGACTTAAACAAAAATGTTTTTCAATAATCGTTGCTCCTAAACTAACTGCCGCAACAGACGCTCCCACTCCCATCGTGTGATCAGAAAGACCTATTTCACATTTGAACATTTCACGCATATGTGGAATAGTTTTAACGTTTGTGTTGGCTGGTGACGCAGGATAATTACTCGTACATTTTAACAACGCTAAATCACGGCACCCATTGTCTCGCAAAACTGTCACAGACTCATCAATACCACCAAGGGTCGATACCCCAGTTGACATGATCACAGGCTTTCCCGTTTTAGCTATTTTTTTCAACAGAGGATGATGGTTGTTTTCGAATGAAGCAATTTTATGACAAGGAGCCCCCAATTTTTCTAATAAGTCAACAGCAAAATCATCGAATGGAGTCGAAAAGCAAATTAACCCCAGCTCGGCAGCATATGAAAATATTGCTTCGTGCCATTCATATGGTGTCATAGCCTCAGAATACAAATCATACAAATTTCTACCTGTCCATAGAGAGTTTTTGTCTTGGATGTCAAACAACCCGCCGTGCTGATTTATTGTAATAGAGTCAGGAGTATATGTCTGTAATTTTATTGCATCTGCTTTTGAATCTGCGGCTGCCTTTACGATTGATAAAGCTCTGTCAAGGGATTGATTATGATTTCCCGACATTTCTGCAATTATAAAGGGTTTTGCACCTAAACCGACACTAATATTTGCTATTTTCATTAATCTAGATTTAATTACCTAATACGCACGCGGCCCAAGAATACCCAACACCAAAGCCAGCTAAAACGACCTTACTATTGCTTGTCATTTTGTTTTGAATCATGGCTTCTTTCAAAGCTATTGGAATTGTTGAGGAAGTTGTGTTGCCGCTCCTTTCTAAATGATAGAAAAACTTACTTGGTTCAATACCGATCTTTTTGCGTACAAAGTCAAGCATATATTTGTTTGCCTGATGAAAAACAAATAAATCTACTTCGTCCCTGCTAAGCATGTTTTGTTCTAAAACCCTCTTGATAAGAGGCGGCACGTTGGACGCTGTAAATTTAAAAATTTCAGTTCCGTCCATGTACAAATTGTTGTCATTTCGAACAAACTCATTTTCATTGTCGTAAATATCAATCCCATCCATTGGTTTGTGCTTGTTCGCACCATTTTTGACAATGAGATTATTTGCCCCCTCTCCATCTGAACCGTATACACAATTTCCAATCTTTATTCCTTTTTGTTCGCAGGAAACCAATGTCGCAGTTGCAGCATCTCCAAAGAGTGGGATGCTTGATTTGTCATCTTTATGAAGCAATTTTGTAAGCGTGTCAGCGGTAATTAAGAGCACATTTCTTGCAGATCCGGATTGAACAAGTCCCTTGGCCAACCCCAGACAATAGACATAGCCTGAACAGCCTAGCCCTACATCAAGAGCACCGCAAGATTTTTTTAGCCCCAGTCTATTTTGTAAAATACATGCCGTCGTGGGAAGAAAAAAATCAGGAGTTTGTGTGCAGAGTAAAACAAAATCAATTAAATCGGGAGCTATTTTATGTTCATTAAATAGCTGAACAGCAGCCATGTAAGCGAGATCGCCCGTCGATTGTTCTCCTGCAACTCTTCTTTCTCGTATCCCTGTCTTAATAGAAGTCTTTTCAATCTCCCATGTAGGATGATTGCGATTGATTTCTTCATTAGTTAAAACCTGCTCAGGTAACCAATATGATATGGCACTAATTTGTACATCCATTTTAATCAATTTCAACAAATAAAATCTTTATTCGAGAATACAACCAGCCCAGGAATACCCTACTCCAAAACCAGCTAACAGAATTTTGCTCTTATTAGATACTTTCCGCTGCGCGAAAGCCTCCGATAAGCTAATGGGGATTGTTGAAGAAACTGTGTTTCCGCAAGTTTCCAGGAAGTAAAAAAATTTGCTCTCAGGAATGTGCATCTTTTTCCGGATAAAATCAAGCATGTATTTATTTGCTTGATGAAAGATATACATATCCACTTCTTCGTCAGACGTGTTGTTAGCCTTAAGCACACTATCCACGAGTTCCGGAACGTTTTGAGAAGTAAACTTAAATATCTCAGCTCCGTTCATATATAAATAATCGTCACTACTAAATTGATCATTTTCCAAGCTTGTTGACCTATTCGGAAAAATATGCTTATTTCCAAACCCGCCATTTTTGACTATCAAATTATCTGCGCCCTTACCATCTGTACCATATACAAAATTACCAATCGAAAGTCCTTCCAGCATTTCGTCTGAAGAAATAAGCGTAGCGGCAGCAGCGTCTCCAAAAATTGTTTTATTAGACTTATCGTCCGGGTGAATTAATTTGGAGTATGTTTCAGAGGTCACCAATAGTACGTTTTTTGCTGAACCCGAAGCAATCAATCCCTTTGCCAGTCCGAGTCCATATACGTACCCTGAACAACCAAGATTAAAATCGAGCGCGCCAACTGAAGTTGACAGGCCTAAACGGTTTTGCAAAACGCACGCTGAGCTTGGTAGAAAGTAATCGGGACTCTGGGTACAAAGCAAAATAAAGTCGACAACGGACTTATCAATATTATTCTCAGAAAACATTCTTTCTACTGCATAGTAAGCCATGTCAACAGTCGAAATATTTTCATTAGCGATCCTTCGTTCGTAAATACCCGTTTTGGATGCAATTTTTTCTACTGACCACTCGGGATGCAGTTTGTTTATTTCCTCATTGGTCAATTTTTGATCGGGTAGCCAATAGGAAATAGCTACTATTTTCGCATTCACTATTCAACAATTTTTGAAGATACGTGGTTGTATATATCTTCCACAGTAACGAATGTTTTAAAGGTTTCCGCGTTAATTCCGACTTTATATTCGTCTTCTATCATGGTGATCACGGCCATCGCAGTCAAGGAATCCCAAGAGCTAAGCTGTCTGAATTTTGTTTGCCCAGAAATCTTACTCAGGTCATCCTCCATTAATTGCTCATTAAACTTGGGAAGAAAAGATGCAAAGTCCATAACATTTTTTTTAAGATTAATAAAAAATCATCTGAACAACATTTTTTTTAATTTGTCTTTATTGTTGTTCCAAACATCCTTGAAGATAGCTAACAAATGCAAGTCTAAATCTACATTGTCTTTTACATATTGTTTTCTTAATATCCCTTCTTCTATGAAGCCAAACTTTCTGATCATCTGAATTACCTTAGGGTTATTACTCAATATTTCGCAGTTGATTTTACGAATATTTTGCAAATTGTTAAAGACGTAATCTATCACAAGAAATTCGATCATCGCGCCTAGTCCAGATCCCTCATTGCCAGCCTCGCCGAGATATAAGTTGGCAAATTCGCAAGTTAAATTGGTATAATCAATTTTTCTAACCGATGCAAAGCCAACTGGTTTTGCATCATTCATCACTATCCAAAAAAGTCCATTTTTTTCGTCTTTGATTTTATTAAACCAGTTTACCTGCATTTCAGTTGTAATATACTCATTTGAAATTGACACGGTCCTGATATTTTCAGAATTGCGCCATTGGCGTAACTGTTCAATGTCAGCTAATTCCACGGGTCTTAAAAAAACATTCATTTTAAAGAATTAAATATCTCCAAATATCTGCTTTTTTGTTTTCCGTCAAAAAGAGATCTTCGGAATTCAAGATCGACATGAACCTGTTCCCTTAAATTATCAAATGGAAATCCTAGCTTTTCGGATAACAGATAATTATAAAAATCTCGTTGATTGTCCGCTATTACGATCAAAAAGAGCTTGCCATCTGAAACCGCCAAATATTCCAATGCAACCGAGCTAGGTGAACAGATCGCGATTGAACATTTAGTCATTAAATGCGACATAGATGACGCGTTTAGGTTTTTATGCAGCTTGTACCTCCAATTTTTGTTTGCCAGAAAGCCAATAAGCTCTTCTTCATATCGATATGCACCTCCTATGACTATATTAATTGTCATACTAGTCATCCATTCCGGAAGACGAGACAAAGCGATCAGTAAGTCATTTTTTGGATCAGCTCCCCCAAAACAAATGAAAGCATCCCGCTCATTTGGCATCGTATGCCCATAGGCAGACTTCAAAAAAGGGGAGCGCAACATTGCATATTTTAATCCCAAATACAAACGAGTATACGGTTCAATGCTGTAAGCTTCCCGATCAATACCACCTGCATGATTGATGACTACGTCCGAAACAAAATGGAAAGAATAAATATCATCGATACAAACCAATTTATTACCCCGTTGTTTGATTGTGATCTGATAATCAGTATTAAAGCTATAACCGTCCAGCACAACGATTACATTTGAATCAATTGAATTCGCAAAAGCTTCACGTTCTTCTACGAGGGTAATCCCGCTATCCATGATATGGAGTATTGCGCCGGCTTCTACAACATTATTTTTTGTTATTTCCAAATAATCCCGAACAAAAAAATGGCATTCAAAACGCTCGCGTAACATGTTTGCCAAAGCACAACTACGAACTATGTGTCCCAATCCTATCTCCGTATTACCATCAACTCGAAAATAAACTTTCTTCATTGGGTACGCTCTAATGACCGAAAAAATTAAACATCTTATACTTAACTTCAGCTGCAAGCCAATCCTCAGGAGTATCTATGTCCTGAATTTCAATAGGATTAAGCTCTATAAATCCACAATTTGCATTGATTACGCTAGTCGTCTCTAAAAAAGTCTGTGGTTTAAAGATATAGAACTGACCAGCATCGAAGTATCTGTCCAAAAGGTCTTGTGTTCTTGTGTTTGCAAACTCCTGGTGTTCATAATTTATTCTATCCTTATACCCGACAATCAATGCACGTTCGATTGGATGGGGATACTTAACGACTGTTAAGAGACCATCTAAAGACTCATTTAAAAACTTTTCAACTCCAGCTACAATATGATTTTTTGAGCATAAAATTGAAGTTGGGTACAAACAGCAAACTAAATCGAAGACTTTCCCAGCATTTTGATAGTTTTTAATAACCTCCGTTATTACATCTGCAGTTGTGGCGAAGTCATTTGCATTTTCCTTTGACCTTAAGAATGGCACTTTAGCTCCGTAACTTCTGCAAAGCAAAGCGGCGTCTTCATCATCTGTTGAAACCATAACTTCATCAAAAAGGTTAGAAGCCAACGCCTTTTCAATTGCATATGAGATTAAAGGCTTTCCTAAAAAATCTCTGAAGTTTTTGTTGGGAATTCTCTTGCTGCCTGTTCGCGCAGGAATTATAAGTAGTTTTTTCATGTTTCAATAGGTTATCAAGAACATGCATACTACTTATAATTCGAGTTATCAATCGAACATTAGTAATATGCAGTTTAAAGAATCTTTCGGAAAACAGGCTTTGCAGCTTCGCCTATGAGATATTTCTCGTATCCTACTTCCAGAGCTTTTTTATACACCGACAATGATGCTTCAAAAGCATCCAAAAAGAAATTAACTTCTGTATTAGTGTGGCTGAAAGAAGGCACAAGCACACCCTGGAACAATACATCGTTTTTAATCATTTCCTGCATCATCAGCGTCCTAAATCCGGCATCCATCTGGCGTTCCCTATTCCTAAATACGAACGCTGGCATCCAGGAACTGCAACTAAGTGAAACAAAATCACTCAGACATTGCCTTTGAATGATGCCATTGCATTCACTGATCGCTTTCGCACCCATTTGCTGACTATGGCCAATTACATCATTATTTTCAAAGAAATCAATTGTCGCAAGGCCTGCTGCTATAGCGTGTGTTTCGCCACCGTGTGTTGTTGATATAAGAAATACCTTTTCTTCACCCTTACGATTAATTCCCCCTAATTCCATTACTTCTTTCTTGCCGGTTAATGCACAGAATGAGAAGCCGTTTGCAATGCCCTTTCCCCACGTAGTCATGTCTGGTTCCAGAGAATATTTTCTTATGCTGCCGGGAAAATTCGTTTTAAACCCGGTAATCATTTCGTCAATAATGAAAAGCGCCCCATTCTTGTGAGCCAAATCAATCGCTTTTTGCAAAAAGCCACCAGGTTCTCCGCCACATGCACAAGTACCATCGCAGAAATTTTTTTCCGGTTCGGTAATCACACAGGCAATCTGCCCGGGGAACTTCTCAAACAGTGCTTCGAGTGATGCAGCGTCGCAAGCCTTAAACGTGACGGATAAATTATTGGTGTCATTTGGCACTCCTTTATTACAAGCAGTGCTTCCTATAAACCAGTCATCATAACTATAGAAAGGATGTTCCGCTGGAAATGCCACCAACTTCCTTTTCGTAAAAGCCCGGGCTAACTTGACAGCTGCAGTTGTAACAGTTGATCCATTCTTGGCAAATTTGATCATGTCATGCTGAGGAACCAGGCTTAAAAACTTTTCGGCCATTTCCATTTCAATAACCGAGGGTCGTTGAAAATTGACGCCTTTCAGTAGTTCTTGTCGAACGCGTTCCAGTACTGGTTCAAAGGCATGTCCGAGACTTACCGAGGTAAGCCCCATGCTGCAATCCAGAAATTTATTGCCGTCGATATCCCATATCCATGCGCCTTTTCCGTGACTGATTGCGGCTGGTGATAATAAAGGAAATTGATCGTCTCCTTTAGAATATGTATGCGCACCGCCAGGAATTAACTGATGAATTTTTTGCCTGTAAATATTTGATTTTTCAAAGTTTAGGATCATTTTTTTAGAGTTAAAGGTTAAAAGAATGTATATAATCAGGTTATGTCTTTTGCCAAAGATTTTACATAACCTTCATTACATTTAAAATGACTATTTAAAGCTGCAATAGCTGGATTCTGGATTAACAAATCTACATAGGCCATCCAATTCTTATCCGTCCCCAGCTCGACTATTAGTTTTTGCACAACCAACAAATCCGGGTACTCGTCAACAGTAAGTCGCATTTCCCCGAAGCTGTTTTCGCAACTAACGTTAGCAGACTTAAAAAGACTTCCATTCCTAAAGGATGAATTGCGCCAAATAAAGGGCGTAACATGCTCGCGATCCGAATTCAGATGAGCCTCTTTCCAGGCTAATTCTAGTGCTTTAAAGGTAAAGGCCTCCACATCCAATCCGTCGGGATAAGTTCGCTCTAACGTATTTGAAACATAATCCAGTTCATTAGCCAGCAAATGACCAACTACAAGATCAATAATTGATCCATCGATAAGCGGACAATCAGATGTAACTCTTACTATATATTCAGGCTGAAATAAAAATGCTGTTTTGTAAAATCGATCCAGAACATCGTGAGTGTCGCCCCGATACGCCTCAATTCCATTTTGAAAAGCGATGTCGATGATTCTTGAAGCTTTCTTTTCATGGGTGGTTGCTACAACTGCCTTATCAATTCTTTTTGAGGTAAGTATTCGTTTTAAATGAACATCCAGTAAGGTCTGTTTATTTAAAACCTCCATCAACACTTTGCCAGGCAGCCTTGTCGAACCATATCTGGCCTGAGTAATTAGCAATACTTTCATAAAGTTCTACCAATTAACAGGGCTTAATAAATCGGTTCTGTCAGTCCGAAGAAAATCAATCTTTGCAAAAAGAAAATCACGATTCATTTTTTTAAAGATTGAAATGTTTTTCTTCAATTGGTCAAGGTTATCCACTCCAATTAATATTGCATCGATGTAATCTTTAGAGTAAACATACTCCAAAGCCATCTGATCTATACTAAAGCAATATTCATCAGCCAGCTCCTCGATTATGTCTAGTTCTCTTTTAAGCGGAGATAACTTGCTGGAAGGTTTAGCAACAAAAAAAAGCCCCTGCAAAAAAACCGATCTTACGTGTATTTCTTTTCCTACAGACTTTGCTCTTAACAATAGCTCACCTCGTTGGGAATGATTGTCTAATAGATTGAAAGGAACCTGAATAATATCAATGTCGGACTCAATTGCGGTAAGCAGCTCTTCATTTGAATATATCGATACACCGGTTTTCCTGACAGCTCCCCGCTTTTGCAGCGACTTTATAATTTGCTGAAAGTGCCCAGCTAAAAAATCTTTAAACGCGTGATACATGAGCACTTCGTAAGTATCTACGTCCAGGACCTCGAGCGACTGTAGAACACAAGTCTGCATTTCAGCAGGGCTCCTATAGGAAGCCGCCTTAAATTTATTGACTATCCGGAATTTTCGCCCGGTTGCGCGATGGTAAGCACCTACACGTTGGATCGCATCTCCGTACAATTCAGCCGTATCTAAATCACGTACTGAATTTTCAAATGCGTAGTCAAGAATTTCTTTTGTCTTTTGAAGGTCGGGTTGTCCGGCATGGTTGTTAATACCATAATCCAGCCCAAGTTGGGCCGTGCCTAAAATAATTTTTTTCATTATTAAGTCTGAGCATAGTTAATAATAGCCCAAAATAGCCTCAATAACATATGCTTGTTCAGCATCTGTAAGCGTAGGATACATGGGAATGCTTAGACATTTTTCATAGTATGATTCAGCAACTGGAAAACGGGCATCTTTATAGCCGCTGTTCCTGTAATAAGGCAACATGTGTACAGGAATGTAATGAACCTGTGCGTATATATTTTTTGCTCTTAAATTTTCATATAAACCTTTACGATCGGACACCTGTATAACGTACAAATGATACGCATTTTCACCGCTGGTTTGCACAGCCAGGGGTTTTACAACCGAATTGGCAAATGCGGCATCGTATTTTGATGCAATTTCACGCCTACGCTTAAGGCCTTCATCGGCTCTCTTCAATTGAGAAGTTCCCAGGGCCGCCTGAAAATCAGTAAGCCTGTAGTTATATCCAAGTTCCTGCATTTCATAGTACCATCCGCCATGATTTTCATGCATCAAAGCAGGATCTTTTGTAATACCATGCGTCCGCAAAAGCAATAGCTTTTCGTAAAGAGTCTTATTGTTTGTTGTTATCATTCCTCCCTCACCACATGCAATGTGTTTAACAGGATGAAAAGAGAATATCGCAAGATCAGCATAAGTACCATTTCCGCAAAATTGTTTAACACCTTTGCTGTCTACGAAATATCCACCGGGTGCGTGACAGGCATCTTCAAGAATCCAAAGTCCATATTTATCAGCCAGGGTTCTCAATTTTTCAGTATCAACTGCATAGCCCGCAAAATCAACCGGAACAATTCCCGTAAATGTTCCTGCGGGAGCTGAACTTAACAATTTTTCAACCGCATCCAGATCAATTGTCGCTGTCTCCGCATTAACATCAACTAATGTCACCGTTCCTCCGCAATACTTAATGCAGTTTGCCGAGGCGGCAAAAGTTATATCAGGAACAATCACATTCGACTTTTCATCAACACCAAGCGCTAAGGCTGCGAGGTGAAGGGCGGCCGTTCCATTTGACACAGCTACTGCGTATTTGGCATTTACATAGGTAGCAAATGCCTTCTCAAAGGATAAAATTGCAGGCCCCTGAGTCAAAAAATCAGACTGAAGTGCCTGTGTTACTTCTTTAATATCTTCTTCTGTGATGTGCTGTCTGCCGTAAGGAATGCTATTCATGATATTATGCTACGAAATTAGGATCTATGTGCTGTTTGATAAGGCCTCTCAATGATTCAACAGTCTCCCACTCAGTATTTGTTCCCGAGTTATACTTAAAGCCGATTTCTACAGGCTGAGCTTTGAAATGATTAAGATACTCATCACGTGACCATCCGGGCACCTGTGGCAAAATAACATAGTATTTGCCAACGTCTACGGTTGTAAATGAATCGGCCTCTGTAATCATTTCTTCGTGAATCTTTTCTCCGGGTCTAATCCCTACTATCGGTTTCTCTGCGTTAGGAGCTACAGCTTCTGCTACGTCTAAAATCTTGTATGATGGAATTTTGGGTACAAAGATCTCACCACCCCAGTGATGCTGTAATGCAAAAAGTACCATGTTAACGCCATCTTCCAACGAAATATTGAACCTTGTCATTCTTTCGTCAGTAATAGGAAGGATGCCACTCTTTTTCTTTTCTAAAAAGAATGGTATAACGGAGCCCCGTGAGCCCATCACGTTCCCATAGCGAACAACAGAAAAACGTAGGTTTCTTTTCCCTTTGATATTATTTGCTGCAACAAATAACTTGTCAGAGCAGAGTTTAGTTGCTCCGTACAAATTGATCGGAGCAGCAGCTTTATCAGTCGATAACGCCACAACGTCCTGCACGCCGCAGTCTAATGCTGCGTTAATCACATTCTCAGCACCCATGACATTAGTTAGAATACATTCCATTGGGTTATATTCCGCAGTTGGCACCTGCTTAAGCGCTGCTGCATGGATTATAATATCAATACCTTCACAAGCACGTTTTAATCGTTCCGCACTACGTACATCTCCAATAAAAAAACGGATGTTTGGATATTTTGAAGAAGGGAAGGAAGCCGCCATTTCAAACTGCTTCAATTCGTCTCGTGAAAAAACAACCATCCGCTTGATATCAGGATATTTTGCCAGCACTTCGGCTACAAATTTTTTTCCGAATGAGCCCGTTCCTCCGGTTATTAATATCGATTTACCATTTAAATCAAGCATAATGTAAATTCTTACTATGAAAGTAACTGTTTATATATTTTTCTGAAAAATATTAAGATTGTTGCAAGAACTCCTAGCACAAATGCACCAATAACCGTCCATTTGAGCAAACTGGCTTTTTCCTTTACCAAGGGCTGGCTTGGTTCGTCTATTATTTGATAAAGCGGCATTTCTTTTTGCAGAGTCATTTTTGCAATCTCAAGGTTTTTAACAACCTCACCGTAAGCGGTTCCTGCCGCCTGAGCCTGTAACTGATTCCATTGAACATCGGTTCTCTTTGATTGAAGCGCGGGATTAAGGTTAAATGTTCGATCAGTTACGTTTGCTGCAGAAATTATAGAAGATCCCAAGAGTCTTTTTAAACTGTCTGCCTCATTTTGTAACATTTCCAGATTGTTTTGAGCTGTCTTCGTTTTAGTGTCAATGTAAAACTTCGAGGCTTCTTGAACTACATTCCTGGCAAGATGAATAGATACTAATTCGAACGAGCTTTTGGTCGACACAGAGTAAAAACTTAATTTTTTGTCAGGCTTGCTAACATCTAAAACACCCTTAACCAACATGTCGCGAATTGCATTAATAAGACTGTCCTGAACTGGAGTTACCGAATTAATGTCATTAGGAAAAGGCAACTGCGCTTTTACATAAGCATTTTCTTTCCAGCCCTGCAACCCCGGAAAACTATCGCAGATGTAATTAATTAGCAGATCATTCCTGGCAGGAATTTTTTTGAACAACGCTCCCTTAATAATTCTTGTTGTTTTAAGAAGTTCAATGATGTTTTCGCCCTCAAAAACATCACTGGTCACGTTTCCAGATAAGTCCAATCCGAATTGGCCTACCAATCCCATTAAACCGCCACCCCTAGAATCATTGTTCGATAATACAAAAGTGACTGTCCCCGTATAAGTTGGCTTTTTCCTTATTGCATATATGGATCCCAATACGCCACCAACAAGTACACATATTGAAATAGTAAGCCATTTAGATCGCAAATACGCAAGCCATTCCTTGATCTTGCCAACTAATTCTTTCAGCGTAATTTGTTGCTCTTGCTCAGGCATATATTGATGAGAATTATAATTATTTGGTCAAATTAATAATTGCAACAACTACTGCGGCCAAGGAGGCCAACGCGCTTGATACACCTATTATTTCCCCAGTCGAAAAGGCTTTTCGTTCAGGCTTTTCGGGCACGACAATTTCTGATCCAGGTTTAACTGTGGGATAGTTTTTAAAAAACAAAAAATGTCTGGTCGCCTTCGCTTTTCCATTAGCATAAAGAATATATGATTTGCTTTTTCTTCCTCTTTCCGAAACACCGCCCGCAGCCGACAAATAGTTTTTAAAACTGTAGGATTTGTCATACGGAATTTGCGTTGGGAATAACACGCTTCCGCTCACCCTAACCTGGGCATTGAATCGAGGAACAAAAAGCTCGTCGCGTCCTTTTAAAACGACATCCTCGGGAGATCCGGGGTTACGCAGTATTTTCTCTAGGTCTATGGGGATTTGGTCAAATTCTTTTATAAGATCTTCCGTAATGTTCGTACTTGAGGTGTCTTTCAACTGGGACTGAATTTTTTCAATCTTTTGTTTACGAAGGGCGGTCATTTCATTATCATCATTGTATCTTTTAACATACGCGCCCTGAATGTACGCCTCCGGAGTAAATCCTCCTGCTCTCTTTACCAAATCACTTACGCGTTCCTCTCTTTTTGATAAAACATATGGTCCCGGGTATTGGAACTGACCAGCTACTGTCACCGTTTGTAACTCCTGGTAACCTGGCTTTTTGCGTACTGTAACAACATCAAAGGGCTGTAGTTTAATGTTGTTAGATCCTGAAGAAAGATCTCCAATATCATTTATTTCAACAATATCACTGGCTCTAATGTCTTGTGAAGTAAGCGTATCTCGTTTTATGAGCCTTGCCACTTCAATTCTCCTGGTATATGCTCCTTCCGCTAACCCCCCGGCCTGAATAACAAGATCTTTCAAACTAATGTTATTTCCATAACTATAAAATCCGGGATTTCTTACTTCTCCTTGTACTGACACATAGTATTCATCCCTTAAATCGAAAATTGATTTAATCACAACCGAATCTTCTCTTTTCAAATTAATCTGCTCACTCCCATTGAGAACATTTTTTACATTGAATGAAAGAATTTCTTTGGTAAGATCTGGCTGCAAACGAATAATTTGCCCCCTGTCGGTATATGCATCCTCTCTAATGCCATCAGCTTTCTTTATCAGATCGCTCAACGTCATTCCTTGTGTTAACTCAAAACCTCCGCCTCTGAACACAGCCCCGGTTATTGTAACTCTATTTACATATCGCCCCAATAGTTTATCTACAGCGTAAAAATCGCCGCCTTTAGGTTGATAAGTCTCGTACTCCTTTGCAAATATGTCTTTTACCTGCAATTCCTTATCCGTGAACTGCGTAACTTTTACGGATGCTCTATATGCACTATCAGAAAAGCCTGACGAAAATTTCAACAAATCACTAAAACTCTCGCCCGGTAATATTTCAAAAATTCCTGGTCTCTTTACATAACCGGAAATTTCCACACGATCTTTATATGCTGGAATGCGGATAACATCATTATCCCTTAAGTTAACATTGTCAGACTGATCACCATTTACAAGAAAACGATACAGGTCAATTTTCTTAAATAGCTTATTACTTCGGATTAGTTCAATTTCCCTAAAGCTACCGAACTGGGAAGGGCCGCCGCAAACAAACAGCGCATTAAAAGCAGTTGATAGGGATGGCAGTGTATAGTTTCCTGGTTTGTTGCTTCCAATAATAGTCACCCGGATGCTACGTATGTTTCCAAGCGTAACGGATAATTTTGACCCGCCGTTACCCAATGTCGGATACGCAGAACGCTGCATATACCCCTTAATTCTGTCGGTTGCGGCTTCTATCGTCATTCCCCCTACCTTAATTTGGCCTACATTAGGTATATATATCGCACCCTCTGATGAAACTGTCAAAGAATGAGCGACCTCCTGTATGCCATATACTGATATTTCAAGCTGATCGTCAGGCCCTATTTGATAATTAAGAGGTGTAGCTATGCGCAAGTTGGGTTCAAATGTAAGGGATTGATTGTTAAATAATTCAGATCCGAATATCTTGGGATCGATCAACGGCTGTGGCTTTCTATTTGTATCGATAGACGATGAATCTTCGAAGCGATTGGGTTGAACAGTAAGCGTGTCGGAGTTTTGTTTAGAGCCAGTCAAACTCTTATTGGCATTTAACATGGCAATCCGCTGCTTCAGCTTATTGATCTCGTCAGGCAACATTCCTTTAGATGCAGCCATTTGTTCTGCCTGCTCCACTGTCATTCCTGACGCTCTTAGCTGTTGCTGATATTTGTAGATTTGTGCATCAGTCAACTGATCTACTTTGATTTTGCTTAAATCACCTCCCCTCAGAAGATCCTGCGAATAGACCGTTGCAACAGAAACAATTATCGCTATAGCTGAAAAATAGAATTTAAGGTACCGTTTCATCCTGACTTTTTTTACATGGCTCCGCCACCTGAGTCACATACCATCAAAAAAATATCGATCAGAAAGAACGACCGATAGTATTCTTGCTTTTTCGGCTGGATGGCATATGAATCCCCCTTTGAAATTATTAACCGGCCGCAAATATAGGATTTTTATAATGCTCTCAAAAAGCCTTAAAAATGCCCAAACCGGCCTAGTTTTGAACTTATTACGTAAAATGATGCCAGTCTTCTGGCGAAATCTGACATGGCACCCTGGTTTGAGCAATGCCCTTATTATTAGTGATACTAATGTTTTTCTAACTTTTTCCCCCAAACCAAAACTTATTTTATCTTCCCCTCTTAATCTTCCATATGTCCCAACGTTATTATTCACTGGATGTGTTTAGAGGAGCAACTGTTGCATTTATGATCATGGTGAACAACCAGGCCGGCCCGGCTTATGAATTGCTTGACCATGCACCATGGCACGGATATACGCCGACTGACCTTGTGTTTCCATTTTTCCTTTTTGCTGTTGGCAACGCGATGGCTTTTGTGATGCCGAGGTTTGAGCAGGCTGGGACAAATGTGTTTCTCAAAAAAGTGATTAAGAGAAGTTTATTGATATTTCTGATCGGCCTCTTTTTGAACTGGTGCCCGTTTTTGAGATGGAGCCATGATCACCTTGTGTTCAAGGGATGGACCTGGGTTAATGATAGTGGCAAAATTCAGGGCGTGCGCGTTATGGGCGTGCTGCAACGCATAGCATTGTGTTATCTGTTTGCTTCGCTTATCGTTTACTTTTTTAAAACAAAGGGCGCATATTATATCAGTATAATTATTCTGCTTGCCTATTGGGTGCTGTGTGCAATGCTTGGCGATCCTAATGATCCTTACAGCTTGCAGGGTTATTTTGGAACAATGCTGGATGTGCGTTTATTTGGAGAGCCACATGTATATCATGGTGAAGGCGTGCCTTTTGATCCGGAAGGACTGGCGAGTACTTTGCCTGCAATTGTACAGGTTGTGTTTGGTTACCTGGTTGGACAATACATTCAACAAAAAGGAAAGAATTATGAAATGCTGTCTAATCTTTTTGTGGCTGGATTTATTCTCTTTATTGCCGGTGTATGCTGGGGCGAAGTGTTTCCGATCAACAAGAAAATATGGACAAGCAGTTATGTGTTACTCACCTCTGGCCTGGCTGCACTTATTCTTGGTGTATGCATCTATTTGCTTGAATTTAAAGAAGTTAAAGGATGGTGGAGCAGGTTTTTTGATGTGTTTGGAAAGAACCCGTTATTCATATTTGTTTTGAGTGGTTTTTTGCCACGTGTATTGGGATTGATCAGAATCGAAAATGGCATCAACAGTGATGGATCAGTTAGCTATCTTTCGCCGTTTAGCTGGTTGTATGAGCATGTATGCAAACCGGTATCTGACAATCTGAAAAATGGATCTTTATTCTATTCAATTATACTCATTTTAATATACTGGTTGATAGTTTATGTAATGGATAAAAGGAAGATTTACATGAAGGTATAGTACGCAAACCTTTGCGCTATTTTTTGAATGTCCCAATCGCGCAAAACGCCATTACCGATTGCATTACAGCGATTAGAGATATCTCTATCACTATCGTACATTTTTTAAATAAATCTTGTCAGATCACTTGCATTTGGTGTTGTGGTTGTTTAATTTTATAAAGACACCTTTAAACAGTCACATTATGCAAGCACCAGAATTCAATCAAATTCTGTTAAGCAATGCGGAGTTCTTAAAACCCTTTGCTATAACATTAACCCGGGACACAGAAGCTGCCAAAGACTTGTTTCAAGAGACTTTATACAAGGCGTTAGCCAACAAAGACAAGTACAATATTGGCACTAATATTAAAGCATGGTTGTATACCATCATGCGTAATATTTTTATCAACAATTATCGCAGACGATTCAGACAAAACACCATTTTTGATGCAACGCCTAATGATGCTTTTTTAAATTATGTTCAAATTACCGCCGCAAATATTGCAACAAGTAATATGAACATAAAAGAGATGCAGGACGCTGTTCATCATCTTCCTGAGATCTTCAAAAAGCCATTTTTGCTGTATTTCGACGGGTTTAAATACCACGAAATAGCAGACATGCTTGGAGAACCTTTGGGCACTATTAAAAGCCGGATACATTTCGCCAGAAAACTGCTTAAAATTCAAATCGAACGATTCTAGTCCATTTTCTCAGATTCTCCAGGTTCTTTTTCTCTGTCCCCCATGTAATTCAGCCTTAACCGTATCTCTCGTAATTTAATTGCACTCTTTACGTACCGAAAAAAAATTACCATTGTAATAATGGCTAATCCTTACTTTTATTGCATGGAACATGTGATACTAGTTAATGATAAGGACGAAGCCATTGGTGAAATGGAAAAAATGGAAGCGCACGAAAAGGCCTTGCTTCACCGGGCGTTTAGTGTATTTATATTCAACAAAAAAGGCGAGATGCTTCTTCAACAGAGAGCACTTAAAAAGTATCACAGCGGCGGCTTGTGGACCAATGCCTGTTGCAGTCACCCCAAGCCGAATGAAGATACCTCTGCAAGCGCTTTAAGGAGATTGAGAGAAGAACTTGGTTTTGAAACAGATCTGTCGAAAATTTTTGAATTTACTTACCAGGCTTCCTTTCCAAACGGCCTGACTGAAAACGAATTTGATCACGTATTTGTCGGTACATACAACGGACGAATTGAACCCAATCCCGAAGAGGTAAATGACTATTGCTTTAAAACAATGGAAGATATTGCCGCTTCACTTCAGTCTCATCCGCATAAATATACCGTGTGGTTCCATATTGCTTTTGGTAAAGTACATGATTGGTGGAAGCAGCATGTGACCAGCCTCGCGGCTTCTGCTGTTGAAAACATTGTAACTAAACAATCCTAGTTTTTTTCAAACAAATAAAAAAGGGAGCGCATTCACATTCGCTCCCTTTTTTATTGAATAAACTTTTTTATTTCTTAAAATTCTGCACCAACTGATCCTTCGGAACAACCTTTACCTTCATTCCATCTTTCAGCTGTTTACTCACTAAATCATACGGACCAGTTATTACCTGCAATGAATCAGACAAGCCGCTATCAACCTGGATGTAATTCAAATCCTGTATTGATGTGGTTACCTTTTGCTTCTTTACTGTCCCATCTTTTTGCAGCACAAACACAACCTCATCTATTCCTTCATCGCCGGCAACAGGCTGTGGATCAGCATCCGATGATGATTTATCATCTTTCTTATCTTTTTTATCGTCCTTGTCTTTGCTGTTGGTCGGTGCATCATTTTTATCCCGTGTAGTTACTGCATTCAACGGGACAGAGAGCACATTTACATTGGTTTTGGTTTGAATATCAGCACTGGCTGTCATATTCGGACGGAAAGGGAAACCTTTACCGGAAACAATCAGATCTTTATAACTATCCTGCAACAAACGGATATGCACTTTATAGTTTGTTACTGTTGTAGACGATGATGAACTTGCGGAAGTGCTTGTTGTTGTATTCGGATTTGCTATCTTATAAACTATTCCCTTGAATTTTCTGTTGTTATAAGCGTCCACTTCAACCAATGCAGTATCGCCATATTTTACTTTAGGGATATCATTTTCTCCCACATCCACCTGCGCCTCAATGCTGGCAAGGTCTGCAATGCGCATCATTTCTGTTCCGGCCATCTGGGCTGTACCTACTACCCTTTCGCCTTTTTTCACAGCTAACAGGCTTATTACGCCATCCATTGGAGCCACAATTGTCGTACGGCCCACATCTTTCTGCGCCCGGTTAAGACTGGCCTGAGCGCTTTGTACATTTGCCTGGTTTGCCATGATTCCGCTCTGAGCAGCATCATAATTTGCCTTGGCAGAAAGATATGCCTGTTGCGATTGCTCAAATTCTGACTGAGATATAACCTTCTGGTCCAGCAGTGTTTTTTGTCTTTTATACGCTGCTTCAGTCTGATCAAGCGTGGCTTTTAAGGCTCCGAGCTGTTGCTTTGAATTGGACACCTGCGCCTGGGACTGCGCGACTACAGCAGCGGCCTGATCGCGTGTTGAGGCGTAAATATCTGCGTAAATCTTCACCAACACCTGGCCCTTTTTAACGGTATCTCCTTCTTCAACATTCAGCTCCACTATTTCACCTGAAATGTCGGAACTCACTTTTACTTCCACTTCAGGATAGATCTTACCGCTCGCGGTTACCGTCTCAATTATCGTACGTTTTAGCGGTTTTTCTGCAGTTACCTTAGCACCTTCGTCTTTGCCAAAAACGCCGGCTTTACTAAGACCAACAAGCAGTACTACAAGTACTATCAGAATACCGATGATCCATTTTAATTTTTTGCTCATAGATGGATGAATTTATAACTATTTGCCCGCAGGCAGAATATTCATTTATTATGAAGTATAATGATTGTTTACTCAAGCCTTATACCTTGTCCTTTGTAAAATTCCAGCAGTTTCATTTTAAAAACATAATCGTACTGATTATTCAGCTGCTGAAGTTTTGCCCTCAACAAGTTATTCTGATTGGTTATAAGATCGATTGTAGACAATAACCCAACCTCATATCGTTTACTGGCATAATCATACGCTTTTTGCGAAGTTTCCACAGTCTTGAAGCCCATAAAATACTTCTGCATCGAGGCTGTTGCATTTGTATAGGCAGTGTATATATCATTTTTCAATTTAAGATCAGCACCATGCTGTTGAATTTTCAGATTCTGTAAATCGAGTTGGGACCGCTGGTAGTTGATACGATAGCTACCGGTGTTATTAAATATTGGAACCGTCATGGTAAGTCCAATGGCTTGCCTGAAGTTCTGATCCATCTGGCCCCAATAGCCATCCCACAAAGTAAAAAAGGATCGTCGTATTTGATCGTAATGAACTTGTGGCTGAAAAACATTGTAATTTGAACCGTTGACATCAACAAAATAGGATGTGGGTGTTTTCCCAATCACCGTAACGCTATTGTAGTCAACGCTTTTTGTCGGGTTCGAAAAGTTGGACGCCAAATTATAACCCAAATAGAAATTGGGGTACAGTGTAGCCTTACTCGCTTTTATAGCGCTCTCTGCTCCCTTTATCCTCAACGCATAGGCTTTTTGCAATGGCTGATTATTAATTGCCATGCCGAATACAACGTCCGGTGCAAGGTCCGCAATAGGCTCAATCGGGATCTTGTCTACAGGAGGTGTATCTACTTCAAAAGGAACAGCAGCATCTAAATTAAGAACACCTTTCAGCGTAAGAATGCTTAAATCAAAATTAGATTTTGCAGTTACCAAATTACTGCTGTCGGTAGCAAGTTGAGATTCCAGTTCTGCGAGGTTTAATTCCGGCAACGCACCGGCATCAACTTTCTTTTTTGTTATATCATACTGAGATTTTGTCTGCGATACCTGAACCTCTGCGATGTTTATTTGCTCCTTAGCGGAAAGGACCTGCAGATAATAATTTGCCACATTTAGCGATACATCATTTGCATTCTTTTCTACATCTGTAAAAGCGGCCTGCGTGTTATACTCATTTGCGTGGATATTTTGTTTTACCTGTCCGAAACCAAAGATTTGCAATCCACCCTGCAGAGCCATCCCCTGGTAAAGTAGTTGAGTGGTCGTGAACTGGTTTGTTGTAGGATCAATAGAACGGCCAAACTGAAAGCCAATATTAGGCGAAAAACTCATACTCGGGATCTTGGCGTATTTGGCTTGTTTTAGCTGAAGTGCAGTGATTCTTGCCTGGACATCAGCCTGCCTCACAGAAACGTTATTCTTAACCGCATAATCCACACACCGCTTTAAATCCCATTTGTCCTGTGCAATAGAACTTATTGTGACAATAAGTGCAATTAGAGTTAGAGCATAGTTCTTCATATATCAAAAATATAAGAAAGCATTTCCCGTCACGTTAAAATTAGATGAACGGAAAAATAAGTTTACGCACAAGTTAACACGCATTTGCCAAAAATTCTATGCATGTAAATAATTTTTAATAGCTATGGGCTATCAGCTTTCAGCCATCAGCCGGGCACAAGGTTTCAGGTATCAGGTGTAAGGCGTGAGGATTGAGGATTGAGGCATGAGGGTTGCGGTAAAAGCTCGAGGCGTGAAGATTGATGTAAAAGGCCTCGGGCTTAAGGTGCCAACTCTTACGATCTTACTTTCTTACTATCTTACGGTCTTACGGTTTTACACGTCTTCCTTGGTCTTATCTTTGTCTCATGACCACCAGGCAATCCCAAATAGAAAAATTCAAAGAGATTTATAACGGTTTAAATGAGCAGCAACGTCTTGCTGTAAATACCATTGAAGGACCGGTAATGGTAATTGCCGGACCCGGCACGGGAAAAACGCAGATACTTTCCGCGAGGATAGGAAAGATATTGCTGAATACAGATGCATTGCCGGAAAATATTCTTTGCCTTACTTATACTGATGCAGGCGTTGTAGCTATGCGGAAAAGGCTGTTGGGTTTTATTGGTCCTGATGCATACAAAGTAAACATTTACACTTTCCACGCTTTTTGTAACGATGTGATCCAGGATAATCTCTCTTTATTTGAAAAAACAGCGCTTGATCCGATTTCTGACCTGGAGCGTATAGAACTGTTTAAAGAGCTGATAGATAGTTTTCCAAAAAATCACCCGCTAAAAAGATACCGCGGTGATGTTTATTTTGAAATAAAGAACCTGCAATCCCTTTTCAGCACAATGAAAAGGGAGGGATGGACTCCCGCCTTCATTAATGAAAAAATTGACGAATACCTGGCGTCGCTCCCCACGCGCGATGAATTCGTTTACAAACGTGCATACAAGCAATTTAAAGCAGGAGATCTTAAACAGGATAAGTTGGACGAGGCAAACGAGCGCATGGAAAAATTACGTGCCGCGGTTAACGAATTTGACCGTTTCCAGCTAATGATGCGGAAATACAACCGCTATGATTTTGATGACATGATCAACTGGGTAATTAAGGCGTTCGAAGAAAACCCAACACTTTTATCCAATTACCAGGAACAATTCCTGTATATACTTGTGGACGAATACCAGGATACTAGTGGTACGCAAAACCGGTTAGTGCAACTCCTGATCAATTACTGGGATAAGCCAAACATTTTTGTGGTGGGCGACGATGACCAGAGTATTTACCGCTTCCAGGGTGCGAACGTGGAAAATATGCTGGCATTTGCAGATAGTTACAAACAGGATCTGCTCACGATAGTGCTCACAAATAACTACCGTTCTACACAGCCCATTCTGAACGTTTCAAAAACACTTATTGACCGCAACAATGAAAGACTGGTAAACCAGCTGCCCGGACTTAGCAAAGACCTTCTTTCTTCCAATAAAAATATCAATCAGCTTTTACACGCACCAATAGTCCGGGAATACGAGACGCCAAAACAGGAGATGACGGATATTACGCTCAAGGTTCTGCAATTACTGCAACAGGGTGTTACTCCGGGACGCATTGGCATTCTGTATAAAGAGAACAAATATGGCGAGGAACTGAGTCAGTATTTCAAACAAAGAAATATTGCGGTTTACAGCAAAAGAAGCCTGAACGTATTGGAAATTCCGCTGGCAAAAAAGATCATCCTGATCCTGCGCTACCTTGCAGCTGAACATGATATTCCTTACGGGGGAGACGAAATGCTGTTTGAAATACTGCATTTCAATTGGTTTAATATTCCTCCCATAGAGATAGCGAAGATCACTGTTGAAGTGTCGGATCAGCAATTTAAAAATAACCGAACCTCTTTGCGGAAAATACTGGTGGATAAAAGCAACCAGCCGCCAAAAGATCTTTTCTCGCAAGGCCTTCTGCCATCTTTGAAAAAAGCCTCTGAAGTTTTTGAACAGCTGATCGCAGATGTTCCTAATGTTACATTACAGGTTTTATTTGAACATATCATCAGAGAAGCAGGCATCATCAAATACATTATGCAAAGTGAAGAAAAACTCTGGCACTTGCATGTTCTAACCAACCTGTTTGACTTTATTAAAGAGGAAACGCGCCGCAATCCGTCTCTCACATTGCAGCAATTGGTGGATATATTCGATCTGATGGAAAAGGAAGGCCTTAGTCTGCCGCTGGTACAGGTAAGCGGAAGTGATAAAGGTGTAAACCTGTTAACGGCGCATGGCTCAAAAGGACTGGAGTTTGAGTATGTATTCTTTGCTGGTTGCAATGCGGCATTCTGGGAAAGCAAACGTAGACCAGGCGGAGGCTATTCTTTACCTGACACCATTTTTACATCTGCATCCAACCAGGATGAAGAAGAAGAAATGCGCAGGTTATTTTATGTAGCACTCACCAGGGCCGAACAACATCTATTCATTTCTTACAGCCGGTTTAGAAACGATGGCAAAGAGTTGGAACCCTCTATGTTTATTGCAGAAATACAGGAACAGCATCAACTGCCCGTGGAAAAGATCTTCCTGGATCCGGAGGTATTGGCGGAATTCCAGTTGCTGGATCTTTCTGGCGGAGATGCTCCGGAGATAGAAAAGATCGAGGAAGATTTTATAAGCCGTTTGCTTGAGAAATTTGTGATGAACGTAACTGCGCTTAACAACTATCTCAAATGTCCGCTGGAGTTTTACTTCAAAAATCTTATCCGCATACCATCGCCAAAAAATGAGGCAACAGAATTTGGCTCTTCCGTACACTATGCGTTGGAGCAATTATTCAAAAACATGCGGGAAACCGAGCAGTTCTCAGACAAAGAATCCTTTATCAGTGACTTCAAATGGTATATGCGCCGCCACCGGGAAAGTTTTACCAAAGAACAGTTTAACCGGCGCATGGAGTATGGAGAAATGGTCCTCTCCAATTATTATGACAACTATATCAACACGTGGAATAAGGTTGTCGCCATCGAACGGAATATCAAAAACGTGCACGTGAATGGCGTTCCATTAAAAGGTAAGCTGGACAAACTGGAATTTAATGGCAAAGAAGTAAATGTCGTAGATTACAAAACAGGCGACCCCGATAAAGCAAGGGAAAAATTGGTGCCGCCAAGCGAAAAAGTCCCCAACGGAGGCGATTACTGGCGCCAGGCAATCTTTTACAAAATTTTGATTGACAACTACGAAAGCAAGCAGTGGAACGTTGTGAGTACTGAATTTGATTTTGTTGAGCCCGACAAAAAGAAAGTTTACCGCAAAGCCAAAGTAGTCATCAGACCTGAAGATATAACCACAGTAAAACAGCAGATCACTACTGTTTGGCAGAAAATCCAGGACCGGGACTTTTATACCGGTTGCGGCAAAGAAGACTGCCATTGGTGCAACTTTGTAAAAAATAATGAACTTACGGTGGAGATGGAGGCGGAAGAAGAGGATGAGGCGTGAGGGTTGGGGTGTGAGGCGTAAGGTTTCAGGTGTGAGGTATCAGGTTTGAGGTTTAAGGTTTGACGTCGGGATAATTGTCTGTATGTATAATGTAGTTTATGCTTTACATCTTTTAAACCGACGATAGGGGCTGAAAGTGCAAAACCAAAGCCCAAAACCGGAGGCGGGTCTAGGCTAGAGGTTAAAAAAAGTGACAGCGTCCGGTATCAACTAAAAAAATATCGGCCAGAGACTAAGTCGCATGTCACACCCGATACCTTACACCTGATACCGGATACCGGATACCTCACGCCTTACACCCTACACCTCTCACCTCTTAGCTGACAGCTGAAAGCTAATAGCTGATAGCTCTTTTAACTTTTACCCACACCTACCATTCGCAAAAAGCCTTTATTTTGTAGCCTTTATGAAGCGATTATTTTTCTCAACTGCATTTATTCTCGTTGTTACCAGCATATTTATTAGCCTTTTAGGAGTTGGCTGCGCCGTTATTGTACCACCAGGCGGAGGTCCGAAAGATACTTTGCCTCCCGTTTTGGTTAAGGCGGTGCCTAATGATACATCCACCCATTTCAACACTAACAAGATTGTCCTGACTTTTGATGAATATGTCCAACTGGATAATAATCTGAATGACAACCTGATCGTCTCCCCTATTCCCAACACAATGCCGTTCGTTGAAAGCAAACTGCACAATGTGACCGTGAGACTTAAAGATTCTTTAGAGGCGAATACGACCTATTCTATCAATTTCGGTAAAGCGATAAAAGATGTAAATGAAGGCTTGCCGTACAAAGATTTCACTTATGTGTTTTCGACCGGCAGTCATATTGATCAGAATACATTTTCAGGAACGGTGACGCTTGCTGAAACTGGAAAAGTAGACAGCACACTGATCGTTATCTTACACAGCAATCTTTCAGATACTGCGGTCGAAAAAGTAAAACCCCGCTATTTTGCCAAACTGGATGGAAAAGGGCATTTTACTTTTCGATTCTTACCGCCGGGAAAATTCAACGCTTTTGTTTTGCCTAATGATTACACTAAAAAATATGATGATTCAACGAAATTGTTTGCATTTCTGAATGCGCCGGTCAATATAAGCGATACAGCGAGTGCAGAAAGTGTGCAGTTCTATGCATACCAGCAGGCAAAGGAAAAGCCCAAACCTGCCACAACAAGCACTTCAAATAACGGGACATCTGAAAACAAATCAAAAAAAGAAAAGGACAAGGAAAAACAGGAAGATAAAAGACTGAAAATCGCTCCCGGTGCAGCAGATCAGGGTTTGTTGGAAGATTACGAATTCAGCTTCAACCGTAAATTAAAAATATTCGACTCGACAGCAATTTTGCTTACTGATACAAATTATAAAGCAATTTCCAACTATAAAGTATCGCTGGACACAGGCAGAACCAAAGTAAGGATTAAATATACCTGGCCGGAAAACACCGAATACAAACTGATCATCACGAAAAGCGCGGCTACAGACAGCGCAGATATTGCCCTGACAAAAAATGATACACTTGCTTTCAGTACAAAAAGTGAAAGCGACTATGGAAGTATAAGACTGCGGTTTAATGATGTAGATCTTTCAAAAAATCCGGTACTGTTAATGATGAAAGGCGAGGACATTTACCAGGTAATTCCGCTTGCAACAAGAGAGTGGTATCAGAAACTGTACGAACCGGGCGATTATGAAATGCGCATTTTGTACGATGACAACAAAAATGGCGTTTGGGATCCGGGAAATTACAAGGAAAAAAAACAGCCTGAAATTGTTGAAGCCGTTAAGCGGAAATTGAATATAAAGGCTAATTGGGATAATGAGGTGGAAATTGTATTGCGAAGCTCGCAATAACAATTTTAAACGCTTCTTTTACCTGTTACACATCGTACCTTTGTTGTTTACAGCTTTCAACAGGTTGAGAGTATTTCAATATAAAATAGCTTAATGCAATTACCTTCTTCTCTTTTGGAAAATGCGGTGAACGAGTTTGCGAAGCTGCCGGGCATTGGAAAAAAAACGGCCCTGCGGCTGGTATTGCATTTACTAAAACAGGATGTTACCGATGTAACAACATTCAGTGATACTATTGCAAAAATGCGCAATGAGATTAAGTTTTGCCAGCGCTGTTTTAATGTAAGCGACGGCGACATTTGTGCCATTTGCGCCAACTCATTCAGAAATCAACGCCTTATTTGCGTGGTTGAAACAATTCGTGATGTTATAGCCATTGAAGCTACTCAACAATTCAGTGGAACATACCATGTGCTGGGCGGCGTTATTTCTCCTTTAGATGGCATAGGTCCGGATCAGTTGAATATTGAATCACTTACACACCGCATTCAACAGGAACAAACTGAAGAGATTATTTTCGCTTTAAGCCCAAACATTCAGGGCGACACAACCATCTACTACATTCAAAAAAAGATTCAGCATTTACCCTGCAGGGTTACCACGATCGCAAGAGGAATTGCTTTTGGTGGTGAACTTGAATATGCCGATGAAATGACGTTGGCACGTAGTCTTGCAAACAGGCTACCGGTGCAGCAATATGTGAAGTCGTGAGAGGGAGGCGTGAGGTTTGAGGTGGAAGGTGTGAGGCGTAAGTATTTATAAGTACGAACTACGAGGTACGAAGTACGTTAGGTGAAACAGGCTGTGTTTATGTAATCTCCAATTTGATCGAAGAAAATAAAAAAGAAAAAGCCATCCGGTGGATGGCTTTTTCTTTTTGAATCGCAACAATATTAATTTCTATTGTTGGCGAACCTTGATAATAATTTCAGTATTTCGATATAAAGCCAGATGATCGTTACCATCAGACCAAATGCTCCGTACCACTCCATGTATTTGGGTGCGCCCATGTTTGCACCTTGCTCAATCATATCAAAATCAAGAATAAGGTTTAACGCAGCAATTGCCACTACAAACAAAGACAAACCAATTCCCAACCAGCTGGAATCGTACATAAAGGGAATATTGATGTGGAACAACCTCAATACCATGGCTATCAAATAAAACAGCGCGATACCGGCTGTAGACATAAACACAACTGATTTGAATTTTTCTGTTGGCTTGATAATCCTGAAGGTGTAAAGCAGGAACATCGCAATAGCAACACCAAAGGTTAATCCAACGGCCTGAATAACCAATCCCGGATAATTTTTGGCAAACATCTCGTTGAATATTGCAGATATCGCCCCAAGGAACAGTCCTTCCAATAATCCGTAGGCAGGTGAAATATAGCCAGCCCAGGTTGGTTTAAAAATAATCGCGAAGCTTGTTATCAAACCGCCTATCAACCCAACCCACATCATAGTCATCATGGTTTGTTGCTGAAAGCTGTAATATAAGTGCCATGTATAAGCTGCGCCGGCAAGTACCATCAGCAATAAAAAGCCAAACTTGTACATTGCCCCGCGAACGGTCATTGTTCGTGAATCAGCTGTTCCTATCGTTTTGCTGAAAATCTTTTCAGACAAAGTAGGATTACCAGATTGAAATAGTGCCATAATTCATTGTTTTGAAGAGTAAAAATACAATTAAAGATAGCCAGATATTGTTAATAATTATCAGGTTAGCGGGCAATGTTGGCCGCTGTATGTATTATATACCTGATAACAGCAGCAACGGCTATCAGGTTTTGTTACGCTTTATGCCCGGATATTGATCTATTGTCCGGAAAACATAACGGCGGTTTTTTCTAAGCTCACCAATAAATTTATACAAAGAGTCTGAAGCAGCGGTAGGCGCGAACATCCTGTCGTGTGTCAGAATAACAATATGATTTCTTGTTTTCAGATGTTTGGAATCAGCGTAAGCGTCGATCATTTTTACCATTTGTTCTGCGCTTTGAACCGGAGCACTTTCTTTACCCTTAAAATTCCATTCAACATCCCAGCCAATCAGGTCGTAACCAGCGGAATCCAGCAGTCTTGCAGTCCGTAACGTATTGTGCGGGCCGGTAAGGCGTTCTCGCACGCTCCACGTGCTGTTGCCGGGTAAGCGAAGGATCTTGTAAGGAATTCTTAAGCTGTCCTGCGCACGGTAAAAATCAAACTGAGCCGCAGCAGGCGCAGCATAAAATTTTTTATAATGATTGTGCGCGTGGGAGTAACTATGGTTAACCAAAACCATTTCAGGATAGCTGTCCCTTATGGTATCGACAATATATCTCAAATGCCTGTCTGCATGCTGGCCAACCATAAAAAACGAAGCCTTTACACCCAGCTCTTTACAAATGCGGTAACAGTTCATTGTGCCGGTTTGCGGGCCATCGTCAAACGTAAGGTAAATGTACCTTGTATTGCTGTCCGGCAGATCTTCTACCATATCCTGCGGAGGCTGCGGAACGGGCTTTACATATTTGTTATCGTCCTGCTCATCTGCATCTTCATGTTCGCCTTTATCCCCGTTTACTTTAACTTCCTTTATTTTTTCTTTTTCGGGAAGATGAGCAACAGATTTTTTAATCCTTGTTTGGGTTCCAGGATTATCACAGCCAAATGAGAAAATTCCAATTTGCAACAGAACCATCCATATCAACGTCCTGCCATTCCACCCTGATTTCATCAGCATTTAAAAGTTTGTGTTTAGAATTGAGTGCGCAATTTAATCAGTATTTTTTTACCACTTTTTTCGTACAATAAACTTTAGCGAATATTTCTCTATGAGCTTAAAGCTCAAAGCCTAAAGCTTAAAACTTCTATCGGTCCAATCTTTTTGCATTACGTTCATTAAAATGTTTTGTATCGTTCAACATTAACTTATTTAAAGTTGTCTTAAAAAGATTGACAAAACACGGCTTTAGGCTTTGAACTTCAGGCTTTAAGCTTGCATTTCCTTACTACTTGCGAAAAATCAAAATTTGCCATCCATACTTATCGTAATTTTGCAGTCTTATATTAAGGTTATTTATATCTCAGAGGATTATTTAGCCCGAAAAAACGAATGAAATGGAAAGGAAAGAAGCTTTACTACAAGATGTAGTGATAAAATTTGCGGGAGATAGCGGAGACGGAATGCAGCTAACCGGCCTACAATTCACCAACAATACAGCCCTGCTTGGAATAGACCTGGCAACATTCCCGGACTTTCCGGCTGAAATCCGTGCTCCACAAGGTACTTTACCGGGCGTGAGCGGATACCAGATCCGTTTTTCTTCTGACAGGGTTTATACACCCGGCGACCTGTGTGACGTGCTTGTAGCAATGAATGCCGCCGCCTTAAAAGCAAATCTGAAAAGTCTTAAGCCGGCAGGCAAAATCATTGTAAACATTGATGGCTTTGATGCTAAAAACCTTCGCCTGGCAAATTATGCGGATGGAGTAAATCCGCTGGAAGATGGTAGCCTGGACAGTTACGAGGTGATTAAGATAGACGTGACCAAAATGACCAGGGAATCGCTTAAGGAGTTTACTGACCTTGGTATGAAAGAAAAGGACAGGGCAAAAAACATGTTTGTGCTGGGCTTTTTATACTGGATGTACAACCGTAGCCTGGATAACACCATCACCTTCCTTACGGAGAAATTTGGCAAAAAAGAAACCATACTTCAAAGCAATATTAAAGTGTTGCAAGCCGGTTTTAACTATGGCGATACAACCGAAACTTTCACTACACGCTATCGTGTTGAAAAAGCTAAGTTGCCTCCTGGTTCTTACCGCAGCATTATGGGTAATCAGTCACTTGCGTACGGCTTGATTGCCGCTTCAGAAAAAAGCGGTCTTCCGTTATTCCTGGGCACATATCCCATTACGCCTGCTTCTGATATATTGCATGAATTAAGCAAGCACAAAAACTTTGGCATAAGAACATTCCAGGCTGAAGATGAAATTGCGGGTATCACCTCTGCTATTGGCGCTGCGTATGGCGGAAGTCTTGGTGTTACTACGACTTCCGGTCCTGGTATGGCCTTAAAGGGCGAAGCGATGGGCCTGGCTGTAATGCTTGAAATTCCGTTGCTTATTGTTGATATTCAGCGCGGCGGCCCTTCAACCGGCTTGCCGACAAAAACAGAACAAAGCGACCTGTTGCAAGCGTATTACGGACGCAATGGCGAATGTCCGATGCCGGTAATTTCTGCAAGCACACCAAGCGATTGCTTTAGTGCCGTGTATGAAGCTGTGAGGATTGCTGTACAACACATGACGCCGGTAATTTTTCTTAGCGATGGTTATATTGCGAATGGTGCCGAGCCATGGAAATTTCCTCAAAGCAGCGACCTGGCTCCTATTGAAGTAAAATTCAAGACAGAACTTGGTTTTGACGAAGAGAAGTTTATGCCTTACCTGCGTGATGAAAAGCTGGTACGTCCATGGGCCGTTCCCGGAACACCTGGCTTGGAGCACCGCATTGGTGGTATAGAAAAACAAAACATCACCGGTAACGTTAGCTACGATCCGGAGAATCACCAGTTAATGGTAAAAATAAGGCAGGAAAAAGTTGACAAAATCGCTGACTATATTCCTGAACAAAAGCTTGATAGCGGAGCTGAAAAAGGCAAAGTACTCGTATTGGGCTGGGGAAGTACTTACGGCGCCATTAAAAGTGCTGCAATGGAGTTACAGGAAGAAGGATATGCTGTAAGCCATGCACACTTACGCTATATAAGACCTTTCCCCAAAAACCTTGGCGACATACTCAGGAATTTTGACCACGTGCTTATTCCTGAGATCAACAATGGCCAGCTTGTTAAGATCATACGCGATCAATATTTGATTGATGCGAAAGGATACAACAAAATAATGGGTATCCCTATCACAAAAACAGAGTTGGTAACAGAAATAAAGAAATACTTCACTGAATAAAATAAAGCCGCAATGATCTTGCGGCTTTTCTTTTTGTACTTTTTTACACGCTTATTGCATCCCACAAAAAACAAAAAAGAAGAGGTGGCTTTTCATCCCCCAATGAAATCAACCATGCCTCTTCCAAGATTGACAAATATTGACCGGAAATTCCGGTCGCGTTATGTATTGACAACAGAACAGCGATTCTTGTTGCACTTTGATCGTGATTTTTTTGTTAACGGCACAGCAAAATAAAAACAATGCGATGTAAATAAGGTTCGGAAAGCAGCAGAAAAAAAATGTCAGAAACCGCACTGGCCGGGAGTTACACAAATAATTTGTTTCCGAATAAGAGCAGGATGTATACGCTTTATGACGCTTGTTTTCACAAAAGGTTTAATGAGATAAAATAAAAAGGGGTGGCTCATCCCTATGGAAGAACCAACCCCTTTTCCCCGATTAACATATTATTTATGCAATATGGTTGTTTCCAGTTTTGCTGATTGACCAACACCTACTGAAATATTATTGATAGTTGTGTCTGTATAACCGTTAGAACCATTCACAAATAAAGTATAGCTACCTTCCTGTAAACCGTGTATGCTAAAACGTCCTTCGCGGTCAGGCAGCGCATAAACTGTATCTGCATTGTTCCATGCACTTATTACTGAGTAGGCTTCACGCGGCTGAACCCGGCCTTCAATAGCGCCTGTTTTTACCCTGGTAAAGCAGTGAATAACCGGTATTAAATGAAATTCATTATTGCGTACTTGCACAATTGATCTCGCTATGTCAAAATCAAGCCACAGTCTTTTCTTTTTAGGCTCGAACTCATCCCATTCATGACCTTTAAGAACAATAGTTATAGAAGCATTTGCCGCAACATTTATAGGATATGTTATGCTATCTTTCACAAGACTGTTATTTGTTCCCAATGTAATCCTGATCTTTTTTACAGAACCAATTGAAATGTTGCCTTGCGCCATCAGCGTATCTACACCATTTCTCAGCGTAAGCAGGTCATATACACCCGCCTTAACATTCAGGTCTTCCCATACAGCACAAGAACCATTTCCTGAGTTATCATCCCATCCATGGCCATCACCGTTGTCACCGCCATGATCGTCACTGCCTGAATCTGATTTATCGCAGGTATCAACCAATGCCTGCACCGATCTTATGTCTATAAATACGTTATCAAAAAAACCAGGACCATCAGTCATATAAAGACTTACATTCTGTTTATTGGCAGGCACATCAGAAGAAGAAGACTGATCATTTTTGGTACATGATACAACAATTAAAGATGTTGCAATTACACCAAGCAATAGAAAGCCATACAGGCGTTTTGTTTTCATCATAAGAAAAAAATTAGTGTAGATGTGCGACCTATAGCTTTCTGTTAGTTGTATAAATTTTCGTTTTTATCTGGCAACCATATATAACGCAGCCGGGCTTTTGCCGGTTGCCTGGCAACCTTTTGATTTTTGCAGCGGATTATTAAGACACAGATTTTTTAATTTCTGCGTGCTGAGATATTTACAACTCTTGTACCAAAGAAAATCGAACGAAAAAGGATTTTTTTTATTATGCTGTAAGTAATTTTTAATGAGCAACAATTGAACAGATTAAAATAAAGATGGAGGGCTCATTACATTTAAAACTTCATTTAGCTTCTTTGTGCGTTCAATATTGGGCAAAAAAAATCAGCGCCCGCAGAAGCAGAACGCTGATCAAAATTTTATTGAACTACCATTACACTAAAACCAGTTCTTCCTCATGTTCTTCAGGCATGTCATCCAAATCAAGAACAATTTCAGAAAAATGATATTTAAGACAATCAAGGAAATTTTGGATCGCTATGTTATGCTTACACGTAGCTGCATACCAGGTGCGCTTTGCAACTTCACGGGGTAACGGACGTGCCACTATGTTGCGGCTTTGTAAGTAAGGTTTTATAATCCAGTTAGCCAGCACACTTACCCCCAGGTTTGAACTAACCATTTCAATAATGGCATCTGTATAATGTATACGATGAAGATTCTTGAGTTTTACCTGTTGCATTTGGATCATCCGTTCTATAACAGGAACATTCCCGGAGTTGGGATCAACAAATGATAAAAACAGTTCCTCATCTTCAAAGTCTTTTATCTCTATCATTTTCTTGTGGGCTAACGGATGTTCTTTTGACATGATCACCATTAACTGATCTTCGAAAATCGGTTCGTAATGAATATTGGGATTATCAATTTTTGTTTTTACAATGCCAACATCCAGATCTCCGCTCAATAAAAATTCAAGTGGCTTATGCGTTGCATTTGAGTGAATATTGATGTTTATATCAGGACACTTCGCCTTGTAATATTTAATAATGCAGGGAAGCCAGTGATATGCGGTGTAACACTGTGTGGTGATATTTAACGTTCCTATTTTTCCTTTCTTAAAATTCACAATATCCCTCTCCAACAATCTTATTTCTGATAATATCTTTTCAGCGCTTTCTAAAAATCTGCCACCTTCTTCGGTAAGCTGAAGTCGTTTTCCCTTGCGGGTAAAAACTGGCGTATTTAATTCTCTTTCAAGCTCTTTCAACTGGTGACTCAACGCAGATTGAGTTAAATGCAAGGCCTCCGCTGCGTTGGTTAGCGTTCCAGCTTTAACGGCGGTTTCAACGAGCCGGAAATGGTGTAATCCAATATTCATCATGAATGATATTAATGAGTTTGATAAAATTAATTCATTTTATTCATAATTAGGTTAAGTGTAGATTTGCACAGTAACTTTTAGGAAAACACTTACTATTACCCCGGGTATATTTTTCGTGCGTTTAAACTCGAACAGCAAAACAGTAATTTCTCCCGATGTTTAAAAAATTTTTTTTCTATTCTCTGTTGTTATTTGCAGCTGGTTTAAAAACAACTGTTGTCTGCAGCCAACAAGCATTAAGCTTAAAAGAAGCAATCGATATTGCTGTAAAGAATTACGGTACAATCAGAGCTAAATCGAATTATGTAAAGGCTTCAGAACAATCTGTGATCCAAAGTCAAAAGGAATATTTGCCTGACCTCAATGTTTCCTTTCAACAGGATTATGGAACCGTTAACGGACAAACAGGCCCGTCTTACGGATACCGTGGCTTAAGTGTTGCATCTTCCGGACCTTCACTTGCTTCACAAAACTGGAACTCTGCCTTTGGCGCGCTTTACCTCGCAAACGTTAACTGGGATTTTTTCGCTTTTGGCAAGGCCAAAGAAAAGATCAAAGTTGCCCAAACTGTTTTGGCCAGAGATGTGAATGACCTGGGCCAGGAAAAGTTTCAGCATACTATCCGCGTTTCTGCGGCATATTTAACTGTGTTGGCGGCGCATCAGGTTAGCAGATCCCAGCAAAATAATCTTGACCGTGCAACTGCTTTAAGAAATGTGGTTGTTGCCAGGGTCAAGAATGGTCTTAACGCTGGTGTAGATTCATCACTGGCCAATGCAGAAGTGTCCAATGCTAAAATATCCCTGACAAGAGCCAAAGACTATGAGCAGGAACAAATGAACCAACTTGCTCAGTTAATGGGCGTTCCTGCTACAGATTTTTTGCTTGACACTTTGTATGTTACTCAAATTCCACCAGGTATTCTTGATACCACACAAGGCGATCAACAGAATCATCCTTTGTTGAAATTTTACCGCGAGCGGATCAATCTTAGCAACGAACAGGCTAAATACTACAACACTTTCAAATATCCAACCTTCTCTGTTTTTGGCGTAATGCAAGGCAAAGGTTCAGGATTTGATTACGACTATGGCGCCTTAAACAAAGGCGGCTTTACACACAGCTATTTTGATGGCGTTAACCCAACCAGGAGCAACTACATACTGGGCGTTGGTATGATCTGGAACCTTACAAGTCCGCTGCGTGTTAACAGGCAGGTAGAAGCACTTAAATATACTTCCAAAGGTTTGCAGGATGAATATGACCAGGTCAATCAGAACCTCCACAATCAACTGGAGCTCTCAGATGTAAAGATCAAAAACGCACTAAGCAACTACCGTGAAGCACCCATCCAGGTAAAATCAGCAGCTGATGCATACCTGCAAAAAAGTGTACTGTACAAAAACGGCCTGAGCAATATAGTGGATGTAACACAGGCTCTTTACGGACTTAACCGTGCAGAAACAGATCGCGACATTGCATTTGCAAATGTCTGGCAGGCACTGTTATTAAAAGCCGCAGCAAGCGGCGATTTCAGCACTGTACTCAACGGCCTGCGATAATAAAACAGCTCACTAATTATATATATTTCCAGATAGATCCCTGCTGTTATTTCAGTTACAACAGAACACCATTATACAACATGAAAAACATCATTAGCAGTCATAAGCCTGTTACATTAAACAACCCTTTTTATAAGGGTGCGGAGGAGGCCGTTATATTATGGGATTAATTAAAAGCGCATTACGAAAACCTATTACCATTCTTGTACTTGTAGCGGGTTTATTCTTTTTTGGAATCAACGCAATACGGAATATTAAGATCGACATCTTCCCGGACCTGAACTTACCGGTTATTTACATGTCGCATCCATACGGAGGTTTTACTCCCAACCAGATGGAAGCTTATTTTGGCAAGCAATATGTAAACCTGTTGCTTTACGTATCTGGTGTAAAAAGCATCGAAACTAAAAACATTCAGGGCCTTTCGTTACTGAAGCTTACATTCTATGAAGGCACCAATATGGCTCAGGCAGCCGCGGAAGTATCCGCATTTAGTAATCGTGCACAAGCCATATTTCCACCTGGCTCGCAGCCGCCATTTATCATTCGTTTTGATGCGTCTACACTTCCTGTAGGGCAATTGGTATTAAGCAGTAACATCCGCTCAAATAATGAATTGATGGATATGGCCAACGTGTATGTCCGTTCATCCTTCACATCCATTCCTGGCCTTATTGCTCCGGCACCATTTGGAGGAAACACCCGTACCGTGGTAATCAAGGCTGATCCTACCTTATTGCGTTCGCACAACATGACGCCTGATCAGCTGGTTGAAGCTATCCGTCTCAACAACCAGGCTACACCATCCGGGAATGTGCGTATTGGGGATTTAAACTATATCACACCGACAAACACAAGCATTAAAGAGATCAAAGACTTTGAAAATATTCCGCTGTTCAAAGGTGGCGTTCAGAATCTAACACTGAAAGATGTAGCTACGGTTGAAGATGGCGCTGACATTACCAGCAGCTATGCACTGGTGAACGGTAAAAGATCTATCTACTTACCCATTACAAAATCTGCCGACGCATCTACCTGGGAAGTTGTGCAGAACCTGAAAAAAGCAATTCCTAAATTTCAAAGCATCTTACCGGAAGATGTTAAACTCTCCTACGAGTTTGACCAATCAGTATACGTGATCAACGCTGTAAAAAGTCTGTTGACAGAAGGCGCCATCGGTGCTGTTCTTACTGGATTAATGGTATTACTTTTCCTTGGAGATACAAGAGGCGCATTGATCGTAATTCTCACGATACCTACATCAATTATTTCAGGCGTACTTTTCTTATCGCTGTTCCATCAAACCATCAATATCATGACCTTGAGCGGCCTTTCGCTTGCGATAGGTATATTAGTGGATGAATCGACGGTAACGATAGAGAACATACACCAGCACCTTGATATGGGCAAGCCAAAATCACTGGCAATATGGGATGCATGTAAGGAGATCGCCTTCCCCAAATTGCTGATCCTTTTCTGTATCCTGGCTGTATTTGCGCCTGCCTTCACCATGAAGGGCATTCCGGGAGCACTCTTCCTTCCGCTGGCCCTGGCTATTGCATTTTCAATGATCACATCTTACCTGCTGGCGCAGACATTTGTGCCCATTATGGCTAACTGGATCATGAAGGGACACAGCAAGAAGAAATATGCCAGTGATGAAGAAGAATATAAAGATTCTGAAATCGGACAGCTTCCACCCGAACTGGACACCTGGGATCAGAAGAAAATACTTACCGAACATGAACATCCTGACAGCAAAGGAAAGATTAGCCTGTTTGAAAGATTCCGCAGCAGGTTTATGCGATTCATTAATCGTATGTTACCTTACCGTAAACCGATAACAATTGCATATATACTGGTGGCTTGCGGCGCTGCATTCTTGCTGTTGAACAGCATTGGCCGAGATGTATTACCGAAAACAAATTCAGGACAATTCCAGGTCAGGCTTCGCGCTCCCGATGGAACAAGACTTGAAAGAACGGAAATGAAAGTTGTTAAGGCATTGGACTTGTTGAATGAAATAGTTGGCAAAGAAAATATTTCTATTACTTCTGCTTTTGTGGGAGCGCATCCTGGCCAGTTCTCCACCAGTCCGATCTACCTGTTCATGAGTGGAACGCAGGAAGCAGTATTACAGGTTGCATTAAAAGAAGACTATAAAGTAAACCTGGATGACCTGAAAGAAAAGTTCAGGAATAAAATGCAGGAAGCAATACCTGATATGAAGGTTTCCTTTGAGCCGATTGAGCTAACGGATAAAATATTAAGCCAGGGATCACCCACTCCTATCGAAGTTAAGATAAGCGGCAAAAACAAGAAGCTTAATGAAGAGTATGCTTATAAGGTGATTGATAAATTAAAACAGATCAGTTACCTGCGGGATGTACAGTTAGGACAGCCAATTAAATATCCGGCAATTAATGTGGATATAGACAGAACGAGAGCTGCGCAATTGGGTGTTGATGTGTCCGATGTTTCGCGGTCACTTATCGCGTCAACATCATCATCACGTTTTACTGAAAAGAACGTGTGGCTGGATCAAAAGGTAGGATTGAGCTATAGTGTGCAGGTGGAAGTTCCGGAAAACCAGATGAACAGTATTGAAGAGATGAATGAGATCCCCGTGTCTAAAAACGCAGCAAGACCGGTATTGGGCGATGTTGCATCCGTACACATGGACACCACTTATGGCGAAAACGACAATATAGGTGCGCTGCCTGTACTGTCAGTTACAGCCAATCTGCACAAAACGGACTTGGGAACGGCTGCGAAAGATGTGCAAAAGGCCATTAATTCAATAGGCACTTTGCCGCGCGGTTTAAGCATAGATGTAAAAGGTCTTACGCAGATACTTACGGAAACGCTGGATAGTCTTCAATCAGGATTATTGACAGCTATTATAGTAATCTTTTTAATGTTGGCGGCTAATTTCCAATCATTTAAAGTATCACTTGTGGTATTGTCAACAGTACCTGCAGTTTTAGTCGGATCTTTGCTGTTGCTGAAATTGACAGGCTCTACATTGAACCTGCAGTCATACATGGGAATGATCATGTCTGTGGGTGTATCGATAGCCAACTCGGTGCTGTTGATCACCAATGCAGAACACCTGAGAATGCACAATGGAAATGCACTTGAATCGGCACGTGAATCTGCAGCTTTACGTTTGCGTCCGATCCTGATGACGAGCGTGGCGATGGTAGTGGGTATGATACCGATGGCGAGCGGACTAGGTGAAGGTGGCGACCAGGCTGCGCCGCTGGGCCGCGCCGTAATCGGCGGACTTATTGCATCTACCTTTGCAGCATTGCTTATGTTGCCGTTGATATTTGCATGGGTACAGGGCAAAGCTTCAACAGAATCGGTATCACTTGATCCGGAAGATAAAGAGAGCAAACATTATATTCCATCACTCTACGAGAAGTGAGTTATAAGTTTTACGTGATACGTTATACGTACGAGCAACACAACAACAAGGCTTCGCGTATAACTTAAAACGTAAAACGTAAGACTTACAACGTAAAACGTAGAACGTATAACTTAAAACGTATAACTTATATCGCTGACAATGAAAACACATTACAATAAAAGAGCTCTTGCAACATTATTCATCGGTACGGCATTTACAACTGCCGTGCTTTCCGGCTGTTCATCCTCAGCAGGAAAAACCGAGGCAGAAAATGCAAAGCCAAAAGAAGAAGCCCCTGCAATAGAATCATTCCCGTTACAAAAAGGAACACTTTCTTCAAATCTTAAAGTACCGGGAGAGTTAATCGCTTTTCAGCAGGTTGACTTGTACGCAAAAGTGAGCAGCTTTGTGCAAAAACTATATGTGGACGTTGGTTCACAGGTTGCAACCGGTCAACTACTGGCGGTGATGGAAGCTCCGGAAATCACCTCTCAGTTGGCGGGAGCTGAATCAAGACTAAAAGCGCAGGAAGCAATCTATCTTGCCAGCAAGGCCAACTACGACCGTTTATATGAAACCAGCCAGACACCGGGAACCATTTCTCAAAATGATCTTGACCAGGCGATGGCCAAAAAGAATGCTGACTATGCACAACTGGAGGCTGCGAAGGCTACCTACAAAGAAATAGCACAAACAAGAAATTATCTTGAAATACGCGCGCCATTTAGCGGCGTTATAAGCGCGCGTAATGTAAATACAGGCGCCTATGTAGGACCGGCAGGAAAAGGCTCGGAATTGCCCATGTTTACGCTTCAGCAGCAAACCAAATTGCGTCTCGTGGTATCTGTGCCGGAAGCATATACCGGATTTTTGAAGAATCAGCACGATGTGTCCTTTAGCGTAAAGGCTTTGCCAAATGAAAAGTTCCACGCCAAAGTAAACAGGCTGGCGGGAGCCCTGGATACCCGCCTGCGCTCCGAAAGGGTTGAAATGGATGTTATGAACGACAACAAAAGGCTGCTGCCGGGAATGGTTGCGGAAGTAAATGTTCCTCTACCAGCAAACGACAGCAGCTTTATTGTTCCTAAATCAGCGGTAGTTAACTCCACCGAAAAAATATTTGTGGTAAAAGTTGCAGACAACAAAGCGCAATGGATTGATGTGAAGAAAGGCCGTGAGGCAGACGGAAAAGTGGAAGTATTTGGCGCGCTAACACCCGGTGATCAGATTATTAAAACTGCCACAGATGAAATCAGAGACGGCTCTGAATTGAAAAACGTAAAGTTGGTAGAACAAGCAGACAGCACAAAGCCGAAGGCGAAGGCTTAGGCGGTTTTAAGCTTAAAGCCCAAAGCCTAAAGCTTAAAACTGGATTACTGTCGCGAATAAGACAACGAGACTCACTTGTAAGTATTAATCCAAATAAAAAATATTCTTTATAAAACCGAGCCAAAAGGAGCCTGATTATCAGGTTTTAGGCTTTGAGCTTTAGGCTTTAAGCTTTCTTCCTAAAAAAAATTAAAAGAATATTTTGTTGAATCAAACCCGCCCCTTACTTTTGCACCCCCTCTACAACAGTAAGGGCCCCGGGAAGTAGCGCAGGCCGGTAGCGCACCTGGTTTGGGACCAGGGGGTCGCAGGTTCGAATCCTGTCTTCCCGACTTTTAAAGCCCCTGATAAAGAATCTTTTATCAGGGGCTTTTTGCTTTTATAGAGTGTCACACTCCTTGTGAACCTGAATTATGGACCAAGCCGAAAAGTTTCAGAAAAGATAATTTCCTTAAATATTGAAGAGGCAACTCAGTTCCCGAACAATACTTCCGTCAGATTCCAATATGAGCTCAATATTATTTCAAAGAAAATTTATGTCTGGCAACCCTTAAAAGTGGAATATGAACTTACCGCCTGGAAAAATCAATCATACCTGTTATTGAGTAAACGGTACTTTGGGGAGAAGAACACAGGGAGATTTTGGAAAAGCAATACAGCCTGACTAAGAGATGTATGGATTGATTCATCAACCTTGTTAGAAAAATATGCGCAACTTAAAACTGAACTAAATCTCATAATTATTGGCCTGATCCATAAAATCTTTCTCTTTTATGAAGTGCAATTTTGCATTGTCAATAATGACAGTAAAACGTAAAAAATAAAAAATGAAACGTACAGCAAAAGCACATTGGTCAGGTAGTATAAAAGAAGGCAAGGGCGAATTAACTACGCAAAGCGAAATTTTAAACCACACAAATTACAGTTTTAAAACTCGTTTCACAGGTGAAGAAAAAGGTACAAATCCTGAAGAACTATTAGCAGCAGCACATGCCGGATGTTTTACAATGGCAGTCAGCTTTGCATTAACGGGAAAAGGATTGGATCCAACGTCATTGGATACTGAAGCTACTGTATCAATGGATGGTGCAGGGATTACAGGTGTACATCTTTCTATCACGGGAAATGTACCAGGCATTAGTGCCGAGGAATTTGAAGCAGTTACAAAGGAAGCCGAAAAGAACTGTTTAATTTCCAAAGTATTGGCTCTGCCCATCAGTTCAGAAGCGCATCTTGTATCCTGATCACAGGATCAGATCAATACTTTTTCCAACAGGAAGTTTACAACATTGCCTCATTCAACATTTTGCTACATTTGGCATAGTGTTGAATGAGGATTGCGCATTCAGTTAAAAGCATATTGAGATAAATGGTTATTGACTATAAAAAATTTGATTTGTTTGGAAAGCAATTCCTGCAAAAAATAGTATTGACACCTCCTTTCGAATATACCTTTCCCGAAGCAGAACAAGCCTGCTTTCTATATATGTTAGGTGGCGAGATGCAATATCAGTCTGGAGATCATCAAATAGATATTCCTACACATCAGGCATTATTGCTAAACTGCATCAACTCAGGGAAACAAATACATGAAACAAGTGCTAAGGGCAAGGGTGAAGTTGTGATCGTTACTTTTCATCCGGATATACTAAAGAAAGTTTATGAAAGAGAATTGCCTTTGGTTTTTCAGCCGAGCAATAAAGTGACCAATCAGTCAAGCGGAAAAATAAATAATGATTTTTTAATTCAAAAATATATTGAAGGTCTACTCTTTTATTTTGAAAACCCTTCTTTGGTAAATGATGAAATTTTGATTTTAAAATTAAAAGAAATCATCCTTTTGTTAGCTCAGACACAAGATGCTGAAACCATACAAGTGATATTATCCCAACTTTTTTCACCAACTATTTATACATTCAAACAAATTGTAGAAGCAAACCTTTTTCTGCAAATAAATATTGACGAACTGGCACAAAAAACCAACTTAAGCGTTTCTTCCTTTAAAAGAGAGTTTAAAAAATTATATGATGATTCCCCGGCCAATTATATTAAAAACAAAAGGCTGGAAAAAGCTACCGAACTGCTTGCGATTTCTAATGAACGCATAACCGATATTGCCTTTGAATGCGGATTTAACGACCTCGCCAATTTCACCAAAAGCTTTCATGATAAATATAAAATTACTCCCACCAATTACCGCTTAAGGCTTAAAAAATAAGTACTAGTATACAGATTGAGATGTTTGTGCTGTACTTGAACCAAATTACCAAATCATTGATCTGATTTATAAAACAGTCCTGTTTTTTGCGTTGCAATTTTGCGTTGTTAACATGAACAATCAAATCTAAAATTTATAAAAATGGGACTTTCCAAATTAGGGATCTTTCACACAGCCATTGGTGTTATTGCGATTATTGCGGCAGTTATTGCTTTTATCAGGAGCGGTAAAATAGACTTGAACAAACTGCCGGGCAAAATCTATTTTTATTTTACGCTTATCACTTCACTGACAGCCCTTGGATTATCAAGTATTAAGGGTGTTAATCCGGGACATATTCTTGCGCTATTAATCGTGGTTTTGATATCGGTGGCATATTTTTTACATGCAAAAAAGCCAGGAAACAACCGGGCACGTTATATCGAAACGTTTTTTCTGTCATTCAGTTTCTTCTTATCGATAATTCCTACCGTAAATGAAACATTTAACCGTATTCCTGCAGGACATCCTTTGGCTCATGGACCTAAAGATCCATTAATTGCAAAAACACTGCTGTTACTTTTAATTTTGCTTATCGTTGGTTCTGTTTTGCAATTTAGGCAACAGCGTAAAATGAATAAGCTGGCCTGATTTAAGGCGTTTATTACTTTTGTAAAGCTGTAGTTTACATAACCAAAATTCCGGCTGCGTAATTCACAGCCGGCAATACAATTGGTGTTTGCGAATAGTTATTTTATTTCAATAGTCCGGGAAGTCATCCTGCCATAACCATTAAGAACTATTTTGGCTGGATGCAGTTCTATAACTCCGTATGAATTTTGTGCTTCCGTCTCTACCATTCCTTCCGCAACGATACAGGGTATTCCATTGATTTCACAAAAAGCGCCGGCATGGTGGTGTCCGGCTATAACTGCTTTTACACATTTGAAACTAGAGATCAGATTTATTATTTGTTGGTCATTCAATGCAGTGAGCCCTTCTGCGCAGCCCAGCGGATGATGCGAGAATATCAACACCTCCTCACCTTTCTGTTGTGAAAGATCAAGAAGGTTTTCAAGCCAGAGCAACTGCTTGCTGCTGATACCCCCATTGTATTCCTCGGCATTTTTCCCATTTCTTTCTTTGATTGTCCTGGTCATCTCTTCATACTCCTTTTGTTTCCAGGTCCCTGAAATATTTGAATAAGAAGCCACTTCATTAGTATTTAGCATGATAAAACGCCAATTCCCCTTTCTAAATGAATAATATTCGTCCGGCATGTTCAGCTTCTTATACAAAGCCTGATTATTGGCAATGTCACTATAGTCATGATTTCCCGGCGTTGTATATACCTGATTTTTAAATCCGTTCAACTCACTTAGTACAGTATCCAGATCTTTCGGGTTGCGGTCAGTAACATCGCCGAGGTTCAGCATGAAAGGGAGATGTTGCTGATTAAAAAAGGAAATGCTCTCTTTGAGTTTTGCTAATGAGTTCCTATAAAACCGGCTCCCCCTGCTGTCTGCATCTGCATATTGTATATCTGTCACTAACCCAAACCGGATAGCAGATTTTGTTTGTGCGTTGAGGTTTTGTGTAAAATGCATCAACAGGGTTAATGTGAAAAGAATCCAGATTTTTTTCATGTACTTATTTTTTATTTTGGTTGCCATTTAATTGAGTCAGCATTATCTGGTATCGCTTTTATGACATCCATTTTTGCACTTTTTCATATCAACTGCTATGCACTGATAAAGCAAGAACATTTGTTCTTGTAAACTTGCGGCAGATCGCGACGGTTTTGGAGACAAAACATTATTTTCTTTTCTATCGAATTTCTTTTTCCAATGAGCTTGCCCATTCGCTTATTTCGTCCTGTTGCGGCTTTGACAACTTTGCGTTCGTATGAACAAGCGTATACGACGATAACGGCATTTCTCCTTCCTTGACCGTTTTGGCTATCTCGTGGAGTTTTTTCTTTTTCTTCTCTACTGTATAAAGGTTAAACTCATCAAAATTCAGCTCCTCTTTGCCTTCATTTACATGACTTGATAACCACCACGCAATTGGCTGCATATTGTTATACCAGGGATAGCTGGTATTGTTGGAGTGACAATCGTAGCACGCAGTCTTTAAGAGTGTACTTACATGCTGAGGAACGGTGTAATGCCGCTCAATAGCATTAGCCTGCACTTGAGCCGAAATGTTTTTTTGTGGACGAAAAAATTGAATAATAATCAGTACCGCCGCAATCGGCATAATTACTTTTTTCATTGTGTTTATTTTTTTAATTTTTATTATCCGGATTCTTCAGCAGCATGCAAGCTTCACGGCAATCACCAGGTACGTCCTCATGTGGTAGAAGATCGTAATTGGAAAGATATCCAATTACTCAAATATTACTATGAAAAACCATACATTTTGCCGCTTTTTAATGATCAAATGATACGGCGAGTCAGCCACTGTCTTATCACTCTTACCGGTAATCACAAGAAAACTTTACTTATGTAACTGCTGTCATAAGGATTCGGCTTACACCAAAATAGTTTTGCCTTTGAAAACAATCTCCAGATGGACAATGGCGACGGATCGAACATAAAAAATACATTATTCAATAATAAATATTACCGGCAACATCAATTACATCAACCAATCATTTAGCTTACGATCTTTTCGGTTGTAAATGTCTATTTATGAAATTCAGCTTAATCGCTTTTATATCGGCAGCTCTACTATATGGAACCACAGGCCAGGCTCAGGACACCATTCGCATAACAGATTACGGGTATACGGCCGGCTCCAGGCAAAATGCAGTGCCTTATGTTTTAAAAGCATTGAATGATTGCAAAACAAAGAAAGACCCGGTACTGATATTTCCCGCAGGCCGGTACGATTTCTGGCCACAATATGTAACTGAGAAGTTATATTATGAAAGCAATACAGATGTTATCCCGCTCAGAAGATGCCCTATACTGATAGAAGGCTTCAATAAGCTTGAAATAAACTGCAACAAGGCCGATTTTATTTTTCATGACAGGATGCAGCCTTTTACTATCGACAGCAGTAAAAACATCACTATCCGTAATGTAAATATTGATTGGGAAATTCCTTTAACAGCCCAGGCTCAAATAGCTGAAGCTACAGATGATTATATAGACCTCGTCATTAATGCGTTTGAATCTCCTTATGTCATAGAAAACAACAAACTGGTGTTTGTTGGCGAAGGATGGAAAAGCGAATGGTGGGGATCAATGGAGTTTGACAACAATACAAAACAGGTAACATCGCAAACCGGGGATGCAGGCTGCATGGGCGATAACTTCAAAAATTATAAAGCCATAGAATTAAAACAAGGCTATGTGCGTCTGCAGTATACTGGCAAACACAAACCACTTAAGGGTAACTGGCTGGTGTTGCGGCACAGTGCAAGAGATCATGCTGGAACATTTATCATTAACAGCCGCAATGTTGTTATTGAGAATATGAATTTATATCACTGCGCAGGCCTGGGTATATTATCACAGTATTCGGGTGATCTTTATTTTAAGCGGGTGAATGTTGTTCCCAATGCAGTCAAAAACAGGATACTTTCAGGACATGATGACGGTATGCATTTTTCAAATTGCAACGGCCAGTTAACCATTGACAGCTGTCGTTTTTTATCACTGATGGATGACCCGGTAAATGTGCATGGTACTTCCGTACGCATCATGAAAAAATTGAGTGATACAAAGCTTCTTTGTCGATTTGTGCATGAGCAAAGTATCGGTTTTACCTGGGCAAGAGAAGGAGAAACAATTGGTTTTATTGAAAATGAAGCAATGAACACAATTGATACCGGCAAGGTTGAATCTTTTCATTTAAATAGTCCGGAAGAATTTGAGATAAGTTTTTCAAAACCTGTTCCCGCAACTATTATAGAAGGCGATGCATTGGAAAACCTGACCTGCACACCTGATGTTTTGATAAAAAACAGTTTTTTTGGAAGCAATCGGGCAAGAGGTATTTTGATTTCGACACCTGGTAAAGTAATCATAGAAAATAATGTATTTGAATCAAGCGGTTCCGCCATTTTGATTCCGGGTGATGCAAACGGCTGGTACGAATCAGGCGCTGTAAAAGATGTAACCATACGTAACAATGTTTTCAATGATCTATGTCTTACTTCATTGTACCAGTTTTGTGAAGGCATCATAAGTATTGACCCTGAAATACCCAGGCCTGACGCAAACAAACCTTTTCACAGGAACATACGCATCGAAAACAATACATTCCATCCTTTTGATTACCCCGTGCTTTATGCAAAATCAGCAGCAGGTTTACATTTTAATAATAACACCATCATCCGCTCAACGCGTTTCCAGCCATTTCATTACAGAAAGCATATGCTGACATTTGAATATTGCAAAACAATAGAAGTTGCAAACAATCAGCTACAAGGAGATGTACCCGGAAAAAACATCAAGCTTATCGCAACACCAAAAAAAGAATTACAACTGCAAAAACACCAGGGGATCGTATTGACTGAATAAGAAATTATTGCACCATTTATGTTTCCGACAAACAAAAGGACAAAGCTGAAATATTCACTTTGTCCTTTTTGTTTATCAAATTGCATCGTATCAGAAAAAGTATTTGCCTTACTAAATGTTGAAGATCCTCAAAGTAGCCTGTTAGTCTAAACGGGCATTGCTTCAAAATAGCTTGTCGAAATTTCAGATTCATTCAAAAGATCTATCATCCCAATTTGGGCCGTAGGACAACCAGATTCTTAAACTTACGAAAGATGGTGTTTTGGGGTTATTTAAAAGAACTTTTGGAACACCCATATAAACTTTATCGTTCTAACTTCATGCTTGCGGGAAAACAACCTTGCACGAACTGATCAATCAATAAATATCCACCTTATTAGGTAAATCATATTTGGTAGCTACAAATTGCGGGAATTTTCCTTGATTGACCCCAAAGAAAAAATAAATAAGGACGCTGAATCTCCAAACCTTAGCGTAGGGCTGGCGGAGATTGCGGGCTATATAACCTTGCCCGCAATTTTCGATTATAAATAGGTTATTAAAATTAAAATCATGAAACAATGAATTTTAGAACTTTAGATGTTCAGGAGATGGAAAAAATTATCGGTGGATTAACAAGAACGAACCGAAACACAGGATGCATGGCGATGGGCTTTGCCGCTGGAATTGCAGCTGGATTTAATCCGTTTGTTGGTGGATTGACAACATTTGGTTGTATGCTATTAACTCCCGCGGACTAGAGCAGCGTTTGTAAAATCAACATCATATCTCAGCGGCTAATAATATTATGAGCCTGCGTTATGCAAAGAGCAATTATAATACTATGGTAATATTATTGTTAGAAAAAAAGTTTCTTGCGTAGAAAGAGATATGATGTTGAATATCTAAACACCTGGGTCGAAATATTTATTAATAGACAATTCTAATGAGCTGATTTTTTTTAAATATCACCTGATTTTCAGGATAAAAAAAATAATAATGACTAGTAACGCCGGATTATTTATGGGACTCTTTGTGGTTCTGATTGCTCTACTTGGAAGATATTCTAAAAAAAGAAAGTCTAAAAAGTAAACCTATTTTATTGCCTTACTAAACTGCCCCTTTTTATGCACATAACGTTACGAGATATTTCAAAAAAATTCAAATCAAATATTGTATTTAAGAATCTAAATATTGATATTCAGTCAGACAGCATTTATTGTTTGCTTGGAAGTAACGGTGCGGGTAAAAGCACAATCATCAACTTACTTGCAAACCTTACAGAACCTGAAGAAGGCGCCATCTTGATAGACGGCAAAACTTTTGCAAAACACGAATTATCATTAAAAAAGACGATAGGCCTGCAAAGTCAATATAATCAATTAATCGAAGAGCTAAATGCTTACGATTACTTGCATTTCGTTGGATTGCTTTATGGCATGCGCGAAACAGAATTACATTCACAAATACAAAACCTTTTTGATTATTTTTTTGACGACAAAGAAAAACTCAAGAAAAGTATCAAAACTTTTTCTTCAGGGATGAAGAAAAAAATTTCAATATGTGCGGCGCTTGTAAATAAGCCGCAGCTTTTGTTACTAGACGAGCCCTTCGCAAATCTTGATCCCAGTGCGTGTGCAAGGCTTTGCTCTCTAATTAAAAAATATCGCACAAATAACAGAATAATTCTTATTTCTTCTCACGACCTTTTATATGTTGACCAGATCGCTACAAACATAGGTATTTTGGAACAGGGGGAACTTGTATTTAATGACACGCTCGATATATTTAAAAACAATTCAAAGAACGATCTTGGTACTAGTCTTTTGAAGTATTTAAGCCCCAAAGCTGAAAATAATATTGCCCTTGATAAAATAATCTAGCTGATGAAAATATTTCTATTTATATGGCAGTGGAAAATGCGGGAATATTATTCTCCTCAAAACTGGAAAAGACTGTTAATTATATTTTTCACTGTTTTATTTGTTGGTTTATATGCATACCTCACTGCAATTTTATTTGACGAGGCACATCTTGGCAAGATAGATCTAAATCCGGATAGATTGCTACAAATCAATCAATGGGCAATATTAGTCATACCTATTTTACTGAAATTCTTTCCATTTTATGTCATAAAACAAGCTCCAATTAGCTGTCACTATCCAATACCAAAAAATAAAATTGCACTAATTGATCTTGTTGCATTCAGTTTGACAAGGCCAGTAGTCGCAGCGTTGACAATATATGTTCTTTTGTTTTGTTCTTTAAGCCAGTATTCAACATTAGAAATTTCATTTAATCATTTCCTTTTTCTTTCATTTGGATTTTTAGTCGCGGAAAACTTAGGCAATGCGATTAGTTGGGGGAACAAAGTTTATAAAATGTTATTACTGTCTATATTTGCTTGCCTTCTAATTGGCATTTTTCTCTCATCGTCTTTTCCAGCAGTCTTTTTCTTGTTTTTAGGATTAGATCTACTTTTATTAGCGCTTTGGTTTTGCTTTTACTCCGCAAAGTTATATCAACTTGAAAATGTAGATGTAACGATCCCATTACTTAACAAATGTTCATACGTGAAGATAAGTATGACAAATTTTTTATTTAGGCGGTTATTTTTTCTTGCAATTACAGCAAAAACAGTATTCATGTTTTTTATAGCACCCAAAGTGCCTGAATTTACCAAGATAACTGTCCTCTTTCTTGTCGGATGTCCATTGTACTTATTCACTTATATTTTTAATAATCTATGGGGCATACTAAAAACAACTGCAATTACTATATCCATAACTAATAATTCATTTGAAAAATATGTGGACAGCTATTTTAAGCTTATAATACCAGCACTTTTGATTGACTTTATTATTACACTATTTTCAATGCATTTATTAAAAAACTTGAACCTAAAATTTTTACTTTGTTGGTTAAATATCTCCGTTGCTCTTGTTAGCCTTGGCATATTGATTTCTTTTTTGCAATTTTTCGAAGTAAAGCTTTCTTTATTCAATCTGAAGGGCACCACTTCACAAGTTTTTATCGCTGTCTTTTTTCCATTTGCAATAGCTATTGGCTACTGTTTTAATGAAAACATGTATTTGATCATAGGACATGTAGGATTGAGTCTTATTTCAATTGGGGCCTGGCTTTATATGAAAGCAAATAAAAAAAGCATTTGCAGACGATTTAAATCTAAACTTTTTTGGCTTGGCGATATGCGTTGAATAACAATGTCAGAACCAAAATGATTTTAAACAACCGAGTTGGTATGTATAGAGATCTATTGAACATGAATAAATTATTATTCTTTTTTGTGCTTGCTACAATAACTGTTGCTTTTGCCTATTTAATTCAGTCAATTTTTTTCACGCAGGATTTGTTTATTAGTACCTATGCAAACATATTAGATCAGGAAAGAATCACCGACTCCTTTAGACAAACAACAAATTGGATATGGCTCGGTTATGCTTCTATTCCTTTTTTATTATTGGCTAAAATTTTATATAATTCATGTTCTATAACCGTCGGCTGTTTGATTGGTATTGAAAAAAATAGCCTTAGAAGTAATTTTAATATTTGTTTAAAAGCAGAGCTGGTTTTTATTCCAGTTCTGTTCATACGTTTTATGTGGCTCAACATAAACGGGCCAACCGTAATAACCGACTTGAATTTCATACCGTTGTCCCTGATGAATTTAAGCAATACTGAAACTCCAAGGTCGTTATTCTATCCTTTGCAAACTCTAAACCTTTGGGAATTATTGTATTGTTATTTAGGAAGCGCCCCTCCTGTCTATTACCTACGGGATATCTATTAAAAAAGCGTGTCGAATATTTTGTTGCTCCTACCTTACCGGTCTGTTATTATTGATGTTAATAGCAGTGTTTTTAACAATTTCCTACTCTTAATTCTTAATGAAATGACAAATGGTAAAACCGTATTTTTTTATGCAATAATCACCGGCGTATTCTTGTTACTACTCGTTTTTGGCTATAAGGTTTACCAAATCAAAACTATTAAGGCCAGAGTGTGGCAGGAAACGAAAAGCCTACCGGACTTGCCCTTCTACTTTCCCTATGGTGGCAACGTTTTTACAAACAAACCCATCATTATAAACTATTTTTCGCCGGAATGCGAACATTGTCAGTATATGGCGACACAGATTGTTTCTCATAGCACCACATTGACGAGTGCGCATTTATTATTAATTACAGCTGCTAACTTGACAGATGCCGCGGGCTTTATGTCAACATTTAAATTAGATAGCCTGCCCTTTGTTACTCTGGGATTAGACACAAACAACGTATTCTTTAGAAAATTTGGTTCAAATACGGTCCCTTCATTTTACATATACAACGCACAGCATAATTTAGTTAGGAAGATAATGGGAGAAACTAAAATTGAAAACATTATAGACGCGATCAATGCTAAATAAATATCAAATCGTTCTTCAACAAGAACAATCCGACTGTGGCGTTGCCTGTCTACTATCAATTATTAAATATTATGGAGGCTCTAACACTTTGGAAAATATCCGTAAGCTCAGTGGTACTTACATTAAAGGCACGACACTGCTGGGATTATATCAGGCTGCCAAACAACTAGGTTTTGACGTTCAAGGATGCGAAATATCATTGGATAGACTGCTAAATACCGATGAACCTTGTATCCTACATGTCCAGCCAGATGAAAACTCGTACCATTATGTTGTTTATTATGGCACGGTAACCGAAAAAAGTCAGCATTATTTTATAATTGGAGATCCCGCTCGCGGAATGGCACATATTAGCCTGCCAGAACTGGAAAAAATTTGGACCACACACGTGTGCTTGTTTCTTTTTCCAAATGACCAATTCAAAAAATCAGCAGACGTTAAAACCGCTAAGCGTCAATGGTTGAAGCTGTTATTAAAAGATGATGTCCCCCTCTTGCTTGCTGCCACTGCATTAGGTATTGCCATATCCCTTTTATCACTAACCTTAGCAATTTTTTCGCAGCGGCTTGTTGATAATATCCTTCCGAAAAGAGACCTCCTTACGTTAACTGTGAGTATTACATTGGTATGTGTATTGCTTTTACTTAAAGAAGCATTTTCTGTTTTGCGTCAATATTTTTTCCTAAAACATAGCAGGGACTTCAATACGAGAGTCATTGATCTTTTTTATTCCCATCTCTTGAAACTACCAAAGCTATTTTTTGATACACGCAAGATTGGAGAACTAGTTGCACGCTTGAATGACACTTCGCGTATTCAACAAGCAATAAATCAATTAGCTAGTAATGCTATTATCGATGTTCTGGTTTCTATAACATCGATTGCCTTTATGTGCATTTACTCATGGAAAGTTGGTGTAGCCAGCCTTTTATCAATGCCTGTATTCTTTTCTATTATTTACGCTTTTAATAAAAAGATAAATGAAAAACAAAAAACTATAATGCATAATTATGCCAGTGTAGAAGCCAATTATATATCTACATTACAAGGTATAGATTCAATCAAAAGCTACAACAAACAGACCCTATTTGCTAACAAAAACAAAGCTGTTTACCGGGATTACCAAAATGTACAGCTTGATCTCGGAAAAATAAAAATTCGTCTTTCATTTTCTGCTAACGGATTTGGTATCCTATTTCTAACCGGTGTTCTTTTGTTTTCAACATCTCAGGTTTTAAACGAGCATCTCAAAACAGGTGAGCTTTTAGCTATTCTAGGCATGTGCGGTACATTGTTACCCGCCGTTGCAAATCTAGCATTAATGAGTATATCGATAAACGAGGCTGTGGTTGCATTTGACCGAATGTTTGAATTTGCTGCTTCGGAGCCTGAAAAAAAGGATATGTCAAAATCTGATTTAAGTTTATTTCACTCGTTATCTGTGGCAAATTTAAATTTTCGCTTTGCAGGAAGCCCTCCCATATTAAAAAATGTTTCATTTTTAGTGAGAAAAGGTGAAATTATTTCCATCATGGGTGACAACGGTTCTGGTAAATCAACACTTACCCAAATCATTCAAAGGCATTATCTGGCAGAAAGTGGGGAATTTATGGTTAATGGTAAGTTACCCCTTGAAGACGTTCAGTTGTCTAGTTGGCGAAGTTCTTGTTTAGTAGTTCCGCAAATCATTCACATTTTTAATGGAACAGTTTTAGAAAACATTGCCTTTGACGAGGCTATTAACAATACAGAGGCTGTTATTACGTTCTTACAACAACATGGATTTAGTCCTTTTTTTGACATTCTGCCCCAATCTGTTTTTACCCTGGTTGGAGAGGAGGGCTTAAATTTATCTGGAGGCCAAAGACAACTGATAGCATTTGCCAGAGCTTTATATAAAAAACCTCAACTTCTAATCCTTGATGAAGCGACCGCCGGAATGGACAGACATTGTGAGAGGTTTGTTTTAAACTTACTAGCGAAACTCAAAAATGATATGGGAATTATTTTTATTACCCACCGTTTGAATGTTCTAAAATTTCTTTGTGATAGAATTTATGTTTTAGAAAATAATACTATAACAACGGTTGGAGACCATGATACTTTATTGAGAACATCCAATCTTTATAGCAGATATTGGAACGATTTAACATCTTAATTCATTGATTGCACTAGCGGTAGCAAACATGTTTATAAAAACCGCTGCTTAAATAAAGTACACAACGGTCTTCAATCTAATGATTTTTTAACTCAAAGCCAGCCTCGATATTCAATTGAATTCCCTAAACAAACTCTTTTGGCGCAAACGAATAAAAGGACAACCACAGGAAATAAACCCGCTATCTACTCACAAAGCACCGTATAACTTTTTGATCAGCAAATTTCTGGGCATTTCTGATCTTAGACGCAATGTTTATCAGCGCACACCATTTGTATCAAAAACGAACAATTTAAAATCTTGGATAGCCCCAACCATCTGCGTGTCAATAACTTACAAAAACGGCACCAATATGGATTGCTTTACTGCGGCAATCAAATACTTGTCTCTATGTTTGGCACTTACTTTAAAACCGCGTGGCGCAATCTTACCAAGAACAGGTTAAACGCCTTCATCAATACAGCTGGCCTTTCTGTTGCTTTTATTTGCTGTATACTGCTTTCATTAACTGTGTACTACGAGTTCTCGTACGACAAATTTCATAAGAACGCTCCGCAGCTATACAAAGTTTATGCTTTAAGCCACACAGCAACGGGCGATGAAAAAAACGGCACAATGTCCTATCCCGCAGCACCGTCGATGAAAGCAAATGTGCCCGGTATTATTAAATCAACAGGTGTTATTTATGGCGGCACGGGTATTATGTACAAGGAAAAGGAAGTGGATAAAAACATTCTGCTGGTTGACAACGACTTCTTCAGCATGTTTACTTTTCCTGTGATAAATGGTAACGCGAACGCACCACTTGCAGGAATTGGCGACGTGGCAATCAGTCAAACAGCTGCGCGCGCAGTATTTGGTAACGAGAATCCGGTTGGCAAACTGGTCAGGGTAAAAATATCAGGCGAATGGAAGGAGCTCGCAGTTTCTTCGGTATTAGCAGATTTTCCGGACAATTCAACGCTTCGTTACGATATACTTGCCCGCATGGAGTTGAGCGGCGATTATGCAAGTAATAAAAACAACTGGAACAACCAGAATCATCCCGTATATGTGCAGATCAATCCAAATACAACACAACAGCAGGTAGAAAATGGCCTTCGCAATATGGTTAAGCAATTTCATCTGGCAGATGAAAAAGATCTGACAAAACGTGGTTTCCGCAAAGATGAAAATGGCGACATGTTTGCGTTCAAACTAGCACCTTTTACCAGCCTGCATTTCGACCAGGAAATCGGTTCAGGAGGCACAGTAAGCAAACCATACCTGTATACGCTTGTACTTATAGCTATTCTCGTACTTGTGATTGCGTGCTTTAATTTTATTAATCTCAACGTGGCTCGTGCATTTACACGTGCGCGCGAAGTAGGCGTGCGCAAAACAATCGGTGCCGGCAAAAAACAGATCTTTCTACAATTATGGGTGGAAAGTTTTATGCTTTGCCTGATAGCGCTTGTTATCGCGCTTGCGGTATCATATCCTTTACTTACTCCATTTAATGCCTTGTTTGTTGAAAAGCTAAAACTTACAACACTCATCCAGCCTGCCGTTATTGTAAGCGTTATGGCTGGCGTGGTGCTGGTATCATTCCTGGCCGGAGGCTATCCTGCATGGATGGTATCGAGGTTCAAAACAGTGGAAGTGCTAAAAGGCAAAGTGTCAGTGAACCGCTCAGTATATCTGCGCAACAGCCTGATTACTTTTCAGTTTGTCATGGCCAGCCTGCTGATATGCGGCACTTTTATTATTTACAGGCAGTTTGACCACCTGCGCGCAGCACCGCTTGGGTTTGAACAGGAAAATATAATAAGCATCCCTATAAAAAATAAAGAAAACAGTTCTGCTTATATCAGGCAACTAAGGGCAAGCCTCGCATCAAATCCCGAAGTAGTCAGCATTTCAGGCAGCTCCGGAAATATAGGCATTGGCCTGGATCATAGTCAAAGCACAATGGCTATGGGTTTTGACTATGAAGGCAGACAGATATTCACCAACCTGCTTACGGTCGATTACGATTTCGTGAAAACACTTGGAGTTAAACTTATTTCCGGCAGGGAATTTACACCCGAATTTACTTCAGACACTTCGACTGCAACAGATGGAAATGTAGTTGTTACTGAAAGCATGGCCAAACAATTCGGCAAGTCTGACGCACTCGGCATAACAATGACAGACACCTCCGGTCCGCACTGGACGATCGTTGGTATTATACCCGATTTTCACTTATTCAGCATGAATGAAAAAATGATGCCCTTAACATTAACGATGAATAAGCACAACCAGATTGGCTATATGCTGGTTAAAGTAAAAACCGGCAATCCGGCACGAACCATGGAAACCATCAGGGCAACGTACAAAACCATTGAACCCGATAATACCTTAACACCATCCTATGTTAATGAAAATACGGAAAGGTGGTACGAAAAGGAACAACGGCTTAGCAAGATCTTTTTTACATCTGCTGCGATTGCTGTACTATTGAGTTGTTTAGGCTTGTTTGCCATAGTTACACTTGTCATGCAACAACGCCGTAAAGAGATCGGTGTACGAAAAGTATTGGGTGCATCGATAGCACAAATAACATCTCTATTGTCAAAAGAATTTTTGTTCCTTGTACTGCTCGCATTTGCAATAGCAACCCCGATCGCCTGGTATTTCTTAAATCAATGGCTTCAAAATTTTCCATACCGGATTAATATCAGCTGGTGGATCTTTCCGGTTGCCTGCATTGTGGTGCTGTTGATCGCTTTCATTACCATAAGTGTTCAAACGATAAGAGCGTCCCTGGCTAACCCGGTTAAGAGCCTGAGAACCGAATAACATCTTGTATAATTGTCAATTCAATGTGGTTTAGTTAGGCAGGCATCGTCAATTTTGGAAGATGTCTCCTATCGTCGACATGACGATCCGGGCTTATCAGAAAAAGTAATCACAACAGCTCTGGCAACAAGTACATGATAATGTTCAGGTCTTGAACCGCATCGTCACCTCGACGACAGGAGAGGTCTCCCGAATATTGATCTGATCGTGATACTTTATGCGTGTTAAATACTACAAACTCTTAACTAAACGACATTGAATTGACAATTAAAAAGCTGTTTTCTCTCATCGCCGGAAACGGCTTTTTAAGGCCCGCTATTCCTGATATTCTGCAGTGCATGAAGAGCCGCTTTGAACCTATTGAATAACTTTCACTAAAAAATAATTTTATTCAATCTGTCATTTTCCTTTTTCAGGCGTGCAGCTAAAATATTTGTCTGCAGTAATTATTCTATGCTGATACAACCTCCGGCCATCAAAACGGAATCGACCTTCAACGCTTTAAAATTTCATGGCAGCAATGCCAAGCAAACGTCTGTACAAACCTAACTGCCCAAGAAAATACGATTCATGATCTATGGTGAAAACTATGGAATCGAACAATTTAAAATCACCTCCTGGCATCTCGAAAGGATCCTTTCCGTTTAATTGCTCTTCGGTCAATTTTTGCAAACCTTCTTTTAAAGCTGGCGAAACCTTATCCCATGCTTTGCGGCATTCTTCCAGCGAAGGATAGACTACACCATCCTGAATGCCTTTAAAACCCTGGAATTCTTTCGTTGTATCCAGTTGAATGTTTACCTGTATACCTTTAGCAAGCGCTTCTCTTTCATAGACCATTCGACCCGCAATATAGGCTACATGATTGGCCTGTGTATTAAGACGGTCGTGTGTTTTTTCTTCCGGAATATTCTCCAATGCATGGTGATATTGACTGGTGTGAAAATCATACAACGAAATAAAAAATTCCAACGCGTTCTTTTTTTGTGTTTCCATGTTTGTAATTTTTATAAATAAGGAATTTATAAATGCTAACAGTATTCACATTACAAACTTACCACGATTAATAGGCTCTAACGGTTGTGAATGCGTCAATTTCCGGGCCAATTGCGAAAGCCATTCGTTAGTTACCCGGAGAATAAAGCGTATTTCCCTATAAGACAATTCCATTTATATCAGTCGTCAGCACCTCGCTCATGTAATCAAAAAATGGTCGCATGTTCTTATAGGTTTGATTTGCCTGCTCTAAAAAATCTGCGCTCAGCACTTCGTCATCAGAAAACGGGCGAATAAGCAAATATTGCTTGTAGCGTAGCAGATCAACAGCTTCATGTTTTGCATCAAAACCTTTAGGAGCAGACTTTAATTGCTCGCCTTTAAGCGCTCCGAATGTCTTTATAAATGATTTGCTGCCGAGAATTTTTCTTAATGGTGCAGGGTCAAATGCAATATCATCCCTTACCCGTTTCAGATCTTCATTGTTTGGTCCCCAGAAACCACCGGCAACAAAGTTGTTGCCCGGCTCAATATGGAAATAATAACCACCGCGGCGGAATTTGGTGGCGCGTTTAAAATTGCCGCTCCAGCCGGTTTTATAAGGCGTTTTATCTTTCGAAAAACGGCTATCCCTGTAAATACGATGCAATGCTTTTTTGCCTGAGAGCGTTTCTATCGCATCGTGCACGCTTAGCGCCTGTAGCAATGCATCAGCAAAAGCTTCCAGCTTTTCCGATTCCCGAATAAAAATGTTTTTATGCTGGTTGAACCATTCCCTGTTGTTATTTTTCTTCAGATCAGCTAAAAAGTCAAAGGAAGAATGGGCAATTTTTACTTCATTTTGTTTGGTCATAAACGATGCATTAAAGGCAAAAGCCGGGGGCAAATATAAAGGCTCAGTTAGCGTTTCTCCTGTGCAAAATTTTTTGAAAATAATATCATGATCACCTGATATTGGCCGGACTTTCTTACAGGAAACAATTAATACGATAAACTTTCTTATATTAATAATCGTAACGCAAGTACAAAATCTTCATCATCAACAAAAATTTATTCCAAAAAATTTGCGAAACCGAATGGTTGCTCATATATTTGCAACCGAACAGTTTCACATAAATGATGCGCAAATGAGAAGAGATGTTTTTCAAGCCATTGCCGATCCGACCCGAAGGGCCATCATTGCTTTAATCGCATTACAGGCAATGACCCCTAATGCTATCGCAGAGCATTTTGACACAACACGCCAGGCGATTTCAAAACACCTGAGAGTGTTGACCGAATGTGAATTGGTGAAACAGGAACATCAGGGGAGGGAAATATATTATCAACTTGAACTTGATAAAATGAAAGAAATAGATAAATGGTTGGAACAATTCAGGAAGATTTGGGAAAACCGCTTCCAGCAGCTCGACCAACTTTTAGCCACTATAAAAAAGCAAAAAAAATGACGCAAAATTTGCAATTCGACTTCCTTGCAGACAAGAAAAAAAATACACTCACCATCAGGCGTGAGTTTTTAGCAGGTCGACAATTGGTTTGGGACTGCTACACCAAAAGTGAGCTTCTTGACCAATGGTTTGCACCAAAGCCTTTAACCACAAAAACCAAATCAATGGATTTTCGTGAAGGCGGGCATTGGCATTATGCAATGGTAGAACCAAACGGCACTGAATATTGGGGCCTGACAGAATATCAGAAAATCAAACCGATCGACTACTATACAGCACTTGATGCGTTCTCCAACGCAGAAGGTGAAATAAATGAAGATCTGCCCCGCGCTGAATGGCTCGTAACTTTCACTGATAAGAATGAGAATGCTTTAGTAGAAACTATTGTAACCTACAAATCACTTTCCGATTTGGAACAGGTTATTCAAATGGGTATGGAACAAGGAATGAAGGCAACGCTGGAAAAACTCGACGAATTATTATTAACTATCAACAAATAAAAAATGAGCAACAAAATAACAATTTCTGCCACCGTAAATGCAGATATCAAAAAAGCCTGGGACTATTATACAAATCCGGAACACATTACAAAATGGAATTTCGCGGATCCTTCCTGGCACTGCCCTTCAGCATCCAATGATATGAAAGTGGGCGGAAAATATGCAGCAAGAATGGAAGCAAAAGATGGAAGTTTTGGCTTTGACTTTGAAGCTACTTACAACGAGATTGTTAACGGTGAAAATTTCACCTACACAATGCCAAATGGCAGAAAGGTGAATGTTGCCTTTAAAGAAGATGGCAACCAAACTGATGTTGATGTAACATTTGATCCGGAAGATCAACATCCTCTGGAGTTCCAAAAAAATGGCTGGCAGGCGATATTGAACAACTATAAACAATATACAGAAACGAACTAAGGAACGAAGACAATCTGCCATTGTTTCGAAAACACTTTTTGCGGCTAATTGATTTAGTTGTGCAATACAAAACGGACAAACTGATTATTTCAGTGTTGTCCGTTTTGCTATCTGAGATCCTTTCCGTCATTTCGTTTTACCGTTAAATATCAATGTGAAGCCCTCAACACCTGTTGCGAATTACGAAAAACTGGTTTAATTTTACTATGCAACCGGAAATAGCATCGACATTTTAAAAGATGATTGTAATACTCCGAAGCACTACCTCGCCTGCCGGGTCAAAATTCAGGGCGATACTCCCGAAAAACAAAAGCACGAAAAAATAAGCATCATAAACGTCTTACCCCACTAGCCGACACGGCTGATCCGCACCTTGTCGATAAAACTGCATTGCTGTAATTATAACACATAAAGTCTATTGTATGACTCCCAATGAAAAATGCAACCGCCGGAGGTTCATTAAAACAACACTAATTGCAGGTGCCACTGCAGGTATTGCTGCTCCGCTCCTCCCCGGCCCGGAACAGACCAGTGCATCACAAATAACGATGCTCACATCTGACGGGAAACTGGTAACTGTCAACAAATCGGTTCTCGAACAAACAACCGGTCAAAAAAAAGCGACAGAAAGAGAAGTTTTTGAATGGATGAACAACAAACATAAAACCTGATTTTCATTGCACCTCCCTTACTAATTTCTTCACATTCAAACCCAAGGTAATGAAACTTACGACCAAACTTTCACTGCTAAGTGTTGCACTGGTAATAGCAATGCTGGGCTACATAATTTCCTGCACACACAAAGATACTGTTCCACCCAGTGGCGGATCCAACGGGTCTGATATAACACGCGGAACAGACCATATCGGCCTTAGTGATGGCAAAACCAGCTTCGACAAGGCACACTCAAATGTCAACTGGTCAACTGCCTACCTTGGCCAGGTATCTATATTAACCGGTAGATTCAACACTTTTGGATTCAACTCGTTCAACTTTTATGAGGATAAGGCCGACAGCATTTATTTCGAAGCGTACGTTTACCTGAACAGCGTTAACACAAGCGAACCTGCAAGAGACGGCGGCTGTCTGCTCTCTACGTTTGGAACCTCAGCCGGTGCGGGTTATGTAGATAGCAACCTCGCTATTATTAAAAGCAAAAAAGTAGAATTAAGCACAACTGATAAAGGCTATATCGTCACAGCCGACTTTACCTTTCATGGTGTAACTAAAGAAGTGACCGCCAAAATGGATTATGCAGGCAAAGCCAATCAGGGCACATCCGACACTTATGGTTTTAACCTGGCGTTCTCCATTTTAGCCATTACTGATTTCGGAATTCAATCGACCAGCATTGGTGATAACGTCAATATTGCGTGCGGCGCCGCATTCAAACATACGCCTTAATCCTGCTAAAGTCGCGTGATTGCTCACAAGCAAATTATCAGTTATGAAATCAAGAAAAATTTATTTAATATGGATTCTTGCATTGGCTACAGGATGTTACTATGACGTAATTAAACCTGCAGACCCCAACGCGCCACCACAAAGTGTTAGCTTCAGTGGAGATCTACAACCCATTTTTGATGCTAATTGTACCAGTTCGGGCTGCCATGGCGGCGCTCACGAACCTACGTTAACGGCAGACAAATCATACAATTCTCTTATGTCTGGCGGTTTCGTAAACGTCCTTATTCCAACAGAAAGCATACTGTACCAGGAAGTAAATTCCGGCTCAATGCCTCCAACAGGCAAACTGGCACCTGTTCAGATTCAACAGATCCTTGACTGGATTAAGAATGGCGCACCTAATAACTAACTAAAAAAAGCACAAATGAAAGCATACACAAATACATACTGCAGCATTTATAAAGTTGCGTTGCTGGTGCTGCTGTGCTTTACAGGACTGGTGAAAAACGGATACGGACAAGATAGTACAGCTACTACCCAGGATACAACAGCGCACGAAGCAGAAGAGCAAACTCCAACACCCAAAAAAAGTAAACCTGTAAAAGAAACATTCGCCAGCATTTGGATATTGGACAATCAAACTGTTGTGGTTCCCGTTAAGGGCACAATGGAACTTGATTTCATGCATCGCTTTGGAACGATTGAAAATGGCTACCAGGATTTCTTTGGCTTGTTTGCAGGAACCAATATCAGGCTTGCGGGAAACTATGTTCCTATAGATAAATTAATGGTAGGATTATCTTTTACTGAATACAATTTAACATGGGAAGGATATGCAAAATACGCTTTGCTGCAACAAACACAGGACAACAAAATACCCGTGAGCGTAACCTACTATGGAGATGTCTCTATCGATACAAAAGCCGACCCAACAGGAACACTTTACCCGCACTTTTCCGACAGAATGATGTTTTTCAACCAGCTGATCTTCGCAAGAAAAATATCTGACAGATTTTCAATACAGGTAGCACCAAGCATTACGCATGTTAATACTGTACAAGGCTTTTATCCCGGTGATACAACCGCAGATGGCAAAAGCGTGCTGGAAAAAGAAATGCATCACGATCACTTCGCAATCGCCTTTTCAGGAAAGATAAAACTATCCAATACACTTAATCTCTTATTGAATTATGATCAGCCAATAACAAAACACATGACCAATAATCCAAATCCGAATTTATCGGCAGGTTTAGAGATCGTAACCAGTGCACATGCGTTCCAGGTGCTTATTGGCAATTACCGCTACATCACACCATCACGCAACAACTATTATAATAACAATAACTACCAGGATGGACAGTGGCTTATCGGATTTAATATAACGCGTCTGTGGAATTTTTAATCAACAAACAAAATATTCTTCCTCAAATACCAAATACAATTTTATGAAATCAAAAATGACAAGGACCATTTTGCTGATCACAATCCTGGTTGCCGTTGCAAGTCTTGCATTCACAAAAAAACAACAAAAACCATGGGCCGTACCCGACAAGGCCAGCAAAACAGCCAACCCCGTGAAAGCTGATGCTGCATCTATTAACACCGGCAAAGCAGAATGGGCAAAACATTGCCAATCATGCCATGGCAAAACAGGCAAAGGAGACGGCACAAAATCAGGTGGATTAAAGACACATCCGGGTGACTTTTCTGCAGCAGCAACTCAAAGCCAATCCGACGGAGCATTATTCTATAAAATAAGCGAAGGCAGGGATGAGATGCCGGCATTCAAAAAGAAAATACCGGATGCTGACGATATTTGGAGCGTAGTTAATTACATGCGGACATTCAAGAAATAAGACAGGCCTTCCAAATTAAAAAAAATGAAAGATATGGATGAGGAACAAAGCAACTCACGACGATCCTTCATAAAAACCGGCCTTATAACCGGTGCCATTGCGGCGGGCGGCCTGGGCATAATGGAAGTTGCATCCCAGGACACGAGCAAGAAAAAAGGCGACACGGTAAAGCTGTTATCGCCTGATGGAAAAATAGTTGAAGTAGATTCTTCCGAGATCAATCCCCAGATCCCGGATTCGCTTATTTCAACACACAATGTTCGTGAAGGTGTGCCCGGTAAAAAATTCGTGATGGTAATTGATCTTGCCAAATGCAAAAATGCCGGCCGTTGCAAGAGTGCATGCTCAAAAATGCACTATCTGCCGGAAACGCGCAGCTACATCAAGATCAATAAAATGCAGGATTCGGATAAGGCGTCACCTTACTGGATGCCAACGCCATGCTTTCATTGCGACAATCCGCCCTGTGTTAAAGTGTGCCCCGTAGGGGCAACCTTTAAACTTACAGACGGTATAGTGGGCATTGACAACGACCGTTGTATCGGATGCCGGTTTTGCATGGTAGCCTGCCCTTATTCCGCCAGGGTATTTAACTGGGATACAGAATACCAGATAAACGTGGTGCGTTTTAAAGAGATAAAAGAGCACGCCGCATGCAGCACGCATGTAACAGGCACAGTTGAAAAATGTGACTTCTGCCCTACCAAAGCAGCAAAGAATGAATTACCTGATTGTGTGCAGGCCTGTCCTAACGGTGTGTTCTATTTTGGCGATGAAAATGAAGACGTGGTAAGCAATGGTGATGAAACTGTACGATTGAGCCAGTTGCTGAAAGACAAATCTGGCTACCGTTTTTTAGAAGATCTGGGAACAAAGCCAAGAGTGTATTACTTACCGCCGGTTGACAGGCAGTTTCCTTTTAAGGATGTAGAACCCGGTACCACTTAATCTTTTTTAAAAACCAAATAATGGAACCCATAAAAATAAAGCTGGACAAATCGAATGAATTACTAACGGATTTGATGCCAAGAAAATTCGGGCCTCAGGGACGATTGTGGGTTGGCTTTTTGTTGCTGGTTATTATCATTGGTGCAGTTGCATACTATCGCCAGTTGAAACATGGCCTGGTTGTAACAGACATGCGCGATTTCACTTCGTGGGGAATCTATATTTCCAACTTCGTGTTTTTCGTTGCCATCAGCCTGGTTGGCTCGCTTGTAAGCGCCATTTTAAAACTTACAAATGTTGCATGGCGAACGCCGCTGGTAAGGATCTCTGAAATAATAGCAGTAGCAGCAATTACATTTGCTGCGATCATCATTATTGTTGATATGGGCCGGCCAGACCGCTTCTGGCACTTGTTTGTATATGGCAGGATACAGTCTCCGATTCTTTGGGACGTAATTGTTATTACGACTTATTTTGTTGTAAGCTGCCTGCTTTTATATATCCCGCTGTTGCCAGACATAGCAGTTTGTCGTGATACCGCACCAGCATCACCCAGGTGGAAAAAAAGATTCTACACTTTTCTTGCACTCAACTGGAAAGGCACATCAAAACAATACGCCATCATCCATAAATCCATTAATGTACTGGCTGTGCTTGTTGTTCCGCTCGCATTGGGCATACACACTGTTACTTCATGGTTGTTCGCGACTACATACAGAGCGGGATGGGACAGTTCCAATTTTGGGCCTTATTTTGTTGCGGGCGCATTTCAGGCCGGATGCGCAGGCGTAATTGCGGTAACATTTGTTTTACGAAATCACTACAACTTACGCAAGTATATCACCAACAAGCATTTCGACAATTTGGGAAAATTGCTGGTATTGCTTTCCCTGATCTACCTGTATTTCAACATCAACGAATACCTGGTTCCCGGCTACAAAATGAAAACGGTAGATGGCGAACACTTGCATTCGCTTTTCCGCGGCAGCTATGCACCTTTGTTCTGGAGCGTGCAGATCTTTGGCATGATATTGCCAATTATTGTACTGCTCTTTAAAAAAGGAAGAAAACCACTGCCAATTTTTATCGTTTCAATACTGGTCGTTGTTGGAGCCTGGTTCAAAAGATTTTTAATTGTTATCCCAACACTGCTACACCCATTTATTCCCATACAGAACGTTCCCGAATCATGGCATCACTATGTGCCAACCTGGGAAGAATGGGCCATTACATCTGCTTCGCTGGCAGGGGCGCTTTTGATTATCACGATCTTTGTGCGATTATTTCCCATCATCTCCATTTGGGAAACCACCGAAGAAAAGATGAACGCAACAGCAACGCAAACCGGAGATCAAACTCAATTTTATGGCGCGTAACCTCATTCATATAAAATGCTGCATGGCAATTCTTGGCTCGTTTTTTATGTTGAATATCCACAATGCGATAGCGCAAGACAGTACACATAACAGCAGCGCAAAAATCGCCCTGGACTTCGTGACACAGGACAGCATCAACCAGGTTAAAGCAACCGTTACCAACCCGGATGCAAATGGAAAAGATACTGCCGTAAAAGGGGCAGACGTACATTTTTTTATAAAAAAGAGCTTTGGCTTGTTACCGATAGGAGATGCTGTATCAACAGATGACAACGGTGAAGCGCTGGCTGAATTTCCGATGGATATTCCGGGAGATCAATCAGGCAATGTAACCGTGATCGCAAAGATTGAAGACAATGAGCAAGTGGGTAATCTTGAAACATCGAAAGTTACTAACTGGGCAGTTCCAACAAAAACGGACCACGGAGATCCTAAAAGAGCTTTATGGGCTTCTGCAGACAATGCGCCAATACCGCTGGTAGTTACTGTAACATCCATAGTCGCGCTTGTATGGGGAACGATCTTCTACATTTTATTCCAGCTTGCAGCAATAAAAAAAGCAGGCAAACTTGAAAATGCTTAATGACAGCTTCTGTCGCTCAGGCAAGACAAGAGCGTCGATAACACAAATCTTAATACGTCTCACTCACCAGATTATATAGGTGTTGAATAGCACAACAATTCAACCCTAAACTCCTTTCTGTCACCCAATGGAAAATACACTAGATACTCAGCCTGATCCTAATCTGTAAGGAAAATATCCAACCCACTTCGGCATATAAAGAGCGAAAAAAAGGGCAAAATTCAATTCTAAAAAACAGTGTCGCTTCTCGCCAAACAAAAGAATTTACTATTTTACCGCATTATTCGCGTTACCTTAAACTTGATTATTACCAACAATGAAAAAGAACTGTTTATTGTTCATATTACTGCTGGGCTTTACGCATCTTCATGCACAAACCATAGAACAGTACTTTGAACGGATAAGAAACAACACGGCTGAGCTCACTGCATTTTTCGCGCAAATGCCTAAAGGCGGCGACCTGCACCACCATTACAGCGGATCTGTATACGCAGAAACATACATAGATTACATTGTTTCGAAGGATTATTATCTATCGCTCAATACGCTGAAGGTTGACAGTACTGCGAGTCTTGACAATGCCAAAATATCAACACTCATAAAGGCTGGCCAATGGCCCATGTATAAGGCAAAACTTCTTGAAAAATGGTCAGTAAAAGATTATGACGGAGTAAGTTATCCCAGTGACAAACAATTCTTTGATACATTCGGCTATTTTGATATTGCAAGCAGCCAGCAGTTGGATGTAGGTCTTCTCGAATTGAAGAACAGGGCCAAAGCTGAAAACGTAAGTTATATCGAAACTATGCTTAAAACTATACCACTTACGTCTGCGCTGAAAAACATCAATCGTTCTTACAATGAAAAATTGAGGCAGGCAGACTCATTGCAGGATGAAGTTCTATTAACAAAAATATTGGATTCATTGTACGCTACAATAATCGATAGCGGTGCAGTGGCCTGTGCCGACACTTTTAATCAAACAATCGAAGCATTGCACAAAAAAGCACTGATTGATGACGGTAGCTTTAAAATGCGTTACATGAACTATGCAACAAGGATAAAGCAACCACTGGACGTTTTTCGCAGCCTGGTATTATCATTTATTTCAGCAAGCCGAAGCAAATTGATCGTCGGAGTAAATATTGTCGCCCCCGAAAACGATAATGTTTCAATGCGGGATTACCGGTTGCATATGCTTATGTTCAAATATTGCCATAAGAAATATGATTCGGTGAAATATTCCATGCATGCAGGAGAACTGGTATTAGGCATGGTAAAGCCAGAAGAATTAAACTGGCACATCGATGCAGCGGTTCGTATGGCCGGAGCCAGTCGCATCGGGCATGGTGTTGACCTGCCTTATGAGCGGAATGCTTATGATCTGCTGCGATACATGGCTAGTAACAAAATTGCCGTTGAAATCAATTTATACAGCAATGAATTTATCCTGAAAGTAAAAGATGATCAACACCCTATCAGACTTTATTACACATCCAAAGTACCAATTGTGATTAGTACGGACGATGCAGGTGTGCTACGAACCAATCTGACCGAGCAGTTTGTCCTGCTTGCGAAGCGCTATCCTTATATCTCTTACCGAGATATAAAAAGTTTTGTTTACAACAGCATCGACTACAGCTTCATCAAAGAAGATGAAGTTAAAGAGCAGTTGAAGAAACAGCTGCAAAATTCCTTTACCGCCTTTGAGCGAAAAGTATTGGCAAACAAATAAACACTGCGTGCAGAGGGAACAGGTTCTACACATTGCTAAACAGCATCTACACTCTGGCAGCCTTTAAATGGCTGCCTGCCAGCGAAAAGCCGGAGGAGATGTTTTTAACATTTACCCGCCTTACTTATGTTGTTTTACCATTCGCATATTTTATTAAACAAATCAGGCTTATACCCCGCGTCAAAGAAGCACCGTGACGCAATCAGCGCCTTTATGTAGTATAATTTTCAGGAAGGGCGATTGCTATCCGTTAATATTTGGTCCTTTAGTTGCCAAATTAAGCAAGGTTTCCTGATACTATTTTGCATAATAACAATAGTATCTGCCGGGGCCGGACTTCTATGTCCGGCTCTTTTTTAGCCCAACGCAGCCAGTTGAAGTTCCAATTGTCGCAAATCCTCAGCAACATTAGTATGTTGAATATGTTGAATGATCGATTTGTAGTATGCAATTCCCTTATTCAGATTGGCTATAAATTTCCGGTAATAACGCGCGGAGCTCTCATTCAACAGATCTGCATCGTCTGCAATCTTTCTTTTGATATAGTCAATATACATTTTAAGCTCATTGATAAACATGTGCGGCCGGTATAGTGAATTGAGAATGTTTATACGACCGTAAATATGACCAACCATTTCTTTGAGTGAAAAAATACCCGAGAAATAGGCCAGGTTGGGCCCCGGACAAATTGCAACGGCTGTTAACTTATGCGGAAGCGATACTTCATTTTTTAGGCGGGCAGACGCTGTTAATCCCTCACATAAACAGTCCCGTTCTTTCATCCGGTCAAGTCTTGCCTGAAGAACGCTTTCAGAAAGTCCTGCTTCGCGTAGTTGCTTTTCTTTCAGGTGCTGGTATTGGCGGGATGCTGTACAAATCGGTATTTCGGTGAATTCTGTATCACTGCAAAGATATTTCAGGTAGCAAGGGCTACCGGCTCTGTTGTTTTCAATGCGGGTTTTACGCTGTGTTTCTGAACTACTGATTCTAAAATTATTGAATGGTACACCCAAAGGAGACGCATTACTCAGAAAATAATCATCCAGCTTTGCAGTAGCCATCTGTTGCAATGTACCTTTATCAACATTTGTTGCTTCAGGTACCAGCAGGAACGGGCTGCCCCAGCCAACACTGTCAAGTTGAAAATACTCGAGCAGAAAACCTTGCTCCTCTGTTGTGCCCACGCCGCCCTGAACTGATATTTTTTGAGACGGTAAGCTTGAAAAGACTGTTTTTCCTTTTGATTGAAGCGCATTGTTACAAAGCGCCAACAATTCCGCTGCAAGAACGGCCCTGTTAGTCTTAAACTCTTCCAATATCGGACCAAGCAACAGACCTTCGGTTGGGAAGGCATGCCCACCGCAATTTAATCCCGATTCTATTCTGAACTCGGATACCCAAAGACCTTTCTTTGCAAATATTTTTCCCTGAACCAAAGCCGAACGGTAATCGCTCACTTTCAGTATAATCTTCTTTTTAAGATCGCCTTGTCCATCAGGATAGAAATCATCAAAATGTTCTACATAGTTATATAATCGTGGATTATAGCCTGCAGAGAAAACTACGGATGCGGATAATTTGCTCTGCGCAAAACCGCGGAGTGCCGACAATGCATCAGAATATTCATCCGGCATTTTTTCACCGCTTGCTTTATACCGGTTATTATCAACCTTGGCCATAATATTTACATCAATAGAACCTGCGTGTACAAGTTCCCGCAGGCTGTTCTGTATTTGAATCTTTTCGTTCCCTTCTTCCATTGCACACATTTGCCGGAACAACATTTTTGCCCCGGATGTTTCGGGGAGCAGCTCAAAATATTTGTAAAGATCAGAACCGGGCGAAAAATGCATTCCCTTTAAGCCGGCCACCTGTTGCGCAACCAGGTAATGCAGAAGATTAAGATATGCTGTAATGCGCTTCGCGCGGAAGTCAGGTTCTTTTTCTGTGATAGCAACCCAGGACAAGTTGTTTTGCTTTGAATGAAGCACCCGCATATCTTCAATTAGCTCATCTTCCACAATAGAAACCACAGATGATATACCATACCGTGCTACTTTTAAAGGAGTATCAATACTAAACCCAAGCCCAAGTACAGGAATATGAAAAGAATGAACAGCTGAATGTTTTTCAGTATACATAGCAAATTATTAATGAGAAATGGGCAAAGGTGCGCTCATGCAAATCATCAAAACATGATGTTGATCATAAAAAAAATGCAGGATGTATATAAGACGTAGTATTTCAGGCTAACGATTGAGAAAAATCAACAGGATTGCGGAAACAGCTCCATCATTATCAAACAATTAACTCAGGCAACCGTCTGTTTAGCTTCTTCTTTCGCAAAAGCAATCATGCGTTAGTATTCCTATTATAAACTTCTCCCAAAAATTTGCACGACCTATTTCATTCAAACAATCAGGATAAAGCAATACATTTACAACTTATATATGTTCAGACATATGAACAATATAAATAAATAAAAACATTTTCTTCGCTGGTTTAATTAGCCCGGCGATTCTCTATTTAAATTTTCACTAAAAAGAAAGCTACGCCGCATGAATAAAAAGAAAGGCTTCACCCACTGCATAATTGCCTTACTAATCAGCACGAACTTATTTGCACAGGAAAATAATGGGATAGACACATCTGTTCAGGAAATTGTTGTTGTGTTCAAGTCACATTTTGATATTGGATATACCCACCTTGCAAGTGAAGTTGTACATGGATACCAGACAACTACCATTGACAATGCGCTGAAAGTTGTGGATGCAAACAAAAATCTTCCCAGGGAACAACAATTTGTATGGACGATACCCGGGTGGCCAATGAAAAAGATTATGGAAGACTGGCCAGGCCAAAATGCAGAAAGGAAATCAAAAATAGAACAGGCATTCCTCGACGGAAGATTTGCCGTACATGCACTGCCATTTACCATGCAGACAGAAATGCAGGCACCTGAGGCGCTGGTAAGAGGACTTGAATTTTCATCCGCCATCGCCCGCAAGGCAAACAAGCCAATACCAACCAGCGCAAAAATGACTGACGTACCAGAGCATTCGTGGATTATGCCCACACTGCTCAAACAAGCAGGCGTCAGATTTTTGCACCTTGGCTGTAATCCGGGCAGTACGCCTCCTGACGTTCCCGTTCTTTTCTGGTGGCAAGGTCCGGACGGATCGCGTGTTCTCACAATGTATTCGCGCTTGTATGGTTCAGCTATCTTCCCTCCTGCTGACTGGCATCACAAAACATGGTTGGCAATGATGATGCGTGGCGATAATGCAGGACCTCCTTCTCCTGAGGAAGTTAAAAATATCATGACCGAAATACGAAAGAAGCTGCCTAATGTAAAAATTACTGTAGGGCAACTGGATGACTTCGCGGACAGAATATTAAAAGAAGACTTGTCTTTGCCTGTTGTTGCAAGTGACATGCCTGATACATGGATCCACGGCATTATGTGCGACCCTGCAGGTGTGAAACTTTCACGCCAAACATTACCAGCCTTGTTTATGACAGAAGCTTTGAATACAACGCTTCAACACAATGGAGTTGCTGTCAAAAATATTTCTCAACCTATAGCTGACAGTTACGAAAATTCATTGCTTTATTACGAACATACCTGGGGTGGATCTATGGGATGGATCGCAGACTACCTGCAAACCAAAGATTATATGGGCCAGGTGTCTGACTGGAATTATGGTAAAAAATGGAAGCAGGATCTGGATGCCGGCCGTTTTAAAAGAAGTATCGCCTCATGGGAAGAGCACTCTGGTTATGCAAGAACCGCAAATAGCCTGGCATTGCCGTTACTCGGGGAACAGATGCAGCTTTTGGCCAATTCCGTTAATGCAAGCGGCAAAAGAACTGTTATTTATAACCCCCTACCGTGGCCACGCAATGGAATTCCTTCTATGGGTTACAAAACTTTCTCAGGCAACCAATTACCTTCCTCAGGTAAGGCTCCTGTGATCAATGCAGAAAAATATACGCTTGAAAACAAATACTTTAAAATCACGGCAGATCCTTCCAAAGGTTGTATAAGCTCAATTGTAGACAAAACCACCGGAAAAGAATTAGTAGATAATAAAGCAGCACAGGGTTTTGGACAATTCCTATACGAGCGGATGAGTGCAAATGAAGTACGTGAATATGACAGCAGCTATGTTCGCAAAGGCTCAGACAATTGGGCCTACATTGAAATAGGAAAACCCAACATGCCATCCGCATCTGAATTTCCATATAAAAGTTTCATGAACGGAAAAAGCACCGTTAGAGTGGCTAAGGATGGAAATAATGCATCACTGATACTGGACTACCTGCCACAAAGTGGAAAACTGAATTTCCCGGTTTCATTAAAGATCGGCCTGGATGGAGATTCCAAATACATCAATATGGATATAACGGTTGACAAGCCGGCAGATCCATGGCCAGAGGATGGATGGATCTGTTTCCCGTTCAACATACAGCAACCGCAATATCGTATTGGACGTAATGGCTCCGTAATAGATCCGGTGAAAGACATAAATGTGAGCGGCGTTAATCGTTATATGTATGCAGTGGAATCCGGTGTTGCCATATTCGGACAGGACCAGGAAGGCGCAGGTATTTGCAGTATGGATGCACCCCTGGTAAGCGTTGGCGTGCCAGGCGATTGGAAATTTGATAACACTTACGTTCCCACTAAACCAGTTTTCTATTTTAATTTATTCAACAATCACTGGAGCACAAACTACCGTTTTTGGAATGACGGCAAATGGAACTACCGCTTTAAAATCTGGGGCTTCTCAAAATACAACACGGCAGAAAGCCTTACAGAGCCGGCATTTGAGTCAAGATATCCGTTGCAGAGAGCAACAGCCGATGGCGCCGCAGGAAATCTTCCGCTCGAAAAAACGGGCATTCAGCTATCAAGAAAAGGAATTCTTGTAACTGCATTCGGCAAAGATCCTGATGGCAACGCAGGAACACTTCTAAGACTGTGGGAGCAATCAGGAACGTCAGGAAAACTGACCGTGACAATACCATCGGAACTAAATGCTAAAACTGCGACGCCAGTAAATTTAAGAGGAGAAAAAACAGGGAACGCAATTCCTGTATCATCAAATAAATTTGAATGTACGCTGAATGGCTTTGCGCCGGCAAGCTTTATTTTGGAATAGTACTCTTTTGGAATGTGTAGTATTTACTACGCATGTTTGTTTCTTTTCAGATATAGCAGTGAACCTGAAACAAAAGGCTGCCTCATCACATTTTGAGGTGGCCTTTTTGCATAGTAAAAATTGCCAACCGTATATTCATACATATCAACAAATTAAAAATCAATTAAATCCAATCAGTGTTCATTTTGTGGTATTAAACGACATTTTTCAGGTATTCAGCGCCAACCCCTCCCCAATATCTTTGGCCGCTATTTTTTCTTAAAACCAAAATTTTAATTGCATGAGATTACAAGCCAGAATTGTAATGGCTATGTGCTTGCTATTGCTACAAAGTGCAATATTGCTTGCTCAAGACAAAAGAACCGTATCCGGAAACGTAAAGGGGGCAGGAGACGCACCCCTTGAAGGGGTAAGTGTTACTGAAAAAGGCACTTCCAACAGAACTATCACGAATAACAAGGGAGCATTTGAGATCAGGGTTTCTCCCAAGGCAACAATCGTTTTTTCCTACATTGGTTATGCAAACCAGGAAGTAAGTGCAAACGCACCGGCTGAAGCATTTGAAATTTCTTTAAAAGAAGGCAATGCCGGCCTTAACGAAGTCGTAGTAACCGCGCTAGGCATTTCAAAGGATGCAAAAAAACTGGGTTACCAGGTTCAAAAAGTAAATGCTACAGATTTAATGAAAACCGCGCCACCAAACCTTTCGCAAGGTTTAATGGGTAAGGTGGCGGGTTTAAATGTAACCGTACCAAACGGTGTTGAAGGAAGTTCACAAAGAGTGGTTATCAGAGGTAACAACGTATTGTTTGGCAACAACCAGCCACTGTTTGTTGTTGATGGTGTTCAGCTTTCTGATGGACAAATGGGTACAAAACAAAGCAATGGCTCGGGCTTTGATGTAAAGACTGCTTCGTTTGGAACGCCTGATCTTGGCGGCACTCAAACAGATTGGGGCAGCCCGCTCAACTTCATCAACAGCGAAGACATTGAAGAGATTAACGTATTAAAAGGACCTACAGCCGCAGCTTTATATGGTGCCCGTGGTGCCAACGGTGTAGTATTAATCACTACTAAAAAAGGCAGCAAAAAAGGCGGCCTGGGCATTGAATACTCTTTGTCCAGTCGCTATACAACACCATACCTGTTCCAGAAATACCAGGATCAATACGGCAGCGGCGGAGCGATTGCCCTTTGGACAGCAGACGAAAGTCAAAAGCTTCCAAAAGATGCAGATGGCAATCTCCGTTATCCTGCAGAAGCACCATGGTCTGGTGCCGGCGTATCTGATAAATTTACGCAATTCGGTCCCTTACCAGGTGGTAAAAACTACTGGGATTATTTCAGCTGGCCAGGCGCAGGTTTATCATGGGGAGCTAAGATGACAGGACAGCCTGTTGTTTGGTGGGATGGCGTTACACGCCCATACAAAGCAGATCCCAGTGCTGCAAAATCATTCTTCAATACCGGTAATACCACTTCGCAGAACCTGGCATTTTCGACCGGAGGTGATTTCGGAAGTATGAGAGCTTCACTTAATCGCACAACCAACTCATCTATTATTCCAAACTCAGGTTTCAACCAGACTTCAGTAAATATTGGTTCTAACCTGAACATTAGTAAAAAGCTAAAAGCAGAAACGGTTGTAACCTACACTAAGTACAACCGCAAAAACACGCCGAGCCTTGGCGACAACAATAGCATCAGCAAATTTCTTACTTATGGATTCCCTGCGGACTATACACAAATTGAAAAGAATGTGTACAAGAATGCTGACGGATCTAAAAACAAGTTTGACAATGCTATGTATCCGCTTAGCTATCCTTACAGTAGCTACTCTAATATGTGGTGGCATATTTATGAGGAAAACACAACACTTGACAGAGATCAGTTAATCGGATCACTAAAACTAAGTGCAGATGTAACTCCATGGTTGAATGTAATGGGCAGAGCCGGACTTGATTATGCCGACAACAAGTTTGAAACAAAGAACACACCTATTGATGCGCAGGGTTACCAGGGAAGCTATGGTCTGGAAATGAACAAAAACAATACTTTCACAGGTGAGTTTCTGGCAACTGCACACAAGAGCAAATTATTCTCCGTGCTGGATGCAGGCCTTAGCGTAGGTACAAGTACATGGTACAACAAATTTGAAGGCTCTACAGCTACCAATAAAGGACCATTTGCTAACCCATACCTGTATTACCTGAACAACACAACTGCTACTGTTAACAACAGCTGGTTGCCAGAATATTACAGGCTGGAAAGCAAAATAAACTCAGTATACGGATTGATGAACCTTTCATACAAAAACTACTTGTTCCTTGAGTTAACAGGCCGTAATGACTGGTCTTCTACCCTCCCAATCAGCAACGCTTCTTATTTCTATCCTGCTGCAAGCTTAAGCTATGTATTTACAGAACATCTGAATTTGGGTAGCGCTGCAAGCTGGCTGGACTTTGGCAAAGTTAGATTTGCTTATGCAGGTAGTGCTAATGGTACAACGCCTTACAATACCACTGCCTTATATAACTCAGGAACTTTTGGCGGAGTTGTAACAAGATATCTCGAATCCAACCTGCGTCCAATTAACCTGGAACCGCAGCGCTCTAAATCAATTGAATTCGGAACGCAGCTTTCTTTCCTGCAAAACAGATTGTCCGTAGACTTTACTTATTACAAGATCAAGTCTACCAGCCAGATCCTGAGTGCTCCACTTGCGGTATCCTCAGGTTTTTCAAACAAAACGTTTAATACAGGGGCACTTGAGAACAACGGTATCGAATTTATCGTGAAAGGAACACCAATCAGAACAAAAGATTTTGAGTGGAACATTTCACTGAATGGTGCTCACAACTCAAACAAAGTATTGGCGTTATCTGAAGGTATTGACAAATACTATCTGGGTACAGTATTCGGTTCACGCACAGGTGCTGTGATGTATGCTAAAGTTGGCGACCAGTTTGGTACCATCTACGGTTTGGATTACCAATACAAGAACGGACAAAAAGTAGTAAGAAGATTAATGGACAATACAGGTACACAGGTAGTGGGCACACAATATGTAACCACTCCGGATGTAGTAGCTATCGGTAATGCAACTCCCTGGTTAACCGGTGGCCTTGGCAATGTATTCAAGTACAGAAACTTAAGTCTGTTCGTATTGACAGACTTTAAACTGGGTGGTGATATCTACTCATTTGACTATGCCAGCGCAATGGGTGAAGGTAAAGCACCTGAAACTGTTGTTGAACGTAACGGAGGCGGATTGCCGTACGTTTATCCTGATGGCAGCAAAGCTAATCATGGCGTAATACTGGATGGTGTGTTTGAAGATGGAACTAAAAACACAGATGTGGTAAACTATATGTTTAAATATGCGGGCCAATATGCAGCATGGTCAAATGTTGATATGCCACGCAGCAATGCTGTATTCGAAAACTCATGGATCAAATGCCGCGAAGTTTCTTTAACCTATGATCTTCCTGCAAAAATTACAAGAGGCTCTAAGTTTTTACAAGGCATGAGTGTCTCTATCATCGGAAGAGACCTCTTTTACTTCTACAAAACATTACCAGACAATCTGAATCCTGAAGGCGTATCCGGAACAGGTAACATACAAGGCTTTCAATGGGCATCTCTGCCAGGTACAAGATCCGTAGGATTTTCTGTAAGAGTGAAGCTATAAAATCCTGAGAACCAAGCCTCAGAAAGGCTTAGAAGTTCTATTCAATCAATTGCATTGTAAAACAAGAACAAATGAACAAAAGAATATTCGCAATATATATTTTAATCGCGCTGGCAGGAGGAATATTTATTTCTTCCTGCACCAAGGGGTTTGAAGACATGAACAAACCCTATAACAAACCAGGTTCCGCATCAATAGGAGACTTGTTCAACTATATGATCTCAACCTGCCAGAATACTTACCAGGAGCAGGCTACTTATCACTCCTTCGTTTATGAGATAACACAACAGGGTACACAATATGCCAGCTCCGGTTACAGGATGGAGAACGCATCTAATGAAATGTGGAGCTCCTATTATGCCATGCTTGTAAACTCAAGACAAATAGACACTTTAATTGCCACCGATGCCAATAAGGATAAAATGACCAACATTTTGGCGATGAATAAAGTGATCAGGGCATTCAGGACAATTAAAATGACTGAGAACTTTGGAAACATCCCTTATTTTGAAGCAGGCAGAGGTAAACAAGGCGCGGGCAATTATAAACCGGCCTATGACAAGCAGGAAGCCATCTACAAATCAAGCATTGCTGATCTTAAATGGGCAATAGACAATTTTTCAACAAGTGCCGACCAGGTTAGTCTGGGAAGCAGTGAAACATTGTTTAAAAACAACATTGCTTTATGGATAAAGTTTGCTAACTCCATTCGTCTGCGTGCAGCCATCACCATGTTTGATAAGGATAATGCATTTGCTGGTGCCCAGATTTCAGAAGCGCTCTCTCATCCATTAATCGCTGAAGGCGAAGATGTTGGCTTATGGCCAGCACAAATTCCCGGGCTTGTATTTGATATGCACGCATGGTCTTTTTCAGCTAACCAATACATCCGCTTAGGCACTACCATGTGGAGACAATTATCAGATAGCAACAGTGATGATGGCAGCGGAATTTTTGATCCTCGCTGCAAAATATTCTTTGAACCAAATAACGCCGGCAAATGGGCTGCATATCCGCAGAATCCAACTTCATCCACTCCGTCAGAAGGTGGCGATCCGTATAACCAGAACCGTTTCACAAGCTGGTCAGAAAAAGGTGCAGGTTGCATATATTCTCCTTTCAATTTCTATCATGAAGACAAAGTGTATATCCCTGAATTGTGGATGACGGCTGCACAGGTGCATTTCTACCTTGCAGAGGTTTACAACAGAGGACTTGGTGCTACAAAAGATGCAGCAAAAGCCAAAACACAATATGAAGCCGGCGTAAAAGCATCATGCAAATTCTGGGTTTCTATTGCGATGAACTGCAGCTCATGGACAAATAACAAACCTGCTCAATTACCGACGGATGCAGTATTAGATGCATTAATTGCAAATCCTAAAGTTGTATATAACACTGCGGATGAAGCAGGTGCTTTAAAACACATCTATACGCAGCTTTGGGTTGATGGATTGCGTCAGCCAAATGACATCTGGACCTTATTCAGAAGAACAGGTGGCAATCTTCCAAACGATCCAAGCAATGCTGCATACTGGCAAAACACTTATGGAATTTATCACCGCTATACTTATCCAACTTCAGAGCAGGATTACAACTTTGAAAGCTGGAGAACAGAAACGGGTGGAACAGATTCTTATGCTACTAAAACCTGGTTAGAGAAATAATAGCCGGATTGAAGTGCATAGAATATAGCGTAATAGTACAGATAGGAAAGCCGGGCTTCTGCCCGGTTTTTCTATTACAGCACATCAGGAATTGGGAAAAGGCCAACAAGATCCTTAAAAATTACACTTTGTAAGGATTCTTTAATTTTAAAATAAAAACACATGAGTACGCTTACAATTGGAATGCTGCTATTTCCTGAACTTACTATACAGGACTTTGTGGGGCCTTATGAAGTATTTACACGTGTTGAAAAATTCAGGGTATTGGTCGTTTCTGAAACTACCGGATTAATCAAAGCCGAGGGCGGTCTATCTGTACAAGCGGATTATAGTTTTGAAAACTGTCCGCAGATCGACATACTTTTTGTACCCGGTGGAAAGGGCATTACGCCATTGTTAGCAAATGATACGTATCTCGGTTTTCTGAACATGCAGGGAAAAAGCGCAAGCTATATAACTGCAGTATGCACTGGGTCAGTTTTACTTGGCGCGGCAGGCTTGTTAAACGGTTATAAAGCAACCACACACTGGCGATCACTTGACTTATTAAGAATGATGAATATTGAAGTGATTGAAGAGCGTGTTGTGATTGACAGAAACAGAGTTACCGGAGGTGGCATTACGGCAGGGATTGACTTTGGCTTAACACTTACGGCTTTGCTTGCCGGCGAAGATGTGGCAAAAGTGATTCAGTTAATGCTGGAATATGCACCGGAACCACCCTTTAATTCCGGATCTGCAAAAACAGCAGAGCCACATATCTTACAGAAAGCAAGAAATATAACACAACCGATGTTTGATGCAAGAGTAAAACAACTGCAAAGCCGTGGCTACCCAGCAAAGCCTTAAGAAAGGATTGAACATCCGCGAGTGTAATTTTGAACAGATTATTAAAACATCTTAGCCAGGTAATTGTCCAAACTTTTAATTAGCAGTGTGGATTGTCTGTCATTACTTTTTTGATTACATTGGTAATCCTTATCCATACGTAATGCTAACACGCAGAAAATTCATCCAACAAAGCGCCATCGCTACATTGACAGCCGGCATTGCTCCGTCACTTGCATCTACTAAAGAAGAAAACATTGTCATGACGGTGAACGGGCCCATACAACCCACACAGATGAAGTTCACTTTAACACATGAACACATCCTTGCAGATTTTATCGGAGCAGAACAATACAGTAAGGATCGCTACAATGCAGATGAAGTTTTTAATACTGCTTTACCCTTCTTGCTTGAAGTAAAAAAATTAGGCTGCACGACATTCATTGATTGCTCTCCGGCGTATTTGGGAAGAGATGTGCAACTGTTCAAAAGATTATCTAAAGCCAGTGGCTTAAACATCATCACCAATACGGGTTATTATGGCGCAGTAAATGAAAAATTCCTGCCCAAACATGTATACACAGAAACATCAGAGCAAATAGCCGCAAGGTGGATCAGTGAGTGGAAGAACGGCATTGACGGAACAGACATCAGACCAGGCTTTATGAAGACCAGTGTTGATAAAGCACCACTAACGCCGGCACAGCGTAAAATAATTGATGCAGCAGCGATCACACACCTGGCTACAGGACTAACCATTGGTGTACACACGGGCAACGGCGACGCAGCAAACGAACAACTGGAAATTTTGAAAGCGCGAAATGTGGCTCCTTCCGCACGTATCTGGATTCATGCGCAAAGTGAACCATCGGAAACCTATTACATAGAAACAGCAAAAAAAGGTGGCTGGGTTTCTTTTGATGGCGTCAATCCGGGTACGTTACAAGCAAATTTGAAGTACCTGCAACTGATGAAAAAGAACAACTTTCTCGATCTTGTTCTTGTATCACAGGATTCAGGCTGGTATCATGTAGGTGAACCCAAAGGCGGCGAGTACAAGAATTACAATTGCATCTTCACTGAATTCATCCCCCTGTTAAAACAAAATGGATTTACACAAAGTGAAATAGATAAGATCTTTATTACAAATCCGGCGAAAGCGTTTGAGATAAAAATAAGAACCCTGTGATGTACGATGTACGGTGTTAGATGTACGATGTTAGATGTACGATGTGATTTTGCCGTCAACGATCGTCAAGTACGGGTTACGAAGTACCCATGTTTAACAGCATTATTAATTGTTGAGTTCTTAAAAATCATAGACATCTATTCCAACTTCGAAAAACATGACAGATCTACATCGCAAACCTCTGTGTAGCTCTGTGTCTTCTCCTGCATTTCTCCGTGTAACAATAACTGCTGTTAAGTACCTGCAACAATTAGTTACACAGAGCTGCAGCAAAATATCCGAAGTATAACAGCCAAAGCTGACAGCTAGTATACAGACCCCGGCGGCACCTCGTCCGCCTCTGAAAACGAACGCATATAAAGTGGCTTCAACTGTTCCGCTTCTTTTGATTTATTTTGCGCACTGAGACTTTGGGCCAGCCCAAGCAATGACCATCCGTTACCCGGATTCCACACAAGATCTTCACGATACACTTTTTCAGCGTCGGCAGGCTTATCCATTTTTAACAGAAAAGCACCGAGGTATTGCCTTGCGGGCATCATCCAGTCCTTTGGCTCAACGTAGATCAAACTTTCTTCGGCGGAAATAGCTTTTTGTAAAGAGGTAACTGCGGGATCATATTCCTTCTTCATAAAATGAATAGTGGCTTCAAGTATATGCTCAGGAATGCGTGCTATGTCGACGGGACGATTGAATGGGATATTACGTTTGGACAATATACTGTCCTGCGCTTTTTGCTGCAGTTGTTCCAGGTAATTTTCGGCAATGGTTAGTTCTCCGGTGTGTGCATAAGCCATTCCCTTTGCAAAATAAAACAACACGAGCGCGTAAGGCCATTTACTATCCGGGGTTACCTTGTCGTTAATAATATCCTGCCACTTACCAAGTCGCACCCTTGCTATATCCGGCAACATGAACAGGTATTGATTGTACGTGTTCTCATAAACCGGTGTTACGCTACCCCTGCATCGAAAGGCAATAGGCATTCCCTTCTTGTACATGCCACCACTGAGTGCGCAATAAGTTTGCACGGCGAAATAATGCAGTGAGTGAGGAACAGGCGACAACCCTTTCACAAGAGAATCATATAACATCAGGTTTTGATCTGCTTTTTCGTTGACATCTACGCCTTTTGCATAAAGACCGTTCCGTTCGTATTCATGACTTGACATATGTACCATGTGCGCTACACCCGGCAAGAGATCTTTCAACACATCTGCGTTCGCAAGTCCTACTTCCGGGTGACGGGAAGCTTCCGTAAGATGGATATAATAATGCAATGCGCCCGGATGCATTTTATTGCTTTTGAGTACTTCTTCACACATAGCTACTACTTCCGGCGTCCATTCTTTAGGTGTTCCATCGTTATGCCAGAAATCCCACGCATGGATGAGCATAACGGCATCTATATAAAGTGTCTTGAGATCCACGTCATCAGGATGTGCCAAAGCAATCTTTCTCATTTGTTGAGCGTAAACTTTATTCAATTCCATCCGGCGACTGTCAGCACTGTCATTAATATCATAACGGACATTCATTGCCGCAATCAACTCCTTTTCTTTTTCTGATGCATTGGCAGCATGCGCATTCATTTCACGCAATGCTTCAGGAACCGGTTTGCGCATGGAGTAAGTATAGGTGAAATTATATCCTGGTCCCAAAGCAAGCGCCTGTCCCCAATAAGACATCGCTGAACTACTGTCAAATCTCGCTGATTCTTTAAAGGACAAAACAGCTTCTTTCCAGTGATAGCTGTAATAAAGCGTTAATCCCTGGTTGAAATAAAACTGTGCGCTGTCATTCTTTGTTGATATTCTATAAGAATAATCTCCCCACCCGGGCATCACCGTAATATTTTTTGCACCGGCCGGCACGTCAAGATCATCATAACTATCCGGACCACAGCCAACGATATTTTCGTGTTTAAGATTTCTTAAACCGGCATCATTGCTTACACCGGAAATAAATAATACCGGTACAAAAAAAGTAAAGGCGAGGTAAAAAGGATATTTTTTCATTTTCGCAGGTTGTTGATAGTTTACAGCATTGTTACTTAATGAAACTTACGGATCAGGCTTTATGCAGTTCTGTTAAGCAATTCCTCTTTTCTGCGGATCACAGTTAATATACCAAAAATTGTTGTTTTTGTAACTTAAAAGACTCTTAACACCTGGTACACCTGTAAATCGTGCTCATTTGCATTCAGTAATAGCCTTTTCCAATGCAAAACGGTCAGGCGGTTTTTAGTGCTATATTTATAGCAACAATCGCAACAATAATAATTATGGAACAGAAAACGCAAGTTCCCACGCTATATGACTGGGTGGGAGGACAGGCTACGCTTGAAAAGCTGACAGAGGTTTTCTATGACAAAGTTCTAAAAGATGAGCTATTATATCCTGTTTTCAAAAACATGGCAAGCGATCACAGCAGGCATGTTGCGCATTTTATTGGAGAAGTATTTGGCGGCCCGAAGGTTTATACTGAAAATGATAATGGTACCCACGCAATAATGGTTGCACATCACCTCGGAAAGATGCTGACTGAAACACAACGCAAAAGATGGATAGCATTGCTATTGGAAAGCGCAGATGAAATTGGTTTAGCAGACGATCCCGAATTCCGCTCTGCACTTGTAGGTTATCTTGAATGGGGAAGCCGCATTGCCGTGATCAACTCTACGACAACGGACAATCCCATTGATGAACATGCACCAATGCCCAAATGGGGCTGGGGAGAACCCGGAGGCCCTTACCAACCATAAACCGCTGTCGTGATGTTAGCTAGCAACAAAAGCGCTGCTTTGAGGAAAATACCTTCCCGTACAAAGCCACCTTGTTGCCATATAGATTAAAAAACCAAAGGGCCCAAGCAGGCATGTGAACACAAGCGCAGGAATAATCTTCCAATGACTAATACCGCGTTTAACTGAATCTCTTTTGATCCATACAGCCACCAGCAGATCGAAACATAAAATATGGCACCATGCCGCAGTGACTATTGGCCTGGATGAGAAAAGCTCCATTACACCATCTAACGATGAGAACTTCTGCATTAATTCAGTACGAAAATTAATTGCGTTAAGCGCGGTATACGAGGCCGCAATGATAACTGCAATAATGCCGCCTACTACTTTGTTATAATGCAGCCAAAAAGGACTTACGAACAGTAATATTATCCAGCCGATACCGGCGATCATTACTACCAGGTTGAAGAACTGATCAATATTCATCGGTTTAATTTAAGCTTGCTTGAATAGGTAGTTTTCCCTGGTACTAGATGGTGGTTAGGTAATTGATAGTTGTGATTGACGGAAAAAAGAAATACGCACCGCCCCTTACTGTTACAAAACTCTTCATGCCTGTTATATATTTATTCACAGGTTTGGCAGGTATTGTAAATGTTTGTTCTGTTCCCGGCGGGCACACTTCTCTTATTCCACTAACAGGATCAGGATCATTGTAGAGTTGCAAAAACTTTGGATAGTTGGCCCATGTATAGGAAATAAATTCAAACTGGCGCCCAATGTCAGCGTTAAAGCAGGTGAACATCAATCCTACTTCAGTTTCCGGCTTGTGATTGGTTGGCGAACCTGCAAAAGGTTGCCCATACAATCTTGCCCTGCGTATAATACGATGTCTCCTGGTAAGTTTGAATGATTTCTCCACGCCATTATCCTCGAACGCATCGCGTGGATTTGTGCGGCGTATATGTGAACCAAAAGGACATTTCAGACCTTCCTTGTCAGAATCCTGGTAGGTAAAATATGCTGTATAGTAATCAACTTCTTTATTGTCACCGGCAGGATCAGCATCAGGATAAAGCGATAATGGCGCGCCGCTTGGCCAGCGTCCCATCATCTTGCTTGCAAGCTTCACACTTTCCTGTACATTCATGCTTCCATCATCATTTTTTGTCTTTTCATTCATGAAGGTCCAGTAGCCGTCCACATCTTCCTGCAGTTGACGCATAACCATGTAGGAGCCATTGCGGCCAATGTCTTTTTTACCTGTGCCCATCGGATCATAGGGCAGGTCGGACATGTTACCCTGATCCTTTGTAAGAATGGGCGTATCAGGAAAGACATTGTATTCATTTTTATACCCCATAATAAACTCACCCGCATTCACATAATCCTGCTCAGGCCCCTTGCGGTCGCTGCCTTTAATAAGCGGCTGGGATATACCGTCCCTGAATCCAAAATGTTCTTTATTAAAAGGAAGCGTTTGACCATCCAGTTCAAAAACATTTTTGAGGCCTGCAGCAAGAAACTGTTGTTCAAGCTGTTTGTAATAATTGATTGCAGTGGCTTCATCAGCGCCAAACACCATTAACAGGATGTGCGCTTCTTCATTATTGGGACCACCCCAGCGCCATTTTTCAGGAGCACTGCTATCGTAGTCTGCCAGAATGCGCTGCCGGTGTGGTGTAGTCATTCCTTCATAAAATTCCCTGCGAAAATTGCTCAGGTTCTCTTCATTCATACCTAACGCCCGCAACCCTTGTGCCGTAAAGGCTATGTTGAGGCAATTGCTTTTGGGAAAATGGGTAACATTGGTTATGCTACCACTAATATCTTTTAAAAAGGTTTTGGCAGCCGCAGCATCTGTTACATGCAGCATAACATAACGCGAATACATCATGTGCTTATAGCCTCTTACTATATAACCCTGGATATCTGCTTCTTCAAGTTTTTCCATAAAATGAAGTTGATTTTTTATTGTACTGGTTTCAGTTGTGTTGAAGCATTTAATTAAAAGCGGTTTAAGAAACGTTGCGCTTCCGCTTCAGTAGTGTTCAGCATAAGTTCATTCCTGATATAGGTATTGTTCATTACATTCTTAATAGAAAGATTGGGATAAGCACAGTACCACACAGCGGTTGGTATTTGATAATAGCGGCTCCATGCAAGAAAATGTTCTTCGTCATACGCGCCGCCTGTAAACAGAAACCGGGTTGGCGGAAAGTTTACCGTATTGCTCCAGATGCCTGTTAATCCCCAACCGGACTTGTCTATAAAATCTCCGAGATACTGTTGCCAGCTTCCATCAAAATTGCTGAAGAAAAGCATACGCTTTTGATCATCCATCAACAACCACCGTGCGAAATGGATTGTTGGAATACCCATCAGCTTACCTTTTACAAACAGGTTTTTAACAAGCGACTTTGCAAACAACATTAAGCCCATCAACGTTATAAGCCGTATTTGCCCGGGCTTCATAATAAGAAGTTGTGTAAACTGGTTCTGATTATGAAAATCTTCATATTCTTCCAGCTTGCGGATATGTGCGCCATCTATCTGGCTGGAGGTAAGTCCCAGCGCTTTATCCTTGCGCTCATACAGAAAATGAATGACCAGTATCCATATAATAATAAACGGCAAAAGCACCAGCAGAATAAGCCCCAGCAATGCCATGCCAAGCCAGTTTTCCTTTGGCAGCTTTACACTCTCCCGCGCCCATTGAAACTCGGTTTTCGAAAGAACATCTGTTTTTATTGCGGCATGAATTTCTTTTGCAGATTGACTGCCCCATTTGCCGTTGCGAATTAAATTAAGGATGTATTCCCGTAGTTCGTTTTCCTTGCGGATCTGGACTAATGTACGTCCGGGGGCACCGGCAAAAAATGCTGACGCCTTTACGCGCCATTTTTCCAGGTATGCTTTTCTTGTTGCAGGATTTCTGTTAGCAGCATCAGGATAACCTTCGCAATTTTCATATAGCTTATCAATAAAATCACCGCAAGTAGTAGCAAGCGCTGTTAGCTGAGCATCTTCATCCCCATCGTAATCCGTACCCAACACGAATTTTGCGGGATAGCTGTTTCCTGATTCATCAGGCGGCTGGGCTTCCAGCAAAACAAGTCGCAGATAATGTATCGTGTCAACATTCTGAAAGGATTGCTGCACGCCGTTATCCAATCCCGATCTTATTTGCTTTAAAACTGTATCCAGGTTGTTGTAGGCCGAAGGAATTACTGGCGTAGCCAGTGTAAGCGGTTGTTGGCGAACCATGATATAATTGTTTACTGATTGTTTAGAAGGAACAGAAGGGTATACTTATAAAATGCGTTTACGAACGCCTTATTCATCGTCATCACTACCATCAAACGCCACAACAAAATTTGTAGGAAAAGGCCCCTGTTGTAAACCGGTCCTCATGCCCGCACGCCCGTCACCTCTTCTAACGTTCTTTAATCTTAAAACTGAAGCTACTAATTCAGAGATAGTGACAGCGTTAATGTATTTGCCATAGCACTCGTGCAAACCATAACCGTAGTTCATGTACACGGACGTTCTTTCCGGGTCAAATTTTTTGGGTTCGGGAAATGCAGCAGGATCGAACATGGCAGCAGCCGTTAACGCAAACACCTTTGTTTTGGCAGGGATGGTGTATGCCTTGTTTCCTTTGCCCCTGAGCTCCTGCTTTGTTTCTGAATAGCGTATAACACCGGGCTGTGCAGGATTAAAACGCAGCGCTTCGGAAACGTAACCATACATTTTCTTCATGTCCTTTGCGCGGGCTACTTCTTCTGCTCCCGGTAAAACGTCGGGACGGTTCAGCAGCTCATCCAGCACCAGCACAACAGCCTTATTTGTTGTTTCCAGAATACCTGTCAACAAGCCGCCAACGTTACGCTGCAATGTATCATCATCAAACCACTCGTTACCCGGTTGCTGCTGCATTAACAGCAGGCGGTTAAGAATATTATCGTCAAGTGTTTTTCCGTCTTTCAGCATTTGCTTGCGATCCTCAATCAGTTCCAGAATCCAGTCACGGCGCTGCAATGCTGCATCTACAGCAAGCTTGTGCTTGGCTGCATTACCCGTAAAATTGAGAAAGAGATCATAGAATAGTGCGCGGTGCCAAAGCTTCATTTTTTCTAAGGTTGGCGCCGGTACACCAAAATAAAAATCCAGCAGTTTAACCAGTACGGGATAGTTTAATGTATTTGGCACATCTATCCTTCCATAATCTTTTACGTTTGCGATTATTTCGTCAGCGGCATTTCTTACAAATCCTCTTATCAGTTCAAGATCATCTTTTTTTGTTGCTGCTCTTACAAAATTCCGTTCGCGATCAAACTGCGGGTTATCTCTATCCCAGCCAAGAAAAAACGCGCCGCGTTGATCGGCCATTTTTTTTGAGTTGATTTCCTCTACCGTAAAGTCAAGATCACGTTCCAGCAATTCTGTAACAAGATCATTCCTGTTTACAGTCATCAATTTCAACGGACCAAGCTTTAGAACGGGATATTTTTTTTGCAGGAAATAAAAGAGATTGGCTTTACTAATGTTCATGGATAGTTTCAGCCTGTCAACAATTGTTGCAAGCAGACCGGGCTCTTTCGGCATATCAGAAGGCAGACGCTTTGGCGGGCGGTCTTCCTGGTAAAGACGAAGCACAAACTGTCCTGCAGCGGTAGCTCTTAATTCATCTATTACAAGCCTGTAAGCATCCGGCACCTGGTTTATTTTAGGTGTAACACTGCCGCATTCTTCAGGCAATATTAATGGAGAAGAAATGGATGCAAAAGCAATATCAGCTAACGTAGGTGTATCGCCTGTAAGATATTTTCTGCCATCGGCCAGTAGTCCATTCACCCGGGCGAATGTTTTACGGATAAAGTCAAGTAACTGATCAGAGGAGCAACCAGACAGGTTATGATCACTCTTTAAAGCGGCGGAGATAGATCCGAATTTAAAACTATAATTCAGCCTTTCACCAATGGGTACATGGCGCGTGAATACAGCTTTTGCAAATGAGGCATTTGGCAGCATTTGCAGATAAACATATTTAGTTACAGCTTCTTCGTATTCGCCATTAAAAAGGTTATAAAGATCCAACACCTCTTTCTTCCTGCCTGTTTCAGCCGGAACCATTTTTTTCGAGCTCAGGCAATTCTGCTCGCAGTATTGTACAACGCTGTTGGTAGTATAAATAAGGCCATCATTCATCACTAAAACGGGATTGTTCCGTATGCCGTTATTATCAGTAAGTTTTTGTATTACCTTCTTATACAATCCTGGCGCATGCACCTCGTCTTTGTAAGGTATTCCGTTAAGATCCAGTATCCAGCGGGCTATTTCGTCCGTTCCCCCAATACTATTGCTTACAAATGTGGGAAATGTCTTGGAATAGTTGAATGACTTCCTGAAATAGATTTGATCAGGATCGTTGTATGGGTTAGTCATAAGTTTATGAACGGGGTGTTTAAATTATGGCAACAGAAGATTATCTTCTGTTGAAATCGTTTCAATATCAAAATAACAAATATTTTCGAGAAAAGAAAATGTGATTTACCGGATTACCGGGCGGATAAATCACAGCATAAAGCCAGCACCGTTGGGTTAACCAACAGCCTGAGCAAATAATCCTGGCAAACATGTTTGGACCATTAAACAAGGCCGCATTTACGATCGTTTTATCCGTTCTCACAGAAAAAAAAAGCAAAACGATTTTTATGACAGACTCCAATACCGATCAAAAGAATCTTGCTAAAGCAAGTGACCATCTGGCTAACGAGCGAACATTCCTGGCGTGGATACGTACCGCAATTGCCGCAATGGGATTTGGATTTGTGGTGGTAAAATTTTCGCTGTTTGTTAAACAGCTTTCGCTTGTGTTTACAGACAAGCCCATTGTTTCCACAAGCAAGGGTTATTCCGGAGCAATCGGTATTTCCCTCGTTTGCCTCGGCGCCCTGATTGCGGTTTTATCTTTCTTACGATATAAGCGAATTGAAAAAAGTCTCAAAAACAATGAGTTCTATCCTTCATCAAGATTGATTGTTATTTTGATGCTTGCGATATTGTTTGGAGGCTTCTTCCTGGTTCTGTATTTAGTGCCGAATATTTAGACACTGCACATCCAATCTCGTTTACTTGAGAAAGTATCTTCAACTTTGAGATGTCTTATCATTCCAATGACAGGTTTTATAACAGCAACAGATTTTCCCGTAGGGAATTAAGTTCAGTAGAAATGTTCGAATCGAGAACCTCATAGCCCGTTAGGGCTTTAACCAAATAAAAGGGATTAATGTCCTACGGACAAGAAAGGCCTTGTATGTTTTGTTTTCTATTGAGCTTAAAGTCCTACGGACTATCGATGAAAAATGTACTGTCGTCTCTTTTTGATTGTGGGCAACCAAATTTACTCCCCGACATGGCTATCCTGGCTTATCCTAAAAAGTAGTCACAGCAACACCAATAACGACTATATAATAATTTGGAAGTTTGCACCCGCATAGTCGCCTCGACTAGAGAATTTGGTCTGAACAGGCAAGACTGCGCAACTTTAGACCTCACAGCAATATTGCATTAAACTTTGAAAAACGCAAAGCCCACAATCGCCACCTGCTTAATTTCAGCTACTTTTAATTTCTTCACCTTGTCAACATCCTCCCAAACGCTAATCATGCCAATTAGCCGTTCACCCAAAAAGTATTCAGCAAATCAAAGAGCTTTGTAACTTAACAAAGACTTTCGCGACCCAACTGCGGAAAACCAGATCAACAGGCAGGTTTAAAATTCCCCAACAATTTACATTCCCGCCAAATAGCAGACTTACCATAAATTTTTATTGTAGCGCCATTTAATACGCTATGTGACTATTATATACACTTAAAAAATTAAACAGATGAAAAAGCATGCTATCCTCTTTTCTTTGCTGCTGATATGCGGCACAGCCACCTTTGCACAATGCGGTAAAAAACTCCTTCTTAATTCTGTGAAAACAGAATACCTGGATTCTACCAACACACTGCAACGATCTGTAGACGAAAACACATCTATTGAAATCAGCGACTCGGAAATTACTATCAAACCCGCGGACAACACAATAACGGGTGCCGTAAAGTCTCAAACCTGTAGCTGGAGCGTACCTTATAAAGAAGGGAAAAGTGTTATTAAAACATTACTGAAAACGCAAAATGACGAACGAAGCGCTACGCTTACGATTGAAGGCAAAAATGGAGTTGTGACCATGCTTGTGGAAATGGCAGAAGATCCAAACAAGAAAATCAGGGTTACACTTACCAGGTTCGAAGAGTTTCCGGGATAAAAGGGCACTCCATATTTATGAAAGATTCCCTTTCAGCATAAAGCCAACAATCTTCATTCCGGCTTTTATGAGGGTGGCTTTGGATGCTTTATTTTGCAGGTTACATCTTGCCGCCGGCACTTTGCCTGCCTGGTATGTAACTTTTTTCAACTCCTGTATTATATAAGCACCAAAGCCTTTTTTACGGCAGTTTTCTTTAACCTCCATGTACAGGTCTGCAAAAGGCGCGTTATAGTGCATTAGAAAGCCTCCTGTAGCAACTATTTCGTTATTCCATTCCACCACGTATTCGCCCTCGCCTTCAACATGATGCTCAAAAATTCTATCATCCGCTTTTTTTAGCCGGAAACTTGCACCAACGATGGAATGGTCAGTCAACATTCCATCTTCAAACAAAACAACCGTAGTTTTTATTTCGTGCGCAAATTCAAGCAGTGCAGCAGACGTGAAAGGATCATTACTTTGGCTTTCAATATACAGCGGGTGCGCAGTCTCGATAGCCGCCACAAAAAAGCGACTTGAAAAGCGATTATACTCCGGCAATACAAAAAACTCAAAAACAGTATCTTTTATATTCCGGTCATCTCCGCCACACAAAGCGATATAGCCTGCCGGCATATTATCATAGCGAAACATATAAACATCTGCCCAACCACGTTCGTGATATGCATTGTGAATGAACTGGCAATTGATCGCCCTTAAAAACAAATTCCGTAATGAAACTGTTTCGTGTTTGGTAGTTTTAGATACTTGCACTTTCATACTGAGGGACTTTACGTATTGTGGCTATTTTAGAGAATGTGAGTCGCGCTAAAGTACGATTTACGAAGCCTGCCCGTATGAAACATTCAGGCGGGTACGAAGTACTTAATTCCAAGACCCTACGGCTTTTTAACATACAATCGGATGTCATGCTTTCAATAAATATGAGTCCACACTAAGTACGATTTACAAAGGCTTGCTATTCTAACATCTGGTTAAAAGAGTAATATTGGAGATAGCCGGCAATCGCATGTCATGCCTTCAACAGCAATTTCTTAAACTTCTCCAGTTCTTTAACTTCGGTACTATTCAGCGTTTCGTTGTTATCGTATTTTGATTTTAAAAAAAGAACCCGCTTGTGCTGGGGATACTTCGCAAGGATTTCACTGATCAAAGAACCTGCATATTCATCTTTCACAAACATTGGAGCTGCTTCCACTACCTCCGATTTAAAACGGTTGGGCATCTTCAAAATGGTGGCTTCCAACGTGGCCAGCCAGTTCGGCGGCAGATCCTTTACTTTTTGTGCTTTTAAAAAAAGCCCCTGCAATTGCTTTTTACTCAGACTTCCACGTTCCTCGTACTGGTGCCATAGGCTTTGTATAAATATGGCATCCGGAAAAGCTTTATAGCATGCTTCCAGTATTTTATCAATTATGTCCAGGCCGGCCTTTTTCTTCTGCATCCCTTGTATTCGTTTACTTCACCCAAAGGTAAAAGCCCTCACTATCCATTGCAAATTGCAGCCAATAAAGTTTTACTGAATTAAATACAAAGTGAAAAATAGCATCTGCTTAATACCGATTTTTAGTTTAATAGCTTAAATTTATTCATGCCAACTACTTTTGTCATCGGCGATGTACACGGCGGGCTGAGGGCCCTGGAACAGGTGCTTAATATTGTTCCGGTATTCGAAGGAGATCTGTTGATATTCCTTGGCGATTATGTAGATGGATGGTCCCAATCTGCCCAAACAATCGATTATCTTATTCAACTTTCAACCACACACAATTGTGTATTTATTAAAGGTAATCATGATGTCTGGTGCGAAAAATGGCTGCTTGGCGAACCGCCCGATCCCAACTGGATGGCACACAATGGCGGGCTGACGATAAAAAGCTATCTTAATTATAGTAAAACGCAACAACAGGAGCATGCAGCTTTTTTTCAGCAAATGAAGCTTTACTATGTAGATGACAAGAACAGGCTGTTTGTTCATGCAGGATTTACTTCTATGCATGGCCCGGAAAAAGAAAGAGACCAGTCCAATTTTTATTGGGACAGAAGTCTTTGGGAAGTAGCGCTGGCAACCGGCAACTGTGTTCCTGAACAATCGAAGTATTATCCTAAAAGACTGTTGCTGTATGATGAGATCTTTATAGGGCACACACCAACAATTAACTATGATACGGATAAGCCCATCCACGCATCCAATCTCTGGAACATTGATACAGGTGCTGCTTTTTACGGCAAGCTGACAGTGATGGATGTAAATTCAAAAATTTATTGGCAGAGCGACACAGTAAGAGATCTGTATCCGGGTGAAACAGGAAGAAATGTGAGATAACATGCGTGAAACATTAACCAGTTAAACACATCCAAAAAACGATATGCTTATAGACTTCAACAACCAGGCAGGCATTATTACCGGCGCAGCATCTGGCCTGGGAACCGCCATTGCCGAACGACTGGCCACCTACAATATGCGACTCGCTTTGTTTGATAAAGACAAAGGAGCGCTACAGGCTTTGAAGAATGAACTTCCCTCCTGCTGCGAAGCATTTCCATTAGATATTACCAACGAAAAAGAAGTTCAGGAAGCAGTAAACGCTGCGGCCGGAATTTTTGGAAAAATTGATATACTCGTAAACAGTGCAGGCATCACCGGCAAAACAAATGTAAAGAGCCATGAAGTTGATACGGATAATCTTCAGCAAGTGTTCAACGTTAACTTCATGGGGAGCTACTATACGTCTAAATATGTGCTGCCGTGGATGCTGAAAAACAATTATGGCCGTATACTTCATATTGCTTCAATCGCAGGAAAGGAAGGCAATGTCGGCATGCTTGCGTATTCTGCATCTAAGGCTGCGGTTATCGGCATGACCAAAGTGCAGGGCAAAGAGTATGCAGAGACAGGCATTACCATCAACGCAATAGCGCCTGCCGTTATAAACACGCATCTTGTAGAAATGATGCCTGCTGAACAGGTGAAATATATGACGGACAAAATTCCCATGAAACGTTGTGGCACACTGGAAGAACTGGTTGATATGGCTTCTTATATTCTTTCTCCCAATAACAGTTTTACCACGGGCTTTACGTTTGATTTATCCGGAGGAAGAGCGACGTATTAGTGGAAAGTTGAAAATTGAGAATGTGCGAATATGCAAATGTGCAAATGTGCGGATTTGCAAATGAAAGGGCGAAGATTGGGAAGCTGACAAAAAATTAAAGAAATCAGTGATCAAAAAATCAGACATCAGACATAATAAAATCGATATGCAAATATGCGGATGAGAAAATGTGCAAAATGAAAAGCATAGTGTACCCAAAAGCTGACAAAAAATTAAAGAAATCAGAGATCAAAAAATCAGACATCAGACATAAATCGATATGCAAATGTGCGAATGAGAAAATGTGCAAATGAAAAGCACAGTGCACCGGAAAGCTGACAAAAAATTAAAGAAATCAGAGATCAAAAAATCAGACATCAGAGATCTGCTAAATTCTATTGCTATGAGTAACGAAACAAACGAAATAACTGTTGGCGTTGTGGGTTTGGGATTAATGGGTTGCAGTATTACTGCCTGTCTGCTGATGGCAGGGCATAATGTTGTGGCAGTGGCGCCTGTAAGTGCTGATCTTTTACATGCTGAAAACAGGATCAAAGAACATTTAAGAAAATCACAGGAAGAAGGGCTGACAATGAAGTCACCAGATTTCTATTTTAAGCATCTGGTAATAACAGAAGATTATTCAGCACTACACGATTGCAAGCTGGTAATTGAATGTACACTGGAAAATCTTGAGATTAAAAAAAACGTTTACGCAAAGGTCGAGTCCGTTATAAGTCCGCAAGCAATACTCGTAAGCAATACTTCTGCCATACCTATCAGCATATTGCAGCAACAAACAAAACATCCTGACAGATTTTTTGGATTACACTGGGCTGAGCCTTCACATACAACCAGGTTTCTGGAAGTTATTTGTGGCGAACAGAGTGATATTACAAAAGGAGAATACCTGTATGAATTGTCTCACAAATGGGGCAAGGAGCCTACGCTGGTTCGCAAAGACATCAGGGGATTTATTACCAACCGGCTTATGTATGCGTTATACAGAGAAGCCTTCTACCTGGTTGAAAACGGCTATGCAACTGTTGAAGATGTAGACAGGGCCTGCCGCAACAATGCAGGCTACTGGATGACACTCGTTGGTGCATTCAGGTGGATGGATTTAACAGGTGTACAAGCTTATCACAACGTAATGAAAGATCTTTTTCCTACACTTAGCAATTCAACCGATGTTCCAAAATTAATTGATGATATTGTTAAAGATGGAGGCCGCGGCGTGGCAAATGCAAAAGGATTTTACAATTACACGGAAGAAGAAGCCAGGCTTTGGGAACAGACTTTTACCGAATTTAGTTATGAGATAAGAAAACTCGCCTTAAAATATCCGGCGGATGTAGTAAAAAAGAAATTGGCTGAAAAAGAAAAGAGTTAACACGACCAACATCCGTTTACCAAATGAACCACTTTCTACCCGTGTAATTGTTAATGAAGGCAGCGTTTAATTATACTGCCGTATTTTTAATCATTCAATTCTGCGAACATGTCAAATAATTTACAACAAACGCCATTCTCCATTCTAAACAACAAAGAGAATATGCGTTTTGAAATACATGTAGAAGACGAGGTTGCTTACCTTGAATATCGCATGTACAAAAAGGATATCGCCTTTATGCACACTTTTGTTCCTGAAAAACTGGGTGGTAGAGGATTGGCATCTTCATTAGCCATATATGCCTTTGCTTATGCGAAAGAACACAATCTGCCGGTGATGGTTTATTGCCCCTATGTTGCCGGCTTCATAAAAAAATATCCCGAATACAAGGTTCAGTTAGATCCACAATATTATCATTGACCACCTTCGGCATTTTAATAGAGCAACAGCCCCTTTAAACAAAAAGCCAGTAACGGTTGTTTAGTCCTTTAATTGCTGCAATTCACTCATTTAATCACAATTGCACGAGGCTATCAATGGACTGGCTGATTCAAACACTTCGTCATTATCCTGAACTGGCAGTGTTCTTAACACTTGCAGTTGGTTTTGCTGTTGGCAAGCTGAACTTCGGCGGATTTCATCTTGGTCCCGTAACAGGGGTTCTTTTAGCGGGCATTTTGGTGGGTCAGTTAAACATAAAAGTCTCTGCAAATGTGGAGTCTGTTTTCTTTTTGCTTTTTCTATTCTCGGTTGGCTATGGAGTGGGTCCGCAATTTTTCGAGGGCCTTAAGAAAAATGGGCTGTCACAAGCATTGTTTTCTTTGATTTTATGTAGCCTCAGTTTAGCTACGGCTTACGTGCTCTCACTCATCCTGTCCTTCGATGCAGGAACAGGAGCCGGACTGCTTGCCGGCGCAAATACGAGCTCTACGATAATAGGCGTTTCTGTAGATACCATTGATCAGTTGAATTTGGCTGATGATCAAAAACAAATACTACTCAACCACGTACCTGTGGCTTACGCAGTCACTTATATTTTTGGTACAGCCGGAGTGGCCTGGTTTCTTGCTGTAGTAGCTCCTAAAATGCTTGGCGGCAATGTTAAAGAAAGATGTAAGGAGCTTGAAGCAAGCATGGAAGAAAAAGATGAGAATATTAAGTCAGCATACGATCGTGTTGCATTCAGGGCATTTCATGTAGAAAAAGAATGGTTTGCAGGAGGAAAAACAGCAAAAGAGTTGGAGCAATTCATGACTGAACGACACAAATATCTCCATGTGCTGAGCCTTCGACATGAAGGTGCAATTGTCGATGTAAACCCCGGAACAATTATCAAGCCCAATGATATTGTTGCTATGGGCGGCCAACGCAGCTTTATTATTGGAGCAGAAGAATTTATCGGCGATGAAATGGCGGATGCCGAGTTGCTCAATTTCCCGGTTGAATCACGTCGCGTGATCGTTACGAACAGCGCCCGTTCCGGACAAACCTTAATCTCAATAAGGCGGTTGGACTTTATCCATGGAATAAGCATCAGGAACCTGGAAAGAGGCGGGATTGACATGCCGTTGAAAGCTGCATTTCGTATTGAAAAAGGCGACATTCTTGAAATGGTCGGCTCAAAAAAAGAGCTTGATGTTGTTACTGACTATTTAGGTTTTGCAGAAAAAAAAGGAAACGAATCAGACATCATTTTCATAGCACTGGGCATTGTATTGGGCGGACTTCTTGGCGCATTAGCCGTTCGCATAAAGCATGTACCGTTAAGTCTGAGTACAAGTGGTGGCGCATTAATTTCCGGGTTATTACTCGGTTGGTTACGATCAAGAAAAAAACTCTTCGGCTATATACCTACGCCTTCGCAATGGCTCATGCGCACATTGGGACTGAATGTTTTTATCGCAGTTGTTGGTATAAGAGCAAGCCATGGGTTTGTTGAAGGATTAAAAGAACTCGGCCTTTCGTTATTTCTTGCAGGCATTGTTGTGAGTATGGTTCCCATGATCGTTGGCGTATTGCTCGGACGCTATGTGTTCAAATTTCACCCTGCTATTACTTTAGGCGCATGTGCAGGCGCACACAACGAATCTGCTGCATTGGGTGCGGTACAGGATGCTATGGATAGTAAAGTACCTGCTCTTGGTTATACAGTTACCTATGCCGTTGCTTGTATGTTGCTGGCAACATACGGCGTAATAATGGTGGCACTGTTACAATAAAAACGCCCAACGTTTTAACGGACATGGCTTTGCATGCCTCTGTGCAACTCAGTGCCTCTCCGTGAAGCTCTGTGTAATTGTATTTTTTTATTCCATGGACCGAAGACCAGCAGTTAATTATCCTTCACTAAAACTCGTCATTACCGGCATCTCCAAAAACTTACCAAACCGCTTTGATGCGGTTAAAATCTTCTTCTTTACAACTTCACTTGTATCACCGAACATGGCAAAATCAATATTCACTTTTTGCTTTTGAAAAGTCCGTTTCCAAACGCCGGCTACTTTACCATTTACAAGAACTGTATTATTAAAAATGCCGTTGCCCAATCCCATCACAGCTTTTACATGCTGCGGATGCAATACTGCACTTCTATCTTTATAAGCAACGATATATTCGTCAAATCCGGCCAAAAGAAATACTGCGGTTGATGTTTTGGGCAGTGCGGAATGCTCCTTCGGCATCCAATACAATTGTTCTTTTATTTTTACGCTTTGCAATTTTGAACCGCTCATTTCCAGGCCTCGTTTCACATCTGTTAATGTAAGTCCGGACCACCAGGCAAAATCCTGCATCGTGGCCGGACCGTGGCTGCCGAAATACCGCAGCGTCAATTTTTTTAAAGCCTCGTCATATTCCAATAACTCAGCCGGCTTAACCCATTCTTCTAATAACGTATGCGTATACTCTTTTCCCCGTCTTGGTCCAAAACAAATCAATCGCTCATAAGAAGCGTGCAATAACATAAAGGTTATCCGCATATCGTTCGTCGCAATCTTCTTCTTTTGCAAGGCAGTGGCAATTTCTTTTCTTGTCAGTTGCTTACCATCAATCAGCGTTTCTTCAATTATCTTCTTGCTTTTATTCAGGGTTTTCTTATCCAGTTCAAGTTTCCTGAAATGCGTTCCCATAATTCCTTCCAGTCTTGGGGAAAGAAAGCTCAACATCCAGTAAATATCACTTCGAGATAAGAAATGCAGCGTGCCCCGCATCGCCCAGGTTCTTATAATTTCTTTATCCGAAATAGCCTTTTCTATATCGGCATCGGTAGTTCCCGGCAGTCTTGAAGCAACGGACCATTTTGCGCCTGAATAATCCTGCGCCTGAACTGCGCCCAACCATTCAACCACTTCGCGCGGCTGCGTCATTTCAGTACTTGAAATTTGCTGATTATCCAGGCGTACGCTTATCAAGTCGGTTATAGTCATGAAAATTATTTAAGTCATTTGATTGATCATCGAAACAAAATAAACAAGCGATTGTGACAACGTTATGTCAGCAAGAAAAATACTATTTAATGCTGCAAGTCCCCAACAAAAAATATTAACTTGTACAAAACGAACAGGTTTCTAATCATACAAACATTGCTATGGCCGGTTATTCATCAACACCATTAGCCAAAAAGCTGGGCATAAAAGAGCACGATCACATTGCCGTAATTAACCAGCCGGAATATTATTTTTCCTTGTTTTCGGACCTGCCTTCAAGTATAGAACTCGTAACAGACAGCAAGGTCAGGAAGAACCTGATTCATTATTTTACTAATCAGACAAATAGCTATATAAAAGATCTGCCGAAGTTAAAAAAGCAAATCGAGCAGAATGGAATGATCTGGATCTCCTGGCCCAAAAAATCATCTAATATAGAGACTGATCTCAATGAAAATATTATCCGCAATTTTGCCCTGAAAAACGGATTGGTGGACGTAAAAGTTTGTGCAGTGGATGATATCTGGTCAGGACTTAAACTTGTGATTCCCGTAAAAGACAGAATATGATCTCGATAACCAAAGCAAGACAACTGGCACTCGCCTTCGAGGAAGCAGAAGAACTGCCGCACTTTGAGAAAGCTTCTTTCAGGGTTCGTAAAAAGATCTTTGCCACACTCGATGAAAAGAAGAATCAGTTAGTGATCAAACTGTCGCAGGTTGACCAGTCTGTGTTCCATGACTGGAACAGTGAAATAATCTTCCCTGTACCGGGCGGCTGGGGAAGACAGGGTTGGACAATTATTGATCTGAAAAAAGTGCCGGTCTCCGTGTTTAAAGATGCACTTTCTCTTTCCTATTGCCAAACAGCACCTGCCCAACTTGCAGCCAAATATTTAAAATGATTGCTGCCGGGGATTTCGTCTACTCATTAACCTGGTTCATCGGCAATCGGGCGGAATTGCAGGGTTAAAAATTTTTCTTTGCTCATGTTGAGATCCAAGACGTCAACCATAATTATACACCTGGCAGGCTGGCTCATATTTTTAAGCCTGCCGTTCCTGCTTTTTCCGGCACCACTCGGAAATCAAAATGTACTCAATTTACTTTCGTCGTTTAATTACTGGCTGTATTACTTTTTCTATGTCTTTCTGTTTTACTTCAACGCTTATTTTTTAATTCCCGCCATCTACTTTAAAAAGAAATACGCTTTATATGCGCTGGTCATCGCAGCATTATTTATCCTCGTTTACTTTTTAAAACAGCCAACGCATACGGAGCCGCCATTGCGCAGCTTTCGGCCAGAGCCCGGCATGGAAATGCGCGGACCGCCGCCAGGTTTTAACAGGGAAAGAAGGCCTCCGAGACCTTTTAGAGTGAATCTTGTGACAGTATTCCTGTTTACAATGGTATGGGCGTTAAGTACAGCCTTCCGTATTACACAGCAATGGACAGAAACTGAACGCAGGGCAGTGAAAGCCGAGGCTGATAAAGCCAATGCCGAACTCTCTTTTCTAAAGGCACAGATCAATCCTCATTTTCTTTTTAATACGCTGAACAATATTTACTTACTGGCAATTAAAAAGAATGAAAACACCCCTGCCAGCATTATGAAATTGTCCAATCTAATGCGGTACGTGACGGAGGATACCAATCAGCATTTTGTTCCGCTCGACGAAGAAATCAATTGTATAAGGGACTATATTGATTTACAACGATTAAGGCTAAGCAATAAGGTTAATCTGGATTTCCAGGTTGAGGGCAAGACGGAGAACAAAGTCGTTCCACCGCTACTCTTCATCACTTTTATTGAAAATGTTTTTAAATATGGCATCAGCAATCACGAGCTTTCCACTATTAATATTCACATTTATTCGGACGACAAAAGCATTACGTTTTACTGCAGGAATAGAATCTTTCAAACCAAACCTCAGGAACGGACCGGAATTGGAATTGAAAATACAAGAAAGCGCTTAGGCCACCTTTATGCCGGAAAACACGTATTAAATATAACCACGGAAAAAGATTATTTTACAGTAGAATTAATACTGCCCGTTTAAACCTCATTTGTAAAACCTGGAAACATGAGCTTTACGTGTATAGCTATTGATGATGAGCCGCTTGCCCTTGAACTGGTTGAGGAATACGTTGCAGCGTTTCCGCGATTGCAGCTTGCGCATACGTTTGATGATGCCATATCTACCGCGGAATTTTTACGTGTGAACCCCGTTGATATTCTGTTTGTTGATATTAATATGCCGGATATTACCGGGATTGAACTCATAAAATCCCTGGATTACAAACCGGCCGTAATTTTTACCACTGCCTACAAAAAATTTGCATTTGAAGGTTTTGAAGTGGAGGCAGTTGACTACCTGTTAAAGCCATTAAATTTTGATCGTTTTAGCAGAGCTGTAAATAAGGCCATTACACAGATAGAACAGAAGAGAAACAATAACAACGCAAAAGAAGAAAACCTGTTTGTGCGCTCCGAATACAGGTTGATAAAGATTAATATACAGGATATCGAATTCATTGAAAGTCTTGAAGACTATATCAAAATCCACCTCACAAATGAAAAGCCCATTCTTACTCTAATGCCTCTGAAAACCGTTTTGGAAAAATTACCACAGGACAAATTTAAAAGGATACACCGCAGCTATGTTGTTGCACTTAACAAAGTAAGGTCGGTGCTTAACCGTAAGGTTTTGCTGTTGTCTTCAACTGAATTGCCGGTAAGCGACAAATACGCAGGCTTTGTAGATGAATGGAAAAAGGGCTGACGAAAAAGGTGGCGATACATTCGCCCGCCTGAGCGAGAATTTGTGCATGGATGATTGCTTGCTTACTAGTTTTGAAGCAGAAAGTGCAATAATAATGAGGTTATGAAAGTTAGCTGTAGTCCCGGCTAAAGCCGGGGTTACAGCTTTCCCCTATATATCGATTATTGTACACAATGAAAAGACTGATTCCCCTTTTTCTGCTTCTGAGCATGGTTGTGGGCGCCTATGCGCGTCACGGCAAGGGAGGATCGTTAAGTTATACTTACCTCGGCGTCGGCTCATCGCCCAACACATCAAAATACAGTGTGGTTGTTCAGCATTACGTCAACTGTGATCTGATCGGAAATGAACTTTTCAATATTATTCTTGGTGTATATGATGCAGGATCTTCCATTCTTTTAAGAACCATTTCTGTTTCACGTTCCTCGGCGCAAACAATTCAAAAACAGCAGTTCAATGGCTGCATAAACCCGGTGCCCGTTATCTGTTTTTACCTGGCAACTTATTCTACAGTTATTGAATTGCCCGATAATAATGCAGGTTATGTTTTAACAGAACAGGAATGTTGCCGCGCGGCCGTAATCTTAAACATTAGTAATCCTACATCCGTCGGCTTTACTTATATGAATACCATTCCCGGTGTAATTAATGGTGTTGTATACCGCAACAACAGCAGCCCTATTCTTGCGCTAAAAGATACCGCCGTTATTTGCCACAATGCGCCTTTTATGATTGACTTTGGAGCGACAGATAAAGATCATGATTCACTCTCTTATTCTTTTTGCGAAGCCTTTGCTTCCGGTGTTCAACAACAACGCCAGGCAGACCCGCCGTTGCCGCCGCCGTATGCATCAGTGCCTTATAATGCAGGCTTTTCAGGATCATCACCCATGGGAAATAGTGTTCGTATCAATTCAAAAACAGGAATTATCTCCGGCACCGCGCCGGCAACTACAGGAGCTTACGTAATTGCCGTATGTATTGATGAATTCAGAAAGGGCGTGCAAATAGGTTCTACAAAAAAGGAAGTACTGATCACAGTTGCTGATTGCAGCCTTACCGCAGCAGCACTGGATCCACTTTATATAAACTGCAGTAACAGTACTTTCAATTTTGAAAATCAGTCGATGGCCAGCAACATTACTGCCTATTACTGGGATTTTGGCGTAAAAGCCAGCACAAGCGACACGTCCTCTGAACCTACACCAACTTATACTTATAAAGATACCGGCACTTATATATTGAAACTTAGAGTAAGCAGCTCGTCTGGCTGCAGTGACTCAACCACTTCTACCGTAAAAGTGTACCCCGGATTTACACCTGCATTCAGTTTTACGGGCAGTTGTTACCAGGCTCCTTTCAATTTTAGTGACAGGAGCTATGCTGCTTACGGATCTATTAACAGCTGGTTCTGGGATTTTGGAGATGAATCATCTTCGCTTAATACTGCCACCACCCAAAATGCAACGCACCAGTATACAGCGTCTGGCACCAGAACCGCTACACTGCAGGTAACCAGTACAAAAGGTTGCAGCGGGTCAGCCAGCAAAAACATAACGGTGAACGATAAACCGGAGATATTACTTCCTTTTAAAGACACACTGATCTGTGCCGACGACAAATTGCCCATAGTTGTTACAAGCACCGGCAACATTGCGACATGGACTCCCAACTATAACATCATCAATACTTCGTCGCTATCAACAGTAGTATATCCAACTGATACAACTGTTTATACGATAACGGTGAGAGAACTTGGCTGTGTAGACAGTGCATCTCTTAAGGTAAATGTGGTCGATCACATTACCGTTAAACTTTCACCAGACACTTCATTCTGCAAAGGCGATAGTTCATTCCTCCATCCTGTAAGTGACGCATTAGCATATAACTGGCAATCTTCTGATAACGGAGCATCCATTTATGACAGTCATGTAAAACAACCATTGATCTTTCCGTCGGCAACCACTACTTATCATGTCGCTGCCAGTCTTGGACATTGCAAAGACAGCGGCAGTATAACAGTAAATGTTTCGCCGTATCCATCTGTAATCGCGGGTAATGACACTACCATTTGTCATGGAACCGGCGCAGTCTTATCCGCAGTAACCAATGCTGCTTACTTTTCCTGGAACGAAGATCCATACCTGTTGCACAGGACATCTTTGACACCAGATGCGTATCCACAGGTTACAACGGCTTATATAGTCACTGTAAAAGATACTTTCTTTTGCCCAAAGCCTGTTAGTGATACAATGATCGTAACAGTCGTTCCTCCAATAGTTGTGAATGCCGGTAACGATACATCCGTGGTAATTAATCAGCCGCTGCAACTCAATGCAACATCCAGCACCAATTCTGTAAACTTTACCTGGACGCCGTCAGTCTTCTTAAATAATCCTCTCGTGGCAAACCCGGTTGCCGTTATTGGTTCTGACGAAGTTGAATGGGTGGAATATCATGTAACCGCTTCCACCAACGCCGGATGCAAAGGGTCGGACAGCATTCTTGTAAAGATATTTTCAACCCAGCCTGAATTATTTGTTCCTTCTGCATTTACGCCAAACGGCGACGGACGGAATGATCTGATCAAACCGATCCCTGCCGGAATTGCTCATTTTAACTATTTCAGAATTTACAACAGGTGGGGACAATTGATGTTTGCCACTACGCAACCCGGAGCTGGCTGGGACGGTACACTGAACGGCAGCAAACAACCTACTGCCACTTATATTTATGCTGCCGAAGGAACGGACTACAAAGGACGTGTTATTTCACGCAAAGGAACGATTGTACTGATACGTTAGCACACAACGGAACATTTATTAAGTACGATTTACGAGGCCCGCCCGCGCCGAATGCGCATTCGGACGGGTACGAAGTACTTAGAGCGATCAGGTTTTGTTTTATTCAACATCTTAATTAAGCAGTTAGCAAAGGGTTTCACGCAGAGAGCGCCAAGAAGCAGCGGCGCGACGAAAGCATTGTCAACAATTACCTGACTTTTGAATTCAAATAATTTGTTCGTCAACATTTGCTGCACTGAAGCGGAACGACAATATAAAAGTTACAAATAAAATATAAAACAGGCTTGCAATTTTCAATGGAAAAACCAACACTTTTCTAATCACAATCGCGTCTCTCTAGTCGGCCCTGAAGGGCGCTGGCATTAGCACAGGGCATCGCCCTGTGAATCAAAATCACATACAGAAAGCCGAAGGGGCGAAAGCCAACAGCCAAATTAATAGAGTGTGTATTTTCTGTTATAGCCAACACCAAACCAGACCACAAAATTTATCGGTACAAATATTCCAACGATCTATATTTTTTGAGATTGCCCTGGACAATAAGCAGCTTTATTGTACAGATGATTTCATCGTATCCATACTATTTATTACATCATTTAAATCAAGTGCTATAGCTGACTTCTACACATTCTTATTCTACAACAAAAAACTATGAAACACACCAGGGAGAAATTTTTAAAGCACTTGATAGTTGGGGCTTCATCGCTGCCAATATTAATCGAAGCATGTACTAAATCTTCAGATGCGCAGTCAACAAGTACAGATACCACATCATCCACAGGATCTGGCAAAGATTGTATTGTAAGTCCCGAAGAAACAGCAGGTCCATATCCATATGATCTCAGCAAAGATTCCAAGATGTTCCGCGTTGATATTACAGAGGGCAAAACAGGCATTCCGCTTGGACTAACTATCACCGTTGTAAATACCAACGACAACTGCAGTGCCGTTAGCAATGCGCGTGTTGATATATGGCACTGTGATAAGGATGGCTACTATTCTGAATTTGCTGAACCAGGATATCTTGGAACGCAGGATTATAGAGGAAAAACTTTTCTACGGGGTATTCAGCTCACTGATAGCAACGGACAAGTGAAATTCACCACAATTTATCCTGGCTGGTACAGCGGTAGAGTAACACACATACATGCAGAAGTATTCGTAAACAATGTACTTAAGAAAACAACACAGATGGCATTTCCGGATGACATAAACAGTGCTGTATACAAAACAGCTCTCTATTCCGCACATGGCCAAAACTCTTCTGTAGCAAACAATGCAGCAGATAACATATTCGCAGATTCATTGGATGATGAACTACTAACTCTTTCAGGAGATACAACCAGTGGTTTCACCGGCACCTTTACAATTGGTATTGAACCATAGCTAATTAGCTAACTCAAAATCGACGCTGCTATTTTATTGTCCCCTCAGTCAAACAAAAAGCCCTGACCGGCTTTATTAGCTGATCAGCGGCTTTATTGTATGTTTAATGCTGGTGAGCATTTCTTAAACAAGAATTTAAGGAAAATTTGATTCCGGAGGGAATTCATTTAGCGTTAAATTAATTGCCGGAATTTATCTTAAAACCCTTGTTTATCAGTCACTGTATTAGACTAGTGTACTCAAACGCTGCTATAAAACGATTCAGCAAAATTTAAGGTTTGTCATTTTAGCTAAAAATATTTTAGCAGTTTTCTTGAAAAATCCGCGAAATGCTTATCTTGATGCCTGAACCTGCTTTGAAAAAGTTTATAACCAGTGCGCTAAATAAGCCGTAACCTTTACAGTTTGTTTTTACAGCTATTATCGTCATGAAAAGAATTTCTATAAAAGACATTGCAAAAATTGCCGGCACTTCTCCTACCACAGTTTCTTTTGTATTGAATGGCAAAGCCAAAGAAATGCGTATAAGTGATGCCATCACGAAGAAAATATTGTCTACAACAAAAAAGTACGGATACAAGCCCAACCAGATTGCCGTCACATTGCGCACAGGACAATCAAAGATCATTGGGTTAATTGTTGAAAGTGTGGGCGGCGCTTTTTTCGGAGCCCTGGCAAAAGTGATAGAAGCAGAAGCACAGAAATATGGATACAGGGTAGTGTATTGTAGCACAGAGAATGATCCGGAGAAAGGAAAAGAAATGATCAAAATGCTAGCTCATCAGCAGGTTGACGGATACATTATTACGCCTGCAGCCGGAATGAAGGATGATATAGAAGACCTGATAAAGCAGGATAAACCGGTGGTATTAATGGATAGTTTTATTCCTTCTTTAAATGTTCCTTATGTACTTGTTGATAACTATCTCGGAGTAAAAGAAGGGATTGAATCGTTGATAAATGCCGGCTATAAAAACATCGGTTTCGTGACTGTTAATTTGGATTTGATCCAGATAAGCGAGCGTCTTCGCGGTTACAATGAAACGCTGAAGCAGCACAAAATAAAAGTTGACAAAAAAAATATCCTTCAACTCTCCTACCAGGATTCCAAAGAACAGATCGTACAAAAAATTACAGCTTTTCTTGAGAAGAATACACAACTGGATGCGATCTTCTTCGCTACAAACTATCTTGGCACAAGCGGTTTGCAGGCAATAAAGAAATTGCGCATGCGCATCCCCGAAGATATTGCTATGATCAGTTTTGACGAACATGAGATCTTCAGCCTTTATCCTCCCGGCATTTCTACAATACAGCAACCAGTGGAGGAAATAGGTAGTACGGCTATGAATTTACTGCTTACTCAAATGGGCAAGAAAGAAAAATCATCCAACGAGAATAAAATACAGATAGCTCCAACGTTGATAAACAGGGCATCTTCGCAAGCGCATAATTAATTGAAAGTTGATAATTGATAACAGAAAATGAGGAAGTCTTCCGCATCTTGCGATGAAACAAATACAGTTACATAGACCCACTGAGAAGACACTGAGTTTCACAGAGATTTCCAACTCACTATAACTTTATATTTTCTATATAAAAGGCCAGGCGTTTTCTGCGGCCTCTGTGAAAAAAACCCTGTGTTTTCTGTGGTTAAACCAAGCCTCCCCGTGGTAAAAAATCTGTGCTTCTGGGCTTCAGTGGCAATAAAAAAAGGAGGATAAAAATCCCCCCTGTTAACAAACCAAAAACTAAAAACATATTTTACTTGTGCTTAGCACTCATATAGTAGGTTATTTTTCCACCCTGCATAATCTCGTCATGCGTAATGTAATTGCGTTGTAGCGGTTTGCCATTCAACAACACTTTTTGTACATATACATTTTTTTCGCTCTGATTGACAGCTTCCACTTCAAACGTCTTCCCGTTTTCAAGTTTCAAGGTAGCAGCGTTTACTGCAGGACTTCCCAATGCATACTGATCAGAAGCCGGTGCTACAGGATAGAATCCTAATGTGGTGAAAATATACCAGGCACTCATCTGTCCGCAATCATCATTACCACCTAAGCCGTCGGGTCTTGATGCATACATTTTTGGAAGGATCATTCGCACTTTCTCCTGCGTCTTCCATGGCTGATCTGTCCAGTTGTATAAGTAAGCCACATGGTGCGAAGGTTCATTACCATGCACATAGTTTCCGATAATACCATCGCGCGTGATGTCTTCTGTCTCTGCAAAATATTTATCAGGCAGCTCCATATTAAATAACGAATCCAGGCGCTGAACAAATTTTTTCTTTCCACCCATCAACTCAACCAATGACGCTGGGTCTTGCGGAACAAAGAAGCTAAAGTTCCAGGAGTTACCTTCAATGAATCCCTGGTTGTGTGTACTAAGCACATCGAATTCTTTTTTGAAAGAACCGTCACTCAGCCTGGGACGCATGAAATTGATAGAAGGGTCAAATACGTTCTTATAATTCTGCGACCGCTTGATATAGGTATTATACACATCCATTCTTCCAAGCTTTTTTGCAGCCTGGGCAATGGCCCAGTCATCATAAGCATATTCAAGCGTGGTAGACACTGAGGTACCGTTCTTTTCAGCAGGAATAAAGCCCATATCCATATAATATCCCAGTCCATCAAAGCTCCTGTGTGTTGAAGTCGCAAGACAGGCATCCAATGCCTTGTTTGCATCAAAAGGAGCATTCCCTTTTACAATTGCGTCAGCAATAACGGACGCGCTGTGATAACCAGACATACACCAGTTTTCATTCGCGTAATGCGCCCAAACCGGAAGCATATGTTGCACGCTTTGATCGTAATGCGCCATCATTGACTGGATCATATCCGCATTGCGCTTTGGCTGAATCATATTGAACAGCGGGTGCAATGCACGATAAGTATCCCAAAGAGAAAATGTCGTATAATTTGTAAACCCGTTCGCTTTATGGATGTTCTGGTCGAGTCCGCGGTAAGACCCATCCACATCCATAAATGTTGTTGGATTGATAAACGCGTGATACATGGATGTATAGAAATTTTCCTTTTCCTCTTTGCTTTCAGACTGAATAACTATACGGGAAAGTTCTTTCTGCCATGCGTTCTGTGCCTGTTGCTTAACGTCTTCAAAATTCCATCCGGGAGCCTCTGTTCTTAAATTCAACAGCGCGCCCTCTGTACTTACAGGCGACAATGCAAATTTTATCCTGATCTTTTCCGCATCTTCCGTTTTGAAATTGAAATACATTCTGATCTGGCGACCGGCTATTTCAGGAAAATTATGGGCCTGGTCAAACTTGCCCCAGAAACCGCGATAAACCTGCTTTTTTGAAAGATTCGCGGTGCCGTAAGTCGTAATGGGTTTTGAAAAACTCATGGCAAAATAAACAAGACGTGTTCTTCCCCATCCGCTTGTCTGGCGATAACCTGTTACAAGCGTATCGTTTTCAACACGAACGAATGTCCACACGTTTTTATCTTCATAATTGTAGATGCCGTACATCAAATCAAGAATGATGTGTGCGCTATCCGTTTTTGGAAAGGTATACTGATGAAATCCAACCCTGTTTGTAGCGGTAAGCTCCGCCGTTACATTATACTTGTCCAGCTTTACTTTATAATAACCCGCTTCAGCAGTTTCGTTATCGTGTGAGAAAGAAGATCTGAATCCGGTTGATGGATCGCTTGCAACACCGGGATTTAGTTTTAAGGAACCAACGGTCGGCATGATCAAAAAATCTCCCAGATCAGAGTGTCCGGTACCGCTGAAATGTGTGTGGCTGAATCCTACAATCGTTTTGTCATCATACTGATAGCCAGCGCAATATTTATACATGTCTCCGTTGTATTTCCCATCCTTTTCGTATGACAGGGTATCAGTATCGGGGCTAAGCTGCACCATCCCAAACGGATAGGTAGCGCCCGGGTAAACGTGGCCCATGCGTTGTGTACCGATAATAGGTTTTACATATTGCACCAAATTCTCCCCGGATTGCTGAGCTGTAGCTTCAGCGCCGGTAGCAAGCAGTAGCAGTGCGGATAATAATTTTCTCATTAAAAACTAGCATTTATTATCCTTCAAAAGTAAAACGTTTTAGCAATATTGCCATAAGAAAAACATAAGATGCCTAATTTCCGGTATAAAAGGAATAAAAGCGTCATGGACTGTCCTGTGGGGGAAGAAGTGAATAGTGAATGGTCAATAGTGAAAGGTGGAGCGGGTTAAGTGGTTGGGTATCATCGTTTAGGTGCAGGAGTTCCGGCCGTAGATTATATGACCTGCATCTATCTTACAGATTAGGTGGGGAGTGAATAGTGAATGGTCAATAGTGCAGGGAGGAGCGGGTTAAGTGGTTCTGGTCCGGGAGTCCTGGTCGTAGATTATCTGTCCTACATCTTTGAGATGTAGGACAGATAATCTACGAAACGGCACCTGCAAATATTGACTTCCTACATTTCTAAAATGCAGGACACATAATTTTACGAAATGACATCCGGTTAAATTTTGGCTACACCAGGAATATTTTTGCTGCATCCTCCCAGCTGTTCAAGCGTTCATATTCTGTAACGTTCAAATTATGTGGTGTGGTAAAAATGTATGGCTTCCCTTTAAAATGCATTAGATTTTTAACATGATCATCGATCATATAATCGCCATGAATTAATCTTTTGTCGCCACACAACACTACCTGCTTCCATGTAAGGAAGGGAAAATTATCCTGCAGCCATTCCAGTTTTTCTTTTAATGAATTGGGGAATTCAGTTGCCGCTGACACAATAAAAACTTCATAACGATTGTTCAGTTCCCTGATCACATCCACTGCATCTTTCATAACCGGAAGATCCCTGAAAAAACCTGGAGCCAGCAATCTGTTCCAGATCATTTCCTGGTGATGTTCAGGAAAACCTTTTACCCAACCTGTTCCAAGCATGCGATTGTAATCAATAGGAAGCCCATGTTCTTTCTCATACCATTCAATCATTCCTCCCATCGTGTCGGACATCACTTCGTCCATGTCAATAATAATTCTTTCCATATCTTATTTTTTTCGCCACAAAGTCGCAAAGACAAAAAGTGGCACTAAGTTTTTTGAAAGTCGGAGCCTTTTTGATAAGGCAATTTTTGACGTATCTCAAGTACGATTTACGAAGTACGAAGTACGCAGCTTTAACCACGCTCAGAGTTTCAAACACGCAAGAAGCGAACCTGAAATATCAACTGTAGTCACACGTTGTCAACTGTCAATTTTCAATTGTCAATTATTGCTTCCGTTCATCTCTATCTTCAAATACTTCGCAGTATGACTGGTTTTATCTTTGATCATCTCCTCCGGCGTTCCTTCAAACAAAATGGTTCCGCCGCCATCACCGCCTTCAGGACCAAGATCAATGATATGATCAGCCACTTTTATTACATCAAGATTGTGCTCAATCACCAGCACACTATTGCCACGGTCAACAAGCTTATTCAGCACATCAAGCAAATGCTGAATATCCTGGAAATGCAATCCTGTTGTAGGTTCATCCAGGATATAAAATGTTTTGCCGGTGTCCTTCTTCGCCAGCTCTGTCGCCAATTTCACACGCTGTGCTTCACCACCGCTTAAGGTTACTGCAGACTGACCAAGTGTGATATAACCAAGACCAACATCCTGTAACACTTTTATTTTGCGATAGAGAAACGGTACAGGCTGAAAGAACTCGCATGCTTCATCAACAGTCATATCCAGCACATCACTGATTGATTTACCCTTATATCTTATCTCAAGCGTTTCGCGGTTATACCGTTTGCCGTTGCACTTTTCACAATGCACATACACATCCGGCAAAAAATTCATTTCTATAACACGCATGCCTCCGCCTTCACAAAGGTCGCATCTTCCATTCTTTACATTAAAAGAAAAACGGCCAGCATTATAACCACGGATCTTTGCTTCCGGTACTGACGCAAACAAGGTTCTGATTTCGGTAAAGAAACCACAATATGTCGCGGGATTGCTCCGGGGTGTTCTACCAATAGGGGACTGATCAATTTCAATCACTTTATCAATATGCTCCAATCCTTTCACTGTCTTATAATCCATCGGCGTTGTACGCGAATTATAAGCATGTTTGCTCAGTATCGGATAAAGTGTTTCATTGATCAACGTTGATTTACCGCTACCGCTAACGCCGGTAACAACGATCAGTTTGCCCAATGGAAATTTTACAGAAACATCTTTCAGGTTATTCCCTTTCGCACCTTTTAACTCCAATATCTTGCCATTGCCTTTCCTTCTTTCGCCCGGAACAGCAATTGCTTTTTTGCCGCTCAGGTAATGCGCTGTATCAGAATCAATTTTAAGGACTTCATCCGGAGTGCCTGCAGCGACAATCTCGCCACCGTGCTTACCTGCGCGGGGACCAATATCAACCAGGTGATCAGCCGCAAGCATAATATCTTTATCGTGTTCTACAACCAACACACTATTGCCAATGTCGCGCAAATTCTGCAAGGCAGTGATCAACCGATGGTTATCGCGTTGATGCAAACCAATAGAAGGTTCATCCAAAATATAAGTAATACCCTGCAATTGCGATCCTATTTGTGTTGCCAGTCTTATGCGTTGAGACTCGCCACCGCTTAATGTTCTGGAAGGGCGGTTCAGCGTGAGGTATGTTAACCCAACATCCAGCATAAATTGTAGCCGTTCACGAATTTCTTTCAACACATCTTTTGCTATAACATTCTGCTTATTGCTCAATCTCTTTTCAACATCACTGAACCAAACCATTAATTTGTCAAGATTCAAATCGCTCAGTTCAGATATATTTTTCTCATCAACTTTAAACCATAAGCTTTCAGTCTTCAATCTCGCGCCGTTACACGTGGGGCAGGTTTTCAGCTCCATAAATTTCTCCACCCACTCACGCATACTTTCTGTACTTCCCGACCCCGCGAACCATCTCTTCAACATCGGAATAATTCCTTCAAATGCACCTTCATACGGACTGGCATTTGCGTTGTCATCAAAATCTATATCGTCAACACTTCCACCATTTTCATTACCGTATAGCAAAATATTCAATGCTTTTTCAGGAAGATCTTTCAGCGGTTTATCGAGATTGATCTTATGCTTTCTCGCAAGCTGTTCAACACTGCGGTACATATAGGCTTCACGCTCCTCACCCAGTGGCGCAATACCACCTTCCTTAATGCTTTTTGTATTGTCAGGAATTACAGTATCCATGCTTACTGCATACACAACTCCAAGCCCTTTACAGGTAGGACATGCACCGTAAGGCGAGTTAAAAGAAAATGAATTTGGAGAAGGTTCTTCATAACTGATGCCTGTAACATCACACATTAATTGCTTGCTATATTGCACTACTTCCGATTCGCCGTTATCTTTCTTGCTGTTTTTACCCTTTGCATCACCCGCAGATTCAACAAGTAAGAACATCAGGTCCTTACCCATCTTCAATGTTTGCTGAACACTCTGGCTTATGCGTACTTTAAATTCATCTTCAACTTTCAGGCGATCAATCACAACTTCAATATCGTGAATCTTGTAACGGTCAACCTGCATACGTGGCGTTAAATCCAACACTTCACCGTCGACACGAACCTTTACAAAACCTTTTTTGCGAATATCTTCAAACAGCTCACGATAGTGACCTTTACGTCCGCGAACCAAAGGAGCCAGCAGCGTTATTTTTTTCCCATTGTATTTTTTGAAGATGTTGGTCACTATTTCCTCTTCGCTAAATTTCACCATTTTTCTTCCGGTGTTATAGCTGTATGCTTCACCGATACGTGCATATAACAAACGCAGAAAGTCATATATCTCCGTTATTGTACCAACCGTAGAACGGGGATTCTTGTTCGTTGTTTTTTGTTCAATGGAAATTACCGGAGAAAGCCCTGTGATCTTGTCAACATCAGGCCTTTCCATGTCGCCAATAAACTGACGTGCATAAGCACTAAAGCTCTCCATATAACGGCGTTGCCCTTCATTATAGATGGTATCAAATGCCAATGAAGATTTGCCGCTGCCACTAACACCGGTAAAAACAACCAACTTATTTTTTGGAATGGAAATATCGAAATTCTTCAGGTTATGTTCTCTTGCGCCAAAAATCTCTATGCGCTCATTTAAATCCTTTTCTACCAGATCCGTAACTCCGTTTGTTTCACGAATTTTCTTTGCCATAATAATTACTCTTCCTCTGAGTTTTAGCACAAGCCATCAGAACATAAATGAAGTAAGTGGTGCTCCTGTGTCTGCCTGTTTGCGGTGCAGAATTGAGACTAACATTGCACATTTTTGACTGAACAGGTTTGAAGAACAAACACAACCGCTTACGGTGCCGGGCTTATGCAAATTATCTTCAAATGTAACGATAGTTTCGCTTTTTTAAACTAAATATTTTAGTACACAATTAACATCGAAACAATATTCACAATTCACAAATCACTAATATTGCACCCCATTTGGCATAGCTTTTGGCTTTTTACATATTAAGCAATTATAAATTAAAACATAAGATGTATGAAAAAAGGATTATTGATGAGCATCGCAGCAGTAGCAATTATGATAAGCAGTTGCAAAACATGGAACAATACACAGAAAGGTTCTGCAATTGGTGCTGGTAGTGGTGCTGTAGTGGGTGGCGTTGTTGGGAAAATGGCAGGCAATACTGCGCTGGGAGCGATTATCGGTGCAACTGTGGGTGGTGCAACGGGCGCAATCATCGGAAAGAAAATGGACAAACAGGCGGCGGAAATTAAACAGGAAATACCCGGTGCAAAAGTAGAACGTGTGGAAGAAGGCATTGTAGTTGAGTTTAATAACAAAATTTTATTTGGATTTGATAGCTACGCTTTATCAAGTGCTTCCACAACATCATTAAATGATCTGATCACTATTCTAAATAAATATCCGGATACAAATATTGAAGTACAGGGGCATACAGATAATACAGGTACCGATGCGTATAATCAGACCTTGTCTGAAAAAAGAGCTGGTTCAGTAGCTACTTACCTTAAATCACATGGTATTAGTTCTTCAAGAGTTACTACCAAAGGATTTGGCAAAACCGCGCCGAAGTATGATAACAATACAGAGGAAGGACGCTCACAAAACAGACGCGTAGAGTTCCTGATTTCAGCGAACGAAAAAATGAAAGCGGATGCAAAGCAACAGAGCCAGCAGTAACAATAAAACAGGCTGAGTTTTAATAAAAAGCGGATAACAATTGAATTGTTATCCGCTTTTTGTTTGCAATATTTAAACCATATAAGTAAGGAGTTGGCCACGCCAACGTTTCACAGTAAACAACTTATAAGGCTTAAAGCAGACCTAAGCGAAGTTTTTTAAACCATATAAGGCATATAAGAGCACATAAGAATTTTGCCTGCGATAATAATTGCACTTAATGACTTTACATTTACTTAGTCAGACCGGCTCTCACCATTGACTATTGACTATTCACCAGTTGTATAGAAGTAAGGTGTCGGCCGCGCCAACGTTTCTTTGTTAACAACTGATTAAGCTTAAAGCCCAAAGCCTAAAGCCTAAAGCTGACCGAAGCGAAGTTTTTTAAACCATATAAGGCATATAAGAGCAAATAAGAGCTTTTGCCCAGGATAATAGTAACACTTAAACGACAATATATTTACTTAACCAGCTCGGACCTTCACCATTGACCATTCACTATTCACTAGTTGTATAGAAGGCTATAAGGATATTGAAGAGCTTGAAATAAAACTTATATTTTCTTATATGTCTTATATGGTTAAAAACCTGGCTTCACTTATTTATTATTAGCTTTCAACAAATCCAATGTATGCTCTAGAGATGCCTTATTTTTCCAATCATCATGCCCAGGAATAACATAAGCCGGATCAGGAAATGCCTTCTGCAATTTTTTTATGGAAGCCGGCCAGTCGTTTACTTTGGCTTCACCTACATAACCCAGGTCTGTTGCTTCAGTACTTTTAATAAAGCAGCCGCCATACAACACTTTATCTTTAGGGAACCACACAACAATATTATCTACAGTATGTCCGGGGCCGGGATAAAAAGTTTGAAAAGAATATTGACCAATTTTGAATGCAGTGTCTTTCATCATTAAAAATTCAGCGCGCTTTTCATGACTGACCTTGCTGATTTGATCTGTTTGAACGGTACTGTAAGTCTTTACACCATGCTTTGTGTAAAACTCCAGCCCGGCTGTTCTGTCAGCGTGCGAGTGCGTCGCGATATACATTACCACTTTCTTGTGATGTTTTATCCGAATACTGTCCAGCAAAGGCTGAAACTGAGTTGAATCCCACGGACAATCAATCATTACAACCCCTTCGTTCGTCACCAAATAAAGTGCATTAGCCGGAACAGGAGTGCCCTTAAAGAAATTGTAGGTTGTATAAACATAAAAATCACCGGTAAGATGTTTTATTTCAAGAGGCTTTGTTTGTGCTTGCGCAGAATAAATTGCATTAAAAGAAAATGCAAGTAGCAGCATTAAAACTGTTCTCATGTGCTGAATGTATTTCAACAAAAGTATCAATCATTTTTAAATGACAGTCCTTTGCTATGCAAAGCATCTTTCAGCTTTGGAATTGAAGTCTTGCCCATGCCGTGAAGTTGCAAAATTTCTTTCTCACTATGCTTCGACAGATCTTTCAGGGTTTTGATATTGATGCTTTCTAAAGCCCGCCGCGCAGGAGCCGACAACACAGCGAAAAAAGCCGCTGTCGGTTCGCGTTCTCTTTCGCAAACAGGACAGGTAGGACAAACACTGCTTTTATAAAACTTGTGCCCTTTGCTACATGTCTTCAATATCTTTTTTAAAACCGTCATTTGGCTTTCTTTTTTGGAGATTTTTCTTTGGCCTTCTCCAGGTTCTCCCTCACCCTGAACTTTACAATTTTTGTGATCAATGATAACGGCATTGGCTGGTCTAGCGGAAACTGTGCTGAGCCTTTTCCGGACTTATAAACTGACAATTCTTTTTGAAAAGAATCTGTTCCCGAAGGTGTGGGATAAAAACCAATGTGATTTTTAAAAGCGGCAAAGTACACGAGGTTCCCTTCCAGGTAAAACGTGGGCATTTGGTAGCTGATCTTCTCCGTTGCTTTGGGTGCAGCTTTTTGAATGGTTGTTCTTACAGATTGCAAAACTTCCTGAACATCCTGTGGAAAGCCGGCGATGTACTCATCGACGGTAGCGGCAGGGGATTTTTTGTCCATTGTCGTATAGTTGAACTTAGGATTTATTGATGTAACCTAAAAGTATGACTAAAGTTTTATTCTTACAATGGGCTACAGGTTAACACATCGTGCTTAGCCTCTCTTCAAACCAAAATCAAATCGCTCATCCACTACTCTTTTAATCAGCCCGATTTGCCCGCAATGCCACATTGTGTGCTTAATATTCCAGTCCAAGGCTTCGAGCTTATTTTTTGCTATGGGATGTGGCGTGGGCGAAGGCATCAGCTCTTTTGCGAGAACATCTTCCACCAAATTATCAATCACTTCCAGTGACTTCTGCTGCATTATTTGCAGATGTTCAAACAAAACCTTAGGATCAATCTTGGCAACAGTATCCCGCGGCGCAGTGTCTGTAAAAAGTGCATCATATTCACGCAACGGAACTTTTTGCAGGATATCTTTTTGATGTCCTGCAATAACCATAATTGAATGAAAGTAAAAACTCATGATCAGATGGCCTACCTGCCAGCTGATGCTTGATTCTACAATGTCCGGAACAAGATCCCACTTTTCAACAGGAACAGAATTAAGAAGTTTGTTTGTCTAGGAATAAGCATTATCTGTTTGCCAGCGTAAAAGTTCGAGTTGAGTCATATCAATATTGCTTTAAATTCAAATCCTAATTTCAGTAGCTATACCGCAAATGACTGCTTTAATAACAAAACAATTATTACTCCGCCTCCAAGCAACATCATTAATCTACCTAAGCGTCTTGTTTCTTCATCGTACGCGAAATATTCTTTGTTGTCATCGGTTCTGATTTTTGACTGACTGTATACATATCCTGCGTAAATACCCAACAAACCTCCGGCCAGAGCTAATATAAAACAAAAGAAAATGAAAAGCGGGCTGCCTTTTTTACCTTTTTCAAGTTGCCTTAGTTCAACATGGCTTATTGTCTGGCGGACCTGCTTGCTTTTGTCCAAATTTATATTTCGCTTAGTAAGTTCAAGCTCTGCCAGGGCTACAAGGTCGGGATTGTAATCTTTAGGATGGATGAATATTTCCATTAGTTCCTGGTTAGTCTTCTGCCTGACAGTTTCGGTGAAATCAAACTTCATAGTTTAAGTAGTTGAAAAATTTTAAGGATTTCATTTATTGATTAGACGCTCGTTCTAAGACCTAATATTGTGCCCTATAAAATTTGTGATTATCATCAAGTGCAAGCTTGTTCTCGTCAAACCAGTTTATAAATTCCATCCACCTGGCCTTATTTTCATCCTGCCATTTTAGAAAACCAGCTTCATCGCCTTTCATTAATATCCAATGATTGTAAGCATCCAGAAATCCTGCGTTCTTTATCTTTTGCTGATAATCAAATAACACATTCGGATATTTTGAAAATTTGTTACCGTTAAAGTAAAATGTAACAAACCCGGTGCGAATAGAATCGAGCGTATTTAAGTCCACTGACTTAAACCCTGCAACAGCCATTATTGTAACCATCTCATAGCATCCGGTTCCAAATGGAAGTTTAAAATTACCGCTGAGCAAATCACTTGCATTGATAGTGTTGTTTTTGCTGAAGCTAACACTAATAGAAGTGTCAGACTTAAGCACAATTGCCTTTTGATAGGTGTCAAATAACAATTTGCTGATTTCTGCAGTACGTTTCGAGTTTCGCTCCAGGTTCATAAATATCTCGCCGTAAATCATTCCCCAAACTCTTTCTGATGAGCCGCAAAATATTTTAGCTGCCCAATAATAGTTAGAGGGATATGCAGGATCTACTTCAATTCCTTTTTCATAATACGTTAAAGCCTTATTGTAGTCCTGTGCACTAACGTTCATATTACCAAGCTCGAGGTACAGCTCTCCGGCATCGGGAAATTTCTTCAAGCCATCTTCATAAGCCTGCATTGCTTTTTTGGGTTTGCCTGAATAATCATATGCATTACCCAGTGCATGATAAATTTGCGCATACACATCTTTATGTTTCAAAAGCTTTTCCAGGATATCGATTGCTTTCTTGTAGTCCTTTTTCCCCTGGTAAGCGTAGGACAACTCGTATGGATAAGTTATACTTTCAGGATCGAGATTCTGCGCTTCTTGCAATAATTCTATTGCAGCGTCAAAACGTCCTTCTTCATCTTCAATTCGGATAGCTTCTTTAGCTTTTGCTTCAGCCAGCTCCTTATTGCTTTGCGCGTAGGAAATATTGGCAGCAAAAAGGCACAGGATAAAAAACTTGATTGTCTTTTTCATGTTTATGTTATAAGGTGTATAAATTTGGTTGTAAAAAAAATTCGAGGGTTTATTCATTCATTCCGATTGAGGATACTTCTGCGAAATTCTTCTCTTCCGCAAGTTTTTTAGATCGTTTGTCTATCCAATAGATAAGCGCTAATGCTACAATATTTATGGTTACAATATGATTTTCCGGTTCGTTATTTATGCTCAAATCGTATTTTGATATACCCAAACCAAAATTCACTTCAAATGAATCAGAAATATCCAATCCCACAGATAAATATAATCCTGCGACATAGCTAAAAGCAAATCCGGAAAATGCAACACCGATAAGCTGGAGAAACTGGTTAACAAATGAGAGTTTCATTGCTAACCGATGATCTTTTAAACAAAGTATCCCGCATAAAATAGAATACCCGAATAAGGCTGCGATAAAACTTAACAAGGCCAAAGACTGCCAGACCAAATTTGAAATTATAAAAACAGTGTAAAGAATTACTGTAAGTCCGATGACTGCGCCGATAATTTGATATAAACCAAGGTAAAGTAGGTCAGATCGAAATTGTTTCATGGGATTGAGGTGCGTTCAGAGTTTTTTTAAAAAAATTTAGGTTGATTGTTAAGCAAACAAAATTATCAGTTTATTGGTCTCACAAACATAATTAGCAAACTTATGGCAGTTCGCCAAAAACGAAATCAAAAAAAAATTTTGCTCATTTAAATTTCCCGCACCTATCTTTGCGCCAGTTCTTTACATCTTATCAAGAAAGGCAGAGGGATTTGGCCCGATGAAGCCTTGGCAACCTCACCTACGGGTGGAAGGTGCCAACTCCAACTGTACCATAACAGGTGCAGACAGATAAGTCAGCGTAATGGTTTGATTTAAAAGCGATAACATCGCCTAATAATATTCAGCCCGCCTGGCTTACAGGTGGGCTTTTTTATTTTCTGGTTCAGCCGGCGAAACAGAAAAAACAACTTATCTTCTTTCTTCTTATAAGCTGTCAAAAACATTGTCTAATCAAATTTTATCATTCCCGAAAAAGGATGATTGCAGAAAGCAAAAAGTAATCTTCTGTTTAAGTCATCCGGGAAAACAAAAAATGTCTAATCATGAGCACAGCAACTCAAATCATTCACAGCATCCCGGTTGATGCACAAACAGGCTCAATAGCCGTTCCAATTTATCAGACCAGCACTTTTGTTCAGGAAGCACCCGGCGTTAATAAAGGTTATGATTATTCAAGAACCAATAACCCTACAAGAGCAACGCTGGAAAGCATTATTGCAGAACTGGAACAAGGCGCAACAGGCGTAGCTTTTGCCAGCGGTCTTGCAGCTATTGATGCCGTAGTTAAATTACTTGAAAGCGGCGACGAGATACTTGCCGTAGATGATATTTATGGCGGTGCATTTCGCCTTTTCACACATGTCTACCAGAAGTTTGGTATCACTGTCAACTACGTTGATACGACTAATGTTGAAAATGTTTTTAATGCAGTAACGCCTAAAACAAAATTGATCTGGATTGAAACACCAACCAATCCTACATTAAAGATCTCAGACATAGAAGCAATCGCGAAAATTGCCAAAGCGAATAACTGTTTGCTTTGTGTGGACAATACCTTTGCATCACCAGTGTTGCAAAAGCCATTGACGCTTGGTGCTGATATCGTTGTTCATTCAGCGACAAAATATCTTGGTGGTCATAGTGATCTCATTGCAGGTGTTGTTGTAGCTAAAGATGCCGAACTTGGCGCGAAACTGAAATTTATTCAAAACGCCAGCGGTGCTGTACTTGCGCCGTTTGACAGCTGGCTGATCATTCGCGGAATTGAAACTTTACAGCTACGTGTTAAACAGCATAGCATAAATGCACAGACCGTTGCTGAGTTTTTGGAGCAGCATCCACAGGTTGAAAAAGTTTATTATCCTGGTCTTCCATCTCACCCAAATCACCTTATTGCAAAAAAACAGGCAAAAGGCTTTGGCGGAGTGGTGTCCTTCACATTAAAAAATGACACGGAAGAAGTAGCCATTGCTTTTGTAACCAACACCAAATTATTTAAACTGGCGGAAAGCCTGGGCGGCGTTAAAAGTTTATTGTGCCACCCGGCAAATATGACGCATAAATCTATTCCTGCTGAAAAGCGCAGAAGTGCAGGTGTTGCAGACAGCTTAATTCGCCTGTCTGTAGGACTGGAAGACGCAGAAGATTTGATAAATGACCTGAAACAAGTGTTTGATCACCTTAAAAGCATAAAGCCGGCAACGGTTAGCGAGGTGACTGAAAATTAAATTGTTATAAAGAAGTAAAAAAATGCACAACAACAGCAATTGTCTATTAAATTTGTGGAATACCCGGTATGAGTATCATCACACATACATACACATTGCATCTGTTGATTGCCCGTTACACAGGCTGTTGTTGTATGTTGTAAAGCATACTCAACGCATTTCCCATTGCGCAATTTCAAGCGCAGTACTTCTTTCGGCCATTACATTTTTCAACATATTAAATCATTTATCAAACACAATTTTACCATGAGCCTACACTTTGAAACGCTGCAATTACATGCAGGCCAACAAATCGACCCAACTACAAAATCACGCGCCGTACCTATTTACCAGACTACATCTTATGGCTTTGATAGTGCAGAACACGCTGCTAACCTGTTTGGCTTAAAGCAGTTCGGCAACATCTACACAAGAATTATGAACCCCACCACCGACGTTTTCGAACAACGCCTTGCGGCTTTGGAAGGTGGTGTGGCAGCACTTGCAACAAGTAGCGGACAATCCGCTCAATTCCTCGCTATCAGTAATATTCTGCAGGCGGGAGATAATTTTGTAAGTACATCTTACTTATATGGCGGCACTTACAATCAATTTAAAGTGTCTTTTAAAAGATTAGGAATTGATGCAAGATTTGCAGAAGGAGATGATGTGGAAAGCTTCAGATCGCTGATTGATGGTAAAACAAAAGCTATTTACCTTGAAACTATTGGTAACCCAAGGTTGAATATTCCGGATTTTGAAAAATTCGCTGCGCTGGCGAAAGAATTTGATCTGCCTTTGATCGTTGACAATACTTTTGGCGCCGGTGGCTACCTTTGCGCCCCGATTAAATGGGGAGCAAATATCGTAGTTGAATCTGCAACAAAATGGATCGGCGGTCACGGGACCAGCATTGGCGGCGTTATTGTTGACGGCGGTAACTATAACTGGGGCAATGGTAAATTTCCACAGTTTACAGAACCTTCTGAAGGTTATCACGGACTGAAATTCTGGGAAGTTTTTGGTGAAGGTAACCCACTGGGCTTGCCAAACATTGCTTTCATTATCAGAGCACGGGTAGAAGGCCTGAGGGATTTTGGCGCAGCGCTTAGTCCATTTAATTCATTCCTGTTGTTACAGGGCGTTGAAACCTTATCGCTGCGTGCGGAGCGCCATTCACAGAATGCGCTGGCATTAGCACAATGGTTGGAAAAACACCCTTCAGTTGATTTCGTTTGGTATCCGGGATTGGAAAGCAGTCCGTACAATGCTTTGGCTAAAAAATACCTGCCGAACGGATTTGGCGGCGTATTACAGTTTGGCGTTAAAGGCGGAAAAGAAAAAGCAGCTCAATTGATCAATGAATTAAAACTGGCGAGTCACCTGGCGAATGTTGGTGATGCAAAAACACTGGTAATTCATCCGGCATCAACAACACACGAACAGCTAAGTGAAGAAGAACAAATTGCCAGCGGTGTATTACCTAACGTAGTACGCATTAGTGCAGGCATTGAACATATAAACGATATTAAAGCTGATTTTGAACAAGCATTTGAAAAAATAAAATAGAGAGAAGTCAAAATTCAAAAGTCAAAATTCAAAAATGCAGGACGACAAAGAATTCGCGACCTCTCATCTAACCAGAAATATTAGACAGGAAATTACATAAGATAAAAGTCTTAAGAGATGATCGAGCCTTAGCAGGCTTTCGGACATCGAAGTTTTGACTTTTGAATTTTTGACTTTTGAATTTTATTATGCATCCGAAGGTTTTTACATACAACAACACATTTACACTGGAAAGTGGCAGAACACTTTCGCAACTACATCTTGCGTACACAACAATCGGCGAACTAAACGCTGATAAAAGCAATGTAGTCTGGATTTTTCACGCGCTAACCGCAAACAGCAATCCCGTTGAATGGTGGGCAGGGTTAGTAGGCGAAGGAAAACTCTTCAACGAGGAAGAACATTTTGTTATTTGCGTTAACATGCCGGGAAGTTGTTACGGCAGTCTATGCCCGTTAGATAATGATCCCGAGACCGGTAGCCCTTATTATCATAACTTCCCTCTCTTTACCACAAGGGATATGGTTCGCGCCTATCGTCTTCTAAAAAAAGATTTAGGAATTGAAAAAATTTTTATTGGCGTCGGCGGTTCCATGGGTGGCCAGCAACTGCTGGAGTGGGCAATTGAAGAGCCTGAATTATTTGAATATATATTCCCTATTGCAACCAATGCAGAACATTCATCGTGGGGCGTAGCATTTAATGCATCGCAACGCTGGTGTATTGAAAGTGATGCTACATGGAAAGAAAAGCATGCCGAAGCAGGCATCGAGGGTATGAAAGCTGCGAGATCCATTGCACTTATCTCCTACAGGCACTACGAAACCTATTTTAAATCGCAACACGGCTTTACAACTGAAACAGAGGGCGCAAGCATAGATAAGCAGGTATTTAAAGCTGAATCATACCAACGTTACCAGGGCGAAAAGCTGGCCAAACGTTTTAATGCATTCAGCTATTACTTTTTAAGCCAGGGCATGGACAAGCACAATGTGGGACGGGGCAGGGATTCGGTTCGTGCCGCATTGCAGAGCATAAAGGCTAAGACGTTGGTTATAAGTATTTCATCAGATATCCTGTTCCCCACAAGCGAGCAGGAATTGATTGCTGCTTATATTCCTAACGCACAGCTATCTGTAATAGATTCTTACTATGGTCATGATGGTTTTTTACTGGAGTTTGAAACAATTGAAACGCTTGTAAAAGAATTTATTGATCAGCAAAAAAAAGACAACAACAAGGCTTCGCTGGCTAACACTGAAGCTTCAAAATATTAATACACACAATATGAGTACGGATAAAAAACTGGTTATTGGTTTGTTTGGATTTGGCGTGGTTGGAGAAGGTTTATACCATGTATTACACCAGACCCCTTCATTAAAAGCAGAGATAAGAAGAGTTTGTATTAAACATCCCGGGAAAAAAAGAAACGCCCCTGCAGAACTTTTTACAACCGATAAAGATGAATTACTTTTCGACAAAGAGATCAATGTAATCGTTGAAGTAATTGACGATTCTGTTGCTGCTTTCGACATCGTTCACACTGCATTCAAAAACGGAAAAGCTGTTGTTAGTGCGAGCAAGAAAATGATCGCGGAGCACCTGAATGAAATTCTTGCCCTACAAAAAGAAACAAATCTTCCATTCTTGTGCGAAGCTGCAGCGTGTGCATCTATCCCCGTTATCCGCAACCTGGAAGAATATTATGACAACGATTTATTGCACGGAATAAAAGCTATTGTAAACGGTTCTACCAACTTCATCCTCACCAAAATGTTCGAGGAGAAATTAACTTACAGCGAAGCTTTGTTACTTGCACAACAATTAGGCTTTGCTGAAAGTAATCCTGCATTGGATGTAGAAGGTTTTGATGCAGTTAACAAATGGACATTGTTGTTAACGCATGCCTACGGTATTATTGAATCGCCCGAAAATATTGTGTTCACAGGCATTCAAAACATTCAGCTTACCGACGCAAATGTTGCAAAAGAAAAAAGCTACGATATAAAACTGGTTGCCCAGGCGCAGAAGTTAAAGAACGGAAAAGTTGCAGCATTTGTACTACCTCAATTCGTTTCACATGATGACCATTTGAGTTTTGTAAGAAATGAATACAATGGCGTGGTAATAGAAAGCGGTTTTGCGGACAAACAATTTTTCTACGGAAAAGGTGCGGGCAGCTTCCCTACTGCATCAGCTGTATTAAGCGACATCTCTGCATTGCGCTATGATTACAAATACGAATACAAGAAACTTTACTATCACACACCCGGCGAATTATCGCACGATTTTTACGTTCGCGCTTACGTAAGCTTCAATCAATTGGCTGATATTCCGAAAGAGGAATTTGAATGGATTGAAGAGTGGCACGGCGGGCAGGAAAGAAGCTATTTTATTGGCGTAATTCATTTCGACAAACTGGCTAAAGACCAATGGTGGAAACAGCACGGCGTTTCTCTGATCCTCACTCCTGATTCAGTAATTGAAAACATTGAAATCAGGAATTTGAAGAAAAGGAGTCTTGAACTCGCAGGAATCATTTAATTGACAATTGACAATGGAGAATTGATAATGAGGGAATATGCGGATGTGCGAATATGCAAATGTTATGGAAGCACTGACCAGGTAACAGTGATAAAACGAAACAGAAACCTGTGTCACCTTTCACTATTGACCATTGACTTTTCACATTTTTTGGATGTTTTTGTTGTATAAAAAAAGTCCCGATTCACGCGGGACTTTTTTATTATTAAGAAGCGCTCATTCGCGCCAATTCATTTTCAATTTTCAACTTTCGATCTTCAGCATGATTGAAGATTTCACTATTGACTTTTTACTGGCGAGTAACATGACTGAAACAAAACAGGAACCTGCTCCACCTTTCACCATTGACCATTCACTATTCACCTTCTTGGATGTTTTTGTTGTAAAAAAAAGTCCCGTTAACCGGGACTTTTTTACTTAAATTATTTTTATTTTTTCTCGTTAACACACGTTTCATTCGGGCTAAAGCACAGCAGCAATGATTTTAAGCTATTCGCACATCTGCACATTTGCTCATTTACCCGTTTCCTCCACCCTCTTCATCATGCCTTTTAAACATGTTGAAATCACTCTTACCAAACTTATAGCTGAAAGTCAACCGGAATGTACGGATGTCCCAACGGCCATAAGAATCCTGGTAAAATGACTCTGTATCATAAATGTTTCCATATCTGCGTGTATTGAAGATATCGCTGATGCTGAATGAAAGTGCAGCAGCATTATTCTTCAGGAACTCTTTACGCATAGCAAAGTCAGATACAAATACATCTTTTGTTTTTCCTTGTGGAATAACCTGCGGAGATTCATATTGCGCCACCCACTGGAAATTTAAATTATTAAATACGCTCCTGGAGCCAGTGATCTTATAGTTGGCAATGAATTTTGTGTTGTAGTTGAATCCTTCATTATTCAGGCTCTTATCTCCCACCTGTGCATCTGTCTTCCGATACTGCAAGTTCAGGTTGTAGGTAAGATCGAGCTCTCTCAGCATTTTCTGCTGTACGGTAAACTCACCTCCCCACCTGTTCGTATGTCCGGCATTGATAAATGTGTTTACTATTGCATTGGGCGACACGCCTGCATTCGCCAATTGCTGATACAACTGCGAACTGATTGTATCGCTATACTCCGTGATGTCACGCACATTATTCTTATAATAAACACCCGCAGTAACGCTTCCGCCTTTATATCTTGTAAAGTAGTTCAACTCAAAAGAGTTGGTATACTCAGGTGCAAGGCCGGGATTTCCGACTGAGATGTTCATTGGATCGTTAATATCAATAAACGGATTTACTTCCCACCAGCGAGGCCTTCTGATTCGTTTAGAATAGTTAATCTGCAGATCCTGAGATTCATTCAATTGCTTGGTGATAAATACGCTTGGAAACATAGCTTCCAGCAGATCTTTAAAGCTTGAAGGATAACTGTAGCCGAAGCTCTTTGCACTATCGATCATTGTTCCATCCAGTTTGGATGTTTCCATACGCAGGCCTACCTGGTACTTGAAGCTCTTGAACTTGTTGGCATAGTTAAAATAACCTGCGTAAACCGTTTCATCGTATTTGTAATTATTACTCAGCGGCAATTTTGTTTCATTGTTGGCCTGATCAAGAGAGTAGGTGCCAAATGCAGATGTTGTTCTATTGAAATAGGTTCTTCCACCAAATTCAATACGTTTGTCAGCAGTCATCTGATTTGTGTAATCAACCTGAGCCACAATCTGGTTGTCATTACCAGAGCCTCCGTTACGCACTTTATTTACCGGTGCGTGCAAACTACCATCAAGGTTATATTGATTGGTGGTGATAAAAGAACCACTGTTTTTTGTACCACCATTATATGTAATATCTGCTGTTAATTTATGCTCTGGTTTGTCGAAAACCTTGTCATAAGTAAGACGGCTGCTGTATCTGAAGAAACGGAAATTATCATCGGATAATCTGTTTCCCGTATAATCCAGTGTGTTTGTTTTATCAAGATATTGCTGATCCTGGGTTTGATGATTACGAAATTTTCCCTCGGTGAAGCCCTGCGTAAAAGTGACAGTATTTTTATCGTCGATAAAATAATCAGCGCCAAAACGGGTTGACATAAATCTTCTCTTTCTGTCGTTTTCTGAATTTTGATTGAAGTAATCTGTTACTTCGCCACCACTCTTATTTTGCCTGTATGTCTCTTCCTTGCTGTACCCACCGGACTGATTCAAATTTCCATTTACAAAGAGGTTTACTTTTTGCTGTCTGGCGTTTAAGCTAAGGTTACCATTCAGCACATCCGGAGTTCCTCCTCCTATGGAAGCGATACCATTCAATCCTGAACGCTTGTTCTTTTTCAGAATAATGTTGATGATACCTCCCGCACTTGACGCGTCAAATTTGGAGGAGGGATTCGTCATCAGCTCCACCCTTTCGATATCATCTGCCGGAATCTGATCCAGCGTTAATATAGTTGGTCTGCCATCAACAAATATTTGCGGGCTTGTATTGCGCATCTGCACGTTACCATTAATGTCAACGGTAAGTGACGGAATGTTTTTCATCACATCCACAGCCGTTCCACCCTGTGCAGTAATATTCTTTTCTACATTAAATATTTTTCTGTCTATGCCCATTTGCATTGTAGGCTTTGCAGTAGTAGATACTACAACAGCGGAAAGGTTATTTGATTCCTGTTCCAATGCCAGGTTGCCTAAATCACTTGAAGAAGACAAGGTAACAGTTTGCTTAAAAGGTTTGTAGCCCATTGCAGTCACCGTTAAATTGTATTTACCGGCGTTGGGCAGGTTCTCAAACACGAACGAACCATCTGCACCTGAAAGAATACTGCGTTTAACCTCACCAGTCTGCAACTGTATTGTGGCCCCGGCGATACCGTTTTGACCAATCTTATCCGCCAGCTTTCCTGAAAGCTTGAATTTGGTACTATTGTTGGTAATAGTGTTTGTCGCTTTTTTTTGAGCATAAGAAAACTGGAACAAGGGAATGGCGCAAACAAAAAGCAATAATGATCTCTTCATAATTTGTTTTTACGTCAGATGGCAGTTCAATCTACGTTAATTAAAAGCCTGTAAGCTAAACGCTTTTAGCTCATTTTAAGGTTAGTAAGACTATTTTTACTTTTTATTGACATATATGCATGACCGTTATATTTAGGGAATACATTTTGAATGTATTTGATATATAAATAAAACAGTCTGCCAATGGCAGATTGTTGCAATAAGATTAGTATTTCATTAAAACACTAGGCCTCCGTTTTTGCCGGCGGCGCTGCTGCAGCATTTCCTCCGCTGGCTTTCCACGCCCGGTTAACCATTTGCGAATGGCATAAAATGCGGCAATAAGAGCGGCGATAATTATTTTACCAAACTTTGCGATCAAACCATGATCGCTATCAAATCAGACATCAACAAATCAGATATCCGTCACCAAAAGCTGATCTCTGATTTCTTTCTGCTCAATCCAAAAATCAATATTTAAATCTTCTTGGTCAATAAAGAAAAATCTACATCAATCCTTTTCATTTTCGATAATTGCCAGGACCATCATTGCAACCAAATCACATATCAACAAATCAGACATCCGTCATTCAAAGCTGATTTCTTGTGAGAGAATAAATTACCTTTGTGCATCTATTCTCACTATATCCCGTCAAAAACTACATTCCATTTATAGCTTGGGAGGACGGAATAATTAACTATAAAATGCATGGATGAAAGAGTTATCAGTTGTAATTCCCGTAATGAATGAAGAAGACAATGTACGCCCGATGATCAACGCGGTGAGTGAGGCTCTGCAGGATATTGACTATGAAATAATTTTTGTTGATGACGGCTCTACCGACTCAACGCGCCCACGCATAAGGGAAATACTGAATGACAGAATTGTTTTGGTTGAACTGAGAAAAAACTATGGACAAAGCACTGCAATGGCTGCGGGCATTGACTATTCTACAGGGAAGTATATTGCCATGCTGGATGGGGACTTACAAAACGACCCAACGGACATACCCTTTATGCTGAAAAAGTTGATAGATGAAGACTGGGATGTTGTAGCCGGCAACCGGAAAAACAGGAAAGATGGAGCACTATTAAGAAAAATACCCAGCAAGATTGCAAATGCAATGATCAGGCGCATGACGCGTGTTTACATTAAAGACTACGGCTGTACGCTAAAAGTTTTCAAACGGGAAATTGCGGAAGATCTTGGACTGTATGGCGAGTTACACCGCTTTATACCAGTGCTTGCAGCCATGCAGGGTGCAAGAATTGTGCAGGTTGATGTAAAACACCATGCAAGAAAATTCGGCACGTCAAAATATGGCCTGGGAAGAACTTTCCGTGTAATGAGTGATTTGGTGACGATGGTGTTCTTTAGAAAATATAGCCAGAAGCCAATGCATCTTTTTGGAACAATGGGATTCATCAGCTTGTTTATTGGTATTGCCATCAACATCTATCTCCTTATATTAAAATTGATGGGAGATGATATATGGGGTAAACCATTGCTTATTCTTGGCATGATCTTTTTACTCGGAGGTATTCAGTTGATTACAATAGGCATTATTGCTGAAATAAACATGCGCACTTATTTTGAGGGAACAAACAGGAAGACGTATAATGTGAGGCACGTTTTTAAGAAAGATGCTTCAATTGACAGTTGAAAATTGAAAATGCGTGGGTGTGCAAATGAGGAAATGTGCGAGTATGCAAATGTGTATATTAATTAATAATTGAAAGTTGACAATTGAAAATGGTGGGAATGTGCAAATATGCGAATGAGGAAATGTGCGAACTTGTAGATTTTGGAATGCATTCCAAAGAAAGATAAGGTGACAAATTGTAAAGTAGCCCGCACCTTTCACTATTCACCATTCACCATTCACTATTCACTATCCACAATGCCTTTAAGACAACACACAAAATCTGCTCTCAAGCTACTTCTCAAGATAGGAGTAACTGCTGCATGCTTGTGGTATGTGAGCCGAAAGATTGACTGGAGCAAAAGTTGGGAAACGATACAAAGAAGTGACTCGCTTTGGTTGATGGTAGCGGTTATTTTTTTTACGGCATCAAAGGTTGTTTCTTCTTTAAGACTGAATATCTATTTTAAAAATATCGGCTTGTATTTGTCGCAAACGCTTAACCTGAAATTATCGTGGTTAGGCATGTATTACAACCTCTTTCTGCCCGGCGGAATTGGCGGCGATGCATACAAGGTTATTTTACTCAACAGGCACTACAATCAATCCGCGAAGCTGCTAACAGCCGCTGTATTGCTGGACAGGATAAGTGGCCTTGTCGGGCTGGGCATTCTTGCCGTCATTTATTATTGGTTCGTGTTTAATGGCGAGCAATATCCATGGTTACTTGTTGCCGCTATTTTACCGGGAATAATCGTCTATTATTTTGTAGTCAAAAAATTTTTCCCATCATTTATCAGTAGTTTCTGGAGTACGTTCTGGATTGGGCTTCTTGTTCAGGGTTTGCAGGTTGTTTGTGTTTATTGCCTTATGACCGCTTTACATCTGCACGAGCACCATACGCCTTATATCCTGATCTTTTTACTGTCGTCAATCATTGCTGTTCTGCCTTTTACCATTGGTGGATTAGGTGCCCGTGAAGTTGTCTTTTTATGGGGAAGCAACCAGTTTCTTTTGAACCGCGATGAGGCTGTTTGTATCAGTCTTTTATTCTATTTAATTACTGTTCTCGTTTCACTTGCCGGAATAATTTGGGTGTACAAAAAACCATTGAACAAAATTCCTGTAACAGTTGGCCAGGATTAGTAAGCCATGCCGGCATTCCAACAAAAGAAGCGGCATGGCTATTATTCAGACAACAGGGATACAAATCGTTTTTCAAAAAGAAAAACGCGGTCCTTCATTAACGATAGATGATCATGATGTACGTCCGTTATTTTAGAGAATATAAAACTCCAGTACTGGCTGATCTTCCGGTAACTCCTGGTCTTTCAACATCTGCCGCAGGTCTTTTTCTATATTCGTTGCAATGGCTGTTACGGGCGTATCTGTAGGCTTGTTTTCAAACGGATCCTGCAGATGGATCGCCATTTTCTCAATCAACAAAAAGCTTGATGCAATAGCCACTACAAGAGGTATTTCAAAAAATCCAAAATACTGAATAACCCCAAAGGGAAGTAATCCAATAAACAGCAATAATGCAAAGTGAATGTACAGGCTGTATGTAACGGGAAAGATCGTATTCTTAATACGCTCACATTTACCCATTGAGTCGCATAACCGCGTTAATGTACGGTCCAGTTCAACTTGTTGAAACTGATTGATCATTCCCTCGTCGAGCGCGAGTTTTAAATCTCTTGCGTGTAGCTCCAGCAAAGCCGCCGGCACATTGTTATAATGCGATATGAACTCGTATTCCTTTCTGCTGATATATTTTTCCAGTCCATGCAATACATTCATTTTTCGCAGGCTTCGTCCCAGCGCATAACTCCAGGCCATCTGTCTTTTAATCAGTCTTGTTCTTAATTGCTGCACTTCATCTCCTTCATAGGCAACTTCTGTAAAGCAAAGCACCTGTCTCGAAAGCGTTCGTGAATCATTTACAATAGCGCCCCATATATGCCTTGCCTCCCACCAGCGATCATACGCCTGGTTGGATCTGAAACCCAGGAGCAGTGAAATTACGGTACCTAATATTGTGGGCACAGCTATGGGTATGGATATTCGTGTAATATGAAAGCTATTATACAATAAGACTATTACCGTTGCATAAATCGTTACAACAATAAACTCCTTCTTTATTTTCCCGAAAATATATCCGTAGGGAACATTCTCTTTTAGTAACATAACCGGTGTTTTTTAGGTCCACAAAGTTTTTTTTTGCAAGGCCAATTTTCATACGCTGATTTCATCACGCATTTATCGGGCTTTCCATTCCCTTCTTCACATAAATAAAAGTGCTGTTTAGCAACATATCATTTTCGGTTTCAAACTCAGATAGTATTTCAACGCCACAAGTTTTAATCAACCTTTCCGGGTTAATGCTGTGGCGATAGCCAGTGTACATGAGATATTCTTTTGGCCAAACAACCAGGCTGATCGCATTCGCTCTTATAAAATTTTTGAATGCAGGTCTGGTGTTTCCGTAAAAATGTCTGAATGTGATACTTCCGATAACGGAACCATATTTCATTTTCAATCTGCGGCACTCTCTTCTGAAGCTTTCATTCATCAAACCTTCGTATAGTGGATTTCTTTTAAGGAACATCAGGTCCATAATATCCGATGGAGTGTCAAAAGCGTGAAAAAGAACAATATTCAGTTCTTTATCACTTAGTGTTTCAGCAGTGTTTACAACAAGTTGAAGCGATTGAACAGTGAAGTCAGTAGGAATCAATATGTTTTTCATCGTTGCTTTTTTTGTTTACTGCAAAGCTGAAAAACCGGTATTAGACACTCCTAAGAATGAAATTAGAATGCCATAAGAACTACATTAAAATGAGGTTAGAAAGTTTGCCTGTTAATCGGAAGAATAAGACCAACTATTGTTCCTTTGTTGATGATGGAACTTACTTTTATCGTGCCTTTATGCAGGCGAATAATATTTAATGCCAGCGGCAAGCCCAGTCCATAACCTTCATAGGAAAGCGTATTATCAGATCTAAAGAAAGGATCAAATACTTTCCTCACATCATCTTCAGGAATTCCGATGCCTTTATCTTCAGTTATAATGTAAATACTACCAGCAAGCGTACGTATACTAACGGTAACAGGGGCATTGTCAGAATATTTGCAGGCGTTCTGCAATACGTTGCCCAATGCAAGTCGTAGCAAATTAGGATTTCCTTCAACAACAAGGTCCGCATCGTCTTCAGGTAACTCATCCAGCTTTATAGCAATTTTACATCCCGGCACCAGTATCTCTATATCATTTTTCACATCCACAATCAATTCATCAATTCTTATTTTCTGCCAGTTTTGTTTTTTGCCATCGAAGCCGGTTTGAGCAAAATTTAAAAGACTGGTTGTTATGTGTTTTAGTTTTTCTGCTTCAGTAAGTATGATAGAAATTGATTGCAACAACTCTTCATTGGTTCTGCTGCGCGATAGTGCAATATCCGCCTCCCCTATAATTGTTGTAATCGGCGTTCTGAATTCATGTGAGGCATTGCTTACAAAGTTATTCTGTGTTTCAAACGCTGTTCCCAACCTGTCCAGCATATCATTAAATGTATGCGTAAGCTCATACACTTCATCCTGCCCCTTTTTTACCGGCAGTCTTTGAGAAAGATTTTCAGCATTAATGTCTTTAACATTTTTAATTACGTTGCGTATTGGAGCGTATGTATTTCTTGAAAAAAAGATGCTTATGGCAGAGACTATTATAACTGAAACAAGGAATCCTACAATCAGGATGTTTCCCAGTTTAACTATTGTTGCAGTAAGTTGTTCATTCTTTGCAGAAAGCACTATGATGTAATCGCCACCTTTCATCTCATATAAGACACCTGTATAGTAGGTATCTTTTTTCTTAAAATTTGCAGTGCCGTTTTCAGATACTTCTCTGAAGAATTTCTGCGGCAATCCTTCTACGTTGGTATTTGAAACACTGTCTTCTTTTATAAAATATTCTTTTTCATTTTCCAGCCTTTCGAGGTGACGGTTTCTTATTTCGTTATATGCGTCAACAGATGTTTCGTCTTTTTCAAATTTAACCCTTGCTGCAATAAAGGCCCTTATCTCAAGTCGTTTGTAAAAATCGGTAGCAGCTTGCTTGCTGGTAAAGTAATACACAAACCAGCTCAACAATAGTATAATGCATGCGGTAATGCAAGTAAAAAGTAACGTAGTTTTTGTCTGAATTTTCATTCGCCTTTTTTAATGCTTACTACCTATATAAATAACGGAGTTATCAGCTACTCTTTATCATATACCCCATGCCAACAACCGTATGAATAAGTTTGTTATCAAAATCCTTGTCAACTTTTTTACGCAGATAGTTAACATACACATCTACTACATTAGTAGCCATATTGAATTCAACACCCCATACTTTTTCCAGCAGTTCCAATCGGGTAAGTACTTTATTTTTGGCGCGCATTAAACATTCAAGAAGCCGGAATTCAGTTGCAGTAAGACTAATCGCAGCCTCTCCTCGTTTCACGCTTTTAGCATCCACATCCAACTCAAGATCATCAATTATTAGTTTTTCAGAAACATCCTCAGTGTGTCTTGTTCTTCTCAGAAGAGATCTTAAACGAGCTTCAAGCTCCGCAAACCGGAAGGGCTTTACCAGGTAATCATCAGCGCCACTGTCAAGGCCAGCTACAATATTTTCAGTGGTGCCCAACGCCGTCAGCATAAGTATGGGACCGTTAACCTTGTTTTTACGCAACTGCTTACACAGTTCCAGACCGTTTATGCCAGGCAGCATAATATCCAGGATATAGAGACTAAATTCATTTTCACTAGCCATTTTTAAAGCTATATTTCCGTCTGAAGCAACTGTAACATTGTAGCCTCTTTCTGTGAGACCCTTATGCATCATCGACGCAACATGTGCCTCGTCTTCCACAACTAAAATCTTCATATCTGCTAAAAACTTATTTATGATTTACGCTAAAATGTAGAAAAAATGCCAAAGAGGCGAGATTGTACGGTTAAAATAACATCTTTTTACAGACTTTCGCCACGCACCTGGCGCCCGAATAAGCCTAAACCTAAATCCGTGCTCTTGCACCTTTAAGTCATCTTTTTTTTCTTTGTTTTAGATTTGCTCAAAAGAATCGCTTTGATCAGTACACATACGTATAAGGAAAATTATTTCTGGCAACTCTTCGCATTGTTGTCAATCATCCTGCTGTTCAGGCTTGGCGCTACTCCTATTTATATACTGGATGAAGCTAAAAATTCACAATGCGCGCGTGAAATGCTAATGAATAGCAACGGCATTATTCCTACGTTCAACGGAGAATTAAGGACAGATAAACCGCCACTACATTATTTTTTTATGATGGCGGCTTATAAAATATTCGGACAAACGCCCTTTGCCGCCAGATTTTTTTCGGCTATAATGGGCTTGTTAACCGTTCTTGTAAGTTACCACTACACCAAAAAATTTTTGAATGCGGCGAGTGGTTTCTGCGTGGCCCTGGTACTCGCATGCAGCACACATTTTCTTTTTGAGTTCAGGCTTGCAGTTCCTGATCCTTACCTTATTTTCTTTATAACATTGGGATTGTTTAGCGGTTTCAGCTGGCTGCAAACGCAAAAGCCATTGGATATGTTACTGACTTCAGTATCTCTTGCTATGGCAACGCTTGCAAAAGGACCAATCGCTATTGCTCTGCCTGGCTTTTGCTTTCTGTTATGGATCGTCTTAAAGAAAAAATGGCCCGTTCTTTTTTCATGGTCGTTTTTATCAGGCATCATTATTTATTTTATCATTGCTATTCCGTGGTACTACGCTGTTTACAAAGCAACCAACGGAGAATGGATAAAAGGATTTTTTGTAGATCATAACCTGAACCGTTTTTCAGATCCGCAGGAAGGTCATGGCGGCTTCTTTCTTGTAACAATTTTATTTGTGCTGATCGGTCTTATCCCTTTTATGAGCTTTTTGGGCGAGGTGATCAAGGCCAGAAAAGAACTATTTAAAAATGATTTCATTCTTTTTTGTGGCATTGTAGTGCTTGCTTTTGTAGTGTTCTTCAGTATCTCAAGCACCAAACTCCCCAACTATCCGATGCCATGCTATCCTTTCGCCGCTGTGATATTGGGTGTATTTATTTACCTGCTTATTAATGGTGCAGTTACTTCGAAAAAATACCCGTTATACATTCTTACTGTGTTTACTTTCATATTGCCTGTTGCAGGATATTTTGCCATAAAACAGGAAGCAGAAGCAGCACACGTTAGTTGGATAGCACTTACCCTTTTTGTTTGCCCGGTAATATTATTTGGTTATTTCTTTATAATAAAAACCGCCGACTGGCAAAAAAGAATTGCAGTGATTGCTTTCGCTTTCAGCCTCTTCAACATCACCGGTCTGCATTATGTTTACCCTGTCTTATACAGCCAGAATCCAGTGACAAAAACGATCACAACAGTTAAAAACTACCAACACATTTATAGCTATGATACATTCAACCCGGCATACCGCTTTTACCTTGATAAAGACGTTCCTGTAACGACCTCCCTTCCGGAGCTGAAACATTGGCTGGATAGTACGCCCAATGCGCTTATTATAACAAGAACTTATTTTGTTGATACATTAAAAGCACTTCCTTTGCAAAACGTGGCCACGCACCACGATCTGTTTGAATTACCAACCACAGTTATTTTTAAAGCTGATGCAAAACCTGAATCATAAGAATTTTACAATAGCCTCGATTATCACTTTTTTGCTGGGAATTACTTTGCTTTCCCTTTCTTTTATCGTTGGAAAAATTGATCTTTTTTTATTGCTGAATACGGATTTAGGAATTGCAGCTGACTGGTTTTTCCGCATTTTCACAAATGCCGGAGACGGAGCAATATGGGTAGCAATCCTGATAATTGTTGTCTGGGGAATGAAACGAAAGGATACATTGCCACTTCTTATCAGCAGCTTTGTACTTAGTACAGTTTTCACACAGATCTGCAAATATGTTATCGTGCCTGATGAGCCGCGCCCTTTTAAAGCTATCGCAGATCACTCTTTGATACATACAGTTGAAGGAGTAGATGTGCATCTGATTTCCAGCTTTCCTTCAGGACATACTGCTACTGCCTTTACCTGTTATATTTTATTCGCGCTGCTAATTCCGCGAAACTGGTGGTTGGTAGTAGGACTAATTTATGGACTTGCAGTTGGTTATTCACGCGTATATCTTGCGCAGCATTTCCCATTAGATGTAAGTGCAGGCATGTTGGTTGCCGTGTTATCTGTTGCTTTATCCATCCCAATTCAAAACGCCTTTGCTAAGAGAAGGGTTTCACGCAAAGCGCAGTAAGAATAGTTTCACGCAACGAACGCTGAGAAGCAGCGGCGCTGCAAATTTTAGAAAAGACGTTTCACGCAGCGAACACAACGGAGCAGCGGCGCAACATAAAACCATTACCGTTATTTTCCTTTTTTTGCGCGCGAAGCACATCTTTAATCTTTGTGCCCCCGTTGAGCTTTCGTGTCTTTGTGGCAAAAATCGTCGTGTTTCACTCTGTCGCCGTGTCTCCGTGGTTCCTGGCGAAACATTTCACGCGCCGAACACTACGAAGCATAAAGCTATCACCGTTATCTTCTTCTCTTTT
>CP128386.1:3596805-3688446 GCA_030345135.1 Chitinophagaceae bacterium DXS
CTGCGCGAAGCGCACCTTAAATCTTTGTGCCCCTTTGCGCTTTCGTGTCTTTGTGGCAAAAATCGTCGTGTTTCGCCCTGTCGCCGTGTCTCCGTGGTTCCTGGCGAAACATTTCACGCGCCGAACACTACGAAGCATAAAGCTATCACCGTTATCTTCTTCTCTTTTCTGCGCGAAGCGCACCTTAAATCTTTGTGCCCCTTTGCGCTTTCGTGTCTTTGTGGCAAAAATCGTCGTGTTTCGCCCTGTCGCCGTGTCTCCGTGGTTTTTAAAAATCAATTCCCGTCCACCTTCTCTTCGTATTCTCATACTTCGCAAAATCAAACTCGTACAATTTCCCCGGCCTGTGCGGCACGTCATCTTCCATTTCACCGGTATCAATCAATAGATCCATAGAGAAAAATTTCTTTCTGAAATTGCGCCTGTCCAGCTTTACATTTAGAATGGCCTCATACAGGTTCTGCAGTTCACGCAAAGAGAATTTTTTTGGAAGAAGGTTAAAGCCCAGCGGGTGTTCCTGTATCCGCTTTTGCAGCCATCTATAGCATTCCATCATAATTTCCTTATGATCGAAAGCCATGCTTTTTATTTCAGTTACTTTATGCCAATGCAGCTCGTTCTCAATCTTGTCCAGTTTAATATGCTCAATGCTTAGCAAGGAGCAATAGGCAACGGTTAAGACCCGGCCGCCCGGGTGCCGGTCTGGTTTGCTGAAGATCTTTACCTGTTCCAGGTAAACGTCATGCATGCCTGTTCGTTGCTGCAACACCCGTTGTGCCGCTTCATCCAAATCTTCATTATCCGCAGCAAAGTCACCCAAAAGGCTCCATTCGCCCTTAAATATTTCCAGGTCACTTCTTATCAAAAGAATCTTCAGGTCGTTTTCTTCAAACCCGAAAATTACACAATCAACTGTTATGGGCACCCGAGGATAAGAGTCAACAAGCTTACGTGCATCCTTGATCAGACCAGGAGTAAATTGTCGATCATCGTCAGTGGATATTCCAACTTCTTTTCCCATTTTGGCTTAATCTTTTAATTCAGGCATTGTTTAGAAGACTTGAAGCAATTTTGGTATACAGGCCTGGTAAACAACACAATCGAAATGCGCTAAAGGTACTCAAACTGGACATAGCATAAAATGTCCCTACATTAAAAAAGGCTGAAAGGGATGAATATGTTTCATAAGGTAATTTCCTTTAGAGAGCGGGCTTTATCAACCCGATACATTGCTATCTGCCGGAATCAATTGACACTATATTCCCCCCACTAAATACCTACAAAAAATGTACGGGAAATGTTTACCTGAATGTAAATTTTTTATTGTGTAACTCATCTTTTGCATTGAAGTTTTTCAACAAAAAGACGTCAAAATATCTTGCAGGTTTACCGCGTCGCACCTGCACAAATCTCCTCAAAAAAGTTATTTCGGAAAAATAGGGTGAATACACCTCCTTTGCGGTCTGGCCGCAGTTGGTCGGTACCACGGCCAACGCATTTCTTCCCGCGATTATATCGCCCCTAAGCTGGTTAAGCCAGGCATATTGGTGAAGATCTTCCAGATGTCCAACTCCTACAACATGACTATTGCGATGCCTGGCAACATAATAATCAAGATGCGCTGCAGGAAACCATTTTCCACATACCAAAGGGAGGTCTTTTTCGAGTGTGCCTGCGACCACAGCACTGTCCTGCCACTTGTTAAACTGCTGACCAAAAGAATCCCATCCCCAAAGATCTAGCGTGAAATCCGTTTCTCCGTAATTTTCTTCCGAAGTCTTATCACCAACAGTTCCGGGATAAAAATGAACCAGCGTTACACAACCAACTGCCAGTATCAACATGAATATAACAGTAGTTTTAAGAATACCCGGCCAGACTTCCGACTGTCTAAATCTGAATTTCTCATCAAGATAGGCAGCTGCAATAAAACCAAGACTCATAAAACCAGGACCGGTCCAGTGTGGCAATACGTTTCTAAATAAAGAAACTGCCGTCACTACAATGATAATTGGCCAGCCGCAAAGCGATAATAGTCGCTGATACGGGCGCTCCGTTAATCTTCTTCTTCTTAAAGAAATCACTGCCAATATGGTCAGAACAACGTTAATGGGATTGTTATAAAAAATCTGTCCAAAAATTGTCTGCAAAAAACCGTCTTTATCAAGCGTAAATTTTGTTACGGTCACCCGTTCACTATGGTAACGCCATGTAATAAAATTGTTCTGGATATTCCAGAATATGATCGGGCTGAAAATAATAACGGTTATAATAAAAGACAGGTACAGCCAGGGATTGAGCAGCATTTTTCGGTTGTAGAGCAGTATATAAAGCCCCAATCCACCCCACAGGAAAATGCCGTGCACCTTACACATAATACAAAGCCCGTTAAGCACACCGGCCCACAACCAATATTTCGCGGGTATATGGCTTCTCTTTTTGTCCAGTTGTACTATGCGCAACATAACATATAATGCCGCAAGCCAAAATACTACTTGCGGACTATCCGGCAGAATAAAGGTGCCCGCAATTATGGAGCTGTAAATGCTCGTATTATAGAGTACTGCAGCAAACCAACCTGTACGCTCATTGCGCACAAGTTGACCGATCCGGTAAGAAAGTATTGTGCCGATGGCTGCAAAAACAATTGATCCCAACCTGATAAAGACCTCACTTTGAAAATGGAGATTGAACGTAAACAGCTTTATCAGAATACCCACTGCAGGCGGGTGATCAAAATAGTTGTTTTGCAAATGCAATGCATAGGTGTAATAGTACACTTCATCGTTACCCAGCTCCAGCAGAGAGGCAAGCACAATTCTGATAACAGTGGTTATTAAAACCAAATAGAGCACTTTGTTAATCTTCATGAGACACAGTTGGTAACGATGCTTAAGAAGCCGGAAAAATAGTAAATATGTGATCAAATTCAAGTAATTAGGTGGGATATTTTGCGAGAAGCCTGAGGCATAGGGTGTGAGGCATAAGGCAGGGGGGGATAAGTTGTACGTTATACGTTGTACGTTTTTTGAAGCGGAGTTTGAAGACAATGGTTAAGATAAAAGTTTGAAGCTGGGGGAAGCCGTAAGGCATGGGGTGCCAGGAAGAGGGGTGAAGTATAAGGTGTGAGGTGCAATACTTAATTCGAGATGAGCTTTAGCTGGCTAGCCTTCCTTTCGCTCAGATAAACGTACAACGTATAACGTATAACTTACAACTCATGCCTCACACCTCACGCCTCACGCCTCATCCCTCACACCCTACGCCTTAGGCTCTGAGCTCTAAGCTTTCAGCTTTTACATATCTTAGCCGCATAATTTCCTTCGCATGTATAATGAAGAACAATCAAAACAACTCCAGAAACAAACTACGCTTCTTTTAAAAAGCCTGAATGAAACCGGGCCGGAAGAGATAAAGACGTTAAGGGATGTTTTAAGATTTCATGAGCACCGGTATTACGTAATGGACGACCCTTTACTTGCAGATGCAGAGTATGACCAATTATATACGCGCCTGAAAAAAATTGAAGAAGAGAACCCCGCGCTGATCAGTTCTGACTCTCCAACACAACGTGTGGGTAGTTCCCTTAATCAAAGCTTCCCTACCGTTCAACACCTTGTGCCGATGCTGAGTCTTGACAATAGTTATAACGCGGATGATTTGCTCGATTTCGACCGTAAAGCCCGCGAAATAACAGGTTTGAAGGAAATTGAATATTGTATTGAGCCGAAGTTTGATGGTGCGAGTATCTCCCTGATCTACGAAAACGACATGCTGGTGCGTGGCGCAACACGTGGTGATGGTGTTGAAGGAGATGAAATTACCACCAATATAAAGCAGGTCAGGTCAATACCATTATCTGCTCCATTTTCAAAATACGGCATTCAGCAGATCGAGATCCGCGGTGAGGTGATCATGACCAAAAACAGCTTTAAGAAATACAACGATGCACTTGCTGAACTGGGTATTGCGGCTTTAGCCAATCCACGCAATGCAGCCAGCGGTAGTCTTCGTATCAAAGATCCGCGCGAAGTAGCTAAAAGAAATCTTGAAGCATTTCTGTATCACGTGAGCGACTATACCTTGCTTCCAGGCAAGAGCGTTCCGGAAGAATTGACAACGCATAGCGGCTCTCTGAAATTGTTGTGGGATTGTGGCTTCAGATCTCCGCAAAAGGAAAAACAAGTGCGGGAAGGTATTACAGATGTGATAAAACATGTGCATGATTATGAGGAAATGCGCGACACACTTCCTTATGAAATAGACGGGATGGTAATTAAAGTGAACGATTTTGAGTTGCAGGATAAAATGGGGATGACCACCCACCACCCCCGATGGGCAATTGCCTTTAAATTCAAAGCAAGACAGGCAACAACCAAACTCAAAGGCATTGAGTTCCAGGTTGGCAGAACCGGCGCAGTTACGCCCGTTGCGAAACTGGAACCTGTGTTCATAGGCGGCGTTACCGTATCAAGTATTTCTGTTCACAATGAAGAATACATCAAGGAAAAGGACCTTAAAATTGGCGATAGTGTGTTAATTGAGCGAGCAGGAGATGTAATTCCTCAAATTGTAAAATCCTTGCCGGATGTAAGAACAGGACATGAAAAGCAAATTGTATTCCCGAGAAACTGTCCCGTTTGCAACAGCGAACTATACAAAGAAGAAGGCGAGGCTGTCTGGCGTTGCATCAATATCGAATGCCCGGCGCAGGTAGTCGAACGGATCATCCATTTTGTGAGCAAAGATGCTATGGATATCAGAAGCTTTGGTGAGGCCAACGTTCGCAAGTTTTATGAACTGGGCTTATTGAAAGATGTGCCGGGTGTTTACCAGCTTGATTTTTCAAAAATTGGTCAGTTGGAAGGATTTGGTAAAAAATCCATCGATAACCTTCAGACAGCCATCGAAACTTCCAAAAAGCAGCCGCTGAACAGGTTAGTCTACGCACTTGGGATCCGCTATGTTGGAGAAACAACCGCGAAAACACTGGCAAACACTGTTTCCGATTTGATGGATCTGACCAAAATGTCGGAGGAAGATCTGCAGCAATTGGAAGACATCGGAATTAAAGTGGCTCAAAGCGTTTATAAGTTCTTCAGCAATGTTCAGAATATTGAAATGCTCAATCATCTGAAAGAACTGGGAGTAAACTTCAGTAACACAAAAAAACAGGCTGTAACAGGCGAAAACACACTGCACGACCAAACCTTCCTTTTTACGGGCACCATGAACAAACTGAAACGCAGCGAAGCCGAAGCGATGGTGGAAGAACATGGCGGGAAATTACTGTCCGGCGTAAGCAGCAAACTGAATTACCTCGTGGTTGGCGAAGATGCCGGCAGCAAACTGGAAAAGGCCAAGAAAATCAATACGGTGAAGATCATCAGTGAAGACGAGTTTATTAAGCTGATAGGCGGGTAGAGAAGCTGAAAGCTGAAAGCTTAAAACCTACCGAAGCATAAGATAAATTAGTCGCAAATCTGGGTAGACCGATGCTGCCTTGAAAACCTGGTCAGGTTCTACAATCAATGCGGCGCAGAGCGAGGTGTTGGCCCGGCACTCCTGCCTGAACCGACTTGCCGGGACGGGGTTTGACTTGAATTTTCTTTCCAGCCCGACCAAGTCATTCAGGCAGGAGTTGCTTTCTTTTTTCAGGAAAAGGAAAGTGACAAATTTTGAAAGAGAACAAGTTTCTTATCAATCGACAAATCATGCGGCGACTTTTTATAGACGGAGGGTGTGCAGCATCGTATGATTTTTTTTAGGTTGAAAGATGACATTCCTCATTTTAGAAAGGTTTTCAGAAAAATACTTTTTAACTCTACTTCGCTGAAACGACTACTACACCTGCGTTTGAGAAGCAGTCTACGATCTTTTTTCCTCGCTGGAGATTGTCTAAAATCGCTAACCCCCGTTAGCTTTAAATTATGGACATTTTTGTGTGAAACAATGCAGGAGAATTAAAAACATTGTTTCTTTGCATCCTGTTCGATTTTTTGCCGGACAGGATGAACGCACATGTCTGCGACGCCCGTCACACACTTGTGCCAGTAACACCGAAATCAAATAATATTTATAACAGTAAACAAAAAGAAATCATGAGCTACATTGCCGACATTCATGCCCGCCAGATTTTAGACAGTCGCGGAAACCCTACAGTAGAAGTTGATGTACTTACAGAAAATGGCCAGCTGGGCCGTGCCGCTGTTCCTAGTGGCGCTTCAACAGGTATTCATGAAGCAGTTGAACTGCGTGATAACGACAAGTCTGTATACATGGGCAAAGGCGTTCTGAAAGCGGTAAGTAACGTAAACGATATAATTGCTGACCAACTGATCGGTTTTTCTATCAATGACCAGACTGGCATTGATGCTAAACTGCTTGAACTGGATGGCACTGAAAATAAAAGCAAATTAGGCGCTAACGCAACTTTAGCTGTTTCTATGGCTGTTGCAAAAGCTGCTGCACTTGAAAGTAACCTGCCGCTTTACCGCTACCTGGGTGGCGTAAATGCAACAGTGCTTCCAATGCCTTTAATGAACATTTTGAACGGTGGTGTTCACGCTGATAACAAGATCGACTACCAGGAATATATGATCGTTCCCGTTGGCGCAAGCTCTTTCAGCGAAGGTCTCCGTTGGGGCGTTGAGGTTTTCCACAACCTGAAAAGCGTTTTGAAAAAGAAAGGTTACAGCACTAACGTAGGTGACGAAGGTGGTTTTGCTCCTGATATCCAGAGCAACGAAGAAGCTATCGAAACCGTACTGCAGGCTATTGAAGCTGCAGGTTACAAAGTAGGCGAGCAGATCGGTATTGCACTAGATGCTGCAAGCAGCGAAATGTTCAAAGATGGCAAATACAAATTCTACAAGAGCTCAGGCAAAGAAATAAGCAGCGATGAAATGGTTGCTTACTGGACTGAGTGGGTGAACAAATATCCTATTGTTTCTATTGAAGACGGTATGGCCGAAGAAGACTGGGACGGCTGGAAAAAATTAACCGATGCTATCGGCAGCAGATGCCAGTTAGTGGGTGATGACCTGTTTGTTACCAATACCAAAATCTTACAACGCGGCATTGACAGCAAAACTGCAAACAGCATCCTGATCAAAGTAAACCAGATTGGTACTGTTACTGAAACTATCAACGCTGTTCAGTTAGCTCAGACCAACGGCTACACTACCATCATGAGCCACAGAAGCGGTGAAACTGAAGATACAACGATCGCTGACCTGGCTGTTGCATTGAATTGCGGACAGATCAAAACCGGCTCTGCTTCACGTACTGACCGTATGGCGAAGTACAACCAGCTGATCCGTATTGAAGAAATGCTGGGCGAGAATGGCATCTATCCTAAAGGAAAGATCCGCTTTGGGAAATAAGACCGTAAGATGGTAAGATCGTAAGACCGTAAGACCGTAAGATTGTAAGACGTGTAAGAAGGCGGTTAATTGAACGGAGACGTTTTTATTAAATAGAGATTATGGAGAAGACATAGAGACCTGCAGAGATATTCTCGGTAACTTTGTGTCTTCTCTTTTTTTGAAATAAAACCGGGCCGATGACGTTATAGAACCAGTGAGGGCAGCCTTTTTACTTTTGACTTTTGAATTTTGAATTTTTACATTTGCTTATTACATGAAAGCACTCAACATCATATTATCCGTTTTAAAGAACAAATACCTCCTGGCTATCGCGGTATTTGTGGTAATGTTAATATTTGTAGATAAGAATGATGTTTTCGTGCAGGTTTCGAGGAAACAACAGCTCAAAGAGCTAACCGACAGCAGGGATTTTTACCTGAAAGAAATAGAAAAAACCAAAAAAGAACTTGCTGATCTTCAAAACAATCCGGCAGCATTGGAAAAATATGCCCGGGAAAATCTGTACATGAAAAAGAGCAATGAAGATATTTTCATTGTTGAAACACCCGTCGACTCCTTAAAAAAATAGACCGGGCGTATAATAATCCGGCCAAATGATCGTTTTAGAGCTAGAAAAATGATTGATCACCCCAAAATGTTTTTCTACCATGACCAATTTTACCACAGAAGATTTACTTATGTTCTTATATGATGAACTTTCTCCGATGAAGAGAAAACAAATAGAAGAAGCTCTTCAGCAAAATTGGGCTCTGAGAGAAAAACTACAGGTGCTGCGCGAAGCCGCCGCTCGCTTAAGTAAATGCAAACTTAAAAGCCCCACAGATAAAACTGTTGGTTTGCTTTTAAATTATGCTGCTGGGAAAGTGAGTCTATCGAGATAGCTTGGAGCTATTAGCTATCAGCTTTGGGCCTGAAATGCCCGATGCATTCGGATCTCAATGTCTTTATTAGGTCTATCACCTTTTTGTTTCTCCAACTTTATAGTAACATATAGTGTATATGGCACAAGGTAGTTGCGTTTAGTATAATTGTGTTGTCAAATGTTCCATTCGCGCAGCTCACAGTTAATAGCTGATAGCTGAAAGCTGAGGGCTTTTCCCCATCTTTGCCAAACAACCACAGCTATCATGACGCGGAAACAACGTTACCAGTTTGTAATAGACTATTTTCAGGAACATGCACCGGAGGCAGAAACAGAACTTATTTATGATAATCCTTACCAGTTATTGGTAGCAGTGATATTGTCCGCCCAATGCACGGATAAACGGGTAAATATGACTACGCCTGCGATATTTGAAAAATATCCAGATCCGGAGCATCTTGCCATGGCAAGATTTGATGAACTTTTCCCACTGATCAGAAGTATTTCCTATCCCAATAACAAGACAAAGCATCTTATTGGAATGGCCAATATGCTGATCAATGATTTCCATGGCGAAATACCTATGACTGTAAACGAGCTGGTAAAACTGCCCGGCGTTGGGCGTAAAACTGCAAATGTTATTACGTCTGTAGTCGATGAACAACCTAATATGGCTGTTGACACGCACGTTTTCCGCGTCTCTGCCAGAATTGGCCTCACGGAAAAAGCCACTACTCCACTCGCGGTTGAAAAACAACTGCTACAGTTTATTCCGAGGGAACTGGTACACAAGGCGCACCACTGGCTTATCTTACATGGAAGATATATTTGTGTTGCCCGCAATCCCAAGTGCAATATTTGTGGATTGAAACCAGCATGTAAATACTATAATAAGGTTGTGCTAAAAGCTCAAAGCCTAAAGCCCAAAGCTGAAAGCTAGATCTAAAGCGCATCAGCCTGTAGCCTAAATAGAACAGCTTACACCTTTCACTATTCACCATTCACTATTCACTATTTTAATTTCCACTTTTGACTTCTAAATTCTCCCCAATGCGTTCAATTTTTCATTTGTTTTTAGCCTGTGTGTTCTTTGTTTCCTGCAAGAACAAGGAAGCGGCAGATCTTATTGTCCATAACGGCCTGGTTTATACTGTTGACAGTTCCTTTGCCACGGCTCAGGCGTTCGCTGTTAAGGACGGCAAAATACTTGCCGTAGGTACAAATGATGAAATACTGGATCAGTACTCAGCAAAGGAGAATGTAGACGCCCAGGGCAACGCGGTGTATCCTGGCTTTATTGATGCGCATGCACATTTCGTGGGTTATGGCCGTTCTTTATTCGCAGTAGATCTTTTTGGCTGCACCAGTTTTGAAGAAGTGGTAAGCAGGGTGCAAAAATTTGCATCAGAACATCCCGACGAGGCATGGATCATTGGCCGCGGATGGGATCAAAATAAGTTTCCCGGCAAAGCCTACCCCACCAATGACACATTAAACAAATTATTTCCCAACAGACCGGTAATGCTTGAGCGAGTTGACGGGCATGCGGCCATCGCTAACCAAAAAGCACTTGCATTGGCAGGAGTAGTTGCAGGTCAGAAATTGACCGGCGGCGAAATTGAAACGAAGAATAATACTCTTACAGGTGTGCTGATAGATAATGCAGTTGATCTTGTTGGCGCTAAAATTCCGTCTCCATCTAAAGCCGACTATACCAAATGGCTGCTGGCTGCACAAAAGAACTGCTTTGCACAAGGTCTTACCACTATTACCGATTGCGGCCTTAATTACACCGATGTGGACGTAATAGATACTTTGCAAAAAGAGCATAAATTACTGATGCGGATGTACATCATGTTAAGTGATAACCAGGATAATCTTCAACGATACATAAAGCGTGGCCCCTATAAAACAGAAAGAATGTATGTGAGAGGCTTCAAAGTTTATGCAGATGGTGCACTGGGAAGCCGGGGAGCCTGCCTGTTACATCCTTATAACGATAAGCCGGGATGGTCAGGATTTTTGTTGAGCAGCAAAAGCCACTATGATTCCCTGGCTGCAGTATTATCTCAAACCGATTTTCAAATGTGTACCCATGCCATCGGTGATAGTGCCAACCGCGAAATACTCAACATCTACAACAAATATCTCAAAGGCGAAAATGACAAACGCTGGCGCATAGAACATGCACAGCTTGTTAATCCGCTTGATATTAATTTGTTCGGAGCGGCAACGATCATTCCCTCAGTTCAACCAACACACGCAACCAGTGATATGTATTGGGCCGCTGACAGACTCGGTACTGAGCGTCTGAAACAAGAAGGGTATGTTTACAAACAACTGCTGAAACAAAATGGCTGGATACCATTGGGAACGGATTTTCCTGTTGAAGATATAAGTCCTTTTAAAACCTTTCTTGCTGCAGTTTTCAGAAAAGATGCCAAAGGTTATCCGTCCGGAGGTTTTCAAATGGAAAATGCTTTAACAAGAGAGCAAACGATCCGCGGCATGACAATCTGGGCAGCGAAGGCAGGATTTCTGGAAAAAGAAAGCGGCAGCATTGAAAAAGGCAAGAATGCAGACTTCATTATCCTATCACAGGATCTCATGAAGGTCACCGAAAAAAATGTGCTCGATACAAAGGTTACGGCGACTTATGTTGGCGGGAAGAAAATGTAAAGTCACATTCAAAAGTGAAAACCCATGTGTAGCCTTATCTGTATTCTTTGAGGTTAATTTTGACAATAGCAAAAAGCCACAAAGAGAAAATTCTCTGTGGCTTTTTGATATATAAATAGACATCGAAACATCCCAACCAAAACCGCTTCAAAAGAATGAACAAGACCGCCTGAAAAGTTTTGACTTTTGAATTTTTACTTTTGAATTTCTATCTTTTCTTCCCTCCTTCCGGCCCTCTGAACAGCATAATATCTCTGTCAAATAAATAGATCCCACCTTTATCTTCACCCACCAGCACTAATTTATCGTTCAATGTCCGTGCTAAATGCTCTTCTTCTATTTGTTCATTTACATACCATTGTAAAAAGTTGTGGGTCGCATAATCTCTTTCAGTTAGCGCCATCCCCACTATATCATTAATACTGGTTGAAACAATAATTTCATGTTTCAAAAATTCTTCGAATACCCGCTGCAACGATTGAAAAGTGATCATTGGTTGTTCGAGATGAGGAACAATCGCAAATCCTCCGCGTTCATTAATATACCGGATGAGTTTTAACATATGCATTCGCTCCTCATCAGATTGTTTGTAAAAGAAATTCGTAACTCCGTCGAGCCCAGGCTGAATTTCCGCCCAACTTGCCATAGCGAGATATGCCTGGGAACTTTCCGCTTCCAATTGAACCTGCTTGTTTAATGCTTCTTGCATGGGTTTCGATAACATAAGCTTGGTTTTATATTTCTAATATAACTAAAGGAGAAAAGAAAAACAAGCAATGAGCAATCAGCTATCAGTTATCATCTATTGTGAAAATTAACCACAGAGTGGCAGGAGTTCTTTCACAGAGAAAAGGAGTTTTTTAATTTTTAGCGCTTCATTAGTTCATTTACTTCTTGCCCCTTATATAAATTGGAAGAATACAGCTGGTCATGATCAATGCCTTAATAATATACTAAATATCACAGTTCAAAGAAATACGCACCTGCAAATGCAGCTAAAAGCTATCAGCTGTCAGCTTCTCTTACGGTCTTACATGTCTTACTGTCTTACGCGTCTTACATGTCTTCATTTTCCTACCTTTGCAAACTTAAAATAGGATAGAACTGTCAATATGAGCGCTAAATACCAGGAATTTTCAGGGTTAAACCTTCCCGCAATAGAACAGGAAATTCTTGCCAAATGGCATGAAACACAGGCATTTGAACAAAGTGTATCACTGCGCGAAGGCGCAACACCATTCGTGTTTTACGAAGGTCCGCCGAGTGCCAATGGTATGCCAGGCATTCACCACGTTATTTCACGTACGCTGAAAGACCTGGTTTGCCGCTATAAAACCATGCGCGGATACCAGGTAAAACGCAAAGGCGGATGGGATACGCACGGTCTGCCCGTTGAGCTTGGTGTGGAGAAAGAATTGGGTATTACCAAAGAAGATATTGGCAAAAAGATCTCTGTAGAAGAATACAATAAAAAATGCCGCGAAGCAGTGCTTCGTTATAAAGACAAATGGGATGACCTGACCCGTAAAATGGGGTATTGGGTTGATCTGAATGATCCCTACATCACATTTGAAAATAATTATATAGAAACGCTTTGGTGGATGCTAAGCGAATTGTATAAAAAAGGATTGTTGTACGAAAGTGTGAGCATTCAGCCATACTCACCTGCTGCAGGAACGGGTTTAAGCTCACACGAATTAAATCAACCCGGCACTTACAAGGACGTAAAGGATACCAGTGCTGTGGTGATGTTCAAAGCGGTGAAGAATGAAAAGAGCCAGTTTCTTTTCGACGCAGCAGGCAATGACGAAGTTTTCTTCCTGGCCTGGACCACTACTCCATGGACATTACCTTCCAACCTTGGCCTGACTGTCGGTGGCAATATTGATTACGTGCTGGTAAAAACTTTCAATCCATACACGCATCTCCCTGTAAATGTTGTCCTTGCAAAAGCTTTATTGGGCAAATACTTTAAAGAAGACGCAGAGAACGGTGATTTTGAAGCCTATAAAGAAGGTGACAAGGTTATTCCGTGGCAAATACTGACAGAATTTAAAGGGAGAGATATCGAAGAAGCACGTTATGAGCAGTTGTTACCATATGAAGCGAACAGTGCTGATAAAACTGGCGGCGATCCCTTCCGCGTATTGCTTGGCGACTTTGTAACCACTGAAGATGGTACAGGTATCGTTCACACAGCTCCGGCATTTGGTGCAGATGACTTCAGGGTTGGACAGAAATATGGCATCGGCATTCTCGTTATGGTTGATCGCCAGGGAAAATTTGTTGACGGGTTGGGTGAGTTCAGCAACAGGTATGTGAAAGATTATAAGGATGAGCCTAATTATGTGGATGTTAACGTAGACATCTGCGTTAAGCTGAAGAAAGAGAACAGGGCTTTCAAAGTGGAAAAATACGAGCACAGCTACCCGCATTGCTGGCGCACGGATAAACCGGTTCTGTATTATCCGTTAGATGCATGGTTCATTAAGACCACTGCTTTGAAGGACAGAATGGTTGAACTGAACAAAACAGTTAACTGGAAACCAAAAAGTACCGGCGAAGGCCGTTTTGGCAACTGGCTGGAAAACATGGTAGACTGGAACCTTAGCCGCAGCCGCTTCTGGGGAACACCATTGCCGGTTTGGAGAACAGAAGACGGGTCTGAAGAAAAATGCATTGGCAGCATTGCCGAACTGAAAGCGGAAATGGCCAGGGCCGATAAAGTACTTGGCACAGACCAAAGTGCGTCAATCGACGGAGCTTCGCTGGATTTACATAAACCATTTGTTGACGAAGTAACGTTGGTAAGTGAGAAAGGACTGGCTATGAAACGCGTTCCGGATCTGATAGACGTTTGGTTTGATAGCGGAGCAATGCCTTATGCTCAATGGCATTTTCCTTTTGAAAACGCCGACACTTTTGCTCAGAACTATCCGGCTGATTTTATCGCCGAAGGCGTTGATCAAACCAGGGGATGGTTTTATACCCTGCATGCACTTGGCTCCTTAATGAAAGAATCTGTTCAGGAGGAATTGAAAAAGCATGGCATTGAGGCTGATGACAAAAAATATCCCGGTTTAGCTTACAAAACAGTTGTTAGTAACGGTTTGGTTCTGGACAAGAATGGCAACAAAATGAGTAAGCGTCTTGGCAACGTGGTAAATCCTTTCGAAACCATCGAAAAATTCGGAGCCGATGCCACACGCTGGTACCTGATCACCAACGCGTCTCCCTGGGATAACCTGAAATTTGATATAGAAGGCATTAAAGAAGTTCAGCGTAAGTTCTTTGGTACCTTATATAATACCTACCAGTTCTTCGTTCTGTACGCGAATGTGGACGGTTTCTCGTTCGAGGAAGCATATATCCCGCTAGAACAGCGCCCTGAAATTGACAGGTGGATCTTATCTTCTCTTAACACGTTGATTAAGAAGGTAACAGAAGCGATGGATGAGTACGAGCCAACTATCGCCGGCCGTGCAGTTGAGGAATTTGTGGACGAGCACCTGAGTAACTGGTATGTACGTTTGTGCCGTCGCCGTTTCTGGAAAGGAGAATACGAGCATGACAAGATCTGTGCTTACCAGACTTTATATGAGTGTCTGGAGACACTGATCCGGCTGATCGCACCAATTTCTCCGTTCTTTAGTGATGCTGTCTTCCGCAACCTGAATGCTGTAAGTAAGCGTTTCACTGTTGAATCTGTTCATCACGCAGACTTCCCGGTGGTAAAAGAATCCGCTATTGACACGCTTTTGGAAGAAAGGATGCAGTTGGCACAGGATGTTTCATCATTGGTACTGTCTTTGCGTAAAAAAATGAACCTTAAAGTTCGTCAGCCACTCCATAAAGTGCTTATCCCGGTATTAAATCCGCAAATGAAAGTACAATTGGAAAAAGTAGAAGATCTGGTTAAGGCGGAAGTAAACGTTAAAGAAATCGATTATATAACGGAGACTGAAGGATTCATCAGCAAGAAGGTAAAAGCCAACTTTAAGGCGCTGGGAAGCAAGTTAGGACCAAAAATGAAAGCGGTAAGCCAGGCTTTATCCTCATTTAGTCAACATGATATAGCTTCTTTAGAAAAAGATGGGCAATATGCATTGAATATTGGAGGAGAATCCATTACTTTACTCCTTAGTGAAGTTGAGATTGCTGCCGAAGACATCCCCGGATGGAGTGTAGCAGCAAAAGGAAACTTGACGGTTGCTTTGGATATTACCGTTACCCAAGAATTGAAACAGGAAGGCGATGCCCGCGAGTTCGTAAATCGCATCCAAAATATTAGAAAAGACAGTAGTTTTGATTTAACAGATCGTATATTCGTAGAAGTGCTTGAAAACGCTGATATCAAGACATCTATAAATGAATTTAAAAACTATATTTGCGCTGAAATTTTGGCAGACAGTCTGACTTGGGTACCTGAATTACAGGATGGTACTGAGATTGAGGTGAACGACATTCTGTTGAAAGTGAGCGTGAACAAAAAAGGATAACGTTCTATGCCAACAAAAAAGCCTGCACCCAAGAAAGTGGCTAAACCAGCGGCCAAACCGGTTGCTAAAAAAGCAGTGCCTGCAAAAAAGGCGGCACCAGCTAAAAAAGCAGCAGCGCCGGTTAAGCCTGCTAAAAAAGCGGTGGAAAAATCCGTATCAAAGCCTGCAGTAAAAAAAGCTGCACCAAGCAAAAAAGTAGTGCCAGCACCTGTAGCTAAAAAAACAACTCCGGCTCCTGCTCCTAAAAAAGAAGTTGCGGTTAAAGCAGTTGCAAAAAAAGCTCCGGTAAAATCGGCACCGGAAAAAGAAAAACCGGTTAAAGCGGCCCAGGCAGAACACATAAATAAGACGAAACCAGCCTTGGCCACAAAACCAGAACCGGTAGCTCCGGCTCCTGCACCAGTGCCCAAGCCGGCTCCGAAACCTAAACCGGAACCCTTAAAAGAAGTAAAAGTTCCAAAGACATCTGTAAAGACAAGTGTACCTTATCAACCAGAGTACAAATCGCTGGAACAGAGGCAAGAACCATCAAAATCAAACGAACCATTGGTACGATATAACGATGCCGATCTGGCAGAATTCAGAGAGCTGATCAATAAAAAATTGGAAGCAGCGAAAAAAGAACTGGCTTATCTTCAAGGACTTATCACCCGCAAAGACGAACTTGGCGGAGATGAGGCAGAAAGCCGCTACATGACCATGGAAGATGGCAGTATGAGTATGGAACGTGAGCAATTGAGCCAGATGGCCAGCAGGCAGATCACGTACATCGACCACCTGGAAAAGGCACTTATCCGCATTGAAAACAAAACTTACGGAATTTGTCGCGTTACGGGTAAACTGATAGACAAAGCGCGCTTAAGAGCTGTTCCTCACGCTACCTTGAGCCTCGAAGCAAAACTGGGATTGGTTAAGCCAACGAATGAACAATAGTAATTAGTATCTTATTAAAAAAGGCTGTCATGTAGTAATGATGGCCTTTTTTGATGTACTATGTGAGGCGAATGTACGGTGTTAGATGCCCGCCCGTACCGAACGACACGTTCGGGCGGGTACGGTGTACGATGTTGGGCAGCCGGATGGAAAGGCGCTGTAAGTACGATTTACGAAGTACGAAGTACCTCTGTGCAACAACAATGATTGAAGGCGGACAACTTGAATGCGCCTACCTGCTACCTGCTACCTGCTACCTGCTACCTGCTACCTGCTACCTGCTACCTGATACCTGATACCTCACCCAAGCTAATAGCTCATAGCTGACAGCCGATAGCTACTTAACTTCCTGCATCGCAACCAGCTTATAATAAATTCCTTCTTTAGCCAGCAGTTCATCGTGAGAGCCACGTTCTGCGATTTCGCCTTTTTGCAAGACGACAATTTCATCCGCGTGTCTGATAGTTGAAAGACGGTGGGCGATTACAATGCTTGTACGGTTTTGCATCATATTATTAATAGCATCCTGAACCAGGCGTTCACTTTCAGTATCCAGAGAGGATGTCGCTTCGTCTAAAATAAGGATGGGAGGATTTTTGATAACCGCCCTCGCAATGGTTAGGCGTTGTCTTTCGCCACCACTTAATTTGCTTCCCCGGTCACCAATGTTCGTGCGGAATCCGTCTTCTTTATTCAGGATAAAATTGGAGGCATTGGCCACTTTTGCTGCCTGTATAATTTCATCTTCGGATGCATCAGGTTTACCAAGAGAAATGTTGGAGGCAATTGTCTCATTAAATAATACAGGCTCCTGTGTTACTATACTAATATGTTTGCGGATAGAACCCAGCTGATATTCTTTAATATTAACACCATCAATCAACAATTCACCAGAACTAACATCGTGAAAGCGCGGAACGAGATCCGCAAGCGTACTTTTACCAGCACCGGAAGATCCGACCAATGCAACTGTTTTTCCTTTTGGAATGGTAAGATTGATGTTCTTTAAAATCATGTGATCACCATAACCAAAACTTACATTGCGAAACTCAATGGAGCTGTTAAAGCTGTCCAGTTGTTTAGAACCGAAATCGTCAACAACAACAGGTGCATCAAGCAACTCTTCTACCCTGTCGATGGCTGCCGCTCCACGCTGCACGTTAAAAAAAGATGTTGAAAGATTTTTTGCCGGATTGATCAGCAAACCAAAAGTGGCGATATAAACAATGAGATTACCCGCGGCCATGCCGTTATCTCTTAGCGCCAGCCTTGCGCCGAAATATAGAATAGAACACAGTACGGTAATACCAAGTGTTTCCGTTAAAGGAGATGCCAGATCACGACGTGCATTCATTTTATTCCGGATACGAAACAATGTGTTGTTTACGTAGTGAAACCTGTCCAGCATAAGCTTTTCAGCAAGGAACGCTTTAATCACACGCATGCCACCAAGTGTCTCGTCAAGAATTGAAAGAGCCTCTCCCAATTTAACTGAAGCAGCCTGAGATTGTTTTTTTAGAGTCCGGCTGATGCGACCTATAATAAATGCAGTAAGCGGTAATAATATTAAAAGGAATAATGAAAGACCCGGGCTTAAGTAAACAAGATAAGCAAGATAGAAGAGTACAGTCAATGGATCTTTGATGAGCCCTTCAAGCGTACTTACAATCGAACTTTCAATCTCACTAACATCATTCGTCATCCGGGATATGATATCACCTTTTTTCTGTTCGGTAAAATAACCGATGGGTAGCATTAAGGTTTTGTCATACAAATCGCTTCTCAACCTTGTAACGACAGCACTTCTTATCGGCGCAGAAATTAAATTTGAAAAATACAGGAACACATTTTTGAGGATCGTAACAATAACTATAAACACGCAGATAAAGCCTACTGCAACAAGTTTGTCATTATTGTGCTGATGAATTATATCAAGAATAAGACGGTTCACATATCCACCCACCGCATTGGAACTCATTACTGCTTTATCAGCCTGGGAGTCATCAGCATTAAATATTATTTGCATGAAAGGTGCAAGCATCCCTATTGAAAAAATGGAGAAAAATATAGATAATACAGTACACAAAAAATACAGTCCCAGCTTTCCCTTATACTCACCTACATATTTAAAGATCCTGGATAATTTTTTCATCCGTTAATATTTGTTGTTTTGGCCGGACAAATAATCCGCACCGGTTAGCTTCGAAAGTTGTAAATTACCTTAGGTGAATATCTCTATTCACCTAAAAGCGCGAATAAACGTGCAAAGTAACTAATTTTACAAGCTCATTTATTTATTCCGCATGCGGCGGAATGGAAATAGGAAAAAATTAAGTTATGGAGGAAGGTAAAAGACAACGGCAGGTGGCCGGCGTAATTCAACAGGAAATGAACGAAATATTCAGACGACTGGGGCTAAACATGATTGATGGAGGTATGGTTTCCATTTCTTCCGTAAAAGTTACACCAGATCTTTTGGAAGCAAGAATATACCTGAGCTTATTCCAGGTTGCCGACGCAAAGACAACCATGAAAAAAATTGAGGATAGAGCCTGGGAGATCAAAAAAGAACTTTCCGAAAGAGTTAAGCATCAGCTGCGAAGAATTCCCGTTATACATTATTTTCAGGATGATACGCTTGACCATGTATTTAAAATGGAAGAGCTGTTTAAAAAGATACACGAGGAAAAGCAGAAGCCATCATCTGATGAAGCAGATAAGGCTGAATAGTGCATAGATTAACCGATCAAAGCTGAAAATAGATCCATGAAACTTCTGTTTGCCTGGCGTTATTTTAAATCACGGAAGAGTACCAACGCAATCAACATTATTGCCTGGATAAGTGTGCTGGCAATAGCTGTCGGTACCGCTGCACTTATCATCGTGCTTAGTGTTTTCAATGGTTTTGAGGATCTTGTTAAAAGCCTTTATGGTGATTTTTATTCTGACATTAAAATAACTCCCGCTAAAGGAAAATTTATTCAGCTTTCTCCATCTCAGATATTAAGCGTTAAAAAAGTAAATGGTGTGAGGGGCCTTAGTCTTGTAGTTGAAGAGAAAGCCATGCTGGTAAATGGAGACTGTAACTCCATTGTTTTTCTAAAAGGCGTTGACGAAAACTATGACAAGGTAAACGGCATTTCGTCCCAATCACATATTATTCGTGGTGACTATCACCTCGGAGTAGTGGATACTCCGGCACTGGTGCTTGGTGTTGGCATTGAAAATGCAGTTTGTGTTGATCCTGCATTCAGAGGCTCAGAACTTACGATCTATTTACCTAACAGGAAAGCGAGCAACTTTAACAGCCTTGATGCCATGAACGCTTACAATGTTAGTGTGGCAGGCACTTTTATGGTACAGCAGGAGTTTGACAACAAATATGCATTTACCAACCTTTCATTTGTTCAGAACATGCTCAATCTCCCTGCTGATGAATATAGCGGCATTGAGGTAGCTGTTTCAAACCAGGAACAGGTGGACCAGATAAAACAGCAACTGCAAAAAACATTGGGCGACAAGTTTATTGTACAAACACGCTACGAGCAAAACCAGAGTTTGTATAGCATTATGCAGGTAGAAAAATGGGTCATTTATGGTATTCTTTCATTAATACTTGTAGTGGCAGCATTCAACATGATTGGTGCGCTAACAATGCTGGTATTGGAAAAACAAAAAGATATTGCTGTATTAAAAGCAATGGGAGCAACCAGCAACCTGGTTCAGAAGATTTTTTTAAACGAAGGATTACTGCTGGCAGCCATTGGTGGTATTGCAGGAATGATTGTCGCTATTATTATATGCTTTCTACAACTAAAATTTCACCTGGTTAAGTTACAGGGCGGCACATTTATAGTTGACTACTACCCGGTAAAAATGTATCCTTTCGATTTTGTACTTGTAAGTATCACGGTTTTGCTTGTTGCCGTTCTTGCGGCATGGATCCCTTCAAAAAAAGCAAGCACGCGCGAGTTCTCGCTAAAAAGTTAAGATCTTTTTTTCTGAATGGTACATCACCATTTCTCAAACTACATTCCTTTCCATTTCAGAAATAAAAAAGCCGGCATTGCCGGCAATTTTATCAAAAACTACAACAATATTTTAGTGTGTGGAATACAAGCAAGCATCCACGGTGCATTTTAATAGTCGCCTAAAGTCTCTGGTAATTGACCAAGGGCTTTAGATAATTGTTCGTCATTTGGAGCAACACCGTGCCATTCGTGGTGGCCTTCCATAAAGTCAACACCTTTACCCATTACAGTTTTCATCAGGATACATATAGGTTGTCCCTGTCCTGTTAATGATTTTGCTTTGTCCATGGTAGCAATTACATCGTCCATATCATTGCCATCCATTTCAATTACGTTCCATTTAAACGCCTCAAATTTGGCTCTCAGATCACCAAGATCCATAACCTTAGCCGTCGGACCGTCAATTTGCTGACCGTTCCAGTCAATAGTAGCAATCAGGTTGTCTACTTTTTGGTGACCTGCAAACATGATCGCTTCCCAATTCTGTCCTTCATCAAGCTCACCGTCTCCGTGAAGCGAAAATACCAGGTGATTATCTTTATTCAACTTTTTGGCAAGTGCAGCGCCCACAGCCACGCTCATACCCTGACCAAGTGAGCCGCTGGCGATTCTGATACCGGGAAGATGTTCGTGTGTTGCAGGATGCCCTTGTAAACGGGAGTTAAGTTTACGGAAAGTTGCAAGTTCTTTCACTTCAAAGTATCCGCTTCTTGCAAGCGTTGAATAATATACGGGTGAAATATGACCGTTGGATAAAAAGAAAAGGTCTTCGCCTATGCCATCCATCTTAAAATCAGGATCGTGGTGCATCACCTTAAAATATAAGGCCGTAAAAAAGTCTGTGCATCCAAGAGAACCACCCGGATGACCGCTTTGAACAGCATGTACCATTCTTACAATGTCTCTTCTAATTTGCGTAGCAATGTCCTTTAGTTGTGCAACATCTGGCATAAGCATTTAAATTTTAGGCTCACAAAGCTAAGGTAAACGTTATAGAATTCATTCTTTTTAGCAGATTTAAAAAATTGAAATCATGGCTTAAATATTGCACATACATGTATTTTTTTTACACTACGTCTTAATTAACTTTTGTCAATTAAATAAGTTGGATTACTTTTACGCCCAAGATTGACATAGCTTTTAACATAAGTGTATTAACACAAAACCAATTGAGAATGACACAAATTGTCTTAGGTTGCGTATTGTCATTTGTTGTTACGTTTTTTCTTATGCCAATCGTAATAAGGATAGCTCATATAAAAAACTTATATGACCTGCCGGATAAAAGGAAAGCTCATACCAACCCTACCTCTTCGCTTGGAGGCGTCGCAATTTTTGCCGGGATAGTTATCAGCCTCCTTCTTACGATGAACTTTGCTGACAACAACACCGCATTTCAGTCATACGCCGCTTGTTTCTTTATTATTTTTATCCTTGGGGTAATAGATGATATAGTTATTATATCTGCGTGGAAAAAGGTGGTAACCCAGCTCCTTATAAGTGTAGTATTGTCTTTTAAGGCCGGCCTGCTCATTGATAACCTGCATGGTTTTATGGGCATTGACAACCTTGACGTTGTTTCTAGTCATTTATTCACGTTCTTCACAGTGATCGTTATCATAAATGCCTTTAATCTTATTGATGGTATTGACGGATTAGCGGGTTCCCTGGGCGTGTTTTCGTCAATAGCGTTCGGTATTTTTTATCTTATTAATAAAGATTATTCTTATGCATTGCTGGCTTTCAGCGTAGCAAGCAGTTTCCTTGGCTTTCTCATGTATAACTTTCCTCCGGCAAAAATATTCATGGGCGATTGCGGCTCATTATTGCTGGGGTTGATCATGAGTGTAATGGCAATTCACTTTATACAAACTGCGCCTTCTGCACCGGTATTGCCAATTACTGCCTCCCCGGCAATTGCATTTGGAGTATTGCTGGTTCCTTTAATGGACGCTTTGCGTGTATTTATTATCCGTGTATCGAAAGGACTATCTCCTTTTGCGCCAGATAGAAATCACCTGCACCATTTACTAATTGATAAAGGTTTTACTCACAAAAAAGTAACGCTTACCATACTTGGGATTAGCGTTCTTTCAACCGTTATAGTATTTTTTGCACAACTTTCACTTGGTACAACAGCTATTATTAGCAGCCTGGTATTGACTTTCTTTGTCAGTGTGTACCTGTTGAAACGTTATGTCTATGGTAAACGTCGTCTTCTGCACATCGTAAATGAAGCAGACAACGAAGATGACAACGTAAGGGTTGTTCCTATTTTTAATCCCGCAGACAAAGTTGTTACGAAGGAAGAATAGAGTGTGGTGTATTTGCGTTTTTAGTTTATGGCATATTTGATTAGATTTGCCGCCGCTAAACTTTTAATTTATGTCTGAAGAATTGGATCTTATCATGGATGATGTTAACTCTTCCATGAAAAAAGCAATAGATCACCTGGAAGTAGAATTAACTAAGATAAGAGCCGGCAAAGCATCTCCTGCCATGTTAAACGGCATCAATGTAGACTATTACGGTTCGCCCACACCTATAAGCAATGTCGCCAATGTAACCATACTGGATGCAAAAACCGTTAGCATTCAACCGTGGGAAAAAAATATGCTTGCTCCTATTGAAAGAGCAATTATGCAGGCCAACATTGGTATTACTCCTCAAAATGATGGTGTTCAAATTCGCCTGTTTCTTCCTCCTTTAACTGAGGAAAGAAGGAAAGAGCTGTTCAAAAAAGCCAGCGGTGAAGGCGAAAACAGCAAAGTAGCCATCCGCAACCTTAGAAGGGATGCCATGGAGCAAATTAAAAAGCTGCAGAAAGACGGTTTGAGCGAAGATGCGGCAAAAGATGCTGAAAAAGATATTCAGGACCTGACAGATAAATTCATCAGTCTTGTTGATAAACATCTGGCAGCAAAAGAAAAAGAAATGATGTCGATCTAAAATATTGACCAAAGAATAGAAACGAGTGGGTTTTACTCACTCGTTTTTTATTTGCCGTAAATGTCAATCCGTATTACATAGATTTTTCTTCTTTAAGAATCTGAAAACGATTATATTAGTATAGTTGTTTCGAAACAGAGCTTTGTGAGGAGAACGCTATTTCGCTCCTCAGTAAAACCAGCGGCATGGCAAAAATCAGGTTGAAAGACATTAGCACGACTGCTCCATTAAAAACAGATAAGGAAAAAACTAAGGCAGCTACAGAAAAAATTCTCAGCGAGCTTGACGAACTTCAAAACCTTTTGTACGCAGAATCCAAACATTCCGTTCTGGTGGTTATACAAGCGATGGATGCAGGAGGAAAGGACGGCGCTGTTCGTCATGTTTTTGGCAGACTCAATCCTCAGGGTGTCCTGGTTAAATCTTTTAAAGTGCCTACGGCAGAGGAACTGGCTCATGATTTTTTATGGCGCATCCACCAACATACGCCGGCAAAAGGAATGATCCAGGTGTTTAACCGTAGTCACTACGAGGATATCCTGGTTACAAGAGTTCACAAAATGATCGATGACAAAACTGCAAAGAAGAGAATAAACGCAATTAATCAATTTGAGCAGTTACTTGTTGAGCATAATAACACAAGGATACTCAAGTTTTATTTACATGTTTCGAAAGAAGAACAGACAAAACGATTGGAGGAAAGAATCAACGACCGGACAAAACAATGGAAATATAACGAGAATGATCTTCATGAGGCGCAGTTATGGAAGGATTATATGAAAATGTATGAAGATTGTTTTAACCTGTGTAATGATGTTCCCTGGATCATCGTACCGGCGGACCATAGCTGGTACAAAGAATACGTCATAGCTAAAACTTTGCGTGATGAACTTAAGGGGCTGAAGATGCGTTACCCGGGATTAAAAAAGGCCTAAGCCGACAAGCACAAAACGTTTTTTGCAACCTAAAAAAAGACAATATGGGATTTTTTAAAGAATTCAAAGAGTTTGCAGTTAAAGGCAATGTAATGGACCTTGCCGTGGGTGTTATCATTGGTGGTGCATTCGGAAAAATTGTATCATCTCTTGTTGATAATATCCTTATGCCAGTGATTGGACTTGTTACTGGCGGCGTGAATTTTACTGACAAATTTATCTTACTAAACGACAGTAAGGGTACCGGTTTCCCTTCTCTTGCAAAAGCAAAGGAAGCGGGAGCTCCGGTTTTTGCCTATGGCGCTTTTTTGCAAAACGTGCTTGATTTTATCATCGTAGCATTCTGTGTATTCCTTCTTGTGAAATTTATGAATACAATCAACAGGAAAAAAGAAGAACCGGCACCTGCGGGCCCAAGCAGCACAGATCAACTGCTTATGGAAATCAGAGATGAGCTGAAGAAAAAAGCTTAATTATCACTCCTGATTTACAAAGACTTAGTAAGTTATCAACCTGTTTCACTGAGTTTTCCATACCTATGGTACTCAAACGAGTATTTACGGGTAATGCGATACTTTTGTGTATCATGATGAATGTTCTTCATGATCTTGTTTTACCATTAAATGTGATATTTTGCAAATTCCCGGCTACCAGATAAAATTACCCCAGTTTGAAGGCCCTTTCGATCTTCTGTTGTTCTTTATTGAAAGGGACGAACTGGATATCTATAATATTCCTATCAACAAAATAACGCAGGACTTCCTCTCGTACATACACGATCAGGAAAAGCTGAACATTGAGCTGAGCAGCGAATTCATTCTTTTCATTTCCACGCTCATGCGCATCAAGGCAAAAATGTTGTTGCCGCGCAAAGAGATCGATGCCAATGGTGTAGAGATAGATCCGCGCCAGGAACTGGTAGATAAAATTCTTGAATACAAAAAATTCAAGGAAGCCTCCGTTCAAATGGCTGAAATGGAAGCTATTCGCATGTTGATGGTAAAACGCGGTAATTTGGAAAAAGATTTATCGCAAATTGGAGAAGATTCATCTGAAGGAACTGAAATACAAAATATTACCCTTTTTAAATTGATGAAAACTTTTGAAAAGGTAATGCAACGCGTTCAGGTTAGAAATAATAAACCTGTTCATACCGTTGTTCGCTATAACTACACGATGGAGGAAAGCCGCGAACAAATGTTGCACGTTGTTCAGAAAGAGAAAAATGTTTCATTCGCAAAGATTTTTGACCATTGCAACGACAGGATCCAGGCAATCTTTCTTTTCCTTTCCATGCTTGAGCTAATACAGCTTAAATTTATGACCATACTGGTTGGTGAAGGCCGCAATAATTTCATTGTAGAATGGAACAGCGACAGAGAAGAAGACGCTGCCAATATTGATTTCAACAAGGCCTTCGGAGATAATAATGATGAAGTAAATCCTTCATTGAATTAGTATTTTTTGACAGTTCCGCATATCATTGATATCTGACGATACGATGTACAATAAAAAAGCCGCGAGAATTTCACGGCTTTTTTATTACGATTTTTGATATTCCTTTTCAGGGGCTTTTACTGTTACCGGATGATATTTCTTCTTCTTCTTTTTACCCCACCAGATTATTACTCCCGTAACTGGCAAACTGGCTGCAATAAGGCTTGCAAAAAATGCCATCACTTTTCCTGGTAAACCAAGAATTGCTCCCACGTGAACATCATAGTTCATACGTAATACTTTGTCTCCCAGCTTTGCATCCTTAAACCGGCTGTAGATATGCCTTACTGGTATTTCTTTTAAAGTATACTGATCAAAATAGCGATAATCTGATTTCCAATATGTCGAGGCATCGGGATTAGCAACAGCCTCTATCGCTACAGAATCATTTTCAGGATAGTGTACTTCTATCAGTTGAGCATTGCTATGCTCTTTCTTCATTATTTGCCAGATCCTGTCAACGGCAGGCCCTGAACTGCTAAATGAGGCAGGTTTGGGAGCAGAAAAAGTTTCTTCATACAATATCAGTTTTTTGCCGCCGGACAAAGTATAATACATCGATTTTGAGACCCATTGAAAACCCCACACTAGCCCCGTAATAACAATAAAAATAATCACCCATGTTACATAAAACCCGAGTACGTTGTGCACGTCGTAATTCACGCGGCGCCATTTTGCGCTCCATTTGATAGAGAACCGTTGTTTTCGTGCCGCACTGTTTTGGGGCCACCATAAGATGATCCCTGTTACCAGCATTATAAAAAAAATCAATGTAGCGCTTGCCACAATCGGTTGTCCGATGGTTGGTGGAAGCCATAAGTAATAGTGTCCCATGATTACAACACGGAAAAAATCACGGTTCATATTTTTTATCTTCAACACCTCACCACTGTACGGATTGATGAAGACAATGTAATAATATTCAGGATCTGCATTATAAAACGAAGCCTGTATGGCTTTCTTTCCACCTTCATAAGTAACACTATGCAATGACTTTCCCGGCAATGCTGTAGTTGCAATCTCCTTCACTTTTGATGGTGATACCATTGGCCGTTCTTCTTCCTGCACAAACCTGTATGACTGCGTTACGTTTTCAATTTCACGTTCAAAAGCAAGCATGCAACCTGTAATACCAAGAAATAATACGATCAGCCCGGAAGCGAGTCCCAGCCATAAGTGAGCAATAAGAACAAACTTTTTCAAAGTCATATTATGATTTAATCGAATTTCCGTTTTGAATTAGTTTCTGCCGGCAGACGGCATGATGGAATGCCATCTTTCTAATGGCTGCAAAATTGTTCGTCCTTATTTACAACCATTGTTAGAATAGGGAAATGATATTACGAGAAGAGGAAACATTAAAGCAGAATGCGTTATTTCCACTAACTACTGTTCGCAAAATGGCATCAAAACAAAAGGGAGAAACAACGTAAATTCGCAATCGCCTTCAACTGAATCGTGACTATGACAATACAAGACAAGTTGCAACAATTAATTGAAACACTGGATGGGGAATTATATGTTGACGACACCATGCGCATTTTATATTCCACAGACGCTTCTGCATACCGCGAAAAGCCACTGGCTGTGGCAATTCCGAAAAGTACTGACGATTTAAAGAAGCTTATTGCTTTTGCACGTCAAGAAAAAACATCTCTTATTCCCCGTACTGCAGGAACTTCTCTTGCCGGCCAGGTTGTAGGCGATGGGATTATAGTAGATGTTTCGAAACATTTCACACAAATACTTGAATTAAATACCGAAGAAAATTGGGTAAGGGTTCAGCCAGGTGTTATACGCGATGAGCTGAATATGTTCCTGAAACCACACGGGCTTTTGTTCGGCCCGGAAACATCCACTGCCAACCGGGCAATGATAGGAGGCATGGTGGGAAACAACTCGTGCGGCTCTAACTCTGTTGTTTACAGAAGTACACGCGAGCACCTGCTCGAAGTAAAAGCATTGTTAAGCGATGGATCCGAAGCTGAATTTAAAGCCTTGTCATTAGACGACTTCCATGCAAAGTGCGAAGGTGATTCGCTCGAAGCTAACATTTATAAAAAAGTTCGTGGTCTGTTAAGCGACTATAATAATCAACAGGAGATCAGAAAAGAATTTCCGAAGCAAAGCATTGAAAGAAGAAACACCGGCTATGCAGTAGATGTTTTGCTGGAAAGCGCGCCTTTTACTGCAGGTCAACCTGATTTTAACTTTTGCCAGCTAATCGCAGGCTCAGAAGGCACATTGGCTTTTCTTACGGAAATAAAACTTAACGTAGTACCCTTGCCGCCCAAAGAAACCGGCTTGCTTTGCGTTCATTTTAATTCGATAGACGAATCTTTAAGAGCTAATCTTATTGCGCTGAAATACGCCCCAACGGCGAGCGAGTTAATAGATCATTATATTCTTGAATGCACCAAAGACAATATTGAACAAAGCAAGAACCGTTTTTTTGTGAAGGGTGACCCTGGTGCAATACTTGTTATTGAATTCAAAAAAGAAACAAGAGAAGAAATTACCGCCATCGCCCAACAGGTGCAGCATGAAATGGAGCAGGCTGGATTAGGTTACCATTTTCCTTTGCTGTTTGGCGATGACACCAAGAAAATATGGACCTTGCGCAAAGCAGGTCTCGGATTGCTGAGCAATCTTCCCGGCGACGAAAAGGCCGTACCCGTTATTGAAGATACTGCAGTAGATGTAAATGATCTTCCGGACTTTATTCGTGATTTCAATGAAATACTCAAACAGCATAATCTGTATTCAGTTCACTATGCGCATGCAGGATCAGGAGAAATCCATCTTCGCCCGATTATCAACCTGAAAACAGAAGATGGTAACAGATTGTTCCGCACAATTGCTGAAGAGATTGCAACATTGGTTAAGAAATATCACGGATCATTAAGCGGAGAACATGGTGATGGCAGATTGCGTGGCGAGTTTATCAAACAAATGGTCGGCGAAAAGAATTACCAGTTGCTGCGCGAAATAAAATATACCTGGGACCCCAACAATATATTCAATCCAAATAAGATCGTAGACACGCCGTCTATGAACAGTATGCTGCGTTATACACCCGGACAAAAAACGCCTGCATTCAAAACTGTCTTCCGTTATCACGATCAGGATGTGCTGCAGCATGCAGAGCAATGTAACGGATCCGGTGATTGTCGTAAAACACATTTGTCCGGTGGTACTATGTGTCCTTCATTTATGGCAACACGAAATGAAAAGGATACTACAAGGGCAAGAGCAAATATCTTAAGAGAGTTTTTAACCAACTCATCCAAGATCAATCGCTTTGACCACAAAGAGATTTACGATGTAATGGACCTTTGCCTGAGTTGCAAAGGCTGTAAATCAGAATGTCCCTCAAATGTTGACGTCGCTAAATTAAAAGCAGAGTTTCTTCAACAATACTATGATGCTAACGGCGTGCCTTTTAGAAGCAGGTTGATAGCCAACTTTACAAAATCTGCAAAACTGGGGGCCATAGCTCCTGGTTTGTACAATTTTGCGATGACCAATAAAGGCATCAGTAATCTTATTAAAAAGACTTCAGGTTTTGCGCCTGAACGCTCAATGCCTCTTTTGTACAGGACAACACTTGAAAAGTGGTTTGCAAAACACACTAAACAGCAACCGCAGCAAGGCAAACAGGTATACTTGTTTTGCGATGAGTTTACCAATTATAACGATGCTGAAATAGGCATGAAAGCCATTCAGCTTTTAGAAAAACTCGGATATAATGTTGTTATTCCACAACACGAAGAAAGTGGCAGATCCTGGCTTTCCAAAGGTTTGTTACGCGAAGCAAAAAAAATAGCCAACAGAAATATTGCCTTACTAAAGAACATTGTTACAGCAGAAACTCCGCTAATAGGAATTGAACCTTCTGCTATTTTAACTTTCAGGGACGAATATATTGACCTGGCTGATGACGATCAGTTTGAAGCGGCAAAGGCGTTGTCTAAAAACGTTTATACGATAGATGAATTTATTGCTAAAGAAATAGACAAGGGCGCTATTGATAAAAGTAAATTCACCAGGGAAAAACGAAGCATTAAGCTCCACGGCCACTGTCAGCAAAAATCACTTTCATCTGTTGCATCATCTGTTAAACTGCTTTCTGTTCCTGAAAATTATTCTGTGGATACAATCCCATCAGGTTGTTGCGGCATGGCGGGTTCGTTTGGCTATGAAAAAGAGCATTACGAACTTTCAATGAAAATTGGAGAGCTTGTATTATTGCCCACTGTACGCAAGCAGCCTGAAGATGTAATTATTGCTGCACCCGGAACAAGTTGCCGGCATCAGATAAAAGATGGTACCGGCAGAAAAGCCAAACATCCGGTAGAAATATTATACGAAGCCTTGGTATAAACAACACGCGGGTTAGTTACATACAGAACTAACCCGCACTTTTTTTATTGCTTTGCTAACTCTACCCGCTGTTAACATATCTACATTAGTATCTGTCCAATCAAATTGTTATCAGCGTTATCTCTACAAAATTTGATTTAAAATTTTAACATTTGGCTCACTTTTTGGAGCTGCTCTTCTGTTCTGATCAATTCGATACCGTTTCCCCCTACAGATAACATTTTGATAATTCGTACAAGATACGAACGACGCGTTATTGCATTTTTGCAAAGCCTGTAAGGGAGCGTATTGACCTGTAACTAAACAATTCAAATTTTTATTTCAACCGTATGTGTGTTCCGCTATTTTCGAACAACAATAATTCAGGCAAGCAGCTATCCCCTTATATTTCATTTCTATCAAACCGTGCTCATTCCTTCCAATATTCCATGAAACCCGTACACTTACCCGTGACAACATTATTTAATCTTTCTCACTTCGTTCAATCACCGTTCAATAATTACACCTGTTTTTGCACAACAAAAAATTCCTTCCGGGTGTATAATAATTATTCATCTTCAAAAATTCAGACAAAGTATGAAAAGAACTATGTTTCACGTTAACAAGCGTCTTTACGCTGCCCTTCTGGTTTCTCTATCCCTCTTTCTTATCACATCCTGTCAAAAGAGCGGCTTAAAAGACCAGCAGAGCAACAATACAAGTGTGGCTGCTACAGATGAAATTAGTGAAGCTGATGCCACTGCCAGCGCCAACGCCTATGCCAGTCAGGCTTTGCAGGATTATAAAGCTCAAAAAGCTGATATACAAAAAACAATTCAGGCTGCTCTTGCTATGTCTACCGACGCGAAAGCAAATAAGAATACCATATTTATTTTAACCAAAAAGCTTCCGTTCTTTAAATCACTTGCTGCTGCAATACAGGTTACAGGCCTTGGCAAAGCAGCTAATGATGATTCAGCTCATCTCACTTTCTTTGCTCCTAACGATGAAGCATTTGCGAAGCTGCCTGAGCCATTCAATACACCAGAGAACATCCTGGCAATAAAGGATCCCACTCAACTGGATTGGTTAAGAACCACATTACAATACCACGCTGTAAAAGGTGAAATCTCTTTTGATCAGATTCCTCAAAAAAGAAGCAGTCTTAAAACTGTTAAAGCAAAGAAAAGAGATTGGGACAATACAATCTATTTATCCTGGTTCCAGGATATGGTTCAGATCAACGGTACAGCTCAAATCATCATGCCGGATGTATGGGCTACTAATGGAATCATCCAGGTGGTTGACAATGTTTTGATGTATCCTACTCAAAGCGTTGGAGAATATCTTGAGTCAAATCCGAACTTCAAAGTACTCACTGCAGCACTTGTTAAAACCAACCTGCTTGACTCTGCAAAACATGGCAACTTTACCATTTTTGCGCCAACGGACGAAGGTTTCAGAAAATCTCCCAAACCTTATAACAGTGTAGATCAGATAAATGCTATCACTAAACCAAATGTTGTTTATGATCTGTCAAACCTCGTCAAATACCACATATTAGCAGGGCACTATTTTGGCTGGGACCTCGGCTTCTTCTATGCTAAAACAACCTTGTCAAAAAGCGATGTAAACAAGATTATTACTGCCACAGGTGTACCTGTGGGATTTGTAAAAGGAATGGGTAATGTTGGATATGCTAAAATATGGCCGGGCAATATTGTTTGCACCAACGGGGTTATTCATATTATTCCTGCATTGCTTAGAAGAACTCCTGATAAGAAATAATTGCCGGGTCAAACTATAAGTTCAGAAGATATTTAAAAATATTTGGGAAGGACGAATAAATGAAATTTTCTTCTGATTTGTGACATGTGATAAGCGTAAAATAAAAAAGCATTTAAAGCCACTGACAGCATTCGACGTCGGTGGCTTTATTTTTTTGTAATATGCAGGTATGCCTGTAACGATTTTACGTAGTCTTCGAATGCCCTGACTCCCTTAGGTGTTATTTTACAGGTTGTATTCGGATAATTGTCTTTGAACTCTTTGATCACCTCAATATACCCCGCATCTTTAAGCTTTTGAATTTGCACACTAAGATTTCCTGCTGTGGCATTTGTTTGCTCTTTTATGAATGTGAATTCCGCCTCTTTTACACTTATAAGCAAACTCATTGTGGCCAGCCTGAGTTGTGAATGCAATATGGGATCCAGATCTTTAAACATTCGCTTTCTGTTTAAGATATTTTTTACGCAAAATCAACCCCGGTATCAACCAGCACGCAATTGCTGCAATGCAGGAAAATATCATATCATATTTTGTAGTGGTAAAGCACGATGCAACAAACAGGACATAAGTAATAATGGCACCAGTTATCATGGGTCTGTAGTTCCTTATCCTTCCCATAATAATTGTAGGGAAAGCATAGATCAATATGTAAATAGATGTGATGCTCAGCGTGAATGGCTCAAGCACTTCATCTGGCCTGGACTGATCCAGATAATGCTTTGTCAATTGCCATCCTTCATTCTGGATGATATGTTGAAAGGCAGACGGCACAATGCTTTCATAAATTATCAATCCGCAAATAGTAAATGCGTACGTGGACCATACAACATTTATCGCGTATCCATCGTATCCAACAACTTTCCTTCTTCTGTTTTCCCTCATAGTAATAAACACCTGGGGAATAACTGCAAACAAAATGATCAGCCATATATTGAAGCCGATGCTGAAGTTGAACTCCAGCTGCAGATAAGTAACCATTGCGGCAACAGACACGCAAGATCCCCACAGAAGCATGCTTGTTCCACTATCATGAAAACTGTTCTTTGCCTTGTTGATCATTCCTGTTATCAACTGAAGGCTTTCTTCACCGGTAAGCAGTTTTTCTTCTTCCATATAAGGTCTTTAAAATGCTTTGTGCGAATATTAAATTGTTTGAGGATCTTTTCCCGAAACAAATTTTCTTATAAAAAATATAATGATGAACGTTCCAATTAATGCAGGCGCAAGCCATAATATCCACCCTTGGTTTACATGCACGTTTACTACCAGAAAAGCGGTATAGGCTGCAACGAGCGCACCAACCATTCGTATGATATGATTGTAAAGCCACACTTGTTTTATTGCCTTTTTGCCTGCGATAAGCCCCAGGTCGGCCAATGAGAACCAGAGACATAACACTCCGAATACGGAAGGTACCAACCCAAATAAATTTCCTTTAAGAATACCCTTTATGGCAAGTAGGCAGAGAAATAATCCAAACGTCAGACCGAATATAAGTACCGCATAATCCACCCAGCTGAATCCAATATTGTCGCTGATTTGCTTGCGTTTTAATATAATCATTCGATAACCCGAAGAAGCCATATACAACGTAAATCCGGCAATTGCAAAAAGAAATACATTTTCGTGGCCGGGCATGTTGGTAATAATTAATGAAGAGGCGGAAGCGATGAACATTCCGTAGAAAAAAAGCCTGCCGGCAAGCAAATGCCATTTGCGTCCTTTAAGTGCACTTGCGGCAATAGTTCCTGCCAGCAAGCCCAACGAGCCCCCGGCAATGTGCAAAATAAGAAGTGTTTGAAATAATTGCATTTTACTGACTACACTATTTAAAAACCGAAAATAAACCTCAGTTCACTACCACACGCAACTTAATATCCACAAAAGAGGTGTCAGGTGTCAGGTGTGAGGTATCAGGTATTAGATACCAGGAGTGGTATGCAACAAGCCAGCGGTCGCTGAACCTATCTTTAACCTTTAACCTCATGCCTCATACCACAGGCCTTATACCTCATGCTTCATACCTCACGCCTTTGCCTCACACCTTACACCGATACCTGATACCTCATACCTCATACCTCACACCTGATTCTAAGATTACTTACACTTCTCAAGCATGTCCTCAGTTTGTTTTTGTCCCCAATGCGGGTACAACGGCTTAGGTTGCTCAGCCTTGAATAGCTGTTCAGCTTTTTCAAACACAGGCTTTGCAACATCCTTTCCTCCGCCAAATTGCTGCGGCCTGTTAAACAAACTCATACCCTGCAAATAATACAATCTAGGATTGTTTGGATCCAGTTTCATTCCCGCCTGTAAAGCAGACGATGCCTGTTGTCCATATGTCTGCCAACGCTCTTGCGGGTTAACCAGCATCTGTTGTGTTGCCGACATATTTCTGATGGTGTATAACTCTGCGTTCTTTTCAATTGCCTCTGCCTTATCTAATAAAGCCGCTATCTTTTCAGCATTCTTGTCTTTATCAACAGCAGGATCTGCCCATCCCGAATTTGTTAGCGCAAGCGCAGCATAGTAATATGGCAACCACTGTGTTTTTTCCGCATCGCCAATTCTTTCAAAGGCATTAGATACAGTTGTAAGATCCTGGGTTGTTTTAGCAGAATCAAGCATAGCGAGCGATTTTTGCATCGCGGCTGTAAACTTATCGCTCTGGGCATAAGTTGAAAGAAATGTCGCGACCATCGTTACAGTGAGCATGAGTGATTTCATATATCTGATTTTATGTTTGTTGATTAGTTGGTATTACAAATAGCGAAATAATAAACCCACCAGATAAACAATATCTGCATGGGTATTCTTATCCATAAATATGACAATCCTTTACCTGTATAATCCGCTTTTTCATAATTCACCTTTCGCGCTGCTGCATGTATGTTCGCAGGCAGCAGTACAAGAAAGAATGCAATCAACGCAAAGCCGGTAGCCGTTATATAGTCTTTCAAAACAAGCATCACTCCCAACACAATTTCCAGGATACCGGTTATATAAATTATCGCCTTTTTTGCTGGCACTTGCGGAGGAAGCATCATCATCATCCCCTCCGTAAACTTGAAATGGCCAATGGCAGTAAACACCAGCATAACAAACATTGCCACTCTACCACTCAACCCAACATTCAATCCACCGAAAAGCAGCGTTACCAATAACGTTAACCCAAACGTTATCAACAATACAAATAGTGGTTTCATGTATATTCAAGTTTATTTTTCTTCTTCTTCACCTCTTCTTTCTTTCTCACTATCTTACTCTCTTACCATCTTACTGTCTTACGATCTTACGGTCTTACGATCTTCCTCACAGGTTGTTATTTATCGCATCCTGCGTTCTATCCACACCCCAGCTTAAGAACACCCCAACAAAATAGAACCTTTTTGCGGGAGGTATAACCGGTTCTTTATTTAAACCATTGTAAGAATAGTTGTATCCATACACCGCATTGTAACCCAGCACATTTGTAATACTTGCTACCAGCACAATAAATGTTTTTGCGTTAGGCTTACCAACAGATGGCACATAGTTCATGCTAAAACCAAGACTGTTATAATTTTTGGTTGTGCCATGATCTGCCATTACGTACTTGTTATTGCCGCTGTTATACATGAGGTTGTAATAGGGCCTGCCTGTAGCAAAACTGTATGTAAAATTGAAACCTGTTTTAATACTTGTAAAGAAGCGCTTTGTTACAAGTGATGCAGTGTGGTTTGCAGCAAAGTTTGGCGTCATCTCTCCTGGAAAATTTAAATAATTCCTTTTAGTATCAAGATAAGAATAGCTCACCCAGTAGTCAAAGTTTTTAAACGTCTTTTTATCTCTCCAAAAAAGCTCTATACCTTTCGCATAGCCGCTACCGTTGTTATTGTAATAAGCATAGTAATAGTTAACAGGAATGGTTTTAACCAGCGCGTCATACTTTTTGTAATAAGCTTCTACACGCAGGATCCTTTCAGCAACCATTTTTTGGTAGTTAACAATATAGTGTGTTGCCCTGGTATAACCGAGGCTATTTGTAAAGAACAATTGCTGGTTTTCTGCTTTCTGATAAAAGACGCCATATGCAGCGGATACCTGTGCTCCCTTGCCCACTTTATAGGCTAATGAAACTCGCGGCGCAAGGTTCGACTTATTGATCAATGAAGAATATTCAAAACGTGCACCAATATTTGCAGCCAGGTTGTTGGTTACATATATGTCTGTTTCGGCAAATGCAGATACAAGATTATCAGTTAGCTTTCTAAGCGTGTCATTATAAGTGCTTTTGTTAACAGCATACCAGTCTTCTGCGCCAAAACGAAAGTGACTTATACCTCCAAGCTTTTTATCAAATACAGCCTTTAGCTGAGTTAGTTGCTGATTGTTGACTACAGCATAAGATTTTGTGTAATACCATGGCTTTCCTTGTAAGATCACCGGCTGATTATTCTGATCCTGCAATTGCTGGCTGATGTCATCTTTATTGTAGCTGTACCCTGCTCCCAGGTTCATCTTCCAGCCGCGTCCCAGGTTTTCGCGATAGCTTAAATTATTGTACCAGTTGGTATTGGTTAATCCGAAGGCATCTTTCAGGTCGAGACTGTCAATATCCGGCCGTCTTAACCCCAATTTGCTATAGCTAAATGTTGTGTAGTATTTGATGATACCTCCATGCTTTGTCTTAATCCGGAAATTGGCATCACCGTTATGAAATTCCGGCATTTTAAAATAGTCAGGAGTCTGCTTTACTATACTGAAATAAGCAACCAGGTTGGTATACCCATAGTTAACACCCCAGGATGATTGTTTATTCTTTGAGAGTTCCTGCAGTCCTGCACCAAGGAACAACGGTGATATGGCTGCATTTGCTGCAGATTTCTCGGGCAGGTCAATAGATTCCAGGATCAATGCTGAAGAAAGAGCTTCCCCATATTGCGCGGAATATCCGCCGGTACTGAATACAGTTCCTTTAAACAGAAATGGAGAAAAGCGGCCGCGTGTAGAAATATCAGGTACACTTGTATAATATGGATTATTAACAAGTGTGCCATCTATAAATTGTTTGGTTTCATAACCAGCTCCACCTCTAACAAACAAACCTTCCTGCTCACCCACCTGCTGTGCACCGGGCAAGGTTTTTAAAGCTGCAGTAATGTCTGCATTGGCCCCACCGGTCGTAGCAACATCAAGAGAGCTCAACACTGCAGAGCGCTTGGAATCACCTGCAGCAAAAGCGCCCGCTGTAACAGTTACAGCTTTTAATTCATCCAGTTGTTCTTTCAATGAAACGTTATAAACAATCGGCAGTTTATCAATATGCACATTTTGTTCAAATGAGAAATAACCAAGGCTTGTAATAGAGATCAGGAAATTACCTTTTTCAGTAGTAGTAAATTTAAAATTGCCCAGGCTGTCAGATGTAGCGCCGTCGTATGTGTCTTTAAGTGTAATGCTTGCTCCTATAATTGGTTTCCCTCTGTTATCTTTTACCTTTCCGCTAATCGAAACCTGGGCTTTTAAGTATGTAATGGTTAAGAAAAAAGTTATCAATATGGTTAAGGATCTTTTCATATTCAGTTAATTCACAGCAAACATAAACTGGTTTATACTATAAACCAAATTAAAACGATGATTGTTTCCTGGTATTTGATGAATGGCTCAAAACGAAGGTGAATGACATTTTAAAGGCGGTAAAAAAAGATGCATTAGCATGCACATTTCAAGCATCCGATCAATTAACAATTCAATGTCGTTTAGTTAAGCAAGCATCGTCATATTTGGAAGACCTGAATGAATTCTCTGTGTTGCTCTGTGTGTTCTCCGTGTAACTCGGTGTAACTGTATTTTTGTTTCAGGTGTTTGAGAAATGGCGCCTCTTAACTAAACGGCATTGAATTAGCGGATAACGCTGCCCGTATTGCATCCTCTGCCTCTGCAGCAACAGCTTCTCTTTCTTTACCATTTGTCTCGATGGCCGGAAGTACCGTCCAACTGATACGTTCACCAACTGACATCGGAAATTTCCCCCAACGGTTCAGCTTCCAGATATCATTGATAGCAATCGGCACAACCAATGCATCCGGTGCTTTTTTTAATAATGTGGTAATGCCTCCGGCTGCAAAACGTTTTATTGTGCCGTCTTTTGACCTGGTACCTTCAGGAAATATAACCGCACTATAGTTATTTGCATTTATCAGTTTTCCCAGGTTTGAAATTTCAGTGATCGCCTGCCTGGAGTCTTTTCTATTGATCAACGCAGCTCCACTATGACGGAGATTGTAGGAGATGCTGGGAATGCCTTTTATCAACTCAATTTTAGAAACAAACTTTGGATAATTGTTGCGCAGGAACCAGATAATGCCTGGCACATCATACATGCTTTGATGATTAGCAATGAAAATGATTGGTTTATCAACCGGGAGGGTCACCTTATATCTGACACTTATATGCGTTCCCAAAATGCACAGACTGTACAAAAGACAAAAATTCAATACGTCAACAATTTTCTTATGAGCTGTTCTTCCAAATATTCTCAGTGCAATTACCTGCAATACATGGAACACACAGAGCAATAGTCCAAACACAATATAAAATATTGGAGTCAGTATATATCCTAAGATTTTTTTCACAAAAAGGGGTCTTTAAAAGCTTCCGTCAAGTCTAATAATCAACAGCCGGATTATTTTTGATTGATGATTACTAATCCGGGTAGTCCGATTTGTCGGGCATCGAAAATAAAAAACCTGTCCCAGGCCTAACATGAGATTTGTTATAGATTAATAAATAAAAAGTGTTATCAGCCCCGATGTAAAATGAACATGAGATATAGATTACCAACTTTTCCCGCAACGGGAAACAGATACTTCCGGAAAGTCAAAGGTAGTTTCCGAAAAAACAATCATGCGTGGCCATCGACTGATACTTCTTAACTAGTAATAAGTAAGATTAATCTCCTCCGCCTTTTTATAATTGTTTACGTCTTCATTGTTCCGGATGTTAGTAAAAATGGTGATGTTATTTGCATATCCGTCAGCATTGTAGGTATACTTAAATGTATATTCATCATAATAAACGTAGTTATTATCATACACAAGTAAACCAAGGTTATTCCTGGACAGCGTAACATTATCGAATGGAAAATATTGCGGATAGAATTTGCCATTGCCCATCACCTCATACCTGTTCGGGAATACATTATAAGGCTGCACGGAAAGATAATAGAGAATATTATTCTGGAAACTAAACGGATTCGCCTTTGCGTCAAATTCGCTTAATCTTATTTGCATAGTATAATCTCCAATAACTGTAACCGCCGAAATATTCTTGTCCGTTGAATAATCAGTTGTTGTCTGTATTTCAGGAAACTGATCACCTAAGTAATGGAAATCACGTGTCTTTAAAAGGCCGTTCGGATAATAATCGTAACCAAACGTTGATGAACTGTCTCCGCTGTAGTAGCCTGAGATTGGCCTGTATATACTCTTCCGGACAATCACATTACTATCCACCAGGAAACTGGCATCCACTGTTGGCCTTTCATAAGAATTGTCAGTTAAGTATTTGTAACCGCTGGGGATACAACTGTTTTCTGAGTACAGTACCTTTATGGAATAATCGTAAGCCAGCGTTTTTCCTGTTAATTGTTCATGCGAAATGCTATCTAATAACCCATTAGTATAAAAAAGAAAATACTGATTGGTAACGATGTCAGAGTCTTTTACCTGAATGGACTTAATCTTCTTCTCAGAGCTGTATAAGGCCGAACAATCAGAACAGGTTTCGTCGTCTGATCCGTGTTCAATAATTTTTTTGCATGAAGCAAAACCAATCAACAAAAGTACAGGCAACAAATACCTCAGTGATCTGGGATTCATAGTTAAAATTTTAAAGGTTTCAGATTATTGATTAGTGTGAAAAGAGAAGTGGAGCCAAAAAAATCACGAGTAAATTACAGCAGCTAATTTGAAATTGCAAGACAGGCTGGAAATTTTAATCTGATAACTTATTCGAAACTCTTCCCGGACGCTACTTTCGGATGAAGAGGTGCCACAAACAGAGATAACCGGAAGCTTACTTTCAGAAGTCTTCCGGTTAACACAAAAATTACTTCCCAACCTAAACAGGCTTAGTTAAATATCGATGCAACTGCGTTGATCACACTGATCAATACAGAAATGCTTCTATTAAAATTTGTTTATTGCTTTGGCAGATATTCTATCTCTGTTCCGGGAGTCAGATACATCGAACCGATAAATAAATATGGAAGTGTGGTTGAAGATTTCTGCGCATGATTCAGTCCGTATCCCAGGGGTTTTCCAACAATATAGGAACGGTGAAGTAATGCTTTATCAAAACCCGCATTATCATTGGCCTGCCGGCCGCGTGCAAGTGAAGCAGAAACCAACTTTTGGGGTAAGCCCTGTGGAGTATAAACTTCTGCGGTAAATGGATTGTTTTTACTGTAGTCACAAGCAATGAACATCCAGATCTTATTTACACGATGCAGATTTATCATATGATCATAACGGGCTCCCGATATCAGGTTGCCGTTCGCATCATATGGATAAAGTGTTATGTCAGTATGTGAAAAGCCATCGTCATCTTTCCATGTTCGCGCAGTCCTACTCACCCTACCGCTTGCATCATATGTATAATCAATAATATCAACATATATATAATCTATTGGTCCCTGCTTAGTTCTCATTCCAAAAAAGAAAAGAGAATCTCTTGCTATAACACTTCCGATATAAACATATTTATGCCATAGTTCGAATGCGCCGTTATCAAACCCCGTAATATAGTTGAGTAGCTTTGTATCATCGGAATAGGTAAAATATGAATGCGGATATCCTGAGGCACTATTTTTCAATGTTATCTTGGTTGGGTTCCAGGAAGGGTTATAAGCTATAGATGCGCGCTTGTAATAACTACTGTTATCAACAATCGTTTTAATAATATAACCGGCATAACTGCTATCAGCAGAAGCGGTCTTCACCTTCTCATCGGAGTTGTTATGAGAAACTACGTCCATGTTCTTTGAACAAGCGGCAAAAAGAACAATCAGGCTTACTGCAATCACGTGTGGTAAAACTTTTTTCATACGCAGCGATTTAATTAAACAATAAAGGATTTAACGATTAAATAAACGTTCAAACAACCGGGTTCATACTACACAAAGAAGCATAGTTTAAGTTGCTATTCAGTCTTAATAGTGCTATATAATGGTGCAAAAAGCCGGCCATTTAAGAACCAGGGAAAATGGGATCAGTTTACCAACAATAGGCACTATCAAAGAGTAATTTGCTGCACACTTCCGGGAGTAATTTTCAACAATTAATATTGGGAAGTTGTAAGAACGATATTAATGTTGCAGCGTTGCGATGAATGTCATTTTTTAGGAGAAACTGCTCATAAGGCAGCAAGGACAAGCGTTTCGGCGTAGCAGAACATCTGCTATCAAGTTAGTACAATTTTCATTACAAAAATCATTTACCGCATAAAAAAAAGCGGCTTTAAAAGCCGCTTTTATATTATGAAAAGTACTTCAGTTATTTGTACTGAGGAATAATGCTTTTCGCCAGCTCAACCATTTTGGCGATACCAGCATCAGGCAAATTACCCTTCTTAAATTCAGCAAGAACATCCGGATATTTGTTCTGCATTTCAGTTAAGAAATGATCTTCGAATGCTTTTACGTTTTTAACCGCAACTTCACGAAGAAGACCCTGAGTACCTAAGTAAATGATCGCTACCTGTTTTTCAACAGCAAATGGAGTGTACTGAGGTTGTTTCAGAATTTCCACGTTACGTGCACCTTTATCCAGTACAAGTTTAGTAGCAGCATCCAGGTCACCACCAAATTTAGAGAAGGCTTCCATTTCACGATAAAGCGCCTGGTCAAGTTTCAATGTACCGGCAACTTTTTTCATTGATTTGATCTGGGCGTTACCACCTACACGGCTTACAGAGATACCCACGTTGATCGCAGGGCGGATACCCGCGTTGAACAGGTTACCTTCAAGGAAGATCTGACCGTCTGTAATAGAGATAACGTTTGTAGGAATATATGCAGATACGTCACCAGCCTGTGTTTCAATCATTGGTAAAGCTGTTAAGCTACCACCTCCTTTTACCAGGTGCTTAATTGAATCAGGAAGATCGTTCATGTTTTTAGCAACAGCATCATTGGCGATTACTTTAGCCGCACGTTCCAGTAAACGGGAGTGCAGATAGAATACGTCACCAGGATAAGCTTCACGTCCCGGAGGTCTTCTTAACAGAAGGGAAACTTCACGGTAAGCTACAGCCTGTTTAGAAAGATCATCATAAATGATCAATGCCGCACGACCGGTATCACGGAAGAATTCACCAATCGCAGCGCCAGCAAATGGAGCGTAGAACTGCTGAGGAGCAGGATCGCTTGCAGAAGCCGCAACGATAGTTGTATAAGCCATAGCGCCGGCATCCTGTAAAGTTTTCATGATACCTGCAATGGTAGAAGCTTTCTGACCAATTGCAACGTATATACAATATACAGGTTTACCTGCATCAAAAAATTCTTTCTGGTTGATGATGGTATCGATAGCGATAGCAGTTTTACCAGTCTGACGGTCACCGATGATCAACTCACGTTGTCCACGTCCAATAGGAATCATTGCATCGATCGCTTTAATACCTGTCTGTAACGGTTCTTTTACCGGCTCACGAAAGATTACACCCGGAGCTTTACGTTCCAGGGGCATTTCGTAAAGATCGCCTGTAATAGGTCCTTTACCGTCAATTGGTGTACCAAGGGTATTAATAACACGTCCCATAAGGCCATCGCCCACTTTGATAGAGGCGATCTCGCCAGTACGGCGAACTGAGTCTCCTTCTTTAATACCTGTACCTTCACCCATTAATACCACACCCACATTGTCTTCTTCAAGGTTAAGAGCAATGGCTTTAACTCCGGTTTCAAATTCAACAAGCTCACCTGCGCGAACATTATTCAATCCGTAAACACGGGCAATACCGTCACCTATCTGGAGAATTGTACCAATCTCTTCCAGGTTTGCGGTGGCATCGTAGCTACTCAGTTGTTGCCTTAATATCGCTGATATTTCATCCGGCTTAATGTCAACCATATTATTTTTTATTATTTGCCCCCGCTCTTGCGGGGAAGTTCACCAATTTATTGTTTCTTATAGATAAAGCCTTTCGGCTGATTTATTACCTGATATTGCTTACAAATGTGTTTTCTGAAAACTGCTTTTTAATATCCTGCAGATCGCGTAAAACAGATGCATCAATCCTGTTATTGTTATAATCGAGTATGAACCCTCCTATCAATTTAGGATCTACAACTGTTTCCAGATCAATATTGGTGTAGCCTGTTTCAGCTTTTACTTTATTTACAATGTCGTTTATAACATTCTCACCAACCGCTGTAGCAGTAGTCAGCTTAACACGATTAATTCCTTTGATCACATTGTACTGATCAATAAAAGCATCTATCATTTCAGGCAGATTGGTCTCACGGCCTTTGTTAACCAGAAGTTTGATAAACTGAGCTGTAACATTCTCAATCCTGCCTTTTGTAACAGCCTCTATTATCGCATTTTTCTTATCGGGATTAACGATAGGGCTACGCAAAACCAGTACAAGATCCCTGTTGGTTTTACGAATTGACGAAAACAGCTGCATGTCTCGATAAACCTCTTCCAGCTTGCCTTGTTCTAAGGCGAGGTCGATGAGGCTCTTTGCATATCTTGCGGCTAAACGTGGATTAGGCATCTTATATTTTTCTTTGAAGACCTGAAGTGAATATAGTGATCAACAATCATTACACCGCTTCAAATCCGCATTTTAATTCAATTTTACTTCTCCGGCTAATTGCTTAATGTAATTTTCCTGCTCTGCTTTATTCGATAATTCTTTTCTCAACACTTTTTCTGCAACTTCAACAACCAGGTTACCTACCTGGTTCTTTACATCAGCCATTGCAGCATTTTTCTGTTGGTCTATGGCCACACGTGCCTCGTCTACGATCTTGTTGTATTCACTCTGAGCCCTGGCTTTCGCCTCAGCAATCATTTTATCAGCAGATTCTTTAGCTTCTTTAATCAGTGTAGCTCTTTCTTCACGGGCTTTAACCAGCAATGCTTCGTTGTCGCTTTGCAACTGAGCCATTTCAGCTTTTACTTTTTTGGCAGTAGCAATTGACTCTGCAATGTTGGTTTCCCTGTCCTTCAAGCTTTTTAAAATCGGCTTCCAGGCAAACTTCTTTAAGATAAGCAATACAATGACGAACGCTACGAGCGTCCAAACCATAATTCCTAAACCAGGTAATAAAAGTTCCATATATGGATTTGATATTTGAAATTTAAGATTTGAAATTCCAGATTTGAAATTTGAGATTTGAGATTTGCTGAAGCAAGATCCAAACTAATCATTTCAAATTTCTAATTTCAAATTTCCAATTAAGAAATACTGCATCCTCCGCCCTGTGCTTTAGATGCAGTAATCATTTTTGCGGACTACTTAGCCAATACCGCCAACAGACCTGCGATAACTGCGAAAAGGGCAACACCCTCAATGAACGCAGCAGTCAGGATCATGTTACCACGGATATCGTTAGCAGCTTCCGGCTGACGAGCGATAGATTCTACCGCACCTTTACCGATCTGACCGATACCGATACCTGCGCCAATTGCAGCCAAACCGGCACCAATCGCACCACCCAACTGAGCAGTACCCGCTTCCAATAAAATGTTCATTAAAGACATACTGTGTGTTTTTGAATTAAAAAAGAGTTCAAAATATGTTTATAAAAAAATTTCTTCATTATGATGTCCATGCTCGTCGTGTGCATGTCCCGCTTCAAACGATTGGCCGATAAATACCGCCGTCAGATTCGTAAATATGAATGCCTGGATAAAGGCAACCAATATTTCGATCAGATAAATGAATACGGAGAAAGCAATAGACACCGGTGTAAAGCCCCAGCCCGCAACAGTTGACATTTGACCGAAGATAAATATCAATGATACGAAGCTCAGAATTACAATGTGGCCCGCGGTCATATTCGCGAAAAGACGTATCATCAACGCTGCAGGCTTAATAAATATACTCAATAATTCAACGGGAATAAGAATCAGCTTTACAAGGAAAGGAACACCGGGAGGCCAGAAGATGTGTCCCCAGAAGTGACCGTTAGTGCTGATTAAGATAATGATCAGTGACACGACAGCCAGAATGCCGGTAAAAGCGATGTTTCCTGTTACGTTCGCTGAACCTGGAATCAAACCGATGATACTGTTAATCAGGATAAAGAAGAATACCGTTAACAGGTAAGGCAAATATTTGTCATGCTTGCCATACAGGTTTGGCTTGGCTACATCATCTCTCACAAAAGTGATCACGGGTTCAATAGCATTCTGAAATCCTGTGGGAGCACTGTCTGCACCGCGTACCTTGTATTTTTTTGCAACGTTCAGCATGATGATCAATAAAAGAATCACGCCTATAAACATCTGAACCACATTTTTGGTCAGGGAGAAATCGTACACTTTAGCTTCTTCATTTACAGATCCGTCTGCATTAACTGCAACGATCTTGTTTTCTTCCAACTTGTAGCCTTCATATGCCGCATGGCCATGCTCAAATTTTGAAGATGAAAAAACAGATAAGCCTCTTTCAGGAGAATAAACAATTATCGGCAAAGGAATAGTCGCATGGAAATCACCCATATCAAAAAAATGGAACTCATGCGAATCTAATACGTGGTGAATAATGGTTTCTCCGGCATTAAACTCAGCCTCAGCGTGCTCGCCTTCTGTGTGTGCAGGATTCTCCTGCGCGTACAGGCTTTTGGTGCCAAAGGTCAAAAATACGCCGAAAGTCAATGCCAGTAAGAGTTTCAAGCTTTTAGAAGCCATATCTTGGTGAAATTTTGCGCAAAGATAAGGGTGACAGCGCTGAATTGCATAGTATAAGCCGGGAAATTCGAAAATATTTAGCCTTAAAAGGAGCTTTATGCGGGAATTTCCAAAATTCGGTGTCATCTGGTCATGATTCGGCAAACCGGAACACCAGATTATTAAATTTTATAATAACCGTAAAGAAACCTATTAATAATAGTAATAAGAAGAAAATCCCGCATTGAGTGGCTGTTTACACCAGATTCAGCGACATTCCCGGCTATTTCGCCAGGATCGATCCTTTCTCTTTTTCGAACTGCATGTTATGCAATTTGCTGTAAAAGCCGCCGAGTGCGAGTAATTCCTCGTGATTGCCAATCTCTTTTATCACGCCCTTATCCAGCACGATAATTTTATCTGCTTTCCGGATCGTAGACAACCGGTGCGCAATTACAATTGATGTCCTGTCTGAAATCAACTTTTCAATAGCTTCCTGGATCAGCATTTCGCTTTCAGTATCTATTGACGAGGTAGCTTCATCCAGAATTAAAATTGATGGATTGTATAGCAATGCACGGATAAAAGAAATAAGCTGACGCTGACCAAGACTTAAGGTATTGCCTCTTTCCATCACATTAAAACTGTAGCCGCCGGGCAGGCTCATGATAAATTCATGAACGCCGATGAGCTTTGCGGCTTCGATCACTTTTTCTTTACTTATCTGTGTATTTCGTAAGGTTATATTATCGAGTATAGAACCTGAAAACAGAAAAACGTCCTGCAGCACCACACCAATGCTGCTTCGTAATACATCCGTGTTATACGTTTCAATGTTTACACCGTCAACCCTGATCTCACCTTTTTGAATATGATATAATCTGTTGAGCAGACTGATGATAGAAGTTTTGCCACTTCCGGTGTGGCCAACCAGCGCCACTACCTCTCCTGGTTTAACCTGGAAGTTGATGTCTTTTAAAACATATTTATCATCAACATAAGCAAAAGAAACATCATCAAACTCAATAGCACCTTTTATAGATGCAGGAGCGTATGTGCCTTGCTTCTGAATATAGTCCTCATTATCCAGTACTTTGAATACTCTTTCAGCCGCAATCATTCCCATTTGAAGCACATTGAATTTATCAGCGATCATCCTGAGGGGCCGGAAAATAAGGTTCAGATACAAAATAAATGCAGTAAGCTTGCCCGCAAGACTCATATCCAGCGGGTAGTTCAGCGCCTTTCCTGCCAGCCACCATACCAGCAAACCGGTGCTGAAAGCCAATACCACTTCCACTACAGGAAAGAAAATTGAATACGCAAAAATGGCTTTGATATTCGCGTTGCGGTGATCGCGGTTGATCTTTTTAAATTTATTGAACTCCCTTTCCTCTGCCGCAAACGCCTGAATAACATGCATTCCGGTCAAATGTTCCTGTACAAAAGCGTTCAGCGCAGCAACTGCATTACGTACTTTAATAAAGCTTTTGTTTACGCTTTCTTTAAAATAATACGTTGCAATAAGCATTAAAGGAAATGGTATAAGGCTGATCAATGTGAGCCTCCAATCGGTGTAAAACATTACCACCAGCGTTACAATGATTGAAAGCATATCTGCAATGATCGGCAATAGCCCGTCAGAAAAAATGTCATTAATACTTTCAATGTCATTGATCGTTCTGGTAGTTAAAGTTCCTATAGGTGTATTATCGAACTGACGCAGATTAAGCCCCAGTATTTTTTTAAACACCGTCACCCGCAAATCTTTTACTACAGATTGCCCAAGCCAGGCTGTTACAAATGAAAAAAGAAAGCGAACAATAGTTTCAATAAGCAGGAAAAAAACCTGGAAAACTGTTACGGCAATGATGAATTGGGTAGCATCACTATAATCGCCTTTTAACAACAGAAAATCAAGCCATGAAGGAATATTAAAATGCTTTCCCGATGCTTTGTCAACCGTTAATTGAATAAGATATGGCCTTACAGGTGTGAAAGCAGCCAGCAGAATTGCCATAGCCACACTGCTGTAAAATGCTAACCGGTAAGGCTTTACAAACTGGAATACTCTTTTAAGTACTGAAAAATCGAAAATCCTCTTTTTTACTTCTCCGCTCATGATGTAGATGCAAAAATAGTGAAAAGCTGAGAGCTTAAAGCTTATAACCGGGTTGATCAGTGTCAAGTCAAAAGTAAAAAGTCAAAATTCAAAAGCTTTAATGCACCACCCAAATATTTCTTAAGGCCCAAAAACGGTGTCTCAGGCTCCATAAAGAGATTTTGATTTTTGACTTTTTACTTTTGAATTTAAAAACATATAACAATATTTCAACTTCTTTCTATTTACGCAAATTGAGGGGAATGGGCAATTTTTTTAAAAAATTCTTTCTTCACAAACCGATGTGCAATAATCCGTGAAAACTTTTCTAAATTGTGTATAAAGCCAGCTTTTTTGTTGAATAACCAGGGACGAATGTGGAAACGGCCTTAACAAAAAGTGCATTAATTGTGAAATGAAATAGCTGAATATTAATTGAGAAAAATTTTCTACAACAAAAAAGTAGCTGTTATATTCGCCGTCCTTTCTCAATGGGATAACATTTCGGAAACGTTGCGGTAATATTTTCTTAACACTGGCAGATGGGTAACCCTGAGAGGATTGGTGAACAAATAAGTTTACTAACCTGTTGAATTTTTTGTGATGGACATTGCGAATTTGAATAAAGATAGGAAGAAGGGACGAAAGCCCTCGATTGATGTTAGCACGATGATGTATGGCAAAATTCCACCCCAGGCCAAAGAACTGGAGGAAGCTGTGCTCGGTGCGATAATGCTGGAAAAAAGTGCGTTTGACACGGTGGTGGAGATTATAAGGCCGGAGTGTTTCTACGTTGATGCCAATCAACGGATTTTTCGCTGCTTTCAATCGCTTGCGCAAAAAAGCATGCCGATTGATATTCTTACTGTAGTAGAAGAACTCAAATCAAAAGAAGAACTGGAAATGGTTGGTGGCCCGTACTATGTAACGCGCCTGACCAACGCAGTTGTTTCTACTGCCAATATTGAAGCGCATGCCAGGATAGTTCTGCAAAAATTTATTCAGCGTGAGCTGATCAGAATAAGCGGAGAAATTATTGGCGATGCTTATGAAGACAGCACCGACGTATTTGACCTGCTGGATGATGCTGAATCAAAAATGTTCAACATCACCAACAACTACCTGAAGAAGGATTACCAGGACATGGGTACTGTTCTGGCTAAAACGTTAAACCGTATTGATGAGCTTCGTAAAAAAACCGAAGATATTTCCGGTGTTCCAAGTGGTTTCCCTACGCTCGACAGAGTTACCTATGGATGGCAGCCAACGGATCTTATTATCCTAGCTGCGAGACCTGCCGTGGGTAAAACAGCCTTTGCATTAAACCTGGCCCGTAATGCTGCAATGAATAGTACAAGACCTACTCCGGTTGGCTTCTTCTCTCTTGAGATGGGTGCGTCACAGCTTGTACAACGTATTCTTTCTGCGGAGAGTGAGATCATGATGGAAAAGATCGCGCGTGGTAAGCTGGAGGAATATGAATATCAGCAATTGCAGAAAAAGGGTATTGCGAGACTTGAAACTGCGCCGCTGTTCATTGATGATACAGCCGCTTTGAACATCTTTGAGTTCCGTGCTAAAGCAAGAAGACTTGTAAATAAACATAACGTAGGCTTCATCATCATCGACTATCTTCAATTGATGAGTGGTAGCGATAAAGCAGGTAGCCGTGAGCAGGAGATCAGTACTATTTCCCGTACGTTAAAACAATTGGCGAAAGAATTAAATATCCCAATCATTGCACTGAGCCAGTTAAGCCGTGCCGTTGAAACACGTAAAGAAAGTAAGATGCCTCAGTTGAGTGACTTACGTGAATCTGGTGCGATTGAGCAGGATGCGGATATGGTTATGTTCATTTACCGCCCTGAGTACTACGAAAACATGAGTAATGAAATGGGTGAAAGTACAAAGGGTGAAACACACGTGCGTATAGCCAAGCACCGTAATGGTTCGCTCGAAACCATCAAACTCCGTGCAATGCTGCACATTCAAAAATTTGAGGAGTGGGATGAAGGCGGCTTACCTGGAATGGGCGGCGGAGGAGCAGGAGGAGGAAGCTGGAAACCAATTGGAAGCGGGCCTGCACTTCCTCCCAGCGGAGGTACCCAGGGAGATGACAATGATGGTGGCGGAAGATTTTTTATTCAGAAAGGCAGCCGCATGAACAGTGGCGATTTTGATGAAGGATTTGAAAGTGATGCACCGTTTTAGCTGTGAGCTTTGAGCTATCAGCTATGAGCTGGCATTCTTAATACGTGCTGCTAACTTTTTAGACTAAGTTTTATATTTCCATAAGAAACCTCTCCATAACCCCGGAGAGGTTTTCTTTTGTCATAAGTACTCAGCTATTTATCTTAAACCTCACACCCCTAATCTTAGCCTTTGAATTTTAACTTTTGAATTTTGATTTTTGACTTTCTTACTTTCTGTAGATATTTTTGCACAGATAATATGAATTACGGCTAAATGGCATTACCCTACTTTTACGAACCATCAATACAAGTCTCCAATCACACATTTACTTTAAGTGAAGAAACCAGTAAGCATTGCATTCAGGTGCTGCGAATGCGGGAACAGGAAGGTTTAAAATTAACAGACGGTAAAGGCAATGCATACACAGCTGTTATAACACATGCCGATAAAAAGCATACTACAGTAGCCATTCAGGAAATGCTTGTAGAACCTCCGCCACAAAAAAAACTATGCGTCGGCATATCTCTTCTTAAAAATGCAAGCCGCTTTGAATGGTTTCTTGAAAAGGCTACCGAAATTGGTGTTACAGAAATTTACCCACTATTGTGTAAGAGAACAGAAAGGCAGCACTTCCGGCACGACAGACTAAACGGCATTCTTATTGCAGCTATGCTTCAAAGCCAGCAGGTTTGGCTTCCGGTAATGCATGAACCATTGAAATATGCAGACGCGTTGAACCAAATGAACCATTCTTCTCAATTAATTGCGCATTGTGAAGAAGGTAAAAAAGAACACATCAGAGATCTTTCATTAAGTGAAGACATGTGTATGCTGATTGGTCCTGAGGGAGATTTCTCCAGTGAAGAAATCGCGCTGGCGCAACAAAGAAATTATATACCTGTAACTTTAGGCAACACAAGGTTAAGGACGGAAACAGCGGCAATAGTAGCCGTAACCCTATTAATAAACAATTAAGAACTACTATGAACGGTAAAAGAATTTTAGCTGCGTTGCTGATATTTACAACGGGTGTTTGGATGGCATGTAGTACACAACCGAAAAAGAAAAAGCCGGTTGTGCAGGATACTACGATCAACATAAGAACGTCCTACAATAACCTCTTTCTTGACAGCAATATTGTTAAAAATTTTTTATTGTCCCATGGCCAGTTTGATTCTTTCCATGCTCAATACCTGGATTTTTATAAGCAACGTAATTATGAGTTCGCATGGTTTGACAGCAGCGGAATTGCTGAACAAACAAGAAACTTTTACAACATGTTGGGTCCTGCGATTGAAACATTGCAGGATAGCGGCCTGTACAATAAATCAATAGAAAAACTATACACGCTTTTTACTGCAGATACAGTTCATCCGAAAACGAAGGCTCAGATGATTGAAGCTGAATTATCCTTCACCGGTCAGTTCTTTACTTATGCAGCCAAAATGTATAAAGGAAGCGATATGGATGTATCTGAATTGGGATGGTTCATTCCCAGGAAAAAGGTTGACCTGACTGCCATACTCGACTCTACAATACTCAACAAAGGCAACCCCGTAAATGTTCCGTTAAATAGTCAGTACAACAAATTGCAAACCTATCTGCAGAAATATTATGATCTAAGAAAAATATATCCGGTAGATACGCTTTCAATGAACGTAAAGAAAATTCAAAAGGGAGACTCATCCTTACTTGTTAAAGAAATTCAGCAACGTCTTTTTTTACTTGGCGATCTGGAAGACCCCGACACTACCGGTGTTTTTGACACAAGCTTCTTGACTGCTGTTAAACGGTTCCAGGAAAGAATGGGTTTAACGATTGATGGTGTTATCGGCCAAAAAGTGATTGATGAACTGAATGTTCCCATAAACACACGCATACAACAAATACTTGTCAATCTTGAAAGGGTCCGCTGGCTGCCTGCAGAAAAAGATTCAATATACATGGTGGTAAATATTCCTGAATACAGGCTGCACGTTTTTCAGGATGGTGAACAAACTTTTAGTATGCGGGTAATTGTGGGTACAGCTGCCAACGGAACGGTGGTGTTCAACGGAAACCTAAAGTATATTGTATTCTCCCCTTACTGGAATGTTCCTACAAGCATTGTGAAAAACGAAATTGTACCCGGTATTCAAAAGAACCCCAACTATATTGCGGAACACAACATGGAAATAACCGGCAATAATGCAGGCTTACCGGTTGTTCGGCAAAAACCCGGAGGAACAAATTCCCTCGGATTAGTCAAATTTCTTTTTCCAAATACATATGATATCTACCTGCATGATACGCCCAACCGCGATCTTTTCAATTCTTCCAACAGAAGTTTTAGTCATGGTTGTATCCGCGTTGGCAACCCCGTAAAACTTGCAGAATTTCTTTTACGTAACGACACGGCCTGGACCAGTCAGAAGATTGACAGCGCCATGCATATGGATAAAGAAAAATGGGTTACGCTGCAACAATCAGTTCCTGTTTTTATTGTTTACCTGACTGCATGGATAGATCAGGAGAACAAACTGAACTTTAGAAAAGACATCTACGGCCACGATGCAAAAATGGCTGACAAGTTGTTTGTGAGGAAGTGGTAGGGAGCTGCGAGCTGTCAGCTATGAGCTTTGGGTGGCAGGTTTCAGGTGTAAGGCGTAAGGTTTGAGGTTTGAGGTAAGGGGTCACTCCGCACTTAAAACATCGTCCACCATACACCGTACATCATACATCGTACATCTAACATTCACTTACGCTGCCGCACCTATGTACTTCGTAACTCGTACTTCGTACTTAAAAATCATCGGGAAGTGCACTAATTTCCGGCTTCAACCCACATCGTACACCGTACATCATACATCTAACATTTAATCGCGCTGTCGCACCTGTGTACTTCGTAACTCGTACTTCGTACTTAAAAATAATCGGGCAGTGTACTAAACTCCCGGCTTCAACCCACATCGTACACCGTACATCATACATCTGACATTTAATCGCCCTGTCGCACCTGCGTACTTCGTAACTCGTACTCCGTACTTAAAAATAATCGGGCAGTGTACTAAATTCCCGGCTTCAACCCACATCGCACACCGTACATCATACATCTGACATTTAATCGCGCTGCCGCACCTGCGTACTTCGTAACTCGTACCTCGTACTTAAAAATAATCGGGCAGTGTACTAATTTCCCGGCTTTAACCACATCGTACATCGTACACCTTACATCTAACATTCACTCACGCTCTTGCACCTGCGTACTTCGTAACTCCTACTTCGTACTTAAAAATCATCGGGCTGGAAACGAAACTTCCGGCCTGGCTCACATCTAAAATCGTACACCGTACATCGTACATTTCCTTATATTCGTAAAATGAGTACAATGCACTTGATTGAAGTAAACAATGCGGCGACGGCAAAAGAGTTCAATAAGGTTAATGTATTGATGAATGCAGGCAACCCCAATTATATTCAACCATTGGATAGTGAAGTAAATGATGCGTTTGATCCTGAAAAAAATAAATCTTATAAATACGGAGAAACAAAACGTTGGATCCTAAAAGATGACAACGGCAAACTTCTTGGCCGTATTGCTGCCTTTACCAATAGTAAATACACAAACAAGGGAACAGAATTTAACACTGGCTGCGTTGGCTTTTTTGACTGTGTGAACGATATAGCTGCTGCTACACTTCTTTTTGATACTGCAAAAGCGTGGCTAAAGAGCAAAGGCATGGAAGCGATGGATGGTCCGGTTAATTATAATGATCGCGATAAGTGGTGGGGATTGATGGTTGAAGGATTTGATGTGGAACCCATTTACGGCATGGCTTTCAATCCGCCTTACTACCAGCAATTGTTTGAGACATATGGCTTCAGGAATTATTACGACCAGTATTACTATGAGATGCAGGTTGACGCGCCGTTGCCGCCGAGATTTCCTGAACGCCATGCAAAGTTTAAAGCAAAACCAGATTACCAGGCAAGACATATTGACCTGAAACAGCTGGAAAAACATGCGCGCGAATTTGCTACAGTTTATAATGCAGCCTGGGCACAACATGGCGAGGCGAAGGAAATAACTGAAGAGCAGGCGATGAAGCTGTTCAAAAAAATGAAGCCGATCATTGACGAACGTGTCATCATGTTTGCCTATTATAAAGAAGAGCCGATTGCCATGTGGATCAATATTCCCGATCTAAACCAATACTTTAAACACTTCAATGGCAAGTTTGGGTTATTACAAAAGCTCCGTTTACTGTGGATGAAAAAGAATGGCGCCTGTAAGGTATTTACCGGCGTGGCTTTTGGCGTTGTTCCCAAATTTCAGGCCCTCGGCATTGATTCATTTATGATATATGAAGGCGCGCTGATACTTCAAAATAAAGGCTGGTACAACAGGTACGAGATGGGCTGGGCCGGCGACTGGAACCCCAAGATGTTGAACATTTACAAAAACCTTGGCGGCACCCAAAGCAGACATATGGTAACATACAGATACATCTTTGATAACAAATATGAATTTGAAAGACATCCGGTGATGGAATACAAGTAGATGTTGGATGTACGGTGTTCGATGTTAGATGTACGATGTGGGACAAACCTGGAGCCTATGTCTGCTGATTTGTGTTTTAAGTACGAAGTACGAGGTACGAAGTACGCGGGTGCGGCAGCGCGATTAAATGTTAGATGTTTGATGTACGGTGTACGATGTGGTTGAAGCCGGAATTTTAGTACGCCGCCCGAGGATAAGTACGAACTACGAGGTACGAAGTACGTTGGTGCAGCAGCGTGAGTGAATGTTAGATGTTTGATGTACGGTGTACGATGTAGGGTAAAGCCGGAAATTTAGTACGCTGCCCGATGATTTTAAGTACGAAGTACGAAGGTGCAGCAGCGTGAGTCAATGTTAGATGTTTGATGTACGGTGTACGATGTGGGGTGAAGCCGGAAATTTAGTACGCCGCCCGAGGATAAGTACGAACTACGAGGTACGAAGTACGTTGGTGCAGCAGCGTGAGTGAATGTTAGATGTTTGATGTACGGTGTACGATGTAGGGTAAAGCCGGAAATTTAGTACGCTGCCTGATGTTTAAGTACGAACTACGAGGTACGAAGTACGCAGGTGAAGCAGCGTAAGTGAATGTTAGATGTTTGATGTAGGGTGTACGATATATTATAAAATATGAAGTTCGATTAACGAATACATAAGTGCAGCTGCGAGAGTAACTGTACGGTCAGCGTGAAATAACCTTTTTCTTAACGCAAAACCTCAATCTTTACGCCTACCTCACGCCTTACGCCTGATACCTGAAACCTGATACCCAAAGCTCATAGCTGATAGCTGACAGCTCACAGCTCATCACTGCCTCAGCGTCCAGATTGCTGTTTCAATAATGCCATTCTTATAAGAAGTTGGTTCGAAGTGAAAGGCGGTATCGAACTTGGTTGAATCGAAAATGTAGGGATATTCGTTTTGATAAAGCATTTCCTGCAATTCCTTGATCGTCCGGTCAAACAGCCCTCCTATCCAAACCAACCAACCGGATAATTTATTGTAGGAACTGTCGGCCTGCATGGCCGTGGCGGCCTGATGAATAAATTCTTCTCCCGTTAAGGGATGCGGAGCCGTGGGCAGGTGCCATGTTTGACCGAATGCATCTTCACTATTTGCCAGCATATACAATGCCCGGGCAGCATCTGGCACGTAGGTGAACGAATGAGGAACATTGGGATTGCCCAACCATTGCGCATGTTTTCTTTTCTTGAAATTCTTAAACACAAGCAAGTTGGCAACGCTTGTACTAAATCCGACAGGACCATAAAAATCAGCGGACCTCGCAATAAGCGCGGTTATGTTTTTATTGGCAATTTCATCAAGTAATTTCGTGGCTATCAGCGCCCTGATCTCCCCTTTACGGCTAACCGGGTTAAAAGGAGTTTGTTCTGTCATCACTCCATCAACTTTGCCATACATGTATACATTATCAAAAAAAATCAACTTTGCACCTGATTCCCTGCATGCGTTTATCACGTTAGTCATAATAACCGGCCATTTTTCTGCCCAAACCCTGACATCATATTTTAACCCTGTGAGCAGATAAACTACTGAAGAATTCTCCACCGCCTGTAATGCTTGTTTGTAATCTGTAATGTCTGCGCGAACCGTTTCAACACCATCCACCGGCTTAACATTTCTTGAGACCAGCCTGATATTTTCATGATGACTGGTCAGCACGGCCAGTAATTCATTCGCCACCGAACCTCCGGCGCCAAGTATTGTATGAAGTTTCATAAATGCTCACCATTTGAATGTGAGAACAGTATTAAATCTAAGCGGAAAAAGATTGCTTTTATAATGCCTGCGCTTAAAAAAAAATTATATCAACCGTCCTCAATGTTTTGCCTGTAAAAACAGTTTATTTCTATTCTACACATTTGGTTTATTTACAATAGCAAAATATCAGCCATGTTTTGCACACAGGCTGTTTGTAAATTTTTGGTAAGATGAACGGCAAACTGCTAACTCATGCTTATCTTGCAAGCCGCTATGGATAAGTTTATTGTTTCCGCAAGAAAGTACCGCCCGCAAACTTTTGATACTGTAGTAGGCCAGTCACATATTACCACAACGTTAAAAAATGCGATTAAAAACAACCAGTTAGCACATGCATTTTTATTCTGTGGTCCAAGAGGTGTTGGTAAAACTACCTGTGCACGTATACTTGCCAAAACCATCAACTGTGAAAATCTTCAGCCTGATGGTGAAGCTTGCAACGAATGCAATTCCTGCAAAAGTTTTAACGACGGCATTTCACTGAATATTCATGAACTGGATGCTGCCAGTAACAACTCCGTGGATGATATACGATCATTAGTTGAGCAGGTTCGCTTTGCACCCCAGGCCGGAAAATACAAAGTGTATATCGTGGATGAGGTTCACATGCTTAGTACCAGTGCCTTCAATGCATTTTTGAAAACACTGGAGGAACCGCCATCCTATGCAATTTTTATCCTGGCTACAACTGAAAAACACAAGATCCTGCCCACGATCCTTTCACGTTGCCAGATCTTCGATTTTAAGAGAATTACCAGCAACGATACGGTCGGTCACCTGCAGCAAATTGTAAACAAAGAACATATTGATGCTGAAAAAGCGGCATTACAGGTTATTGCACAGAAGAGCGAAGGCTGTATGCGCGACGCACTAAGTATACTTGACAAAATAGTAAGTTTTACGAACAGCACGGTTACCTACCACAATACACTGGAGCACCTGAACATTCTTGACCACGACTATTATTTCAGGCTATTGGAATGTTTACAGCAACAGGACATGGCAGGCGCCATGCTGTTGTATGATGAGATCAACCGTAAAGGATTTGAAGGTGATCTTGTATTGAACGGCTTCGCCGAATTCATCCGTAACCTGCTTGTTTGCAAAGATCCCCGTGCCGCAGCGTTGCTGGATGTGGTAGAAGGCATGCAGGAAAAATATACGTCTACTGCCGCCAAAGCAGGCATTGCCTACCTTGTGAGTGCGCTGAATATTTTGAACGAGGCCGAGATCAACTACAAAATGGCCCGGAATAAACGCCTGCATGTGGAATTAACCATCATCAAGCTCAATTTTCTGCAACAGGCAATTGAACTCGCAGCCGAAAATGGTAGCGTTGTTAAAAAAAAACGGCTTGACGGACCGGTAGTTTATAAAACAAAGAACATTCAATCTTTACAAAATAAAACAGCAGGCGCTGCCCCGGCCGTTCCTGCTGCACAACCATCAACTCCAGGACCTGCAAAACTATATATAGAACCTTCAGTTGCACCTCAAACAACTCAGGTTGAACAGCCCAAAACGGTTCAACCATCTGCAGCGCCAAAACCGGCAGCCCCGGCAAGGCCTAACGCTTCCTCCACAGCGACTCAGGGTGTGGGTGGCAGCAAATCCAAAAGAAGTTTGCTGGATGGTCTTCGTGAAAAGTATGGCGATAAATACACCATCGAAGAAATCAAAGAACCTGAAGATCTTGATATAAATAAGCTTACTCAAGTGTGGATGGGTTATGCTGACAAACTTGAAGCGCAGCAGAAACACTCTGCATCCAACACCTTCCGTATTTCAAAGATCCGCATTGATGACCCGGTTTCTTTTTCAGTAACTGTTTATGCGTTAACGCAGCAAAAGTTTATTGAGGGAGAAAAAACCATTCTTATAGACGAAATTCAAACTGCGTTCAACAACAGGGGGATTACCTTTAAAGTGGAAATTGAAGAAGGGGAAAAAGAGGAAGTTCCGGTTCACCTGACGCTTAACAGCCGCCAGAAACTGGAGCGAATGGCAGAAAAAAATCCGTGGGTAATGGAATTGAAGAACAGGCTGGGATTGGAATTGGATTATTAGCGGGGAGCATAAAGCTCAAAGCTGAAAGCCTAAAACCACCTTGATTAGTGGTTTTGGCTGTTTTAAATTGGGTCTGCTTTTTACAATGACACTTCCGGAATGGAAATTTTGGCGTATTTTATAGAAATATTGCCGGAAAAACGAACGTTTTCGCTTGCCGTTTGAGGTTTTAGCCTTGTACATTTATCGCTGAACCTTAAGGATTAAGCGCAAAACATAAGTTTAAATAATAAGATGGGTTGAATTACGCTTTTTACTGTAATTTCACGGCGCAAAAATCCGCTCTCATATTAAAGGAACGGATCATGCGTGCAATAATATTCATATTGCAGGCTTCAACGGAATAACTGACCTTGTTCTATTGTTTGCCACCGAAAAATAAATTCTATCATCATAACTGATTTTGATTTTATGGCTGAAGTGATTTTAATGCCCCGCCTGAGCGATACCATGACTGAAGGTGTTATCGCCGCATGGCATAAAAAAGTGGGTGATTCCGTTAAGAAAGGCGATTTATTAGCTGAAATAGAAACAGATAAAGCCACTATGGAACTGGAGAGCTACCAGGAAGGTACTCTTTTACATGTTGGCGCTGATAAAGGTGGCAAATTGCAGGTAAACGACCTGCTGGCAATTATTGGAAAAGCCGGTGAAGATGTAAGTGCCCTTGTTGCACAACATTCAGGCGGAGGAAGCGGCCAGGCTGCACCTGCTGCTGAAGAGAAAAAAGAAGAAAGCAAACCTGCTGAATCAAAACCAGCTGAAAATAAAGCATCTGAAGCTCCGGCTAAATCTGTGGACGTTTCTTCTATGGAAGAAGTTGTACTGATGCCCAGACTAAGCGACACCATGACTGAAGGCGTTATTGCTGCATGGCACAAAAACGTAGGTGATTCAGTTAAAAAAGGTGAAGTGTTGGCTGAGATCGAGACTGATAAAGCTACCATGGAGCTTGAAAGCTATAAAGAAGGTAAATTATTATACCAGGGTGCTAAGGCCGGCGAAAAAATCAATGTAAACGATCTGCTTTGCATTATTGGCAACGAAGGATTAGACGTTAATGCTATTGTTAGTGCGGTTAAAGGTGGCGGCGCTGCGGCTCCGGCTCCTGCGCAGGAACAAAAAGCACAGGCAGCGGCTCCAACAACTGCTGCTGCAGCTCCTGCTCAAGCTGCGCAGCCCCAGGAACAACAGGTGGTTAATGAAGGAAGGATCATAGCATCTCCTCTTGCTAAAAAAATCGCTGCTGACAAAGGCATCGATCTTAAATATGTAAAAGGAAGTGGCGATAACGGAAGAATTGTTAAGACTGATATTGACTCTTATAAACCATCAGCAGCTCCTGCAGCGGCATCTCAGCCTGCACAAGCAGCGGCTCCTGCTGCAGTCGCAACAAGTGCACCTCTTGGACAGGTTAGCTTTGATGAAGTTCCTGTTTCGCAGATGCGTAAAACAATTGCCCGTCGCCTGAGTGAAAGCCTGTTCACTGCTCCTCACTTCTACCTTACAATGAGCATTGACATGGATGCGTGCGTTGCAGCCCGCGCCAAACTCAATGAAGTAAGCAAAGTGAAGATCAGCTTCAACGACATGGTATTAAAAGCTACAGCAGTTGCGCTGAAACAGCATCCAAAAGTTAACAGCAGCTGGCTTGGTGACAAGATCCGCATTAACCACCACGTTAATATCGGTGTTGCGGTAGCTGTTGAAGAAGGATTGCTGGTACCTGTGGTTCGTTTTGCCGACGGTAAATCTTTGAGCCAGATAGCAGTTGAGGTAAAAGACTTTGCTCAAAAAGCAAAAGATAAAAAATTACAACCTGCAGATTGGGAAGGTAGCACATTTACCATCTCTAACCTGGGTATGTTTGGAATAGATCAGTTTACGGCTATTATCAATCCGCCGGATGCATGTATCCTTGCTATTGGCGGTATCTCTCAGGAGCCTGTAGTTAAGAACAACCAGATTGTTCCGGGTAATGTAATGAAGGTTACCTTAAGTTGCGATCACCGTGTAGTAGATGGTGCAACCGGTGCCGCATTCTTGCAGACATTGAAGAGCCTGTTGGAAGAACCTTTGAGAATGATGATCTAATAGCTGTGAGCTTTGAGCTATTAGCTTTGGGCCTTGATTCGGAAAGGTTTATTAAATCTGAACTTATAATTGATTTAAATAAAAAAATTGCTCCTTTAATGGGAGCAATTTTTTTATTTGGGATGTTTTATCTTGTGTAATTGTTTCTTGCTGCCGCCCTTTCAGGGCTTGTTTGAATGTTTACTCCCTTATTCATAGGGCGTTGCCCTATGCTAATGCTTGTCGCCCTTTCAGGGCTTAGAGAGGGATTATTTCATGCTGTTGCATTGCTGTATTTAATATGATGGTTTCACGCGGCGTACGCAACGAAGTGAGGTTTATAAATTTTGAAAATTATATTGATTCAAATAATAAATCGCTCCCTAAACCGGGAACAATTTTATCTTATGATGTTTTGTCTTGTGTAATTTCTTGCTAATGCCCTTCCAGGGCTTGTTTGGATGTTTACGCCCTTATTCATAGGGCGTTGCCCTATGCTAATGCTTGTCGTCCTTTCAGGGCTTAGAGAGGGATTATTTCATGCTGTTGCATTGCTGTATTTAATATGATGGTTTCACGCGGCGTACGCAAAGAAGCAACGATGCAGCGAGCTCAGATGATTCCCTTTGTGCTCTTATGCGCCCTGGCGCTTCTTTACTTGCTTAGCCGTATATGTCGCCTCACATGGTTCAAAAACTTTGTGCCTCTTGGTGTCATTCACGTCTTCGTGCCCGCCCGTGCCGGATCGGACGAGTTTCAAAAAGTCTCCGTGGGTCTTGGTGCCGCCCTGCCTCCGTGGTTTTTAAACCTTTGTGTTTCTTTGCGCCTTTCTGTCTTCGTGGCAAAAAACGCCGTGTTTCTCCAGTGTCGCCCTGCCTCCGTGGTTTTAAAACCGTCGTGCTTCTTTGCGTCTTTCGCGTCTTCGTGCCCGCCCGTGCCGGATCGAACGGGTTTCAAAAAGTCTCCGTGGTTCTTAGTGCCGCCCTGCCTCTGTGTTTCAAAAAACCGCTGTGTTTCTCAGTGTCGTTCTGTCTCCGTGTTTCATAAATATCTTGCGGCTCGTTCCAAATCTTCCGGTGTATCAATCTCCACGCCCATATAATCAACAATGATCATCTTAATAGGCACACCATTTTCCAGGTAACGAAGACATTCAATCCTCTCTGCTGCTTCAAGCGGTGTCATTGGCCAGCTCGTAAAATTCAATAATGCCTGCTTGCGGAAAGCGTATACACCAATATGCTCGTAATATATAGTTGGTAATTCTTTATTACGTGGATATGGAATAACTGAGCGGCTAAAAAACAAGGCGTTCAAATTCTTATCAACAGCTACCTTAACGTAGTTTGGATCTTCAATATATTGCTGTTCTTTCAGTACCTGCATGAGGCTGGCTACCTGCACCTTCTTCCCTTCCTCTCCTTCGAATACATGCAGTATCTTTTTTAACGGCTCTTTCTTCACAAAAGGTTCATCGCCCTGTACATTCACCACTATATCAACAGCTAAATCTTCAATTGCTTCTGCAATACGGTCGCTACCACTTTCATGCTGCCTTTTACTCATCACAGCCTTCCCGCCATTATTCACGATCTCATTGAAAATAATCTCACTATCTGTCGCAACCATTACATCGTCAAACAAACCTGTAGCAACTGTATTATCATATGTATGCCTGATCACCGTTTTGTCGCCGAGCATTTGCATCAGCTTTGCAGGAAACCTTGTTGCTGCATAGCGGGCAGGAATAAGTGCCATTTTTTTCATGGATCAAAAATAATGGAAATGAGCACATGTAAGGCTTACAATGTTAGATGTACGATGTTAGAATGTACGGTGTACGGTGTACGATGTTAGATGTACGGTGTACCGCGTTAGATGTACAGTATTGGCCTGCTTCGCACAATCTTTTGACCTTTGAATTTTTACTTTTTACCCGGCGGACACAATTGCATGATGGCAACTGCACTGCTTGCTTCATAAGATTGTATTGTACCTGAAGGACATACTACATTGTAATTCCTGTAGGTAAGTCCTCTTGACGGATCCCTGTTTCCCCAGGCTTTGTTTACATTGTGCTGGATCCATGGCAAATACTCCTGCTTGCCTCCATCATTTATCAGCATCATAACATAACGCCCGAATATTGCTTTCAAAACACCTTGTTCGTTCCAATCGCCTTCGGCGGGAAGTATGCCATCCGCATTGCACATTGCGGACTTTGTATAGTCGGCAGCTTTTACCGCGTTTTCCAGGTAACCCAGGTTATTTGTGGCCTTATAAAGCAATACAGATGCACCGATAAAAGTACCTTGATTATAAGTGTAGTTATCCCAGCCCTTCCTACCATTCACATTATTATCAGCAACGCGGCCATTGGTCTTGTCATAAAGACTATCTACAGCCCAGCTATAAATCCTTGTTGCCTTTTGCAGGTAATCTTTCTCGCCAGTGAGATTGTACAAATTAACAGCCGCAATAATTGTAGGAAAGGTGATGCAGGCATTTTTACCGGTACGTTTAAAATCCCAGAATAAACCGCTGTTCACTTCGTCATAAGCGCCTTTGTATACCTTACCATCTTTATCGTAATCAAGAGATCCATCAGACGGGCCAAACAACACGCGGTGAAATCCGGATTTTGCCAGCTCTAAGTATTTATTATCCTTCGTTATCTCAAAAGCCCTTGTTAATGATATGATCCACCACATCATGTCATCATAAATAAACCATTCGGTCTTATTGTTCCAGTTGAACTTGTCATAACGATTGTATGCACCTTCATAAATATCGTCCATCAACTTTTTATACTGACTTTCATTGGTGCGGCGATATGCATCCATAGCCATATCCCAATAAATTGCCTGGCACCAGATAGCGCCGATATTCTTTTTCTCAGTTGAGCCATAATACAGTCTATCATTACTGCTGTAGAAATAATTATTGAAATTGTTATAGGCGGCTGTCGCGTCTTTATCAGTAAATGAAACTTCGTTATTATCAGGATTAGGACCGATTGGAGGTCCGTCTGTTTCACTCTTGCCGCAGTTTGCTACTAAAACTGCAAGCACTGTAATTACAAGATGCTGGTAAAATAAATGTCTCATGTTGTATCGCTTAAAAGTGTCATGGCACATCAGGCAAATAAATTGATGAACCACTTGTGTGTGGCTAAAGATAGATTATCTGACGGTTATCTTACGGATCCGGTTATTGTCCATGTCCAACACATACATATCTCCATTCTTATCAACAACAACACCGGTAGGCCTGTTGAATTTTGCATTATCGCCCATACCTTCCACAAAACCTGCGCTGGCCGCCTGCCCTGCAATTGTTTTTACTTCATTATTGCCGGTTGTGATCATACGGACACAATTACTCTTATCGCCACCTCCCTGACCACTTACATAAAGATTGCGCTTGCTATCGATAGCTATTCCCCATGGCCTGTCGAACGTCGCATTTGTTCCTATCCCATCATCACAACCGCCAACCCTGAGCTTACCGGCTATTATGCTGCCATTATCAAACTTATCCGCAGATGCGTCATAAGTATATTTAAGTACTGCCTGATCATCGTAATGCGTTGCATATATATTGCCTTGTGCGTCTATTGCAATGGTGCAGGGAAGCGAATGATTAATTACACGTTGTACTGTTCCATTCTTTAGCTGATAAACACCATCGCCATAAAAGTCCGACCAGTACACAGCACCGGTATTTTTGTTTATAACGACGGAGGTCAATTCATTGCCACCATTTCCGCTTGGGTAAGCCCATGTTGACACCATCCCATCCGGAGTAATCCTGCGAATACGTCTGCCGTTTCTTTCAGCAACGTAAATGTTGCCAGTTGCATCTACAGCGGTCCCACAGGGATTATTGAATTTTGCACTGCCAGCTTTCCCATCTTCGTATCCGTTTGCTCCGGTTCCGGCTATTGTTGTTACTGTTCCATCAAAACTAACTTTCCTGATTTTTTGATTACCTCCATCAGGCACATATACGTTCAGGCTGTCATCTACGGAAAGCTGTCCTCGTACGCCATTGAAATTGAAAGAGGCGAATGCGCCCTTTCCATCATCTGAACCGCGGTTACCCGACCCTGCTAATGTGCTTACTTCATATGAAAACAGGTAATTGAAATTGTGTTCACTTGAACCGCTCTGTTCACCTATGGTAACTACAACAGGACCATCACCCGTTTTTGCGGGCACCAAAGCCATAATCTGTTTTTCGTTTGATGCTATCACCCTGGCCTGAATGCCGTTGATGCTAACTTTAACCTGGCCGGTATCCGATGAAAAATTGCTTCCTGTAATAAGTAGCTCATTGCCTTCCTGGCCTTGTTCCGGTAAGAATTTTGAAATAGTAATCGCTGCTGAAGGATTATGTGCATATCCTTTGTCTTCTTTTTTACATGCGGTAAAAAGCAGGATAAGAACAGCGCATGAAAGTATATAATAATTGAGTTTGCTAATCATAAATTAAGTTTATGGATCAAATTAATATGTGGAAAATGGACAATAGAATGAGTTTAGTTAAGCAGGCATCTTCAACTTCGGGAGATGTCTCCTTTCGTCGACATGACGATCCTGGCTTATCAGAAAAAGTGATCATAGCAGCACTAATAACCAGCATATAATAATGTGTAAGGCTGCACCCGCATCGTCACCTCGACGACAGGAGAGGTCTCCCGAATATTGAACTGACCACGATATTTTTATGAGCGCCTGACATTAACAATTCCTAACTAAACGACATTGAATTGACATTCATAAATGACCTGGCCTTATCATTGTTTACCAGCCTGTATTTTGTACAAGCTGTTTATCGTTATTTATATCACCTGAGGGAATCGGAAATAAGTAATGCTGTTTATTGAACACACGTGTTTCGAAAACTGTCACTTTCAGAAAATCCGGCAGATCAGAACCTATGGTCAATCCATACATAGGACCGCCTTGCGTTTGTTCTGCAGTCTTCCACCTGCGCACATCAAAGTAGCGATGGTTTTCGAAGGCAAGTTCTACGCGCCTTTCCTTTCGAATTGCCAACCGCATCTCTGCCTGGTTTTCAGGTGCAGGCAGTGAAGCTGATCCATACTCCGGTACTCCGGCACGCACTCTGATCAGGTTCAGGTATTTCAGAATATCCGCGTTGCCAGGATCACTTTCATTAAGACACTCTGCATAACTTAAATACACTTCAGCCAACCGCATTAAAATAAGCGTCCTGTTATTATTATCCCACTTTCCAAAACCCATAGCCTTGCGCACCACATATCCTGTTTTTGAATAATCATTGGACGTTTTAGAACGGCCTGAATTTCCGTTGTAAAACAGTTCGGTTATGATTTCTCCGTTCTGCGTATTAAGCCACAAACTACCGTTATACGTTATGTTTACATAAAACCGCGGTTCTCTGTTTGCCCAGGAATTGTAAGTACTTCTTGATCTTGTATCCATTGGCGCCTGAAAGTTGGAATAGCCAGTTGATTGATACCCTGAAAGCGGGTCATCAATACTTCTTCCATTCGCAGTAAAGAACGCATCAACCATATTCTGTGTAGCATCTATTGCAGTACCTCCTTTTGAATCGCGGTCACCGGGTGCTCCGGAATGAAATGGTGTTAAGGCATATTGCCACGGCGCAATAGAGCAGTCTACACGAATGAATATTGCTTCCTTATTCCAGTCTTTAATAATCGCGTTCTTGCAAGACATGTATGGATCAATAACTCCATTCCTGAGCTCAACATTTAAATCATAAACAGAAGGAACAAACTGGTTGATAAATGCCAGGTAAGCATCAGCAGCTATTTTCCATTTGCTTCCATCATTAGTTTGGCTGATCAACTGCTTACCATCTTTATTTTGCAAAGCGGCATAATCCGCATTGCCGTTAAATAAAGGACTTGCTGCATACATCAGCGCCTGTGCACGTATGGCATAGCAGACTCCTTTTGTAATACGGCCGCCATCCTGTTCGGTACTTGCATAAGTAATGGGAAGATCCTGGGCGGCCTTTTCCAACTCTTCAACCACATAGGCTGTGCATTCATCATACGTGTTGCGGGGGATCTGCAAATTGGCATCCACGGGAACCGGCTTTTCGCCCAACAAAATAACCGGACCATAAATACGCATCAGGTAAAAATAGAAGATTGCCCTTAGCGCTCTGGCCTCCGCTTTATGCATTGAAATCTGTTCAGGTGAAATGCCATTAATCTTGTCTGCGTTCTCCAGAAAGATTCCGGCTGCCCTGATGGCCTGGTAATAGTTTGTCCAATAGTCAGATACCAGTCCGGTTGAAGCATCCCAACTTCCGTTGTTTAGATTATTAGCAACACGGTCTGCCCAGCTAAGCTCTGCTTCATCAGATGCACATGTCCATACGCCGGCATTCTGATTGCCGCCAGCATCCCTTTGACCATATTCGTCCGGCACCCGGCTATAGATATTTGAAAGAAACTTGTTGGCAGTCTCCCAGGATTGAAAAGTACTTTCAAGAGAGATCTTTTCTTCGGGAACCTGGCTGAGGTATTTTTTACATGAAATACAAGCAAGGGAAACTACCAATACTGTATATATTATTCTTTTCATTTGTTGCATTTTGGATTTAAAATTTCAGGTTCACGCCAAGAGATATTACCCGCACATTCGGATAGTGCGTACCATTGTCCGAATTAAGTTCCGGATCCCACAGCTTAAACTTGCTAAAGGTGAGCAGGTTAATGCCCTGTAAGTATATCGCCGAATTTTTTACACCAACTCTTTTCAGCAAGGCTGCAGGGAGGTTATACGATATCATGGCTGATTTAAGACGCATAAAACTTACGTCCTTCACCCACCATGAGCTCGTTTGATAATTGTTGGTGTTGTCTGAACCACCATATGCCAGCCGTGGATAAAAAGGATGAGGGTTTGGATTATCAGGCGTCCATCTGTCTTTGGCGATTTCAAAAACGTTACACAGCTCATCCTTAAACGGTGAAATAGCAGAACCTCCTATATGCCTGTCTGCATTGGCGATTCCCTGAAATAAAACTGCTACATTGAAAGCCTTATAGCCCACATTGAATCCGAAGCCATAAATAGTTGTTGGCACATCTCCCCTGCCGATGTACGCCACATCCTGATAGTCAATTTTGCCATCGCTGTTAAGGTCCTTATACCTGATGTCACCAGGCAGAATTTTAGATTTATCGCCGCCAGGCACAGGATTGTTATCTATGTCTTTCTGGTCCTTAAACAGGCCATCGGCGATGTATCCGAAACGTGCGAGGATATTGTGCCCACGTTTTTCCATCCAAGGATAATCCTGCGGCGGCATATCATTTTCTATCAACTTGTCTTTGTTATAGGTAAAGTTGCCACGCAAACCCAGGTTCACCTTGCCAATAGTTGTATTGTATTCGAGTGTAGCGTCAATCCCCTTATTGTCAACAACACCCAGGTTGCCATACTGCTGCTCTTTTAAGCCCATAAAAGCAACATTTGATTGTCGTTGAAGGAATATGCCTTTGCGATGCTCTTTGAATACATCTACAATAAGTGAAAGCTGATTATTTAGCGTGCGGAACTCGAAGCCAAGATCCTGCTTATTTGATATGGCCCACTGAACATTGGTACCATAACGGGTAATGCTGATGCCGCTTACATTGTTAAACGCACCGTATTTGTAGCCCGCATCATTATCGTTCAGTTTGTCAAGATAAAGGAAGCGAAGATTGGCATCACTTACCGTACCAAGTCCTGAGTTACCATTTGAATAGCGAAGCTTTAAAAAATTCACTACGTTCTTTACAGGATCAAAAAAACTTTCGTTGGATATTACCCAGCCTACACCTACTGCGGGGAAAATACCATAGCGATTATTGGGACTAAATAATTCGGAGCCATTGTAACCGATATTGAATTCTGCGAAGTATCTGTCGTCGAACGAATAGGTCGCCCTTCCTGCCAGCCCTACATACTTTTCGGGAATAGATGTCATATAATCGCCAAAGGCATTTGTTTTGTCACTTGCGTAGAACAAAGCAAGTCCGCTAACCCTATGCCTGTTAAAACTTCTGTCATAGTTAACGGCAGCTTCGCTATAGAGCAGTCGTTCCCCGCTATTACCCCTGTCGTATCCTAAATACGTCTGTTTAGGCGTATAAACGCTTAACAGTTTTAGTGTTCCGCCCGGATTGTATGGATCGCTTTTGCTGACAGTATATGTTTTATTCTCCTTACTTCTTGTTACCGTTTGATTGTTCTTACTATCAAAAGCCATCATCGCGGTTATGTTGAGTCCCTTCGTAATGAAGCCAAGATCCTGTGTGAGTCTTACGTTTGAGTAGATCTTGTTTTCATACTCATTTCGATAGCCTCTTTTTGCCAGATCTGCATAGGGATTTCGTGATCCGCCATTAGGAGAAATACCGGGTACAAAACCGCCGGGATACATTATTGGATAAATAACCGGCGTGGTTGTCATGGCTCCCTGGAAAATATCATGCGTTGCAATAGCCGGATAATTTCCGTTTGAAAAATATCCCTGCACTCCCACATCCAGCTTTGTGGTTCTTGTAATCTTGACATTAAGATTGGAGGTGAAATTGTACCTGTTGTATTTTAATGAAGAGTTGTATTTCTCCAGTTCATCGGTTTTTAAAAAGCTCCCTTCATTGTAATAGGAAAGCGAAACATAAAATTGTGTGTTTTCTACACCACCACTCACATTTATATTGGCCTTTCTAACATGCCCGGTTTTATTGAGTATAGCATCCATCCAGTCAACATTGGGATACACTAAGGGATCGAGCGCCGACACTGTTTTGTCAATGTATTCCTGCGAGTACAGGGGATTTTGGTTACGGGTTGTCAACGCCTCATTAGCCAGATGCATATAAGAAACACCATCCATCATAGCCGGCTTTTTAGTAAACGTGTTAACACCTTCATTGTAATCAAAGTACACCTGCGGCTTTCCCACTTTGCCGCTTTTTGTTTTGATAACTACCACACCGTTGGCCCCGCGTACGCCATATACCGCCGTACCCGATGCATCTTTTAGTATGGTGAACGATTCAATATCTTCAGGATCTACATTGTTTAAATCGCGCTCAACACCGTCAATTAAAATAAGCGGACTTGCACTGTTTCCCTGGCCAAAAGTGGAAATTCCTCTTATCCAAATATCTGCTGCGCTTTTTCCCGGCTCACCGCTTCGTTGTACACCTACAATACCTGCTATTCTTCCCGCCAGCATGGTGGAAATATTGGCCGCCGGCTGGTTAAGCTCTGCCGGCTTTAATGTAGACTGTGCACCTACCAGGCTTATTTTTCTTTGTTTACCAAACGCAACTACGGCTACATCTTCCAACTCCTTATCTATTCCCGGACGCATTTTAATATTGAGCATTGTTTGATTGCCCACGCGAACTTTTTCGGTAGCGTAACCTATAAGGCTAAAAACAATTACTGTTTCCTGTGAAGGCACTATAATTTTAAATTTGCCACTTGTATCTGTTGCGGTTATGGCAAGTTTGCCTTCAGCCTCTACGGTCACACCTTCTATAGGTTTGTTGTTCTCATCAACAACGATACCGGACACTATAATGTCGGCTTTTCGTGCTGCGTTGAACGTGGATGCGGTCTTTAATTCGTCTTTCCTGCTTATGACAATAATTCCGTTCACTTCTTCGAATGTGAGCGGGGTATGCTCCAATAGCTGATTCAGCACTTTATCAAGCCGCTCGTTTACAAAGCGTTGATCAGAAACAGAAAAATTGCTTAAGAGCGGGCTGTCATATGCAAAAACAATTTTGGTATTTTGTTGAAGATGTTTGATGGCGGCGTTAAGTGATCCGCTTTTGATAGCAATGGTTACATTGGTTTTGCTTAGTATTTGGTTTTCTCCAGCTTTTGCGGCAAAGAACAGCAACATACCCGTTAATAAGCAAGCGAGTTTGAGCATAGTCAATCGCGTTGCGCAAACCTTTACTGCCAAGGTTCTTTTCATTCTTTATAGCTTTAGTTTATGGAATAAAAAAAATGTTTGGCGTTATTCAAAAGGCAGCGATCGATTGGTTCTCTTTCAAAGAGTTTATTATAGTTATTTACTCATAAAATAAAATGTGGTTGCTCCCTCCACTTATTTTAAAATGATGAATTGCGGCGAGTACCTCTGCGGCTTCCATGGGTTTCATCTCCGTAGAAAGTTGCGTGGTATATCTGCTTTTTTTTATCTTGTCATGGTTGGTAGTAATAATTACGCCGAAGTTTTTTTCCACAAGAATTGCCATCTCATCAAAAGGAACATCATTGAGAACGAGGTAACCTTTTTGCCAGTCGAGTACACGGTCCTCTGTAGGCTTTACAATGAACGATCTGCTGTTCCTGTTGAAAACAAGTTCTTCATTTTTTTGCAGTTGTTTTAAACAGTGGCCATCATCTGCAACCTGCACGCTGCCACGTACAACTGCAATTGAAAAAGTTTGAATGTTCCTGTAGGCTGAGATATTAAAAGCTGTTCCCAGAACCGTTGTGGTTATCGCCTGATTTTTAATGACAAAAGGAGTTCCCTTCTGTTTGTGCACATCAAAAAATACTTCGCCATCAATTAAATCAACAATTCGTTCTTTTGAAAGATCGTCAGCAATACGGATTGTTGAGCCGGCATTAAGATTCAGCACAGTGCCATCTTTCATCCTTAACATTTTCCGTTCGCCTGTGCCTGTAGTATACGTGGTAAAAGTTTGGACAGCGCTATTCCTATAATATGCTAAATAATAAAGGATGCCCGCACCTAACAGCAGGGGCAGGAGAACCGCAGCAGCCCTCAACCACCAGTTTCGTTTTTGCCTGTAACTTTTATTAAAACTGATGCGTTGCTGAATGTCTCCCCATATTTCTGCTTTTATTTGTTTTTTTTCGGCATCGTTTATATCGAGTACTTCATCATCAAATGACCTGTACCAATAGTTCACCAGGTTCTGTTCCGGGCCATTCGCTCTTCCGTTAATGTACCGTTTAAATAAATGCCTGATCTGTGTTTTATCCAAGATGATAGTTCATTTGCTTAATATACTTATCTCATAAAATGCCGTTTGGTACTATTGCCGGAATAACTTTTTTTAAAAAATAATTTCGTGTGGGATAGCTCAATACAGATTCGCGTAATTGGACAGGAGCAAATAGTTAGGGCATGGCAGTGTTTAGCTGCAAAAATAATAGCAGGAAAGTATAGTAAGGATGAGTAGTTCATTGTCAGTTGCCCCTTTTGAACGGATGGCGCGTCTCAACCTCTTTAGAGCTTCTGTCAATTGGTTCTTCACTGTTTGTTCCGAAATGTGCAATATTTGCGCAATTTGTTTGACCGATAGATCATTCTCCCTGCTAAGCCGAAATACCTGCTGTATACGATCAGGCAACAGATTTATTTCATATTCAATGAATTCTTCCAGCTGTTTTGTTTCCAGTAATTTTTCCTCCACAACATCCGGCATCGCATCAAAGAGTTCAGCTTTTTCTATATGGGCAAATCTGTCTGTGTAGTAACTAATGATCCTGTATTTCAGTGCGGTAAATAAATACCTGCTTAACTCTCCGTTCTCATCGGTAACAATAAACATTCTCCGGAGCCATAATGTTGTCATAACTTCCTGCACCAGGTCCTTTGCATCGTTCACCCCTACGCGTTTAGCAGCACGCATGTATAACGGCTCCCAATATTTATCGTACAAAGCTTTAAAGGCGCCAATATTTTCTTCCCGAAGGGATTGTAGCAGGTTTGCATCACTTTCGTATGACTTTTCGACATGCATGCTAACGTTGGTAGGGTTGAATCTTAAAGGTAAAGTTGATTACGAGGTAAAATTCCTTTTTTTTCTCCTAAAACAAAAAAAGACTATCCGTACTCTATGGCCGGACTTATAAATAAATGCCACTTCCCCTTTAAAACATCCCCGTTCTAAACCAACTGCCCCGGCCAACGTTTTATTTATAACGCTCACTAAAAACCGGTATTATGAAAAATATGTTTTTACTGCTGGCCGCACTGTGTATGTACACTACGGCTCTTACTCAAGTGGCTGATTCACTGCACCTGGATACGACCATAAATAAAGGCAAGGCCATTGTATTCAAAAACGATACGTTGTTTAAAGTATACACGTCCCTGGCCAATATAACTCCGGAAGAAAGGGCTACATTAATACAATACCGTCTCAACCGCATTGCGGCACTTGATCACTTCGACCAGGACAAACTGACCATTGTAAAAGACTCTGCGGGCATGTACAACCTGGCATATGACGGCGCTATTATTATTTATGTGAGTGATAAAGATGCAGCCGCAAACAATATTTCCGCAGAGCGTCTTGCCAAAAACTACCAGGTGATCATCAGGGACAAAATGTTAGCCTATTTTGCCTTTAAGGAACCCGGGAGCATTGCTATATCAGCCGCCGAAGCGATTGGGATAATTGTTGCGCTTATTCTTGTAATATATATTGTTAACAAGCTGGTTAAAGTGCTTACAAGAAAATACATTCTGCAGAAACCACTGCCACCAGTTCAGCTTAATAAATACCAGCTTATTTCGCCTCAAAGATACCGGGCGATTCTTTTACGGCTCATAGGCTTGTTGAGATGGTTATTTATCATATTTGTCGTCTATATTTCCCTGCCGCTAATATTTAGCCTGTTTCCCTGGACGAGAAGTTTTGCGGACAGCCTGCTGGACTTTGTTATTAACCCTATGATCTCGATTGTAAAAAGCTTCGTCAGCTATTTTCCCAACATGATCACTATACTGGTGATTTTTCTTGTAACCCGTTATGCGGTGAAACTCGTCAGGTTTTTCGCGGAAGAAATAACAAAAGGAAGGCTCACTATAGCAGGCTTTTACGCTGATTGGGCCATGCCAACTTTCAATATTATCAAAGCACTGATGTACATCTTTATGTTTGTCGCCATATTTCCTTATCTGCCAGGCGCAAACTCAAAAATATTTCAAGGTGTGTCTGTTTTCCTGGGCATACTTTTCTCTATCGGATCTTCATCAGCAATAGCAAATGTTGTTGCAGGTATAGTGATCACCTACATGCGTCCTTTTAAAATAGGAGACAGAGTTAAAATAGGCGATGTAACTGGAGATGTGCTGGAAAAAAACCTGTTGGTCACCAGGATAATAACGATCAAGAACGAAGAGATAACCATGCCTAATGCCAACATTCTTACAGGAGGAACTACCAATTATTCTTCGCTTGCAAAACAACAAGGGCTCATACTGCATACAACGATAACCATTGGTTATGATGCACCCTGGCAACAAGTGCAGGCATTGCTGATAAAGGCTGCAAAAGCAACCGTTGGTGTTAAGGAAGATCCTTCTCCTTTTGTGCTGCAAACAAGCCTGGATGACTATTATGTTTCTTATCAGCTAAATGCATATACAGAGCAGCCACAAATTATGCAGGATTTATATTCTTTACTGCACCAGAACATCCAGGATTGTTTTAACGAAGCAGGCGTAGAAATTATGTCACCCGCCTATCATTCATTGAGAGATGGTAACACCATTGCAATTCCTCCGGATTATCGTCCCGAAGGTTATGAGCCGGATCATTTCACCATTTCATCTATCAATAATGCTAAAAAGTAAGCGTATAAGTAATTCTCTTCAGCTCAATCTCTGCAGCTTTTGCGGCATAAGCAAGATTGACTAACAAATAACCGGCATTTTCAAAGCTTTTCTGCGCCTCTCTTACTTCGAGTATTGTAGCCTGTCTTAGCTCAAAACGAAGCATGGTGAGATCAAGCAGTTTTTGTGCGAGTTTGTAATTGTCTGTCTGTGATATGTATTGCTGTAATGTATTGATGTAAGCCTGGTACGTTTTAACCGCATTAGCCGAATAATCACGGATTAGGGTCTGCTTTTGCAATGTTGCATTCTTAACATCTATCTCAGCTACTTTTTGCTGACGCTTATAAGCCGATCCGTTATAGATGGGAACCGCCAGCGTAAGGCCTAATGTGGGGCCATAAGTCTGGTTGAGCAAGGTAAAACCCGCACCGCTCTGGCTGCGACTATAACTTAAACCTGTGTTGAAGCGAAGGGCAGGATAGCGCTGCGCGGCAACTTCTTTTACTATATACTGGTTGATCTTGATCTGCTGGTCAGCAGCAATAATGTCTGGATTGGTAGTAAGTTTTGTTAGAACTGAGTCCAGCTGAAGACTGTTATCTACCAATATTGTATCACTGACTGTAATTACAGAATCCGCATTCAATGTAAGCAGGGTAAGCAGATCAGCCTTGGCATTTTCTATCACCAGCTCCTGGGATTGTTTTGCCTGTAATAAAGTATTGAGGTCGATCTGCGCGAGGTAAATATCCGCATTGTTTGCCAACCCCGCAGATTTCCTTACCTGCAATATTTTGAGTTGTTCCTGCGATGCTTCGATGGATTGCTGAATAGTTTTGGTGTAACTCTGTTGCCGTACAATATCAAAATACTTGGTCATTACACCGGCAATGGTGTTCATCACCTGGGAATTAAGTACCTGCTCACTCTGATTTTGCAACTCCTGTAAACGCTTTTTTGTTGAAACTACATGCATGCCGTTGTACAAAAGCATGGTTGCTGTAACGGCTGCGTTGGTGCTATTGGCAGCGACTCCCGTTCGGTCTGTGGTGGTGCCGTTGGATAGCTTCTGGTTTAATGTTGTAATCTGTTCAAGATTTGACGCAGAGCCTGTAACAACAGGCAATCCACCAGCCACACCGTAATTGTTTAATATAGTATTTTGTTCAACCGAATTTTTTGCCAGTTGTATATCAAGACTGTTCTTCAACGCAATGCTGATCGCATCCTGCAGATTCAACTGCTGCTGGGCGCCTGCATGTAAACTGAACAGTAATAGTATACAAAGAATTTTTTTCATGTTTGTGTTTATAAAAGAAAGTTATGCGTTTTACGTTTTACGTTTTTTAGAGCGAAGACTAAATCGGGTAAAGCCTTCTGTTTTTAACTTCATAATTACTTGCTTCGCTGATATCAACGTATAACGTAAAACTTATTACTTAAAAGTTATTCCGTTATATTGGTTTTATGTGCCTTATGTTTTCCTGATAAAAATGTATAGATCGCAGGAATAACAAATAACGTAAGGATAAGCGAAAATATGATGCCGCCAACAACTACAATACCCAACGGAATCCTGCTCGTTGACGCTGCACCAAGGCTCAGTGCGATAGGCAACGCTCCAAGAGATGTTGCAAGACTTGTCATTAAGATCGGCCTTAAACGCTGTTGTGCTGCTTCTACAACCGCTTCCATTTTCGACAATCCCATCTCTCTTTTCTGGTTAGCAAATTCTACAATTAAGATACCATTCTTGGTTACAAGCCCGATCAGCATGATCATTCCAATCTCTGAAAAGATGTTCAGGGTTTGACCAAACAGCCACAAGCTCAATAACGCCCCTGCAAAAGCCAGAGGTACTGTAAACATGATACTCAGTGGATCCACAAAACTTTCGAACTGCGCGGCCAGGATAAGATAAATGAGTATCAGCGCCAATCCAAATGCAAACAGGATGTTTGAAGAGCTTTCCACATAGTCACGCGAAGAACCACTTAAAGCAGTTTGAAAACTGGGATCGAGTAATTTATTGGCTATTCCCTGCATGGCCTGTATACCATCGCCAATGGTATAACCTTCAGATAACGAAGCAGAAATTGTGGCAGCCTTATACCTGTTAAAGTGAAACAATGTAGACGGATTTGTGCTCTCCTGCATATTGACAACTGCATCCAATGGAATATTTTGTCCACTCGCATTTTTTACGTAGAGTTTTTCGATATCTGCCGGTTTGTTACGCACCGGTCTGTCCACCTGGCCTATCACCTGGTATTGATATCCGTTCATGATGAAGTATGCCATTCTTCCTCCGCTAAAGGCTGACTGCATGGTTGCAATAACATCTGCTGTTGAAAGACCAAGATCCTTAATCTTCATCCTGTCCACAGTTATCCGCAGCTCAGGCTTGTTGAACTTCAGGTTAACATCCACGTTGGCAAATGTTTTATCCTTCCTGGCTTCTTCCAAAAATTTTGGAATGATGTCTTTCAGTTTATTTATATCCTGGTTCTGCAATACGAACTGAACAGGTAAGCTTGTTCTGGCACCGGAACCAACAGAGATGGTTTGCTCCTGGATGGCAAAAATTCTTGCCTCATTAAATCGTCCCAGCTTACGTTGAAGATCATTCACGATTTCGTTCTGACTGCGTTTTCTGAGCTTGGGATCTACAAGACCAATACGGGGCTGCGAAGTATTTACCGAACCTCCGGCAGGAGTTCTTGCAAAAACGAAATCCCTTTCAGGAACAGAGTCATATAAGAAATCTGCAAATTTTGAAGTAAGCTTGTCCATCGCGCTGAAACTTGTTCCTTCAGCGCCGGTGGCAGTAAAGCGGATACTGCTTCTGTCCTCAAGCGGGGCGATCTCACTTTTTAGATTTCTAAACACCAGGAATATGCATGCTACACACAAAAGAATAATGACAACTGCAGCCCATCTGACTTTCATGAATTTTTCCAGCAGGCGTCTATAACCGTTTTCCATGCCCTGGAAGAAAGGTTCGGTTTTCATGTAGAACCAACCATGAGAACTATCCTTTCTGGTAAGATATACGTTCAATACAGGGGTAATCGTAAGCGATACAAAGGCCGAGATTAATACCGCGGCAGCAAGTACAACACCAAATTCACGGAACAGCCTTCCGACAAATCCTTCAAGGAAAATTACCGGAAGAAACACGACTGCTAACGTGATAGAGGTTGAGATAACCGCAAAAAAGATTTCTTTACTTCCTTCCAATGCAGCTTTACGGATTGGCAGCCCTTCTTCTAATTTCCGGAAGATGTTTTCCGTTACAACAATACCATCATCCACCACAAGTCCCGTTGCCAACACAATCCCGAGCAACGTTAGGATATTGATGGAGAATCCGGCAATATACATAATGAAGAACGTTGCGATCAGCGAGATGGGGATATCTATCAAAGGTCTTATTGCGATCAACCAGTTTCTGAAGAAGAAGAAGATAACCAACACCACAAGCCCAAATGCTATCAGTAGTGTTTCCTCAACCTCTGCAAGAGAGTGGCGGATGTTGAGCGTGTTATCGATAAGCACGTTAACCTCAACGCCGGATTTGTTAGAAGCTTTTATTTCGTCAAGCCTTTTGTATAATTCGTCTGCAATTGCAATGTTGTTAGCACCGGGCTGAGGAACGATCGCAAGGCCTACTGCGTTAACACCATTGTATCTCCAGCTTTGCTCCATTTGTTCAGGACCAAGTTCTACGCGCGCGATATCATTCAATCTTACAATACCTGCGGAATCCTGTCTGATAATCAGGTCCCGGAACTGCTGTTCAGATGTAAGCCTTCCCAATGTGCGGATGGTTAATTCGGTATTATCACCATATATCTTTCCCGGGGGAAGCTCAACGTTTTCGGTTCTTAAAGCAAGGCTTATATCGGTAAACGCAATATTATAGGCGCTCATTTTGTCCGGGTTAAGCCATAAACGCATTGCGTAACGTTTCTGGCCGAAGATGAATACAGAGCTAACATCATTGATGGTTTGAAGCTGCTGTTGCAATACGTTTTCCGCATAATCGCTCAGCTGCATTAATCCTTTAGTGCGGCTTTGTACTGCGAGGATAACGATGGGATCACTATTGGCATCTGCCTTGGCAACAACGGGGGGCGCATCTATGTCGAGCGGAAGACTTCGCTGAGCCTGGCTCACTTTATCACGTACATCACTCGCTGCAGCTTCAAGATCCACACCCAGGTTAAACTCTACGGTTATCTGGCTGCTTCCTAATGAGCTGGAAGAGGTGATTGTTCTGATACCAGGGATACCGTTGATCTGTTTTTCCAGTGGTTCGGTTATCTGGCTTTCTATAATGTCGGGGTTCGCTCCCGTGTAAGAAGTGGTAACTGTAATGATTGGCGGATCAATTGCCGGATAATCCCTTACAGCCAGAAATGTGTAGCCGACAATTCCAAACAGGATGATCATAAGATTCATCACTGTGGCCAATACAGGGCGTTTCAGCGATAATTCAGAAATATTCATGAGCGATGAATAGGATGTTTAATGGATACAGTGCAGCGGGTGTAACTAATTACTGGGTTTGTGATGCCAGTTGTTCAAGCGTTTTAACGCTCCGTACTTTTAATTCAGCTTTAGGCCTTGCAAATAACACACCAGTAACAACCACCGAATCTCCTTCTTTAACACCGGTAGTTACTTCTACATTATCTGCTTCACGCTCCCCTGTTTGCACCGTCACAAAAGCAGCATGACCGTTCTTAACCAATACAACCTGTTTATTTTTATCGTCCGGAATAATGCAGTTGGTAGGAATCATAATGGCTTTCTTATCAACACCTGCATTTACATACATTTTTACAAATGCTCCCGGATTTGCTGTTCCATTCAAAAGAATAGTCCGCACTTTAAGATTACGCGTTGCCTGGTTAATCTGAGGCTCAATGGCAACTATTTCAGCTTTTTGATTTTTATCCGCAGATACATCCACTTTTACGTCAACAATATTGCCAACCTTAATGATATTACTGTATTGTTCAGGCAAAGTAAAATCAATCTTGATCTTGCTTACCTGTTGCATAGTGGCGATAACCGTTGCTGAAGAAACATACGCGCCTGGGCTTACCTGTCTTAAACCCACAACACCATCAAAAGGTGCTTTCACTACTGCTTTATCAATCAAAGCCTGCGTATATTGTATATCCGCTTTATAACCATTTACCTGGTTTAGAGCTGCATCGTAATCGCTTTGGTTAATTCCTTCTACTGCAAGCAATTGCCTGTAGCGTTGTTCTGTTTTTTCTGCCAGATCCAATAACACTTTGCTTTTTTCCAGTTGTGCACGCAGATCGGCATCATTGACCCTCGCAATAACAGTTCCTTTAGAAACACTCTGACCTTCCGGAACGCTTAGATAAATGAGGCGACCGGCAATTTCCGGGCGAAGTTCTACATACTCATTTGCCACAACTGTTCCGTTGGCTTCAATAATATTGTTTATACTTTGATTGGATGCAACAATAACATCGACAATAGGCGTAGTTTGACCACTTTTAGGCGGATCCTGCTTTTTTCCACTGCAAGAAAGTAAACATAGTGGCAGGGAAAGGCTACATATAGTATTCCTAAACAGAACTTTATATTCCATGATAACTTTTTCTGGGGCCAATAAAGATAGAAAGATTTAAACCGATTTAAGCGGTCTTTAATATTGCTCGGTGAACAGGGGGGAAAATAAGGTGAAGAGAGCTATCAGCTATTAGCTATCAGCTTTCAGCTCTTTGCTGTCTCGTCTTAAAGTACTGACGTCTATAAAAAGTTGTTTGCAGATTTCTGGGCTTACATTATGACTATTTAATATGAAGCTTTCTCTTTGTTTGAATAAAAAAGCTCGCGTAAATCGCGAGCTTAATCTTTTAAAAGAACTGCACTCAAGAGAACTTTTAGCTTCTCAACAGCAGCTGATAGCTGATAGCTAAAAGCTGACAGCTATTCATACACTTGTTCAATGTGTGTGAGCTTACCATCTTTAGTAACACCTTCAACTATAACCCTGTATTTTTCAGTGATATCATTGTTATAGAATGTAAGCCTGATTTTATGGTTTTCCTGGGTAGTAAGCACGTAAGGATTCCAGTATAAGGTGGAGCGCACGTCACTATGTTCATTTCTTTCGTCGAATGTTTCATAGTTAGGCGAATAAAATTCTTTCATTGTTGAATAACCCCAAACAATTTTTGTTGGGAGACCTTTGCCCGGAGCCTGCTTTACATCGCCACCTTTACGGGTGTACACCGCAATTGCACCATTGCTACCCCCACCAAAGCTACCGAAAAAAGGAGGCGTAAATGCCTTAACATAAGCTACGTCGGGCATGGGGATATTTTGCAGTTGCTGAACATCTACTTTCATTTCGTCAAGGTAAACATCAGGCGCGCCGCCCCTCCACATCAGGCTTGTGTTGGAAGGAGCTCCTGTTATTTGTAAACCGGCAACACGTCCCTGCAGATAAGTAAAGATATTCATCTGGCCTTGTGCTGCTATATCGTTCGCAACATCAAAACTTGTGGAATTGCCACCGGAAAATAATCCGGATGTATATTTTTCATCAAGCACCTGTTGTGGTGATTTAGTTCTTGATTTAACGGTAACACCTTCGAGTGTAGTGCCTTGCAATAACTTTTCCAGGCGCGCCTGTTCGTCAGCAAAGTATTTTGCCCTGGCATTGCCGGTAGTATCGTTAAGCATATAAGCAAAAAGGCTTTTATTAAGACTAACCTTGCCCGGGGTTGTAAGCAATCCGCTTGTAAACCTGACCTCAACCGCAGATTCTAATCCTCTTGCCTTACCAAACTGGTAATGGATCTTTAAGGAATCGAAAAATACGAAGCCTGGCTGTTTAAATGATCCATCCTTCGCAATCGGAAATGTAAGCATCTGTGTTGATGAATCTTTACCCTGCACAATAGCAAACAGATCACCGGATTCACGCATTTGCATTGGGGTAGCACCGAAAACTTTACCTCCGAGTTCTGCATACGCTGTGTCTGCAGGATACTTTATCTGAGGCAGAATGCCTTTAGCCAGTTCGCCCCATTTAAACCTGCGCCATCCGTTGGTGAGCATTACATAATCCAGGTTATTTCTAACGGTATCGTTATCTGAAGAAAAATAATACCAGGGATTGTGTATATATCCTTTCAGTTCACTTCCCAGTAACAAATGAGAAACAAGGTTGTTGCTACTGTCTGCAGCAATACCTGCATCTGTAACGGCCACAGAAAGATTAGCAGCAACAGTGTCCGGTAAATCTATTTCTAATGTATTCTTGCCACGTTTGCCAAGATTTAATGAATAAAAATCGACATTCGGTTTAAATATTGCGTCGTTGTTGTTCACAAAACAAATACGTTCTGCCACGGGAGTGTATGAATCATCAAACAATGTAACCTGCAGGATACCGCTTGGCAATTGTGCTGTAGGAATTGAGCCTCCGATAGCGGATGTTTCTTCCAGCCTTACATTGGCCTTATATACCAACTGCTGGTAAGTGGTTGCAATAATATGCAGTTGTTTTAAAGCGGCCGGAACATTTTCACTTCTTTTAATAAGAAAGTTAGCCTTGCCCTGGCTGGGGATGATAGCGACAGTTGCTCCGAAAGTTTTAGCTGCAGGCAACGGTGTTTCATAAGCATTGTTTGCGTCATCTGTCCATTTGGCTTTATAAGTTACTCCTGCCGCAGGTTCCAGCGTAAATACACCCATGCCATCATGTACACTTGCAAATTTGCCAACGGTCTCGCCTTTGCTGCTGACAATGGTACCCTTTGCTTTTACCGGCTCTCCTATCTCGTTCGTAGCCTTAAATGCAACTTTTGAAGAAATGCCTTCAATTAAATCGCCTCCTTCCGGGAAAAACTGAATGAGAGACTTAAACTTAACCGGCTGTGCAGTACCCGCAGAAGCTTTCTTTGGTGCTATTCTTATTGCTTTATTGAAAAGAAATGCAGTGTCGAAGTTCAACATCCATTTAGTATATGCCCTTGCATTGATGATCTTTCCGGTATAGCCGGCCGGTATGTCTAACTGACCACGCGCTGAAGATTCAATAATGGGCGACGATGTATGTTGGATGAGATTGCCGTCAGCATCCGTCCAGTCAATGTAAAAACTTTTACTTATTTCGGAATTTTCAATGCCTGCCATCAGATAGGCTTTAAACCAAATAGTTTCTCCGGGAGAATATAACCCTTTGTCAAATTGTATATATACACGTTCCTGTAAATAATCACTTCCATATCTGGCCATGGCTGTATCCAACGCAGTTTGCGCTTTGGCAAAAGAAAAAAGTCCTGCACAGAAAATGGTAAACAACAGGCCTCTTTTAAAAACTACATGCTTCATATTACGAGATTGCTTAATTCTTATAGAAGGAATAAAAATAAAACGATTCAAATATATTATAACAACCTTAACAATTTGTGTAGAACGTTTTTTGCGGAACCACGGAGGCACAGGCGACACAATGGAACGCGGCTTTTTTGCCACAAAGACTCGAAGACCAAAGAAGTACAAAGTTTTTTTGAAACCGAGGCACGAAGAGCACAAAAAGAATCACGGGATTTTGGAAAGCCACAAATACGTGAAGAGCATCAAACAAGGCAAAGGAATATTAAAATCTATACTTAGTGCTCCTTAGTGTTTTTGTGGCTTAGTGGTTCCCCGAAAAGAAATATCCTGTGTTCTTGGGTCTTCTTCTTTCCATAAAATTGCTAACTTAACATCCATGAGAAAATTGATGACCGCCCTGCTTGCATTAGTATGCGTAACTGCTTATTCACAAAAAACGGACAAAAAGTTAGAAACACAGATCAATGAGATCATTAAAGGATTTAACGGCGATGTTGGTGTTTACGTGCATGATCTCAAACACAACAAGATCGTTGCCATCAATGCTGACACTGTTTTTCCGACCGCAAGTATTGTCAAGATCCCCATTTTGCTAGGCATCATGCGTAAGATTCAGGATGGAGAGCTGAAATACCATCAACGAGTTGTCTATAAAGACTCCTTGTATTATAGCGAAGGGGATGATATTCTTTCAAATTTTAAGGAAGGATCCCAAATTGAACTGAGTAAAGTAATGATGCTGATGCTTACTATTAGTGATAACTGTGCGAGCTTGTGGCTACAAGGCCTTTCGGGTTCCGGAACGCGCATTAACCAGATACTTGACAGCATGGGATTAAAGAGTACGCGCGTGAACAGTCGCACGCCCGGAAGGGAACAAAACAGGTCGGTCTACGGATGGGGGCAAACCTCACCCCGCGAAATTGCATGGGTAATGGAGCAAATAGTTAACGGACGTGTATTTACAAAAGAGGCCAGCGATAAAATGCTTCGCTTGCTCAGCCGTCAATACTGGGATGAAGAAGCAATCTCTCAAATTCCGGCAGGTGTTTTTGTGGCAGATAAAAATGGCGCCGTAGATGCCAGCCGGAATGAAATACTTTACGTAAACGGCAAGAAAGCACCTTACATACTAAGCATCTTTACAAAAAATAATAAGGACAATAGCTGGGAGCCAACAAATGAAGCCTGGGTTATGACAAGGAAGATTTCAGCCTTAGTATGGAAGTATTTGAATGAATAGGCCCGCGCATCAAATGAAACGTGGGCCTTCTGATATCTTCAGAACGAGAATAATTCCTTAAAAAATGTGGAACACCGCGAGACTGGTCACGTAAGCCAGGAATGTCATGTACGCGAGTTGTATGGCGGGCCATTTCCAGCCTCGTGTTTCTCTCTTTACTACGGCCAGCGTGCTCATACACTGCATCGCAAGCACATAAAACACCATCAGCGATAGGGCCGTCGGCAACGTGTACACCTTTGTTCCATCCTCGCGAACGGCATTATGCATTTTCTGTTTAAGAGAAAGATCATCCGTTTCCTCTACACTGTAGAGGGTAGCCATAGTGCCGACAAATACTTCCCGCGCAGCAAATGATGTAATTAGTGCTATGCCAATCTTCCAGTCAAATCCGAGTGGAGCAATTACAGGTTCGATTGATTTTCCAAGGATACCTGCAAAAGAATTCTGTAGCTTCTCAGAATTATATTGCTTGTTTATTTCAGCCAACTGTTCTGTACTTGCATGTTGCTTTATAGCTGCATACTTCTCATCCACATTGTGCATTCTTTGAGAAGGACCATAGGAACTTAATACCCACAACAACAAGCTTATCACCATGATAACCCGTCCTGCATCCATCACAAATATTTTCGCCTTTTCAATCATAGTGATGCCGACATTCTTCCAGCGCGGACCGCGGTACACCGGCAATTCAAGAATGAAAAAGCTTTTCTCTTTCATCTTAACAACAAACTTCAACACGTAGCTTACGATGAGCGCCATAACAACACCCAACAAGTAAAGTCCCATCATTACAAAACCCTGTAAGCTTAAAAATCCCAAATAATATTTCGAAGGAACAACAAGGCTGATAAGGATGGTAAACACAGGAAGTCTCGCACTACAACTCATCAACGGCGTTACCATTATGGTAAGCAGCCGTTCTTTTTTATTTTCAATATTGCGTGTACTCATGATAGCCGGCACTGCACAAGCAAAACCGCTGATCATCGGCATTACACTTTTCCCATTCAGACCAACTTTACGCATTAGCTTATCGCTTAAAAAACTAATACGCGCCATGTAGCCCGTGTCTTCTAGTATTGTAATCAAGCCAAACAGGATCATGATCTGCGGCACAAAAACCAGTATGCCGCTAAGCCCTGCTATAATTCCATTCACCAGCAAATCGCTCCACCATGTTTCGGGCAAAGTATTGTTCAGCCAGCCGCTCACTTCTGCAAAGCCCCAGTCAATAGCATCCATCGGATACTGCGCCAGCCAGAAAATACTTTGAAACAACAAGAACAGAACTGACAACAAAATAATGTACCCCCAGAACCGGTGGAGAAGAACGTTATCAAGTTTTTCTGTGAATAATTTTTTTTGCAAAGGGTCAGGCTCTACCACGTTTTTCTGCATTATTTGTTTTATGCGGCCATAGCGCTGCATAATTTCCTCTGCCTGAGTTTTTGTAGGATTGAATTTGTTGTCTATTTCCGTCTGTTCAATTGCATCCTGTAATTCAGGAGCCAGAGGAAAATTCTCATGATTAATCAGGTAATGAATAGACGCGTATTCACTTAGATGTGGAATCAACTTTTGCATCCCTTCCACTGCAGCGGGCGCAAGTTCCCTGTTCCCGATAAAATCTCTTTGCGGCGGATGATACTGATGCTTACCTGTTTGAACAAGCGCCTTCTTTAATTGTGCAATGCCCTTGTCTTTCCTTGGATTTACCACAACCACCGGAACGCCTAATTCTCTTTCCAAACCAGGAACATCGATTTCAATACCTTTTTTGCGGGCAAGATCCATCATGGTGAGCGCAATTACCACTGGCACTTTCAGGTCTATGATCTGGCTGCAGAATAAAAGATTGCGTTTAAGGTTATTCGCGTCGGCTACAAGTAATATCAGATCAGGTTTTACATTGTCTTCGTCGGCATGCATTAACACGCGGTAAGCAACCCACTCATCTGCCCTTCTTGGGTAAAGACTATAAGTTCCCGGCAGGTCTATAATGGAAGCCTGCAGATTATCATCCAGTCTACTCTCGCCTGTCTTCTTATCAACAGTAACCCCCGGAAAATTTCCCACCTTTTGGTTAAGCCCGGTAAGTGCGTTGAACAGAGATGATTTACCGCTGTTGGGGTTGCCGACCAGGGCTATATTAATATTTTGTAAAGCCAAACCTGTCTCTTTTGAATTGCAGGCAGTCGCCAAACCACACTGCTGTTAAAACATTCAATCTAAATGATGCAAAGTAACGTCAATTCCGAGAATAACATTACGAGATTGGGAAAAGGCGGGGAGAGGTGTGAGGGAGCAGGTATCAGGCGTAAGGTATCAGGTTTGAGGCCTAAGGTGTAAGGCATAGGGTTTGGGACGGGAGGGCAAGGTGCGAGGGTATGGCATTGAACAGCTGCAAAAGTTGGTCGTAATGTTTTGGATCTTCACTCCGCTCCACCGATCCTTGTTCATATGTCAATCGCTATGGCTCATTCCTCATACCTCGCCCCTTACACCTGATACCTGACACCTGATACCTGACACCTGAAAGCTGAAACTTCTTCCTACTTTTGCAGCACATAACCAACTCATTGTGATTTATGAAGATTCTATTGGTGGCTATTGTTTTAGTTCCGGTATTAACATTTGGGCAAAGCAGGAAACAGCGCAAGGCGGAAGAAAAAGAAAACAAAACGATTCTCACAAATCTGCAGGCTCACGTAAAATATCTTGCTGATGATGCAAGACAAGGACGCAGAGCTGGCACACAGGGAGAACTGGACGCAATGGATTACATAAGCCGTCAGTTCGGAACCGTTGGACTAGAACCCAAAGGAGACAACAACTTTGTACAGGAGTTTGATATTAATGAAGGCAAACAATACGATCGTCAAACCACAACTTTATCTGTTAACGGCGCTGCCTTAAAACCTGGTATTGAATTTATTCCCATCGCTTTTTCTGCCAACAGTTCTGCGGATGGCACATCTTCAATTGGCGTCAGGGAAAAAGGCGAACCGTGGTTTTATGATTTAAAAGATATACTTGAAGACAATAAAAACAATCCCCATTTTGATGTTGATAATGCAATTCAGAATGAGGCAAAAAAAGTAACAGCAAAAGGTGCAAAGGCTTTACTCGTTATCAATACCTCGACATCTGAAGATAATGTTCAGTTCAATAAATATGATACTACCGAAGTTGCAGGCATTCCTGTAGTTTATATCACAAAAGATGCGTTACAAAAATATTTTCCGGACAACACCGGCATTTATGATCTTAAACTTTCTGTAAGTCTTCAGCCCAGGCAACGCAAAGCCCACAACGTTATAGGATATATTAATAATAGTGCGGGTAATACAATTATCATAGGTGCTCATTACGACCATCTCGGTTTTGGCGAAGATGGCAATGCACTGGATTCGCAGGGACAGGTTCATAATGGTGCGGATGATAACGCAAGCGGAACAGCTGGTCTTATTGAAATAGCAAGGATCCTGAAAGCAAGCAGCGCAAAAAGTAACAACTATCTCTTTATTGCATTTTCTGCGGAAGAGCTTGGATTGTTAGGTTCAAAATACTGGCTTAGTCATCCAACTATCGCCATCACTCCCAATTACATGATTAATATGGACATGATAGGCCGTTACGATACCGCAAAGAAACTTACAATCGGCGGATATGGAACTTCTCCTGTTTGGTCTCAGGTGATTTCAACTGTTAATTCCGGCGGATTTGTGCTCCATTTTGACAGCAGCGGAACGGGACCAAGTGATCATTCCTCATTCTATCACAAGAATATCCCTGTTCTGTTCTTTTTCACAAACACGCACAGTGACTATCATAAATCAACAGACGATTGGGACAAGATTAACTACACCGGCGAAGTTGGTATTTTACGTTATATACAGCATATAATAGAAGCAACGGATAAACAAGGCAAGCTGGCTTTCTTACAAACGCGTGAACAAGAAGTTGGCTCAGTAAACTTACCGGTAACGCTTGGTGTTATGCCCGATTATGCGTTTACAGGAAAAGGCATGAGAATTGATGGAGTAAGCAAAGGCAAAATAGCAGAAAGAGCAGGTTTGCAAGGCGGTGACATTTTAACGCAGCTTGGCGACTACAAATTTATTGACGTTGTTACTTATATGAAAGCACTTCAACATTTCAAAAAAGGAGATAAAACAACACTCTACGTTACAAGAGACAGTAAGGAGATTACATTTAATATAGAATTCTAAACCCGGCTGGAATAATATTTCGAGATGAAACTAACACTTAACATAGATGATATTACAGATGATTTCTTTTCGGATACAAGATTGCTCGGAATTATTGCAGTGACTAAAAACTATCGCTTCTGCTGGCAGCTAAATAGTTTTCTCGGATATAATTTCAGACTGAACAGAGATATAGAAGTGCATTTACGCAAGAAAGAAAGAAATTATTTTTTTCCGGTATATCAGCATAACGTTAACAATACTTTTCTAAATCACTATATCTATCACAATAGTTTTGACGGTGAGTATCTTCTGCCTGAATTTAAACATATTGACTTTTTATGGTTGATGAAAGGAGATGCGGTGTGTGATGATGATTGCAATAATCTTATCCGTTCTGTTAAAACAATACCCGGGGTTCAATTGGTGACCGAACTGACCAATGAAAAAATAAAAAACAAGGGACACCTGATATTTTGAGCATTGGAATCAATGCACAGTGACAATCTGGTAAAAAAAGGAATCACTCCTGAAGGTTAAAGTTCTTTTCAACATATGCCGTAAGCTGTACCACAATTGCGCTATTATTTGAAAAACGCTATAAAGCTCGTAAGTTTATGTAACAATTACTTCAGAGCAACAATAGCCCGATATGATCTGACAACATTGTCAAATAACCTTATAAACAGTTGTATATGAGTAGCAATACCGCTGCAGGCTGGAACGAAGCTGATAATAAACTGTACAAAAAATTTGAATTCAAAAACTTTTCGGAAGCATTTGCCTTTATGACCAGGGTTGCATTAGAAGCCGAAAAGATGAATCATCATCCTGACTGGAGCAACGTGTATAACAAAGTAGAAATTTGGTTAAACACGCACGATGCCGGAAATACCGTTACAGCAAAAGATCATGCGCTGGCAGAAAAGATAAACGCTTTAACGTAATGAAGTCAAAAGTAAAAATTCAAAAATAAAAACGATCGGTGCAGTCACACTGCTTTTTATAATAAGATCTTCCGGCAATAATTTTTGAATTTTTACTTTTTACTTTTGACTTAAAAGACTTGCACTTGCACACCCCCTTTATTTACAATTTAGTTAACTACTATATTTTGAATTTACAATCTCTTATCTTGCGGCAGGCAGTTTAGCGATAATGTTTTTTTATGGCACAGAATGCAATACATGTTACATCTGAAATAGGAACACTGGAGAGATTATTAATCCACAGCCCTGATGGAGGAATTGGCAAAATAGTACCCAGCAAATTCCAGGAATGGTTATATGATGACACTGTTTTCCTGAGCAACATGCGCAGGGAATACAATGAATATATCAAACTACTTCTCTATTTTCTTGATCCCGATAAAATCGGTTACATACGGAGTTTTGAAAAGAGGCAGGACAAACAAAAGCAACCTGACTGTTATAAGCCTGATCATCCTGACTACTTTAACAGTGATAAAGTGTTGGATACAGAACATGTTCTGGCAAAAGTGCTTGAGCAGGATGCTATAAGATCTAAACTTATTTCTGCCGTATGCGCATGGGAAGGTTGCAGTTTTAAAACAGAAAGGAAACTGGATGCTATCGAAAATCCGCATGAGCTGGCTAAAGTACTTATAAGCGGTGTGTTATATAATCCCGATAAAAAGCAACGGCAATTGGCATTTCAGCCATTACCGAATTTCATTTTCACCAGGGACATTGGCATTGTGCTGCATGACCACCTGTTGTTGAGCAACGCTGCATCTCCGGCACGCGAACGAGAATCGATGTTGATGAAGTTTATTTCTTTCTATCATCTTTTTGAAAAAAAACAGGAAAAAATAATTGAGATATCAGAATCGAGCAGCTTCTTCCTGTTAAATGAAGAAGAGAGACGTGACTTTAAGACATCAGTTGAAGGCGGTGACGTTATGATGATCGCTCCGGGACATATGCTTATTGGCATAAGTGAGCGGACGACAGCAAGTGCTGTGAATGAGATCATTCATTCTATTTTTAAAACTCCGGCAGTTGGTATAGAAAAAATTACGGTAATAAAAATTCCGAAACACCGCGCTCAAATGCACATTGATACGGTGTTTACACAGGTGCGAAAAGATACATGGGTACTGTTTGGCAAGTTCTCTGAAATGTTGAACCAGTATAAAAACAGTACAAGATATTCATACTACCACGACCTTGATGACAGTGAGGCAAAACAAACATTTGAACTCGTTGAAATCCGCCGTTACAAAAAATCAACTGAAGAAACTTATGACGCCGGCAAAAACTACGAGATCAATATCAGCCATAAGGTAACAGGTCTTGAATCTCTGTTAAGAAATATAAGTATAGAAGATTTTAATATTCCTGAAAGTGACGTTAGGATCATTTACAGCGGTAACAACATCTTTCCTTATGATGAAAGGGAGCAGTGGACGGATTCCTGTAATTTGTTAGCTTTAAAAGACGGCGTCGTTGTTGGCTACGACAGGAATAAGGAAACTGAAAAAGGATTTATACAGAATGGTTATGATATTATCACTGCGTCAGAACTATTTGACCGCTTTGAAAAGAAAGAAGCTTCACCGGAAACCATTAATAACACTTTAATATTATTGCCATCTGCAGAACTATCCAGGGCACGCGGTGGTGCACATTGTATGAGTATGCCGTTGTCGCGGAAAGATGTGAGGGTTGAGAGGTGAATGGGGATGGTCAATAGTCAATAGTGAATGGTGAATAGTGAAAGGTGCAGCGACGTTTACTATCAATACAATCTGCCTGAAGGTTGAGAAGTGAATGGTGAATAGTCAATAGTGAAAAGCGCGTGAACATTTATTTCCGGGTAAGAATAAAGAGTTAAGAAGTGAATAGTAAAACAACGCACCTTCGTTAAGAGTGTTGACTGTATTTGTTGCGATGATGAGCGTTGAACGTCATGTCGACGACAGGAGACATCTCGCAACATTTAACAGGTTCGTGTTGGGGGAGGCCTCCCCTGTCGTGCCAATGACAGATTTCATAGCAGTAACAATTTTTCCCGTAGGGAATTAAGCTTAATAGAAATGTGCGAATTGAGAACATCATAGTCCGTTAGGACTTTAACCAAATATAAAGGATTAATGTCCTGACGGACAAGAAAGATCCTATATGTTAGGGCTTCTATTAAACTTAAAGTCCTACGGACTATCGATGAAAAAGTATGCTGTCATCTCTGTTTGACTGAGGTTAACCAAATTCTTCAAATCGTGTTTTGAGGATTGGCATTAAATATTGAATGGTGAATAGTGAAAAGTGCGGGAACGTTTATAATAAGTACGAAGTACGAGTTACGAAGTACCTGGCCTTGATCACGCTTACTGTTATCAGGCAGCACATGTAATTTGAAAATTGCGCAAACGGAAATTAGTCAGGCTGATCGAATTGACGAAATCAGACATCATCAAATCAGCGAAGCGAATGGTGAATAGTGAAAGGTGCGGCAACGTTTATAATAAGTACGAAGTACGAGTTACGAAGTACCTGGCCTTGATCACGCTTACTGTTATCAGGCAGCACATGTAATTTGAAAATTGCGCAAAC